>JBBCJN010000003.1:0-1249408 GCA_037190785.1 Pedobacter sp. | reverse complement strand
ACCATTGACTTTATTCAGCATGAGTATGGAAGAGCCAAAAACAATGGCGGAACTTACGTATACGAGTATGACCTGAAAGATCATTTGGGCAATGTAAGGTATCGTTTTGATAAAAACGGTGGAATCCTGAGGAAGCTACAGACCGATGATTATTATGCTTTTGGACTAAGAAAAGTTATTACCGCGGGAAATAATAAGTATCTTTATAATAGCAAGGTTTACAGGATGAGTTGGGGCAGTATGGTTATGGTGCAAGGTTCTATGACCCGGTGATTGCTAAGTGGAACGTGATTGATCCGTTGTCGGAGAAGATGAATACTGGAGTGAATATGACAATATCTATGCTCAAGAGATGTCCAATGAAGGTTATGATTTTGATGCTTCCGAAGGCAGAAAAAAACGCAGGGAATTCGGCTATATACTACAACTCCAGTGCATATGCATATGTGCTCAATAATCCTTTAAGTTATATTGATCCTTTGGGCTTGGATACAGCGAAAGTAAACCAGTTAAGAGAGGTCACAATACAAGGAAGTAAAGGAATTAACCCTTGGGGTCCGAGTTTAATCTTATTGGGTCAGCCAACTGTTCCCAAAGACAGTAGGGTTGTTAAGTATTTCTTTGATCATGCGTTTGTTGTAGGTAAGAATAAAAATACTTCTGTTGCATCATTAGCTTCTAGGGTCGCTGTAAGAAAACTTGAGCAGAAAGCAGGGAAAAGAGTAGCAAAAGTAATTGGAAAGAAAGCTTCTAGTTTTTTTAAACGTTTAGGTGGTTTGATAGGGAGGACTGTTCCCGGAGTTAGTTGGACGTTAACTGCTTCTGATGCTTGGGAGTATAGAGCGGAAATCGGAGAGTTCATGGAAGGATGGAGTGCTGGTGCTGCAAGGTATTACGAGTTAAGATCCAATCCCAACACTTTTTAAATGTATGCAAAATAATAGGATAAGTAATAATTGCCCAATTATGAAAGACGAGTTGTTAGAAAAAATCAGAACGTTTGTATATGATGGCGGATGGGGTTATACACTACCATTTCCTTTCTTGTTTAAGAAAAAGGATATTAACAGAGAAACAAAACTAGTGTCTGATTTGAAAATTACAGGCGATGATGCGGAAGATTTTTTTTTGGCTTTTTCTAAAGAATTTAACGTTGATATTAGCAGGTTTAAAATAGGAGACTATTTTGGTGATGAGGAAGATGTTGTTTCCAGTACTCTTAAAGATCTTTTTAGGGATAAGGAAAAAGGAAGAAAGGCATTAACTATAGGTCAATTAGAAAAGGCAATTGTATTTGGTCGTTTAGACGAGCATATTATCAACCTCTCCTAGCTGGTGCGAGCGGGTCGCTCGTATCTAGAATAAAACCATAAGCCTAGCAAATGTATAAAAGTTACTGGGCTTTTTATTATTTGGCGAGCTGTTGTTTTATCCTTAATAGAGGGTCCCAGTTCCTCTATCTCATCCATGAGCTTTATGGTCTGTTTGTCGAAGCTAAGCTTATCGCTGTCTCCGGCCAGATAATCGAGGGATACCTACAGTGCCATCGGCAATAAGAACACGGAAGAAAAGTACCCCGACTTTGAAAAGATGATAAATACTTTAGCTTTTTATAGCAATTATTAATTACTATCCCTTTCCAAACTCAACAATATGCCACTTACGACGGACGTAACGGTGCGATCATTACCTATCACTTCCTCCATCTACCCATCAGCCTCAGCAAAGGGCTCTTTCTCTATTCCTATGTATACGATACCGAAGGAAGGAAACTTCAAAAGGAAGATCATTCGACAGCGGTGATCACCGATTATTTTGAAGAAATCCAGACCATCAACGGAACCATTGACTTTATTCAATCAATAGGTATATGGAAGAGCCAAAAACAATGGCGGAACTTACGTATACGAGTATGACCTGAAAGATCATTTGAACAATGTAAGGTATCATTTTGATAAAAACGGTGGAATCCTGAGGAAGCTACAGGCCGATGATTATTATGCTTTTAGACTAAGAAAAGGTGTTACCGCGGGAAATAATAAGTATCTTTATAATAGCAAGGTTTACAGGATGAGTTGGGGCAATACGATTACGGGGCGAGGTTCTATGACCCGGTGATTGGCAGGTGGAATGTGGTGGATCCCTTGGCGGACGTATATGAAGATCTTTCACCATATCGTTATGCGTTCAACAATCCCATTGCCTTTAAAACACAAAGTAACGTGTGCAGAGCCTAAATGAACAGAACAAATAAAATGAACCCGTTTTTTAAAGAATTATTTGAATACAGCCATTACTTCAACCAAAAATTGGGGGACGTTTTTAACGACAGTTCGGACAAAACATCTGAAAAGTCTGTTAAGTTATTTAACCACATTCTTAATGCCCACCAAATTTGGAATAACAGGATTGAACCCAAGCAGACAGCTTTCGGAGTGTGGGATATTCACCATGTTCAGGACTTAAAAAGTATTGACAAAACAAACTACGAACATTCATTGCTCATACTTGACAAGTTTGACCTGAACGATACAATCAGCTATACCAACACCAAAGGGCAGACCTTTAAAAACAACATTCGGGACATACTTTTTCACGTTATCAATCATTCAACTTATCACAGGGGACAAATCGCAACCGAGTTTAAGCAAAACGGACTTAACCCTTTGGTTACAGATTATATTTTCTATAAAAGATAAAATGACGACTTTAAAGAGAATACACTTTTACTTTGGACTGGGAATTATCATTCATTTTGTGATAACAGGATTTTTAATGTGACTGAATTACTTTTCAATAGAGCCACAAGACACCTTAGTAAGAATGATGCTTAGGGCAAATCACATTTATATTTTATTCAGTGGACTTGCTCATTTGCTTATCAGCTATTCCATGCGAGAGAGTAGTACAAGTCATCTTCATTTTGTCGCGAGTAGTATTTTAATATTGGCGACAATTGGGATTAAGGTGAGTTTTTACATTGACCCGATAAACCATTTAAACCTTTCGACTCATTTCATACAACGAAAATTGACGGGATTTTCTGTTCAAGGTTTTTTGCTTGGGACAGGACTTCATTTGCTGTTGTTACAATTTAAAACCAAGAAAAAATAATGAAAGAAAATTTGATACCGTTTTTCGACAAGTTTGCAGAGGATTTTAAAAGTTTTGACGGTACACTGATCGCAGATAGGTATTTTGCACCTTATATGGCAATCAGTTCCGACAACTCTATTTCGCTTTACAAGGAACAAAAAGACATTGAGCAATACTTTTCCTCTATTCTGGCTGATTATCAAAAGCAGGAGGTCGCTTATTGCACATACAGCGATTTTGAATTTTCAGCGATTGGACAAAAATCAGCATTGGCGACAATGGATTGGCACATGATGAAGGCCGACGGAACACTTGTAACGGGTTGGCGTGAGTCGTATGTTTTGATACAGGACAATGACACATTGAAAATAGTTACCTCAATAGACCATTGACAAAAACAAACAGAAATACCCAACCCGAAAAGCACGGGTTTTATCCTCCATTCCTGTTATGCTCCTTAAAACATACGCTTCAGCAGGATTTTTGCCTGTTGACCTGCAGCGGCTTTCTCAGATCCGAAAAAGCATCTTCTAAATCAAAAAAAGAAATTCCCATTCCCGGAATATCATGGCTTCTGGCAAAAGAAAATTGACCGGAAAATTTTAATTTATCCTTTTTTTTACGTATATTAAGTAGCCCTTTCCTGAAAAACACCGCTTCCCGGTAAAAAGCAAAACGGCTTCTAACCAACTGCTTTCAGTCTTGACACCATCAGACTAATCAATATGCCAAAACAACCGATGACGGCATAGGAATAGCGGAGACTGGAAAGTGCGGAAATATACCCAATCAGTGGTGGCCCCATCAGGAAACCGAAATAACTTACTCCTGACACCATCGCCAAAGCTATTCCTGGAGGCACTTTCGCATTGGACCCGGCTAAACTATACACCATTGGCACAATTCCCGATACCCCTAAACCTACCAGCATAAAGCCGGCTGTAGCGAGCTCAACACTTGGAAAAATAACCGAGAGAAACATGCCTGAAGAAATCACTACCCCGCTTACCTGCAATACCCGTTTCCTTCCATACAACCGGATCACTCGGTCGCCAAGGAAACGTCCGGTTGCCATCATGATCATAAAAGAGGCATAACCTAACACCACCCAGGCAGCCGGGACCTGTACAATGTCCTTAAAATATACCCCGCTCCAGTCAAACATCGCTCCTTCCGTAGCCATGCTACAAAAACCGATGATCCCTAACTGAATCAACACTCCCTGAGGCCTGGTAAAAAGGGGACGCTTTTCTACCGGTTTACGGGGAACGGACACCAGAAAACGATGATTGATCAACACATGTAAAAACATCAGCAAGGTAATCGCCACAAAATGTTGCAGCGGATTCCAGCCTGCATGCATCGCCCATAAACCGGTCAATGCACCGGTGAATCCTCCCACACTCCACGCTCCATGGAAAGAGGTCATGATGGGTTTCCCATACACCCTCTCCGCACTCACTCCCTGCGTGTTCAGGGAGATATTACACAGGTTGCCGCTCACGCCGAACAAGAATAAAAAAAGTCCCAATTGCCAGCCATTCGTCGCCAAAGCCAAGTTTGCGAGACAGAGGGCATACAATGGAACGGCAAAAGTGAGCATTTGCCGGCTTCCCAAGCGAGTGGTGAGCCTGCCCGATAACGGCATGGCACATAACTGTCCCAGGGGCAAAGCCAACAGAATGCTCCCCAAGGCGGCATCTGAAAGAAGGAGAAGGCTCTTAAGGTCCGGAATGCGACTTGCCCAGGTAGCAAAGCATACACCCTGCATCAGGTAAAAAAAGGAAACTCCCCAACGCATTCTTTGATGATTGAATGGTGATTTGGAAGAAATAGGTGAAAGGATAGATGACATGTAAAACGTTTTCGAGAGCTTCACTCCCAATGGCAAAGTTCTCCAAAAAAGGGGAATTTAAAAAATCCCTTTGATCATCCTTCGTTCGCTTAGCGCGAGAAAACAAAGGCTGTCATTCTTTGTGAACACTCAGAATGACAGCCCTATCAGAGGGGTTACTCCTCTCTCTATGAATAGTTAACCACTAAATATGAATAGCCCGGTTTTCTGTGGCCGCTAAAGCCGCTTCTTTCAATGCTTCTGTATAAGTCGGGTGTGCATGGCAAATTCTGGCAATATCTTCTGCAGAGGCACGGAACTCCATCGCTACCACGGCCTCGGCAATCATGTCTGCAGCCCTTGGTCCAATCATGTGTACGCCTAAAATTTCATCGGTTTCCGCATGCGCCAATACCTTGATAAAACCATCTGTATCCATACTTGCTTTCGCCCTTCCACTTGCTTTGAAAGGGAAAGACCCAGCCTTGTACTTCGTTCCGTTTGCTTTTAGCTGCTCTTCGGTCAATCCAACAGATGCAACTTCAGGCCAGGTATAGACTACCCCGGGGATTAAATTATAATTGATATGCGGTTTCTGTCCGGCGATGGTTTCTGCCACATAAATCCCTTCGTCTTCTGCTTTATGCGCCAACATGGCTCCACGCACTGCATCTCCAATGGCATATACCCCCGCCACGGAGGTCTCCAAATGCTCATTCACCGGTACCTTATTGCCTCGTTCTTCTGTCTGTATGCCAATCTTATCTAAACCAAGTCCTTCCGTATAAGCCGTTCTGCCCACAGCGACAATGCAGTAATCCGCTTCCAGCTCTATCGGTTCTCCTTTGGGGTTTTCGGCAGTCACTGTTACCAGCTTCCCTTTAGTGACGGCCCCGGTGACCTTGTGACCCATGAAGAACTCCATTCCAAGGGTTTTCTTCAATACGCGCTGCAGCTCTTTTCCAAGCCCCCCATCCATGGTTCCAATAATCGATGGCATGAACTCCACCACCGATACTTTTGTTCCCAAACGGGCATACACGGAACCCAATTCCAAACCAATCACTCCTCCTCCAATCACTACCATGCGTTTAGGTACTTCTTTCAGGGTCAACGCTTCCGTAGAAGTAATGATCCGTTTCTTATCTACCGGCAGGAAGGGCAGCGCGGTGGGTTTACTACCTGTTGCAATGATTACATTTTTAGCTGTCAGTTTTTCTGTACTGCCATCTGATTTTGTCACCAAAATGGTGTTTTTATCCTCAAAAGAGCCAAGTCCCTCATACGTATCAATTTTATTCTTCTTAAAAAGATACGTAATTCCCGCTGTATTCTGAGCAACGACATCGTCCTTGCGGGCAATCATCTGCTTCATATCTACCTTCAGATCTTTCAGATTGATTCCATGTGTCGTGAATGCATGCGCTGCATTATGAAAGTGTTCTGAGGAATCCAACAGGGCTTTGGAAGGAATACAGCCTACATTCAGGCAGGTACCTCCAAATGTTGGATACTTCTCAATCACCGCTGTCTTTAATCCTAACTGAGCACAGCGAATAGCGCCTACATAACCGCCCGGACCCGAGCCAATCACAATTACATCGTATTGCATATCTTCTAAAATTTATTGCGCCTAAGTTACGTATTCCATCCTAATGATAAAAGCAATGAGACGCTTAAAAATCCAAAAGCCCTCTTCCGGCACCTCCTCTTCAAAATGCTACTTTCTTCCCTATTCGCCACTCTTTTCTTGGTGGATGAAGGAGGATTTAATATTTTTATATTCAGATTTCAAAAAATAACCCCCATGAAACAGCTGCAACTTTTTTTATTATGCTTGATCAGTTTTTCCTTTTTTAGCCAGGCACAGGAAAACGACTCTGCCTATGTGAGGCAGCATTACACTAAAATTGAAAGGCTAATTCCCATGCGGGATGGTGTCCGTTTGTTTACCTCGATCTATCTTCCGAAAAATCAACGCCAAAAATACCCCTTCCTGCTTAACCGAACCCCCTACACCGTCCAACCATATGGAGAAGACAAGTACAAATTAACATTGGGAAATTTTCCGGCCATGATGCGGGAAGGCTTCATATTCGTTTATCAGGACGTAAGAGGTCGCTGGATGAGCGAAGGAACGTTTGAAGATATTCGCCCACAAACCCAAGGCAAAGGGAAAAAAGCGATTGACGAAAGTACAGATACCTACGATACCATCGACTGGCTCATTAAAAACATCGCCAACAATAACGGGAAAGTCGGCATTTACGGCATTTCCTATCCGGGTTTTTATTCAACAACTTCTCTTCCCAATGCCCATCCGGCTCTAAAAGCGGTTTCTCCTCAGGCACCTGTCACAGATTGGTTCATGGGGGATGATTTTCATCACAATGGCGCCCTGTTTCTCATGGATGCTTTCCGCTTCATGAGCAGTTTTGGCGTTCCAAGGCCAACTCCCATCACTCCTGACAAAGGACCCCTCCCCTTTCGCTTTCCCATTCAGGACAACTACCGCTTCTACCTCGAAAGCGGAACAGTAAAAAACCTGAAGGAGACCTATTTCGGCGACAGTATTCATTTTTGGAACAACCTGTTTAAGCACCCTGATCTCGACACTTTCTGGAAAGCAAGGGTGATCCTTCCCCATCTCAAGCAGGTCAAACCTGCGGTCATGGTGGTAGGTGGTTTCTTTGACGCGGAAGATGCCTATGGAACCTTTGCCACCTACAAAGCCATTGAAAAACAAAACCCAACCGCCAGCAACATCCTCGTAGCCGGACCGTGGTTTCACGGCGGTTGGGTAAGAAGTAGCGGGCAGCAATTTGGCGACATTGATTTTGGGCAGGAAACCAGTTACTTTTACCAGAATCAATTGGAGCTGCCCTTTTTTAAATTCCATTTAAAAGGCGAGGGCGACTTCAATCCGGCAGAAGCCACGATTTTTATCACCGGCAGTAACCAGTGGAAAGGTTTTGAGCACTGGCCCCCACAGGAAGCGCAAGAGAAAAAAATCTATTTTCATCCGAACGGAAAACTTTCCTTTTCTCCACCCGAACTTGTGCAAGGGTTTGATGAGTATGTGAGCGACCCTGCTCACCCGGTACCTTTCCAGGCGGGGATCCATGAACGTAGAAGCCGTGAATACATGATCGACGATCAGCGGTTTGCTTCCCAGCGTCCTGATGTACGAACTTTCCAAACAGAAATTCTACAGAATGACGTGACCCTGACTGGACCCCTGTTGGCCGATCTGCGGGTCTCCCTTAGTGGGACAGATGCAGATTTTGTAGTCAAATTAATCGATGTTTTCCCTGAAGACAGCCCTAACCCAATACCCAATCCCAAAAACCTGGTAATGGGCGGATATCAAATGTTAGTGCGGGGAGAAATCATGAGAGGAAAATACCGCCATAGTTTTGAGCTTCCCGAGCCTTTTGTTCCCGGACAGGTAAGCACCGTGCAATACACCCTTCCCGATGTGGCCCATACGTTCAAAAAAGGGCACCGAATCATGATCCAGCTGCAACATTCCTGGTTTCCACTGGCCGATCGCAATCCTCAAAAATTCATGAACATTTATCAGGCCAATCCGGAGGATTTCCAAAAAGCCACTCACCGGCTCTATTATCAGAAAGATCAGCCCTCTTCCATAAGTGTGCACATTTTACCTAATAAAAAACAATAATGAGACTCCTTTTCTCCTTTTTACTACTCGTTGGCCTGTCTATGGCAGGAACCAGCAAAGCACAACTCCTTCAGCAAAAACAAACCTATAGTCGTGCCGATACCTTACGGGGTATGCTGACGCCGCTGAGAACCTGCTACGACATCCACTTTTATCACCTGGATGTACAAATCGATATAGCTAACAAGTCTGTCGCCGGAAGTAACGAATTTGTCTTTACCGCTACTCAGGATTTTACCGAACTGCAATTTGACCTCTTCGAAAACATGATCGTAGACAAAGTACTTTACAAGGAAATACCGCTCCCATTTACCCGAGAGTTCGGTGCGGTTTTTGTCACCTTTCCCGAAACCATTAAAAAAGGAAGTAAGGAACAATTCACCGTCTATTATCACGGTCAGCCACGGATAGCGAAGACGCCCCCCTGGGACGGTGGATTTATTTTCAAAAAGGATAAATCAGGCCATCCTTTTGTCTCTGTTGCCTGCCAAGGGCTGGGCGCTAGCGTGTGGTGGCCCAACAAGGATCATCAGAGCGACAAAGTGGACAGCATGCTCATTAGCATCGCTGTGCCTAAAGACCTGGACGAAATTTCCAACGGTCGACTTCGTCAAATAGAAGACCTCAAGAACGGTTACCGGAGGCATTCCTGGTTTGTGGGGAGCCCCATTAACAACTATAATGTGACCTTTTACATTGGAAAATATGCTCATTGGACCGATGTATACCAAGGGGAAAAGGGTCCGCTTACCCTCGATTATTGGGCACTCAAAGAAGACAGCGCCGTCGCGCGTCCCCATTGGGACGCCGATGTAAAACGCATGATGCACTCATTTGAACATTGGTTTGGTCCCTTCCCCTGGTACAATGATGGATTTAAACTAGTACAGGCTCCTCACCTTGGTATGGAACATCAAAGTGCCGTCGCCTATGGAAATCAGTTCAAAAAAGGCTATCTTGGAATGGATATGTCAGGAACCGGACATGGGCTGGATTGGGATTACATCACCATTCATGAAACAGGACATGAGTGGTTCGCCAATAATATTACCACCAAAGACATCGCCGACATGTGGATTCACGAGGGATTCACCACCTATTCAGAAGCCTTATTTACCGAATCAACCCAGGGAAAAACAGCCGGACAAAAATACGTGATCGGCCTGCGCAAGGACATCCAGAATAGGAATCCAATCATCGGCCCCTATCATGTGAACAAGGAAGGAGATCCCGACATGTATCCGAAAGGGGCAAACATCGTCCATACACTTCGGCAGCTGATCGGGAATGATGAAAAGTTCCGTCAGATTCTTCGTGGAATGAATGCCCATTTTTCAGGATACACGACCAGTTCCGAAGAAATAGAGGCATACATCCGCCATAAAAGTGGCTTAAAGCTCCGGCCATTCTTTGATCAGTATCTTCGTCATGCCAGCTTGCCGGTATTGGAATACAAAACAGAGAAAAAGGGAATTTCCTATCGATGGAAAACAGAAGTCACTGATTTCCAGATGACCGTAAAAGTTTCTCTGGAATCAGGAAAAGAACTCATGCTGAAGGCAAACAACAAGTGGAAACTGCTCCGTACGAAGGAACAAAACCTCCACGTAGATCCTAACTATTACGTAATGGTGAGAAAAATTCCTTCAACGTAAAAATAATTGGAAAAAAAATTCACCGCCATGCAACGATTCGTTTCTTTTACCGTCTTATTCTATAGAAGCCTGCCAAATGCAGTCTTCGCTTGAAACAAACTTATCAATTAAGCTAACCAGACATCACATGAAAAAGACCTACCTTTTTGCCTTTCTATACCTGCTGATTGCCTTTCCTCTCCTGGCTGCTCAGGCGACTTACCCGATCAATGTGCCCTTTTTCCAAGGAAACAAACAGGAACGCAGTATTCAGAACTTTCAGAGCATCGTTGCCGGCGGACCTATCAAAGTGATCGTAACCATGGGTGATACGGAGAAATTAGTTTTCGAGGGTGACGAGGATGCCATTGCGAGTCTGATTGTTGAAGTAAAGGGAAATACCCTGATCATTCGTCCTCAAAACAGTTGGGGGAGCTGGGCCAGGAAGTACCATAACAAGAAAATCATTGCCCATGTGTCGGCAAAAACCCTCCGCAACCTCACTATGAGCGGATCAGGAAGCATTCTTGTCAATGGCGTGCTTCGAGAAAGCAGCGTCACCACGACTTTAAGTGGTTCGGGTAGCATCACGGCAGCTATTCAGGCCTCCAATTATACAGCGACACTCAGCGGTTCCGGTTACCTGAATATTTCAGGAAAAGCCTCGAATGCCACGATTACGCTGAGCGGTTCAGGATCTCTCACTAAAAAAGGGCTCACCGTGAATCAGGTTTCTGCGCAACTTAGCGGTTCAGGAAGCATTTACCTTCATGCAGAAGATCACATTGATGCGGTGATCAGCGGATCAGGATCCATTCATTACAGTGGCAAAGCAAGTATAGATAAAAAAGTATCCGGCTCCGGTTCGGTTCGTAAAATATAAAGAGAAAACACACAAATGATCAGCCCTACCTGCAGCAGCGGGAGGGCTTTTTTTATGAAAAATCAAAAGCGGGTATAGAGAGCCAATTGCACAGCATGATTCACCGTGTGGGCATACCGTCCATTTGCGGTCTGATGCAAATACCCCGCCTCCAGATCCAGCGATTTAGAAAAACGATATCCCAGTGCGAGATAGGCGCGGTTTTGATCCAGGAAATGGTCGTTTGTCGCAGATTTATTCTGTACATTAAAGAATACTTCATTCTGAAGTGCCACAAATCCCCCTTCCTGAAAAGGTGTCCCATCCAGTTTTTTCAAGGCCTGCACTGCCCTTATAAAATAACGGAACCGCTGGGCAAACGCATCCGGACCTGTACGCTGCTCCATAAAACGCTGCTCCAACCGAAACCGGTGAGAGACATAAGCTTCCCCAAGCCGGTGTGGATGAACAAACTGTTGCCAGCTCCGATGCTCTACAAGGCGAAAGGAGTTTGAGCCAATCAATGGTCCAGAGGAGGCATGAGTGTAGAGATAACCCGCTGTTAATTGTTGTCCGGAAGGAAGATGATACGTAATTCCCGGTCTGACCAATACATTTCGGAGGTAAGCCCATTCATCGGCCGTGCGCAATTGCACATCCAGGTGAATACCCCATCGCGCATTTAACTTGGTGCTGTTTAACCATAAAAACCAACCCGTGTGCTGTTGTTGCGTTTGGGCGTTCAGTGATTGCAAAGAGATGAACAAGAACAAAAAAATACAAACTGACTTTTTATGCATAGAGGGTTCCTAAAAGTGTGTCTCCTAAAATAAGTTATTTTCAGCTCTTTCAGAAACAGCCCTTCCTCAGCTGTCTTCCTAATCACAAAAAATGCTCCCTTAGGGAGCATTTTATTTAGCCGGGTGTTAGTGAATTAAACCCCTAATAATAATCTTGCCGGATCTTCAAGCAACTGCTTTACACGCACCAGGAAACCTACTGATTCTCTTCCGTCAATGATGCGGTGGTCATAGGAAAGAGCGATGTACATCATCGGGCGGATCACCACCTCCTTATTCTCTGCAATGGGGCGTTCGATGATATTGTGCATCCCTAAAATAGCGGATTGCGGCGCATTGATTATGGGAGTAGACATCATGGATCCAAATACGCCTCCATTGGTAATGGTAAACGTACCGCCAGTCATCTCCTCAATGGTCAATTTACTGTCTCTTGCCTTGGTGGCCAGTTCAATCACGGATTTCTCAATTTGTGCAAGGCTCATGCTATCTGCGTTGCGAATAACAGGGACTACCAATCCTTTCGGTGCCGACACCGCGATAGAAACATCTACAAAATCATTGTAAACAATTTCTTCTCCTTCAATACGGGCATTCACCGCAGGAAAATCTTTGGCTGCTTCACAAACCGCTTTCGTGAAGAAACTCATAAAACCCAAACCTACCCCATGTTTCTCTTTAAACTGATCTTTATACTTAGCTCGTAAATCCATGATTGGCTTCATGTTTACTTCGTTAAAGGTCGTTAACATGGCTGTTTCATTTTTCACTGCCACCAATCTTTTCGCAACGGTTTTACGTAAAGGAGACATGCGCTCTCTTCTTTCATTCCGGCTTCCCGGAACTACAGATGGGGCAGCAGCAGTTTTGGGAGCTTCTGCCACGGCTTTTGCTTTCCCACTTTCTGCCTTCAGCGCATCTTCTTTTGTAATCCGTCCATCCACTCCTGTACCTTTAACAGCAGCAGAATCAACGCCCTTTTCAGCCAAAATCTTTGCAGCTGCCGGTGAAGGTGTGCCAGCCGCATAGCTGTCCTTATTTTCTTTACTTTCCGTTGCCGCTACAGGAGCTGCCACCGTTTCTGAAGAGGCAGCTACCGGAGCTTTTTCCGCCGCAGCACCCGTGCCCGCTTCGATGGTACAAACCAGCGCGCCAATGGCCAGTGTATCTCCTTCGGCCGCTACCGTTTTTAAAGTTCCGGCCTGCTCGGCAGTCAACTCAAATGTTGCCTTGTCTGACTCTAATTCCGCAATGACTTCATCCATTTCAACGGCATCCCCGTCATTTTTAATCCAACGGGACAGAACAACTTCGGTAATCGACTCTCCAACAGCGGGAACTTTTATTTCTAAACTCATAAAAATGATTTTATATTTCTGCTAATCAATGTTTACTAATTTTTTGGTTGCTTTCGAAGCAATGGCCTTCACTTTCTCCGTGACCGGAACCTCAAACGTGGTCGCAATAATATATGCCTGTTGATTGGCATGTTGTTTGGCAAAACCAGTGGCGGTACTACTGCTCTCTTTGCGCGAGATCACTTCCATGTCATGGAAAAACGTTTTCCGGAATTTACGCGACAAATAAGGCCATGCGCCCATATTCTCTGGCTCTTCCTGTACCCAAACGGCTTCTTTGGCATTTTTGTATCGCTTGTAAATCGCTTCCATCTGGTCTAAAGGCGTTGGATACATTTGCTCTAACCGAACCAGGGCCACTTCATCCTTTTTACTTTCCTTCTGCGCTTCTAACAAATCATAATAGATCTTCCCGGAGCAAAACACTACGCGCTTCACACTCGTTGCTTTCACGTTCGCGTCGTCAATCACTTCCTGGAACCTGCCATTGGTAAAATCAGCTAAAGGACTGACACATTGTGGATTTCTCAATAAACTCTTCGGGCTGAACACCACCAATGGTTTGCGGAAATCGCGCTTAAACTGCCTTCTTAATGCATGGAAGAAGTTTGCCGGAGTAGAACAATTGGTCACCTGCATGTTATAATCCGCACATAACTCCAGAAAACGTTCAATTCTTGCTGAAGAGTGCTCCGGTCCCTGGCCTTCATATCCATGGGGCAACAACATCACTAAACCATTTTCCCGCTGCCATTTAGTCTCGGCACTGGCAATGTACTGATCTACCACAATCTGAGCCCCGTTGAAGAAATCGCCAAACTGAGCTTCCCAAATGGTCAGCGCATTTGGGTTGGCCATAGCGTAACCATATTCAAAACCAAGAACACCGTATTCAGAAAGGTGAGAATTGTAAATGTCAAAGGCCGCCTGCTGATCAGAAATATTGGATAAGGGCGTATACTCTTCTTCCGAATCTTCCAATGTAAGCACGGCATGACGGTGCGAAAAAGTACCTCTTTTCACATCCTGACCACTTAAACGCACCCTTTTCCCTTCCGCAAGCAGCGTACCATAAGCCAACTGCTCGGCCATTGCCCAATCAAAAATATGCGTGGTGCTGGCCATCTTTAGACGTTCGTCAAACAATTTCTCTATCTTCTTAAAGAATTTTTTGTCCTTCGGAAGGGTAGCGATACGTTTAGCAACCTCTAATAAGGTGGATTGTTTAACGGAAGTATCCGGAGAGCGTTCAAAATCATTGGCTGTTGCCAGGCGCATATCCGCCCAGGCTCCGCCAAATTTGACATCACTATATACGGAGGTGAGTTCTTTTACTTCATTTAGTCGTTCCTGCAACAATCCCTTAAAGGATTTTTCCATCTCCTTCGCAAGACCCGCTTCCAGTTTCCCTTCTTTGGTCAGTTGCTCTATATAAATATCCCTTGGATTCGCATGTTTTTCAATGGCTTTATACAACAGAGGCTGTGTGAATTTAGGCTCATCTGCTTCGTTATGTCCGAAGCGACGATAGCACAAAATATCAATAAATACATCATTGCGGTATTTCTGGCGATATTCCATTGCCAGATTAATGGCATAGACCAAGGCTTCTACATCATCCCCGTTTACATGGAATACAGGTGAAAGCGTCACTTTGGCAATATCCGTACAGTAAGTGCTGGACCGGGCATCTTTATAATTGGTAGTGAAACCAATTTGATTATTGATCACCAAATGGATCGTTCCTCCGGTTTTATATCCCTCAAGACCGGCCATTTGAATAACTTCATATACAATTCCCTGACCTGCAACAGAAGCGTCTCCATGAATGAGGATAGGGGCTAAACGGCTATTGTCTCCACCGTATTTAAAATCAATTTTTGATCGGCTCATTCCTTCTACTACGGCATTTACCGTTTCAAGGTGAGAAGGGTTAGGACATAAACTCAGGTGAACACTTTTTCCAGTGTTGGTACTTACATCCGTTGAATAACCAAGATGATACTTCACATCCCCTCCAAAAGGAGATTCGGCATTGTAACTCTTTCCTTCAAACTCCGCAAAAATATCTTTATAGGTTTTTTGCATGATATTGGCCAACACGTTTAATCTTCCGCGGTGGGCCATCCCAATAACAAATTCTTCAATTCCTAAATCCGCTCCTTTTTCTATCACGGAGTCTAACGCAGGAATCAATGATTCGGCTCCTTCCAAAGAAAAACGTTTCTGACCGAGGAATTTCGTTCCCAGAAAGTTCTCGAAACAAACAGCCTCATTCAACTTGGTCAATACTCTCTTTTTTTCATCTATCGACAGTACAGGCGTATTCTGAGCTGTCTCCATCTTTTTCTCTAACCATCCCAGAATTTCGGGTGCCCGCACATATTTGTACTCCACACCAATGGAACCACAATAGGTTTTGGTAAGAAAAGCAACAATGTCCTTCAGCTTGGCAGGCCCAATCCCTAATTCCACACTAGAGTTGAACACCACTTCCAGATCGGATTCTGAAAGACCGAAATTTTCAATAGCGAGAGTCGGAAGGTGCTTACGACGCTCCCGCACCGGATTGGTTTTTGTAAATAAATGTCCGCGCTGACGGTAACCATTAATCAGGTTTAGTACGTTAATTTCTTTTAAAAAATGTTCAGGAGTTTCCGCAGATGCCATCGATGCATCCGAGCTACGACCAAAATCAAAACCCTCAAAAAATTTTTGCCACCCAAAATCTACAGCATTCGGGTCTTCTTTATAAGTTTGATACAAAGACTCGATATAAGCTGCATTCGTTCCATTGAGATAAGAAAGATGATCCATTATATATTTATTACGATAAGTATTGCAAAATTAGGATTTTACCTTAATAAAAGGCAATTAAATGAAATAAATATTAAAATAATATTATTCGAAAATCTTAAAGAATTTAGAAAATCGTATTCCTTAAGCGGTTTGTAATTTTGCCCCTTTCGGGTGAAAGGTTTTGAGAATTTTTTCCAGGCTCAGACCTGCTGCCAGACGGGGATCGTTCCCCACGCCAGCGATATTCGCCCAGTTCCCCCAGTTGCTAGCCGGACAATAATCCACTAGCTTTTCTTCAAAATAAGCAGCTCCAAGAACCCAGCTTATTTTCAGCTCTTCAATAAGGTAAAGTGCGACCAGCTGTCGTTCAGAAACAGGAATATATCCTGCCTCATTTAAAGTCTTCATCGCCATATCTACTGCATCCAATCCTGTCTGCCCTTCTTTCCATTGCTGAAGGCCTTTTGAATCAACCCGATCATCCCCGGTCACCTCTGTGCCGAAACCTTCCGGACGAAAGAAGTTATTTCCATGCTTCTTAAACATAAAACGGAAATAATCCCGCCATAAAAGCCCCACCACCAGGGAAGCAGCGACGTTCTTAATTTCCGGTTTGTTTTCCACCTCTTTCAGTTTCCAGTAAACCTCTCTTGGAGACAAACAACCTGTGGACAGCCAAGCGGACAAACGCGATTTGGCTGCTTCCTTTTTTCCTGCAAAAGACGTCCAACCCGCGCCGCTTAGTAATACGTCCAAGTACTGAAGAGCCGGTCCCTCACCACCTCTTACCTCATACCCACTGCTTCGTGCGCTTTCCGGTTCATGAGTAAACAATTCTGACAACTCCGGCAAGTCGCCCCAGGAAGTGGCTTCAACAAAATGCACCTCTTCTGGCCTTTCAAAACAGGGTTTCACCAAAGCATCCCGTTCAGTTTTCTTTTTGAACTGGGTAAACACTTCCGGGATGTCCTTAATCGGGAAGGGTAAATCCTCCTTATTGTAGAGCGTATGCCCAATAAAATGTTTTAGATTGATCTTCAATTTCCACAATAAATCCTCCACACGAATAGAAACATTGGTTTCTTCACTGGCCACTTCCCGATGGTGGTAAACCTCTGTAATGGCATAGGTTTGAACCAATTCGGGAATAAGCGATTCCGGCGTACCCACACAAAGGAGAAGATCTCCTCCCAACTTCCGGAAAGAGGCTCTCAGATCGGAGACACTTTCCAAAATAAATCGTGCACGGTTAATTCCTGTCTTTAAAGTGCCGTAAGGAGTGGTTGAAAACTGACGGGGGTCAAAAAAATAGACAGGCAGAATGGAATCCGATTTAGCAATGGCCTCTACCAACATTTCGTTGTCATGTAAACGAAGGTCATTTCTGAACCAGACTAAAACTCTTTTGTTCCTTTCCACAGCTGACACTTTTAGACGCGCAATTTGCAAAAAATAGTCGGCAAAGCCGGTTTTCTATCCGCATTTTGACATAGCCCTTACAGAGCGCAACTGTGTTCCGGATAGCGGCCTACCCCTTTCCGCAGAAAATCTGAAAAAAGCGTCTTTTCTATGTGGCAAAACACGTATTTTCAAACCTTTAGTTAGCTTAGTGGTTTAATTTATATGACTCATTCTGTTTTGATCACTGGCGGCACAGGCATGATTGGCCGAACCCTCATTCCCTTACTTCGATCGCTCGGCTGGCGCATCCACCTGTTAACGCGTTCTTCCGTACAAATTGAGGGCACCCAAACATTCCTTTGGAATCCGGAGACGGGGCAATTCCCCGTTGAATCGTTGGAGGGTATCACACACATTATTCACCTGGCAGGGGCAGGAATTGCGGATAAAAAATGGACCACAACGTACAAACAGATCCTTATCCGCAGCCGTATACAACCTGCCCGGTTAATTCATCAAATCCTCCAAACCTACCCGCATCAAGTGAATACTTTCATCAGCGCTTCTGCAGTAGGATATTACGGAGATAGCGATGAAAAGATTCTTACGGAAGAAAGCCCTTCAGGAAAAGGCTTCCTGGCGCTGTGTTGCCGTGCGTGGGAACAGGAGGCTGAAACGTTTAAAAATCTGGGGCTTAACGTGAAAAGAATTAGAATTGGACTCGTATTAAGCAGAGAAGGGGGATTATTGCCCGTCATGGAAAAAGCACTTCGTTTGTATAGTGGATTTCCTCTTGGTACGGGAAAACAATGGATGCCCTGGATTCATATCGATGACCTCTGCCGTCTTTTTGTTCATGCACTTACAAAAGATACACTAACCGGCGCCTGCAACGCCTGTGCCACGATCCCAGTAAGCCAAAAGACTTTCCTTCAAACGCTGGGCAAAAAAATACAAAGACCCGTGTGGCCCATCCGGATTCCTTCTATGTTAGTCCATGCGCTTTTAGGCGAACGAAGCGAGCTCATCCTCATGAGTTCAAACGCATCTTGCCAGAAAGTATTGAGCTCCGGACTTACGTTTACATACGCTTCCTTAGAAGAAGCATTGAACAACCTTTACTCCACTCAAAATTTATGAGCAAGCCCATCGTTACCGTCTGCTGGATACGCAGAGATCTACGTTTGGAAGACCATGCCGCTCTTTACCACGCGCTTCGTTCCTCCAATCCTGTTTTAATTTTTTTCAATTTTGACGCGCAGCTTCTCAGTGATTTGAATAATCCGGCTGATCCACGTGTCACTTTTATCCATCAGGAGCTGCGATCACTTAAACGGCAGTTAGAAAACCGGGGATCTTCCCTCTATGTCTCCCATGAACTACCCATCAACGCCTGGAACAACCTTCTTCAACAGTTCGAGGTAAAAGAAGTACACCTCAACCGTGATTATGAACCTTATGCCGATCAGCGGGACAAGGCAATCAAAAAGTACTTAAACAGCCAATCCATTCCACTATACACCCATAAAGATCAGGTGATTTTTGAACAACAAGAGATCATTAAAAAGGATGGGAGCCCATACACCGTTTTTACGCCCTATGCCCGTCAATGGGAACAAAAAATCAATGATTTTTTCCTGAGAAGCTACCCCCTAACGCAATCCCTTGACCAGCTCCTGAAAATCGCCCCGCTATCCTTTCCTACGTTAGAGGAATTGGGTTTTCGTGAATCAAAACAATCATTTCCTTCCCCACATTTCGAAGAACGCTTAACCAATTACGAATCTTCTTTCGATTATCCCGGTGCGGACGCCAGCTCTCGCATAGGAATCCATCTGCGCTTTGGCACCATCAGCATTCGAAAGGCCTGCCGATTTGCGCTGGAAAATGGCTTGCAAAGATGGCTTAAAGAATTGATTTGGAGGGAATTTTACATGATGATTCTGTGGCATTTTCCGCAAAGCTGTCATCGATCTTTTAAACCGGCATACGACCTTATTCCCTGGAAAAATGACCTTACAGAATTTGACGCATGGTGCCAAGGAGAAACGGGTTATGCGCTGGTAGATGCAGGCATGAAGCAATTGTTACAAACTGGCTTTATGCACAATCGAATCCGGATGCTCACTGCCAGTTTCCTTTGTAAGCACTTATTGATTGACTGGCGCTGGGGAGAACAGTATTTTGCTTCCAAGCTATTGGATTACGAACAAGCCAGCAACGTGGGGGGCTGGCAATGGGCGTGTGGCAGCGGAAACGATGCGGCGCCTTATTTTCGAATCTTTAATCCGGCTCTACAACAGAAAAAATTTGATGCCGATGGCAGCTATGTACAGCGCTGGGCGCCGGAATATAAAAACCAGGAGGCTAAGCCGCTCATCGTAGCGCACGATAGGGCGCGCGAACGGGCCCTCAGTACGTACAAAAAAGCCTTACAAGGTGTTAATCTACCACATCTACCAACTCGATATCAAAATCGAGAATAGAATTGGCCGGAATAGAACCGCTTCCCTGGCCATAGGCCAAATCAGAAGGGATCAATAATCTTAACTTTGCTCCTTTTTGCATGCCTATCAGCATTTTCCTCCAACCTTGGATAAGGGCCGATAACTCGTCCGTGTAAGGGCTGCCCTCTGTCGACTTATCAAAAACAGTCCCATCCAGGTAACGGCCTTCATAATTCACCGTAATGATGGAAGTGGACTGTACAGCTGTACCGCTCCCGGCCTGTTGGACAATGTAATAACCTCTCGACGGGTGTTTTATAGCGGTTAAGTTATTTTTCGCTAGAAATTCTTTAATTAACCGATCGTCCAGCTCCCATTGCTTCGTTTCAGGAAAAATGGTAAACTCAGTAACAATCACTTCATTCGGTGGAATGACCGCATTTCCGTTACGGCCGTATGCCAGGTAAGAAGGCTGGATGACCAATACCTTCCCTCCGCGTTTCACTGAACTAAAAGCCGTCCGGAAAGTATCGTTCAGGTAGCCAAGGTAATTGCTTTCAATGGTTGCACCGTCGTAGTATACATTTCCCGAAAGAGAATAAACCTTGGAAGTAAAGAACACGGAATCTTTGTTCAGCATCGTTTCACCACTTCCTGCATCCAGGGCTTTGTAATAAAAACCGGAAGCGTCTTTAGTCATTGTCAGGTTGTTTTGCTTGATATAGGCCTGGATTTTTGCCTCATCAATCTGCTGAATACTTTCATACTCCTTGGTACAGGAGGATAAAGACAATAGAGAAATGCTCACCAAAAGGAAAGCTAATTGACGCATATATTTGGGGGTATTGCTGCTCATTTGCATAGCTAATTATTGTACATTTAGTAAATCAACGGTAAAATCCAGCACTGAATTGCTGGGAATTCCCACACGTGCCTGGTTCATATAACCGAGTGTAGAGGGAATAAGCAATCTTATTTTCCCTCCCTTTTTAATCAACGGAATACCAATTTGCCATCCCTGAATGAGTGAAGCAAGCGAAAAAGTGCGACCAGAGCTTGCTTTATCAAACACCTCTCCGTTAAGGAGCCGTCCCTCATAAGTTACACTCACCATTGAGTTCATCGTAGGTTGCTCGCCACTCCCAGCCGCTAAAATCTGATAATACACTCCCGATTCATGCCTTAAAGCAACAATGCTGTTTTTTGCAATAAACTCCTTAATAAGACTTTCGTCAATGGCTAATTGCTTTTCAGGATTATAGGAATCTTTTTTACAGGAAGCAACGGAAAAGACAACTAAAAAAAGGGCGAAAAAAAACTTGGTTCTGAACATCATTGCGCAAAAATAAACTTTTATTACTTCCAGCACAAAATTTAACCAATTTTAACAAAAGCGCCGCTCTTTACTGAGGGGTAAAATCCTACAGGAAAGGAGCTTTTCAGCTCCTTTCTTTCTTAAAAACAATATTTATTTGCTTCAATCAATCGTTTAGCTACTTCCTGACGGGCACTTTTCACATTAAATGGTTCCATTTTAGTAAATCTGCGTAGGCCCACAAGCATCATTCTCAGCTCATCCCCTTCTCCAAATGCCCATAGCGCTTCTTTTCCTGCCTTGGCCACCCCGTCTACTGCCTCTACAAAATAAATGCGCATCAGGTCCAATTGTCCTTTGACGACTTCTTCTCCTCGCAGGCTCACCAACTTTTCCGTTCTCAACATCGCCGATTCAGCAATGTAAATATAGCTGGCCATATCGGCAATGTTCATAAGGATTTCCTGTTCTTTGCTAAGACTCATCATCAATTTTTGCACAGCGGCACCCGCCACCATCAATGTAGCCTTCTTAAGGTTTTGGAGAACTTTCTTTTCGGCCGCAAACAAAGAAGTATCTTCTTCTCCAAAATCAGGAATAGCCATGAGTTCTGCGGCAACGGCGGTGGCCGGTGTCATCAAATCCAACTCGCCCTTCATCGCCCTTTTGAGCATCATATCCACCGTGAGTAGACGGTTTATTTCATTCGTTCCTTCGAAAATGCGGTTAATCCGAGCATCTCTATAGGCACGATCCATAGGAGCGTCTGCGCTAAAACCCATTCCTCCATAAATCTGTACACCCTCATCTACCACATAATCGAGTGCTTCAGAACCCCATACTTTCAAAATGGCGCATTCGACCGCAAATTGTTCGACCGATTTTAATTTTGCTTTTGCAGGATCCATGCCTTCGGCGACCATGGCTTCGTAAGTATCATCGATATTTTGGCCAGCCCGGTAATTGGCCGCATCTACCGCATACACTTTAGAGGCCATTTCTGCCAGTTTGTAGCGAATCGCTCCATACTTGGAAATCTGGCGACCAAATTGCATCCGTTCATTTGCATAATTAATGGCTGTACTGATCGTGGCCTTCGAGGCCCCAATGGCCGCAGCAGACAGCTTAATCCTTCCAATATTTAAAATATTAACTGCAATTTTAAATCCATTTTGCCGCTCACTTAACATATTCTCTACCGGGACAAGACAGTCATTAAAGAAAATCTGCCGTGTAGAAGACCCTTTAATTCCCATTTTATGTTCTTCCGGGTTCATCGTAATTCCACCGAAATCGCGCTCTACAATGAAAGCGGTTAAGTTTTCATCCTCATCAATCTTGGCAAAAACAATAAAAATATCCGCAAAACCACCATTTGTAATCCACATTTTCTGTCCGTTAATCCGGTAGTGCTTGCCGTCTTCTGTCAACTTTGCTTTTGTTTTACCCGAATTTGCATCCGAACCTGAGTTCGGCTCTGTTAAGCAATAAGCCGCTTTCCACTCTCCTGTACCCAGCTTAGGAATGTATTTTTCTTTTTGTTCGTCATTTCCATAATAAAGAATAGGCAGGGTTCCAATGCCTGTATGAGCCGACAATGCGACTGCAAATGAATGACCTGCTCCTACTACATCGGCGACCAACATGGAGGTGTTGAAATTCTTGCCAAAGCCTCCATAATTTTCGGGAACCGACACTCCCAAAAGACCCAACTCTCCGGCTTTCGTCAGTAAAGAAGGCATCAGGTCGGGATCCTCATGGCTGTCCAGCTTTTCCAGATTAGGATACACCTCTGCCTCCAGAAAGTCGCGACAGGTCTGTGCGATCATTTGTTGTTCTTCATCAAATTCTTCGGGAATAAATACCTCATGATACGTGGTTTCCTTAATTAAGAATTCTCCTCCTTTAATTGTTTTTTGCTCCATTTTATGTTGGATTTGAGATCAAAGAAAAGGTTTTCACCATTCTTTAACCAGTTAATCATTATTCCAGTTAAGTGAGCTGCTGAGCTCTTTCAGGCTTTCTTTATCGAACAGCCCCTCATTGCTTAAAAAAATTCAAAAATCCCGGCTGCTCCCTGTCCTGTGCCTACGCACATAGTTACCATACCGTATTTTTTCTCTTGCCGTCTGGCCTCATTTAGCAGCTGCACGGTAAGTTTAGCTCCCGTACAACCCAGTGGATGGCCCAGAGCAATGGCTCCCCCATTTACATTGATTTTGGCAGGATCGAGGTCCAGCGTCCGGATAACAGCGAGCGACTGAGAAGCGAATGCTTCATTTAATTCAATCAGATCCAGGTCCTGTTGTTTCATTCCTGCCATTTGCAAGGCTTTGGGAATCGCATCAATAGGACCAATTCCCATCATTCTGGGAGGTACCCCAGCCACTCCATAACTCACTAAACGTGCCAAAGGCTCGGCTCCCAATTCTTTCATCTTTCTTTCGGAAACCACAAGTACAAAAGCCGCTCCATCCGAAGTTTGCGAAGAATTCCCTGCCGTAATACATCCATCCGCGGCAAATACCGGCTTAAGCCTGGCCAGTTTCTCGGGAGTCGTATCCGCTCTCGGTCCTTCATCTGTATCTACCACATAGGTCCGGGTTTTCTTTTTCATCTGCGAATCCAAGAATGTTTCATTCACTGTAATAGGGAGTACGCCTTGTTTCAGGTAGCCTTTCTGGAGGGCATTGATTGCTTTTTGATGGGATTGAAAAGCAAATTCATCCTGATCCTCTCTGCTCACCTGGTAAACTTTTGCCACTTCTTCTGCCGTTAGTCCCATTCCCCAATACCAATCGGGATTATTTTTTGCAACTTCCGGATTAGGCACCAGTTTCCAGCCCCCAAAAGGCATTCCCGACATCACTTCGACCCCACCGGCCACGATGCAATCGGCCATGCCTGCTTTAATTTTAGCCACTGCCATCGCAATGGTTTCAAGCCCCGAAGCGCAATACCTGTTCACTGTTAATCCCGGTACTTTGTCCGTATCAAGCCCCATCAAGCTAATCATTCTTCCCACATTCAGCCCTTGTTCGGCTTCTGGTGTGGCATTACCCACAATGACATCGTCAATTTGTTCTTTTTCCAGGTTCGGAACCGTCGTTACCAGACCTCTTATCACCTCTGCTGCCAGATCATCGGCTCGCGTAAAACGAAATACTCCCCGGGGTGCTTTTCCCACCGCAGTCCGGTAACCTGCTATGATATATGCTTCCATATTTAATACCTATCTTTTGACATGAATGGAAAGAGAAAACGGACTCTTCTGCATTCATCTTATAAAAATCTTACCAATTAATTGACCGGCCCTTAATTCCGTAGGGGTTTGCCTTTGGTCACAATGCTTTGAATACGTTCCAGTGTTTTGCGCTCTCCACAAAGCGACAAGAAAGCTTCTCTTTCCAAATCGAGCAGGTATTGCTCGGTCACCTCTGTAGGAGAAGATAAATCACCTCCACACATCACCCATCCCAGCTTCTCAGAAATTTTCTTGTCATGTGCCGAGATATAGTTTCCTGCATACATGGAATTCGCACCGGCATACACGATTCCAAGCCCCTGTTTTCCGAGCACACGGATGTTGTTTCGTTGCACAGGTTTTGTGTAGCCTGCATCGGCAAGCTCAATGGCTTTTGCTTTAGCGTCCGCCATCAGGCGACTTCTATTCATGGTGATGGCAAACTGTCCCTTTTTCAAGTAGCCCAACTCCTCCGCCTCCAAAGCAGAAGTCGAGACCTTTGCCATTCCAATGGTGAGAAAACGATTTTTGAGCGCATTCTGTACGATCTGGTCTTCCCGGTATTCATCAGATGCCCGAAGGGCAAACTCTTTGGTTCCTCCACCCCCCGGGATAACGCCTACGCCAAACTCCACAAGTCCCATATAAGTTTCTGCGCTCAGTTGCACAAAATCGGCATGCAAGCTAAATTCGCATCCTCCGCCCAAGGTTAATTGGTGCGGAGCCACGACCACCGGAATAGAGGAATAACGAATGCGCATAGAGGTATTCTGAAAAAGACGCACCGCCATGTTGAGTTCCTCCCATTCCTGCTCTACAGCCATCATAAAAATCATCCCCACATTTGCTCCCGCAGAAAAATTAGCACCGTCATTCCCTATAACAACTCCGCGGTAATCTTTTTCCGCCAAATCAATTGCTTTATTTATGGCGCTTAAGGTATCCCCACCAATGGTATTCATCTTCGAATGAAAAGCGACATTCAGAATCCCATCTCCCAAATCAATGATCGAGGCGCCTGCATTTTTATACAGTACCTTTCCGCTGGCTTTCAGATTCTCCAGAACAATAAAATCGGCAGTTCCTGGAATAGCCTGATAAGATTTGGACGAAATGTCATAATATTTTCGAACCCCATTTTCTACCTTATAAAAGGAGGAATGCCCCTGCTTCAACATGTCCACTACCCAAGCGGCAGGTTCATGCCCATACGTCTTCATCCCTTCCAAAGAAGCTTCAACACCT
The DNA here is from genome assembly GCA_037190785.1 of Pedobacter sp. Classification (GTDB taxonomy): domain Bacteria; phylum Bacteroidota; class Bacteroidia; order Sphingobacteriales; family Sphingobacteriaceae; genus Pedobacter. Next base: position 1,223,688 of record JBBCJN010000003.1, on the reverse strand, counting down.
ACGGCATCCCACACTTCAAAAGGCCCTAATTCCCAACCAAAACCAGCCCTCATCGCGTCATCGATTTTGTACAACTCATCGGCAATTTCAGGAATCCGATCTGAAACATATTCGAAAAGACCAAAGAATGAAGTCCGGAAGAGTTCTCCGGCCTTGTCTTTCGCTGCCGCAAAGACTTTCATGCGCTCCGGCACCTGTTCGATATTTTTGGTCAGATCGAGGGTTGCCGATGCGACCTTTTTCTGGGGCTGGTATTCCAGAGTCTGGAGGTTCAGTGCCAGGATTTCACTCTTTCCTTCGTCATTTTTAATTTTTTTATAGAAACCCTGTTTTGTTTTATCGCCCAACCACTGGTTGTCTACCATTTTTGACACATACGCGGGAAGACGGAACAACGCATGCGCTTTATCCTCCGGGCAGTTATCGAGCAGGCCTTTTGCCACTTTGACCAAGGTATCCAAACCAACCACATCCGATGTTCTGAAGGTCGCCGACTTTGGCCGTCCAAGCGCAGGGCCTGTAAATTTATCTACCTCCTCCACGGTTAAACCCAGTTTCTCGACCGAATGCAATAAAGCCATGATCGAATACACCCCTATCCGATTGGCAATGAATGCGGGCGTATCTTTACACAGAACTGTTGTTTTCCCTAAAAACTTATCTCCGTAATGCATTAGAAAATCCACTATTTCCGGACTCGTATGCGGAGTAGGAATAATTTCCAACAGACGGAGGTAACGGGGCGGATTAAAAAAATGCGTTCCGCAGAAATGTACTTTAAAATCTTCCGACCGCCCCTCGGCCATCAAATGAATGGGAATACCGGATGTATTCGACGTAATCAAAGTCCCCGGTCGGCGGAACTGCTCTATTTTTTCAAACATCTGCTGTTTAATCTGCAGGTTTTCTACAACCACTTCGATTATCCAGTCGCTTGTGGCGATCTTAGGCAGATCGTCGTCAAAATTCCCAAGGCTTATTTTAGACAATACCTGTTGCGAATAGACAGGAGAGGGACTGCTTTTTACTGCAGATTGAAAAGCATTGCTTACAATTCTGTTTTTCACTTTCGGATGATCCAGCGCAAGTCCTGCGGCGGCCTCCTCAGCGTTAAGTTCTCCTGGCGCCATATCCAACAACAACACCTCCACACCAATATTGGCAAAATGACAGGCGATGCGAGAACCCATGATCCCGGAACCCAGTACGGTTACTTTACTTATTCTCTTGTTCATCATCTTCCTTAATTCGGGCATAAGCCAGCGTAAGCTGGTTTACTTTATTTAAAGTTAAAATCAATTGAGCTTTCTCTTTCACACTCAGGTGAGCACCTAAATATTCGTTGAAAGAAACCACCACATCTCTGGCCATTTTTCGTTTTTCTATCCCAAAGGGCGTTAAAAACACTTTAACAGAACGTTTATCTCCAGGGTCTGTTTCCCGATAGATCAACCCGAGCTCCTCCATGTTATTGAGCATCCGCGACAAACTGGTCGCCTTTACCCCTAATAAAGCAGCAAGAGCAGACACAGCAGTGCCCTCTGCCTCTATATTGATCAACACATAGCCAATAGCTTGCGTAATCCCAAAGCCGGAAGCAATCTGGTTATAGGTGTTGCACACATTCTGCCAAACCACCTTCAAAAAATAATCAACGGTTTCTTTTTGTTTCACTAAAAATATTATGCTTGCATAACAAATTTAGCGAATTGTTTTTTATCTTCCAAACGGAATTTCAAAATAATGGATTTTTTTTACAAGGCGAATAACTCTTTGACTTTCATACCTCTGAAGTTCAAAATAACCAGAAAATACAGGGGTCTAAGAAAAAAATGGACCGGTTATTCTATTTCGAAACAATGCCCGCGAATTTCCATTTTGTCTGGAAGTCGCTGCTGAGCGGCTGCTCAATTAACAAAGCTCTTACCATTTCTACCGGCATGCAGTTTTCTTTAAGAATCCGATCATGAAAATCTATAGAAGTCATCTTACCACTTCCCACCAGTTCCTGATGAAGGGCACGAAACTGAAGTCCTCCGATCATATAACCGATCTGATAAAGCGGCCCGTATCCTCCGGTAAAGGATCGTCTCACTTCGGCTTCCGCATTTGCTCTTTCAAAGCCGACACGGTCCACCAGAAAATCGATGCATTGTCGGGGAGTCCATTTCCCAAGATGGTAATTCATGGAAAAAATAATTCGTGCACATCGATGCATTCGCCAGAAAAGCATACCGATTTTATCCTCAGGAGATTTAGGAAACTGTTGATCCCATAATAGCATTTCCCAATAGAGCGCCCACCCTTCAGTCCAGAAAGGCGTGCTAAAACTCCGCCGATAGGTTTTATAACGGCTTTGCATAAAGTATTGTAAATTATGCCCAGGGATTAATTCATGAAAAACGACAGCCCTGGAAAAATGACGGTTGTTCCCTCTCAATGTCATCTGTTGTGCCTCCGCGCTCATATCTGTTGTAGGATACGCAATTAGAACGGATTCTCCTCCCAGAAAAAAGGGGGCAAAAAGCTGTTCCTGTGGAGTGAGCATACGCATACGCCATCCCTCTTTCGCCAGCTCCGGAATACGGATTAACCGGTTTTTCTCTACAAATGTGATGGCTTCATTTGCCAACTCATATACCAGCTCGGGCTGCTTCCCCAATTCAGGATATGCATTTTTCACTTTCTCTAAGGCTTGTTTCCACTGATCTCCAAAGCCCATCTCCCTACTGGCCTTAAGCATTTCGGCATCACACCAGGCAAATTCGCGGAGTGCAATAGCCTCTATTTCTTCCGGGCTATACGCAATCATCTCATGCTGCAGACTTCTTAACAAGGCCTCTTTTCCTATGGGATTCCCCAAAATTCCGCTTCCATCGTCCTTTGCCACAGAAGGGGCGGCGATCGCTGTTAAAGCGGTGGTATATTCTTTTAGCGCAATAATCAGTTTCGGAAAACTCCCTTTGGTCGCTGCGGTAAACTGAGGATCGTAGCCTTCATAAAATTTGTAGGCCTCTGTAAATACAGATTGGTATTGCCCAACGGCCTGAACCGCCCAATGCGCTTGTAAAGGACTAACATTTAATTGATTCTGTTTTAGCTGTACACAGGCGTTTTCCAGAGCTTCTTGTAGCTTCTGAAACGTCATATGCGATTTTTCAGGATCCGGCTGACGGCCAATTCTCCGAGCCTGTTCAAACTCCATCAGAGGGCTAAGAAAAGAAATGGCACGCTGATTTGCATCAAAACGTGTCTTATCCTCCTTATTCAGCAATGCATCAGTCTGAATGGTCTTCTTTAACAACAAATAATCTACCTGCTCTCCCTTGCTCAGTTTGGCAAAGGGCCTACTCTCCAATTTCTTCAGAAACGCCGTATAGTACAACTCCATTCGAAGGAGGTATTCTGTGCTATACTTCAAGGCATATTTTCGGTTGAGCATCGCTTTATCCGAATGGTATTCGTTAATCAGCGGACTGATGCTGCTGGCCTCCACGTATTGAGCAGAAGAATTAAACACAGTGGTTCCTACCAGCAACAGGAAAAACCAAGTCCTTTTTAGGCATCGACGAAACTTATCCATGAAGTCTTTTAAATAGCATTAAACACTAACTACCAGCCAATCGCTGTATCATCTCCCCTGGGATCCGCACCACCTTCATAATAGCCCCATTTATTTATCAAAATGGCATCCACTCTTCCAATGGGACCCCGTGGCACGATCTTATACCCCTTATCACTCAACTTTTTAATGGTCAAACTATCCAGAGCCCCCTCTTCAATATCCACACGGTCAGGAAGCCATTGATGGTGAAATTTCTTTGCGCTCACCGCCGATTGCATACTTTTCCCAAAGTCAATAACATTCAGAATGGTCTGAAATACGGAGGTAATGATGGTAGAGCCGCCCGGGGTTCCCACGACCATAAACAAAGCTCCGTTTTTCGACAGAATGGCCGGTGTCATGGAGCTCAACATGCGTTTGTTTGGGGCAATGGCATTGGCTTCACCTCCTACCAATCCATACATATTGGGAGCACCGGGTTTGACGGAAAAATCATCCATCTCATTATTTAAAAGGAAGCCTGCCCCTTTTACGACAACCGCTGCCCCGTAAGAGCCATTTAAAGTGGTAGTGATGGAAACTGCATTGCCCTCTTTATCCACAATAGAGAAATGGGTGGTTTCCTCGTGTTCTATCGGCGCACCAGCCTCTATGACCGTACTGGTCGCCGCCTTTTCCCACTCGAAGGTGCTCATTCTGTTTTTAACATAGGTATCTTCCATTAAACCTCTTACCGGCACTTGATAAAAATCCGGGTCTCCCAGATGTTTTGCGCGATCCGCATACACTCTTCTTTCGGCCTCTACCATCAGTTGAACTGTAGAATCACTATTAAAACCCCACCGATTCAACGGATAAGGCTCTACTGACTTCAACAGCTGAATAAGTGCAATTCCCCCGCTAGAGGGAGGAGGCATGGTGACAATATCGTACCCTCTGTATTGACCAGTAATGGGTTGACGCCACACCGCCTGGTAAGCCTTCAGATCTTCTTTCGTAAGAATCCCATTTCCTCGTTTCATTTCCGCCACGATCGAATCCGCCACCGGTCCTTCATAAAATCCGGCGCGCCCATGGTCACGAATCTGACGAAGCGTATAAGCCAACTCCGCCTGTATCAAAAGGTCTCCATCTGTCCATTCTCCTTCTTTTACCAATGCCGTTCCTAAAGGATTCAATTTCACAAAACGCTGACGCATATTGTTCAGTTCCTTTGCCTGACGAGCAGTTACTTTAAATCCGCCGGAAGCCAGTCTCACTGAAGGCTCCACTAAATCTCCCCATTTTAAACGACCATACTTTTCATGTGCCTGAACCATCCCCGCTACTGCTCCGGGAACACCTGCTGCTAGTTGACCATACAAACTTTTATCCACTATTGGCTTCCCCTGTTCATCCAGGTACATATCCCGATGAGCCAGGCCGGAAGCCTTTTCCCGGAAATCAAGGGTACTCACTTCTCCTTTCGATGAACGATAAACCATAAAACCCCCACCACCAATGTTTCCTGCATTCGGATAAACCACTGCCAGGGCAAATTGCACCGCCACCGCCGCATCCACCGCATTCCCTCCCTTTTTCAGCACATCAATCCCCACCTGAGAAGCATAGCTGCTGGCAGAGACGACCATTCCGTTTTTATAGGTCCCACTATTATTTCTTCCCAACTGTCCACCCACACATGCAGCCAGACTAAGTGATATCACTAAAAGAAAGCAACTGATTTTAATTAATTTACGACTGGACTTTATAGTTTTCTGCATCTTTATAAATTTTTTCAATTAAGGTTTGGTTCTTTTCTAAAATAACTTTCCGTTTAAGACTCAGTTTAGGGGTTAATTCGCCTCCCTGAATACTAAACTCTTTGGATAGGAGGCCAAATCGCTTCACCTGTTCCCACTTTCCAAATTCGGTTCCCAGCAGCTGTATTTCCCGGTCAAATTTCTCCAGCACTTTTTCATTTTTAAGCATTTCCTCATTGGTGGTATATGGAATTTCCTTAATGGCGCACCAGCTTTTCAGCACATCAAAATTGGGAACAATTAAAGCGGCGGGGAATTTCCGATTTTCCCCCAACACCATAATCTGTTCAATCAATGGCGATTCCTTATACTTATTTTCCAATGTCTGGGGGGCCACGTACTTTCCTCCCGCAGTTTTGAATATTTCTTTTTTCCGATCGGTGATTTTTAAGAAGCCTCCCGGTAAAATTTCACCAATATCACCGGTATGAAACCAACCCTCCGGATCAATACTTTCTGCAGTCAGATCTTCCCGTTTATAATATCCTTTCATTACCTGATGTCCTCGCGTTAGAATTTCCCCGTCTTCAGCAATTTTAATCTCCACTCCTTCAATAATGGTTCCAACGGTTCCAAACATCACCCGGTTTAGCTTGTTTACGGTGATAACGGGAGATGTTTCCGTTAATCCGTATCCCTCAAGCACAGGAATGTCTGCCGCCCAAAAAATCCTGGCCAGCCGGGGGTTCAATGCTGCACCACCAGAAACGAGGACAACAATCTTTCCTCCCAAGGCCTCCTGCCACTTTTTAAAGATCAACTTGCGAGCAATCCCTAATCGAAAACGATACCAGGCTCCCTTAGAAACATCGAATTTTTCGGCCAGCTGTACGGCCCAGAAAAACAACAGTCGTTTAATTCCGGTCAATTGTTTCCCTTTTTCCATGATCTTATCATATACCTTTTCCAACAGGCGTGGAACCGTAGAAAAAGCATTTGGTTTGACCTCCTGAATATCTGCAACAATGGTGTCCATGCTTTCGGCATAATAGATCGAGATCCCTCCATAACAATAGAGGTAGCAGATCATCCGTTCAAATATATGAGACAGCGGAAGAAAGCTTAAGCCCGAATGAACTCCTTCAGGCATCACCACCGAAGAGTTTACAAAATTCTGCACCAGATTGTCATGCGTAAGCATCACCCCTTTAGGGGTACCTGTAGTTCCGGAAGTGTAAATAATTGTCAGGATGTCTTCCGGAGAAACAGCCGCTCTGTAAGGCATCAGGTCAACTGTTTCCAAGCCGTCTTCCTTCACCAGTTCTTCCCAATGCTTCACCCCTGCCACGGGTTCAAAAGAATAAATACCAATCGGACGATCCAACGTAGCCACCACCTGGCTTACTTTCTCATAAATGGCCTGATCACTCACAAAAACGACACTAATCGCCGCATCCTCCAATATAAAACGGATATCGTGTTCAGCCAGTGTCGGATACAAGGGAATTTGATAAGCCCCTATCTGCATAATAGCAAAATCACAAATGTTCCATTCCGGTCTGTTTGGGGACATTACTGCGATACGTGAACCCTTTCCCATCCCCAACCTTAACAAGCCCCTGCTTAACTGATCAGTGACACGAATAAATTCTTCCGTACTGTATTTTTTCCACTTCCCGTGAATTTTTCCACTTATAAATTCCTCTTTGGGAAAACGCTCCAGATTGTATGGCAGCAGATCGAACACTCTGGTCATTGAAACAGACATAACATTGGGTTTTATTTGGGCAACTACTTGACGGATACACCTTCCATCAGGGGCAATTCTCAAATCTAACAAATAATATTTGCTTATGAAATCCATTTTAAAAATGATACAGGTTGTTTACTGAAGACCGCTCCAGTCGCTCGAAAATCGACTTCAGCAAACTGATTATCAGCCCCTTCAACCACGCTTCCTTTAGTTCCAGAAGTCGACTGAACATTAATTAAAATGAAAAATTTACACTAAAAAATACCGTCTTACACGGATAACGGCATAAATCTTGCTTCACAATTTCATTATAAATTAAATACACATCAAGATTATGAAAAAATTACTTTTTACGCTTCTTGCAGGGGGTGCCTTGTTTCTGGGCAGTGCTTCCAATTTAAGTGCACAGGATTATAAAACCGGCGCAGGTCTTGCTGTCGACTTCGGCGATGGCGCTACACTAGCGGGTCCACACATTAAACATTTTTTTAATGCGAATGGGGCTGTGAATGCAGAGCTTTTGTTTGGCAACAGTGTGACTTATATTCAGGGAATGTATCAGCATCATGGTCAAATCAAAGATGCAGGTGGATTGAAGTGGTATGCCGGAGTAGGTCCTTCCATTGCGCTTTACAAAGGGGGTTCCAGTTTTTATTTAATGCCAATGGCAGGTCTTGACCTTAAAATTCCTTCAGCTCCTTTATCTGCTTCATTCGACTGGAGACCTCGTTTATACTTGGGCGACAGTGCAGGTAGTAATTTTACTGCAGGCCGTTTCGGATTAGGCTTTAGATATACCTTTTAATATACACAAAATAGCTGAAATCTGCAACTGATTTCTACTTATGAAAAACAAAAATGCCGGGGTAGTGTCTACTCCGGCATTTGCTATTTAAAGGCCTTCTCCTTTAGATCCCCATCCAGCGCTTTCTCACAGCCATCTGAGTAGGGCTTGCGTCCTGACGAATGGTCGATTTTAAAGCGATTGCAGGATTTTCCGCCAATGTTAATACCACTTCCTTCTCCAATCCATCTCTCTTCACTTTTACTTTCACCTGTTCATTTATTTTCTTATTTGCAATGGAAGGAATCAAATCAAAATTAATGCCCATTGGCCCCCGGGCATTTCCCAATTGCTCACTTATCGCCACCCCGTCGACGGTCAGAATTTCATCATTGACATTCAATCCCGCAATCCAGGCCGGCGAATTACGCGAGATCGAGGAAACGGTTAATCCTCTGCCCATAGACACGGAAGCTCCCGTGTATGGTCTTCCCGGATTGGCTGCGGCTACTTCTACATCAATACCCGCATAGGCAAAATACTTAGTAACTTCCACATCTGCTGTTCCATTCACGTATTTCTCCCAGAAGGCATCCAGTTTCATCCCTCCCACCTTCTCGGCCATGGCCTTAAACTCTGCATCGGTATATCCTCTTTTTAGGCGCTTTCCCTCTTCGTACATGGCTTTCAACACATCATCCAGTCCTTTTGCTCCCTTAGTCGCATGCGCAATCTCCAGGTCCAGCAGATTTCCAACTACCCCTCCCTTAGTGTAATAAGAAATAAAGGTGTTTTTACTATTTTCATTTGGCCGATAGGCTCCGTTAATCCAGGCATCAAAACTGGAGGCTGCCGCCGAATTGATTTTCGCTCCGGGGGTATTCATCACTGTCCCAATGCTACCCAATAAGGTCTGAACAAACTCCTCCTCTTTCGTGATTCCGGAACGAAGCAATAATTTTGGTTCGTAAAAAGAAGTAAAGCCCTCTGCAATCCAAAGATTAGTGGTATAATTTTCATTATCATAATCAAATGGCCCCAAAGCGACCGGACGTAAACGTTTCACATTCCATAAATGAAAATATTCATGGGCAACCAATCTTAAAAAACCCTGATATCCTCTCGGATTGGAATAAGCATTTCGAGTAGCTCCAAGCACAGTAGAGTTCAAATGCTCTAATCCACCCCCGCCCTGCACGGTATTGTGAACAATAAATACATAATACTTATTTGGGTTTTCTCCAAAAATTGCTGTAGAGCTCTCCACAATCTTCGCCATGTCTATCTTCAGTCTTTCTTTATCGTAATTACCTCCCCCATACATCGCTACCTCGTGCTTTACACCCGCCGCATCAAACGCAAAAATATCCTGATTCCCGACTTCAATCGGACTGTCAAACAAAATATCAAAATCAGCCGCCGTATAGGTAAATGGTTGACCCTTTACCAATGGCAAACCAGTGCTTACCTTCGACCAGTTTGGATGTGGAATGATTTTAACCGTGCTCGGAGTCTGAATCATGCCGGCCGGATACAGAAATATACTGGTAGGGGATAAAAAAGCATGGCTTTCATCAATAAAGGAAGTTCTTACAGAAAGTTCAAAGGCATACACCCGGTAATTCACCTGCACGTTGGCTCGTTTGCCGTGGTGAATACGCCAGGTATTTTTATTGATCTTTTCGGCCTTCACTGCCGAGCCCCCTGATTTCGCTTCAAAACTCTCCACACTCTTGGCAAATTCTCTGATCAGGTAAGAACCCGGAGTCCATACCGGCATTTTCAGATCCACATACTCCTTATTTGTCAGACCTGTCAGATCCATTTTTACTTCCGCATAATGTGCCTGCGGTTCTTTGAAAGAAACTTCAAAATTAATTTTCACCTGAGATTTAGCTAAAGAGCCCATCGTTAAACAAATTAACACGCCTAAAATTGTCTTTTTGATATCCATTATTAACCTTTTTTTGCAAATTTATAATTTCTTACCTCTTTTTAACTTCGATTGACTTAATGAGCTGTAACATACTTACTACATGCTGTATTAAAACATAGAAATAAATATTTTTGCATGTATTCAAACGCAAAAAACCACCTAATTTAGTTAATTTTATAGTAACTTATGCAACAGAGAAGGAAGCAGACCGCATTTTACGCCCATAATACCTTCGAATGGGCTGCTTTCTTTCTCCTCGTAGCAAGGATTGCTTCCATTTCCGCTCACTCACACAAATACACACCTTTATGAAACTGAGATACCTTATTTATTTATTATTAATCCTTGGTCTGGGTTACCTGATTTATCATCGCATTTCCACTAATAAAGCGCTCACAGGCGGAAATCGCCCGGGAGGAAGTGGAATGGGAGGAAATCAACCCGCATTGGTGGTGGACGGAGTGATCGTTCGCACCGCAGATTTTGACAACCAGCTGGATCTCACCGGGAGTATTGAAGCCAACGAAGCAGTGGCTTTGAAAAGCGAAGTGTCCGGTTTGGTCACAGGCATTTATTTCAAAGAAGGCGCACATGTCAATAAGGGAGATTTGCTGGTTCGGATCAATGACCGGGAGATAAACGCCCAGTTACAGGATATCATTACCAAAGAAAACCTTGCGGCCACCAATGAAAACCGGGCAAAACAGTTACTCGACCGGGGTGCCATCAGTCAGGCGGAATACGATGCGGCCCTTGCTGATTTAAAGTCGCTCAGCGCACAGGTGCAGTTGATCCGGGCGCAGCTTGCCAAGACTTCCATCCTGGCCCCTTTTAGCGGGCAAATCGGGCTGCGGTCCATCTCGGTCGGGGAATACCTGACGCCCACTACGTCGATCGCCAATTTACTCAGTATCAATCCGGTAAAAATCAATTTCTCTGTTCCCGAAAAATACGCCAGTCAGGTAAGAGTCAACGCACCCGTGACGTTCCACACGGACGGAGCCTCCAGAGCCTTCACAGGAACGGTTTTTGCCGTAGAACCTGGCATTGATCAGCAAACCAGAACCTTACAAATCAAAGCACTGGCTCCTAATCCAAGCCGTGAATTACTGCCAGGTGCTTTCGCCAAAGTAAAATTAAGCTTAACCACCATTCAAAATGCCATGTTAATTCCTACCGAGGCTGTTATCCCGGTGCTGAATGGAAAAATGGTATACATTTCCAAAGAAGGAAAAGCTCAACAGGTTGCTGTGGAGGCAGGAACCCGCACCGCCGATCAAATTGTCATCACTTCCGGATTGAACCCGGGCGATACCGTCCTGACCACCGGAGCAATGGCTCTTAAACCCGGAGCACCTGTTAAAGTGAATATTGTAGATAAAAAATAAGAAAATGAGTTTATCGACCACCAGCATAAAACGACCGGTATTAGCCATCGTGATGAATCTGATGCTCATCCTTTTTGGAGTTATCGGCTACAATTTCCTGGGCATCCGGGAATACCCCTCCATTGACCCGACAGTTGTTTCAGTAAGGACATCCTATCCGGGAGCGAACTCAGACATCATTGAATCTCAAATTACCGAACCTCTCGAAAAGGCGATTAACTCCATTGATGGGGTAAGGAATATTTCTTCTTCCAGTAATCAAGGAACCAGTAACATCACCATTGAGTTCAACCTTGGAAAAAACATTGAAGAGGCCGCAAACGATGTCCGCGACAAGGTATCACAAGCAGCGAGAAGCTTACCAAGAGATATCGACGGACTTCCTATTGTCAGTAAAGCAGATGCGAATTCAGACAATATCATTTCCATGACCGTGCAAAGTGACAAAAGAGGAGTAACAGAGTTGAGTGATTTCGCAGAAAATGTAATCGCGGATCGTATTCAAACCATCCCCGGGGTAAGTAGTGTTCAAATTCAGGGACAGCGGAAATACGCCATGCGAATCCGTATTAATCCTGCCAGGCTTTCTTCTTACGGCTTAACATCACAGGACATTGTCAATGCACTGGACCGGGAAAACGTGGAACTTCCATCCGGCAAACTAACCGGATCAGCGACTGAACTGACTGTTAAAACCCTGGGAAAACTGACCACGCCAACCGAATTCAACAATCTTATTCTTAAAAGTGAGAATAACAATGTCATTCGGCTTCAGGACGTTGCTGCTGTAGATCTGGGTTCTGAAAACGAAGAAACCGTGCTAAGAGAATCGGGCAAACCGATGGTATCGGTGGCCATTGTTCCTCAACCGGGGGCCAATTACCTGGAGATCAGCAAAGAATTTTATAAGCGGTTTGATAAATTATTGGAAGATGTTCCTGCGGACATCAACCTCAAAGTGGCCTTAGACAATACCTTGTTTATCAAAAGATCCGTGACAGAGGTGGCAGAGACCATCCTGATTTCTCTGGTACTGGTGATCCTCATCATCTACCTGTTCTTTCGTGACTGGGCAATTGCTTTCAGGCCACTGATCGACATTCCGGTTTCGCTGATTGCCACGTTTTTTATCATGTATATTTTTGGCTTTTCCATCAATGTGCTAACCCTGCTCGCCATTGTGCTCGCCACTGGTTTGGTGGTTGATGATGGAATTGTAGTCACGGAAAACATCTTTAAAAAAGTGGAGGAAGGCTATTCGCCGATGGAAGCGGCCATTAAAGGTTCAAACGAGATCTTTTTTGCGGTAATTTCTATTTCAGTGACCTTGGCGGCTGTATTCCTTCCGGTGATCTTTCTACAGGGGTTTGTGGGGCGTCTCTTCCGGGAATTCGGTGTCGTCATTGGCGCAGCCGTATTGATCTCGGCCTTTGTCTCTCTTTCCTTAACTCCGATGCTGAATGCCTACCTGATGAAAAAAGGAGGCCACCAACCCTCGCGCTTTTACCGATTTACGGAGCCCTATTTCGTGAAATTGAACGAAAGTTATAAAGAAAATTTACATGCTTTCTTAAGAAAAAGGTGGCTTTCGGTCCCTATTCTTCTGGCTTGCGTCGGGTTAATTTATCTTTTCTGGAACATTCTTCCTAAGGAAACAGCCCCTTACGATGACCGTAGTTCGATTAACATGAATGTCACTACCCCGGAAGGTTCTTCCTTTACTTATACGGATCGCTTCGTCAGTAAGATTAATCAGATGATTCTCGACTCAGTTCCCGAGAAGAAAGTAAACATTACCATTACCGCTCCAGGTTTCGGGGGTACAGGCTCCACGAATTCCGCCTTTGTAAGAATGGGACTGGTTGATCCGGGCGAAAGAGAACGAAGTCAGAAAGAAATTGCGGATAAACTTAATCAGATTACCCGAAAATATACCGAGGGAAAAGTAACTGTGACCCAGCAACCGACCATTTCAGTAGGTCGTCGTGGCGGCTTGCCGATCAGCTACATCATCCAGGCCCAAAATTTTGAAAAATTAAGGGAGAAAGTCCCTCTTTTTATGGAAGAGGTGGGTAAGAGCCCCATCTTTACGACCTCTGATGTAAATTTAAAATTTAACAAACCGGAAATCAATTTAACCATTGATCGTGAAAAAGCTAAAAACCTTGGCGTATCCATCGTCGATATTGCCCAAACATTGCAATTAGGATTGAGCGGTCAGCGTTTTTCCTATTTCTTTATGAATGGCAAACAGTATCAGGTGATTGGTCAGTTTGATGTAAGTGACCGGAAAGAACCTCTTGATCTAAGTTCGGTGTATGTTCGAAACAATGTCGGAGAATTGATTCAGCTCGATAACCTGGTGATGACCAAAGAAGAAAGCAGCCCTCCCCAATTGTACCGGAACAACCGTTTCATATCGGCAACCGTTTCAGCGGGTCTGTCTCCGGGATATAGCATTGGAGATGGGATTAAAGAGATGGATGCCATTGCAGATAAAATTTTAGACGAAACATTTTCGACCGACCTGAGTGGTGAATCGCGCGATTTCCAGGAGAGTTCTTCCAATACGATGTTCGCCTTCGGACTAGCCTTGTTGTTGGTATACCTGATCCTCTCGGCACAATTTGAAAGCTTTAAAGACCCTGTCATCATTATCCTTACAGTCCCAATGGCAGTAGCAGGGGCTTTCTTCTCTCTGTGGATATGTGGGCAGAGCTGGAATATCTTTAGCCAGATCGGGACAATTATGCTGATTGGACTGGTGACGAAAAACGGGATTCTCATTGTCGAATTTGCCAATCAGCTGAAAGAACAGGGCATGTCGGTACAGGATGCAATCCGCGAGGCAGCTGTTTCCCGTTTACGCCCGATCCTGATGACCAGTCTGGCCATTGCCATCGGAGCTCTTCCCATTGCCATGGCACTTGGAGCAGCAGCAAAAAGCCGGATGAGCATGGGAACAGTCATTGTAGGCGGAACCATCTTTTCTCTCATACTTACCCTCTTTGTGATCCCTGCCATCTATTCTTACTGGTCTAAAGAACATAAAGAAAATAAAGAGTTGACTGATTCGTTAAATGCGGCACTTGCGGACGAATTACCTACGAAGAAAAATGATTAAAATGAACATCAAACAGTTCTTATTAGGGCTTTGCCTCCTCCTTGGCACAGCTACATGGGGAAAGGCCCAGCAACGATTAAGCCTCAAAGAGGCTATCGAAATCGCATTGCAAAATAACTATGATATTAAACTGGTGAGCAACGACCTTGAAGTGGCAAAGAATAACACCAATCTTGGAAATGCAGGCATTCTGCCCAATGTATCGGTCGATTTTTCCCGGGGAGGCAGCCGCCAGAACACAGTCCAAACACAATCAACAGGCACACAAAGGGTCACCAAAGGAGCGCAGAGTACGAACATGAGTTATGGAGTAGGCCTTGGATGGACTATCTTCGATGGATTCAAAATGTTTGCAAACTATAAACACCTTCAGGCCATTGAAGAACAAGGAGAAGTCAATGTAAAATCTGCAGTGATTACAACCATAGGTCAGGTGATTCGTGCTTATTTCGACCTGGTTAAACAACAACAAATGGTTGTGGCGGCAGACAGTGCCATCGACGTATCTAATATGCGTCTTAAAATTGCCAACAATAAACTTCAGATTGGCAGAGGGTCTAAGCTAGATGTATTGGCCGCTCAGGTAGATTACAATACCGACACTTCGTATTACCTTCAGCAGAAAAATCAATTGGAAGTGTATAAAGTTAAATTGAATGAGCTACTGGTCAGGCCGCTGGATATCTCGTTTCAAGTAGACCCGGACATTCATATGGAACTCTTATTGGATTACGCCTCACTCGCCGATCAAAGCCAGCGTCTAAATCCTGCTTTACAACAGGCAATCATTGCCAAAAAAATCGCGGAGCTCAATCTGAAGCAGGTAACTGCAGACCGGTATCCCCGCATTAGTCTGAACAGCGGATATGAATTTAACCGAAGTGCCAGTCCCACGGGCTTTAACACCCAGTTCAGGGCCAACGGGATGACCTATGGAATAACGGCGAGCATGAATGTGTTTAACGGATTTCTGCAACGTCAAAATGAGCGAAACGCCAAAGTCGCCATTCAGTCGTCTGAACTGAACATCGATAAAATGAAATTAACCATTGCTTCCGAACTATCCATGGCTTATCAGAACTACCACACATTCATTGCCTTGGCCGGCCTGGAAAAAACAAATGTGGAAATCGCCAAGCAGAATTTAAGTATTACGCTGGATAAATATCAACTGGGAAGTATTCCTCCTTTGGAATTGCGTGAGGCTCAAAGGAATTTTCTCAATGTTCAATCACGGTATGTGGACATTCAATATCAGGCAAAACTCGCAGAAATCGCATTGAAAGAGATCAGCGGCGCTTTAAATATTGAATAAGATTCGTATTTTTATAAGATGATTGTAGTTGCAGATAGCGGTTCTTCCAAAACCGACTGGATGGTATATAGCCCGAATGAAATCTTTAGCTTTCATACACAAGGGATTAACCCTTATTTTCTAAACTCTCAGGATATCCTGAAGATTTTAAATAAGAACAAAGGGTTGCTTCAACTGGCTGGCGAGGTTAGAGAGGTTTATTTCTTTGGATCGGGATGTTCTACTCCGGACAAACATGAAATTGTTTCCAATGGATTATCTTCTTTTTTCGCCAATGCTTTTATCAGTGTAGACCATGACCTGATGGGTTCTGTGTATGCAACTTGTGGCGATCAGGAAGGCCTCTCCTGTATCCTGGGAACAGGCTCAAACATCTGTTATTACGACGGCGTAAATCTTGAACGGGGGAAACATGGTCTGGGCTATGTGCTAGGTGACGAGGGATCCGGAACTTATTTTGGACGGAAAGTACTCCTTTCTTACCTATACAAAACCATGCCTGTCGAATTGCAGCAGTTTTTCAAAACTACCTATGAGGTAAGCAAGGAAATCATTATTGAGAACATCTATCAGAAACCCTTTCCTAATTCCTACCTTGCCACCTTTAGCCGTTTTATGATTGCTCACAAAGCGCACCCTTTTATTCAGCAAATGTTAAAGGATGGTTTCCAGGAATTTGTAGACACCCACATCAAAGACTACAAGCAGTACAAGCGCCTTACCTGCAGCTTTGTAGGTTCCATATCCTACTATTACCGGGAAGAACTAATGGAAGTGTGCCAGCAAAATCAGGTAAAAGTGGGTAAGATATTGCAAAAGCCCATCGAGGGCATATTTGACTACATCCTCAAAAGAGAAGGAATTACCCGGGAAAAAGTCCTTTCTGAATAAATTCGTTCTTAAGAGCCTGAATTTGTTTTCGGGAAAAAATAAACGCTTTCTTTAATTTCCGGCAAATAGTTCATAGTTTTAGTTGCGGATGGGCGCTTACCCTATCTGTTAGCGTGTATGGTACCTTTTGATTCCTCTTTCCGACCTTTGGCCCTATGAAGACATGCAAAAGTGTCCTCAGGCCTTGCTTTCTATTTTTTCTCCTCATTGCGGGGCTGTTTCAGGGTACAGTAACCGGACAGGTTAGAAATAATGTAGCATTCCTGAACGAGAACGCGCTTCGGCTAAATCGGGTGCTGGATGAAAAAAGAAGTCTGGCAATGGCTGTTGCGAAACAAAAGGGATGGGAAACATTTAAAATTTTAAAAGACGGCACTGTCATTGCCTTACAGGAAATCGACGAATTAGGCATGCCGGTTTATTACATTACCTATACCAATGTGCTGGCTGCCGCTACCACCAATACGCAAAAACTGTATGAAGGGGGGACATTGGGTTTATCACTCAGTGGAAAAGGAATTCCCACCGGGAAAATGGCGATATGGGATGGAGGAGCCGTATTGACGACTCATGTGGAATTGAATGGCCGGGTCAGAATGAGAGACAATAGCACGACTGTTTCCAATCATGCAACGCATGTGGCCGGAACCATCATGGCCCGGGGCGTATATGCACCTGCAAGGGGAATGGCGTACGAATTACCAGACCTCCTGGCGTTTGATTTTAACAATGATCGTGCGGAGATGTCGGCCAATGCCGCCGAACTACTCCTTTCAAACCATTCATATGGATCTATTTCGGGATGGTACTACAATTCAGATGTTAGCCCTGCCCGATGGGAATTTTGGGGAGCTCCGAATGAAATGGAAGATTACCGCTTCGGTTACTACAACAGCACAGCGAGCGATTGGGACGCGATATGCTATTATGCCCCCTATTACCTCCCTGTCAAATCTGCAGGGAATAACCGAAATGTGAATGGGCCCGCTGTTGGCCAGGCCTATTATCGATACAACAATGCCGGTGTGATGAGCCTTGCCGGCCCACGTCCCGCCGGAATAAGCAGCAACAACGGGTATGACATCATCCCTACCTATGGAACCGCTAAAAACATTCTGACCGTTGGCGCTATTTATGCTCTTGCAGGAGGATCTACAGGTCCGGCGAGCATTCAGATTTCGAATTTCAGCAGTTGGGGACCTACCGATGACGGACGAATTAAACCCGATCTCGTAGCCGATGGGGTAAGTGTCACTTCCTCGGGCAGCAGCAGCAGCACCAGCTATTCTACACTTTCCGGAACTTCCATGTCTTCTCCCAATGTGAGCGGCACGCTTCTTTTACTCCAGGAGCTATATCAGCAACGATACGGTAGTTTTATGAGGGCGTCCACTTTAAAGGCATTGGCCATCGGAACCGCCAGTGAAGCCGGAGCTTTTCCCGGACCCGATTACATTTATGGATGGGGGCTTCTAAATGCAGAAGCTGCAGCCAGGGCCATTCTGGAAAAAGAGTCTTTGAGTCTGATCCATGAACAAGAACTGAGCCAGGGAGCTGTCGTCCGCATACCCATCGTTGCTTCAGGAAGAGAACCTATCGTCGCAACACTCTGCTGGACCGATCCCGAAGCCACTCCGGTGGCTACAGCCTCGGCACTGAACAATGGGACTTTGCGGCTCATCAACGACCTCGATCTCCGTATTGAAGAAGCTGCCCAATCCCATCTCCCCTGGGTACTGAACCCGGCCAGTCCCGCCGCAGCAGCCACAAGAGGAGATAATTTTCGCGACAATGTAGAACAAGTCGTCATTGATCATCCTGTACCGGGGCGGACCTATACTTTAACTATCCGACATAAAGGAACGCTTGCACGCGGTGGGCAAGTCTTCTCTCTTGTAGCTACTGGTGTGGGTGGTTCTCCTTATTGCAGTTCCGGACCTGAGCGTAGTGACGATTCCAAAATCATTGGAATGCAAATGGCTGGTGTTCAATACCAAGCCGCTAACGGCTGTACCGATTATCGGTACATTTCTTCTACAGCCATTCCTCTGGAAAAGGGGAAAACGTATCCACTTGAAATTGAGCTGGGTACCTGTGGTACAGCTATTCCAAAGAGCGCGAAAGTTTTTATTGACTGGAATGGAGACGGAGATTTCGATGATGAACACGAACTCATCGGAAGCAGTCCCGTCATAAGCGGCTCGGGCAAATCACTATGGCAGGTGCCCGTTCCCAGCCAGGTAGTGGAAAATAGTTATACGGTGATGCGTGTAGTGCTGGTTGAAACCAACCGGCCGGAACTGATTGAAGCCTGCGGCACGTACGCAAAGGGAGAAACGCTCGACCATCGAATCCTCCTTCTCCCACCCTCAAAAGATGCCTCTCTTTCACAAATAGAACTCCCCGTGGGTGAAATCTGTGCAGAACCCCTTCAAAAAATAACTGTCAGCATAAAAAACAATGGCACTCAACCGATCGAACAGGTCCCGCTGATCGCCGAGATCAAAGAATCAGGTCAGCTTATTGCCCGACTAAGTGACACCTTCGAAACGTCACTTCTTCCGCGCCAAGAAGCTACCTTCACTTTCTCTTCAACCTTTATTACTTCACCTGCAAAAAATTACCACATTGCGGTTCATACAGGACTTTTGGACGATCAGGATCGGGGAAATGATACCCTTTCGGTGAATATTCGGACAAAGGCAGCCCCTAATACGAACGAATCGGAGGCCTATTATTGTGAAGACATCGCTGCCTATCGCCTATTAACTAAACCAGATGGAACAGCCATTCCATTTTGGTATGCACAGAAAAATGACTTACTTCCGATTGCTTTTGGTGAGCAAACGGCTGTTGCTTTGAATAAAACGGGCACTTTTTATCTGGGACTAAATGATTTTAAAGCTTCCATAGGTCCAAAGAGCAAAATGGAACTCGGTGAGGGTGGCTACAATCAATTTACCCCGGCTATCAACATCAATGTACTTGTTCCACTCACTCTGAAGAGAGCGAGACTATACATAGGACATCCCGGACAGCTTAAACTGAATGTGGTTAACAAGAGTGGTGTCATCGTATCTTCCAGAACTCTTCAGGTAGCTGCAACCCGAAGTACAGCGGTAGCTGGTGCTTCGGCAAATGACCTGAGCGATTTTGGAAAAGTATACGAACTGAATCTGGATTTCCCTGAAGCTGGCACTTATAGCCTGCAGATAGAATACCTAGAAGGCGTTACGCTGTTCCGCAATAATGCCGGGGCCACGCAATATCCCTATGAAAGTGCTCATCAGCTGTTTTCCATTACCGGAAATACTGCCACAGAAGCAAACAACCCCAATTACTATCGGACATTTTATTACTATCTGTACGATTTAGAGATCAATTCTTTTGGTTGCTCCACCGAAGAGCGCATTGCTGTGGAAGTAGCTCAACCCCGCATAACATATAGTCAAGGAATATTGAGTTCCACTTATCTCTCGAACCAATGGTACCTGAATGGACAAAAAATCCCCAATGCCATGGCTTCAGAGTTCAGACCCACTGAAAATGGAAAATATTTCGTGGAGGTCTTATTGAATGGTTGCCTTAGTCGTTCGGAAGAGTGGATTGTTTCTGACATTCAACCAGCGCCTTCCTCCTCTCCCATCCGTCTCAAAGTTTATCCTGTACCTGCCCGTGATGAACTTCACTTTTCTTTCCTGGTGGATGTGGCTTCTCACGTAAAGATTCAGCTTAGCAATGCCATTGGAAAAACCTATTTAACGGAAGAAAAAACCGCCTATCAAGGATCCTATCTCCAGACTTTCAATGTAGCCCACCTGCCTGCGGGGGTCTATGTGCTCACTGTGTTTATTGATCAGAAGAGATATAGCCAGAAAGTCATCATCGTAAAATAGTCTTTCAGTTGTTCAGGTCTTCTTCATAGGACTCAAACAGCCATTCCCCCCGCTCATTTTTCCGATAATAGACCCGAAAATGTCCGGAAGGCGGAATGGTAAAGTGAAAAGATAACTCATCGGCCGTTTTATCTTTGGGTATAAATTGAGAAACAATGGCCTCTGCAGTGGCTTTTACCTGTTCTTTGGAAATTTTCTTCATAAGGTCACCTCTTAATGTAAAGTAGGGGAGAATTTTTAAGCTTGTTCTTTCAGTTAAGGTTGCATGTGGACTAAAACAACCTCGCTCTCCACGCCTGTTCTACTCACCGCAGTCACTGCGACGGTATTCAACATTTCCTTCTGGCCGTTCGCTGCTCTCACCTCTTTCAACACAGATAAGGAAAATTCATTCTTATTTAAAATCCGGTAATTCCATTTATTGCCGTATCTGAAATACACCACCCATCGAAACACTTCCGTCGCATCGGTATGCTTCCAGCCAATCTTCACAAGAGATCCATCGGGGCTTGTCAACACGGCAGGTACGCGCGGTTGACGTTTGTCCAGCCAGGGGCTTTCGGGCACTAATGCTTCGTTTTTATACGGGCCTTCCACTAATCCTTTTCTCATTTTGTCGTATTTCACAAGGGGAGCAATACTCCAGTGAACAGCCCCTTTACTGTGAGGAGTCATGGCCCGGCTGATCATGATTTGGTTAATCACTTCATCAATATTCTTATCATCCCCACCCAACCCCACGTTCATGCCTGGCCAGAGATGTCTTTGCAGGGTATTCTCCGATTGCCACCATCCCAGCAGTACCGGGAAGCTTTGTTGGTAGGCATTCACTTTCCAGTAAAGTTGTGGGGTAAAATAGTCTATCCAGCCTTTATTCAACCATAATTTCGCATCTGCATACAGTTTTTCATACTGATCATATCCCTGTACCGATTCAGGATAGCCCGGACGCCAAATACCAAATGGGCTTAAGCCAAATTTTACTCCTTTTTTCTCTGATTTAATGGTTTCATAAACTCTTTGTATAAACACATTGACACTATTCCTTCTCCAGTCTCCTCTTGACAATTTCCCTCCGGTCTTCTGATATGCTTCCCAACTCTTGTCATCAGGAAAATCGGCTCCACCATTATAGGAATCATAAGGATAGAAATAATCATCAAAGTGTACGCCATCGATGTCATAGCGTTTCACGATATCTTTTACCACCGCTGTGGAAAGGTCTTGCACTTCTTTAAGCGATGGATCCATCCAATACTGCCCGTCTTTTAATCCAAGCACTAGATCAGGTCTGCTTTTCACAATGGATCCGGAAGCGGGTTCTCCTCCACTTAAGTGATGTGCCCGGTAAGGATTTAACCATACATGAAGCTCTATTCCTCTTTGATGGGCCTCTTTAACCCAGAACTCCAATGGATCATAATAAGGGCTGGGAGCTTTCCCTTGCTCACCCGTCAAAAAATAAGACCATGGTTCTAGCTCACTTTGATACAGCGCATCCGCCTGAGGTCTGATTTGTAGGATGGCCGCGTTAAAATGGTGTTGTTCGAGAAGGTTTAACAGATCAATCGCTTCTTTTTGTTGTTGATCTGTAGTTAACCCCGGTTTACTGGGCCAGTTAATGTTCGCCACAGAAGCGATCCAGGCCGCACGGAACTCGCGCATCGCTTTCGGAAGCTCCTCACGGTTGAGTGTTTGCGCATGGCTCTTCAGAAAGAAGACACTTATAAAAAGGAGAAGAAAACTCCGGGTATAGCAATTTTTCATGAAGGTAAATCTAAATAAAAAATCACCATCATTAATTGAAATGATGGTGATTTTTAAATAATAAAGCAATTGCTTTTAGTTCAGTCCGCCTCTGCGTGTCGGCTTAGAAGGCTCAGGCCATTTACCCGGCTCACCCGTTCTTGGATTCAGAGGAAGTACACTCTTATCTTTAGGGAATGCTTTTGGATCTTCGGAAGCCATATAAGCCATAATGGCTGTCAAAATAGCGTTGCTTCTAACATCATCAAAAACAATTTTATCGTAAGTATCTCTGTTGGTGTGCCATGTATAGGTGCCATAAGACCAGTTAAGAGAACTTAAAGAGAATGCCGGTGCACCTGCAGCCAGGAAGGAAGCGTGGTCCGACCCTCCGCCACCCGGACTTCCCGGGAAGGAAGTTTTAATTTCACTTTTAATTTCTTCAGGAACTTTTGCCAGCCAGCGATTGATAAAATCATAACTGTGTAAGAAGCCCTGCCCCGAAATATTCACGACTCTTCCTGTTCCATTATCCTGATTAAACACTGCCTGGATATTTTTCACAATTTCGGGATGATCTTCCACAAAGGCACGGGATCCGTTAAGTCCCTGTTCTTCACTTCCCCAATGGCCTACCAAAATGGTTCGTTTCGGGTTTGGATAATATTTTTTAAGCAAGCGCATCGCTTCTAGCATGGTAATGGTACCGGTTCCGTTATCGGTTGCTCCACTGGATCCATCCCATGAATCAAGGTGAGCGGATAAAATCACATATTCGTCTGGTTTTTCGGTTCCTCTGATTTCACCAATGGTATTAAACGTAGGCACTACACCCAGCTCTTTCGAATCCGCACGAACGCTGATTCGCGGTTTCACACCTGATTCTGTTAAACGGTAAAGCATCCCGTAATCCTCCAGAGACAAATCAATGGATGGGATCTTAGTGGTGTTGGCCCCAAAAATTTTATTGACTCCAAAGCCTGAGGACCAGTTACTGGTGATAACGCCCAACGCGCCATTTTTCTCGAACGCTAAAGCTAAAGCTTTCAGGTTCAATCCGGTTTTACTGATCCGGGTGCGCCACGCATTGGTTTGAGCAGTCCGTTCGGCTTTCATTTTCTCAATCGAGGCTTTCGTACCAAACTCTTCCCAATTATAATCTGGTCGTCCGGTTGGTTGATTCATGGAAAACATCACGAATTTGCCCTTTACATTTTTAATCCAGCTGGTTAAGGCCACAGAATCGGGGAGATCCGGATAAATGATGGTTTCACCAATAATGGCTTTTCCATTGGTACCAGGGCTCCAAGCCAGTTGCATGCCTTCAAGAGACCTTACTCTCGGATAAACCATATCTATATGAGAAACCCCTCTTTCCCATCCTTTCCATTCTCCCCATTGTTGGTTTTTTGCTGAGATACCCCATTTTTCATAGGTAGAAATTACCCAATCATGCGCCTGCTTCATCTGAGGAGTTCCTACTAAACGCGGGCCAATCTGGTCCAACAGTTCGTGCGCCAAGCGTTCAAGCTGTGAGTTTTCGTTAGCCTCTTTAATGATATTTTCAATAACGGGATCTTTACTTTGCGTTTGGGCAAAGCTTAAGCTGCTACTGAAAAGAGCAGCACCTGCAAGGAAAAGTCTGGCCGTTTTCATGGCATGCAGACGTTGGAAGTTTCGAGAAAAGTTCATCCTGGTTAAAAATTTTAGTTTGACCTGAAAGATAGGGTTTTAGCCTATTAAAAGCAACCATCTTTCGGATGTCCCTCCTTTTCTGCGCTATTTTCGGGGTTTTTATCAAATAAGTTACAGTTAGCTTTTGCGCATCAGAGACAACGCCTCTCCTTCCCATCCCGGGAACAGTTGCTGCGTGTCATGGATATTCAGGTGCTGACCTGCCACCGCACTGAAGACAGCTCTAAAATCTGTCGTCACTGCAAGGTCGCGTCCATCCTCGAGGTTCTCTCTTGCCAGAGGAGCGACCTCTCCATACACTTTCCCTCCTATGACATCCGCTCCTAAGATAAAACTACAGGAAGCCCTGCCATGGTCGGTACCCCCGGTTCCATTTTGAGCCACCGTCCGGCCAAATTCTGTCATCGTCATAACGGTAACTTCATCTCTGTATCGTTCCAAATCTTTCCAAAAGGCCGCAATGGCTTCACTCAAGCCTTGCACATTACGGGCAAAGATCCCGGAAGAAGTTCCCTGGTTCACATGCGTATCCCAACCACCTGATTCCGCAAAGGCTACCTCCAAGCCAACTTCCATTTTGATAAGCTGCGCAATCTGTTTCAGCGCGTTTCCTAATGCATTTGATGGATAAACAGCCCCATTTTCGGGTTGATAGTTCAGCACCTTTCCTTTATCGATCATCTTAAGGGCATCAAAGCTATCCTTTCCTGCATTTTTCAAAAGGTCAGTGGCCGCCTCATCATAAAGCGCTTCAAAACTTTGTGCCGTACTTATAGGAAGAACCTTACTTTTTCTATCCTGAATTTTAAAATCTGCTAAGCTGCGGATGGCGACAGCAGGGTGCTCGCCATAAAAAGATCGGGGGAGAGCAGAAGTGATGCTTACTCCCTGAAAAGGAGTCTCGTTTCCTTTTTCGGTTAAGCCTAATGCGCGGTTAAGCCATCCATCGGGCGTGCCTTTTTTAAAAGGAGTCCCTGTTTCCATGAAATCCTGGGCATCAAAATGGGAACGGCTTTTATTGGGGGAGCCCATTCCGTGAACAATCGCCAGATGGCCGCTTTTAAAAAAGGGGGTCAGGGAATCCATCCCAGGATGCAGCCCGAAACGTCCATCCAAATCTACTAAGGAAGGCGTATTACCTGCGCGTGCAGCAGACATGAAAAGTCCTGGGCGCATCGCTTTCAAATAAGGATCTTCATAAGGCGTGACAGCCATGAGACCGTCCATTGCCCCTCGCTGAAAAATACACACCAATGTTTTCCTTTTTTTAAACACCCCCGGAATTCTTACCTGGGCCACCGCTTCCATCAGGAATGCGGGTATTCCGCCCATTCCAATTCCGAATAAAGACACCCCCCCTGCTTTTAAAAATGCTCTTCTTGAGATCATGATCGCACTATTTAATTATTTTCGCTGAAATTCCGGAGAGCCGATGATGAGCCCCACCACCTGAGCCAACATTTCTTCCTGTTTATTCTTTGCCATCTTTCCTTCGTGAATGGGCAAAAGCATTTGTGTTCCGACTTCTCCCTGTTTCTTCTCCGTGGCACGAGCCACTTTTGCACCAAGGTCGTCCTCATTTAACATGGGCTTCAATCGATCAACGGTCGCCATCAATGGCCGTTCGGGCATCATCAAATGACTGTAGGTAAGTAAGGCTGCCTCCGCACTTTCCGGTTCATGGTAATTGTTTAAGGCCGGCAAATTAAAATGAACTCCATTCATGCGTTGAAAAGAAAGCGCCAGTCCAAAATTCATCCGGTTTAACAGGGCCCCTGTATTAATCCAGAAGCTCCCTTTATCAGGAAATCCGGTTGGTGCCTGATAGCTATAAATGGGTTGACCCATTCGCGTAAACCAGGCGTTCAATAGGAACGGTTGCTCTACCTCTGCCTGCAGGGCTCTCAACGAACTGACGACCAATTCGAATGGAGATTTTGTTTTTCCTCTTAATGTTTCTTTTTTCCAGAAAAGTGAACTGCTAACCATGGTTTTCAAAACCTCCCTAATATCTCCTTTGCTACTTGTAAACGTTTTAGCCATTTGTGCAACCAGCTCTACAGGCGGCTCATCACTCACAAAACGGGTGGCTATTTTACGGCAGATAAAATGTGCCGTCGCGGGATGTGTGGCTAACAAATGAAATAAAGCCACTCCCTCTTCGTATCCTCCCCCCGCTTCGAAGGTTTTTCCCAGAACCTGTTTTTGAGAATTATCATGACGATGCATGGCAAAGAAGAAATCATCCTTTTTTACAAAACCAATACGGTCCGCATTTGCCCCCATCCGATCCAGACTTTTTTGAATGGAATACCCATAACTGAACTCTGTAAGTGGAGCAACGGTCCATCCTGTAAGGATGCGTGCTACATCTGTCACGTCTTTCTGCGTATAGCCTGCATCAACGCCGAGGGTATGTAACTCCATTACTTCCCGTGCATAATTTTCATTTAAGCCTGTCCGATTTTGTCTGGGCATGGCGGCCATTTCCCCCTTTGTCATTCCAGCAGTACGCCTATTTAATTGCGCGCGATACGGGCCACTGCTACTCGCATTGTCAAGGTAGAACAACATTGCAGGCGATTGGGCGGTAGCCACTAACAAAGTTTC
The DNA here is from genome assembly GCA_037190785.1 of Pedobacter sp. Lineage (GTDB taxonomy): Bacteria > Bacteroidota > Bacteroidia > Sphingobacteriales > Sphingobacteriaceae > Pedobacter. The sequence continues at coordinate 1,197,243 of JBBCJN010000003.1, read as the reverse complement.
GAATTTGCCCAGCGCATTGGGGCGAATTGTTCTTGCTTCATACGCAGGAATGTAAATCGCACACCTGGGCTTATTAAGCGCAACGTTGAAATGATTAAACCAGAAATCGGTCATCAATTCCTGTAGTTGATTTTCACCGTACAAAGCCCTCCAAACCTTCTGGCTGATCAATTGACGCGTTAGCTCACTTTCCTGTCGGTACCCTTTTTCCTTCCTATAGGCATTGATAAGAGCAAGTCGCTGCCCGCCATCCCGGATAGAATCCCTTAATTGAACGCCTTCAGAAGCCGCTTTCTGAATGACCGCAGTGTTGTTGGGAAAAAGAAGTTCGACTTCTTTAGTGGATAGTTGCATCACGTCCAGTGCACTCAAACGGCGGTCAAGCGCCGTATCCTGCTCCCTGCTTTCCAACTGTTTTAGAAACCATACTTCCAAACCCATTTTTACTACCTTGTCTACCTCTCCCGGACGAGGGCCAAAGGTGAACCGATTGAGTAAATGAGCCGCCGCCTCTCTTTTAGAAAGTCCCGCTTCTTTATAGGGGAATACCCATTTAGGAGACGTAGAAAAGAAATTCCCAGCGAGGAAAACGCTTACTAAAAACAGACTAATTAACTTCATACAATTTTCTCCCAAAGAAGTTTCTTATCCGGTTTGACCCTTCCTAATGCAAAAGGATTAAGGCTTTCAAAAGACTTCTTCTTCATTAACAATGGAACAAGCTCTTTTGATTAAAAATTATACCAAAAAGAAAGATAAAATCGCCGATATAGCTCCCTTCTTTGCAAGGAACGATTACTAAAACGTTTTAGTAATCCCTAAACTGTCCCGAAGGTTAGTTGATACAAATGCCTTTTTCCAACAGCAGCCCTTTATGACCGGTAGAAGTTTCAATGGCGTGAATGTATTTGTAACACTGGTGAAGCTGGTCGTATACCTGATCGATTAATTTGATGGAGATATCGTGACGTAAAAAACAGTAATTATCCTGTAAACAAACGAATTTCTGCTTTCCGATAACAATGAAATCATAAAAATAGCCCAGATTTTGTAATTCGATGATCCGGTTGGTGATGGCGCTATTGAGCTTTCTGATTTTAGAAACAGCTTTTTCCATAGGTTGATGATTTAGGATGATTCGAAAGCTCCATTACAGAAGCCTTAACTTCAATAACAACAGGCACTTACAAAAGTTTCAAGAAATTAACATTCCGGCATTTTCCGAGCGCTAAGTCTCCTGATCGAGATAAAAATAGAAAACGGATCCTTTATCTTCTTCGCTCAGAACCTCAATTTTACTTTGATGGTACCTTAAGATTTCGGAAACCACGTACAAGCCGATACCAAATCCGGAAACGTTCTTCATTTTATCATTCTGTATCCTGGAAAAGCGGGCAAAGAGCTTCTTCTGGTCCTGCTGACTAATCCCCACACCCTGGTCGATGACACTCACTTTGATTTTTTTCCCTTCTACCATCGTGTTTACGTGAATTTCCGTATCCGAAGGAGAGTATTTGATGGCATTACTTAACAAATTTACCAACACCTGTCCGATTTTCTCTTTATCAGCCTGTACGAAAAGAGGGGGTTGATGGGTTACTGTAATGGATTGTCCGGCACTTAAAAAAGTGGCTTCAGAAGCGATCTCCTGGATCAGGACACATAAGTCAAATCGCTCTTTATTCAACTGGAGCTTTCCTTCTTCGAGACGTGCAAGACTTAGAAAATCCTGAATCATCGCTGTCATCTTGTTCACCTGTACTCCTGCTCTGAGGGAAGTATTTGAGGCAAACAGATCTGTTGTTTTGGATGCATGTTTTTGGATGAGTTGTAAATAGGCTTTGATCGAGGTTAAAGGCGTTTTTAGCTCATGACTTACAATGGCGATAAAATCATTTTTTCTGATCTCTTCCTGCTTTTTATCTGTCACGTCGAGTACAATACCAATCATTCTCACGGGTTGATCTGCTTCGTCAAAGAAGACCTTGCCTTTGGCTTTAATCCAACGTGTTCGCTGATCCTCTATTCCTTTAGCTTTGAATTCGAGATCGTAATTTCCCTCACTGATTCGCACATCCAACGCTCCTTTTAAGGCTTTTACGACTTCTATTTTATCTTCTTCAGCAAAACTGTTTAACAAATCCTCATATGAAAACTGTCCGGCAGAATAGATTCCGAACAATTCCCGGCAACGCTGATCCCATTCCAGGCTGTCATTCAGCAAATCCATATCGAAGGTTCCCAATTCGGCAGCATGTGTGGCGAGTCGGAGGTGCTCTTCATTCTTGATAATTTGTCTTTCCCTTCTTTTCTGGGCGGTTACATCGTGCGCAATTTTTGAGGCCCCTACAATGGTTCCACTTGCATTGCGGATAGGTGAAACGGTTAATGACAGGTCTATTAACGCTCCATCCTTCGTGAGGCGTTGAGTCTCGAAAGCCCCTATTCGCTCCCCTTTATTAAGTTTGCTGATAATGGTTAACTCTTCCTGATAAAGGTGTGTGGGGATAATGGTATAAATAGACTTTCCAATGATTTCTTCTGCCTCATAACCGAAGATCCGTTCTGCAGCTGCATTCCAGCTGGTGATTATTCCATCCAGTGTTTTGCTCACAATGGCATCGTCGGAAGACTCGACAATCGCCGCCATTTTTGCTCTTTCGAGTTCGGCCTTCCCAATTTCTAAGGTTTGAAGCTCAATCTGATGGAGCATTTGATTAAAAGAATCGGTCAATGCCCCCACCTCATCATTCCCCTGTTTCTTTGCCCTGACGCTAAAATCTTTTATCTGGGAGATACTAATGGCCGTTTCCTTTAAGGAAAGAATGGGAGAAGAAATGGATTTCTGAAGAATGTAAGCAACCAGATAGGCAATAGCGAGCGAACAAAAGATCAGAAAAGCAGCAATATACCCAATTCGATTTAGATGGGTATACAACAAATCCAATTCTGATTTGACATAGAGAGTGCCTAAAAACTCATTCTTCTGAACCACTGGCTGAAAACCTTCCAGGAAGCCGCGATGAAACTCATATCCTTCGCTACTTACGGTTAGCGGGAGATCCGAACGGGGAATGCTGTCTGGGTAACTCACAAAAAGCTTCCCATTCTGATCATATAGGGCCGCACATACAACGTGGGGATCTGAAGCCAGGCCATGTAAAATTTCCCGGGCATCTTTCTGACTGTTAAATACCAGCGCACCCGCACTATTAGAAGCGACCACCCTGCCCAACACTTTCAGGTTTTTCTTTAAGACGTCGCGGGAGGTATAAAACTCGAAACCAATATAGGCTGTACAGGTTAAGAACAACACGAGCGAACAAGTCAGCATAATGACACTGATCAACTTCCTTTTGATGGGCGTATCTTTCAGTTTCATAGGTTACATCTCTGCAGGTTTATAGATTTTAGCCACAGAAAGTAATTTTGAGCTGATGTCCAGCCGCGCTGCTTTGGCCGCTTCATGATTTATCTGAATACGGATGGCGCCTTCTTCCTTAAAATATTTGATGATGCCCCCAAACCGGGAGAAGGGTTCGGTATCGGCAATGGTTAACACACTTTTACCGGCAAAAAATGCCAGGGCTTCTTTCACCTGCTCCGTATCTTTTAACTGCATATAAACCACTTCAACCTTCGGCATTTCTTTTAAGTCCGACACCTGTAAAATGATAACATTTTTCCCGGCAATTTGTTTATCCGCAGCTTGTTCCTTGAGATAGTTCCCGAAAGGATTCTCGCCCAAAACCGCTACCCTTATTGAATGATCAGGATCTTTTGTTTCCGGCCAGCTTACAAATCTAAGGATATGAAGGAGGTAATCGGCCTTCGTCTGCGCTTCGACAGACACGATCGTTTGCGCTTTTAAATTCGAAGAGGTGATTAGACAAATCATCCATGAGAAGCTGAGCAAAAGAGCATTGCTGGCATACAAATTTCTCATAAAGATTAAAACTTTCATTGATTAAGTAGCGTGTTAAGTGATTTAAAGTTAACTATTTTTTTCTAGTTTCTCTTTACCTAACGAAATCGCTACCGGGCATAGCCCTTTCCGGGCAGTTTCTTAAGAAATTGGTTGTTCGCCTTGCCGATAAGTTAGCAGGCGCAGGGCATTAAAGACCACCACTACCGTAGACCCTTCATGGCCTATCACCGCCCAACCAATCCCGGAAACACCGAACAGGGTGAGGGGCACAAGCAAGGCCACCATCCCCAGACTAAGCCATAAATTCTGACGAATAATTCTAGCTGATTTCCGACTTAAACCAATGGCAAAAGGAAGCTGATGAAGTTGGTTGGCCATGAGTGCCACATCGGCCGCTTCGAGTGCCACATCCGAGCCTGCCGCTCCCATGGCTATGCCTACAGAACTGGCGGCCATTGCGGGAGCATCGTTCACGCCATCTCCCACCATGGCGACCTCTCCATAGGTTTTTTTCAATGCACTTACTGATTCCACTTTTTGTTCCGGCAGTAAGGCTCCCTTAAAGGAATCAAGGGCTAATTGCCCGGCCACGGCAGCGGCGACGGCCTGGTGATCTCCGGTAAGCATTACTGTTTCACGGATACCCATTTCCTTTAACTGACGTATCACCGTTAAAGCTTCCGGACGGGGAAGGTCCATGAGGGCCACCAGACCTACAATTTCCCCTGATGCTTCCACCAACATCATGCTCTTTCCTTCTTCATACAGACGATCTACGTGTTGTTGAACTGCTGCGGGAAGCTGCTCAAACAGGGCCGCATTTCCGATACGGATTTTCTCTCCATCCAGCTCTCCACTAATCCCCTTTCCGATCACCACTTGCAAAGAATTGGCTAATGGCGTATTGTTCACTGTTTCTGTTCCGGCATAGTTCAGCAATGCTTTGGCCAATGGGTGATCGCTCTGCTTTTCCAAAGCCACGATAAAACGTAAAAGCTTATTTTCTTCCACTCCTCCAAAAGTCTTCATTTCAGTGACCTGAGGAGTTCCCTGAGTGAGTGTTCCTGTTTTATCAAAAGCGAGTGCCTGTACTTTCCCCAGCTTTTCTAACGGGCCCCCTCCTTTTATTAACACGCCACTTTTAGCGGCTCTGGCCATTGCGCTTAACACCGCACTTGGAGTGGAGATGGCCAGCGCACAAGGGCTTGCAGCCACCAGTACCGACATGGCCCGATAGAAACTTTCACTAAACGTTTCATCCAGCACAACAAAAGCAAATAAAAGCAAAGTCACCAGGCTAAGTACTGCCGGAACATATATTCTTTGCAGTTTTTTGGTAAACTGTTGTGTCGGGGATTGTTTCGTCTGTGTATCACTCACCATTTTTACAAGCCTTGCCAGTGTCGACTCGGAGGCTTTTTTGCTCACCTGAATGGTCAGTGAACCTCCTCCATTTAACGTGCCGGCATATACCTGGTAGCGATCTTCCGTTTCCTTCCCTCCTACAGAATTTCCTGTCAATTGGGGCAAGGGCATTTTCTCAACCGGCATGCTCTCGCCTGTAATTGCTGCCTGATTCACCTCGCTCTGACCGTTCAAAATGACTCCGTCTGCCCCGATCTGCTGGTGCGGTTTAATCAGTGCGATGTCTCCTACCTCCATTTGATCCAACGCGATCTCTATTTCCTTGCCCTCTCTTTTTACAAGGATTGTTTTCGGTGCCAGTGCTGCCAGGGCCGCCACTGAACGTTTGGCTTTATTCATTGCATAATGCTCCAAAGCATGTCCAAGGCTAAATAAGAACAATAGCAAGGCTCCTTCTGCCCACTCGCCAAGTGCGGCTGCCCCTATTGCTGCTACCAGCATCAGAAAATCAATTTCAAACTGCTTTTTGCGCAGCTTTTCAATGGCTTCCATTAACGCATAATATCCTCCAAAGAAATAAGCTGCCAGGTATAGGCCCTGAATCAATAATGAAGAAGAAAGGTAGAAAGACAGCGTATAGGCACCCCCCAGCAGAAGGCCACAAAGTACACTGAAGCCTATTTCGCTATAGGCGCCGAAAAGACCTCCATGCGAATGGGAATGGTCATGTGCATGATCGTGTTCTTTATGAGAACAGTCCGTAAGGGGTTTAGAAACAGCTTTTTTCATAATGGCAATAAACTATACACAAATATACCTCCTATCCGGATGCAATCGTATTGCAAAGTTTACGCATTGCAGCGCCCACATAACCCTTTAATGGTCAATTCGCGCTGGTTCCCCTGGTACTGCGGCGGAAGGATCACTTCCGGGACATGAGTCTTAGGCAAGCAGTGAGTTTCCTTGCAACGAGTACAGAAAAAATGTACATGAAGATCATGATGTCCCATGCTATTGCAATTTTCTTCACAAAGAGCAAATTTGGTCACATTGCTCCCATCTTCAATCCGGTGCACCAGGCCATGTTCTTCAAACGTCCGAATGGTCCGGTATAAAGTGACACGATCCGTTTTACCCATTCCTAGTTCGAGTTCGGTAAGGCTGATGGCTGCCGATTGTTGAAGAAGGTGCTTCAGTACCAATAAACGCATGGCGGTGGGCTTTATTTCCTTTCCTGCTAACAGATCATCAAGCATTTTCATAGGTCGAACTGAGTAAACGATTAAACAAGGGCAATTTAAGCTTTTTGTTGATCTTTCGCTTTGTAATTTTTAAGTGAGCCGGTGATGAACGGCCTTAAATTTGTATACTTTCCCTATAAAACACACATATGAAAAAAATTTTGCTTCTTGTGCTATTGGCGATCCCGATTGTATCCCTGGCACAATCTTTAGATGCCGGCTACATTTATTGTAGCATGTACACTTCCAATATTGAATTACTGTCCAATAAGAATAAGTTAGCCAGACAGAATATTCGATACCTTATCCTAGATGACGGAGTGCATGAAGGGAAAAAACGAGGGGAAGACTACCGCCTTAAAAAACAGGATGGAAGCTTTGTGATCGTGAAATCGGAAATCGAGGCGATCAATTACATGGCACAATTGGGGTGGAAATTAGTCCAGGTGGTTCCTCAGCAAACGATGGATAGCAGCTCTCCCCCCACCACTTATTATTTTGAAAAGAAACAGGAAAGCGTGCAGCCGAAATAAGTCCTTTCTACAGAAATTCTCCCTCATGCCACGGACTTTCGAAAATGAAAGTTCTTCAAATTTTATTTTACAAAAAAATATCTACTAAATTTGTAGTCTTTATTTTTTTTACTACTTTTGTGACATCGTTATGTTCCATGGGTTCATATAATAGCGATTTATATTTGGTTTAATTTGGCTATCCGGATGGATAGCCATTTTTATAAACGCACAAAATGTCTTTCACGACCTCTTTCAGATCCTTCCTAAAGGATCTTTCTGCGTGAAATAAAAAAAACACGAATAATAAGAGGGCGATCCGCAAACAAATCAGCAGAAGACAGACAAGAAATCAGCAATCAAACAATGAATAGAAAACGTTAATCAGGAGCACACCTGGCTTCATATCATTTTCAACATCAGGTAATCTTTTAGGGTCTGAATGTCGTCATAGACGATTTCTTCATCTCCATGAAAAATTTGCTCATCATTTTGAAATGGATCACTGTAGAGAGGATAATCTTCAATGGCCGGAAACTCAAGATATATAGACATAACTTAAACATTTACGTTTACCAGAAATTCATCTTCGTAAACCAATTTAACACTTAACCGATTTATCAAATATAATTCATTTTACAAAGACTACCAAATAAGTAGACTTTATTTTTCATTACTCTATCTCTTTTTGCGAGCCCTTCTTCTCCCTTCCACTACAGATTGAACAAGTAACCTAAGATAATGTTTTTTAAATGATTCCCCAAGTCGAGTATGAAAAATAAAATCAAGTCTTTTTTACGATTAACCACAACGGATTTCCGAGTTTACGGGCTATTTGCACATAAAAAAACCAGCAGTGTCAGAGACCACACTGCTGGTGTAAACGCGCATCCAAGAAAGCTTATTTCTCTTTATGGCCGTTCATTCCATAAAATACAATGTATACATAGCAAAGGACGGGGATAAGAAAGGCCACTCCCCAGCTAAAATGGTCCTTCATGTAGCCTTGTCCATAAGAGACCACAGCTCCCCCTACAATGGCTGTGGATAGTAATCCAGATGCTCTTGAAGTCAGGGGGCCCAGGTTTTTAACAGCCAACGAAAAAATTACAGCAAACATCATTGAATTGCAAAGCCCTACGCCTACCATCGTCACCACCGCCAGATATCCGGTGGTCGAGATCGAAATCAGCATCAGCACAACTGCCAATGCCGCGATTACTGTCAGCACTTGGGCCGCTTTCAGGAACTTCAGAAAATAGGCACCGATAAAGCGACCAACCAACATGCCCCCCCAATAAAAAGACAGAAAATAATTGGCTCCGTCTTCCGGGATCTTGAGAGTATCCGCAATGTAATTTGTTAAAAAGGTGCCTATACTGACCTCCGCGCCAACATACATAAAGATGGCAATCACGCCGTATTTGAGTTGACGATAACTCCATATGGAACCAACCTCTCCCTGTTCAGACTTTAAGCTACTGTTCGTTTGAATAGCAGGGAGTGCCAGAAGCCATACAATGGCCCCAATGAGCAACAGTCCCAACCCAATGCAAACATAGGGCATAACCAATGGCGAACTGGAGTGTCCGGATTCCTGTAAACGTGACAAGATAAAATGAGCGCCAAACAGAGGGGCAAGCGTGGTTCCTAAAGATCCCACTCCCTGAATAAGGGTTAACCTGGAAGCCGCAGTTTCGGAAGGCCCGAGTACAGTAATGTAAGGATTAGCAGCAACCTGCAATAATACAATACCTATCGCCACTACAAAAAGTGCGGCCAGAAAAATACCATATTGATGAAAAATAGAGGCCGGGTAAAACAATAACGCGCCTGCGCCCGCAATGAGGAAACCGGTTACCATCCCTCTTTTATAGCCTATTTTCTCTACTAATTTTCCCGCCGGAATAGACACTAGGCCATAGGTTAGAAAGAAATAAAACTGAACCAGTGAGGACTGGCTATAGGTTAAGGTAAAACCCTGTTTAAAAAAGGGAACCAGGGTGTCATTCAACACGGTAATGAAACCCATCATGAAATACAACACAGCCAGCGACAGCAGGGCGGGCAGGTAGTTGCCTTTCATTTCACCGGAAGAATTCGCCGGATTTACAGTATTCGGAATTGCAGCCATCGCTTTAGTAAGTTAAAGGCGTATGTTCACGCGCATAATCGGATTGTTGAATTTGTTCCATCGTTTTCCACAGCTGGTACAAACCTCTCGGCACATGGAAACAGCCTTTCCACTTTCCTCCCTTAAGAGGCAAAAGCACCTCTCCCCTTTTGTTCAGGTAGCCATACCATTCTCCATGGATGTCATCTACGTAACGTGGCCAGGTGTAGGCATGTAATTTCTCAAACCATTGCCAACAACGTTCATCCCCCGTATGCAAATACCCCTTTAAAGCAGCAATCATCGCTTCTACATGCACCCACCATAACTTCTGATCCCACTCCAATTGCTGAGGGGGATAGCCCTTCACATCCAGGAAATAAAACAATCCGCCATCCGTCTTATCCCAGCCGTATTCGAGGGTAGAAAGGGTAATATCCACACACTTGCGGATGGTTTGCAGATCATTCGTTCTGGCAGCGATGTCCATTACAAACCACATCGACTCCAGACCATGTCCCGGGTTCACCAGTCTGCCTTCATAGGAATCGTTAAAGTCTCCGGAAGTAGTGACATGCTCCAGGATCACGCCGTATTCTTCTTTGTAAAAAACATCCAGTACCTGATGTACGCCGTCTTTAAGAATCTGTTCCACAAACACAGGATCCAATAAATGCTCGATCTCCAGCACAAGGTTACACAAAATCATGGGGAGAGAGAAACTCTGCAAATCCCTTGTTCCGGCGACTGTCTTGGTATATTTTCCTTTAGGTTGATCTCTTCTGCTGAGAATATGCTTAAATGTCTGCTTTGCGATATCCGCATATTCCGTGTGACCTGTAGCTTTACTCAATTGAGCAAAAGCCATGGTCGCAAAGCAATCAGAAAAGATATTATAGGCCTGGACCAGTGGCCTTCCTTCTCTTGAAAGGGAAAAATACCAGTCCTTATTTTCATCCCGTCCATGCTTTATCAGAAAACGGGCTCCCTGTTCTGCTATTTCCAGCCACTCAGCTCGGGCTTCTACCCGGAGATACAACATGGAAAAAGTCCATACCTGACGGCATTGAAGCCAGATAAATTTATCTGTATCATACACTTCACCCTCTTTGGTAAGACAGGTAAAGAATCCTCCATACACTCGGTCGATGGATTTTTTTTCCCAAAAAGGGACGACATTCTCTAATAAATTGGTTCGGTATAAGTTAGCGTAAGTAGTTTCGTTCATTGGTTGTATAAATAGTAGCGATTCGTAGTTGTTTAGTTTTTTGGATATTCATATTCGGCGATCACCGGTAGGTGGTCGGACGCATAACGTTCCATTACCGTCTGATAGCTTTTTAATTTGAAATAGTTCGTTGCCGCTTTATTGAGCAATAAAAAATCGATGGCCGTAGTTGGATTCACTGCCGAGAAGGTACTCGGACAGGCAGTGCAGGGCAATGTCAGAGCTGTCTTGAGGATATTCCACGTATCATTGGAAGTAGGCATGTTAAAATCTCCTCCTACAATTAGCGGGCTATCTCCAAAGGGAGCAATGGCTTTAAGCAACTCCCTGGACTGAAGTTCCCGATTGCTGTCGGTAAGGTGATCCAGGTGGGTAGACACAAAGTAAATGGTCTTCCCCTGAGGGATGGTGACCTTCACTAGTGCAGCAGCCCTTAATTCAGCGCCTGTGCCACTGTGAATCGGAAGAGAATAAGTGACTGGCTGACTGATCGGGAACTTTGATAAAATGCCCACCCCATATTCGCCGTTAGAACGATCAATTGCTTTGGCAAAATAATAGTGCATCCCGGTCAGCTCGGCCAATCTCTTAGCCTGATCGAGCTGTGGACCTGAACGGGTAGTAAAACGGTCAACTTCCTGTAATGCAACCAGGTCTGGTGCAGCCGAAAGGATGGCTTTTGCTGTTGCCTCAAGGTCTACATAACCGGAGGGCTGGGAAGGAGGATTGCCAATGCGGATATTATAGGTCATCACTTTTAATAGGGCCTTTTCTTGCACAGGAACGACGGGATCCTTGGCGCCTGGTTTAGCGCAGGACAGAACCGCCATCACTACGCCAATCATCCATACATACATCTTTCTCATTTATCTTTAAAATTTACCAGCCAGGATTTTGACCGAGCTTAGGATTCATTAAACGATCATTTTCGGGAATAGGATAGAGATAAAACTTATCGTGCCAAACTCTGGGTGTAGTAACCTGCCAGTTGATTTCCCCTTTATCGCCTCCACTGAGAACCATCGGATTAGGGCGTCCGCTCGATAACTCAGCCACATTCACATACGTCACACCCGGAACAGTGGTGTTCGGCATCGACTTGTAAAAAGCCACATCCATCACTCCATCTCCGTTCAGGTCGATCGGCGTATTCAACGCTGCGACATACATCCCGTTCCAAACCTTTTCGATCAATGGTCCTCTTTTCCAACGAACGAGATCATAAAACCGAAACCCTTCCAGTGCCAGTTCGATTCCGCGTTCTCTCCTCACTTCCAAAATAACCGGATCACTGATATTCGGAAAGAATTCCCTTTGAAGGTAACTATCAATGTTCATTGGCTTGGTGGAGGTATTTTGAGTAATTCCTGCTCTCCGACGAAGTGCCCCCACGGTCCCATTCCAATCCTCGTCACTCATGGTCCCTAATTCGGCTTTGGCTTCCGCATAATTCAACAGCACTTCTGCATACCTGAAAATGGGGATGATGTTGTTATTCGTACTTCCACTATCATAGAAGGTATCATCCAGCACCCACTTAATTGGCTGATAACCTGTATAGGTATACGAAAATAGCGGAGGAGAAACCAGAAGACTTCCGCCATTGACCCGGGTATATCCTTTTGTGCGGATGGTTTGAGCCAGTCGTTTATCTCTGTTTTCGGTTTCTTCTGCGAAGGACTGAGTTTGATAGCCGGCTTTATCGGTGAAGGGAGTGCCGTCAATTTGCAGATAAGTGTGAATAAACTGGCGGGTAAAACTGGCTCTGTCGCCATAGGTGGCACTGGTATAATACCAGTTTGCGTCATGAAATACTCCTAAACCATCGCTATAGATATTCGCCAACATTACTTCTGTACCGATGGGGGTTTTACTGACAAACAATTCCCGATAAGGTTTGGAATCTGCTCCACCGGTATAAAGAGTGAATTTTCGGCTATCCATCACGGCTTTCGCAGCGTTGGCTGCTTCTTCCAACCAGCGAGACGCACTTTGCTGCAAATTGTAATTGGCATGGTACTTCCTGAATGTGCCTTCAAATAGGCAAACCCTCGCTTTAAACGCATAGGCAATGTTCTTTGTGATCAGGGAACGTGAAGCATCGTCAGTTGTACGAATTTGCACAATGGCTTCATCCAGATCTTTCAGCACTGAGTCCATGACTAATACCCGCGAATCCCTTCCATTAAATAGCGCTGCGTCATCCACATCGTAGGTTTTACTCATCCATGGCACATCTCCAAACCGCTTCACTTTGGCAAAGTAAAACCAGGCCCGGTAAAATTTAGCCAGACCGTTGTAATGAGCTCTTACTTCCGGAGACACTGCAGGGTCATTGTTATTTTCCAGAAAGTAATTAATATTCCGCAGATCACTCCATGTCCAACCACTGCTCTGACGGGGTCCAAAGGCCCCCTCTCTTATAAAATCGGGCACATCTTTGCGTGCCACATAGTCCGAAAGATTGTCTCCTCTTAAAATATCGGTATAGGTAGGCAACAGGGTAAAAAAGGAATTGGTATATAGCTCCAGTCCTCGTTCACTTTTAAATACCGCCTCTTTACCTACCGTAGATTTGGGTTGTTGATCCAACTTTTTGCAGGCACCAAGAGCCAGTGCGATCAGTGGAATTAAACATATTCTTTTCATCAGTCTTTGTATTAAAATGATCTTTCGATCAACTGTTTTAACGTATAATTTTGCCTCCATTTAAAAAGAGATGGCGATGCCCAATGAATAACTCTTCATCATTGGATAGTTAAATCCGTCTCCATTATTGCTATCTCCCAGATCAATATCTGAATCCCCCGTATTTTCCACGTCAATATTTCTGGTACGTTTATGAAGAGGGGAGAATGTAAAAAGATTTTCACCTGAGAAATAGATACTGGCTCTAGAAGCCTTGATTTTGGAGGTAAGCTGCACAGGAAAATGGTAACCCAACTGGAAATTTTTCAATCGCACGTAGGCGATGTTTTGCAGGTAGCGGGTTTGAACTTCACGCAAGGTTCCACCTGCTGTCCAGGCCAGGTACCCTGTATATCGAGGAAAATAAGCCGTTGGATTCTCCTCGGTCCATATATTCCCAATTTGCGATACGGAGGGGTGTCCATATGGCACATTGTATTGTCCCCAGAAAGTGTTTGATCCACGACTTGGGTACCAATGCTGTTTACCAACCCCCTGAAAAAAACCACTGATAAAAAAGTTGTTCCAGTCGGCACTTAAATTAAGTCCGAAACGGTACCGGGGCAATTCATTTCCAATGATGACACGGTCGCCTGAGTTAACAGCGGTATTATCCCCATAGTCGATCACCCCATCGTTGTTAAGGTCTCTAAACTTTATATCTCCCGTTCGCCACACACCAGTAGCGGTTGAGCTAAACAAACTTTGATCGGCCGAGCGCCGAATATCTGCTGCTGAGGTGAAGAAACCATCCGTTACATAGCCCCATATTTCTCCTAAGCGCTGTCCCACATAATAGTCATCCAGCCGCTTATTTGGATTGTTGTATTTTAAAATAGTCGTCACATCATCGGATAAGGTAGCTCTGACTCCATAATTAAATGGCTTATTGCTGAGTTGGAAGCGGTCATTCCATTGGATAGTCATTTCCCATCCTTTGGTTTCCAGGTCCGCGTAATTCCCTCTGGGCGATGCCGCCCCAAAAACCGCAGGTAATTCTGGACCGGGAGTAAACATGTCGGTAGTTTTCCGGATATACGCATCTCCAGTCAGCGTAAGTTTGTTATTTAAGAAGGCGATGTCTAGTCCCACATTCCGGGTAGTGGCTGTTTCCCAGGTCAAACCGGCTGGAATCACGGCTGGGTTGCGGGTAAAAGGAGGCTGAACACCATTAATTACGCGAGGGAGGGTGCTCAATGAAAGCTGTTCCTGAAACACATATGAACCAATGTTTCCATTTCCGAGTGAGCCATAAGAAGCCCTTACTTTCAGATCAGAAATCACCTTCCTGGGCACTTTCCAAAACGACTCTTCAGCTATTCTCCATCCAACAGAAGCGGAGGGGAAAAAAGCAAAGCGTTCGCTGGAAGGAAATTTGGAAGAACCATCGTATCTCCCGTTCAATTCCAGAAGGTAACGTTTTGAAAAGGCGTAATTCAGACGAAAGAAGCCACCTACAATGTTCCATTGTTCATAACCGCCGGTAGAGGCAATCGATTGACCTAAAGCCAGGTTAAGATCATCGGCATCTTCATATATAAGGCCATTGCGTTCTGTACCTACCCTTTTATAGGTACTCAACTCATAATTAAAACCTCCCAAAAGCTTAAGCTCGTGTTTTTCTTTAAATGTTTTCTCATATTCCCCATATAGATTGGCTGCCATGTATTGGGTTTCTCGGAAAATCTCCCGCATGTCATTGTAATTTAACCCTAAGTACTGTACCACACCCGGGATACGGCTATAAGGAACCGCTATGCGTTTACGTGTTTCATTATTCAGGCTACTCTGATACGTAAAATCTCCTTTAATGCGAAAAGCATTATCAAAAAATTTGGTAGCGAAACTCGTGGTATTCCTCATCAAACGACGATCATAGTCCATGCCATTCTTGCCATAGTAATAATCTCCGACGGTGTAGGCAGCCGAATGCGTCAATGTGCCATCCGGATTCAACAGGGGAGCCATCGGATGCCCTTCTGCGACTATATTTCGCCAAATCCCGCCTCCTTCACCTACGTTCATCGGTGTATGGTACTGGACATTTGAGTAGTCCATGTTATTCGTCACGGATAACCACGGAAACAATTCGATCGTCCCTTTTGCCCGGATATTGTACATTCGATAATCGTCCGAATTGTAGCGGAAAATACCCGGTTGATCCAGTAACCTACCGGTTAAGTAGAAACTGGTTTTATCGCTACTGCCCGTCAACGTCACGTTTTGGTCCCAGGCATGGGTATGCGATTTGTATAAATCATCCAACCAATTGTGGCTGTCGTAATACACATACTCCCCTGTAACAGGGTCCACTTCTACCTTCGGAAGGGAAGGATTTTCACTTCTGCGTTTTAATTCTGCCAGGTACTCTGGAGAGAAACGAAGGGTTTTATTTACGTTTTGAGGAGAACTGGCATAATTGTTCCAGCTGGAGAACGACTCATTAAACATCGTTGCCCACTGATAGCCATCCGTTACAAACTCAGGCACTACGGTTGGGTTTTTTACGGCATAATTACTGGTATACGTTACCGAAACTTTCTCTTTTGCTGGTTTTTTAGTGGTAATCAAGACCACACCAAACGCCGCTCTTGCTCCATAGATAGAAGCAGAAGCCGCATCTTTCAAAATAGATACACTTTCAATATCATGCGGATTTAGCAACGCAGGGTTGCCTTCCACCCCATCAATGAGCACCAACGCATTCCCCCCCTGTCCGATGGATGTTGCTCCACGAATGTTGAATGGGGCTGAGCGGTTAGGTTTCCCATCTGCCGGTGTCAGGTTAAGATTGGCCATTGTTCCCTGTAATCCCTGGGCCAGATTGGTGATCGGACGATTCTTAAAGGCATCTTCAGTAATCTGATCTACCGCCCCGGTCAGGTTTTCCTTTTTCTGAGTTCCGTAACCGACGACTACCACTTCCTGAAGAAGGGCTTTATCTTCTTCGAGTTGCACTTCCATCGATTTGTCCGAACGAAAGGAAATGACCTGATTCTTCATCCCTATATAAGAGAAAACAAGTTCTCCAGGACTTGCCGGAACCTTCAGGGTAAACAGGCCCTCACCATTGGTCGTGGTGGACAGGGAGGTTCCCCTCACTAAAACGCCTACACCCGGGAGAGTTTCTCCTTCGGTATTCTTCACCGTTCCTTTTAGTATCCAATCGCCTGTTGCTGTTTGTCTGGCTTGGACAGGCTGCCATCCCCAGAAAAAAAGACAAAGGAGGAGAGGCAGATATGTATAAATAGGTTTCATGATCGCTTGATTTATCGTTTAACTGGTTTAAAAAATGAATAATACGTCATCCACATTCACCCTTGGCCGGTTTTTGTTGGAAAAAGGAGCAGAAGAATTCACTATTCGGAAACGAACCGCTTGGCCAAAAGCGGCATTTACCATTATTTCATCTGTTTTGAGTACCGCCGATTTGATATCTACTTCTATTTGCTGCAGCAGTTGATAGGTATTTCCTCCGTCGAAGGAAGCTTCTACATCGAGCGTGGTAGGATTCACATTTCCTACTTCCGCTGCTGCCGGATATATGCCATGAGCGATCCTGAGTCGTTTAACGCCTGTAAGGTCAAAGCCCATAGAGATGATTCCAGTTCGCGTAGGATGATCAATTGTTCCCTGCAGGCGAATGCTCTGTAAACCATTTTTAGGATCGGCGGTTGTATTTGCAGTAATCCCCCCGTCTATTATCCAGGGTCCTGTTTTAAATGCAAGAGTCTTTACATCATAGACCGTACTTACCACTCCCTCAAAATCTTCTAAAAGTTCCTTCAGTCCAATCTGAATGTCATCAATGTTTCGTGGATCAATAAACATCCGTTCTCCTTTCAAGCGAAGGATACCGGCATACACTTCTACTTTCTCAGGTGCATCATGGTGGCTAAAGTCCGCGCCGGGCGCTACTCTGGAATAAACGATTCCCAAACCATCATTCAAACTTAGTTCTCCGGATAATTTACCCTGCTGGCCCCCACTAATAGTTACCTTTTCCAGTTTCACCAGGATCGGTCCCCAATAAACGGCATTTAGCTCCAGACTGGGCAAATTGGTAGATTTTGCAGCCAGCAACACCACTCTTCCTGTAGCTTTTATTTGCTCATTTCTAAGATTCTCTACCTGTAGCTCATTGTCTACAAGTCTCATTCTACTTCCTTCCAAATTGATTTCCACCTCCGTTCCCATCGCAAACTGATGGGCGGCATCCAACTGTAAGACGATGGCGGCGTCTTTCCCTTCTTCCTGAACGATTAATTCTGACTGGGAGGTGTTTTTTGCAGCGGCGTCAGAGATAACCACTCCCTTTAAAGTGGTCGGACCGAATTGCAAGCCTTCTACCTGTGTGACCCTGCGCAGACCGGTAATGCTTTGTGGTCTTGAAATGGCAGGGTCGGGGTAATTAACTTCCTGCTTGCAAGACCAGCATCCCACAAGGAGTAACACAAAGGCTGCCCATGTAAATGTTCTTCTCATAAATTTTAATGTTTTATTTTGTTTTTTTATCTCTTTTCAAGCATGGCTTCTATTTTTTCGGAGGCCATCTTTTTAAATGTTTCACGGTGATAAAAATGGGCGGACTGATCCCAGAAGTTTTTTTGGTGTTGCTGATAAATTAGCCCATTCAGAATCCAGCTCTGTGTCCAGCCGGTAAGCGTTCCCCAAGGGCCCCAGCCTGAATCGGCGTTCGATGCCCAATAATCCCAATGACGATAATCAAATGCCCGGAACCAAGCGCCATGTAATTCAGGATGACGTGAACTGTTCACCTGAACGCGCAACATAAAGTCAGCAATTCGCTTAGTTGCTTCCGCGTACACCGGGTTTTTAGTGGCTGCCGCTGCTTCATTCAACGTAAAAAAGGCAAAATTGAGGGTGTACAATAAATCGGTTACGGGATTTCCATAATCGGAGATGAGTGGCGCTTCCTTCAATCCATAAGCCGCATTTGAGCTGATCTTTCCATAACGCCCCAACCCTTCTTTTCCGAATTTTTCAGCAATGCCTCCCTCCGGCTGCAGATCTGCCAACAACTTTCCTACCACTCTGTCCAGCCAGGCACGGTGCTCAGGACGATCTTCCACCCTGACTAACCAGGCTAAAGGCAAAATCATTCGTGCATACTCCTGTTGGATTCCATTTGTCCACTTCCAGTTTTCTTCGTTTGCCATGGTCATTGAAATCGCGCTTTTCGCTTTTTCCAACAAGGGACGATGGCCTGTTTTATCATACAACCATACGTAACATGCCCATAACCACGATTCATAATGGGGATGAACATTGATGATTTCCCTTTCCCCTAATGCCTGCCAGGTTGTTTTCTGCATCGCAGCATCCCGAAACCAGGGACCCCGGAATCCATTTTTACCTGCTGTTCTGAAATTCCCAAGAATGCATTCGACGATGTATTCATCCCATCGGTCTTTCTCCAGGTTTCCGGCCGTTCCTAACAAAGCGATGATGGCCCGGGCATTGTCATCTCCGTAATACGCATCCGGATCGGTCGTTGCCCAACCCAGCAAACCAAAGGAAGGACTTTTAGGATCCCCCCTCTCGCCCGCCCTAAGATTGGAGACGTTAAACAGATGATCCAGGAGACGTTCGGCCGTTTCTCCATAACGCGTCTGTGACAGTTCCTTTGCTGCAGAAGAAAGCGCAAAAGCCACTTCTGCCTGACAATCTGCCCTTAGCCACCAACGAACTGGCTGCGTACCATCTGCATTTAAGTAAGATGCGTGCCCCTCCAGAATACCCAAACTTCCATCTCCCACCGGCGAACCTGCGGGAATGGCAGGGTAAACCACTTTAATCCCATCCTTTGATGTGCGCTGCTCAAATACAGACTGCCAGTCGGGGTGAATGAATAGCCTCGATCTGTAAAACCATTCACTTCCATCAAAAATACCCCGCCTATAAGCTCCCTCGGGCAAAGGGACCGATTTAGCGTAGGCAGGTCCAAGCTCTTTCTCCCATTTTGAAAAAGGTTCGCCCTGATAGCCCATTTGTTTTAGAATAAACGACCAAACAGCTTTCCATGAATCCGCAGGACCAAAACGGGAACGAAGAACATCGCTCAATTTCGTTGTAGCAACGATAAAGTTTTCTTTCTGAAACAATAAAGGATACGATTCAATGTCCGAGATCCCATAATCTGCCCGATCGTAGCCCGCGACTGTGCCTAGGAGCAGGTAAGCCTGATTCACTTTTACAGGAATAAATTGGTGATCGTTTACAGCAAGTAAATCGAGCGAATCCAAAGCTGGAATTGCACTTGTATTTACAATAGCTCTTTCCAGACGAATGTGCTTATCTTTGGCACTTAAATCAATTCCGGTAAAGCTGGCCGGGTATTCAATGTATATGTTTAATTTTTTTTGCCTGGCTTTAGCAAAAGCCCGGTCACTTAAACTTAAGCGCTTGGCCGGATAGTGATCAGCCATGAGCAATACCAGAGATCCACGTGGCGCCTTCTCAATAGCCGTTTCTGCATCGGTATGCCGTTTATAGCTTAATTGATTCGCTTCAAAAAGGCTCAGCAGGTCGTTTTCGACACTTGTAGCTATGTGAACGGGCGACTGGGCACAGACCTGTATCATCGCCAATACTCCTCCTATTAAACAAAGAAATGATCTCATTCTTACATATTTGAAGCTAATTAACAAATAAATTAAATAAGAAACAATTCTTTTTAATATATTTTATTAAGTTAATTCAGATTTAATGTTTTTTTAACCTTCACTCATCAGCAATTCCGCATATTTCCTGATGAACACCCACTGAAGCATCCCCTTGAGACCATAGACCTAAATCAAACTAACACACTAAACATCAACTAATTAATAAATCAACACAAAAAGAAAACCCATATTCCTGATTTTTACTATCTTTAAAAAAATTAAAATCTAAGCACTAAGACATGTAATTTTTTAATAAGATTGCTTTTAGATTAACAGCTTTTAAATTTGAAATGAAAACCACGTTTGAAGAACAGCATGAGCAAATAAGCGGCATTGCTTATAAGAACCTACAGATTAAGAAAAATATCATTTCCTATTTTGCAAATAAAGGAAATGCAACGATCGCGGATCTGTCTAAAGAAATCAACCTGAGCGTTCCGAAAGTGACCACCCTGATCTCTACACTTATCAGCGAGGGCATTGTCCAGGATTTCGGCAAGATCAACTCAACAGGGGGTCGCCGTCCCAATACGTATGGGTTAATTCCGGACTCGGGTTTTTTCATGGGAGTAGACATCAAGCATGACCATCTCAATATAGGCTTGATCGATTTACAGAAGGAGCCCATTAAAATTCGCAAGAAACTCCCCTATAAGTTGAGCAACGACAAACAATCCTTAGAAGCATTGTGCACCTTAATCCAGCATTTTATCCAGGAATCAGGAATCCCAAAAAAGAAAATTCTGGGCATGGGACTTAACCTCAGCGGACGCATTAATTTCGCTACTGGTTATAGTTACAGCTTTTTCCATTTTCATGAAGATCCATTAAGTACCATTTTGGCGCAAGAATTAGGGATAAAGACCTTTCTTGAGAATGATTCTCGTGCGATGGCTTTTGGAGAATTCAGTATGGGAACTGTACGCGAAGAGAAAAATGTATTGTTTATCAACCTCGATTACGGCATAGGGATGGGCGTCATGATCAATAACGAACTATATTATGGAAAATCGGGGTTTGCAGGTGAGTTGGGTCATATTCCTTTATTAAACAATGAGCTTATCTGCCACTGTGGTAAAAAAGGTTGCCTGGAAACGGAAGCCTCCGGCAGGGCGCTGTTAAGGCTATTTAAAGACCGGGTAAGAAATGGCTCATCTACCATTCTAGAGTTTGACGACGCTGATCAAATTCAGATGCAGGACATTATCCGCGCGGCAAATCAAGATGATGTTCTATCGATTGAGCTTTTGGCAAAAATAGGGGAAACACTTGGCCGGGGGATTGCCATGTTAATTAACATCTTTAATCCTGAATTAGTTATTCTGGGAGGAGGGCTTGCAGAAACGGGCGAATACATCCGTTTACCGATCAAAAGCGCCATTCATAAATTTTCCCTTAGCCTTGTCAACAATGACACTCAATTAAAAATGTCGTCCTTAGGAGGCGATGCTGGCATCATGGGCGCCTGCTTGCTGGTCAGAAAACGATTGCTCGAAGACACGCTATAAGCAACCAGCGGCCAGCCTAATTCAGAGTACCCCACTATACAAAATATCAATGGCTGGCTTCCTGCCGGGATGCCTGATTCGGAAATCTTTCTTGGAATTTTCTCTCCTATTTTACTATTTTTAAAAAACCATACCAAATTAGACCATCTCATGGAACACAATACGGCACTCACGCTCTTTTTACCAGCCGCCTTGGGCATCATCATGCTTGGCCTGGGGCTTAATCTTCTTATAGATGATTTTAAGAGAGTCATCGTCTATCCCCGGGCTATGTTCGTGGGTTTATTTTGCCAGATGATCCTTTTACCTGTTCTTTGCTTTGGACTGGTACTTGCCTTCCATCTTCCGCCCGAATTGGCGGTGGGTCTTATGCTATTATCTGCCTCTCCAGGCGGTGCCACGGCCAATCTTTACAGCCATCTTTCTAAGGGGGATGTGGCACTGAACATTTCCCTCACAGCAGTAAATAGCGTGCTCACACTATTTACATTGCCTTTCATCGTGAATTTTTCAATTGGCTATTTTATGGAGCAAGGGCAGGCGATTCCGATGCAATTCCAAAAAGTCATAGAGGTATTTGCTATCGTGCTGATCCCCGTAGGGATCGGTATGCTGATCAACCGCTTTTTCCCGGCATTTTCAAGAAAACTTGAAAAACCCGTTAAAGTTTTATCCGCAATCCTGCTTGTAGTGATTATCATCGGCGCAGTTTTAAAAGAGAAGGAACAGTTCACCACTTACTTCCGGGAAGTTGGCCTGGCTTGTCTTGCATTCAACGTCGTCAGCATGGCGATCGGCTATCTTTTGCCCACCCTTTTAAAAATTAACCGCAAACAGTCCATTGCCATCAGTATGGAAATTGGAATTCATAATGGAACATTGGCTATCTATATCGCGCTGAATGTGATTGGCAACAGTACGATGAGCATCCCTCCGGCGGTGTACGGCCTCATTATGTTTTTTACGGCAGCTCTGTTTGGTTATTTTATAAGTCGACAGTCCAAAGGCCCCCTTTCATCTCCTCTTTAAGCGGAATGTGTCTTTGACATCTCTGCAACGATTTTTTTTCGATGCTGTTGCCCCCATTTTTGCATGGCGATGATCACCTCAGACAAGGTCTCACTGTAAGGTGTAAGCGCATACTCCACGGTAACTGGTCGGGTATCACATACAGTTCTGGTCACTAAGCCATTCATCTCCAACTCGCGTAGCTCTTTAGAAAGTATCCTTGGAGAAATGGACGCTTCTCTCGACAGCTCCCTAAATCGCTTTTTACCATCCCTCAAGATCGAGATAAGGACCAGTTTCCATTTACCCCCCACCACATCCAGTGTATCTTGAATCGAACGTTTGGCCTTCGCACAGGTATTTTCATCCCCTAAAAATTCTTCTTCCAATTTAAACATAGTATTCTTTTTGTAACTAGTTACATTTATGTAACAGATAACAAATATATATCATATCAATGGTAGTTTTGCCGAACAATTCACATTTAAAATAAAAAAGATGAAAAATAAACCAATGCGCATTCTGAGCTGGACAGTTACCGGCTTGGTGACCCTGATTTTCCTGGCCAGCGCAACATTCAAGCTAATGGGGGGTGATGAAGCGATGCGCAATGGACTTGGCGGAGCAAACAACCTCATCCTGCTGGGAATACTAGAGATCGCCATAATAGCCATCTTTCTGTATCCAAGGACAGGAGTGGTCGGAGCTTTACTCATGATCGCCTACATGGGTGGCGCCATAGCCGTACATTTCGTATCAGGCCAACCCATGGCCCTGCCGATCTTAATTCAGGGACTGATATGGATATCCAGCGCCCTGCGTTTCCCAGAACTTATTCAAAGGCTTCGCGGTTAAGAGGCTATCTTCCACTCTCTGGCAAATTAAGTCCGGTGTGCTATTTTCTATCCGGAAAAAGACCGATTAGCCTGCCGGCTCTACACTGGTTTGTGCAGCGAGGAGAGGGACCAGAGAAAGAATGAAATCTTCGAAGGAATGCCACATTCTGACCTGGCTGATGAAAAAGAGCTTTGCTATAAAAGGTGTGATAAGGCATTTCTGACTAAATTCATTTTAATGACATTCATCTGCATTGGTGGCACCTCTTTATTACTTACATTTACGCTATGAAATCACGTTTTTTAGTTATTGTTAAGTATACCATGATCACTCTTATATCTCTGTTATTGTTGCTCTCGGCGGTTGTTTTCTTCTATCTGAAACAAGAAAAATTTGGCCTGTCTCCCTCCGAAAAGAGGAAAGAAGCCTTTAAACAATCTCCCCATTACAGGGATGGAAAATTCCACAACCTAAGCGTAACTCCTACCCTTACCGAGGGTTATTCGATGACTGGTTTGCTTTACGACCAACTATTCAAAAAATTCCCACGACGCAGACCCGTTGATTCTCTTCCATCCGTAAAAACCTCTCTCCAAGAATTAGCCGATAATGCAGAAGTGCTGGTGTGGTTTGGTCACTCTTCCTATTTCATTAAAACAGGTGGCAAGACCTTTCTTATCGATCCGGTTTTCAGTGGAAACGCTTCCCCTATTCCTGGGACGAATGTCTCATTCAAGGGTTCAGATATCTATCGGGCGGAGGACATGCCTGCAATCGATTACCTCTTAATTACCCACGACCACTACGATCACCTGGATTATGAAACCGTCATTGCTCTTCGCCCCAAAGTCGGAACTGTTGTATGCGGGCTTGGTGTGGGCTCTCACTTTGAACGTTGGGGTTATGCTCCTTCTACGGTGATAGAAAAAGACTGGTATCAGCACATCGATCTTGGAAACGGACAGCTACTCCATACCGCTCCGGCGAGGCATTTTTCGGGAAGAGGTTTTGTCAGAAACAATACCCTATGGCTTTCTTTCATCCTCCAAAGTTCCGGTCGGACCCTTTATTTGGGGGGTGACAGCGGTTATGACTCTCATTTTGCCGCCATTGGTGAGAAATTCGGACCGATCGATCTGGCCCTTTTAGACAACGGCCAATACAATATTGCCTGGCAAGCCATCCATATGTTACCTGAGGAAGTGTTAAAAGCGGCGGGCGAACTCCGGACAAAACGACTTTTCCCGGTTCATTCGTCAAAATTTATGCTTGCCCAACATCCCTGGGATGAACCACTCAATAAAATCAGTACGCTGAATCAATCCATCAACCTTCCATTGGTCACTCCAAAAATTGGTGAAATCGTCCGCCTTGACGATCCCGATCAAAAGTTTGAAGCCTGGTGGAAAGGACTTCATTGAGAGAAGCGGCTAATAGAGGGCATTATTTACAGCCGTTTCGATCCATCCTCCCTGAATAAACAAGCCGATCATTCTGATCTTATTGGGTAAAAATCCAAAACGCTTTTTGAAGGCTTTGGTAAAGTGGGTGGCATGCTTGTAGCCCATTTTATCAGAAACCTGAGAAATATTTAAATCTCCGGCAATAAGCAACTGTTTGGCCTGCTCCATTTTATAAGCATGGAGATACCCATAAACCGTGGTTCCAAAGACCATTTTGAAGCGCTTTTTCAAATGATATTCATTTGTCCCAACCATGTGCGCAAGTGTACGTAAAGACAGATGAGCAACTTCATCGCGCAATAAAATATCTCTTACTTCATACATCTTTGCGGCTTCCTGCTGGGAAACAGGTTCATGATAAGCAATGATATCCGGGTCGCTAAACTGGCTTAATTGCAAGGCCAGCAACTCCATTGCCTTCGACTCAAGAAACAAGTCTCCACAAAACCCTTTATGCGCAGAACTCCGGATCGTTTGTAGGATTGTGTTCATCTCCGCAGTCAGATACATGTTGACCGCCGACAGAGAAAAAAACCCATCCCGTTCCATGGCTTTGTAAAAATAAGCAGGTGCAGGAAGATGCCTTTCCAAAAAAGAGAGTTCAAGGCCGAGCACCATCTGCTCATCTGTGGTCCCCCCTCCTTTCATTGTCAGCCTATTTTGATGAATGCCCACCAGGTTGTGCTGTCCATTCTGAAGTTGAAGGAAAGGTTTTTTCTCCCCATCGCGATAGAAACACACATGCCCCTTCTCTACAAAAATCATTCGAACCCTCCAGCCTCCTTCGCTCCTTAATTTTTCTTCGGATGCCTCCTTCTCTATCACTACTCCTGTTTCATAGCCCTGATTCAATTCTCCTTGAAGATAGGTTGTCAACAATTCAACTTCTCCCTCTATCGTTAACTGTTCTCCTTTTGGCGTCATCCTCACTCCTTATTTTTGCAGCAAATTTAATCTTTATTAAGACTGTTTCTAAATAAAATTAATTAAAAATCACCATACTATGAATAAACTCTATACTTTATTGGCCATGTTCTTGGTGCTGACCTTTCAGGTTTCCGCCCAAATGAGAACAATGCAGGGGAAAGTCATTCAACAGGAAAGTGGAACTCCGCTTGCCGGAGCGACCATTTCCACTAAAAACGGTTCGCAAACTACCGTGACGGATGAACAAGGATTATTTAGTTTCCAGGTCACTACCGGTGAGATCCTGCGAATTTCTTACACTGGTTTTTTAACGAAAGAAGTGGAAATAACTGCCTCTATACGCTTCTTAGAGGTTACCTTGGCTGAAAGCAGCAATGATCTGACCGAAGTGACGGTGACTACCGCCTTAGGCATTAAACGTGCCGCGAGAGAGGTTGGGACCAGTGCCCAGGTAATCGGCAATGAGCAGCTTAACCAAGGCAAAACGGTAAACCCCATCTTTGGTCTAAGCAGCAAAGTAGCAGGTCTTCGTATAAACATGTACGATAGTAAAGTAGATCCTGCGGTACAAATTACTTTACGGGGCACGAGGTCCCTAAACAGGTCTTCTGGCATTGATGGGCGAACAACGAATGCCCCCATTTATGTGGTGGATGGAATGCCTGTACCCAACATTAACCGGTTAAATCCAAATGATATTGAAAGTATCACTGTGTTAAAAGGAGCCAATGCGGCGGCTTTGTACGGTTCTGAGGGTGTAAACGGAGCGCTGATGATCACCACCAAAAGCGGAAAAAGCACTGTCTCTTCCGTACAGATTGCTCATTCCACTACTTTCTCAAATGCCTTTCTGTTACCGGAAGCCCAAACCATCTACGGACAAGGGGTAAATGGCGTCTATGATCCTATTCAATATGCCTCCTGGGGGCCTGCATTTGATGGCACCATGAGAAACATTGGTTTGACTCTTCCGGATGGAACACAACCTCAACTTCTGTATGCTGCTCCATCCAAAGACAACCGTTTGGGCATGTTCCAAACTGGTATCAATTCACAAAATGACGTTTCCTTCTCAGGCGGCGATGCGCAAAGCACTTACTTTCTTTCTGCACAATACGTTTCTCAAAGTGGGATTATTCCACAGGACAAGAATGACCGGATTGGACTGCGTTTTAATGGCAGTCGTCAATTTCACAAATTAAAAACAGCTTACACCATCAATTACATTCACAATAAAAAGAGCATTACTCCTGACGGTCCCTGGATTGGAGCCTATGCCATGCCGGCTAACTTGGATTTCGCCCGCTTAAAAAATTGGGAAGATGCCAGCTCTATGGCCAGTCCTCACCATTACTTTACCCCGGAAACGGGAAATTTCAGGAATCCCTTTTTCCTGATGGACAATATCCGCGATAATAGCAATCAGCAGATTTTGAATGGAAAGGTCGACCTTTCCTATGACATCAGTTCCTGGTTTAGCGCACTTTATCGTATAGGCTTATACAGTTCATCCGATGAACTACGGAGTTACACTAATAAATTTGAAGCAGCCGGAACACGGAATGTGCAAGGTTCGGTGAATGACGGAAACAGCAATTACCGTCGCATTAACAGCGATTTGATCTTGAATTTCAAGAAAGATTTCGGGAACATCAGCACAAGACTCCTATTGGGACAAAACCTCAGAAGTGATTACCGGAAGGACAATAATATCAGCGCCAACAATCTGCTCTATACCGATTTATTGAATCCGGGAAGTCGCCAGGGAGAATTGGGAGGAGGAACTACGATTACCCAGCAGCGAGCGGCAGCCGTGTATGGTGAGTTTGTGGCCGGATATCAAAACTATCTTTTTCTTACTTTCACGGGAAGGAACGACTGGGTTTCAACTTTAAACAAAGACAATCGTTCGTTTTTCTACCCCGGAGTAAGTGCTTCGTTTGTAGCCAGTGATGCACTCGCCTGGATTCGTGAAAGCAAGTCGATATCCTTTGCCAAAATCTATGCTTCCTGGAATAAAACCGGAAACGTAACCCTGAATCCTTACGCTCTTCAAATTCCTTATACGCAAAGCAATGGTTTTCCTTTCGGCACTACCGTAGGCTACCTGCCGAGTCTGAATGTGGCAGCTCCCAATATTCAGCCGGAATTTGTGTCCTCATATGAAGCCGGACTTCAGCTGGGTTTATGGAATAACCGCATAAATTTTGACGGGGCCTATGTTTATTCGGACTCTGACGGACAGATTTTCAATGCCACCGCTTCCAGAGCTACGGGCTACAACGTAAAAATCATCAATGCAGGTCGCCTGGTGAATCATGTAATCGAACTGAGCCTGAATGCGGATATCATTCGTCAACAACACGTTAAATGGAATTTTGGTTTCAACTTTACCCATGTTCGAAATACCGTGAAAGAATTATCGGAAGGCTTAACCAACATCAACAACTTCCGCCAATCGTATGCCGTTAAAGGGGAACAATATCCGAGCCTTCTTGTCAGCGATTATGCCAGAGATCCACAGGGTCGTATAATCATCGATGGAAACGGAGAGCCGCTGGTAGCCACCAACAATACAAATTTAGGAACGCTTATTCCTCCCTATCTAATGGGTTTTCATACCGGAGTGCATTTTAAAGGCTTTCAATTAAATGCGCAGTTTGACTGGCGTATGGGTGGCTGGCTATATTCGGAAATCGTTCCGCGGATGTATGACGCAGGGACACATCCTGCCACGGTTCAGTACAACCGGGAAGCCTTTATCTGGCCTAACTCCGTAATTGAGACCGCTCCTGGGGTCTATGAGCCGAACACTTCGCGGTATTCTAAAGGAGACAGAGCTTTCTGGAAGAAACAAGGGGAAGTACAAATAAATACTGCAGCGAAGTCTGATTTCTTAAAACTACGGGAATTACAGTTATCGTACACCCTTCCTGCAAAATGGCTGGCTGGACAAAAAGCAGTGAAAAGAGCCAGCCTAGGCCTGGTGGCGAACAACCTGTTCATTATCCGCCACAAAAACAACGACATGGGTGATCCGGAGTATTTATACAATAATACGGATGGCTATATCAGCTTCCGTCAGGTTCCACCAATGCGCACGTATGGGTTCAATCTCCAGGTGGCTTTTTAATACCTATTCACTTTAAATTTTAAATCACATGAAAAAGATTTTCAATATATATACTTCGGCACTGATCTGTCTTACCATGCTCAGTTCCTGCGAGAAATTCCTGGATGTTAATCAGAATCCGAATGCTCCCGGGCAAACTACCATTTCCCTCAATGCTAAATTTCCTGCGGCGCTGGTAGCCACCGTTAATCAGGAACAAGGGCAGATCAACCAGATTGGTGCTTTTTGGGGAGGTTATTGGGGAACCACCAATGAGGCTGTTAATTCCTTCATCGACTTAAAATCGTACAATGGTCCGGCTATTCGTCATCAACGCGATGGGATTCCGGTATGGGAAACTGCCTATAACAATCTTTATTATTTCGAAATGATCAAGCGTGAAGCCCTTAGTGAACAGGCATTCAGTTACTCTGGTGCGGCGAAGATCATGCAGGGATGGCTCTTTTTGCGGCTGGTCGATTTTTACAACAACATCCCTTTTGATGAAGCTCTCTTGGGTTTTGAAATTGCCACTCCAAAATACGAACCAGGTCAAACTGTTTATGAAAAAGCCATCCATCTAATCACCGACGGAATGAATGACATTAAAAACCATAAAGACGCACCAGGCACGCCCAAAATGGGAAATGATGATTTACTATTCCGCGGGGCCACTCTTCAATGGTATAAATTGGCCAATACGATCAAACTTCGTGCGCTTATCCGTCAGAGTGAAACCGGTCAGACGGGATTCATACAAAGTGAACTTGCCAAAATTGAAGCAGAAGGAAGTGGTTTCCTCAAAGCTGGTGATAATGCATTGCTTCAACCAGGATACCTGAATACGGCCGGAAAGATGAACCCCTTCTGGGAAAGTTATTACAAAAATGTTCAGGGGAGAGCAACTGCCAATCACCTTGCCATCCGGCCTACTTCTTATTTGATTAACAAATACAGCTCCCTGAACGACCCTCGTTTAGCCCTCCTGTACGTAGCTGTTGGGGGTCAATACAAAGGCGTACTATTTGGCAATCCACAAGCCAGCGATCCTGCTTACAATCAGGCCAATACCTCCGCGTTAAAAGGTCCGGCGGAAAATGGCAATCAGCCCGCGGCTTTATTCAAAAGTCTGGTACAACCCTCTGTTCTAATGACAGCAGCAGAAAGTTTGTTTCTTCAGGCAGAAGCTGCGCAGAGAGGATGGCTATCTGGCTCAGCACAAGCATTCTACGAAGAAGCCATCAGGGAATCATTTAAATACATGGAAGTCCCTGCCTCCGCCTTCACCGCTTACAATGCTCAGGAAACGGTTTCTTTCAATGCGGCGCCAAATAAAATTGCCCGTATCATTGAACAAAAGTGGCTGGCGTTAAACAGCATTAGCAGCGTCGAAGCGTGGAATGATTTCCGACGCCTGGGTCTGCCTGAAATTCCAAATTCACTAGATGCACCATCCCCCAACAGTCGCCCTTTACGTCTTATGTACCCGGAGACAGAAAGAATGACCAATAACATTGAGGCTTCCAAACAAGGGAGTGACGAGTTAACCAGTAGCGCCGTATGGTGGGATAAATAAGGATCCATTTCTATCTGGCTTCTTTACAAGCTGGGTTGCCGCCGAAGGACCTAGGTCCCGAGGTGGCAACCTTTTTTAATGACCCTTTTCAGACCGCCCATTCACCCGGCAAAACACAAATGAAAAAGGCTGTTTCCTTTCTGATTTCTTATGTATATTTGCGGACTAAACAAAACAAATGTACCGCAGTATTCAAGATTTCATCACGGACTGGAAAACGGAAACAGACTTGACTTCTCAACTGTTTTCTGTCATTCCCCCTGCGCAATTCCAAGTGCAGGTGCATGCGCAAGTCAGATCACTGGCACGATTGGCATGGCATCTGACACAGACCCTCACTGAAATGGGACATCGCGCCGGACTGTTTACGGAGGATCATCTGGAAGGGCTTGAAATTCCTGATGAAATGCCGGAATTACTGGAGATTTATCATCAATACGGGGTCCAATTACATAAAGCGGTGCATGCTAAATGGACGGATTCTTCGCTAAATGATGAGGTTGAGATGTATGGAGAATCGTGGGAAAAAGGAAAAGTCCTGAAGGTCCTGATTAATCATCAGTGTCATCACCGCGGTCAGATGACCGTAATTATGCGCTTACTTGGATTGCCGGTCCCCGGAATCTATGGCCCCTCCAGGGAAGAGTGGCTGGCATTGGGCATGGATGCCCCCGCATAAACCGAACATTTTTTCTTTCATTTGAATGTTTTTAGGAGCGATAGCTGAGTGCTCACTAATCTATCCACCTTGGCGAGGGTACTCAGACACACAGGACATAACCGATCGATTGGGCAGATACCGCCCTGCCGTTGAGAACTATGCGCATTTCAACTTGCAAACAAGGCAATGAAAAGAACATCACTGACCTCCTCCACGCAAACGCAGAGGCGGCCATACCGTTTGCCGATCTTCAAGGTTTCCTCGATGTTTCATGGTTCTTTTTCCCATAAGTAGCCGAACAGCATCCATTCCCTAAGTGGATAAAGATGAACTCCATCTAAGTGATGAACTATCCCATCAGGCAGCAAATATTCATTTTCTACTGTTTTTTGTACTCCCTATCAGTTACGCATGCAACATTTTCCTAAAGAACTTGTCTTTTAGAAAACTATTGAAACTACATTTATGATGCGTTCGCTACTTCTCTTTCTAAGCCTCTTTCTATTTAGTGCTACGGTGCAGGCCCAACAACACAAAGGGCTGATCGAGGGGTTGGTTGTTGATTCCACGTCAGGGAAACCGGTTTCTTTGGCCACGGTCTCCGTATTCCTGTCCAGCGATACGAGTTTAATTACGTATCGACTTAGCGATGAAAAAGGGATGTTTCGCGTTACGGGGTTGCCGCTGTCTACCCCCCTGAGGGTGGTGGTAACCTACAGTGGTTTTGGAGTGTTCCGGAGGGAATTTACTCTTCCTTCCACTCATCCTTCCTTAAAACTGGGTACTGTTTTTCTAAAAGAAACCTCTCTTACACTCAATGAAATCATTATTCAGGGAGAACGTCCGCCGGTGGTTATACGAAAAGACACCATTGAGTTCAACGCCTCCTCTTTTAAAACTTTGCCCGACGCCTTGGTGGAAGACCTGTTACGCAAACTTCCGGGGGTTCATGTAGATAAAGATGGACAGATTCTGGTGAACGGTCGTCGTGTTTCTACCTTATATGTAGATGGTAAAGATTTTTTTGGAGGTGATGTGCGAATTGCTTCCAAAAATCTTCCGGCAAATGTCATTGATAAAGTACAGGTGACCAACGATAAAGAAGCGCTGCGCGACAATCCATTACTAGCCGAAGCCGACATCCCTCAGGTGATCAATCTAAAGCTGAAGCCTGGCATTAAAAAGGGAGCCTTCGGAAAAGCTTACTTAGGCGGAGGGATAAAGAATAAAGGCGAAAGTGGTGCTCTTTTTAACTTGTTTCGTGACACCACCCAGCTGAGTTTGCTGGCCTATGCAAATAACCTTAACAAAGCTGGTTTTTCTTTTACCGATCTCCGTTCTGCCGGAGGCTTTAACCGGGGAAGCTGGGGAAACGCCAATGGCAATGGAAATGGTGGTTTGTCTATCGACAAGGTCTCTTTTGGAGGCTATGGATCAGGGGTCATGACCTCTTCCGGGGGAGGGGGAAATTTCAACACCATCCTAAAAGACAAAATACAACTCAACTTAAGTTACTTTTATGGAGCGGTTATATCCGACTACGATGAGTTACGAAACAGTCGTCAACTGTGGAGCGACACCTTACTAAATACCCGCCAACACCTGGATGAACAGAGCCGGAATTATGCACACATGATTAGCTCAAGAATCTCCTTTCCACTAAGCCCACATATTAAAATTGAGTATAAACCCACGGTGGTATTTACCCGCGACCTGAAAGAACAGCTCTTTCAGATTTCTTCCACCCAGAATTACAAAGGGCTTGTTAATCAAAATAACAATGAGCAGCAATTCAATGATCATGGTTTCACTTACCTTTCCTGGTTAAGGATCATGCCCACTTTCAAAAAGAAAGGGCGCAGCTTAAATTTCACCAACCACACCTCGATTGACAGAACTGAAAATCGGCTTTCCAACCTGGCTGAAAACACCTTTTTTGATCCTTCCTCGGTAGTCATCACTGATCAATTAAGACAAACAGATAGCCGGCAATTAAGAAATTTTACGATAGCAAGATATACGGATCAGCTAAGTGAACAACTGATACTGACAGGGAGCATTGATTTCACCTATTTCAATCAGCGCAATCAACTGGAGAGTTACCTGCCAGATGCCAACGGGGAGTACCTGATTCTTCTTCCTTCCTTGAGCGAGAATTTTATCCGAAAAGGGTTTCATCAAAATATAGGAGCCGGATTTCGTTGGAAACTAAAGAAGTGGGCGATTAGTAGTTCCCTTGGACTGGGTGCACTCCGTGCAACTAATGCCTTCCTAAATCAGCCAGCTGTTCAGCAGCGGTTTACCTTCTTTCTTCCTTCCCTGGAGCTTGGTTACGGAATATTTACATTCAATTATCAGGCGAATTTCAGAGAGCCTGCGGCGGTCCACCTTCAGCCTGTGCCCAACAATACCAATCCTCTTTTCATCCGGAATGGAAATCCTTTTTTAAAACCGTCGTATCATCATTCCTATACAATCGGATTAAGAAAATACGAACCAGGACGTTCCCTCACGTATCATCTCAGTTTAAACGCTTCCACTATCAAGGACGCCACCATTTTAAGTCGTACAGTGGATAGTCAGGGCATTCAAACCACCACACCCACCAATGTGGATGGCACCTGGAATGCCGGTACCAATATGTCTTTGCAGAAAGACTTTCGCTGGACCAAGCAACACCAGCTTTCACTTACAATGGCTCAGTCTTTCTCCTATCTAAATTCCATTCTATTGCTTAATCAGCTGAGAAGTGATTATCAAACCTTCCATTATCGACCATCGGTTGAGTTAAGATTGAATCTCAACGATAAAGTGGAATTCTTACAGGCCTATGCCATTTCCCATTACAGAAGTCGGTATGCCGATGCATTTTTTCAGTCGCAGCAGGTTGTCTTACATGACGCGAAAACTGATTTTATTTTAAGGCCCTCCCCGAACTGGGTATGGGACATGACATTGGACTACCGCTATCAGTCGAATTCGGCACCCGGATTGTTAAAGAGCTATTATCGCTGGAATGCGGGCCTCACCTATTTATTCCTAAAAGGCCGTAAGGGGCAACTTAAGCTTGCGGTAAACGACATACTGGATCAAAACATCATTGCCAGCAGGGTGGTAAGAGAAAACCTCACAGAAGATATGCAGGGTAGCACCATCCGTCGTCATGCCCTACTTACTTTCACCTATCATTTAAGAAACTTCGGAGAAAAAGCAGGGGGCCGACGTCAGCTCTTCAATTTTTAAG
This sequence comes from Pedobacter sp., assembly GCA_037190785.1. Taxonomy (GTDB): domain Bacteria; phylum Bacteroidota; class Bacteroidia; order Sphingobacteriales; family Sphingobacteriaceae; genus Pedobacter. Next base: position 1,163,146 of record JBBCJN010000003.1, on the reverse strand, counting down.
CCTTTGAACGTGTGTGGACGTTCCCTGCTTCTATCCGATGTCTGTAAGTAATAAGAGAGGGGAAATTAAATTCATTTTTGATTTCAAAAAGTGTATTTTAGTATCCCTATTTATTTGATATGCTGATTAACCAAGCTTCTGTGTCATGTGTATGGCGCAGCTTTGCCTGTGTAGGACTTTTTATTCTGTTTAGCACTATCGTTTCCGCTCAGCAGGGAAAAAGCACTTCCATTGTTCTCTCGCCTATAGAAGAATCCCGGCAGAAAGCGCGGGAAATCATGACAATTAAAGATGCAGATTCAGCTAAGATCATGGCTGAGGCACTCATTAATCGGGCCCAAAAGGAAAAAAACCGTATTTGGATCGCACAAATTTATTATTCCCTTTCTTTTCGTGCCTATACCGATGGCAAACACCAGGAATCACTCGACATGGCTCGCCAGGCACAACTTTACAGCGACATCCTCGATTCGGTCGTGTATGTAAAAGCCCCCCTTATGGAGGCCTACATGCTGAACCGCCAGGGGAAGGATGTGAATGCGCTCAAAATCGCTTTTGAGCAGGTACGGATCTCGGAGAAAAATGGCTGGACCCGTCTCTCCATTGACAGCAGAGCCTGCGTTGCTGATATTTACCGGAATATGCGGCAACCGGAAAAATCATTGCCTTATGCCGAACAAATGATGAAAGATGCCCGGCGCATCCGTGACACTACCGCCTATATCTTTTGTCTCAGTACCTTATCCAATCTTTATTCAGATCCCGCCCTCAAACCTTCAAAAGACATTCCGAAAGCCACGAGGTATTATGAAGAAATTGTTCAGCATTCTTTTTTTCCGGCGCTTTCGCTTCATGATCAGGCACGTCATTACAGTAACATGGGTCGTTTATACCAAATGAGTGGACAATACGATCTGGCGGAAAAAATGCTGGAAAGTTCACTGAAATTATGCCGTGAAAACAAATTTGGTTCCATCGAGAAACATGCGTTGAACGAACTGATGACTCTGAAGACCAGTCAGGGAAAAATCAGAGAAGCGATTGCTATTGGAAAAAGAATTGTCGATTCGAAAGAGGGAGATGCCAGTTTGACTTTACAAAAAAATATTTATGAGCGACTCAGTGATGCGCATGTAGCACTGAAGAATTTCGAACTGGCCTATGACTATTCGAGAAAGGCGCAGGTCATTAATGACAGCCTGATCAATATTGAAAAGGCAAAAACCACCACCGAAATGGAAGAACTCTATAAGGCGGACAAACGTATTCTGGAGGCGGATGGAAAAACCCGTCTTATGAAGCAGCAACGAAACTTCATCATTACGCTGGCAATCATTGCCTTTGCAGGCATGTGCTTCTTTTATTGGTGGTTCCTGCAAAAACGTAAAAAGAAAGCAGAGATGTTGGCCGAACAGCACCGGCAATTGGAAAAAATAGATGCTTTAAAAACAAGGTTCTTTGCCAATATCAGCCATGAATTAAGAACGCCACTTAGTTTAATTGTGGGCCCGGCAGACCAGCTTCATCATCAGGAGGCTTCCCAGCCTCTTCCTCATGAAAGGAAACTGATAGAGGTTATCTGGAAAAATAGCCGGAAGCTATTGAACCTGGTGAACGAACTCCTGGACATAAACAAAATGGAGACAGGGCATGTTCATGTCCGAAAAAGCACCATTACCCTGCTCCCTTTTTTACAACAATTATTTCAACACTTTTCTGGTCTTGCTTCTCAGAAAAAGATTACATACAATCTCTACACCAACATTCCCGGAGAAGTTTACATCGAAACAGACAGAGAGAAACTGGAAAAGATCATTAATAACCTGATTGGCAACGCCCTTAAATTTACAACCGCCGGGGAAAGCGTGATTCTTCGTGCCCTCTTATCGGAGAATGAGCTGGTCATTCGGGTAGAAGATACAGGAATTGGCATTTCTGCGGCCGACTTACCCTATGTGTTTGACCGGTACTATCAGGGCATCCAGACAACGGATATGGCGGAAGGAGGAGCAGGGATTGGCTTATCCATGGTGGAAGAATATGCGAACCTGCTACAGGGCGAAGTTTCGGTTAAAAGTACGCCGGGGAAAATGACTTCCTTCGAAGTGAGGATTCCTGTAGAACGTTCTTTGCTTTACACTCCTTTCACTACCGAAACAGATCTCCCGGCATCCATTTCGCAGCCTTTGTACGCCCATTTAAAGAAACGGCAGTCTACCCTTCTTTTAGTAGAGGATCAACCCGAAATGACAGAGTACATTGTCTCCGTACTTTCTCCGTATTACCATCTTGTAACTGCACGGAATGGGATAGAAGCCTTGAATCAATTGGCGGAGATGCCAGCTCCTGCGCTGATCATTTCTGACGTGATGATGCCACAGATGGATGGCTATCAGTTATTGGAAAAATTAAAAAATCATCCGGTGTATTGCAGCATTCCCGTCATTCTTTTAACGGCCCTGGCAAGTGCAATGCATAAGCTTAAAGGTTTAAATACCGGAGTGGACGATTACATCACAAAACCTTTCCTGGCCAGGGAACTTATCTCGAGGGTAGCTCAACTGATTCAGCACACACTTGAAAGATCCGAGACAGAAGAGCCTCTTGAACTTATCGAAGAAACCGCTCCTTCGTCCAAAGAAAATACCGCTCATCCGGCAGCTCCCTCACCCGCAGATTTACTATGGCTGGCTACACTCGAAAAAATTATCCGGGAGAACATTGGAAAGGTGGAACTGGATATTGCTTCACTGAGTTACCAGATGGCCGTAAGTGAACGCCAAATGCATCGGCACATCAAGCGCATTACGGGCCAGACGCCCAATAAATACATTCGGGGCATCCGGCTTCAGGTAGCGCGCGAGGCCATGGAAACCGGCCGGTACCGAACCATTGCTGAGCTCTCTCATCTGGCAGGTTTCGACACCCCTGCATACTTCTCAAAACTCTTTCGGGAGGCTTATGGCAGAGATGTGCATGATTTTCTTTAGAATAGGCAGTTTTGTGTAGCTTTTTGGCAGTTTTATTTGAAGACTGTGGTTCATATTTGTATCCGACAACAGAAGAACCATCCTAAGTACTAATCGAAATTATATGTATCAACATTTAGATCCAGCCGTTGTTATATCAAGCGAAAAGACTAAATCTACATCGAGGCTTGTCAAATGCCCACGTTGCAAAGACGATGACTGTACGCGCATCCCCCGGGGATTTTTCATCCGAACTCTTTTCCCCACCCTTCCGATACGTCACTTCATTTGTAACCGCTGCCAGAAGCGGTTTTACAGGCGTTGCAAGCAAAGAGAGTACATCTCTTCCTGATGGATTTTGTCTCCATTTTTAATGGAAAAGGGCCGGAAAATAGATTTTCCGGCCTCTTTTATATTCTCTTATAATCCCCGCTTCCATACCTGTCAAGACGTTGTTTAGCCTGATTTTTCGTGCAGAGCAGCGATGATTTCATCGTTCCCGGGCTCACTATATATTCCATACCCATTCACCAATACTCCTTTTAAACCGTGCTTTTCTGAAGAAATGGCGTATACAATTGCCTGATCATCCGGATCTGACTGCCCCTCAAAACGAAAATGACGGTCAATCTGAAAATCGTCAGGGTGTACTTCCAGCGCATTTCCCTGGCAAACCAGGCAATTCTGTTTCAAATTGAAATCCATGGTATATCCCTCTTCTTTCAACTTATTAAGAATTTCGGAAAGGGTGGTCAACGAGTTATCCATCAATACTACACTTTTGAAAAATAATGTAAAAAACCATTTCTTATAAATATACGAAAAAGAGAACAAAAAAGCAACTATTTGTGTTTTGCTGCCTCTTCTTGTTTTTACTTCTTATTCCCCTTTTTAATAAGTAAATTCACGGAGATTTGTCACTTCCTGTGAACCGGGAGATAGCGATCTATATTCTAAAATCAGGTTTCCTTTTATGGCTATGTCCAAGACCCGCCCTCAGGCCAAAAATGTGAGTGAATTTATTCATTCTTTTGCAAACAGTCCGCAAAAAATTGCGGATAGTTTGGCACTCGTACAGCTCATGGAGAAAATAACGAAACAGCCTGCAACGTTATGGGGTTCATCGATAATCGGATGCGGAAGCTACCACTATAAATATGCCAGTGGACATGCGGGGGATGCTCCCCTTATTGGTTTTTCCCCAAGAAAGACGGCCATTTCTTTGTATATTTTTACCGGCTTACCCGAGCACGAGACTTACCTGGAGCAGCTGGGCAAATTTAAAAGGGGGAAGGCCTGTATTTATATACAGAAATTAAGTGATCTTCATCTGGCTGCACTGGAAAAGCTCATGAGTGTAACTATTCGGTTTCTAAAGGATACCTACCCCGCTGGCTGATTATTTTGAAAATGGTTTTTACAGAATTCAGGGCCGTTCAAGCAGTGATAACCACTCGCCCAAGAGTCGCTTGAGTGCCTCCGCTTTCAAACGGATATCGTTCAGGTCTTTAAAAAGGATCATTCTTCTGCCATCACTGTAATTTCCTTCCAAAAGTTCCACATTCACCTGCACACGTGAACCCGTCGGCAACACACATAAAATACGTCCAGCCCTCAGATTCATCACCAATACATCCCTCGGATAGGTCTTCGGGTTTTCAGTTTTCAACGGACCGGTATAGTAAAAGGCCGGAGAATTCCATTTAATGTGGGCCGCAAACTCCGGACTAACCGAAAGAATCAATTTTTCCAGGTATTCGATGGCCAAGCGGGTTTCTCCGGGCAAACCCGCAACGTGATCTGAGTAGCTCTCCGCTAAATTCGCTGATTTTGCCATTTAATCAAGTTAGGAAAATTTTCCCGCAAATCCAGGATGCCTACTTCATCTTTTCCTTTCAAGCACTCTACAAACGGAAACAACTAAATGAAAGGGACCCAAGTTAATGGTTCCTTGTTAGTGTCCAGGTGAGTGCTTTTTCTTTCGTAGCCTTGAAGATTGTGGAATGCGCTTCTTCGGGCTCATCCGAATACATCCATGTCAGGTTGGCCGGCGGTTCGTTTTCCAATATCTTCGCTAATAGCCGGGTGTATGGAAAAATATCCGCCGTGTTAGCGCCTGCAAACCACAGAACTTTCGGCTCAGTGGGTAATTTAGCCAGATGGGCTGAAGCTGTCCTGACCAGGGAATGATCATTCCACCATAAGGAGGGATCGAAGGCAATGTAATAATCGAACATCTCTGGTTGGAGAAAAAACGTTTCCATCACGAACAGTCCTGATAACGATTCCCCCAGAATACCTTTTTTGTCTGTCGTCCGGTATTTTCGTTGAATTTCCGGCATCAGTTCCTCATTTATAAAAGCCCTGAACTTTGCTGACCCTCCCACGACAGGGGCCACTTCTTTATCCTTTTCCACTTTGGTAAAGCCGGTTAAATCTCTTCTACGCTGTGTATTTTCAATGCCTACCAACATAAAAGGAGGAATTTTCTTCGCTTTTATCAACGCTGAAAAGGTCTGCGCAATATGTGGAAAGTCCTCTTCTATTCCACCGTCGGCCATGTACATAACCGGTAAGGGAAGCGAGTCGCTCAACTCTTGATCGGGGACCCATACATTGATGATTCTGGCTTCATCGAGCTGACGGGATTCAATGGTAAATGTTTCATGAACAGGAATTGCCTCTCCGTTTCTGGGGGTACCGGCACAGCCGAAGATCATTAACGATATCCAGGCAAAAAGGGAAAAAATTGATTTCATACGTTTATTTATGACCACCGGTAGCGGAGGTTTTCTTTTTACTATTTCAGCAACTGACCAATGTCTCTCATAAAATGAAGTCCTCGCTTTTACCCTTGGATTTCTTTCCTCGAAACATAGCATTTTTAGAGAGCTAAAAAAAATTATTCTCGCTTTAAATAGAGAAATTTTGAAACGAAGCCCTTGTTTAGTTGTTTTGTATCCAACAAAGCTTCCACGCATGGCGTACCTAACCCAGCTCCCTTACACGATTGAAAACCTGCCCTGGCCTCCTTTTATTCCAGAGGGAGCTACACATCTGATTTTGGGAACTTTTCCTTCTCAGCTTTCGAAACGGAAGATTGATTACTATTATCCCAATCCTGCCAATCGTTTCTGGAATGTGTTATCGGCATTGGTCCCTTGTAGCCTGGTGCATTTTCAGGGAGAAGAAGCCGTGAAAGAGCGAAAAGAAATTTTAACCCGGTTAAAAGTAGGACTGTCGTCCATGGGCATGAAAGTGATTCGTTTTGGACACAGTTCATTAGATGACGCCATTCAGGCGGTGGAGTTCCTGGATGTCCTTCGTTTACTGGAAGAACATCCTCAGTTGGACACCCTGGTGCTGACCAGTAGTTCCGGAAAATCAAGTACCCTGGCGATGCTTCAGCACTACCTGCAATTGAATGCAATCACAGTTGCATGGCCAAAAAAGGCCTCCCTTCCTTTCACAACAGCCTGGGTCTTTCAAGAGCGATTAATTAAAATTAAAGTGGTAAATTCAACCTCCGGTATCTCTTCTAAAAGTCTGTCTTACCTGATTGAGCAGTACAGAGAAGCCCTGACAAGGAACTGAGCAGAAATAAATTTCCGGCCAAACCAGAAGTTTTGCTCCCATTTTACCGATTAAGGAAGAGCCGCAGGCGAGGCACCTTCCAGCTTTAAACCGGCCGCTTTCCAGGCGTTTATTCCTCCTCTAAGTTGCCATACCTGCTTAAAACCAAGCGCACGCATGGTCTCCGCAGCGGCCTTGCTCCTCCGCCCGCTCATACAATAGATCAAAATGGGTTGATTCGGATCAAACACCCTCACCTTTTTTACAAAAGAAGAATCTTGCCAGTCCACGTGAAGTGCCTGCGTCAGGTGCCCGGCTTCGTACTCCTTCAATGTACGCACATCCAATAAGGGGACGCTGACGGTGCTTTGCCGTTTTTCCCATTGCATCGGGTTGATAAATTTCGTGACTGAATAGGGAGAAAAGGGTCTGCATCCCGTCAGGAAAAAAACCGTTAATAAACTCAAAAAAAATCTGCCTGTCATCTCATTAAACTTCTTTAACAGGGCCTGCCGCCATTAATGGCGCTCGTTCCCTGCTTTCAAAGCTAGGCAATTCTTACCAAAGCCCCCTCTTTCTTTGATCAACCAAAGAGAAGAGGGGTGCCTTTGCTTTGCGTACCATTAACTAAAGTCGAAAAAAAATGGGAAAAGAAAAGTGACCACCAGCACCCAGACAAGATAAACTGGAAGATAGGAAACAATGCGGATGCCTACCTGCTGAAGCGGTGTTTGGTTCCGGAGCACTTTATAAATCTGAAAACTGACCAACAAAAGATGAATGAGAATCAATACATTGCTTCCGAAAACCGCTGCTCTGTTGGGCGTAATTCCCCCTTCCAGGATGCGGAAGCAGATGGCCGATAGGGCTACTCCGTTCACAATAATCGTCACTAAGGTCAGAAAAAACAGTATCCACAATTGCGTTCCGGATGTCCCGGATTTAGTGGCCTCAGCCACCGAGAAAAACACCAACGCCAATACGCCAATTAACAATCCGTTAAAAATCAGCAAAAACTCCCGGTCCGTGTAAGGATTTTTATCGAGGTAAATCATGGCGCCGAGGTAAGTCACCAACATGGCCAATACCAGCGGACTGAATATACGGGCAATGACGGGGGAAACTTTTCCAACCAGCGAGGGGTTGGTTCGGATCAGGTAGGTTGCTATGAGGGGAGCTGCAGACAGGCCAAAAACTCCTACGTATTGAAAATAAAACGCTTCGATCTGAATACCGATGATGGAAAATAAGCCCACTGTCACCGCACTCAACAAACCACCGGCAATCCCTATCAGGGTAGTCATCACGATCAAATCCCCATTGTACTGAAGAAATTCCAAACGCCCATCCAATGAGTTCTTTTTTTGTCCAATGAAAGCCAGACCCAAGAGAGCCCATAGCACCAACAGAAAATGAACACAGGAGAGCAACAACGTGTCGCTCGATTTCAGGTCTGGCAACGCATTTATAAACACTGCTCCAATGATTGTACTGAAAATCAGAAAAATACGATAGGACACCGACAAGCCGTTTTTCGCGCTAAAGTAGGCAGTCAGAAAAGGAAATACGATCAGGCCGCTATTTCTTGGATAGAAAAAATCTTCACTGATGGAAAAGATAGCAGGGATTTTTGCGACCAATCCTGCCAGGATTGCCAGAAATACAATGAATCCCACATCACGGGCACTGCCCCAGTTGATTTCCCCGCCCGGAAAATGCAATCGTGCCTGCCAGTACCCGGCCAGAGGCTGCTCGCTTATTTCAGGGTAAAGATCCGTGAAATGTTTTTTAAAAGTGCTTTTATCCGACCGGTACAAGCGTTCCAATGCTTCCGGATTTTCCAGCGACTGGAGAATTTGATTTTTCATAAAGTTTCATTGATGAAATGTCGTGCTCTACCTAATTAATTCCACAAGGTTCCATTCAATCCAAGGACCGTTCCCAACCAAAGAAGGATCATGTAGACGAGTACACTGATCACCTGGGCAATGAACCGTTTCCAGCCACCTTTGTAGCGAAGAAAATCCATAAAATAATAAAACACTCCCCCAATTCCCCCCGCAAGAGAAACCACAACTAATGGACGGACCATCCAAAATTCACCCCATTGGGGGTTTACTTTATGCACCCCCCCTAAAAAGAGTGTCATTAAAAGAAGAGCCACACCGGCTCCTTGCATCATTCTGGTCTCTATCCTTGTAGAAGGAATGAAAGGGTGCGTTATTTTTTCTTGTGTTGTCATGATATGAATATTAAATTAAACAAACTATTTAAAAGAACTTTGATTTTCAAAGTTAACAGGCAAAAAAAATCACTTTTGCGCCCGGATAAAATTTTCCAGTGCTTTCAGGTGACTTTCAAAAGCTTTCAATCCCTCTTGTGTCATGTAGTAACTGGTATTGGGTTTACGCCCCACAAAAGACTTGGTCACGCCAATGAAGGATTCCTTTTCCAGTGCTTTCAGGTGGCTTGCGAGGTTTCCATCCGTTAAATCGAGGTAATTTTTTAATGCATTGAAATCCAGCGACTCATTCACCGCCAAAGCAGACATGATTCCTAAACGTATACGGCTTTCGAATGCCTTATGTAATCCTTGTATGAATGATTTCACCGTTCGTACTTAAAATGAATGAAAATTCCATAAGCAATGTGGAGTAGTCCAAAACCAAGGGCCCAGAATAATAAACTATACGGCAGAAAAGCAGCTCCTGCCAGGCCCATCACCACCTGTAACAAGCCGAGCATCCGTAACTCTCCATAACTAAAGTTCCCCGCATTGTAGAGGGCTAGCCCATAAAACAAGAGGGAGAGAGGTGCCAACAGTGCCAATTCCCCTTTGCAGGCAAGAATAAGCATCAATACTCCTCCCGTCACCAGGGGCACAGACAGTTGAATTAACATTTTTTGGGTAGCGGTATTCCACAAGCGCTCCTTACGACGGTCAGCCTTCCGATAAGAGAACACAACAGCCGTAGACACAGCCATGAGCAACACCAAAACGGCCAATCCAATCAGTTTGGAAGACTGACGAAAGTCCAGCTGCTGTGGCCCAAAATCCAACCAGTAAATCGCTAAACCTACCCCTGTCAGTGCATATACCCCTGCCATGATCCCCGCCCATCCGGATAATGACAGAAATTTAGAACTGCGTTCCATCATCGAACGAATCTCTGCAATGTCTTGTATATAGTCCTTTTCCTTTTTCATTTAAAAGTACTTTTTTTTTCAAAGTTAAATAGAATTTTTAATTTTGCAACAAGATTTTATTTTTTCCAGCGTCCAACAACATTCCCTAGCTATTGAGTTCTTAATGAAAGATTTCGTCCAGAAAGAATCCATTCTTCGACACATTTGGGGGGATGGAGACACCGTGCTCCTTCTATTTGCAGGAGCTGCCGCCGAATTTGCACTTAACAAAGCGGTAGATTGGTTGTACTTTACCGGCAACCTCCCGGCCGACCCATTGAAACGTCTCTTTTCCACGGTCACCTATGCCCGGCGAATTGTATTTGCCTCTGAAGAAGAAGCTCACAGAGCGATCGACCAAATTAACGCCATTCACAAGGGAGTGGAGCAGGAGCGGGGGCGGGCAATTCCCCAATGGGCTTATCGGGATGTATGGTCTCTTCTCATTGATTATTCCATCCGTACCCATGAACTACTTCACCGGCAGCTAAGTCTACAGGAAAAGGAAGCTATTTATGCCATTTTTCTCCGAATAGGTCAGCGCATGCAACTTCGTGATCTGAGCCCAGATTATGCGACCTGGCAAGGTACGCGGCAAGAGGCACTCCATACAAACCTTCTCTACAGCTCTTTCTCGAAAGACCTTTACCGGCAATACCGAAAGCACCTTGGCCTTTTTCGCTATTGGATTCTACTTCAGGCACAACATTTACTGGTCCCAAAAAGAGTACATACGCTTCTGGGCTTGGGCAAACACCCCTTCGCTTCTCTCCTATTAAAGTGTTACCTGTTCAGTTCCCGCCTTCGCTTGAAACGCCTATTTAAGAACCTGTTGATCCCATCCGATTATAAAAAAGAAATCATGGCCCTCGATCTCCTTTAGTTTCAGAAAATTTACAGCCCACATTCAAAAACTTAGGAAGCTTCTCTTTTCTTATCGGACATTTTAACCATCATTTTTCCCCTTTTCCTTGGTCGAACATAAGCCATTTGGTGAAAAAGGGAAATGCTGAAAACTTGGTATAGGTAGTCATTCAGAAGCCATTGAACGGGCTTATCTTTTCTTTATTCTTGGTCGGGCTCCTGTGTACTCACCGACCAGTAATTTCCGGCAAAATCAACAAACGAGCCACGAAGATCCTGATCTCCGGCTTGCTTTACAGGAGCCCCGGCATCGGTAAATCCCAAGCGAATGGCTTCCTGATACGTGCTCCACACATCCGCTACATAGACGTGCAGTATGGCTGTAACGGGAGGAAATTGTTCGGTACCATCTGAAAGCATCAACACCGAATCATCGATCTTCAATTCCAGATGCATTACACTCCCATCTGCCCGTTCAAATTTTCGCAACTCACTGGCTCCAAAAACCTGTTGCAACAAATGAGATAAACGTTTTGCATCGCTCACAATCAGATAGGGCGAAAGCGAGTTGTATCCCTGAGGTTTAAATACATTCATCGTAAGTCTTTCTATCATTCTTTCAAACAACCAATAAAGCGTATTGGTTTTACTATTGTGCCAGACGGCCACCCTTTGCGCATAGCCGCTTCTCTGCTGGTGCTGCCTAAAAAACCTTCTTTCAATAACCTTTCAAAAACCGCGAGAGGCATTCCTCATCCAGGTAACTTTTGTACGGCTACCCGCAATACATGAAATGTTTTCTTCAATGATTCACTTCTGCAAGCAACATTCTTCTTTCATTCGTACTTTCAATTCCCAGCGATTGCTGCTTCCCCGAGCATTCACCAGCGATACATCCTGTGCATCAATTTTCTTGGTTCAGGAAAGCTGCCACTGTCTCTATTTCTGATGCTGAGTTAAAATAATGAGGAGATAATCGGATAGCTGCCTCTACACCTTTCTCACTGAAATCGATCACTGCATTGCTTCTGAGGCTTATAGAATAACGTACTCCGTGACGGTCCAGTGCACGCCGCAGCCCTTCAATCGTTCCATCTTTTTGAGTAAAAGTAACGATGGAGCCCAGATTTGTCCCCTGATCCAGCAAAGAAATAGCAGCGTTGTTTTGTAACAAATGGCGCAGCGATTTACAAAGTTGCCGATGGTAGTTCTCAATGTTGACCATACCTACCTCATTGGCATAGCGAATCGCGGCAGCTAGCCCTGTTAACGCACTGTAATTTATTTCCCAATGTTCAAACCTTCGCGCAGTGTCGACCAACCTGAACGATGTAGATGTCTGCCATTCTGCCCCCCGCATATCAAGAAAAAGCGGGGCAAGACCAGTGTCCAACACTTTTTGAGAGACATACAACAATCCGGTTCCACGAGGGCCTCTCAGAAATTTCCTTCCTGTAGCTGTTAAAAAGTCGCATCCGATCTTTTCCACGTCCAGTTCCAGTTGCCCTACCGACTGACAGGCATCCACCAGGTAGAGGATGTCATTTTCACGGCAGTAGTTCCCGGCTGTTTCTACATCCTGAATTAACCCCGAGTTTGTGGGAATGTGCGTAATAGCCACCAACCGGGGGTGGTGAGTACGAATGAGGCGTTGAAGTGAATCGGGATCAAATCCTCCTTCGGGCAGGTTATCCATTCGCAGCACTTTCACCTTCATTCGTTGTTGTAGCGATAAAAAGGCCAGCTGATTCGAAATATAATCGTTTGTGCTAGTCACAATACAATCCCCTTCACGAAAGGGGATCGAAGAAAGCGCTTTGGCGTAGGCGTCCGTCGCACTCGTCATAAAAGCTATCTGTGAAGGGTTGGTATGCAGGAGTTTCCCTGATTCGATGTAAAATCCGGCCAGCAGCTTCTCCTTTCTCGCCGCCACTTCATACCCTCCATACAATTGTTCTTCACGTAGATAGTCAATCATGCTATCTAATACGCTCTGGGGCATCAGGGAGGCGCCTGCACTATTCATAAAATAGTGATCCAGACAACCTGGTGTTTCCTGTCGAATGCGGTGTAGATCCATCAGTAACGATTAATAAATAAACGGAAAATTCAGGCTTTCCGACAACCATACTCAGGCAATGAGTTGTTTCGAATTTAGGGGGATTCAATCTGAAATCCAATTTAAAAGAAATCTGTCTGTTCCTTTTTATTTAGTTGGTCTCGTAATGCATGTCCCCATAAGTCACCTTCTGAAGCATCTCCAGCCACTCACGTTCTATCTCCGTAAGGCTTTTCCCCATGCGCTCTTTCCTATTTCTTGTGCCTGTTTTCCACATGACAAGAGTGGTCTGTCTACCGTAGGTTTCGTCCATAAATTTCACCAGACTTCCCAATAAGGGATAGGTAAATAAGGGATCCTGTCTGCGCAAACCACGTGTCATCATGACGGGCGACACATATTTCCCCCGATCAAGCAGGTATTTCGCAAGTTCGTGCAGGGGGAAACCGTTCCAATAGCCATCAGCATATACCGCCATGCCCTCATTCAACCATCTTTCCGGCACCCCCCATTTATTCATTGCCAACAGATGAAAAAGTTCATGATTGCTCCGAACAGACTGAAGACTGGGGGAGAAAATTCCCGTAACCCACCGGCCCTTGTAATGTGCGTTCCCATTCGTTTCATAACCAATTAAACGTTTCATTCTTTGCCTGCTCTCCACCACAAAGTAATGGATAGGTAAAGATGCTTCCGACACCCCCATAAAAGCCAGTGTTTCCTGATAATGATGCATTACCTTTTCTTTGAGGAGGTCTTTATTCTCAGCAGCATAACTTTTTTGTTCGATATATAAAATCAACTGCTTGTTTAACTGAAGCGTGTCCCATCGAAAATCAGGATGATTCACCAGACGATGAAGCTTTGGCTGAGCAAAAGTCTGCATTGAAAGGAAAAGAAACATAAAAAAAAGCAACCGACTGTATGTCACATTCAAAATCCAAGGCCCCTCCCATTTCAGGCCTATAAAGGGAAAAGCAAGCTAAAAAAAATAATTTTTAAAAAAAAATAAAGTAAAAACGGATTCGTTTTGGGTTTTAAGACGGGAATTATTCGGTGGTTTTCAAAGATCAAAGCCACCGTGACCTCTTGGCAAACCTCCTCCTTTTCATCGATCCGGAGTCGCCGCCTCATCTGTTCCTGAGGAGTGAAACTTATTCTCTGACAGGGCGCTATTCGTCCCAGGAAGCATCTTATTCGTGTTGTTCCAGCAATGTCCTTAACAGTGTCACCACACTGATCGTTTTTTCTCCGAACAGATCCTTTCCCCATTTTTCGACAGGAGCTAACTGTTCCAAGACAAGAAACAAGGCAAATCCCTGTTCCTGAGACCATATTTTTTTCCCTCGTCTTACTCCCTCTATCGCCGTTTTCTTTGAGATATTTGCGCCTTCGGGATGAAGCAACCAACGATACATGGCATACTGACCGAGCCCTTCCATGGTAAGGAATAGCCCGTCTGCCTCATTTAATTTTCTTTCTTTATTGATGAAATAACGAGCATGGCGATGTGCCATTATACGCAAGGCTTCCTGTGCACTTTGTGGTCTGAAAGCTCCATCGACGGATTCATAAAGCAAGGCCACTTCCTTTGCATACTCTTTCACATAGACGCTGTCCTTCCCAAAAAGATCCTGAATAATGTTATCACTAAACTCCGGCTCCGACGGCTGAAGCTTTTCAAGAGCAGTGATGCTCCTGCCAAAATTGCGCATTTGCTGCGTATGAGAAAACTCGTGAATAAAAATACCGGTCAGGAGATTTCCAAGACCAAGTTGCCTGCTGGTCAGCCCGGTCTTCGCCCAATAGCCCGGCAGGGGCATCACAAAGAAAGCCTGCTCCTGTGCGGAAGAAAGCGGTTTTGCAAAAGCCATTACCTGAACCGGAGCCTCCGACTTATCCGGGAGAGTTAACTTTCCATGATGCAGGTCTTTTCTCCATTGCAGGTGGAGATTCATTAAATGTGGCCCCTCCACAAGATGACCCTGCGGTATTGTAACGGTCGAAGTGGCATACACATATTGATCATCGAAAAATACAAACGTCACAGGCTCCATCTTATCCAACTTAAAGACTTGCTCACAGAGTAAAGTCCAGGCTGAAAACCACTTCCCGGCAGCTTCGTTAAATTCGCGGTCATTGCGTATACCTGCTCGTGCAGAAGAATATCCTACGATTGAAAAACAGAGCAACATCGCAACCCGTTTCAGGAAATTGAATCGTCCTACGGGGAAAATTAAAAAGGGTTTGGTCATCTATATATAAGACGATCATTGGGTCTAAAGTGTTACAGAAAACAGCAAAAGAGTCTGCCTACATATAGAAAATGACTTTAACAAGCCCGAATGGCAAAAATCAATACATGCCTATAAAGATCGCTGAAAGAAATAAGCCACAGATCCGGATATTCATCCGCTTTCCGCTCATTTTGAAATCATTTCGTATGACTGGGTATGGGATATGTACCAATTGAATCTCCCCCTTGCTCCTACTTTTCCACCAGCAGTTCCTTTGGCAAAATTGTTTCCAGAAAAGGAATCATCCGGGGATGATCTATTACCACAAATTTCCATTCGTTAGCACCCTGCGGCACACTCCCAATGGCGGTCTTTGTTGATTGGATGACAAAAAATCCTGTATCGTCACGATAGTGAACATTCCCTTCCCCAAAAGCCGCTTCAAATGCCTGTCGCATTTCTGAAATTTTAAGGGTTTCCTGTCCCTTCTCTTTCATTTTCATTTCCAAAACCGACTTCGTTTTAAAGCGTACATAGTGAACATCGTCTATTTTCCTGGGCGGAGAAGCCTCAGTGATGATAGGCATTCCTATTTTGTACTCGATATCTGCTGAAGCAA
The DNA here is from genome assembly GCA_037190785.1 of Pedobacter sp. Taxonomy (GTDB): domain Bacteria; phylum Bacteroidota; class Bacteroidia; order Sphingobacteriales; family Sphingobacteriaceae; genus Pedobacter. The sequence goes on along the minus strand of JBBCJN010000003.1, from coordinate 1,147,639 downwards.
AAACCGACTCGAGCATTGCTTTCATTTGCGCCCTAGGGATTAATTCGAACATCTTTGGATGAGCATAATTTAAAGCCTGCTCAAAGTTCTTTTCAATGATCAAGCGATTATATTCCAGAAAATCCAGTTCCATTTTTTTATCGACCTGGGCAAAAGAAGTACTGGTTAGCGAAAAAGCAACCAGCAGACAGCTCAAATAATACGTGGTCTTTTTCATACGGTTTTTTAGGCGTCCAGAGGGAGGAACCTCTGCTAAGATAAGGACTCATGAAGAGATTTCCCCTATCTTTCAAAAATGACCTTCTCCTAAGCCAGTCACTGCGCCTTTCTTTCTATAGTTCACAGCTCTAACTCAATCGACGGATCATGGTCCTTAATGCTGATCAGGAAATCGGGAATATCGGGGATGATTTCATGAAGATGAGAAACCCCTGTTCTGACAGGGTTTTGCAGGAGGTACAGGGCAGTTTCTGCCGCGACATAAGCCGTAAGTTTTCCTTCCCCGCGGCCTTTTAATCCATATTCATGCCTTTTGCCTTTCTGTTCCAGGCAAGCTTGTATATGATACAGGTCGGTACCTATTCCGAGACGTTTAAAAAGAGGAATAAGTACCTGTTGAATTCTCTTGGAGCTGAACACCCGGGTGAGGCCGGTCTTTCGGAGGGCAGCCACCATCGCTGTGAACCCTCTCGAATCAAAAGCAAGCCGGGTAAACACGCGTTTCAAGCCAGTGGTGCGTAGCAGGGCATGCTGATCAGAAAAATTAAAAAGATAGAAATTCCGACTACCCGATAGATTGGCCTTTTTGGGCTTTGTAAAACTCTGTAGCATTTGCATACGACCGTCTGTCAAGATCGGATAGGTGGTGTGCAATTGATCAAAAGTCCACCGATAGGCTGCATCCCCATGCTTTTCCCCCAGGCCCAACAAAACAAACAGGCTAAGTTCGCCCTCCTCCGATTGCTGGCGGAGGGCATGTTGTGCCAGCAGGTTTGTCAGACCCGGAGCCAGCCCGATACTGAGCACTACTCGGCTTTGATGTGCCCTCGCCACCTGATCCAGTTCTTCTATCTTTCGGGTGAGCTCCTGATTGGCCGTGATATCCAGGTAAGCGATTCCTCGTTGAATGCATTCCCTGATCAACCTTGTATCTGACTGATCGACACACATGATCACCAAAGAGACCTCCTCCAATCCCTGAAAATGATCGTATTGATTAACATCGAACACAGAAGCAATTACTCCATTCCCTAATTTTTTAGCTAAACGGCTCGCCTTCTCTCTATTCCTTCCCGCTACCAGCACCTTATCGGGGAAATGTCGTGAAAGCGTTTCCGTAATCGTGGTACCCACCGCACCATATCCCCCAATGATCAATATCTTTTTCATCTTTCCAGCTTAATGTCCTCAAAGTTCCACTTTGAAGAGAAAAATCGGTTATAGGATTCCCGAAAAGATTTATGAAATTCCAGGGAAGAAGAATAGGATCAGCAGCATAAATGTTCGGGCATGCTGAACATTCATGGCCAAATCTAATGAAACATAAAACCGGCAAAAACAGCGCAACCCTATCTATTAAATAGCATAAATTTTTCTGTAAAAAGCAAATTTTTATTCAGTGGTGGATGGATAAGAAGCATCCTACGAATTCAGAAAAGAGGCGTCCACATACTGGAAAGCTGACCGGACTGTCCTTTTCATCCGGCTGACCAGAATCATTCTCCACAAAAGGAGAGTGATCTCGTCAAGGAGTACACATTGGCGAAAGATCAGGCTCCCCCGGAGTTAACCTCTCCTTTACCGACCCATGCACCAACCACGTTTCCGGCCATGAATCCCTCTACCAGCCCTGCTTATTCCTTTCTGCTGCTATCTGTGCGAGGAGCTCTGCACGCTCTGGATGATCCTGTTCTACCTCCATTAACAGGGCTTGTGCTTTCATTAAGTGGCTCTTTGCCCGATCCATGTCTTTAGGTAAGAACAATTCATACAATTGCACATGGAATTCAAAATAGGCCGGATAATACTTTGTTCCCGCCTCGTAAATAGCAATGGCATACTCCGGCAAATCACTATTCCAATAACGCGAGGCTATTCCGTTTAATTCAGAAATCTCCGGCAAATAAAAATGCCTGCCCAGCCTCGACGCGGCCTCCACTTTGCCCTGCTCACCCTTCAGCGATTTGGGCAATTCGATGAGCTTATAATGATTATCCACTGCTGCAATGCCGGCATACCTCCCATTAAACCCTGCAAACAGCTTTGTCAGGAAATTCGGGGTAGCGAGGATAGGAACCGCATTATGCCCTGTGTGTTCAGCAGTAAATGTATTTACCGACTGGAAGAAATCCGGAGATTCCTCTCTTAACTTTTCGAAAGCTTTCCGGTGATAAAAATCTTGATTTTGTTCCACTCCCCCAACCGAAATAAAGATTTTTTTCTTATCCACAGTTGTAGATTTTTCCAATCGTACGATCAGGTCTTTAAAAGAATCCAGCGGAGTGTTTGCAATCACGGCGTCGAAGTAATCGGGACTTTTCAAAAAAGCATAAAGCGCAAAAGAGGCAGAAAATGAATGTCCAATCAGCATCTTAAATTGATTGGGTCTATAGGATTCTATGGTCCTATCCACCTCCCGTGTAATGAACGTATGCAAGGGCATTAGTGCTCCATCGATGTTTTTGATTCCACACTCCTGATTCCGGTTAAGATGTGGAATACTCACCACAATCGCTTGCGGAATCTGGTGGGTATATTGCAAATACCGGATGGAATTTTTAACTGGATTTACAAACCATTCATGCTGCGCATCTAGAATATAAATCACCGGAAGCCGGATATCCGCCGACTGATATTTGAAAAACTCGGGGGTGGTAACGTATATTTCCCGTTCGCTTTTAAATGCTTCTGAATAGAATCTAAGGGTGTCTGTTTTCTGAGCTAGGGCTGGGATGGTCGTCGCCACCATGTAAAGCAGCGTAAAGAGGGTCTTGTATTTCATCTGTCTCAATTGTAGCACCTCAAATATAGGGAATTTCCTTTGGAAGAGAGATGTTAGAACGATTGACCACTTCGCCCTCCAGGCTGCCGGCTCTAAGTCGCCCCTCTCTGCAAGCCGGTCATAACCTTCCACTGGAGGTCTAAGGGTTTCCCTCCCTGTTTACGGGAGGTTGCTAAATGCTCTACTCCTTCATTTCGTTCTAAATTTAACCAGGTAAGTAACTGCTGCTTCAATGTCTTTCCTTCCAGGGTGGCCACCCAAAAGAGATCTTTCCTCTCCTCCTGAGAGGCTTGCTACTTGTTGACTGATAGAGGGGAACCTTTAATGCGGATCGGACGAATTGGTTGATTCCTGTGCCTTCTTGAGGATATAATTTCGGCCTGTTTCTTCTTTACTTACGGAATAGCCGGAGGCCAGCTCGAGAGTCCAGCCATCACCTGAAACCTGATTCCCTTCTATGCGGGTAGGGATGGACAGCGAAACCTTATCCCAACCGGGGCTCATTAACACTCCATTTTCTACCCTCAGCACCCCCCAAAGGTCTGTCATTCTCATTTGAGGATAAAAGGTCCCCTTGTCTCCCACCGGCATCGTATTCGTGGGATCAAAAGAAACATTCATTTTCTGAAGCTTGATTTCAAAATGCGGGTTATCCACAAATTTTAAGTAGTACTCTTCCAGCCTTTTTTTAGCCTCTTCTTCCCGCGCGGTCTCTTCCTGAACAATCCGGTTCCCCTGATACCTTTGAAGGAGTGATTCTGTGGCCGTTTTCAAATTCCCCGGCATGCGAAGCCCAAAAGCATCGAGCAGATAAGCGGTCAGATCGGTCGTTGGAAGAACCGATCGTTGCCAGTTTTTATGCCGTTTGGAAAGCAAATAACCATATCCGGGAAGGGTGTAATAGGCAAACGAACGAACAAAAGTGGGATGGCTAAAAAAACGGTTAATCTCCTGAACCAGATGTGCCCTGGTCGCTCTGTCTTTCCTCCTGCTGGTAAGCAACCCTGTCAGCTCTGCAAGCCCTTCATTCAGCTCCAGTTTGTTTTCACTCAGGGCCGATGGCCCGTATAAAAAATGCCGGTATTTTCTAAAGATCAATGCGTTCTCCAAGTGCGTGGTGGATTCTCTTTCGGAGGCAGACAGAAGACTCTGCTTTAAGGCCTCCAATTCAAGACGTAGATAGATCCTCCCTTCTTTCTGATCAAGATGGTTGTTGTCTACATTTTTCAAATCAAAACCTAAAGCTGGCTGAATGCGATGAAATGACTCATGCGCCAGCAGTTGAATGCGTTGGTGTTTATCCGGAGAAAGCGGGAGTAAGACCATCGCCCATCTCTTCCCACTCCAATCGACAGCCGTATTGGCGATATTTACCGCATCAGGCAACACCCCCCTAAAGATCTTCCCTGCTGCTTTCAAGACTCCCAGACTATCTGCTTCATTGGCGAAAAGTGTTCTCGTTTTGGGGTCTACCAACAGAATGGGCCCATAGAGTTCCCTATTCCAGAGATGAAAGCTCTTTTTCGAACACACTTTCATCTCTTCAAAATAAGTGGCAGCGCGTTCGTTCGAAAGTGCAGGAACCTGCGCATGTGCGCGCAAGAAACAGAAAAAAGACAGAACAATTAACGTAACTCTCATTCAGCAGTAATCAGGGACAATTCCAAGGAGCAAAGACTCTTTTTGCTCGCATTCTGGGGCGAATATAGGAATAAAGTACCGGTAAAGCAGCCTGCCTGCATAGTCAGCCTCCGAGACACTTATTGCAAAAGTGACCTTTTATTTATGGCGAGTTTATCCATTGACTTTGGATCGAGCATCCAATTTTGTAGAGATCGGATGTTTTTTTGACGGATTAAAAGACGAATTCCTCTCTTTAGCATAGAAAATCTTCGCTGAATGCCCGATATTGGCTTAGGTTAAACGCTACTCTGTTCCTACATTTCTCCTGCTCTGTTCCTGCTCTGTTCCTGCTTTGCTTCTGCGGGAAGCAGTACCGTATAGAAAGCATGTTGAATGAATGCAGGACATCAACAATAGCAAAGCAGGAGCTGTTCTCTGTTATACTTAAACCATATACAACAAAACATGGAAATTCCGACCCAACCCATTGACCACGCGGAAGCTTTTCTGGACCTCATCTCTTCGCTCAACGAGCCTGCCATCCAGGTCTTGAAATACCACGACCAGCATGACCGGGCATTTGAAAAACTGGACCGGCAGGATGCGATTTTAAGAGGTAACACTGAAAGGGCGGAAAAATGTCTTGAGCTACCTAGCGATTATTTCTCCAAGCGCTATACCCAGGATCCGCTGTTGCTCTTCCGTCTCTTCCATTATCCGGTCCAACCAGTGGGGCATTCCCAGTGGGGAGTGGGCGAACATACCGATTATGGTCTGCTGACCATTCTGTTGCAGGATGGGATCGGCGGGCTACAGGTCAAGTGACAGGGGGTGTGGATAGATGCCCCGCCTATCCCAGGGATCTTTCTCTGCAATATCGGCGATATGTTGGACAGGATGACCGGGGGCTACTATAAATCTACGCCGCACAGGGTACTGAATTCATCGGTTAGGAGTCGGCTATCCTTCCCCCTATTCTTTGACCCGAACTTTGAGAGTGAAATCTCTCCTATTATCGAGCTTGGCGAACAGGAAAAACAGGTAAAGGAAAACCAGCGCTGGGGCAGGTCTAAGATCCATAGTTTCAATGGCACCTACGGACAATACCTATTGGAGAAAATCGGCAAGGTATTCCCCGACCTTAGCGGAGAGGTACTTTAGCGGCTACGCATGCTGCGCTGGTTTCGGGATACTTTCTGAAAGACGACAGGTATCGTTCAATGGTACTATCGGGTATTGTCATGGCCTGGCTGGCGCTGATAGCGATTTCCCTTGTCCTACCACCTTTAGCTGGTTTAGCTACTTTTACCTTCAGAAACTATGCTACAGAGCCTATTATTGGATATAAAAATCAAATGTTAAAAAAGTTAAAATAAATTCTACTAATACTATAGATTATATATACATTTGCAGTGTTGATTGTTCTTTAGTTTATTTGCTTATCAAGAAAGACGGAGGGAAGGGCCCTGTGAAGTCTTAGCAACCTGTTCCGACAAGGTGCTAAATCCTTCTCCCTGTGGAGAAAGATAAGATCAATCCATTGTATCTTTTTTGTTGAGCCGATAGACACTTAACCTAAATGATAAAATGAACCTACAATTATCCCAATTCCATTCCTATCAGGCCAGCTCTCGGCCGACCATTGTTCCAAGGCAGTACAACAGCTTTTTTAATTGTTCAGACAGTGCGTATCTACGCAATCAAATGCGCTGATTTTACATGAACACCCTTATTGACCGAACTATTTAATCCAATACCGAAAGGAGGAATGATGAAGATATAGCTATCCAGCAAGGATGAAGCGGAACCGATTGGCGTCGGTTCCGCGGTGTTCCGAAGAAATACCCCATTTACTAATTACAGAATTATAACTTCTAAAACATACGAATATATGAAATCTTATGACCAAATCAAGGTCGGGCAAAGTGCTTATACCCTTGATATTGTGTGTCTATTTCTGATATTGACTTTACTCCTAATCAGTACATCTGGGCCATTGTTGGCCAATACAGTTCCTATTACCGTTAAAGGCAGGGTAGTTGACGACAATGGGGAGCCGTTGGTCGGTGCCAGCGTAAGGGTGGCCAGCCAAAACAACAGTGTGCTTACCGGTTCCAATGGAGACTTTACCCTCTACAATGTAAATGAAGGAGCACTGCTGGTAGTGTCCTTCTTAGGGTATAATACCCGAGAGATACCTGCCGTTGCTACGCCCATACTTGTTACCTTGAACCAGGTGTCTGCTGAACTGAAATCGGTGACGGTAGTTAATACGGGCTACCAGACACTATCCAAAGAACGTGCTACAGGTGCGTTCAATGTCATTTCTGGTGACCAGCTAGATAAACCAGCGACCAATATTTCCCAACGTCTCATTGGTACCATTGCGGGATTGCAGGCCAGGTTGAATAGTGATGGTAATCCAACTTTTGAATTGAGGGGCCAGACCAGTCTTGCCACCAATGCCAGGCCGCTGGTAGTGGTTGATGGTTTTGCCGTTCAGGGAGATTTCAATACCATCAACCCCAATGATGTGGAGAGCATCACGGTACTGAAGGATGCGGCGGCGGCTTCCATCTGGGGTGCCAAATCTGCCAACGGCGTAATCGTTATTACCACCAAACGCGCCAAAAAAGGAACCCCATTGAGAGTGAACTTCAACGCATTCACCAAGGTTTCGGAAAAACTGGACCTGGATTATGTAAACCCTTTAGCCAGCTCGGCTGAAACGATAGATTATGAAATCAACTCTTTTGGCAATTGGAGTGCGCAGAATAATCCGGGTGCTCTGGCCAATAATGGTTATGCCTGGTCGTTGGGAACCACCGCACTGAACGAAGCCTTGTTGGGATTTATTACCCCGGCACAAAGGGACGCACTGTTGGCGAAGTACCGTACACAGGATAACAGGGATCAGATCAGGGACGAGCTATTGACCAATCCCTCTACCCAACAGTATCATCTAAATATGAGTGGTGCTTCCGAGAATCTTAGCCACCATCTTTCACTGCTGTTCGAAGATACCAAGTCCAACTTTAAGGGCACCGATAACAAGAAGTATATCCTGAATTATAGGACGACAGCTGCTATCTTTAAGTGGTTGGACCTGGAGTTCGCGGGATTGGCAAACTATAATAAAGTTAATAGCAATGGTGTTACCTTAGGCGATATTCAAGGCTTATCTCCTTATGAGCTGTTAAAAAGTGAAGACGGTTCTTTGACCAATATCGCCCGGTACTATACACCAATCATTCAGCGTTTGGTGCCGACCCAACTGTTTCCCTATACAGATTGGAGCTATAATCCCATTCAGGAAATTGCCAACAGAAAAATTACCTCTGAACAGCTGAATACACGTTTACAGACCGGTCTGAATTTTAAGATCATCAAGGGGCTAACTTTTAGTACCAAGGTACAGTACGAACTTTTCAATACCAGTAACAAGAATATCAATAACGAAAATACATTTGCCGTGAGAAATGCGGTAAATACAGCGGCAACATGGGATCAGGCAACCAATAAAATTACCCTGAACCTACCCAAGGGTGGTACGCTGACCCAGAATAGGAATAAGGTAGAGAGCTATAATTTTAGAAATCAGGTCAACTTTGATAGAAGGTTCGGAACTGACCACGAGATTTCCTTTGTAGGGGGCTCGGAAGTGAATAATATCATCTCAGAGACCTTTGTCAATCCGATCACCTATGGGTATAACGAAGAAACGCTCAGCGTGGGCACTTTTCCAAATGGCCCAGGTGGGACATTTTTTCCCATCAGGAACTGGTTGGGCAGCAACCAGACCTTTGGCTATTCCAACAGTTACAGTTATGGTACGGAGCGTTACTTCTCACTTTTTGGGAATGCAAGCTATACCTATAGAGATAAATATACACTTTCTGGGAGCGTGCGTACCGATGCGTCTAACCTGATTACCGATGATCCTTCTTATCGTTATGCACCATTCTGGTCGGTAGGTGCAAGTTGGCAGGCAGGTAAGGAAGCATTTTTAAGGGAGGTTTCCTGGCTGGATAGGCTAAACGTTCGTGCGACCTATGGTTATAACGGAAACGTAGACCGCAGCACTTCATTCCGTCCATTGATTTCTATGTCGGCCATTCCGAATATCTATACCGGAGATGTAACGGCAACGGTATCCAGTTTTGGTAACCCAACTTTGAGGTGGGAGAAAACAGGCACCTGGAACGTTGGTCTGGACTATTCTTTGTTCAGGGGGCAGCTTTATGGGAAAGTAGATGTCTATAACAAATCTGGGAAAGACCTGATTGCGACTCTGTCTATTCCAGCAATTAATGGGACTACTAGCCAAAAATTGAACAATGCCGAAATGTACAACAGAGGGATTGAGCTTGAACTCGGGACAGCACAGCGATTGAAGGACAATGATATCGTTTGGAGCGGTAACCTTAATTTCTCTTACAACAAGAACAAGATCACCAATTTGTTCGTGGCCAATTATGCCGCTTCTACCTTGGTTGCTGGCGGAACTGGTGCCTATGTAGAGGGAGAGAATGCGAACACGCTTTGGCGATTTAGATATGCGGGATTAACGGGTGGACAGCCGATGGTGTATGGTGCCAATGGTACTAAGTATGATTTTGGGGCGTTTACCCCGGGAGACGGTAGGGATTATCTGGAGAAGGTGGGGACGAGTGTGGCACCTTATACCTTAGGTTTTGTCAATTCATTCAAGATCTACGATTTTAATGTATCCTTTATATTAACTGGAAAATTCGGACACGTATTCCAGCGCTTGGGCTTTAATTATCCGCCAACTTGGACGGGACGTGTGCTGCCTAACAATAAAATAGGCGAAGTAGTTGGTGGAGACCCTTCCCAGATTGTACCATTACCTCAAAATCTGATCGAGCCACGTTACTATTTCTGGGACAGGTTCCATCAGAACCTGAGCTATCTGATCGAAGATGCCTCGCACATCAGGGTACAGGAGGTTAATGTAAGCTATCACATTTCGAACAAATTTTTGAGCAGGTATAAGATCAACAGGGTAAGGTTATATGCACAGGGCAACGACCTATATACTTGGGTAGCCAACAATGCAGGGGAAGATCCCGAATATCCATTGCGCACCCTAAAGCCACAACCTAGGGCTACTTTCGGACTAAACGTTGAATTCTAGAAACATTAAAATCATGAAAAAAAAATATACATATATCAAAGGTTTGCTGTCTTTAGCTACTTCGCTGATGCTTTTTCAGTCCTGCGAGAAGTTTTTGGAAGAGGCACCTTCTAAGACCACTTCATTGGTGGTAAAAACAACAACGCAACTTAACGCGTTGCTTAATAACCAAGCTACGTTCTATCTGGAAGGCAACCGTACCCTGGTCTATTCCAGTGACGACTATGCGCTGACTACTGACATTTACAACGGTGGCAGGGGCGTATTTTCCAGTATGGCCGGTTTCCAGTTCGCTCTTTGGGACACACAGTTTCTTCCAGATGATACAAGGGAGGGATTTTGGAGTGGTGAATACAGGAAGATTTTTGTGGCCAACTTGGCATTGAACAATGTAGATAAGGTAGAAGGATCAATAGAGGAAAAGGCAATTATCAAAGCAGATGCGCATTTTGTTAGGGCCTACAGCTATTGGGTTTTGGCCAATACCTATTGTCTTCCCTATACGGAACAGAACAAAAATGAACTGGGAGTGCCCCTGAAGACCAGCACCAGTTTTGAGGATCCCCTGGAACGCCAGCCGCTGGAAAAGGTCTACCAGCAAATTGAGGCCGATCTTGCCGAGGCACTGAAAACGCCTGTAAGCCTGGTGCAGAATGGAAAGCCTAGGCACTGGAGGGCGAGCAAGGCGGGAGTGAATGCCTTCGCCGCCAGGTACTACCTGCACAGGAACAACAATGCGAAAGCTATCGAACATGCCAATGCCGCATTGGCGGACTATAATGTGCTGGCCGATTACAATGTGGACCTGAGATATGGAAGGGATCAGACGGTCACCATCAATTCCGGGACGCCACAGGCCCAGAACGTTACACTCAAATATCCCTACACCCATGATAACCAGACCGACCAGACCGACATGGTGGGCTGGAAAGAATTCCTGTATTTCAGGATGTTGAACCATGAATCATGGTGGTACATTCCAAGCCAGTCACTTTTGGATCTCTATGATAAGGACCACGACCTGAGATACCGGTACCATGTGGTCGAGGGCTATTCCTACGATAGGGGGATGACCAAGCCTTCCTATGATTATCCAGGTTACATCTTCTTCTTCAAAGATAGGTTGCCTTCCGGCCCTACGACCGCCGAGGTGATCTTGACCAAAGCCGAGGCACAGGCCAGGTCAGGTGATTTTAGTACCGCCATTACCACCGTAAACCTACTCAGAGCCAAGCGTCTGGCGCCAGGGGCATGGGTCAACCTGACTGCGGCCAGCAAGGAAGAGGCCATCAAAAAAATACTTGAGGAGAGAAGACGAGAGCTTCCATTCTCCCAACGTTGGTTTGATATACGTCGATTCAATAATAACGATGATCCGAATGATGATGTTGTATTGACCAGATCATTCTACCCTTACACAGCGGCGGCGGTATTGTTTAACGAACCGGTTAAAACCTACACCTTGCCCAAAAACTCAAGGAGATATGCCGCACCAATACCACGTACCGAAATTATTTCGAGTAACGGGGCTATTTTACAGAATACATATTAAACCTTTAGTGCCCGTTTTATACGGGCACTTCAAATAAGATAAGATGAAAAAGAAAATATTCCATATCAAATTAGTGGCGATGGTAGTTTTGTTTGCGGTAAACGCTACCGCACAGCAACCGAAAATGATCACCGACCAAAAGGAAATCGAAAAACTCAGGGTAGCGGTAGAACTCACTCCCGACAGTCCGAAAGTTCACCAGGCCTATATTGAGGCTTTGGGAGTAGACAATGAGGTGTTAGAAAAACAATATCAGGCCTGGATCAGGAAATATCCCAAAGCTAGTGCCTATCCCTACGCACTGGGCAAAGCCTATGAACGCGAAGAAAGTCCCAAGGCCAAGACCTATCTTTTACAGGCGGTAAAGCTAGACCCTAAATTAACGGAAGCTTGGGGAGGCTTATGGATAGATGCGGAGCGTTGGGGCGATTTTGAAGGGGGCAGAAACTATTTGGCCAAAGCCGTGGAATCGGATCCTTCCAATCCCAATTACGCTTTCTATCAGGCCTCTTCATTCCATCAGGTAGATCATGCAAAATACGTCAGGTTAAGTTTGGAAGTTGCCAAACGTTTTCCAGAACACCAGCGTGGGGCGCAGGCGCTTTATTGGTTGGGCGCGCGCTCAGAGGCCGTTGCGGATAAGGTAAAGTATTACGAGCAATTGTACCGGTCCTATCCGCCTGCAAAATTCAGCTGGTCTTCCAGTGGGATGTCTTCTTATTACGATCTGCTGCTTTCCCAAAATCCGGGACGCGCATCAAGCTTAGCGGAAGAATTGGCTAAAGAACCGAAATTAACCAAAGAATGGACAAATCTTTCACTACAGGCCAAAAAAGTGGTAGCGATCCATCAGGCATTTGAAGCTAAAAATACAACGGAGGCGAAGCGGTTACTCACTGAAGTTAAACTGCCAAGGTATTTTAAATTCAATAAACAAATTATCCTTCTGAAAGCCAAAGCAGAGGAGTTGGCCGGGAATTATCAAGCGGCTTACGACAGTCTGATCGTATCCTTTGCCAAAAGCCCTAATCTGATCGTGAAAGAAGCGATTGAGGGATACGGCAAAAAGTTGGGCAAAGATTCGACACAAGTAATTGGCGACATCTGGATACGTCTGGAGGCGATTGCAAAAGGGGCCACGCCATTCTCGCTTAAACAGTATTTTGCAAAAGGCAATTCTTCGCTGAGCGATTATAAGGGAAAAGTAGTGTTGTTGACTTATTGGTTTCCAGGCTGCGGGCCCTGCAGGGGAGAATTCCCCCATTTCGAGAATGTGGTCAGGAAATTCAGTAAGAACGATCTGGCCTATCTGGGCATCAATATCATCTCTAACCAGAACGATTATGTCATTCCATTTTTGAAAACCAGTGGCTATAGTTTTATTCCTTTGGAAGATGTTAAGGGAAGAGACAAAGGAAACCTGGACAACAGAAATGCCGCCCCCGTTAACTTTCTGATTGATCGGCAAGGTAGGATATTGTTCTCTAATTTCAGGACAGATGGAGATAATGAAGACGAGCTGGAGTTGATGATAAAGCTCTTAGTTGCTCATAAAAAGGTCTAATCAATCATTTTTTATCAAATCAAAATGAAAATAGATAAACTGATCCTGTGCATTTGCGGGCTATTGCTTTCAATCCACCTAAATGCGCAAAAGCCGCCGCAATATGTTACGCTTAAAGGACAATTGAAGAACTTCAGCAACCAGGTGGAAGTGGAGGACATGTCAGAATTCCAATACCTCCTGCCCTCCGTGGCAGATCGTTTGATCGTTCCGGAGGAAAATGGGAATTTCAGTATCAGGTTCAAGCTTACTGCACCCAACTATTTCAGGCTGGGACGAAATGCCCTTTACCTTAGCCCGGGAGATGAGCTTACGGTGTTTATCGACAAGAACAATCCTACCTTGGCCACTTTTGAAGGTAAGGGCGCTGTCATTAATACCTATTTGAGGCATACTCCGTTTCCCAAGGGAGGTTCTTTTTTGGAAGCGGGCAGAAACCTAAAAGACACCCCGGAAGAAACCATTGAGGTGCTACAAGAACTGGCCAATAAAAGATTGGCAGAAATTGCCCAATTAAAGGGGGTTCCAAACGAGTGGGTCCATTTAGAAAAGGCAAGGATAAAGGCCGATCTGATCAATAGTCTGCAAAGCGGTATCAGCTACAGCCGTTATAAGTTCAAGAATGACCAAGAGAAGGCCGCCAAGTTTCTTGCCGATTATAAACTGGCCATTGCACCCTTGGTAAAAGAACAACAGAAAGATTTTGTACAGCCGGATTTGTTAAAACTGGTAGTTTACCGGGATATTGCAGAAAGCATCATCGAAGACCATCAAAATTCGAAAGGTATAAAGGCGATCAAAGATTATTTTCTTGCCTACGAGCTTGTGCGACAACTACAGAAAGAGAACGACAAGACGATCTTGAAAACCTATGTCAAACGTATCGATTCAATTCAGACGCCCGCATACAAACACGCGGTAAACAGAACGTTGGACCAGCTATTGAAATTTGGCAAGGGCGATCTGGCGAAGGATTTTACGGCAATAGATACCCAAGGGAAACCCATCAATCTGTCGAGCTTAAGGGGAAAGGTGATCTATGTTGATCTTTGGGCTACCTGGTGCGGGCCATGTATGGTAGAGATGCCACATTTTGAGGCCCTAAAGGTAAAATATGCGGACAATCCGAATGTAGCTTTTGTATCCCTTTCCATAGATGATACCGATATAGTTTGGAAGAAGAGCCTGGCAGAACGAAAAGCAGGTGGTCACCAATGGCTTATCAACAGGAACAAGCTCAATGATTACAATATTGTCGGCATTCCGAGGATACTACTCATCGATAAAGAGTTTAAGGTTGCCGACATGAATGCGCCAAGCCCCTCTTCGCCCAAAGCGATAGCAGCCATAAACCAACTGTTAACTAAATAAAAAAGACGTGAAAGATCATTTTAAGATTGTAGCATCTCTATTGCTGGCCTGTTAGGCATACACGGCTTTTTTCTGCGCTTCCCAGACTTCACGAGTTCCGACTGAATTCCCCGACCTCAAGGGCGGCAACAGCCTCCACTTAAGGAATGGGGATTTTCTATTCAACTCCTATACCTTGTGATTGATTCTGAGAATGACACTATGAGTACAACTATTACATGACACAGGAATGTTTTCGCTGTAAAACGTCTTCATAAATAGTGAGAACGAGTGATCAGAAAGAATATTCCAGCAACCGGACGCCTTAAAATGAAAATGCGGCTATGCTGTTGCCGGAATATCCTGCATCAGAAAATTACTACTTGGGATTTAGTATCTCATTTACTCTAACCACTACATCATTGTAATGAGCTTTGCTAGTGGGGCCGCCAGACACTGCATGCGCCTTGGCTGTAGCCAACAAGTTTTGCAATTCTACGCGAACAAGGCTTCTAATATCGGTATCACTAATCTTCACCGGTGCAAACAAGGCGCCCGGTTGAACAGGCGGATCGATCATTAAACTACCTAACCTGGAAATATAGGTTCTTTGCAGGTTACGTTTAAATAGATCTGGGGTATCGGGAGCAAATATATTCCCTCGAAGATCTCTGAATAACTCGGGGATGGTATATGCCGTTGATCCATTTTTAGCTTCGTTATCCAATAGGCGGGTTAATCTTGAAGAACTAATGATGCTGCTGAGGATAGAAGCTTGCGTTTCCTTGATGATGTTTAACATCAAATTTTTATCAAATCTGTTCAGAAGCTCGTTATTGACCAGCCAGTTTGGGGTAGAAAATAATTGCTGGTTTAAGAATGCAACAGCCTCTTTTTGTTTGGCATTTGAAACATAGCTATAAACTGCCCCCGGTTGATCATAAGTTTTTAACCTCTCATACTGACCCCCAATATAATAGGCTACGTGCCCCATGTACCGGCCGAATTGATTGATTATCTCTCCGTAAAGATTTTCCAGGACGCTAAAATCTTCCCCTTTTTGATAGCTCCATTTTTCTATATTTGGAAGGATGCGCTTCAGGTTGGCAATCCCATAGGTACTTGCCTTCATTGCATTATCACCCAGATCCTCACTTTGATCACGTGGGTCATACGTTGGATCAAGGAAGGGGTGTCCTTCACGGCCAAATGCATAAAGTTGATCGCCCGCTTTTTCTTTTGTCCACACATCCAGTTTTTCCTTTTCCTGTTGCGGGGTTAGGTTTCCAGGAAACCACGTATAGCCCCACTTAATCGCCCATTTATCGTAAGGCCCGATTCCAGGAAACACATTTACAACGCCGTCTCCAGGTTGGGCAACATAATTGAAACGCGCATAATCCATAATGGAGGGGGCGGTGGCATACTTATCTGTAAAGGTCTTCGAGCGCAATGAGTCGACTGGATAAGCGTGGCTTGAACCAAAATTGTGCAGCAGGCCCAACGTATGGCCAACTTCATGAGAAGAAACAAAACGAATCAACTCACCCATTTGATTGTCTTCTAATTTTGCTTTGCGAGCCTCTGGATTAACAGCCGCAGTTTGTATGAAATACCAATACTTTAATAAGCTCATTACATTATGGTACCAACCAATATGGGTTTCTAAAATCTGTCCACTACGTGGATCGACCAAAACTGGCCCATAGGCATTTGGAATATCAGACGCAAAATAGCGGACCACCGAATAACGAGAATCATCCACATTGAATTCCGGATCTTGTTCAGGGTTTGGCGCTTCCTTCCCAATAATTGCATTCTTAAAGCCTGCATGCTCAAAAGCTTTTTGCCAATCGTTAATTCCGGCAATAAGGTAAGGAACCCATCTTTTAGGAGTTGCCGGATCAATATAAATCGTGATCGGTTTAGTTGGTTCAACCAGTTCCCCTCGTAGATAAGCAGCAGTATCTTTTGGCACTAAATTCCAGCGATGGATATATACTGTGCGTTTTGCCTTTTGCGCATCTGCGCCATAGTCTATCTGACCCTGATTAAAAAAGCCAATCCTTGCATCTGCTAGCCGGGCCTTTACAGGTTTTTTGGGTAATAAAACCATGGAGGTATTAAGCTCGAATGTTATAGCAGCGATGCTGTAGTCTACTGGAGACTGAATCGAATGGTATGTTTTTGTGGTACCTACCTCGATATTTAAAGGAAAAGTTTTGATTGTATCCAAATAGGATCTGTTTGCATCCAACATTGAAATTTTGTACATTTTCCTTAATCCTTCACTAGCACCAATAGCCATTACATCACCGCTATAGAACTCCGTGACATCAATTACCACACCAGTGGTATCCCTATTGTAGGCTTTGATTTCGAATGAGGCCAGGATGCTGGAGAGATTCGAATTTTTAACAGACTGATACATATCGGATGCTTGATCTGCCCGAATGCTGTAACTTGGTACACGGATGAGAACCTGCCTCCCTCTTCGCTCCCATTGCCAAACCTGCTCATTTAGTAATTCTCCACCGTATTGCTGATTTGGGACCTTAAGGCCAGCGGGCACTTTTGCTAAGCGTGTTACAACAATCATTTCTCGGTTAAGTATCGAATCTGGGATTTCAAAATACCATTTATCACCCACTTTGTGCGTGTTAAACAAGCCGGACTTGCTCTTTGCCTTGTCTGTAATCACTTCTGCAAATGGCTTGATGCCTTTCTTTTGTTCCTCTGTCGTGGATGGAGGGCTTGTTGAAGCAGCTTTAGCTCCGGAGAGATCATTTTTCTTGTTTTTTTGTGCCAATGCCATGTTCACACTGGAAACACCTAAAAAAAACAACACAATTATGCTTAACGTATTAGATTTATTATTCATGTTTTGGATGGGGTTAAGATGTTAAAATAAAATTTCAACCTTTAAGGGTCTTTTCATGGATAGCCGATGACGTGTTAGCTTATCGGCAATTCAAGCACTGTCTGTTCAGGCATTAAACATATCTTATTATTACAAGGACCATAGTCTATCTTACACTTTATGATGAAAGGAGAAGGGCCTGTTAGTTTAACCTTTTGTTCAAAAATGGCGGTGTTCTTAAAGTAACCCACATCCATTTTAAACACCTTATCGTAATGAACCTTCAATCCATACTCTGTCGTTTTCCCCAACAGTTCATATCCTGCAGAAGGTTCAAAATCTACTACCGTTTTCACAGGCCCTCCATTCTTTAAATATTGTGAATATATATGCCAGCCTTCTTCGATTTCAGCTTTAATGGTAATCACAACCTCGACATTGTTGATTTTCTTGAGGGTATAACTCCAGATCACTGGAGATCTCATCATTTGCGCAGCAGAAATCTCACTGATCAATACCGCCATTAAAAAAAGTATCTTTTTCATTTTAATATGTTTTTGCTGGAACAAAAATAGCCGGTGATGGAACCCCTATTGTTAAAGTGAGTGTTAAACAGCGTTAATCAGTGTTAATTAGCTAGGTGCCTTCTATGTATTCAGCTATCTTCGAAAAATTTATTAAATTGATTTATATTGTGATCTGTTTATCAATGGATTGGAATTTTATTATTTTTATATGAGAAGAAAACTCCGTTGGGTACTTTTGATCGCCACTTTCACTTGTATTGGTATCATCGCCTTTCAGCTTTCTTGGGTGTTCAACGCCTATCAATTAAATGAAGAGAACTTCGGCAAAACTGCCTCCATTGCCCTGCAAAGGAGCATTGATGAGTATCAAGTGAAGCATTCTGGATTTAATCTGCCTTATAAAACAAGTCGTGCCATCTCGCTTTCCTCTATTGACACTATTAGGATCACTGCAGACGACCCAAACTATCACAAACTGTTAGAACAGGTCAAAAAACAAGCGTCAGGGCTAAAAGCTACCGGTCAAAACGCAATGGATTTAGATTCGTGTAGTACCTGCCCAGAATTGCTGCTAAATGACCTTAATGAGAGCACCCAATTTGTTAGCAAGAACAACAAAGATATCGCACATGAATTTACCAGGCTGATTTCTAAGGTTAAGAATGAAGCCATCCCTTTAGATAGCCTTAGCCAGACATTTAAGATCGAACTCGCCAAGTCAAATATCAATATCCCCTTTCAGCTTGTATTCCTGGAAAAGCTCCCCGCAGACAATCAGTCATTGATAATTGGCCGAACAGGTTTTTCTGCAAAAAATGATATCATTTGTGCCACGTTCCCAAGTTACCATGGCTTTTTATTGCTGCGCACACTCACCCCAATTATTATATCTTTTATACTCATCTGTTTAACTGCCAGTGGATTTTGGTATATGCTTCACGTCATTATGCGACAAAAGCAGATTGATCAAGTGAAAAATGATTTCATCAATAACATGACCCATGAACTTCAAACCCCCATAGCGATTTTGAAATCTACACATGAAGCACTGGATAAATTTGGAGAAGCAAAAGATGTGGAGAAAACACTACGCTATATCAGAATGAACCATGTCGTGCTAGATAAATTGTCAAGAGATGTTGAGCGCATCCTCGATATTAGTGAATATGAGCAAAAGCAGATGGTACCAAAGTTGGGAACCATTAATCTGAAGAATCTAGTAAATGAGGTGATTCTTCGTTTTTCCCTAAATTCCGAAAGTAAAATTACTTTTAGTTACGAGCTTCAAAACGAAGAGATCATTACAGAAGCCTATGCCATGGACACCATCCTCTCTAATCTGATCGATAATGCAGTGAAATATGCAAAAGAAAAACAGGTAAAAATATCGATTAAAATCAGTCCCTTAACGGACGGTTGGCAAATCCAGGTACAAGATAATGGACAGGGTATCCACCGCACACATCAACCATTCATCTTTGACAAGTTTTATAGGGTATCCAACGGCGATATTCACGATGTAAAAGGGTATGGGCTTGGCCTAAACTATGTAAAAAAGCTCACTGAAACGTTGAAAGGTAGAATCAGTCTCGAAAGTGAACTGGGAGTGGGCACTATTTTTACCATTAGATTCCGATAGAACATGGAGAAAATCAAAGTATTATTAATCGAAGATGAGATGGTCCTCGCACAGATAATCAAAGAGACCTTGGAGACAAAGGACTTCGAGATTAATATTGCGAAAAATGGTGTTGAGGGGTGGACAAAGTATTCCTCCGATACGCCCGACATTTGCATTATTGACATTATGATGCCTCGCAAAGATGGTTTATCCCTGGTTACGGACATCAGAAAAATAGACCCGGATATCCCCATTATATTTTTAACCGCAAAAGCACAGACTGCCGATGTACTTAAAGGTTTAGAAGCCGGGGCTGATGATTATATCAAAAAGCCTTTCAGTATGGAAGAACTTATCCTACGAACTAAAAGGCTGGTAAGAAAAGTACAGCTTTATGACGCCCCACCTTTGGGCCTATTTACCGGCACCCATATCGGAAGATACAACCTCAACTATATCCGCTTGGAATTATGCATCGGTGATGAGATCATCAACCTTTCCCAACGTGAAGCCGACCTCCTCCAATTGCTCTTGGAACATAAAAACAACCTTTTGAGCAGAAGATATGCTTTACTGAAAATTTGGGGCGATGATAGCCCGTTTCATACAAGAACCATGGATGTGTACATCACAAAACTCCGAAAGTATTTAAAACAAGATCCATCGATCCAAATCCTGAACATTCGAGGGCATGGTTATAAATTGATAGAATAAGTTAACATCGATAGTCCCTTCACTCACACACCATGGTTCAGATGTATAGATATACTTGTGCATATACTTTATTTCACGGCCAGTAAACGTTTGATAAGTGAGCTGACAAAAGGGGAATAGACTGCTAATTTAAGGAAATCAATGAACAAAGTGGGCCCAGTTCTACTCCAAAAACTCTTAAGAGAAGCGTATCTGTCCCTCAAAGATTTAAGCGGGTTAAGTTAGCTCTCAAAAACTGATCATGGACATTCATCGCCATGTGGGGGTTCATGGCATGTTCTCCTTTTAGGCCATTTTTTAACGTTCTTTGGATATGTTACCCTGTAACCCTTCCAAAATATCGGACTGGTTAAGATGCGAAAATTCGTAATTTTAACAACAGAACGATGAAGAAGACAAGAATCAGCGAAAACCAGATCGTTTCAGCGATCAAAGAACATGAATCGGGCAAATCCACAGCGGATATCTGCCGAGAATTAGGCGTGCACCATGCTACTTTTTATAACTGGAAAAAGAAGTATTCTGGTATGGACAGTCAGGAGCTCCGCCGAATGAAAGAACTGGAGGAGGAGAACCGCCGGCTGAAGCAGATGTATGCAGACCTTGCCCTTGACCACAAGATCCTGAAGGACGTACTCTCAAAAAAGTTCTAAAGCCCTGCCAGCGCAAAGACATGGCTGCTTATGTGATCTCCACCCATCATATCAGCGTCAGCAGGGCTTGCAAGGTGATTAGTCTGCCTAAGTCCATGTACTATTATATCAAGAAAAAAGACGACAGCGAAACGATTGATAAGCTTCGGGAGCTGGCTGATAAACACCCAACGGAGGGTCAGGACCTCTATTATTCGCGTATCAGGCGAGAAGGCCTGAAATGGAATTATAAACGTGTTCGCAGGGTCTATCTGCTACTGGGCTTGAACCGTCGGAGAAAAGTGCGCAAGCGCGTTCCTGCTCGAGTAAAAGAACCGTTGGTAATACCAGATGCTCCCCTTAAGACATGGTCACTGGATTTCATGAACGATGTACTAACCAACAAACGGAAGTTCAGGGCACTGAATGTGATCGACGACTATAACCGGCAGGCTATTGCCGTAGAGGTCGCCCACAACATGCCGGCGACCACAGTGACCGGATTGTTGGAGCGGATCATCAAAGAACATGGCAAACCTTCAAGGTTCCGTACGGACAACGGGCCGGAATTTATCAGCAAGGAATTCCGGGAGTGGTGTGCTAATAAAGGGATAGATATACAATTTATCCAGCCGGGAAGGCCGATGCAGAATGGGTATATCGAACGGTTCAACCGCACATTCAGGGAAAATATACTGGATGCCTACTTATTTGAGAACACTATGCAAGTTCAAATTCTTGCAGAGGAATGGATGCAGGATTATAATTACAGCAGGCCTCATGAAGCATTGGGAGGTAAAACACCCATGGAATATCTTTGCCCTGCCGGCGGCATGTTGTGATTAGGTCAATCTTTTTAAAGTTGACCTAATCACAACAACTATTTTTATATTTGAATACTCGCCCGGATACCAGTCCGAAAACAGGGAGGGTTACACGAAAATAAAACTAGTTTATTCATTAATCACACAGCATAAAAATAGCTACGTTAATTATTATTACTATTTAAAAGTCAATTTCCTTTCCAAAGCTCTCATATCTTTTCCAACTTTAGCATCTAGCACCTTGGCATAATGTTGCGTAGTTTTCAAATCTTTATGTCCGAGCATCTTCGATACAGTTTCTATTGGTACATTGTTGCTAAGCGTAACAGTTGTAGCAAAGGTATGTCTGGCAATGCGGTCAATCGTAGTCAAGATGCCCAAATATTGGACTTGCTGTAAATCAGTGCCTTAACCCCTTTTCAGTGAGTCATGTTTTTGTAGGGGTGACTCACTGAATGACGCACTGATTTTATGGGAATTCGTGAACATTTTAAACTGCCCATAAAGTAAAAAAGGCTGTAAAACTAAGTTTTACAGCCTTTTAAACGTTTTGATATTCAAATGTGTAGCGTGAAGGGGAGTTACTTTGAACACCTTTTCGCATTTCTGAAAGTTTTAGAAGGCTTAATTGAAACCAAAAATGATTTTAAACCAGATACCTCAGCACTCACAAAAAACAGACTTTCTACTAAGAAGAAAAAGCTAACAAGATAAATTCTTTTTATTTTATGCCGCTCAAATAGGAATTATTAAATGATAATCTATCTCTATTCTAATCAGCTGTCTCAGCACTGATCTTATTGCGTCGGCAATGTTTCATCTGGATAGGTAAGAGGAAATAGTTCGGCCAAAGACCATTTGGGTTTATGATTTGCGTATTTAGTCATTTCTGCAGTAAAGTCATTATATAGATACTCATAAATGCCACTATTTTTTGCCACACGATCGATAGCTGCTTTTCTTTCGGAAAGATCCACCATAAGCTTCCGATGTTTCATATCGCCTTGCAACATTTGCTCGAACTGTTTACGTAATGCATTCATCTCATAGATATCGATTAGCATCTTCATTTCTTTTGCACATTCGTCTGCCTCTTTTCTATTGCCTAAAAAATCAAGGATTTCGTACTTACTACGTAAACATAAAAATTGATTTTCACGATGCTGCAACTTGTTATAAGCATCAACAATCGTATCAATTCGGGTTAACAAGTTAAGAAGCAATTCACGGTCGCCCTGTGCGACTTCCGGATCGATAGCCAATTGTTCCTTGTTCCAATTGCCGATAGCATGAAAGTGAAATACCTTGGCAAATTCCCATCCTATTTTATCCATCACCAGATTACTTAGTGCTAAAAAATTCTGGTGCTTCAAGGCATAGCTGTAAAGCTCCTGTAACTGAGCAAGAAGCTGAGCATCGAACTTTGCCCAATCAGATATGAGCAAATCACGATAAACATCTATTTTGCGGCCCATTGTAAGTAGTGAGTTCTTGGCCAGTTCATGCAAAAGTAAAATTGCCTCGGCATTCAATATTTTCGCGTGAGCGACAACCCTCATATCATGAAACTCCGGATGTTTATTAACAATCTGCATCACGGCCTCGTAATACTTCTTAATTCGTAACTCCTGCTCTGCCTCCTCACTTTCCACAAATTGATTATGAAGATTCTCTAGTTGCAAAAAAGTGCCCACGTTTTCATTAGCTACGATCTCTGCTGTTTCTTTTCGAAAATCTGTTTCACTTGTGAGCCCCAGCAGATATTTAGCATTTGCCAAAATATAGGATAACATGCTTCTGTCTTCAGGATGCAGCCTGTCGATTTCTTTATGTGCCTGTTTCAACAGTTCAACGGCTTTAAACAGGTTGCCCTGATGATAGTAGGCCGCACCACAAACCATATTAAATGTCGGCGATACTTTCCCTCTGGGATAGGTGCGCTGCTCAATTTCAACTATCTGGGAAAAAGCATGCTGATTTAGTAGCTGGTATCCAACATGTTCGATAAATTCAATGTTCTGTTCGACGCTATAAACATCCCGCAACTCATCAATGACAAAACCATTTGAGGATTGATCTTTTCCTGACTGAACCCTAATATGCGTGCTCAATTTTTTCAGCAACGTGCCGTTCTCAAAAGTTTCCTTATAAATCCCATTAATCTGCGCCTGATCTAATATCTGAATGAACTTAACCTTATAAGTTTTCGGTAATTGATCAGGAGCATACTTTTTTAAAAGACTACGATATACCTCCGCCACCGAAGAGATGTAAAACTGATTCTCCGGATAATGATACAGGATATAAAAACCCGGAAGCCCCAAATTTAACAGATAATTGAGATTGCTAACTTCAACCGGATAGGAGATCGAACCATCCCTTTGTTTTTTGACGGATTCTGTAGACTTCAATTGTACGGCAAAACGAAAATTGGTATATACCCTATTTTGCTTAATCTCACCGATAATATCTATACCCTTGTCCCGCTGGTTTTCCGGGCGCAGCTCAAATATGGAAGGGTCAAACAGAAGTGCCAATTGGTTCCTGGAAATGGTTTCCAGAGTTTCTTGGCGGCTGGAGATTGGCAAAGGAACGTTTCGGCTCATTTTTTTTAAATTTAAGAAGTCTCCAAAACTATGGTCAGATGGAAATCAGGCATTTTTAATCTATTTTTTATCAAAGGCTTCCAAAAAATCGCGTAAGCCAACCTCAAAGTCTTTTCCATTGGTAAACCTATTAGCTTCAACTAAATATTTTAACCCACGATTATATTCAAGTCCCTGAATATTCATAAAACACATTATTCCTGATGAATAAAATCTTATGATACTTTCATACTCGCCATGGTCGTCCGATTCATGAAAAGCCTCCAATTGTTTTTCACCTGTAATGATAGTTCCATCATTTAGGCGATAATAGTCGACATGTTGTATGTTGTGAAAATCAGCTCCAACTGCTGGTTTCAACTTTGGATCTCGCTCGGTAAACGAATCACATTCAACGAAAATAATGGGCGATGCTTGATTAGCTAAATCAGGAAGATAAAGCAGGAGGCTTTTTAATTTAAATTCACAGAAGAACAATTTATCCTCCGCATTTATTTCGAAAAGCTCTTTACTATGTCTCGTGATCTTTGTTCGTCCAGCACAATATCCATTGTAGATATCAATGCCAAACGTGAGGGATGAACTAAATAAAACATCCATAAATTTTGCACATCCATCTATATCTGTGAAACGCATTAGCTCTTTGGGGCCCATCGAAAGCTCAGACATTTTGAGAGCCTTCATAAAGACCTTTAGTGTTTCTGCCTTTAAATGTTGATTATTCTTGGTGAGGACATCTTGGAAGATCTCAAAGCTTTTAACAAAATCACCATATCCACTGATGGTCTTATAAGCTTTACCAAGATTTTGATAGAAAAACACATCAAGCATATTAGCGAGGCCGTCAAAGGCCTGATTAATCGCATTTTCATCCAGATGTGGTTCTGCATGCATTATTATATTACGATACGTTTCCAAAGCTCTAATCTTTTCTTCGATCCGCTTCCCGAAATTAATCTTGGGAAGAATTTTTAGCCGTTCAATCGACTCGACAAAAGAGACAGTATGGATTTTGTGTTTTACCTCGCTTTCAAATACACTTTTAAGATTTCGCTCCTTTTTTTCCCGGAATGCTTTTTTTACGTTATCGTCGATATTGGTAAAAAGAAGATATTCGCTATGCTTAATAATAATTTGCTTGAATAGGATCTCAACACCATGTTGTATAAATAGAATAGCATCTTTGAGGTGATAATATCGTTGCTTCTTTTTTCTTACCAAGTCATTATTGAATTGAAGC
Source organism: Pedobacter sp. (assembly GCA_037190785.1). Taxonomy (GTDB): domain Bacteria; phylum Bacteroidota; class Bacteroidia; order Sphingobacteriales; family Sphingobacteriaceae; genus Pedobacter. Next base: position 1,122,367 of record JBBCJN010000003.1, on the reverse strand, counting down.
TTTTCATAAGCGGTAAGGTTTTCAAAGCCTTTTTTTAAAGAGTCAATACCACTATCAAGAAAATTTAGCTTCATTCGTTTTTAATATTATTAGGGTTGGTAAGGAGATGTAATATTAATAATAATTGCTGGCTATTGGAAAAGCCAGAAAGGATTGATCCCATCTCACCAAAAACAAACAAGCAAATACCTATTGGCCTAAAGTAAATTTCTCCATATCTTAAAATTCGTGAAAGGGGTCAATCAAATGGGTTTATACATTGTCGATAGAGTGCGATAAACTCATCCTAGTTTTTTTTGTATGTAATCACTCTTATCCAATCCATTTATTATTGTTCCCTCCTCTCTAATTGGATCACTATCAAGTGATTCCTGACATTCAGACACTGCAATTAAACATTAAAATATTATTACTAATATTTTAATATTGACTCATGCCGGTTTCTGTGGCCCTTTGATCGACCATTTTTCCTGCTGCATACCCCGGATCGCAAAGATTTCACTAAATTGGTCACAGGCTTCGCAGCAGAAATTATATAAATACCAATGGGAGAACGCAATCAAATAGAAGGCATCATCCGCGACTGGCTCGCGGATCATCTGGACTTCATTGCACCGGGTTTGAAACTAATCCAGAAAGAATATTACCTGCCCGACGAGGTCGGTGCGCGCGGCTTTGTGGACCTGCTCTGCGAGGACGCATACCAAAACTTCGTGGTGATCGAAATTAAACGGAGTGATGCTTCTGCAAGGCAGACCATTTCTGAAGTCCTAAAATATCATGCCCTTATCAAACATAATTTTGGGGCGCGGGAAAGCGAAATCCGTACTATCATCATTTCCACCCATTGGAATGAACTCATCCGGCCTTTTTCCGAAACGGTTCAACGCACCACGTTGGATCTGACAGGCTATGAGATCACACTGAATAGTGACTCACTGCCTTCGGCAATTGTTAAGGTGGCTCCACTGGAACCTGAATTAATGGCGCGGAGTTTCGCATATTGGTATGGCCTGTTTATGTTTGAAACAGACGCGCAGCGGAATGTATTTTCAAAAGACTTTGAACCCTACCTACTGGAAAATGGATTCCAGGATTTTGTACTCGTCAAAGCGGTGGGAGACCTGGAAGATAAGCGGGTAATCTACCCTTATGGCGTTATCGTGGCCTTTCAGCAGCAGCCCCTGTCGGCCTTGGCAGAAATGATCCGAAAACTGGATGAGAAAGAATATACGTATTTAGATAAACAAGAGGAATTTGAAAACGAGGCGGAATACCGCAGTTACCTGGAAGGCAACCTGATCAATGTGTTGGATGGCCTAGGTCATCCACATGAAAGCGAGGCCTGCTACCCGCAGAAGGTAAATTCCATTATCCAAGCGGAGAATTGGCATATTGAGCACATCGACCGTCATGGTATCTTCAGCAAGGACCCACGCTATTCGGATGAGCAGTTGATCAATGAACTGAGCGGATGGGATGGCAACAGTGAAAATGCTTTTTTCGGATTGTCGGAATCCTCGCAAACCGAAAAGATCAAAGAGATTAGGGACCAATGTCGCTACTCACTGGAACAGTCTCCGGCCTGGCTGGATACGATAGCTGTTATTTTTGAAGAATTGAGCCGCGACAAAAGAAGGTTCCGGTTAACGCTGCAGGTCTATAACCCGGACTCGCTAATGGTGGCCATCTACCATACCATTTCCAAAACAGAGTTGAACTACATGCCCACTTATTTCCTGAGCGTGGATTACTTGCAGGAATCATTGTCGGAAATTTACCACGGCGCGATCAAATGGAATATGAATACGCCAACATCTACCTTTTTAAAACCTTTCCCTCAAAAAGAGGACGGTGCTCGGGTATTTGAGCTATTCAATGAGCCGGATAATGTAAAGGATGCCCGTGATATGTGCTTGGGTTATACCACTGCGAAATACGAGGTCGTAGGCCAAGAAACCAAATTCCTAGGATTTCTGCAAGCCAGAGAAGGACAATTGGTAAGGCAGGACGAATACCTGTTCCCTTTCGAACAGTTCGCTGTGACTTACCGCTCTCAGCTGAATACTTATGTCGCGAATTTTAATCGTTCATACGTAATCATGCAACGATGAAAAAGCTATATATCATCGGCAATGGTTTCGACCGTTACCATGGGTTGCCATCGCGTTATGCGGACTTTTACCTTTATGTGGAAGAGAACTACCCTGAGCTTTTGGAAAAACTAAATCGGTATTTTGATTTCCGGGTGGATGATTATTACCTGTGGTCACACTTTGAGCAGGACCTCTGCCATTACGACCATGGAGGATTTCTGGATACCTACAATCATATCGATGTTTCCAGTGAATCTTTTAGGCTAAGTGAGTTCTACGGACTGGAAGACGAAGTGACCGAAGAAAGCGAAAACTTAGTGGAGGAGATCCGAGAGGCGTTTGTTACCTGGGTGGAATCCTTCAATTTTGCGGAGTCGTCGGGAATAGCCTATAAGCCGCTGAAACTGGATGCCGAGGCCCGCTTTATCAACTTTAATTATACCGATACGCTGGAGGAATTATATGCAATTCCTAAAAACAAGATTTTATATATCCACAACAATGCCAACGCCTATGCTGGCGGACTGATTTTCGGTCATGGGCAACGTACCGATCATGCCGAAGTACCTACCTTTGATGAACATAGCGAGCCTACGCGCACGTCATTTACAGATGCCGAAAATGCCTCGCGCGTTCCGTTCTTTGCGTTTCAAAAAGACACAAAAGCGGTATTGAAACAGCATCAGGGTTGGTACAATACCTTAAGAGATATAGAAGAAGTGATCATTCTCGGTCATTCGCTAGGTAAGGTGGACTGGCCCTATTTCCGGGCAGTATTTAAACTGGCTCCGCATGCCCAATGGAAACTGAGCTATTATGGGGACAAGGAAAGGCCAGAACTTCAACATCGTGCCACATCCTTGATCCGCCGGGCCGACGTTCAAATGATCACTTTCTCAGAGTTGCTGTAAAAGTTAGCTATCATACAGATTATAACCATTAGGCTTAGCTACATTGGAACAGATAGCAATTAATTTATGGGCAAATAACGTCAACATCATTTCCAAATTTTGCTTTAATCTGCGTTTCGGTAATTTTATCGGGAAATGCTAAGGCCAATAATTGTTGTGGCCTTGAACAAGCAACGTATATCATTCTTTGTTTTTCGGTTGGAAAGGAGGTTGATTGCCTGAAATCATTAAATGAAACACTTTCACCAATACTGCTTTCATCAAAAAAATACAATACAGCATCCAATGTTGCACCTTTTATTTGATGGATAGTGGTTACGGGTATATTATGGTTATTACTGGCCGATTTGTTAAAATATAGGTTTACTGCTTCTTTTTTAAGGGCAACCATTTTGTAGCCGTTAATTTTCATCTTAAAAACAAAAACAGAAGTAGCATCAACGCCAAAATGCGTGTTTAGTGTTTGAATACATTGGTCTGTCCAATTCTGAATAGAAAGTGTCGTAGCCGGAATATTAAAGAGATATTCGTACAATTTCCCATTAAAAACATAGTCGTCCGCCATTTCTCTTTGTTTCGCCTGCATTTCATGATAGTCCAAGGATGGGTGCAGTAATTCCAACATTAATTTTCGCAAATCCGTGACCGCTTCCTTAATGGCATTCGTTTCAAAGTGGTGTTTGATTTTTAATAATGTCGACGGTACATTGGTTTTCCAAGGATCAACTGATGATGTATTGCCGAGCATTCTATTTTTTAAGGCAGTTCCTCTTACGACGATGTGATTTTTCTTGAAATTTTGTGCAACACATCTAAGTTCAAAATCGGTTACTATCAAATGCGGGTTTGTTGCTGTGTATCTGTAAACAAGAATAGGTATGTTCAAATCCTCAACACTAACTGTGGTTATCGGCTCATCATTACCATGTCTTAATATACTGAAACAGTCGATTATTCGCTGGACTGACCTGCGATTTTGGCTTAAGGGTAACCCTGTCCAGTTAACATCAGTAAATTTTTGTACAAAGAGTTGGGGTTTAGCATCCCGCCATTCGTAAAGGCTCTGATAGGGGTCACCGATCATCTCAAAATTGGTCAATCCAGCCGCTATTAATTTATCAAAGATTGCGTGTTGAATTTCTGAATTGTCTTGCGCTTCATCGATAATTATATAAGGAAACCTTTCTACAAGCCAATTTCCGATGTTGGGATTTTTATTGAGTATTAGTAGCGCAAGATAGGCTGAATCAAGGCTGGTGATATACCCTTTTTTTACTTTCCAATTTAATAATGCATTGCCATAAGCTTGAAAATCGGTCAACTCAACGGTACGCGCATCCGGTGTTTTACCCTCAAACGTAAAGCTGCCCAGTGCGTTGATCCAAATAGTACTTGGAGGATAAGAAACATACATAGGTCGCCCTGCTCTATTTTTAAATTTATTCATAGGCGGCTGGATGCCTTCTACCGTTTTGCCCTTATGCTGATATCGCACAGTAACAAGCTTGTCTATAATTTTTCCGTTGTCAACAATTTGGGGCCGTTTTAAATCTTTATGCAATAAATTAAAAAATGGCAAGGTAATATACTGGTTAATGAAGCTATCTATGGTCGATACCAAATGAGGAAACCGTAAATCGTGACCATATACCTCTTTATACTTATGCAGTATCTCATTCTTGGCAACGTTTGTAAAAGAAAGACAAACTATGCCAGCATGTGTCCCATGTTTTTCCAGGCATTCTTTTTCAAGCAAGGCAAGCTTACGAATTATACAAGTCGTTTTCCCGCTACCTGGACAAGCATTCAAAATCACTTTTCCTCTCGCATTAAGATATGCGTTTCGTTGAGGAGTTAATTCAAATTCCATGAACTTTATTGATTTAAATGGTTGAAGGCAGCTTTGATGTATCCCGGCACTTTAAACGACGTTTTAGCATCAGTTAAATTGTCTATAATGTGCATAGAAAAATCCTGCGCAAAAACTGCTTTCCCCGGCATACACTTCCAAAGTAAAATCGCAATCTGTTCCCTTTGCTGGAGATTCAGATTTTCGGGCAATGTTGCCAAAAAAGTTGTAACGTGGGCCATTTCAGTTGGACAGATTGCTAATAGATATTTGTAAAAAAAATTGGTCAGGCAATCAGTTTTCGTATCAGCCACATTATTAAGACAAAGGTCATACTCCATTGTCTGACAGGCGGATTTGATCGTTATTTTAGGTTGAGTGTTTGCAATGGAGTTCAAATTGTTTACCCTGTTACAAACGCTGCCTGTAGATATAGAAGTATGAAAAGTTGTAAGGGTTTGATAGGTGTTCTCGACCAACTTATCAATGTTGTACTCTTTGTCTTTTGCTTTTGGAAAACGATCATCATCGGTTAGTATCGCAACTTTTTTAGGTAATCTCTTTTTCGCATCGGTACTGTTGAATAGGAACAAAAAGGGATAAAAAGATACGCCATCAACGTTTACGAGTTCAATTCTGTAATCTTCAAGGTTAAAACCCTCAACTTTGCAAAATGCAGTAATTAATAATTCTTCTGAAATTCCTTCGACAAATAAGCAGCCTTTGGCAAAAAACAATTGCGACTTGGTAACATCTACGTACCGTTGCAATTGATTCTTCTTTAAATTAATATCGTCTTGTGTCAGGGTCCTAGTTTTTGTGGTGTCTTGTATTAAATTTTCTGCCTCTCTATCAAAAAAACTATTGCTGACCACATACGCGTCTTTATCAAGCAAAATGAGGTTTTCAAAAGGTACTTTTGAAGTCAATGTTGGCGAATGTGTTGTGATAAATAGTTGACTTTTAGCACTTTCATTTGCTTCTTTCAGGAAGTTATACAGACTTAATTGTAATTGAGGATGGATATGGGCTTCCGGTTCTTCGATTAGAAGGGCATAATGTGGAATGCCATCATCGGCTGATCGTTCTTTAATATCTCCTAAAACAGTAGCGATGTATATCAAATTATTGAATCCCAAACTATTCTGCCATAATTGAAAACCTTCAATTGAATTATTCTGCCAGTCGTGGGGCAAATAGGGCTTGATGACATTAACAATGTATTCAATTCTTGATTGTTCAATATGAAGTCCTATTTGGCTTCTATCTACGTTTTTATAAATATTATCAAGGTTGCTGTTGATGCTGTTCCTGGTAGAGATAACTTCATCTCGCTGGAGCAATTTTTCGTTTGCTTCTTTAATAATATCTTTTATGGCATCCTCAGAATCGTTTCGTTCGACCAATCTCTTGATAACCTTGCCTAAAATATTACCTCTAACATTAAGCAAATCTTTTGTACTGTCTCTTAATGCGCTTAAATAGTAGTGTTGAAATAATCTAAAAGTGTTCGTATCGGCTTTTTGGCCATCAATACTACCGGTTGTATAGGAAAATATGGGATAGCGTTTATCCTCTTTATATTGAATCTCAATTTTGGCATAGTCATTATTTGTATTGGCTGGGTCCGCAACCATGTATTCGTAAAAAGCTCCCTTTTGTGCGGGAGTTAACCCTTTAAATTCATAGCAAATTTTAATAAGATCACTTCTTTGGATAGAGAAACCGCCTCCGGTCATTGGTGATATTTTTTCAAAGAAATCTTCTTTGGTTACGGTTATTTCTTTGATAGGTTCCCCTAAGTTATAAAGCAGCCTTATTGCATCGATAAGTGCCGACTTTCGGCATCCGTTTTCGCCTATGATAATATTGATTTTTGGAGAAAAGCAGATATCTAAGGCTTCAATACCCTTATAATTATTGATGGTAATTTTGGATAAATACATTCAGAGCTCGGTTTTTTGGTCTGGTTAAAGTTATACAATATTATTATAATAATATTTCACACCTCACAGCCGCAATTGTGGGTCATATTCAAAAATTTAGCAACTGGTCTTCGCATATTGGATAAGGCACCTTGTTTCAACTGTCAATCTAAATAGTTAAAATAGAATAATAATATTTATTCTTATGAAAACAGCTTATTTATACGTCCGAGTAAGTACCGACGAACAAAAAAGAAAGGGCTACTCCCTTGCCGAACAGGAAGAACGCCTACTTCAGCATTGTGAATTTAACAACATCAAGATCAGAGGCATCTTTCGGGAGGATTATTCCGCAAAGGATTTTAACCGTCCCGAATGGAAAAGCCTCATCAATAAGATCAAACGGAATAAGCACCGGCAGCCGGAGAATATCCTGTTCCTTAAATGGGACCGTTTCAGCCGTAGTATCCAATATGCATACCAAATGTTAGGGGTATTGCGAGGCCTGAACGTAGGGGCGATGGCAATAGACCAGCCAATTGATTTTGACATTCCGGAAAGTATCGTAATGCTTGCCGTCTATCTGTCCATCCCAGAAGCGGAGAATCACCGCCGGGGACTGAACACTTACGATGGTATGATCAGAGCAAAAAAAATGGGAAGGTGGCCTGGAAAAGCACCTATCGGATATATCAATCTCACAGCTTTGGACGGAAAGAAATTCATCGCCCCCAAACAGCCTGAAGCAGATCATATAAAATGGTCCTTTCAACAACTGGCGAAAGGAAGGTTAACAATAAATCAAGTCTGGAAAATGGCTTGTGCCAATGGTTTTCAATGTAGCAAAAGTAATTTTTGGAAACTGATACGTAATCCGGCATACTGTGGTATTGTTACTATTCCGTCGTATAAGGATGAAAAACCGCAATTTATTAAAGGTATTCATGAACCACTGATTTCGGAAAGTCTGTTTCAGGACGTACAAGCCCTGTTAAACAGCAAGCGGAAGATAAGGAGCAAAAAGGAAAATTTAATAATATCATTTCCATTGAGGGGATTTTTAACCTGTCCGTTGTGCCAGTGTAAAATAACTGGAAGTTTTTCCCAAGGCAAGCGCTCAAAATTTGGTTAATACCATTGTACCAGGTCAAAGTGCAAGGGCAGGTTTAGGGTCGAAGCCTTAAATGAATCATATGAAAAGGAGCTAAAAAAGATACACTTGATACCCCAGGTCCATGAATTATTTGACCTGGTCCTAGAAGATGAAAATATCTACACAAACCATAGAGCACAGATAAATGACCGAAAAGGCATTCTTGATCAGATCTCAAAACAACAGTCCTTAATGTCAAGGGCACGGAGGTTCTACCTTAACGAAAAAATTGACTTTGAAGATTTTGGAAAATTAAAAGAGGAGCACAATGAGATGTCCGGCTATCTGGATAGCCAGCTGAAGACGATTACCAATAAATTGTTACGCAGCTCGCAGAAAAGGAATGCCTGGCCACAGGAAAATTTCAATATTTTTCAAGCCTATAAAAATCAGGACATTGAAGAAAAGCGAAGAATTATAAGCCTATTTACCCCGTCAGGAATCAATCCTTTTACTAAAACGCTCAGGCCCGTGCGATTCAATAAAGCTCTATCCCTTGTTGTCGACTATTACGATACCGCTGATTAGGTGACGACCTACCCCATTACTTTTTGGGCTCATCCAACCAATTAAAATTTAAAATAAAAACTTAGAAAAATGCAGCCATCTCTATTCAGAAGGTCTAAGGACTTTTCACACAAAAAGGTTTCAGTCAGCCAGGCAGTTAAAGTACTAAAACGTAATGGTATTAAAACGAGTGAAGATCAGGCGGGAATAATCCTGGATTTCCTTTACCTACTTGCAAAGACATTTAAACATACCGACAATCCAGATGAAACAGGTGTGTGACCCAAAGGACAAATCGAACACCAGAATAGTTGATTAAAAGTCTTCGGGGTAGGTGTTTTTAGAAGGTCCTGATTTAGCTAAAATCTCAGACAAAATATCGAACACCTTTTTAAGGCTTGATTATTAGCACTAATCATCTTATCGTCAGTGTGTTAATTGCATAAAAAAAGGAAATGGTCGATTAAGATCATTTCCTTAAGTAGCCCGTAGGGGAATCGAACCCCTGTTTCCAGAATGAAAATCTGGCGTCCTCACCCCTAGACGAACGGGCCATTCATTCAAAAGTGCTACCTTAACACTTCTTTGGTAGCGGGGACACGACTCGAACGTGCGACCTTCGGGTTATGAGCCCGACGAGCTACCAACTGCTCCACCCCGCACTGTATACAACCTTCTGCTTATTTCGTTAAATCCTTAACGTTGCTTCCGAATTGGAATGCAAAGATATAATTCGTTTCTTTGTAGTGCAAATTTATTTTAAAAAAAATTCAACAATGTCTCATAAAGCAGGTTTCGTAAGCATCATCGGCAAACCAAATGTCGGAAAGTCAACCCTCATGAATGCCCTGGTAGGAGAAAAGCTCTCCATCATCACTCCAAAGGCACAAACTACCCGCCATCGCATCCTTGGCATTCTCAATGAGGAGGATTACCAGATTGTCTTCTCGGATACTCCGGGGGTCATTAAACCCCGCTATGAGTTGCAAGACTCGATGATGAGTGCCGTAAAAGGAGCCCTCGTCGATGCCGACCTGCTCCTGTTCGTGACCGACATTAATGAGAAACACGACGAAAACGATGTGGTCGAAAAAATTAAACACAGTGACATCCCCCTCATTGTGCTGATTAATAAAATTGATCAAGGAACACCCGAACTCGTCGCTGAAAAAACGATCTATTGGAAAGAATTACTTCAACCCAAACACCTCTTTGCCATCTCCGCTCTTCACCAGACAGACCTCAGCAGTCTCATCCCTGTCCTGCTCGACTTCATCCCTGAGCATCCGGCCTATTACGATAAAGAAAACCTGACTGATCGAAACCTTCGTTTTTTTGTAAGCGAAATTATTCGTGAAAAGATCTTTAACAACTACCAAAAAGAAATCCCCTATAGCACCGAAGTCGTTATTACTTCCTTTAAAGAAGAACCCTTAATTACACGTATCAGTGCAGAAATTATTGTCGAAAGGGATTCACAGAAAAACATCCTCATAGGGAAAGGAGGATCCATGTTGAAGAAAGTGGGGATGGAAGCCAGGAAAGACATAGAAAAGTTTCTGGATCAGAAGGTCTTTCTCGAGACCTTTGTAAAAGTGGTGCCCGATTGGAGAAGCAAAAAAAATTACCTCAAAAACTTTGGGTACGATAGCTAAGGAAGGGATTTACAAAAAACAGCTGACGAAAACACCTCCCCTTTCTGTAGAAGAGTTGTTTTCACGGCTTTTGTGCTGAATGTTTCACCCTAGTGCCTATCCCCCTTTCGGCTTTCCACGGATGGGGCTTCCAACTATGGGAGCGTGCGCCCCACTGAAATGAATGTTTTATCTGGCAGGTGTGGCCTTGCGCACAGCATTTCTTTGCATACTTTATCCGGCCGCATACCTAATTCTTCAAAAAATTAGCGTACTTTTGCAAGTCAAACCCTTAACAAAGGGAAAAAGCAACGGATGTACGGCCTTGCAAAAGTCTTTACGACTTTCACAAGCCGCCTTCCTGCATTCAAAACATCAGCAACATGAGCAATATCATCGCCATTGTCGGGAGACCTAACGTAGGCAAATCCACTCTTTTTAACCGGCTCACTGAAAGCCGTAAGGCCATCGTGGACGATTTCAGCGGAGTAACCCGCGATCGTCACTACGGAGTGGCAGAATGGGTAGACCGCCAGTTTACGGTCATTGACACCGGAGGCTATGTAGCCAATTCAGAAGATGTCTTTGAAGCCGCCATCCGCGAGCAGGTAGTGATCGCCATTGAAGAAGCGTCCGTGCTTCTATTCATGGTAGATGTGACCACTGGTGTGACTGATCTTGACGATGACATTGCCCAGTTATTGCGTCGCAGCAATAAGCCTGTTTTTGTGGTGGTTAATAAGGTGGACAATACTAACCTGGAAAATGAAGCCGCTGTATTTTACAGCTTCGGATTGGGCGACATTTACACCATCTCTTCCATGACCGGATCGGGCACCGGAGAATTGCTCGATGAAGTCATTAAACACTTTGATGAAGCAGCACTGGAAGAGAACAAACTCCCGAAAATAACCCTGGTAGGGCGACCCAATGTAGGCAAATCCTCTCTCATCAATGCGCTCATGGGCAGAGAGCGAAACATCGTAACCCCTATTGCCGGGACTACCCGTGACTCGATTCATATTCATTACCAGCAATTTGGTCATGAATTCATGTTCATTGACACGGCCGGATTAAGAAAAAAGACCAAAGTAAAAGAAAACATTGAGTTCTACTCGGTGATGCGAACCATTAAAGCCCTCGAAGAAGCCGATGTTGTGATGCTGATGGTCGATGCGGAGGATGGGCTGGAAGCACAGGATGTGAACATCTTTCACCTGGCCGAAAAAAATAAAAAAGGAATTGTTGTCCTGGTCAATAAATGGGACCTGATTGAAAAGAACAATAAGACCAGCAAGGTATTTGAAGACCAGATCCGTCAAAAGTTACAACCTTTTACGGATGTGCCGATCATCTTCATTTCAGCGCTCAATAAACAACGGATCTTCAAAACCATTGAAACCGCATTGGAGGTCTACGAAAACAGGAGAAAGAAAATCCCTACCTCTAAATTAAACGATGTGCTGTTGCCATTAATTGAGGCTTATCCTCCTCCGGCCCTCAAAGGGAAATACATCAAAATCAAATACATTACCCAAATCAATGGCGCTGCCCCCATGTTTGCCTTCTTCTGTAACCTACCCCAATACATTAAGGATCCTTACAAACGTTTCCTCGAGAACAAGCTGAGAGAACACTTTGATTTTAGCGGAGTGCCTATCCAGATTTTCTTCCGACAAAAATAAAATAGATTTTCCTTGGATTTCTAAGTAAAAAACTGTATCTTAATAAGATACGCTTTCCATTTTTCTTTTATCCGAAGACCGACCGGACTTTTCTTTCCTGCCGGATTTGGGAATAAAATGTCCTTCAAATCCTCCGCCAACGAATGTAACACGAAGCTGTACTACATTGTGCATGATCGTTAAAAGAAATAACACTCATCAGGCCGTTACCTGTTCTTTTTCAAGCTCAGCCACCAGCGCATCGATCTGTGTTTTCTCTACATTGGGCATACAGATAATGTGCGACCATCCATTCTCAGCCGCCAGTTGCCATTTCTGTCTGATCTGTACCGAAGGCTGAGGAAAATTCACTGTGATGGCATGGGCGTTTCTCCAGGCTTGAATACCGATAGCCCGTAACCGCTCTTCGGCATACTGTGCCACCGCCAGGCTATGTGCTGCCCGTGATTTCATTCCTTCCAAACCATATTTTTTAATCATGTACCATAAAAACAGAGGACTATGACCGTTTCGCGAACCGGTAATCGTGGTGTCTGCACTTCCAATATAAGAAACCGCCCGGGCAATCCGATCCCTGTTGGACTTCCGGGCAATAACCACCCCACAAGGCATAGGGGAACCCAAAAATTTATGTCCGCTAATCGCGATGCTGTCTGCCCCATCTGCAAAATCAAAAGCAGGCCGGGGTTCCACGAATGCGCTGTAACTTCCTGACAAAGCTCCATCCACATGAATGTAATGATGCTTAATCGCCATTTTCTTCAGAATTCCTTTGATTTTTGAGAGATCATCCCGCGCCTCCGTCATGGTCGTACCCACATTGGCCAAAATAATCACCGGCAAATGACGATGCATCCGGATGGTCTCTTCCAGATCCGCATAATCAATTTCCCCATTTTCCTGCGTACTGATCACGATGTTGGGCATCCCCAATAAATGCAGATTTTTTTGAACGCTGTAATGCGTGGCTTCCGAATAGTAAACCATCCCCTTCGGATGTAATTCACGGGCTAGGTAAAGACCATATAAATTTCCTTCCGATCCGCCATTGGTCACGTAGCCCCACCAATCCTCTTCGTCCGCCCGGAAAAGGCGTGCAAAGAAGGACAGCACTTCCTTTTCCATCGATCGTGAGCCCACCGCATAGGTCGAATCGATAAACGGATCGCCCAGGTTATTCATGGGAAATTGCAAAAAAGGCATCAATGCACTGTAATCAAAATCCTTCGACACCGGGTAGCCCAGAAAATGGGCGTTTTTTTCCGATAAAGTTTCCCATAAAAGATCCAGTTGATCCTGCAAAGTCGGGGTAGTTTCTCCTGTACGCATCGTTCCAATTTTACCACAAAACTACCCGCTTAAAAACTTAATACCAAGAAAAAGGATTCATTCGGAATATAAACCCGAAAATACCCGTCAAAAACACATTATATTTCGAATGTTAAGCTACTTACAAGAAGAGAACAAATGATATATGGTCGGAAAAATGAACTTATTGAATAGAGAGAAGTGCCTGTTTTACGACAGGGTCCGTCAGGTTGTTTGCTTTGTAATAGCCCATATCTCCTAAATGGTACTTACACAGCATCAACTTGAGATCGTTATAAATCAGCTCCCGCGAGGCCGCCAGCTGTTTCGGATCTACCTTTACATTTTTCGATTGCACATACTGTACAAAATCTTTAAAATCAACATCGCTGATGGAAAAGCTCCCCAGGTTTTTACTGAGGTAAACAGCTCCATAACGCTCCGTCAGCACGTCAAATACAAAATCGATCAGCAGTTTCTTCTCTCTTAGCGTCGCATATAATTTCGTGTAACCTGTGGTATCGTATTTCACGAATACATCCGGTTTGATTCCTCCTCCGCCATAAACCTTTTTCCCTGAAGCAGTAATAAAAGGAGTGATCTTGAGCACACTGTCTCTTTTCTTAGCCTCTGCAGCATTCAGCACTTCTTCATCTTCCGGAAATGAAATCTCCTGTGCCGTTGTTCCCTTGGGTCCCCGCTTATACGCTTTCTGGATGCTCCTGCCTAAAGGAGTATAATAGCGGGCTACGGTAAGATTCAGTGCGGAGCCATCTTCAAAAGGAAACTGTTCTTGTACGAGCCCCTTCCCAAAAGAACGTCTGCCAATAATGAGTCCGCGGTCTAAATCCTGAATGGCTCCTGCAAATATTTCACTTGCCGAGGCCGAATACTCATTAATTAACACCGCCAGTCGTCCCTGCTCAAACTCACCCCCCCCGGTGGTATAGTAATCTGTACGGGGTTCGTGTTTTCCTTCGGTATATACAATGAGTTTGTTTTCAGGAAAAAACTGGTTGGCCAATCCGGTTGCTGCCGTGACATATCCGCCTCCATTGTCACGAAGGTCGAGCACCAAATTTCGCATTCCCTTTTGTTTGAGTCCCTTAATGATATTGATAAAGTCTTTATCCGTATTTGCTCCGAACTTGCTGATTCGCACATACGCTGTTTCCGTATTTAACATGTAAGCAGCATCGATACTACTCACATCCACCCGACCGCGCTTAATCGATAAAATAGTGGGAACGGGCATCCCCGGACGGGTTACCAATAACTGAACAGTGGTTCCTTTTTTCCCTTTAATCTTCCCGATCATCTCCGAACGCGGAAGCGAGCGTCCACTGACCACGTTACTATCAATTCTGACAATTCGGTCGCCCTGCTTCAATCCACCTAGAAATGCAGGGCCATCTTTCAACACATTGGTAACTAATAAGGTATCGTTCAGAATGTAATATTCGACGCCAATGCCTTCGAAATTCCCCTCCAGGCTTTCGCTAAGCTGAGCCACATTTGTAGGTGGCAGGTAAATGCTGTGTGGATCAAGTTTGTCCAGCAAACTGTCTATCGGAAGATTCTGAAGACTGTCTGCACTGACATCATCCACATATTTTTTATGAATAATGTGCAGAATATCTTCCACTTTGCGGTCCTTCTGCTGGGCGTATTGAATGGGCGCATCCACGCGGTAGCCCTGCTCTCGCAAGAATTTGTAACCCAGAAACATTCCTCCTACCAGCGTAAGGGAATAAGTAAGGGCAATAAGGGCATTATAACGTGTCGACTTCTTCATTCGTGGCAGATGGGACAAAGTTATGAAAATTAGCGTGTTAATTACATAACGACCGACTATTCTTTTTGTTTTTTTATTATTTTTTTACAAGTATTTTCCCGCCCCGGTTTAGGGTCGTATCCAAACAGATTTGAAATATTATTTCAGCTTTTAACAGAAAATAACGAACTTTAAGTTTTATTTAACAGTACTTATGATCCGGATCACCGAGCAGGAATCGAAATACAACCATATAGACAAAATGTCCGTTCTGGAAATTTTGCAAAACATTAATAAGGAAGACCAACTGGTCCCTCTGGCGGTCGAAAAGGCCCTTCCGCAAATTGAAAAGCTAGCCTCAGCGGTTGCTGAACGTATGCAACAAGGTGGACGGTTATTTTATATCGGGGCAGGCACCAGTGGTCGTCTGGGCGTTGTCGATGCTTCGGAATGCCCGCCTACCTTCGGCGTAGATTTTGACCGTGTAGTCGGCATCATCGCCGGTGGGGACACCGCCATTCGGAAAGCGGTCGAGTTTGCAGAAGATAATCGCGAACAGGCATGGATCGACCTGCAGGAATATGCCATCAATGAAAAAGATTCCTTAGTGGGTCTCGCCGCTTCCGGAACCACCCCATACGTCATCGGCGGATTGCACACCGCCCGCCAACACGGGGTATTAACCGGCAGTATTGTATGTAACGAAGGCGGTCCGATTGTCGCGGAATCTGATTTTCCGGTGGAAGTCATTGTAGGTCCGGAATTTCTGACAGGTTCTACCCGTATGAAGTCGGGAACTGCTCAAAAACTTGTACTCAACATGCTCAGCACCACCGTCATGATTAAATTAGGCCGCGTGAAAGGCAATAAAATGGTCGATATGCAGTTAACCAATCATAAACTGGTAGACCGCGGGACGCAAATGGTCATGGACGAGCTGAAAATTGAACAGGAAGCCGCAGCAGAATTACTGAACAGGTACGGAAGTGTCCGCAAAGCAGTGGAAGCAAACAAACAGTAAAGCGTCCACCAAGCCCGGATCCTTCCTCCCTAACCACAGGAATCGCATGCACGAAATTGAACCTTTCTATCAATGGCGGGATGATTACATCGCTGCAGAAGATGAACGCTCCCCTTTTTTTAATACCGAGTACTCGGAATTTTATTTCGATAAGCAACTTTATAACTTCCTCATCCACCCTCAATGGGATACGTTCGGATCCAACACCCTGTATCTCAAAGTTCTTTACGTCGATTATGAACGTCAATATGGCATTATTGAACTGATCGGAGAGTGGAACGATACCCTCCACAACGACATTATGCTGCTAAAAAGAGAAATCATCGAACTCATGATGGCGGAAGGGATCAATAAATTCATTCTGATCGGAGAAAACATCCTGAATTTCCATGCTTCCGATGACAGCTACTACGAAGAATGGTTTCAGGAAGTAGAAGACGGATGGATTGCCGGTGTCAATTTTCATGAACATGTAATCCGGGAGTTTCGTCAGCACGGAATGGATTATTACATCAACTTCGGAGGAGAATTGGACGACCTCCATTGGCGTACCCTGAAACCGCTGCAGTTTTACAAAAAAATTGAACAGCTATTATCCAAAAGATTAAATTAATATCGTATATTTATCAGACAACCAATTTAAATCCCTATGGAACCACAAAATAATTACCAGTATCCGCAACAATCCGTATTCTTAGAACAAAATAGTGTCTCCAAAAGGTATTTTGCCAATGTTTTTTTATGGATGTTTGCGGCATTACTCATTTCATCCGTTTCTGCCTATGTATTGGCTTTTAGTCCAGATATATTAAAATACCTCATTAACATTGAAAAAGGCGGTCCAAGTATCCTTGGTTACATCGCCATTTTTGCCCCACTTGGATTGGTCATGTTAATGGGTGCTCGTATGGAACAAATGTCCTATTCCTCGCTTGTAGGCGTATTTATTTTGTATGCCCTGCTTACCGGGGTGATGCTAAGCTTCCTGCTTCTGTCTTTTCAAATCCAGTCTATTTTTCTTTGCTTTGGTGCCGCTGCGGTCATCTTTGCTGTCATGGCCTTTATGGGTTATACCACGGATGTGGACCTGAGCAAATTCGGACCCATCCTGCTTGCAGGTGTGATTGGCCTGGTGATTGTCGGAGTTGTCAACATTTTCCTGGGAAGCGATACCCTGGATTACATTCTGGGTTTTGCCGGTGTAGCCATCTTTACCGCTCTCACCGCCTACAAGGTGCAGGACATTAAGCGTACCGGACAGTCTCTGGACACCTCCGTAGATGAAAATACCCTGATGAGAAGCAAAAAACTGGCCATCATGGGAGCTCTTAGTTTATACATTACGTTCATCAACTTGTTTATCTCCCTTCTCCGGCTTTTTGGAAACAGAAGGTAAAACAACCAAACATTATACCGAAGGCCGGACAGATATGCCCGGCCTTTGTAATTTTATTTGGCATTCCTCCCCCAATGTTTGGAATTGACCAGACATTGTTGCACCTTTGCAAAGCTTATTAAGAAAGGCGGAGGGATTAGACCCTGCGAAGTCTTAGCAACCTGTGCTTACAAGGTGCTACATTCTATCCCAAGAGGGAAAAGATAAGTGAAAAGAAGGTTTTTCCTTTTCGACTTTTAGACTAAGCTATTTTTATCAGGATCAAACAGAAGCCGGAGCAATTCTCCGGACATGGGTTAGGATCAGCGCTAGTTCTGCGGAAAATGCATTCGCAAATTTCTCAGCATTAGGGAGATGAATTATGAGCATAAGAGAAGAATTAGAAAAACGTATTTTAGTCATCGATGGGGCCATGGGCACCATGATTCAGCGCTATTCATTAACGGAAGCCGACTTTAGAGGAGACCGCTTCGCCGAACACCCCTGCGATGTAAAAGGGAATAATGACCTCCTCAACCTTACCCGTCCCGATATCATTCATGCCATCCATACGGATTACCTGGAAGCAGGGACTGACATCATCGAAACGAATACCTTCAGTACGCAGCGAATTTCCATGGCAGATTACCAGATGGAAGACCTGTCTTATGAGTTGAGTTACGAAGGGGCCCGCATAGCGAAAGAAGCAGTGAAGTCCTTTATGGCTCATAATCCTTCCCGTCGTTGCTTCGTAGCAGGAGCCATTGGCCCCACTAACCGCACACTTTCCCTTTCACCGGACGTGAATGACCCCGGTTTCCGTGCCATCACGTACGAAGAACTGTATGCGGCCTATCATGAACAGATCCGTGGGCTGGTAGATGGAGGCGCCGACGTGCTGCTAATCGAAACCATCTTTGATACACTCAATGCTAAAGTGGCTATCGCCGCCATAAAAGCCTATGAAGAAGCAATTGGTCGCCCATTAGACATTATGATCTCGGGCACCATCACCGACGCTTCGGGAAGAACGCTTTCCGGACAAACTGCCGAAGCATTTCTAAATGCAGTGGCACATGCCCAACCCCTGAGCATTGGCTTTAATTGCGCCTTGGGGGCAAAGGAAATGCGTCCCCATATTGAAGAGCTTGCCCTCAAAGCGGGTTGTTATGTCTCTGCTTATCCCAATGCAGGCTTGCCCAACGAATTTGGAGCTTACGATGAGCTGCCACATGAAACAGCCCACCTGGTGGATGATTTCATTCAATCCGGCTTTGTAAATATTGTAGGTGGCTGCTGCGGCACCACTCCCGAACATATTCATTGCATCGTGAAAAAAGCCGCCGGTGCAAGGCCCCGTCCGCTCCCGGTCCCCGCTCCGTATCTCCGGCTAAGCGGGTTGGAACCGCTCACCGTTACCCCCGAAAGTATTTTTGTAAACATTGGAGAACGAACCAACATTACCGGCTCTCCTAAGTTCTCTAAATTAATATTGGGAGGCGATTTCGAAGCAGCCCTTGCCGTTGCTCTCCAACAGGTAGAAGGCGGGGCACAAATCATCGACGTGAATATGGATGAAGGAATGATTGATTCTGAAGCATCCATGACCCGTTTTTTAAACCTCATTGCCTCTGAACCCGACATCGCCAAGCTGCCCGTGATGGTCGATTCCTCCAAATGGTCTGTTATCGAGGCCGGCTTAAAATGCCTGCAGGGAAAAGGAATTGTAAACTCCATCTCCCTAAAGGAAGGCGAAGAAAAATTCAAAGAAAACGCCCGAAAAATCATGCGTTATGGAGCCGCCATCGTTGTGATGGCTTTCGATGAACAGGGACAGGCAGATAATTACCAGCGCAGAGTAGACATCTGCCAGCGAAGCTACCGGCTATTAGTCGATGAGGTAGGCTTTCCACCTCAGGACATCATCTTCGACCCAAATATCCTCACCGTGGCGACAGGGCTTGAGGAACATAATAATTATGCCGTCGACTTTATCCGGGCAACCCAATGGATTAAAGAAAATCTTCCCTACGCCAAAGTAAGTGGAGGGGTTTCCAATATCTCTTTTTCCTTCCGCGGCAACAATGTTGTTCGTGAGGCCATGCACTCCGCTTTCCTTTACCATGCCATCCGGGCAGGTCTCGACATGGGCATTGTAAATGCAGGGATGTTGGAGGTATACGAGCAGATTGACCCTGAACTACTCCTAAAGGTGGAAGACGTGCTGCTCAACCGGCGGGAAGATGCGACAGAACGCCTGGTGGAATTTGCAGAAACCGTTAAAAATAAAGGCAAAACCCTGGTAAAGGATGAAGCCTGGCGTCAATATCCCGTTGAAGAACGCCTATCTCATGCCCTCGTCAAAGGCATTGTCGAGTTTCTCGACGAGGACGTGGAAGAAGCACGACAGAAATACGACCGACCCATACAGGTCATCGAGGGCCCGCTCATGGACGGGATGAACATTGTCGGTGACCTCTTTGGTGCAGGAAAAATGTTTCTCCCACAAGTGGTCAAGTCAGCCCGGGTAATGAAAAAGGCAGTGGCCTATCTTCTTCCCTTTATAGAACAAGAGAAGCTCAATAATAACGATCAATCTCAAAGCTCCTCTGCGGGAAAAATTGTGTTGGCCACGGTAAAAGGGGATGTACACGATATTGGCAAAAACATTGTAGGGGTTGTACTCGCCTGCAATAATTTTGAGATCATCGACCTGGGCGTCATGGTACCGGCGCAGGAGATTCTGAAAAAAGCCCGAGAAGTAAACGCCGATATCATCGGACTCAGTGGATTAATTACTCCTTCACTGGATGAAATGGTTCACTTTGCCCGCGAAATGGAAAGAGAAGGGTGGACCGTTCCTCTAATTGTAGGCGGAGCCACTACCTCGAGAATTCATGCCGCTGTAAAAATCGCGCCCAATTATTCCGGGCCTGCCATTCACGTACTCGACGCCTCCCGAAGCGTCACCGTCTGCAGCACCCTGATGAACCCCGAGCTCAGGGATTCTTATACCGCGCAAATCCGTAGCGAATACGAAAAGGCGCGGGAAGCACACCTGAATAAACGAAGTGATAAGCGGTTCAAAAACCTCGAAGAAGCACGGGCGCAACGTTTTCAGGCAGACCTTTCATGCGTGGCTCCAGCACCCAGCTTTACGGGGACAAAAGTATTTACTGATTTTCCGTTGGAAGAGTTACTTCCCTACATTGACTGGACCCCCTTCTTTCACACCTGGGAATTGCGAGGCAGCTACCCAAAAATATTCAACGATCCCCATGTAGGCAGCGAGGCTGAAAAATTATTTGAGGATGCCCAGCTGCTTCTCCAGCGCATTGTGACCGAGAAACTCCTCACGGCGAAAGCGGTGATCGGATTTTGGCCTGCCCATAGTGTGGACGATGACATTGTATTGGATCTTGACAGCAGCGAACTGAAGCCGGGACCTTTGCTAAAAAATGGGCCGGCAAAAAAAGTAACCATTCATACCTTACGTCAACAGGCAGAAAAAGCGGAAGGGCAGCCTTATTATGCACTATCCGACTTCATCGCTCCGGAAGGAAGTGGCATTCAGGATTTCTTCGGAGGTTTTGCAGCTACCGCAGGAATTGGCTGTGACGAGCTGGTGGCCACCTTCGAACAAAATTACGATGATTATAACAGCATCATGGCCAAAGCTTTGGCAGATCGTTTAGCGGAAGCTTTTGCAGAAAAACTGCATGAGATGGTACGTACGGATTACTGGGGCTATGCCAGAGATGAAAAGTTGAGTAACGAGGAACTTATTAAAGAACAATACGCCGGAATACGCCCCGCTCCCGGCTATCCGGCCTGTCCGGAGCATACCGAAAAAGGAACCCTTTTCGCGTTATTGGATGCCGAAAATCAGATCGGTCTTCACATTACCGAAAGCTACGCCATGTATCCCACCGCAGCCGTCAGTGGTTTCTATTTCTCTCATCCCGAATCCAGGTATTTTGGCTTAGGAAAAATCACCAAAGACCAGGTAACAAACTATGCGGAAAGAAAAGGAATGGAACTCGAAGAAGCCGAAAGATGGCTCTCCCCAAACCTGGCCTATACGCCCTAAAACATTTCATTAAAACCCTTCAGCACAGGACTTATGAAGATTACCGAACATATTGCCAACGCCCGCGGAAAGACCCTCTTTTCTTTTGAGTTGCTCCCGCCCCTCAAAGGGAAAAGCATTCAGTCTATTTATAGCGCAATAGATCCGCTCATGGAGTTTAATCCCCCCTTCATTGACGTAACTTATCATCGGGAAGATTACATTTACAAACAGCATGACAGTGGCTTGCTCGAAAAGATTTCTTATCGAAAACGCCCGGGAACAGTGGCCATCTGTGCAGCGATTATGAATAAATACAAAGTAGACGCAGTTCCTCACCTCATCTGTGGAGGATTTACCAAGGAGGAAACTGAAAACGCCCTCATTGACCTTCAATTCCTCGGAATTGATAATGTACTTGTCCTCAGAGGAGATGCCCGACAGGCAGATGCGGGTTTTGTACCCACACCCAACGGGCATACCTACGCCACAGATCTTCTTCAACAAGTGGCCAACATGAATCAGGGCCGCTATCTTCACGAAGATCACGAAGCTTTTAAAACAGATTTCTGTATCGGGGTGGCAGGATATCCTGAAAAACACTTTGAAGCCCCCAACCTCGCGTCCGACTTTAAATACCTGAAGAAGAAAGTAGACATGGGAGCCGGGTTTATCGTCACCCAGATGTTTTTTGACAATCAGAAATACGTGGATTTTGTAAAAAAATGCCGTGAAAAAGACATTCATGTCCCCATCATTCCAGGATTAAAACCCATCACTTCTTCCAAACAATTAGTCACTCTTCCCAAAACATTTCACATCGATTTACCAGAGGGGCTAAGCGAAGCCATTCAATCCTGTAAATCTGAAGCCGAGGTAAAAGAAAGAGGAATAGAATTCATGATTGCACAATGCAAAGAATTGATGCAGCTGGGAGCTCCGGTTCTTCATTTTTATACCATGAGCAATCCGGAATCTACCCGAAAAATCGCTGAGGCTATTTTCTGATACCAACCGAAGTCTCTGCTTTTTTGACTACCCCAAAAAGTTAACCACTTTTTGGGGTCGATACAGCATACTTCGCTTTTACCTGTTGAGCAGATAAGATTTAAAAGCAAAGAAATCTGCGGCCATCGGAGTCACCCGAGCCTCTTTGGATACCAATCCTTCTACCTGCGAAGGTATGACCAGTGCTTGCTTTACCCGATCCGGCAGCACTTCCGGAAATTTACAGGCATGCGCCGTGGATAGGATCACCCTGGCCACCTCCTCCCCAGGATGCTCCGCCCGATCCGCTTCCATCCCTAACCAGGCCACTGCGGTATGTGGACAAGCAATGTACTGGTAATGATCAAAAAGCATTTCCATTGCCTCACGTGTCTCCACATCACTAAACCTATATGCGTTTAATACATCGCTTAAAGATTTTTTATTCCCCGAAAACAAATCCATGATTCGCTCCCAGTTACTGGGAGCCCCCACATCCATTGCATTGGAAATCGTCTGAACGGATTTCCTCGTTTCGTAGGACTGTCCGGATAAGAACCTCGGAACCACATCATTCGCATTGGTCGCTGCAACCCAACGATGTACCGGTAAACCCATCCGTTGCGCCATAAGTCCGGCACCGATATTGCCGAAATTACCACTTGGAACCGTAAATACCACCTTTGAAATCCCCTGTCGCAACAATTGCGCATAGGCATGAAAATAATAGAAGGTTTGTGGAATCAAACGCGAAATATTGATAGAATTGGCGGAGGTTAACCTAAACCGACGATGAAGTTCTTCGTCAGAAAAGGCGGCTTTCACCATGGCCTGACAATCGTCAAAAGTCCCTTCTACCGCAAGAGCATGAATATTGGCACCATTGGTTGTCAGTTGCAATTCCTGTATAGGGCTCACCTTTCCCCGTGGAAACAATATCGTTACTCTCGTACCAGGGACATCCGCAAAACCTAGAGCAACTGCCCCCCCCGTATCGCCCGAAGTGGCCACCAATACATCCAGCGGCGCCGTACTTTCCTGGAGGAAATAACTCATCACCCTACTCATAAAGCGAGCCCCGAAATCCTTAAAGGCCAGAGAAGGGCCATGGAAAAGTTCCAGCACATAGGTGTTTTCTCTTAGGTTGACCAGTGGCGCATCAAAAGAAAGGGTCTCTTCCACAATTTTTTCCAACGCTTTCTCAGGGATTACCCCCTGTAACAACGCTTTCGACACTTCGAAAGCTATCTGCCTGAACGAAAGGTTGGCTAACTCTTTCATAAAATCAGGAGATAGACGAGGGAGAGCAAAAGGCATATACAGACCTTTGCCTCTTGGCATACTTTGGAAAAGTGCTTCTTCGAAAGAAACCCGAAGCGAAGGGTCTTGGGTAGCATATAGTTTCATGGCTAATCGGTGGTTAAAGGAAGTTCATAAGGGCCTTCCGTATTTACTTTGGAAACAAAAGACTGGCTTCGGATGGCGAGCTGATGCAAATGCATTTGCTGGGCTTTGGTAATCAATTTGGCGGTTTCCTCATCCCGCGTAAGTGCAAATACAGAAGGTCCTGAACCAGAAATACCAAATCCCACAGCTCCCTGCTCCATCGCGAGCGAACGCAAAACTTCAAAATCAGGAATAAGAATGGAACGTGTCGGTTCGATTAACACATCTTTCATACTGCGGCCTACCAGTTCAAGGTCGTTCAGGAAAAGGCCACTCACCAATCCCGCCACATTTCCCCATTGCGTAACGGCATCTTTCAAGGGAACCTTTGATCTGATCATCTGACGAGCATCTTTTGTAGGCACATCTACTTCCGGATAAACAATCGCAGCATACATGCCTTCAGGAACCGGAAGGGCGATGACTTCCAGGGGTTCGTAACTCCGTATCAGGACAAAACCACCCATGATGGCTGGAGCGACATTATCGGCATGCCCGTAGCCACAGGCCAATTCTTCTCCTTTCATCGCAAAGGGCACCAATTCTTTCGCACTTAACACATTTCCCATTAAACGGTTAATCGCGAACAACCCTGCCACAGTGCTTGCAGAACTGGACCCTAAACCGCTCCCGATGGGCATGTGCTTATACAACTCTATCTCCACCCCCACGTCTTCCCGCTTCAGGTAATGAAGGTAATGCTGAACACTCACACATACGGTGTTCTTTGCCGGATCCAATGGAAGTTTCCCTCCGTCTCCAACCACTTTCAATAAACGAATACCTGGTTCGTCTACCAATCGCATCCGAACCTCATCGCCCGGTTCGTTGACCGCAAAACCCAACACATCAAAACCACATACCACGTTCGCTACTGTTGCCGGAGCAAATACGCGAATGGCCTGCTGTGTGCCTTGCTCCCTTCGATCCGTATTTATATGTTTCATCGTTTTCATTTTTTGTAAACAAATTAACGCACAGTGGCTCCTACATTGATGATATCTGCAAAAACCCCCGCAGCTGTTACCTCCGCCCCAGCCCCAGGGCCTTTCACTACTAATGGCCGGTGTTTATATCGTTCAGTAGTGAAAGAAATCACATTGTCACTTCCAGACAGCATATAGAAAGGATGTGTTTCATCGATCATCTGCAACTCAACTTTCACCTTTCCTGCTTCCAGTTTAGCAATGTACCGCAGGACCTTCCGTTCATCCGCGGCCTTGGACTTTAAGGTCTCAAAATAAGCGGCTTCCTGCTGAAGACTCGCATAAAAATCAGCCACACTTGCCGCCTGTAGACAGCTGTCTGGAAGGATATTTTCTATTTCGATGTCTTCCTCCTCCAAGCCGTATCCGGCGTCTCTCGCAAGAATTAACATTTTTCGCATAAAGTCTTTCCCATTCAAATCATCCCTCGGATCAGGCTCTGTATAGCCCAGTTCCTGAGCCTCCTTTACTGTCTCGTAAAAACTTGCCTCGCCCGTAAATTGATTAAAAATAAATGAAATTGTTCCGGACAAAATGGCCTCTATAGAGCGGATCCGATCACCGCTCAGCATCAACTCTTTCAGCGTTCGGATAATGGGCAGTCCGGCACCTACATTCGTTTCATAAAAGAAATCAACGCCATATTGTCTCGCCGTTTCCTTTAACTGACGGTATTGATCCAATGAGGCTGAATTGCCGCGTTTATTACAGGTAACAATGGAAATACTACTTTCAAAGATGCTTTTGTACCATTGGATAGGCAGTTCGCTGGCCGTGTTATCAACAAACACACTATTTGCCAGATTCATCCCTTTCATCCTCGTCAAAAACGTTTCCAAAGAAGCTTCTTCTCCCTTCTCATGAAGCCGGTTTTCCCAAGAAGAGAGATCGATTCCATTCTCTTCAAAAAGCATTTTCCGCGTATTGCAAATGCCCCGAACCTTTACCTGAAGATCGTTATTTTCTGCCAAAAAAGCCATCTGTTGTTGCAGTTGATCAAAAAGGGTTCTCCCGATATTTCCCGTGCCCACACAAAAGACATTCAACGTCTTATGCAACGTGGTATAAAAAGCATCATGAACCGCATTCACCGCTTTCGATAAATCTGATTTTGACAGGATAACGGAAATATTGTATTCGGATGAGCCTTGAGCAATGGCCCGGACATTCACGCCATTTCTACCCAACGCATGAAAAAGCTTCCCGGAAATACCAGGGGTCTGTTTCATATTTTCTCCCACAATCGCCAGAACAGACAGCCCTGTTTCTAACATAGGCTTTTCCAGCTTTCTTGCACGAAGCTCCAACTCAAATTCCTTTTCAATCAATGTGACCGCCTGCAACGCTGCCGCTGGGTGAACTGCAAAGGTAATGCTGTGCTCGGAGGACGACTGGGTGATCAATACCACATTGATCTGTTCACGTGATAAGAGCGAAAAAAGCCGGCCGCTAAACCCTGCTTTCCCCACCATCCCACTTCCTGAGAGATGAATGACACTGATTTCATCTATAGAAGAAATACCCTTTATCGGCAAAGAAGAAGGCTTAACTCCATGCCGGATATAGGTTCCTTCAAAAGAAGGATCGAATGTATTCTTAATGACGATGGGAATGTGTTTCAGAAAGGCAGGTGTCATCGTAGGGGGATAAATTACCTTTGCTCCAAAGTAAGAAAGCTCCATGGCCTCAATATAGCTGAGCTCAGGAAGGGAAAAGGCCTTTTTTACTATCCGTGGATCGGCGGTCATCATGCCGTTTACATCGGTCCAAATCTGAATTTCGGAAGCCCCCAGCGCAGCCCCAAAAATGGCCGCTGTATAATCGCTTCCTCCCCTCCCAAGCGTAGTGACACGTCCTTCGGAATTTCCGGCAATAAAACCAGTCACAAACAGAAATTTATTCGAATGCTGCAACTGGTGATCTCGGATAAGCTGTGTGCTCAGCTCCATATTCACACTCGCCTGTCCATAGTTCGAATCCGTTTTTATGTAATCGCTCGCATCCGTAAACCTCACAGGGCCGAGGCGATTCGCTGCAATATGACTTAGCATAAAGGTGGAGCACCGCTCTCCATAACTCAAAATAAGGTCTTTGGACGCTGGACTAAGTTCCCTTAAATGATACACGGCTTGTAACAATTCGTCTAATTCATTAAAGTAAATTTTCAATCGCGTTAGCACCTGGTTTTGTGCTTGTAAAGGCAAATGCGCTCTTACCACTTCAAAATGACGTTGCTCCATCGCTTGAAGTGAGGGGGCAAATACCTGCCCCTGAGCTGCCTGTTCGGCCATTTCAGTTAATAAATTGGTAACCCCGCTCATCGCGGAAAGCACCACTACCGCACTTTCATTTTGCTCCTTTTCTTTCTCAAGGATAGTCAACAGGGCATGAATACTGGCTATAGATCCTACGGATGTCCCTCCAAATTTTAAAATTTTCATTGATTTCGCATTTATTAATTTTTGTCTACAGCCCCCGGAGTGCAAAAAAAAAGCGCCCCGATGATCGGGGCGCTTTGTATATTCCATTTCTTCAGTGTATACCATTAGCTTCCCCTCCTCCGGAAAATCCCGGTGGTGGTAATAATGGTCGTAATAATTGAAGAATTAAAATTCATTTTTTTTCAAATGGGTACTTCCACAAAGAAGAATAAATATTTTCTAATCCGCAAGAAAAATTAAATATTTTTTAATTTAAATTAGATTTAATGAAAAAATTAGCACAAAATTAGCCATTTAAATGAGAAATTCATGCATCGAACGCCATTCGCTCTTTGCAAATACCTCTTTCTTGCGCAAGTAAATACGGAATAACATCCCTAAAAAGAACCATCCTTCAGTGTTGTCAAGCCTATCTTCAAAAGAATTGTCCCCGGCTTCTGAGAAGCTAAAAAATGTTTCCTAACTTTAGGCAGTTTATGCATGGTTTAGTAATAAAATCTACCGGTAGCTGGTACCAGGTTGTCGCCGATGATGGGGAAACCTACGCCTGCCGAATCAAGGGAAAATTTAGGATCAAGGGAATACAAACAACCAATCCGATTGCCGTGGGAGATCGTGTGGATTTTGAAGTAGAATCAAACGACGGCACTGGGGTGATCCACTTGTTACATGAAAGAAAGAATTACATCATTCGAAAATCGATTAACTTAAGTAAACAGGCCCAGATCATTGCCGCCAACCTGGACCAGGCTTTCCTGGTGGTGACCATGGCTTCTCCGCGAACTTCACTTGGATTTATTGATCGTTTTCTGGCCACCAGTGAAGCCTACGATATTCCGGCAATGTTGATCTTCAACAAGTGTGATCTATTGACAGCGAACGATCGGGAAATCTTAAACATTTATCGATCGATTTATGAACCAATCGGCTATCCTTGTCACGAAGTTTCAGCCACCGAAAAAACGAACCTGGACCAATTCGAGGAACTCCTGACTGAAAAAACCACCCTGATTTCAGGGCATTCAGGGGTAGGTAAATCCAGCTTGATTAACGCGCTTCTCCCTGGTTTTCAATTAAAAACAGGAGAAGTGAGTGAATGGAGTCAAAAAGGACAACACACCACTACTTTTGCCGAAATGCACCCCCTTCCTTTTGGTGGCTATCTGATCGATACCCCGGGAATAAGGGAACTGGGAATCGTAGACATTGAACCGGAAGAGTTGAGTCATTATTTTGTGGAAATGCGAAACAGGTTAAACGAATGTCGATTTCATAACTGTCGGCATGTCAATGAGCCTGGTTGCGCCATTCTACAAGCCGTAGAAAAAGGGGAAATAGCGATCAGCCGGTACGAAAGTTATTTAAGTATTTTCTCCGGAAATGATACCCGCGCTTAATGGTTTTGAATGATTAATAATTTTAGATATGAGAGCCGTCATCCAACGTGTAACCCAAGCTTCCTGTACGGTAAACGACCAAGTTACCGGGAAAATTGAACAGGGTTTTTTAGTACTATTGGGAATTGAAGAATCCGATACCAGCGAAGATGTCGAATGGCTGGCAGGTAAAATCGCTCACATGCGTATCTTCGGAGATGAGGATGGACTAATGAATAAGTCGCTAGCCGACATCAATGGAGAGATTTTATTGATTAGTCAGTTCACGCTGTTCGCTTCCACCAAGAAAGGCAACCGACCTGGCTTTACCCGGTCTGCAAAACCGCCACAGGCTATTCCGCTCTATGAAAAAATGATTGCCTGTCTCAACCAGTTCACCGGCAAATCCACTGCCTGTGGAATTTTTGGAGCAGATATGAAAATACGTCTATTAAACGATGGACCTGTTACCATCGTCATCGACACCAAAAATAAAGAATAATATGACCCTCCAAGAAGCCCAACAATTGGTAGATCAATGGATCAAGACACATGGTGTTCGTTATTTTAACGAATTAACCAATACTGCTATCTTAATGGAAGAGGTAGGAGAAGTGGCCCGCATTATGGCCCGCAAGTATGGGGAACAATCTTTCAAAAAGAGTGACGAAGCAGTTCACTTAGCCGATGAAATGGCAGATGTATTGTTTGTATTAATATGCCTTGCCAATCAGACCGGTATTGACCTACAAGAAGCCCTCCGGCAAAATCTCAGAAAAAAAACTGAGAGAGATTCGGACAGGCATCAGCAAAACATCAAATTGAAAGGATAAAATAAAAGCAGCTAAAAAGCTGCTTTTATTTTATCGGCAGCGGCCGCCAGCTCCTTCTGAGAAGGATGCAATTTTGTTTTCGCAAAATTCATATCGCTCACCTCATTCATCGGAATGAGATGGATATGTGCATGAGGCACTTCCAATCCAATCACTGCCACTCCTACCTTCTTACATGGGAAAGCCTTCTTTACAGCGACAGACACATTTTTCGCAAAAAGCATCAATTCGCTATAGAGCGCATCATCTATATCAAACAGATAGTCAACCGATTTCTTGGGGATGACCAATACATGACCCATCACCAATGGATTGATATCCAAAAAGGCCAGGAAGGAATCATTTTCTGCCACTTTATGTGCCGGGATGGTTCCGTCAATAATTTTAGAAAAAATACTCATCGTTTCGATTTAAAAAAATTAACGGGAGATCTCCAGAATCTCGAACGCTACTTTTCCTGCGGGTATATTGATCTCTGCAACTTCTCCTACTGACTTTCCTAACAAGCCCTGTGCAATTGGAGATTTAACCGACAGCTTACCGGTTTTAAGATCCGCTTCACTCTCTGCAACCAACTGGTAACTCATCGTGGCTCCATTCTTAAGATTTTTTATTTTTACAATAGATAAAGCCAGCACTTTGGAAAGATCGAGCTTGCTTTCATCGATCAGGCGTGCACTCGACAACGTGAGTTCCAGCTTAGCAATTTTTGCTTCGTGGAGCCCCTGAGCTTCTTTAGCCGCATCATATTCTGCATTCTCAGATAAATCGCCCTTATCCCTTGCTTCTGCAATTGCCCTTGAAATAGCTTGTCTACCAATGGTCTTTAAGATATGTAGTTCTTCTTTCAGTTTGTCTAATCCTTCTTGTGTATAATAAGTGACTTCTGCCATGACTTCCGTTTTTTAGTTATCCATAAAAAAGAAACAAGACTATGTTGGCTGTTCACCAATATAGTCTTGCTCGTTTTAACGAAGATAGAAGCCTCGATTCAAAAAAGCAAATTTTCAACTTAAAATTATCCCTGATTATTCATTCACCGCCGTGCATACAGGTTCGTGATGAATGGGGAAATTTAGGGAATTAGCGATAAAGCACATCCGGTTGGCTTCTTCATGAAGACGATTGGCTAAGTCCTTCTGATGTGCTTTGGAAATGATTACTTCGGGCCTTAGAAGTACCTCGGTAAAGTGACCGCTTCCATCCGGCAGCTCCACCATTTTTCCTAACGCTTTATCCTGATATTCAATCACTACAATTTCATTTTTAGCACAAAGGTGAAGGTACCATAACATATGGCAGCTGGAGATTGAAGAAACGAGCATATCTTCTGGATTATACCTCGTTTTATCTCCCAAAAAAGCAGAATCAGATGACCCCGACAAAGTAGGTTTGCCATCAATAGCAATCACAAAGTTCCGATCGTAAGAGCGGTAATCCATAGTACCGGACCCTTTATTTCCGGTCCACACCAGGTTGGTATGGTAATGATGTTCCCGTGCCATAAGCTTATTTGTTTTGTCTTATGCCAATTTAAGGAATTATAATGTGATTTCCATGAGCTTTTGCCCTAACACTTCAGAAATTTTACGATAGGAATCGAAGGTCCACCCGGCAACATGAGGCGTCAGCAATACCTGATCGCTGGCAGTCAAGGCCTCATACCAGGCTTGTTCCGCCAGGCTTGGGAATCTTTCCGTCTCCAGCACGTCCAAGCCAGCCCCCCTCATCTTCCCTTCTGAAATCGCTTTTAACAAAGAGGGAGTGTGTACAATTTCTCCTCTCGCCGTATTAATAAAGAAAATTGGTTTCTTGAAATGAAAGAAGTATTCCTCATTTACCATTTGCCTCGTTTCCTTTGTCAAGGGAATGTGTAAACTCAGAACGTCACTGTGTTTCACGATCTCCTCCATGCTGACTTCTCTTGCGTACGCATCGGAAAAGCCGGTTTTATATTTATCGTAAGCAATGACATCTACTTCAAATCCCGCCAATTTACGGGCCATCTTTTGCCCCATAAACCCATAGCCAATTAAACCAATGGTTTTTCCTTTGAGTTCATAACCCCGGTTGCCCTCTCTGTCCCACACGCCATCGCGTACCTGTTGGTCTGCCTTACGAAACTTATTCATTAGCGCCAATAACAAGCCGATGGCATGTTCACCTACGGCATCACTGTTTCCCTCCGGAGCATTGATCAAACGAACCTGGCGCCCTTCAGCAAATGCGGCATCAATATTATCGAGTCCAGCACCCGCCCGTGCCACAAACGTTAATGCATCTGCGCGCGATAGCAATTCCCCATCAATGCGGAATTTCGTCCGAACTGCTATTCCTGTATAGGCCGCAATAATAGACAACGTTTCTTCCCTCGTTATTTCAGGTCTGTCATGCACTTCGTAGCCCAGTGAGAGGGCTTTCTCCTTAAATGCCGGATGTAGGTCATCCACAATTAATATTTTTTTACTCATTTTCTCTAATATAATCCATTACCTGCTCCACCCAATCCTTCTTAAAAGGATCTAATGCGACATGAGGTTGAACTCCTCTTTCTTCATAGGGAAGATCTTTTCGGCGAGCACTCATATCTGTCGGGTAAAACTGAAACCGTCCACTGGGCGCTGTTAGTCGCTTCCCATAATTACTCCCATAACTGATCATCCCCGGACTCGCCTCCCCCAATACCCTTACCTTTTTTTTCGATTTAAGATCCAAGGTAAATTGCTCCGCGTTACTTAGGGTATTCCCGTTAATCAATAAGTAAATCTTCCCCTTAAACTGCCGAAGTAAACGCAAGAATTTACCCGATGTTTTATAACCACCCCCTCCGTTATTTCTTAGATCCACCACCAGGTATTGATCGGTAAATCCCGCCTTTATGTCTTCATAAAATTTATTGGAAGCAGCAATATTCATTGAATTCGTTGCAAAACTTCCTAAACGCAAATAGCCTGTCGTGGGTTGAATCTTTCGATACTCAAATTTAGGGGCATCCTTCGGCACATGCACGAAATCCGCCTTCCGGTATTTCTTCCAGGGAGTACCCGACAACCGCTCATTTAGGTAAACCACATTTCTATGAAGATAAAACCCTGTCCCCTTATTTTTAAATCCAAGGTAATCAAAATGATTTCCTCCTTTGTCTACCAGAAGGAACTGGGTATAGTACTTTCCCTCGTGAGCAATGGCACCCAAAAAATACGTTCTCCAACGAACAATACTTAATTCATTTTCTCCATCATAATAGGTTCCGGTTACATTCGCTGACAAAGGAGATTGCTTTTTGAGCGAATCCACTTCAGCTGCTGACAGGACCCATATTTCAGAAGCCATGAGAGAAGTATCCGGAAGTGTATAGATGGACAGATGCATGTCCCTGATCGGCCCAACCAAACCATACAATTTCAGGAAAAACTCAAAGTCCGAATCCTGGTCACTCGTAGAGAAAACCTTGTTCCCAATCCGTTGATCCTTAAAGGAAGGAAGCTTGGAAATATGCGCCCGGAAGAAAGCCTGATCATTTTCGTTTTTTTGTGCTTTTGCCCCTAAACTGAAGGCAATGAACCAGCTAAAACACAGCAAAATTTTTCTCATATTTTAAGGTAGACGCTCATTCTGGGAATTCCGTTGCATGAGTGTACTCACATGAAGTGTCAATTGAATAAAATCTTCTACCGTCAGTTGCTCTGCTCTCTTTTCAAAATAAAGATGGGTATCCATTTGATCTTTAGGAAGCACAGCGGCAAGTGCATTGCGAAGCGTTTTACGGCGCTGGTTAAATCCCGCCTTCACAACTCTCCAAAACAGCTTTTCATCGCAGGCTAATTCCCGCGTATGGTTTCTGCTTAAACGGATCACTCCTGAGTTTACTTTAGGCGGAGGGTTAAATGTTCCCGGTTTTACGGTAAATAAATAGTCAATATCGTAATATGCCTGAAGCAGCACACTCAAAATCCCATACTCTTTACTTCCCGAAGGAGAGGCACAACGCTCTGCCACTTCCTTTTGAAACATTCCTACCACCTCAACCACCTGATTTCTACATTCCAGAATTTTGAAAAGAATCTGAGAAGAGATGTTGTAAGGAAAATTGCCAATGACGGCAAATTTATCAGTGAAAATAGTCGACAAGTCCAGTTTCAAAAAGTCGCCACTGATCAATCTTTCGCCTAACTGCGGATATTTTTGATGAAGGAAGGCGATCGATTCCGTGTCAATATCGATTAGAAAAGTCTCCAGATCATCCCTTTCCAGAAGAAAATCAGAAAGGATGCCCATCCCAGGACCAACTTCCAATACTTGTCGGTAATGGTCCGTATGCTTTAACGAATCGACAATACGTTCTGCGATTTTTTTATCCGTCAGGAAATGCTGTCCTAAATGTTTTTTAGCTTTTACTACGCTCATTTTCTCTCGTTTAGGTTTATCCGACTTTACCGGCACCTTGGCAAAGGTAAACAATCAGATGGATTGCCTCTCACCATTTCTATTGAATATTCAAATCCTTAGGTGTATGAATTGTCGCTCACTACTACAGGCTTGTCCTGCCACAGTAGCCGGCTCCGACAACCTGGATGATTTCCGTTACATTTCAAGGGGGTTAGCGGCCTGTTTTTCTTCACAAAAAAGGAGGAAAATTACGTTTTTCCTCACATTTTTTTTAGACTAAACCGCACTTCCCGAATATTCAAAGAAGACAGCCCCCTAAAATAGCTTTTGTCAACAAGAAAAAGGCTTTCTTTCAAATTTGAAATCACCCTCCAAGTGCTTGCCACAGTTCATTCGCTACTTGCCTTCCGGAAGGCAATTCCATTACCAGGCTAACTCCGCTTGTCGCGACACCTGAAATTCAGAAAAGCGATTCCTTCCCTTTCGGATGTCTTTAGAAAGTCTGCCAGGGAATGCATGTACATGGCAGACTGCGAAACATCGAAGTTGACCATCCTATTCCCTGGGCTTCGCCCGACTTTACAGAATCGTTTTCTGACAGTTTCTCTTTTCCCATTTTCTATTTTAGAGAAGTAAAACAGGAAGCCTCACGCTCCGCGTTTGCGGTTAATCACCAGAATGAGTAATTTGCGCAAAAATTAATAGTCATGAGTGATAAAGTAAAAATCGGAATTAGTATCGGAGATATCAATGGCATTGGTCCGGAAGTCATTTTAAAATGCCTTTCAGAAACACGATTACTCGACTATTGCACCCCTGTGGTATATGGACATACGAAAATTGCCTCTTTTCACAGGAAAGCCCTTCATCTGAACGATTTTAACTTTAACATCATTCAGGAGCCCTCGGCTGCCAATCCGAGAAAAATGAATCTCATCAACTGTTGGGATGAAGATGTTCGTGTAGACTTAGGCGTAGCTAATGCCACCGGAGGGAAGTATGCTTTTCTTTCTTTAGAAAGAGCTACCCAAGACCTCCTTAATGGACACATTGACGCACTCGTCACCGCTCCGGTTAACAAACATACCATCCAATCTGAAGAATTCAATTTTCCGGGGCATACGGAATACCTTCAACAAAAAAGCGGTGATCGGGACTCTCTCATGTTTCTGATCAGCGATGCTTTGCGGGTAGGTGTGGTGAGTGGGCACATTCCTCTTCATCAGGCGGCTAAAGCGTTAACGAAAGAGAAGATTGTTCAAAAACTTCGCCTGATGAACGACAGCCTCAAACGTGATTTCTGGATAGAAAAACCAAAAATCGCTGTATTGGGGATCAATCCTCACGCAGGCGATAACGGACTGTTGGGAAATGAGGAAAACGACATCATCATTCCCGCCATCCAGGAAGCGTTCGACAAAGGAATTATCTCCTTCGGCCCCTACGCAGCCGATGGCTTTTTTGGAAACGGCACCTACAAGCAATTTGATGGCGTTCTTGCGATGTACCACGACCAAGGGCTTATTCCTTTCAAAACAATCACCTTCGGAAGTGGTGTAAATTTTACCGCCGGACTTAAATTTGTGCGTACTTCGCCTGATCACGGAACGGCATTTGACATAGCCGGCAAAAACATGGGGAATCCAACCTCTTTTATGGAAGCTCTTTTTTCAGCGATTCACATTACTAAAAACCGGAACGAGCAAGACCGGATGCTTGCCAATCAATTGCGTAGTGGCGGTAAAATCATCGAAACGGCCAGTGATGTCAAAGACGACGCCAACTAATCTCTTCTGGATATATGCCGCTCTTCCCCCCTCTTTTGCAGGTAGATGAACTCCTCCGATTACAGACAAACACGTATGTGCTGTGTGATGTAAGTGGGGGGCTTGAGGCCCCTCCGGATAAAGTGCTCCGGAACAGCAGTTACATACATCCGGATACAGAGCTCGCCGAAATCGGGGACTATAAAACCGGGGGAAGGCATCCTTTGCCAAAAATAACTGATTTCTGTATCCGGCTTCAAGAGGCTGGGATAATGCCCGATAGTCATGTCATCCTTTATGACCGGCAAAAAGGAAGCAATGCCGCTGCACGAATGTGGTGGATGCTCACAGCCTTGGGACACCCCTTTGTACAAGTTCTGGACGGAGGGTTTGCTGCCGCAGTAAATGCGGGTTTCCCCCTCACTACCCCTAAACAAAAGCAAAAGAACAATGGGGCCTATTTGCCTTCTACAGATACCTGGCTGCTCCCGACAGCAAGTCTGGAAGACGTAACTCATCATTCTTTACACATTCCCAACAGCATTATTGACGTTCGGGCAACAGAGCGATACGAAGGTTACAGGGAACCGATTGATTTAGTCGCCGGACATATTCCCCATGCAATCAATATCCCCTTTACAGAAAACCTGGACGACTACGGTTTTTTTCTTCCGGCAGAGAGGTTACGTAAAAAATACCTTCCTTACGGAAGTTCCTGCATCGTACATTGTGGTTCGGGAATCACGGCCTGTCACACCCTACTGGCTTTTGCGATTGCGGAACTCCCTCTGCCACGCCTGTATGTTGGCTCCTGGAGCGAGTGGTCGCGCAATGACAAACCCATAATCAGCAAGGGATCAGAATAAAAGAAAAAACAGAATAGTGGGCAGGGCCCTTCCCATTTTAAATAAAATTTGCTCCAAATTAAAATATTCTCTACCTTTGCAGGCTAAATTTTAGTTACAATTGAAAGCATTAAAACAATTTTCTATCCCGTTCACCGGTTTAAAATTGGGAAAACATCATTTCGATTACGAAATTGACCGTGATTTCTTTGATGCCTTTGAATATTCGTTGATTAAAGACGGTCGTTTAACGGCTAAAGTGGCGTTAGATAAGCAGGAAAACATGCTCATCCTTCATTTTGACATCAACGGCACTATTCAGCTCAATTGTGACAAATGTCTGTCTGAGTTTTCTCAGCCGATAGAAATAAATGAGAGACAAATTGTTAAATTTTCTGAAGAAGAAGGAGAAAATGATGATTTGGAAATTATTGTTTTAAACAAAAAAGAAACAAGTATTGATGTTTCGGAATGGATTTATGAATTTGTGACGGTGGCCGTTCCTTACATCAACAAATGCGAACAGGTAGGTAAAGCATGTGATCCTCAAATGTTGGAAACCTTGCAAAAACTTTCCGGTGACCAGAAAGAAGAACAAGCACAGGACGACCCGAGATGGTCGGCCTTAAAGAAATTAAAATAATCATAAAAAAAAGTAGCAATGGCACATCCAAAACGTAAGGTTTCTAAACAAAGAAGAGACAAAAGAAGAACGCATTACAAAGCTGAGGCCCCTTCTTTGTCAACCTGTCAAACCACCGGAGCTATACATGTTCCTCACCATGCATACAATGTTGATGGCAACTTGTATTACAATGGTAAACTCGTTATAGAAAACACTTCGATAGGTTAATTTTCTGAAAAATTTTTGTGTTTTCCGTTAGTTAAAGAGTAACTTAGACTAACCGGAATAAAGGCACCTGGCTTAGTCACAAAATATTATTTATGAAAATAGGTCTCGATATTATGGGTGGAGACTACGCTCCTGAAGCGATTGTTTTAGGAGCAGTAGCCGCCCATCAAACCCTTAGTTCCGATCAGCGTATTGTCCTGATCGGAGATACAGCGGTTGTTCAACCCATCCTCGCAGCTAAGGGCTTTAACCCCGACCACTTCGACTATGTTCATACGGATGAAGTAATCGGTATGGGCGAACATCCCACCAAAGCAATTCTCCAAAAACCTACTTCCAGTATCTCTGTTGGCTTTCAATTATTGAAGGAAGGCAAGATCGACTCATTTGCGAGCGCCGGCAACTCTGGTGCCATGCTGGTAGGAGCTGTATTTAGTGTCAAAACCATCCCGGGCATTATCAGGCCCTGTCTGTGTACCATTGTTCCTAAATTAAAAGGAGGACTTGGCCTGATGCTGGATGTTGGCGCAAATGCAGACTGCAAACCCGACACTTTATTGCAATTTGGCGTTTTGGGAAGCCTCTATGCCGAACACATCATGCAAATCGAACAACCCAAAGTGGGATTGATGAATATCGGGGAGGAGGATGAGAAAGGCAACATGCTTTCCTTGGCTACTTTCCCCCTGATGAAAGAGACGCAGTTATTCAACTTCATAGGGAACATTGAAGGTCGCGATTTGTTCAATGAGAAAGCAGATGTCATTGTTTGCGATGGATTTACAGGAAATGTCATGCTAAAGCTGGCAGAATCATTCTATGTCCTAACCATAAAAAAAGGGCTGAAGGACGAATTCTTTGATCGCTTCAATTACGAAAATTACGGAGGCAGTCCGGTATTAGGCGTGAATGCACCCGTATTAATTGGGCATGGGATTTCAAGTCCTGAGGCCGTCAAAAACATGATTTTCCAATCAAGAGACATGATTACTACCGGATTAGTTGATAAAATTAAAGCCGCATTCCAATAATTTTAAACCTAACAAAATGAGCAAAGTTCACGCTGCCATTACCGCAGTTCATGGTTATGTCCCTGATTATATTTTAACAAACAAAGAACTGGAAACCATTGTCGACACCAACGATGAATGGATCACTTCCAGAACCGGAATTAAAGAGCGTCGAATTCTAAAAGGAGAAGGGCTGGGAACAACAGACATGGCTGTTCATGCAGTAAACGGCCTGCTTAAAAAAAGAGGAATAGCCGCAGAAGAAATTGACATGATTGTCTTTTGCACCACTACCCCTGATTTATCATTCCCTGCGTCAGCAAATATTCTCGCTGACAAAGTCGGCGCCAAAAATGCCTGGGGTTATGACCTCCAGGCCGCCTGTTCAGGATTTATCTATGGGTTAACCGTAGGATCTCAATTCATCGAGACGGGGAAACACCAAAAAGTATTGGTCGTTGCCGGAGATAAAATGTCTTCCATTATTGATTATACGGACAGAACTACCTGTATCATTTTCGGCGATGGTTGTGGCGCAGTCTTGTTAGAACCAAATACAGAAGGATACGGCGTTATCGACTCTATCTTAAGAAGTGATGGTTCCGGCATCAAACACCTTCACCAGAAGGCAGGGGGATCTGTAAAACCGGCCTCTCACGAAACAATTGATAATAAAGAGCACTTTGTATACCAGGAAGGACAAGCGGTTTTCAAATTTGCCGTAACCAATATGGCCGATGTTGCGGCGGAGATCATGGATAGAAACCAACTGTCTGCCGATGATGTGGCTTGGCTGGTTCCTCATCAGGCAAATAAACGAATCATTGATGCCACTGCTTCGCGCATGGGTGTTGGAAATGAAAAAGTAATGATCAATATTGAGCGTTATGGAAATACCACAAACGGAACCATCCCGCTTTGCTTATGGGAATGGGAAAGTCAGCTTAAAAAAGGAGACAATATTGTTCTCGCCGCTTTTGGCGGAGGGTTCACCTGGGGTTCTGTGTATTTAAAATGGGCTTATTAACAGCCATTTATAAATTAATTCTTCCTTCTGGAAGGAATAGAGACTAACTACTCACAAGCCCCCGCGGGGCTTTGGAAAATAAAAAAAAACAATAACTTAGTTGATTCAAAAGACAGCGATTTTTTTCACATAATCACAAAAGAATGGATATCAAACAAATTCAGGAACTTATTAAATTTGTTTCCCGGTCAGGGGTAAATGAAGTAGCCATTGAGCAGGAAAACTTCAAAATTACCATCAAAACTAACCAGGCACCTGTTTATGTCAATGCAGCCATCCCGGCACCTGTAGCTCCGGTAGCACCAGCGGCAGCCGCAGCGCCGGCCCCAGCAAGCGCAGCTCCAGAAGCCAAAGCCCCTGCAGCCGCTCCTGTAGATGATAATGCAAAATACATCACCATTAAATCTCCGATGATTGGTACCTTCTACCGCTCTTCGAGCCCAGACAAACCCCCATTTGCCAATGTAGGCGATGAAATAGGAACCGGAAAGGTGATCTGCATCATTGAAGCCATGAAACTATTTAACGAAATTGAAAGTGAAGTTTCAGGACGTATCGTGAAAGTATTGGTAGACAATGCTTCCCCTGTAGAGTACGATCAGCCCTTATTCTTAGTAGAACCTATCTAAGCATTGCCTTAGTTCATCCAACAAGTATGTTTAAAAAAATATTAATTGCCAACCGTGGTGAGATTGCTTTACGTATTATTCGTACCTGTAAAGAAATGGGTATCAAAACCGTAGCCGTCTATTCAACCGCCGACAGGGAAAGTTTACACGTACGTTTTGCCGATGAGGCCGTTTGTATTGGTCCTCCTCCTAGTAAAGATTCTTATTTAAATATTCCAAATATTATTTCCGCTGCTGAATTAACCAATGCCGATGCCATTCACCCGGGCTATGGATTTCTTTCCGAGAATGCTAAATTCTCTTCCGTTTGTCGCGATTATGGAATCAAATTCATTGGTGCGACCCCCGAACAAATTAACGGGATGGGCGATAAATCTTCGGCAAAAGAAACCATGAAAAAAGCCGGAGTACCTACTATTCCCGGGTCAGAAGGGCTGTTAAGTAGTGTGAAAGAAGGGATCCAGCTTGCCAATGAAATGGGCTACCCCGTGATCCTGAAAGCCACTGCCGGAGGGGGAGGAAGAGGGATGCGTATTGTTTGGAAAGACGAGGAGTTCGAGAATGCCTGGGACAGTGCTCGTCAGGAGTCAGGAGCCGCATTTGGCAACGACGGACTTTACCTCGAAAAATACATTGAAGATCCCCGCCATATTGAGATTCAAATCATTGGAGATCAATACGGAAAAGCCTGCCATTTATCGGAAAGAGACTGCTCTATTCAACGCCGCCATCAAAAACTGGTCGAAGAAGCCCCTTCTCCATTTATGACCGAAGAATTGAGAAATAAAATGGGCGAAGCCGCAGTGAAGGGAGCCTTGGCCGTGAATTACGAAGGTGCAGGGACCGTCGAGTTTCTAGTGGATAAACACCGTAACTTCTATTTCATGGAAATGAATACCCGGATACAGGTAGAACATCCGGTTACTGAAGAAGTGATCAATTTTGACCTGATTAAAGAACAGATCAAAGTTGCGGCTGGCATTCCAATTTCAGGAAAGAATTACGTTCCGGATATGCACGCCATTGAATGCCGCATTAATGCCGAGGATCCTTTTAATAACTTCAGGCCTTCGCCAGGACGAATTACCAATTTTCATTCTCCGGGCGGACATGGCGTAAGAGTGGATACCCACGTTTACGCTGGCTATCAAATACCGGCAAATTACGATTCGATGATTGCCAAGCTCATTACCGTGGCGCAAACCAGAGAGGAAGCCATCGCTACCATGGAACGTGCACTGAGTGAGTTTGTAATTGAAGGGATTAAAACAACCATCCCATTCCATTTAAAGCTGATGAAAGACCCTAATTTCAGAGCAGGAAATTTCACTACAAAATTTATGGAGACTTTCCAATTTTCAGAATAAGTCCAAATTTCACATATTTATAAAAAAATACCATTCCATATCACATAGAATGGTATTTTTGTTTAACAGAAGCCATGAGTGATACTAAAGCGCAAAAATTAATCGACTCCATTAAAAATAAGGGGAAAAATCTGGAAGCGGAGATGTCGTTCTTCGATCATCTTGACGTACTCCGGAAACACCTCCTGAGAGCTCTGGCTGTCATTACACTTTTCACTTGTTTCGCTTTCTATTTTTCTGACTTTATATGGCATTACATCATCATGGGCCCAAAACGCCCGGATTTCTGGACCTATCAGATGATGTGCAAACTATATGAAATGTTTCCCATTATCGGGGATGAGTTTTGCATCAAGGAAATCAACGCCAAAATCATTAATACCGAAATGTCCGGCCAATTTACCCTTCAAATGAATTCCTGCATCATGGCCGGAATCATTATGGGGGTCCCTTATCTTCTCTTTGAGCTTTGGTTATTCATCAAGCCGGCGCTTCATGAAACAGAAAAAAAATCAGCCAGTGGTTTCGTTTTTTTTGCCTCGATGCTTTTTCTTTTGGGTATTTTATTCGGTTATTACCTGATTTGCCCGCTTTCCATTAACTTCCTCATTAATTACACAGTGGATGAAAGCATTACCAATACTTTCACAATCTCTTCATACCTCTCTACCGTGTTAACATTAACCTTGGGAACAGGAGTGGCTTTTCAATTACCGGTGGTGATTTATGTATTATCGAAACTGGGTATCATGACCCCGCAATTTATGCGTTCATCCCGCAGATACGCCATTGTCCTTATCTTAGTGGTCGCCGCCGTAATTACCCCTACCGCTGATCCTTACACCATGATGATTGTAGCTCTCCCATTATTTCTTCTTTATGAACTCAGCATCATGATATCGGCACGCATTCAGAAAAAGAAGGCCAAAGAAGAAGCGCTATTCTATCAGCGTTAATTGACCTTTGTACAGAAATGTGTTCAAAAGAAATGAAAAGAGCAGAACTTTTGCTATTTTGATGCGCAACAAAAAATTTACGCGTAAATTTTATTATTCTCTCTAAATTTGAACAAATGCCTACAGAAAAAAAAATAAAGATTGCCATTGGCGCGGATCATGCCGGTTTTGACTATAAAGAACTGATAAAAACCCACTTATCAGCATTCGACATCCAGGATTTCGGCACGTTTAGTAGCGATTCAGTAGATTATCCTGATTTTGCCCATCCGGTGGCGAGTGCCGTAGAAGAAAAGGCCTGTGACGTAGGTATTTTAATTTGTGGAAGCGCAAACGGAGTTGCCATTACAGCGAATAAACATCAGGGAATTAGGGCCGCTATTTGCTGGCAAAACGACCTGGCGTCCCTGGCCAGACAGCACAACGATGCCAATATTCTATGCATTCCGGCAAGATTTGTCTCCATTGACTTGGCCAAAGAAATGACCACCACCTTTCTCCATACCGAGTTTGAAGGAGGAAGACACCAAAACAGAGTAAGTAAAATATCCTGTTAATCATCCCACCGAAACAATTAGATGAAATCCTTTATCCGGATCGATTGAATTGGAGAGTGAACAAACAAACCTTTTCCATCGATCCACTGACTTAATTAAATACAATAAATAATGAAAAAACAATTTCTGTACGGCGGTTTTGCTTTGTTACTGAGCTTAAATGCGATGGCGCAGGATCAAAACGCCATCAAGTATAGCGATGTGATTAATAAAGATCGCGGCTATGACCACCTTTCTATCCTCGCCTCTGATGAATATGAAGGCAGAGAAACCGGTAAAAAAGGCGCCTGGATGGCTGCTGAGTACATCAAAAAACAATTTAAAAAATTTGGTCTTAAAGGCCCTGTAAAAGGCGGCAAAGACCCCTATTTTCAGCCAGTTGGTTTCTATTCCAAGAATCTGGAACAAACAACCCTTACTGTAAACGGGCAACAGAAAGAAAATTTAAAAGAATTCTATATTACCCCACAGGCTGTAACAGGTACCGGTTTCAGTGTTAGCGGACAGCAAGTGGTCTTTGCAGGTTACGGTTTAAACAAAGAAGATTTTAACGAATATGCAGGCATTGACGTGGCCGGAAAAGTGGTAATGGTTTTTGCAACAGGGGATCCTACGGCAAAAGCTCCGGAACCAGCACCTCAGGGCGCAAGAAGACCCGCTACCAGTGTAGGAAGCACACAGGCGAAAATCAAATACCTGGTAGACCATAAGGCTGCAGGGGTACTCTTAATTAATCAGGGGGTAGACAATTTAAATCCTCAAGTCCTTAATTTTCTTTCAAGAGGAACAGAAGGACTTAGAAGACCAAACGCATCCACCGCGGCTCAGGGTATTCCTACCGTAGTGATTGGAACGGCCGTGGCTAATCAAATTCTTGCAGGTGCGAACCTATCCATTGATCAGGCAAAAAGTAAAATTGCCGAATCGTTAAAACCGGCAACGACTTCCATCCATATTCCTGTAGCTTTCAGTACAAAGGTGAAAGAAACGGATTTAAGAGCGGAAAACGTATTGGGTTTCCTTGAAGGATCAGACCCGAAATTAAAACACGAAGTATTGGTCATCACCAGTCACTATGACCATATCGGTATCTCAAATGACCCGAATGCAGTCGATAAAATCAATAATGGAGCGGATGACGATGGCTCAGGAACTACGGGTGTGCTATTATTGGCGGAAGCTTTTGCCAATGCTAAAAAAGCAGGCAAAGGCCCGAAAAGAAGCATCCTTTTCATGACAGTGGTAGGTGAAGAAAAAGGATTATTGGGTTCAGAGTGGTATTCAGATCATCCTATATTCCCCTTGGAAAACACGATTGCCAATCTAAACATTGACATGATTGGCCGTGGAGATGACGAGCGCCCGGGCGATAATGACTTTGTTTACATCATCGGTTCCGATATGCTTAGTGACGATCTTGACCGGATTGGTAAAAAAGCCAACAAGGATTACGTCAATATCACTTTGGATGAGAAATACAACAACCGTACGGATCCACAGCGTTTTTACTACCGCTCAGACCATTACAACTTTGCAAAACATGGCATTCCTGTAATTTTCTACTTCAACGGAACACACAAAGATTACCATCAGCCTGGAGACGAAGTGGACAAAATCGACTTCCCTATGCTGGCAAAACGTTCCCGTTTGGTTTACTTTACTGCCTGGGAATTAGCGAATGGCGAAAA
The DNA here is from genome assembly GCA_037190785.1 of Pedobacter sp. GTDB lineage: Bacteria > Bacteroidota > Bacteroidia > Sphingobacteriales > Sphingobacteriaceae > Pedobacter. The sequence continues at coordinate 1,077,904 of JBBCJN010000003.1, read as the reverse complement.
ACGTCCTGTCGTAAATAAAAATGAAGACGGCACATTGAAAAATTAAGCCGCTAAAAATAACTATGCGACCCGATTGCCTTTGCAGTCGGGTTTTTTTATTCCTTTTCCCGCAAACAGGTGTCATATTTCAGAGTTTTTTTAGGCCGGAAAAGTGAATTTATCTATCTTTGAGTATGACTAGCATTGCCGAGGATTTTTTAGTAAAAGCAGAGGAGAAGGCCTTTGATACCCGCCATCGTTCTACAATCAATTACAATATCGGAAAGTATGACGCAGCAGTGCAAAAAGGCTTATCCAAATTTGAAAATCTCGAAGCTTCAAAGAAAAAGGCACATGTGATCAAATGGAAAACCATTGAGAATCTGGACAAACTTCTACCTGAGTTTGAAGCCAATTTCCAACGGAGAGGCGGAAAAGTGATCTGGGCAAACGATGCGGAAGAAGCGCAAAAAGAAATCCTTCAAATCATTGCCCGCCGCAATGCCAAACAGGTCATCAAATCCAAATCGATGACCACTGAGGAAATCCATCTCAACGAATGCTTAGAGAAAATCGGGGTAGAATGCCTGGAAAGTGATTTGGGAGAGTACATTGTGCAATTACTCGGGCAACCACCTTATCACATTGTGACTCCGGCAATGCATTTGTCTAAAGAAGAAATCGCTCAGCTTTTTCATGAAAAGTTTGGTACTCCGCCGGAAGCTACTCCAGAACAACTTACCCAAAAAGCAAGAGAGTTACTTCGTGAGAAATACCTGCAGGCAGACATTGGCATCTCAGGGGCAAATTTCCTTATTGCCGATACAGGAAGCATTGCTTTAACGGAAAATGAGGGAAATGCACGATTATGCACCACTTTTCCAAAGGTACATATTGCCATTGTTGGGATTGAAAAGCTACTTCCTACCCTGGCTGATCTCGATTTGTTCTGGCCTTTGTTGGCCAGCCACGGAACGGGACAAAACTTAACCGTTTATAACACCATTCTGAGCGGACCCCGGCAAGCCCATGAAACTGATGGCCCCGAAGAGATGTACGTCATTTTACTGGATAACGGGCGTAGTCAGCTTCTTGCGCAGAAAGAACAAAGACAAGCCCTCTACTGTATTCGATGTGGTGCCTGCTTAAATGCCTGTCCTGTTTACAAAAATATCGGCGGACATGCCTACAGCACAACCTACAGCGGCCCCATAGGGAGTATCATTACCCCCCATTTTAAAGGGATGAAGGAATTTAAACATCTCAGTTATGCTTCGAGCCTTTGTGGGAAATGCACTGAGGTATGTCCCGTGAAAATTGATCTCCATAAGATGTTGCTCCTCAATCGGAGAGATGCAGCCAACAGTCACCAAAATGGAAAAATCGAGGAAATAGGATGGAAATTATGGAAAAAAACCATGTTGAAAAGAGGATGGATGGATTTTCTGACCGGAAAGACCAAACGTTTTTTCCTGCACACTTTTTTCAAAAAGAAATGGGGTAACCACAGAGAATTGCCTCCCCTTGCCGATAAATCCTTCGCTAAACAATGGGAAGAGCATCAAAAGAACCTCGACCTCTAAATTGCTCCGCTGAATTATGAAATTTAACCGAAAAACCAAAGACGATCAACAGCTACTTGATCTATACAAGGCCCTTCTTTTTCCGCGGATGGTGGAAGAAAAAATGTTAAAGCTCCTCCGCCAGGGAAGAATAGGAAAGTGGTTTTCGGGAATAGGCCAGGAAGCCATTGCGGTGGGAAGTACCCTGGCGCTGCACTCTTCTGAGTACATTCTGCCTATGCACCGTAATCTCGGGGTTTTTACAGCCCGTCAGGTCCCCCTCAAGCGGCTGATGGCCCAATGGCAAGGCAAAAAAACCGGTTTTACCAATGGAAGAGATCGTTCTTTTCACTTTGGCAGTCAGGAGTTCAAGATCATCGGAATGATCTCTCACCTTGGTCCTCAACTGGCTTTGGCAGACGGCATTGCCCTGGCAGATGTATTGGCTGGTCATCAAAAAGCCACACTCGTATTTACCGGAGAAGGCGCCACCAGTGAAGGTGATTTCCATGAAGCGCTCAATGTAGCCGCTGTCTGGAATCTTCCCGTGCTATTTTTAATTGAAAATAACGGCTATGGGCTCTCCACTCCCACCCGCGAACAATACCGTTGTGAAAGCCTTGTGGATCGAGCCAAAGGATATGGCATGGAAGGTATCAAGATTGATGGCAATAACATCCTGGAAGTGTACGATACGCTTTCTGGCCTTGCAGAGAGTATTCGAAACAATCCGCGTCCGGTACTTATTGAATGCATGACATTTAGAATGCGTGGTCACGAGGAAGCTTCCGGGACAAAATATGTTCCCCAGGAATTAATGGATGAATGGGCATTGAAGGACCCCATTCTACAGTATGAGAACTATCTCCGCTCAGAGCAGGTGCTCAATGAGGCACTCATCACAGAAATCCGTGACCAATACAAAAAACATATTGAAGAGAGCGTAGAGGCCGCCTTCCTGGAACCAGAACCGGAAGTAAGGGAGGAATCAGAACTGGCAGACATGTATTTCCCGCATGTTCCTATATTACAGGTCCCCGGAACGCACACTGAAGAGAAAAGATACTTGGACGCCATTCGTGAAGGATTGAGAGAATCCATGATCCGCTATCCTCAACTGGTCCTAATGGGACAGGACATTGCCGAATATGGAGGTGCCTTCAAACTGACTGACGGATTTAGCGAAACATTTGGAAATCATCGTGTCCGTAACACACCTATTTGTGAATCGGCGATCGTAGGAGCGGGCCTGGGTTTGTCCATTAATGGCTACAAAGCGGTTGTGGAAATGCAGTTTGCCGATTTTGTCAGTTGCGGATTCAATCAAATCGTTAATAACCTCGCCAAAACGCATTATCGATGGGGGGAAAAAGCAGATGTGGTGGTTCGAATGCCTACCGGAGCAGGTACAGGGGCCGGGCCGTTTCATTCCCAAAGTAATGAAGCCTGGTTTACCAAGACCCCCGGACTAAAAGTAGTTTACCCTGCATTTCCTAGGGATGCCAAAGGCTTGCTAAATGCCGCCATCGAAGATCCTAATCCGGTCATTTTTTTTGAACATAAACTGCTTTACAGAAGTCTTAGCGGGCAGGTGCCTGAGGGCTACTACACACTCCCTATTGGAAAAGCCAATCTGCTAAGTGAAGGAAATGAGCTTACCATTATTACTTACGGATTAGGTGTGCATTGGGCACTTGCGTATCTGGATAAGCATCCTCACCTACAGGTCACACTGGTGGATCTGGTGAGTCTGCAACCCTGGGATAAAGAAACGGTTGCCCAAGCCGTGAAGCACACTGGAAAAGTATTGATTCTTCATGAGGATACCCTTGCCAGTGGCTTTGGGGCAGAGTTAGCCGCATGGATTGCAGAACATTGTTTTGAGCACTTGGACGCCCCTGTAAAACGTTGCGCCAGCCTCGACACGGCCATTCCAATGAATAAGCAGCTGGAAGATCAGTTTCTGGCCAAAAGTCGCTTAGATAGCTCTATTCGATCTCTGTTGGCTTACTAGTCCTCCTACCCTCACAATCAGGAGGTTTTCTGAGAGGAACTGATCCTTGTTTAGAGCGGAAAAGAGAGCATTTAAAAAGATATATCATCGGGCCAACAAATCCTTATCAGCCCCTGATATATCCGAATAAAAGTCCGGGCCAAGCCCGGACAGTTACCCTAACCAACAAATGGAATAATCCCCCACATTTCACCCGCACACTATTAACTAAACCTGATCAAAATTAATCGGAATCACGAAGGCATACACACGTAAAAACACCTTCGTAAAAGGGGTATTTTCACCTTAAAACTTTAAAAAGTGAACTCAAGGGAGAAAGAAAGCGGGACAATGGTGACTGCACTAAATGTCAAAGAAAATTCGCTATCTGCGTTTGAGTATAATCATGAACCGATACTTGGCGGCATCAGCTCATGATTTACACCTGATGAGAGCTGTTTAGAAAGCTTCTTTTTGAGAAAGGCCTTTCAAACAGGGAGCACCTCTTCCCCTGTAAAAGCCCAATTAAACAAATATAATCTGTCCTTTTCAAAATTTATACCGTAAAATCACCCTATTTAACCAGGTATTTTTACGCGATGGAACGACCTGTTTTTTAGATTTCCCCCCATCTTTTCATCTAACATGGGCATTTGCAGACCTTTTTTGATCAATTGGCACGATAATCGCCCGTTTTTATTACATCGCGGAAAACCTTCTGAAACTCTGCACTTAAAACATGACTTTATTAAAATTTAGCTCAGCGTATGAGAAGCAGCATTTACTTTCACTTATTAGGGATCTTTCTCATAGCGGCATGCCGCCCTGCGGGCAATGATCATCCTCAAGCCCATTTAAGGGATCCGCACCAGGCCACTACCCTTACCAGCGATTCCATTTTATTGTATGTGCAACAAATGGACTTGAAATTGCCTCAAGCAAAAAAACAAAGCAGCCTTCTCTATCTTTTGGGAGATATTTCCTTCTACGTGGAAAAATATACCTATGGGCAGGGGATTAGCTTATTGAAAGAATGGATCAGAAATGGAAATGACAGCAGAAGTATTAAAAAATACTACTTCAGAAATGACAGCTTATTACTCTATACCCAGCGTCATTCCCTCGTGCATGAAGATGACCTTATCGTCAAGGATAGTCGGACCTTTTTTAGAAATCTCACGCAATTTCGCCAGGAAAACCGAACTGCCGCCTCCGAACTGGCCATTAAGCAAGTTCCTTTTATGGAGAGTTCCTCCAATCAGTTAATAGCAGACCAGCGCTACCTGGAAAATATACAGACACTCGAAGAGATCCTGGCCGGAAGTGGCCGATTCGAGATGGCCTTTGAAGGGATGAATGTCTTCCCGGATGCCCGGTATCTGCTATTGCGCAGCCCCCTTCAACGGAGCTATTCCGCCACGGTGCTCATTCCAGAAAAAGATGCTTTTATAGATAGTTTATTAAATGAACCAGCCCTCTTCAAGAACAGAAGAATCTACTTCAAATGGGAAATAAGGGAAGAAGAGGCAGTTTATGTCCCAGGAAGCGGAAGCACTTCTGCTAATGGGCTAAACAAATAGATTTTCCCATCGTCCAGGCATTCACAGCGAAAACGCTTTCTTAAACGAGCGCCTTTTATAAAACGGCGACCATCTTTGATTTTAAAAAGTACATTAGACGCCAGGTGTTCCAGGTGTACACGCATATGCCGGTCGTACTTTCCCAGGGCGCGTGCCAACTGAAGGTCTGTACAACTCGAAGCCGCCGGATTGTGCAAATAATGAGTGATCGCCGCGGCAATGTCATCCGGAAAAATCCGAAGATCAAAGAATGGTTTCATCATCCGTTTAAAATTATGCTTCCAGGCATCGCCATGTGGTTTGACTCGGTTTCGGTACTCATTCCAGGTGAGTAAATGGGCAAACTCATGTACGGTAGTGACCAGAAAGGCATAGGGATTCAAATCCTGATTGACTGAAATCTTATGTCCATGCTTCCCATAGGGGTGTCTGTAATCGCCCAGCTTGGTTTGTCGCTTCTTTGCGATCTTAAATTCGCATTGAAAATAATCAATCCACCTCGCGATGATCGGGGCCGCTTCCAGAGGCATGTACTGCGCGAGAATGTCTTTTTTATCTTTCATAAATCACGCAAAAATCGGGTAACGGTCTACTTCAGGAACTGGTACGCAAGGAGAGCAGCAACATAAGCCATTACCGTCATATACACCAATTGGATGATGGGCCATTTCCAGGATTTTGTTTCCCGGTAGACGATCGCAACGGTACTCATACACTGCATGGCAAACGCATAAAACAACATAAGCGAAAGCGCTGTAGCAAAAGTAAAGACCGGAAGTCCTGTATGGGGATCACGGGCTTCTTTCATCTTATTGCGGATGGTTGCGGTTTCCTCATCACTGCTTTCCACACTATAAATCGTCGAAATCGTCCCTACAAATGCCTCCCTGGCGGCAAATGAAGTAATCAGGGCAATCCCTATTTTCCAATCGTACCCAAGCGGCTTAATGGCTGGTTCAATCATATGTCCGAGAATTCCCGCATAAGAGTTTTCCAGCTTTTCTGCCGAACGGTCTCTTTCTACCGAAGCGAGTTCTTCTTCATCTGTGATGGAGGCCTCTACGAGATCATATTTCTCGTCGATTTTCTCAAACCGATCTCCTGGGCCATAAGAAGCCATCACCCATAGCACAATCGAAATTGCAATAATGACTTTACCTGCCTCAAAAACAAAGGTTTTAGACTTCTCATACATGGTATAAAACACATTGCTCCACCGTGGCATCCGGTAAACCGGCAATTCCATAATAAAGTACGAACGCTCCTTTGCATGAATGAGAAACTTCATGATCCAGGCCACCAACACCGCTGCCACAATACTAATCAAATACATCAACATTAACGTCAGCCCCTGTAAATTGATAAACCCGTAGATCATTTTCTCCGGAACGACCAGCGAAATCAACAACGTATATACAGGCAACCGTGCGGAACAACTGACCAAAGGAGTAACCATTATCGTAATTATGCGGTCCTTCCAGCTCTCAATATTCCGGGCACTCATGATGGAAGGGACTGCACAGGCAATGCCGCCGATCATAGGAACTACCGACTTTCCACTAAGCCCTACTTTTCGCATCATTTTATCCATCATAAAGGTAACCCGCGCCATATAGCCCGTATCTTCCAGAATGGAAATCAGGGCAAACAGGATGGCAATCTGTGGAATAAAAATAATGATCCCCCCTAAGCCAGCCAATACCCCATCTAGGAGTAAATCTGTCAATACACCCTCAGGTAGGTATTCATGCCCCAAATCAGTCAAGGAAGCAAAAGTTCCATCGATAAAATCCATGGGAACTGCCGACCAGGAAAAGATGGCATTAAATAGAAAGAACAGTACCAAAAGAAAAATCAACAAACCCCAATATTTATGGGTGAGAATCGCATCCAGACGATCGGTTAATTTAAATTTCTGCTCCGTTCCGCTTGTCTGAACCACTTCGGTTAGCAGTTCATTCAAATAACGATACCTTTCCTCTGTTTCTTTCGTCTGAAGCTTTAAGCTATCTAATTGGTGCTTTCCATAAATGCGTTTAACCTGCTCTTTTTGGTCTGCATTTAAGAACTGTAATTGCAAATGCTGATGAAGAAAATGAAGAGCGGTGTAATCATTCTCTAACTTCAGTACGCTTTTCACTTCTTCAATGGCTTTTCCGGCATAATTGACGGGGGATATGACCTGCTGATAAGCGGTCTGCTTTGCCGTTTCGGACAAGGCCGATTTAAGAGCGTCAATTCCTTCATTGGAACGAGCGGAAATAGGTACAATCCGAATGCCCAATCGTTGAGCCAACAGATTTTCATCTACCAGGATGCCTTCTTTTTTGGCAAGATCGGTCATATTGAGTGCCAATACAACCGGATGTCCAAGATCAGCCACCTGTGTACATAACAATAAGTTGCGCTTCAAATTCGTGGCATCGGCAACGACGACTACCATGTCCGGGTAATGCGTGTTATGCCGATCGGCAAGCACTTCGAACACAATGCGTTCATCGTTGCTCTTCGGATAAAGGCTATAAGTTCCCGGAAGATCAATTACTTCCGCCTGCCTTGAATCGGGCAATCTGAAATATCCGGTCTTTTTATCAACAGTGATCCCCGGAAAATTCCCTATCTTCTGGTTTAAACCGGTTAAAAGGTTAAATAAAGTAGATTTCCCGGTATTAGGGTTTCCTACAAGTGCAATTCGGATATCAGCCACGTGACGATTCGATTAAAATTACGGATGCTTCACTTTTACGTAAACAAAGTTGATAGCCTGAAATACGGATAGCCATCGGATCTCCCAGAGGCGCAAAGCGCTCTACCAACACCCATTCTCCAGGCAAACAACCCATTTCCATTAATTTTACAGCCATTTCTTCATCTGTAAAAGAGGTTATCTTTCCCCGTTCGCCGGGTTTTAATTGTGAAAGGTTCATCATTTGTTTACGGATTTTTTCTGCCTGGGAGATGTACGTTTCTTTTCTTTTCCACCTTCTTCCAAGGACTTAATAAGCCCGCAATTTAGCCTTAATTTATATTAAATCCAAATAGACAAAAATAAGGTGTGCACCCAAATTCTGCTTTTTTTCGCACAAAAAAAAGGGGCCTAAGCCCCCTCTGATTAACGTACGTTGTTTACATCCGCATCCGTGGTCCGCCCATCCCCGGCATTTGCATTCCACCCATGCTTCGACCACCTACGCTTCCCAGAGAATAGGTGAATGACAACATGTAATAACGTTTCAATACATTAAAATTCAAATCCTGAATGGAGTTCCCCCCTCCATTTCTGGTAATCCCTGTATTTTGATTCAACAGGTCATTCACCGAAAATTTAAATGTCCCTTTATTTTTAAAGAACTGACGGCTAATATAGGCATTCACCATGGTGAAGTCGGTATCAAAATTCGCTCCTCTACCCATCACCTTATTGTAGTTAACATCCGTCTGTATCCGTACATTTCCGGGAAACATATAACTGATATCCACACTTGGAACCAGGTTGTAATAACGGGTATTGCTTGCACTCATGGCCGAATACGTATCCCGGAAAATGGTTCCGCGGATGCCGGCATTCATATCTAATTTATCCAGATTGGACACTAATTTATAGCCATTGGTGAGTGAGAAGTTACGTGTAATGTTTTCAAGCCCGCTGGTATAGCCACTTTCTTTATTAAAAGACCCGCTTAGATCAATCTGAAGGGTCAGTTTATTCCCCTTAATAATCGGTTGACTTACATTACCAAACATATTAGCGCTAAAGTTTCCGTCTACATTCACCACCTTCGAAGCAATTTTACCATAGTTAATATCGTCTGGATCAGTGATCAGTTCTTTACTGGACGAGAAGCCATTAAATGTCTGATTAATGAATGTCCCGAAAAATATGGAACGGAAAGAAGCGAAATCAAAATTATTATAGAAAATCGACAGGTTATTTGTGAATGATGGTTTCAAACTTGGATTTCCCAATACGATGGTCTGTGTATTGGTATTATCCGGGATGGGTTGAATCTGGCTAATGGAAGGCTGATTGGTCCGTCCGTTGTAACGAATATTTAAACGTTTACTGTTACTGAAAGTATACCGGAAATTCGCCGTAGGAGTCAGGTTAATAAAATCCTGATTATAGACATTTCCATTCGTCATGTTTACATTCTTTCTATCCGTATGTTGCACTGCTAAACCAACATTCCAGTTATATTTCTTTTGGGTTTTATTAAAACTGAATCCGACAGCGTTCATCAAAGTGGTGTTTTCAAACTCATTACTGTAATACAAATCCTTCTCATCAAACTGTTGGGTCACAGGGTTAAAGTTGTATACATCTCTTAATTGATTATCAAATGAATACGTATTTTGATAGTTCAATTCAAGCTGAAGGGTTTTATTTAATGGCTCCGTGTAGACCAAGCGCGAAGTGTTGCTAAAATTGCTGTAATCCTGATCGTTTAACTGGTTTGTTAGCTTCTCTGTAGTGCTCCCGCCAATCGTTACCTTATCGAGAATGTAGTTTTTATTATCCGCATCACTACTGTTATAATTCGTATTAACATTTAAGGATAGTGTACGTCCACGACGCTGAAACTTCTTACGGATCAACAAATTATTGGTTAAAGCGGGAGTTGTATTATTGGTTAAGTACCGCTGTTCTCCTACGGTGAGGGTACTCAACACGTCCCGATTATAATGACTTAAGCTATTGCTCTTGTTTTCTGTGTAGCTCAGGTTTGGTTGCCATCTTACTGAAATCGAAGAATCAATCTTCGTATCAAGTGTCAAATTAAAACGGTGATTCAACCGGTCGGTTGTCCGGTTTAAGTCACTCTCGTTGGTCGTAATGGTGTTTCCCAGCAAATTTTGCGTATAGCTATTCTGAACATCCAGAAGAGACGTTTTATTGAAATCGTAACTGGTATTTAACGTTGTTCCGTTCTTATACACATTGGCGTAGTTCAAACCGGCCATGTTCGTGGTTGTGATACCTTGCTGCTGACCGCCGCCAAACATCCGGCGACCTCCGCCTCCTCCACCCTGTCCTCCAAAGTTTTGCTTATTGATATTATTAAATTGTCCAATAAGAGAGACCTGTTCATCATTTTTAAACTTATTTACACTAATGTTCACTTCGTAACGATCATCCGTCCCATACCCTGCCGTACTATTGCCAAAAAAACCATTTTTACGATCCTGACGGGTAGTAATGTTGATGATTTTTTCCCGATTTCCATCGTCTACTCCTGAGAACTTGGATTGCTCAGACATGTCATCGATGATCTGAATCTTATCAATCATATCTGCCGGAAGATTACGGGTGGCCATTAATGGGTCATTCCCCATGAAATCTTTTCCATCAACCCGTACCCGTCGGATAGTCTCTCCCTGTGTGGTGATGGATCCATCTTTCGATACCTCTACCCCAGGCAATTTTTTCAGCACATCCTCTACTACGGCATTTTCTTTAACTTTAAATGCGGAAGCGTTGAATTCCAAGGTATCTTTCTTTACCTTCACAGGAGGGATTTCACCTTTAATCTCCACACCCTGTAAATCTACTCCCACATCTTCCATTAAAAGAGCCCCAAACTGAAGGCCGGGCTGCGCAGCTGTTAATTCAAAGTCCTTATTAATTGATTTTAATCCCAGATAGGCGATGTAGAGGCGGTATTTTCCAACAGCCAGGCCGTTGACAGAAAAAGATCCATTCTGGGCACTTAAAGCGGAGCCTACAATCGCCGAATCGCCGGACAACTTTTTGACCGCAATAGAAGCATATTCGACAGGTGTTTTATCTTTCCCATTCTGCACTATCCCTGTTACCGTTCCTTTTGTTTGCGCCATGGCGGAGCCACTGGCAACTAAAAGACCAACAAGCATTAATTTTTGTATAAAATTCTTCATTTTGTGTTATAATATTTTGCAAATCTATCCTATCAGACTAATAAGAGTCCAAAAAGTTTGTTCAGTTGATCAAAAAAATGGGTAACATTTTAAATACAACTTTTAGCGGTTTTAAACACCTTTAATAAGGTTGAAACGAACGAGCGGAAGGAGCTAAGGCCAGGAGGAGATTTTTAGGAGCTGAGACTATCTAGGGCATTCGGCAAACGCCTATCTTATGGTTCGATGGTCTTTATCTGAATAAAATGACTTATGCAGAAGGATGTAGCTAAATATAGCCATGCAACATCCGATGACATTGCACGCAAAATCCCACCATTCAGCCGAACGGTAAGTAAAGATTTTCCATTGTAACAATTCTATACCACCACCTAACCCGATGGTAATCAAGAGAATTTTGAAGATGGTCAGCGATCTAAAATAATAAGTATGCTGGTACTTTATTTTCCCGTAAAAAAGTAAAACGGTGAGCACATAGAAAAATCCGGTGTGCGCCAGTTTATCCGCTCCTTTAAATAAAAATCCCTGACCATCCACTTCCTTCTCCGGTAACGGTAAGTTACATAGGATGAGTATTAAAACGGCCCATAGCAATGCCCATCGTTGGGATTTCCACAAGCCCCATTTTAACATATTAAACGCCTACAAGGGCTTTGTAATCGTCTGCGGACAATAAACCCTCCAGCTCTGACAGATCGGAAAGGGAAACTTTCACCATCCAGCCATTGCCATAAGGATCGTTATTTACCTGTTCTGGCTGATCATTCAACAACTCATTCACAGACAATACCGTTGCTGTTAAAGGCATGAATAAATCAGAAACAGTTTTCACGGCCTCAACCGTTCCAAACACCTCTTCTTTCGCCACTTCCGAACCGACAGTATTGATATCTACATAGACAATATCCCCTAATTCGCGCTGTGCAAAATCGGTAATTCCGATGGTGGCTTCACTTCCTTCTACCCTCACCCACTCGTGGTCTTTGGTGTACTTTAATTCTGATGGAAAATTCATATTATTTATATAATGGTCAATAAAATTCCTGTTGAGTTCAATTCCCGGATAAACCCTTATCCTTCAAATGCAAATTTACTATTATTTGTGAGTATGGGTGTATTTATTTTGTGATAAATAAGAAATCCCTAAGCCTCTTGAAGTCGCCATACAACTTAATTCAAAGTTACACGAAGGCTAAATCCAAAATTGCTAAAAGAGGTATTGAAAGACTGGGAGGTGTAGGGTTTGGTGATGTTTGAGTCATAGAATACACGAAGATTAAAGCGCTGGTTAAGCACATAGGTCACATTGGGCCGGACAGTGATGTTTTTAGATCCTGAAGAGACCTCTGCCTCCTCAATATCGGCCCGGTAGATCACCATGCGATTATCTCTCAGCGCAACGTCCATCTTGAAATCAAGGTTATTATTCATCTGAAGCCCTTTAAACAAACCAAATGGAAAACGGAACTTATTGGTCCGGTAGCCCAGTCCAAACACAATGTTATTCTCGGTCATTTGCGCCAGCTGACTATTGTACAGGCTTAAAGCCAGCACACGCCCGCGGTTGATCTCAACATTGGTGGTGAGATTACTCTTTAAACGGGCATCAATTCCAATCAGAGGAGAAAACCTTTCTGAAATATTGATTTGAGCAAATTGATACAAAGGCAGGAAATTATCATTTACATCTTTACTGCTTACAAAACCGTTGGTTTCCTGGTATTTCAACAAGGTATTAAAACCGTTCACACTATATGAAGACGAATAACTGTGCTTAAGAGACATCTCAGAGAAATAGTCGCCCAAACGTCCAATCTTGGTGAGACCATCATAGATCACCTGCCAATTCGGCAATGGGATTCTGGGCATGCTTTCAAGAGCTACCGCACCTGCATTCCTTCTGGAATAGGCGGCAATAAAGGCAGGAACGATCACGTCTTGCGCATCCTTATTATACCCTTCCGCAAACCCATCGACCAATCCGTTCGAATTCGGGTTTTCCTGTCCCAAACGTTGCGAAATAATTTGCCGGTTGGCCATAAATTGATTGTACAATGCGGATACGGTACTTCCCGCTTTATCCGTAAACGCTGTTCGAATAGAAATGAATGACACGGAATAATCTCCATTCGTCGCCGGGCTTAACTCCTTAAATAATCCATCTATCGGATCGTAACGAAAATTGGAAGTAAAATTTAACGATCGATTCTTGCTTGCATTTAAAGTGATCCTCAAATCCTGGAATGGTTCTACCATACTGGTAAATTGAATATCTTCGCGCATAGAACGAACATATAAGCGGTTCTGCATCTGATCCGTGGAAAGCCACCCATTCTGCAATGCTTTCCAGCGAATATCACTTTGCCCACCAAAAATAAAATCCAGACCCGGTGCTCCGGTCAGGTCATCGATCCCGAGGTAACTGGTTTTCGGAAGGTAACCGGGAAGAAAGGTCCCATTACTTTTAAATACCGAAAATTTCATATTCTTCACCGCAGTGAGGAGACGGATCAGGGTTTTCTCAAAACTATTCATGGTGGATGAGGCTTCCCCAGATCGCTTAACGAAACCAAATTTATTGTATAAATTTACAAAATTGAGCTGTGGATTTACCTGAACAACTCTTGAGTTCTGAATGGTATTACCCAGATTAATCTCCGGGTCACGCAAGGTAGCCAGCGGTTCGGTCTGCCAGTTGAAACTGGTCCCATACGTGGTTGCCACGGTGACCCAATCCAGACCAGGTATTTTATTCACCGGCAACTGATAGGTCACATTCATCATGTGACTGTAATCCGTCGTTCGACCCAAACGTTTCAAATTTTGCCATAAGGTATCTCTTTTCAAGCCATTGATCCGGCCCTCGGGCTCATCAATAATCGAATAATTGGTAGCATTGAAATCCAGACTCAGGGAATTGGTCAGGTTCCAGGCAATTCCATACACTCTCGATACGAGGAAATTCTTGTTAAAAGTCGTATTAATCGGAATGAAATTATTTGGATCATTGTCTCTGAGGGTATTCTCCGAATAGAAACGGTCCATATCAATCCTGAAATTGATAGAGTTAGGCAAAAGGCTGAAATTAAAATCTTTCAATAATCGCAAGGTATTGGATTTTATCAGCTTGGCAAAAGGCTGATAATTTTTGGCAATCTCATTGTAATTGTAAGCCAGAGAAGCCCGGTACGTTTCCTGCACATTACTTTTATTGATAAAATCCCGGTGAGCATATTTTGTTTGTGCATAGGAGACATTGAAATTCTGGATATCCCACAGCCTTGATTTTCGCTCGGTATTTAGTCGATCTACGCGGACATTTGTAAAGTTAATGCTGCTTCGGGTGGTATAATCCTGAGCAAAATTAAGGATCGAATCTCTCTGTGCTTTATTGGATACTTCCAGGGCATTTTTCAATTCCACATCGGGAGTTCTGGGATCAAATTGAGGCGTACTAACCTGCTTGGAATAACTGACATACATCGGGATCACGATGCCTGATTTCTGAGGAAAGAATTTACCCAACTCAATAGAAGAAGAAATATCAAAATACGTATTATCCGCTCTGTTGCGTTCACTCACCCGTTTTTCCAAAGAGCCAAACCCAACGGTCGATTTACTCCCAGAGATATTCACATCTGCAAAATCAGCGAGTTTTGCATTTACCCGCGCGTTTGCGGCCCAGCCGCCACGTTCGTCAAAATCGGATAAACGGAGTTCGTTGAACCACACCTGCCCATCTTTGGGAAGCCCGTCATCCTGACGCGAAGTACCTGCACCTCGTAAAGGATTCATCACTCCAAGCAGGTACACCCGGATTTTACTCATGTCCGGCTGCCCCTTTACAATAATGGTATTTCTTCCATCATTATAGCTAAATGGAACATTGACCGGCCAGGGCGAGCCGCTGGAAGTCCGTGCGTTATTCCGAGCTACCTTGGCTTTCTGGAACAGATCAAGGGAGATATCCATTTTATTCTCGTCCGGCCAGATCGCATACGGATCGCTGGTTCCGGGTTGGGTCACTTTTAAAGGCTGAATATACTCATAGTAGTTGTCGACAGGGTCGGTTCCGATCCGCAGAAAAGCACTGAGGTCATTATCCACCAGATGAGAACCCTGAATGGCTTCCAGGTGGACAAACATTTCCAACCGCTTATAAGAGCGAAAATCATTGAAGCCCGTCTTAAATGCCGCCCGGCCGTACCCATCTTTTAAATTTCGGACAATCACGGCAAGGGACTGCTCATTTTGCCTGGTATCTCCCCGGTAATTACTGTAATCGATTTCGCGCAAAATTCCCGGGGGAACCACGTAAGGAATCGGTGAACGTTTGCCATTTTCCTCAATATTGACCGTGGCCACCTCGACGGTCGATTGATCCGGATTGGCGGGCATGAGAGAAGGGTCAGCAATGACCTGCGTACTTTCGTTGTTGGCATTGAAACGCCGCCACTCGCCTCTTACCAATTGCATTTTTGCAAAGCGCAGAACAACTGTATCCGCGAAATTGGTCAGAAACATCCGCACAAAACGGATCGATTTGAAATCCTGAATGTTGCCTACCCGCTCCTGGTATTGGGAAATGGGAATACGCAACTGATACCAAGCGACTTCTTCCGTCTGCCCATTCGCCAGTTTCACTTTGGATAGCACCTTATCGGTGACAAAATTTTGTCCTACCACTAAATCTCCCGGACGCATCGAAACTTTATACTGAAAGTACTCATCCGACTGGGTCATGTTGTTATCCCGGTTAATGTCTTCTCCGTCAGGCAGGGAAGTAGAAGCCGAATTTTCAATCCCTAACTCCTGCATGGACTGTTGTGCCGTCTTTGAGTTTCCCTCAGTTCCGTTGTAATTCATGTACCGTTGCAGGATTCCTGCATTGGCCTGGTCCATCTGACTTCCTCTGAAAAAGACATAATCATCCGAAGAAGGATCATTTTCAAAAGCGGTAGCGGCGTCGGGATTTAACTGCGCTTTGATCTGATTGATCTGATTTGCAAACTTAATACGCTCATTCACATTTGACATCCCATCCAGCCCCACATCCTGCGCCCGTCGAACGTTCGGATCATTATCAAATGCCTGCACAACAGGCTGTAATCGTGCAACTCTGCCCCAATTGGTCTCATCGTACTTACTGGGATCGTCGTTGGCAGGCAGAGCATTTTCAAGAGATTTCCTGCCATCTTTCAGAATATCCTCCGAGATATTCCCCAGATTAAAATACAAATCGCCCCCTGGTGCCGTTTTTTTATACATGAACGGATCCATCAGCCACATTTCTATGTACTCTATATTTTGAGATTCGAAGTCGTTGACATCAATTTTACGCATCAGCCCTCCCCAACGGCTTCTTGGATTATTCAACGTTCCATCGGGATTAAAGCCGCTTGTCACATAGTTATAGGGGCCCCTAAGCTGCGGGTAGAAAGCCACATCCAAGGTGGGGAGAAACAAAGATTGCCCAAGACTGATTTCTTTATAAGGGAACACTTCCTGTTCTAAAATTTCCCGGACATAATGATTGGAAAGTTCATTTCGATCATTGCGGAATGAAACGGGCATACTGTTAAAACCTCCCCGGTTGTAAAAAATAGGATCGATATTGTAAAATGCGATTTTTGCCCGGTTATACCCATAAGCCAGATCATCAAACAATTGCGATTCAGGAAACAGCTGAGGCGTACCGGAAATTTGCCAAGGAAAGGCACTTTTCAAATCGATGAGCGAGCGGGAAGCTTCAAAATCGTCGATGTAACTAGCCCCCCCCTTTGTTCCGGCAGCATCGATTGCCCGGGGATGCCCTGGAAACAACTGCGCATACTCCGCGCTGAAAGTAAAAGAAGAAGGCACTTTGGTAGAAATGAAAGGCAGTTTATCCACCATCTTTGTCAAAAAGCGAGAAGGGGAACTGTAATTGACATCCAAACCCAAAATAGAGTTCGAAATTGGTTCTTCCCCATAATTGACCTTCTGCGTAAGGGGTTTTTCCGAGAGATTCAGGTAAGTTCCTCCTAACAAGAGTTTATCATTGAAACGATAATCCAGCCGCGTTCCGAATAGGGATCGTTGCTGCAATCCAAAAAGTTCATTGTTCTCCGTAACGATACGGATCGATTGGCCCGATTGCATCACTGCGGGATTAATGATCCGCACCCGTCCTCCAAAGTAATCCACTTCAAAATCAAGACCTTCCTGTAAAGGAAGCGTTCCGGCATATACTTTTACCGAACCCTCCGCAATTTTAATCGCGTTTAATGAAAACTCTGTATTGTTCTCTGATTGATAATTCCCCCTGATAATGTAAATATCCTTTTCACTAAAAAGTTGCTGCGCCACCACTTTCACGGAATCATACATCTGAGGAAACGTATACTGAGTAGCCAGCAATTGCTCTGCGGGAAGTTCAAATTTATTGGCCAGGTCTTTGCCAAAGGGTTCAATGATGGGAAAAGTAACCCGGCCGGCGCGTGGGTCAATAGTGAAATAACCGGTCATGATGTTGGTCAGCACATTTCCCAAACCCGGATTGGAAGCGCTCCCAACAGTCCCCGAAAGACTGCCGGTAGGATTGTTTCCCCAGCCAGTATTGGACTGATTTGAAGCAAAAGGATAATTAAACACCTCAAAATCAAATACTCCATCCGGCTTACGTTCTTTTTGTTGGTTCAGCTGATCTACGTTCGTCAGTGCGATGAATTGCTTCCCTTCTGTTTTAACACCTTCGCGCATGAGCGGCGTTTCTACCCCTGTTTTAGGATCGATTCTAAAAATATCTAACTTGAAATTCTGCGGACTGATGTTATAGGCATTGATGTTGTAGATGTTTTTCATCATCAAATCCCAAATCGGCAGATTTGTTTTCACTGTTTCATTTTTTAACAACTTTGCATACAGCGCTTTGGGGTTCGCCTGGTCAAAGACCACATCTGTTGAAAATTCTCCGACCTGATATTCCTGTCCATTGAAAGTATACCGATAGGACGCGGCCAGCACTTCGTCGCCATTCAGGGGATTCATCAAAGAAATATAGCCCAGTTGAGGGTGAATAAAAAACTCCTTGTCCGTTAATCGACGGGCATAAGTAAGCCGCGCATAATTGTCCGTATTTCCACTGGACTGAAAAAAACTGGCGATTTCATTGCTGTTAGAGAGTCGTGCGCCAGGGGGCAATCGCTGCAAGAGGTTATTCGAATGTGCGGGAAACTGCGGGTTGCTAAAAGCAGAAGGCAACACAGAGCCTCCCCCATTGAGCTGGGCACTATTGTAAGGCTGATTTTCTGCAAGGTCCATCAAACCAATCACATCTCTCGAATCCTGCGTATTCCCTGACTTGTTTGTGATCCAGAGTTCAATTCGGGTAATCATGATTCCCGAATTAATGATGGGTGCATTCTTCAGTGCCTCGTTATACTGATCTCTAAAATATTGTGCCAGGAAATAATGGCGGTTAGCTTCATATTCGGAAGCTCGTATTCTAAATTCACTTTGTTGCGCACCATTGGTGATTTGAAGTTCCCTAGTCTGTGATCGCTGTTGACTGAGAATGGCCGACACATCCAGTTTACCGAACTGAAGCTGGGTTTTTACCCCGAATAGAGCTTGCGTTCCATTGATAAGGCTACTATTTAAAGGTAAGCTCACATTTCCGGCCTCAATTCGCTTAATAATGTCATCCTGGCCACCCGTATAATCTAGCTTGATCTGGTTTTCAAAATCGAATTGAGCTTCTGTGTTATAGTTCATCCGAAGCTTCATCTTCTCTCCGATATTTCCAACAACATCCATTTGAATTCGCTGATTAAAATCGAAGTTATACTGGATTCGCTGACGTTCGTTAAACAGGGGGTTTTCATTTTTATTCCGACGTCCCAAAAGGCTTAATTCGGCCTCCCCGCGTGGCTGAAGGTCAATGGTAGAACCTCCAAATAGGCGTTCAAAGACACGGCTATTGACCCTGACTGGAGGTAGAATACCTGTTTTACGCACTTCTGCCACCTCCGCATTGGATAATAGTCGCCAATTATCTCGTTTGATCTCCGAATTAACCAGCCGAAGATACTGCTCAATCGTGAGGTATTGAGGGGGCGAATACAAACGATCGCCTATTTTCTCTGTGATGATGTAGCGTTGATTTTTAGCATCAAAGGTCACCTCCCGTTTCACATTGTCGGGGAGAGGCAGAAAAGGATTGGTATAATTTCTCAGACCAAGCTGTCGTCTTTCATTGAGGTTAAAATTATTTCTCAAGGAATCCACAGGCCGTTTTGTAGAATCAGTTTGAGCACGCGTTAAACCAACCACAAAACACATTAGAAACAACAGAAGTAATTGACGTCTACTTTCCAATGGTATTAGGTCTTACAAATTCCTCAATGCCAGCTTTATCATTTCTTCCACCGATAGTGCATGATCTGCACTTTTCACTGCCTTTTCCAAAGCTTTTTCTGCCATCACTTTACTGAAACCTAGCATGATTAAAGCAGCGAGCGATTCCTCTCTCGCGCTTTGATAAACCGGCACATTAATTAGCGAATCGATTCCTTCTTTCTTCAATTTATCCTGAAGTTCCAGGACAATTCTCTGTGCCGATTTAGCCCCTATTCCTTTAATTCGCTGAATAGTGGTTACGTCGCCATGAACGATCGCATGTTGTATCTCTGCCGGAGTAATGGATGACAGCATCATCCGGCAAGTGGTAGGTCCGATTCCAGACACCGAAATTAAGTGTAAAAACAACTTCTTTTCGCCCTCCTCCGCAAAACCATAAAGTGTATGAGCATCTTCTTTCACATGTAACCATGTATAGATTTTACATTGTTCAGAATTTGTCAACATACTGTAGGTATGCAACGATATATGCACGTGGTAGCCTATCCCTGCGGCTTCAATAATGACATAGGTTGGGCATTTAAAAGCAAGCTTCCCACTAATATAGGCAAACATGTTTTATTTTTTAGTTATCCTGGTTAGCAACCCTTTTCTTTTCGTTTGTGTCGCCATTTCTTCCTTCGCCTGAACATCGAGTACCGCAATGGTAATCATGTTTACAATCTCCCGTACAGAGCTTCCCAGCTGCACAATGTGTACAGGTTTGTTCAGCCCCAGCAAAATTGGGCCTACCGCTTCAGCACCACCGATTTCCTGCAATAATTTGTACGCAATATTTCCGGATTCGAGCGTAGGAAAGACCAATGTATTGGCCGGAGCGTCTACTAATTTACTAAAAGGAAAATTATCTTTCAACAAAGAATTATTCATTGCGAAGTTTGCCTGCATATCCCCGTCCACAATCAGCTGAGGATGTTGTTGATGAAGGATCCGGACAGCTTCCTGTACCTTTTCCGGCACCAGGCCATGATTAGATCCAAAATTGGAATAAGACAAGAGTGCAATGCGTGGCTGAATGTTAAACTTCCGGACAGATTTTTCCAGCAGGAGAGTTAAATCTACGAGCTCTTCCACGGTAGGGTCCACATTCACGGTCGTATCCCCAAAAAACACCGGGCCTTTTTTGGTCATCATGAGGTACATTCCCGCAACCCTGTTCACCCCTTCTTCTGTACCGATCACCTGTAAGGCAGGTTTAATGGTCGACACATAATTTTTGGTCAGGCCGGAAATCATCGCATCAGCCTCTCCAAATTCGACCATGGAGGCTCCAAAATAATTACGGTCTCTCATCAGCTTATTGGCCTCAAACAAGGTTACACCCTTTCGTTGACGCTTCTTGAACAAAGCATCTGCGTATTTCTTTACACGTTCAGGTTCCAACGCAGGATCGATGATCTGCACTCCTTCGAGATCCAAGGCATTTTCACGGATAATTTCCTGAATAATTTCTTTCTTCCCTAATAAAATAGGAATGGCTACATTATCGTCTTTGACAATCTGTGCCGCTTTCAGAATTTTGTAATTGTCGGCTTCGGCAAAAACGACACGTTTAGGGGATTGCTTGGCTTTATTCGTAATAGCCCTCATTATGGAATCTTCCATCCCTAATCGGCGCTTTAATTCCTCCGCATAAGCCTCCCAATCAGTAATGGTTTTGCGGGCTACACCCGATTCAATGGCTGCCTTTGCCACGGCCATCGACACATTGGTCATCAACCGAAAATCCATCGGTTTCGGAATGATATACTCCTTTCCGAACTTAATATTTTTCTGATTATAGGCCATATTTACAGCCTCAGGAACCGATTTTTTAGCGAGATCTGCGATGGCACGTACTGCAGCAATCTTCATGGCCTCATTGATCGCTGTTGCTCTCACGTCTAAAGCCCCTCTGAAAATGTAAGGAAAACCCAAAACGTTATTTACCTGATTCGGGTAATCAGATCTGCCTGTCGCCATGATCAGATCTTTGCGCGAACTGATGGCCAGGTCATAAGCGATTTCCGGATTGGGATTAGCCATGGCAAATACAATGGGGTTGCGCGCCATCGACTTTAACATTTCGACACTGACACAGTCTGCTGAGGAAAGTCCAATAAACACATCCGAATCCTTCATGGCCTCTTCCAAGGTCCGAAGGTCTCTACCGGTAGCGAATTCGGCCTTGATCGGATCGAGGTGCTCCCGGTCATTACGAATAACTCCGCTACGGTCGCACATCACCATATTTTCTCTTTTTGCCCCAAGAGCCACATAGAGACGGGAACAGGAAATGGCCGCAGCCCCTGCTCCATTCACCACAATTTTAACTTTATCTATTTTCTTCTTCTGAAGATCACAGGCATTCAATAAAGCGGCCGCAGAGATGATTGCGGTGCCGTGCTGATCATCATGCATCACCGGAATGTTCATTTCCTCTTTTAAACGGCGCTCAATTTCAAAACACTCAGGCGCTTTGATGTCTTCCAGATTCACTCCCCCGAAGGTAGGTTCCAAGGCCTTCACAATTTTCACAAAATCATCTACATTCTTGGTATCTAACTCCAGATCAAATACATCGATATCTGCAAAAATCTTAAACAATAAGCCCTTTCCTTCCATCACCGGCTTTCCTGCCTCAGGACCAATATCTCCTAACCCAAGAACTGCCGTTCCGTTACTGATGACCGCCACCAGATTCCCTTTGGTCGTATATTTATATACGTCTTCTTTATTTTCAGCTATTTTTAAACAGGGTTCTGCTACTCCCGGCGAATAAGCCAGCGTTAAGTCTCTTTGCGAAGTATATGGCTTAGTAGGGAGTACCTGAATTTTTCCGGGCCTGCCCTGCGAATGATAATCTAAAGCGTCTTGTTTACGGTTGGTCTTACTCATAAAATAGTCTTTGGTAAGTGGCAAAGTTACAATTATTTTTAATGGAAAATAATTTGTTTAAGGTTCTAAAACAACAAGTTTCAAAGCCAATTTTTATGCAGGCATCATGCAGTTACCAAAGCTCCCCGAGCGCAGGGTTATATCCGCTTATAAAAAAAATTTCTGCAGGAGAGAGTTGGAAATATCAGATTTTTTGCGTATCTTACTAGGTTAGCCTTTGTTAATCTTTAGAATCATTCCGGGCTTAATCACCGCACTTTTTAGACCATTCTCCTTTTTCAGATGCGAAACAGTCACCCCCTCGAATTGCTCTGCTATGCCGGAAAGCGTATCTCCCTGTTTTACCTTATAGGTTAACAGCCTCGGAGCCGCAGCTTTCGATTGAGTGCTTCTTTCCTTGCCCTGGATCTTTAAACGTTGCCCCGGAACAATGGTCGAACTCTTCAACTGATTCCAAACTTTCAGGTCCTGCACTTCCACCCCGTAACGATTGGCAATCGTGCTCAAATTTTGACCTGGAGCAACTTTATGATACGAAGTCACCGTCTTTGCAGAGGAAGCCACATTTAGCTTACGCAACTCTCTCACATCATCCGTCTTGGCCAGGAAAACGGATTTATCCATTTCGAGGTCCGTACTCAATACCTGATACAAACGTGCATAATGCTCTTTATTCACGAAAGGGAGAATAAGGCGCTTCGGGGAAAGCTCTGTTCCATTCACAATTTTTTTCTTATAAGAAGGATTCAGACTGAAAAGCACTTCCCCTTCAACCTGAATGGCCTCTGCAACATCGTCCAGCTTCACAAAATTATTGACGTGCACCGTATCTGTACGCATGTCTAAGGAAGAAGCTTTTAAAGCGATTCCATGAACATCCGCCGATTTCATCACGTAGAGTGAGGCAATAAAGGCAGGCACATAATCCCGGGTCTCCTTCGGCAGAAAAGGACGTATTTCCCAAAAATCGCGTGAACCCGCCTTATCCATTGCGCGGGTTACATTTCCCTTTCCACAATTGTAAGCAGCAATGGCCAACAGCCAGTCGCCCAGCTCGTCATAAGCATCCCTGAAATAAGCCGCGGCAGCATAACTGGCCTGAATCGGATCTTTCCGTTCATCGACAAAATTATCCATGTTTAATCCGTATCCTTTGGCCGTACCAAACATAAACTGCCAAAGCCCCGTTGCTCCTACCCTTGAAATGGCATGAGGGTTCATGGCCGATTCGATCACCGGAAGGTATTTGATTTCAGCAGGAATTTGATAGGAAACAAGGGCCTTTTCAAAAATCGGAAAATAATACCGGGACAAACCCAGCATACGTCCCATCATGTCTTTTCTTTTACTGTAAATTTCAATAAAGCGGTGTACGTATTCGTTGTAAGGCAGCGGGACCGTTCGTTGCAATGAATCCAAACGTGCTTTGTGTTGAAAATTGTAATTATAAAACTCCGGAATACTGATATCAGGGACGGTGACTGTATCCGACTCATGAGTCTGGATCATTCTCTTCATCAATGAATCTACCTGTTTCCCTGTTTGTTGAGCAAAAGCCTGGGCGGCTCCTGCTAAAACAATTCCTACATAAATAAGTATCCTTTTTTTCATAGGCGTTATTTGGCTTGCGCACTAAATAGCGTAACTATGCGCTTTTCTTAAAAAATGATAGGATAAAGACAGCAATCGCTGCTCATCAAAATGGTTGGTCATTAATTGTATGCTTAACGGCAAACCTTCCGCATTATTGCCCATCGGCAGCGCAACGGCCGGAATTCCTGCTAAGGAGGCCAATACCGTATATATATCTGCCATATACATCACTAAGGGGTCCTGAATATTTTCACCCAGTTTAAAAGGCGGAGTAGGCGTAACCGGACACAAGATAAAATCGTACTGCGTCAGCAATTGTTCCACTCGTTCGCGGATAAGCCGTCTTACCTTCTGTGCCTTTTGATAATAGGCGTCGTAATAACCGGCACTCAATACAAAGGTTCCCAGCAATATCCTTCGCTTCACCTCTTCTCCAAAGCCTTCTGCCCGGGATAATCGATAAAGCTCGTCCAGACTTTCCGCTTCCGGATGACGGTAGCCATAATGCACGCCATCGTAACGCGAAAGATTGGAGGAGGCCTCTGCCGTTGTCAAAATATAGTAAGTGGGGACCAGGTAATCCAACAGATCGAAAGACACTTCCTCTACCTGATGCCCCTGTGCTTTGAGCAGGGCAACTGATTCTTGCAGTGCCTCACGGATTTCCGGATCCAGCGCCTCGTTGACGATCGTTTCTTTCAACACCGCAATCCGCGCAGGAGGATTCACTGTCAACTGCTCACTATAAGCGGGCACAGGCCGAGAGGAAGCGGTACTATCGTATTCATCTGCCCCCGCCAGCACTTCGATCAAGAGGGCGGCATCTTCCACAGAAGAGGTCAAAGTCCCGATCTGATCAAAAGAAGAGGCATAAGCAATCACCCCATACCGGGAAATGCGACCATAGGTTGGCTTAAAACCAATGCACCCACAAAAAGCGGCCGGCTGCCTAACCGAGCCTCCTGTATCTGTTCCTAAAGCCGCCAGACATAAATCGGCCTGAATGGCTGCAGCAGAACCACCAGAGGAACCACCAGCCACCCTTGTCTCATCCGCCGCGTTTTTAACCGGCCCGAAATAAGAAGTTTCATTGGACCCCCCCATTGCAAATTCATCACAATTTAGACGGCCAATGATTAGGGCATCTTCTTCAAGTAAACGCTTAACGACGGTTGCCGAATAGGGAGAAATGAAGCCTTCCAGCATTTTAGAAGAGGCGGTGACTTCATGACCAGCATAGCATATATTATCTTTGATTCCAATGACCATTCCGGCTAAACGACCCGCCTTCCCCGAATCGATCTTTTGCTGGACCAGCTTGGCCTGTGCAAGAGCGGAATCAAAAAACACCTCATTAAAAGCGTTGAGGTGTTGATATTTCTTTATTTGCGAAAGGTAATACTCCAACAATTCAGGCAACGAAAGTTGCTTTTGCTCAAGTAATTCCTGTATCTCTTGTAAAGATTGATATCTTTTCAAATCCTAAAAATCCAAATGAAAGCCTGTTTATTGTGTCTTTCCGGAGTTGTCCGAAGAATCAACCCCATCTTTTCCGTCTTTAAACTCTTTCATCCCCCGGCCCAAGCCACGCATTAATTCAGGAATTTTCTTACCGCCAAATAACAGCAATAAGGCCAAAATAATAAGCGCCACTTCCATCGCTCCGATTCCGGCTAATAAAGGTGTTTGAATCATGATATTTTAATTAATTTCTTTGTTCTATTTGTTACACTTTCTCTTGTTGATCAGCAGGGGCTGCACCCTCTTCGGGAGGTTCCGGTGCTGTTCCGCTGGGGGCCTCATCCTCCGGATGGTGCCGAAAATTGTGAGGCGCTCTTTCAGCTGCCTTTTCTTCTTCATCCAGTTGCAAGGAATTAATGTTCCGGTGAATTTCCCTCTTCACCCCCTCCGAAGCATCTTTGAATTCTCTCATCCCTTTCCCTAATCCCCTTGCCAGTTCGGGTAATTTTTTACCTCCAAATAACAAAAGAATCGCTACCATAATGATCGCAATCTCCCCCCCACCCATATTTAAGAACTCTAATAATACGCCCTGATACATCATTAATCAAATTTTATACAAATATAGGTATTTAATTTTCTAAATATTACCTGGCAATCCAACTTTGAGGGTTTTGATACGCAGCGCCTTTCAAGAGCTGAAAGCCTAACTCCGCAACCCCATCGGTATTCCCCACCACCCCGATCACCTGTTTAGTAGTCACGTTATCTCCCACACTAATATTTACACTTTTCAGGTTGTAATAAACCGTAAAGTACTCCCCGTGTTTAATCAACACCGCATAACGTCCCTGAACCGCAGTAATCGAACGCACATTCCCATTGAAAACAGCCCTTGCACCAGCGCCTTCATTGGTCTGATAGGTCACCCCATTATTGATGTCCATCGCCTGGTCCACTTTATAACTTCCAAACTGAGCGGTAATATATCCAGTGGCCACTGGCGCCGGAAGGCTTCCGCGGTTTTTTTCAAAATCTGAAGATAATTTTGCCGCCTCAGGAGTGGCTCGTAAAAGTTCGCTGTCCGTTTTAGGCTTGGATGGTGCAGTAACCGGCAAGGGTTTATTTTCTGCTTTGGCTTTGGCTATTGCTTGTCGTTCTTCTTCCTTCCTGCGTTCCTCCTCTTTCTTTCGTTCCAATGCAATCTGTCGTTCTACTTCCAGTTTGATCTGACGTTCGATCGCTGCCTGCTGTTGCCTTTTCTTTTGAATATCCTGTGAGAATTGTCGTTCCTGACGATTTAACCGGCTAAGTACGGTGTTTTGCTCACTTTGCTTTTTATCCAGTTTTCGTTTCTCCGATTCCTGTTCTTTAAGCAACACGTCTTTACTCTTACGATCTTTCCCTAAAGCAGCAATCTTTGTATTCAGCTCCTTTTGCGTTCCCTGAATGTAAGCGGCCTGTTTTTTTCGGTATTGGCCAAATTGCTGAAGGTATTTAACCCGTTTATACGCCTGATTAAAATCTGCCGCAGCAAAAATAAACATCATCTTATCATACGCATTTTTATTCCTTTGCGCAAAGCGAATCATGTTCGCATACTCCTTTTTCAATTCGGCCAGTCTGCCCTGCAATTGGTGTACTTTATTGGTGTTGTCATTGATCTGATTATCCAAATTTTTCATTTCCGAGTTAATGGTAGATATTTTATCGCGCATCAACCGTACCTGAGCTTTAATCGTATTTATTTGGGTAAGGGTCAGTTTCTTCCCACTGGCTGTTTTCGACAGATTTTTTTCAGCAAGCTCAATTTCCCGCTGCAGAGCTTCCTTTTTACGTGTTAATTCTTTGGCCGTTTGAGCAAAACCCGTACCTGAAAAGGCAATAAAAAGGAGGAAAAAAGCGATTTTCTTAAACATCATCGAATCAAAAGTATAAAAAATTAACGGATAACCTCGTAGTTTTTGGGTGCATTAAAAGGAAATTCCAATGGAATATTGGCATCTACCTTCGAAACGCTGATAGCTATCCCAATCCGTTTCGCACCTGCCATCGAGTTTAATTGAATAGATAAAGGAAAAAGGGCCTGATTTACGGGCGTATACTGCTGATTAACCACTTTTAACGCCTGAGCAGACCGGACATCGTTTAAGGTAAGGGCAGCCACTTTGAAAAGAGTATTGAAAGTTTGCTGATAAAGCAATTCATTCTGCTGTCCAGAAACCATCCAAACCCCCTCTTTTAATTCCACTTCTGCAGAGGAGGTCAGTAATTCATGCACCGTATTCCCGGTTAATAAGGCCTGTAATAGACCGAATGTTACTTTCTCACTCGTGAAATCATGAATAAAGGCAAAAGGCTTCTTCAAAACAGTTTTTTGCAAGCGGTTGACCACCAAAATGCTGTCTGGGGTTATCAATGCACGGGCCACTTCTATCCCCGCAATAGCTGTTACACTTGCCCATATTTGCTGGTCTTTCTGAATACGTAACTGGATAGAGACATTGTTTTCATCCCCATCAATCTGAAGATTGGCTTTTCCACGTATTGATAAAGTAGTAAAAGGGAGATCTTTCGCTTTTAACATCGTCAGAGTTTCTTCCTTCTGATCGGGCACTATAGGGGAGGTTTGTTCCTCCACGGGAGGGGCTTTCACGATGACCTTTTGGGGACCACAACTCATCAGTACGACCAGTAAAAAAGCCGTCAGAACACTATTTAATATATTTTTTTTCATTGATCTTCCTCATTAATTTTTCCGATGCATTTCCCTCATTGCGTGACTGCTCCCATTGTTTAACGGCCTCTTCCTTCTCGCCGGCATGAAAGAGGATGTCTCCATATCTTTCCAGGTAGACAGCTTGCTTTGGCTCATACTTTAACGCAGTTTCAATCCATTTCTTTGCCTGCAAATATTTTTGCTGTTTCCAGAGCACATACGCATAGGTATCTGCGATCGACGCGTTGTGAGGT
Organism: Pedobacter sp.; assembly: GCA_037190785.1. Classification (GTDB taxonomy): domain Bacteria; phylum Bacteroidota; class Bacteroidia; order Sphingobacteriales; family Sphingobacteriaceae; genus Pedobacter. The sequence continues at coordinate 1,049,591 of JBBCJN010000003.1, read as the reverse complement.
AAAGCTGCCGCTGCCTTGGCAGCCAGGGTCTCCGCTTTCGACAGGTGCTGATTCCTTAACGCCAAATAATACGCATAATTACTTAAGGTCAGGTAATTATCCGGAGCAAGCGCGATCGACTTGTCAAAAGCCGCATCTGCCTCCTTCATTTTCTGCTGGTCAATCAAAATCTCTGCCTGCAAGGCATATGTCAATGCTTTGAGTTGAGGATCTGAGGAGTCGAGCGAGAGAGCGGCCTTTATCTCCTCGCCTGCGGCAGCACTTTGCCCATTCCTGTGGAGTGCGAAAGCAAGGTAATAATATAAGATTGCATGGTTGGGATAGTAGGTCAATGCCTCTTGTCCGGTTAGAATGGCCTCTGTATAGGCACCGGTGAGTGTCTGAACCGCCAGCAATTTCTCCCAGGCCTGATAAACCGTCGATTTTTTCAAAGACAATTCATACTGCTGCCGGGCTCCGCTCAAATTTCCCTGCTGGTACAAGACATCTCCATATAAAATCAGGAGCGCAGGATCCTCGGGATGTGTTTTCAAAGCAATCAAACTTAACTCTGTAGCGTCTCTCACTACCACAGCATTCCCAAAACGCGGCAATAGCTGGGCAACTATTTTTACTTTTTCAGGAACAGGCATCTCTGGATGTGCAAAAGCGGAACGAAGCGGAATGATCGCCAATTCATTTTTCTTTTGCATATGATAGATCTCTGCGAGTGCCAGATCTACTTCAAAATGATCTGGGGCCACTTCTTTCGCCTTCTTTAACCATTCTATCGCCTCCTCCTTCTTATTTTGTGTGACCAGCTGTCCGGAAAGATACAGGTAATTCCTTACCTCTTCCGGCTGTTCGCGGATCATCTGATGAATGCTCTCCAAATCCGCCGATGCGACTTTTCCCGTAGTCCGTAACCGTTGACGGGCCACAGTCAAGTCTCTGGAATTTCCAAATAAAGACTCTAATAAGGTATAAGCTTTCTCCGCCTCCTCTAAATCACCAGATAAAAAACAAGCGTTGGCACGGTCAAAATAATGGTTTTCATCTCCTGGCTGCAACAAAATTAGGTGATCAAAAACAGGAATCAGCCCCTTGATATTTCCATTAAGCTTATACAATTCGGCCTGTAACTTATAATACCAGGGATTCTCTTTTTTAAGAGCGATGGCCTTTTTCACCGCGCTTTCGGCAGGAATAAACTTACGCTGTTTCAGGTAGGCATAGGCCAGCTCATAGTAGGCGGCATCATTCAGCGAATCTGTCTGAGTGATTTTAATAAAATGATTCGCGGCATTCTCGTAGTTCTCTGCTAATTTCTCCCGAAGGCCATCAAAAAAAAGTTCATTGATTAAAACACGATCCGGAACCTGAATGGGGGCAGATTGTCCGAACAGGAGGGATGCTGGAAAGCAAATAATTCCTAAAATAACTCCTATTTTAATCATGTTTTTTCTTGTTTTCATTTTCCCGTATGCCCATAACCTCCCTCTCCTCGCACTGTTTCAGTCAACACATCCACTTCTTCCCAACATACGGTTTCGTGCTTTGCAACTACCATTTGTGCAATTCGGTCGCCATTGTTCACTTCAAATGTAGTATCCGACAGGTTAATTAGCAACACTTTGATCTCTCCCCGATAATCGGCGTCAATCGTTCCCGGTGCGTTTACAATACTAATTCCGTGCTTAAATGCCAACCCGCTTCGGGGTCTGATTTGCGCTTCAACACCTATCGGAAGCTCCATAAATAAGCCTGTTGGAATCAAAAACCGTTCAAAAGGTTTAATCTGCACGACTTCGCCCAACTGGGCTCTGAGATCCATCCCCGCTGCATGCAAGGTTTCATAGGCCGGCAGTGCATGCTCCGACCGATTGATAATTCTGATGTTCAACATTTTTTAGATATAATGGATATGCTAATTTCGCTTCAAAAACCGGATCAGCTCGTCCTTCTCTAACCAGGCGATGGTAGCTGTGAATAGCAAACACAGCACATTCCCAATATAGACATTCCGGTCGAACAAATAAAAAGAGCTGAAAGACAGCACTACGGAGATCAACAGGTATATGCTAATTTTTTTCCATTCATAAGGAATGGGGTAGTGTTTCTGTCCTAACAGGTAAGAAATCACCATCATGATAAAATACACTCCAACGCTCGCCCATGCAGCGCCCATATAGCTGAAATAAGGAATCAATAATACATTCAAAACAATCGTCAATACGGCTCCGAAAGAGGAAATGTACAGACCGAAACGTGTTTGATCCGACAGGCGGTACCAGATAGAGAGATTCATGTAAATGCCCAAACAAACGTAACCCAGCAGTAGAAAAGGAACTGCGGGAAGTCCGGCCCAGTAATTACGGTGAATGAAATACTTCAGCCATTCCAAATTGGCTACTAACGCAACAAAAAAGATGGCCAGCACAATGGAGAAATATTTTAAAATAAACGCATAGGTTGGTTTGGCGTCCTTTTCCTTCGCATAACTAAAGAAAAAGGGCTCGGCGCCCAGACGAAAAGCACTGATAAAAATACTGAGAAAGACAGCGATCTTGCAAACTGCCCCATACACCCCTACCTGGCTGTCGGCGATTGACGAAGGAAGGAGTTTATTAAGAAGAATCTTATCCAGGTGTTCATTAATGATGAAGGAGAGATTGGCTATTAAAATCGGCCAGCTGTAACGAAACATTGAAACGAATAATTCTTTACTGAACTGAAAGCGAACCTTCATTACTTCCGGTAGAAGCAGTACGAAGGTGAGTATACTGGCCATGAGATTGGCAATAAAGACATAGCCAATCCAGCCTTCTCTGAACCAGGCACTCAACCATAAATGTCCGGGCAATTGGTGTGTCAGGATAAAGGGAATTCCAAAAATAAAGAACAGGTTAAATCCAATAAAGCATCCGATATTGGAGAATTTCACGATGCTATAGCGAATAGGCCTTTCATCCGCCCTTAACCGCGAAAAGGGGATTACACAAAGGGCGTCGATGCATAAAATCCATAAAAAAAAAGAAACGTATTGCTTATAATCGGCGACATCGGCCGCATTACTGGCAAGATATCCAGCGATCTTCTCAGAAAAGATCAGACCGCTACCCAGAAAAACGCAGGCCAGGAAAGCGACACAAATAAACGCATTATTATACACCTGAGCCTTCCGGTCTTCGTGCTTATTGAGGTAACGAAAATAAGTGCTCTCCATTCCGAATGCCAGAATAGCATTAATAATGGAGGCATTGGCATACATATTTGTGAAAATGCCATATACTCCTGTGGGGTAGACTCCCGTATAAATAGGGGTAAGAATAAAATTAAATAGCCGTGAAAGAACGGTACTCAATCCGTAAATGGCCGTTTGTCCTAAAAATTTCCTGAGTACAGACATTGCTTATGTTTAACCACTACCACAATAGATTTTTTTTAATGACGACAAAATTCTGGAAACCTTTCTCGGGGCCTTCCTCATAAAGCACCGAGTCCACTTCTGCCTTTTCAGGACCTTCCCTGCACCAGTCTATAAAATGTTTTAAAAAGGTTTCCTCTCCTTCTGCCTCAATACAAACACTTCCGTCTTTCTCATTTCTCACACGCCCGCGAATGCCCAATTGATCAGCGACCGCTTTCGTGCTTGCCCGAAAGAAAACTCCCTGGACTTTTCCTTTTACTACAATATCATAATGTTTAATCGCCATGATTTCTTTATTCAAATTTAGACTTTTAGCCTGGAAATTTTCACATGCTCTTTAACGAAGTCATTCCACAAACCTTCGAGGATGCGTGCCGCAGGCTTTATTTCTTTGAGCATAGCCGACACCTGACCTATTTCGAGTTCTCCCTCATCCATATCTCCTTCAAACATCCCCAGCTTCGCTCTGGCTCTACCCAGCAGGGTTTTGAGCTGTTCCGTATTTGCCCCCTCTGCCTCTGCCTGAGCTACTGCCTCATAAAATTTATTTTTGAGAAGACGTACCGGGACCAGTTTCTTCAAACTAAGACGGGTATCTCCTTCCTGAGAATGAATAATTTTTTCCTTAAAAAGTGGATGAGCAGAAGATTCTTCAGCGACAGCAAAAGCGGAACCGACCTGTACCCCTTCCGCCCCAAGCGCAAAAGCCGCCAGCATCGCTGCCCCACTGGCAATACCTCCGGCTGCAATTACCGGAATAGTCACCGCAGCGCAGATCATGGGGATTAAGCACATCGTAGTCGTTTCCTCTCTCCCATTGTGACCTCCTGCCTCAAAGCCTTCCGCCACGATTGCATCTACTCCTGATTCGGCCGCCTTAACGGCAAACTTACCATTGGCAATCACATGAACCACTTTCATTCCCGCCTCTTTTAGGTAAGGTGTCCAGGTGGCTGGATTTCCCGCAGAAGTAAACACAATAGGTACTTTTTCCTCTTTAAGAATTTGCATCACCTGCTCCACATTGGGATACAACAAGGGCACATTCACCCCAAAAGGGTTGGAGGTATGCAATCTACATTGCCGTATATGGTGCCTCAATACTTCAGGATACATGGATCCTGCGCCAATCAACCCTAAACCGCCGGCATTAGAGACCGCCGAAGCCAGCTCCCAGCCACTGCACCAAATCATCCCCGCCTGTACAATGGGGTATTGAATATTAAATAGATGGGTTATTCTGTTTCTTTCCATGTTGCTTAATATAAACGTGTCACCTTCTCTGCCTGTAGCACCTCTTCCCCTGCCGTATGCGAAAGCCATACAATCCCAGGTTTCTTTCCCACCTCCAGGCTTCCGAATTCAGACGAAATCCCTAAGAAAGAAGCTCCGTTTAAGGTCGCCCATTGCAGTAATTCCTCCACTGGAATATCGAAGAATCGACGAATGGTTTTTATCTCCTCCCAGATACTCAATTGGTGATTGCTGGCAAGGCTATCCGTTCCCAGAGTGATTCGTTGTCCCATTTTCCGCAACAAAGCAATATCCGGAAGCCGATCTTCAATATACAGGTTCGCATTGGGACATAAGCACCAATAGAGCTGTGGATGTGTGCCAACTGCGTATTCCACCGCCGTTCTGTCGGTAAAAGTGTTATGGACTAACAAAACCGGAAGAGAGGGATTCATTAGTGGCAGATGGTAATGCAAAGAAGTAGAGATGCCTGTCCCTGCTTTTGGGATTGTCAAACCTTTAGCAGCGAACCCATCCGCTAATTCTCCCCGCGCGGATTGAAAGAATGTATTTTCCGATGCGGTTTCCTGATTATGTATGCTTTGCAAATCGCCTGTTTTCTGCTGCCCGCGGATTGCTTCAAGTAACTCTTCTGAAACCGAATAGGGTGCATGAGGTACGAGAGAACTTTTCAAAGGAGCGAACTGCGATTTCAGTGCCTGGCCATTCTTCATTGCCGGCTTCGCGGGTTGATCGAATGTAAACAATTCAATAAACGTATGGTAAAATAGCCCGCTTTTCTCTTTTACTCTCTTAGAATCCAACCGATTAGATATATCACCAACTGCCACGATTCCAGCCGCTTCCATTTCCCTATCTGCATGTTCCATCGCTGTTGCCGACTGCCAGTCCTCCTGGTCTCTCAAGGCCACAATCTGGCTCACAAAACGGGGCAAGCCGGTTTTCTCTGCAATCGCTCCCTTTAAATGGGATAGCTCCAAATGACAGTGGGTATTGACAAAACCCGGAACAATGCTTCCTTCATAAAAATCGGGTTCGATCCCACGTGCTGTTGCCTCCAGGGCTTCATAGAGCGCCACGATTCGCCCCCCCTCATCCACTTCTATGACTCCCCCTTTGAGGGGTGCTGAGCTAACCGGAAATATCCAATGGGCACTGATGAACTTTTGCATAGTACAAATTAAGAGGATTAAGTCGGAATAGAGAAATTAAATTCGTTGTAGGCATTTTCTACATTTTGTAGACTTTCTCTACATTTTCAAAGCCGAAAAACAAAACAATAAACGCCTAATAATCAATAACTTAACGAAACTATTGATTTTTGGCATCATTCTGCTTCCTCGAATACTAAATAAATTGTTTTTTAAATCACCTTAAGAATTATAATTATGAAAAAGTTAATCTTATCAGCTGCATTTTTCGCATTTGCAGGCGTAGCAAGCGTTCAGGCATCTAATATTCCAGCCTCTATCCAGATCGTCGTACAAGATAGTGTTATTAAAACGCCTATTAAGTTGGAAGAATTGCCAGACGCCGTTAAAAACGCACTTCAAAGTGAGCCTTACAAAGACTGGACTCCTACCGCTGCTTTTAGTGTAAAAGATGGAGATAAATCGTACTTCCAGGTAGACGTAAGAAAAGAAGAAGAGACCTCTTCTTTGAAATTTACTGCGGATGGGAAGCCAGTAGAATAACCAGAAACGATCAATTAGTTTAAATAATCACAAAAGCCGGATTTTTACCCGGCTTTTGTTATTTTTGTGTATGGCCCGCATCCTGATTATTGAAGACGACCATACTTTTGCCCAGATCATTGAAGGTTTTTTACTTAAAAACGGACATGAAGTCACGACTGTGAGTCGACTTCAGGAGGCATACAGAACGCTCGACAATTCGACGTATGAGCTGTTACTCATCGATTACCGTCTTCCGGATGGGAATGGCATTGACTTGTTGAGTTACCGTCGCGATAAGCAGCTTCTTGTTCCGGCCATCGTCATGACCAGTTTCAACGATGTAAAAACGGCGGTAAAATCGATTCGCCTCGGGGCCTTTGACTACATCACGAAGCCCATTAACCCGGACGAGCTATTACTCTTACTTAAAGAAGCGCTCAGCCCTGAAAACCCCATCCTACCTGTAGGATCTCCCCTATTCATCAAAGGAGAAAGTACCGCTTCCCAAAAGCTTTATCAACACATCGATCTCGTAGCCCAGACAGACATGTCTGTCATCATTCAGGGGGAAAGTGGAACAGGAAAAGAATTTGCTGCACGTACCCTTCATGAACAAAGCAACCGAAAAGACCGTCCTTTTGTAGCCATCGACTGTGGCGCTCTTTCGAGAGAATTGGCAGCCAGTGAATTGTTTGGCCACGTGAAAGGAGCTTTCACGGGCGCCTTACAGGATAAAAAAGGACAGTTTGAGTTAGCCGCTGGGGGCACTCTCTTTCTGGACGAAATCGGCAACCTGAGTTATGAAGTGCAGGTAAAACTGCTTCGTGCCTTACAGGAAAAAGTCATCCAACCAGTTGGTGGAAATAAGACACTCCCTGTGGATATCCGACTGGTATCCGCCACCAATGACGACCTGTTGGTAAGTATTCGACAGGGAGAATTCAGAGAGGATCTTTACCATCGCCTGAATGAGTTTAAAATCCAACTCCCTCCTCTTCGTGAACGGGGAGAAGACCTAATGCTTTTCATACAGCACTTTATCCGGTTATTTAACCAGGAGCTTAACAGAGACGTCCGGCAGATCGATGAGGAAGCACTTCAGTGGCTCCTTCAATACGATTGGCCTGGGAACTTGAGGGAACTCAGAAATGTGATCAAACGAATGGTACTACTTACTCCAGGAGAAATTGCACAGGCAGACAGCTTACCGGAAGAAATGAAGCTCAGCCTTCCCACGAGGCTTCCTTCAAATAATTCCCTCGATCTCAAAGCGGTGAATGAGGCCAATGAAAAGGCACTCATTAAGGAGACGTTAGCCAAAGTCAGGTACAACAAATCGAAAGCGGCAAAGCTGCTCAACATTGACCGTAAAACATTGTACAGTAAAATGGAACGTTACGGAATTGAATAATCACTTTTTCTTGTCTCCTCCAATAAGCCTTCAAACGTACGCATCAGTTCTCTTAAATGAGCGCTTTCACCTGCTGAAAAAGGATCTTTCGCTGCCCATCGGATATCGAGCTCCCGAAAGGAATGTGCTAATTTTTTCATTCCGACTTGTGCCAAACGACCTGCCAATCGATGCACCAGCAGATGAACAAAAGCCTCATCTTTCTTTTTCAGGGCTTGCCCCAATTCCTGAAGGTCTTTCGTGCCTTCCTCCACAAATCCTTGTAATATTCTTTTTTTCAATGCATGGTCTCCCATCGTCATTTGATCCAATACGCCCCAATCGGCAGATGCTGGGGACTCCCCGAACCCTAAAACAGCGAGCAAATCGGCGGCGGTAAAAGGCTTCATGACAATGCCCTCAAAGCCTTCGGCCAGTACGGAAGCCTGTTCATCCGGCAATACCTGTGCGGTAATGGCGTAATACCGGATATTGTTCGTCAAACGCTCCTTAAGCAGATGATGCAATGCAATTCCTGACATCTCCGGCAAACGCATGTCGATCAGGACATAGGCCAGATCATCTTCCTCTTGAGCACTTAAAATATCAGGTACCGAATTAAAAGCACGATAAGGAATCGCGTGTTGCTCGAAAATCAGACTGCAAAGCTCAAGAATGAGGCGGTCATCATCAATTATCCAGACTTTCTTCGTGTTCGCTGTGGAGCGTATCACTGGATCTTTGTCTAGCACTGGTTGATTTCCCCGTTGATAGGACAAATGAACCAAAAATACGGTCCCTTTTCCCGTTTCACTTTTCAGACTCATTCGCCCCGACATGCTTTCAACTAATGTTTTTACGATGGCGAGGCCAAGACCGGTACCATGCTGACTGCCTGTATGGGTTCTCGACGGATCAATCTGCTCAAACTCATTAAACACACGTTCCTGCTGATCCTCCGGAATTCCCACCCCCGTATCTGTTACCTTAAACTGATAATGAACCGCTTCATCCTGCTCCTTCGCACTTACTTCCAGAGTCACTTCCCCCCTCCAAGTAAACTTGATAGCATTTCCCAGTAGATTAAACAACAACTGCTTTAAGCGAAAGGGGTCCCCTTTTACCCATTGGCTTACAGGTCCTTCAAACTGAGTTCGAAAGCCTATTTTTTTTTGATCAGCCAATGGATGCATGGCTGCAGTCAATTCCTGCAATACCTGCCCCATCTCAAAATCCCGCTGTTCGAAGAGAAGCTCTCCCGAAATAATCCGATGATAATCCAGGATTTCATTGACAATCTGTAAAAGGTGTGTAGAGGATTGAGCAATGGCCTTTACATGGCGTTTATCCGGATTTTCCTGATGCGCTATCAGTTCCGCATAACCCAATATAGACTGGAGCGGTGTTCGGATCTCATGGCTCATATTGGATAAAAAACGCTGCTTTGCCTGTCCATGGTAATCCGCTTCCCGCTTCGCCTGTTCCAAAGCCCAGCGATACCTGCTGCTTTTCGTAATATCTGTCAGGATGAGGTAGCCCAGAACCAGTGTGATCAGGAAAGAGATAAGAATGATCGTTTTAATTTGAAAAACACCTTCGTTCACCGTATCGCGCGCCTCAGTACTCTTTAAGTCAATCTGAGCCAGGGCTTCTGACTCCACTTCTTTGATAACGGTGAGCATTTGTCGCGTTAGGGCACTGGCTGAATTAGCCAGTTCAGTTTCCTTTTTTATAAACCGCTCGCTTTTTTCTTTCTGTTCGCGTTCAATGGTTTGTAAGGCGAGTTCCACCTGCTGTGTCAAACTATCCTGGACCTGAGGGGTCAGTGTATCCCGTTTCACTTTATATTCCTCATTAATGATCTTGTAGACCTCCGCCTTTTTCTTCCCAAAAAGGCGACTCAGAAAGCCTCTGGATTTTTTATCTTCCTCCGCCGCGATGGTCGTGATAGCGGTGGCAATTTCCGTTGTAAAGTGATTGGTATCCGCCGGCTGATTCTTTTGAGAAAGGAGTTCATTTAACCGCTTTACCTCTTCTGAGAAAGAATCGGTATTGACCAGATTGGCCCGGACGTCGACATACATCAAAAACTGCTGATTTCTATCGGCCAGCAGTCTTTTCAATTGTTGAAGACGCTTCAACTGTGCTTTATCAGTTGTGTACAATCGGCTAAGGGTATCGATGCGTGAAGCCAGTTGCTTCACCGCCACAGAATACGCCTTAGAGGCACTTTTCCCTTCGCTGAAGGCTTGTTCTCGCTGTAGCTGATCTAGCCGGTTCACCTGATGCGAGATCGCGTTCACCATCCGTAAACGGTCGTTTGGAGCCGAAAGTTTATCTACCGTACTCAATATTTCGCTGAAAACGAATTTACTTACTCCCCAGGCGAGCAATAATGCAAAACAGGCAAATAAAAAGCCTAATATTACTTTTCCTTTAATCGCGCCGAAAAAAGGTTGGTTTCCATCCAACATCATTTAATTTTGGCTTTATATGCAACTTTTACTCATAAAGAAAAAATCGACATCCAATATTTTATACATTTTTCTCATTTCTGTAGCAAATTATGATCCGAACTTCATCGTCCATCGCTTTTTTATGCGAATGGATAAAAAAAAGCATACTTTCCATCCATCAAAAAACACACGATTCCCCTAAAAAAGTTCTATAAAGCATCGCTTTTAACACAATGAAATTGCCCCGACCACTACTTATTCTTAAAAAAATCTCATCTTTGCTTAACTTTAATAGAGCACATGAAAAACACCGTTTCCATTCGTCTTAATAAATACATTAGTGAAAGTGGCTTATGTTCGCGCCGCGCAGCCGATCGATACATTGAATCGGGGCAGGTATTCATTAACGGGAAAAGAGCCAAGGTGGGGGATCAGGTTTATTTCGGGGATCTGGTAAATGTGAACGGTCAGATGATCGAACCTCGTCAGCCAGAGCAAAGCGTGATTTTAGCTTACCATAAGCCTGTTGGAATTACCTGCACTACCGAAGCGGGAGTAAAAGGAAACATTGTAGAGCACGTAAATTACAGTGAACGTGTTTTCCCTATCGGCCGGCTGGATAAAGATTCACAAGGACTTATTTTCATGACCAATAACGGCGATCTGGTAAACAAGATTTTAAGAGCTGGAAACCAGCATGAAAAAGAATATGTGGTGACAGTAGATCAGCCAATTACTGATCAGTTCATCCAACAAATGGGCAACGGAGTGCCTGTATTGGGGGTGGTCACTAAAAAATGTAAAATCAGCAAGGAGAGTCCTTTTGTCTTCCGGATCATCCTGGTGCAAGGGCTAAACAGACAGATTCGCAGAATGTGTGAACATTTTGGCTACCAGGTTACCAAACTGGAACGGGTCCGAATTATGAATATCAGTCTGAAAGGGATTCCTTCGGGAGATTGGCGAGAGCTGGAAGGGGAGGAAATGGAGAAACTGTTGGGAATGCTTGGAAAATCGAGTAATGCAGTGGCCACATCCCCTAAAGCAAAGTCGCCCGCAAAGCAGAGCAGCATGCCGCCTGCTCTTAAGGCAAAAATGGCGGCCAAAAAGAGTACGGGAGCTGCTTCCCGCTCTTTTTCGTCAGGAAAGCAGCCGAAAGGAAGAAAGCAAGACGCCGCTCCCTCCGCCGGGCAACGTCGTCAGGGCAACAGCTTTAAAAAGAACCGTTAGTTCATTTTTTCTTTTAATGCTCTTTATTCCTCCTCATTGGGTGTTCTTTTTTGACTATAAATCTAAAAAAACGGATATTTTTAGTATATTTACGAGACACTCATTTTGACGCTATGGAAGCTCTTCAAGAACTCGAACCCCTTTTAAAAATTTTCTGGTACATTGCTTTGCCGGTGAGCGCAATCTTTGTCATTCAAACAGTATTGACTTTCATGGGAGGCGACTCCTCTGACGGCTTAGAAGCTGATTTTGATGGGGATTTCCAAGGAGTTGAAGCCCCCTTTCAACTGTTCACCCTACGAAATCTCATCAATTTTCTTTTAGGGCTGAGCTGGGCGGGAATTTCCTTTTATGGCCTTATCGAAAACAAGAATCTGTTGATTTTTATTTCCATCCTGGTGGGGATAGGGTTTGTGCTGTTATTTTTCTTTATTATCCGTCAGCTTAAAAAGCTGGCCGAAGACAACACCTTCTCCATTCAACGTATTCTGCACCGCACAGCTTCCGTTTATCTTCGGATCCCTGAAAAACGCAGTGGCATTGGCAAAATCCAGATCAGCTATAACGGTTCTTTCAAAGAAATTGACGCCATTACCGATCAGGAGCAAATTGCTTCGGGAGCACCTGTCCGTATCGTTAAAATCGAAAGCAGTCATTTAGTCCTCGTAGAAAAAGTATAAAGTATAATATGGAAACCATCTTTCAATCCCCTCTCACTCTCATTTTAATCGCTGTTGTTGTTGTATTTGTTACCATATCGGCTCTTCTGTCCCGCTACAAAAGGTGTCCTTCTGACAAAATTCTGGTGATTTATGGAAAGACCGGTGGCACTTCCGCCAAATGTATTCATGGAGGGGGTGCTTTTATCTGGCCCGTTATTCAGGATTACGCCTATCTTGATCTGAAACCTATTTCCATTGAGGCCAACCTGGTCAATGCGCTTAGCCGGCAGAATATTCGTGTCGACGTTCCTTGTCGCTTCACCATCGCCATCTCTACGGACACAGACAGCATGAACAATGCGGCAGAGCGTCTGTTAGGGCTTACTCCCCCGGACATCCAGGAACTTTCAAAAGACATTTTGTTTGGTCAGCTACGTTTGGTCATTGCAACCATGACCATTGAAGAGATCAATTCGGATCGTGATAAGTTTTTAGATAATATTTCGAAAAACGTGGATACCGAACTTAAGAAGATTGGTTTAAAATTAATCAACGTAAACGTTACTGACATTAAAGATGAATCAGGTTACATTGAAGCACTGGGAAAGGAAGCTGCAGCAAAAGCGATCAATGAAGCCATCATCAGTGTGGCCGAACAAACGAAGATCGGAGAAACAGGAAAAGCAATTGCTGATCGCGAGAAGGATGTGCAGATTGCAGAAACACAAAGAGAACGTGATGTAAAGATTGCCATTACCCAGAAAGATCGTGAAATCAGTATTGCCGCAGCTTCAAAAGATGAGGCCATCGGAAAAGCGGAAGCTGAAAGAGATACACGTATTAAAATTTCTGAAGCAAACGCCATTGCTGTAAAGGGAGAAAATGAGGCCAAGATAGACATTGCCAATTCGGATGCCCTGCGCCGTGAGAAGGAAGCTGAATCATTAAAAATCGCTGTCTCGGCAGAGAAAGTTCAGCAAGCAAAAGCCCTCGAAGAGGCCTATCTTGCAGAACAAAAAGCAGAGCTTGCCCGTTCTGAAAGAGAACGCTCCACCCAAATTGCCAATATTGTGATCCCGGCTGAAATCGCTAAACAAAAAGCCATCATTCAGGCACAGGCAGATGCCGAGACCATCCGCGAAAATGCCCGAGGAGAAGCAGATGCCATTTACGCCAAAATGGAGGCAGAAGCGAAAGGATTATTTGAAATTCTTACCAAACAGGCAGAAGGATATAAGGAAGTGGTATCTGCAGCAGGCGGAGACCCTACCAAGGCTTTCCAATTACTTCTGATTGAAAAACTACCAGAATTAGTAAAAACACAGGTAGAAGCCGTTAAAAACATTAAAATTGACAAAATTACCGTGTGGGATTCAGGGCAGAATGCCAACGAACAGTCATCCACCGCTAACTTTGTTTCAGGAATGATGAAAACCGTTCCTCCCCTAAACGACCTGTTTAACATGGCAGGCCTCAATCTTCCTTCTTATCTAAAAGGGGACGATCTGTCAGATTCGGGAGAAACAAATCAGGAAGTTACGAAAGTGGATTAATGTCGTCATGGATGACTAAGAAATAAAGCTCATTTTTTTTTCCTAATTTTGCAGCACATGTCAAAAGCAGGGAAAACAGATATTCGCTCACTCGATCTCGAAGAATTAAAGGTTCATTTTACTGCGATGAATGAACCTGCCTACCGTGCCAAACAGGTTTACCAGTGGCTATGGGAAAAGTCTGCTCGGGATTTTGAGGAGATGAGTAACCTGTCAAAAACGTTGCGCCAGAAGCTAAGTGAGCAGTATGTGATCAATGCGGTAGTGGTTCATACGGCGCAGTTCAGCAATGACCATACGATCAAAAATGCATTTCGGCTGCATGACCATCACATTGTCGAAGGAGTACTTATTCCTACAGAAGACCGTATGACGGCATGCGTCAGCTCGCAGGTGGGCTGTAGTTTAACCTGTAAGTTTTGTGCTACAGGATACATGGATCGAAAGAGAAACCTGAATGCGGACGAAATCTATGATCAGGTAGTATTGATTGATCAGCAGGCCCGACAAAATTACCAGATCCCTCTGAGCAACATCGTTTACATGGGAATGGGCGAACCCCTGCTAAACTACGCCAATGTAATGAAGTCCATTGAACGGATCACAGCTCCGGACGGACTGAACATGTCCTATAAACGAATTACCGTGTCTACAGCCGGGATTTCCAAGATGATTAAAAAGCTGGGAGACGATGGAGCCAAATTCAATCTGGCGCTATCCCTTCATGCTGCGAATGATGTAAAGCGTCATGAGATTATGCCCATCAGTGAACACAATTCACTGAAGGCACTGGCAGAAGCATTAAAATACTACTTTCAAAAAACTAAAAATCCGGTTACCTACGAATACATCGTTTTTCATCATTTTAATGATGAGATAGAAGACGCGAAGGAATTGGCCCGTTTCTGCAAACACATTCCCTGCAAAGTAAACCTCATTGAGTACAATCCCATTCAATTTGCCGATTTCACAAATGCAGAGGGAGATAAAATTGATGCTTTTGCGGCTTACCTGCGCCAGCAGGGAATCAATACAAATATCCGTCGCAGCCGTGGAAAAGACATTGATGCTGCTTGTGGTCAATTAGCTGTTAAACAATAATTTCACAACCAACCATTGGTAGATAGCCAGTTTTTCAGGCGATCGAACCATTGATCTTTGGTCTTGTCGTTTTGTAAACCAAAGCCATGTCCTCCATTCGCATAGATATGCATTTCTGAGGCCACTTTTACTTTACTTAGATTTTCATTGTAAAGTGTGCTGTTTCGCGCCGGCACAGTCGCATCATCGTTGGCATGCACTAAAAATGCCGGAGGGGTCTGTTGACGGATATGATTTTGGGTTGAAAAATATGCCCGCTGAGCCGCAGAAGGCTGATCCCCTAATAAATTCTTCACCGAGCCGGCATGACCCAAAGTACCGAAACTGATAACCGGATAAATCAGCACACTGAAATCGGGACGCAAACGGATATTTTCCTTATTTTGTATCTGGAGATCATCAAAATGAACACTTAAACTAGCTGCCAGATGGCCTCCGGCAGAAAAACCCATTACTCCAATCTTGTTAGGGTCTACTTTCCAAAGCGCCGCATTCTTTCGGACAAGGAACATCGCCTGCATGGCATCCTGTAAAGGTCCCTTCGACTTATCCACCATAATAAGATCGCTGGGTAGGCGGTATTTAAGTACAAAAGCGGTAATTCCAATCTCGCTCAAAGCCCGGGCAACCTTCGTCCCTTCTTTATCAAAAGCAAGAATACCATAAGCGCCTCCCGGACAAATGATCATGGCCGTCCCATTCGGTTTGGCTGGCTGGAAGACAGTTAAAGAAGGCTTGCTGACTTTACTGATACGAAGCACCCCATCCTCCCCTGTCACGGAAGTTTCCTGGTAAGACGGCGGTGGTATTTTTGCCCCCGGTATCGCCCCCTGATACAGTCCAATTTCTTCTTGTGCTTTCAACATCAATGGAAAAGCCATTATAAAAAGATATCCCAAAAATTGTTTCATTTTAATCATTTTACCAAAAGGCATTCACTTTTAGTACTAAAACTCCATTAAATACGCTTTCAAAAAATCATTGATATCTCCGTCAAGAACCGCCTGAGTATTTGAAGTCTGATGATTGGTCCGGTGATCCTTTACGCGTCGGTCATCGAGGACATAACTGCGGATCTGCGAACCCCACTCTATTTTCTTTTTATTTCCTTCAATAGCGGCTACGGCTTCCATTCGTTTCCGCATTTCCATTTCGTACAACTGGGATTTCAACAAACGGATCGCATTTTCCTTATTCTGTAGTTGAGAACGCGATTCCTGATTTTTAATAATGATGCCGGAAGGCTTGTGATACAGCCTGACAGCCGTTTCTACCTTATTCACATTCTGTCCACCTGCTCCTCCTGATCGAAAAGTTTCGAACTCAATGTCGGCATCTTTTACATCAATTTCAATGCTGTCATCCACTAAAGGATATACATATACAGACACAAAAGAAGTATGCCTGCGGGCATTTGAATCGAAGGGAGAAATCCTCACCAGGCGGTGCACCCCATTTTCCCCTTTCAGATACCCATACGCAAACTCTCCTGAAAATTGCAGAGTCACGGTTTTAATCCCGGCAACATCTCCTTCCTGCGAATCCTGCTCGGTTACTTTATACCCATTTTTTTCTCCCCACATCAGGTACATTCTCATCAGCATACTGGCCCAATCACAACTCTCTGTTCCCCCTGCACCTGCGGTGATTTGCATGACCGCATCCAGCTGGTCCTCCTTATTGTTGAGCATGTTTTTCAATTCCAGCTCTTCGATCGCCTTCACGCCCAGCTGATATTGCTCTTCGATCTCTTCTTCAGTCGCATCCCCCCCCTGAAGAAATTCATAAAGAACAGCCGTATCTTCTAAGGCACGATTGGCCTCATTAAAACCGGTTACCCATTTCTTCTTCGTACTAATTCCAGCTAAAATCTGCTCGGCTTTTTTAGGATCTTCCCAAAAATCGGGATCCAACGTACGTTTCTCTTCTTCTTCTACCTGATAAATAAGCTCATCCAAGTCAAAGATGCCTCCTCAGAGACGCTAATCTGTCTCTTAAATCCTGCAATTGTTCTTTTGTCATAATAAAACAAATATAGCAATCCCCCTGCACTCTTTAAAGGGAACCTCACTTTCCATGTCGATTCCAAAAAAATACCTGCTGCAAAACACCACACCAATCGTCCAGAATACGCCGACAGGTTCCACCTAACGAAGTCCATTTTTCACCTTCCATTCACCGCACGAACAAACAGCCATGACAAATCTGTTGCATTCATAAAGCCCACATGACGCTTCCCATACCCGATTGCCCCTAACAAAGTTTCCTGCTATCCTGCATTTGCGTTTCAAATGTTGTATTTTTATACTCATTAATTTTCACTATATGCTACCGAACATTGATTTTACCACGACAAAAGCTTACCAATATTTAACTGATCATTATCTTTCTATTCAAGCAGAAGAGTTAAAATCTCTATTTGATAAAGACAAAGAGCGTTTTAAGAAATTCTCCATTTATTTTGAGGATTTATTATTTGATTATTCAAAGAATCGGATAGACGAAACCACGGTGGCACTGCTTATCCAATTAGCCAGAGAATGCGGTTTGGACCAGGCTATTCAGGCGATGTTCAAAGGAGAAAAGATCAATCAGACGGAAAACCGGCCTGTATTGCACATTGCTTTAAGAAACACCAGTGGAAAGGCCATTCTTGTAGAAGGGAAAAACGTCATGGCTGATGTAGAAAAGGTACTTGACAAAATGCAGAAATTCAGTGAAGCCATTATAGAGGGAAAATGGAAAGGGCGAAGCGGGCAGGCCATCACCGACATTGTGAACATCGGCATCGGAGGCTCTGATCTTGGCCCGGTCATGGTTACCGAAGCACTTCGGCATTACAAGAACCACCTGAATTTACATTTTGTATCGAATGTGGACGGCACTCATCTGGCAGAGACCCTGAAAAACCTGAATTCGGAGACGACGTTGTTCTTAATCGCTTCTAAAACGTTCACTACCCAGGAGACGATGACCAACGCCCATAGCGCCCGACAATGGTTTCTTGAAAAGGGTGGAGAAGAAACAGAAATTGCTTTACATTTTGCTGCACTTTCCACAAACGCAGAAGCGGTTGCAACTTTTGGTATAGACACAGCCAATATGTTCGAATTCTGGGACTGGGTAGGTGGACGCTATTCTTTATGGAGTGCCATCGGTCTTTCCATCTGTTTAAGCATAGGCTTCGATCAGTTTAAATCCCTATTAGAGGGAGCTCATGCCATGGATCAACACTTTCAGGAAAGCCCTTTTGAAGAAAACATTCCCGTCATCTCTGCTTTGCTGGGAATATGGTACATCAATTTTTTCAATGCGGAGACACATGCCATCCTTCCATACGACCAGTACCTACATCGTTTTGCTGCCTACTTCCAACAGGGAGATATGGAGAGTAACGGCAAATATGTGGATCGAAATGGACAACAAGTCGATTACGAAACCGGTCCGGTGATCTGGGGTGAACCTGGCACCAATGGTCAACATGCCTTTTACCAGCTCATTCACCAGGGAACAAGACTGATTCCCTGCGATTTCATTGCCCCTGCTCAAAGTCTCAACCCAATCGGTGAACACCATCCCATTCTTCTTTCTAATTTCTTCGCGCAAACGGAGGCATTAATGAATGGAAAATCCGAAGAAGAGGTCCTGAATGAATTAAAAAATGCAGGAAAATCAGCAGCCGAAATTGAGAAAATCGCCCCTTTTAAAGTGTTTGAAGGCAACCGCCCAACCAATTCCCTATTACTTAAACGCATCACCCCGCGTAGCCTGGGGAGCCTCATCGCCCTGTATGAACACAAAATCTTTGTACAAGGCATTATTTGGAATATTTTTAGCTTTGATCAGTGGGGTGTAGAACTTGGAAAACAATTAGCTCAAAAAATCTATCCCGAGTTAAAAGACAATGCTTTGGTAGATAGCCACGATTCATCTACGAATGGATTAATTAATCAATACAAAAATTGGAGGTAAGCCTTATGGAATCTAGCCATTTTTTGCATCTTATCATAAGGGGCAGTTAATTTCAGTCCTATTGTTTCATTTTAATTGAATTAACATGAAAAAATTTATTTATCTATCCGGCTTGCTTTTTATGCTCACGCTGACTGTAACAGCGCAAATGGATAAACAGACCGTAAAAAAAATCTTGGAGAATAAACGTTATCAATTTGTTGCAACTTCTGCCATCCCGATGGAGTATGCGGATCTTCAACGGGTATTGGGAGGAATGGCCGTAAATGGGATCAACGCCCTGGTGAATCTCACTAATGATCAGTACACGTTGAAAATTTCTCCTGACACACTCCAATCTTACCTTCCTTTTTTTGGAAGGGCTTACAGTGCGCCTATCAATCAAACGGAAAGCGGATATAAGTTCACCTCAACGGATTTTTCTTATCTACAAGAAAAAACGAAAAAAGGAGCCTGGAAAATTCAGATGATTGCCAAAGACGCACCCGACCGGCCTAGCATGACACTTACCGTTTCACAAAACGGCTATGGGACATTAGTGATCAACAGCATTAATAAGCAGTCCATTACCTTTAACGGACACTTGAGCGAAGGGAACTAAACTCCTTTTTCGCAAAAATGAGTTGATTTCACTGAATACTGATCTCGAAAAGCGATGGCCATTTTTTACCCGTCACAAACAAGCGGCGACCGGCCTCGTCCCAGGCTATTCCGTTTAACACGTTATTCTGCACCTCGTCATCCGTTTTAAAATAATTGCGTGGCACCAAGGCCGATAAATCGATCTCCGCCTCTACTATCCCTGTTTTTGGATCAATAATGACAATTTTATTGGTAAGGTATACATTCGCATAGATTTTTCCCTGGATGTATTCAAGTTCATTAAGGTTTCTCACCTCACCACGATGATCATACACCTCTATATAACTTTCCTCCTGATAGGTATCCTTATTCATTCGCCAAATGCGGTTACTGCCATCCGACCGAAGTAAATGCTTCCCATCATAGGTAAGTCCCCAACCCTCCCGGCTTCGCTGGTAATTAAACGTTCCTTTTTTCTCCAGAGTCTGTGCGTCATATACAAAGCCTACCTGATCCTGCCAGGTCAGCACAATGATCTTTCCATCTACCAAAACACTCCCTTCTCCGAAAAACTGGTCCCCCAGTGACACCTGACGAATGGTTTTCCCGTCTTTCAGCTCTACCCATTTCAATACCGAGCTACCCTTCCCTCCCGTGCTTTCCAGCAATCGCCCATGCACATAAGACAAGCCCTGCGTGTAGGCACTGGTGTCATGAGGATAGGTTTTCACTACCCGATAGCTCAATGCCTTCGGGGTGACTTTCGATTTCAATACGATAGTGGTTTGGAGGGTATCCTTTTTCGAATCGTAATCCACAACCGCCGTAATCATCCGGTAACCCAACCCTAATGATTCGGTAGAAAGTCTGACTTTTGAAGTATCTTTAGTCGTTGCAAACGGGAGTCCGTCTACCAGGTAAGATACCTCATTTACCTTGATTGAAGTGGGAAAATCGAGTCCGACTTCTATTTCTTGTCCTAATGTAAACGTTTCGCCCTGTAGGGGGCGCTCAAAAGTGAGGTATTCCTTGGAATCCTGCTGACAGGCTCCCAGTAAAAGAGCAGCCAGACTTAACAAAACAGTGAGGGGTTTATTCAGGCCAAAATGCATTTTCAATATGATTAATCAGTGGCGATTGACGCGGGTTTAACAATATACTTATGATATCAAATCGTAAGTCACCTTTAAATCCGGTGATTTGTACGTAAGCTTCTGCGGCTTCCGCTAATCGTTGTTGCTTGAAGCGGTCAACACAATCCTCCGGCAGTCCAAAGTTAACAGAAGTCCTGGTTTTTACCTCGATAAAAATCAATTCCTCTTCATCCGCAGCAATCAGATCGATTTCCGCCCTCGCATGGCGCCAGTTTTTTTCCAGGATTTTAAAGCCCTTTTTAATCAGGAAAAGCCGGGCCAGTCGCTCCCCCTCCTTTCCACGATCATTATGAACCGCCATCTGCTTTATTTAACAATTACCGATCCGAGAAAACGGGAAATTTCCTTTTCTACATTTTTAATATGCGCATACCGTTGCATCAGGATTTCTTGATTTACCGCATCGTTCTCCTCCTGGATCTCTTTCAGTAACTTCCCAAGCATGGCATCCACTTTCCGCTTTTTTAAATGATACAAGCCGCCGAGGATGGTGGCCTTTAAATTCACCGTTTCGTCCCTCACATAAATTTGATGACGGTTATACCAATTATCGCTCAACGTGTAGGGGGAAGTAGACAAAGTAATCGCCAGATCGGCAATCGCGTGATTTTCATTTTTTATAAAATGATTCGCTGTCGGCAATTGCCCCAGTTCCATCTCCCTCCGGTAATGTTCAATTACCTGACGGCAAAGGTCATTTTCGAAAGTGACATCTGAAAGATTTTGAATAATGAAAGAACCTATGTACAAATTATCCGTTTCATCCCAGGTAACCAGCTCATGACCATAAGTCAGCAATAAACGAACGATTTCCTGTTCCTGTCGTTCTTCGTTATTTAATTCCTCCTTTGTTAGCAGTGGAGAAGGATCGTCCCATAAATTATCAGGTGGGCTATCCGGACCAGGCTGAGGATTCATCTTCCCAGACTGCTGGGCTGCTTTTTTAAGACGTGCTGTTCGGATCGTATTCAACTCCGATAAGAGAATACGCTCTTCCACCCCTAACAGGTGGCTACACTCTTTAGTAAACACTGCCGCCTTAATCGGGTCGGGAATTTTTGCAATACTCTCTACAATATCACGGATCAGTTCCGCCCGTTTAATTGGGTCCTTTCCCGCCTCGGCCAACAGCATATTGGCCTTGTAAAGGATAAAATCAAGACGGTTATTTTCAATATACTCCCGAAAGGTACCCGCTCCTACTTTGTGCATATACGAGTCGGGGTCGTCACCATCGGGGAAAGACACGACTTTCACATTCAGCCCTTCTTCAAGGATCATTTCCAGCCCCCGAAGAGAAGCTTTCACTCCGGCCGCATCTCCGTCATATAAAATAGTGATGTTCTTGGTAAAGCGGCCAATCAGCCGGATTTGTTCGATGGTCAGGGAGGTTCCTGAGGATGCGACTACGTTCTCGATATAGGCCTGATGAACAGAAAGAACATCTGCATACCCCTCTACGAGATAACAATTGTCTGCTTCACGAATGGCCTTTTTGGCATGATAAAGCCCATAAAGCACATTGGATTTATGATAAATCTCGCTTTCTGGGGAATTGACATATTTCGGAACACTCTTTTCCGTTTTTAGCGTTCTTCCTCCAAAACCAATGACACGACCGGTAAAATTATGGATGGGGAACATGACCCTTCCACGAAAGCGGTCATACCATTTCCCCTTATCATTTTTAATGGAAAGGCCTGTCTTTTCCAGGTATTCCAGGCTGTGTTTTTGTTGGATGGCTGCTTCGGTAAAAGCGTCCCATGAATCGGGTGAATAGCCAAGGTTGAACTTCTTAATAATGTCTTCGCGGAAACCTCGTTCTTTAAAATAACTCAATCCGATGTTCCGTCCTTCCTCCGAGTTCCATAGCTGTTCTTCAAAAAAACCAGCCGCAAACTGGGAAACCACGTACAGACTTTCTTTTGATTGCTGAGCGGCGGTCTCTTCTGCGGAATCAACGGTTTCCTCGATTTCGATATTATACTTCGCCGCCAGGTAACGCAACGCTTCAGGATAACCGTACTTTTCATGTTCCATGACAAAGCGGACGGCATCCCCACCTTTTCCACAGCCAAAACATTTGTAAATTCCTTTACTTACCGAAACATGAAAGGAAGGGGTCTTCTCCCCATGAAAAGGGCAATTACCGATCAGACTAGCCCCTCTTTTCTTTAAATGCACAAAATCTCCTACCACCTCCTCTATCCGGGCCGTATCCATTATCTTATCGATGGTTTCGCGATTAATCATCCCCGAATGCTCTCTCTCTCTTTTCGGATTAAACTACTGAATAAATGGCAACATGGTTTTTGCTACCAGATGGTTACCTTCATTGTTCAAATGAACACGATCGGTGGTCAAAATACCTTTGTCTGCATTCTCTGGGTTGTTTTTTTCGATATAATTCGTAAAAGCGGCCCGCAAATCACATAAGGGAAGCTGGTTCTTCTCAGCCAGCTCTCTTACCCCGGCAGCATATTTTTCCAAATCGCCATCACTCTCATTGGAGTTGCCCTTCTTCTCTCCGATAACGGTAGGTGTACACAACACCACTTTTGAACCGTTGGCCTGAATCTTAGTAATCAGCGCCTGATAGAACTTCAGGTACTTATCGTAATCCGTTCCTGTACGGGCCCCGAGTTTATGCCATACATCATTGATACCCACATAGATGAACACCAGATCTGGCTTTTTCTTCAACACATCATCTTCAAGTCTCAGATACAGGTCATACACCTTATTCCCCCCTATTCCTGCACCAATTAAGGTCACACGGGCAGGATCCACCATGGACTTCAACTGATCAATGTATCCATTTTTATTGACCCCCAGTTGCGTGATGGAATCACCGAAGAAAATAACTGTTTTAGTAGTAGGGCGCATGGCCACGAAGATAAACGCAATTCCTAAAATCGCACTTATTTTTAACAGGTTTTTCATTGTTCTAATTTTAATTGACCTTGTATTTTGCTAAAAGTATTTCCTTCTTTCTTTTAAGCAGAAGCCTGATAAAAAGGCAAATCATCCTTCAGAGAGACAGGAACTCATCATGAACTTTCTCAGGAGACCAGGTCCGGGAAACCGATCGGATACGGCAATCGGCAACCCTCCATAGACTCCCTATACAAAGATAACAGAATATCCGAACTATTTTGCCCTTCCAAGCCGGTAGTCCTTATGGACAATGAGAAAACTGGCCCGTTCTTCCTTTTTAAGCGGATAATCCCAGTTTCCCTGATAGCTGATCTTTACGGGCAGTTTTTCCTCCTGAAAGTAATTCATCTCAATGTTCATCTGCACGTCGAAATCGAACAGCATATTGCTGTATTTCATATCCACGTAACGCCCCAGAATCTCAAAATTGCGCTTATCAAAGATGGTAATAAGCTCCTTGATCATCAGTCCGTCCTTGGTCCATGTACTCAGATCGGGCTTTACAGCAACCTTAAAACGGTATACCGGAATGGAATCGAGGTAAGTAGCGCTATAGAAACTATAGTCATAATATTGCCGCATATTGGCACTAAAAATCTGCGTTTTACTTCCAATGAACGGAACCCCTTTGATGGGCCTCCCCGGATTAAAGATCAATGTCTTTAACTTCTCTTTATAGCCTTCATTGCCCCCTCCCTTTCCCTCTTTAGCCGAAGGTGCCTGAGGCACAAAATCTGTATGATTGGCATTCATAAAAATGTAATCGAACATTTCTACCGTATATAGCTGGAACTTTCCGTTCTTTTTATAGATATTCCCTTCTTCTTCCTTTATCAGGTATTCCATGCGATAAGGGCCATCGTTATTGTGTTTGATCTTGCGGTAAAGACGGCCATTCACTTTGTTTTTCTTATCGTAAGTGTAAATTCGGTTCTCCGCAATAAAAGTGTACTTTTTCATATGACGAAAAGCCTGATAAAAGCTTGTGTCATTAATGATTGCATCAATAAACGTCTCTACTCCGAAGCGTTTGCCTTTAATGACCACCACCGAATCCAACTGGATAGTTCGAATGGTATCCGGATTAAACCGAGGAATTTCCTGAGCATGTAACCCGGAAGCTGCCCAGAACAGGGTAAAAAACAATACTAATTTCTTCATGGCTTCTTTCCTGCAAATATAATGCCCACCAGCCGGTTCCTCCCTTAATTCCCGAGACGTTTTAAGGCGATGTAAGCCATTAAGCCCGTGGAAGTCCTCAAGGCATCTTCATCAATATCAAACCGGGGAGTATGGACGGAATGGTAAGTATCTTTCGCCTCATTTCCTGTCCCAATCCGATAGAAGCAGGAATCGGTTACCTGCGAATAATAAGCGAAGTCTTCAGCGGCCATCCATATATCGAGGTCCACCACCTGATCGGCTCCCAGGTATTCCTCTGCATACGCACGGGCGGCTTCAGTCAGTTTCTCCTCGTTAATAAGAAAAGGATAACCTCTCATAATGGTGAACTCACATTCTCCTCCCATGCTTTCGGCCATACCCTCCGCCATCTTTTTCATCAGCACATGTGCTTTATTACGCCATTCCTCATTCAATGTCCGGAAAGTCCCTTCCAGTTTTACTTCATTTGGAATAATATTCGTAGCTCCTGCTGCCGTTACTTTGCCAAAAGACAACACCGAGGGAAGACGTGGATCAGCATTTCGGCTTACAATTTGTTGAAGGGCAACAATGATATGCGCGGACATGACTACAGGATCCACATTCTGATGGGGCTGTGCTCCATGTCCTCCTTTTCCACGAATGGTGACATACAGCTCATCGGTAGAGGCCATATAAATCCCCGAGCGAAAACCTACTTTCCCGACCGGTAGAAGTGGCAATACATGTTGCCCTATCATTGCATGGGGGGTCGGATTTTCAAGTACCCCTTCTTTTATCATCAGAGTCGCTCCTCCGGGCAAGAGTTCTTCTGCAGGTTGAAAAACAAGTTTAATGGTTCCTCCGAAATCAGCTTTTAGCTGTTGGAGGATATAGGCCGTTCCCAGCAAAGAAGCCGTGTGGACATCATGACCGCAGGCATGCATTACCCCCTCATGTTTAGACCGATAGGGTTTATCATTTTGCTCCTGAATGGGTAAAGCATCCATATCTGCTCTTAAAGCCACCACCTCATTCGAAGAACGCTCTCCCCGGATGATTCCTACCACGCCCGTATCAGCCATGGATTCGAAAGGAATGCCCCAGGCACTCAACTTTTCCTTCACAAAAGCGGAAGTGGCGTACTCCTTAAAGGAAAGCTCAGGATGAGCGTGCAAATGTTGACGATAACCTACAATTTCTTCAAATAAGGTGGCTGCAAGGGCTTGTATTCTTTGTTTCATAGCTTAAAAATAAGACGGAGAATGGATTAAGGATTCTCTTCCAGGACGGGGGCATTGATTTTCTCTCTGAAAATAAAAAGGGTGGGAAATTGAGATCGAAGTTCCTCTAAAAATTGCTGTGCTTCCGATCGCGTACGAAAGTCGCCTGCCCTCAGATAATAATTCGGCTCCCGATAGGTAATGTAAGTATTGACCCGCGGGTAAAGTCCCTTAAATTTTTGCTGAACACTGAATGTTTCCCTTCGATCAAGTCCATAGAAAATCTGCACCCGATAACCCATGAGCGTTCCCGAAACAGGACCGCTGGGCTGAGTCGCTGTGGCCTTTTGCGTATGGAGCGCCAATCTTCTGGCAATCAGGCTATCAATCAGCGGGTCTTTGAGAACAGTTACCTTACCAGGGCTTTGCTGCGCGGCTACCTGTAGAACACCACACACATAGAAGCATAAAAAAAAAGTCCGAATTCTCATCAGGTGCAATTTACGTAACTTTCTTCAACCGACCATACAAAAATCGTTAATCACTCACCGGGATGAAATTTCCGGAGTATCCTATCATAAAAAAGGGAGCCGTGTGGCTCCCTTGAATGTTATTTTAAGCATTCGCTCCGTGACAATTCTTGAACTTCTTTCCACTTCCACATGGACAGGGCTCATTTCTTCCTACTGTTACTTCCTTACGGATAGGCTGCTGAGGAACGACTTCCCTTGTATCTTCCATAGGCACACTGGCTGTGCTCGACTGATAAAAATCCGGCTTGGAAGCTTTCACCTTCACCTGCTCGCGCGGAGGCTGTGGTTCTCGGATAGGCGCGGCTTCCTGCTGTACAGGAATGCTCCCTTTAAACAAGAAACTTACCACCTCCTTATTCACCGTATTCAACATGCCTTTAAACAGGTTAAACGCCTCAATTTTATAAATAATCAATGGATCCTTCTGTTCATAGACTGCATTCTGTACAGATTGCTTCAACTCATCCATTTCCCGTAAATGCTCCTTCCAGCTGTCGTCAATCAGCGCCAGAATAATTGTTTTTTCAAATGCTTTAGTCACTTCCCGGCCATGATTTGCAATGGCTTTTTTCAACTCTACCGGTACATTAATAAAACGAAGACCATCACTGAACGGAATCCCGACAATATCGATCTGATCGCCTCTTTCCTGGAAAATTGGGGTAAGTCCTTTTACCGCCTGATCCATAATTGCGGCGGATTTACGGGCATACACCTCATTGACTTCGAGGAATAAACGGTCTGTTAAATGATGAATATTTTTGCTGGCGAATTCATTTTCATCAATGCTGGTGTCGGCACTAAATACTTTGATCACTTCAAGTTTGAAGCCCTCATAGTTGGCCATGTCCTTGTATTCAGTTACGATATCTTCCGCCACATCAAACACCATGTTGTTCATGTCTACATCCAAACGTTCTCCAAAAAGGGCATTTCTCCGTTTGGCGTAGATCACGCTTCGCTGTGAGTTCATCACATCGTCATATTCCAAAAGGCGCTTACGAATACCGAAGTTATTCTCCTCCACTTTTTTCTGTGCACGCTCAATGGAGTTCGTAATCATGGAGTGCTGAATCACTTCTCCCTCCTCAATTCCCATTTTCACCATGATGTTAGAAATACGTTCCGAACCGAAAAGACGCATCAGGTTATCCTCGAGCGAAACAAAGAACTGCGATGTTCCCGGGTCTCCCTGCCTACCTGAACGACCTCTCAGCTGACGGTCTACACGTCTTGATTCGTGTCTTTCAGTACCGATGATCGCCAGACCTCCGGCCTCTTTTACGCCCGGGCCAAGCTTGATGTCAGTTCCACGACCCGCCATGTTGGTGGCAATGGTCACTGTTCCAGGCATCCCGGCTTCTGCCACGATGTCTGCTTCTTTCTGGTGCATTTTCGCATTTAATACATTATGCTTAATGCCCCGAAGTTTTAACATACGACTTAACAATTCAGAAATTTCTACCGAGGTAGTACCTACCAATACCGGTCTTCCTTCCTGCGTAAGGCGTACAATTTCTTCGGCAACCGCATTGTATTTCTCTCTTACGGTGCGGTAAACGAAATCCTGCTCGTCTTTCCTCGCCAGGCCACGGTTGGTAGGAATTTCTACAACATCCAATTTATAAATGGACCAGAACTCCCCAGCCTCAGTGGTTGCCGTACCGGTCATCCCGCACAGCTTATGGTACATTCTGAAATAGTTCTGTAAAGTAACGGTGGCATACGTTTGAGTGGCATCTTCCACTTTTACATTCTCTTTTGCCTCGATCGCCTGGTGAAGACCATCCGAATAACGTCTGCCTTCCATGATCCTGCCCGTTTGCTCATCCACAATTTTAATTTTGCCTTCATCAATGATGTATTCCACATCTTTCTCAAACAGGGAATAGGCTTTCAGCAACTGATTAATCGAGTGAATACGTTCTGCTTTCACGGAATAGTCGCGCATAAGGCTGTCCTTTTCAGCAATTTTTTCTTCATTGCTGCGATCCGACTTCTCAATTTCTGCGATTTCTGTACCCACATCCGGCAGTACGAAGAAAGAAGGGTCTTCCCCTTGCTGGGTAATGAGCTCAATTCCTTTTTCAGTTAACTCTACCTGATTGTGTTTTTCATCGATATAAAAGAAAAGTTCGGCATCCACTTTGGGCATATTTTTAGACTGGTCTGCCATGTAGTGGTTTTCAGTCTTTAACAATACCTGCTTTACATTTCCCTCACTGAGGAACTTGATCAGTGCTTTATTTTTAGGCAAGCCGCGGTGTGCTCTCAGCAGGGCCAAGCCTCCCTCTCCTTCTTCGGTACCGGTACTGCCGCTATTAATCAGCTTTTTAGCATCGTTCAACGCTTGCGTCACATACGCCTTCTGTGCATTCACCAGTCGTTCGATGCGTGGTTTCAGTTCATGAAACTCGTGCTGGTCCCCGAAAGGCACAGGCCCCGAAATAATGAGGGGGGTCCGGGCATCATCGATCAAAACGGAGTCTACCTCATCCACCATCGCAAAATGCAGTTTGCGCTGCACCAGCTGATCGGCTGTCTGCGACATATTGTCGCGGAGATAATCAAATCCAAATTCATTATTCGTCCCATAGGTGATGTCGGCCAGGTAGGCATTTCTCCTTGCCTGAGAGTTTGGTTGGTGTTTATCAATGCAATCCACCTTAAGCCCATGAAACTCAAATAAAGGACCGTTCCATTCCGAGTCCCTTCTTGCCAGGTAATCATTCACCGTCACCACGTGTACCCCTTGTCCGGCCAATGCATTGAGATAGGCAGGCAAAGTACTCACCAGGGTTTTTCCTTCTCCCGTAGCCATCTCCGCAATCTTCCCGCTATGCAACACCATTCCCCCGATCAACTGCACATCATAGTGCACCATGTTCCAGGCTACTTCATTTCCCGCGGCTTCCCATTTATTGGCCCAAAAAGCTTTGTCTCCTTCGATTTTCACATTGCTCTTACGCGCCGCATAATCACGATCGTGCGCAGTGGCCGTCACCTCAAGAAATTCGTTCTCACTAAGCCTGCGCGAAGTTTCCTTAATCACGGCAAAGGCTTCCGGCAAAATTTCTTTCAGTATTCTCTCCAGCTCAACGTCCCGTTCTTTAGATAAGGCATCTACCTGATCGTAAAGGGTTGTTTTTTCTTGTACCGAAAGTCCGGCATCTTCTGCTTTCGATTTCGTATCTTTTATCTTCTCATCGATTTCCGCCAATCCCTTGGCAATGGTGGCCTTAAAATCAATTGTTTTTTGACGTAACTCATCGTTACTTAGGGCACTCAAACTGGCATATATTTCATTAATTTGTTGCACAATGGGGCGCAACAATTTCACATCTCTTTCCGATTTGCTTCCAAATAGCTTGGCTAAAAATCCTAACATAGGGTATAAAGGTAATTCGTTTAAATTCTTTTGTTCATTCCTCACAACAACCAAGCCAGCTCATTTTGTAAGTCAAGATGGCAGTTGCAAGCGCTTCGTATGGCTGCCGAAACAGCTTCAGATGAAGGAAAAATGAACTAAGGACTATTATTGCGGGGCTGCTCCCGAACGGCGACACTCGCTACCTCTTCCCTGGCGGGCTGATAACTAAGGGCATGCATGGCCGGTCGAATACCGGTCATCGTAATCTCGTCGGGGGTTAAGAAAAAAGGAAATAAATCATCGGGGTTTTGATCGTCTCCCTGGACTACCTGATGAATAGCCGTCTGTTGCCTGTTGCAATACCTTTCTGTCAATAGCCTTAACCCTTCCATCTGTTGCGTTTTCGCGAGATGGGTCAGACTAAAAAAGACCAATGATATGGTAACAAAGTGCTTCATTTCCTTCGGCAAATCTAATTTTATTCTTTTAAATACCGAAATCTGATTTTGTGCCGATTCCCTCCGCGTAACAAAGTACTGAGAATAAATACATTTAACCGGTTTCTTTTTTTATCCATACACTCGGTCGATTCATCGACACTTTGAAATTTCTCCTGTTTTTTGTAGTTTACTTCGTCTATGCGTCGAGAACATTTCCTTTCCGGCCCTCTGTTGTTCATGGCTATCCTTTTTCTGATCAGCCTCCTCTTATGGTTGTTTAGAGGCGAAACGGCAGAAAGTGGCCTGGAACTCCTCATTTTTATCCGGTGCCTTTCCTTTTGCCTTGTGTTCGGGACCATCTACTTAATTCACCTGAACCTACTTCTTCCTTTTCTTTTTCTGCGTAAAAAATACGTGGGATATGTTCTTTCCCTTGCCTGCTTGTGTATCCTGATTACGTGGTTAAGACCGTATGACCGCCTCATCGCAGCACCCAGAGGCCACGCCCATGTTACCTCCCCCTCTTCTGTCAAGCCGTTTCCTGGCCCTAAGCCTCCCCGTCCTCGAATAGACATCATCAGTATCTTTCTGTTTTCCCTGTCTGTTCTAAGCGGCTCTGCGCTGAACATTCACCGTCGATTCACAGAGGCAAAAAACCGGGCCCTACGTGCGGAAACCGAAAAAGCACAGGCCGAACTTTCTTTCTTAAAGGCACAGGTTAATCCCCATTTCCTGTTCAACATTCTCAACAACATCTATACCCTCGCGGTCATTCAAGATCCAAATACGGCCGCCTCTATCATGAAATTATCCAATCTCATGCGCTATCTGACAGACGAAGCCGGAGAGAATGAGGTTTTACTGGAGCAGGAGATTGCCTGCATCAGTGATTACATTTCATTGCAGCAATTACGACTTACCCAGAAGACGAAAGTTCTTTACGAAATAGAGGGCACCCTTGCTTTACACAGAATTGCTCCGCTTATTCTAATGGCTTTTGTGGAGAACGTTTTTAAATACGGAATCAGCAATCACAAGGAGCATCAGCTCATTATCCGTATACGTGTAGAAAACAAACTCCTGCTTCTCTATTGTGAAAACCCGATAAATCACGATAAAAAAAATGAAAAAAGAACCGGGATAGGACTGGAGAATACCCGAAAAAGATTGCAACACATCTATCCCGACAGACACCTCCTCAGCGTTGAGAATGACCGGGAAGTCTTCAAAGTAAATCTCACCATCCACTTACCTTCATGGAAAAATTAACTTGTGTTGCCATTGACGACGAACCACTGGCACTTGCCTTGATGCGGAACTATATTGAGGCGAATGAATCACTCCGGCTGGTTCATACCTTTGAAGATGCCATTGCCGCTGCTGAATACCTTCGTTTACACCCGGTGGATCTTTTATTTCTGGACATCAATATGCCGGACATCACCGGATTGGATCTCTTCAGGTCTTTACATCCCAAGCCGCTTGTCATCTTTACGACCGCTTATAAAAACTACGCCTATGAAGGGTTTGAGTTAAATGCGGTCGACTATCTGCTCAAGCCCATCGATTATCTTCGTTTTAAAAAAGCGGTCCTGAAAGCCACAGATTACCATCATTACCTTCAAAACAAAGCCATCAAGGGAGAAGAATCGGTCTTGTATGTCCATGAGGAATACAAGCTTGTGCGGATTGAGACCGACACTATTCTTTACCTGGAGAGCCTGGAAGACTATGTCAAAATCCATCTCAGCAATGGGAAAATGATTCTGACGCTGATCCCTTTAAAAAAATTATTGGAAAAACTTCCGGAGTCACAGTTTCGGAGAATCCACCGAAGCTATGCCGTAGCGCTTCGCCAAATCGAATCGATCCTTCAGAGAAAGATCAAACTCCAAAATGGGCACTTGCTACCCGTAAGCGACACCTATGCTTCCTTTATCCAGGAATGGAAAAAAATTTAACACTTTTTAACCCTTTTAATCCTTTATCGACACAAACAATGCATTGACCGACACATCCTTGCCATGAATATAGGAGAATAGCCATCTTCGGGAAACAATTCAACTAAACCAGTTTCCAGATGGAAAGAAAAAATTTCTTACGGAGTTTGTTAATGGGAGCCATTTCCACTCCGGTCTTATTAGAAGCCTGCAAAAAAGGAGAGATAACCGGCGGGGCGGAAACCACGACACCCACTGGAGGTTCTTCACCTGGTTCCTGCATCGTCGCTCCTACAGAAACCGAAGGACCGTTCCCCACAAAATCGCCGGCATCCTATGTGCGAAACGATATTACCGATGGACGTTCAGGCTATGCGATGACCGCCAATATCGTGATTGGAAATACCAACAAAAGTTGTCAGGCGCTGGCAGGAGCCATTGTTGACATCTGGCATTGCGACGCAGAAGGAAATTACTCTGAATACGGGGGATCTGGCATGCAATCTGCTAATTACCAGTCATTGCATTTTTTACGCGGACGTCAGGTAACTGACCAGAATGGCCTGGTGACCTTTAAAAGCATCTTTCCTGGATGGTATACCGGCCGGGCCACGCACATTCATGTGCATGTATACAATTCGGCCGGAAACTCTCTCAAGGTAACACAGATTGCCTTTCCTGAAGGGTCAAACTCAGCAGTGGCACAGGTAAATGGTTATAACAAGGGGCTGTCAGGATATACCTACAACAAAAATGACAACGTTTTTAGTGACGATTCGACAGGGATAGAAATTGCCACGGTGACCGGCTCGAAGACGGACGGTTTTGTATTGAACATGCAAATAAGTGTTCCTGCTTAAATCCTCGAAGTCATGAACAAAGGCATCATTACCCTTTGCTATCGAAAAATAATCGATGCAACCAGCTCTAAAGCCTGGGAACAATTGGTCTTTGAAGATTCCTATCGGGAGTTCCTCATGCAGTTCCAATTGTACAATCAAAAAGGCCAATATCGTCGGTTCTCAGAACTTATTCATGCAGAAGAAAATGCCTTCAGGTTGCATTTTCTGGTAAGCGCCGCAGTAACACCGTACCTCACTCAGTTGAAAGGGCTCGTTCCTGACATCACCAACAATCTGGGTAAACAGTGTCTTGTTTTTGAAAACTTTTATTTTGAACTCATTGAATCGGCCGTTCATCAGCAATCAATGCATAAAATTGCGATTTCCTTTTATAGCGAGCCTCTTTACTTTCTTGAGCAACCGGGAAATTACCTGTTGCTTGCTTCAGTCGCGAAGAACAAACAGGAGGCGAATGCTTCTTACATTACGGAAATGATAGCGCTTCAACCCTATTTGTCCATCCATAGCCTGCAACGATGAAAAACGCCGCTCCCGGAAAAATTTACCTGGCTGATCACCACGCCACTTTTCAATCATCTCACTTTCAGCGAACGGAAATCTTTCATGGTGGCCTGCGCGGAGTTCCTGCAAGGGAGCCGCTTGCGCAACTGATTGTCTGGAATGACGAACAATTGGCAGCTCAATCTTTTTCCACTTTTGAACTAAAAGAAAAGGGGTATTTGTTAATTATCCCTGTAACAGGTTTACTCAGCTGTCTTTCGCCGGAAGGCACAACACGTATCGTAGGTCCCGGAGAAAGCCTGCTTTTCCCTGGGGGCGCTCCGGGGGCCTACACCTTTACCAATTTCGAGGAGAATCAATACATTCGTTATTTGCTTATCGTGTTGGCTTACCCTGAAGTAAATTCCAGTCCGGCAAAGTTAAATGTTTACTCCCCTCTGGACCGGTGGAACGAATGGTTGCCCGTCGCTCAGGTAAAAGATGCATTTCGGCTGGAAGTGTCGCTCTTCAGCGGAAGAAGTGAAAATTTCCAGGAGCCTGGCCCCCAAGCGCACTTCTTTTGTTATGCCTTATCTGGAGCGTTCGAAGTAGATGGTCGTCTTTTACATCCTGGAGATGGACTGGCGCTATGGCATACCGATCGGGTCGAAATAGAAGCCCTGAGTCATCAGGCCCTGCTTTTTAGTCTGCAATTTTATAAAAGTATTTAACCGCTTTCACAGCTAAAGCGATATCTTTGCCGGATGAATATCTTATTATTAGGTTCAGGTGGAAGAGAAAGTGCTTTTGCCTGGAAATTAAGTCAGTCTCCAAAGTGTTCTCAGTTATTTATCGCTCCGGGCAATGCCGGCACAGGAGCCTATGGTAAAAACGTTCAAATAGCTGTGAATGACTTCGAAGCAATCAAGTCTTTCGTGCTAAGCGCCAAGATCGACCTGGTCGTAGTAGGGCCTGAAGAGCCATTGGTAAATGGTATTCATGATTTCTTCCTTGAGGAGGAGGCCCTCGCAGGGATTCCTGTCATCGGACCCAAAAAAGAAGGAGCGATTCTCGAAGGCAGCAAGGATTTTTCCAAGCAATTTATGGAAAGACAGGGCATTCCCACTGCCCGCTCACGTTCTTTCACCGATGAAACCTTACAGGCAGGGCTGGAATACCTGGAGCAACATCCATTACCGGTGGTTTTGAAAGCTGACGGACTTGCCGCCGGAAAGGGAGTACTGATCCTGAATAACACGCAAGAAGCCCAGGAAGAATTGAAACTTATGCTGGGAGGAAAATTCGGGAATGCGGGTTCGACTGTCGTCATTGAAGAGTTTCTTGACGGCATTGAGCTTTCTGTATTTATTCTGACGGATGGAAGGAACTACGTCCGTTTGCCGGAGGCCAAAGATTACAAAAAAATTGGCCAGGGGGATACCGGTCTCAATACCGGAGGAATGGGCTCGGTTTCCCCGGTTCCCTTCGCCGACGAAACGTTTATGCAGAAAGTGGAAGATCGGATCATCCGCCCTACAGTGGAGGGGCTCTTAAAAGAATCCATTGATTATACGGGCTTCATTTTCTTCGGACTCATCAAAGTGGGGGAAGACCCTTATGTGATCGAATACAATTGCCGTATGGGCGATCCTGAAACGGAAAGTGTTATTCCGAGGATCGAAAGTGATTTGGTGGACATGCTGGTAGCCTGTGCAGAAAAAGACCTGGCTAATTTTGAGTTAAAAACAAGCCCACAACATGCTGCCACGGTAGTGATTGTGGCCGGAGGATACCCCGGCGACTATGAAAAGGGGAAAGCCATATCCGGACTGGAAAATCTGAGACATTCACAAGCATTTCATGCAGGAACTTTATTGGAAAATGCCCAGGTAAAAACCAACGGGGGACGCGTACTGGCCATCACCAGTCTTCAGCCAAGTCAGTTTGAAGCATTACAATCTGCCACGGCAGATGCTGCCCGCATCTACTTTGACGGGAAGTATTTCCGGGAAGACATTGGCTTTGATTTAATGTAATGTCGGGGGTCTATTCATACCATAAAAAAACGGATCCGCAAATGCGGATCCGTTTTTTTATGGCGACAAGAGGCCAAATACTTATTTACTGGTTCCTCCCAGGATCTCTTCCAGTTTTTTACCCAGCTCTTCTCCACGAATATTTCTGGCTACAATGGTTCCATTCGGGTCTACGAGGAAATTAAACGGAATGGCTGAAATGCCATACGCTTTGGAGACTTCATTATCCCAAAACTTAAGATCCGAGACCTGAGTCCAGGTAAGTTCATCATCCTTCACGGCTTTTAACCAGGCCTCTTTCTGACCAGGTCTGTCTAAGGAAACACCGAGTACCGTGAAGTTTTTATCTTTAAATTTCTGAAACGCTGCAACAATATTCGGATTCTCTGCACGGCATGGGCCGCACCAGGAAGCCCAAAAATCAACCAGCACATATTTCCCTTTAAAATCTGAAAGACTTACTGGCTTACCATCGGGATCATTCTGAGTAAAATCAGCCTTCATTCCAATTTGTGTTTTCTTTGCGCCTTCAATTACTCCCAGTATACGCTTTCCTTCGGGGGTATTGCGTACATTTTCTGAAAAGCGTAAAAACTGGGGCTCTGCCTTTGCAGGGTCAACATCGTAACCCATGGCCGAACGAAAAGCAATTAAGCCAATGTAAGATTGAGGATTTGCTTCTGCAAACTTTTCATTTTTAGGCGTGCGATCCTTCTCCGCATCGTTATACCTTGCCATAAAAGGCTCCATCACTTTCCCATCTTTTTTTTGCTCAGGTGTGTAACCATTATATTCCTTCATTAAAACAGCTACTTTATCATCAATTTCTTTAAACTCTGCCTTATAACGCAAATAATCTTCATTGATTTTAGAGCCTGAAATTTTAGCCGACTTAATGGAATCAACTGCTGCCAGCTTCACTGTTCCCCCCTCGAGGTATACCTGTAATACATCTGGAGCCAGACGTTTTTTAGGATCGGGATCGAGAGGGACAAGATCATGTCTCAATCGGATGGAAGCCATTACCGGACCGACCACTTTCCCCTTGAAGGCAAAATTACCGTTCTTTACCACACTCGAGTCCGTGACACTTTCATTCCCCTGTCGGTAACTCAGGTATGCCATCGCCGGATCGTTTAATTTTCCTACTTTTCCACTTATCGCAAAGGGTTTTTGAGCCATCAACCCGAAAGGAATGAGGCAAATACTTAAAAAAAATGCTTTTTTCATCGAATAAAATCTGAAGTAATTCGTTTAAATCTTTAAAATTAAGGGCGTCAAGGGATCTGCGCTTTCTGTCTCTTCTTAAAAAAAGCAAGAAATACCCGGTAAAAAGTTCTCCAAACGACAGAAAACACAATACTCCTAATCAAATATACTGAAAAAAAATGAAAAAATCAAGCCCTGATCAACTTAACTTTTGAAAGGTTCGCCACCATAAGTCGGGCATTTCTCCATTGACGGCCGTGTGATAATCTTCGTAACGACACGGAACTAAATGATATCGCTCATTTTTAGAGACCCCTCCCGGGTAAGGCACCTGCATCCACCAACGATCGGAACGTTTACTTTTCACAAAATTCATTTCTCCCGACCCGTCCTTCAAACTCGTTCTATAAATGATGTATTGAGATTTGGGCACCAATGGAAAATCCTTTTTCCGGTTGTAGTACCCATCTATGAAATACCACACCATTTGTGCCAGCAACATTGCCGTTTGCCCATTCTGGTCAAATGCCGGGTTAAATTCATAAAAACCGATCGAGGTCAACTTATCATTCATCCCCGCATAACGTGCAATGCGACAGGCGTCTTCTCCATAAAAACCGTTCGGCCCCGAATGGTAATTTGCCCCTGCATCTGCCGACCGGATTGCTCCTATATCAAAACTTAGCACATTCGCATTGCGAATTACCGGCTCAGTCAACGTGATGTCATCCATAAACTCACCCAATCGATGCGCATCGAAGTAAAGCTTATCCATTACTTTCAGACTATCCTGATTAACAAAATAAGTCTGGTATCCGACATTACTATAATTAAAAAGATAATTTGGCTGATGTAAGAATATTTTACTTAAATACGATTGGGATGTCGTTTCTATGCCCTCATTTTCATCTTCATCCAGGTCAAAGCGCGAGTCCACCACCACCAAATCCACCTTTTGCTCCAGGCGTTCATAAGCCATGTATTGCGCGTAGGTCAGGTCCTGCCCCCCGCCGATGATCACCGGAAGAATTCCTAGTTTCAATAATTCCTCGACCACCGTCTTCACCGCATAATAGGTGTCAGATAATGTATTCCCTGCAATGATATTCCCCAGATCCACGATACGTGTCGGAACAGGCCCCTCATGCAACAGGTAAAATTGTTCTCTGAAATGATCAGGCGCAAGTGAACAGCCTTCATTACGCAGGGCACCACGATCTTCATTTACGCCAAAGATCGCCAGGTCATAGGTTTTCTCCTCCAAATCCGGAAATGCTTCCGTATAACTGGTTATTTTCATACCCATCTGACTGGAGTAGTATCCTTTCGAAGGACTAAAGCGACCAGAAGGCAGCGGCGAAAAAAAATCAGACAAAGACATAAATGCACTATAAATGTTTGGGTTCAAATATCTATTTTTGGGCGCACATTTTAATTAAACATCCTAAAAAAAATGAAATGATACTCGTGACCGGTGCCACAGGGTTTTTAGGGACTGAGTTAATCAGACAATTGACGAAGCAGGATATCCGTATAAAAGCCATTAAGCGAACAACTTCTGACATCCCCCTGGTTCTGCAGAACCAGCCAGCCATCACCTGGATTACGGCTGACCTTAACGAACCAGAAACATTGGCGGAAGCATTGGAAGGGGTGACTGCCGTCTATCACTGTGCCGCTTTCATCTCCTTTGACCCTCGTGACAAAAAGAAACTCTTCCATGTCAACATCGGAGGAACAGCAAACATGGTGAACCTTTGTCTCGAATACGGCATTCGCTTATTACATGTCAGTTCTGTCGCGGCATTAGGAGATGCCAAAAAAGGAGAACTCATCACAGAAAAAACATTTTGGGAATATGATCAAAAAACCCACGCATATGGCATTTCGAAATATGAATCGGAAATGGAAGTCTGGAGAGGAATTGCTGAAGGTCTAGATGCCGTTATTGTAAATCCCTCCATGATCATTGGCAAACATGCGGGTTTTGAAGGCAGTGGAAGCCTATTTAAAGTGGTGCGCGACGGACTGCAGTTTTTTACAAATGGAGCAACTGGCGTGGTCGATGTAGAAGATGTAGCCGAGACCATGATCCGGTTAATGAATAGTGCTGTCACGGGAGAACGTTTCATTATCTCATCCGAAAACTGGGATTACCAAAAACTGTTTAGCAACATTGCCAGTCAAATGGGGGTAAAAGCACCTACCCGCGAAGCCAAACCCTGGATGCTTGGAATTGCATGGAGAGCGGCACGGATCTTCTCTTGGTTTAGCGGAAAAAGTCCGGCGCTCACACGGGAAACTGCCCGCAGTAGCTTTAATGAAAGTTTTTATAGCAATCAAAAGATTACGCAAACCTTATCTTATCATTTTAAACCTGTCCAACAAAGCATTGAGGAAATATGTCAGGTCCTGAAATCCAGCTGAAATGAAACCGCAGAATTTTTACATTATTGATTTTGATAGTACCTTTACCCAAGTAGAAGCCCTGGACGAACTGGCGCGGATTTCCCTCCATAAACATCCGGAGAAGGATCAGATCTATGACAAAATCGAGGAATACACCAACCTCGCAATGGAAGGAAAACTTTCTTTTTCCGACAGTCTCCGCGAGCGGATCAAGTTGTTGGAGGCCGATGAGAATCATCTCAGAAAACTGATCACCCATCTCAAGAAGAAAGTTTCCAGGTCTTTCTCACGCAATGCAGATTTTTTCAAAAAGCACCGCGACGAAATACTCATTGTTTCAGGTGGGTTTAAGGAGTTCATCATCCCAGTGGTGAGTCCGTACCATATCCGAAAGGAAAATATATATGCCAACACATTCATTACGCGGGGGGGGAAGATTGTCGATTACGATCATGACAACCCGCTTAGTGAGGAGGGAGGAAAAGTGAAACTCATGAAACAACTGAATCTTCCCGGCAATTTGTATGGAATTGGCGATGGTTATTCCGATTTCCAGTTGCGGGAAAGTGGACTCATCAAGAAGTTTTATGCATTTACAGAAAACATCTCCCGTCACAGTATCGTCTCCAAAGCCGACCACATTACCCCTAGTTTTGATGAGTTTTTATACGTCAACGACTTGCCGAGAGCCATCTCTTATCCGAAGAACAGGATTCTGTGTCTGGCGGTAGGAGCTATTCCCGAAGAAACGCTAAACCTCCTTAAGAAGGATGGTTTTTCTATCCGGCACAAGGCCACTTTTGAAGAGAAATATGTTCCCGATGTCGGCATGCTGCTTTTGGGAAAAGGAGAGAAAATAGAAGAAGAGACCTTGAAGAGAGCGGTCAAACTCAAAACAATCGGTTACCTTGGATCCATTAAGAACAAGCTGGCTCTTCCCCTATGTAGCGAAATGGGGATCGTGGTTTTTGATGACCCTAAAGACAATCCGCGGAATTCGCGCTTCATTCCTAAACGTATGATCGATTTTATCAACAAAGGGAACACTTACATGAGCAGTAACTTTCCAAACCTGCAATTGCCCTCCATTGCCAATGCTCATCGGCTCATTCATATTCACCACAACGTCCCGGGGATCATGGCACAGATTAACACCATCTTTGCCAACCATGAGATCAACATTGTGGGTCAGTTTCTTATGACAAATGACACGCTGGGTTACGTGATTACAGACATCAATACGGAATACGATAAAAATCTGTTCAAATCCTTAAGAAAAATTGCGCATACCATTAAATTTCGGGTACTTTATTAAATTTGCCCTTTCCCCCTTACACCGGGGCGCTCTAACAACCAATAAAGCATGAATTTATCACCTGAAATCATTGAAAAATTAACGCTCCTTCAGGAAAAATACGAAAACATGGGACAAGACATGGTTTCTTATCTGGACGGTCTCCTCTATGCCGATTTTCTAACTTACTGGGACTACATTCACCTCGACACCTTATTGAGCCTTCAAAACCCGAAGACTTCTTTCCCGGATGAGGAGATTTTTATTATGTATCACCAGATTACGGAATTGTATTTCAAACTCTCCCTCCATGAATGCCAGCAGATAGCGGAGCACGAAAAGCTGACGGCCTCCTTTTTCACCCAGCGCGTAAAACGGATCAACGCCTACTTCAATGCCTTGACAACCTCGTTTGAAGTGATGGTAAACGGAATGGAAAAAGAGCAGTTCCTAAAGTTCAGGATGTCTTTATTGCCAGCGAGCGGCTTTCAGTCTGGCCAGTACCGCATGATTGAAATTTCCGCTACCCAAATGACACAACTTGTGGATAAAAGTCAGCGAGAAGCACTAAAAAATTCGTCTATAGAGGCGCAGTTTGAATATATCTACTGGAAATTCGGGGCCACAGAGCTCTCCAGCGGAAAACAAACCCTGACGCTTAAACAATTCATTCAGAAGTATGCCGATCAGTTTCTTGCCCTTGCAAAGAAACGAGAACATAGCAACTTTTTATCCTTGTATCTGCAATTAAAGGAACGGGGGGAAACGGTGGAAGAACTAGAAGAGGAACTACGCAAACTGGATTTATATGTCAACGTTGAATGGCCCCTGTCCCATTACAAATCAGCGGTCAGATACCTTGAAAAAGACCCCATAGACATTGCGGCTACCGGAGGAACGAACTGGCAGAAATACCTCCCGCCCCGTTTTCAAAAACGTATATTTTACCCGATTTTATGGACGGAACAACAAATTGAAGAATGGGGAAAAGGCTGGGTGCTTAGTGTATTACAAACACTGCGTCGGGAAAAATAAAATTGGGTTAAAGGCTGTTTTTTCGTAACTTTGCAGCACAATAATACCTAAAGCTGTGATAGATACTTTGTCAATAAAAACGACCAAAACAACGCATTCTCGTTTAGCTGAGACTGATTTTAACAATCTGCCTTTTGGAAAAATTTACACAGACCATATGTTTGTGGCCGATTTTCACGAAGGGGAATGGAAGAATCTTCAGGTTCTGCCTTATGGACCGTTGGACATGAGTCCGGCCATTTCAGCACTACATTACGGACAAGCCATTTTTGAAGGAATGAAAGCGTATGCACTTCCTGATGGAAAGATCAGCATTTTCAGAGCTGAAAAAAACTTCAACCGCTTCAATATCTCTGCACGCAGAATGGCTATGCCGGAAGTACCTGAAGAGGTATTTATGCAGGGATTAGCCACCTTAATCGCCCTTGACCGTGAATGGGTTCCCACCCAGGAGAACTATTCTCTTTACATTCGCCCTGTCATGTTTGCGACGGATACTTCTTTAGGTGTCCGCGCCAGCGACACCTACAAATTTGTCATTCTAACGACTCCTACGGGTCCTTATTACAATAAGCCTCTCAAGGTAAAAATTGAAACACATTACACCCGTGCCAACGAAGGCGGTGTAGGCTATGCCAAAACGGCCGGCAACTATGCCCGCTCTTTATTCCCCTTCGCAGAAGCACAGAAAGAAGGTTTCGATCAATTAATTTGGACCGATTCGGCCACCCACGACTACGTGGAAGAACTCGGAGCGGCCAACCTCATGTTCGTACTTAACGGAAAAGTAGTCACCGCGGCCATTAGCGAAACCATCCTCAACGGGGTAACCCGCGATACGCTGATTACACTGGCCAAAGAAGCCGGCATAGAAGTGGAAGAACGAAAAGTAGCCGTAAAAGAAATTCTTGAAGGCATTCAGTCCGGACAGCTTACCGAAGCATTTGCTGTAGGAACCGCAGCCACCGTGACTCCAATTACTGCCATTGGATTTGAAGGCACACTATACGAAATAGCCGACCAACCGGAGGGTGTTTCTCAACGTCTTGCAAAAAGACTTAATGAAATTCGTTACGGCGTCACCCCAGATGTATTCAACTGGAACTGGTTGCTCTAATCTTCCTGAACCAGTTGAACAGTGTAAGACCTCCGCATCTTACACTGTTTTACTTTATAAGACTTTTGAAAACCAGGTACCGAGAAGCTGCTCTTCGTAACATCTGTTTCACAATTTCCTAATCCATTTTACAATTCATAATTTCAAACCCTTAATCCTGATCATTATGAAGAAAATCTTACTTTTTGGTCTAATCGCATGCCTGGGAGCCCCCGTTTCCGTAGTAGCACAGCAAAAAAGACTTACGCAAGAACAGGCGCTGGGAACAGCTCCTTCATTAACGAAACCCATTTCGATGATAAGCGGGTGGAGTGACGAATCGCATTACATCGAATTTGACATGAGCGATCGCAAACAATATACCGTGGACATTAAAACGGGAGCCAGAGCACCGTATACGCCCCCTCCAAAAAGTGATGTAACTCTGAGCATCAGAGATAAAGATATTTATATTCAGTATGGTACAGCAACCCCTAAGCGGCTAACGCAAACCCCTGAAGAAGAGTTAAACCCAACCTTGTCTCCAGATGGGAAACACGTGGCTTTTACACGTAACCATGACCTGTATGCCATTGAAGTAGCCACTGGCAAAGAAACTCGGTATACTCACGATGCCACCGACGTTATTTATAACGGATATTCTTCCTGGGTCTATTTCGAAGAGATCCTAGGACGAGCTACCCGCTACAAAGCCTTTTGGTGGTCGCCAGATAGCAAACACATCGCTTTCATGCGTTTTGATGACACAAAAGTTCCCATGTTCCCGATATACGGTTCCACCGGACAACATGGATACTTGGAAAGAACCCGTTATCCAAAGGCCGGCGACCCAAATCCTGAAGTAAAAGTAGGCTTCGTTCCTACGGTAGGAGGGAAAGTTACTTGGGCCGATTTCAACGAAAAGGATGACCAATATTTTGGCACTCCTTATTGGAGTTTCGATGGCAGTAACCTCATGGTTCAATGGCTTAATCGTGGGCAGGATCACCTGAAGTTCTATGCTGTCGATCCGCTTACGGGA
Organism: Pedobacter sp.; assembly: GCA_037190785.1. Classification (GTDB taxonomy): domain Bacteria; phylum Bacteroidota; class Bacteroidia; order Sphingobacteriales; family Sphingobacteriaceae; genus Pedobacter. Next base: position 1,006,102 of record JBBCJN010000003.1, on the reverse strand, counting down.
AGTAAAAAAGAAATTTACAATGAACGCCAAAATGCCTGGATCGATCTCGATTTCAGCGGAAGAATTCATTACCTGAAAGATAATAAACATTTCATCCTTAAGAGCGATCAGTCAGGGTGGGCACATTTCTCTCTTCACACCTTAGATGGCAAGCTCATCCACCCGCTTACTTCCGGCACGTGGCAGGTAAGCAATCTTATGCAGGTAGACGAGAAAGCGAAAGTCATTTATTTTACAGCGCGCAAAGAGGCCAGCTCCCGTACCGATTTGTATCGGGTGGATTACAATGGCAAAAACCTGAAAAGACTTACTTTCGGAGAATACACACATCAGGTACAGCTTTCACCGGATGGGAAACATTTCATCACCACTTATTCCAATGTTTCCAGCCCTGCACGTCAGGCTTTATATACCACTACCGGCAAACTGGTAAAAGAAATTGCCAACAGCAAAGCGGACGATTTCGATCAATACATTTATGGAAAAACCGAATTTATTACCATTCCCTCCACGGATGGAAAGTACCAGCTTCCGGCAACAATTACCTATCCTGCTGATTTTGATGTGCAGAAAAAATACCCCGTAGTGATGAGTATTTACGGAGGTCCTAACGCCGGGAATGTCACGAACAGCTGGAAAGGAACAGGCAATCAATGGTGGGCCAGAGAAGGAATCATTCAAATTTCTGTAGATCACCGCGGTTCGGGTCACTTTGGAAAAGAGGGCGTTGCCCTGATGCACCGGAACTTGGGTAAATGGGAAATGGAGGATTACAGTGCTGCAGGAAAATGGTTAAAAGCTCAACCGTGGGTAAATACCAAAAAATTATTAATTACCGGACACAGCTACGGGGGATATGTGGCCGCTCTGGCCTTAACGAAAGCCTCCGACGTATTCGATTACGGTATGTCCGGAGCTCCTGTAACCAGCTGGGAATTGTATGACACCCACTATACCGAGCGTTTTATGGACACCCCACAGGAAAATCCGGAAGGATATAAGGCCGCTTCCGTATTGACGTATGTGAACAATTACAAGGGACTTCTTCGCTTAATGCACGGGGATATGGATGACAACGTCCACATTCAAAATACCACCCAACTGGTTGACCAACTGACGAACACCAACAAGCATTTCGAGCTGATGATTTATCCGGGAAGCAGGCATGGATTTGGGCCTTCCAAATCCGCACATGACCGTGCGGAACGCTTCCGCTTTTATTACAAAAATTTATTAGATCGGGACGTACCTGAAGGGTTAATTAAATAGCTTTACCAAATATGAACAACCTCGGTGCGCTGAGACAGACGGAGGTTGTTCATTTTTCTTCTTTTTGTTCTTTCCGAAGTGCCCGACGATTCCGGCGTTCTTCCCGATCCTGCTTCATGCGTTCAAAGCGGGCAATCTGTGCCCTGACCTCTGCCTCTTTTGCCGGCGACACCCCGACGCTGTATTTTACCCCCTGAAAAAGAGTTCTCCATATAAAGTTGAAGAAGGAAGCAGTTTCCTGTCGTTTATAATTCACTGTCGCTGCGGTAAATCTACCTTCCGCATTGGGGTTGTCCCCGTCGATAATAAGGGCATTAGCCAGCATAGAAATGAGCCCCTGCTTTACAAGACGGTCTTTCCCTTCTTCTTTTTTTAACAAACCTACGGACAAATCATTGTAGCGAAAGCTTAGCTTTCCTTTGGCACGATCTTCATCTGCGGTAACGTCGAAGTCCAATTCCCTGATTTGTCCTTTATTGATTTGTATCATTCCCAAGGGTTTGGTAATTCGGTTAAAAGCACGTCCGTCCATTTCACCCAGTTTGCCCTGATAGCTGAAATCTCCTTTAGGTGCATCCAGATGAAAGCGAAAAATGACCTCCAGTGGTCCCTGTCCCATCACTTGCGATTTTAACCGGGCAGTCATTTCAGGGGATACGGCCTTTACCCTTGGAATATTGGTGACGTGACGAATGCTTCCTGTAGTTTGCTCGAAAGTAATTTTCCCCGTTTGTTTACTATCCCGATCATGTTCCGAATAACTCACATCGATGTTTTTCAATTCGATATCCCCCAAATTCACCTTTAACGGAAGCTGCTGCAATAGCTGATGTGGATAACGCCCCGTTTTCACCGTTTCCCTTTTAGGATAGCTATTGTCATTAAACACAGCCACTGTGCCATCTTCCACCTGCAATTTGTTGCCCAGCACTTCCTGCTTTTTAATATATGCAGGCAAGTCTAACCCTTGCAGGTGCACATTATTTAGCTGGATGGAATAACGATCGCGGGCATACCCATTCACTTCCGGAAACACTAACTCGCTGTAACGGGGTTCCAGGCGAAACTGCTTTACCTCTAGCATTCCTCCCACTGAGTTAAACGCTAACTGATCAGCCTTAAGGAAATACATACTATCTGGGGTGGCATAGCGGTAATCATTAAGGTATACCTGTACTTGCTTGAGCAGGTATATACGGCTTGCATCGGTTGCTGATAGGGAGTCGATCAGCCAATCATTCAGCGTGACGTGCAGGTTCGCAACGGAATCTATTTCTGAGCGGGAGCCACGATGGCTGATGTATTTAAAACGGCTGTTCCTGAATTCGATAGTTTCTACGTGTAACGATTGAAGAAGGTTCGAAATAAATTCATAAGGAGGTCTTTGCGGGCGGGGTGGTTTATCTTCATTGAAAGCCCACTGCCGGTTCTCCATTTGGATATCCGGATGGTCAAACAGAAGTGATTTTATCCGCAGGTCACGATGAAAATAGACAGTCCATACATTGATTCCTTTAAGGATAAGCTGATTTAACCGGATATAATACAAATTATTAGGTGCGCTTTCGATTTTAACCTGTCGCTGGTAAACAAGCGTATCCGGTGTTAGGCGAACGTCCTTCATGCGGGCAGTCCCTGTAAAAAAATTGATTCTTACCTTCGAAAAATCCAGGGTATAGAGACTATCGGTGGTCTGCGAAACCGCCTTTTTGATGGCTGCGTGGAGAAACGGTTCGATTCGCTGGTTCAGATACCAGGTAGCCGCGCTCAGCATCAGGGTGAACCCCAGAAGGAACAGCATAACGGCTTTCCAATATTTAAACCCGACAATTCGCTTTACTATCATAGGTCGTACTCACTTCTTTAAAGCAAGATACATTTTTTATCTGCTTATCCCTAACTGAACATTCCCTTGGCGAGTAAAGCGATCCTATTTTCTTTTTTTTCCAGCAGGCTCAGGCATCGGCTTCATAGGGACTATTCCAATTCCCACACTTTCCCGAATACCTAGAAAAACACTTTTCCACATCAGGTTAAAAAAAGATGCCTGCGGCACCCGTTCCATTTGTACATCGGCCTTTCGTGCCACGCCCTTTGTCGGGTTGTCATCCTTGATCAGAATGGCATTGGCAAGAAATGAAAGCAACCCTTTCTTCGTGGCTTTATCTTCCGAATCCTTGCCTAGCATTTGAACTTTCAAATCACGATAAAAAAACGTCACCTTCCCCTTAGCACCTTTCCGGTTAGCTGAAATGGCGAAAGCAGCGCTATTTACATAACCGCTTTCAATGCGAATCTTCCCTAATGGCTCCGATAAAGGATTCAATACTTTCATATCAAAAGCACCTATTTTCCCCTCGTAACGGAATGCCCCGTCGGAAGCTAAAAGATCGAAATTAATTTTCACATCCATCTTTCCCGCTCCCATCACCAGGGTGCTTAACGCTGCGTTGGCATAACGCTGCTTGAGCAATTGAAGCGAGTCATTGCTGACATGATGTATCGTTCCCTGTACATTTTGCAACTTCACAGTTCCCTTTTGTTCCGTAGACGGTTCAAATTCTGTATAAGCCACATCCACTCCCTGCAATTTTATCTCCTGGATATCTGTTGGGAAAGGCAATCGTTTCAAGGCCATGTGTGGAAAATTCCGTCCTTTATCTATCGCAGGAGGAGGGAGTGATCTATTCATAAAAATCGCCACTTTTGCGGGTCCGATGGAAAGCTGTTTCAAATGCAGGCGGCCTTCTTCATTCAGCTTGACAAAATCAACCCCAGTTAGGGCAATCTGAGAAAATTTGAGGTCGTAACGGTCTTTCTGCACCGAATATTTCCTGCTAAAGGGGATCTCTGCGTATTGAGGAATAAGTTTCAGCCCTTTCATCATTAACTCCTTTTTAACCAGGGATCCTCTGAGGGTATCCAGCCGGATCTCATACATACCGTCTTTTGTTTTGGAGCGGTACCCGGCCAGTTCAAAAGCCACATGGCGGCTATAAAAAACCCGGGAAGTGTCCTGTTCGGCAAGCGAATCGATCAGTAGATCGTTCACCCTCAGGTTCAGTTTCTGAATCCGATTGAGCTTTTTCTCCCCTTCATAATAGTCAAAATCTGCTTCATTTATACGAATAGTCTTCACGGAAAGCAAGCGGATGGTCTTGGCTAATTTCTGATACAAAGTACTGTCTGTCTGTGGAGTATCCGGACGACGAACCACCTGGTGATAAATCATGTCAATGGAAGGTTTATCTAACAGGATGGTATGTATCTCGACTTTTTTCTTAAAGTAAGCGGATAGGATCCCCACCCCGCTGATCTTCAACCGGTCCATCCGTAACCGGAAGAGATGAACGGGTGCTTTCTTTTGCACCGCCAGCTGGCGATACCTAGCTGTATCAGGTTGGAGGACTAACCCATCCATCGTGGCGCTCCCCGTTAACAATTGCAAATGAATGTCTTTAAAATCGACCCGGTAAAGTCCGCCGGAGGCATCTCTGACACCCGCTTTTAATTTTTCGCTTAACACAGGCTTCCAACGGACACTCAATACGAGTAGCCCTATTCCGAGAATGGTTAAAACAGTCAGGAGAACGATGCCCCATCGAAGAATTATTCTTTTCCTTGTCATTGGTAGTTCAAAAGTTTGTTTAGCCATTACACAACAGTTCAGGCTGCAAAAGGTTTTCAAACCACGATGCAGGGACCTCTCTGTAAAGAGTTTGTCAAATGCCTTCCTTCGTTTGACAATTTAACCCATTCGGATCTATGACAATTTGTCATTTCCAATTTATTTTTCTTACTTTTGATGCCCTCATTTATACAAAACTATACGATGATCGATTTTAAGCTTCAGGATAAGACACATGATGAAACCCGTCAGGGTGAGGCGCTGATCCTGGATTCTGCGGAAAGCAAAGGAGCCAAAAAGTTATATATAGAGAGTTACGGCTGTCAGATGAACTTTGCGGACAGTGAAATTGTGGCTTCAATTTTATCTGATACCGGTTTCCAGACTACCGGTGATTACCAGCAAGCGGATGTGATTTTCATTAACACCTGTTCTATTCGGGAGAATGCGGAGCAACGTGTACGAAACCGTTTGTCGCAATTTGGTGTAGAAAAGCGCAGAAATCCGAAATTAATTGTCGGCGTATTGGGTTGTATGGCGGAACGTTTGAAGGCCAAATTTCTTGAAGAGGAAAAACTGGTCGATGTGGTGGTAGGGCCGGATGCTTACCGGGACCTCCCGAAATTAATCACCCATGTAGAGGAGGGGCATAAAGCCGTGAATGTAATCCTTTCGCGTGAAGAAACCTATGCCGATATCAATCCTGTACGGTTAAACAGCAATGGGATCAGTGCATTTATTTCCATTATGCGGGGTTGTGACAATATGTGTTCTTTCTGCGTGGTTCCTTTTACCCGCGGGCGCGAGCGCAGCAGGGAACCGGAGTCGATCATTCAGGAAGCGCGTCAGTTATTCGAAGACGGATACCGGGAGGTCACCCTCTTGGGACAGAATGTGGATTCCTATCTCTGGAAAAACGGCACAGAAATTAAAAGGAAGAGAGATGATGCTCAAGACGAGATGAATACCCTGACGGGAGACGCCTTGTTGGAAGCACTTGTCAACAAAAAGGATCTCCCTGAAAAAAGACATACCGCTATTTCGTCGGAAGAAGCAATGGATGCAGTGAATTTTGCCCGGTTATTGGCACGTGTTGCGGAGATCAGCCCTGAACTGAGAGTTCGTTTTTCCACTTCTCACCCCAAAGACATCACCGACGAAGTGTTGCATACCATGGCTAAATACGACAACATCTGTAATTATATCCACCTGCCTGTTCAGAGCGGTAACAGCCGTATTCTGAAGCTAATGAATCGGACCTACGACCGGGAATGGTATATGGAACGCGTGGAAGCGATCCGTCGAATTATTCCGGGCTGCGCCATTTCGGCCGATATCATTGTAGGATTTTGCACCGAAACGGAAGAGGAGCATCTGGATACCCTCAGCATGATGGATTTTGCGGGCTATAGCTTTGCGTATAATTTTGCTTATTCGGAACGCCCCGGCACACTGGCCGCACGTAAATACCAGGACGACATCCCGGAAGAAGTAAAGATGCGGCGCTTAAATGAGGTCATTTCAAAACAGCAGGAATGCTCTCATCGTTACATTAAAGATTTTGTAGGAAAGACCACAAAAGTTCTGGTTGAAGGTTTCTCTAAGAAATCTGATAAAGAATACCGGGGAAGAAATGATGAGAATATCATGGTGGTATTTCCTGTGACGGAGGGAATACGCCCGGGGCAATATGCCGAAGTGCTGGTGGAGCGATGCACCACTGCCACCCTTATCGGAAAGGCATTATAGTCGCTCAACTTTCCGTCAGTAAAGCTCAAATTGAAAGAAAAACATCGGATAAGCAACCTTATGGACGTTCAAGATATTAAAAACAGATTCGGAATTATCGGGGCCTCGCCCTTATTAAACCGGGCCATTGATACCGCCAGGCAGGTCGCTCCCACCGACATGTCTGTGCTGATTACAGGTGAAAGTGGAAGTGGAAAAGAAGTGTTTTCGCACATCATTCACCAAATGAGTGCCCGCAAACACGGCACCTTTATCGCTGTCAACTGCGGAGCTATTCCGGAAGGCACTATTGATTCGGAATTATTTGGCCATGAAAAGGGTTCCTTTACCGGGGCCCACGAAGCGCGCAAAGGTTATTTTGAAGTGGCGAATGGCGGTACGATCTTTTTAGATGAAGTAGCCGAACTGCCACTCGGCACGCAGGCCCGTTTGTTACGGGTACTGGAAAGTGGAGAATACCTGCGTGTAGGCTCTTCCAAAGTTCAGAAGACCGATGTAAGGATCATTGCCGCGACCAATGTAGATGTATACGAACGGGTAAAATCAGGCAAATTCAGAGAGGACCTCTATTATAGGCTAAATACCGTTCCTTTGCGTATCCCCTCCCTTAATGAGCGGAAAGAAGACATCTATCTTTTATTCAGAAAGTTTGCTGCTGATTTCAGCGACAAATACCGCACACCGGGCATTCAACTGGAGCCAGACGCTATTCAGTTGCTGAGCAATTACAGTTGGCCGGGAAATGTTCGTCAGCTAAAAAACATTGCCGAACAGGTTTGCGTACTGGAAAAGGACCGAAATGTCACTGCACAGGCCTTGTTGCAGTACATTCCAAATGAGACTTCCAGCCATCTTCCCATGGCTCTAAACACGACAACGAAAGAGGATTTCTCAGAAAGGGACATTCTTTATAAGGTATTGTTCGACATGAAAAAAGACATGATCGAGCTGAAGAAACTGGTTGCTGAAATTATCCAGAATGGGGGAAATGCGTCGCATATTGTCGCCCACAACCCACAATATGTGAACCAGCTATACCAGGATATTGACCTGAACGAACTTAATGAACCGACGCTGACCATCAAACATCCGGTGGCGAATAGTGCCTCCGACTACAACTACGCGCACGATGCGGAAGAAGTAGAGGAATCGCTTTCCTTGATTGATAAAGAATCAGACCTTATCAAAAAAGCGTTAAAAAAACATAAAGGCAAACGAAAGTTTGCTGCTCAGGAGTTAGGCATTTCCGAGCGTACGCTCTATAGAAAAATTAAGGAGTTAAACTTAAACTAACTCCGCGAACGTTATACATGCATTGACTGATTAAAAAAGCATCCATTCGCTATGAAAAAACTACGTTTTTTAGGCATATTCCTCCTACTTTTAAATGGTTGTGCTTATAAGTTTAACGGGGCTTCCATTCCTACAGAGATGAAAACCATTAACGTGTTGTTTTTTGAAAACAACGCGCCGCTGGTCGTGCCCACTTTAAGTCAGCAATTTACGGAAGAGCTTAAAGAACGCATTCGGACTCAAAGCCGTTTAAGCATTATTCAGGGAGAGGCACAAGCCCGTTTTGAAGGTCGCATCATTGATTACGATATCAAGCCGATTTCGATTCAGGACAATAACCGCCCGATTGCCGGAGCCAACAGACTGACAGTAACTGTCAAAGTAAAATATACGAATAATATTGATAAAAAACAAAGTTTTGAGGAGAATTTTACCACTTTTACCGATTTTTCTCTAAATGGCCAAAGCCTGCAATCGCAGGAACCCGCCCTGATCAAAAAGATTAACAGCCAGCTGACTGAGAATATTTTTAACCGTGCTTTTGCACAATGGTAAGATTTTGACAATTCAATCCCTATCTTAGCGAAATGATGCCCCACTTACATAAGACTTCAGTGCTCGAGCGACTTCTTTCTCATCCGGAAGAGGTATCCGCAGATCACGTTGAAATGTTGACAGAATGGGCCATCGATTATCCGTATTATCAACCCATTCATTTATTGCTGGCAAAAGCAGCGGTGTCCACCGATGCGTATCCCCGTTTACTGGCAAGTGCAAGCCTTTACACGAGTGGACAACAGGTCTATGATTTCCTTCATTCTCCTTCATTTTTTACGCCGGCAGACCCCTCTCCGGGGCCGGCAGTCGTCTCTGAAGAAGAGCCGGAGGTATTTGAAGAGATCGCAGATGTAAGCATTGCCTTCTCTCCCTCTCCAGAGGAGCAGACTTTTGAAGAAATTAATGAATTAGATCTTTCCGCATTCAAGCCCTCTTCGGAAAATATAGCTGGCGAATCGCTGTCTCCAGAACAGCTGCCAGACGAGATGGCTATCGGCAGCATTGTTTCGGATGACTTTTTTGCTTTTGAAAAGCGTTTTGTAGCTAAAGCTGAAGGAGCGGAAACCATTATTCAGGAAAACAAAACCGCGGAACAGGGAACCGTCACCAAATACGATGACGACCAGCTGCCCTATACATTTTTGTGGTGGCTGGCCAAAACGAGGAAGGAACATGAACAGATTTTTCAGCCGTATGTTTCCGCTAAACCGATTCCCCCCTCCAGTGAAGCTTCCCCTCTGCAACAACAGTATGTAGAACATATTTTTCATCTTCAGACGCCTTTTGACATGGGCGAAGAGGCACAGAAAACAGGCCAGCGTACAGTTGCCGACTCTCACCAGGAATCGATCATTGACCGTTTTATCAAGAACGAACCGCAGATCAAGACTCCAAAGATAGAACAGCTAAATACGGAGAATAAGGCGAAGAAAAGTGCAGAAGACAATTACGATCTGGTCTCCGAAACCCTCGCTTCCATTTACATTGAACAAATGCTTTATCACAAGGCGATAGACACTTATCAAAAATTAAGTTTGAAGTTTCCAGAAAAAAGCCGTTACTTTGCCGACCTTATCCAATCTTTAGAAAAAAAAATTTAACACCATAATAGCATGATAACCTTTTTAACCATTTTACTTATTATCTTCTGTATTGCATTGGGATTGTTTGTACTGATTCAGAACCCGAAGGGCGGAGGTTTAGCCACGGGTGGTGGTTCGGCGAGCAATATGTTTGGGGTGCAACGCACGGGAGATGTTCTTGAAAAAGGCACCTGGGTACTACTGGCTTTAATTGTCGTGTTCTCATTAGCCATCACCACGATTGGAAAATCGGGCAACGGGGTAGCGAGCAGCGGTTCTAAAATTGAGAATCAAATCAACAAAGCAGCGGCACCTTCACCGATTGGCGCAATTGGAAGTAATCCTGCTCCTGCAACTACCAATACCACGGATAGCTCTAAGAAATAACACGGATTTATGCCGTTAAGAAAGCTGCCTTGAGTGTCTTTACGGACTCTTGAAGCAGCTTTTTTCATAACGTTTCGGGGGCAGGAAGAGTCTTTTTCTGTCTAATAGACAGTTGAATACAGGCATGCGCCATCAAGAATTTTACATCATCTGCCAGACTGACATTCTACCGGAAAGTTAAAGGGGAATAGACTGCCATGTAAATGCAAATTTGTCAAGCTCTATGCTATTGGCACAAAAACTGTACAGCTCTGTTCACTATCCTATAGTTCATTTAATTATTAAAACTAAAAAATAAGAGTATTTATGGCTTTAAATTTTAAACCTAATGCAGACAGAGTAGTTGTTCAGGCGAATGCTGCAGAAGAAAAAACAGCTTCAGGGATTTACATTCCTGATACGGCAAAAGAAAAACCTCAACAAGGTGTTGTTGTGGCTGTTGGTCCGGGAAAATATGCGGAACAAACCGGAAATTTAATTCCTCTAAGTGTTAAAGTTGGCGATCAGGTATTGTATAGCAAATACGGAGGTACAGAAGTCACTATTGAAGGTACCGAGTATTTAATCATGCGTGATTCAGACATCTTAGGTACCCTTTAATTAATATCACAGGTAGAAAGGCTCGGATTTTTCCGGAAAGGCCGGGCCTAATGGAACAATATAAAAATCAGAAAAATGGCAAAACAAGTAAAATATAACGTAGAAGCACGCGATGCCCTGAAAAAAGGGGTCGACATTTTAGCCAATGCAGTAAAAGTCACTTTAGGTCCAAAAGGACGTAATGTGATCATCGATAAGAAATTCGGTTCTCCCGCAATCACTAAAGACGGGGTAACGGTAGCGAAAGAAATCGAGTTGAAAGATCCTATCGAGAACATGGGTGCACAGATGGTGAAGGAAGTGGCTTCAAAAACAGCCGATATTGCCGGCGATGGAACCACCACCGCAACAGTGCTTGCTCAAGCGATCGTTACTGCAGGAATTAAGAACGTTGCCGCCGGAGCTAATCCGATGGATTTAAAAAGAGGAATTGACAAAGCGGTAGCAGCCGTGGTAGCTAACCTTAAAACACAGTCAAAAGCAGTAGGCGATGACAACAATAAAATTAAACAGGTCGCTTCTATTTCGGCTAACAACGATGATGTTATTGGCGCACTGATCGCTGAAGCAATGAATAAAGTAGGAAAAGACGGAGTGATCACCGTAGAAGAAGCAAAAGGCACAGAAACGGAAGTAAAAACCGTAGAAGGAATGCAATTCGACAGAGGATACCTTTCTCCTTACTTCGTTACAAATGCCGATAAGATGGAAGCGGAACTGGACAGCCCATACATTCTGATCTATGATAAAAAGATCAGTAATATGAAAGAGCTATTACCGGTATTAGAGAAAACGGTACAAACAGGTCGTCCATTGGTGATCATTGCAGAAGATTTGGACGGAGAAGCATTGGCGACCCTGGTCGTAAATAAGATTCGTGGTTCACTGAAAGTCGTTGCTGTTAAAGCACCTGGTTTCGGAGACCGCAGAAAAGCAATGTTGGAAGACATCGCCATTCTTACCGGAGGAACCGTTATTTCTGAAGAGAGAGGGTACAAACTTGAGAACGCCGACCTTAGTTATTTAGGAACTGCGGAAAAAGTGGTAGTTGATAAAGACAATACCACCGTGATCAATGGTTCTGGTAAAACAGAAGACATCAAAGCGCGTGTAGGTCAGATCAGAGCTCAAATTGAGACAACCACTTCTGATTACGATAAAGAAAAATTACAAGAACGTTTAGCAAAGCTTTCAGGTGGGGTTGCGGTACTTTATGTAGGTGCGGCGAGTGAAGTAGAGATGAAAGAGAAAAAAGATCGCGTAGATGATGCCTTACACGCCACTCGTGCGGCGGTAGAAGAAGGGATTGTTGCCGGAGGAGGAGTCGCTTTTATCCGTGCGGTAGAGTCTTTAAATGATCTTAAAGGTGCAAACGACGATGAAACTACTGGAATTGCCATCGTAAAACGCGCGATCGAAGAACCTCTTCGTCAGATTTGTGAAAATGCAGGGATCGAGGGTTCCATCGTTGTTCAGAAGGTGAAAGAAGGATCTGCTGATTTCGGGTACAATGCACGCACCAATGCCTACGAAAACTTAATCGGAGCAGGGGTGATTGACCCAACGAAAGTAAGCCGTGTAGCCTTAGAGAATGCCGCATCCATTGCTGCCATGTTATTAACCACCGAAGTGGTATTGGCTGATGAGCCGGAAGAAGCCGGAGCAGCAGCAGCTCACCCGCCAATGGGCGGTGGTGGAATGGGTGGAATGATGTAATATTCCTTCCTTTCAATACAAAAGAAAACCCCTGTGGATTAACACAGGGGTTTTCTTTTGCCGGCGCCTCCCGTTTTCCTTTTTTCTGCAAATTGTTTACTTTTATTCGCCTCATTTATCCCAAATTCTTTGCTATGAAAGAAATGTTTCAGCTTTTCGGAGATAACAACCAGATTTTTACGCTTGTTGAAGTCAATAAATTTTTACTTACCATTTTGTTATGTGGCATCATCGGGGCAGAACGTGAATACAGAAGTAAATCGGCAGGTTTAAAAACCATGATCATGATTGGACTGGGAGCCTCCCTCTTTACTGTCCTCTCCATCAAAATCGGGGATAACAGTCATGACCGGATCGCTTCCAACATTGTTACCGGGATCGGCTTCCTGGGGGCAGGCGTAATCTTTAAAGAAGAAAATCGTGTGAAAGGGTTAACTACTGCCTGTGTGATCTGGATTGTGGCTGCCATAGGAATGGCCGTGGGTTCGGGATACTTTATTCAGGCGATAGGGGTAACCGCTGTAGTGCTTATTTCCCTGTTGGTTTTTCCTTCCATTGAAAACATCGTTGATCGTCGTTTTACAAAAAGAACATACCGCATCGCCAAAAAATATGAACAGCAGGACATGGATCATTATGAACAGCTTTTCAAACTCCATAAGTTAAAACCAAACCGGGGCAAGCATCAGCTGGCAAACGGCATCATCACGGGTACCTGGGACGCCATTGGAAATCCCAAACACCACCATGCTTTTGTAGAAATGATGCTCGAGGATGAAAGCATCCTCGAATTTGATTTTTAATGACGCCTATTTTCCTTTCTTGGCTGAAAGCTCAAAAACCAGCGCATAACGAAGGGCAGTGCTTCCTTTCCCAGGATACACCCGTATTCCTTCTTTTTCTTTTTTCCATTTGAGGGGAGCAGGCTGTCCCAACAACCGAATGGCCCCCGTATGGAAAGCAGGATAAGGGATCAAAAGCTCTGAGGGATTCTTTTCACCTTCATCGAGCAAATAATGCGCATATACCTGTCCTTCTTTCCCTTGAGTAAAACAAAATTGCCCGCTTCGGTAGGGTGCAATCGGATAACTATCCTCAATCGATTCCTGATTAATGGCCATCCAGCTGCCCATTTCCTCCAGTCGCTGTACCGCCTGCTCCGGGAAAGTTCCATCTGGTTTCGGTCCCACATTCAGAAGAAAGTTCCCTCCTTTTGCCACAATGTCTATTAATAAATGAACAAGGGTTCTCGCAGATTTATACATGTCATTCGGAACATAACCCCAAGCCTCCCCCATGGTCATGCAGGTTTCCCAGGGAAAAGGCAGTGGTTTTTCAGGGACCCTCTGCTCCGGGGTCCGGTAATTTTCAAAGGGGCCGTGCACCGTACGATCCACAATGATCAAACCCGGTTGTCTACTCCTCGCCATAGAAGCAATTTTTGGCATGTCAATGTCCTGATCCCAATCCGGCACCGGTGCTCCCCATGACAACACCTCCTCATTGACAGTGGCCTTTGGACGTACCCATCCTCCGTCCAGCCACAACACATCAATAGCACCATAATCGCTCATCAGCTCTTCTATCTGAAGGTAAGTAAACGTTTTAAATGCTTCCCAACGATAGGGATGTAAGCGAATATCGTAATTATTATTGCGGTTGGGGGTGGCGTAACGTGGCCACCAGTAATTTTCATTGTGCCAGTCGGGTTTCGAGAAATAGGCTCCGATCATGAAGCCACGCTTGCGAAAAGCATCAAAAACTTCTTTGGTAATATTTGCTCTTGGATGAGAAGAGAAAGGCACCTCCGGCGCAGTTACTTTATAATCGGATTGCCGGGTATCAAACATGGCAAATCCATCGTGGTGCTTAGTAGTGAACACCACGTAACGCATCCCCGCTTTCCGGGCAAGGTTGGCCCACTGCTCTGGGTTGAAGTTTACCGGATTAAATGATTTATTCAAATCAAAATACCATCTCTTGTACTCTTCATAATGAAGAGTACTATCTCTGGGTATCCAGGAGGCATCCTCAGAGTTAATGCTCCACGATTCAACAATCCCCGGAATGCTGTAGATTCCCCAATGCATAAAAAGGCCAAATTTCTTCCCACTCCATTGTTCCAGCTTCCGCACAACCTGTACATCCGAGGGAGGAACGTATTCCTGTGCACAGATGTTCAGGGCCAAACACGTAAAACAAATGATAACTATGACTTTCTTCATAAGAATTTAATTAACTTCGTTTTACAAAATACATAATATCATTGAACAATACCTGAACATTACTCCCAATTCATCATGCAGACCGAACAGATTTCCGTTTTTGATATTTTTAAAATAGGCGTAGGGCCTTCCAGTTCGCATACTTTAGGCCCCTGGCGGGCAGCTCAGCAATTCACAGACCTGTTGGACAAACAAGGGGTGTTGGCGGAAGTGGTTCAGGTTAAAATTCTCTTGTATGGTTCACTGGCCAAAACCGGGAAAGGCCACGGAACGGATATCGCCGTGTTGCTGGGCCTTATCGGTGCCGATCCAGTAACATTCGACGTAAATGCCATTGAGGGAACAGTGGCCGAAATCAAACAACACCATTACCTTCTCTTGGGGGGGCAGTATTCCATTTCATTTTCGTACGAAGAAGATTTACTGTTTCTATTTACCGAAAGTCTTCCCTTCCATCCAAATGCAGTGACCTTCCAGGCTTTCCTGAACAATGGAAAAGCGATTTCGTCTACCTATTATTCCATTGGGGGGGGCTTTGTCGTAAAAGAGGGAGATGATCAGTCGGATAAAGAAACGGTCGATTTACCCTTCCCTATTGACAAAGCAAATGATTTACTTCATTGGTGTTTATCCACAGGGTTGAAAGTAAGTGAGGTAGTGATGGAAAATGAGTTGGCCTGGCGAACAGAAGAGGCCACAAAAAAAGGAATTCTCCAGCATTATGAGGTGATCAAAAATTGCATTTACCGGGGCTGTCATACGGCTGGTTTCTTACCAGGAGGTCTGGACGTAGCAAGACGTGCGGCAAAAGTAAATCAACGACTATTGAATGGCCGTCCTTATCAGGATTACGAAAGCTGGACCCTGGCTATTCGGGAAGGGGGGCAAAACTTTAATTATATTCTGGATTGGGTAAGCTGTTTTGCCTTAGCTGTAAATGAGGAAAACGCGGCTTTTGGCAGAGTGGTCACCGCCCCTACAAATGGGGCCGCAGGAGTTATTCCAGCAGTATTGCAGTATTTCATTACCTTTTGTGATGGGTACCGGGAGGATAAGATCATTCAGTTTATTGCATGTGCCTCCGAAATAGGAAGCATCTTTAAAAAGGGGGCAACCATTTCGGCTGCGATGGGTGGTTGTCAGGCAGAAATAGGCGTTTCATCCGCAATGGCCGCTGCCGCATTGACCGAGTGTTTAGGAGGGTCTCAACGCCAGGTAATGATGGCCGCAGAAATCGCCATGGAACATCACCTGGGGCTCACCTGTGATCCCATTGGCGGACTGGTTCAAATTCCCTGCATAGAAAGAAATACCATGGGGGCAATTAAAGCCATCACTGCCAGTCAACTGGCACTGCAAACCAACCCTGACAAGGCCAAGGTTAGCCTGGACGCTGTTGTAAAAACCATGTGGGAAACAGCCCTCGATATGAATTCTAAATATAAAGAGACTTCAGATGGCGGTCTGGCCACGAATATTCCGATTAGTTTACCTGAATGTTAAAGGGAGGGACGAAAACTTTTCTGGACTTCGGGCCAAAGGAGTTTCACCCAACCATGGTACATCAGTCCGGAAGGATGGAGGCCGTCTGAGGCGGTCATTTCGGGAGAGTGCGCCGCTTCTCTAGAGTAAGGAGTAATGTCCGTGTAATGTACTTTATAATCCAGCGCTAAACGCTTATTGATTTCATTAAACCGGTTAACCTCCTCACCAATCACTGGTGTAGACTTCTCATGTGCCCGCCCAAAAGGCGTAACTCCCCAATCAGGAATGGAAAGTACAAACACCCTCGTCTTACTTCCCGCATAATGGATGGCCTGCTGAAGCAGGGTTTCAAATTCCTGCGCGTAAGTGATTTCTGAATAGTTCCGGTATTGATTATTTACTCCTATCAGAAGGCTTACCAGATCGTAAGGAACCCGCAATGTCTCTTCCTCAATTGCCTCCATTAACTCATCCGTTGTCCAACCTGTTTTCGCAATGATTTGAGGGGTTTCAATTTCCAATCCGGCTTCCTGCGCCATTTGTACCAGTTGATGTGGAAAGGAAGAAGAAGGAGCAACTGCTTCCCCAATGGTATAGGAATCTCCCAATGCAAGATAAGTTCGTTTCATAAAGGGGGGCTGTGTTGTAAGGATCGGATAACCTCTAATCTAAATATAGCTATTTTTTGTGAAAAATCAAACGAATTCCATCTTAAATTGTGCCGCTATATGACTCTTTAGTTTTTCCTTCAGCACGTCCATGGGAATCTTTTGCCCCGTTTCTCTTTCCAGAGAGGTGACATCCTTATCGTCAATGCCGCAAGGAACGATGTGTTTAAAATAATCCAGATCGGCATTGACATTCAAAGCAAAGCCATGCATCGTCACCCAGCGACTGCATCTTACACCCATGGCACAGATTTTTCGTGCAGTGCTCAGATCAGGGTCGATCCACACCCCCGTATATCCGGGATACCTTCCCGCAATGACGCCGTAGTCTGCCAATGTCAAAATCACTGCTTCTTCCAGGGTTCTGAGATACAAATGAATATCGGTAAAAAAATTATCCAGATCCAGGATCGGGTAACCTACCAATTGCCCCGGTCCGTGGTAGGTAATATCTCCACCCCGATTTATTTTATAGTAAGCAGCTCCATGCATTTTCAACCCCTGTTCATCCAGCAACAGATTTTCAGGATGACCACTTTTACCAAGGGTATAGACGTGCGGATGCTCACAAAACACCAGGTAATTCGGGGTAGGTTTAGGGATTTCCAGGTCCCGGTTCTCCGTCTTTAAAGCTACTGTCTGCAAGAAAAGAGCCTCCTGCCGATCCCATGCCTCCTGGTAGTCCACTTTTCCCCAGTCTATATATTCAACGGTTTTATTCATGCTTTTATTCCCTCAGGCGACCACATAGCCCAGCATATAGCCATCGCCCATTTTAAAATAATTCACTTCTAAGACTTGTGAACCTTCTGTCAGCTCTACGGTCACTTTGAGCGATCCTTCTTCTTTCAATTTGAAAGGCTGGATATGAATGTGCTTTCTAAACTCCAATCCCTTTCTTCCGTTCCATTTGTAAATCGCCTCCTTGGCACACCAACAGACATAAAGTCCCTGGATATTATCCCCTACCTGTTTCTGAGCCAGTTCCACATCCGACAGAAATTTATGCTTGATACTTTTTATTTTATGCTTCATCAACTCAATGTCAATGCCGACTTTACGATTTCGGCTGATCATGACAGCGGCATAATCGTAGGAATGGCTCAATGAAATCTGCCAGTCCAACTCTACCAGGTAAGGCTTTCCATGCGCGTCAAGCTGACAGTCAATGTAGTCCTCTGTTTCCAACATCTTCCTTAAAAGAACGCGGGTACTTAACCAGTGTAATGTTCTTTTCCCTGCACTTAAACCTTTGATCACCTCCAGTTCATGAGCCCGCAACTGTAAAGAAGCCATCAATTCTTCCTCATGTTCCTCAATCTTCCAAACAGCGAGACGAGTATCCCCGTCGATTTTCTTTTGATATACTATAGGCATCTTTACTTCGAATACGCTTACAAAAGTACCTTAAATTAATCAAATTTGGTATTCACCTCTGGGCAAAATGCTATTTTCCTTGTTCAGTCAGCGCTATTCTTTTTATCCTCCCTAAGAATCATTTGAAAGGGGTTATCCTAAATGTTATCAGCCTGATTTGTCACTCCTACTTTATATTTATTTGGTCCGAGGCCTTCGTTCCTGCTCAAAGCCCTGTATGAACGATTGGAAGGCGTAACTTGAATAATTTCCTTTTTCGTGCGATTGCCTTCTTTTCTAAATAATTTTATACGGAAAACACGACAAGTGTCTTAAAATAATCCTAATTTTAATCCAAAATTGAACGATGATCCTTTCCGATAAACGTATCCTGGAAGAAATTGACAAGGGAAATATTATTATAGAGCCCTTTAACCCTGCCCGTCTGGGCACGAATTCTTACGACGTACACCTGGGCAAATACCTGGCGACGTATAAAGATCGGGTATTGGATGCCAGGCAGCACAACAAGATTGATCATTTTGAGATCCCGAAAGAAGGGTTTGTTCTTCAGCCACACACGTTGTATCTAGGCGTTACACTGGAATATACGGAAACACACGCGCATGTTCCATTTCTAGAGGGGAAAAGCAGCACAGGGCGCTTAGGAATTGACATCCACGCCACGGCTGGCAAGGGAGATGTTGGTTTTTGTAATACCTGGACTCTGGAGATTTCCTGTGCACAGCCGGTGCGTATTTATGCAGGCATGCCCATTGGCCAGTTGATTTATTTTGAGGTACAGGGAGACATCCATAATCGGTATAATACCAAAGACAATGCAAAGTACAACCACAAAACAACCAAACCTGTGGAAAGTATGATGTGGAAAAATGAATTCTGACCTTTCTAACCTCCTTTGTAAACCATCGTTTTTTTTCTATCTTGTAAGCTGATTAATGGTCATCTCGCCGTAAAATAAGGCCGGGATTTCCTCGTTGTACTATTACATCATTTTAAAGGCACTCCCTTATGAAAAAATCGCTCATCCTTGGTTTATGCTGTTTCTTTTGTGCATTAAGTTTATCGGCATTTTTAAAAGAAGATGACCCATTCAAACAATTACTGGAAAAACTAAAATCATTCTCAGAAAAATATGCCTATGAGAAGGTTCACCTACATCTGGACAAACCCTATTATGCAGTAGGCGATGATATCTGGTTTAAAGCCTATGTAACGGATAGCCGAACCAACGGACTAAGCACGATCAGTCAGATTCTATACGTCGAATTGATCAATGAAAAAGATTCCATTCAACAACAGCTTAAACTTCCCATGGGTAGCGGACTCACCTGGGGTGATTTTAAACTGACCGACACATTAACGGAAGGGAACTACCGAATTCGCGCCTACACCCAATGGATGCGTAATGCAGGAGAACAGTATTTTTTTGACAAAACCGTCAAAATCGGAAATAAATGGGCAAATAAGGTATTTGTGAAAAGCACTTATCAATACCCTTCGTCCGGAAACGCTTCTTCATTTACAGGTACATTTGTCTTTACAGATAGTTTAGGCAATCCTTATAACAATCATGAAGTGGCTTATCAGCTATTTTTAGCGAATAAACCCGCGAATAAAGCAAAAGCGAGGACAGATGACAAAGGAGAAATTAGCATTCCTGTATCGGCCTCCTCGCCAGAACAATTGATAAATGGGCGGATTGAGGCGACCTTGACTTTAATGAACAAACAGAAAGTAACGAAGATTCTTCCGTTAAAACCAGCTCCTCAGACCGACATTTATTTTTTCCCGGAAAGCGGCAGACTTATAAAGGAATTACCTTCCAGGGTAGGCATCAAAGTGGTTCATAAAGATGGAAAGGGTGTAAGTGCGACAGGGGCTATTATTGATCAAAATGGGCAGGAGCTTATTCAATTTTCCACCAATGCACTGGGCATGGGCACCTTCTACCTGACTCCTTCAGGAGCCTATAAAGCCAAAGTGAGGCTGAAAGACGGAGTAGAGCGTATCATCGATCTTCCTGAAGTGGAGAATTCAGGAAAAGTCATGAATATCAACCATGTCGATAGCACAAAATTGTCAGTGAAAGTCTTTAGCAGTTCGGATCTTTTAACTGATCAGAATTACCTCCTTCTTGTACATCAGCATGGAAATGTTTTTGTCGCTGCGGAGATTCCCTCGTCCAAACCTTTAACCAGCTTAAATGTGGCAAAAGATGATCTTCCTTCTGGAGTGATTACTTTTACCTTATTCAATCCCCGGTTAGATCCTGTGGCAGAAAGAATTGTATTCAATCAACATCATGCAGACAAAATAGCGCTGAATATTTCTCCATTAAAGGCCGTCTATGGGCGTCGTCAGGCGGTAGATGTCGCTTTCTCAGCTCGTCTTTTAGATACAGCCGCTGTGCAGGGAAGTTTCTCTGTTGCAGTTACCAACGCCAGTGTCATTGCTCCCGATGAAGAAAATGAGAGCCATATTTACAGCAGTCTGCTTCTGAAATCAGAGATAAAGGGATATATTGAACGTCCTAATTACTATTTTACTGGCGATCTCCGATCGAAAGAGGCAGATCTGGATATCCTGATGCTTACTCAGGGATGGCGACAGATTGCATGGAAAACCTTGAATAACGCTTCCCTTCCTGAACCTGTATTTCAACCGGAAACTGCATTGAAAATCAGTGGACTTGTGACTACCTCAAACAATAAGCCGGCGGTAAAAGGCCGCGTTTCTCTTCTGTCATCGGAAGGTGGTCTTTTTGCCATTGATACATTAACCGATGATTCCGGTCGGTTTACCTTCGACAAAATGGTGTTTGGAGACAGTGCAAAATTTGTCATTCAGGGCCGCACAGAAAAGAATAAAAAAGAGGTTAAAATTCTCATGGATCCATCCATTGCTCCTCCCCCGTCTGAGAATTTAAATCATGGAGATGCTGATCTAAATGTCAATGAGGAACTAAAGGACTACCTGAATAAAAGCCAGGCCTATTTTGATGAACTTACAAAAAAAGGAGTCCTTAGCCGGACCATTCAGCTAAAGAGTGTGGAGATCAGAGCCAAGAAAAATCCCTCCCCTCATTCCAGGAATCTGAACGGACCCGGACAGGCAGATGCTATTTTTACCTCAGACGATTTGGAATTTGCTTTCTCGGTTTCTCAATTTTTAATGGGTCGAATAGCTGGAGTAACCATCCGGAATGGACAAGCCTATTCCAGCCGCTCCAATGGCCCGATGACCATCGTGTTGGATGGCATGGTCATGGAGGATTTTCTTTTGGATGACTTGGTGGTTTATGACATCGAAAGTATTGAGGTCTTAAGAAGCATGGGCAATACCGCAGTGTACGGTTCGACCGGAGTAAATGGGGTGCTGGTAATCACCACGAAAAGGGGAAATAATTCCGGAAGTTATTACACATATGCTCCGGGAATAATTACTTACTCCCCACGAGGCTATAGCAATAGCCGCACCTTTTACTCTCCCGACTACCAGGAAAAGCCATCTGCAGACACCGATCTGCGAACAACTGTCTATTGGAACCCGCAAGTCATTTCTGATGAAAAAGGAAATGGCAGTTTCAGGTATTTCAACACAGATCAACCTGGACTTTATCGCGTAGTGATAGAAGGCGTAGATCTTTTTGGGAATATCGCCCGAAAAGTGTTTCAATATCGGGTAGAATAAGTTTCTTTACTTTTCAAAACAAAAAAGCGACATGAAAACAGTGAGAGTAACTATAAAAGATAAGCTGGCCATCGTCACGATGGACAACGGTAAATCCAATGCCCTGAACGCGGCGATGATCACCGAATTGGCAGAGCTGATGCGGAACATAGCAGCAGACACTGCCATTGGCGGGGTGCTCCTTACCGGGAAGGATCATTTCTTCTCTGCCGGGCTGGACCTTATCGAATTATATGCGTACAATGATGAAGAGGCAAAAGATTTCTGGCAACTGTTTCTGAATTTTATTCAGGAACTTATTGCGTTTCCAAAGCCATTGGTAGCAGCCATTAATGGGCATAGTCCGGCAGGAGGATGTGTGCTTGCCCTGGCATGTGATGCGCGGGTCATGGCCGAAGGGAAATACATTATCGGTCTCAATGAGGTTCCTGTGGGGATTATTGTACCAAATCGCATTTTTCAGTTGTATGCCTTTTGGCTGGGAGAAGCGAAAGCTGCCCGCTATTTGTTGGAAGGCAAACTCATGAATCCACAAGAAGCGTTGGATTCGGCACTGGTGGATGAAGTAGTGAATTCGGAAAGTATTTTAACAATGGCCGAAAGAAGAATCAGAAAGTACATGGCTTTTGAACCCGTTACCTGGTCAAAAAGTAAGATACATATCCGTAAAGCTTTATTAAAGGTAGATTTAGAGGATCAGCAAAAAGAGTTGGACCTCATGCTCCAGCAATGGTGGTCTCCTTCCACCCGCGCCATTCTAAAATCCATTATCGACGGACTTCAAAAAAAATCATAAGCATATGTCAACAGCTCCTATGTTAAGAGATCAGGCCTTACAGGGCAAAACGATTGTGGTCACCGGTGGAGGTACGGGCCTTGGGAAAGCGATGGGTATCTATTTTTTACAACTAGGTGCCAATCTGGTAATCACCAGTCGAAAATTGGATGTTTTGGAAAAAACTGCAGAGGAAATGCGGCAGCAAACAGGCGGGCACGTATTGGCATTGGCTTGTGATGTACGGGAAGAGGCGCAGGTGAAGCAAGTGCTGGAACAGAGTTTAGCAAAGTTTGGTCAGGTGGATGTGCTGGTAAATAATGCCGCGGGAAATTTCATTTCCCCCACCGAACGACTCTCTGCCAATGCTTTTTCTACCATCATTGATATTGTCTTAAAAGGAACCGTTAACTGTACTCTTGTATTCGGAAAAAACTGGATTGAGAAAAAACAGGCAGCCAATGTCCTTAACATCGTCACGACCTATGCGTTTACCGGATCGGGATACGTCGTCCCTTCTGCCTGTGCCAAAGGAGGTGTTCTCGCACTTACCCGGTCTCTTGCCGTAGAATGGGGCAAATACGGCATTCGTACAAACGCAATCGCCCCGGGCCCTTTTCCTACCAAAGGAGCCTGGGATCGCCTGCTCCCTGGCGACCTGGCCGAAAAATTTGATTTCAAAAACAGGGTGCCACTTAAACGGGTGGGCGACAAACAGGAGTTAGCCAATCTGGCCGCTTTTCTTATCAGCGATTATGCTAGTTACATTAACGGGGAAGTAATTACCATCGATGGGGGCGAATGGCTACAGGGAGCTGGACAAATGAATGGATTAGAAGCAATCCCCACAGAAATGTGGGACTTGCTGGAGCAACTGACGAGAAGTGCTAAAGGGAGTTAAATCCCTACTTCTTTCAGAGGAAAACCAAGGCAATTATATCCAGCCGAAAAATTTGTAAATGTGCTTATTTTTTGCTATCTTAATAAGAAGACGTCCTTGCTTGCTGATTTCCTGAAAGAGTGATTCCCGGCCTCTTGCGGATATCGTCTCAACCCTTAAAGAAAACCTGCGTAGCTCCATAACCAAACTTCTCTTTCCGGGCATCCATAAACGTCTGCACTTGAGGGTGTTTACTTATCTTTTGATGAATATACTGCCGTAGGGTGCCATTTCCTACCCCGTGAATAAAAATAATGGAGGAAAAGGCATGAACAACAGCGGCGTCCAGCTGTTGCTCAAAATAATTTTTTTGCGCCTCCAATATTTCGTGAGGACTCAAAAAATGATAATCATCGCGCCATTTTTCAATGTGTAAATCTACTTCTTCAGCGGGTTTTATGACTTCCTGCTTTTCCGCCGATGCCGTATACAATTCTTCTTTTAGCTTTTGAGGATCAATCTGTAAAGGTTCTTGATCCAGCAGCAGTTGCCATCCCTGTTGATGCAGTGCGGCAATGAGTTGTTGAGAGCCACTAAAATCCTTCGCCCGAAATCTTCGTGTATATTGAAGCGGCGGCTTGGGTTTTATGTTTTGCGACGTAAAATAAAGAGCGGACAAAAGCATCAAAGGCCAATTAGCTAATTCGGTTAGATTGGCCGTAAAAATTTGCACTTTTCCTCCGGCGGGGATCAATCCGCTGTACAAACCACTGAATACTCCTTTCCGATCTCCAATGAGTGTTACCAACAATTGGTAAGAAGTGGAGTTAATCAGGTGAAAATGCAGCACTGAAGACATCTTCTCTGCGGGAATCATGGCCAGTATCAAGCCTTCATGGGCAAATTTTTGATCTTCTTCCACGAAACTAACTGATGCTGATGCATTGAGTTGCTGATGCCCGTGAACATGCGTAATATTTGCCGTGGAAACCGGAATTTCAAACCCCTCCTGATCGGTCACACCTACAGTGTGAGCGTCGATCAACCGAGTAATGTACCCTTCTATTTTCTCATCTACAAAACGGACAAAATCGCCTATCTGGAATTTATTTGTTGTCATTTAATTTCCTCTCCTATCCTCCTTATTCACTTACCATCGGATCAATGCGCTTGCCCAGGTAAAACCGGAACCAAAGGCGGCGAGACATATCAGATCGCCTTCTTTAACCCGTCCCTCTTCCCAGGCCTCACTTAAAGCAATAGGAACAGAAGCGGCTGTCGTATTCCCATATTTCTGAATATTATTAAAAACTTTATGATCCGGCAGCTTCAGCAATTGCTGTACATATTGACTTATTCGTAAATTTGCCTGATGAGGGATTAATAAATCAATGTCTTCCGGCTGATATCCATTGGCCTGTAATGCTTCCCTAATCACCTCTGGAAATTTAACCACTGCCTTTTTAAAAACCGCAGGACCATCCATATAAGGAAGCGCAGCACCGCTCTCCAATTGTTCGTTGGTAAGAAACAATCCACCCAACTCCTGATCAGGATAAGCGGGTTTGTTCTCCAGCCATTTATTTGCATGTGCCCCAGGATAGAACATTGCCAATAGCTCTGCCTCCGCTCCGTCGCTATGCAAATGGGTACTTAACACTCCCTGACCATCTCTGGCTGCCGCCTGAAGAACAACGGCACCGGCTCCATCACCAAAAATAACGGATACATTACGGCTACGCGTATTGAAATCCATTGCAAAAGAATGTTTCTCACTCCCTACTACCAGGATATTTTTATACATCCCGGTCTTGATAAACTGATCAGCGACCGATAAAGCATACACAAAGCCGGAACATTGATTTCGGATATCTAACGCTCCCACTTCCTTCATCTTCATTTCTCTTTGCAGGAGTACACCACACCCAGGGAAATAATAATCCGGACTCAACGTTGCGAAAATAATAAAGTCGATCTCATCTTTGGTAATTCCCGCTCTTTCAATGGCAATCTTTGCGGCCTCTATTCCCATGGTCGTCGTCGTCTCCGTAAACCTGTCTGCAAATCGGCGCTCATGGATTCCTGTACGTTCCCGGATCCATTCATCATTGGTCTCCATAAAACGCGAAAGATCGTCATTTGTGTACCTATTCTTGGGGACATAGTGCCCCACACCGGCAATCTTAGTTCGTTGCATATCCGTTGTTTTGTCTAACAAATGTACGCATTTGAAGGAAACCTACCTATGATTTAAAGTTCCTCAGCGATTTTCCCTTTTCTAATTTAAAATAACATTTTATTTTTGCACTATGTCCACAGAAACAAAAGAAGAGACCTTTACCCTTGAAGAAATTTTAACTTCTTTAAAAACCCTCCATCGCCTTATTCTATGGAATGACGACGTGAATACCTTTGATCATGTGATCTGGTGCATGATGCGATACCTAAAATACAGCGAAAGTCAGGCCGAAAAGATTGCCAACGAAGTCCACAATAAGGGGAAGTGCGCTGTGTTGGAAGGCTCCTTTACAGAGATCGAGATTTACCGTAAAATCTTACAGGAAGAGGGTTTAACTGTTTCTATTGACTAAGCTTCTTGCAAAAACCAATCAGCTAGTTCTGCCTGCGTATGCGTTGTTTTATCTTTGGCATACCAGCCATGCAATAGCTCTGCAACCTTACTCATTTCCGGATACTCTTTCCTCCACCCTATGAGCAGTTCCTGAAGGATGGCAGGTCTTGGGCCCCATTTGTTCCCTTTCAGCGCTTTATTTTCGTCCAAACCGATCAGTACAGGAATGGCTCTTCCCCCATTGGTCAGGTGTGCATCGATTAAAGGCAGGTGTTGATCTCTTAACACAATTTTCAATTCCAGTTTTTCCGGGAAACGACTGGCAAGGCCGGCAATGACGGGAACAATCTGCGCGGCATCCCCACACCAACCCTCGCTAATGACCAATAGATGACGTTTCGACGGCAAAGCATTCACTGCCTCCAACAACCGTTCTTCCCACTGAATGGTTTTCTCTACACGGTTCATCCGTTGCACATTCATCTTGGTATAATGGAGCATCTCTGGCGAGTGGTCTGGCCCTGTTGTTTGGTGATTTAACAGTTTCTCATCGATCAGCTGACGATAGGCCTGATAGCTCATTCCTTTATCAAAAATATTACCGTAATCTAAGCTCATATAGCTGTAATAAAATAGTTACTCCTCTTTTTTTAAACTTTAAGCCCCGACCTTTGTCTCCTTATTATTGACTAAAAAGAAAAGGATTTGAGATGAGACTAACGATGGACAAAGTTCTATTATTAACGATAAGTTTTTGTTTGGCAACTGTCAAACTTTCTGCCCAGATAACGCCTTCGGGGACCGGAAAAATTACCGGAAAAGTGGTCGATGCACAAACGAATGAAACGGTTCCTTTCGCATCTGCACTCTTACTGGATCAAAGTAGTAAGGCTACTCTCCGCGTCATCGAAAGTGACATTCATGGAGATTTCGCCATTACCAATATTCCAAATGGAAGATTTACCCTGAAAATCAGCTATGTAGGCTTCCAAACCATTACCAGGGATTCACTAACTATTTCTGACCGGGTAAAAACCATTGCCCTCGGAACACTTAAAATGCAAATGTCTACGGGCAACACGCTAAATGAAGTGACCGTGACTGCCCCCAAGACAACCATGCAAATGGGCATTGATAAGAAGATCTTTTCTGTGGAGCAAAGTTTAGTGAGCGAAGGAGGATCGGCAGCGGATGTTCTTCAGAATGTGCCATCGGTACAGACTGATATGGACGGAAATGTAAGCCTGAGAGGCTCTTCGGGTGTGCGCGTGCTGATTGATGGCAAACCATCTCTGATTGCAGGAGGGAACATCGCTCAAATTTTACAGTCCATTCCAGCCAGTTCGATTGAGAGTGTGGAACTGATCACTAATCCCTCCGCAAAATACGACGCAGAAGGGCAGTCAGGAATCATTAACATTGTATTAAAACGGAATAAGAAACTAGGGCTAAACGGAAATGTGGCACTCACTGCAGGAAATCGCAATAATTACAATGCCAATACCAGCTTAAGTTTCCAAAATAAGAAGATCAATCTTTACGGCAACTACAGTTATCGTCATGGAAATCGCATTGGAGGAGGTTTCAGCAATATTTCTTATAAGGATATCAATTCTCCCACAGCCTATGCGAGCCAGAACACTGATTCGAAAGACCTCAACAAAGGTCACAACCTGAAAGCAGGTCTTGATTATTACCTTGCTGAAAAAAGTGTGATTAGCTTTTCTTCCGGGTTGAACCTTCGTAATCAAGACGAGAATGAATTTTTATTTATTAATCAGATTGCAAAGGAACAAAGTGCTTCTCTGTTAAGCCACCGTAAAAATACAGAGGTAGGGAGCGGCATGAATTATGACTTCAACCTTGACTTTTCGCAAAAATTTAAAAAACCGAAAGAAGAGCTGAATATCAGCACGAGTTTTTCGGAAGGAGATAATGACAATGAACAATTCTATCTGACCAATGTGTACAGTCAAAATGGCAATCACGTAGATCAGTTACCGGATATTCAGCGCACCTATCGGGGCAGCTATAACCAAAACTTCAACGGACAGGTCGACTATTCCCTGCCTATAGGTCAAACAGGAAAAATAGAAGCCGGTTACCGCAGTCAGGTTCGTTTTTCTCGTAACTCCACGAATGCCGAGGACATTGATCAGAATTCCGGAGATTATATTTTTAATAACCGGTTAAGTAATCAGTTTAGAAGTACCGACCAAGTACATGCTGTGTATTTTAATTTCCAGAATCAGCATCACAATTTTGGGTATCAGATTGGGCTTAGAGCGGAAGATGCTGCATTAGATACCCGTCTGGGAGCATACGATGCCCAGAACAACCTTGGAAACACTTCCGGAAGAGTGGCTTACACGCGAATTTATCCCAGCGTTTTTCTAACACAAAAATTTACCGGTGATCAACAGATGCAACTTAGTTATAGCCGTCGGGTAAACCGTCCGCGGGGATGGGATACCAATCCTTTTATGGATGTGTCTGATCCTCTCAATTACCGCCAGGGGAATGTAAACTTACGACCTGAAGATGTACATGCCTTCGAATTAAGTTACAGCAAGTTCTGGAGTAAGTTCTCCCTTGTTTCGTCTTTGTATTACAGACAGACGAATGATCTTATTCAACGTATCCGCACAGAACCCGATGAAGCGGGGATAACCATCACCACCCCTCAAAACCTGACGCGCAACAACGCTAGTGGTCTGGAATTAATAGGACGTTTTGACCTCTTCAAATCCTGGAATTTTACCGCCAATATTAACCTCTATCAAAGTAAAATTCTGGGGGTTCCCGCCTTTGGGATTGTAGAGAATGCTGGTTTCAGCTATAACGCTAACCTGACGAACAATTTTGTATTGCCCTATGGAATTACCATGCAGATCAAAGGCGATTATCGGGCCCGTGAGGTGATGGCACAAGGCTATCGTAAAGCGATGTATGCCATGGATGCCGGGGCGAAATATGATTTTAAAGACAAAAAATCGAGTTTAAGCCTGAATATCAGGGATGTATTTGGCACACGCCGTTGGAGGATGACCACAGACGGAGCCTCCTCTATTGTGGATTTTAGCCGCTTTATGCAGGGTACCATGGCGAACCTTACCTATTCTTACCGTTTTGGCAAGAGTGATTTCAGTTTTAAAAGGAATAAAAAGTCTGATGATCAGGGAGGAAGGCCGGATGAGGAATCATTTAAATAGTTATATTTGTTAAATCTTGAAACCCCTATTCTTTTGTCTTGTCTTGCTTTTGCAGTTTACATCGATTGCTTTTGCGCAAAAAGCATCCGACAAAGGAATTATTCAGGGACAAATTGTCGAATCAGGCAATGAAATTGCTGTTCCCTTTGCCGGACTGGCCCTTTATAAAGACAAGCAGGAACTGACCCCTCTTTTAACACAGCAGAGTGACGAGAAAGGGCAATTCAAATGGACAAACCTCCCGGCCGGAACTTACCGTTTAAAGGTTAGCTTCGTAGGCTATGAAACCCGGTTTGTGGACGCCATTGTAATCAGCCATACTCAACCCCTGAAATCCTTGGGCAAAATTGTATTGGAAGTAGCCCCGAATGCCCTTGAAGAGGTAGTCATTCAGGTCGAAAAACCACTGGTTGAATTTGAAGCAGATCAAATCACTTACAATGTAGGGGCTTCTCTATTGGCAGAAGGAAGTACAGCCAGCGATTTGTTGAAAAATGTTCCGTTGGTTCAGGTTGATCTGGATGGCAATGCCAGTATTGCAGGAAAAAGAAATACCCGTATTTTTATTGATGGAAAACCTTCCGATTACATGAGTTCCAGCATTGGCGACTTACTCAATGTCCTTCCTTCCGATGCCATAGAAAAAATTGAAGTCATTACCAGCCCGCCTGCAAAGTATTCTTCTGATGGAGAAGGGATTATCAATATCGTTCTCAAAAAAGGAGTGAACCTGGGGTTTAATGGGAATCTGGGGGCTACTGTGGGCGTGTTAGGCAACACCAATGCCAATGCCAATGCAGCTTATAAAGGCAAAAACTTCCGATTGACCGGCAATGCTGCCTACCGTAAAAACATTGGGAGAAACCAAAGTGAAAACTATCGCACCAATACCTTTACAGACACCACCTTTTATTATAATCAGTTTAATCAGAGCCGTCAACTGGGAAGTGGCGGCAATTTCAGAAGCAGTCTGGATTGGGAGATCTCCAAGAGTCAGAACCTGAAAATCACAAGTAGTTACAACGAAAATCACAATGACAACCGCTCAGGAAATGATTTTTATTACATCAATGAGGAGCTGGAGCAGGTAAGATTGCGGCGACAACAAAACACCGGCGATGGTGCCAATCGTAATTTCGTTGTCACGGCCGATTATACCCTGCATATAGATACCTCTGGCGCACGAATGAACGCCGGCCTCAGTGTCAACAGAAATACCAATCACCACTTCAGGGCATTCGACAGGCAGTTTACTTTTCCTGCTCACCTCCACCCCAGCTTGCAACAGAATGAAAATGACATTAGCAATCAAGGATTAAATTTCACATTGGATTGCGACAAACCTTTATTTGCAAAAAGAGATCTTTTAGAGGTCGGACTAGCTTTCAATTACAGACGCAATAATAATGACCAACAGGTAAGGCAATTTAATTTCAACGAGGAAGTGTTTCTACTCAATGAGCGTTTATCCAATGCATTCTTTTTTCATGAACGCATCTTTGCGGCCTATGCTTCTTATCGTTACAGGTATAAAAGCCTTTCCTTTAAAGCCGGGCTGCGTTCCGAAATCACCGATGTCCGGTTCGATCTTTCAAATGGAGAAAACTTTAATCTCACTCCCTATTCCAATCTTTTCCCCAGCATTTCCGTGAATCACAGTTTCAGGAAGCGCTATCACCTCGGGCTTTCTTACAATGTGCGCATTAATCGCCCTAGGGAACAAGCACTCAACCCACAGGTAAACAATACAGACACACTAAATATTTCTTATGGAAATCCGCATCTCCGGCCTGCACATACACAACAATACGATTTGAGTTTTAGCGTGTTTGGTCAAAGCTGGTCGTTTACTCCCCGGCTTTCGTACTCCAATAGTAGCGGTGTCATTGAGCGTTATCGCCTGGTGAATGCGGACGGGATATCAGAGAGCACCTTTGGCAACCTGCAAAGCAATCGGGCGATTGCCTTTATTCTAATCGGGAATTACAAGCCCACCAAACAACTTTCCGCAAATGCAAATGTCAGCTTCATTCAAAGTCGGTACCAGGCAAGCATCTATACGGGAGGGCTTAATCGAAATGGGCTGAGTCTAAGAGCTTCCACCTCTCTGACCTTCCAGTTGCCCTACAAAACCGCATTCGAAGCACATGTCAATTATGGGAGTTACATCAATGCCCAAGGCAGAAACAAGGGCTCGGTAGTGAGTAGCTTTGCTGCGCGAAAATCCTTCCTAAAAAACAAATTAGCTGCCCGTTTAAGTGCCACAGACCCTTTTGGTAGAAGAAATCAAATTTCCGTTAACCAGGGGCTTAATTTCATTTCGGAGATTTACGCTTATCATCAGACCAGCAATCTGATGATAAGCCTTAATTACCGGTTTTCACAAATTAAGAATACCAAACCTAAAGTTTCCCCCTCGACGGCAGCCTCCAACACGAAACCATAGTCGTCCGATCTCTTTTTGTTTTCCTCTAAAAGCTCCGTATCTTGCTCCATGTCAACAGAAAACCCATGGAAAACGCTCAATAGCATACCCATGTATGAAAACCCCTGGATAAAGGTCACGGAACATCAGGTGCTCAACCCCAAAGGTGGAGAAGGGATTTATGGAGAAATTCATTTTAAGAACATAGCCGTCGGCGTTCTTCCGTTAGATGAAGAGTTGTATACCTGGTTAGTGGGGCAATACCGTTACCCACTGAAAGCCTATAGCTGGGAAATCCCGGAAGGAGGAAGCCCAGAGGGAGAAGTCCCGCTCCATTCTGCCCAACGTGAACTTCTGGAGGAAACCGGGTTTACTGCTGGCCAATATACAGAGCTGTTGCGAATGCATCTTTCCAATTCCGTGTCGGATGAATTAGCCATCATTTACCTGGCCAGGACACTTACACCGGGGCCTTCTGCGCCAGAGGAAACAGAAGAACTCAGTCTGAAAAGGGTTCCTTTTGAAGAAGCCTATCAGATGGTCATGGACGGGCTTATCACCGATAGCATGAGCGTAGCGGCGATCCTCAAAGTTCGCCTGCTATTAGCCGAAGGGAAACTCAGCTGAAGGCCCTTATGATCTGAATCTTATGGATATTTCAGCATTTATAGTTACATTGTACCCCATTAATTCCATGAATGAATGAAGAAGCTTTTTTCTTATCTCTTTAGTGCGGTTTTTTACCTGCTTTTTGGCTTTTTTCTCGTCCTTTTTCATCCTGTTCAGTGGATTTCTTATCGGCTTTTTGGCTATCAGGCGCACAAGAAGTCTGTGGATTTACTGAACTTTTTTCTAACGCATTGCCAGATTTTTCTTTTCAATAGCGTTAAATTCACTGCACGACCCTCCCTGCCTCTACAACATCCGATCATTTTTGTGGCCAACCATCAAAGCATGTATGACATTCCGGCAATGATTTGGTTTCTTAGAAAATACCACCCAAAGTTTATTTCCAAAATTGAACTCACCAAAGGAATTCCTTCCATCTCTTTTAATCTAAAATATGGCGGGGGTGCAAACATCGATCGCAAAGACAGCAAGCAGTCCATTTCAGAAATTATCAAACTGGGAAGAAGAATGAAAACAAATCAGTGGTCGGCGGTGATCTTTGCGGAAGGCACCCGCTCAAAAGACGGGCGCTTAAAACCTTTTCAGGTAGGCGGAATCGCCACTCTTCTAAAAGGGGTTCCGGAGGCATTGATTGTGCCTGTAGCCATTGAAAACTCTTGGAAAATTGTCCGTTTTGGCTCCTTTCCCTTAGACCTGGGCAATCGCCTTCATTGGACGGTTTTACCTCCGATTGATAAAGAGGGCAAAAACCCCGAAGAAATTACCTTGGCAGCAGAACAGGCAATCCGTCAACAATTAAATCAATAAACCGTGAAATTACTTAACTATCTTGTTGTTCTTTTATGGTTCAGCGTATCCGGGGTGTATGGCCAGCATTCAGCCATTACAAACAGTCTTTTCTGGGAAATCCGAAAGGACACGGTTAGCAAACCGTCGTACCTGTTTGGCACCTATCATCTGGCAGGAAAGGACTTTGTAGACACCATGAAGTTGGTGAACCAGCGACTAGAAGAAGTGGATTTGATTGTGGGCGAATTAGTCATCGATGATCAATTAATGTACAAGCTTGCGCCCTACATGATCCTGAAGGGAACTTCTATGGAAGAGCTGCTCAATGAAGAAGAATACCGGTTAGTGGATGATTATTTAAGAAAGGTAAGTGGTTTTAATCTAAAACTGCTAAATAACATGAATCCCGCAGCCATTCAGGCAACCCTCCTTCAGGTGATCGCTCCAAAAACAATCAGTAAACAGAATCCTCCTCTCGATCAACATTTTCAATCGTTCGCACAACGACAGGGGAAACCGGTCGAGGGCCTTGAAACAGTTGAAGAACAGGCTCTTTTATTGTTTGGTGCAGATTTACAACGTCAGAAGGAGCTTTTACTGGACATGGCCAGGAAAGATGAAGAAAACCGGGAGGAAGCAAGGGCTTTGTATGAATATTACATTCAGCAAGACTTGCAAAAACTGGAAGAGCTATTCAGAAAACCGGGTGCGCATACCGCGCAAGAAATGGATCAGTTATTAAGAGTTCGCAATGAAAAATGGTTGTCCAAACTACCTTCGCTGTTTGAAAGAGGGAGCCTGTTCATTGCTGTGGGGGCCGGCCATCTGATTGGAACGGACGGATTGATTGAAGGGTTAAGAAAATTAGGCTATACTGTTACGCCAATCCACAGCCCATAGGCCCCTAAATATTCTTTCCGTCTATCAGTTTAAAGAATTCATCCCTATACGTATCTCCGATGGGGATAATTTTAGAAGCGATGCTGATGCGACTTCTTTCAATACTTTCGATTTTATCAAGCGCAATGATATAGGATTTATGTACGCGGATAAACTCTCCTTTAGGAAGTGTTTCTTCCATTTTCTTCATATTCTGAAGGGTAATAATCCGCTCATTTTTAGTGTAAATGGAGATATAATCCTTTAGCCCCTCGATATAAAGAATGTCACTGAGCTTAATTTTTTGAATTTTATGCTCCGTTTTTACAAAAATAAAATCCTGGGCGGCGTTCACTACGGCCGGCGCCGCTACAGGTTCGGCAGGCACCGGTGTAGCCGGCTGGATGGCTTTCTGTAGCTGGGTTCTTACTTTCTCTACGGCTTTGTAAAAACGATCAAAAGCGATGGGTTTTAGCAAATAATCCGAAACATTTAGGTCATAGCTTTCAAGCGCGTACTGCGAATAAGCAGTCGTGAGGATATAATTGGCCTTTCCGTTGGCGATTTTCAGAAACTGAATACCGGTCAGATCGGGCATCTGGATATCCAGAAAAACCAGGTCTATTCCACCTTCCTGAACTAATTGCAAAGCTTCGATCGCATTTTCGGTCCGCTTTACCAATTGCAGAAAAGGCACTTTAGAAATATAATCTTCGATGATATCCAGTGCTAAAGGTTCATCATCAACGGCAATACATTTTAATATCATATATCTAACATCAATTCACTGGTATAGTGGGTAGCCGAATTTACGATATTTAATTTATACCTGTCGGGATAAAGTAATTGTAATCGTCTTTCCACGTTATTCAGCCCCACGCCTCCCATGGCATCTTTATTGGTTTTATTTTTCTTATTCGTAATACTGAAGTGAAGTATTTTTTTATTGGCAATGATTTGTATCCGTATAGGATCTTCAGGGTCATTGGCGACCCCATGTTTAAAGGCATTTTCGACAAAAGAAATCAAAATAAGCGGTACAATTCGCTGTTCATCTATTTCGCCCTGCATCGTAAGCTCTACAGATGCTCCGTCTTTAAACCGAAGTTTTTGCAGTTCAATGTAACTTTCCAGGTAATCGACTTCCTTACTTAAGGCCACCCAGCTATCGTTACTCTCATAAATCATGTAGCGCATAATTTCCGAAAGCTTCAGGATCGCATCTGCCGTTTTTTCCGACTTCTGATAGGCCAGCGAATAAATATTATTTAGTGAATTAAAAAGAAAGTGAGGGTTGAGCTGGGATTTCAAAAACTGCAATTCCATATCTTTCTTTTCACTTTCTAAATTGCGCTGAATCCGCTCGTTAGAAAACCAGTCGGTCGCAAATTTAACCAGTGAACTAATGACCACAAAAAAGCCAGAAACAAAAAGAGAAATCGTAATGAAGGATTCGTAACTTCTACTACGCATTCCTTCATCATGGCGATATTCCAGAATAATATCCGAATAGAGGACAGCCAATCCCAGTTTTAACACCACTGATACCACAATTAAACCCAGCAAAAGAAAAAGATAGAGCCAAGAACGCTGCTTCTCTTTTATAATAATGGGTATTAAAATCAGGTAATTGATGAAATACACGGAAATATTGATCATTCCAAAATAACCCACTTCGACCATTATGTCGTGCCATGAACGCGTGCGGTTACCGGTCATCACCATCAGCACACTCAGTGCGATCATCAATAACCAAAAAATGGTATTAATTATTATAGCTCCCCTGCTTTTCATGTATTCATTCAGGTATTAAAAGGTGATTTAACGATCCACATAATTAACTAAAATACGCATCCAGAAGCAAATCAGGCCATACATTTCGACCAACTGGCTTTTTTTTTCTACCAAATAGCCCTAGCCGACCATAAGTGCCAAACATAGCCATTTTACCCGTTTATCTATAATTATTTCCTCTTGGTCTAAAACATTTTTTTGGCTTTTAATTAATTATTCTCTTTGTTTCAGAAAACCAATACAAGTCACCTAAAATTACTGAACCATGAAAAAGTTAACCAACGTATCGCCTTTCCTTTTGTTATTAGTTCCTGTATTTGTCATGATGATTTTTGCAGTGAGTATGACAAGTAATGAGATCCCGCAGGAAGAAATGGCTGCGACCACGAGTACCTCTGTGGCAGGAACGATTGTAAAGGCTGCAGCGACAATGATGAAATAATCATGAGTAGCTATGCCATTGAAACAGTCGATCTTTCTTATAAGTTCGGCAATCAGCTAGTGGTGAAGGATCTTTCCCTTCAGGTACCTCACGGGAGC
Organism: Pedobacter sp.; assembly: GCA_037190785.1. GTDB lineage: Bacteria > Bacteroidota > Bacteroidia > Sphingobacteriales > Sphingobacteriaceae > Pedobacter. The sequence continues at coordinate 969,876 of JBBCJN010000003.1, read as the reverse complement.
ATTTATGGTTTCCTGGGTCCGAATGGAGCAGGGAAGACAACCACCATCAAGATTCTATTAAATCTTTTAAAAGCACCAGCCGACAGGGTCTTCATCTTTGGCAAAGAGATCAATCAGCATCGCATTGATTGTCTGTCGAAAATGGGATCTTTGGTAGAACAACCGGCAATTTATGGCCATATGAGCGGGCTTGAAAACCTGTTGAATCGTTGTTTCCTTTTAGGCATTCAGCGAAAAAAGGCAGCAGAAATGCTCGATCTGGTAGGACTTAGTCATGCAGCAAGAAAAAAGGCCGGCAACTATTCATTAGGCATGAAACAGCGTTTGGGAATTGCTCTTGCGCTGATTGGTGACCCCCAGCTTCTTTTATTAGACGAACCTACGAATGGCTTGGATCCGAATGGAATCATCGAAATCCGGAATCTAATGAAAGAGCTAACCGGAACGCATCAAAAAACCATATTGGTATCGAGCCATTTGTTGGCAGAAATTGAGCGTACAGCCACACATGTAGGAATTATTCATAAAGGTGAACTTCTCTTTCAGGGCACCATTCATGAACTCCATCAATTAAGTAAACCTGCTGTCAGAATTGAGACCGAAGATCAGGATCTGGCCGTCCGAATTCTGGAGACTGCCGGGGTGGAGGTGCTTCATCGGGAGGCAGGTTACGTTCAGGTACAGGAAATGGACAGGCAACAAATGGGTCAGCTCAACACTCTGCTGGTACAACAGGGAGTAAGTGTAAGCGCTCTCTTTAAAGAAAAGAAAGATCTTGAAGATCTCTTTTTAGACATTACTTCTAAACCTGAATAGCATGCGATCTCTATACATTTCACTTAGATCTGAATTTTATAAATCGAGGAAGACGCTCGCCTTCTGGGCTGCCATTATCCTGCCTCTTTTCATCTGTGGTTCCATTACCCTTGGTTACCTGAATAATTCTGAAAAACTATTGGCGCTTCACTATCCCGGAATGGCCCTATGGGGTCAGTTTATTGGAATTAGCCTGAACATTATGGGGGTGATGATTCTGCCTTTTTATGTGCTCTTTATGGCATTTTCCATCAACAACATTGAACACCGCAATGATACATGGAAAACGCTTTTTACCCAACCGCTTAACAAGTTTTCAATTTATACGGCCAAGTATCTGTATGGGGTTCTCCTGATTTTTATTTGCTTATTCTTGTTCGCTTTCCTAACGCTGGCCTTTGGATACCTTCTTCAGGTACTTGTTCCTCAATTTACTTTTCGGGATTACAATCCTGGCAACCTGTTGGTAAGATTTTATTTTAAACTCTTCCTTTCCTCCATCGGAATTCTCTCTGTACAGTTCATATTAAGTCTGATTTGGGGGGATTTCTTAAAACCGATGGGTGTAGGTTTCATCGGGATTATCATGGGACTTATTGCCGCAAATGTAAACTGGAAATTCGCCTATCTCATCCCTTACAGTGACCCTACCCTTGCCTTACGAATGACAAAATCTGTGAAAAGTGCTTCTCCTCCGGAGTTCCCTATATGGACACAGGAAGTATGGACGAGCCTGGCCTATGGCTTCGCACTCTTTATCATAGGATATTTCATCGTTTCAAAGAAAAACATCAAATGAACCTAAAAAAGGCCTCTCTGGAGGCCTTTTTGTTGAATCCCGATCCTTTTTTCTCTTTGCAGGCATGTAAAAAAATGAATAGAAAGTCTCTTTTTGTTCTGAATAGCTTAATTTCACTTACTATTACTTAACTAAACTATAGTCATATGATGAAGAAATTTACTTATACGGCGCTTGCCATAGGGTGGTGTGTTTCAGCTTTCGCTCAGGAACCCCTTAACAGCGCAGCAGTTCAGAAAATCAGAACAGAAGGTCTCGAAAAATCGAAGGTAATGGAGATTGCCTACAAGATTACAGACGTAGCAGGTCCTCGTTTATCCAATTCTCCGGGACTTAAAAGAGCGCAGGATTGGGCAGTCAAGTATTTTAAAGAAATCGGATTACAGAATGTACATACGGAAGCTTGGGGTCAATTTGGGAAAGGATGGCAGGTAGACAAATATTATGCAGCCACTACCGCTCCTTTTTACCGCCCAATCATTGGTTCTCCGAAAGCATGGACTCCAGGCACCAACGGTCCAATTAAATCGGAAGTGGTATTGCTGCAGGCAGATACCGTGACGGATTTGGCAAAATACAAAGGAAAACTGGCAGGGAAGATCATTATGATCGAATCCGTGTTGGTTCAGCCATTAAAAAACAGCTATAAACCGGATGCCGTTCGCTATACAGACGACGAGTTAGAGAAAATGGCGCAGGCCGAGGCCGCTCCTCAAGGCAACCGTCCGGCCGCCAACAGACAAGGGGCCGGCAACAACCAATTGGCCATGATGATGCGGATGCGTGAAACTCGTGCAGCCATCGGTGCCATGTTGCTCGAAGAAAACGTAGGCCTGATCCTGACATATGCCCGTGGAAATCATGGGACTTTCTTTACCTCTAACGGGGCCTCCTATCGTTTAGATGCTCCTCCGGTAGCCCCTGAACTTGAAATCAGCAGTGAAGATTACCTTCATATTTTGCGCCTTCTGCGCGGAGGGGAAAAAGTAGAAATCGAAGCGGATGTGAAAACCTCTTTCTTTACAGAAGATCCAAACGGCTATAACGTCATTGCAGAAATTCCGGGAACTGATCCGAAGTTAAAAGATGAAGTTGTCATGATTGGCGGCCACTTCGATTCATGGCATGCAGGGACAGGAGCAACCGATAATGCGGCCGGTTCTGCCGTGATGATCGAGGCAATACGTATTTTAAAATCCATCGATTTCAAACCAAAACGGACCATTCGTATCGCCCTTTGGAGTTCTGAAGAACAGGGTCTTTGGGGATCAAGAGGATACGTTGCCAAACACTTTGCGGATCCAAAAGACATGGTATTGAAACCTGGTCATCAGAAACTGAGTGCCTATTACAATCTGGATAATGGAACCGGCGGAATTCGCGGAGTGTATTTGCAAGGAAACTCCGCTGTAAAGGACATCTTCCAAACCTGGATCAATCCTTTTGCCGACCTTGGTGCAAAAACGATTACCATTAATAACACCGGAGGTACGGATCACCTGGCTTTCGATGCGGTAGGCCTTCCTGGCTTCCAGTTTATTCAGGATCCGATGGACTACAGCACCCGTACACACCACTCCAATCAGGATACTTTTGACCGTCTGGTTGAAGACGATCTTAAAAATTCTGCGACCATTGTGGCGTCGTTTGTGTACCACACTTCTGAACGCAAAGATAAACTTCCAAGAAAAGAGTTGCCAAAACCAACTCCTCCAAGACAATAGATCAACAAATTTGCTGAAAAACCCCGGGAAAATCCGGGGTTTTTCTTTATCCGTGCTTTTTAGAAAAAAAATCTTTTCCTTGCTTCAGTATCGCCGCAAAAGGAGATCGATTTTCGTCAGACACCCGGCAGTGCAAATACCTTTCGGTAGGGCCATTCCTTTCTTCCAGAATGTGTAATTCGTCCTCATGGAATCTCCATTCAATACGGGCGCCTTTTTGCATTCGCCAGTGAAGAACAATTTCCTCCGCATAAAAGAGTGTCTGCGTCAGATAACTATACTTTATCTTCTCTCTATACCATTGAGGCCGTTCCTCTTCCAGAGTACTTAAAAGCAAAGCGATATCTGCCCCTGGTTGCTCGAAATCCGTCAGGCGAATACGTTTAACCCCTTTCACCTGGATGGTAAGGGCAGTGAGGTGCTGAAGCTCTCCCGACCACTTAAAATGGAACAGGGATGGGATGTCAAAATGCAAATCCTTCACTTCATCAAGCACAAATTCGAAATCTGGAATGACTGCGTATACCTTTGGCATATGCATTAACTGCTGATGCAATAAGGGGATAGCGGCAGGAAAAAAATCCAGTAAATGCTGTTCTTTTTTTTCCCATTGCCAGAAATTTCGTTCAACAACCGCGCCAGGAAGCATATCCGGAGCTGAAAAGGGCAATAATTCCATTCCATATGCTTTTAAAATCTCCTTTACACGGGGCATTCTGTTTTTCATACAGACACCCAACTGGCGGCTGATCAGGTCAGTTAATTCATCATTTGAGGGCATTATTTTACGTTTTCTCTCAAAGATAGGGAGGAAAAGTCCTTTTCTCAGGGGAAAACCACCTGACAAGGAAGGGTATTTTTACGGTATCTCAAGGGGTAATTTTACGGTGAAGGTTCCCTGAATTTCTTTAGAGATTTACAAAAAATTTCGCGAAAGATGAGCCAAGAAAATTTATCTTCAAAGACAGCGGTCCCGTTCGTTATCCATTCCTTATCGCTCGATCAGGCGAAGAAGCTGGTCAATGCGTATACAGAAATTAATAAATTCTCCGCTTCCTATACCCAATCCGTCTGGTTTCCGATAAATTTAGTGACCAAAATCGCTTTACAACTGCATCTGGAGGAAGCCGATGGAGTACGCATTTATTTTGGACGCTACACTTCTGAATTCGTCGATGAAGAAAACCGATTACTTCTTCCAGAAGACCGAATTCCCGAGGATTATAAAAATAGGAACACGGTGGTATTGGTTTCTACACGGACCATCGATGGCATTCCGCGTAGAGACTATTTCAGCAGCGATTACGGGAGTGACCGAATGGATCCCCAAAACAGGGGCCTTTTATGCCCTCCGGGCATGGGTTGTGACGAAGAAAGTCCATTATTTGATGTGTAATTTCTGTGGGTTTGCCTTTTGAATACATCAACCTCCTGATTGAAGCGACCTGCCTGGTGATCGCATGGATCTTTCTCAGAAAGGTACGAAATCCCTTTGCACGCGCGAGTATCGCCTATGTGGCACTGGTACTAGTCATTGAATTGATCGCTGCATGGTATGGTCATCATTACCGAAGATCAAACGCCTGGTGTTACAACCTCCTAATTATCTTTGAGACTCTTTATGTCTGTTATGGACTTTTTATTTTTCTGCATCCGCTAAGCTCCAGAGCAAGGCATTTTCTTATAGTCAGCTTAGGAAGTTTTGCAATCGTATATGTTTATGAGCTCTATGCCAGTGGTTTCTACCGGTTGAATACCTGGAGTGTCGCCATGCTCTCCTTTTGCGTAATTGTGCAGTGCCTTCTCTATTATCACCTGCTGTTAAAAAAAGCCGAAAACATTTCTTTGAAAAATCATGCCCCTTTTTGGTGGGTTAGTGCAGTCTTATTTTTTTACTTCGGGAGTACCGTTTATAATCTCTTTCTGGCAATGCCCTGGATGGACTTAATGGGATCTTCGCGTGTTATTCTGATCTACATCATTAGTTCGCTAAATCTTGTTTTGTACGGTTTGTGGTCTTATTCATTTATATGCAGTTCTCATCAACAGAAATTACCATAGCCATTGTGCTCTCCACCTTTGTTTTTGCGCTGGCTCCTCTCTTTCTCATTCTATACGTGAAGGAGTTTAACCGGCGTAAACGTCTCAATCGTGAAGAGCGGCTATTGATGAAAGAGCGGTTTGAAGCTGAGTTATTAAGAACGCATGTAGAAGTACAGGAACAGACAATGCAGCGCATTGCACATGAGTTGCATGACAATATTGGGCAGTTGCTTAGTTTGACGACCCTCACCCTCAGCTCGATTCAAATCAAAGACCCTGTGCGGAGTGCTGAAAAAATCAGCAATTCCATTTCTCTTGTCAACAAATCGATTAAGGAACTCAGAGACCTTGCCAAACTGCTTCACGGAGAACCGATTCTTCGTGCCGGTTTAGCCGACACCATCCAACATGAAGTGAACCAGCTGGAAAAGGCCGGCATCTATCAGATCCGGACGATGAATAAATTAACAAAAGGAAAGATGCCTCCATCCGATAAGGATTTGATCTTTCTCCGTTTATTGCAGGAGATTTTCAACAACATTATCAAACATTCACAGGCGACTTTCATTGAAATTGAGGTGGCTTATCACGCTCCCCTACTTCATCTCATGGTCCGGGACAATGGGGTAGGATTTGATTACGAGGTTGCCCGTTTACAATCCTCAGGAATGGGATTCCAATCCATCCATCAGCGCGTTCATCTGGTTAAAGGCTTTCTACAGGTATCTTCCTCTCCCGGACAGGGATCTCAAATCAGCATCCAAATACCCTATCCTTAATGATGTCAGCAAAAAAAATAACCATCGGGATCGTAGACGATCATACACTATTTCGCTCTGGTCTATCCAGTCTGTTGTCGGAATTTAATCAAATTGACGTCGTGTTTGAAGCCAGCGATGGTCTCGACCTACAGCATAAACTTAAAAGCCACTCAACGGTACAGGTATTATTAATGGACATTCACATGCCTTACATTGATGGCTTTACCGCTACCCGTTGGGTGAAAGAGCATTATCCCCAGGTGCAGGTACTTGCACTCAGCATGATTGAGGAAGAGAAGGACATCATCCACATGTTAAAAGCCGGAGCCGGTGGTTACATGCTCAAAGAATCGAAACCGGTGGAACTCCTGGCTTCCATCCAAACGATTGCCGAAAAAGGCTTTTACCTGAATGATCTCGTTTCGGGCCGGTTAATCATTACGCTGAAGCAGGAAACCAAACCTCAACTCAGCACCAAAGAACTCATTTTTATGCAGCTATGCAGTACGGACATGACCTATAAAGAGATTGCCAGTCACATGGGTATCAGCCCCAGAACCGTTGACAATTACCGCGAAGCGCTTTTTCTACGATTAAACGTTAAATCGAGAACAGGGCTAGTCGTTTATGGAATCCGAGAAAAACTAATTAAAATTTAATCGAGCACAAAAGTTTCATGGCGTGCAGGAATAAATACATGCGGATAGCCCTTTTCCATGAGTGTTTTTCTAAGGTCCTGTTGCACATCGTATTCGCCATGGACAAGAAAAATTCCTTTTAAACGTTTCGGGTCCTGACTGCTTACAAAACGAAGCAGGTCATTCCTGTCTCCATGCGCGCTCATTGATTGTAATTGCCTGACTTCTGCCTTTACTTTGAACCAGTCTCCAAAGATACTCACCTCCTGTTGCCCCCGGATAAGCCGTCCTCCCAGAGAATTCGGTTCACAATAACCCACCATTAAAATGGTGTTTGCCGGATTTGACAGATTGTTTTTGATGTGGTGTTTCACTCTTCCGGCTTCCGCCATCCCGGATGCCGAGATAATGACGCAAGGACGCGGATCTGAATTCAGGGCCATGGATTCTTCAACACTTTCAATAAAAGTCAATCCCTCAAAATGGAAAGGTTGCTCATCGACCTGCAAGACCTCCAATACTTCCTCATTGTATCCTTCCGAATAATTCGCCACGATGCAGGTCGCTTTTGCAGAAAGGGGACTATCGACATACACGGGCAGGCCTTCAGGAAGCAGCCGCTGCAGATCCAGCTTGTTTAAAACAAAAAGCAGTTCCTGGGTTCTTCCCACGCTAAAAGCAGGAATAATCAGCTTTCCTCTTTTTTTCAGGCAGGTGTGGCGGATCATTTCCAACAGATCGTTTGCAGAACTTCCAGTTCCCAGATGTAAACGATTGCCATAAGTCGATTCGAGGAGGAGGTAATCCGTTTGATCAAATGTTTGGGGAGCCCTGAGCAAAAGATCATTATAGCGCCCGATATCCCCGCTGAAAGAGATTCGAGAGGTCTTTTCTCCTTCCTGAATAGTGAGATGTACCGCCGCACTCCCAATAATATGGCCAGCATCCGTCAGCTCGAGACGAATTTCAGGACTGACAGCATACTTTTCTCCATAGCTTAGGACATGAAAAGATGCAAGCGCCTGGTAAACGTCTTCCTCATCGTATAACATTTCTTCAAGGGGCAGGTTTCTTCTCGCCAGTTTTTTGTTTTTATATTGCAGATCCGATCGTTGAATTTTAACGGAATCCAGCAACAGGATTTTACATAAGTCACGAGTAGCTGCTGTACTGAAAATCGTTCCCCTAAAGCCATTGGCAATGAGCAGCGGAATCAGTCCGCTGTGATCAATGTGTGCATGAGACAGTATCAGGTAATTCACAGTAGAAGCGTCAAACCCCAATGTGCGGTTAAGGGCGTTGGTTTCTTTTCCCATCCCCTGATACAAACCACAGTCTAACAAAATTTTCTGCCCATTGCTTAGGTGAATAAGGTGTTTACTACCCGTCACATTCTGGGCTGCGCCATGAAAAGTAATGTTCATTTGTCTAAATGATAAAATTGATCTTTCTTCTCTCGCTTCATTCCCTTCGCCACACAAATTTACAAGGTTTTCTTCACCATATGGCTCGTTTCAGAAATTGATTCATCAAAAATTGGAAAACTAAAATATTAGTTGTATATTTATTTTGAAGTATTTTACTCTTATGCGCTTTGTAACACCTGTGATAAAATGGAAATTAAAGATCTAACAAAGGCCGAGGAACAGATCATGCAAGTGATGTGGCAACTGGAGAGCGCCTTTGTCAAAGAGGTTGTCGACTTTTTGCCAGAACCAAAACCTGCCTACAATACTGTTTCTACAATTATCCGAATTCTCGAAACGAAAGGATTTATCGGTCATAAGTCTTTCGGGAAAGCGTATCAATATTTTCCAACGGTAAGCAAAGAAGAATACAAGCGGCACGCCACCCAGAAGCTCCTGGGAAATTACTTCGAGAATTCGGTAGAACGGATGTTTTCCTTTTTCGTTAAGGAGGAGAAATTGGATCTCAGCGATGTCGATGAAATCATGAAAATGATTAATAAATTCAAAAACAGACCTCAATGAATTGGGCGCATTACCTGCTTCAGGTAAACATTTACCTGATTATCTTCTATGGCTTTTACCGGTTACTCTTAGCAAAAGAAACTTACTTTATGCTGAATCGGTTTTACTTGGTTATCTCCGGTTTTTTATCGTTGATCATTCCTTTTTTGCGTTTCGACTGGATCGCCAAACAGGAAGTGGCCAAACAGGTATCTATAGGCGTGGGTCATTTTCAGGTTTTATGGCAGGATCAGACCCTTCCTAACCCCGCTTCTCCTGCCTTCTCCTGGGGAAATGTCATTGTCGTTTTATACATTGCCGGTATGGTCTATTTTGGCGGGCGCTTTTTCTACCAGCTTTACCTGGTAAGGAGGGTCTTTCTGTTGGCCCCCTCTGGCAGTGCCTTTTCCTTCTTTGGCAGCAAGGTCGTGAGCCCTGATGTTCCTGAACCTGCTATCGTTCATCAGCATGAAGACACGCACATTCGTCAGAAACATAGTTTGGATGTTTTATTTTTTGAATTAATAGGAATCCTGACCTGGTTAAACCCTGTGGTCTATGCCTATAAAAACGCGATTAAGAACATTCATGAATTCCTGGCCGACCGCGAAGCGGCGGCATTGCATGGAGATCGGGAGGCTTATTCCTTATTATTGCTCAGCCAGGCAATTGGCGCTTCTCCTTCTGATTTAGCCCATGGTTTTTTTCATAAATCCTTATTGAAAAAACGCATCCACATGCTGCATAAAGAACGCTCGGCAAAAACGGCCATGTTTAAGTATGGCTTGTTTGTTCCTTTATTTGCACTTGCATTGATCCTCTCGTCGGCTACTATGCGCGACAACAATCGCTTATTAGCCGTGACGGCTCAGTTACCAGCCATTAAAGAGGCCGTTAGCGCAGTGATGGAACAGCCTATGCGGATAGTGGAGGTCGAGATCGCACCGGAAATACGCTTCCCTCTGCCCCGGAAAACACTTGGGAATCCGGAAAAAGGAGCAGATCTGAACGCGCTCAAAGAATACGCATCCCGTCCTATTTTTACCCGGAATGCAGATGCGCCTGCGCAAGTTAAAAGTTCCGTTCACCTCTTTATCAAGGAGGGGAAAATTGAGAAGCTAAACATTCATACCGCAGCCCCTCAACCCCTGAATGAAGCTATTATCGACCATCTTTCCCGTCTTCCGAATGCGCTGACGATCACAGATGGTGAATATTACTTTCAACCAACCATTCGATTCGTAAAAGAAGACAAAGGAAATGGCATGAGTCCGGCTTACGAAGAGGTAGAAGCTCCTCTTAACTTTACTTCGGTAGCTGTTCCTCCGAGCTACCCGGGCGGCATGTCAAAGTTTTATGATTTCTTATCTAAAAATATCCGTTATCCTGAGATGGCTTTCTCTTCAGGCGCAGAGGGCGTAGCATACATGTCTTTTACAATAGAAAAAGACGGATCGATTACTCATATCACTTCTCTTCGGAAACTGGGCTATGGATTGGATGAGGAGGCAATACGGGTACTTTCTTTATCGAAGCCCTGGTTGCCGGCGCAGAACGATGGAAAGTCCGTAAGAGTGAAGTACCATATTCCCATTAAATTCATGCTTCAGGGTTCTCAAAAAAGCGCTGAAGAAGAGAAGACTTCCTTTTCCTTTCAGCAGGAACAACAGACGGAAGAACTGTCAAAGGTTTCCCTGAGCACCGTGTTCCATCAACCTGCTTCCCACCCTCTTTACCCACTTCAGTTAGAATCATCGGGGGGAGCAATTTCGCGGAAGAAGGAAAAGCAATCGGTGTGGTTATCTGTCCAAAACCCTAAGGTGCAGATCGGAAACTAACGATGCAAATGGCACATGACATTCGGTTATCAAAATAAAAACCCGGCTTAACAGCCGGGCTTCTTTGTTTTGACTTGTCTCGGATTTATTATTAAATATACTAATTTCTTAAAAGAATTCCAAATTTGATTAAAATTAATCCTCTTTTACAAATTTGGCAGTCATGAAATCTCTGTTCATCCGGGCGATATTAGTCAGGGAAATCCCTTTTGGACATTCTACTTCACATGCGCCGGTATTGGTACAATTTCCAAACCCCTCTGCATCCATCTGAGCCACCATGTTTTGCACACGGGAATAGCGTTCCGGCTGCCCCTGAGGCAATAAAGCCAATTGAGAGATCTTGGCAGACACAAACAACATCGCTGACGCATTTTTACAGGTAGCCACACAAGCCCCGCAACCGATACAGGCAGCAGCTTCGAAAGCGGAATCTGCCTGAACTTTAGGAATAGGAATATTATTGGCATCCTGAGCATTTCCTGTATTGACAGATATAAACCCTCCTGCGGCGATGACCCGATCAAATGCGGAACGGTCCACTGTCAGGTCCTTAATTACCGGAAAGGCTTTGGCACGCCAGGGTTCTACCACAATTGTATCTCCGTCCTTAAAAGAACGCATATGCAATTGACAGGTGGTAATTCCTTCCTTAGGACCATGGGGACGGCCATTGATAAACATGGAGCACATCCCGCAAATTCCTTCACGGCAATCATGATCAAATACGATTGGTTCTTCTCCTTTATTAATCAGGTCCTCATTCAAAACGTCAAACATCTCCAGGAAGGACATATCCGGAGAAATATCACTTACTTTATAGTCAACCAGGTTGCCTTTGCTTTTGTTGTTTTTCTGACGCCACACTTTCAGTGTTAAGTTCATGTTTCCTGTACTCATTGTATTGCTATTGAGTATTGAGTATTGCGTTACGGAAATAGACTTAATCCCGAACGCGTTACGCGTTACTATTTATAAATTACTTTCTATCGATGCAGAATTTATCCCTGCATGGCTTATTTATAACTTCTTTGAGCGATTTTGATATTCTCGAATTTCAACTCTTCCTTGTGCAGCTCGAAGGCTCCATCTCCCTTATTTTCCCATGCAGCTACATAGGCGAAGTGCTCATCGTCGCGAAGGGCTTCGCCTTCCTCAGTCTGATACTCCTCACGGAAATGGCCGCCACAGCTTTCATTACGGTGCAGTGCATCGATACACATTAACTCTCCCAATTCGATGAAATCAGCCACACGACCTGCTTTTTCGAGCTCCGGATTGTATTCATCTGTTTCGCCTGGTACCCTTACATCATTCCAGAAGTCTTTCTTCAGTTGCTGAATCTCCGCAATCGCTTCTTTCAATCCTGCTTCATTCCTGGCCATTCCACATTTATCCCACATAATTAAGCCCAGTTTTTTGTGGAAGTAATCGACCGATTTGCTTCCTTTAATGTTCATCAGACGATCGATGGTCGCTTTCACAGAAGCTTCAGCTTCTTCGAATGCCGGATGATCTAATGGAAGTGGCTTTGTGGCAAGCTCTTTCGACAAATACGCTCCTAAGGTATAAGGAATCACAAAATAGCCATCGGCAAGTCCCTGCATCAATGCAGAAGCCCCTAAACGGTTAGCTCCGTGATCCGAAAAATTTGCTTCTCCCAACGAGTACAAGCCCGGAACCGTAGTCATCAGATTGTAATCCACCCAAAGTCCGCCCATCGTATAGTGAACGGCTGGATAAATACGCATCGGCGTTTCGTAAGGGTTCTCTCCGGTAATCTGCTGATACATATCGAATAGATTTCCGTATTTCTCTTTCACAACTTCTCTTCCCAAACGCATGATGGTTTCGTGGTCAGGTTGATGAATATTTAACTTATTCGCTTCAATACGGCCATAACGCTCTGTATTAAAAGTAAAATCGAGATAAACGGCTTTCTTGGAAGTTCCTACCCCATACCCGGCGTCGCAACGCTCTTTAGCCGCTCTGGAGGCTACATCCCTGGGCACCAGGTTTCCAAATGCCGGATAACGGCGCTCCAGGTAATAATCGCGTTCATCTTCAGGAATATCTGTTGGTTTACGCTGATCATCTTTTTTCTTTGGCACCCAGATTCTTCCATCGTTTCTTAATGATTCGGACATCAATGTCAACTTAGACTGATGATCTCCTGAAACCGGAATACATGTCGGGTGAATTTGCGTATAACAAGGGTTCCCAAAAAAGGCCCCCGACTTATTTGCTTTCCATGCAGCCGTTACATTACTCCCCATCGCATTCGTAGAAAGGTAAAAGACGTTTCCGTACCCTCCCGTACACAAAAGAACCGCATGACCAAAATGACGCTCAAGCTTTCCTGAGATCAGATCGCGGGCAATGATTCCACGGGCTTTCCCTTCCACTTTCACAATTTCAAGCATCTCGTGACGGGTATACATTTCGACCTTACCCATCCCCACCTGGCGTTCAAGTGCACTGTAAGCTCCTAAAAGCAATTGCTGGCCTGTTTGTCCCGCAGCATAGAAAGTCCGTTGAACCTGTGTACCTCCGAAAGAACGGTTATCCAGTAAGCCCCCGTATTCACGCGCCAATGGCACTCCCTGTGCCACACACTGATCTATAATATTTGCACTTACCTCTGCCAACCGGTGTACATTTGCCTCCCGCGCACGGTAATCGCCTCCCTTAATGGTATCGTAAAAAAGACGGTATGTACTGTCTCCATCATTTTGATAGTTCTTTGCAGCATTGATCCCTCCCTGTGCGGCAATAGAGTGCGCTCTGCGTGGCGAATCCTGAAAGCAGAAACACTTTACCTTGTATCCCATTTCCGCCAAAGTAGCCGCCGCTGAGGCCCCTGCTAAGCCCGAACCTACGACAATTACTTCTAAACTTCTTTTATTGGAAGGGTTCACCAAAGCCACTGACGATTTATATTTCGTCCATTTCGTGGTCAATTCCCCTTCAGGTATATTTGAATTCAACGCTGACATCTGATATAGCTTTATTTCGTTCAAAAATTAAATTAATAACCCAAATACATGTAAACCGGCATTGCGGCAAAAATGAATGGGATCAGGATAGAAAACCATACGCCAATGGCCTTGATTAAGGGAGTATACTTGTTATGATTAAGTCCAAGTGTCTGAAAAGCAGAAGCAAAACCATGTAATAAATGGTATGCCAGCGAGATCATGGACAATACGTACAAAATGACGACCCATAATTCCTGAAAAGTCTCTTTCATAACCGCATACAGATCCTCATGTCCGTTCGCATCTATGGAAGGAATTCCCGTAAAACGCGAAACCACCCAAAACTGCGAAAGGTGAACAACCAGGAAAATTAATAACAGAGTCCCCAATAACCCCATGGAACGGGAATACCACTTGCTGTTGGCATTTCCGTTATTGTAAGCGTAACGCTCCGGACGTGCAGCTCTGTTTTGAAAAGTTAAACGTGCTCCCTGAATAATATGCAATAGCAAACCTGCCATTAATACCACTTCCATTGCACGAATGATCCAATTTGTCGCCATAAAATGCGCCCCGATGTTAAACATCAGTCCGCCATCCGGAATAAATATGAAGGCATTCAGAAAGCAGTGGATCACTAAGAAAGAAATAAGGAAAAGGCCTGTGAGCCCCATAATCAATTTTTTCCCGATGGATGAGGAAAAAGCATTTGCAATACTACCCATTAGTTATTAATTTATATTCTGAGTGCAAAAGTATTTAAAATATGACTTAAAGTAGGAATGGTTTGCATAAAAACACAATATAAAAGCTATTTAGAAACATTCTAAAAAAATGACTCTTTAATTACCCTGCGCTGCTTTGCGATTTGGCATCCAAAAGTATCACACAAAAAAAGGAGGGGATATGCCCCTCCTTTTTATTTTTATGTTCTTTGTCTCCTATTCGAAGCTAAAGGTATAGGTTCCATTTTCATTGACACCGCTAATCGTGGTCCGACCATTCGGAGATTGAACAAGTGCCTTTTCGACATCCTCCGTGCTGTTCACTGACTTCCCGTTAATAGAAGTTATGAGTAAGCCTTTTCTTACATCCCAGTAATCGAACAATTTGCCTGCTTCCACACCGGTGACAATCACCCCTTCTTTCACGCCATACTTCGCTTTCACCGCTGCACTCGCCGGGCTAAAAGTCGCCCCAAGTTTGCTTAATGACACACCCGTAGGTTTTCCTGCATTGCTCTTATTTGCTGCAACAGCCGACCCACTTTCAGCCCTGAGGGTTACATTGACATTTTTGGTATTTCCATCACTTTTCAACACAGCCAGCGAAACTTTATCTCCCGGACGCAGACGACCTATTTTCTCCTGAAGATCCGGAGAGTCATAAATTTCAACTCCGTCTACCTTCTTAATGATATCCCCCTCCTTAATCCCTGCGGCAGCAGCACCGCCTCCAGGCAATACATTGGTAACGTACAACCCGTTAATTTCTTTTGTTTTTAACTCTTCCGCCATATCCGAGTCAAGTGCGGCAAAAGTGACTCCAATGTAACCTCTCTTCACCGCCCCATATTGTTTAAAATCTTCCAAAATTTTCTTAGCAAGATTCACCGGAATAGCGAACCCGTAACCTTCGTTCATCCCCGTTTGAGAGGCAATAGCCGCATTGATGCCGATGAGTTCTCCATTCGCATTGACTAAAGCGCCTCCGCTGTTTCCGCGATTGATTGCCGCATCTGTCTGAATAAAAGACTCGATCGCTGTATTCGGCTCACGTTCCGGGCGTTTCCCTGTTCGCTGCATTTCCATCCATTCTTCTTCTGTAATGCTTTGATTTTCACGATTTAGAATGCCGATGTTACGCGATTTTGCACTTACAATTCCAGCAGTCACCGTGGTTTGAAGATCCAATGGAAAACCTACAGCCAATACCCATTCACCAATCTGTACATTATCCGAGTTCCCCATTTTTACGAAAGGAAGTCCTGTCTCATCAATTTTAAGTAAAGCCAAATCCGTGTTAGGATCCTTTCCGATAACTTTAGCAACGACCTTCCGTTTATTGGAAAGCACCACTTCAATTTTATCAGCCTTATCCACTACGTGGTTATTGGTCGCAATGTAGCCGTCAGCGGTTAGAATAACGCCCGAACCAGATGCTGCCCGGGGAACGCTCTGCATTCTTCCTCCCCCACCAAAGAAATCAAAAAAGTCGTCGATCCCTCTTCCCCGTCTTTGTGTATTACTAGTAGGTGTATATGTCGTTTTAATGTGCACTACTGCCGGAGAAACAGCCGCCGCAGCCTGCACAAAATCTACTGCTCCCGCAGAGGAGATTTTGGCCGGGTTACTGGCAAACATTAAATTCTGCTTCTCAGTCAGAGAAAAACGATCATTATTGCGCTCTAATAATTTATAGGCGCCAATGGCAACTGCTCCTCCAAGGAATGCTGCAAACACAATTAATCCTATTTTTTTCATACCTATTTTATTATTATTTTAATTCTTTTTGAAATCAATTCTTCAAATTTAATACCATATAAACGATATTTGTATCTTTCAGGTAGGGCATTTTTTGTTAAAAAATGTTAAATGTGATTTTAACTGTCTTTCTAAAAAGAAAGATAGCCATTCCTGCAAATATAATATTCATCCAGATATGACCATTCCATTTTTCAAATACCAGGGTGCCGGCAATGACTTTATTGTGATTGACCAACGTGAAGAATCCGTAAAAAACCTATCATATGACGACATTAAAGCACTTTGTCACCGTCGATTTGGCATTGGAGCTGATGGGCTGATGTTTTTGAAGAACCACCCGGAATACGACTTTGAAATGATTTACCACAACGCAGATGGAAGACCGGGGACCATGTGTGGGAACGGAGGACGCTGCATTGTTGCTTTTGCGAAACAACTGGGAATCATTGACAGGGAGACCAACTTTTTGGCAGTAGACGGCGCACATTATGCCAAAATTTCAGCTGAGGGAAGCTGGGTTGAGCTTCAAATGATCGATGTCACCCACCTGGAAAAAGACGGAGAAGCATATGTGCTACATACGGGATCCCCCCACTACGTTTTGAAAAAGGAGGATCTCCAGGAAATAGATGTGTATACCGAAGGAAAAAAAATTCGTCAAAGCCCCCCTTACCAGAAAGAAGGAATCAACGTTAATTTTGTAGAAGTGCAGGATGCGAAATTGTACGTTCGGACATTTGAAAGAGGAGTAGAAGACGAAACCTATGCCTGTGGAACCGGAGCAACGGCAGTAGCAATGGCTATGGCACATCAAAAAAACCAAATAGGCAGTGTCTCTACGCCGGTAGAAGTGCTGGGCGGAGAGTTGAGAATCGATTTTGACTACGACGGTCAATCTTTTCGCAATGTCTTTCTTTGTGGACCCGCATTAATGGTATTCTCAGGAACAGCTTCAGTTTAGCGGTCTTTCCGACAGATAGGCCGCGATACCTAGTTTTATTTCACCGTAACTAAACGAACGGCCCAAGTGCCCCCTTAAATCGTTTAACCGAGTGGTTTGTAGCTGTTCGATGGCGTCGCTTATGGCTTTCAACATAGTCGCCGACAGCACCTCCTTTCCCTGAATTTCACCACTCGCAATATAAAATGCCAGGTGCGTCTCCACTGTCCCCTCACTGATTTTTCGTTCCCGTGCAATTTCCTGAAGATTTTTCCCTTCCTGAAACATCCTCAAGGTCTTCATTTTTGTATCTTCTTTCGGCAATGCATTCTTCTTTGCCACACTTTTCTTCTTCACCTGCAAAGGACCTTTACCTAATTCTTCTATGAGGTTTTCGCCAAGTATGATTTTGAGTTTTTCTTCGCGTGTTTCATTCTTTACAGAAGCGATCATCTCCTCTCTCGATAGGGGTAACCCGCTTAAAAAAGTGGCCAGTAAAAAACTACCTTTTTTTATTCGTTTGATCTGCTCATGAAGAGCTCCTTCCAACTCCACCAATTCTATCATCAAACTCTTCGTCTTAGGCAGCTCCTTTACCTTTTCCATCCAGCTCCACATGGCCTCATTCAGGACTTCCAGCCGTGGGATAAAATAGTCGCCCGCAGCGATGATCCTTGCCTGAAGTAAACGGATCTGATCCGGTGATTCCTGCTGAAAAAGCCGATGCAATTGTTTCAAAAATTTATCTGCATGTACTTTCATGGCGAACAACTCCTGTTGAATTTTAATCGCATGGGGGAGCTGACCCTGTTTGGCAGAACGTTTTTCATCTTTGGTATAGCCAAATACATGTTCATACCATAGTTTATCGATAGCATTAAAATCAAAACCATCACTGAGTTGCTGGTAAATAAAACGAAGCGTTTCTTTTTCCATCTGCTGCTGAAGTCCTTCGGGTTCCTCTTGTTTATTCGCAAAATAGGTGACGTGCTGATCAGGGCGGATAGAAGGAGCCAACACATTTGAGGTAAGAATTAGGTGGTCCAATGAACGAAGCCTGGACAATGCAACATATACCTGACCAGGCGCAAATGCCTCTCCCACATCGATAATCGCTTTATCAAAAGTTAAACCCTGACTTTTGTGAATGGTAATTGCCCAAGCAAGTTTCAAAGGGAATTGGGTAAAAGTCCCGATCACTTCTTCTTCGAGCTCATGGGTTAAAGGATTGCTCTTATAGCTAATGTTTCTCCAGGTATACTTTTCTAAAAAGACATGTCCCTCCGGTGTGTCTACTACAATGTAGTCGTCATGCATGCTCTTTACCACTCCGATCTTTCCATTAAAAAACTTTTGCTGCCCACTGGGGTCATTCTTAACAAACATTACCTGCGCAGCCGGCTTTAAAGCCAGCACCTCTTCTACCGGATAAGAATTGGGCAAAAATTCGTTTTTAATTTCCGCCCGATAGACTCGTATCTTTCCTTTAAGATCTTCCAGATGTCCTTTATTAATGGCATCGGCCTTCACATTGTGCGTTGTCAACGTAATGTAATTCTCCGAAAGTGGGGGCAAATCGCCTTTTCGATAAAAAGTCTTTAACAGGGCTAAATCTTCCTCTGTGACCCGTTGATCTCTAAGGTGATTCAATAGACGAATGAACCGTTCATCCTGTTGCCGGTAAATTTTATTTAATTCAATATATACCGGAGGGTCACGCTCAAGAACGAGTGCATCAAAAAAATAAACGCTTTTGTAAAAGGTATGCATTAAGGCCCATTCTGCATGCTTAACCACGGGCGGCAATTGATATAAATCGCCAATGAACAATACCTGCACCCCTCCAAATGGTCGGTTGTTTTTACGCACATATCTTAATACCAAATCCATCGCATCCAACACATCCGCCCGGAGCATACTTACTTCATCTACCACCAGCAGCTCCATATCGAGAAAGACCCTTCGCTTTTTTGCGTTCATGTGAAGGTGTCTGCTCAATGTTTTGGGGGTATGATATATCACGCCTGCTGTCACTTCCACAGGAACTTCTGTATTTCTGGGGACAAAGGTGCCCATTGGCAATTGAAAAAGGGAGTGAATAGTGGTACCGGAAGCATTGATTGCCGCAATTCCGGTAGGCGCAACAATCACCGTTCGTTTATGCGTCAGCTGAACCAGTTGCCGAAGAAAAGTGGTTTTGCCAGTCCCTGCCTTTCCCGTTAAAAAGATATGCCTTGCTGTCAGATTGACAAAATTAGCCGCTAACTCCGCGGCAGATCCCTTCTCGGGTATGCGCTCCATCATAAACAAACCACTTCAATAATATACATATTCCATCGAACCAGGAAACCTCTCAATGTCCAATTCGCTTCATCAATAAGACGCCCTCAAAGTTAAATAAAAATGGCTCGTCCCTCCTTATCTCCCCATTCATTTGATTCAACACCAATTTAAACTGATAGTTCCCACACGTAAAAGGCAATTCCATATCGGAAGAGGGAAGGTAAAACGATTGATAAGTGCTTCGTTGCAGCTCATTTTGGCGATACTTTTCATAAGCCTTCATAAATAAAGAGGTTAATTCAATTTCATGCTGCCAACGATCCCCTATCTCCATCCGCCAACGACTGGATTCACTTTGCTGAGTATCCGTCCTCACCCTTGATACTTTTATCATTTCGCCATCCCAATGAAAGGAAAAATCTCCATAGTCCATTCGGATAAGCTTTTCGAAGCCCCTCAGTTCCACCAGTCCCTCTTCTTTATTAAAAAAAGACACCTGATCCTCTACCTTCCCTGGCCGGGAAATCGCTAATAGGGCAAACGCAGAATCTAACTTTATCTGCTGTACTTCATACGGGAAGAGGCGTTTTGCCCTTGCCACAGAATCAATTCGCTTTTCCACTACCTCGACATCACGGTTTACAAAGGGCTTCAGAGAAATAAGACCATGCGTCCTCACAAGATAACGGACCACTTCCTCTTTTTCCCGGGCGGCATGTGAATCTTTTAACGTCAAAAGTTTATCCAGTCGGCGAGTTTGGGAGTTCTCAGCCATCCATGTCGCATTTAAAGGTCCATAGGCATAAATAACCCCTAGAACGAAAAGGCTCAAAGGGATCGCCTTCACCGGATATTTCCCTGACAACAATGCATACAAAGAAAGACACGTTAACCAGATTGCCAATACGATCAATAAATAGCGGGCTTCAGTAATCCCATAGGTCTGCACCCGTTTCAAAATGGCCAATACCAATAAAAAAATCAGGGGCAACAGGGTTAAATAGAAAAACCGGGAAAAGATCCTAATCCACCCATTTCCTTCTTTCTCGCGAACAGGATATATCAACAATAAAGAAAAAATTCCAAAAACCGCATAGCCTAATACCAAGGCGGCGACTAAACCTTTTGGGAGACTCCATTCCATCAGGATCTTCAGGCCATAGATCCACAAAATGGCCAGGTATACACTCATGAGAGGAATAAGAACGTATTGAGTAAATACTTTTAAGCCCTTTGGATATCTTTCCTCGTTCAAAGAAGCCTGAATAGGGAAGGGAATACCGGCCAGAAAAAAGATACTCGAAAATCCTGCCGCCACAACCGCAAATAAATATCCGTAAACTTTGGAAGATACCTGTACATTGAATAAACTATCCACTGCCAGAATGGCCAAAGCCAAACCCAGATACAATACTCCTGCATACAATACTCCTGCTAAAAAACGAATGAACAATTCCTTGTTAAATTCCCAAAATGCATGCACATTTCTATTTCCCAGAAAAGGAGCAAAGGACACTAACAAGTGAAAAGAAACAAGTAAAGGCATTACCTTGTAAATATCCCCAGGGTAAATCATTGGATTCGCATGCATATAGATGCCTGCGCATAAAATGAGTGACAATAACTGTAGAGTGAGATTCTTTTTCCAGCTAAAAGCCTTTACTTCACTATATAGCCGCAATGCCAAGGAGAGCGTAAACGCCAGATTAGCTACAAGAAGAAAATTCCCCATGGAAGCAGCGTAAGGACTTCTGCTCCTCTCTATATACAGACACCAAATAAACGCCGAGAGCAATGCCAGGATCACCTGGAATGGGAAACGCTTTAAAACTATCAAAAAAGATTTCCCCAGAAGGTGTAGAGAAGGAATTTTCATCATCGTGAAGTTTGCTTTTAAAGATAGTGTTAAAGACGGCCAAATAGAAATGTTAAATTATGTTATTATAATGTTAAAAAGTCAACTAAAATTTTAATACTAAAAACTTAGTTATATATTTATCTGACCTAAAGACACCAAATAAACCCCATTGACCCTCTACAGGGGAAGAGGCACCGTCCAAAACTACCTCTTTCCTGGAAGAAAGGAATTTTTAAACCTGAACGTATTTATGAAATTAAAACTCTGTATTTTATCGCTTTTAGTTGCCCTGAGTTCCCATAGTTTTAGCCAGCAGTATGAAGTGAAAGGAATAGTAACAGACACTTTAGCTGGGGCTTTTTTGAAAAATGCCACGGTTAGTGTGCTGAATGGAGCCGATTCGACCTTGTACAAATTTACCCGTGCGGCGGAAGATGGGTCGTTCCAGATTGCAGGAATGAAGCCTGGCGACTTTATTCTTCTCGTATCCTACCCTTCCTATGCCGACTTTGTCAACCATTTCACATTATCTGAAGGCCAGTCTTCTCTCAACTTCAGGCGCATTGACATGATGCTAAAGACCACTCTATTGAATGAGGTGCTCATTCGGGGGCAAGCAACGGCCATTAAAATTAAAGGAGATACTACGGAATTCAATGCCTCAAGCTTTACCATTCAGCCAAATGATAAAGTGGAAGACCTCCTCAAGAAGTTTCCTGGCATCCAGATAGATAAAGACGGGAAAATTACGGCTCAGGGAAAAACAGTGCAAAAGGTTTTAGTAGATGGTGAGGAGTTTTTCGGTGATGATCCTACGCTCGTGACCAAAAACCTGAGAGCAGACATGGTGGACAAAGTACAACTTTTTGAAAAAAGCAGTGATCAGGCTGCTTTTACAGGTGTGGATGATGGAGAAAAAACCCAAACGCTTAACATCCTTTTAAAAGAAGATAAAAAACAGGGATACTTTGGAAAAGTGGAGGCAGGAGCAGGAAACAGCGGCTTTTATCAAGGACAGGGAATGTTCAATACCTTCAAAGCGAAACAGAAATTTTCTGCTTACGGGACCGCCAGTAACACGGGAAAAACAGGTCTGAGCTGGAGCGATGCCAATCGCATGGGAACCAACGGACAGATGGAGTTTGTTGAAGACGGGATCTTCATGCTCTCATCCGGACCGGATGAGCTTGAATCATGGGGTGGAAGATACGATGGAGAAGGGTTACCCACAGCTTTAAACGGAGGGCTGCATTACGACAACAAATGGAACAAGGATAAGGAATCCATCAACGCCAATTATAAAATTGGTTCCATGCGTGTAAAGACCCAAACCAATACACTGAGTCAGAATAATCTTCCCAGCGGCATTATCAATAGCGACAATGATCAGGTAACCGACAATTACCTCTTTCGCCAGCGTCTTGATGCGATTTACCTCATTCGTTTAGATACAAATGCCCAATTAAAAATAACCGCAGACGGAACAGTGCGAAGAAACGAGACAGAAAATCAGTTTTCCAGTGCTTCCCTTCGGAATTTCAGTAGCTTGTTGAATCGCTCTTCACGCACCTTAACAAATACGGGAGACCAGCAAAACTTCAATCTTTCGGCTTTGTACAGTCATAAACTAAAAAAGCCTGGCCGTAACTTCTCGCTCAATGTAAGTCACAATAGCAGTAAACAAGAGTCGGAGGGATACCTTAAAGCAACAAATGATTTTTACACTATTTCAGGCCTGTTAGATAGTACGGAATTGATTGATCAGTTAAAATTAAACAAGATATTAAATTCCGCGCTTTCTTCCAACCTTACCTTTAATGAGCCCCTTTCCAAATCGTCGACGATGGTATTTAATTATCGGTTTTCCCTCAACGCTAACAGAGCTGACCGCAAATCTTACAACTCTTCCATTCCGGGGCGTTACGATCAAATCGATGAAGAATTCAGTAATGATTTTGAAGCTACTCAAATCACTCATCAGGGTGGGGCAACCTACAACTACAAGACCGCAAAAACGACTTTTAATGCAGGCACCCGAATTAACAGTGTTCATTTTGATCAGCTAGAGCACCTCAGCAATCACCGCTTTAAACGCAATTTCATCAATTGGAATCCCCAACTTAACTATCAATATAAATTCTCACAACAACAAAGTCTACGCATTGGTTATTCGGGGAACAACACCCAACCAACGGTTACACAGCTACAACCCGTGAAAGTGAACAATGACCCACTGAATATCCCTTTAGGAAATCCGGATTTAACGCCCTCTTTTAGCAACAATTTCAACCTTTACTACAATTCGTATAAAGTAATGAGCGGTCAATCGATTTATGTAAATGCCCGTTATGGATTTACGGAAAATGCGATTGTGAATAATACGGTAACAGACAGCACCGGAAAAACCCTTTTTCAATCGGTTAATCTCAGCGGGCAACGCCCGATAAACTATAGCGCCTATTTAGACTTTGGCCGTCAGATCAAATCGATTAATCTCTATTGGGGTCTTAGCCTTTCCTCACAGGGGAACACCTATTACAACTATGTGAATAATGAACTCAATAAAACAAATTCGATTTCTTATAACATTTCGGCAAATATTAATATGAGTAAACCAAAGAAGTACGATTTTAACCTTTACGGAGGGCCGTCCTATCGCCGGCAAAGGTCTTCTTTACAAGCGAATGTAAATAATGACGGCTGGACGTTCACGATGGACGGTTCAGGCACACTGTATCTACCGGGCAAATTTCAACTCCAATCTTCGGCCGAGTATCAGTATCAGGCGGCCACCCAGTCTTTCAATCAACGTTTTAGCCGGGTGATTCTGAATACCAGTCTTAACAAATCTTTCTTTAAAGATGAGACCTTACGAATAGGTCTCTCCGGGAATGACCTCCTGAACCAAAACACGGGATTTCGGCGTTTCGCAACTGCCAATATGATTACCCAAACGAGCTTTAATACCATTCGCAGGTATTTTATGCTTACCGCAACGTGGGATTTTAATAAAATGGGGGGACCCAAGAACAATTAATTCTTCATTCATTTAGCATCGCTGACACATGAAACTAACTCAACATCATATCCTAAGTGGCGTCGTTTTATTTAGCTACCTCCTTTTCTTCACCTTTACATTGAAGGCACAAAATGCGCGCTTTTCTTTTCAGGGCAGTATTACCTATGAAAAACGCGTTAACATGTATGCCCTTTACCGGAAAGAGCTGTCCAGAAGCAGCAATAATTCGTTTATGCAGTCTTTTTTCGAAAATTACCAAAAGAACAACCCACAATTTAAAACATTGAAGAGTGAACTGCTATACAAAGTAGACCGAACACTTTTCACTCCTGAACAGGAAAAAGTCCGAAGTAATGCAAGCTGGGGAGAGCCTACCATCGCGCCTCAAATTAATACCATCTTCACCTATACCCTTGCCGGCACCAGCGTCATTCAGAAAAATGTTTTTGAAGAAACTTATCTCGTAAAAGACAGTACCCGCAAGATTAACTGGAAAATTACGGACGAATTCCGGGAAATTGCCGGATACGAGTGCCGAAGAGCCAATGCGCTCATCATGGATTCCATTTATGTAGTCGCATTTTATACCGACCGGATTCCTGTAAGTGGCGGGCCGGAGTCATTTTCCGGATTACCCGGAATGATCTTAGGGGTGGCTTTGCCTCATGAAAACATTACCTGGTTTGCGACGTCGGTAGTGGACCAACCCATTCATGAAGAACGGATGAAAGTTCCTTCCAAAGGGAAAAATACCACTAACGAAAGCCTTCGAAATACCCTGAAAGATGTTTTCAAAAACTGGGGAAATTCGGCCTTGGAAAACATGAAAGCACTCTTTCTTTAAATTAAAAAGAGAAAAAGGTGCCTAAGGCCGAAGGCGTTTTCATCACCCTCAGAGGTATGTGCTAATTAACAATCAACTTATAGCCTTTGCCATGCACATTCAGTATTTCAACTTTCGGATCATCCCGAAGGTACTTACGTAACTTACTGAGAAATACATCCATACTTCTTCCATTAAAATAATTATCGTCACGCCAGATACTTAATAAGGCCTCTTCCCTGGTTAAAACCGTATTCTTTTTTAGACAAAGAAGCTGTAGAAGTTCGGCTTCTTTGGTAGAAAGCTTTTGCTGCTGGTCGTTAAAATGGATGAGCTGTGCGGTAAAATCAAAAGTATACTTTCCAATCTCAAACTTGGTAGGCACAGGATTGGAGAGGTTTGAATCAGCGGAAGCCGTCCTTTTGAGTAATGCGTTTATTCTTAGCAACAACTCTTCGATCCGGAAAGGCTTGGTGATGTAATCGTCGCCACCGAGATCATAGGCGGAAGCTTTGTCCTCCATCATCGCTTTAGCAGTGGCAAAAATGATAGGTACCTGTTCATTCACTTTACGTATTTCTTTCCCCAATGTAAACCCATCTTTTTTGGGCATCATCACATCCAGAATACAGATATCAAAATGCTGTTTATTAAACGCTTTTATCCCTTCCTCCCCGTCTGTACAAAGGACCACTTCGAACTTCCCTTTCAGTTGCAGGTAGTCCTGAAGCAGGATGCCCAAATTAGGATCGTCTTCAACAAGTAATATTTTCTTCATCGCGTATTCTATCTATTTAAAGGTAAAAAGATCTCAAACGTAGTCCCCTTGTCCTTTTCACTATATACTTTTATTTTGCCATTCATTTGCTGGATAATGTCTTGCACATAATTCAATCCTAGTCCAAATCCTTTCACGTCATGCAAATTCCCGGTGGGCACCCTGTAAAACTGATCAAAAATGCGTTTGCTTTGCTCCTTGGTCATTCCGATGCCTTCATCTGAAACACTTAACAACAGCTGATCACCTATATTTTGTGTCCGAATGGTAATCAGGGGCTGCTCCCGACTGTATTTATTGGCGTTATCAATCAAATTATAGATCACGTTTGACAAATGTAATTCATCTCCCCTCACAACCCCTTCGGAGGCTTCGAGATGTAAATGGAGCTTGGCATCACGTTTTTGCAATTGCAAACTCATACTGTCCACCACCGCGTTGACCAATTCGTTCAGATCGACTGGTTCATCTTCAAATTTCAACTCCTTTTTCTCGATACGGGCAACCGTTAACACTCGTTCGATATGATTGCCTAACCGGATATTCTCATCGTATATGATCCCTGCCAGCCGACCTACCCGGTCTTTATCATGCACGATCTCAGGATCCTTCAGCGCCTCACTCGCAATCATGATTGTCGCAACCGGAGTTTTAAACTCATGAGTCATATTATTGATAAAATCTGTTTTCATCTCCGAAAGTTTTTTCTGACGGATGATGGTAAGAATCGTATAGGTAAAAACAAAAATCAAAATCAACAGTAGCGCCACAGACGAAAGTAAGGTGGTGAGAAGGTTCTGGAGAAGGAGATTATTCTTATTAGGAAAAGTGATGTACAATACGCCCGGGTCCCTCAACAAATCTCCGCTAAAGAGCGGAAGTTCATAACTGTTTGCTTTCGATTCTTTATCTACCTGATGCGAAATCTGCTGATAAATGACCTCATTCCTATTTCTCAATGCGCTTAATCGGTAGTTGTATGTTAAAGAGATATTTTTATTCATCAACTCTTTTCTGATGAGGGTATCCAGAAATTCCTTTGGGGGAAGACGCTTCTCCAAGGGAAGGTCCGGATTTTCCATTTCCGTAGCCACATCCTGCACAAGGTTAAAGCTGTAACTATCTTCCATTCCAAGAGTATCGGCATAGAGATGATTGAGTTCCATTTCATGGCGTTTCTGTGCACGGGCATCCTCTACTTTGAATTTGGCCAGCAAATCCGGGTCCATACTGGGGAAAGAAATCAGCTGAGGAAGCATATTCACCATGCTAAAGGCCAAATAACGAATGGTGTCTGGAAGCTTTCCTAGTTGCAGTTCCACACGCTTGTCTCCACTGCTTCGCTGAATGGTACGTCCCAACAGGGTTCCACTTCTTTTGTCTTTGATATCCGTGACTTCCAGACTAATCCGCTTGGAATTGTCTGTGTCTATATTGGACGCATTTCTGAACTCCTCTTCTGTAATCACTTCAGGTCGGAAATAATTCTCACGAATAACGCTGTCCTGGAAGTTAAGATAATTAAGAATCTGAAGCTGCTGCCTGTATTTGCGAAGATTTTCGCTTTCCCTAAATCTGACTTTATAGGCGACAATGGTATCTGTGCGCCGTTTAATATCGTGCTCTTTTCTAATTCTACGCTCTGTATCCTTTTTATTGATCTGCGTATAAGCGTTCTTTTTCTGAATTTTCGTGACCACGGCATTCAGTGCGCTGTTCACATTCTGATCGAAAAGCTCGGATTTGAGTTTATAAGATTCCCGGATATAATGAACCTGCATTATAAAGACACCCATGAGACCGAGGGTCATGAGTACGCTAATGATCCAGAGATTCCTTTTCTTCATGCTTTTAACAAAAATACGTAATCAATGACCTATACAACTGTCTTTTAACACTTTTTAACACTCAACTCTCCCACTTTCCCGGTAAAGGGGCCCTCCATATTGGGTAAGTTCACCGGACAGATATCCAGCGGTCATCTCTTCGACCCAACTTAACCTGCCCTTTCCTTTTTGTAAACAGTTATTGGCGACCTCTCTTTCACTCCCCCTTTTCTTCTTAGGGAAGTTTGGCAACTCGGGCGACGAGAACGATAACTATCCGTAAAATCTCTTTCATGTACTCCCCATTAAACGTGGTTGCAGCGATCATCCCAGAAATTAACAACGAGACCTGTTTGGATAATTTCGCCAATAGCTGGTAGAAAGAAGAGCCCTGATACGCGCACCGAAAAAGGCATACTGCAAGACAAAACGGTCACCTATAGAAGGTGGTTGAAAGGATATTCCCCGACGTCCTTTCTGCTCCATTTTAAATTCATCCTGATGAAAAGAAAATAAAAAAGCCATTTCCGCAGTGCACAGAAATGGCTTTCCTTATCTTTTCCTTCTATTAGAACGGCAGATCATCTTCTTCCTCAGAAGAGCTACTCATATCTACCGGAGCAGCATAAGGGGGAGGGGTGCTTCCCGCAGGCTGTCCGCTAAGAGCAGTAATCCGCCAAATAATCAAACTATTAAAATAAGAGGTAACCCCTTCTCTGTTTGTCCAAGGGCGGCCTCTTAAATTAAAAGACACTTCTACTTCGTCTCCTACTTTTAACTGATCAAACAACGCCGTTTTATCCTGAAGTGCTTCAAATCTGATGTATTCAGGGTAGCTGGGATTTTCAGCATACTCAATGATTAAGTCTCTTTTCTTGAATGTTTCACTTACTTGTTGAATCGCACCAACTTCGTGTACCTTACCTTTTATTTCCATTTCAATAATTTTAACAATGGTTTTCCCTATCCACATAGGGATACCTGTTCAAATCTCACAAAATTAATTGAAAAAAAAGCATCCTGCCTTTCCAAGTTTTCCACAAAAACCCAATGAGTTCCCCTACAGGCCTTCCTTTATTTCTGCGCGTTCATCGTTTATTTTGATTTAGTGTCTCCTGTGGAGCACTTCTATCAAAAAAGTCAATTTTGCCGGCGGTCTGTTAACGCTTTATTTAATACCTTTGTAGTCTATGAATTCCGTATTCTTAACGAAGAGCAGAGTGATTATTACCTGCAATAAGCGCTTATCCACTTATCTCCAACAGGAAGTGGAGGAACTGGGTTTTTCCATTCAGCGCACTTTTCCTACCGGAGTAGAGCTATTTGTGACGCTTAATGATTGCATCCGGCTTAATCTTCAACTTCGTTGCGCCAGTCAGGTATTATACCACCTACATCATTTTGAGGCGGCCGGACCAGAGGAGTTGTACGAGGCACTTGTCCAGATGGAATGGGAGGAGCTCATTGATTTTAGCGGTTATTTCTCAGTGACTTCCAATGTAGATAACCCCAACATCACCACTCCTTTGTTTGCAAACCTAAAAGTAAAGGATGCCATTGCCGATCGCATAAAGAATAAGAAAGGCATTCGACCTAATTCTGGCGCATTCGCTGATAAGGCCGTCGTACATTTGTACTGGAAAGCGGAATCGGCCGATATCTTTCTGGATACCAGCGGGGAGACGCTTGCAAAACACGGTTACCGTAAAATTCCCGGCAAGGCCCCAATGCTCGAAGCGCTTGCCTCGAGTGTGGTATTGGCCACGCAATGGGACCGAAAATCTCCCTTTGTGAACCCCATGTGTGGTTCGGGAACACTGGCTATTGAAGCAGCTCTGATTGCCACCAACCGCAAGCCGGGTCTATTCCGAATGAACTACGCGTTTATGCACTTTTTAGGCTATGATGAAGAGATTTTTTTTGCCGAAAGACGTTTGTTAAAAGAACAGGTGATTAAAAACCTGGATATTCAGATTTTTGCTTCCGATCTCTCCGAAGAGGCCGTTGAAGTTAGCCGGCGGAATGCGAAAACAGCGGGCGTTGATCAGCTGATTACTTTTGAAGTAGGCGATTTTGAGGAAACAAGCGTTCCGGAAGGGGGCAGAGGAGTTGTGTTATTTAATCCCGAGTACGGAGAACGCCTGGGAGTGCACCAGAAACTGGAATTCACCTACAAGCGCATGGGTGATTTTCTGAAGAAAAAGGCGAAGGGATATGTGGGATACATCTTTACCGGAAACCCGGATCTGGCCAAGAAAATCGGATTGAAGGCTGAGCGAAAAATAGAATTTTACAACGGAAAATTGGATTGCCGTTTACTGGAGTACGCGCTTTACGAAGGTAGTAAACGAGCGCCCGAAGATCGTCCTCAAAGAGCCTAATGTTTCAGGTTGATTTTTTTAAAACTCTTTTTGCTGTTTTTGGTTATACTATTTGCAGTATCAGATCCCATGAAAGAGAAATCAAATCAGCAGAGCAAAAAAGTCGCCGAACAGATTCGCCAAATCCGTCTACAACGGAATTACACCCAGGAATACCTCGCTGCTGAACTAGGCATTTCGCAAAATGCCTATAGTAAGACAGAGCTTGGCTACAGCAAAATTACCATTGACCGACTGTTCCACATTGCCAGTATTCTGGAAGTCCCTGTGGTTGAATTACTTTATCCAGAACCTGAAAAATACCGCGTTTAACAGCCGATTTACCTATCTTTGGCGTGTTTATACGCTATTGCTATGTCAGCCATTATTCAAAAGACGATTTCCTTTGTAAAAGAAACATTAGCCCATGCCGAAGCGGGTCATGACTGGTTCCATATTGAACGTGTTCATCGCAGTGCATTGCGTATCAATGAGATTGAACAGGGCAATTCCTTAGTGGTGGAGCTCGCTGCTTTATTACACGATATTGCCGATAGCAAGTTTCATGAGGGGGATGAAGAAATTGGCCCGAAAAAAGCGGCTGCTTTCCTTAGCGGTGAGGGACTGGATGCCTCTATTATTGAGGAGGTAAGGTTGATCATTGCTCACATGTCTTTCAAAAACAGCCTAGAAGGGCAAAGCTATACCTCCAAGGAAATGGAAATCGTTCAGGATGCAGATCGTCTGGATGCGATTGGGGCTCTCGGAATTGCCCGCGCTTTCACTTATGGGGGATTTAAAAACCGCGTCCTTTACGACCCGGCAATCGAGCCTGTTTTGTACAGTTCCAAAGAAGCGTATAAAAAAAGTACCGCTCCTACAATTAATCATTTTTATGAAAAACTGCTGTTGCTCAAAGACCAGATGAATACCACTACAGGAAAGCAACTGGCAGAAGGCAGGCATGAATTTATGCGTCAATACTTGGCTCAATTTTATGCTGAGTGGGAAGGGCAGTGCTGATCAGTCGTTGCTCTCCGGCGGTGCTTGGGCAGCTCCCTACTTTGTCTTAACTTTAGCTTAACAATAAATCATTAATTTTGCCGGAATGAAACTGAGGGTCCTTGTTTTTATTACTGCTTTAGCCGTGGGCTTATCCATCGGCTTGGTTAATTTCCACTTTCAGGGAAGCTGGTATTACCTGTTGATTTCTTTTTCGGTCTCTTTTATCACTAGTTTCCTGGTATTTTATTACCTTCTGGAAAAATATATTTATTCCAAAATAAAACTGATCTACAAATTAATTCACAACCTCAAACTGGGAAAAGACTTAAAGGAAGCGTTGGGAGAATACGTGAGTGCCGATCCCATCAATGATGTAGAACAGGAAGTGAAAGAATGGGCGGGCGCAAAGAAAAAAGAAATTGAACTTCTTAAGAAGCAAGAAAAGTTCAGGAGGGAATTTCTTTCAAACGTTTCTCATGAATTCAAGACTCCGCTTTTTGCTATTCAGGGCTATTTAGAAACCATTCATGACTGTCTTGAAGAGGAACCGGAAATGGCCCGGAGGTTTCTTACAAAAGCGGAAAACAATGTAGAAAGACTCAGTTACCTGATCCATGACCTGGACTCCATATCCAAGCTCGAAAGCGGACAGATTCCCATCAATTACCAGAAATTTGATTTTGTCCTTTTGGCAAAAGAAGTGATTGAAACAATGGAAGACAGAGCCATTAAAAGCAAAATTACCTTCTCTTTTAAAGAGAAGTATACCCACCCTGCTTTTGTATATGCTGATCGTGAAAAAATCCGGCAGGTGTTGATCAATCTTTTTCAGAATTCGATTAAATACGGGAACCAGGATGGTTTTACAACAATCAAGATATACGAACTGCATGATCAGTTTTTGATTGAAGTAACTGATAATGGGATAGGCATTGAGGAACAGCACCTGGCACGTCTCTTTGAAAGGTTTTACCGTATTGACTCGCATCGTTCCCGCCAGGAAGGAGGAACAGGGCTGGGACTGGCCATTGTGAAACATATTCTGGAAGCCCATCAGCAAACAATTTCGGTCCGAAGCACCCCTCAAATAGGAACCACCTTTGCGTTTACACTACAAAAAAGTGCCTGATTTTCCGGTTATGTTTTAAGTCGGTGATAACTTAACATTAAGTTAACATTACAGTCGTAGCTTTGTCCATCTTATTATATCATTGTATGACAAGCATTTTTAGTTTCTTTACTCCAAAAGACAAAAAATTTCAACCTTTATTTGAGCAGGCAGGCAGCAATGTGCTAAAAATTGCAGAGGCTTTGTTAGTAGTGGTGACCACTACTTCACCTGAAAAACGTAAAGAAGCCACGAAAGAAATCGAACGGCTCGAGCACGTAGGAGATGACATTACGCATAACATCTTTATCGAGTTAAGTAAAAACTTCATTACTCCTTTCGACCGTGAAGACATTCATACACTGGCAAGTGCGTTAGACGATATTGCCGATTATATCCATGCGTCTGCCGGAAACATGGAGCTCTATCAGGTAACGAATGTTGGCGAACCTATTGTAAAGCTTGCTGAATTACTTGTGGAAATGTGTACCGACCTCGAAAAAGCCGTTAAAGAATTAAGAAGTTTTAAAAATGTCCGTGTAATTGCTGATGCCTGTGTCCGTATCAACAGCGCAGAGAACAAGGCAGATCAGGTATGTAATCTGGCGATCGCCCGCTTATTTGAGCACGAGACAAACGCCATTGAACTGATTAAACAAAAGGAGATTTTACAAACGCTGGAAATTGCCACAGATAAGTGTGAAGACGCCGCGAATGTGTTAGAATCAATTTTGGTTAAAAACGCGTAAAAATGAGCTTTACCTTACTGATAGTTATTATTGTACTTGCCTTAGTTTTTGACTACATCAATGGGTTTCACGATGCAGCCAATGCCATTGCTACCATTGTAGCCACTAAGGTACTCACTCCTTTCCAGGCTGTTGTCTGGGCCGCTTTTTTTAACTTCTTAGCGTATTGGGTATTTGGTTTCGGAGTGGCAGATACCGTTGCAAAGACAGCGAACACCATGGAGATAAATCTCGTGGTGATCCTCGCAGGGGTCTTAGCCGCGATTATCTGGAATTTAATCACCTGGTGGTTTGGAATTCCATCCAGCTCTTCGCACACACTAATCGGTGGTTTTGCCGGAGCAGCCATTGCTCATGCGGGGATTAACGTTGTTAATTGGTATAAAGAGGGGAAAATCGGAGAAATGCCCTCAGGAGTGCTCGTCATTGTCGGGTTTATCGTTCTTGCACCGCTTATCGGAGCAATCGTTTCTTACTGTATTTCTATCTGGCTCTTACACTCTGCGAAAAAAAGCATCTGGCCTAAACTATTCACGCTCAGTCTTATGATTGCGACTGTATGGTTCGTTGGACGCGAGATGCATATGTACGGTGAGATCAAAAATCCCCGTTTCGAATCCCACTTTCTGAGTGTGGTATTGGAATCTCATAATATAAAATGGTTACTCGTCGCATTCATTATCCTTTCTGTCAGCTTTTTCTGTTTGATTTTCAGCAGTCTCAATCAAAGTCAATCGACTAACTGGTTGAAAAAGATGCAATTATTATCTTCCGCTTCTTTTAGCTTAGGACATGGAGGGAATGACTCGCAGAAAGTGATGGGAATTATTGCAGCTGCGATTGTGGTTTACATTCATGGCGAAAGTCATGCATTGGAAGGGCTTTCTGAACACTTACGTGTCTCTTTACCGAGCACTGGCCCGAATGGAGAAGAAATCGCCGGTCATATGCCCCCTTGGATTCCATTGGCTTGTTACAGTGCCATTGCCATCGGTACGCTGAGCGGAGGATGGAAAATTGTAAAAACCATGGGTTCAAAGATCACCAAAGTAACTCCCTTCGAAGGGGTTACTGCGGAAACTGCAGGTGCATTAACCCTTTATTTCACAGAACACCTTAAAATTCCGGTAAGTACGACTCACACCATTACAGGATCCATCATCGGTTCTGGTTTAACCAAAGGCATATCTGCGGTAAAATGGGGAGTAACGGTTAAACTATTATGGGCCTGGTTCCTAACGATTCCTGTTTCTGCCGGACTTGCCGCCCTTCTCTACTACCTGTTAAGCTTCTTCCTGAGTTAGAAGAAAATCACAGAGTTTCAAAGATCAAGATAAAGTATCCCTCATGTTCCGCTGCTAAAAGTGGAGTGTGAATGATACTTTTTTTGTCTCTTCTTTGTTGGATTTCCATTTGGGTCCTTCCGTCAATAAACGCACGGCCTCTTTCTCCAATAGGGGATCAGCATTGTTCAGCCCTTTCACGTTCACCGGTTTACCCGTTAGCGGATCAACATTAAATTCCACCTCCACCGATTTACCAGCATACGTTCCTTCCTTCGCGCCAACTTGGTGTTCTTTGACGTATTGATAAAAATGATCCCAGCCTTCTTCGGGTGTTGAGTTGCTCTCAGGGCTAACCATCATGGCTGCGGCCACTGGTGCTGCATCGGCTGCAGCAACCCCTGCTGCCATCGGTGCAATGGTGACTTCCACCTCCTTCCCCAATTTCTCTTCTGCCAAACGACGGCGATCTTCACGCATCCAGAACAAAATACTGACAGCAATGAACAAAACTGCGGCAGTCGCTGCGATACTCAGACGATGTGAGGTAATTCGCCAACGCTTCTGATGAACCGGCCTGGCCTCTACCCTCGCCTGGAGCTGCTTCTGCAATAACGAAAGTTCCTGCACCCTCCGTGGCGACTTGCTCAGCCCATCCAATGCCTCTGCAACAAAAGGATCCTCCAGGGCAGCCCGTTCTATCAGGTACATGGTCTCTGAATCAAGATTGCCCTCCAGGTAATCTTCCAAAACCTCTATATCTAACCAATTGTTATTCTTCACGTTTTTTTTCTATACAATTTTTCAAATTTCTTTTCCCATTCTGGATATAACTTTTCACTTTCTGGAGATCATACCCCGTCATGGTAGCGATATCTTTATAACATTTTTCTTCTAGGTAAAACATGGCCACAGTACTTCGTTGCTCCTCAGACAGCTGCTTCATACACTCTTCCATCAGACTCAATTCCCTTTCCTTTGTCTCCTCTATATTAAGATGCACAAACTCTTCATTTTCCATAAACTGATCCGGCAGTGATTCGGTGGGGATTCTAGAGGATTTCCGAAGCAGCATCAGGCAATGATTTCTCGCCAGCACATGCAGCCAGCTTTTAAAATTCTGAACCCGGTGCAGGCGGAGTTTGAGTACCAGCTCTTCAAAAATCTGCATCACCGCATCTTTACTTTCTTCCTCCGATTTCAGGTAATTGTAACATACCCCATATACCAGTGGCATGTAACGCTGATAAAGCTCTCCTAAAGAGCGTAACTCTCCCGTCTGGAAATAGGCTTCCAACAGGGTCGAATCGTCTTCCTGATCAGAGCTTGTATGTGTTTTAACAAATTTCAATTCGCTATGTTATTTGTAATCAATTATAAAAATATTTTTGAAGAAAAGTGAATCAATCGGATCAAAGCGCTTCTTAACTTTAAAAAGCACTATACAATTGGCAAAAGATTTGTTTATTTTGCATCAGTTTTAGTGCATTAACAGCATTTACTATTTGTTAAAACAGATGAAGAAGTCGAAAGTTTATTTTTCCCTATTGCTAATAGGCAGTTTGTGGGGCTGCGATGTCCAAAGTCAGCAAAAAATTGGTCAAATTTTAGGACAAATCCCCACAGGTGGCAACCCTACTTCTTTGGAAATCAGCCAAGGGCTTAAGCAGGCTCTGGAAATCGGGACCGGGCATGGAGTAGAACGACTTTCGGCCAAAGATGGCTTTCTCGGGAATCTGGCGGTGAAAATTTTATTTCCTCAGGAAGCACAGCAAGTTGAAAAAGCCCTTCGGGGTATTGGTTTAAATAGCCTTGCCGACAATGTCATCCTCAGTCTCAACCGTGCAGCAGAAGATGCCGTCAAAGAAGCCAAACCAATTTTTGTTCAGGCCATTCAGCAAATGACTATTGCAGATGCGACTTCCATCTTGTTAGGAGAGAAAAATGCGGCGACCCTTTACTTTAAGCAGACCACCAGTTCCTTGCTAAGCAGTAAATTTAATCCGATTATTCAAAACAGTCTGGGAAAAGTAGGCGCCACACGTTATTGGAATGAAGCAGCTACTGCTTATAATAAAATTCCTCTGGTAAAGCCAGTCAATACCGATCTGGCCGACTATGTGACACAAAAAGCCATTGATGGCATGTTTGTTCAGGTAGCGGAAGAAGAATTAAAAATTCGTGATCAGCTCAGTGCCCGAAGCAGTGCGCTTCTTCAAAAAGTATTTGGTTATGCGGATACCAAAAAGAAATAAAAAGATTAAAGTATTTGTTAAATAGATTACCCCTTGGATTTTACCCATTTTAATTTCGACGAAGGCTTATTAGAAGGCTTACTTGCCATGGGCTTTCGTCAGGCTACTCCTATCCAGCAGGAAGCCATTCCTCTTGTTTTAGAGGGCAAAGATTTGATTGCCTGTGCGCAAACAGGAACAGGAAAAACGGGCGCTTACCTCTTGCCCATTATGCACCGACTTACACAAACGAAAAACCGGCACAATACGGTTCTTATTCTTGCGCCTACCAGGGAGCTTGCCCAACAGATCGACCTACAGGTAGAGGCTCTCTCTTACTTCACAAGTATCGGGTCGCTCACGGTATATGGTGGCGGAGACGGGATCGCCTATGAACAGCAAAAACGATCAATGCGCGAAGGAGTGGACATCATCATTGCCACGCCGGGCCGACTTATCTCTCATTTATCATCCGGGGTTTTGAAAATGGATCAACTGGAATACCTTGTACTGGATGAAGCTGACCGGATGTTAGACATGGGTTTTTATGAGGACATTATGAAAATCGTGCGGGCACTCCCCGAAAAGCGTCAGACCTTATTGTTTTCTGCTACGATGCCTCCGAAAATCAGAAAACTCGCAGGCCAGCTCCTGAAAAATCCATCCCAGATTAATATCGCGGTTTCCAAACCGGCTGCAGGCATCTTACAACAAGTATACATGGCACACGAAGATCAGAAAACGCCTTTACTGAGCGGAATTCTGAAAGGCTCCGACTATCAAAGTATCATTGTTTTTGCTGGCACCAAGGAGAAAGTCAAAGCTCTTGGAAAGGCCTTTAAAAAACTGCATTTCAACTCCGAGGTATTTCACTCCGACCTGGATCAGAAAGAAAGAGAAGCAATTATGCTTGATTTTAAGAATAAAAAGCTTCCGATCCTGATCGGTACGGATGTCATTAGCCGAGGAATCGATGTGGACGGCATTGATTTGGTGATTAATTACGATGTTCCACAGGACCCCGAAGATTACATTCACCGGATAGGTCGTACTGCGCGTGCGGCCCGTACCGGGACTGCAATAACGCTAGTCAATGAAAAGGATCGCCGAAGATTAAGCAATATAGAAAAGCTAATTGAGCGAAAAATTGACCGGATGGCGCTGCCCGAATCGTTGGGTGAAGGACCATCAGAAGAAGCCCCTGCTACCAGCGGCCAGAAACGAAAACCAAAATTTAATCAGAAGAAGAAGTTTTTCAAAAAAGCGCCAAAAGCCACCGGAGCTTAAAACAGCACACTTTTATTGGGGATAAATCTGCTGAAATCGCTTAAAATGCCTATCTTTATTCTATGCAAAACTTGGTTCCTTTAGCGGAAAGGATGCGCCCCAGAAATTTAGATGAATACGTCGGTCAGCAACACGTGGTGGGTCGGGAGGCTGTTTTGCGGAAAGCAATTACTGCGGGGCATATCCCTTCCATGATTTTGTGGGGACCTCCCGGGGTTGGAAAAACAACCCTGGCCTATATCATTTCGGAAACATTGGACCGCCCGTTTTTTAACCTCAGTGCGATTAATTCAGGGGTAAAAGATATCCGGGAAGTCATTGAAAAAGCGGCTGCCCTGAAAGACAATTTGCTTGGGTTACCCATTCTTTTCATTGACGAAATACATCGTTTCAGCAAATCTCAACAAGACAGTCTTCTTGGGGCGGTCGAAAGAGGGCTGGTAACCTTAATCGGGGCGACGACAGAGAACCCATCTTTTGAAGTGATCTCTGCCCTGCTTTCCCGTTGCCAAGTGTATATTCTGAAACATCTGGAGGAAGAGGAGCTGGTGGCTTTACTGAAGCGGGCACTACTAAAAGACCCTGTTCTCCGGGAACAACGAATTGATATCCGGGAGCATGAAGCCCTTCTTCGTCTTTCTGGGGGGGATGGGCGGAAACTGCTAAACGTCCTTGAGATTGCTATTCAGGGGGTAGGCGGAGACCCGGTAATACTGACGAATGAAAATGTGCTCAATCATGCGCAACAGCACCTGGCCATTTATGACAAGGCTGGAGAGCAACATTACGATATTATCTCTGCATTTATTAAATCCATCCGTGGAAGTGATCCAAATGCAGCGGTTTATTGGCTTGCAAGAATGATCGAAGGAGGAGAAGACCCTTTGTTTATTGCCCGTCGATTAGTCATATTGGCTTCCGAAGATATTGGGAATGCCAATCCGAACGCCCTTTTACTCGCAAACAACTGTTTTTCCGCAGTGAATGTCATCGGCTACCCCGAATCAAGAATCATCCTCTCTCAATGTGTCACGTATATGGCCTCTTCCGCAAAAAGCAATGCCGCCTATATGGCCATTAATAAAGCGCAGGCATTGGTGAAACAAACAGGCGATCTGCCCGTTCCCTTGCATTTAAGGAACGCCCCTACCAAACTCATGAAAGATCTTACCTACGGACAGGCCTATCAATACCCGCATGATGAAGAAGGAAACTTTAGTGTACAGGAATACCTCCCTGATTCCCTTTCTGGCACAAAACTATATGATCCGGGACGAAATGCGCAAGAGGATAAACTAAGAGAAAAACTTAAACATAACTGGAAAAACAAATACAACTATTAACTATGGTTTTTACTTTTTTGTATCATCAATGGAAAGAATTCTGGAGAAGCCGGAATAAAGGGGGTAGCATCGCCGCTCAATTGATTTTAGGTCTTTTCATGTTATACCTGCTCCTGATTGCGGTAGTTGCCGGCTTTAGCATGGCTCCTCTGATCCATAAACTTTTTCCGGGGAAAGATCAGGTGGTTATTTTCAACGGGTTCATTCTCTACTATTTCCTAGTGGATCTGGCTGTACGTATACAAATGCAGGAATTGCCCACCTTAAGCATTGTTCCTTATTTACATCTGCGCATTCGCAAGTCACAGCTTGTCTCTTTTCTGAATATGAAGTCGCTGTTTTCCTTTTATAACTGCCTTCCATTATTCATTTTCCTCCCCTTTAGCATTTCTCATATTTGGACTACCTCTGGGGGTATCGTGTCCGGAGCCTATGTGGTGAGTATCCTGAGTTTGGTGCTATTTAATAATTTCCTTATTCTGTATGTGAAACGGCGTGCCATTAATAACATTTTTTATTTTGTCACTATACTGATCAGCGTCATGGCTCTGGCCGCATTGGACTATTTTAAGCTCATCTCCATTAGTGCTTTTTCACATCAGGTTTTTCAGCTAATCACGCAACTTCCTCTACTCAGCATCGTCTTTGTTCTCTTTGCGCTTCTTATTTTTGTCGTTAACAGTCTTTACCTTCAAAGAAATCTCTATACGGAGGAGCTGAGTAGCCGCAGCGAGAGCAAGGTGAGTACGGATTATGCGTTTCTGAATCGTTTTGGAAAAGTGGGGGAACTGGCCGCATTGGAACTAAAGCTCATTCTCAGACATAAACGGTCCAGAACAACGCTGATCATGAGCTTATTGCTGCTTGCGTACGGTTTCATTTTTTACCGAGGTCCGCTGGTAGCGAACAATGAATTTGGAAAGTTGATGTTTGCTGCCGTGTTCATGACCGGTATCGGAATTATTAATTACGGCCAATTTATGTTTGCCTGGCAAAGCGCACACTTCGATGGCATCCTTGCCAATAAGATTGACTTTACCCAGTTTATCAAAGCGAAGTTTTTACTATTTACCATTGGTTCAACGATCCTGACGATTCTGAGTAGCTTTTATGTCGTGATCAGCTACAAGCTCCTGTTACTTCATTTTGTGGCCTATCTCTACAACATAGGGATTGCCAGTGTGATTACTTTGTATTTTGCTAACTTTAATTATAAGCGGTTGGACATTACGAAAAGTGCCAGCTTTAACTGGCAGGGCGTAGGTGCTACGCAATGGATCCTAGGACTGCCTTTCTTGCTGACCCCTTTGCTCCTATATGCCCCTTTCGGGATCAGTAATCAACCTTACCTGGGACTTGCCGTGGTAGGAGGGCTTGGTGCGATTTCCCTGCTGATGAGAAATTTCTGGATCGGCCTCTTAGTAAAGAAATTCGAAAAACAACGCTATCAAATTGCCGAAGGCTTTAGAGAATAAGTTTATGATAAAAATTAATCAATTAAAAAAGACTTACAATGATCGCACGGTTGTGTCGATCGACGCACTTACCATTCATGCCGGTGAAACCATTGGACTGGTAGGCAATAATGGAGCAGGTAAAACGACCTTATTTCGGATGCTTCTCGATCTCATCCGCCCTACCGCAGGCGACGTATTGTCTAAAGAGCAAAATGTTGCGCATAATCAGGACTGGAAGGACTATACCGCTTCTTACCTGGACGAGGGCTTCTTAATTGATTACCTCACTCCTGAAGAATACTTTATCTTCATTGGAAGCCTTTACGGGCTGAGTGTCGCTGATGTAAAAGAACATTTGGATCAATATACGGATTTCTTCAACGGGGAGATTATCAACCGGGGCAAGTATATCCGCGATTTCTCTAAAGGGAATCAAAACAAAATAGGGATCGCTGCTGCATTGATGCAGAAACCGGAGTTACTTATTCTTGATGAGCCTTTTGCAAACCTGGATCCCACCACTCAAATCCGTCTAAAAGCCCTGATTAAAGCGTTGAAACAAGAGCAGAAAATGACCACATTGATCTCCAGCCATGATTTAAACCATGTAACGGATGTCTGCGACCGGATTATCCTGCTTGAGAAGGGCCAGGTTATCAAAGATTTTATGACCGATGAGAATTCCCTAAAAGAATTAGAGGCTTACTTCTCTACATAGATTTTATATACTGCACTTCTTTCTTCCCCTGATTAAGCACTCCTTTTCGTGCCGGATCGGGGAAAACCATACTTAATAGTAGTCATTTTTTCCCTTATACGAGGGAGACACCCATCGCTATTGTCACAAAAATGTGATGCTGTTTCAAGGAAAACACATTTACAAAACACACTAAATCAACAACATAAAAAACATCTAACACAGAGATGGGCTTTTTGGCATTTCATTTGTTATTGATAAGCTATTACATTCAATTCATCTCAAATTAAATGATCATGTCTAGATATAAAATTGCCACATTAGCCATTGGGCTATCCATAGGAGCGATGACTTTACAGTCATGCGACAGTCTTACGAACACCCAGAAGGGCGCTGGAATTGGTGCTGCTGCGGGTGGCGTTATTGGTGGAATCATTGGTAAAAAAGCGGGTAATACCGCTGTAGGCGCCATCATTGGTGCCGCTGTAGGAGGTACCGCAGGTGGGTTTATCGGAAAAAGAATGGACAAACAAGCGGCCGAAATTCAAAATGCCATTCCAAATGCGGAGGTAATCCGTGAAGGAGAAGGAATCATTGTGAAATTTGATAGTGGAATTTTGTTTGATTTTGACAAATTTGCCCTTAAAGAGGCTGCCAAACAAAATATTGAATCGCTGTCTAAATCGCTCAACCAATACCCAGGTACGGACATTAAAGTGATTGGTCATACCGACAGCCGGGGGGCAGAGGAATACAATCTCAACCTAT
Organism: Pedobacter sp.; assembly: GCA_037190785.1. Lineage (GTDB taxonomy): Bacteria > Bacteroidota > Bacteroidia > Sphingobacteriales > Sphingobacteriaceae > Pedobacter. The sequence continues at coordinate 928,005 of JBBCJN010000003.1, read as the reverse complement.
CTGAGAAAAGAGCGGCGGCAGTAAAAGCCTATGCGGTAGCGCACGGAGTTCCGGCTTCCCGTTTAATTACCGTTGGAAAGGGATATGCCGAACCAATTGCCGATAATGGAACTGAAGAAGGAAGAGCCCTCAACCGTCGTGTCGAGATCGTGATTGTAGCGAATGACCAGCTTAAAAATGAAGCTGCCGCACAAGGCAAATAATACATCGCTTATTTTATCTACCTATAAAGCAATTCGCCCTGTTGATGAAAATTGACAGGGCTTTTTGTGGGAATAGCTTATCCGTTTAATTCGTAGATATCTTGGAAATAATCGATAGCGAGAGACTTGAGCAGCAGTTCCTGCTCTAACATGGCATACGCGGGGATGGGCTTTATTAATCGCCAGTGGGGCCATCCATCCTGATCAAGTCCTTCCAATTCGTAAAACCCCATCTCACTTAACAGCCTGCAGGTGGCAATATGCATTAACTCCTCCTTCTGACGTTTACTAAAACGACCAGGTCCGCGGCCGAGTTCCTGTACCCCTATCAAAAAAAGAACCACTTTCAAATCCGGTTGCTCGTGCTCAAAATCCTGAGCAATGCGTTGCTGTAACACATGCCACTTGGCGTGAATCTCGGCTGGTTTCATAAAACAAAGATACTTTTCTCTTTGTTAGTTTAACTCAATTTTAAGTCAATTTTTTAGATTTGTGTCATGCAACCTATCTTACGTACCGCCTTATTAGCCTATGGCATGTCAGGAAAAGTTTTTCATGCTCCCTTTATTGAAATGCTGGAAGGCTTTCAACTTTATGCAGTTCTTGAACGGAATCAACAGAAAGCCCATCTGGATTATCCTGCGATTAAAAGTTACCAATCCTTTGAAGAGTTGATTGCTGATGAGCAGATCGACCTTGTCATCATTAATACACCCAACTATACTCATTTTGAATATGCCTGTGAGGCGTTAAAAGCTGGCAAACACATTCTTGTAGAAAAACCTTTTACAGCCACTGTTGAGGAAGCCAAGATTGTATTTGAACTAGCTCGGCAGGTAGGTAAAAAGGCAATGGTCTATCAAAACCGTCGATGTGACAGCGGATTTAAAGCCACAAAAAAAGTTTTGGAAAGTGGTGTTTTGGGTCAATTAATTGAGGTGCATTTTCGTTATGACCGTTACCGCAATGAAATAAGCCCGAAGTTCTTTAAGGAAGAACCTCTTCCTGCCAGTGGCTTATCCTACGACTTAGGGCCGCATTTGCTCGATCAGGCCATTTGTCTGTTTGGCAAACCCCAAAAAGTTCATAAAGTCCTTCGCCGTCATCGCGCACAGACCCAGGTAGACGATTATTTCATGATTCAACTGGGTTATCCCTCTGGACTGGAAGTGTTTTTGACAGCGAGCATGCTTGTCCCCGATATCCGGGAAGCCTTTGTTATTCACGGCATGCAAGGCTCTTTTCTGAAAAATCATGCCGATGTTCAGGAAGCCCAATTGCAACAGGGAATGAAACCGACAGACGCCTCTTATGGAATTGAACTCCCTGAAGATCAGGGAACAGTCTGTCTGGTAAAAAGTGCAACCGAAAGAGAAATAAGCCGGGTACCCTCCGAGAAGGGCGATTATGCAATGCTATTTCATTGGGTGTATCAACATATTGTAGAAGAGAAGCCTTACCCTATAACCGAGGAAGACATTCTGCTCCAACTGGAAATACTCGAGCTGCCTTCTGCCTAAAGACTTCCCAACAGTGCGATCAGAAATTCGGTAGGGTTTTCAATATGAGGGATATGACCAATGTCATCAAACTCAATCAGTTTGGCTCCGGGAATTTTAGCAACGGTTAGTTTTCCCAGTTCGCGGTATTTCCCGTACATTCCCTGTTGTACGGGGTTCAATAATCCTTTCCCTACAATGGTTTTATCTTCTTTTCCAATAAAAAGAACGGTAGGAACTTTCAGCAATCCAAACTCATACAGAACGGGCTGCTCATAAATCATGGTGAACGTAAGGGCAGCTACCATCGCCCATCGCGGATAGTCCGGGCTGTAGGTTACTCCGGCAGCTATCCGAACAAGCTCTTCGTATTCTTTTTTCCAATAGGTAAAATAGGAACTTTGATAGTAATTACGGATACTCTGAGCAGTGTTTTTCAACTCATTTTGGTATTGTTGAGCCGTCGTGATATAAGGCACAAAAGTTTTGTAATCTTCGAGACCAATGGGATTTTCCAACAGTAGTTTTTCGGTTCTTTTGGGGTATTGCAGCGCAAAACGTGTGGCCAGCATTCCACCCATTGAATGTCCCAAAACAGCGACTCGATCAATGCCTAAACTATCCAGTAACACCCTGTTCCAGGCAGCTAACTGATGAAAACTGTAATGGATGATGGCTTTGGAAGATTTACCAAACCCAATTTGGTCAGGCACAATGACCCGGAAACCACGGTTTCTTAAAGCCTGAATAACAGTGGTCCAATAGTAACCCCCGAAGTTTTTCCCATGTAATAACATTACCGTCCTGCCGTTTGTATAAGCCGCCGGTGCGATGTCCATATAGGCCATCCTTAAATCCTGTCCTTCCGCCCGTATCTTTAAAAAAGAAACCGGATAAGGGTACTTTACATTTTCCAGATGGATGGACAAAGTATCCTGACGAGCATACGTCAGCATACAGCTAAAGAGCGCGAAAAAAGAGAAAACGGCAATAAATTTCTTCATTTTTATGATTCTTCCTTAAGTGAGATGGTGCTAAATTTAGTCATTATTTATACTTTTGACAGACCAAATAACAAAAATATGACCTTCTTCGCTATCGGAGTACACGCCTTAACCTTCCCTCAAATTAAGCAACTGATCAGTGATGCCCTGCCTTTACGCTTATCTCAACAGGCCGTGGATCGGATTGTAAAATGTCGCCAATACCTGGATGAAAAGCTGGAAAAAAACGATCAGCCGATTTATGGAATCAATACAGGTTTCGGTTACCTTCAGCACATTAAAATTGCGCCTGAGCATTTGTCCAAACTTCAGCACAACCTGTTACTTTCCCATGCCTGCGGGACAGGAAATGAAGTTCCTTCTGCCATCGTAAGGCTCATGCTTCTATTAAAGATTCAGTCTTTAAGCTATGGCCATTCCGGGGTGGCGCTGGAAACAGTGACCCGTCTGATTGATTTTTACAATGCCGATATTCTCCCGGTGATTTACACCCAAGGGTCTCTTGGAGCCTCCGGTGACTTGGCTCCACTTGCACATTTAACGCTACCGCTGATCGGTGAAGGGGATGTCTATTACCGTGGCGAACGATTGTCGACCCGCGAAGTATACCAGCGCTTGGAGTGGACACCTCTCACACTTCAAAGCAAAGAAGGACTTGCGTTGATCAACGGCACGCAATTTATGAGTGCCTATGGGGTCTATTGCCTGCTGCAAGCCGATCGACTTTCTTCCTGGAGTGATGCCGTGGCAGCCATTTCTATAGACGCCTTCGACTGCCGCCTGGACCCTTTCCTTGCACTAAGTCATCAGATACGCCCTCATGAGGGGCAGTTAAAAACGGCAGAACAGATCCGAAGCTGGCTAGACGGAAGTGAATTAATGCAAAATAGCGGCAAACAAACGCAAGATCCTTACTCTTTCCGTTGTGTTCCGCAGGTGCATGGAGCCAGTAAAGACAGCATCAAACATATTCTTCAGGTAGTGGAAACAGAAATCAACTCTGTCACCGATAATCCCAATGTATTTCCAGAGGAAGACCTCGTTATTTCGGCAGGTAATTTCCATGGGCAACCCCTCGCATTAAATCTCGATTTCCTATGCCTGGCTTTAGCCGAGCTGGGAGCCATTTCTGAACGAAGAACCTTCCAACTGATCTCAGGTTCGAGGGAACTCCCAGCTTTTCTAATTAAAGACGCCGGGCTCCACTCTGGATTAATGATCACTCAATACACCGCAGCTTCCATCGCCAGTGAGAATAAACAATTGTGTACTCCTGCCTCTGTGGATAGTATTGTCAGCAGTAACGGGCAGGAAGATCACGTAAGCATGGGAGCCAACGCCGCAACAAAATGTTTAAGAGTGGTCGAAAACCTAGAGAGAATTTTGGCGATCGAACTCCTCACCGCTTGTCAGGCACTCGACTTCCGTAAACCATTGCGCTCCTCTCCCGCCATTGAAAGGCTATGTACAGCCTATCGGCAATGGGTAAGTTTTAACGATGCTGATCGCTTCCTGGCACAGGATATTCGTTTGACACTCGAATTTATGAAAGCGTACCTGCCACAAAGCCCCACTAAGTAATATACGGTTTTTTTAATAAAATCCAACGCTTATTTCTGTAAAAAAAGGGTTAAAAAACAGGGTTCTTTCCTTAATTCCTCTTTCAGAATGGTATGTTTGGGGAAATCAATTCTTCAATGGAAAAAAATTGGGCGTATGCATTCGCCAGGCTGGCGCTTGGCCTTAGTATGTTTGGACATGGTTTAGTACGATTCCCCAAACTCAGCGGTTTTAGTTCCTGGATGACCGGTCAGTTCGAAACCTCTTTTTTACCCCCCGCTTTTGTTCAATTCTTTGGCTATGCTCTTCCATTTGCTGAATTCATTGCCGGATTACTGCTCATTTTAGGAGTAAAGACCCGTTGGGGGCTTATTTTTACCGGGTTCATTCTGCTAAGTCTCATTCTGGGCGCTACATTGATAGAGAACTGGAACGCTCTGCCTTCCCAGCTAATTCATTTGGCATTCGTGGTCGGATTGCTGGTTTACCTCCCTCACAATGCTTTTTCTATAGATAGACTTATTTCAAAAAAGCAGCATTAAAAGACGTTTGTATATTTGTAAATTGTCTACAAAAAACACTCAGACAGCAAACACTATGGAATACCGGAAAATTGGTTTAACAGATCTCCAACTATCGGTAGTTACCTTCGGAGCCTGGGCTGCTGGCGGATGGATGTGGGGAAGTACCGACCGGCAGGAAGCCATAACAGCCATCCGTGCGGCTTTCAATGAGGGAGTTAGCGCTATTGATACTGCCCCTATTTATGGGCAGGGGGAAAGCGAAAGCATCGTTGGGGAGGCTATCCGTTTCTTCCCTAGAGATCAGGTTCAAATTCTTACCAAATACGGCATGAGATGGGACCTGACCAAAGGTCAATTTGCATTCCACAGCCAGACCAACGGAGGGGAGCCGATCGACATTTATAAATATGCAGGAAAGGAAAGTATTGTGTATGAATGCGAACAATCCTTGCGTCGGCTTAAAACAGATTACATCGATCTTTACCAGATACACTGGCCGGACAACAGCACACCCATTGAAGAAAGCATGGAGGCCGTAAGCCGTTTGATTGAACAGGGAAAAGTCAGGTATGCCGGTGTATGTAATTATGATCATTCCCAATTGCAGGAGGCACTACATTCGCTCAATATCGTGTCCAATCAGGTTCCTTTCAGTGCGGTGAACAGGAAGATTGAAAAAGAAATTATTCCTTTCTGCGAACAGAATCAACGATCAGTTTTGGCTTATAGCCCCCTGGAGCGTGGCTTACTGACCGGCAAAATAACCAGTGGGTATAATTTTGCAGCAGGAGATCATCGTAAAACGCACCGCTTTTTTTCGGACGACTATATTCAGCGAACCACTATCTTTCTTGATACACTAAAACCATTGGCGCAATCAAAATCCGCCTCTCTATCTCAACTGATCCTTCGGTGGACCATCGACCATCCGGGAATTACCATTGCTTTGACCGGAGCCAGAAATGCACAGCAGGCCATTCAGAACGCAAAAGCGGCACACATCTACCTTGCAAAAGAAGACATTGTCTTTATCAATCAACAACTTGCAGATGCAGGATTATAAAATAAATTTTCGGCAAAAAACACATCAAAGATTAGGAAGAGGTAAAATGGCTATAAATTAAAGACTTTACAGTCGTTTTATGATCTTTAGGAAAGTGATGGATGCGCAAAAGTATCCTACAAGTTTAAGGGCTTGGAACCATCTTTTGCGTGACAACTTTAAACCCAATACAGTGATTAAAGAATGTGAATATTTTTAAGTTGGCTTTTTTGTAATTTAGCCATTGGTACAGATTAACCTTGTCAACCGTTTATAAATGAAACAAATTTTAGAGACAAGTCGTTTAATATTGAGGGAATTAAATTCAAATGACGCAAAGGATTTTTATGATTTAAACTCAAATCCCAATGTAATAAAATACACAGGAAATTCGGCGTTTAAAGATGTGGAAGAAGCGAGAAAATTTCTTGAAAACTATACGGATTATAGGCTGAATGGGTATGGCAGGTGGGCAGTTATCGATAAGACAAAGCATAAATTTATTGGTTGGTGCGGATTGAAATTTGGCGAAATGGAGGATGAAACTGATATTGGATTTCGTTTCTTTGAAGAAGAATGGAATAAAGGTTATGCAACAGAAAGTGCGCTTGCTTGTGTAAAGTATGGTTTTGAAAATCTAAAATTGAAACGTATAATAGGACGAGCTATGAAAGAAAATAGTGGCTCGATAAAAATTCTTGAAAAAATCGGTCTTAAATACGAAAAAGACACGGAGTTGGACGGAAAAGAAGCGGTTATCTATAAAATCGAAAAAGGCAAAGATTAAGTTTATAAAACCACACAGCCCACGGCTTTATGCCACGGGTTGTGTCTTTAATTAACCAATACTATTCCCGTTTTGAAACATTCTTTTTTTTTACGGCGAATGCTGGTCGTTATCTTCCAATACCTTGATAATATCACTTTCACCGAAAAGGATTTTCCGTCCAAGCTTGATAAACGACACGTCAGTTTCCCAAAAAACAGACTGCTTAAAACTGAACTACAATAGGACCATAAAGCGTCGTGGCAAACATAGATTGCCTATACGAGAACGCACCCCTTCCGGGGAGCATATTCGCGTTCATAAAATGGGGTATGGACTTTATAACAGTTTAGCCCCTCGCAACCGATTTAGCCCCTTTAATGTGATGGGGAGACTGTTCACGTGAAGCCCTCGCTATTGAAACAGGCTCTTCTATTTTTTCCCAAAGACTAACTCGCACTCCAAGGTGAATAATAGATTGGTGACGCAACCCCTTTAGCATAAGAGTAGCTAATGGCCTTGAATCCACAAGTCAACATTTTGACCTGTGGTGCAAACATACCGGCATTGCTATTCAGTACACCTAAGCAAGGAAGCCAACTCAAAATAGGATATATTGAGCGATTGAACCGGAGCTACTGTAAAGAAAGGTTGGATGCGCACCTGTTCTTGAACTTATCTGATGTACCAGCACTTACAGAAGAATGAACTCAGCAATGCAACAATCGCAAGCTGCACGAAGGATTGGGTCATCGCATACCGATTGAAGTGGTCAGAAAAATAGCCGAACATGAAGCTGAAGCAGTAGTAAAATAAAAAGGCTACCTGCAATCGTGTAGCCTTTAAAGTCGTTAAAAGGAGAAATTAACCCCCAGGCTTAGGTTTCTGCCTGGATTAAAAATCCCAGCCAACTTATAGCGGTTGAGGTGATTTACATACCGTTTATCCGTCAGATTTTGCCCTGTAAGCCATACATTCACCTTATGCTTGTTCAGGGAAAAACTTGTCCCCAAACCGGCATCCAATAAAGTATAAGAATCGGTGGCCGTTTCAAATGTATCAAAACGCCCCTGACGAAATACATTTCTTAACCCCACTTTCAAATAGCTGTCTTTCAAGCCTTTTATTTCGGGTTCGAAACGGATTTCATTCTGAACGGTGGTCGCCGGGATGAATGGCAGCGGATGGCCATTTCCTTTATTTGTTCCCTTTACCACTGCCAGTGTATTTTCAAAATGAAGGGCTTTCAGCGGATGAATATCAAGGGAGGCCTCGGCTCCGATCAACGCTGCTTCTGTTTGCACAAAACGATATACCGGCAGGCTTTCCTGTTCCCCATCTTCTCCCGTATAATCAATCAATTCTCCATTAAACTGCCCGGGATAAATGTAATTATAAATGTAATTGCGGTATCCATTTAGCTGCAGGCTAAATTTTTCCCCCTCATACCCGATGCTTAAGTCTAACTGAACACTGGTTTCCGGTTTTAGTTGATGATTCCCAATCTCATAACGAAAAGTCCCTTCATGTTTCCCATTAGCGGCAAGCTCCGCAATGTTAGGTGCGCGAAAACCCGAGCCCAGATTTCCTTTTACAGTTATTCTTTCACTCACATTGAAGGCAAAGCCTACAGCTCCTGACACATTCGAAAAACGATTCCGAAATGCCTCAAAAACAGCCTCCCCTTCTTCTTCCAAAGCCATTCCTTTAGTCTGTTTAAAGTCATAACGCACACCCGCATTTACTGCCCCCTTGTCAAAGTGGTACTTCGTGTAAAAGAAGGCGCCTACCTGCTGGCTGTCGTATTCAGGGATGAGGTACTCTTCTCCGGAAATTCGATTACCTTGTGCCATTCCCTGTAAACCGACAGTCGTTTCCCACTTTCCGCTTTTGGGAAAGGCATATTTAACATCGTAAGTAAAGGTATTTAGGCCCAGCTGAAGGGCTGCTTCATCACTCGATTCCTCAAACTCCTGACGCACGTTCCGCTGAAAAGCAATCACTGATTTCAACTGCCCCTGATGAATGAGAATGTTCGAATTAAGTGCTGCGCGATAATGGTTGATGTGCTGATAAGGCAATTCCGGTGTACGTTTCCTTGCCTGGCTTTTCGTGATCACCTGTCCTTCCTCATCCAAGAAATAACCCTCGTCATCCGGGCCCTCTTCTACCAGGCCGACATTTGTACTAAAACGAGAAAGGCTCACGTGTGCGTAGCCCCATCGTTTATTTAACCCTGCCATCACTGACGCGTTCGTCTCATTAAATCCGGCATTTGGCACTATGGTATTTCCATACCCAAAACCATAGGCATTCCGATAAGATAGCCTTCCACGATACACCCAGCCCTGGTGATTACCCTGCAGCATTCCCGAAGAGGCTGTCATCCCTCCGTTACTGCTATAACTACTAGTGAACTGCCCTTTTACCTCTCCCTCTGCGGGCATAATATCGTCAATGATATGGATAACGCCTCCCAACGCATCTGACCCGTAAAGTAAACTCGCCGGCCCTTTCAGAATCTCCACACGGGCGGCAGAAAACTGATCAACCAGAATTCCATGCTCATCACCCCACTGCTGACTTTCCTCCCTGGCTCCGTCAATGATGGTTAACACCCGATTATACCCCAGTCCACGGATGGTTGGCTTACTGATCGCTCCACCCGTGCTTACCTGTGAAACCCCCGGAATGCGGCTTATTCCATCCACCAGATTTGTTCCCCCTGAAGGCAAGAGTTGATCCCGGTTCATCGTCACCACAGCCAAGCTACTTGTCCGACTTTGGCTTCCAAAAGGAGTTCCTGTAATCACCACTTCCGCACTTTCTATGACGGCAGTTTCTAATTGAAGGTCTAGTGTATCCTCCTTTCCTAGTTCGATTCTTCTCGAAATTGATTTATATCCTACAAAGCGAACCTCCAACAGGAAAGTCCCCCTTACCGGTAGATTTTTGAACACAAACTGTCCATCCTTGTTCGTAACAGTCCCTAGTCTCAAATCAGGAATGAGGACCGTGGCTCCGGCCAACGCCTCGCCCGTTTCTTTATCGGTAATACGCCCTTTCAGCTCTGCAAAAGGAGTAGAAAGCGCTGCCTCCGAAGTCAGTATTGATAGCATTGCAAACAGCAATATGAATAGCTTTTTCATAAAAGTTTAAAGATGTTTTGACAAACACGTAGAGAAACCCAACCGATCTTGATCATCAAAAAGAGCAGGTTTACTCCGTTAAGAAATTTAGAGATTCAGGCTCGGGACAGACACTGCCCAAGGATGAAGGAAGTATATTCCGTATTAAACGGCGGCTTTATACAAAGAGAACAGTTCCTCAGGAGGCGCTCTTAATGAAAGGTAAATCGCACGAATGGAATAAGAAGAAGAAATTGATACCCGTAGAGGAGCTTCCATCACAGGAAGGCTGCTAGCGATGAGTTGCGGTGGCAACACAAAATGCTTCTCTAGGTGAGCCTTACAGATAAGGCAGTTTTCTTTTTGAGTCTCTACATGAACCTCATGCGTACAATGTGCTTCTTTGACATACGAGGGCTCGGCATGGTGGTGAAAAATACCCCATGGTGTGATGGCCAGTACAAAAAGGCAAAGAAGCACTGTGCCGGCGGATCTGATATAGCTCTTCGTTGTTTTCAAAACCTATACAAAGCTAGGGAAATGGTAATAATTTCATACATTTGGCTTGTAACATTGCGTTGATATGACGCCTCATTCTGTTTTAATCCATGAATCTTAACCAAAAACAAACCCCCAACGGAGATCAACTTACCTGCAAAGGCTGGGTACAGGAAGCCGCGCTGAGAATGCTGTTAAACAACCTCGATCCGGAAGTGGCCGAACGTCCCGACGAGCTTATTGTTTATGGGGGCCGTGGGAAGGCTGCACGTAATAAAGAAGCACTGGAACTGATCATTAAAGCCCTCCGTCAACTGGAAGAAGATGAAACCCTGCTTATTCAGTCTGGAAAACCCGTAGGTGTACTCCCCACTCATAAGGATGCTCCAAGGGTATTGATTTCCAACTCCCAGTTAGTCCCTAAATGGGCCACTCAGGCGCATTTCGATTCATTGGAAGACAAAGGATTGATGATGTATGGTCAAATGACAGCAGGTTCGTGGATATATATCGGTTCTCAGGGAATTGTGCAGGGAACCTATGAAACCTATGCCGCACTCGCAAGAAAGCATTTCAAAGGGAGTTTACGTGGTAAATTAAACGTCACAGCGGGATTAGGGGGAATGGGGGGAGCGCAGCCCCTGGCCATCACCATGAACGAAGGGGTTTGTCTCGCCGCTGAGGTGGAAGAATGGCGCATTCAAAAGAGACTTGAAACAAGATATATTGACGAAATATATGACAATATTGACGAAGCCATTGATCAGGCGCTGGCCTATCAGGCACAAGAGAAAGCAATTTCAATCGGAGTCGTAGCCAATGCGGTTGAATTACTTCAGCGTTTATTGGAACGGAATATCATCCCCGATACCCTCACAGATCAGACTTCAGCACACGACCCATTGATCGGTTATTTTCCGGAAGGATTAAGTGTAGAAGAGGCGGCTTCTCTCCGGCAATCGGACCCTGAATCGTATGTGAAAAAATCATACGAAACGATGGCCAAACACGTACGCCTAATGTTAGAATTACAATCGCGCGGATCGATTACTTTCGATTATGGGAATAACCTCCGTGGCCGCGCATTGGAAGCAGGAGTAACGAACGCCTTTGATTTTCCAGGTTTTGTTCCCGCATATGTCCGCCCACTATTCTGCGAGGGAAAAGGTCCTTTTCGCTGGGCTGCCTTAAGTGGTGATCCACAGGACATTTATGAAACTGACAAAGTGATTCTGGAACTATTCCCTGAAAATAAATCCCTGCATCGCTGGATTTCCATGGCCCAGGAGAAGATTGCCTTTCAGGGACTTCCCGCCAGGATTTGCTGGTTAGGCCAGGGAGAGCGTGAGAAAGCTGGTTTAGCCTTTAATCGCTTGGTTGCAGAAAAAAAAGTGAAAGCACCAATTGTCATTGGACGCGACCACCTCGATACGGGCTCTGTGGCTTCGCCCAACCGGGAAACAGAAGCCATGCTTGACGGATCAGATGCGGTTGCCGACTGGCCTATTTTGAACGCATTGATCAACACTGCCGGTGGTGCGAGTTGGGTTTCCTTACATCACGGAGGAGGCGTCGGAATCGGGTATTCTATTCATGCAGGGATGGTCATCGTTGCCGATGGTACTGAAGAAGCAGCCGCGCGTATCGCCCGTGTGCTTCATAATGACCCGGCAATGGGCGTAATCAGACATGCCGATGCCGGCTACGACATCGCAAAAGACACCCTGCGTAAACATCGATTGGGATTAAATAAGCATGATTAAATCGATTCTATATGTAGCCCTTGGTGGAGCAGCTGGAAGTGTCCTTCGTTTTCTGATCTCACATTTTTCAGCCCGATACGTACACGGTGTTTTTCCATGGGCCACTTTTTTCACCAACCTGACTGGCTGCCTTGCTATGGGCCTGGTAATTGGTGCATTGCCCTCTTCCCTATCGAATCAGCATCCCACCAGACTGTTATTAATGACCGGTTTCTGCGGAGGTTACACTACTTTCTCTGCCTTCGCAGCAGAGAATTTACGTCTTCTACAGCAACAACACTACCTACAATTAAGCGTCTATGCTGGAGCCAGCCTCATTTTCGGAATCATGGCCGTCGCTTTCGGAATATTTCTCAGCTCAAAATAACGCGCATTGGATGCCTTTCTGCTCATGCCATAAAAAAAGTCTTGCACATCCATGCAAGACTCTAAAAATGAAATGAAATGAGAAACGTTAATTATGTCTTCCCTAAAACCGAAACAGGGTTTCTCTTCCGCCAACTTTTCCTCCAAAATTTTGAATGTTATACGTTAGAGTCACCAAACCGTGTCGCCCTAGGTTATTTGTCCTCGTGTCCCTGATCGCGTTTTCACTGATAGACAAGTAGCGACGGGTGTTGGTATTTAAGATATCATTGATGCCAAACTTCAGTTGTGCCCGGTCATTCTTCATGAATAAAAAAGTTAAAGCAGCATTCCAAATCTGTACTTTATTACTAAATCCAGCAACTGTCTGATCATTGTATTGAATTCGGTAGTTGGTCTCCCATACCCATCTCTTAGGCAAACGTACAATGACCTCTGTTTCGCTACTGTGTGTCAAATAATTTAAATTGGTAAAATAGGCGTCCTCGTAACTACTCGTGTTAATGGCCAGATCGTAAGACTGACGGAATTCAAGTTTGTCATTAAAATTGAGCCGGCCGCTTATCCGGGGGGAAAAAGTAAGAATTTGAGCTAAGCTCCTTACCTTGTTAATTTCAACCATGTTGCGGTTATAATTAGACCAAAACCCTGTTCCAAGGGTAATCTGTCTTTTATCATTTTTGAAATCCTTGGAGATCGTTGCATTCGCATGGAATTGCCATACTCCGTCGATATTTATTGGAGTAGAAACCTGACGACCATCCGCTTCAATAATCCGCGACATAATCACTCCGTCATTCTGAACACTCCCGCTTAGATTTGCATTGTAGTTTAGCGATCTTTTGGTATCGTACTTATACGTATGTAAATTCACCTGATGAGTTCTAGAAGGGCGCAACTGAGCGTTTCCATTTTGGATAAACAAAGGATTACTGTTATCCGCTACCGGCTGAATATAGCGTACATCCGGCTCCCTGAAAGAGGGCGAATAACTCAAATTTAATGTCTTATAGCGAACGATTAACTGAGGGGCAAAAAATTGAAAATGTTGTTCAAAATTGGGATAGCGGCTAAATCCATTCTCCAGATCGATTGTGTTGAACACCACCCCAGGCTGAATGTTCAGGTCGTTCGATACTTTCCATTTCAAACTTAACCGGGTGTTGCTTTTGTAGCCTCTTTGAATCACGGTTTCTGAAGCATTCGGCACGACAAGATCGTACTGCTGATTAGCAGGGTTCTTTAGGAAAGAAAACAACGCATTCTCATTGTTTATGTAATTCGCATTGGAATTCACATTAATACTTAAGGCCTTTGAAATAGGTTCAGCAGCATTTGCAGATAGGTAAACATTGAAATTACGGATATCATTATCCCTTAGCTGATCCAATGCAAACTCGCTAGGAGGTTGATAATAGCTAAGGGACGAAACAGTGTAATTATCACTATTATTGATCGTTTGTCCCACATTCATACTGACACTAATGTACCGGCCGGCCTTTTTAAAATCTTTCCAAAAATTGGCGGTCATTAAATATTCATCTCGATTTCTATACAAGGAATTATCGGTTCTTCCTTCATTCAATACATCCTGGGGCCCTCTGGCATTCAGTGAATTGGTTAATCCGGAGTTTCGGTTAGTCGAAAAGGAAAGGGAAGGCTCGATTGTTAACTTTGTCAGGCTGTCGATAGCCCATTCCACTTTGGCACTAAGATTATGGTTGTAGCTCTTTGCTACATTAGCTGAATAGGTGGTGGTAAACAAATGTCCCTGTCCTAAAGTCTGATCCACATCCCTCCATTGTTCTGTTCGGTTATTGCTTTGTCCGAAGAAATACTTGGCATTGATTTTTGTGCCTCCTTTGGTAAGCGTATTAAAATTCGCTCCCGCGCCTGCCGATTGCTGAACGCCTCCTGCACTCCCTCCAAAGGAGATATTATTGAGAGAGAATCCTCCGTCACTGTTAATCATTACACTATTTATTCCGGATCTGGAGAATCCGCCAATCCTGGAGACATCTCCAATATTGAATCCAGGCCTGTTGACATTATTCCCGTAGGAAAGCAAACTTACCTGGGTGGTATCACGGAAGAAATTCATAATTCCTCCGGCCTCGAAACGCTCGTTTGCACCTCCTCCCGCAAAAAGCTTCCCGAAAGCACCACTTTTAATTGCCTTTTTCAACTTCAGATTAATTACCTGTGGGACATTTCCTGCCAAAATATCCGGATCGCGTCTCTTGGCTTCTTGGTCGTCCGTTACCTGTATCTTATCTATGATATTAGCGGGCAAATTTTTCGTCGCAATTTGTTGATCTCCACCAAAAAACTCCTTTCCGTCAACCAGGATTTTGCTCACGGATTTTCCATTGACCTGGATAGAACCGTCGTCAGCCACTGCCACTCCTGGTAATTTTTTCAAAAGATCTTCCACCACTGCTGTGGGCAGTGTCTTAAAAGATTCCGCATTGAATTCTATGGTATCTTTCCGGACGATAATGGGTGGTCTTTCGGCAAGAATAGTTACTTCATCCAGCTCATTGGTTCGCTCGGACAGGTAAATTTTACCTAAATCCAAGTGGCTCTGATCGGATGGGATGACAAACTCCTGACGGCGCACCTGATACTGCCAGGCATTAATCACCAAACGATAGCGGATTCCTGCCTGAAGATTCGTGATTCTAAAAACTCCTTTATCATCAGACAACTTATAGGTCGTTAATACAGAGTCTCCTTCTTTAAATACAGATACGGTAGCGAAATTGATCGTTGTCTTTTGCGCGAGGCTATCCAATAGCAGTCCTCCTACACTTGCCCTTTGTTGAGCCATCCCCAAGAAAGCATGAAAGGCGAAGTATAAAAATAGTAAAGATTTCTTCATGTGTTACTTTGCTTTTGGGATAAGACGTGCAAAAGCCGCGTATGTTGCATCAAAACTAAACAATTAGTTCTTTTTCCTGATAACATCACAGATTTATTACGAAAAATTCGTAATAAATCGACCTTTCCTTGGCTTACAGAAGAATCTGACTACTTATTTCTTTATCGATGGTGATATAGCCCGGATACTTCACGATATTTCCACCGATCCTAATCCCGGGCTTCACCTTCAGTGTCACTAGTCCTTTCTTCTCATTGCCTGTTGAAGCTCCATTAAAAAAGGCCATGACATCATTCATGAGTTGCTGATTGGTAAGCACCTGATAAACGTTCGCATTTATTTGTAGGGGGACAACCGAGGAGCTTCCGGGGGGGATGCTGATTTCCTGATTGACTGCGCCATTCAGTACTTCTTGTTTATTGATCAGCAAAATGTAGTCAAAATGATGAATAGCCGCCTGAGAGGAGGACGGATTTTTTATCTCCACAGAAAGATTGGCACTAAACGGCACATTCTGCCGCAACATTGCCAACGCCAATGAAGGAATCCTGCTCAAATCGAGCTGAGAACCATTCATGACTTTCAGCAAGTCTGTTCCCGCCAATTGAACTTCACTTGCCCCCACCATCTTATATTCGCATTGTTCCAGGGCTTTGATCTGTTGGGCCTGCTTATTGATTCCACAGGATAATAGGCAAAAAACCAATAGGCTGCTTAAAAATAGTTTGCTCATTTAATGATAACGTCCTAATTTGCACAAAGGTATAAAACCGCATTTGAACAGAAAGACTTGTTCCATAATTTTCGTAAAAAAGTAACAAAACCGTCACTCTCTTTCACTTGCGTCACATTTTAATACATTTAGTTTTTTATCTTCCAATGAAAAGAATCATTCTAAGTATTGTTACATGCTTGTTTTTAGTGACTGGCTTATATGCGCAGGGGCTCAGAAAAAATGCCGCTGATATTGCACAGGGACTTACCGCTTTAAAAGCAAAGGGTTCTGTTCTTTACATCGCGGCACACCCAGACGACGAGAATACCCGTTTATTATCTTATTTTAGTCAGGGGCTTCACCTCAAAACGGCTTACCTCTCACTCACCCGAGGTGATGGAGGACAGAATCTGATTGGCAATGAACAGGCAGAATTGCTGGGCCTGATTCGTACGCAGGAGCTCCTCGCTGCGCGTCGTGTAGACGGGGCTGCGCAATATTTTACCCGTGCAAACGATTTTGGCTTTTCCAAAACACCTGAAGAAACTTTTGAGGTATGGGGAAAGGAGGCCATTTTAAGTGACATTGTGTGGGTCATCCGGAACTTTCAACCCGATCTCATCATCACTCGTTTCCCTGAAGATGCGCGAGCTGGTCATGGACATCACTCAGGCTCAGCCATTTTGGCGCGGGAGGCCTTTTTTGCAGCAGCAGATCCCAAACGTTTCCCTGAGCAGCTTCAATATGTAAAGCCTTGGAAAGCCGAGAGACTTCTTTGGAATACCTTTAACTTTGGAGGAACAAACACGACGGCTGCGGGTCAACTACAACTCGAGGTAGGCGCGTTTAATCCTTTCCTCGGCTACAGCTATGGGGAAATTGCCGCCATCAGCCGTACAAATCATAAAAGCCAGGGCTTTGGATCTACCTTGCAACGAGGGAACGCAACAGAATATTTCAGTCACCTAGCTGGCACAGAAGCCAAAAACTCCATCTTTGAAGGGCTTGTTATCCAACAACCTCTTCAGGAACTGAATTCCATTATTGACCAACTATTGGCATCCTTCAATCCTCAGGAGCCACAGCTGCTGTTAAGAGATTTACTACAGTTAAGAAAGAAAACCAAAGACATCCATTTTAACCATCGCCTGCTGGATGAGCTTATCCTGGCCTCTGCAGGAATATGGATCGAGGCACTTAGTCCTGAATCTACTTATGCTGTTGGAGATGAAGTTCCTTTTACCGTCCACGCTATACTGCGTCAAAAATTACCGCTTCCTGTTTCTGTTCGTTCTGAGAATCAACAGGTGACCTTACCCTATAACCAAACCCAACAACTGTTACTCACCACAAAGGCATCGGATGAAAACCTTTCCCAGCCTTATTGGCTCGCCAAAGGAACCGATGGAGGGCATTTCATTGTAGATGATTTGCTGGATATTGGCCATGCTGAAAATCCGCATTCCCTAAAAGCATTGGTTCAGGTAACGCTGGAAGATCAACTTATTTCACTCCAGCTTCCCCTATCTTTTAGATCTACTGATCCCATTAGGGGCGAACTTTACCGCCCGGTGGTGATTGCTCCACCCGTAACAGCCAGCCTTCCTCAGAAGGCTTACGTTTTTAACGGACAGGAAGCAGTTACCGTTCCTGTTCAGCTAAAAGGATTTACTGGCGGAGTAAAGGGGCAGGTCAGATTAACCCTATTTGACGACTGGAAAGTGTCCCCTGAATCAGTCAATTTTGAACTTAAACAGAAAGGAGAAGAGAAGGAAATTCTATTTTCTGTGATTCCAGGAAAAAAGGGCAATCACGGCCATATAGAAGCAGAAATTTCCATGAATGGCCGGTTTCAGAAAGCAAAAGGCTATAAAACCATCCATTATGAACACATCCCACCAATTACGCTTTTCCCTCCGGCCATTGCCAAAGCGGAACGAACTCACCTTTTAACAGGAGGCAAGCGCATCGCCTATATTGAAGGAGCAGGTGACATGATTCCGGAATCACTCATTCAGGTAGGTTATCAGGTAACACGCCTGCAACCCGTTCAGGCAATTTCCTCTGACCTCACTGTGTATGACGCAGTCGTGACCGGAGTAAGGCTTTATAATATTTACGCCGATGTGGCTGCCCTTCATCAAAAACTAATGGACTATACGGAAAAGGGGGGGGTCGTTCTTATTCAATATAACGTGAATAACGGGCTGAAATCATCGATCCTTGGGCCTTATCCTTTTAAAATTATAAATAAAAGAGTGACAGAGGAAAATGCCCCTGTAAAGGTGTTGCTTCCCACCCACCCGTCCATGCTCTATCCCAACAAAATTACAGCGGCCGATTTCCAGGGCTGGGTTCAGGAGCGTGGTCTCTATTTTGCCGCTGAAATAGATTCCCGTTATTCCCTGCCACTTTCAATGAGCGACAAGGGCGAAGAGGCCTCATCCGGAGCGCTGCTCATCGCCCCCTATGGAAAAGGAAAATTTGTTTATACCTCTCTGGCTTTTTTCAGAGAGCTGCCTGCCGGTGTCAGCGGAGCCTATCGCTTGTTTGCGAATCTTCTTGCAACACCCCCCCTAGCCCTTGATAAAAGGAATTAAAAAAGAATGCTTACCTTAATGGAGCCATTTAAAAAAAATGAATAAAAAACCATTGTCTTCAGAAAGCCCCACCGATCATCCTCCGCTATTAAAAAGTTGGAGACAATTCTACTTTCTTCTGATAGGCTGGCTGATTGTATTGATTGTTTTGTTTTACGCATTTACTGAATATTTCAAATGAGCCACCTTGATTGGTTAGTTCTTCTTATTACCTTATCCGGTATTGTGGCATATGGCATTTACCGTAGCCGCCAAACGGATAGTATGCAGGCTTATCTATTAGGGAACAGGAGCATGCCCTGGTACATGGTATGTTTATCAGTAATGGCGACACAGGCAAGCGCGATCACTTTTCTTTCAGCTCCCGGCCTGGCTTTTTCGTCCGGAATGCGGTTTGTACAATTCTATTTTGGGCTTCCCTTAGCGATGATCATCTTATGCATTACGTTTGTTCCAATTTTCCACCGCCTCAAAATATTTACCGCCTATGAGTTCCTCGAGAAGCGTTTTGATTTAAAGACCAGGGCCCTCACTGCCGGGTTGTTTCTAATCCAAAGGGGGCTTTCTACAGGGATTACCATTTATGCCCCCTCGATCATCCTATCCGTGATCCTCCAGATAAATGTTACCTACACCACTCTTTTTATTGGGAGTTTAGTGGTTCTTTATACGGTGTATGGTGGGACAAGAGCGGTTTCTTATACTCAGCTTCTCCAAATGAGCATCATCTTTTCCGGATTGCTTATTGCCGGGATAGTGGTGGTTTACCTGCTCCCTTCCGATATTGGCTTTGTGAAAGCGCTTAGTATCGCCGGAAAAATGGGTCGGACAGAAGCCATTGATTTCAGCTTTAGCTGGGACAATCCCTATACGGTATGGAGTGGTCTGATTGGCGGGTTTTTCCTTCAACTTTCTTACTTCGGAACAGACCAAAGTCAGGTAGGCCGTTACCTGACCGGTTCTTCGGTGGGAGAAAGTCGTCTGGGCCTCCTGATGAACGGACTGGTAAAGATCCCAATGCAATTCTTTATTCTGTTGATTGGCGTACTCGTCTTTACTTTCTATCAATATCATCCCCCTCCTGTTTTTTTCAACAACCATGAAATTCAAAAACTCGAAAACAGTCCGCATCAGGAAGAATTTCATAAAATCAAAGCTGCGCATCAGGAGTCCTTCTTCCAGAAAAAGATCGAAATCGAGAAGCTGAATATCGCCCTTGATAAAAAAGATCCGGCTGCAGTGAATGAACAGCGCCTGATTTTGAAACAATTCGACGAACAGGAGAAGGGAATCCGAAAAGACTTGACCCAATTGATGATCAAAAATGACCCTAGAGCAGAAACTAACGACAACAATTATATTTTTTTAAATTTTGTGACCGCTCACCTTCCCCGGGGCCTGATTGGTTTACTCATCGCGATCATCTTCCTGGCTTCCATGGGTTCAACGGCCAGTGCCCTTAATTCCCTGGCATCGACCACGGTGGTAGACATCTATAAGCGACTCTTCCGCCCTGATGCCGATGATAAACAATACGTGCGTGTTTCTCGCTGGAGCACTTTCTTTTGGGGCATTGTCTGCATTCTGATGGCTCTGTATGCGGGAAAAATAGGCAACCTCATAGAAGCGGTGAATATCCTCGGATCGTATGTTTATGGAACTATTTTGGGGATTTTTCTGGTCGCTTTTTACCTTAAAAAAGTAGGAGGGAAAGCCGTTTTTTACGGAGCCATTCTGGCAGAATTAATTGTCTGCATCTTTGGCTATTTTGAACTGGTCGCTTATTTATGGCTCAACGTCATTGGGTGCCTTTTGGTGATTATTCTTTCGATGCTATGCCAGCAACTAAAAAAAAACCACCCTCAGGAGAAGGTGGTTCATTAAGTGTGTGACGGTTTCTCATTCACCCGCCTGCTTCAACAATTGTGTATTAAGACGGATGTACTCCTCATTATTCGCTTCTTTCGCCGCATCAATGCCTGCCTGGGCAGTCACTTTCGCACCGGACCTATCTCCCATTTTCAATTGAATTCGTCCTTTCCAGAGTTTAATCCAAGGAGCTTTCGGGCTCTCCTTTTCAGCCTCATTTACCCAGTTAAGCGCCTGCTGAAGGTCTTTCCCATTCTCAAAATAATATTGTGCCGCCTGAAAATAGGGCTTTTTCTCCCCAGTCATGGCTTTTTCGATACCTGCCATGACCCGCGCATCAATATCCGTACTTAGGTCGAATGAAACAAGGGTATTTTCCCACATCAGCTGGATTTGCCCTTTGGTGGGATACATGTTTGCAAATTGGATGGTGAATGTTTCAACTTTGTCTTTCAGAAGCACTGGTTTCACCTTAAACCGCAGAACATCGTCACTTTCCTTATAGGTATAAGCTCCCCATTGTTTCGGATTTTGGTTGAGGATGATGGTCCATTCCTGTTGTCCGGGAATGGTGAAAAGAGCGTACTCTCCCGCCGGAAGAGTTTTCCCCCCTATAGTGACCTCATCTGTGAACGTCAATGTGGTGGCTGTATTTGCGCCTGTTCGCCACACTGCCCCATACGGTTCCATGCCGCCAAAGACGGTTCTTCCTTTTACGTTAGGCCTGGAATAACTCAATGTGACTTTTCCCAATCCGAAATCTTGGACTACTGTCTGGGTGCTACTTGCCGCCGGCATGAGGCCCTGAGCACTTACCCCCTCCTGGAGCCCCAGGAAAGCAAGCACCATGGCGATGGTTTTAAATCTTAATTTCATAATGATCGTTTTTGTTCCAGGATAAAATTAAACATCTATTCGCAATAAAAAGACTTTAATCTGTCATAAAATCTTAACTTAAGGCTCTCTTATGCATCCATCGCCGATCACTGAAAATCACTTACTCCCCGGCATCAGCATCTTAGGCTGCGGTTGGTTTGGCAAGGCCCTCACCCGGGCATTAACCCATTCAGGATATCACGTTAAAGGTTCAGCCAGGAACAAAAGTAGTCTGGATGAAATTGCCGAAGCGGGCGCTATTCCCTATCAGATGGAAATTAATTCCCATGAAATCACCGGACCTTTGGAGTTCTTTCGCAATGAAGTATGCGTGATTGCGATCCCGCCCTCCTCCTCAGGAAACAGGGCCTATTATCCAAAGCAAATGGAACTTATAACTGCTCAGTGCAGCGAGCAGGGGGTGAATCATGTGGTAATGATCAGTTCGACAGGTGTCTATACTCAAGCAGAGGGGGTGGTAAATGAAGAGACGCCTGCCGACCCTGAATCGTCTGTTCGGGCAGCAGAACAAGCATTGCTCTCCTGCTCGTCCTTTTCCACGACAGTGATTCGTTTAGCAGGTTTAATTGGACCCGGGCGTAATCTTGCCCGACATATGGGCGGGCGAAGCAACCTTGCTCATGCAGCAGCTCCTGTTAACCTCATCCATCTGGATGATGGCATAGGAATATGCAAAGAAATTATCCATAACAAGGCCTTTGGAGGTCTCTACCATGCGGTATGTCCCGATCACCCGCCGAGAGAATCCTTTTACACAGATTTATGTGCCGTAACTGGTTTCGAGCAGCCTCACTTCCTCCCGGGTGGCAGGAATCAGAAAATTATAACAAGTCGTCGCATTCCTGACGAACTTGCTTATACATTTAAAGTGGCAAACTGGAAAGAGTGGCTTTCGAATAAAGACGCTATGGCTTCTCTCTAATCCAACGCGCGATGTCCTCCACAAGAATACCGGATACACTGGAGGCTGTTTGATACTGGCTTCCGTCGCTTTTCTCAATCTGCTCACTCAATAAATGATTTAAAAGCGGATAATGTTTCAGCAAAACATTGGATTTACTACTTAATGCCGATTGCCAGAGCTCATAATCGGTATCTGAAACCTGAATATCATTGCCTCCATGAAAGATAAACATTCGTTGCTTCAATTGCTGAGCCGTGGCTACCTGATCGTATTCATTGAGATCCATCCAGTAGGAGGCAGGCAGACCCATAATGATCGAATCGGGTTTAACGGTTCCTGCCTTTAGCTGTCTGGTCTTTTCAATTTCATTCACAATAAAATTGAATCGTTCCTTTCCGACCACGCTGGTGTCTTTACTCAGAGAAAACATGTAGCGATTCTGATCGATGATCACATCGGTCAGTTTACGCGCGGGGGCAGCCGCCATCAAAAGACCGGCAATGTCTGATCTTGAAGAGGCAATGCGTGGGGCCAGCATCCCCCCTAAACTATGTCCAAAAAGATAAATTGCTTTTACATTTGCCCCTTCAACCGTTTTGGCCAGTTCGACGGCCGCTTTTGCATCATCCATCACTTCTTCTTTTACGGTAAAAGGCCGATTAAATTCATTTGCATATATCAGTGTACGTTTCACATAGCGAATGGTTGCAATCCCTTTACTGGCTAATCCGGAGGCCAGATCCTTCAAAGGTTTGTTTGGTCCCACCGTTCCATCCATGTCGTTGGGTCCAGAACCGTGCACCAACACCACGATCGGAAAGTTCTTCTGTCCTTTAGGAGTCGTCACTACTGCAGCTAACTGATGCTGTCCGCTTTTCAGATACAGTTCTTTTTCCACATATGCACTGGTATCTACATAGGCCGGTTTAATATAAGTGGCCGTTCTGGGCTGAAGGAAAATCCCCATGATTTCCTCGCTCTTGTTGAAGACCAATAAAAAGGTCTGATCTGCCAACTCGAACTTTCCTTCCACGGTCACAGAATAATATTCGCCCTGTGTTTTGCTTTGAACAACTTCAATGGCTTGTGCCTTCCCTAAACTGGACTGTACATTCTGCCATAAATTTCGCAGGTCTTCCACAGAGACTTTACTCTTTTCGGATTCTGCAAAAAAGAGATGTGCTGAATCGGCTTTTCCTTCATGCAGCAAATAAAAAAAATCATTCGCCTTTCCGAATATACTAAGAAGGTTTTGGCTGAAAGCGCTTGCACTAAAAAGAATAAGGAAGAGCGTAAGTAAGTTTTTCTTCATGGTTGTGGATCTATTTTCCAAAGTTACTTATTTTTAAGGTGCGTCATTTGTTAAATTATGTAAAAAATAGACTCCGGTAGAGCTGGAAAGACATTGCACTTCACACAGGCTAAAACAAACGCCATAAATGGTTGATTTATAGTTTTTTGAGTAAAAACACACTATAAATTAAAAATTAATAATTTTTAAATTTCGGAGAATATCAGGTATATTTGTAGTAAAGGGGAGCGCATCTTGACTAAACATCCTAAAAACTACAAAAAGATTCTTGTCGTCGAAGACAATCATGCAATTTTAGATGTCATTACCCTCATCCTTCAAAGTGAGGCGTATAAGGTTTCCGGGCTTAGCAAGAGTGCGGATATGATGAGCCATATTCACGCTTTTCAGCCTCATTTGCTTATTTTAGACATTATGCTCCCGGATGGAGATGGAAGGGAAATCCTGACACAGCTTCGTCAGAATCCCATCACTGCCACTATTCCTGTATTAATGATTTCGGCAAAATATACCGTTCAGAACATTCAGCATGGAGAACATAAGCCGAACGGTTTTTTACCAAAACCCTTTGACATTGATGAGCTATTAGATCAAATTGAAGGCATTTTGGCAGGTAAAACATTTAACACCTAAAACGATGAATGATCAGGAAATGCTCATTGAGCAATTTTATCGTTCCTTTCAGCAGAAGGACTACAAAGGGATGCAGGCGCTCTACAGTGATTCTGCCCGTTTTAGTGATCCCGTTTTTAGAAATCTGAATGCGGAACAGGTAAAAGCCATGTGGGAAATGCTAATTTCTTCCAGCCGTGATATGCGCATCGAGTTCTCAAACATCCGTATGGAAGGAGAGAGGGTTTGGGCGCATTGGGATGCCTATTATACCTTTTCCGGAACAGGACGTGCTGTAGTTAACCGGGTAGACTCCGTTTTCTTCATCAGGGATGGAAAGATCGAAGAGCAACAGGATCATTTTTCATTCCATCGGTGGGCCAGACAAGCTTTCGGATTTGGCGGCTTCTTATTGGGATGGACACAGGCTCTTCAACACAAAGTCTCTGAACGGGCCATGTCCAGGCTTCAACACTTTATGCAAAAAGGGTAATGAAAGATTTGTTCTCCGGACATTCTTCCCAATATGCACAATTCCGTCCAACCTATCCTGCGGCGCTCTATGATTTCCTCTTGCAAGAGGTTTCTGATACGAATCGCGCATTGGATTGTGCAACAGGCAATGGACAAGTGGCAAGAGCTTTAGCCGATTTTTTTAAAGAGGTCGATGCCACCGATATTAGTTTTCAACAACTGGAACACGCCATTCCTCATCCGCGAATTACCTATCGTCAATCGGCCGCTGAGAAAAGTGATTTCCCCGCCCACTCATTTGATCTGATTACAGTGGCACAAGCCATTCATTGGTTTGACTTCGATGCCTTTTATGCGGAAGTAAAGCGATTACTTAAACCGGATGGAATACTCGCTGTGATCGGTTATGGCATCATGCGCATCAGTCCGTCTATTGATGAGCTGGTCCACTCTCTTTATCAAGATATTCTGGGCGACTTTTGGCCTGAAGAAAGGAAATACATTGAGGATAATTATTTAAACATCCCTTTTCCATTCCATGAGATAACCCCTCCGGATTTACGTTTGGAAGTCTCCTGGACATTGGATCAACTCAAGGGATATCTTGCCACCTGGTCGGCATTTCAACAGTTCCTAAAGGTTCGCAAGAGCAATCCGATGGAGTTCATCGAAAAAGAATTAAACGAAGCCTGGGGACAGGTATCTCTGAGAACCGTGACTTATCCCTTACTCATCAAAACAGGCCGGGTTTAATCGCTCAACTTTTCCAAAACTTCTTTGAGCGTAAGTGCCCACTGCTCTCCACTGTTCATGTCCTTGAGGGTCACCTCTCCCTTTTTCCTTTCGTCTGCACCAATGAGTATTACATAAGGAATTTTTCTGGCATCTGCATAGGTCATCTGTTTCTTTAATTTGGCAGGCATCGGATAAAACTCTGACGCGATCTCCGCCTCTCTTAAACCCTGTAACACCGGAAGGGCGTATTCGCTCGTTTCTTCATCAAAATGAAGGACAAGCACTCTCGTACCGGTTACTGAGCTACCTGGGAAAAGTCCAAGTTCTTCCAAGACATCATATATACGGTCTGCACCGAAAGAAATGCCAACTCCGGTAAGATCCTTCAGGCCAAACATTCCTGTCAAATCATCGTAACGTCCTCCTCCACCTATACTGCCCATCGCGACTTCATTTGTTTTCACTTCGAAAATACAGCCGGTATAATAATTAAGGCCGCGTGCCAGAGTGATATCCAGCTGTAGGGGACGAATTCGTTCAGGGTGATTCTGTGATAGACATTTTACCAGATGAAACACTTCTTCAATTTCTTCAATTCCACGAAGACCTGTTGCAGAGCTTGCCAGCACTTGCTTTAAGGCTTCGATTTTTTGCACATTATCTCCTTCCAATAAGATCACAGGACGGAGCGTATCGATGTCTTTCTGATCGAATCCCCTACTCAGAAGTTCGCTGGTTACCCCTTCAAGGCCAATTTTATCCAATTTATCAATTGCCACCGTCAAATCAACAATTAAATCGGGTTTCCCTATGATTTCCGCAATGCCGGAAAGAATTTTTCGGTTATTGATTTTTATCTCAAAATCCTTAAGTCCGAGGCGGGAAAGCACCTCTTCGTAAATCAATACAAACTCTGCTTCATTTAACAGAGAAGCGGCGCCTACCACGTCCGCATCGCACTGATAAAATTCCCGGTACCTTCCTTTTTGGGGGCGATCCGCCCTCCACACCGGCTGAATTTGAAATCGTTTAAAAGGGAATGAGATTTCATGCTGATGCATTACCACATAACGCGCAAAGGGAACTGTAAGGTCATACCGAAGTGCTTTTTCCGAGATTTTCGTTAGGATTCCCTGTGATTGAGCTTCGGCCAACAAGGTGGCATCCACCTTTGACAAAAAATCACCACTATTAAGGATTTTGAAAATCAGTTTATCCCCTTCGTCTCCGTACTTACCTGTCAGCGTGCTCAGATTTTCCATGCTCGGGGTCTGAATTTCCGCATAGCCGTATTTTCTGAATACGCGTTTTATCGTTTCAAAAATATAGTTGCGCTTTACCATCTCAGAGGGGGAAAAATCTCTGGTTCCTTTGGGTAATCCGGGTTTTGTGATAGCCATTCAACAAAAGTACAAAAATTAGCGGAAAACGCGGGGAAGTGCCCGAGGGGAAGGCACAAAAAAAGGTCAACCTAAATTAGTTGACCTTTTCTACAGAATAGATAAAACCTCTCTTTACACTAATAATCTGACTGGTTCTTCCAATAATGCTTTTAGTGTTTGTAGGAAAGCGGCGCCTGTGGCCCCATCTACCACCCGGTGGTCGCAGCTTAAGGTGACCTTCATTACATTTCCAGGAACCACCTCTCCATTTTTCACTACAGGCACTTGCGATATTCCTCCGACAGCCAAGATACAGGCATCTGGTGGATTAATAATTGCCGTAAATTCATCGATGCCAAACATTCCGAGGTTGGATATGGTGAATGTAGATCCTTCCCAGTCGGCCGGTTGTAATTTTTTGCTTTTTGCTCTTTGCGCAAAGTCCTTCACTTCGGCTGAAATATGGGATAAAGATTTACCATCTGCAAACCGGACTACAGGAACCAGCAGACCATCTTCAACTGCCACGGCCACCCCAATATTCACATGTTCATTGTAACGAATTTTATCTCCTAACCAGGATGAGTTTACTGCAGGATGCTGTTTCAATGCAATGGCACATGCTTTGACCACTAAATCATTGAAAGATACTTTTGAGGTGGCGTATTCATTCATCTTTTGCCTTGCCGCAATCGCACCATCCATATCGATGCTCATGGTTAGGTAAAAATGAGGCGCTGTAAACAGACTCTCCGACAATCTTCGCGCAATGGTCTTACGCATTTGCGTTACGGGAACTTCAGTGTATTTTTCTTCTCCCACATATACCGGAATGGCTGGAGCTTTTTGGGCCGTTTCTCCGGTATTTTTGTCTGCCACAGGCGCGGCTGATGGTTGATAATTCTCAATATCCTTTTTAATGATGCGGCCTCCCTCAGCACTTCCCTTTACCTGCGCTAAATCAATGCCTTTTTCTTGGGCAATGCGTTTGGCCAAAGGAGAAGCCTTGATTCTTGAGTCGGATGAAGAAGCAGGTTTGTCTTCTGTTGGTGCATCCTTCGAGCTCACTGCTTCTTTCGGAGCCGGATCACTCCCGCTGGCCGCTACCGGAGCATCCCCCTGAGCTAAAATCCCTGAAACATCCGTCCCTTCGGGGCCTACAATGGCAATAATTCCATTCACTTTCGCTGCGGCCCCTTTTTCGACACCAATGTGTAATAAAGTCCCTGTGGCATATCCCATTACTTCCATGGTGGCCTTATCGGTTTCCACATCGGCCAGCACATCGTCGTCTTTCACTTTATCCCCTACCTTTTTATGCCATTCTGCAATCACCCCTTCCGTCATGGTATCACTTAACAAAGGCATCCGGATCACCGTAATTCCCTGCTTACTTAATTCCTCCTCACTTAATGCGGGAGCTTTCGCCGCACTTTCTTGCTCCGGTGTTTCTTTTACTTTTTCCTCCGAGACCGGTGCAGCAGCCCCTTCTTCCGCAGCCAAAGCTGCTTTGTAATCTTCCCCTTCTTTTCCGATGACGGCAATTACCGAATCAACCGGTACTGCTTTTCCTTCTTCTACTCCAATATACAGCAGGGTGCCGTCCCAATAAGACTCGAGATCCATGGTTGCTTTGTCAGTTTCCACTTCTGCAAGCACATCACCGCTTTTTACTTTATCGCCTACTTTTTTATGCCACTTCGCCATCACACCCTCAGTCATGGTGTCGCTCATCTTTGGCATTTTAACTATATCAGCCATTTATATTTTCTATTGAATTGCTTTGCTTAATTTAATTCGTCTCTTAGTCTCTCACATAAGGATAATTTTCCTGCACATACACATCTTTGTACAGTTCCTCTGCCTCTGGCCACGGAGATTCTTCGGCAAATTTCACCGACTCATCCACGATGCCCTTCACTTTCTCTTCAATTTCTTCTACCCATTTCTGATCGGCATATTTCTCTTTCAGGATGGTCTCTTTCACGCTTTCAATAGGGTCCTTTGCCTTGTATTCTTCTAATTCGTCCTTGGTTCTGTATTTGGCCGGATCGGACATGGAATGACCACGGTAACGGTAGGTACGCATTTCAAGGAAAGTCGGTCCTTCTCCATTACGGGCCCTTTGGATCGCTTCATCCATTGCATTATGTACAGCCACGGGGTCCATTCCGTCTACCGGCGCACAAGGCATGTCAAACCCAAGTCCGATTTTGAAGATATCGATCATATTGGTGGTACGTTCAACGGATGTTCCCATCGCATACCCATTATTCTCACACACGAAAATCACTGGCAATTTCCATAACATGGCCATGTTGAAGGCTTCATTTAACGCTCCCTGGCGTACGGCACCATCGCCCATGTAACAAACATTTACATTTTTGGTGCCTTTATATTTCTCCGCGAAAGCAATTCCTGCTCCCAATGGAATTTGTCCACCTACAATGCCATGCCCCCCATAAAAATTATGCTCTTTACTAAACAAGTGCATGGACCCTCCTTTTCCTTTCGAGCAACCTGTAGCCTTACCATACATCTCTGCCATAATGCTATTGGCACTTACTCCTAATGCGAGTGCATGTGCATGATCACGATACGCAGTGATCATGGAGTCGCCAGGGCCCATTGCAGAAATCGCTCCTGCAACAACTGCTTCCTGACCAATATATAAATGACAAAAACCTCTGATCTTTTGCTGTCCGTATAACTGACCGGTTTTTTCCTCGAACTTGCGCATGAGTAACATTGACTCAAACCACTTTAAATAGGTATCCTTATTAATTTCTACTGCACTCATTTGTGGCTATATATTTTTTTTGTTTTAAGAAAGCAAATCTAATTTTTTTATTGCAATTTCTGACACGAATCCATGTAAAAATATCTTTGTTGAATTTGCTCATCTTTAAAAAAAATGCGATTCTGTTCTTCTGACAGGGTTTTAACGAGCGGCAGCGCTTTCTTTAACACCTGACAATATTTCATCAATATTTTAAAGTGCCTAATGTTTATAGCGACATTCAAAATTCATTGAAATAAAATTCTGCATCCTATGAAGATAACCATAATTTAATTGACAAAAGAAAAAAACCCGAAAAAAACTCCCGCTGTTTCGTGAAAAACGAACAAAATGTGAATAACTTTTACATTTCCTTGAGATTCATTTGGATAACAAAATCAAATAGTCTACTTTTGCTTGCCTGACAATAAGCCCAAAGTGGTGTACGTTTAAGTGTAAGTATAATGAACCCAAACTTAAGAGTATCTCATGATTAAAAAGTTTTTGTTTTCGTCTCTCATTGTCCTCTGTGCATTCAGCACTTTCGCTCAAAGAACCAGCAAAAAGCCAGCGCCTAAACCTCAGGCTCCCAAGCAAGCAAGCCGTTTAGAAGATCCGGATAACTTAGCATCTCAATATTTCTCTCAGATCATGGGTGTTGCCGTAAATGCGACTTCTAACCTGAAGCTCTACAAATTCATTTATGAGTGGATCGGAACCCCCTACCATTTTGGAGGAAATACCAAGAAAGGAATTGATTGCTCTGCTTTTGCGAAGACGATCTATGACAAAGTTTTCAATACCACGATCCTTAGAAATTCAAGAGATATCTTCAGCACGACCAGTCCGCTAACGAAAGATGAACTAAAGGAAGGTGATCTGGTCTTCTTCAGGAGCGATGGCAAACGTATTTCTCATGTAGGCGTTTATTTAGGGGATGATCGATTTGTCCATGCCTCTTCCTCTCGTGGAGTAAAAATTGACAACCTCAATGAACCTTATTACGCCCGTATTTTCTATAAAGGCGGTAGGATTATTGAGCCTGATGAAAAAGATTTTATAGAAGAATAATTTAAACAAATTCATAGTAAATCCTCCTAATCACCTTAGGGGGATTTTTTCTGCCATGAAGTACCTGTATGCCCTTTTCGTTAGCCTGAGCAGCTACCTTTTTCTCGTAGCCTGTCAACACAGTCACTCAGCGGGAGAAGAAAAAAGAATGGAGCCCATTGAGTCCGCCCATTTACCCGCGAAACAGGATACCCTTACCTTGGTAGGTGTGGGAGACATGATGATTGGATCTTCTTACCCTGACAATAGCTATCTTCCTCCCGATGATGCAAAAAATAGTTTTGAAGCGGTTCTTCCCTACCTTCATGGAGATGTTGTCTTTGGAAATCTGGAGGGCTGCTTTTTAGATCGCGGCAAATCAACGAAGTGTAAAGACCCTCGCAGCACCTCCTGTTATGCATTTCGCATGCCCGAACGCTATGCGGCTCACTTTAAAGAGGCAGGTTTTAACCTATTAAGTATTGCAAATAATCACATCAACGATTTTGGCACTGCAGGAAGAATGCGCACAAGCGCCTTGCTCGATTCGCTAGACATCGCGCATGCCGGTATTTACTCTCAGCCCTATCGTTTATTTCTGAAAAACGGGGTCCGTTATGCCTTTTGTGCCTTTTCTCCTAACGAACATACCCTGTCCATCCTCGAAATTGACAGTGCAAAGGCACTCGTGAGCCGTTTAAAAAGAGATGCGGACATTGTCATTGTTTCTTTTCATGGAGGAGCTGAGGGAAGTCGTTTTGAGCACGTGACACGCAAAACAGAAATCTTCTACGAAGAAAACCGCGGAAATGTTTATGCTTTTGCCCATGCAGTTATTGACGCAGGAGCAGACGTTGTTTGGGGGCATGGACCTCACGTTACCCGCGCCGTAGAAGTGTATAAAGAACGGTTTATTGCTTACAGCCTGGGGAATTTTTGCACCTATGGCCGTTTTAACCTGAAGGGAGCCAACGGCATTGCGCCGCTCATCCGACTGAAAACAGATGGTCAGGGGCGTTTTCTTTCTGCAAAAGTGATTTCCGTAAAACAGGACCCCGTCCAAAGACTTCAAGTGGACCCGCATCATGGAGCATTTGAAAAAATTAAGACCCTTACCAACCGCGATTTCCCCGAACATTCCCTAATGTTTAGCGATCATCAGGAAATTCTCCAAAGCAATACCCCTTAGTCCCTGTTTTCGAGCATGACTAATTTCCCGAAAATTTTGTATATTGACTATTCATATTCAACTAAATTCTTATGGCTATAAGCACTCTTTTATTCTATTTTTTCTTATTTATCTGTTTTGTACTCCTGCTGTCTTCTTTTGTGACAGTAAAACAGGGCACCATTGCAGTCATCACTGTGTTTGGCAAATACAGGCGACAGCTGAGGCCGGGCCTCAGCCTCAAAATTCCATTGATTGAAGTCATCCATTCCCGGATATCGGTTCAGAACCGTTCGGTGGAATTAAGTTTTCAGGCGGTGACCCAGGATCAGGCCAATGTCTATTTTAAGGCCATGCTGTTGTATTCGGTCATTAACCAGGAAGAAGAAACGATTAAGAATGTTGCATTCAAATTTGTGGACGCCAACAATCTAATGCAGGCGCTGATCCGTACCATTGAGGGGTCTATCCGGGCGTATGTAGCCACACAGAAACAAGCCAATGTACTAGCGCAAAGAAATGAGATTGTGGAACACGTAAAATACCAGATAGATCAGGTTCTGGAAAGCTGGGGATACCATCTTCACGACCTTCAGTTAAACGACATCACCTTTGATGAAGAAATTATGCGCTCAATGAGCCGGGTGGTGGCTTCCAATAACCTGAAGGCGGCAGCAGAAAATGAAGGTCAAGCATTGCTGATTACCAAAACAAAAGCGGCAGAAGCCGACGGAAATGCCATTAAAATAGCAGCCGCAGCAGAAAGGGAAGCCGCCCAGTTGAGAGGACAAGGAATTGCTCTCTTCCGTGCAGAAGTAGCACATGGAATGACCAAAGCTGCTCAGGAAATGGAACAGGCAAACCTCGACATTTCGGTGATCCTCTTTACCATGTGGACAGAATCAATTAAACAATTTGCTGAGAATAGCGAAGGAAATGTCATCTTCCTTGATGGTTCTACAGAAGGCATGAATAAAACAATGAAAGAAATGATGGCTATGCAAATGTCAAAAACTAAAGCATAACCCTTTAACGCAATAAAAGCGGGCACCTGGTAAATCCGGGTGCCCGCTTTTATTATTTACTGAATCTATTGAATAAGCGTAGGCCTTAAAGGTTGCCGGTGAGCTGACCTCTTTGCTGAAGCTTAATGTAATCCACAATAATGCGCATACTTTCGTCCTGAATAAAGTCGAAAATTTCTTCTTTTGTCGCCTTCTCTCCCTTTTTAAGCAAAGGCATTCCTTTAGCACTGCGCAATTCGTTGGTTCGTGCCAATGAACGAGCTGCCAGGGCTTCGCGTTCTGTCTTCAATTTCGTTTCATTAAGTGTAATAGACGTTTCTAAATCTCTCTTCTTACCTTCCTCAATATCCGCTACCAGCACTTTGTAGTCAACCGACTTCTTCATGCGTTCGTCATGTAACTGAACGAGTTGTTTTCTTACCTCCGTCAGATTGGCCAACGTCTGGTAAGTTGATGGTTTTACCATGTCAAAAGGCAGCGCTGAAGGTTCCGTATCCTCTCCAATCTTATCCAAAGGATAAAGAGAAGGGAACACCACATCGGGGAGTACCCCTTTATGCTGAGTACTGCTTCCGTTGATCCGGTAAAATTTAGCGATGGTGAGGTTAATTTGTCCTAATTTAGGCATTTCGGCCTTTCCTCCTGCATTGGCTACTTTTGCCGCTAGACGTTGAAGCATGTTTCCACTCACCACCCTATTCATGTCAATGGCCGACTGAACGGTTCCTTTTCCAAAAGTCTGGGAGCCCATAATAATTCCTCTACCATAATCCTGGATCGCTCCTGCAAAAATTTCGGAAGCAGAAGCACTAAGACGGTCCACCATTACTCCCAGAGGTCCCGACCACAACACTCCGGCCTTCTTATCTTCGTTGACTTCTACCGATCCATTTAAATCTTTCACCTGTACAACGGGTCCTTTATCAATAAACAGTCCTGTAAGATCAATGGCCTCCAGTAAGGACCCTCCTCCATTCCCTCTCAAATCCATGATAATGGCATCGACCTTATCCACTCTTTGCAAAGTGTCAATCAGTAGCTTCACATCTCTGGTGGTGCTTTTGTAATTCGGATCTCCGGCATTCGCCGCTTTAAAGTCGGCATAAAATGCAGGCACATTGATGACACCTATTTTGTACGGTTTTCCTTCCGATTCGATTACCTTCACTGATTTCTGTGCAGATTGATCGGCCAGAATCACTTTATCACGCACCAGTTGAATAGTCACGGGTTGGGAAGAAAGCTCCTGGCCGGCAGGGATCACTTTCAATCTAACCACTGTTCCTTTAGGGCCTTTAATTTTGGAGACCGTGTTGTCGATCCGCCAGCCAACCACATCTTCAAACTCTCCTTTTTCTCCTTGCGCCACCGCTACAATCCGATCTCCGGCATGCAGCAATTTACTCTTAAAAGCAGGTCCGCCAGGAATAATGGAAATCACTTTAGTCACCTCATTATCCAGCTGCAAACTTGCACCAATCCCCTCAAGAGACCTTGCCATCTCTTGGTTGAACGTTTCCGCATTTCGTGGATTAAAATAATTTGTATGAGGATCTATCGACTCTGTAAAAGCATTCATAATGAGCTGAAATACATCCTGATTATTCAGTTTTGCGGACTGTGATTTCAGGTTTTGATACCTTTTAGTCAATGTTTCCACATTCTTGCTCTGATCGGTTCCTGCCAGTTTCAGATTGAGGAGCTCGTATTTCACTCTTTTCTTCCAATAGTCGTCCAGCGCAGTCGTCGTGGTTAACCAAGGTAGTTTTTCCCGATCATAAACAAAGGTATCGTCCTGATTATAGGCATACTGATTTTTTATTTGAGCAATGGAATAGTCCAGCCGCTCATTGTATCTTTTCAGGTAGACATTAAAGACATAAAAAGTGGAAGCCAAATCTCCATTTCTGAAATGATCGTCTAAGAGGTACCGGTATTGTTCAAACTCTTTTACATCCGATTCCAAAAAATAGTACCTGGAAGGGTCCAGCGATTTAATGTATCTGTCCAACACCAGCGATGAAATGGAATCATTGATCTTAATTCGCTTATAATTGTAATTCTCGATGAGTCCCACTAATTCTTTAGCGACTAAACCCTGCTGTTCATCCGGTGTAATATTTTCAACCCCATCAACCATTTGCTGCACCGCAGGGGCGGCTCCACAAGCTAAAGTCGCAGCAGTAAAGGTGATGAATAAAAGTCTTCTTAACATTTCTTTGAATAGTTTAAAATCCATTTCTGTAAAATCCTGCATCCAATATGATACCAATTTTTTAAATAAACAAAAAAGATACAGCTTTTCAGTGTATCTTTTTTGTAAACTTTGCAAGGCTTTCCTTAATAACCCGTCACGACCTTATTCTTGATCGCCAATACCACCAGCCCCACCACCGTCTTTACTTTCGTCTTTCGAAAAATATTCTTCCGATGAGTTTCTACAGTTCTTGTGCTAATGTCCAATTGGCGAGCAATGTCATTGTTACTTAATTCCTGTGTAATTAAACGCACAATTTCCACCTCTCGTTTACTAAGCATTTGAAAGGGATTCTTAATGGTTTGCATGGGATCTGATTTTAAACCTGTATACACAAATTTGGGGATACTGGATTCCGTTGTCAATACCTGCCAACGGGTATATTTTTCTACCACGAAATGCGTAGGCTCAAATGATTTTATGATCATATGCGTATTTGAGAAGCCCAACAATGCTCTGCGTACCGGTTTTGCGAAAGATGTTCTTCCGGTGGGTTTCGACGGTGCGCTCACTGATAAATAAGCGTTCGGCAATCTGCTTATTGTTATACTCTCCTTCAATTAGACGGACGATTTCCACTTCACGATTGGTCAGGTGAGCCGCCTCATCGCTTTCTTTAAAAGACCGCATTAATTCCCGGGTTACCTCCATCCCAAAAAAGGTTTCTCCCTGCGCAAGTTTTTCCAATGCTTCCAACAATTCTTGCTTTCCGGTATTTT
Source organism: Pedobacter sp. (assembly GCA_037190785.1). GTDB lineage: Bacteria > Bacteroidota > Bacteroidia > Sphingobacteriales > Sphingobacteriaceae > Pedobacter. Next base: position 892,273 of record JBBCJN010000003.1, on the reverse strand, counting down.
TCAAGATGTATCCGGAGATTCCTGCGTCAATCATCTCCTTAATGACGGGACGGTCACCAAACATGGACAATGCCAGGACACGAATGGAAGGAAAAACCTTTTTTATCCCTCGCGTAAGTTCTACTCCAGACATTCCAGGCATATTTATATCGGTCATCACAATATCCACTTCCAAAGATTTCACTAATTCAATGGCCTCTTTGGGCTGACTGGTATATCCGACAATTTCAAATTGCGGTTCATTTCCTAGTAAGGCCATCAATCCATCAATCACTAATTGATGATCATCAATAATAAATAGTTTTGTTTTACGCATCATTTATCCATTCGTTAAGGGGATATATATGGCCACTAACGCCCCTTTTCCCGGGATAGAGGAAAATTCAACCTGACCTTTTAAATATTCAATTCTGGAGCGGATATTTTTTAGCCCCATTCCATTTTTGGCAATGGCCTCTTTCGGATCAAAACCCGACCCATTATCTTCAATTGTCACGCTAATCCCTTCCTCGTCCCTAAATAACTGAATGTCGAGCATCGTGGCATGGGCATGTTTAATCACGTTATTGACGGCCTCCTGAATAGCCCGGTAAAGTACCGTCTCTATAGGAGTATCCAATCGCTCTTCTAAACCATCTGCCTGCAGATTAATCTTTAAGGTCCGCGAATCGATTTTGTGAATAAAATTACGAATGGCATTGGAAAGGCCGGATTTCAACAACTCGTTTGGCGCCATTTGATGAGAAATGACTCTTACTTCCCGGCAACTCTCATCTACTAAGCTGATTGTTTTCTCATAAGTGTCTTTACTTCTGTTATCTTTAAAAAGAATATCGTCCGTTAAAGCAGATAAATTCATCTTGACTGCTGAAAAAAGCTGGCCAAGACCGTCATGTAGTTCGGCAGAGATTCGCTTCCGCTCATTCTCTTCAGCTTCAATCACAGCATTGGCCGCCATAGATTGCTGATGTAGGATGATTCCCTGCAGTCGGTTCTCCTGTTTAAAACGATAACTTCTAAATAGCAAATAAGTAATTATAAAAAAAGAGACAAATGCGGCCGACACGCCCCCCAGGAACATGTTTCTTCGAAAGATTTCCAATTTTTGAATCCTGTTTTCCTTATTCAACAGTTCTATCTGACGGGCTTTTCGTTCCGTTTCGTAGGCCACTTGCAATTCATGAATTTTATCAGAAGACTGTTGGTTATAGAGGCTGTCCTTCACTGCTTCACTGGCTTTGTAATAGGCTAATGACTTGGAATAGTGATCCTTCTCCTCGTACACCTGACCTAACAGATGATACACCTCCCGCAAATAATCCTGTGCCTTTAAATTCATAAAGATGGTTTTACTCTGTAAGATATACTTCTCCGCCTTGTCAAAATCTTTAAGCTTTAAGTACACAGAGCCCATGTTCTTATAACAGGAGGCAATCCCGAACTCGTCTTTCATAAATTTACGGAATTCGAGGGAGCGCTGGTAATTCTCCATAGCCAAATCAAACTTTTCCAATCTTTCATAAATCTGTCCTATACCGTTATAAATGACTGCAAGATCTGTTTTATGCTGAAGGGGTTTCAGGTGCTTTTCCGCGATAAATGCATGCTCAAGCGCCTCGTGGTATTGCTCTTTTTTAAAATAATACTGCACCATACCGGAATGGGCATTTGCAAGAATAGAAACAGAATTATTCTTTTTTGCAAGCCGGATGGCTCTTTCAAAAGCTTCTTTGGCTGGATCCAGCTTTTTATACGACACATACAGGTTGCCAATATTTCCCAATACAAGTGCCTGGTTAATTTCATCTGCCGTTTGTTCATAGATTCTTAAGGCCCGGAACATGTAATCCAGGGCTTCCTGGTAACGCCCCTGTTGTTTATAGATGACAGATATATTTGAAATCGAGCCCGCCGCCTTTACGCTCAACCCTAATCGGTCTCTGATCTCGTAAGCTTTTAAATGGTTTTCAAGCGCCTCATCAAAACTATTTACACGGGTATAGGCATTTCCTATATCACTATAGGCAAGGGCAATAGCTGCCGAATCGCCCATTTTAACGGCCAACTGCAGCTCCATACGTCCATAATGGAGCGCCTTTTCGAAGTCGACCATTCCATAGCGCCAGCTTAATTCCCCTAGCAAATTTAGCCGTTGTACATCCTGCGACGTATGCGACAATACCTGCTCAAGACTATCCAACATTCGTTGATGTTGGGCATAACTGGCAGAAAGCCCCCATAGGAAAATAACAAAAAAGAACCTTGTCTTCATGAGTCCAATATCTTCTCAAAAATAAGGGAATGATCAAGGGATAAAATACCCATTTTACGGTATTTTATTGGCGTCAGATTTTAAAAACAAAACAACAAAAAAGAGGCTGAAAATCAGACATATACTATATCTATTTCAAAAACAACTAAAAACAACTAAAAGGGGTTCCCTGCAAAAGGACAGAAAACATCATACTTTCTTGATCGTTTTCTTTTCCGCGATCTGGGTTTTGTAATTCTTAATTTGCGTATTAAACTGCGTAATGCGGTGAAGCTTAGCTAACTGTTCCGCATTATTCACATCTTTCAATGCCAGCTGATAATCCTTTTTTTTGATTTTGACAGCAGCGCTCCCCAACACCGAGTCGATGTAAGCCGTATTATTTTTTAACTGCTTTGCCAAAATTCCCTGCTGGCTATAAAACCATAAAGACTGAGTAAGTTTATTGGCCGCAAGGTAAATCTTACCTAATTGTCCATACGAGGCCATTTGACCCGACTTGCTCCCTATTTTTACGTATGTTTTCAGTGCTGCATTCAGAATCACCTGCTCCGCTTCTACATAATGCGACATCAACAAATGAATGTTACTGATTCGCAAAAGCGAGCCTGCATACTTATGCAGTTTCTTGTCGCTGTTGTATTCAAAAGCAGCTTTACCGAAAAGATTAAGAGCTTCGTTCAAGTCCCCCCGGCGTTCATTTTTCTCGGCATCTGCAAAATACCCATCCGCCTCTGTTTCTTCCAGACCGAATACCGATACATTGATCGCTGTACCGGAAGGAATAATCTCCTGTGGACCGGATACCCCTGTCTGTCCGACCGCCACAAGAGCGCCCGAAAGAAATGCCAGAATGAGGTAGATCTTATTCATTCTATAAAGATAAGAATAAATATTAATTAAATAACTGAAAATTAAGGGAAAAGATTTTAAAAACTCCTATTTCTCGGTGCGGCAATCACTTCTTTTTCTCTGTGTTTTCCTCCTCCTCTGGTCTCTCTCCAATGAGTACTCATCAGATTTATACATAAAAAGCGCACAGGCAAAATACCTAAGAGATCTTAATTTTTGAAATCGGCAGGTACCCCAGAAAAAAAGGATCCTCTGTAGCGGAGGGGCTTATTTCAAAGGCCAATCGATATTTTGCTCTCGTTTCGGGGCTCAGAATGTCCTCAATTTCAAAAACATCATCCACATCTACCCCATATTTATCATCGATATGGGAATTTGCTCCCTTAAATCCTGTATGCAGGTAAAAGGCTGTGTCTTTAGCCTCCCTGATCGCTTCGGCTTTTGTGGAAGCTACCACAAGCATTTTATAGTGCAATTCTTCAAAAACATTTGGTTGATATCCACCGAGGTTTAGGAAAAAGAGGCTATTCTCTGCCGTTCCAGCCGGGGCCTTTTTCCTTTCCTCCACTTTTACAAGCAAATGGCCTACCTGCCGAACTTCGCGAAAAGCATCTATGTGGATTCTTCCTTCCGCTTCGGGCCAGAAAGCATTCATTTCGGCAATCAGGTCATGCAACTGATCGGCAATTCCAAAGAACACGTCGTGCTGTTCAATATTTCTCCCCTTGGGAGTGCATCCAAGAAGGATCATAAATAATTTAGGCATCGATATTTTTTAATAGTAAGGGGCTACTAAACAAATATACATTCTTTAAATTTGGAAAAACAAGCTTTCAGGCGATGATCATTACCCAGTCTCCTCCGGACGGAGGAATGCTTTACACAGAGACGAATCTTCAATCGGTTTTTCCGGAACCATTGAATGCCCTAACAGCGGCTTTCTTTCTGGGAATTGCCCTCTATTGGACCTTTCGTTTAAAAGGGGCGTACAAGCACTATGCTTTTCTCAGTTTCTGCCTGGTATTGTTATACATTGGCGGAATTGGAGGCACCATTTATCACGCCCTCCGTCAATGGCGATTTTTCATTTTCATGGATTGGATGCCCATCATGCTCCTATGTATTTCTGCTGGCCTGTATTATCTTTCCAGGCTGTTTCGCTGGCAGGTTGCCCTGCTGGTCGTCGGGCTGTTCATTATTGTTTCGTTTGGAATGCGTCAGCTTATTGCAAAAGACAATGTTCAGTGGTTTATCAACCTGAATTATGCGCTGATGGCTTTGCTGGTGCTGCTTCCTGTGGGAGGTTATATATATCGCCAGAAAGGACGTCATTTAAAATGGGTTTTGTACGCGTTAGCTGCGTTTTCACTGGCACTCCTTTTTCGAATGGCCGATCCCCTAGGCTGGTTTCCCTCAGGAACTCATTTCCTATGGCATAGTTTTGGCGCCTTTGCCACGCATTGCATGTTTCAGTTTATCTTCTCATCTACAAAGGGGCCTTTGGTTCCAGCTGAGCAATAAGCAATTGGCAACGAGCTTCAATTTCACGGCACACCGGCTCGAATAAATCGTTGTCGTAATAAGGGTCTCTTACTTCGGAATCTCCTAAAAAGAGGGCCACCTTTTCTTTTTCCTGCTCATTGGTTGACAGTCGGAGAACATCTGCTTTATTCTGTCTATCCATGACCAGGATCAGATCGTATTCCCGGAAAAAAGAAGCTTTAAAGTGTCTGGCACGTTGCCCAGAGATATCGTAACCCAGTTGCCTGGCAATGGCGATACTCCGGATGTCCGGGGCTTGCCCCACATGCCAGTTACCTGTCCCCGCCGAAGCAACATGCCAGGGGAGGTGTTGACGTTCCGCTAAGTTCCGAAGAATTCCTTCTGCCAATGGAGAACGGCAAATATTCCCCAGGCATACCATTAATATTCTCAAGATTATTTATAAATTTCATTGAGCACGTGTGCCAATCGCACTCCTCCTTTCAGGAGTTGGCTATTAACCGTCTCAATCCAGTCAAAATTATAACGATAGCTCAGCTTGTCTTCATTTTTGATCCCTGTTGCATAAATTTTGTTGCAGATTTCATACGACTCGTAGATGTATTGACGGATATCTCCACTACGCCATTGAGCCAGTTGGACAGGGGAAGCATGGTTGATCGCTTTGGTATATTCGGTATAGCTTAACTGCTGAAAGTCGATTAACTGTTCATCCCATACCCGATGCAGGTTAGACTTCTCTCCAAACCAGGTAAGGTATACCCTATTCCCTCCCAGATCTTCTTTCCTTGCGGTATGCATCGGTTGATGCATGTCTCCCATTAAATGGATCAATAGACGCAAAGCCATTTTTCGCTCCTCATAAGTTGCCGAAGGCCTTTTTAAAACCGCAATCATTTCATTGGTTTTAGTATAGATATTTGCTTCGGTTGTCTGACTTAGAAAAGCTGTTACCCCTTGGTAATTCAGGTCTTGTGGGAGATTAACGTAATGCCAGGTATTTAAATAATTATAGCTGGTATCCGATTTAATAAAATCGGCCCAATTTGCACTCATGGCCATCGTCTCGTGTCCCAACAGCTGTTTGACCGCCTTTTTTGCTTTCGAGGAAAGATAGTGATCCGCAATCTCTCCTACAATGCGGTGGCCCAAGACGCCCCAAGCACAGGCAAAAGAGGGAAGAATCAAAAAAAGGCTTGCCAGAAAAAACATTTTCCAGGTCCGGTGGTTTAAAAGGGAAATGCGCATCATTTAATCTTTTAGGGTTATAAAGGTTTAGGCTCGCACTGTATAGGAGTGATCAATGAAAGTGAGTACTCATTATGGTCGCTCAGCCTCTCTAATATAAGTTTTTCTTTTTCTTTATGGATGATTTTAAAGTAATCTTTGTATTGGCCACTCCGGTAACATCCTGAGATTTTTTGTTTGTAATTGGCTTTTGTAAAGTGTCCGTGCAGGACAAGGGTATCATTTTTCACGGCATACACCCCCTTTGCAAATTCTTTCCACACGCCCTTATTAAAACAAGCCTCTTCGTAATAATTAACTTTGGAGAAAGTGGTCATATCAAGATAAAAAGAATCGCAGGTAAACTTTACCTCGTGCCTCGTATAGCTCATTAATTTGTCTGCATGAGCAAGGCTGTCTTGCTTCCATAATCCTTGCAAAAAATCTTCCCCATTCCCTTGTACATTGGGTAGTCTGGAGCAGGAAAAAAGTCCCACGCTACATGCAAAAAGTGAGGCAATCATACCCCACTTTGCAATCCCTATTTTCGGTTGGAAGCGCCGCTGCATTTTCCGGATTTATTTTAAGCTACCCACCATATCTTCTGGTTTTACCCACGCATCAAACTGCTCTTCGGTAAGCAAACCCAGTTCAACAGCCGCTGTTTTAAGAGTCTTATTCTCTTTATGAGCTTTTTTGGCAATTTTAGCAGCATTCTCATAGCCCACGTGAGGATTTAACGCGGTCACGAGCATGAGGGAGTTCTCAAGGTGTTTTTTTATTTCCACCTCATTCGCTTCGATTCCTTCGGCACATTTATCGTTAAACGACACACAAGCATCGCCAATTAGACGCGCTGACTGCAATACGTTTGATGCAATCACCGGCTTAAACACGTTTAATTCAAAGTGACCGGTCGCTCCTCCGATAGAAACTGCTACATCATTTCCGATTACCTGCGCACAAACCATGGTTAATGCTTCAGGTTGTGTAGGATTTACTTTTCCCGGCATGATGGAAGATCCCGGTTCATTATCCGGAATGATAATCTCTCCAATTCCACAGCGTGGACCGGAGCTAAGCATACGGATATCATTCGCAATCTTCATTAAGGACACTGCTACACGCTTAAATGCACCGGATAATTCGACCATGGCATCGTGTGCAGCAAGGGCTTCAAACTTATTTGGAGCGGTCACAAAAGGCAACCCGGTAAGATCAGCTATTTTGCTGGCCACCAACACGTCATAGCCATTCGGAGTATTCAATCCGGTCCCTACGGCAGTACCGCCTAAGGCGAGCTCTGCCACCATTGTTAAGGCGTTTTTAATCGCTCTTAAACCATTATCTATCTGCTGCACATAGCCTGAAAATTCCTGTCCGAGTGTCAGTGGAGTGGCGTCCATGAAGTGGGTACGTCCGGTCTTCGTGATCGACGCAAATGCCGTCGCCTTTTGATGAAGGGTATTTCTTAATTTTTCAAGCCCAGGAATGGTATTTTCTACCGTTAACTTATACGCCGCAATATGCATGGCGGTTGGGAAAGTATCATTGGAAGACTGCGATTTATTTACGTCATCATTCGGGTGCAAAACTTTTTTATCATCCAAGAGACTCCCTCCATTGAGCACATGCCCCCGATTAGCAATGACCTCGTTTCCATTCATATTGCTTTGCGTCCCTGACCCGGTCTGCCAGATTACCAGCGGGAACTGATCATCCAGGGCCCCTTCCACGATTTCATCGCATACACGGGCAATAAGGGCTGCCTTTTCTGTAGATAGAACCCCCAGTTCGGCATTCGCCAGAGCTGCTGACTTTTTCAAGTAGCCAAAAGCATGAACAATCTCTTTAGGCATCGAACCCTCCGGTCCAATCTTAAAGTTATTCCGCGAACGTTCCGTTTGTGCGCCCCAATATTTATCGGCAGGTACCTGAACCTCGCCCATGGTGTCGTGTTCTATTCTAAAACTCATCTGATGCTGTATTTATTTTTTCCAAATTTAATGATTTTACTGCTTTTATAAGGTAACTTTTTAAAAGTGTTCGGGCTTTTACGCTTCTACAATAGAGAGTAATCAACTCAAAGAAATGTTTAAAACTCTTTTCGCAGGGCCAGTCAATATTTGTTATTTTGCGCGTTTTAATGGTTTTTATTCTTCCGCATGAAATTTTCTCATTTTCTTATCCCGCTCCTTTTTATGATTGTTTCGTTCTCGGCCTGTTTAAGTCCTGAAGAAAAAGAAAGGAAAGCAGTCGCCAATAAAAAGATCCGTATAAAGGAGGATGACAAAGCTGACAGCCTGTTGTTGATTTACGATGCCAGAAAAGAAGACAAATGGATCGCCGAATTTATGGAACGCCTGCACAAAAGGTCAGGGTTTAACGGAAATGTATTGGTTGCCAAACAGGGGAAAATCATCTATCAAAAGGCATTGGGCTGGGCCGACTACCTTCATCGGGACAGCCTTAAAATTAAAAGCGAATTTGAACTGGCCTCTGTCACCAAACCATTTACCGGGGTAGCGATTATGCAATTGGTAGAAGCAGGCAAACTTAGATTAAGCGACGATGTAAAAAGCTTTTTCCCTGATTTCCCTTACGAAGGAATCACTGTTCAGCTTCTACTGACGCACCGAAGTGGGTTGATGAATTACGTTTATTTTACAGATGGTATCTGGAAAGATAAAAAGAAGCCAATGAGCAACATGGATGTCATGGAGCTCATTGCTACCCATAAACCCGGCCGTTACCTAAAGCCGGATGTCCGTTTTCACTACAACAATTCAAATTATATGGTATTGGCTGCCATCGTAGAAAAAGTAAGCGGTCTGCGTTTTTCCCAATACATGGCCGAATATGTGTTTAAACCTGCGGGGCTAAAGAACACTCATGTCTATTCGACCACTGAATATGCTAAAATCCCGGTGGATGTGGTAGGGCATGACCGCACCTGGCGCTATTCTGTTGTTCAAAATTTTCTGGATGGGCCAGTGGGCGACAAAGGCATTTACAGTACCATCCATGATTTGCTTCTCTTCGACAAATACCTCAAAAATGGTCGATTGTTAACCGATGCGAGCCTGGACTCTGCCTATCAAGGATACAATAAACCTGTGAATGGACATTTCAATTATGGGTATGGCTGGCGTACATTCGAAGGCAAAGGAATGGACAAAGTGGTTTACCATACAGGCTGGTGGCACGGCTTTCGCAATCTGTACATCCGCAATCTTGACAAAGACATTGTCATTGTTTTTCTTGGGAATCTTACCAATGGTAGTCTCTTACAACTGGACGACCTTTTTAAGTACCTGAAAATGCCTATTATCCGGAAAGGGGCCTATAATGGTTCGGGGTCTATTCCCGGAAGCGATGAAGATTAGGATATTTTATCCAGAGCAATTCCTGATCCTCTTCGCTGAAGGTAGCGTTTAAGAATCTGGTGTTCCTCTTTTTCCAGCAATGGATCTTCTTCAAAAAGCTGAATCACGGTATTTCGGGCTTCCTGCAGGATTACCTGATCTTGGGACAAATCCGCTACTTTAAGATCGAGTACACCACTTTGCTGAGTCCCCGTAAGATCGCCTGGTCCACGCAGCTGGAGGTCAATTTCGGAGATCTCGAAACCATTGTTGGTACTTACCATGGTGTCGAGTCTTTTTTTAGAAGTAGGGTTTAGCCTGCCTGCCGACATCAATATACAAAAAGACTGATCCGCCCCCCGACCTACACGGCCACGCAACTGATGCAACTGGGATAGCCCAAAGCGCTCGGCATGTTCGATGACCATGACAGTGGCATTCGGCACATTGACCCCTACCTCAATCACCGTAGTAGCCACCATGATTTGCGACTTCCCTTCAATGAACTGCTGCATTTCAAAGGCTTTATCCGCATTGCTCATTTGGCCATGCACAATACTCAACTGATAGGCCGGGCGTGGGAACTCCTGGCTTAAAGCTTCAATCCCCGCCTCCAGATGAAGTAGATCCAGGTGTTCGCTTTCCCGGATCAAAGGATAAACCACATAAACCTGACGTCCTTTTGCGATTTCTTTCTTTAGGAAACCGTACATCCTCAAACGCTGGTGCTCTACCAGATGCCGGGTTTCAACCGGCTTTCTTCCCAGAGGCAGTTCATCGATCACAGAAACATCGAGGTCTCCGTAAAGGGTCATTGCGAGCGTTCTGGGGATGGGAGTGGCTGTCATCACTAAAATGTGGGGGGGAATGCTATTCTTTTGCCATAGTTTTGCCCTTTGTTCGACCCCAAAACGATGCTGCTCATCAATCACTACCAAGCCCAGGTTTTTAAAGCGAACAGGATCCTCAATCAATGCGTGAGTTCCAACAAGCATATCGATCTCCCCTTCCAGCAATGCATCAAGTATTAATTTTCGTTGCTTTCTCGTCGTACTCCCCGTGAGCAGTGCCACCTTCGACAAGCGTTCTTGCAATAAACCTCTGAGCGATTCATAATGCTGGCGAGCTAAAATCTCGGTAGGAGCCATCATACAAGATTGACATCCATTATCATTGGCCAACAACATGCTCATCAGAGCAACCACCGTTTTTCCACTTCCCACATCTCCCTGAATCAGTCGATTCATCTGAGCTCCTCTTTGAGTATCCTGCCGGATTTCACGGATGACACGCTTCTGTGCCTCTGTCAGGGGGAATGGCAAAAGGTGTTCATAAAATGTATGGATACGCTCCCCCACTTCTGAAAACACAGCCCCTTTGAACTTTAATTGCCGTTGCTGTTTTCCGTGCAATAATTGAAGCTGGATAAAGAACAATTCTTCAAATTTTAACCGCCGTTGAGCCTGTTGCAGGGATTGATTATCTGCCGGAAAGTGAATATGACGAACAGCCTCCTTCTTTGCTACTAATTTATATCTTTCAAGAATATAAAAGGGCAATGCCTCTCTCACTTCCTGCAGTTGGCTCTCCAGTACTGTTCCCACAAGTTTCTGAATTCCTTTACTATCGAGAAAGCTCTTCTTTAATTTCTCCGTGGTGGAATAAATGGGTTGCAATGTAAGATTCCCTTTAATACCGGGAGGCCTGGGATAGGCTTCTATTTCCGGATGGGAGATACTGAACGAGCCGTTAAACCATTGGGGCTTCCCAAATACAATGTAATACTGTCCCTGATGCAGGTGGTCATCTACCCATTTCAAACTCTGAAACCACACCAGTTCTATTGCTCCTGAATCATCGTAAAAACGGGCAACCAGTCGCTTTTTTTGTTTTTCACCAATCACCTCCTTCTTCATCACCTTGCCTATTATCTGCACCAGCGGCATATCGGCCTGTAACTCATTCACCTTGTAAAAGCGGGTTCTGTCGATGTAACGAAAAGGGTAATGACTTAATAAATCTCCATAAGTGGAAATGCCCAATTCCTTTTGTAGAAGCTCGGCCTTTTTTGGACCGACTCCTTTCAGGTAAACCAGTGATGTATCCAGTTGATTGGCAAACAATTTATTGAGAAGTAATCTTTAAATAGCTCTTGATTAAATTCCAGTTGAAAAGAAAAACAGAAAACAGTAATAACAAATAAGCCAAAAACTGATTCGTATTAATCTTTTCTCCAAAATACAAAATTGCCACTGCAAAAGCAATAATTGGGTTCAGGTAAATGATAATGCCCAAGGTAGAGGAAGGGATCCGGATAAGTGCGTACAGGCTAAGGAATAAGGGGATAATGGTGAAAAAGATGGCCACCACCAGGATGTTCCCCCAGAACCACCACGTTTGAGGCAGGGCTTCATGCTGCCCCATGTAAAAAGGAAGCATGCATAAAACTGCAAAAGTAATCTGCAAGGCAAGTACATTGAGTTTATCCAGGCCCTCCATTTTCCGTTGGATGATCAGGTAAAATGCGTATAACGCGGCAATGATGACGGACCACAATACTTCGATCAACGAACCGGTAGCCAGCACAATGATGCTGAAAAGAGCAATGCCCAGGGCCAGTAATTTTGTCTTCGTCAGGTGCTCCTTCAAAATCAGGAAGCCACCAAAAGCGGTAATTAACGGACAGACCATATAAGCAAAGGCTGCCGAAGTGAGACTAACATGATTAACGGCATAGATAAATGTATACCAGTTCAGTGTGAGCAAGAGAGTAGAGCCAATGATCTGGTAAAACACCATACGTTTTTGATGGCTATCCAGACTCCTGAAATGCTGCAAATCTTTTCGCAGAACTTTTCGTCTGAACAGTAAAATACAAAGCCAGATGACCACCAGAGAAGTAAAAATCCGATAATAAAGAATTTCTTCTGAAGGAAAAGCTTTCAGGTTTCTGAGGGGAATGGCAAAGAAGCCCCATATGGCTACCGAAAGAAAGGCGGCCATTAAATATTTGGCATTCGATTTCAATGGTTTTAAGACTTAAAGGCGGTAATGGAAATTTCGACGTTTACTCCTTTGGGCAGCCCCTTTACCGCAACCGTTTCCCTTGCGGGGAAATGATCCTCAAAATAAGCACCATATACCTCGTTTACACGGGCAAACAAATCCATATCAGACAGGAAAATGGTGGTTTTCACCACGTGCTTAAAATCATAATCGGCCTCCAGTAAAAGAGCTTTAATGTTCTGCATTACCTGATGTGTTTCAGATTCCACAGAACTCTGATCCAATTCCCCGTTCACGGGATTGATGGCGATCTGGCCAGATAAAAACAAAAATCCATTTGCAATAATGCCCTGACTATAGGGACCTATAGGTGCCGGTGCATTGGTGGTATAAACTACTTTTTTCATGTCTTGTTCCTGATAAATAGGGCTAAGTGGCGAATGAGGGTGCGACTTGAAGAACAAACGCTTTCCTTTTGCAATATTAGCTAAAAGATCCTCAAATCTAAATCATTTTACAAAAATGACAGGATTGTGCTATTGACCGGCCGGCTTGCTAAACATTTAGGGGCTTAGGTACCAAATGAGCAATTTCCATGTAATGCCTCCTAAAAACATCAAAATCGCCAGCGCGTTGATCCAATGCATAATTTTGATATTGGTGGTAAGTGGTGGATCTTGGTCCTTTTTTCTTAATACAGACATATACAAATATAAAAAAAGAGCCCATTAAAATGGGCTCTTTTTTTATATAGATGTTAAGAAATATTAATTTCTTGAAGTCTCTACACGACGGTTTTGAATACGACCTTCTTCCGTATCGTTAGAAGCAATCGGATTACTTTCTCCAAAACCTTTTACGGTTACCTGGTTTGAATTTACACCAGAATTTACCAAGTAAGTTTTAACAGAATTTGCTCTGTCTCTTGATAATTTCAAGTTGTAAGCCGCAGTTCCTTCGCTTGATGCATATCCTTTAGCAGTGATTTTTGATCCGCTTTCACGTAAAGTAGAAGACAATTTATCTAATACCGGATAAGCTTCTGTTTTAAGAACAGAACTGTTGAATTCAAATTGGATAGTTTCCCAACCTGATACCGCAACTGTTTCAGCAACAACTGGTGCTGGAGGAGGAGGAAGTGGACATCCAGATCCGTCAACTTTAGTACCAGCCGGAGTTCCAGGGCATTTGTCAAACTGATCAGATACTCCGTCTCCATCTGAATCTCTCTTCAAATCTTCGATAGATTTCTCCACATTTGCTACTCTGTTTTTCAATGCTTCAACTTCCTGACGTAAAGAAGGATCTTTTAATTCATCATACATTAAAGCAAGTGGGTTTACCCAGTCAAGATTTGGTTTTGATTTAGAACCTAATGAGAACTCTAATCCTGCGGAAGCATAAGAGAACTTATCAAAGTTAGGGTTAGCTAAACCATTTACTACGCCGTTTACATTAAAATCATCCACAAAGTTCATGGTATAGTTCAAGTTGAAAGACACGCGGTCAGACACTTTGAATTTTACTCCAGCACCAACAGGAATATAAGCACCTTTATAGTACTCATCTCCGCTAGCCGGCTTATGAACAGTGGTCACATTGGTTGCACTTACGGTAGTTGGCTGATAAGCTAACAAACCATAACCAGCAGATAAAATAAAGTTAACAGAGTTTTCACGACGAAGGAAATCAACAGTTGCTACGTTGATTACCCCTCTTAAATCCACTCCGTAACCAAATTCAGTTTCGAAAGATTTTACTCCAAATTGTTGGCCACCCGCAGCTCCATCATTGTTTCCGGAAATTTTACCGCGAAAGAAGTTACCCTCCAACCCGAATGCATGACCTAATTGTTTACGGATAGATAAACCATAGCCTAAGTTTACTTTCCAATCGGTAAAGTCATTTCTACCTCCTAAAAGTACAATTGGAGAAGTCACACCTGCATTTACCCCTAGGGACCAGGTTCTGTATTGTCCTCTACCACCAAATACCTTAGCAGAAGAAGAAGGAGCAGGAGCATCCTGGGCACTAACGAGAGAAGTTGCTCCCATTAATACTACCATCGAGGCTACAAGACCCTTTTTTAAAGTAGAATAATTCATCATTTTCTTTTTTAAGGTTAAACAAATATTAATTGTATAATTTTTTGCAACAACAAAATTAAACAAATTTTTATAATCTCAAAATACAATACAAACTCCGTTCCAAAGTGCCAGTTAAACACCGATTCCACGTATTGCCGATTATAAAACTATAAATATATTAAAATTAATTCGAAATATAAAAATTTATCTCGACAAGCCCTTTAACACTTGATTTTCAGGCAAATTATTATAAATTAAGACATTCAAAAAAGACCAAAAAACCTCCTTTCCACTCCCCAAAGGAGTAAAAAACTGTCCTATCCGAGGGTAAAAAAAAGTCCAATTTTTTAGACACTCGACTCCCCTGAGCACCCGACAAATCATGCCGACTGGCGCCCCAAAATCAGGTGGATCTTCCTCACAATTGACCTCTTTTCCCTTCCTTTTCCTCGAGAATCCCCCCTTAAATCGTAAATTATTTGATAGATTAAGGCAAAAACAAGCCTAAAAAACAGGTAAACGTAATTTTTACACATTTCGCTACACATTCCATTTCTCAAAAAGAATAGATGCAAGCTAAAAGTCTTACCTTAGCATGTTTATTTTCAGGATAAGCCATTCCTTCCTCTTCGTTCAGTCACTGTTTGAACAGTCAATCCGGAAGCGTTCTCAAAGGAAGCTACGTTATTTTGAAGATATTAATTATACCCAAATGAAAACTTATTTCAGATTATTATCCTTTGCAAAGCCGATTCAAAAATTTGCAATCCCTTATATCATCGCCACCATTCTGGCAATTTTCTTTAACACTTTTCTCTTCACACTCTTAGGCCCGCTTATGCAGGCCCTGTTTTTAGGAGAAACAACCAATCCCATTAAAAACGCTGGTCCGGATAGCTGGAATCCTATTGAACAATTTGATCATTTTATTAGTGGAATCATCGCTAACGACGAGATTCTCGCCCTGAAAATCATATGTGTTGTCATTGTCATTACCGTTTTTTTAGCCAATTTCTTTCGCTATTTTTCACAGCGTTTTATGGAGAACTTACGGGTACACACCTTATTAAACCTCCGAAGAACCGTGTTTAACAATGTTATGAACCAACCTGTTGGTTTTTTTAACAATGAACGTAAAGGCGATATTATCTCTAAAGTGGCTTCCGATGTTCAGGTGGTTCAGTTCTCCGTGACCAACACCTTACAGGTGGTATTCAAAGAGCCAGTACAGCTCCTGTTCTTCATCGGACTGTTGTTATATATTTCTGTAAAACTGACCCTTTTTTCCTTACTGGTCATCCCTATCTGTGGATTGGTCATTAGTAAGATTGTAAAACGTTTAAAGATGCAGTCTACCCAGTCACACCAATCTTTTGCAAAGATGATTGGTTTTTTGGATGAAGCCCTGTCCGGCATAAAAATCATTAAGGCGTTTAATGCGACCGAACGCGTAAAAGCGAAATTTGAGGAAGAAAACTCATTCTATTCTAACCTAAACCGTAAGATGGCAAAGCGCCAGCAACTGGCCTCCCCTGTTTCACAGGCATTGGGCGTTTTGGTAGTGGTATTCATTTTACTGTATGGGGGAACCATGATTCTGAATGGCCAGGGCGACCTTGAAGCTGCTGAATTTGTGGTGTACCTTGCCACCTTTTCTCAGGTGATGCAACCCATTAAGGCCCTTTCAGACTCTTTCAGTGGCATTCATTCGGGCATCGCCGCAGGTGAAAGGGTGTTGGCACTGATCGATACTCCTCCTGCCATGACCAACCAGCCTAACGCCATTCCTATTACACAATTTAAAGACCGGATCAGTTTCGAAAATGTGGGGTTTGATTACGGAGATAAGCAGGTACTGAATCATATTCAACTCGATCTCGTTAAAGGCCACACGATCGCTCTTGTGGGTCCTTCGGGGGGCGGAAAAAGCACCCTGATGGATCTCATCCCCAGGTTTCACGATCCTAAGGCGGGACAAATCCGCATCGATGGCATTCCCTACACAGACATTCAGATGGAAAGCCTGCGGTCCTTAATGGGGATTGTGAATCAGGAAAGTATCCTCTTTAATGACACTATTTTTGCCAACATCGCTTTCGGTAAGCCAGGAGCCAGTACCGAAGAAGTGGAACGGGCCGCAAAGATTGCCAATGCCCATGAATTCATTCTTCAAAGTGAAGAAGGTTACCAAACCACTGTTGGGGACAGGGGGAACAAACTCTCCGGGGGACAAAAGCAACGGATCTGCATTGCAAGAGCGATTCTTGCCAATCCACCCATTATGCTCTTAGACGAAGCTACTTCTGCTTTGGATACGGAATCTGAGAAGCTGGTACAAGAAGCATTGAACAATCTGATGCAACAAAGAACTTCGATCATCATTGCCCACCGTCTCAGTACTATTCAACATGCGGATGAAATCATTGTGATTGATAAAGGAGAAATTGTTGAGCGCGGCAATCATGCTTCTCTTATTCAGCAACAGGGACTTTATAAACGGCTTATCGATATGCAGGCCTTCCATTGATTTTGAATAAAGAAGGACTATCCACCTTATAAATCGGTTACGAAACTTCTTAGCGCCCCCTTCTCCAATCGTTCAACGCTTTAAAGTAAACTTTCAAAAAGGATACAAATCCAATTTTCCGGATCAGTTTTCCGATGTAGGAAAGCTGAAGAAAGCCTGCCCTCCGAAGGGGAAAAGTTTCCAGGCGAAGCTTTTGTTGCTCATTTTTTTTCCTCAGTTGCCGCTCCTCCTCTATTGACATTCCGGGTTCCAACAGAAAGCGATCAATAAGGTTACGCAGGCTCACCTCATTTTCATACATCCTGAAGCTCTGTTGACTCATGCTAGCCTGATGTACACGAATAAGGGCATAGGCCTGATCATCCTGAAGCATGGCGAAATAGAGTCCTTTAAAAGCACAACGCAACCAAAACTCCCAATCTTCCAAACTGGTTAATCGTTCATTTTGAAGTCCTACCTTTTGGATAACGGCACTTCTCATCAATACGGAGTTCACAGGCATTAAGTTCTTCTCCACTAAAAGAGCGGTGATGACATAGCCTCGCCCATCTGCAAAAGACACGCCCGAATTCCCTTTCCCTCTTAACTGCGCATAAAGAACCTCCGTTTTCCCCCCCCTAAAATAAAAAGCACGAGTATAACTAATGGAAATTTCAGGGCGACTTTCCATTTGCTCCACCTGAAGAGCCAGTTTCATAGGAGAAAGCAGGTCATCTGCATCTAAAAACTGTATGTAGCTGCCCTTTGCCTGGGTTAACCCTGCATTGCGAGCCGCAGGAAGCCCCTTGTTTGACTGATAGAAATAACGGATTCGAGTTTCCCTTTTTACCCATTGTTCCACCACTCTTCTGGTATCATCCGTCGAACCATCATCTACGACAATGGCCTCCCAATAGGGATAGGTTTGTGCTACCAGAGATCGCAACGTCTCTCCAATGAAATCACAATAATTGTACGCCGGAATAATGACGGATACCAAAGGAGGAGTCATGATCAAGAGCCTGGGTTAGTAAAAATATAACGAAGAAGATAGACGTAATACTTTAGCTTAAATAGATTAGCAAACGTAGGCCGCAGGTACTTTTTCGCCAATGACTTGTCCTCTTTAGAAAAAGCACGAAAAGCCTGGAGTCGCCAGTAAGAAATCGCTTCCTGGTAAAGCGCCGGTTTTTTTTCTTTCCATTTTTCCATAATGAGGAATCGATTTTTCATCATTAGTTCTTTTTTCGCAGAGATATTGGTGGGATGGAAGCGGTAATAAGCCACTTCTCCCGGTAAATATGCAATCGGAAATTGATCAGCGATACGAAGCCACATATCCCAGTCTTCCATTGCTAATTGCACATCGAAATGTCCAAGCTTCTGAAAAACTTCCCGTTTAACCATTACCGTCAGGGCAGGGATCCCTACCTTGTCCAGAATAAGTGCACGAAAAGTACAGGGTTTAGCCAATCTCTTTTCGTCAAAGCTACCGATGTTTTCGGAATGTTCATTGACCAGAAAAGCATTGCCATAAACCATGGCTGCCTGTGGATTTTCCTCCATAAAAGCCACTTGTCTGGCCAATTTATCCTCCACCCAATAATCATCAGAAGCGACAATAGCGATGTACTTTCCACTTGCATACTGCTGAATGCCTTTGTTAAGCGTGGCCGAAATTCCGTGGTTTTCCTGTCTTTCAAATATAAAAGTGTAGTCCTGTTGCAGCTCCCGGATCAACTCAGGGCTGTGATCTGTCGAACCATCGTCAATCACAATCACTTGGACCTTTGGATAGCTCTGACGCAGAACGCTTAACAGACATTCGCGAATATATCCCTCATGATTGTAACAAGGAATGATTACGGAAACTTCAGGTAGCCTTTCCATAATTATTCAAGACAGCAATGATTTTGGATACTTCTTCCTGGCTTAAGACCGGGCTTATGGGTAAACTCAGGATTTGCCTGTGAATTTGTTCTGTAACTGGAAGTTTCAAATGGCCATACTCCTCATAGGCCTTTTGTCTGTGGGGGGGAACTGGATAATGAATAACCGTTTGAATCCCTTCCTGCAAAAGGTGTTCCTGCAAGGCATCTCTGTTTTGAGTCTGAACCACGAATAGATGCCATACATGGGCTTCCTCATCGGCAATTAGCGGCAGCACAAGGGATGGGTTTTTGAGTTCGTTCAGATACCTCTTTGCAATGACCCGGCGCTGGGTCGTTTCCGAGTCCAGATGAGCCAGCTTCACGTTCAAAAATGCGGCCTGCAGTTCATCCAATCTACTGTTCACTCCTTTGTATTGATTGAAATACTTAAGCTCAGATCCATAATTAGCGAGACTTCGAATACATTTTTCCAAACCGGGATCATTGGTGGTTATTGCTCCTCCATCTCCCAATGCTCCAAGATTTTTACCCGGATAGAAACTGAAGCCTGCGGCGTCTCCCCAATTCCCTGCCCTTCTCCCCTGTAATAGGGCACCATGTGCCTGAGCTGCATCCTCAATTAATTTAAGTCCGTGACGGTCTGCGATGGCCTTCAGCGCAAGCATATCTGCCATTTGACCATACAAGTGAACCACCATCATCACTTTGGTACGGGAGCTAATTTTACTTTCAATCGCTTCAGGATCCATATTGTAATAAAGGGGATGAGGTTCTATCGGAACGGGAACCAACCCACATGTCGACACTGCCAGCCAAGTCGCAATATAGGTATTCGCGGGAACGAGTACTTCATCTCCTTCTCTTAACTGTCCCAGCTCCATGTAGGCCTTTAGAATTAGAGTGAGCGCATCCAGCCCATTCGCCACACCAATACAAGCACTCGTCCCGCAATAAGCGGAAAACGCTTTTTCAAAAGCTTTCACTTCTTCTCCCAAGATGTACCATCCAGCATTTAATACGCGCTGAAAGGCCGCTTGAAATGCTTCCCTATAAGGCCGATTGACTTGTTCAAGATCTAAAAATTTAATCATTTCCATGCACCAGTTGTCCTTTTTTAAATTCGTAGTGATTTCCCGTTTGCTCATCTATCTTGTCCAGATTTAAGATAAGTCCTTCGGCAGTGACATATCCTCTTTTCCTTGCGGGATTCCCATACCACACCTCATGCGATCCCACATTCCTTGTCACCACACTCCCGGCTCCGACCATGCTGTATGCGCCTATTTCCACCCCAGCCAAAATGGTGGCATTCGCGCCTATGCTGGCATAAGAATGTACCAGTGTTTGTCTCTTCTCCCAAAGCGGATTTTTAGAACGGGGAAAAAGATCATTTGTAAAAGTGGCGTTGGGTCCTACGAAAACATGGTCTTTCAGTGTCACCCCATCCCAGATCTGAACGCCGGATTTAACGGTTACCTGGTCGCCGATGACCACCTCATTTTCAATCATTACCTGTGCACAAATATTGCATTGACGGCCTATTTTAGCCCCTTTCATCACCACACAGAATTGCCAGATAGTGGTGCCTTCACCAATATCCTCACTTTGAACCTCGGCCAATGGATGAATTTTATAACTCATTGATGTATTTTTGATAATCCTGATACGAACGGATGTAGTCCTCTTCCCCATAAGGAAGTGAGGCCAACACGAGCAGCACCGCTCCCGACGAAAAGTTCATCAACTCCCTCCAGATAAGTGGGGTCACATACAAGCCGTAATTGGGGCGGTTGAGGGTAATGGTTTTTTTATTTCTGCCATCATCCAGTAGAACGTCAAAACTTCCGCTGGCCGCTACAATTAATTGCTGCAATTCCAGGTGCGCATGTCCTCCCCTGGTTTCTCCACCCGGCACATCATAGAGGTAATAAACCCGTTTAATATCGAATGGGATATCTTCATTTCCATGCACGGGGGTAATATTTCCAGCCCGGTTATGAATTTTCGGGAGTTCAACGACATTGCAATGATAGATGGAAGGGCGCATACAATTACTTTTTTACAAAATTCTCGAAATCACGATCATAATCCGCTTCCTCATAAGCCATCGAAGAAAGAATCAGTGCACAGGAGTTAGTGGAAAAATTTTCCAAATGTCTCCAGATTCCTGCAGGAATCAATAAACCCGAATAAGAACGGTTCAACGTATAAACGCTTTCTTCTTTTCCGTCATGAACAACGATGGAAAAGCTTCCCGACAAGGCGATAATTAATTCCTGATTCTTCTGATAGCTATGTCCCCCTCTCGTTTCGCCACCCGGCACGTCATAAATCCAGTACACTCGTTTTATATCAAAAGGCACATGTTGAAATGCCTCTACAAACGACAAGTTTCCACGGTCATCCAGGAGTTTAGGAAGAGCAATTAGCTTGACTGATTTTTCAGAAGACATAATGTACTTTTAATAAATATACAGAGGTTTCTGCAGATTGCCTGATTTTATTTGAATTTGTCTGAAACAAAAAAGGCGGCTTAACGCCGCCTCTTCTTTATAATTTCCGTTTGACTTCAACCTGTTCATAGGCTTCTACAATATCGCCTACTTCTATATTATTGAAGTTAAGGATGTTCAATCCGCATTCATAGCCTTTGGAGACTTCTTTTACGTCATCTTTAAAACGTTTCAGGGAGGCGAGCTCTCCGGTGTACACTACTACACCGTCTCTGACAATTCGAACTTTGCTATTTCTCGAGATTTTTCCATCAAGGACCATACAGCCCGCAATGGTTCCCACCTTACTGATTTTGAAGGTCTCGCGAATTTCCACATTGGCCACGATTTTTTCTTCAAATTCAGGGGCCAACATGCCTTCCATTGCCGCTTTAATCTCGTTAATGGCATCGTAAATGATCGAGTAAAGTCGGATATCGATTTGTTCCTGTTCAGCGAGCTTTCTTGCTCCTGGAGAAGGACGTACCTGGAAACCGACAATGATGGCATCGGAGGCCGAGGCCAGCAATACATCTCCCTCAGAGATCTGTCCAACTGCTTTACTAATTACATTGACCTGAATCTGCTCGGTAGATAATTTCAACAATGAATCGGATAGTGCTTCTATTGAACCATCCACATCCCCTTTCACTATCAGGTTTAATTCTTTAAAGTTACCGATTGCGAGACGACGACCAATTTCATCCAGCGTAATGTGTTTCTGGGTTCTCAAGCCCTGTTCACGCATTAATTGAAGCCGTTTATTCGCAATTTCTCTTGCTTCTGACTCTGATTCTAACACATTGATTCGATCACCTGCAGTAGGTGCCCCTTGCATTCCCAATACCTGTACCGGGACAGAAGGTCCGGCAGAAGTAACTTTCTGACCCCGTTCATTAAACAAGGCTTTTACTTTTCCACTGTAACTTCCGGCAAGGATAGGATCTCCGACTCTAAGCGTTCCTGCCTGTACCAGCACTGTGGTCACAATTCCACGTCCTTTGTCCAGAGTGGCTTCGATAACCGTCCCTACAGCACGCTTATTCGGATTTGCCTTCAGCTCGAGAAGCTCTGCCTCAAGCAATACTTTATCTAATAAAAGATCTACATTCAACCCACTTTTACTTGAAATTTCCTGAGACTGGAATTTCCCCCCCCAATCTTCCACCAAGATGTTCATTGCGGCGAGTTGTTCTTTTACCCTATCCGAATTAGCTCCGGGTTTATCAATTTTTGTAAAGGCAAAAACCAAAGGAACACCAGCTGCCTGAGCATGGTTAATTGCTTCTCTTGTTTGAGGCATGACCGCATCATCTGCCGCAATCACGATGATCGCGATATCCGCCACCTTCGCACCTCTGGCACGCATTGCAGTAAACGCTTCGTGACCTGGTGTATCCAGAAAGGTGACTTGCTTTCCACTTCCCGTGGTGACTTTATAAGCTCCAATGTGCTGGGTGATTCCACCGGCCTCGCCCGCAACAACATTTGCTTTCCTTACATAATCCAGCAAGGAGGTCTTTCCATGATCCACGTGTCCCATGATGGTGACTACTGGAACTCTCGGCAATAAATCTTCCGGTGCATCTTCTTCTTCCAGGATACTATCGGCTTCTTCATCCGCCTTCACAAACTGAATCTCATATCCAAATTCATCAGCCACAATGGTCAGGGTTTCGGCATCCAGACGCTGATTGATGGAAACAAACATTCCAAGGCTCATACAAGTCCCGATAATTTTGGTGACGGGAACATCCATCATATTTGCCAGTTCATTCGCAGTTACGAATTCGGTCACTTTCAATACTCTGGATTGAAGTTGTTCTTCTGCCGCCAGTTCTTCTGCATTTAAGGCCACATCGTCGCGCTTTTGACGGCGTAATTTGGCTCTCTGTGCAAATTTCCCTGATTTTCCTGCTCCGCTTAAACGGGCAAGCGTTGCCTTGATCTGGTCCTGAATTTCCTTTTCTGTAGGTTCCTCTTTGGTAACAGGCGAACCTCCAGGACGGTTTCCTTTAAAATTAGGACGTCCTCCTTGTTGACCTGGTGCATTTCTAAAGTTCCCTTGACGGTTACCTCCCCCAGGGCCTCCTTGAGGGCGGCCACCCGGACCTTGCGCAGGATGTCCTTGTCCCTGACCTGGAGCATTCCCTCCCTGTCCGAGCGGAGCGGTACCTCCTGGTGTTTTTTTACGCTTACGTTTCCGTTTTGCTGCTTCACTGTCATTGGAAGAGGCCACCGGCTGGTTGCGTCTCTCAGGAGTGACAGGCAGGGTAATTTTCCCTATAATATTCGGACCCGACAGTTTTACTGAACGGGCTTTGATCACTTCATCCTCCGGATTCGGTTTGGAAGGAGTGTCTGCTATTTTTTCGACAGGCGCAGGCTTTTGAGCTTGCTCTTCTTTCACAAGAGGGGCGACCACTGGCTCAGGCGTAGATACTACCGGAGTCGATTCGACCACTACGGGCTCTTCTTTGGGTGCCGGTACCACGGGTGCCTGTTCCACTTCTTCCTTTTTTGCAGGACGTGGTTTGTTCAGCTCATTAAGATCGATTTTACCCACCACCTTCACTCCAGGCAGGGCTGCGTCATCAGTCTTTGCTTCCACTTCCGGCGAGGCTTCCACCACGGGTGCTGCCGGCTTTTCTTCTACCGGTTTTTCCTCTTTTACGCGCTCTACAGGAGGGGCATAATGGTGCAGATTCTTAATCAACACCCCCTCGTTTTCAAAGTCTTGCTTCTTTTTACTTGGTTCAGGAGCTTTCTCAGCTGCTTCAGGTTCATCACGACGAATTTTACCTATAACAATTTGGTTGGCTTCTTCTTTTACAATTTTATCCCCCTGAAACTCCCTCAGCAATGTATCGTACATGTCTTTAGAAAGCTTGGTAGTGGGCTTATTTTCCACAGCAAAGCCTTTCCTACCAAGAAACTCTACGGCTGTAGCAATCCCGATATTCAACTCCTTTGCTGCTTTAAATAAAATTATTGTTTTGTCGTCTGACATTGATTATCCTTTTATTACTTAAATATATACAAAAATAACGTTTTATTCCGACTTTATACTAATCTTCCACGTTTATTCAAATTCCGATTGCAAAATATTGATCACTTCACGGATCGTTTCTTCTTCGAGGTCGGTACGTTTCACCAATTCATCTAGAGAAAGCGCCAGTACACTTTTTGCCGTGTCACATCCAATGGCTTTTAGCTCATCAATGATCCAGCTGTCTATTTCATCCGAGAACTCTTCGATGTCGACATCTTCATCCTCATCTCCGGCCTCCCGATACACATCGATCTCATAACCGGTCAATTTTCCTGCCAGTTTGATGTTGTGTCCACCACGACCAATCGCCAAAGACACCTGGTCTGGCTTTAGGTAAACAGAGGCGTGCTTACTGGCATCATCCAGTTTGATAGAAGTAATCTTTGCAGGGCTTAAAGCGCGTTGAATATAAAGAGAGATGTTATTCGTAAAATTAATCACATCGATGTTTTCATTTTTCAATTCTCTTACGATGCCGTGAATACGAGATCCTTTCATCCCTACACAGGCTCCTACAGGATCGATCCGGTCATCGTACGATTCCACAGCCACTTTTGCACGTTCACCAGGTTCACGAACGATCTTCTTAATCGTAATAAGGCCATCAAAAATCTCAGGCACTTCGATCTCAAAAAGACGTTGTAAAAACTCTGGAGCGATTCTGGAAATAATGATCTTCGGAGTCGCATTCACCATGTCCACCTTAGAAATCACCGCCCTTACCGCGTCTCCCTTTTTGAAATAATCGGCCGGAATTTGTTCCGATTTAGGCATTAACAATTCATTTCCCTCGTCGTCCAGCACCAGGGTTTCTTTCTTCCACACCTGATAAACTTCTCCCGTCACAATCTCCCCTACACGATCCTTGTATTTCTTGAAGATCTCATCTTTCTCAAGCTCTAACACCTTTGAAACCAGGGTTTGACGTGCAGCCAGAATGGCTCTTCGTCCAAAACTTTCCAAGGTAATCTGTTCGATGTAGTCATCCCCTACTTCTAAATCTGCGTCCAGCTGTTTCGCTTCTGCCAGCTCGATTTCCAGGTCATCATCTTCCGAGAAACCATCTTCCATCACTTTACGCGTTCGCCATATTTCCAAGTCCCCATTATCCGGGTTAACAATCACGTCACAGTTTTCATCTGTGCCATATTTTTTACGTAACATACTACGGAACACCTCTTCCAACACACTAATTACGGTAGGACGGTCGATATTCTTGAATTCTTTAAATTCCTGAAATGAATCGATTAAATTAATATTGCTCATTTTTATTTAAATGAAATTAAAACCTTTGTTTCTATTATATCATTAAATGCGATCGAACGTTCGATCAGCTGTATTTTTTTTCCTTTTTCTTTCACCTTAGCTTCCAACAACACCTGATCCGCATCCACCTCTTTCAGCCTCCCCTCCACGGCCTCTCCTGAAGTCAATTTCACACTCACCTCACGTCCTTTATTTTTTGCATACTGACGTTGGAGCTTTAAGGGTTCCCCCACACCCGGAGAGGTTACCTCTAACTGGTAAGCCTCTGACAGCAGATTCTCTTCTTCCAGATGAAATCCCACATGTCTGCTCACTGCTGCACAATCCTGAATACTTACTCCTTGATCCCCGTCCAGTTGAATAACCAACCGTTTACCCCCAATCATCTTCACATCTACCAAAAAAAGCTCCGGGCGATCGGCTATTTTCTCTTCAACGAGCGCAACTACTCTGTTTTCTACCTGCATAATTTCAAATTTTGAAAAAACAAAAGAGGGGACACCGTCCCCTCTTTTTTCTCAATTACTCCGCAAAGGTAAGCATTTCTTTTAAAAAATCCAAGACATCTAACTGATTAACGCTGAAGTACCTGCACCTGTCTGGGCAGGTTCGATTCCATTCCTCCAGCAATTACTTTTTTCCAATCCGCAAAGGAGGTTCCCAAAATCGTCTCCACACGGTAAGATTTCCCTTTCTCAAATGATTGAAGTGGTTCAAACCTCAAATGATCTCCCGAAAACGACCACTTGCCCGACCACTCCTTTTCCATGGTTACCGAATCGTCCTCTCCTGGAGTCTCCATCACGACCACTAATTCAGCAGCTTCCCCCAAACCATCCTGGAGCACTTTTTTTAATTCATAACCACTGGCCTTATCCAACCCTCTCAACTCAATCGCCGAACTATCTGAAGAAAAGCCAATCAAAAGCTTTTCTTTCGTTGTTTCTCTACAGGAGAGGGAAAAGCCTGCGATCAGGATAATCAAAAAAACACTATATTTATTCAACATTCAACTAAAATACCATTATGAAATTAATTATTGAAATTTTGCTTATGGGCCTGGCCATGCTGATTGGCGCCTATATTGTTCCGGGCGTTCAGGTAGATGGTTACGGCAGTGCTATCCTGGCGGCAGTACTGATTGCCCTTGCCAATGCCACCATTGGACTAATTCTTCGGATTTTTACATTCCCCTTAAACTTCCTCACACTGGGACTGGTTTCTTTTGTAATCAGCGTGCTTATGATTTTGCTGGTTGACCATTTCATGTCTGGGTTTAACACTTCGGGTTTCCTGGCTGCTACGATCTTAGCAATTGTCGTTGCTTTAGTTAAAATGATCCTGGATGCCGTATTCGGACTGGAGCGCAAATAAGTTTCCTCGCTTGTCCACAAAAAAAAGAGCCTGTCAGTTAAACCCTGACAGGCTCATAAAAAAGAAAAATTTTATATTCTAATTAGAAACACTATTTCAAACGAGAACAGAGATACAAAAAGTTTCTACAAATCTCTACATTTTTTTTTGATTAACTCAAAATATTTCTACTTATTACCATTTTTTGAATTTCCGATGTTCCCTCATAGATTTGAGTAATCTTTGCGTCGCGCATCAGACGTTCCACATGGTATTCTTTTACAAATCCATAACCTCCGTGAATCTGAACCGCTTCCACAGTGACCTCCATAGCTACCTTACTTGCGTACAGCTTTGCCATGGCTGCCGCTTGCGCATAGGACTGTCCCTGGTCTTTTAACCAGGCTGCTTTGTAGACAAGCATCCGCGCGGCCTCGATCTGTGTGGCCATGTCAGCCAGCTTAAAGGCGATCGCCTGATGTTCTGCAATAGGTTTACCAAAAGATCTTCGCTCTTTGGAATAAGCCAAAGCAAGTTCATAAGCTCCTGATGCAATCCCTAAAGCCTGGGCGGCAATACCGATACGCCCGCCTTCCAAGGTTTTCATCGCAAACTTAAACCCAAAACCATCCTCTCCAATTCGATTTTCCTTTGGCACTTTGACATCATTAAACATTAATGAGTGCGTATCAGAACCACGAATTCCTAATTTATTCTCTTTTGGCCCTACGGTAAAACCAGGCATGCCTTTTTCTACGATAAATGCATTGATTCCTTTATGCTTTAACGCCGGGTGAGTTTGTGCAATCACCAGGTAATAACTGGCCGTACCCCCGTTCGTAATCCAGTTTTTAGTCCCATTAAGCAGGTAATAATCTCCTTTATCTTCTGCCGTGGTTCGCTGTGAGGTGGCATCCGAACCTGCTTCGGGCTCTGAAAGGCAAAAAGCACCGATCTTTTCTCCTGAGGCAAGCGGTTTTAAATATTTCTCCTTTTGAAAGTCGTCTCCAAAAGCTTCCAAGCCATAACAAACCAATGAATTATTCACAGAAACCACCACTGAAGCAGAAGCATCTACTTTGGAGAGTTCTTCCATCACCAACACATAAGACAAGGCATCCAGGCCACTTCCATGGTACTTTTGATCTACCATCATTCCCAAAAAACCCAATTCGCCAAGCTTTTTTACTTCCTCAGAAGGAAAACGCTGGTGTTCATCTCGTTCAATAACTCCGGGTTTCAATTCCTGCTGCGCAAAATCACGAGCCGCCTGCCGAATCATCAATTGTTCTTCGTTTAATTCAAAATGCATAATTATGATTTAAGATTGGTTCAGTTTGCCAAATTTAGTATTAATTCCACTAAAATACTATGGCTGCATAGTATTTTTGACAAAAACAGGGCTACACTGCCATTTTAAGAAGACTTTATCACCAGTTTAATACATTCCGTCTAGCCGAATACAAAAAACCGGTTAATGAGGAAGGCGCTTCCTCAGAAACTTTAAGTTAATAAACAGATTTGAAAGATAAAATAGCAAGGACAGGCTAACTCAACAAGCCGTTGTTATCATCAGGAAATACAAGAATAGGTTTATATTCCCGGGCCTCCTCCATGGGCATCGAAGCGTACGACATGATAATGAGGATATCCCCTACCTGCACCTTGCGGGCGGTCGCGCCATTCAGACAGATCACCCCTGTCCCACGCTCTCCCTTAATGGCATACGTCTCAAAACGTTCACCATTGTTGTTATTTACAATTTGCAGTTTCTCGTTCGGAATGATATTGGCAGCATCCAATAAATCTTCATCAATGGTAATACTTCCCACATAATTCAGTTCTGCCTGAGTCACCCTTACACGGTGTATCTTAGATTTTAAAACCTCAATAATCATAGCACAAAGGTAAGAAAAGGATTTTAAATACCCGATGGACGAAAAACAGCTCTCCTCATTAATTGACGCTCATATTATAAAATACTTCAGCGCATCCTAGGGAAGCAAGACATTGTCTATCAATCGGGTACCACCAACCGTAGCCGCAACCAGTGCAACCAGTGCTTCTTTCCCTTTTTGCTCTACCGGTTGCAAAGTATCGGGATCAGCAATCACAAAGTAGTCAGGAACCACTCCATCGGCTGTACGAATCAATGTCCTCACCTTTTCGAGCAATTCAGGAATGGGTGTTTGCCTGTAATGTTCTTTCACATAGGAAAGTGCTTGGCTAAGTACCAGTGCATTTTTCCGGTCATGTTCATTTAAATGAATATTTCGGGAGCTCATCGCCAGGCCATCCGTTTCTCTGATAATAGGACAAGTAACGATCTCTACGCTGATATTCAATCGTTTCACCATTGTTTTTATCATCAACACCTGTTGAAAGTCCTTCTGTCCAAAATACGCTTTATCCGGCTGCACGGCATCAAACAGCTTTTTAACAATTTGAGTAACGCCCTGGTAATGTCCTTTTCTGAACTCGCCTTCCAACACCAATTCGGCAGGTCCCAGATCAATGTACCACTCTTCCGGCTTGGGATACATTTCAAGCACCGGTGGCATAAACACGATGTGACAACCTGCTTCGGTCAGCATCCTGATATCGTGTTCGAGTGGCCGGGGATATTTCTCCAGATCTTTGGGGTCTGTAAATTGAGTCGGGTTCACAAAGATGCTACAGACTACGATGGATTGATCTTGCAGTGCGGCATTGATTAAGGACAGATGTCCGGGATGAAGAGCTCCCATAGTGGGGACCAGAGCAACCTTCACTTCCTGATCTTTCCTGTACTGCTGCAGCGTCTCCTGAAGATCCTGAATGGTTTGAACAATTTTCAAATTATTATGATTTTTTCCGGCTTCAAAATTGGTTATTTATCCAAAACTTACAAAGCATGATGTATAAGTTATTGATAATTATTAATATTTTGCGTACCTTTGCCCTTTCATAGTACTTTAAATTACATAATTTAATATTCAATATGGAGATGGCAAAAACGAAGCTACTGATTGTTACCCACGAGATGTCGCCTTTCCTCGAACTCACTAAAATTTCCGAGATCACCCGTCAACTGCCGCAGGCAATGCAAGAAAAAGGATTTGAAATCCGTATTCTCATGCCTAAATTTGGCAATATAAACGAGCGAAGAAACCGACTGCATGAGGTAATCCGTTTATCCGGAATGAATATCATCATTGACGACAATGATAATCCCCTGATTATCAAAGTTGCTTCTATTCCTGCGGCGCGGATGCAGGTCTATTTTTTAGACAATGAAGACTACTTCCACAGAAAATATGTGTTCAGAGACAAAGAGCAGAAGTTCTTTGCTGATAATGATGAAAGAACAATCTTTTTCTGCAAGGGAGCACTTGAGACGGTTAAAAAATTAGGCTGGTCACCTGATGTGGTACACTGCCATGGCTGGATGACCTCTCTGGTACCGGCTTACATTAAGACGACTTATAAAAACGATCCTACTTTTAAAAACACGAAGGTGGTGTATTCCGTGTATGAAAACTGTTTTTCAGAAAAACTGAATACGGATCTTCATCAAAAGGCGTTGATGCCTCATATGACTGCAGACGACACCAAAGCGTTCGTCAATGCAGACTGTAACAGCATGCACATGGGCGCCATTACTCACTCAGACGCAGTGGTTTTAGCCGATGAGCATATCCATGAGGATGTGTTAAAATTTGTTAAAGATTCGAATAAGCCAACATTAGCCTTTAATTTAACCGAAAATTACGAGAACTACTTCAATTTTTATGAAGAAGTCTCCAGTGAAGAATTGGTTTCAGTAGCGTAAAAACAATCTTATTCAGATTATAGTATGAAATTTAAAAAAATAGACTTATTGACTTTGTTGATAAGTCTTTTTCTTTTCGCCTCTTGCGAAAAAGTGTCTACCATTGGCTTGGAAGTAGATCCCTTGAATGCTCTTGAGGGAGATTTTGTGGATACCCTTAGTGTGGCGTCCCGAACCATTACAGACGACCCCGTCATTACCATTAACCAGTCAGCTTATCCGATAGGTTACCTCAACGATCCAATTTTCGGCATTACCGAGTCAGACATCTCGATGTCTGTAGGATTACCCAACTCTATCAGTTACACCTTCGGCAAAAGCCCGATTTTGGATTCTGCAGTATTGGTTTTAGCCTATACGTCTAACTTTTATGGGGACACCACCCTTAATTACCGTTTTAATGTAAGGCAATTGAGCAATAACCTGGCAGAAGCCCCTTCCTTTATGAGTAATGTCGAACAGGCCGTCGAATCCACCATTTTGGGAACCAAGGCGACAAAGGCGTTTCCAAATACGCCGCTCTATGTGTATGATGTGGTAAAAGGGGGAGCAGACACGCTTGTCAAGGTAAATGCTCAAGTTCGCATTAAATTAGACAGCACTTTCTTTCAACAACGCGTGCTTAATAATACGCAAACAGTAAAATCGAATATCCATCTTCAAAATAACCTGAAAGGGTTAAACCTGAAAGTGGAAAAATCAGGGATTACAGGAAGTGGAGGAATGATGTTTTTTGACTTTTCCAACCAGGCGTCGCACATTGCCTTTTACTATCGACACACCGATTCCGCTACCAATCTCCCTGATACTGTAAAAATTGACTTCCCCTTGGGCAATACCACCGCTGTTCCAGTGGTAACAAGCGTGAAGCACGATTTTTCCAATACCCCGGTGAAGGAACAACTGGACGATCCGACCAAACAATTTAATCAGACTTATCTACAGCCAATGGCCGGGTTGAGAAACAAAATCTCTTTCCCTTATTTAGAAAAATTTGTTCAGGAAACAGGCAAAGTGATTATTAATAAGGCAGAGTTAGTTATTGATCTCGTTCCAGGAAGCATTCAAACTCCATTTGAAGCTCCCCCGCGCCTTTCTCTTTACAGAAATGACATCGCAGAGAGAAGAGCCAATCTACCAGACAACAACCCCCTTCAGGACTCCAGAGGACTTGACCCAACCTCTTTTGGCGGCTATTACAATGTCTTAAAGAACCAATACATTTTTGTTGTCACTGGGTATATCCAAGATCTGATCTCTGGTAAAACAAAAGATTACGGAACTTTTCTCGCGTCTACTCCTTCGGCAGAATTTGCGATCCAGCCGTCGTTCGGAACCGCAGCAAGAGGAGTCATCGGAAGCCACCAAAAAAACAACACAGCTGGCGCACCGACCATGAAACTCAACATTTATTATACAAAAGCGAATTAATTTTTTGTTTAATCGATAAATTCAGAATCTCCCGGAAAATCAATATTTTCGGGAGATTTTTTATTTAAAACACCTAAAATCATCTTCTTATGTGTGGAATAGTAGGATACATTGGCTTTCGGGAAGCCTGGCCAATTGTTATAAAAGGCCTTCAACGGCTAGAATACCGCGGGTATGACAGTGCAGGCGTAGCGCTGATTAATAACGATCAGCTCCGTCTTTATAAAAAAGCGGGTAAGGTAAAGGACCTGGAGGATTTCGCTGAAGGGAAAGACCTGTCGGGAACGATTGGAATGGGTCATACGCGGTGGGCTACTCATGGCGCTCCTTCGGATCGCAACTCTCACCCACATACCTCCCAAAATGGCAGACTCAGCATCATTCATAATGGAATCATTGAGAATTACGCGACATTGAAAGAAGAACTCACTGCGCGAGGACATGTCTTCCAGAGTGATACTGATACGGAAGTACTCATTCACCTGATCGAGGAAATCCATAAGAATGAATCCGTTCCCCTGCTGGAGGCCGTTCGTTTAGCTCTCAGAGAGGTCAATGGAGCTTATGCCATTGTCATCATGGATCAGGACCAACCTGACCAGTTAATTGCTGCCCGTAAAGGAAGTCCTATGGTGATTGGTGTAGGCAAAGGAGAATATTTCATTGCCTCAGACGCTACTCCAATTATCGAATATACCAAAAATGTCATCTACCTAAATGATCATGAAATCGCGTACATCAAGCGAGACGAGCTGCTCATTAAGCGACTGGACAACATCGTTCAAACCCCTTACATCCAGGCCCTCGAGTTAAAACTCGAAATGCTGGAAAAAGGAGGGTATGACCATTTTATGCTCAAAGAAATTTATGAGCAACCACGCTCGATCAGAGACTGCATGCGAGGTCGTATATATCCTTCCGAAGGAATGGTTCAATTGGGTGGATTAAAACAATATAGCGATAAATTAAAAAACGTTGACCGGATCATCATTGTTGCCTGTGGAACTTCATGGCATGCCGGACTTGTTGGCGAATACCTCATTGAAGAATATGCCCGCATCCCTGTAGAAGTGGAGTATGCCTCCGAATTTCGGTACCGGAATCCCATCATTACCGAGAAAGATGTCGTTATTGCCATCTCACAATCCGGGGAAACAGCCGATACCATGGCTGCCATAGAAATGGCAAAAGAAAAAGGGGCCACCATCTTTGGCGTATGTAATGTCGTAGGAGCGTCCATCCCTAGGATTACGCATGCGGGCGTATATACCCATGCGGGACCGGAAATTGGTGTTGCATCAACCAAAGCGTTTACTGCGCAAGTAACGATCCTCACCTTAATGGCCTTTTATATGGCGCAGCAAAAAGGAACGATCTCAAATTCCCAAATGGTTGAATTACTAACCGAATTGGATTGCATCCCAGATAAAATACAGGAAGCCCTCAAATCAGAAGAAATTATCAAAACGATTTCGGCGAAATTCAAAGATTCCCGAAACTGCTTATTTCTTGGAAGAGGAAGTGGTTTCCCTGTCGCATTGGAAGGTGCTTTAAAGCTTAAAGAAATATCCTACATTCACGCAGAAGGATATCCGGCTGCTGAAATGAAACACGGCCCTATTGCCCTAATTGACGAAGAGATGCCCGTGGTATTCATTGCCACTAAAAACTCCTCCTATGAAAAAGTAATCAGCAACATTCAGGAAGTAAAAGCCCGTAAAGGCGTTATTCTTGCCATTGTTACCGAAGGAGATACCGAAGTGAAGAAGATTGCCGACTACTGCATCGAAATCCCCGACACCAGTGAAGCTTTTTTGCCGCTCATCGCGACGATTCCTTTACAATTACTTTCATACCACATTGCCGTAATGAGGGGTTGTAACGTAGACCAACCGCGGAACCTCGCGAAGTCAGTGACTGTCGAATAAAAAGCACATAGCCAATATAAGCATGTAATCGATTACATGCTTATATTTTTATCTTCGTTCCGATTTAATAGTTGCTTGAAGAGAGTTAATTTTTAACGAGCGTACTAAATCTGCCTGGCAAATGCCGGCATTAGAATGGAAGATCTCCGGAATCATCCACCGTATTTAAAAAGTTCTCTTCAACTTTCGGTGTTCCTACTCCATTGGCTACAGACTGTGGTTCAAAATCACTCTTTCTCCCCAACATTGTAAAGTTTTCTGCGACCACTTCGGTGACATATTTCTTCACTCTTTCTTTATCTTCGAAAGACCTGGTTCTCAATTTGCCTTCAATATAGACCAGCTTCCCTTTCTGAAGATACTTAGAGGCTACTTCGGCTAAGCCCCTCCAAAGCACGATGTTGTGCCATTCTGTTTGTTCTACACGTTTCCCATCTTTGTTAAATGTCTCCGAAGTCGCTAATGGAAAACTGGCTACGGTTACGCCTCCTTCTAAATGCCGAACTTCCGGATCTTTCCCCAGATGTCCAACCAAAATCACTTTGTTAATACCTGACATACGTTACTTGATTAATTTTATAAATACGTTTCGATAAAATCGGCGATAACTTTAGGATGAGGCAAATCTTTAAAATCCTTTATCGTCACCGATTTAATTTCTGCATGCAGATTAAAGTTAACAATATAATTATCTAAAGCAAAAAATTGAACATATATAATTTGGTGCGACAAAAGATGCTTCCTATTCATTAGGGGGGTGATGCTTGCAGAAGAGCCGAACAACTGGCTGAGCGCCTTTCTAAAATCCGGATCTTCTTTTGTGATCGGTCCTGAATATTCAATAAGTGGAAAATCGTACAATTGTTCCCAGACATCTCCACGTCCTCTTTGACGAATAAGAATAGCCCCTTCCTTGACGCCTACAAAATAATTAAACCACCGGCTTCTCACTTTTGTTTTCTTCAATTTAACGGGCAATTCCGCTACCTTACCAGTGCTAAATGCCACGCAATGAAGACGAATGGGGCAGATTCCACAATCCGGCCGGTGGGGCTTACACTGCAGCGCACCAAATTCCATTATGGCCTGATTATAGAGCGATGGTTCCTGTCCCTTCAACAGTTCATTTGCCAGTTCGGCGAAAAGCTTTTGCCCTGAGGTACTATTAATCGGTTCTGACAGACCAAAACACCTTGCGAGCACCCTAAATACGTTTCCGTCGAGCACTGCATGCGCCGCATTGGACGAAAAAGATGCAATAGCTGCCGCCGTATAGGGACCAATCCCCTTTAGACGGATTAATGATTCGTACGCTTCCGGAAATACGCCTCCATGCTGTTCCATCACCTGTCGAGCGGTCACCAGCATATTGCGTCCTCTTGAATAATAACCCAGGCCCTGCCATAATTTTAAGATCTGCTCTTCAGAAGCCTCGGCGAAATCCTTCACTTCTGGAAACTCTTTCAAAAAACGCTCAAAATAAGGTAGGCCCTGATCTACCCGCGTCTGTTGCAAAATCACTTCAGAAAGCCAGATCACATACGCATCTGAAGTATGCCTCCAAGGCAAGTCTCTTTGATGATGAAGATACCAGTTTACAATTTCCTGTTGGATGACCATTCCTTCAAAATTACAATGTTATTCCAGTTTTTTGTAAAATTATGTCTTCCACACCGCACATGTTACGTAAATAAATCATCTTTTATTTCCCTATCTCATTAAAAAGCAATACTTTTGCATCCCCAAAACAGTTATAATATTTAACAATACAATAATTTAATAAACAGAAAATATGACTAAGGCAGATATTATTTCAGAAATATCAACAAAAACAGGAATTGAGAAAGTTGACGTACAGGAAACCGTTGAGGCATTTTTCAAAGTTATCAAAAACAGCATGATCTCTGGCGAGAATGTATATGTGAGAGGTTTTGGTAGCTTCGTAGTGAAAAAAAGAGCGCAAAAAACTGCCAGAAATATATCTAAAAACACTGCAATCATTATCCCTGAGCATTTCGTGCCAAGTTTCAAACCGGCGAAAGTGTTTGTGGACAAAGTAAAAAACAACACTAAAAAAGCCAAAGCCGATTCTTAAACTAATTTCTAAGCCCTATGCAAAAGAGCAGTCGTCAAAAACAAATCATTCTCATCGTAGCGATCGTTTCGCTAGCGGGATTTTTGTACACCAGAGACGTAAAGGGCTTGGTTAAACCTGAAGAAGAAACTTCGCAAGAAAACAGCGGATCGGCCATGACAGCGGCCAGTGCTTTTTCCATTGAAGAAGCCTCGGCCACGGGTAAAAATTTAATCGGATCCAGTTCTGCAAAGGAGATTACCTCGTTAGAGGGAACTTTTAAAAGTGCTTCCGGAAAATCCAGAATGGTGATTGCTCAACAATTAGCTCAGAAATGGGACGATGTTGAACAAGCCATTCCAAGTGCCATGTACCTGGAAGTGGTAGCCGAAGAAGACCCTAAGCTGGAGAATTGGTTACAAGCAGGTAATCGTTTCCTGAAAGCTTTTGACAACACGCAGGATAGTTTAGTACAGCCGGTGATGCTTCAAAAAGCGAATCAGACTTTTACAAAGGCTTTAGCGATTGATTCGAGCAACCTTGAAGCAAAAACAGGCATGGGGATCACCATCGTCAATGGAATGGGGGCTCCGATGTCAGGAATAGCGATGTTAATGGAAGTCGTGAAAGAAGATCCCCGTAATTTAAAGGCAAACATGCATTTAGGTTTGTTTGCTATGAAATCAGGGCAGTTCGACAAAGCCATTATCCGCTTTAACGATATTGTAGCACACATTAAAGCCACTCCTGACGCCTATTTTTACCTTGCGTCTTCTTATGAAAACCTGGGGAGAAATAAAGAAGCCATCGATGCTTACTTAAACAGTAAGCGATTGGCGGCAAACCCGACCCTTTCCAAATTTATAGACCGGAAAGTGGAGGAATTAAAAAATAAAGCTAATTAATAGATTCATAAAAACATTTAAAATTTAAGACTATGCCAAGCGGTAAAAAAAGAAAAAGACATAAAATGGCGACCCACAAACGTAAAAAACGTTTAAGAAAAAACAGACATAAGAAAAAATAAGAGGCTTCGCCTTTTACTATCATATTGTATCCGGAAATAGGTGTTTTCAATAGGGGGCATTTGTTTTCGGATTCAAGTTGTTTTTGGTCCATGTGTAAATAAGGTGTTTCTACCTTAAAATAAATAGCTTTTGGTAAAAGAATTAATTATCGATTCAACTCCGGCTGGAGTAACCATAGCTTTAATTGAAGATCGACAGCTGGTCGAGCTGCATAAAGAACACGTCAATAATAATTACGCTGTTGGAGATATTTATTTAGGCCGTATTAAGAAAATAATGCCGGGTCTAAATGCTGCGTTTGTAGATGTAGGCTATGAAAAAGATGCCTTTCTACATTACTTTGATCTCGGCCCGCAAGTACAATCTTTAATAAAGCTTACAAAAATTAAGCGAAACGGATCTGTCAAAGGAACTTTACTAGACAATATCAAGCTCGAAGCTGACATTAATAAAGCCGGGAAAATTTCTGAGGTCGTCAGCAAAAACCTCCTCCTTCCTGTTCAAATTGCGAAAGAGCCTATATCTACTAAAGGTCCCCGATTAAGTTCAGATCTTTCCATTGCCGGCAGGTACATTGTCCTTGTGCCTTTTTCTAATGTGATTTCTATCTCCAAAAAGATAAAGAGCAATACAGAACGTAATCGACTGAAAAAGATTATAGAAAGTATTAAGCCTAAAAATTTTGGAGTAATTATCCGTACTGTTTCGGAAGGGAAAGGAGTGGCTGAGCTTCAAAAAGATTTGTTGGATTCAGTGTCCAAATGGGAATCTTTTGTCAAGAAGCTTCCCGATGCCGAGCCTTCGAAGCGTGTTTGGGGAGAGATGGATAGAACGTCTACGCTTATCCGCGACATATTAAATGCTGATTTCGCGAATGTATACGTCAATGACGCGGCCTTATCTGAAGACATTCGTTCTTACGTGCATGAGATTTCTCCAGAAATGGAGAAAATAGTCAAATATTATAAGCAGAAAGAGCCCATTTTTGAACATTTTGGTATTGAGAAACAGATCAAAAACGGGTTTGGAAAGACGGTTACCTTGGCTGGAGGAGCCTACCTCGTGGTAGAGCATACCGAAGCCCTTCATGTGATCGATGTGAATAGTGGAAATCGGTCTGCGAATAAAGAAAATCAGGAAGAAAATGCTTTGCAGGTCAATAAAGAAGCCGCACGTGAAATTGCACGTCAGCTTCGTCTTAGGGATATGGGAGGAATTGTGGTGATCGATTTTATCGATATGCACAAGCCTGCTAACCGAAAGATATTGTTTGATCACCTTCGGGAGCTGATGCAGCTAGACCGGGCTAAACACACCATTTTACCACCGAGCAAATTTGGGCTGGTCCAGATTACCCGACAACGGGTAAGACCTGAGATGAATATCGTGACGGTTGAAAAATGCCCTACTTGTGATGGCACCGGTGAAATAAAAGCCAGCATTGTATTGATGGATGATATAGAAAGTAATCTATCCTACATCTTGCAGGAACAAAACGAAAAGAGTATTCGACTCCAAGTACATCCTTACATTGCCGCGTATATCAAAAAAGGCCTTTTCTCTCTGCAAATGAAATGGTTCTTTAAATTTGGTCAATGGGTAAAAGTTCACCCCATTTCCTCCTACCATCTAACGGAATTCCACTTTTTTTCCGCCAAAGATGAAGAGATTAAACTGTAAAGACATTATCGATCGGTGTCTAATACAGAATCTGTTAACGAATTGTCTTTTTAACTTTCCCTCAAAAACCCGGTTAAATTCAGGTTTTTGAGGGAATTATTGTTCCTGCCAAAGGAAGCACTTATCTTTAGCTTTTTAATCGCTTATTTCTCATGGCCAAAACCCGTTCTGCTTATTTCTGCCAAAGCTGTGGATACGAATCCCCCAAATGGTTAGGTAAATGTCCCTCATGCCAGCAGTGGAACACGTTTGTGGAGGAATTAATCGAGAAAAATCCTTCATCAGTCCCTGCCTGGAAGACGAGCAATTCTCAGTCTCCACGGATAAATAAACCCCATAAGATTTCTGAGATTGAGGTGAGCCACACTCCGCGGATAGCCACCGGCGATCAGGAACTTGATCGAGTCCTGGGCGGGGGACTCGTAGCAGGGTCTATTGTATTGATCGGCGGAGAACCTGGAATAGGCAAATCCACACTTATGTTGCAACTCGCCCTTCAATTAAAGGGGAAGAATGTATTGTATGTTTCCGGAGAGGAGAGCGAACAACAAATTAAACTTCGTGCGGAACGAATCACCAACCAGCCAACAGCCAACTGTTATATTCTCACAGAGACCTCCACTCAACATATTTTTAAGCAAATAGAACAACTTTCGCCGGATATCCTTATCGTAGACTCGATCCAGACGTTGCATTCCTCTCACATTGATTCGACACCTGGAAGCGTTTCTCAGGTAAGAGAGTGTACTGCCGAATTGCTTCGGTTTGCAAAAGAGAGTGGAACTCCTGTTTTCCTGATTGGTCATATCACGAAAGACGGCGCTATTGCAGGGCCCAAAATACTGGAGCACATGGTAGATACCGTTCTTCAATTTGAAGGCGACAGACATCATGTATACCGCATTCTTAGGTCAATTAAAAACCGATTCGGAGCGGCTTTTGAGCTAGGCATCTATGCCATGCATAACAATGGTTTGAGAGAAGTATCCAATCCTTCGGAGATTCTTCTTTCACAGCGAGAAGAGCCATTGAGTGGGATTGCGATCGCCGCCACCATTGAAGGTGCCAGGCCCATGCTGATCGAAATCCAATCGTTGGTGAGTATCGCTGCTTTTGGCACACCGCAGCGATCCGCTACCGGACTAGATACAAGGCGTATGAATATGCTATTGGCCGTCCTTGAAAAAAGATCCGGCTTCCGACTAAGTTCGAGAGATGTATTTCTAAATATTGCCGGAGGAATTAAAGTGGAGGATCCCGCCTTAGACCTCGCAATTGTGGCCGCAGTTGTTTCTTCCCACGAGGATATGCCTCTTGATCTGAATACCGCATTTGCTGCCGAAATAGGCTTGTCTGGCGAGATCAGGGCGGTCCATAAAATTGAACAACGAATCAGCGAAGCTGAAAAACTGGGCTTTAAAAAAATCCTCATATCTGCCTATAACCTCAAAGGCATTCAAACAGGAAAATTTAACATTCAAATCGTCGGCGTCAGTAAAATAGAGGAGGCCTTCTCTCTTTTATTCGGCTAAACAGAGAATTATTTTCCCCAACCAATAAAAAGATGGGAAATTCTTTCCCAACATCCTCGTTCCACAGTTCGAAAAAAATCGCCTACAAAAAACCATAATCGACTGTAAAACAATACGTTAAAAATCGTTGAAAGAAAAAATACGCTTTGGCAAACATTTTGACTTGCTTTCATTGTTATATCCGGTTGGATTTAACAATAGGGATGATTAGCCCCGTTACCTTCGGTAACGGGGTTTCTTTTTATAATTTAAATTCCTTATTTAGAAAGATTTTAAATATTTTTGTCTTTTGAACTTCGTCAGAGATCATGAAGAGGCCCATCTTTTTCAGATCTTTGGAAAGCGACATACAAAACATACATTCAAAATAATTAAGAACATGAAAAAAATAATTTTAAGCTTCACTTTCTGCCTGTTTGCAGCTTTTGCAATGGCTCAGGAAACCACTTCTTACGAGGGTCAGTCATTCGGGGAAGGCGTCACTAAAGGAGATGTCCTTACAACCGCTGAAGTAGATAAAGCCTTGGGCGAAGACAAGAAAAAAGACATGAAAGTAACAGGCGAAGTGGTTGTGGTTTGTAAGAAAAAAGGTTGTTTTATGACTTTAAAAATGCCTAACAACGAAACTATGTTCGTTAACTTTAAAGATTATGCCTTTTTCATGCCAATGGATATTGCTGGGAAAAAAGTAGTAATTGATGGTTTTGCAGAACGTAAGATTACCTCTGTTGAAGATCTAAAACATTATGCAGAAGACGCTAAAAAATCAGCTGAGGAAATTGCTAAAATCACCGAGCCTAAAAAAGAAATCGTTTTTGAAGCGAAAGGCGTGGTCATCCTCAATTAAGGAAAGAGGATTCCTTGTTTAATAATGATTTGTGGAACCTTGTTCTTTAAAGAACAAGGTTCTTTTTTTTATTTAAAACCTTATCTTTAAGAAAAAAACATGCTTATCATCGCCATTATTGCGCTCGCTCTGCTATTTATAGGAATTTCATTCTACAATAGCCTGATCAGTAAAAAAAATCAGGTAACCAATGCCTTTTCTGCCATCGATGTGATGCTTAAAAAAAGACATGACCTGCTACCCAATCTTGTAGAGGTGGTGCAACAGTACGCCAAGCATGAAAAGGAGCTTTTAAGCACACTCACTTCCCTCAGAGGGGAAGCGATAAAACCGGTGCTCACTGAGACAGAAAAAATTGCTGCCGATCAGCAAATCAGTGATGCCGTTAAAGGGCTGATGGTCAATGTAGAGAATTATCCCGACTTAAAAGCCAATCAGAATTTTCTTCATCTTCAACGCAACTGGGCGGAGAGCGAAGAACAGGTTGCAGCAGCAAGACGAAATTACAATTCCTCTGTGACGAGTTACAACAATGCCCTCCTGATGTTTCCAGGCAATCTGTTTGCCAGCACATTAGGCTACCGCCCTGTACCCGTGCTAGAAACTTCTCCTGAGGAAAGGAAAAACCCGAACGCTAAAGAGCTATTTAACCGTTAACCTTAATGGAAGACAGCCTTAGCAGGACCCTGCAGCTATTGGAAGAACAGCGTAAACAACTCATTTCTCTTCTTTTAAAAGGGTGTTTTTCTCTCTTGCTGACGCTTTGCATAGGAGTGGGCACGCTGCTGCTCCATTTATCATGGCTGTGTCTCCTGCCCGCTGGTGTAGCGCTTTTTTATGGGCTTAGAAACCTATCTCTTCTCTCTTCCTCTCAACGAGCTTACCGCCTTCGCTATAAACTTGAGGTAATAGGAAACGCTCTCCATCAAGTGGATCAAAGTCTGCAAATAAGCCCCGACAGGGGCATAAGTTTAGAGGAGTTTAATTCTTCAGAACTGTTTAACAACTCTCCCGACAGATATCATTGTGAAGACCTAATCAGTGGAAAAGCCGACAAGACCAACTTCTATTTCTCAGAGGTCCATGCGGAGTATAAAACCGAAACACGCACAAAAAATGGCCGCCAGGTCCACTGGCATACCATTCACAAAGGGTTCATTTTTGTTGCGGATTTTAATAAAAATTTCTATGGAAAGACTCTGATTCGTCCCAGATGTTGGGGGAACACCGTCTCTTCCTGGTTATCCAAGATCTTTTTAACTCCAGATCAACATCAACTCGTTGAACTTGAAAATGCTGTTTTCACTAAAACTTTTCTGACTTACAGCGAAAATCAGATAGAAGCCCGTTACTTACTTACTCCTGTCTTAATGGAAAAAATCGTAGCG
This sequence comes from Pedobacter sp., assembly GCA_037190785.1. GTDB lineage: Bacteria > Bacteroidota > Bacteroidia > Sphingobacteriales > Sphingobacteriaceae > Pedobacter. The sequence goes on along the minus strand of JBBCJN010000003.1, from coordinate 849,681 downwards.
CTCAATGAACGTAGTGAACAACCCATTGTTGTTTCATTCATTCATTCGTCTATGTACATTGCTTTCCCTACACAGACCAACTATTTTGAGCCTTCTCTTCTTCGAAGTCTTCAAAAAACCGGACTACCCGAAAGAGACGTCTCGCTATTCACATTTATGTATGACATTGTCCATGATCTCGACCTAAATACGCGGATATGGACTAAAACCTGAGTGACTCTTAACAAAAAAAGCTACCTTTCGGCAGCTTCCTCTTTAACTTATTTGGATAAATACATGGATTTATCTTTATATAGCTTACGGAAGAACGGGTCTTCCAGGTCTTTAATGAAGCGAATAGCCTCTCCTGTCGATTTCATCTCAGGGCCCAACTCCTTATTGACTTCCGGAAATTTCTCGAAAGAGAAGACAGGTTCCTTAATTGCGTGACCCTCTAGCTTTCTTATAATCGTAAAATCTTTCAGCTTATGAGTGCCAAGCATAATCTTTGATGCAATATTGATGTAAGGGACATCGTATGCCTTTGCAATGAACGGAACAGTTCTCGAAGCTCTCGGATTGGCTTCAATGACATACACTTTATCATCTTTAACCGCAAATTGAATATTTAATAACCCTATCACATTTAATGCCGTTGCAATTTTTTTAGAATAATGCTCCATATCGGCAATGGCTTTATCCGAAAGGCTGAACGGAGGTAAAACCGCACTCGAATCACCTGAGTGGATCCCTGCTGGCTCTATATGTTCCATTAGCCCAACGATATGAACCTCTTCGCCGTCACAAATGGAATCGGATTCGGTTTCTTCAGCGCGATCGAGGAAATGGTCAATGAGTACGCGATTTCCCGGAAGGTCACCCAATAATTTCACAACAGCTTTCTCCAGGTCTTCGTCATTGATTACAATGCTCATGCCTTGTCCTCCCAACACGTAGCTTGGCCGCACCAATACTGGATAGCCAACTTCATTCGCCACTTTAATTGCCTCTTCTGCATTTTCGGCGACCCCATACTTAGGATAAGGAATGTTCAATTCTTTCAACAAATCAGAAAAACGACCTCGATCTTCCGCAATGTCCATATTCTCATAGCTGGTTCCTATGATACGGATATGATTTGCTTTCAGTTTTTCGGCCATCTTAAGAGCCGTTTGCCCGCCCAGTTGAACAATCACTCCTTCTGGCTGCTCATGCTCAATAATTTCCCTTACATGCTCCCAAAAAACCGGCTCAAAGTACAGTTTATCAGCCATGTTAAAATCGGTAGACACCGTCTCAGGATTACAATTGATCATGATGGATTCAAAGCCGCATTCCTTAGCTGCCAACAATCCATGCACACACGAATAATCAAACTCAATTCCCTGACCGATACGGTTAGGACCTGAGCCAAGTACAATTACTTTCTTCTTATCTGATACGATGGACTCGTTCGTGCTGAATTCATTTCCGATCTCTGTCGCTTCCAATTTATCGTTCAGCCTCCAAGGTGTTTCTTCAAAAGTAGAATAAAAGTAAGGGGTCTGAGCGGCAAATTCTGCAGCACAGGTGTCCACCATCTTATATACACGCTTAATTCCAAGCTCTCTTCTTCGTTCGTATACTTCATCCTCTGTCACGTTTCCTAATACCCAGGCAATCTGTACATCCGAAAAGCCCTTTTGTTTCAGCTGAAAGAAGACTTCTTTCGGAATATTTTGCAAAGAATACCTCTTTAATTCTGTTTCCAGCCCTACCAGTTCCTGAATTTGAGACAGGAACCATTTGTCAATCTTGGTTACTTTGCGAATGGACTCCAATGGGACACCCATCGTCATCGCATCCTTGATAAGGAAAAGTCTGTTCCAGCTGGGGTGTTCCAGGCCATGCATGATTTCTTCAATATTTCTATTGTGACGACCATCTGCCCCCAAACCAGCACGCCCTATCTCCAGACTCTGACAAGCTTTTTGCAGTGCTTCGACAAAATTTCTTCCAATGGCCATGACTTCACCCACCGCTTTCATCTGAAGGCCCAGTTCAGGATTTGCTCCTTTGAACTTATCGAAATTCCAACGCGGGATTTTAACGATAACGTAATCCAGGGTGGGCTCAAAGTAGGCTGAAGTAGTTTTCGTAATTTGGTTTTCAATCTCATCCAGATTATAGCCTATCGCTAATTTTGCAGCAATTTTAGCAATGGGATAACCCGTCGCTTTACTCGCTAAAGCAGAAGAACGGGACACCCTCGGGTTAATTTCAATGGCAATGATTTCATCATTATCGGGATTGACCGAAAATTGCACATTACATCCCCCGGCGAAATTGCCGATCGCTCTCATCATTTTAATGGCCTGATTACGCATTTCCTGGTAACAGCGATCGGAAAGGGTCATTGCAGGTGCCACGGTGATGGAGTCCCCGGTATGAATGCCCATCGGATCAAAATTCTCTATTGAACAGATAATGATCACATTGTCATTGTTGTCACGGAGTAATTCCAATTCATATTCTTTCCACCCTAAAACGGCTTTTTCTACTAAAACCTCATGGGTTGGAGACGCCTCCAATCCACGTTTTAAGGCCGCGTCAAAATCCTCTTTGCGGTGTACAAAACCTCCTCCTGATCCACCTAGCGTATAGGAAGGTCGTATAACGAGCGGGAAACCAATTTCCTGCGCAGCTTCTTTTCCTTCCAAAAAGGAGTTGGCTATTTTGGATTTCGCTACTCCCACTCCGATATCTACCATTAACTGCCGAAATGATTCGCGGTTTTCTGTTTTATCGATGGCAGCGACATCTACCCCAATGATTTTAACTCCGTGGGCTTTCCATATCCCTCTTTCTTCTGCCTCTACACATAGATTTAATGCTGTCTGACCTCCCATGGTTGGAAGTACGGCATCAATGGTAGGTAAATCTGGAGAATTGGCATGGGAAATCAGGATTTCTTCAATGGATTCCACGGTTAAAGGACGCAGGTACACGTGATCTCCGATGACTTTGTCGGTCATGATGGTTGCCGGATTCGAGTTAATAATCGAAACGGAGATGTTTTCCTCTTTTAAAGATAAGGCGGCCTGAGAACCGGAGTAATCAAACTCGCAGGCCTGTCCGATAATGATAGGACCTGAACCGATAATAAGTACTGAGTGAATGGAGTTGTCTTTAGGCATGGGGCTCTAAAATAGTCTAATTTTAATCTGACTTTCAGCCGGAGCATCCTAAATATAAGAAACGTAACCCCGGCAATGCTGTCGGGATGCAAAGATACGTTTTAGAAAAGAATTTAACGTTGATTTTTTGAAAATATATTCGCTAAAGACCTTCCCTGTCACTTCTCGGAGCTGTAGTGCTTTCTTCCCGGATCACCCTTCATAAAAAAGAGATCTCAGCGGCTTAACCTCTGGATCTCTTTCCGTTAACTATCCTTCTTCCCTATTGAATGAGTTTTATCTCCCCAATATTGGTGGTGGCACTATCTGCAACGGCCACATTTTCTACAGAAGTGTCTTGATATGGAGGGATGGCTCTTACCCAAACAGTATAGGTTCCCTTTTTCACGTTGCTAAATACAAATGTTCCTCCACTCATTTCACTCCGAAGAGTATCTGTACCCGCTACGGCCACGACCTCTTTTACTGCCTCTACAGGCGTTACGCTGCCTTGAATAGCCCCCTCCCTTTCGGGAGAAAAAGCTAAAATGCCGAATGCCAGCCCTGCGATGACACTCCATTTTAAAGCTGTCCTTTTCATATCCTCTGATTTTAGTTTAACTTTCTTTATTGCCTCGTTTTCGTCATGTCCTTTCAACCTCGCCCATCAGTTGAACCTCTGGCGTTCCCTACTTGTTTGTGGAACAGCATTTGAACGGAATTGTTTAATTTTCTCAAAAAAAACTTTCGATTATTATAGTTCAATTGTAATCATTTTTTATCTCATTTAATTTTTCTGAAACATATTGGTCTGATGTTTGTTTCGTAGATAAAGAACAAGCGTACTGATAATTTACGAAAGTGCTACAAAAAACATCAATGAGAAGAATCATTATTACCAGCGTTCTTTTAACCTTATTACTCGGTGGATGCGGAACTGTACAATCGATTATTAAGTCTACTTTTCCCTACACTGCTGTGATGGTCTTACCTGCAGATAGTAAAAGTGACACGCCAATAAGTGTAACAAGTACAACAAGTAGTTTTGATCAGATTTTTGGAAACAATAAGGGCGGGTCGTATGTTAAAAATGTAAAAGTAGCTTTAGCAAGGCTTGACGCCCATGAACCGGTTCAACAAAATCTCGGTATCATTAAAACGGTGAAACTTTTTATGGTAAATGATACGGGAACAGAAGTCATGGTAGCGTCAAGAAGTGATGTTTCAGAAAATATTGGCAACAATCTTGTACTTGACATAGACAATTCACGTTTAATAGATAATTTGATTAAGAGTGAACAGGTAAAATTCCGGATGGAAGTTGTCCTTAGAAAAGAGTTAACCAGTGAGGTAAGTGTGAGAGCCGCTGTGAGTCTGGCTGCTTCCCCTGGAGAAAAAAGTGATTAAAAGCATCCTTAGCAAGTAAATTGTGAAAGGGTATTCTTCATAAATAGTTTGTTTGGTTTATTATCCGGTGGGGGAACTCCCCCCATCGGATTTTTTTATGGCCCTCCATCTGGAAGCCATTTTATTCTGCATGTTCAGCACTATTGACAAATTAGTTTGATACTAAAATCTATTTCCTACTTTTGACCATGCCATTTATCGATACGTTCAGGGAAAGCATTGATCAATTTTTATTTGGAACCACCCTTTTGGAATGGGTGGGGGTCGTTACCGGCCTTTTATGTGTTTGGTTGGCCGCCAAAAACAACATCTGGAATTGGCCTATCGCCGTGATTAGCGTGCTTATTTATATTTTTATATTCTACGACAGCAAATTGTATGCAGACATGGGCCTCCAGGTCTATTTTCTGATAATGAATGTCTATGGCTGGTATTTTTGGAGCAGAGCAAAAAACGGTTCTGTGGAAGAGAGACCGATAAGTCGTATCTCCCCAAAAGAAATTCTGTTATGCATCGTGGGCATTGTTCTTTTTACCTTTCTACTTGGGAGTTTTCTATACCGGCAAACGGATGCCTCTTTTCCTTTTCTCGATAGCTTCTGCACGGCTTGTAGTCTGGTGGCACAGCTATTTCTTGCCCGCCGCGTACTGGAAAACTGGCTTATATGGATATTTGTGGATATTCTTTATGTAGGCATGTATTTCTCCAAAGAGCTTTATGCCACTGGTTTGATGTATGCATTGTATATTTACATTGCGTCTAGCGGATATTTTACCTGGAAAAAAGCCTATGAAAGCCAGAGAAATTAAAAAAATAGCCATTGTAGGCCCAGAAAGTACCGGGAAGTCTACCCTCTCTCAGCAACTCGCCGCACACTATGGAGTTCCTTGGGTTCCGGAATATGCGCGTTATTATTGTTCGGCCCTCACAGGGCCGTGTACCCTGCAAGATGAGATCAACATGTTCCACGGGCAGGTAGCGCTGGAGGAATCGGTATTAGCTACTGCCGAAACGGATTTTATCATTTGTGACACCACTTTTCTAACCGTCAAAATATGGAGTGATGAAATGTTAGGAGAAAGCCCGGAAATTGTGCTGGATGCCCTTAAAAACCGACATTACGACTTTTATGTTTTGTTAGATATTGACCTCCCCTGGCAAGACGATCCCTTGCGAGATTTTCCTCACCAACGGGAATACTTTATGGAAGTATGGCTCCGAGAACTCACCGCGCTGAATGCGAATTACTCTCTTGTCGGCGGAATAGAAGATCGATTGACTAACTGCATTCAGGCAATTGATCAATACTTTAAAGAAAATTAACTTCCTTCCGCCAATCCCTCTTTCTTTTCCTAAGAGATGTTTACAAAAGACAACTGGCAATGGAATCATTTGTTTAATCAGATAATGAACCGTCTAGAACATAGTCTCCGCACCCATTTTGGCATCCACCAACCTGCCCTTTTAGCCAAACTAACAACCTTATTTGAGCCTGTTCAACTAAAAAAGGGGGATTTCTTTCTCAAAGCACACGAGGCCTGCAATCAGCTCAGCTTCATCGAAGAAGGGCTGTTCCGTTTTTTTGCAGGAACTAAAACACATGAAGTTACTCAATGGATTGCCTCTCCTGGTTATTTTATTACCGATTTATCAGGTTTTATCTTTGATACCCCGGCACGATGGACTATTCAGGCGCTCTCTGACGCGCACATTTATACTATCCGCAAAAGCAAGTACAAGGAAATCCCCCTCTTCGTTCCGGAATGGAGTACTTTAGAAAAGCAGTTCATTATCCATTGTTTCAACACTTTGGAAAACCGCGTTTTTAGTCATCTATCCATGAGTGCTGAAGAACGATACCTTTCTTTCTTTCAACAGCATAAGGAGCTATTTAATCAGGTTCCTCTCCAGTACATTGCGTCTATGTTGGGCATGACACCTGAAACTTTCAGTCGTATTCGAAAGAAGACTCTTAGTTAATTTCTTGATTTTTATCAACTTTTAAGAAGGTTAGCATCCGCATCTTTGTAGACATAATATCTTAATTATGCTCTTTAAAGGCTATGAAAAAAGAAATCACGACCTCCATTCACATACAGGCAAGCGCAGATAAAATCTGGGACATTTTAGTTGACTTTGATCAATATCCCCATTGGAATCCTTTTATAAAATCGGTGAAAGGGATCGTAACTCCTGGCAATCGGATTACGATCCGGATTGAGCCGCCAGGCGGTGGAAGCATGTCATTTCGACCTTGTATTCTGGAGCGGGAGGAGCACAAAAAACTTAGCTGGGCAGGGCATTTGCTAATGAGAGGGCTGTTCGATGGCATTCACGTCTTTGAAATCCGGCCCCATCCCGATGGAGGATCACTTTTTGTACATCAAGAGACGTTCGAAGGTCTTTTGGTGCGCTTTTTTTCGCTGATGAAAACCGAGCAGGGATTTGTGATGATGAATAATCGACTTAAAGAGCTTGCGGAGGGACTTTAGCCCTCTTCCTTCTCCATAAGCGGTTTACGGAAGAGATCCCCTATACGTTCGGTCCATTTTTACCGCGGCAAATACTCCACAAAAACCACAAGGAAGGAATCTGGCTAACCGCTGGCCCTCTGCGCCATTTTTACCGTCAATACCCACACTATTCCCCTTGTCGCAAGTAAATGGCCGCACAAAATTGTCTCTTCTTCCAGGCATCTTATTTGGCCTCTGAATGGATTATTCATTTTATTTTTTCTTTTTCTCATATCTTTTGCTTTAACTTTGTCCCATCAATAAGGGGTGCCTTGTTTGCAAAAACACAAATAAAGGCTGAGAACATACCCATTTTAAGAATCTGCTTTCTCTTCACCGTCCGGTAGCGCTGAGGTAAGTGAAGAAAATTGCTGTTCTTGAATGCACCTGATCCAGGTAATGCTGGCGTAGGGAATGGTTTATGGAGTTTAACTAATTCGGAAGTAACCCCTACTTCCGTTAGGTTTAACTAAAAACAAAAAAACATTGAAAAATCTATTTCTGGCAGTTCTTATTGCCATGCTATGTCCTTTTGGATCAATGGCACAATTTACACTTTCGGGCAAAGTTAGCGAACAGGGTACTGACCGACTTTTGCCCGGCGCAACGCTTCGCTTAAAACCAGGCACTACAGTGATCACCACAGATGCCAGTGGAAATTTTCAATTTCCGGCACTTAAATCCGGCACTTACATCCTTCAGGCCACTTACGTTGGTTTTTACCCTCAAGAAAAGGAAATCAGGATAGATTCAGATCAGCGGATCAACCTTAGCCTGGCCCCATACACTTTTTTGGCTGACGAGATTGTAGTAAATGCTGTCCGGGCTTCGAACATCTCCCCAACCACGCATAAAAACCTCGATAAAGCCACCATTGAAAAGAATAATTTCGGGCAGGACCTCCCCTTTATTCTTGACAATACCCCCGGAGTGATCATTACCTCTGATGCAGGTGCAGGAGTAGGTTATACCGGTATTCGCGTGCGTGGAAGTGATGCTACCAGAGTCAACATTACCATTAACGGAATCCCGTATAACGACAGTGAAAGTCAGGGAACATTTTGGGTCAATATGCCTGACTTTGCCTCCTCTGTGGATAATATCCAAATTCAAAGAGGGGTAGGCACTTCTACCAATGGAGCAGGTGCCTTTGGAGCAAGCATTAACATCCAGACTACTGGAAATACAGAAGCTTATGCCGAGCTGAACAATACCTTTGGTTCCTTCAACACCTGGAAAAACACCGTAAAAGTGGGCTCCGGACTGATCAATGATAAATGGAGTTTTGACGGGCGTTTATCCAGGATTAAATCGGAGGGCTTTATCGATCGCGCAGCAAGCGATCTAAAGTCATATTTTCTGTCGGGTGCATTCCATGGAAAAAAGGACTTGCTCAGAGTGAATATCTTCTCCGGCAATGAAAAAACTTATCAAGCGTGGAATGGAATTCCGGAATCGCGTCTCAGAGGGGATGTGTCGGCCATGAATGATTACATTGCAAGAAATGAATTAAGTGTGGAGGAGGCCAACCATCTATTGAGTTCAGGAAGCAGAACTTACAATAGTTTTACGTATCAGGATCAAACCGATAATTATTGGCAAACCCATTATCAGGCTCATTACGCCAGACAGCTCAATGAACGGCTCTCTTTTAACGGAGCTCTTCATTACACAGATGGAAGAGGGTATTTCGAAGAATTTAAGGCCAATGACCGCCTAAGCCGTTACGGTCTTCCCAACGTAGAGGTGGGCGGTTCATTGAGAAGCCGTACTGACCTGGTCCGTCGACGCTGGCTGGACAACGATTTCTACGGCTTTACGTACCATTTTGAATATACCCCCGGCCCACAGTGGCGCCTTGCTCTGGGAGGAGCATATAATGAATACAAAGGTCTTCATTTTGGAGAAGTTATTTGGGCTCGCTATGCGCCCTCCAGCAACATTTACGATCATTACTTCGATGGAAAAGGAAATAAAAATGATTTTAATTCCTTTGGAAAGGTCAATTTCCAACCTTCCGATAAACTCAATCTCTTCCTCGATCTTCAATACCGTAGAGTCCATTATACCATTTCCGGATTGAATAAAAACAGGGAAGCGCTCTCATTTGATAATCAGTACCATTTCTTTAACCCTAAATTAGGTGCGACATGGTTATTGAACTCCCAAAGTAATGTATATGCTTCTTTCAGCATTGCCAATAAGGAACCCAATCGGGATGATTTTACCAATTTAAAAGCAGATTTACCAGATCCCAAATCTGAACGCTTACACAATGTAGAGGCAGGTTATCGTTTTAGGAACGCTCAGTTTCAATTAGGTGCAAATGTGTATGGCATGTTTTACAAAGATCAATTGATCTTTACCGGGGAGATCAATGAATACTCGGATGCTTATCGTCAGAATGTAGATCAAAGTTCCCGTCTGGGAATTGAGCTGGATGCTTCCTATGCCATTCATTCAAAGTTGGCAATCAATGCCAATGCTGCTCTCAGTCGGAACAAAATCCGGAATTATACAGACTATACAATGGATTATGCCACAGAACAAAATATCGAGACATTGTATCAATCCACAGACATTTCTTTCTCTCCTCGAAGCATTCTTGCAGCGGAACTGGTGTATAAGCCCGTTAAATCTCTTGCATTCGCTCTCCAAACCAAATATGTGAGCAGGCAATTTATGGACAACACCCAAAATGAAAGCCGGCAATTGGATGCGTATTGGGTCAACCATCTGCGAATGGGTTATGACCTTAAATTAGCGGCAGTAAAAAATGTTAATCTTGGATTATTGATTAACAATCTTTTTAATAAGAAATATGAAAGTAATGGGTATACGTATAGCTATGGTTATGAAGGTTCCATCACCACTGAAAACTTTTACTTTCCTCAGGCGGGAACTAATTTTATGCTTAGTCTGAATATGAAGTTTTAACTTCGCTGATGAAAGTTCCGGAATGGCCTTCTTCCGGAACCTTCATCAATCATTTTTATTTACTGCTGATTATGAAAAAACACATTTCCCCATTTCACTATATTACGCACTCTTCCCCCCGTTATAGCCACATTGAACAAGCCCAGATGGCTTGCGAGTCGGGCGCAAAATGGATTCAGTACCGCTGCTTCACCAAGACTGATCAAGAGCTCATCGCAGACCTGGAGCTTATCTCTTCCATTTGTGATGACTGGGGCGCCACATTAATCGTTACTGATCATCTTCATTTACGAGATGAGGCAGACATTCAGGGATTCCATATAGAGGACATGTCGGCAGACCTATCTTCAATTCGTGAGCTGTTAGGCGATTCATATATTTTGGGCGGATCGGCAAACAACCTGACTACTTTGTCAAGATTACAGCAGGAAGGTGCCGACTATGCCGGCTTCGGTCCTTTTAAAAAAAGTGCTACAAAACCGAATAACTACCCATTCATCTCTTTAGATAATTATCGCCTTGCCGTACAACAAATCCAGGAGGCCCCGGAAGGATTGCCCCTCATTGCCGTTGGGGGTGTTGATTTTGAAGACCTCAGACCTTTATCTGAAAGTGGAATAAAAGGGGTAGCCCTATCAGCTGCCTTACTGAATGCTCCGGATTTTAGACAGGCCTTTCGTGATTACTATCATGCCTGGATTTAATCTTCTTTAGCTGCTTTCACCGCTTTTGTATTTGAGCGTGCTCAGCTTCCGCCCCCTTTTTTATCCTTTCGGTTTGTGTTTCCTAGGGTTTTTCCGTAGATTTCCTTTCCATTAACCAAGGTTTTCTTACGTATGAAACTGATACAACAAGCACTCAGTTTGCTTCTCCTGACCAGCGGGCTGGCTCATGCCCAGGAACGGTCATTGCCCCAACTCATTAAATCCGTCAATTTTTCCAATGTACAGATAGCAGATACCTTCTGGAATAGGCAACAGGAAAAAGTTGCCAGGGAAACCTTATGGGCTTGTGTCAGTTATACAGAAGAACGGACAGGACGAATCCGGAATTTTGAACGTGTGTCCGGACGGTTAAAAGATTCGAAGGGGCATGAAGGGATCTATTACGATGATTCAGATGTCTACAAAGCCATTGAAGCCATAGCTTATTCTTTAAAAAACCGGCCAGATGAACAATTGGAGAACAAAACAGATGAATGGATCGATAAAATTGGTTCTGCCCAGGAAAAGGATGGTTACCTTAACACCTACTATTCCCTGAAGGGCCTGGAAAACCGGTGGACAGATATGGAAAAGCATGAAGATTACTGCATTGGCCACCTGATTGAGGCCGGAATTGCTTATTATCATGCAACTGGCAAACGAAAATTAATGGACATCGCCATCAAAGCCGCGGATCACCTTCTTTCTGAGTTTGGCCCCGGCAGAAAGCACTGGGTGGTTGGTCATCAGGGTCTGGAGCTGGCCTTAGTAAAACTTTACAAAGAGACTGAAAAAAAGGCTTACCTAAGTCTGGCAGACTGGTTTTTAAAAGAGCGTGGGCACGGTCATGGAAAAGGTGCCATCTGGGACAATCCTCATATGGGCAAAGCATATGCCCAGGATGAACTCCCTTTGGAAGGAACCTCCAAAATTACCGGGCACGCGGTAAGAGCGATGTATTATTATAGTGGAGCCGCAGATGTTGCCGCCCTCCTCCCCCGACCAGCCTATGTACAGGCAATGGAAAATGTATGGGAAGATGTGGTTCACCGAAATATGTATGTGACCGGGGCGATTGGCTCATCCAATCGTAACGAAGGGTTTACGACCCCCTATGACCTCCCCAATGAGCAGGCTTATGGAGAAACCTGTGCTTCTGTAGGAATGGTATTCTGGAATAGCCGCATGTTTGAGCTCAGTGGAAAATCCAAGTACTACGATGTGTTAGAAAGAAGTCTATACAATGGCTGCCTATCCGGTATTTCACAGGAAGGAAGACACTTCTTTTATCCTAACCCGCTGGCAAGTCAGGGAGCAACACGCAAAGAATGGTTCGGAACCGCTTGCTGTCCTTCCAATATTGCCCGACTTATCGCTTCTGTAGGAAATTACATATATGCACATACCAAAGATAGACTATATGTCAATTTATATATTGGAAGTAAAGCCTCCCTTGAGCTGGGTGAAAACACGGTGCAAATCCATCAATCAGACCAGTACCTGGAATCAGGAAAGGTCCACCTCAACATTCATCCTTCGAGGCCCGCTTCTTTCCAACTTGCTTTACGTCTTCCCGGTTGGGCGGCGGGAGCAAAGACCTCCGGAAGCCTCTATGAGAACATTCGTTTTCAAACCTTCAGCCCTGTTTTGAAAGTAAATCATCAACCTGTTCCTTATGAACTCCAAGATGGTTACATCCTGGTGAAACGGATATGGAAAGAAAATGACCAGGTTGAGCTCACCTTTCCAATGGAAGCCCAGCTTTTACGGTCTCACCCTTCGGTAGCTGCAAATGAAAATAGACTGGCTATTCAAAAAGGCCCCTTTGTGTATTGTATAGAAGAAATTGATCAGCCAGAGCTTTCCCGATGGCTTCTTTCAGAGAAAACCATTATCGTTTCCGAAAAGAAGACGACGAATGGTCCTGAGTCATACGCCCTTCTTTTAAAAGATCCTTCAAAGCAGCTTCCTGATCTAAAAGCCATTCCTTACTATGCTTGGGCAAACCGTGGGAAAGGTAAAATGGAAGTCTGGCTTCAAAGTGTTCCTTGAGCAGAAGAATTTCTCTCTCCCGCCTGCTGGCGCCACATCGCATAATACAATCCTTTTTCGTCGAGGAGTTCTTCATGCTTTCCCTGTTCGATGATGGAGCCTCTTTCCAATACATAAATACGGTCTGCATGACGGATCGTAGAAAGACGGTGAGCAATAAGAATGGTCATGTGATTTGTATGGGACGACACCTGCCGGATAGTTTTAGTAATTTCTTCTTCTGTAAGCGAATCTAGCGAGGAGGTCGCTTCGTCAAAGACCAGGATTTCCGGATTTCTTAACAATGCGCGGGCAATGGATAAACGTTGTTTTTCTCCACCTGAGACCTTTACTCCCCCTTCTCCGATTACCGAATCCAATCCATTTCCTGCACGCTCCAGCAAGCTGTGACAAGCCGCCTGTTTTAAAACACGGATACAACCCTCATCGCTCGCTGCCGGGTTTACGAAAAGTAGATTCTCCCGAATAGTTCCGGAAAACAATTGCGTATCCTGTGTCACAAAACCAATCCGCTCTCTCAGCTCCTCAAGGTCTAGTGAAGAAGAAGGAAGTTGATTGTAATTGATTTGCCCCTCAACTGGCTGATACAATCCAACCAATAGTTTGACTAACGTGGTCTTTCCTGAGCCTGAAGGCCCTACAAAGGCGACCGTTTCTCCTTTACGCACATCAAAGAAAATATGGCTGAGCGCGTTGCTTCTTCCTGTGAGATGTTTAAAAGACACATCTTTAAAAGACAGTGTTTCCAGCCGAGAAAGCTGCTCAGGATTTTCCGGTTTACGTTCGGTAGGAGTACTTAATATTCTTTTAAAATTCCCTAATGAAACTTCTGCTTCTCTCCATGCAAGTATGACATTGCCGAGCTCCTGCAAAGGTCCAAAAAGGAAGAAAGAGTAGAAAAGAAACGAAAAGTACTGACCCGCTGAAATGGTGTTATCAAAAATAAGGATCAATAACACAACCACCATGATGCTTCTTACCAAGTTAACCGTTGTCCCCTGCACAAAGCTCATACTTCTCACATATTTTACCTTCCTAAGCTCCAGTCCCAAAATTTTATAGGTAGTCCTGTTAAGGCGTTGGATCTCCTGTCCGGAAAGGCCCAAACTCTTCACCAATTCAATATTCCGGAGTGATTCGGTTGTAGAGCCAGCAAGTGCGGTCGTCTCTCCAATAATTTTTCGTTGAATGGTCTTAATTTTTCGGCTTAAAAACCAGCTAATAAAACTAATCACCGGGATAGAGGCCACATAGATTAACGTGACCTTATAGCTCACAGAAAGAGAATACACAATCACAAAAATCATCCCGATAAAACTCACGAACAGAATACTGATAAAAGAAGTAATGAACTTCTCACTATCGGTCCTTACTTTTTGTAAAATCCCCAGGGTTTCACCACTTCGCTGATCTTCAAAAACCTGATAGGGCAATTCCAAAGCATGTTTCAATCCATCGGCGTACATTTGTGCGCCGACTTTCTGAACGATGATATTCGTAAAATAATCCTGGAAGTTTTTAGCGATCCGTGATACCATGGCTGCTCCTACAGCAAGGCCAACAAGGCCCAAGACTCCCCAGACAAACTGACTGCGCTCTAATACGTCTTTCTTTTCAATAAAGTTATCAACGATTCTTCCTGTAATGTATGGATCCAGCAACGAAAAGCCAATATTAATGGCTGCCAGAAACAATGCGAATACGACCAGTCCCCGATGGGCTTTCAGGTATTGCAATAATAATTTCATGCGATGAGATTTGGGCTGCAAAAATAAAAAAAGGGAATGAAGCCATGCCACATTCCCTTATAAATTACATTTATCCGATAAAGTTTAGATGGTCATAATGTCCTTTTCTTTTAATTCGGCGTATTTATCTACTTTAACGATATGAAGGTCCGTAATCTTTTGCACTTCGGCTTCACCTGTCTTTATTTCATCGTCCGAAACTCCATCCCCTTTTAGACGTTTAATTTTTTCATTCGCGTCTTTCCGGATATTACGCACGGCCACACGACCGCGTTCAGCTTCTTCTTTTACTTTTTTCACCAATTCTTTTCTCCGTTCTTCCGTTAAAGGGGGAACCAGTAATCGGATCACTACCCCATCATTTTGAGGGTTGATCCCAATATTTGCCTCCATAATGGCCCGCTCAATAGGAACTAACATGTTTTTTTCCCAAGGCTGGACAATCAGTGTCCTCGCATCGGGGGTATTGATACTTGCAACTTGCGATAACGGCGTTGGTGACCCATAATAATCCACGAATATACCGTCCAACATCCCCGGAGAAGCCTTCCCTGCACGAATTTTAGTTAATTCTGATTCGCAATGGCTAATGGCCTTTTCCATGGTTTGTTGGGCGTCTGTTAATTGTTTCTTAATGAGCTCGTTCATAACATCTAAATTTATACAAATATAAGCTATTTATTTCTTTAAAGACAGCCGGATTGCTTATGTGGCTGATTCTTTATCGCACAAAGGCGATGTAACTTATAATCAATTAAAAGGATCGAAATAACATCATTGATCGGTACGTTTACCGCACCAGGGTTCCGATGTCATCTCCGTCAGCAATTTTCATGAAATTGCCTTTTTTATTCATATCGAATACAATGATAGGAAGCTCATTTTCTTCGCAAAGTGTAAAGGCGGTCATATCCATCACATTCAGCCCTTTATCATACACTTCTTTAAACGTGATTTCCTTATATTTGGTGGCTGTAGGATCCTTTTCCGGGTCGGCGGTATATATTCCATCCACCCTGGTTCCTTTCAATACCACATCCGCTTTGATTTCAATGGCTCTCAGTGCCGCTGCAGAATCGGTGGTAAAATACGGATTTCCGGTTCCTGCGCCAAAGATCACTACTCGTCCCTTTTCCAAGTGTCTTACCGCTCTTCTGCGAATAAACGGTTCACAGATCTGCTCCATTTTAATCGCGGTTAATAAACGGGTTTTAATCCCCACTTTTTCAAGCGCATCCTGCAAGGCCATGCTATTAATCACCGTGGCCAACATGCCCATATAATCTGCCTGGGCGCGATCCATCCCGGATTTTTCGGCACTTAAACCTCTGAAAATGTTCCCTCCTCCGATCACAATTGCAATTTCCAGCCCTTTATCATGCACTGCTTTAATGTCCTGAGCGTACTGAATAACACGCTCATTATCAATCCCATATTGTTTGTCGCCCATTAAGGACTCCCCGCTCAATTTGAGTAAAATCCGTTTATATTTCATGGAGGACAAAATTATTAAGTTTTTTTAAAATGAAGCCTCATTATCTGTTTTAATTTCTTCTCCCCTAAAATAGACTTTTCGAAGGTTCAATTCATGATCGACTACGATGAAGTTTGCTTCTCCACCGGTAACGATCTGCCCAATGCCTTTCGTCGCTTCAATCACTTCAGCGGGCAAAAGGCTGGCCATCTGCACCGCTTTTTCCAGAGATACTCCCGCATAATTTACCACATTCTTTACAGCCTGCCACATGGAAAGTGCCGATCCCGATAAAGTGCCATCGGGCATCACAAATCTTCCCTCCTTCCGTTGATGCCTATAAGGCCCCTGCTGGCAATCGGTAACTGCATCTGTAATTAGAAAAAGACGACCTTCCATCCATTTAGCCGCCATTTTCAATACCTCATAATCGACATGGTGGCCATCTGCTATAATGCTTGCTTTTACTTCCGGATGATTGAAAACAGCGGTGAGCAGACCAGGGTCACGGTGATGCAAGGGAGGCATGGCATTAAAAAGGTGTGTTACTGCATAAATTCCCTGGCTAAATGCTTTCTCTGCTTCCTCAAATGTCGCATTGCTGTGTCCTATTGACAAAGTCACCTGATGATCTTGCAAAAACCGGAGCACCTCTTCGTCCTGCAATTCGGGGGCCAGGGTCATCATTTTAATACAGCCGTCTCCCAGCTCTACCAAACGTTTAACTTCTTCCAGTGTCGCCTTTCGGATACATCTTTCTACATGCGCCCCGCGACGTGCGGAATGGATATAAGGACCTTCCAGATGAATGCCCAGACAGTTTCGGGATTCCGGAAAATGTGCTCTCACCACTTCTATGCTTTGTTGCATGACCTCTAGGGTATTGGTCGCCACACAAATTAAAAATCCGGTGGTCCCTTCCTCCAACAAAGCGTCCTCGATGGCAATCAGCGAATGCCGGCTCGGATTTGCAGAAAAAAGATGTCCTGCGGCACCATAGACCTGTAAATCCACTAATCCTGGAAAGATCATCCGGGAGCTCGCTAACCTGTCATTCGAAATGAACGATTCGGCAAACCGGCTTCCCTCCACATTCAATGTTTGCTGATGAAGCCATTTTCGGCCTGTAAACACGTCACCATTTGGGAATGTTTCCATAAAACAGTTTTAAACTTTCATATAAAGTTAAGCGTTCTCTTTAAAAGGGACGAATTTATCCGAATGAGGCCCCAAACAAAAAGGGCCATTCCAATGGAATAGCCCTTTCTCTATGATTTATAAGATGCGATTATGCTCCCAACTGGACACGTTTGAAAGATGTAACGGTAAGACCTTTTGCAGTCTCATCCAAAAACTTACGCACATCTTTAGACGAATCCTTTACAAACTCCTGATTTAAAAGTGTGTTGTCTTTATAGAACTTATTCAATTTTCCAGCAGCAATTTTCTCTACCATTTCTTCTGGTTTTCCTTCTGCGCGGATTTGCTCTTTCGCGATTTCCAACTCACGTTCAATTGTAGAAGCGTCGACATCTGCTTTATCAAGGGCAACAGGATTCATTGCCGCAATTTGCATGGCCACGTCTTTTCCTGCTTCTTCTGCACCAGCTGCATCCTGATTAAGAGCAACCAATACACCTAAACGATAATTTCCGTGGATGTAAGCGACTACCTTTTCTCCATCTACCACTTCATATTTAGAAATGCCGATTTTCTCTCCGATTTTACCGGTATTTTCCACAATAACCTCTTCTACTTTCTGACCATCAAGCTCAAGAGCTAACAAGTCTGCGAGAGAGGCTGGGTTTTTCTCAATTGCTAAATCTGCAAATTTTTGACCTAATGCCACAAAGTCTGCATTTTTAGCTACGAAATCTGTTTCGCAGTTCAATTCAACGATGACACCACGTTTACCGTCGGCGGTTGCTTTAGCGATTACTACACCTTCATTGCTGTCTCTATCCTGACGAGAAGCAGCTACTTTAGCTCCCTTTTTACGCAAGTAATCAACCGCAGCTTCGAAATCACCATTTGATTCGATTAATGCTTTTTTGCAATCCATCATGCCGGCACCTGTTTGTTGACGTAATTTGTTTACATCTGCCGCAGAAATTTGTACTGTAGACATCTTTTATAGTTGTTTTTAACCCCCAAACCCCCTAAAGGGGGCTTGTAGAGTAAGTGATCAATGTTATTTAGTTAAATTCCCTTTCGGGAATTGAATATTAAGCTTCTGTCTGATCTTCTGATGAAGCAGCTTCTTCAACAGCTTCTTTTTTAGGCGCTCTTTTTGAAGCTTCAGGAGCGTCAGCTGCAGCTTTTGCAGCAACCGCTTCTTTCTCTGCTTCGTCATCTTTCTCACGCTTACGCTCTTCCAATCCTTCTTCGATTGCTTTAATAATCACGTCAGTAATCAATAAAATTGATTTAGTAGCGTCATCATTTGCCGGGATCGGGAAATCAATATTTGAAGGATCAGAGTTGGTATCTACCATTGCAAAAGTCGGGATGTTTAACTTCATCGCTTCGGCTACTGCAATGTGCTCTTTCTTCACGTCAATTAAGAAAATCGCGGCAGGTAGGCGGTTCAAATCAGCAATTCCTCCTAAAAGGTTTTCTAACTTGATACGTTCACGTTGGATCATTAAACGCTCCTTTTTAGAAAGGATCGAATAAGTACCATCTTTTGTCATTTTATCGATGGTGACCATTTTCTTAATCGATTTACGAACAGTTGCAAAGTTCGTTAACATCCCTCCTAACCAACGCTCGGTAACGAAAGGCATGTTTACTTTCTTTGCTTGTTCAGCAACGATCTCTTTCGCCTGCTTTTTGGTCGCTACAAACAAAATTTTACGACCTGACTTTACGATTTGTTTAATCGCAGCAGCAGCTTCTTCAGTTTTCGTTAATGTTTTATTTAAATCGATAATGTGAATCCCATTACGCTCCATAAAAATATAGGGAGCCATTTTTGGATTCCATTTGCGGGTAAGGTGTCCAAAGTGTACACCTGCATCCAATAAGTCTTGATATGTAGTTCTTGCCATTGTAATTTGTCTCCTATAAGATTAACGTTTACTGAATTGGAATTTCTTACGTGCTTTTTTACGTCCTGGTTTCTTACGCTCAACCATACGCATGTCACGGGTCATTAACCCTTTTGCACGAAGTGCTGATTTTTTCTCAGCATCTAATTCAACAATGGCTTTAGCAATCGCTAAACGAACTGCTTCTGCTTGACCTTTCACTCCACCACCTACAACATTTACATCCACATCAAACTTACCAACCAATTCTGCTACTTCGAATGACTGGTTTACAATGTATTGCAAAGGTAAGGTAGGGAAATATACTTTATGATCTTTACCGTTTACGGTAATGGTGCCGTTGCCTTCTTTAAGATAAATACGAGCAACTGCAGTTTTTCTTCTTCCTGAAGTATTTGTAACTGACATTTCTTTTCTCCTTTAATTAAAGTTTAATGGTTTTAGGTGACTGCGCCGCATGCGGATGTGAAGATCCGGCATACACAAAAAGATTAGTGTATAACTTTTTGCCTAAACGATTTTTAGGTAACATCCCGCGAACTGCTTTCTCAATTACACGTGTTGGATGCTTCGCCATTAATTCTTTTGGAGAAATAAACCGCTGACCTCCCGGATACCCTGTGTAAGAAATGTACTCTTTCTCACTAAATTTGTTTCCGGTTAATCTTACCTTGTCCGCATTGATAACAATCACGTTATCTCCGCAGTCTACGTTTGGGGTAAACTCTGGCTTGTGTTTTCCTCTGATGATCATTGCGATCTTAGAAGACAAGCGCCCCAAAATCTCTCCTTGCGCATCAATAACAACCCACTGTTTATTCACAGTTTTAGCATTGGCAGAGACAGTTTTGTAACTTAACGTATTCACTTGCTTTTATTTAATTAGTTAAAAAATATTATTATCCCAGTTTTTTAGGGACTGCAAAGATAGATAGAATTATTTAATTGTCAAAAGGTTGCTAAAAAATAAATTCGTCCTTTCTATCCATTTTTATCTCCCCCCGGAATGGCCCGAAACACTTAACCAGAAACCCGAATGAGAAAGCGCCGATTCACCGCTCCAAAATTTGTCAGAGGCAATCACTTTCCAAAAAATGTCCTCTATCCTTCTAAAAGCAATGTGATAACCCGCTCAGTGGCTTTGGGAGTCCCATGAATCCCTCTCTCCAGACACAAAATGCGCATGGAGGTTTGATCCACTTTTTAAGAGGGCTTCACCGAATCGTTTCGAGCATCTGAAGGGTAATGCTGTGATAGGTCGCCTTCGACTGAGCTATTCGCTTTTCAGGATCATACAAAAAAGTATCCAGACCCAACTCATTTCCATAGTGAATTTCAGACGTTTCATCATCCCCAATGACCAACACCTCTTTCGGATCAAGCTTATATTTTTCTAAAAGGTAAAGAAACCCATCTTTCTTGGTTTCCTTTTTACGGGTTAAATCCACCACATACAGTTCCTTGATATCCGACTCAATGCCAAGCAATGGCAATTTGCTTCGTTGCATCCGTTCAAAGCCCGCCGTTACGATGAACTTATCTCCCGGCAATGCCTGAATGTACCGATATTCCTCATGAACTTTCAACGGCGATTGCACCTCGTAATGCTGCAAAAAGTGAATTCCTTTTTTTATCATTTCCTGAGGAAAACCAAACGTTTCGGCTACTTTCTGAAACGGCTTCCTCATCATTTCCTTCTTTGCCTCCTCAAACTTTGGACCATCAACTCCAAGGCCTTCGTCTTCCAGCAGATCGAACAAGGGTTTCATCAGAACATCCACATAAGGAGCGGTAAAATAGATGGTATTATCCAAATCAACAAAGTACGCTCTTTTCATTGTAGTCATATTTAAGTAGGCATAATTACTAAAAAGATGTAAACAATTTATCATTACGGCTGTTAAATGATTAAAACTTTACCTATGACAAAACAAACAAAAATCCTCACTGGCGTATTGGCAGGAGCTGCCCTCGGAGCCGGTATTGCCCTTGTATTAAGTGCGGGAAATGACAATGAGCTAAAATCCAGAATGAATGATTGGTTCTGCCGTTTACTTGACCAATCGAAGGATGCACTGAATAATGCCAGCGAGAAGCTGCAGCAACGCGTGGCCCAGATTAAAAGCTAAACATTCCTTTTTCAGAAAGGAGGGTGTCTTTTCCATCGATTATGACCTTAGCGATAGGTAGATAGGGTGAGAAATGTATTTATTGACTTTAAAATCCAGCCGCTTTTTGGTTGATTTTGATGTGGACTGAGCCCAATGAGTTGAGCACCTGTTTAACCTTTGGGCTTCCCATTAACCTTACCTGAAATGTGGGTTAATTTCCAAAGGAGATTCAACAGTACATTGCACCTACGGCGCAACAGGTCACGACATGCAACTTCGACATCGCTGTAAATGTTGTTCGAAGTATCCTGGGCGCTTCTCGTCACCGCCAAAACACCTGTTTGGTTAAGCAGCAGGGGGTGTTTGTTATTTTCTTACTCAGCTTAAACAAGAAGACCAGCACTCACTTCACTTCTTTCGAATAAAAATAAGGAAAGAAGTGGCGCGGTTTCCTTCAAAGTTAGCCGAGAAAGCTATCTTTGATCATGGATATTTTCGGACAAGCATTAGAAGATCATTACCAGGGGAAACCTTTTCACGAATTATGGCTACACAACTCCTATGGGGATCCCGAAGAAATGCCTGTGGCCGTCTTTTTCCGTGAACCTAGCGACCTATCCGAGCTGGAGCAGCAGGCCCTTTCCCTGTGTAAAGGCAGTGTGTTAGATATTGGAGCAGGAGTAGGGGCGCATAGTCTTCCTCTTCAACAAAAAGGAATAGATGTAACGGCCATAGATGTGTGTACTTCCGCCGTTGAAATTATGAAAGCCCGGGGGATCGAGAAAGCCTTCGTTAGAAATATTTTTGACGAAATCCATACGTATGACACCCTTTTACTTCTCATGAATGGCATTGGTCTGACGGGAACCCTTCCTGGCTTTCTCAACTTTCTGAGGGTTGCTCGAAAATGGCTTCGTCCAGGTGGTCAGCTCATTTTTGACAGTTCGGACATTTCCTATCTATATGAAGGAACGATGTTCCCACAGGATCATTATTTTGGAGAGGTGAGCTTTTGCTATGAATACAAAAAACGGAAAGGTCACTGGTTCGACTGGCTGTATATTGATCCCCAAAGTTTAAAACAATACGCCGAAACCTCGGGATGGAATTGCCGAATTATCCATGAAGACGGTTATGATCAATACCTAGCGCAGTTAATCCCTCGATGAGGCCTGATCTTCCCACAGAACAGCGATATTAATAATTGTTTGAACCGCTTTTTCCATATCCTGCAAAGAAACCCACTCTTCTTTACTATGGAAGGCGTGTTCTCCAGCAAAGATATTAGGGCAAGGCAATCCTTTAAAAGACAACCGGGAACCATCTGTTCCGCCACGGATGCTGCGCCTGATTGGATTCACCCCTGCCATTTCTATGGCCTTTATTGCGATTTCGGTTACCTGGGGGAACTTATCCAGCACTTTTTTCATGTTTCTATATTGCTCGGTAACCTCCAGGGAGTAACTTGCATTTGGGTATCCTTTCAATACCTCTCTTGCAATTGTCTCCACCTCCTGAGCATGGGCAGTTAATTTAGAATCATCGAAATCCCTGACAATCATCTCTACCCTGGCCTCCTCGACAGTCCCCTCCATCCGAACGGGATGCACAAAACCCTCTTTTCCAGAAGTGCTTTCAGGGCTAAGTCGGTGGGCAGGCAAGGCCGCAATAATTTCTGAAAGAATTTTAATCGCACTTTCCATTTTCCCTTTTGCAAAACCGGGATGTGCACTTACCCCTTGAATGGTTAGGTGAAGTGCATCTGCGGAAAAGGTTTCGTCTTCGATAGAGCCTAAGGTTTCCCCATCTACCGTATAGCCAAAGTCGGCCGACAACTTTTCCATATCGACATGATCCACACCTCTCCCTATTTCCTCATCCGGGGTGAAAAGAATTCGGATTTTCCCATGCTTTATTTCCGGATGTGCCATTAAGAATTGGGCTGCCTCCATAATGGCCGCTATTCCTGCCTTGTTATCTGCGCCTAACAGGGTTTTTCCGCTTGCGGTAAGAATGTCGTTTCCATGTTGTTTTTTCAAATCCGGATGCTTCTCTTCCCTGATACACACTTGAAGATCGTCCGGCAATACCAAATCCTGGCCTTGATAGTTGCGGTGAATGATTGGTTTCACTCCGGCTCCTGAACAATCTGGCGAAGTATCCATATGCGAACAAAAACACAACACTGGCACTTTCCGGTCGCTGGTGGCAGGAATAGTGGCATACACATATCCAAAGGAATCCAGTTCTACCTCTAAAAGTCCCATCCCAGACAATTCGGACACCAAAACCTTCGCTAAATCCAATTGCTTTAAAGTTGATGGCACTGTTGTTGAGGATGAATCAGACTGTGTGTCTATAACGGCATACCTGACAAATCGTTCGGCCAATTGGGGGGTTCTATTTTGATAGGAGTACATAATTCCAAAAGTAATACAAAATAATACAACAAAGATTTTTAATTTTGACCCGACACACAATTCATCTTATCCCATGATTTGTAGAAAAAACACACTGATCAGTATTGTAGGCCTCGTTTTCTGCATTTTCTCTTTTACACATTTGCTGTACGGCCAAACCAATTTTCACAAGTACAGTATAGGCGGTGGTTTTGGGCCTACCATTACTTTTGCAGATACCAAGGAAACAGAAATAGGCACTTCTGCCTACATTTCGGCGGATTTTTATTTTACGCCTTACCTAACATTTGGTATTGAGAGTCAGAATGGTCGTCTGGCAGGAGGAGGGGGTTCCTTTAAGTTTGAAAACAAATACCTCACGGGCACTTTCAATGCGCGTATACATGCGGGAGAATTTTTCGATGATTATGCCCGGAAAAATTTTCTTGTCAACCTGATTAGCGGGGCCTATGTAGGCACGGGCGTAGGGATTATCCGGAACAATGTCTATATTGGAGAAGAGCGCGAAAGAAGGATTAACAGGGATGTGGTTTTTCCTATAAATGGTGGAATAAATTTTTATCTAAAAAATCGCTGGGGGCTGAGTCGTTTAATTATCAACGCGAATATTCAGACAACCATTTCTTTAGAAGATAGTATGGACGGCGATTTGAACCCTTACAGTAACTTTAATGATATGTACAGTTTCCTGTCTGTGGGTCTAAAGTATAAATTCGGCACCCTTGGCCTCACAAGAAGACGTTAATTATTTCTTTTTTCATAATAAAATTTAAATTAGCTGTTTATTTAATCCTTTATGAAAAAGCTAGCTTCCTTCTTCTTTTTGCTCGGAATGTATTTTCCTCTTTTCGCACAGCTTACTCCATTTGAGAAAAGCGGGCAGAAACAGACGGCCACGTACGAAGAGGTTATTCACTATTACGAGATTCTGGCCAAAGCTCACCCTCAATCCCGACTGCTAACCTATGGTTTAACTGACAGCGGACAGCCCCTGCATCTTTTTGTGCTTTCAAAAGACAAGGATTTCTCTCCTGAATCTATCCGTAAAAAAAATAAACGTGTATTATTAATCAATAATGGGATCCACCCCGGTGAGCCAGAGGGCATTGATGCCAGTATGATGCTGGCTAGAGATCTGTTAAAGTCAGGAAAACTGCCGGAACACGTAGTTCTTTGCATCATTCCTGTATACAATGTGGACGGAAGTCTGAATAGAGGCACTACCAGAGCCAATCAGAACGGGCCTGAAAGTTATGGTTTTCGTGGAAACGCCAGAAATTATGACCTGAACCGTGACTTTATCAAATCGGATTCCAAGAATTCCCGGAGCTTTCAGCTGATCTTTCAGACCTGGCAACCGGAAATTTTTGTAGACACGCATACAAGTAACGGAGCCGATTATCAATACACCATGACTTTGATTCCAACGCAGAAGGACAAGTTGAACCCCATTTTATCTACGTACCTCACCAAAAACATGTTGCCCGATTTATATAGCCACATGGAAGAAAAGGGCTTCGAGCTTATTCCCTATGTGAATGCTGCGGGGGATACCCCCCTTTCGGGAATTAGTGGGTTTATGGAAAGTCCGCGTTATTCTACCGGTTATGCCGCTTTACATAATGTCATTGGCTTTATGCCCGAAACGCATATGTTAAAACCCTATGATCTACGTGTTTCTTCCACTTACAAACTCCTTGAAACTTACGTTTTCATCGTTAACCGGGATCATCAACTCATTGGAGAAAATAAAAAACAGGCAGACGCCTTTACTGCGAGTCAGACATCCTTTCCCTTGAGCTGGAAACTCAATCGCGAGCACACTGACAGCCTCTCTTTTAAAGGATATCCGGCAAAATACAAGCCCAGCGAAGTAAGCGGCCTCCAGCGACTTTATTATGACAGAAATGAGCCTTACACAAAAACCATTCGTTGGTATGATCATTTTGAACCGGTTACTCAAATTCAAAAGCCCGTAGCTTACCTGATTCCCCAGGCATGGAGTGAAGTAATCGACCTGTTAAAACTCAATGGTGTCCAAATGAGCCGTTTAAATGAGGAGCAGGAGATAGCGGTTACCATGTACTATATCGGTGATTACAAGACCTCTGCGCGACCTTATGAGGGGCATTATCTCCATTCGGATGTGCAGTTGCAACCTACAAAACAACGAATCCGCTTTTCCAAAGGAGATTACGTGATTTATGTTAACCAGCCCAAAAACCGGTACATTATAGAAACCTTGGAACCACAAGCGGTTGATTCTTTTTTTAACTGGAACTTCTTTGATTCAGTATTGGGACAGAAAGAGCATTTTTCGAGTTATGTCTTTGAAGACACCGCAGCCGAGTTACTAAAAAACAATCCCGATTTAAGGGACAAGCTTGAGAATGAAAAACAAAAAAATCCAGAGATGGCTAAAAACGCCAACTTACAGCTCAACTTCATTTACAAAAACTCTTCCTATTACGAACCCACCTTTATGCGCTATCCTATTGGGCGATTGGAGCATAATCAATCCCTGAAATAATTATGATGCAATTCCTTTACCAGGCTCCAGTAGCTTCTATTATTTTCATTTTCACCATCGCAACCAGTCTGTATGCATTTAACGACAACTCTCTATACGGGCGTTTTATGTTACACCCTTATTCCATTGCCAAAGGGAGAAAGTATTTTACTTTCATTACCAGCGGATTGATTCATGCGGATTGGATGCATCTCTTTTTTAATTTATTTACCTTTTACGCCTTTGCTTTCCGATTGGAAATGCTCATAGGTCATTGGCAGTTTGCCTTGCTTTACTTCCTGAGCATGGCCCTTGCAGATATTCCTTCCGTATTAAAACATAAGGAGCACTTTTGGTACCATAGTCTTGGTGCATCAGGAGCCATTAGTGGCGTGTTATTCAGCTATATCCTTCATTATCCTTTTTCTTCTCTTCGGATTTTCCCGTTTCCTTTCGATATTTACGCGATCATTTTTGGGGTCATTTATCTGGTTTACTGTTATTTTATGTCTAAACAGTCGCGGGATAATATTAATCATGATGCGCACCTTTTCGGAGCATTGGCAGGCATGATCATTACCGTTCTACTGGTACCGGGTATTATCCCCCATTTTTTACGCGCCTTAGGAATTGGCGGGTAAGTGTGCTTCCTGAAAGAAACTAAGCGGATTCAAGGGGTCTTTTATGATTTCAAACAGTGTAAGTCCCCATGGTTTCCAAAATTCGGCCAGCACCTGCGCGTAGGTTTTATGGGTCCAGGGGTCAAACAGGCTTTTTTGTTGCGAACCCCTTAAGGGCATGGCGTCAATATAAATGACCTCCTCCACGTCCATCACTGTGTATTGAGGTAAACGGTTAAATAAATAGGCCGAGTAATAAAAACGTGCGGCCAATTCTTCATATTGCTGTCCGGAAAGGGTCATTCCCTGCAGGGATTGCAGGAAATCCTGATGATAACTTTTGTTCGTTCCATTATCTTGTAGACAAGCCACTATTCCAAAGTTTTTAAATTTTAGGCTAAAGGTTAGGGTATTAATTTCATCTCGGAAACTAAAATCTGTTTGTTCATCCTGCAAAGGCACCACCACGATCGACCAAGGACAAAAGTCTTCAAACACCACTTCTCTTTGAAGCCCCTGCAACATGGTATGGAGATTCCCAAATTTATGCATCAATCCCTGAGACATGTTCAGCCCGTCTGCACTCAGCTGTTTGAGCCGGATTGCTCCCTGCATTTCGATGTAAAGAAAGCCATACATCATTTTCCCTATCCATAGAAACAGATCTCTTTCAGAAAGTTGCGACACTCCCTGGTAGCCTTTGGAAAACGCATCGGCTATCCGTCTCTCAAAAGGATGAAGAAATTCCTCCTGCACGGTAAGATCGACTGGTACAAAAAGACGATCGTAAGAGCGAACACTCTCATCGAGCAATTTAATTTGTTCCTTTCCAGTCAACCCTGCCATTTCCAATAACCATACAGGAATTACCTGCTCTTCCCTGACCGGGCTCTTTCCACTTAACCAACAATAGGTATTTGCAAAATCAAACCGTTCAAACGGCTTGTAAATTGATGCGTTTGTCATGACACAAAAGTATCTATTAATCCGTGAATCCGTCTGATTCCTGCTTTGGAAAAAGGGGAAATGATACAGAACTGACCTAGCAGCTCAATAGCGTTGATAAAAGCTGAACAGTTCTTCGGTCAATTGGGCATAGATTGGTGAGGAGAAGGCCGTGAACAATGTTTCGGGAGGAGGAGGAATCAACTCTTTCACCTTCGTTAACTTCAGTTGCGTGGGGTTTAATACGCGTTGATCTCCATTGAAAACCGCCCATCTGGTCTCCCATACGTAGGTTCCTGCCATTTTTTTTTGCCGAACAATTTTTTGTTGTTCTCCTTCTTTAATTTGCATCCAGAGAATTCCGGAGGAACTTACCTTCTTATCAAAAACACTCAGGCTCCCCCTCACAGTCTGGTAAATCGGGACCTGATTACGGGTATAGCCGACAATAACGCTATCCTTTTTCAGCTTTTCGACCGTTTCCTTCACATATTGCTGTCCTACCTGAAAATCTTCGAAACTTAACTGAATTACCTGATCTGGAAAAATATGCTTATCGCGGGCTTCCTGAGGAGTATAAAAAGCAACGAAGGCGTTTTTATGATACTGACGAATAAACTGTTCCACCTGTTGATTAAAATGAAAAGCATTCAATTGATAAAGTCGGCTATGGATGTTGACTGGCTCGACCACTACTTTAAGAGTGGCCAGATAGGTGGCTTCCTGAATACGCTTTCCGACCCCTTCAAAATGAGGGACATAAAATTGCGCTTTCTGAAAATTCATCAATGCCTTCTTGGCATTGACCCGGCCTCCCTGCTGCAGCAGCTCATCACCGGTTTTCACCCTTCCTTCTGCCGCTCTGTACCTGGCTCCTTCCAATTCTCTGATGTAACGGGGTGGAGAAGGGATTAAGTCAATGCATGCTGTACAGCTGGTTATTTCGGCGGCCAGCTGATTAAGTTTTTCATAATGCAGAACAATTGTCTCGTATTTTAACCTGGCAGAAGACAGCTGAGCGTCTTCGATTCCTCTCAGATGCTTCCCGCTGGCCAACTCATAAGCTTTGGGTAATACTGCTGTGGCCTCTTTATTTCCCGGATTATTTCTAAGACGTTCTGCTGCTTTATAAACCGCCGCATCAAAATCTCCTTTTTGCAATGCATTCTTCCCTGATGTACAAGCCATTGTCAGTACCATCAAGCCATACATCCAATATCCAAAGCGCGCTTTCATAACATTAAAGATTAAAATATATAAATAAGGTTTAAAATAACCTGACTATCTTCGCTTATTATTAAGACGAAATTAAATGAAAATAAGTTGCAGACCTTTTGATTTACTTCTAAAACATCCCTTCTCCATTGCCAAATTTACCCGCACAAGTACGCCGGTGATGCTTATCGAACTGGAAGAAGAAGGGTACAAAGGATATGGAGAGGCCAGTATGGTTCCTTATATGGGGGAGAGCTTTGAAAGCGCCCAATCTTTTCTTTCGAAAATTGATTGGCGCCGCATGTCCTACCCTTTTAATTTCGATGAAGTCATTGCCATGCTTGATGAAATAGACCCGGGTATGCCGGCCATTAAAGCGGCCATAGACATCGCATTAAATGATCTCCGTGGTAAAATGGAACAGACACCTTGCCACGAAATCTATGGTTCAGACCTTTCGAGAATGCCCTTGACTTCTTATACGGTAGGGATCGACCGTCCCGAGGTGATCCGTGAGAAATTAAAAGATGCTGCAGATTTCAAGGTGATCAAGGTGAAACTCGGAAGAGATAATGACCGGGAGATTATCCGAACAATCCGGAGTGTCACCTCCAGTCCCCTATATGTGGATGCCAATCAAGGTTGGAATGAACGAAAACAGGCGATTGACCTGATTTATTGGTTACATGACCAGGGAGTGTTGCTTATTGAGCAGCCCATGGCGAAAGAGAATATAGAGGGCAATGCCTGGTTAACTGAACGCAGCCCCATTCCAATTATTGCCGATGAGGCTGTACAAAGACTGAAAGATATCGATTCACTCAAAGGAGCTTATCATGGAATCAATGTGAAGTTAATGAAGAGTGCTGGAATGTATGAAGGACATCAGATGATCAAAAAAGCACAAAGTCTGGGGATGAAAGTTCTTATTGGCTGTATGAGCGAGACTTCCTGCGCTTCTTTAGCTGCCGCGGCATTAGCTCCTCAGTGTCAGTGGGCAGATCTGGACGGCCCGTGGTTAACCACCAACAATCCCTTCCCAACCCCTGAACTTAGAGAGGGAAAATACCATCTAACTTCCCTTCCGGGACTTGGACTGGGAACGGACTATGAATCGCTTTTTGCTACTTCCTAAGTTCATTTCGCAGTTTCTTCATGAACTGCATTTTAAACCATAAAAAGGTGACGAAGGTGGTGCCGCAAAAGATCAACACGAACCATTGATCATTTTTAACAGACCAGCCAATGCCCATCACAGACAGGATCAGCCCGACATTAAAGAAAACATTAATCGCAATTTTCTTGAACATTAATATACGGGCATTTGTGGGTCAAAGGCTTCCTGCCAGGCAAGAATTCCCCCTTTTAGATTATATAAATTATCAAAGCCATGAAGTTGCTCTAACTGCATGATGGCGGCAGCACTGCGTTTGCCGCTTCTGCATTGAACGATCACTGGTTTGTCGGTGGCAATTTTTTCTGTTTCGATTAAAATACCCCCCAAAGGGATGTTCAATCCATTCAGATTGGAAGTTTCGTATTCAAAAGTTTCGCGCACATCAATCAATTGAAAATCTTCTTGCTGATCTATTTTTTGCTTCAGTTCCTGAACGGTTATTTCTTTCATTGTCCTTTGTTTTTTACAAATATATAAAAAACCATTGTTAATCCTTAGTGCCTAAGAGCGCGAGAGGAAGCTTTACTTTATGTATTACTGAAAGTCCTTCGCGGATGGACAGGTAGTAGAGTGTTTCTGTTTTTTCATCGTAAACCGGATTTGTCTCAAAACTGGCTCCATTGACCACCGGCCCTAAGTTTCGGGGGGTTGTCCATTTTTTCCAAGTATCGTCCATTCGGGTGCTGACATACAGGTCAAAGTCTCCATACCCGGCATATCCATTGCTAGAGAACAATAAGGTTTTTCCGTCACTTAACAAAAAGGGGCTGATTTCTTCTCCCGCTGTATTGATTTCTTTTCCAAGATTTTGCAACAACCCAAAATGACCTTCTTCCTTTAGAGGGCTCATGTAGAGGTCAGAACCACCCTGTGTTAGGTCAGACTCTAGCCCAAACAAAATCCGTTTCCCATCAGCGCACAAAAAGGCATCGGCGTATTCCCCATAATTTCGATAGGCCGTTACTTCCAGGCTTTTCAAGAAATTAAATCCGTTAGGCTCATAAGTCAACAGCTCAAAACCCATGCTTTGCTTTCCCATGATGAATTTATCTTCACTTCCCATTAACAGCCACCTGCTTTCGGGCGCATAGCCTAAAAGGTAATGCAAGTTTCTATTCCCCCGTATAGCTTTCCCAGCTTCTTGGGGGAGCTGTGTTCCATTGACATTCGCTCGCTGAATCTCTCCCTCCCTTTGCCGATGCTGTACCGTATAATACAAGTCTTCTCCCAGAAGAAAGGGCGCCATCAGTTGTTCATCCTGATGTTTCGTGTAGAGAAACACTTCGGCAGGGGATAAATCTGTAGAAGAAGGCAGCAACGAGATTTCCGGCATGATGGGCACCTCGCTATCAGAAATACCGATGGCATCTACCTGCTTTTGTCCTGGCTTTAAACCAAAGTCGAACTCAACACGTACTACCTTAACGCCGGAAACGGGGGCGTCCAGAAGATAGTAGTCGATTTCTGCCTGATGATTTACTTCCGGGGCCTTTTCAATGAGTCTTCGTTTACGGTTAAAATAAAAGTTCCGGTCTACACTATTTTTCTGTCTCCATCCAAAATGTTGAGCTCCCGTTTCTCTCTTTTTGCGTGCCACGGTCTTTAGCTTCCCACTTGCCGGCCCCACCATAACCCGTGTCACACATCCTGCGTTTAGGTTTTCAAAAATGGCAATTTGTTTCACTTCCTGTGTCTTTTCAAAGGCGACTTCCACATATGCCCTTCCCAACGCATCTTTTGCCACCCAGGAGTTTGCGCTCCACCCTCCTTGAGGAAATGCGTCCGGCTTCCCCAATAACCGTTTCACGCTGTTTATTTTCCCCCCTAAATCAGAAGAATAACTGAGCACCTGATGAGCCCACTGCACTTGCTGAGCGCAAAGCAACAGTGGGAAGCATAGGTACAAAAGCAAAAAAAGCTTCATGTGCCGTTTTATATTAGGATAATTCAATTATTTTTAATATATTTAAGAAAGGCTGGCGAGCTCCTTGTGTCGCCATTCCGCCAGCTCTTCTTCCCTTTTAATTGTTCACCTTAATCTTTTCTACCTTTCTGCCTTTAAAGGCCAGAATATACTCTCCGTCCTCGGTGATATCGATCCCATCCCCATAGGTTTCATTTCCCCCCTTGCCTTTCGATTCTACTTTTCCTTTAATATTTCCATTACTCATGTCTACCCCATAAATTACATTTTTAGCATTCTTTTGATTGCGCAGAAAGTAGTTCCCACCTACTTCATAGAAAAAATCCACATCCGGAAGGCGATCCGTCGCATATGCTCTTTTACCATCCGATTTCTGATAGCTCGCCAACCCCTTATCGGACAAAACGACGACATGATCTCCAAAATCTATCACATCATTTGCCTTTCCTACCCGCGCATCGTTATGCTTTACATCAAAAAGCTGCTTTCCTGAATGTATGTCGTACGAATAAAACTGATCCCCATCCCCTACAAAAACTGTTTTCCCTTCATGAATAATCATGTCCGTGATGCGCTTATCAAATCGTTCAGAACGCCATACCGTTTGACCTGTTTTATCATCTAGCGACAAGATTCCGTTCTTCTGATTAATGTAGTCCGTGTAAATCTTATACTCTTTTTCCATACCACTTGGGGTTCTTCGGGTAACGATCTCCTGTACTTCAACTTTGCCCCCTACCTGAACCATCAAACGGTCTTGCGACTTATATATCCGTGGCATCGAAAATGCTCCTGAAATCTTCTCAGAGGCCCATAGCAGCTTTCCGGTTTCGAGGTCGTGCTTTTCAACATATTTCGTACGGTTGCGATTTGCAAAAATCACGATGTAAATGGCGTCCTCTGTGAAGATAGGATCCGCAAGTGTTCCATAAATGCCTTTTTGATTCTTATTCCCCAGAAAACTATTCGATTTAGTCATCTCTACTTCGTAATCCACCTCCCACATTTTCTGCCCATTGTCAAGGTTAAAGCACTGCAAACCGTCCAACCACAAATAAACCCTGTTTCCCACAATATTTAATTTAACCAAGGCCTCCCGGCTAATCAGCTTTTTGTCAATCATGCCTCTAAAGGTAGCGTCCCACAAAATTTCCCCATTGGCGGCATTGATACGAACCAATTGATTTTTAAACCCGGAAAAAAGCGCAGCGAGCGTGGTAGATTTGTAATTCACCATGACAATTTCATTCTTCGCAGGATCATAAATGTACTTACCAACACTCCCCTTGAACAATTTCGTTTCCCATATTTTTTCTCCTGTCTTTGCGTTCAACATGTTTAGACCATCCTTTTGAGCAATCATAAACGCATCCAGCTCCTCAATGTAATTCACCGCATCGACCGGACCTCCGTCTTTCGGCAATAAGTTTTGATACTTTTCAGAGTTCCACATTTCTTTCCCTGTTGCGACATCAATGACCGCAATCCTGTCTGTCCCCAGTTTTCTACTGTCAAACAGAAAAAGATAACCACCGCTCTTGCTGTATATGTAGTACTGAAATTCTGATTTGTTTGTCTTGTTTGTGGTGATTTTTTTGAAGTCGCCCTCCCAAATTTGTTTTCCATTTTCGTCGAGCACAGTGGCCGAATTATCGTCCGTTCCAAGGATGAACTTCCCCGTCTGATTGGTTTTTGCCAGACGTGTCACCTTATTGGAAAATTCACTTTCCCAGACGGTCTTGAAATTGCCCGACTTCTTCCCGGCTTTACCGCTCTGGGCGTCGACCTGTATTCCGGCAAATAGCAGAAGCGTTGCCAGCAATGTGATCTTTTTGTTCATGGTTAATCTATGTTTATGGTTTGTCTTATTTTATATCGCTGCTGCTTAGGCAGCTTAAACTGAAACTTTTGTTTAAGCACTGTCTCGGAGAGAAACTCAATGAAATCAATATCTCTGATATCACTATCTACTTTAAAGAAAGAGGCAATTTTTCCGTTTTGTACCACGACAATGTCTACCACTATCACCCCTTTTACCTGAGGGAATTTTTTGTTCTTTTTCTTTTTGAAATCGAGCCCCTGAAACAGGGCTTCCACCTCCTTGGTTACAGATTCTTCCACAGCCTCTTCTTCGGTGAGCACCGGTCTTTTCTGCGCACTGGCGGAAGAGAAATGAAATAGAATAAGAAAGACACTTAACAGAAGGGCTTTCAGCAAAGGGAAAGAAAAAGAATGGAATCGCATGTGAGTGAATTTTCATTTCAAAATTGGCAAAAGTACCTGCGGTAAGTATCCCGTCTACTCGGTATTTGCATCTACCCACCCGCACGGAGATTTGGTTATATTTTCCATTTTTTTGTAACAACTGCATGGCCCAGGCGTTTAATAGTAAATACACCACTCGATGGAGCAAATTGCGCGTTTCTTTTTTTTCTGCGCCGGCATTCATCAGCAAACGCTGAAAAGATGCCAGACAGAGTATAATAAGTACATTGGTATTGGAGCTACCATTTTTTTCACAGGTTTGTTCGCTGCTTTATCGGGGGGTTATGCCATGTATTTTGTTTTCAATGGTTCCGATTTTGCTGTTTTCTTTGCGTTCGTTTTCGGAATCCTCTGGGGTCTCGCCATCTTTAATATGGACCGTTACATTGTTTCCAGTATTAATAAAAGCGCTTCGACCGGAAAGCAGTTGTTACAAGCCTTCCCCCGAATTCTGCTTGCCATTATGATCGGCATTGTTATTTCCAGACCGCTGGAATTGCGCATTTTTGACAAGGAGATTAAAGAACGGCTCAAAATTAGTTACATGAATGGCCAGAGGGCTAAAATAGACACCCTCAATCAGTCATTCGCCCAGAAGTATCAGTTTGAACTCAATCAACTTTTACAAGTCAAAACGCAACGAGATTCTCTTGCCGCTTCAATCAGGCAACAGCGCCAACAATTGAACTTCGAAATCTTTGGGAACAAGACCAATGAAACTTCAGGAAGAATGGGTTATGGCCCTTATGCCAAACGGAAAGAAGTTGAACTGAACCAGCTGGAACAGCAGTTAGACAGTAATAACCGGCAACTTTCCCGAATGGAAGCCTTTGTGAGCGATCGCAAACAGTTTGACGGCCTGTTAGCGGAAAAATTGTTCAGTGCTCAGCAACTGGACAGCCTTAGTAACCGGGCGGGATTTGCAGATCGTAACTGGGCTCTTGGACAGTTAAAATTCAATCCAGACGGCACCAAAGACAATGACACCGGGTTGGCTATTGCATTCATTGGATTATTGTTCATTTTCTTCGAGTGTCTTCCTGTCTTTGTAAAACTCATGAGTAGTCGAGGACCCTACGATTATGCCATTACTTACCAAGAAGAAGCGCAAATTTATGATTCCAAAAAAGAAAAAGAGGCGCAAATGGAGGCCAGTGACCTAACCTATGAGGAAAGGGTGCACAGGCTCGCTGAACGTAAGCGCCACCAGTTCCATGAATCAGCAGATTAAAAAGACCGCTTGTAATGCATCTCTATGTGTTCAATGGAATCTTCCAGATAGACGTCTCCTACCTGCACAAATCCCAATCGCCTATAAAAATCAAGTAGATAATATTGCGCACTGATTCGAATATCCGCTACTTCAAACTTTTCCAGGCTAAGCCGGATTGCCTCTTTCATGAGCCGAATCCCCAGAGCTTGTCCACGAAATGCCGGTGAACAAACCACTCGACCAATACTCGCTTCAACATAACTATTGCCCGGGGGCAACAGGCGACAATAAGCTGCCAGCTTTCCTCCCACATAGCCCATTAAATGTAGGGCCTGGCGGTCTTTTCCATCGGGGTCGAGGTAAGGGCAATTTTGTTCAACGACAAATACTTCCGCTCTTAATTGCAAGACGGCATACAACTCCTCTGCAAGAAGCTGCTCAAAAGATGTTAATGTCCACTTGATCGGTTCCATCAGGCAAGATTACGTCCGGCATTTACCACCCCATACACCGTTCGGATGGCCAGTTTCTCATAAATGACCTGCGACTCTTCCGGCTGTTCATGCTGCAATTTCTCCAAAGCATAATGCTGAATCAAAACCAAAGGCATAATGATCTTTTCACGAACGGCAATTGAAAGACGGTCTACCGGATAGTTTTCCATCAGTTGTTGCTGCCCTGTTAATTGCAGCAGCATTTGCTTGGACAACTCATACTCCTTATACAGCTTTTTCCAAAAACTCCCAAAACGGGGATCATTTACCAGATATGCGGTAATGGAGAAATCTGATTTATTCATCGACATCATTCCATTATCAATGATTGTTTTAAAATACCCCGATTCTCGATACGCCTTTTTCAGGTGTTCCCAGTTTCCTGCCTGTTCCTGCTGACGTAGCGCAGTTCCTAAGCCATAAAAGCCAGGAATGTTCTGCTTCAGCTGACTCCAGGAAGTGACAAAACCAATGGCCCGTAAATCTTCCAGTTTCATCTTCTCTCCTGCATTTCTTTTCACAGGACGACTGCTGATCGTGATTTTAGAGAGTAAGCTTAGTGGAGAGAGGTTTTCAAGATAAGGTAAAAACAATTCATGGTTCCTTAAAGCCATGTATGCCTCAAAGCTGTCTTTGGCCATGGCATCCAACAACTCAAAATTTTGCTGATCCAGCAGCACATTATGTCGGCCTTTTATTTCTGATGAAATTCCCGCATGAATGAGCTGACCAATATTGAAAACAGCACTATCTATTGAACCATATTGAGAACTGATGGTTTGCCCCTGAATGGTTAGCTGTAGATGATTACTGGCGATTTCTTTGCCCATAGAAGCATAAAATAGATGAGTTTTCCCTCCGCCTCTTGCCGGTGGCCCTCCTCTGCCATCGAAGAAAGCCAGTTGTATTCCATGTGCTTCGGTCACTTTGGTCAAGGAAACCTTGGCTTTAAAAATAGACCAGTTAGCAGTCAGGTACCCTCCATCTTTGGTACTGTCTGAATAACCCAACATAATATGCTGTTTTCCTCCCCGCCGGGTCAGATGTGCCTTATATAACGGGTGCTTGTAAAGAGTTTCCATCACCTCTGCAGCACCGGAAAGATCGTGTATAGTCTCAAAAAGGGGAACGAAATCGATATTTAATTCGGCTGCCTCCCAGTCATTCCATAAAAACAATTCCATCAATTGGAGAATGTCACTTGCCTGCTGACAGTTACTGATGATGAACCGATGGCAGGCCATCTCTCCATTTTGCTGATGAATAGTCTTCAATGCACGAATGGTAGCCATCGTATCTTCTATCAGGGCATCAGGAGGGCTGTCCATCACAATTTTGGCACTTTTAAACCGAAGCGCATTGATCTTATCTCTTTCGGACAAGGAATCGTAGTTTTCCTTATATAGGGCATTTAAAGGTTTTTGAGAGCGACAGTACGCATGGGCTTTTCTTAAAATACGACTATCCTGCCGGATGTCTAAAGACGCAAAGTAACAGCGGAAAAGCCCCACTTTTCTTAACAGATCATCGACCAGATCAACAAACAAACCATCGTGATCCCCTTCCAGAACCCCTTTAATTTGCTTCAGATGCTCGAGGAGGATTTCCGAGATGTCCGTCAGTTCCGTTTGAGAATCGAACGCATGTTGGTACAAGATGTCTTGCAAAGCGGCCATGGCGGGTTCCACCCCTCTAAAAGTGATTCTTCTTTTTAAATGACGAAAATCCCGGTAATAACATCTAAATAGCATTTGCCGAAGCATTTTTGCGACCTGCAACGTACTCATTGCATCGACATTTGGATTCCCGTCTCTGTCTCCTCCGGGCCAGAAGCCCAGTTCAATTACGTTTCGTGGAGACAAGCCGAATTCACTAAGCAGCTCATCAAGACCTGATTGCAATTGTGCCGCCGCAAAATAAAAGACATTTTCCAGGTACCAGGCAAGATTCAACGCTTCATCGACAGGGCTGGGGGTCTTTTTATTGAAAAAGGGAGTCTTTCCCAATTGTTGAAGCAATTGATTAATGACTCCTACCTCATTCACTTTAATGGCTGCAGTCAGGTCGTTGATAATCGCCAGTACATTTCCGGGATAAAACTGAGTAGGGTGTGCTGTCAGCACCAGCCTCAGTGAAAAATCTTCCATGAGTTGGTCAATGGTATGGGTAGTTCCCTCCTGATCTGAAACCTGTTGAAACAATGCCCTCAACGACTGAATATCCTCTCTATTGTTTAAACGATTAAAAGAGGCATCCTCTACGGCATCAAATAACACGACCTGCCTTTCAATGTACTGTATAAACCGGAAGAGTAAATCCGTCTTCCCGTTTTCATCTGACACGTACTTTTGAAAGAAGTCTTCAAAAATTTCTGCAGGTGTTTCATGTTTTTTTACACCTTCCTCACAGCGTTGGATGAACAAAGGCAAAAGAGTTCCTGTATCTTTAATCTTATAAAAAGGCAAAGTCAAAAACAAACTATTGTAGAGTTCAAATCGGGAGATGACTTCGGTATTAAAAATGGATTCCCGCTGTCGAGAGAGAGGCTGTGCTTGCATCTGATCGTAAATTACTTAGTGAAGGAATAGAAACAAAAATAGCATTCCTGACCTAAAAGATAACATTAATTATTTTGGTTGTTTTGATTTTTTTTACTACCTTGTATTCTATTAAAGGTTAAATTAATCTTTTAAACTTATCTACAAATCCATGAAAGTGGTTTTGTAAAAATTGTTAATTTTTTGGGAAAAACAGTCCTGGTGAGTCATCAGGACTGTTTTTTTAGATCCCTTCTCTCCTCCCCGGCTTGTTGTTTTACGTCAAAGAAAAGAACAGGAACCTCATTTTCTACTGTGTCGCATTCTTTTGTATTTCTACCACTTTTCTTTATTTTAGAGCTCATATGTTTATATAAAAATGAGGATGAAACATTTTCTGTCAGCGCTTTTTTTACTTCTTTCCTTAACCCTTCTGTCCGGACGGCCCAAAGAAACCGGTTATTCAGCAAACAGCTGGGTACGCATTAACCTTCTTGGATATCAGCCACAGGGGATTAAAATCGCTGTGTGGGTAACTAAAACAGGAGAGAATGCCGCGAAATTTGAGTTGATCGATGAAAAAACAAAAGCGGTGGTGTATACTTCCTCTAAGGTAAGTCATTTTGGAAAATACGGGCCTTTTAATCGGGCCACACGACTGCACTTTTCCGACTTCCGTCAACCGGGAAGATATTTCATCCGGGTGGGTGAAGTATTGTCTCCTTTAGTTATTATTGGAGAGGATGTCTATAAACATACCGCCGATTTTGCTTTACGTTACATGCGGCAACAAAGAAGTGGTTTTAACCCTTTTCTGAAGGACAGCTGTCACACTCAGGATGGCTTTGTTCTGTACGGAGAGAAAGCCGGTATGAAGGACAGTACGTTTATGGACGCCTCGGGGGGATGGCATGACGCAAGTGATTACCTTCAGTATTCGACCACCTCTGCCAATGCCACTTATCATCTGCTCATGGCTTACCGCGATTTTCCTTCCGTTTTTCATGACGAAAAGCAAGCAAATGGGCTAGAGGGGGCCAACGGTATTCCGGATGTCCTGGACGAGGCGAAATGGGGATTGGACTGGCTACTGAAAATGCATCCCCAACCAGACATCATGTTTAATCAGATTGCCGACGACAGGGACCACATTGCCATGCGTATTCCCTCCATGGATCACCAATATGGAAAAGGCTACGAAAGGCCGCTCTATTTTATTAATGGAGAACCCCAGGTTCGCGGAAAATTCCTCAACAATACCACTGGAACAAGCTCCACCGCGGCCAAATTTAGCAGCGCCTTTATCCTAGGGTCCCACCTCTTCAAGAATCAGGAAAAAAAATACGCCCGATTACTGGAAAAAAAGGCAGAAAGTGCCCTTCAATATGCCCATAAAAAACCCGGTGTGACGCAGACTGCCTCGGTCAAGTCTCCCTACATTTATGCAGAAGACAACTGGGTAGACGACATGGAGCTTGCTTATGCTGCGATGTCGGGCTATTCAACTCGAAAAAACAAAAATGAACTTCTGGAACAGGCCAAAAACTACGCAGAAAAAGAGCCTGTCACCCCGTGGATGATAAATGACACCGCAAATCATTACCAATGGTATCCCTTTATCAACCTTGGCCATTACGAGTTGGCCAGGCAACTGGAGGGGAGCTCCAAAGGGCAGCTAATTTCTTATTACCGCAAGGGAATTGAACAGGTATGGAATCGTGCTAAGGAAAATGCTTTCCTTAGAGGGGTTCCTTTTATCTGGTGCAGCAATAATCTTACGGTTTCCTTTGCTATTCAATGCTACTGGTACAAAAAACTCACCGGCGACTCTCGGTTTGAGGAATTGGAGCAAGCCAATTTCGACTGGCTTTTTGGGTGCAATCCCTGGGGCACCAGCATGGTTTACGGTCTCCCTTCATGGGGGGATACCCCGCAAGATCCTCATTCGGCATTTACGCATT
The DNA here is from genome assembly GCA_037190785.1 of Pedobacter sp. Lineage (GTDB taxonomy): Bacteria > Bacteroidota > Bacteroidia > Sphingobacteriales > Sphingobacteriaceae > Pedobacter. Next base: position 809,271 of record JBBCJN010000003.1, on the reverse strand, counting down.
TAAAAAACTATCCCATTGACGGGGGGCTTGTGGATGGCCCCGTTTACACACAGATTTTTAACAGTCTCATCGGAATAAAACTTGCAGAAGAAGATGAATATGCGGCTTTCCAAAGTGACCTAGCAGTGTATCACGATGATTATGGCGATTACAGCACCAATGAGCCAACCATGGACGGGACCGCCTCCCTCGTTTATCTGTTGGCAGCTTTTGATGACAAAGCGGCTTCACCATCGGCCAGCGCGAGGTCGGAACAGCTGCATGGAGCGATAATTCGTGGAAATAAAGAAGAAAAAAAAATCGCACTGATCTTTACTGGCGATGAATATGCCGATGGTGGAGCAGTCATCTATCAAGCATTGCAGCGCCAAAAACAAAAAGCTTCTTTTTTCTTCACAGGTAATTTTTACCGCAATCCAACTTTCAAAAATCTCATTGGTCGCTTAAAATCGGCCGGGCATTACCTCGGAGCACATTCCGATCAGCATCTGTTATACAATAGCTGGGAGAAAAGAGACAGTTTGCTCGTAAATGAGGAAACGTTTAAGAAAGATCTCCGCGCCAATTATAACGCCATGAACACCTTTGGAATTCAGTCCAAAGATGCCCCCTATTTCCTGCCTCCCTACGAATGGTACAACCATCGCATCTCCGAATGGACGAAGGAAGAAGGGTTTCAATTAATTAATTTTAGTCCGGGCACACGGTCCAATGCCGATTACACGTATCCGGAAATGGGAAATGCCTACCGTTCATCGGATGAAATCTATCAATCCATCCTTCGTTACGAGGAAAGCCAGCCACATGGTCTCAATGGTTTCATGCTCTTAATGCACATAGGTACCGATCCTCGTCGAACGGACAAATTTTATGATAAACTGCCAGCGCTCTTGGATCATCTGAAGAAAAAAGGATACCAATTAGTTACCATAAATGACTTATTGAGCCAATAAATACCCCTCGATTTAAAATAATTATTTTACCTTTGTTGGCAAATTTAGCACCATGAGTACACAAGAAAATAAAAACAATTTTGAATGGGTATGGTATGTGATTGGATTAATTACCGGTATTTTAGCGGTATTACCGGTGACTTATCACATTGGCTGGTTATTTTTAGGCGCAATTATCGGCCTGATCTTCGCCGGGGTTTTCCTGAATAAAATTGTTAAAGGAAGAGAATATTAATTCACTTCCGGAGGCTGCCTATTTTATCAGCATTCCGGAGGCAATTTCACCTTAAATTACCTTTTATGAAAAAGTGGCCTTTCATCACCGCTGTCATGATCGCCTTTAGTGCGGCTTCTTATGCACAACAGGCAGATCCTGTAAAATTTTCCGGTATAGATTCTAGTCCGATGGACGCGGTCTATTATCCATTAAATGCGACCAAAGTGAGAGGTGAACAGGCAAAAGCCCCTTTAGTAAAAGTGGTTTATTCCCGCCCTGCAAAAAAAGGACGTGAAATATTTGGTGTATTAGAGCAATACAATAAAGTATGGCGTCTGGGAGCCAACGAAAATACAGAAATCAGCTTCAATGAATCTGCCGTAATCAACGGAAAGACCATTTCACCGGGGAATTACAGTCTTTTTGCCATCCCTCAGGAAAAAAAATGGACGATCATTCTTAATCAGCAAACGGATCGCTGGGGAGCATTTTCTTACGACGAGAACAAAGATATAGTGCGTATGGACGTGCCTGTACAAAACCTGAGTAATCCGGTGGAATATTTCTCTATCACCTTTACGGATAGCACAGAAGGCATTACCCTGTGGATGGCCTGGGATACTGTACAGGTGGGTTTACCCATTCATTTAAAGAAAAATTAAGAGGGGCTTTGGCCTCTTTTTTTATGGGTCAACGTCCGCTTCCTGATAAGGGCATCGATGCAGATCATTCCCAGAACAAAATCAAGGGCAAAAAAGGCGAAAGAAACTTCTGATCGCTTAAACGCTTCAACGGGCAACTTCCACTCTGGCAGAGAAAAACCTGAAAAGTCACTATTCATTAACACGTATAGAAAACCCCCAAACACCGGAATCAGAAAAAAGGCGGCAACTCCCCAAATAACTGAAGGGTTTGCCTTTGTCTGTAGGGGCAATGGTGGTGGAACGCCCACTGATTTAAGGTCTTCCATCACGTGGCGTGTAAAAGCCATTGAGGGGCCTTCCACCGGAAGCTTTGTAAGCTGCTCATGAACGAGGAGCAATGATTCGTACGTTTCTTTATACCGCGAATCGGTTGCAATTTTTTGTTCCAGTTCAGCTCGTTCCTCCGAATTCCCATAATTATCCAGGTAATCCCAAAGTTGTTCTTCAATTGTTTTCATATCAAGTCCCTCACTTCGTCCTTCAATAAAGTTAGCAATTTTTCCTTTAATCGTTGCCTGGCCCTGAACAGTCGCACCTTAACGGTATTCACTTCCATGGCAAGAATGGTCCCAATCTCTTCCAGGCTATGTTCTGCCTGATAAAAGAGGGTAATAATGACCGCATCGTCCGGCGATAGCCGGGCGATAGCGGCGTTCAATGAATCATACGTAGACTTACGTTCAATCTGATCCGCATCCATCTGAGCTCCTTGATTAGGAATTTCCATAAATATCCCCTCTTCATGAATAGAAGTCATTGTCAGTTTTTTCTTACGCAGATAAGTCATGGCGGTCGTGTAGGTAATCGTATATAACCAGGTGGTGAAACGCGCATTTTGCTTAAATGTTCCTAACGCTTTGTAGGCTTTCACGAAGCAGTCTTGCGCAATTTCTTCTGCATCCTCTCTGTTTTTAGCAAAACGGAAAGCAAGGGTAAACACATACGACTGATGTCTGTCCACCAGCCGGGCGTACGCCGCTATGTGTCCCGCCAAAACCGACTGGATCAAAACTAAGTCTGCTTCCTCTTTTTGCATATTTAAAGAATAAGACGCTGCGTATGAAAAAGAGGTTACAATTAATTCCGCATTATTCTCTAGACATGTGATGAAAAGCGCTTAGCCTGCCCTTTTTCCCGTACGTATGCGGCTTAAAGTGACCCCCGTAACCCCCAGGTAGGAGGCAATGTATTGTAATTGTACTCTTTTAAGAATGGAAGGTTGCTTTTTTATAAGTTGTTCGTAACGAGCCTGCGCAGATCCCATTTGCCGTTCCAGCAATCGCTGTTCCGTTCTGATCAGTTCTTCTTCCGCAAGTTTACGCCCCCAATTTGAGAAAGAAACAGAGACCCCATACAACTGATGCAAGGTTTGATAAGGAATACGGTATAAAAAACTATCCTCTAATAATTCAATACTCTCATAACCCGGCTGCCCGAAGATGTAACTGCGATAGGAAAAAACCACATCCCCTTCTTCTCCAAACCAAAAGGTCACTTCTTGTGGATCCCCCTGACAATAAGCTCTGGCAAGCCCCCTCTCAATGAAATAAAAATGCCTTCCAATAGTGCCTTCATGAAAGAGATGGTTCCCCTTTTTGAAATGAACAGGCTGTAGCGCGCGCTGAAAGAAAACGAGCTCTTCCGTACTTAACGGAAAAATAGCACGGATCTTCTGAAGTGTATTTTCCACTGTATTAAAATAATTCTTTATATCCTGTAACCTGTTTTCTTTCCATGTTGTCAAAGTCTTCAGAAACCGTTAAGCTCCGGAGCTTAAACAAAGGAAAGAATTAATGATTTAAATTATAAAATAAAATTAGCATGACAGGAGAAATTGTAGTTATCACATTATTTTTAGGCGCTTTCGCCATGATTTTTGGCCTTCGCTACTTCTCAAATAAAGAAAAAATGGCCATGATTGAAAGAGGAATGAATCCGGGTGTTTTAAAGTCCAGTCCGCAGCCTTTTTTAAGTCTTAAGTTTGGGCTTTTACTCATGGGATTGGGGTTGGGGCTTTTAATCGCGATGATTTTCGCTACCAGCTTATATGGCGATCGTTTCCTGGACAACAGTGCCCATAATCACGTAGTGTCTCTCTATTTTGGCAGTTTGGGCTTATTTGGTGGGCTGGGTTTGGTGATTTCCTATTATATAGAAAAGAAGTGGTTGGAAAAAACCGGCAACATATAGCCTCCCTTGAAACACAGAGTGACCGGGTCTATAGACCCGGTTTTTTTATTTAGGCAAAGGTACAATGGCCACTGTAAGCCGACTTACACAATTCATCTTCCCCCGCTCATTGTACATTTTAATTTCCCAGACGTGGGTTTTATGTCCCAGGTGGAGCGGTTTGCAAATTCCTTTCACGTATCCTTTGCTTACCGGCCGAAGATGATTGGCATTGACTTCCACGCCTACTGCCATCCACTTCTCAGAATCAATACACATATAGGCAGCAACACTGCCCAGGGTTTCGGCCAGTACGACCGATGCCCCTCCATGAAGAATTCCTGCGGGTTGATGGGTCCGTTCATCTACAGGCATGGTGGCACACAAAAAATCTTCTCCTACCTCTGTAAAGGTGATCCCCAAAAGTGCTCCTATATGATTACTGGGCCTATTGTTAAGCATCTCAGGAGTAAAGGTTCTATTCCAAATCATCAATAACGTTCTTTAAGTATCCTTAGGTGATGAGCCGCATGTCCGGCAATCATAAAAGCCAGTGCCTTTACACTCATGCTGCGTTGATTGGCTTCTCCAGACCGGGAAAACTCCTCCGCTGAAAAACTCGCAATAAGGGCCCGGTTACTTTTTCGCAAGCCAAGAAATTCATCCGCGAGATTCTCCCAACTTCGTTCATTAAAATACGCGGAAGCTACATAGTCATTCTCAGAAAAACCGGGCAAAGCTTGGGCTTCCAGTCGGGCAAAACTCATCATCCGAAAGGCAAAGATACGTTCGGTATCAATCACATGCCCAACTAATTCCTTAGGGGTCCATTTTCCTATGGCGTATCCCTCATTTTTTCTTCCATTGAATGAACGAATCAACAAATGTAACTCCTCTTCCTGATTACTCAGAAACTCCAACAAATTGTCTGGCACCAACTCAATATAAGGTTGAGCCCATGCCGGGTATTCCTGGCTCTGTGGTCGGTTCATAGGTTAAACTGCTTTTTAAAATAATCCGAAATGTGGTTCCCTTTCCCTGCTCTGATTCTTTAACAAAGATATGCCCACTATGGTAAATCTCCACGATTCTCTTTGTGAGGGAAAGGCCGAGCCCCCACCCTCTTTTACGGGTGGTATACCCTGGCTGGAACACCGTATCAAACTTAGAGCGGGGAATGCCCTTTCCAGTATCTGCAATATCAATAAACACCTCTTCCCTGGCCAAATGCTCAGTAATCCGGATGGTGATGGTTCCGTCATTTTCAATGGCATTTGCGGCATTTTTTAATAAGTTTTCAATCACCCAATCAAAAAGAGGCACACACAACATGGCCCTCACCTGATGATCTCCTTCCAACACAAAATTGATTTTATTGGAAGTCCGGACCTTGAAGTAATTCACAAATTGTTGAACTACCTGATAAACGACATGGTCTTCCAGCATGGGTTTTGACCCAATCTTAGAAAAGCGATCGGTAATGATCTCCAGTCGTCGGATATCGTTTTCCATCTCGGCGATCAATGTATCGTCTTCTGCATGAAAGCGCGACTTCATCAGTTCCACCCAGGCCATCAGAGACGAAATAGGTGTCCCGAGCTGATGCGCCGTTTCCTTTGCCAAACCCACCCATACTTGATCCTGTTCCGCCCTGCGTGCAGAACTAAAAGCCACGTAAGCGGTCAGTAAAAACAATCCGATAACTCCTAACTGAATGTAGGGGAAAAATCGAAGTTGCGTCAGAATAAAAGAATCTTTGTAATAAGCCAATAACCGTTCTCCGTCCATTCCTTCCATAAGTGCCGGCTTGTGCTGCCTTTTCATAATCTCTAGCTGACGCACAAAATAAAGGGAATCATACGTTAGCTTCTCATCCCCCATATTGTAAAACGTTTTCGTTGTGTCCAAACCGTCCCAAATAAAGATAGAACCATCTGTTTTGGTCACAATTACCGCCATTTTTGTATTTTTCTTAAGCGTTTCTATTACATCTGTCAGCTGCTCATTATCGTACATGTTCATGCGCAATTCAAGCACCTTCACCCATAATTGAAATTGCGAGGCTTCCTCCCGCTCCATCTTTTTAACAAAAAAATCAGAATAGAATACAGAAGCTGCACCAATCACTGCCGCGAAGACCAACAGGAAGAATTTCCACCGACGTTTTTTCTGATAAGGATTCATAAGACTATGCCAAATTACAAAATCAACTGTAAAATTCATGCGCAGAATTACAAACCCTTGAAAAAAGCTATCTTTGTCGGAATTTTAAGTCATGAGTAGAAATATCAGAGTAAGATTTGCCCCGAGCCCTACCGGAGGTTTGCATTTAGGGGGCGTAAGAACCGCCCTTTTCAATTATTTGTTTGCTAAGAAGCACCAGGGAAGCTTTATCCTGCGTATTGAAGATACGGACCAAACACGTTTTGTGGAAGGAGCCGAAGCTTATATCAATCAATGTTTAGCTTGGTGCGGTCTCCATCCGGACGAAAGTCCCGAACAACCAGGCAAGTATGGTCCCTACCGGCAAAGCGAACGCAAAGCTTCCTACCGCGAATTTGCCGAGCAACTTATTGCCTCTGGCAATGCCTACTATGCTTTTGACACCCCGGAAGAACTGGACACCCGGCGCAAAGAGATACCCAACTTTACTTACGGGCAACAAACCCGTTTAAAAATGCGGAATTCCCTTACTTTAAGTGAAGAGGAAGTAACTATCTTATTAAATGCGGGAACCGCCCACGTGATAAGAATAAAAGTTCCTGAAGGGGAAACTGTGCAATTTACAGACCTGATCCGTGGAGAAGTGACTTTTGACACCTCCATCGTGGACGATAAAGTATTGTTAAAAGCAGACGGTATGCCGACCTACCACCTGGCGGTGGTGGTAGATGACAAAGCCATGGAGATTAGCCATGTGTTTAGAGGCGAGGAATGGTTACCGTCTGCCCCTATTCATTTGTTGCTATGGAAATACCTGGGCTGGGAGCCTTTCATGCCCTCTTGGGCCCACCTACCTCTCATCCTCAAACCAGACGGACATGGAAAACTTAGCAAACGGGATGGCGACCGACTTGGTTTCCCGGTGTATGCACAGAACTGGACAGACCCAAAAAGTGGCGAGTTGACCAAAGGATTTAAAGAGCTGGGGTTCTTCCCGGAAGCTTTCGTTAATTTACTCGCACTGTTGGGCTGGAATGACGGCACCGATAAAGAGATTTTCAGCTTAAAAGAATTGATCGCCGCATTCGATGTAAACCGGATCAGTAAAGCCGGGGCTAAATTTGATTTTGAAAAAGCACAATGGTTTAACCAAGAATGGTTGCGCAGGCTGCCTGATCAGGAATTGGCCGCTCGGGTAAAGCCTCTTTTTGAAGAAGCCGGAATAAGCATTGCTGACGACGTTTATCTCTCGAAAGCACTTCATTTAGTTAAGGATCGCTGTACGTTTCTTCAGGACCTGGTGAGTCAGAGTGATTATTTCTTTCGCAGGCCCGGAAAGTACGATACCGCTTCGGTACTCCCCAAATGGACGGCCGATAAAGCCGCTTTTTTTCGACAATTCTCAGCAGTCATTTCTGAGAATATTTCCGCTTCAGCTCTGGAAGAACTATTCAAAAACCAGGCAGCGACGAGCGGACTTAAGCCCGGCGACTTAATGCTTCCCTTCAGGATCATGCTGGTAGGCGGCAAGTTTGGTCCGGCCGTATTCGACATTGCCGCCCTTTTAGGGACCGAAGAAACTCAACACAGAATTAAAATTGCCATTGACGCCTTCCATTAATATCACTACCTTGGAATAAAGTTCTTTTCAAACTTTTATTCGAATGTATGAAATGGTACGGAAAAGGCAGTAAAAATGTCGAAAATGGAGGTGGTGGAGGCGGTCGTATCGCTTTGGGTGGCGGTCTTGGAATCATCCTTGTGCTCGTTGGGCTCTTTCTGGGGCAAGATGTGACTGGTTTAATCGAGCAGCTCCCCGCTTCTTCTCCATCTTCATCCCGCACGGATGACCAAGATCCTCGTGTACAGTTTGTTTCCGGCGTCCTTGAATCAACCGAACAGGTATGGCAGCGAGAATTTAAAAAAATGGGGATCGAATATCAGGAACCCGTTCTGCGACATTTCATCGGGTCCACTACCTCAGCTTGTGGAAATGCAAGTGCAGCGATCGGTCCCTTTTACTGTCCGGCAGATCAGAAAGTATACATCGATCTTTCCTTTTTCGAAGAGTTGAAGACCAATTTCGGAGCCGCTGGCGATTTTGCGCAAGCGTATGTTATAGCCCACGAAGTGGGGCACCATGTGCAAAATTTGCTCGGACTAACGGCTAAAATGGAGAAAGCCCGTCGGCAGCTCAGTGAGAAGGAATACAACCAGCTATCCGTTAGCTTAGAGTTACAAGCCGATTTTTATGCAGGATTGTGGGCACATCAAGCACAAAATCTCAAGGACTTTGTACTGGAAGAAGGAGACATCGAAGAAGCTTTAAATGCCGCAAATGCCATCGGAGATGATCGCCTACAGCAAAAAAGCCAGGGAGAAGTGGTTCCGGACTCTTTTACTCATGGGACGTCCGCACAGCGGATGTACTGGTTCAAAAAAGGATTCCAAACTGGTAATATCCGTGAGGGAAATACTTTTAAACAAAACTTTTAATTTAAAAAAACAATCATTATCCATTTGTTGTTACTTAGACTTCTACCTTTGAAATATTAAATTAAACCAAATTGCTTTTTAACCTGTTTGAAAGTTTATTACTTTCAAAGCTTAATTTTAATCATGATCCTTATTGTAGATGATACTTACGAAAATTTAATATCACTTAAAAAGGTTTTAGAAGTCAATCATTTTGAAGTAGATACGGCCTCTTCCGGAGAAGAAGCGTTGCGAAAAGTTTTACGGAAGGAATATGTACTGATCATTTTGGACGTACAGATGCCAGGCATGGACGGGTTTGAAGTTGCAGAGGCCATTTCCGGTTACAGTCGAGCAAAGGAAACCGCCATTATTTTTTTATCGGCGCTTAACACCGATCTTCAATACATCGCCAAGGGATATTCATCGGGTGGTCTGGATTACATTACGAAGCCTGTAGATATGAACATTCTATTGCTGAAAGTAAAAACTTTCTACCATATTTATGAGCAAAGCCGCAAGCTGAAGGAAGTCCAAGCCACTCTCTTAGATGAGATTGCCTACAGAAAAGAAGCCGAACGCAAAAAAGACGAGTTTATCAGCATTGCCAGTCATGAGTTAAAAACTCCCTTGACCAGTGTGAAAGGCTATGTTCAACTACTTGAAAGAAGCATTGACAAAGGCGACCACAAAACCATCAAAAATCACCTTCACAAAGCACAGGTCCAATTAGAGAAGTTAAACAACCTTATCGCAGATTTACTTGACATTTCCAAAATTGAAAGCGGCAAAATGAAGTTTAACATGCATCCATTTTGCCTCAATCACATGCTCGAAAACGTCATCGAGATCATGTATCAATCAAATCCTGAGTTTAATATCATCAAAAGCCTTCCCGAGCCCTGTAGCATTTATGCAGATGAAGCACGCATTGAACAGGTGGTGGTTAATTTTCTAACGAACGCCATTAAATATGCCCCAGGGACGTCCGAAATTCATATCTGTGCCGAAATTCGGGGCGATCAGCTTTATCTGTCAGTCAGGGACCAGGGAATTGGGATGCTGCCGGAACAGCAGCAATACGTTTTCGATAAATTTTACCGCGTAGAAGAAACTTCTCAACGCTTTCAGGGGCTGGGAATTGGTCTTTTTATCTCTGCGGAAATCATTCGCAGGCACCAAGGCAAAATTGGCGTTCATAGTGTTTACGGAGAAGGTTCCGAGTTTTTCTTCTCTATTCCTGTTCGACCCCCAGTATCTCCTGAATCACCTTTATCCCCACTTCCATGAAATTAACCCTGAAGACCAATCTACGCCTCGGTTTAGGATTATCTCTGCTCATTCTGATCATCAGTTCGGCTGCTTCTTATATCAGCATTAAGAATCAAATAAAAAGTGCTTCCCGGGTGTCTACAAGCAACGAAATTATCCAGGGGTTAGACAACATGCTCTCGACCTTAAAAGATGCCGAAACTGGGCAGAGAGGTTACCTTTTAACGGAAAACCAACTTTTTCTTGAACCTTATATTGGAGCTCCGGAGAAAATCAATGCTCTTTTCTCGAAAGCTGTATCAGACACAAGAGAGAATGCTTATCAACAAAGAAAATTAAGTGAGTTGAAAGATATTCTCGACAAGAGAATTGACCTGTTGGGAGATGCCATCCAGGAAAAGCAAAAAGGGCGTTCGCCATCGGGAGAAAGACTGCTGGACGGCAAACTATACATGGACAAAGCCCGGCAAATCATTAAAGATCTTCAGACAGAAGAAAAAAGAGGGCTGAGTGTTTATACCGCAGAGCTCGATACTTTCTCTGCCTACACCCCCATTTTAATTGTCGTGGCCGCAGCACTTGCCTTGTTAATCACCATTTTTTTCTATACCAAGGTTTCTCATGACTTTGATGAACGGTTAAGGTTAGAAGAAAAGCTGCGACATGCCAACGAAGAAACCGCATCAAGGATTGAAGTCATCCAACAGATCGCCCGTCAGATTTCCAATGGAGACTATAATATCCGTCTAAGCGATAAAGCAAAAGATGGATTGGGAAGTCTCGCTGCTTCCTTAAATAACATGGCCGAATCCCTTCAATATTCTTTTCGTATTCTCGAAGATAAAGAATGGATGCAAACGGGTGTTGTGCAGCTAAATGAGGCGATGGCAGGAGAAAAAGACATTCCCCTGTTGGCGAATCATATTCTTTCCTCTTTGGTGCACCACACGAAAAGTCATGTGGGTGCTTTATACCTCTTTCAGAATGATCAGCAGCTTCATCTTGCAGGTTCTTACGCCCTGGAGGTGTCGTCCGGGAAACTTATTTTACCAATGGGGGATGGCCTCATTGGTCAAAGTATTGAAAGTCATGAACCAGTCGTCCTCGAAAACATCCCCGATACCGCCCTCACCATCAGCTATGCTACCGGGCAGACCAAGCCTCATACCGTCCTTGCATTTCCTATTTACCTGGACAACATGTTGGTTGGTGCGATAGAACTCGGAACCCTGCTGCAATATCCCGCACGAAAACTCGATTTCGTCAAAACAGTGGCTCCTGCGATCGGGTTGGCCTTTCATGTTGCCCAAAACCGTAAACGTTTACAAGAATTCCTGGAAGAAACCCAGGCTCAGGCAGAAGAATTACAAGCTCAACACAGCGAACTAGAGGTATTAAATGCAGAACTCGAAACACAAACACAAAAAATTCAGGCTTCTGAAGAAGAATTGAGAGTACAACAGGAAGAACTCCTTCAGAGCAATCAGGAACTGGAAGAAAGAACGAGTCTTCTCGAAGAAAGAAATCAGGTAATCCAGGAAAGAAACCTAGAAATCCAGGAGAAAGCCCGGCAATTAGAGCAAACGACGAAATACAAATCTGAATTCTTAGCGAATATGTCTCATGAACTCAGAACTCCACTCAACTCGATTCTATTGCTTTCGAAATTAATGGCCGACAACGAAACGTTGGATAAAGAGTACACAGAGTACGCTTCTGTGATTCAAAGTTCCGGCCAAGGACTTCTCACCTTAATTGATGAGATTCTGGATCTTTCTAAAATTGAAGCAGGGAAGATGAAGCTTGAAATCGATTCAGTCCCAGTGGAAGAAGTTAAACAAACACTTGTCGCTTTATTTGAACCCGTGGCCCGAGACAAAGGACTTGAATTTAAAATAAAGATTCGCGAAGATGTATGGAAAACGCTGATGACAGATAAAATTCGTCTCGAACAGATTTTAAAGAATCTGCTTTCCAATGCCTTTAAATTCACCAATAAAGGAAAAGTGACTCTTGCCATCCAAAATGACCCGCAACGAAAGGGTTTATTATTCATCGTAAAAGATACGGGAATAGGGATTGCCAATGAAAAACTGGAATTGGTATTTCAGGCATTTCAACAGGCCGATGGCTCTACCAGAAGAAAATTTGGAGGCACAGGGCTTGGCTTATCCATCAGCAAGGAGTTGGCTAAACTACTGGGTGGCGACATTCAGGTGAACAGCGTGGAAGGTGTGGGAAGTGAATTTTCACTATTCCTTCCACTTCAGTACAGCGAAACAGCAGAACTTGGCGTTATATCTACCGAGAAACGTCCTTCCCCTTCTACAGAATCCTCTCCCACCCTGGCGCCAGCAGAAGAAAAACGGTACACTGTAGATCGAATTCCAAATGAAATAGAAGATGACCGGGATCGGATTAAGGCAGGAGATAAAGTCATTCTGATCATCGAAGACGATACCGATTTTGCTAAAATTCTGCTTGACTTTACCCGTAAACGTAAGTATAAGGGAGTCGTCGCCGTACGGGGAGATGTCGGAATAGAAATGGCTCATCGTTACCAGCCTTTGGCTATTCTACTCGACATTCAGCTTCCCGTAAAAAATGGATGGGAAGTGATGGAAGAACTTAAGTCAAACCCAGATACCCGGCCTATTCCTGTGCATATCATGTCCTCCCTGGAATTAAAAAAGGAGAGCCTGCTCAAAGGGGCCGTCGATTTCATCAATAAGCCGGTGGCTCTGGAACACATGCGAATGATCTTTGAAAAGCTCGAACAGGTATTGAGCAAACATCCTAAAAAGGTACTGATCGTGGAGGAAAATGAGCAACATGCCAAAGCCCTGCAGTATTTTCTTAGTCATCACAGCATTCATACCCTGATTGCCAATAATGTGGGTCAGAGCATCGATGCCCTTCAGCAAAAAGAGGTGGATTGCGTCATATTAGACATGGGAATCCCGGATAAAGGGGCATATGAGACGCTTGAAACAATTAAAAGAATTGAAGGTCTCGAGAAGCTTCCAATCATTATTTTTACCGGAAAAAACCTGTCAAAAGGAGAAGAAAGCCGTATCAGGCATTACGCCGACACTATTGTGGTAAAAACGGCACATTCCTATCAGCGGATCCTGGACGAAGCAGGCCTATTCCTTCACCTTATTGAACAGAAGGACCAGATTCAACGCCCCCCCACCCATCCAATGGGCGACCTGCAACAGGTGCTAAAAGGGAAAACGGTCCTTATTGCCGATGACGATGTACGCAACATTTTTTCTTTGACGAAGGCTTTGGAGCAACATCAGATGCAGGTAGTTTCTGTCACAGATGGAAAAGAAGCGCTAAAGATCCTTCAAAAAGAACCTCAGATAGATGTAGTGCTAATGGACATGATGATGCCGGAAATGGATGGATACGAAACAACCCGAGCCATTCGCAAAATGAAAAAGTATGAACAACTTCCCATTCTGGCCGTTACGGCAAAAGCCATGATGGGCGACCGGGAGAAATGTATTGATGCCGGGGCATCCGACTACATTTCCAAACCTGTGGACATAGATCAGCTGGTGTCTCTGTTAAGAGTCTGGTTATATGAAAAGCCTTCCTACAAGTAGCTAAAACATGGAACAAGTCAAGGACAAAATATTGATTATTGACGACGACAAAAGAAACATTTTTGCGTTGAACGCCGTTTTAAGGGCAAAAAAATACACCTGCCTGTCTGCTTCAAGTGCTCAGCAGGGCATCAAAATGCTTCATAACGACCCTTCCATTGCCCTTGTTTTAATGGACATTATGATGCCGGAAATGGACGGCTACGAAGCGATTTCGCTCATGAAAAAAGATCCGCAGCTACAGAACGTACCCGTCATTGCGGTCACCGCTCAGGCCATGGTAGGCGATCGTGAAAAATGCCTGGAAGCCGGGGCCTCCGGCTATATTTCCAAACCGATAAATATTGATGAACTTATCCTCCAGATTAAAACACTATTTAATTGATACCCGCCTTTGCCATCGATGACGACCAACTGGAAATCCTATTATCCGATGTCCTGGAGCAATATGGCTATGACTTTACAGGTTATTCCAGAGCTTCCCTGAAACGACGGCTTAACCGCCTGTTTGGTCTCGACCGCCAGAAGAGTTTTGCCGAATTCAGGTACAGAATCGCCCACGATGGCATCTATTTCAAACGTTTCGTAGAACAAATCACCGTCAATGTGACAGAGATGTTCCGCGATCCTGCATTTTACAAGACCTTACGGACTCAGGTTCTGCCGCAGTTGGGCACTTACCCTTTCATTCGCATCTGGCTGGCTGGCTGCTCTACCGGAGAAGAGGCCTATTCTCTTGCCATTCTTTTGAAAGAGCTCAATTTACTGCACAAATCACTTCTTTACGCAACAGACATCAATCCGCATGTCCTTGAAAAGGCTGGTCAGGCAATTTTCCCGATCAGCCAAATGAAGCAATACTCGGAAAATTACATCCTGTCGGGAGGAATCATGGATTTCTCTTCCTATTATAGTGCTAATTATTCGCTGGCAAAATTCCATCAGGATCTGAAAGCAAAGATCATCTTTTCTACTCATAATCTGGTTTCAGACCACTCATTTAACGAATTTCAGCTCATTTTGTGCCGAAATGTACTGATCTATTTTGACAGGGCGTTACAGTTTACTGTTTTCGATCTCTTTGATAATAGTCTGGAGCCTCTCGGCTATCTTGCGCTGGGAACAAAAGAAACCATCGATTTTTCACCCATTGCCCGAAAGTATAAGAAAATCGAGAAACAGAAAATTTGGAGGAAATTAAAATGAAAGGCTGTGAAGCATTAGTTATCGGGGGGTCGGCAGGAAGCCTCGATGTCCTCCTAAATGTTCTTCCCTACATTCATCCCGGTATAGGGTTCCCTATTATTATTGTGGTGCACCGGAAGCAAGGTTCGGACTTTCTACTCATCGACCTCCTGAAAGGAAAAACTTCCCTGCAAGTAAAGGAAATTGAGGAAAAAGAACCTGCTTTAGCTGGGTTTATTTATATCGCACCATCGGACTATCACCTGTTGATTGAGAAAGAGCATACCTTTTCCCTGGACTATTCCGAGAAAGTAAATTACAGTCGGCCATCCATAGACGTCACCTTTCAATCTGCGGCCGAGGTATATGGCAAAAAACTAGCTTGCCTATTGCTATCGGGGTCGAATGCGGACGGAGTGAATGGATTGAAAGTGGTTAAGTTTTATGGCGGGGAGGCCCTTGTTCAGGATCCGGCCACGGCCAGTGTCAGTTACATGCCAGCTTCAGCAATTGCTCAATTACCGGTGGATCATGTGCTCAAAATAGAGGAAATTGCGACCTACATTAATTCCATTCACTAACAATGACTATCTATGAAGAAAGTATTTATCTTCGATGACAATTCCGATATCCTCGACCTCTGCACCATCATTCTCGAAAGTGCCGGCTATGAAGTGCGGACATCAATCACTTCCAATAACATCGCTTTCCAGGTAATGTCCTTTCTGCCAGATGTTATTCTAATGGACAACTGGCTCCCTGATATTGGAGGGATAGAAGCTACAAAAATCATTAAAAAACATCCAGACCTGCAACACATCCCTGTTATCTATTTTTCAGCAAACAATGATGTGGAAGCACTCTCTAAACAAGCCGGTGCCGATAACTATCTCTCTAAACCTTTTGATATTTCCACGTTGGAAGACATGGTTGGCCGATATAGCAGTACATAAACAATTCCGGGGGAAGGCCCCCGGAATTGTTTAGCTAATTTTTCATTCGCCCCTGCTCACTCTCTGTCCCTGTATTCCTTCGACGTTCGGGTTTGATCTCCGTTTTACCAAATCGATAACTCACATTGAATCGAAGCATCCGGGTATCATTTTTTTGATACAAATGATAGTTTAGATTCGGGAAGGCACTTTTTAGTTTTGTCTCCTGCGTATTGAACACATCACTGAGCGACATCCGTACAGTTGCTTTTTTCTTCCACAGGCTTTTACTTAATCCCATATCGATCTGGTAGCGTTCATCCACACTCAAGGTTCCATATTCGAGCGCGGACTCATAATTGCCCATCAACTCGGCTGCAAAACCAGGCACAATGGTAAATGTATGCTGACTACGGAACTGATAGGCTGTTCTTCCGGTTTTCAGAGCCTCTCCTGCTAAATTAGGACTTTCAAACCCGAGATAGAAGACATTCAGATTTTGATTGGAGGACCACCACTTGCCCACTTTAAACGGGATATTCAGGTTCGCTCCATACATGACATTGGTCGCCAAATTCTCATACGTCTGATAAAGGGCTTTTTGTGCATTATCCGGCAACAACACTTCGGTAATGACGTCCTTTACGAGGCTATAATTCAGACTAAGCATGTATTTTTGCATCAATGTATAAGACACCTCAAAGTTATTGGTGTATTGTGGGTTTAGAAAAGGATTTCCCTTATTATAAGCATACTGATCCAGGTAATACACAAAAGGATTTAAGGCATCGTAACCTGGTCGGTCAATACGACGGCTATAAGAAAACCCGAACTGGTGAAGGTCGCTAAGTGAATGGTTAATGAAAAGGGTTGGAAAGAAATCCCAATAGGACCGCTTCACCACCTGACTATAAGTGACCAGGTTGCCTGTAGAATTGGTTTGTTCCATGCGCAATCCGAGCTGGACGCCGGTTTTACCAAACTGTCTGTTAATGTTCGTATACACGGCATTTACATTTTCTTCATAGATAAACCGGTTGCTACGGCGTACATCATTCGTCCATTGCTGACCTATCAGCTCTTCCGCGATCAGGTTATTATCGGTCTCTACCCAGCTACTTTTAAGCCCGGCTTCTAAACGGGTTTTTTTGTCCAACGGCAAGGTATAATCTACTTTAAAAGCGCGGATGCTAATTTCTGAAGGTGTCCGGTTTCGAAATTCATAAGAGGGGCGTAAAACATTGCCATCAGGCCATAGAAAATGATTGATGTAGTCCGATGCATTTCTCCCATGATAGTTTGAATAATCTAAATCTGCAGATATTTCCTGTCCGGCAGAATCCAACACTCCTTTGTAGTTAAGGTTATACGCCATGTTCCGGTACCCATTGTCAGAAAGCCCCCCTGTTTTCAATACGGAATCTGTCTTACTAAAGGAAGTGCCAATACTTGTAAGGCTTCGGCTATCTTCTTGATTGGAATTATTGTACCCGTTCACCAAAAAACCAAGAGTGTTTCTCTTATTTAAAAAAACATCTATTCCGGCTTTGTAGTTGACACCATTATTGGTTCGGTCCGTTGTGCTCCTCTGAGTAAAATACGTATCAGGGCTTCCATTTGCCACTCGATCAATATCTAATTGATTATCGCGCTGGTTGTATCCGTAATTTACATTTCCATAGACGTTGATCCATTCTGAACGATGATTAAGGCTCAAACCACTATTCCCCCTAAAGTTTCTTCCGAGGGCCATCCCGCCACTGACTGATCCATTTGTGCCTACGTTTTTGCTCTTTTTTGTTTTTATGTTAATAATTCCAGAGTTGCCGGAAGCATCGTACTTGGAAGAAGGATTGGTAATCAGTTCGATGCTTTCTATCTGAGCGCTCTGCATGTTTCTCAACAAATTGGCGACATCGGCATGGCTCATATAGGTTTGCTTTCCATCAATCATTATTAATACGCCCTGTTTTCCCTGCATGGAGATTTTATCTTGTTGATCCACGCTGACCCCTGGTGCCTGTTGCAGTACTTCTAAGGCCGTAGATCCAACGGCAATACTGCTATTCTCCACATTCATAACCACTTTGTCTATTCTTCGCTCGATCAACGGTTTCTGAGCCACAATTTGTACCGCATTTAGAGTCGTTCCTTCCGACTCCATTGTAATTACCGGGATCGTCACTGAGGCATTCGAAGCATTCAGCGTTATTAATGCACTCCGATAAGGGCGAAGCCCCATGTAACTGGCCTTCATAAAGTAAGTCCCATAGCTGATCTGTTCAAAAGAAAAGGTACCCGTTTCGGTAGTAAGAGCGGTTTTAACGAGGGAGGAATCGTTTGCTTTAAATAAACCCACCGTGGCAAACTCGACGGCTTTCTTTTCATTATCCAGCAGTGTTCCTTTGACCTGTCCTTTGGGGTGGATATCCTGAGCCTGTCCTCGTGACTGAAAACTCATCATTCCCAAGAGTAAAAAAAGATAGAAATATTTCATAGTGTATTAAAGTTTCTAATTAAAAAATAAAGGCATACGACTCCCCCGACAGCTTTCCTGCCTGTTTTTAGTCAGCCAAAATTTTAGAATGATTTAAAAGAAGATAACTTCTCTGTTTAGTTTAATACCTTATAGACGAAAGGCTTATTGAAAAGGTTACAAAATTTTTTCATTTTTTAACAACACGCTTATTACCAGAAAATTAAAACAAAAAAGCCGTTACTTTTGATAACGGCTTTTGCTGAAGAGGCAAGTGATTATTTCATTCCTAAGACATCTACTCCCTGTTCAAAAACTATATCTACAGGAATCCCTTTTTTACTAAGCCGGTCCAGATCACCCTGTAATGTCGGGTGAATGATTCCTTTTTCTTTTTGGGCTTTTTCCACGGCGTTTTTATCTCCATCACCCTGAAGCTTCAAAATAAGTGCGCTGAGGTTGTTCATTGCTGTTTCGAACTTCTCAAAGTTGACCCGATAGGTTCCTTTCTCAGAGCGTTCAAAGGCGCCCTGTTCATTAAAATAATTAAAACATTGCATATTGGCTTTCCCGTGCGCACTGGATGCCCCAAAACGAACAGACCTCAAGATTCCGGCCATGTAAGTCGTGTAATAGGATTTGATGTCTCCACTTAGCTCTCCTTTTTTCAAAAGGCTGGTAACCATGTACAGTCCTAACACGTCCGCTTTTCCTTCCTCCAGCCAGGAGTATTGCTCTTTCAATGCTTCTCTTACTGTCCCTTTTCCGTTGATGGTATTTTTTATCCCCAAGCCATGAGCCACCTCATGAAACATGACATTGGCAAAAAAAGAATCGAAAGAGATAAACTCCTGCTGATCTTTATCGATCAACTCTTTAGAAATCGGCACCAAAATCTTATCAAATTTGGCTTTCATCGCATTCTTTAACTGAGAGCGTCGTGTTCCTTTTTTCTGTTGAATTTCCTCATCATTCGGCAGATTGACCGCGATGGTTTTAGATCCGGCATTACAGTCGCCCGCATAATAAACCACATCATAAGCATTTAACTCTGACTCTGTGCCGGGAACCTCTTTTTTATAGGCGGCTGCTACGGGTAGGTTTTTTTGTAGCTCAGGCAACAAAGACACATATCTGGCCAGACGTTTACTCCACGCTTTATCTTTTACCAATACATATGATTCGAAAGATGCCCGGGCATTAAATAATTTATCTTCATAGTTTTCAATAGGACCGATGATGATGTCCAAGCCATTATTTTTCATATCCATCCAGGCATAATCACTCGCAGTGTACTGATCGGTCACCAAGGCGTCTGCTCTCAGATTAAGGTACTTTTTAAATCCGGGATCTTCGGTTAACAGGGCGGCCTGTTTTAGCAAGCTGCTGGCTCTTTGTAGTTCAGCTGCAAAAACTACATGGTAAGGAACCGAGACCAATTTTCCATTTTCCCGGCGGATCACAGAATACAATCCGTATTTATCTTTCACATCGGACCCTTCAAGTTCTTCCTTCGTCATATCAGCCGGATAAAAGGTCGCACCTGCAGGCTTTGGACCTATGCCCGTAATAAATGGCTTATCCCCATTGAGTCGATCCCAAGGGCCATAATTAATCTGTACAAAGGCTTTCGCTTTTTCATCTTTTATGGTGTTAAGAAGGCTATCTCTCTCAGGATAAGCCTGTTTCCAAAAAAGCTGATCCATAATTTCGGCGGCCTGAATAAGCAGAGGCAATACTTTTCTTTCGCTGGCAGATAATTCATTCAGATTGGTCGTCAGTTTTACTTTCTCGTATATAGAAATTCGCTGATCGACATATTGTTCCAAACTATCCTTCCCTTCTTTCGCAGTCGTCGGTTCGGTAGATGAAGGTTGTGTACATGCGCCTAAACATCCTGCAACCATTGCCATGAACAACGATCCTTTTATCGATTTTTTCATTTTCTTAATTTTGATGTGTTTTTCTGTGCTGACATACAAGCCTTTAACTCATTATAAGTAGCCGTATATTGCAGGACTAAATTAACAAAAATTACGATTTTCTATAATTTTAATATCTTGCAGCTTATTTCAACTTTTGAGTTTATATGTCTAAATTTAAGCAGTACGTGCCTTTGTTCCTGGCAGCCCTTTTAATTGTGGGAGGGTGCAAAACCTCCAAATATGCCGCTACCGATAAGGTTTATAGGAAGCTAGCAAAAGATTTCGCCCACACCATTGCCGCTACGCCTCCACAAGGGCAATCGGTAGATTCACTGAACAACGAACAATTTTTTGCCGGGACGGTCAACATGAGTCTTCGGAAGCCCAATTATGTAATGATACACCATACGGCACAGGATTCTACCGCCCAGACAATCCGTACCTTTACGCTTACCCGTACGGGGGTCAGTTCTCATTATGTTGTTGGACGTGACGGGAAAGTGGTGCAAATGGTCAATGATTACCTGCGAGCCCAACATGCGGGAGTCGGAAAATGGGGAACGGTAACCGATATGAATTCCTGTTCAATCGGGATTGAGATGGACAATAATGGGACAACAGACCCCTGGACAGACGAACAGATCAACAGTTTATGCGCTTTGTTAGCTACATTAAAAAAGAAGTACAATATTCCAACAGCCAATTTCATCGGACATGCGGACTATGCGCCAGGCCGAAAAAATGACCCAAAAAACTTCCCATGGAAAACACTGGCGAAAAAGGGATTTGGCTATTGGTATGACGATGTCCTACAGCTAGCCCCTGAAAACTTTGACACCACCGCGGCTCTTCGAATCATTGGCTACAATGTAAGTAATCTTTCGAATGCCATAGAAGCTTTTAAAATTCATTTCGTGCAATCAGATATTTCCAAGAAACTGACCGATAGTGACAAATTGATTTTATATAATCTTTACAAAAAATACCAATAAAAAAAGCCCGTTAAGGGCTTTTTCCTTTAGAGTGCTTCGTACCATTAGAATTTAAATGCCACACCTGCATTTAAGTTCGCAATTCCATAGCCAACTTCTCCAAAGATGGCAATCTTGTCCGAAACAAAATACCTTGCACCGGCATGTCCGCCATAAATCATTTTACTGGCACTTGCGCTTGCCGCAGGAATAGCTCCGGCTCCATTCCATTTGGAATCCACATAGTTGTATCCTAAAATGGCTCCAATATAGGTGTCCAGTTTTTCTACTCCCAGGTCAAAATGGTAAGACGCACGAGCCGCCGCCAAACCGTAAGTCATTTTCCAGTCTCCCCATCCTCCTAAGCTTTCAGTTTTGCTTCCATAACCTACGTACGCACCCGCACTGATTTTATCCGAGAACCCATGTTCAAAACTGATTCCTATAGGAGTGCCAAACCCTCCCCCTAAACCAATTCCTACATTTAATAAATTACTCCCCTTTTCATAGGCCTGAGCAAAAGCCGCACCCATTGAAAAGACGGCTAACAAAACGAGTAAAACTAATTTTTTCATGTTTAATTCTTCATTAATGTTTTAAGATCAATTATCTGAACAAATGTAGTGGAGGAAAAAGAAGGGAGACTACGCAAAAAACGGTAATTTGTACTACGTGTTAATACGGATATAAAAAGGCATTTCAGATGGAAAAGAAGAAGCTCCAGTGCAGTGGGCGCTGCCGGCTTGCCGCCAAAAACAGCCTGCTTCACCTGACAGGTTCCTAAAGCTAATCCATTGAACAAGAAAGCCAGGCGATTCTGTAAGGATGGCAGATAAGTACTAAGGACAATCTTCACTATAATAAAAAACCCGGGCAATGCCCGGGTTCAAAGTGTTTATATGCTTGCCAAGAATCCCTATTTAGCTTTCCAGGTTTCTTTAAGCGTCACGGTTCTGTTAAATATCAGACTCTCTTTTGTGGAGTCTTTATCTACACTAAAATACCCTTTCCGTATAAACTGGTAAGGTGTTCCTAACTGTGCGTCTAAAAGAAAGGGTTCAATATAGGCTTTCTGAATGACTTCTCTACTGTCCGGATTCAAATAATCCTTAAAGTCGCCTTCCTCGCTATCCGGGGTTTCGACCTGGAACAGGCGGTCGTAGATCCTGACCTCAGCTGTAGCCGCATGTGCAGCACTTACCCAATGAATGGTTCCCTTCACATTTATTCCACTGGTATCTTCGCCACTTTTTGATTCAGGAAGATAGTTCCCATACACCCTGACCACTTTTCCTTGGGCATCTTTTTCAAAATGGGTACATTCGATGATATAGGCATGCTTCAGTCTTACCATGGCACCCGGGGCCAAACGAAACCATTTTTTAGCTGGTTCTTCCATGAAATCTTCCCGCTCAATCCATAACCGTTGACTAAAAGGAATTTCGCGGCTACCCCCCTTATCTTCGGCCTCGGGATTGTTTTCACCAATCAGCATTTCCACCTGATTCTCCGGATAATTGCTGATCACCAATTCAATGGGGTCGAGTACAGCCATTACCCGGGTTGCCTTTTTATTCAGGTCCTCCCGTACACAGAACTCCAACAAATTCAGTTCGATCAAATTCTCTCTCTTAGCGATTCCGATCCGATCACAGAATTCCCGAATGCTTTCAGGAGTATAGCCCCGTCTTCTCAGTCCGCTGATAGTAGGCATTCTTGGGTCATCCCATCCACTCACTAGGCCTTCGTTTACCAACTGCAGCAATTTACGCTTGCTCATTACGGTATATGTAAGGTTTAATCGCGCAAATTCATATTGTTTTGAAGGAAAGATTCCTAGTTTTTCAATAAACCAATCGTATAGTTCGCGGTGAGAAACGTATTCCAACGTACATATAGAGTGAGTAATTTGTTCAATGCTGTCACTCTGTCCATGTGCGAAATCATACATTGGATAAATACACCAAGTATCTCCTGTCCGGTGGTGATGGGCATGTTTAATCCGGTAAATAATGGGGTCGCGCATCAACATATTGGGGCTTTCCATGTCTATTTTTGCTCTTAGCGTGCAGGTTCCGTCCTCAAAATCACCTTCTTTCATTTGAGCAAAGAGAGCAAGGTTTTCTTCAATAGACCGGTCACGATACGCACTGGGTACGCCCGGTGTTGTTGGGGTTCCTTTTTGCGTCGCAATCTCTTCCGCGGTGCCGTGATCCACATAAGCCAGTCCGTCTTGGATTAACTTTACTGCATATGCGTGCAACTGACCAAAGTAATCGGAGGCATACAATTCATTCTTCCATTGAAAACCAAGCCACTGGATATCTTCCTGCTGGCTGTTCACATATTCCGTTTTCTCCGTAACTGGATTTGTATCATCGAATCGAAGATTCGTATATCCGCCATACTTCTGGGTTAGCCCAAAATTTAAACAAATGGCTTTCGCATGTCCAATGTGTAAATACCCATTCGGCTCCGGAGGAAAGCGAGTCACGATAGAGTCATACTTTCCTACTTTTAAATCATTCTCTATCAGCTCTTCAATAAAGTTCAATGATTTCTCTTCACTCATAATTTAATTCTATTCTAGACTTCAAAGTTAAAAAGTTTACAGGGATTTAAAGGATGGTTCAGAAGTATAAACGAATAAAACCGCTATTTTTTTTATTTTTACCATTTATGATCGCGGGGAAAATCCTTTCGAAGAGGTCATCTGAGTCCTCCATATAATAAAATAATCACGGTTTCTTAACCGTTCGCACTAAAATAGATTTTCTATATGACTGAATTAAATGTAATTAAAGAAGAAAGAGATCAGCTTCTTTTTCTGACCATCAACCGAGAAAGTAAGCTAAATGCCTTAAACAAGGCCACTTTGGCAGAGTTGGCGGAGGCCATTAAAGCGGCGAACACGAATGATTCGATCAGGGCGGTCATTTTAACCGGGTCAGGCCAAAAGGCCTTTGTGGCTGGAGCGGATATCGCTGAATTCCGGGATTATGATGAAGCCCAGGGAAGGCAGCTGGCAGAAGAAGGTCAGAAAAACGTTTTTGACGCTATTGAACAAAGCACTAAACCATTCATTGCGGCAATCAATGGATTTGCTTTAGGAGGAGGGCTTGAATTGGCAATGGCTTGCCATATCCGGATTGCTTCAGAGAATGCCCGTTTAGGATTGCCAGAGGTAGGACTTGGATTGATCCCGGGATACGGAGGCACTCAACGACTTACCCAGTTAGTAGGCAAAGGACATGCCTTTCAACTGATCACCACTGGCGACATGATCACAGCGGAAGTCGCCGAACGGATTGGTCTAGTTAATCACACCGTTCCTTTAGAGGAATTGATGGAAAAAGCGACCGAAATTGCTCAGAAAATAAAGGGAAAAGCCCCTTTAGCTGTGGCGGGAGCACTCCGGGCCGTAAATGCCGTCTTCGAAGATGGTGTAAATGGGTATAAAACGGAAATCAGCGTCTTTGGTGCTTGCTTTGGGACAGCCGATTTTAAAGAAGGCACTCATGCCTTTTTAGAAAAAAGAAAACCCTCATTTACAGGGAAATAAAAACAAATACCCATTTCCCGGTATTGCTTTATAGGGAGGAAACTCCAATATTTACCTATAAATTAAATCAAGCAAAACCACATGAAAGGACACTTAAAAATTTTAGTATGTATAGGTTTATTATTTTCGTCTATACAGTTTGTCAATGCGCAGGAAACAGAGGGCAAAAAGAAAGTAAACGGATTTAGATTTGGATTGGGGCTTGAAGCCGCACTTCCTTTGGGCAACCTGGACAGTTATGTAGCGGGGGGCGGACTAACCGCTCGTTTCACCAAGGGGATTGCTCCAGGGCTGGATCTGACCTTCATCGGAGGAGGGATTGGACTTGTTCCCGAGGACGTCAATAATGCAAATGTGGACACTAAAGCGTCGATCTTTATCCCGGTAAAGGCGGGATTACGCATCATGGCAGGAAAGACCTTTTATCTGACCGGAGAAGCGGGAATCACCTTTACGAAGGTATACGGCGTTACCTCGGTGACAGTAACGCAGGGAGGAGCAACGATTAATAAAGGCTTTGTGAATGACAAGGTATTTACTTATGCGCCGGGAGCCGGACTTCGCTTTGGAAGTTTTGACCTTGGTGCACGGTATGAGGGGTATGAAGGGGGCGGTCTTGCGGCGCTACGGATCGGTCTCGATTTCTAATTTTTACCCACCCAATGACATAGAAAAAGCGCTTAATAAGCGCTTTTTCTATGTCATTCCAAGAAGATTTAAATAAAAGTTGTAGAAAATATTTCCCATTTAAATATTTTACTATATTTAACTAATATTTAAGTAAGGAAAGAAAGGCTATTTTCTGCCGTCCCTCGTCGTGCTGATCGGCATACTGACCTCTCAATTCTAACCTAAAACAGACTACACGGATGAAAAAAATACTAATTGTTGATGATGAGGTAAATATCGGACTTCTGTTATCTAAATTTTTAACCCGAAACGGATTTGAGGTGGCGACCACTACCAGTGGAAATGGCGCGATGGAATATCTTTCCAAAGAAAGTTTTGACCTGGTTCTCTGTGACTACCGGCTGGAAGACACCGATGGCAAGGATATTTTAATTAAGATCAAAGAAAATTATCCTAAAACAGGGGTAATCATTATTACCGGTTATTCAGATATTAAATTAGCAGTAGAACTGATCAAGCTGGGGGCTTATGATTACATTTCCAAACCCCTGTATCCGGATGAAATTCTTAACACCATTAATAAAGCTATTGAAACTCAAAATGCGCTCAACCTGACTGATCAGGAGGGTGCAGATCAGCCAAGTTCCAAAAAAAGCAAACCGGCGAAACAGGTGATCGAAACAGACGAGTTTATTATCGGCCAGAGCAATGCGTCGAAAGACCTGATCAAACAGATTATGCTGGTGGCTCCTACTTCGTACAGCGTGATTTTAACAGGAGAAAGTGGTACCGGTAAGGAGTCTGTCGCGAAAACCATTCACCTGAACAGTCCTCGTAAAGACAAACCTTTTGTGGCGATGGACTGTGGTTCTCTCACGAAAGAGTTGGCAGGAAGTGAGTTTTTTGGACATGAGAAAGGCTCTTTCACTGGGGCGCTCTACACCAAAATAGGGCATTTTGAAATGGCCAACGGAGGAACCCTTTTTCTGGATGAAGTGGGCAACCTCTCCTACGATATACAAGCCGCCTTATTGCGCACGGTTCAAGAAAGGAAAATTAAACGCATCGGGAGCACCAAAGAGATCGACCTGGATGTACGGATCATTGTCGCTACCAATGAAAATCTTTCAGAAGCGATTCAAAAAGGTCGTTTTAGAGAAGATTTATACCATCGGTTTAATGAGTTTTCGATTCACCTTCCCCCCATTCATCAACGGGGAAGAGATATCATGGTTTTTGCCAATACCTTTCTTAAAATGGCTAACGAAGAGCTCAACCGAAGCATCACCTCTTTTTCGCAGGAGGTGGAGGAATGTTTTCTCACTTATAATTGGCCAGGCAATGTTCGTGAATTAAAAAATGTGGTGAGGAGGGCTACCCTATTAACCGAAACGGAAGAAATCCAACTCAAAGCACTCCCGCTTGAAATTTCCACCTACGCCAAAGTCACGGCTGTAGAAACGGCTGTAGAAAACACGATTAGTAAATCCAATAAACCGAGAGACCTTAAGAATGCCGCATTAGAGGCCGAATACGACACCATTCTCAATGTATTAAGAGAAGTTAACTTTAACAAAACGAAAGCGGCCAAAGTACTGAACATTGACCGGAAAACGCTTTACAATAAAATGAAAGCCATTGATCTGGATCATTAATCGTCTTATTTATGATGGGTTCTAACAATTAAAAAGCTTCTTTATCCTTAAAAAGAGGCTTTATTTATTTTACGAGCACAACACTTAGCGAGTATGTCTATTTTTAACTATAAGCAAAGAAATAATATCAACCTGGTGATTATTATCGCCATGGGCTGTCTGATTGCTTATTCTCTTCAGGGAATTTTTGGTTCTTTACTCAGCACCTTAGTTTTATACACCTTGTTGCGTCCTGCTTATATACACCTGACAATGCGTCAGGGCTGGAATAAAAACATCAGTGCATTGCTTCTGCTGTTTCTCTCGCTGGTGATCCTGGTCCTGCCTTTTTATGCCTTAAGCAGTATGGTGATTGCTAAAATTAATGAGCTTAGCAATGACCAGATCTATTTTTCGAATCTGCTGAATAAAATACGTCATTTATTCGAGTTCAGTGAACAGGCCAGCCAGATGATCGAGGACGGATTAAAGCATGTGGGGAGCTGGGCGACGGGGCTTTTCCCTTCGCTCATCAGTGGTGTCTTTAATATTGTACTGGGCTTGTTGTTAATGTACTTTTTGCTCTACTTCATGCTGATAGAACGGCAGGCATTTGAGGCTGTCCTTATGAAATACGCCCCTTTCCGGGAGCAGAATGCCAAACGTTTTGCAGAAGAGATGAGAAATACCACCTATGCCAATGTCGTGGGACAAGGCTTTATTGCGCTTGTCCAGGGATCTCTCCTAAGCCTGTCATTTTTTTTACTTAACTACAGCGACCCCTTGTTTTGGGGAGTAATAACGGCGTTTATTTCTTTCGTGCCCTTTTTAGGCCCTCCGGTCATTTTTGTTCCGGCGGCGCTCCTTCAGCTCGCCAACGGCCATCCCTTTGAAGGCTGGGCCATGCTTATTTTCGGATTTGTCGTCATAATTAATATCGATAATGTTATTCGTTTTATTATTGCGAAAAAAATCGGAAACATTCACCCCATTATTACTGTAATTGGCGTGGTTATTGGTATACCTTTATTTGGAATACTGGGACTGGTTTTTGGTCCTTTGCTATTATCTTATTTCTTTTTGCTGATTAGAATTTATGAAACCAGCACCAAGGCTTCTGAAAGATTGGAAAGAATTAAAACAATTCAGGAGCCTGATCAGTTATAAAATAGTAACAATTGACTTAAACTCCCGTTATAGCCATTAGATTGTTTAACCTTAATTTTAGAAAAATGAACGATAATTCAAAAGTTGTAGTTGCGCTATTAGCAGGACTTGCCGCCGGAGCTGCCTTAGGCTTGTTATTTGCTCCTGACAAAGGAAGTGAAACCCGCGATAAGCTGAATCAGTCACTGAAAGACCTGGGAGATTCCATTCGCGATAAAGCCGCAGAGGAAATCAACAACCTCAGTTCGTTGAAAGATAAAGTAGTCGATTCGATTAAAAGCAAATTAAGAGACGCGGAAGAAGAATATTCTAACGAGGTAGAAAACGTTTAATTATTGAATTAAAGCCAATGGAAGAAAAAAAAGAGAAAGAGATCTCCGACATTTTGGATTCTGCCAAAACGTACATTGATACAAGGCTGGAATATACCCGTCTTTATATCGTAGAAAAGGCCTCCAAACTGGTGGCCGACATGGTGACAAATCTGACAGTGGTCATCTGTTTTGTTCTGGCTTTTCTTTTCGGAACCTTTACGCTGGCTCTTTTTCTATCCGATGTACTGGGTTCCTATACCAGAGGCTTTGGGTGTGTGGCGGGAATTTACCTGTTATTAGCCATTATTGTCTATCTGACGAAAGACCGCTTTATTGAAAAGCATCTGATCAATATGATGATCCGCAAATATTTCGAGAAGGTGGCCGACAAAGAAGAAAATGATGATCAGAAATAATCAAATACGTACACTGGAACAACTGCGTCAAGAGCAGATTCTCCTGAAGGCAAGTTATCTTCATCAGGAAGAAGCCCTGAAGGCGGATGTCAAATCTTACTTGAGCCAATTTACGCTAGGTCATTTCCTTCGGAAATTTACCCGCCCCAGTGAGTTGTTTAAATTAGACGATAAGACCAACCTCACAGGGAAAGCCATGTCTTTGTTATTACCTCTTCTATTAAATAAAACATTCTTCCGAGGGTCCGGCTTTATTACCAAAAGTCTGGCGGCACTGGTGTCTGGAAAAATTGGCCAATCTATGGATGCTAAAAATCTTTCCGGCATTTTTAACATGGCCAAATCACTTTTCAAATCAAAGAAAAAGAAGGATAATGCGTTTGTCGATTACGGCATTCCTCCGGACAGTGAAACGTACTAAATCACACCTGTTGATTTCTAGATAGAGGGTGTATGAAATCATGGATGAGGTTCCTGAACTAAGAATCAGACCTGCAACCCTGGTGTGATACACCCTCTTTTATTCCCTATTTTTTATCGATACTGTATTTTCCAGGACCTATAAAGATCAATCCCAGACAAACCGCTGCCAGCTCAATGGCATGAGAGGCTTCCATAATTCCCTGATCCGGGTGGGACAAATGAACCAATGCAGCAATGAGCATGGTGAACAGTAAAGCCATATTTACCGGGCGAAAAAACAGTCCCAGCATCAGCAAAAATCCACCAAATGTTTCCGTAACAGCAGCCATAAACCCCCAGAAGACGGGAAGAAATTGAATTCCTATTACTTTCATGCTTCCCCCTAAGGAGGTCCATTTCTCTATCCCCCCCTGAATTTTGGGGAATCCATGAACCATAAACATTACCCCTAAACCAATCCTCATTAAAAGAAGACCAGTATTTCTATACTTTCCAAGACTTTCAAATAGTGCCATTCTTATGAATATTTAAATTGTACATTTTTCCCATTTACTTTAAGAGTCACTTCACGTCCCAACACCATGGCCCGGTTGTCGTCAATGTGCCCGGAAGGAAATCCAAAACATACCGGATAGGTGTATGTTTTCACCAGCTCATCGATAATTTCTTCGGGTGTTTGTCCAAAAGGAATGCTTTCTTCTCCAAGCTCATTAAAAGCCCCAATAACTAAACCGGCTAGGTTGGCCAACTTCCCTTTTCGCTTCAGGGTGCGAAACATCCGGTCAATCGCATATTCATGTTCTCCCACGTCTTCCAGAAAGAGCACTTTTCCTTTAAAATCCATTTCAGAATCGGAACCTTCCAAAGCCAGCAGCAATGAAAGGTTGCCTCCTACCAGCTCTCCTGAAGCTTCGCCATCCCTGTGAAGCTCTATGGCTGACTCATAACGATATTCAAGCGGTTCCCCAAACAAGGCGGCTCTCAAACTTTCCAGCGCCTCCGGAGTGCTACTTTCAAAAGTGTAAGGCATTTGACCATGAATACTCTGACATTTGCATACGGCCAATGTGTGCGACAGCAACACCGTAATATCGCTAAATCCAACCAACCATTTAGGAGATTGCTGAAAAGCCGTAAAATCAAGCGAATCGATAATTCGCAACGTTCCATACCCGCCTCTCCCTGCAATAATTGCCCTTATTTCCGGATCATCCAGGTATTGCTGCAAATCGGAGGTTCGTAATTCGTCAGTCCCTGAAAACTGATAGTGAGCTGCACTGACTGTTTCACCCAGAAGGACTTCCAGTCCCCAGTCTCTTAATTTTTCAATTGCCTGATCAATTCCTGAGGGGAGTTTTTTGGCAGGACAGACTATCGCGATCTTATCTCCTTTTTTTAAATATGGTGGCTGCTTTATCATCATGAAAACACTTATCTTTGCAAAATAAAAAAATTGTTTTGGATAATCATCAAGTAAAAAGATATACGGTCACCGCAGCGTTGCCCTACACCAACGGACCGGTACATATTGGCCACCTGGCAGGGGTGTATTTGCCTGCCGATTCGTATGTAAGGTATTTACGAGCCAACCACAAGGATGTGAAGTTTATCTGTGGCTCGGATGAAAACGGCGTCCCTATTACTTTAAAAGCAAAAAAAGAAGGGATTACTCCGCAGGAAGTCGTGGACAAGTACCATAAAATCATCGGCGATTCTTTTCAGGAATTTGGGATTTCCTTTGATATTTACCACCGCACATCTTCTTTAACTCATCATCAAACGGCGGAAGACTTTTTTGAGAAGTTATACAAAGACGGGGTATTTACCGAAGAAGTGACCGAACAGTATTACGATGAGCAGGCACAAAGTTTTCTTGCAGATCGTTACATTACGGGCACTTGTCCGAAATGCGGAAATGAAAATGCGTATGGTGATCAGTGCGAAAGCTGCGGAAGTTCATTAAATGCCACCGACCTGATTAATCCAAAATCCACCCTCTCCGGAGAAACCCCGGTCAGAAAGTCTACCAAAAACTGGTTCCTTCCGCTGGACCGTTACGAATCCCGATTAAGCGCATACATTGAACAGCATAAAGAGTGGCGGCCCAATGTTTATGGCCAGTGTCAAAGTTGGTTAAATGCCGGTTTACAGCCGAGGGCCATGACCCGTGATCTGGACTGGGGAGTAAAAGTTCCGGTAGAAAATGCCGAAGGCAAAGTGCTGTATGTCTGGTTTGATGCGCCCATTGGCTACATCTCTGCGACCAAGGAACTTTGCGATTATGCCCGGCTGGATGTCTGGAATCCTAAGGCGGAAGAATATTACATCCGCCAGGAAAGGGCCGATAAATGCAACTGGGAAGATTACTGGAAAGACGAAGAAACCAAATTGGTCCATTTTATAGGAAAAGACAACATTGTATTCCATTGCATCATCTTTCCTGCCATGCTGATGGCACATGGCGATTACATCCTACCGGACAATGTCCCTGCCAATGAATTTCTTAATTTAGAAGGACAAAAAATATCCACTTCCAAAAATTGGGCGGTATGGCTGCATGAATACCTGGAGACCTTCCGAGATCAACAAGACGTACTTCGTTATGTTTTAACGGCGACCGCTCCGGAAACAAAAGACAATGATTTTACCTGGAAAGATTTTCAGGCGCGTAACAACAATGAACTGGTGGCCATTCTCGGAAACTTCATTAACCGGGTGACGGTATTAACGCATAAATATTTCAATGGCTCCGTTCCTCCCTTATCTACCCTGACCGAAGCCGATCAGCTGCTGGTGGATGAGCTAAAAGCGGCTCCAAAAAAAGTAGCGAATGCCATCGAAAGTTATCGTTTCCGGGAAGCGCTGGCCGAAGTGATGAATGTGGCGCGACTTGGGAATAAATATCTTGCGGATACCGAACCCTGGAAATTAATTAAAACCGACGAGTCGCGTGTAGCAACTATTCTTCATCTTAGTTTGCAAGTTGCGGCAAATCTTCAGATTCTCATCGATCCTTTCCTTCCCTTTACGGCGCAAAAGCTAATGAAAATGCTGCAATTAAGCGGTAAGTCATGGGCAGATGCCGGCAGTATTCATTTACTGGCAGAGGGCCATTTGTTGAATGAGCCCGAGTTGCTTTTTACGAAGATAGAAGATGCCGAGGTACAGGCACAAATCGATAAGCTGATGGAAACCAAATCGGCTAACGAAACTGCCAATGCGGTTGCTACTCCCTCCAAAGAAGACATCACCTTCGAAGATTTCTCTGCGATGGATATTCGTATCGGTACCATTCTCCATGCCGAGAAAGTAGAAAAAACAAAGAAGCTCCTAAAGCTAACCATCGATACAGGTATTGACCAGCGCACCGTTGTTTCGGGCATTGCCGAGCATTACCTCCCTGATGAAATTATAGGAAAACAAGTGAGTATTCTGGTAAATTTAGCCCCCAGAGAAATCAAAGGGATTGTATCCCAAGGAATGATCCTCATGGCCGAGAATCACGATGGAGCTTTGCGCTTTGTCCGTCCCGAAGAGATGGTTAAAAATGGCAGCACGGTTCGTTAATATTGCCGTACCCTTCTTATAATATACTCATTTTTTTTCAAAAATCCAAATTTTTTAATCCCGTTGGTATATCGCCACCGGGATTTTTATTTAATTTCCACAGGTTTTCTTGCAATTTTTTTTGATCAACATGGACTCCGTGCTATATTAAAATTCAAATCATAGGAATGAAGACCGATCAACTAACTGTAAAAGCCACGATCCCGGCTCCGCTAAAAGACGCATGGAAATTCCGGACTTGTCCTGAGCATATCGTGAAATGGAGTGAGGCTGCTGCTGACAGGCATACCCCTCTTGCCGTCAACAATCTTCGATCGGGAGGAAAATTTTCTTCGCATATAGAGGTCTAAAAACGGCAATAGTGGCTTCGATTCCGACGGCATCTGCGTCCTTCCTTTTCTGCAGCTTAGCTCTGCCCCAACGGGCAAAAAACCACTGTCCGCTTCGTAAAGGATAACGCATACACGTTGATTATCGAAAGCTTTGGACCAGTGAAACAACATCTAGTTGAGATGCCGTATGCTGGTAGACAGGCCAGTGTAACTCATTTTAAAAAATATACCGAAGAGCAATTCATAAAACGAACTGATTACAAAAAACTGACTCGAAAAAAGGACCGGCACAGTAAATTTTATGTCTTTTTGGTTACTTTTAGCCAAGTTAAATTTTAAAGTATTCCCTTTTATTTATGCGCATGGATACGCCGCCGTCGAAGAAACTAATCTTTTCCACTGAACGAAAACCCTCCGCTGCTCCGCTGCTTCCTGTTTTAAGATCGGATGCGGTCAAGATCAATGATTTCAATGTGGCGGATGGCCGCTTTCTTTTGTCATGCATCAATAACGAAGTCATTACCGCCGCCTTTTTCGACCCTCAATACCGGGGCGTCATGGACAAGTTAAATTATGGGAATGAAGGAGAAAGCCGACAAACCGGAAGGGCTGCGCTTTCGCAAATGGATGATTCAATGATTCTGGAATTTATACGTGAAATTGACCGGACATTGGTAAAAAGTGGTCACTTGTTTCTTTGGATCGATAAGTTTCACTTATGTGAAGGGACCAGTCACTGGTTTAATGGAACCACCCTTCAGGCGGTTGACCTGATCACCTGGGATAAAGGACGAATAGGAATGGGTTATCGGACGAGACGGAAAAGTGAATACCTCCTTGTACTTCAAAAACAACCCCTGCGTGCCAAAAATGTATGGACCAGAAGAGACATCCCGGATGTATGGACCGAAAAAATCACGGGAAAAATACATCCCCATCAAAAACCGGTGCTCCTCCAGCAATCGCTGATTGAAGCGGTATCAACAGAAGAAGATGTTATCCTGGACCCTTGTTCAGGAAGCTACTCCGTTTTTAATGCCTGTCAAACCTTAAAGCGAAATTTCATTGGGGGGGATGTACGGATTCACTCCGAACGATAAACCATACAGCCTTTACGAAACTCTCTTCCTCTATAATATAGTTTTATAGACATATTTATTAATGATATATTGAGTAAGAGGCTTTAACCTTCGGCTTGCATACACCGGGTGAAACCCTTCCTGCGTATAGTATTCAGGCACCCCCCGAATAGTGGTATACCACACCTTCCCAATGGACCGTTCGGTCAAGGTATCCGTATCCGTGATTTTTCTAAAATGTGCCAGCTTATCCTGATCTATTTTCTCAATTTTCTTGTCTGGCAATTCCTTTTCACAAGCAATCCGCTTATACCTTTCTCCATCCCAGTACATACAATCCTCACTTCCTCCTCCCAGCAGGCTTCTAATGGCCACCGCTGATTCAGGGGAAGATTCATTCGGTCCTATCTGCCACCAAAGCGCAGCGACTATAGGAATGAACAAAAGAAGATACACCCATGCCCTCTTTTTACTCTTTTTTTCTCCCGGAGGTGATGGATTCACTTGTCTTCCCTGCTCCTTATTCGTGGGCATTTCGTTGATTTCTTCCCTACCATACGGGCGTTTTTGATAATCAATCAACCAGGCCAGAAGTTCTATATTTTTCATCTCTGTGGTACTGGTCTGTCCTCTTAAAAAATTTATCAAGGGCTTGTATTTATCCAGATCTGTTCTTTTTATCAACCCTTCATATTCGTCTATTTTTTGTAAAGGTCCAAAAAAACCTCTCAATACTTTGTCGTCTACATCTGAAACCCTTTCTTGAAATACACTTAGGCATTCGTCTCTCAAACTAGCGGGTGTAGGATCCGTCATGGAAGGGGGAAGGTCGGCCTCTGCTTTCCTTTTTTGATAGTACCTCAGTACGTCTCTCTTGTAGTTTTCAATCATCTATTCGGAATTTAACACTAAGATATGCAGGAATTTTCAGGAATTTTCCGGTTTTCCGTAATTCCGATACCCTTTCACCGGAATTAGCAGAATACCCTCTTTCATCCGTTTTTGGTCACCCTAAATTTGTTTCATAAATCAATTGGTCAGGACGCTATCGTGAAACGTCAATTGATTTTATGAGGGACACTTATCATGGATGACCCGTGTTGATTGGGAAGCAGCTACGATCTCTGTGATAAGCCCACCTCATTCTTCCCAAAATTTCAGAAGGCCTTCTGAAGAAGCTGTAGCACGCCTTGCGATCGGATTCGCAGGGACCTACGAGGTATTGAAATTTTAATTTTTAAATCATGTTTATCAAATTTATTATAGCTCTGCTAATGGGATTGTCATGTCTTTCCCACACCCCTAACCATTCACAAAATCCTACTCCGTCCTCAAGTACTCCACCACCTCCACCAGTGGATGATGATGGCACAGGTGGCGATACCAGTCAGAATCCGCCACCAAAACCCTAAGCTGGACTTCCCGGGGAACGAAATCGTTTCCCGGGATTTTTATCGCGTCGATTTCCATTCTTAACTTTAATTTTCTAACTTTCAAGAAATTAAAGTCTCGTGAATCGCCTAGTTTTATTTCTCCTTGCACTATTTTTAGGTTCCTGCGACCCCCATTCCACTCCATCAACGCCCACCAAAAATGCCGATTATGTACGCGCTTACGACCTACACTGGTTGGAAGGCAAGCCAGACAGTGCTTTTTATTATTATAACCGGGCCAAAGAGCAATTGCTTACAGAAGGAGATTCGTTAACCGCAGGGAAATGCCTCGTTAACATGTCCATTATTAGTACCGATCGTGGCGACTTCTTTGGAGGGCTGGAAATCGGTCTTCAATCGCTTGTGCATTTTAACCCCGACAGTCTTTCCCAGCATGCGCATTTAAGCTCCCTTTACAATAATCTGGCCCTGGCCACCTACCAGCTTAAAGATTTTGAAAGGGCGTATGACTTTTATGATCTTGCGCTTCAATATGCGCAAAAGCCTGCAGATACACATAAATACATGAACAACAAAGGCAGAGCGTATCAGGAAGCAGGCGAGTATGACAAGGCGCTGGCTACCTATGTTCAGGTATTGAACGAAGAAACGGTTCATCCTAGTGAGTTTGCACGCATTCTCACCAATTATACCATGTCAAAATGGCTGTCAAACAATAGCTATAATGCGGCGCGCCCTCTTCATAAAGCTTTACAGATTCGCAAACAGATCAAGGATATAAAGGGCCTTCACTCAAGCTATGCGCATCTCTCGGAGTTTTATATCGGGAAGAATCCGGATTCCGCACATTATTATGCCCAACTACGTTACGATGCGACAAAGAAATTCAATAGTCCCGATGATCGGGCAAGTGCCCTAAAAACACTTATTCAACTTAGTCCTCCAGCCTACTCTAAACGCCTTTTTAACGAATACCAGCGGTTGGCTGACAGCATTCAGCAAGCGCGCGCTGCGGCGATCAATCAATTCGCTTTGATTCGTTATGAAACAGAAAAGCACAAGGCCGACAAGCTTCGGCTTCAAGAGGAGAACACCAAAAAGCAATACCAAATTTATCTTGCGGTATTCGTCTCGCTGGTACTTCTTACCTGGGGTTACTACCTCTATAGGCGTCGTCAAAAAAGATTGAGAGAGCAAAAAGATACGGAAATTAAAGAAACCCGTATAAAGTTTGAAAGAAAAATTCACGACCGTGTAGCCAATCATTTATACCACCTCATGGCAGCACTGCAAAATAGTCCGACGATGGAAAGAGATAAAGTGTTGGATCAACTGGAAAAAGTCTATCATACCAGCCGAAATATCTCTTATGAAGCTGTTGAATTGTTTACGCAGGACTTCTCCACTAGTCTGTCCAACATGCTGAAATCCTATCATTCAGAGGAAACAGAGTTATTTATCTTAGGGAATGAAGAGCCGACCTGGTCGGCGATCCCCCCATCGGCCCGAACCGAACTCTACTACATTCTTCAGGAGCTCATGATCAACATGAAGAAACATAGTAAAGCCGGGAGCGTCGTGATTAAATTTTTAACGGGCTTAACCTCTCTAAAAATCACCTATCAGGACGACGGAATAGGCATGCCAGAGGTGAAATTCAAAAACGGGCTAAAGAGTACGGAAAACCGTATAAAAAATATAAAGGGGACGATTAGTTTTGATACAACAACTGAGAAGGGGCTTTTCATTGAAATAAACTGCCCTTTTGAAACCTGAAATAAGTATACACATGTTTAAAAAAGTACTGACCGTTGAGGATCACCAGAGTATCAGCACCTCTGTTCGTCGAACTTTAGAAGATCTGGGAGTCTCCCATCATGATCATCGGTATTATTGTGAGGAGGCACATGCCCTATTAAAAAACGCTTTTCAAAAAGATACGCCTTACGATTTGCTGATCTCAGATCTTTCTTTTGAAGAAGATGCAAGCACACAAGGCATCAAAAGTGGGAAAGAACTCATCGCCGAAGCAAAAAAAATAGATCCCTACCTGAAAGTCATCGTCTTCTCGATTGAGGATAAAGCCGATACCGTCGAAGAACTATTCGATGAGCTGGAAGTAGATGGATATGTATTAAAAGGACGTTACGACGTCGAGGACCTTAAAAAGGCCATCGATGCCGTTCAGAATGGGAAAAGATACCGGTCCATTGCCCTGCCACACCGAAAAGTTAGCGGACGAACCTACGAATTCAGTGCGCTGGATCTGGAGATCATTGCGTTGATTTCAAAGGGGGAAGTTCTTAAAAATATTTCAGGTCAGCTAAAAAAATCCGGGGCTTCCGGCTGCAGTTTAAGTTCCATCGAAAAACGTCTGCACAAAATCCGAGAAGAATTACATATCGCCAACAACAGCCAGTTAATTGCTTATTGCAAGGATAAAAAAATCATATAAGCCCTTATTTACTGGCCTCTTTCCTTCGTTTGATTACGGAAATCCCTAATGCGGCGCCCTTTCTGTCCTTTACCTTTAACGTGTTCGAACGCTCTCCGTCTTCCTTCTGTGTACTATCAGAAAAAGACATCAAAGCCAACCCAAGCGGTTGGTTTTGTCTTTTCCAGAAAAACCAAGAGATGACCCATATTACGTGTTTCCGTAAAACTTAACCGAGAAGCTTTAATAGTTTTGATTAAGCAATTAAACTTATTATTAAGATGTCTCTAAAAATTAAACTTGAACAGCTTCACGAACGCGTCACTCATCTTAAGGATCAAATACGGACCGAAGAAGCGACCAAAAATGCATTTGTCCTTCCCTTTATCCAGCTGCTAGGGTATGACATTTTTAACCCCGTCGAAGTTATTCCTGAATGCATTTGTGATATTGGCACAAAAAAGGGAGAAAAGGTCGATTACGTCATTAAATATGACGAGGAACCCATTCTTATCTTCGAATGTAAACACTGGAAAGAAAACGCAGATGCACACAACTCTCAGTTACATCGTTACTACCATGTTTCCAAAGCGCGTTTTGGAGTGCTGACCAATGGATTGATTTACAACTTCTATACGGATCTGGAAAAGCCCAATATCATGGATGAAAAACCTTTTCTCACGATCGACATTGAGAATTTGAAGGAACATTCGATCAAGGTCTTGGAAAAGTTTACGAAGACAGATTACCATCTGGAGAGCATCCTGGATTCTGCAGAATCGCTCAAATACATTAAAGCGATCCGGAAAGAACTTGAATCGGAAATTGAACAACCATCAGACGAAATAGTTAAACTATTGGTTAGTCGTTTTTTTGGGCGGCCACTCACGGCTACCCGTCTCAGTATCTTTCGGGAGTATACCCGAAAGGCCTTTAGTTCGACCATTCATGAGTCCATTCAGCTACGCCTAAAATCCGCTTTACACATCAATGAATTGAATCAACAACAGGAGGCGCCGTTAGAGACTTCCGCTGACATCCACCCTTCTGTAAAGATCATAACAACAGAAGAAGAGATGGAGGCATTTCACATTGTGAAAGCGATCCTTCGTGAAAAGCTTCCGGCCCATCGAATTGCTTACCGGGATACACAATCTTACTTCGGTGTTTTATTAGATGACAACAACCGGAGGCCTTTATGCCGATTTCATTTCAACAGCTCAAAGAAATACCTTGAATTATTTCATCAGGGGAAGGATGCCGGAGAGAAAGTACTCCTTGAGCAACTGGACGATCTGTATCATTACCGCCCTGCGCTGCATCAAACGGTTCAAAATTATCCATCTGTGTAAATACATTCTATTTTTCACCCTGTTTCTTTTCTTATGCATGCTTATCTTTCAGTTTTAATCAACTTGTGCCTGTGGCTCCCCTTAACGACCACCATTCCTCAAAAAGAAGTTTATCTTTGCGATAGTCCAAATGCCAAAAAATACCACCTCAGGGCCACCTGCAGAGGTTTGAGTAATTGTGGCAGCAAAATCATCAAGGTAGGCTTTGATAAAGCCCGGAAGGATGGAAAAACCCTCTGCAAATGGGAAAAATAATTTTATTGCTTGTTTGTTTCATTTCTTTTTCCCTTTCTGCTCAACAGGTCCATCCCGATGGCAAATTAACCCGTCCCTTTTCAGGGCGGGTAGTCGGTGTAACCGATGGAGACTCCATCGACGTATTAGTGAAAGGCAAGTCGTTAAAGGTACGACTTGCCCACATTGACGCACCGGAAAAACGCAAATCCCAGCCTTTTGCCCAACAGTCAAAGCAAGCATTGGCTGCCCTTTGTTTCGGAAAGGAGGTCCAGGTGATTCCGTCAGGATACGACCGCTACAGGCGCCTGATCGCCGTGATCATTACCCCTGAAAAAAGCAACGCCAACCTGGAAATGATACGGCAGGGAATGGCCTGGCATTACAAAATCTATTCTTCCGATGAGTGTTACGCTGAAGCCGAGTCTCTCGCTCGTCAAAATAAAAAAGGCCTGTGGGCTGAAAAGCAACCCATCCCACCCTGGACGTGGCGAAAACCAAAAAGAATATTTTAAACAAAATGCGCAATGATCTGCAGCGCAAGTCCTACCTTTGCGCACATCATTTAGTCGTTTTATATGAAAGCAAAAGGCTATCTCATGGCGCTCATCGCCTCGGTATCGTATGGACTGATCCCGCTGTTTATGTTGCCATTAAAAGCCGTCCATTTTCCGCTGGAGTCCACTCTTTTTTACCGCTTCATCATTGCTGCACTTATGCTGTTAGGGTATATCCTTTACACAAAAGAAAGTCTGAAAGTTACCCTTAAAGAGGGTGGCTACCTGGTCTTACTGGGAGGGCTGTTTGCCGGGGGTTCGCAGTTCCTCTTCTTAGGCTACGATCATTCTACGCCAGGGATTGCTTCTACCATTCTTTTTGTCTATCCGGTGATTGTTGCGCTAATTATGTTCTTTTTCTTTCACGAAAAGCTCCGCGTCCTTACATTGATTTCCCTGCTAGTCACTACCCTTGGAGTTGCATTATTGAGTTTAAAGGAGGATAACTCGGGATTTAACTTCTTAGGGGTCTTCTATGCTGTCCTTAGTGCGCTCTGTTATGCCATTTATATCGTGGTGGTTAACAAAGCCCAAATCAATGCTTCCGGCTTTAAACTTACGTTTTATTCACTTTTGTTTTCAGCGATTTTCTTTTTAGGGAGTGCCCTGTATAAAGATGGGGGGGTCGCCGATCTAAATGGCTTTGTGTTGTTAAACATTTCTTCTTTCGCATTGATCACCACCGTGATTTCAATGACAGCACTGGTATATGCCGTAAAGCTGATCGGGTCTACCCCTGCTTCTATAATGGGGGCGCTGGAACCTGTCATTGCCGTTGGAATTAGTGTGTGGTTATTCCATGAAAAAATGACTCTGAATTTAGTCCTGGGAGTGCTGGTGATTTTGACAGGCGTGATTATCAGCATGGTGGCAAATAGGGGAAATCCCCCCTCTTGAAGACCGTCAGACGCGGCTTAAATGCTTCCCAATTATCGTCTATAGGATAGGGGAAGTTCAAGAGTTGGTTCTTCTCTCTCAGCATTATCGAAGGTAAGACTCGGTTTTTTTAAAAGAAATTGAAGGGGCATTTAATCATTCTCTAATGATAGTACGTCCTATTAATATTTACAATAAAAGAGAGATTGTAGCCTTTCCGTTTTGGTAAGTCTACCTCTTTCAGATAAACAATGGATTACTCCAAAATAAGAACAGGACAAACAAAAATAAATTTCATTTGTCCTGTTTTGTAGCCCCGACGGGAATCGAACCCATATCTAAAGTTTAGGAAACTTCTATTCTATCCATTGAACTACGGGGCCCTGAACAGTGTCCAGACTGCAAATATACATATTTAAACCATCGAGGAAAGTAGCTTTCATCGGAATTTCTTCGAAAGCGGTACCTCGCTCATTCGTCAACTCTTATTTTTATTTTTTTGGAAATCTCAACTATTTTTAGTATATTAAATAATGAGGTGCTTTTAAGCCTCCTATTTTAATTATGTCGATCGGAAAAGCTTGGGAACTTTTAGGAATGCAAGAAGTAAGTGATGCAGTGGCGCACACCTTACGCGAAATGGTTAAGTTTGCAAAGCCGGGAATGAGTACCCTTGAATTAGATTTATTTGGTGCAGATATCCTGAAAAGGATGGGCGCCCGTTCCGCACCCAAGGTGACCTATAACTTTCCTGGCTGGACCTGCATTAGTGTGAACCACGAATTTTGTCATGGGATTCCTTCATCAAGCCGCCTTCTGAAGGAGGGGGATTTGGTGAACATCGACGTGTCAGCAGAGTTAAGGGGTTTTTGGGCTGACAATGGCTGTTCCTTTGTGCTGGCTCAGGATGTGCACCGGCATCAGCCACTGGTGGAGGCCTCCAAAGACATTCTTAAATCGGCCATTAGCCATATCAAAGACGGCGTGCGCATTGCAGACATAGGGCATCACATCGAAAAGGAAGCCCGTAAACGCGGTTTTCTGGTGATTAAAAACCTGGGGGGACATGGAGTGGGAAGAAGTTTACACGAAAAGCCGGATGCGCTCCTGAATTACCGGGATCCTTTCGACCGAAGGACCTTCCGCAAAAATAGCGTCGTTGCCATTGAAACCTTCATCACCGATGGCTCTACGCTGGCAAAAACTCTTTCAGACGGATGGACAATGGTAGGAAATCGCGGAGGATACATGGCACAACACGAACATACATTGATGGTAACGGAGGGCACTCCGCTCATCTTCACAGAAAAGAACCCTGTTTGGGATTAGACTTACTGAACCGTGTTGGCAGGAATTCTTTTAATCAGCTCCATACAAGCCCTTGCATTATGGTAAGGGCACTTCCAGAAACCTGCCTTAGGTTCACTCAACAGACTTCCGTCCTCATCTCTCCCCCAATGCCACTCTCCATAACGGGTATCTCGGAGGTTTTGCTGAACAAAACGCCAGCAGCCCATGCTTTTAGCCAGAAAACGGGAATCGTTACTTAACTCATAAGCATTATAGAAACCCACCATTGCTTCTGCCTGCGGCCACCAGTGCTTTTCCTTGATTAGTCTGTTCTCTTCTTTCAATCGCTCATAGAAGAGTCCTCCATCTACGGAATCCACAGCAGACTCAACCACCGTCGCCATTCGCAATGCCAGTGCCCTGAAAAAATCAATCGCTTCCGGTTCATTAATGACCTCTGCGGCCTCTTGTAAAAGCCAGGCGGCCTCAATATCGTGTCCAAAAGAAACAGTTTTCGAAAGGCTCTCCCACTGTCCATTAAAAAACAACTTCAAGTGCCCGTCAGCCCCTAAAATAGAGTGTCTGAAGTTGCCAAGTAATCGCTGAATGGCCTCTTTCAATGAATCATCCTTCCATACCCGATACAAGTTGGCATACGCTTCAATCACGTGAAGGTGTGTATTCATGGATTTCACCGCATTCAGATCCTTCGCACTTAATCGAAGGTCGTCCAGAAAACCCCACTCACGACTAAATGCTTCCAGATAACCGGACTCATTCGCATCATAGCTGTATTTTTCAAGTAGGGCGTATGTTTCTTTCGCCATTGCAAGGGCATGTTCATCGCCGCTTAGCTCATAATAAGCCGACAAGCCGTAAATGGCAAAGGCCTGTCCATACACCTGTTTTCTTGTTTCCAGAGGAGCCCCCGAGGCGTCCAATGACCAAAAGAAACCTCCATAAAGAGGATCCATAAAGAAGTTAATCAGGTAATTAAACGCTCTTTGAGCGAGCGTTAAATGTCCTCCCTTCGGATCAATAAGACCGGCAGAGGAGAAAGTCCACAAAATGCGGCTATTAAGCACCAGTCCTTTCGGAGCATCCGGTACCGCCATGTTCTGCTGGTCTATCTGTCCCAAAAATCCGCCTTGTACCTCATCGGGCATATGTGTTTTCCACCAGAAGAGAATATCGTTGAGCTCCTGAGCACATTCCTCCCTATAAAGGGCTATGGCCTCCTCTACATTCAGCATTCCATTAACCGTTTTGTGAAGAATTAAACGCCTTGTTTGAATCAATAATGCCCTTTATCGTTTCTACCGAACTGGCTGACCGATATCCATCTGCCGGATTATTTATGACATAATCCAATAACTGTGGAATGGAGCTTTTAGCCACATGCATCCGGGTATCCGAAGAAGCATAATAAATATACACTGTTCCGTCCTCCTCCGCAATCCATCCGTTACTGAAAACCACATTCGACACATCGCCTACCCGCTCTTCCCCTTCAGGAGCGATGAAATAACCCGCCGGTTTATGGGTGACTAAGGTAAGATCATCCAGCGAGGTCAGGAAAAGGTAAAGCACATAACGCAGGCCTGCGGCAGTATTCCGGACTCCATGTGCCAAATGAAGCCAGCCCTTTTCCGTTTTAATCGGTGCAGGTCCCAATCCGTTTTTCAGTTCGTATACTGTATGATACACACGGCGATCAATCACCACCTCTTCGGTAATCACCGCATTTTCTATTTGTTGCGCCAAGCCAAAACCAATGCCTCCTCCCTTTCCGGCTTCTACAAACCCATCTTGGGGTCTGGTATAGAAAGCATAACAGCCATCCACAAATTCGGGGTGTAAAACCACATTTCTTTGTTGAGCAGAAGGCGTTTGTAAATCTGCTAACCGTTCCCAGTTTAACAGATCTTTACTCCGGATGATTCCGCACTGAGCCACTGCCGAGGAATAATCTCCTGGCCCAGCCTCCGGATCTTTCCGCTCTGTACAAAACAGCCCATATACCCAGCCATCCTCGTGAGCGACTAAACGCACGTCGTACACATTCGTATCCGGGTCTCCCGTTTCAGGTACTGTCACCGGATAATCCCAGAAACGAAATTCATCAATCCCGT
The DNA here is from genome assembly GCA_037190785.1 of Pedobacter sp. Lineage (GTDB taxonomy): Bacteria > Bacteroidota > Bacteroidia > Sphingobacteriales > Sphingobacteriaceae > Pedobacter. The sequence goes on along the minus strand of JBBCJN010000003.1, from coordinate 764,822 downwards.
TTGGGCTTTCGGCGATAGCAAGAAAAGATTTTCGATCCACGCCTTCTACCCGCGCCATCAGGAGGTAACGGCCCTTCCATTTAATAGCTCCTGCATTCAACACTGCATTGATACCGAAACGCTCCATCAAAAAGGGATTCGTTTCCGGATTAAGGTCGTACTTCCACTGGTAAGGCACGTGTGCTGCCGTGAGAATAGGATGAGTATATCTTTTATAGAGACCGTTTTCTACGGGTGTTTCTTCATTTTTTTTACGGATCAATGCTTCCTGCTCAGCGGCCAGAGCGGCCACCCTTCTTTCAAAATTCTTTATCATGATATCGTTATTTTCTTAATCTGTAAGCTTATTCCACCAGGTTCTTTTCAGGATAAAAGCGATCACGGTTAAAATCAATAGAGTGATCACCAGCGGGGTGTACTTCCCCAATATTAAATACATGGGAAAAATGGTCAGGCACAACTGCGCAACAATTCCCAAGGCAACATTCGACATATCCAGAGCAAATGCTCGATTGGGTACAAACGAGGGATCCTCCTTCATCACTTTATCTCTGATAGGAGCCCAGAATCCCCAAGGTCTGACGGTTTTATAAAAGGAGATCAGCACCTTTTCATCGGTGGGTGGACTGGCATATGTTCCGATGAAGCAACCAATAAGGGAAAGCACGAAAAGCAAAGGCCACCAATAAAGCGGCAGTCCGGTCGTCACATAAGGCATCAACAACGCCGAGACAATCCCCACCAACATTCCGCAGAAGAAACCATTGGCATTGAAACGCCACCAGTACCATTTTAAGCAGTTGGCTGCCACATAGCCCCCATAAAGCCCTCCTACAATCCATTGTAAAATGTCGTTCACATTTTTAGCCATAAAACCGAAAAAAACACCGACCGTTACCACCACCACGCCGGTGAGGTAATTCATACGAATCACTTTTTTAGTACTGGCATTTTTATTAAAATATTTCAGGTAAATATCGTTGACAATATAGGCCTGTGCGGCATTCAGGGTTCCACTAAATGTCCCCATAAATGCTCCCAGTAAGCCCGTTAATACAAGACCCAGTACACCTACCGGTAAAAATGTATTGATGGTGGCAGGAAGAATACGTTCAAAATCGGTGATCCCGTCTGGTCCTTTTAAATACAGCTGGTTATAATACAGGAGCGCCAATACCGTTAGCCCGGTAATCATCGAATACCTTACCGGCAAAAGGATGATACTTACAAAACCCGTCATCTTGCTCGCTTCCTTCGGACTCCTAGTACTGAGGATTTTTTGCATATCGTAATTCGGTGCAGGTCCCGCAAGCGAGGCAAAGACCCCTTTCAGCAACATCATCATGAAGAACATTCCGAACAAGGTATACCCATCTTCGGCAATTTTCTGATTGGCATCAGCCGCAATGGCTGACCAGTCCAGCTCCAGGGTCCAGCCAAAGAATGGATGATCCCAACCTTTTGGAACCACCAGTGTTTGCCCCTGTAGATGAATCACTGCAATCACTCCAATGCTAATGCAGGCCACGATCATAATTGCATACTTAATGGCATCGCCTAACACAATGCTATGCAGCCCGCCAATAATGGAATAAAACATGGCAAAGAGCGTAAACACGATTCCATAGAAATGGGGGACATATTTCTCACTTACCTCAAAAGGAATGTATGCCTGCACTGCCTCCCATGGGATAAAAACCTGCATAAACTTCCCTAATCCGATGAAGCCATAGGCCAGAAATCCCAGACAACTGATCAAGGCAAAAGCTATAATGATCAGGTGCGAGCCCCTTACTCCAGGGCCACTTAGTCCAAAACGGGTCTGTAACCACTCCGCTCCTGTGTTGGCGTTTGACCTCCGTAACCATCGTGAGAGGAACATCATCATGAATACCTGATTAAATACCGGCCACAGCCAGGGAATCCAAATACTCTTCAATCCATAGACGAAGCATAAAGCCACCATCCACATGGTTCCGCTGATATCGAACATATCGCTGGCATCACTAAGTCCGAGCATGTACCAGGGCAGTTTCTTTCCCCCCAGGAGGTAACTTTCATTATTCTGCTTTGCCTTGTTCCGCATATAAATTCCGATCAGCACCATCGTTAACAGATAGGCTACCAGAATGGAAATATCGATAAGTTGTAACTTCATTTATTGATAGATATGATAAGTTTTTAGTTGCTCTCCAAAAAGGAGCTGAGGTTTTTGATAGAAGCTCTTAAAATCGGGCGCAGAAGGATGTCCGGCATGAGGCCCGTAAAAATGCATTTTGTTCTCTGAAGACATAAAGCCCTCGTTTCTCCAAACCAAGACATATGCAATGCCTGAGTCGGCAATGGCCGGATACAGGGTGTTAGTCCACCACAAGGAATCAGGAACGGCCTCATAACCCGTTTCTGCAAAGGCCGTTAACTTATTTTTAGCCTTTCCCAACTGACGGATAATTCCGATTTCCTTCTTCACTTTTTCGATAAACTGCCCGCGATCACCTCCGTTAAAGAAATAATGATCAAAGCTGAGCACATCGGCATACTCATCTCCCGGATAATGCCTTAAAAACGCTTCTTCACTCTCAAAATCATTGGTATTGTAGACCCAGATCAGCTGATGAAGCTGTTTTTCCTGAATCAGGTAGTGCACTGTAAACCGCCAGACTTCTATGAGTTCTTCCGGCTGATTGGACTTACTGCCCCACCAGAACCAATCGCCGGTTATTTCATGAAAAGGGCGAAAAAGAATGGGAATAGCTTCTCCTCTTTCCCCTTTCAGGCTGTGCAGAAATGTGGCTGCTTTATCCAGCCACGTTTTATATAGCTCATGCTTTGTTCCGCCGGGCAATATCGCCGCCACTGCCCGGGAAGTCGTATCCCAGGAAGAACCGCCGGTTAAAGGATTTCTGAAATGCCAACTGATGGTAATGGCTCCGCCTCGCTGATACCCTTCTGCAATGTATGCCCGCATTTTCTCGAAAGGAACCCCATCGATGTTCTTCGCCGAATCCAGCTCTATGCCTGCAATATCCCAGCCATACAATGCCGGATAGTCATTCACCACCTCCTTCACATCACTTCTTCCGGCTTCGTACTTCCAGCCCACGCCATAAGCCAGATCGTCCTGATGACCAAATAAAATTTTCTGCTGACTGATCTTCTTCAAATTGCGGTACAGGGCCTTTGTCTCCGCAGTCGCTTCTTTATTGATCAGTTCCTGTACTTCTTTTTCCGTACAGGCCCAGCTTCCTGCCAAAAGAGAACAAAGCATCAGAGAGCGAAATAACGATTTTAGTGAGGAGCACATCTTGAAATTCAAAATTAAGGGTTGAAAAATATAGTTGAAATCTTCTCTCCGACAGGCAGGCCATTTTCAAATTTAAAGCCCATCAAGGCCGCCATGGTTTGGGCTATCTGCTGTTGATAAAGGTGATTATTGGTTTTCATCTCGCCTTCAGGCGGGGTGTCCGGACCGATCACGGCTAGGAAAATTTCGTTGGAATGCGGTACTGTAGAAAAGTGATGTTGCCAGTTGGTCCCCCGTCCACGGCCATGATCTGTCGTAATAATAAACGTGGTCTGGTCCTTGTAAAAAGGAATTGACTGCATATACGTCCATAAATCCCCAATCATTTGATCGTTATAATTTGCCGCATCCAGGTAGAAATCATATTTGCCACTGTGTGCCAGTGCATCGGTTTCAATAAATCCGAGATGAAGCACACGCGGTTGGTGTTTTTTAACGTATTCCCGTGCCAGTACATAGGTCATCGCATCCTGTCTCTGTCCGCTCCCATACTCCTTCGGCAACCAGTATTGCAGCTCATTTAACACCTGTTGTACCTCGCTCGGCTCTTCTTCTGCTATACGTTGAAAGCCGGCATTAATGGGAAAACCGGCACGTTCGGCATTCAGAATTTTACGAAAAGTATCCCAGGAGGCAAAAGAAGCGACCTTTCCTTTTAAACCCTCCTGACGATTTAGGAATTCCAGGATGGTCACATGAGGATTGGGGGGATAGGCGTTGCTGTTGATCGCACTGTCCGGGTAGCCGGTTAATAGTTCGTTGTAACCCGGATAAGAGAACCAGTAACGATTTGTCACGTCCACTTTATTCCCCTCTTGTCTATTTCCATAAAGTTGTCCTTTGCGGGCAATCTCACTCCAGAAAAAAGGCATTAACTTGCGTTTTCTCTCCGTTTTTTCGGACGACCAATGACGACGTATACGCCAGGAGGAATCCTGAGTGTTAAATCGACCATCAAATAATAGGGCAGAATCGGCTCCATTGAAAAGCTCATTCCATCGATAACCATCGAAGGTAATAAGGACAATGTTTTTCGTCTTTCTTTCCTGGGCTGCTGCCGGCAGGAAAGCCAGCAGCACGAACCACAGAAACAGCTTTTCTTTACCCATGGAGAACCCTTAATAAAATCCGACGTCGTCTATGTATATTTTAGACACGAGACCACTAAACTCCTGAAAAGTAATGTAATCAATAGCCGTAGGACTGCCTAAATTAATAAGTGGCACCACATAATCCGTCCATACTCCTTCATTTAGAATTAGCTCGTACGTGGACTTCGCAGGTGTGAGAGAAATTCTGACTTTTTTGCCTGCCGTACCCGGACCTCCATAAATCGAGATTTTCAATAACGTATAGCCTGCCGTGTTAAACGTAGGCACGCTTCTGAAACGGGCGGCGCCAAAGCCGACAGAGAAATTGTGTTCAATAGCAATAGTTCCTCTTCGAACAATATTTTTCTGAGTCATATCCCAGGTACTGCTATAAGAAGTGTTGGTCCAACCTGTACCCAGGACATCATCGAAAATAACCACTTTAAGCCCGAAGGGATTGGCCGATTTAGCAGTTCCAACAGGAGTAGTCACGTACACGTAACCTGCGCTAACACCCGCCGGAAGTTTCACTTTGATCTCCGTTTGGGTATGCGAAAGGATATTTACAACGGCGTCATCAAAGCGTACTTCGGTAACCCCTTTAAAATAATCTCCCTTAATGGTGACTTCATCGTTCGGCCCCCCGGCCCCTGGACTAAACCCGGTCACCAACGGCTTGGGTTGCAATATTTTGAATTGATGCGTCACCGTCCCATACCTCGTTGTTACAGTGATGGGATTGTTGATAGGATCTGTCAGCGTAGAAGGAATTTTCACTGTGATCTCATTATCTGTTGCGTACAACAGTGAATCGGCAGCTACAGTTCCATTAAAGTCGACCTTTGTTGTGGTAGACAGGTTTTGCCCTTTAATGATGATCCAGTCTCCATAATCAACTTGGGAAAGCATGGTTTGCCGGTCTGTCAAATTAATTACGCCTGTAATTACAGGAGCGCCTTTATTTTCTGAGCTTTCCTTTTTACAGGAAGCAAAAGACAACAGTATCAGCCCTATAAATAGCGCCATACTTGATGAAAGTTTAGTTTGTATGTTCATCTTTGTCAGTATTTTAGGTGACTACTTACCATCCAGGGTTATTTTCCTTAATGGCGGTATTTGAATTAAGTTCATTTAAAGGAATAGGAAACAATAAGTTTTTCTCATACCTGATTTTCGAGATATTGTTCTGCCCAGCGGTAATTTTATTCATGACCGGAAGATAAATACCCCAACGAATCAAGTCAAATCTCCGAATGCCCTCAAGATTAAATTCTCTGGCTCTCTCTGCCAATACAAAGCTTCTGAATTGTTGTTGATTCATTCCGGAAGGAGCTTCCGAAGCATTCGCTCTCAAACGAATGGCATTCAAGGCATTGTAGGCCGCAGTAGATGCGGGATTAAGCTCATTTTCAGCTTCTGCAAAGGTCAGAATCACTTCTGAATAACGCAAAAGTGGATAGAAAGCGTCGCTGTTGGCTACAGTGGGGTCTGCCACCCCACTAAATTTAATGGTATAGGCACGCTCTGCCGTAGTTGATCCTGTATTGTTATACGTGATGCCATTCACTACTTTATATTGCGCAGCCTGCCAGGAAGGGTAAAAAATGTAAGTTCCCTGCAAAGTCTGGTAATTGTGAACAATCCCGTCCAGCACACGTTTGTCAGACTCTTCATAATCATTGTAGTGATTATTGGTCGTCCAAACCGCTCCCTGTCCAAAAGTCGATCTGGCAGAAAAGTAAGCCCCAAGGTTATTGATAAACGCGGTCCCGGCCAAAGATTGTAACTGCCACATCTGTTCTTTTGAATTTCTTCCGGCAATACTCCACAATTCTTTCCAATTTTGGGTGAGAGCGTACGCTCCTTCGTTGATGACTTCCGCCGCTTTATCTCTGGCTAGTGTAAAATAGGCTCTTGCATCGATCGTTTCATGCCCGGCCACCACATTCTTGGTATAGGTGTAGACCCCATTATCTGTCCCGCCACGCACACTAACAGTACCAGTGGCAGCACCCGAAGCCATGGCCAGATACGTTTTCGCAAGAAAAGCCTTTGCAACCCCTTTATTAACACGACCTACCTCACCCGCTTTGGCATGACCTAACGGAAGAAGCATTGCTTCGGCAGCTTTAAAATCACTGATAGCCTGCTCATAGGTCTCTTTCACACTTGCCCTCGGCACACTTGTTTCAGGGTTCGCTGCGGAAAGTGATTTCGTGCGGATAGGCACCCCGCCATACAGCTGCACGAGCTGTAAATAGGACCAGCCTCTCAAAAAGTAGGCCTCCCCCAGGATGCGATCTCTGATTTCTGAATCAATGTCTGTAATATTCACCACATTCTCCAACACGGTATTTGCTCGGGCTACAATGGCATAACAACCAACCCAGGGACGGTCCCAGCCCCAGTAGCCCTGGATATTGCCCGCACCTGTTGTTCCCAGGTACCAATCGGCACCGGAAACATGATCATCATCCAGCATCGTCATATTCCAGAAAGGCTGCACAAAAAGGTCGTACGTATAAAGCTCATTGTAAACGCCGTTGATGGCAGCCTTCGCATCGCTTTCATTCTTATAAAAATTCTCCGGAGAATAAAAGGAGAAAGGAACTTCTTCCAGTTGTTTTTTACAGGAACCCGCACTAAGTACAATTAATATGCCCGAGAATGCGGTTAAAAATCTTGATATCTTTTTCATATTCATACTTGGTTTGAGTTAAAAACTGCAACGTAGGGACAGGTTATACGTTCTGGCATTTGGATAACCTCCCAAATCCACTCCAAAAAGAGCCGGATTGTCTCCATAGCTGTTCACTTCAGGATCATACCCACTATATTTAGTGAAGGTATGAAGATTATTTACGCCCAGAGACACGCGAATATTCCGGATACTTTTACTTTGTAGGGGCAGGTTATACCCCACTGTGATATTCTTTATCCGCACAAAACTCCCATCTTCCACAAACCGTCTAGAGAAGTACATGGTTCTGAAAAACTGACGCATAATTTTCGGTCCGGTAGCCTGGGTATTGTCCTTACCTTCTGCCCATGCACCATCACTCATTTCCTGTGTAATGTTCTTGTTCGTTCCAAGATTGGCATTCCAACGGGTATTCATGTTGATCACATCATTGCCCTGTACTCCATTGATGAAAATACTCAAATCAAACCGCTTATACTTGAAATTATTCGTAAATCCAAAGGTATAATCGGGGTTGACATCACCGATGAAGGTTCTGTCCGACTGCGATATAGAAGTCGGATCTGAATCCAGGTTTTTATATTTAATTTCTCCAATGGTACGTGCGATAATTGCTGCCGACTGATTGGTATAAGCCGGATCGTTTCTCACTTCTGCCTCATTATCGTAATAGCCGTCCTCCACATACCCATAGAGTGCCCCGATCGGCTTTCCTACCACTTGGATGAATGGCGCGTCTCCGGTCGAAATATTACGCCCGTATTGTTCAGTGACATCCGGACTGAGGCTAAGAATTTTATTCCGGTTAAAGGCAATATTGAAGTTCGATTTCCATTCAAAATCTTTTGCTTTTATCAATGTTCCTGCCACCGTCGCCTCCAATCCGATATTTTGTACAGATCCCGAATTCACCAGTTTTGTCTGGAAACCTGTAGAGGATGGAATAATGATGTTTTGAAGCAAGTCATCGGTCACCTTTTTATACGCCTCGACCGTGAAAAGGAAGCGGTTATTAAACATTGCCAGGTCTAACGCTGCATTATAGGCAGAGGTCGTCTCCCATTTTAATTTATCATTGGCGGGCCCTGCATACAGATCATTCGCTAATCCCGTTTGGACATTCCCTCCAAACACATAATTATATACACTGAGTTTTGCCAGGGAAGCGTAAGAGGCAATCGATTGGTTTCCTGTCTGGCCATAGCTTAAACGAAGTTTTAAATCGTTTATCGACTGCACATCTTTCATAAATTCCTCACTGGAGATTTTCCAGGCAAAAGCACCTGAACCAAAACCGGCCCATTTATTGTCCTTTCCAAATTTGCTTGACCCATCTGTTCTATAAGAAGCGGTCAATAAATAACGATCCCCAAAACTATAGTTCACACGTCCTAAAAAGGAAATCAGGGTCGATTGATACCTATTGGTAATGACGGGCAGGATCACCTCTCCGGCAGCCAGGTTTTCATTCATAAGCGCATCGTTTGGAAAAGTCTTTGCTTCCGCACGTTTGCTTTGTCCATTCGTCCTTTCAAAGGTTCCTGCAGTCATGACATTCCACTGGTGATTGTTTACTTCCTTCTGGTAAGTCAGGATACTCTCTGCGACTCCGCTGTTCCAAAGATTATCTGCTTTTAGTCCCCAGCCTTTCACTGCGAAACCTTCATACACTGAGCGCGGATAATATTGATCACGTGCACTTGAGGCAAAGTTAAACCCTACATTTTGTCTGAATTTAAAATCTTTCAGGAAGGTTGCCTCGACATAGTTTGAGGAAAAAATATTTAACCCTTTTACTTTATTCAGTGTGCTATTTACATAAATTTCCGGATTGGTAATAAACGCGTCTCCTACGCCATCGTAAACCTGCGCTTCTCGGATCGTAGAAGGAAACGTCAGCGCCGATCGGATAACCCCGGCACTCGCTGCATCCGATTTGTCCGTTCCCGTTTTTACGCCTCCGGTCATTGAACTTGAAAAAGAGGTGCTGGTTCCAACTTTAAATGTTTTGCTAATGTTTCGCGTCAGGTTTAACCCTAGTCCGAAACGGTTGTACTTTGAATTATGAATCGTTCCCTCCTGATCCAGGTAATTAAACGTCACACTATGGCTTCCTGCCTCCGTGCCTCCTGAAATATTCAATGAGTAATTCTGATACAGTCCGTTTTTAAAAATCCGGTCCTGCCAGTTGTTCGTATCTCCAATAAAATCCTGAGGACCTTTTGCATAATACGTGCTCCCCGGGTTTAATGGATCAGGCAAATCTCTTCCGGGATAAGGTAAACTATAGTTCGTCCCTGTATATTTATTGGAGTTCGCATAAGCCAGATTTTGATACGCCGCGTATTCTGCGGGGTCTAGCACATCGATTTGTCTGGAAATCTGTGCCCTTCCAACATTAAAGCTTGCTTCAATACGGTCTTTCCCGCTGGCACCCTTACGGGTAGTGATCAAAACGACCCCATTAGCCCCTCTCGACCCATAAATGGCGGTTGCTGAAGCGTCTTTCAGAATGTCAATCGACTGAATATCGTCGGGATTTAGAAAAGACATTGCATTCAGCGTTTGCTTTTCGTCTTCCCCAATCGACAAAGGGGTTGCTCCGGAACTGCTATTATTAAAAGGAACACCGTCAATGACATACAAAGGCTCTGTACCTCCCAAAAAGGAGTTAGATCCTCTAACACGTATACTGATTCCCGCGCCTGGAGCGCCATCATTCTGAGTTACATTTACGCCGGCAATCTTCCCCTGAAGCGCCTGCAACGCGTTTGTTGGCTGATCCCGCAAAAGATCTTCCCGCCCTATGGAAGCCACCGAACCCGTCAGATCTGTCTTCTTAATGGTTCCGTAACCAATCACCACCACATCCGACAAGGTAGTACTGGACGATTTTAAAGTTACATGAATAGTCGACCGTCCGGCAATGGACTCCTGCTTTTCCTCCATCCCAAGAAAAGTGAAAACTAATGTTTGTCCTTCCGCAGGTACAGTCAGGGCATATTGACCGGCTCCATCCGTTACCGTCACTGCCTGAGTATTCTTTACCCGAACAGTTACCCCTGGCAAACCTTCCCCCTTTTCATCCTGAACTCGCCCCGAAATCCTTCGATCCTGGGCATACACATCCGACATCATCCACACACATACAAGGCTTGCCAATAAAATAGCTGATAGTTTATTAAGCATAAGTATTTAATTTGGTTCATTCAAAAGTAGCATGCAATATACAGCTTTAAATAATACTATTTTATCCTTTTATTGTATTTTTATCTCTACAAACATCAAAAAAACAATCACAAAGCGCCAGAAAAGCATTTAATCAATTAATTATTAGAAAATAAGCTCACTATGTGTTATATTTGTTAATGATATTATTTTATCCAAACAATTAGTATTATTTATACATACTATTCATCATTACTATGATCAAGGAAATTACACCTCTCACCAACAGCGATTGTTTCACCATTTTTGAGCGAAAAAAGAAAGATTTCGACTTTCCGCTCCACTATCACGAAGAAATTGAACTGAACTTCATTTCAAATGCTGGAGGTGCCCGAAGACTGGTAGGGGATCACATTGAGGAAATCGGCGACATAGAATTGGTCCTAATTGGCTCCAACCTCCCCCACGTATGGGAAAATCATAAATTATGCGGGAAGGAAATTCACGAAGTTACCATTCAATTTCACAAAGATCTGTTCGACGAGAAGTTATTACGCCGTAATCAGCTGCGGGTTATTAGGGAGATGTTTGAAAAATCCAAATGTGGCATTCTTTTTTCTCCGGAAACCGCCCGACAGATCGGCCCCCGTTTAATTCGCCTCAATAAACAACATGGTTTCGATTCAGTTCTGGAACTCATGTCTATTCTGCATGATCTTTCTACCTCACGTAACATGCGTACGCTTTCCGATTCTACTTTCAGCCAGGCGGAGTTTTCCTACAGCAGTCGTCGGGTAGAAAAAGTAATGGAATACATCAATTTCAATTTCGACAAACAAATCAGCCTTGCTGAAGTCGCTAGAATTGCGAATATGACCGAGGTCTCTTTTAGCCGCTTCTTTAAAACCCGAACAGGAGTTAGCTTTATTGACAGCTTGATTGAAATACGCCTGGGTCATGCCTCCAGAAAGCTCATTGACACAAGCGAGTCGGTCGCAGAGGTTGCCTATAATTGCGGCTTCAACAACATCTCCAATTTCAACCGGATATTTAAAAAGAAAAAAGGCTGCACCCCCAAAGAGTTCAGAGAAAACTTATCGGGAAACCGGATTTTTGTATAACCTGATGCGCACTTCTATGATTCGCTTATTCTCCCTTTCTTTCCTGAGCATCCCTTTATCTATCGGGCTCCTATGCTGTCTCTGCTGGAATCGCCCCGCTTTTGCCAGCGAAAATCGTTTTTTTTCGGCCGACCATCCTTCCATTCACTATACCGGACGGGTCGATTTTTCAAATCCACAAAAACCAAAAATATGGGCTTCAGGGGCCTATATCAGCTTGCTTTTTGAAGGCTCTTCCTGCGTCCTAAAAATCAACGACGAAATGCGGTGGGGAACACAGTTGAATTATCTGGAAATCAAAATTGACAACCAGCCCAGCAGAAGAATTCAACTTAAAGGAAAGGAGAACGAAGTTGTACTGGCTTCCGGCTTAAATGAAGGGACTCATTCATTAATTGTCTGTAAAAATAGCGAGGCGGAAAACGGATACATTGAGATTGGAGGCTTTTTTTGTAAAAACCTGTTGACTCCTTTACAGAGACCTTCACGAAAAATAGAGTTCATCGGAGATTCCATTACCTGTGGTGCGGGTAGTGATGAGCGCGAAATTGCCTGTGGCCAAGGGAGCTGGCATGATCAGCATAATGCCTGGAGTGCCTATGGGCCACTAACTGCGCGGGAACTAAAGGCTGAATGGCACCTCACCTCTGTTTCCGGAATTGGGCTTATGCACAGTTGTTGTGATAAAAAAATCCTCATGCCTCAGGTATATGATAAAATCAACCCGGCCATGGACTCCATTCCCTGGAATTTCACTCTTTACCAGCCGGATGTACTCACGATTTGTCTTGGTCAGAATGACGGCATTCAGGATTCCTTGCTATTCTGTAAAGCGTATGTCGATTTTGTTACCAAATTACGTTGGCATTACCCCCAGACCACCTTCATTTTATTAACCAGTCCCATGGCAGACGAATCCCTAAAAGCCGTACAAATTCGCTACTTAACGGCTATTAAAGAAACCTTAAAGGCAAAGGGCGATGTCCGGGTGGAACGTTATTTCTTTCAGAAAAGCTACCGCCGGGGTTGCGGAGGACACCCTTCGATCGCCGATCATCAGGAAATGGCTCAAGAGCTGAGTCTTTTTCTCCGAAACCAGATGAAATGGAATTAACCCGAATTGTATTACTTAATTTTAGTTTTTCTTATTATGAAAATGAAATCAATGAAAGCCCGCTTGCTCCTTTTCTTTTTATTTTTTATTTTTTTACAAACACAGGCTCAAAATAAGCCATTTTATAACGAAATACAGTATTTCAAAAAGCAGGATAGTAGCTCATTTCCCCCTAAGAACACTATTTTATTTATAGGAAGTTCCTCTTTTACTCATTGGAAAGATGTCCATCAATATTTCCCTAAACATCAGATTCTGAACCGGGGGTTTGGTGGTTCTTCCCTGCCGCATCTTATCTTATATGCGGAAGACATTATTTTCCCTTACCATCCCAAACAAATTGTCATTTACTGTGGCGAGAACGATTTTACCGCTCAGGGCGGAATTGCGCCGGAAGTGGCCGTTAACCGGGTGAAAGAACTGATCGCTCTTATCCGGACCAAGTATCCCAAGGTACCTATTGCGTACATCTCTATGAAACCCAGCCCTTCACGCGTACACTTACTCGCAGGAATGAAAGAAGCAAATCATCAGATCGAATCCATGCTTAAAACCATGAAGAAAACCTCCTACATTAATGTATATGATGCGATGCTAAATACAGATGGCTCCATTAAACAAGAAATCTTTCTGGCAGACAATCTCCACATGAATGCCAAAGGCTATCTTATATGGCAAAAAGTCATAGAACCTTATTTAAAGAAATAATTTTAAAGAGGGTGTCCGAAAAGTAAAACCCACCCTCTGAGAATTGGATATTTGAAAATGCTCCTGTAAGGGGGAGAAATAAAGCTAAAAAAAGAGGGTGTCCGAAAAGGTGGGACTACCCTCTTTTTCATTTTTCGATGAAATTTTTTCTTTTCTTCATCTATCGACCCCTTTCAAAATCATCTTTTAGAAATTTTTTAACTCGTTTTTAACAGCATACCCACAAAAGATTAACCATTAATTGGTTTTAATTTAGCAAAAAACCAACAATCAGTACAACAACCTAAAAAACAACACCTTAACTCATTAAATATTTATTAAGAAGGGGTAACAACTATTCTACAAAAAGAAATTTACTTTAACTCCCCCATAATATTCGCTTGATGTACTTAAAAGAACTTTGGCGGCGTATCACCTGCGATGGGTGATAAACTATCCGTTTTTAAATTTTTAATTACATGAAGAAACTATTTACTTATTTATTATTTCTTTTTGTCACCGCAGGAGCTTATGCCCAGGTGACAACAGGTACCATTACCGGTATCATTAGAGATGGAAGTGAAGTATTGCCTGGTGTCACCATCAAGGCTGTACACGAACCTTCTGGCACGCAGTACGCGGGCACCACCAACCAGGAAGGCCGTTTTACTCTTCCTAACCTCCGCCCCGGAGGTCCTTACAAAGTGTCTTTTACGTATGTAGGGCGCGAGCCTAAAACCATTGAAAACATCTCAGTGGGTTTAGGAGACCCCTTTATCCTTAACTTAACCATGGAAGCCGTAGGCACTCAGTTAGGAGAGGTAACTATTAAAGGAAACGCAAAAAAGGACCCATTGTTAAATGCCGCGCGTACCGGAACAACAACGAACCTCAATAAAGAAGAGATCAATTCTCTCCCTACATTAAGCCGTAGCTTAAGCGACCTGATCAGGCTTGCTCCTCAGGCAAATGGATCTTCCATCGGTGGAGGTAATTCACGTCAAAACAACGTGACCGTGGATGGTGCCGACTTTAACAACAACTTCGGTATCGGAAACAATCTCCCTGGAAATGGAAACCCGGTTTCTATCGACGCCTTGGAAGAAATTTCTGTGAATGTCACTCCTTACGACGTTAAACAAAGTGGGTTTATCGGAGGTTCCATTAATGCGGTTACCCGTTCGGGTACCAACGCTTTCTCAGGGTCAGGATACACTTATTTCCGTAACCAAAATCACATTGGTAAAAAAGTAGGAAACTATCCGGAATTGAATGATCCTACTGATCAGTCCTATAAAATCTATGGTGCCCGTGTAGGCGGACCAATCATTAAGAACAAACTGTTCTTTTTTGTGAATGTGGAGCGTGAAGAAGAAGTTACTCCGGGACAAACCAGTGTGGCAGCAACGCCTTCTAATCCCTACGGAAACACCAATGTTCGTCGTCCCTTGGCCACTGAGCTTGATGAGATCAGCAACTATTTAAGGACCACATATGGTTACGAAACAGGTCCTTATCAGGGATATGGAAACGAAAGAGAGCGGACCAATCTTTTAGGGCGTTTAGATTGGAACATTAATGCCAATCATCGTTTCAATATCAGGGGTAGTTATGTAAAAACCAAAAGTCCTTCGTTCGTTAGTACTTCGAGAAGCCCGCTTGGTGCCTTCCCTGGAGGAGGTTCAAGAACCGGAGGTACCGCATTACACTTCAAAAACTCTAACTACTATCAAGAAAGTAACCTGTACTCCATCACGGCCGAATTAAACAGTACGTTTGGAAAATATGCAAACACGTTACGTCTTTCTTACACCAATCAGAATGACCCCAGAAGCTCTGACAGTCAAGTATTTCCTCTGGTCGACATTTTAAAATCAGATGTTGATCCAAACACCGGAAACGTGATGCCAGCTACACCATTCACTACGTTTGGATATGAGCCATTCACTTATGGAAACCTGAGAGATGTACAGGTTTATTCCTTGAATGATTACGTGAACTGGTCTGCCGGGAAACATCTTTTCACTGCCGGTTTACAGGGAGAATTTAACATTACTAAAAATGGTTTCCAGCGTTTTGCTACCAGTTATTATACTTTCAACTCATGGGATGACTTTAAAAATGGAGCCAAACCGATTGAGTTTGCGCAAACCTACTCGTTAAATGAAGGATACGAGCAGGCATTCCCAAGCTTTAAGTTTGCACAGGTATCCGCCTATTTGCAAGACGAGATTTCCGTTACCGATCGTTTACGAGTGACCGCAGGGGTTCGTTTTGATTTGGGGACATATCCTAAAATGCTAAAAGAGCACCCTTTGGTATCGGCACTTACTTTCCAGAACGGAGAGCGTTTAAACACCGGAAACCTTCCGAAGGCAAAAGTAGCGATTTCTCCTCGTTTTGGATTTAACTGGGATGTTAACGGAGACCGTTCATTGCAATTTAGAGGGGGAGCCGGTATCTTCACTGGAAAAATTCCAAATGTATGGATCGTGGCACAGGCAGGAGATGCCGGAATGCTACAGATCACTGAAACTTACTCGGGACAAACCAACACACCTGGACCATTCAACCCTAATATCGGAGCTTACCGCCCGGAAACGGTTCCTCAGGCAGGAACAGTACTTCCAAACCCCATCACCGTAATGGATGAAAACTTAAGAATGCCTTCGGTTTTCAAAACCAGTCTCGCGATGGATGTAAAACTTCCCGGAGGAATCGTCGCAAGTGTGGAAGGAATTTACAACAAGGACCTTCGTACGGTATTATTCCGTAATGCGAATCTAGTTGACCCTAAGCCCCTAAATGTGGAAGGATATCCGGACAATCGGATGATGTATCCAAACGCGAATACTGACAAGTTTATTAATCCGATCCTCAACGGAAAGGCCGTTCCGAACGGGACAGTAATCCCCGGAACCGGAGCTGTACAACCCGGTGCGTTCAACGTAATTGTTCTTCAAAACTCGAACAAAGGGTATTATTACTCTTTAACCGGTAGCTTGACTAAAAACTTCAGTAATGGAATTGGCGCGCGCATTTCTTATATCAGAAGCGAGGCCAAAAGCCTATTTGAAGGTAGCGGCGACCAGACATTGTCTTCTTGGCAGGCGGTTAGCACAGTAAATGGCGCAAATGATCCAGTATTGGGTTATTCTGGCTTTGTGGCTCCGAGCCGTGTAATCGCTTCTGTATATTACCGCAAAGAGTTCATCAAGCACTTAGGCACGCAATTTACCTTAGTGTACGACGGAGCCAATGGTCGTCAGTCTTATGTTTACTCTACGGATATCAATAGAGATGGAGTAAATGGAGACTTGATCTATGTTCCAAAGGATGCATCAGAGATCGATTTCGTTCCATTGACCATTGGTTCGGGTGCCAATGCCGTGACTTATACTGCGAAACAACAAAGCGACCTTTTCTTCCGTTTTATCGAACGTGACAATTACCTTCGTGGACGTAAAGGACAATATGCAGAAAGAAATGCCGCATTAACCCCTTTTAATGGTCAGTTCGACTTCCGTTTCCAACAAGACATTTTCACTAACGTAGGAGGAAAAAGAAACACGATCCAGTTTAACTGGGATGTGATGAACTTTGGAAACTTATTGAACAAAAACTGGGGTATCCGCAGAAGCTCACATACTTCTTCTATCCTCGTGCCAACCAACGTATCTGCATTAACCCCAGGGGGTACCACACGTCCGACATTCCGTATTGCTACGGAAGGAAATACGCCTATTACACATGGATATAGAGATAACGTAGGTTACTCCTCTACCTGGACCATGCAGTTTGGGTTCCGTTATATTTTCAACTAATTTTACTCGTTTTACTTCGCAAAAAGGGAAAGTTCGCTTTCCCTTTTTGTTTCATATTCATTGTATGTTTAAAAGATCCATTTTATCCCTCCTTGTAGTCGCTATCGGGTTAAGCATGATCTCTTGGGGAGTGGTTGGTCACCGGGCCATCGGTCAGATCGCTGAGAACCACCTGAATAAAAAAGCAGCCCGGGAAGTAAAAGCGCTCCTAGGTTCAGAAAGTCTCGCGATGGTCAGTACCTATGCCGATGAGATCAGGCCGTATAAGGCCTATGCCTACACGGCTCCCTGGCACTATGTAAATATTCCCCACGGCTTAAATGAAAAGGAATTCAGAGATAGTTTAACCCTGATGAACCGGCCCAATATTTACAAGGCGATTCAAAATTGTGTGTCAGACCTAAAAGACCCTGCTAAATCAGCGTCTGAAAAGACTTTTTCCTTGAAGTTTTTGGTGCATCTTGTGGGCGACATTCACCAGCCTATGCATACTGGAAGAGCCGAAGATTCAGGAGGGAATGCCATCAAGGTGAAGCTCATGCGTAGAGAAAGCAATCTTCATGGATTGTGGGACAGCGGACTAGTAGATTATACAGGCATGACCTACCAGGAGTTGGCCAAACATTGTGACACAATTTCAAAAGCACAGGTAAAAATATGGCAAAATGACGATATTGCGCTTTGGGCTTATGAGTCATATGAAATGAGTCAGCAATTATATGCGGAAGCGGCCAAAAATGCCGAGTTCGACTATGATTATTACCCTAAACACGCCTCTTTCATGAAACAACGTTTAGCACAGGCCGGCATCCGTTTAGCTGGTTTGTTAAATCAAATTTATCAGTAATGCTATGAACCGATCCTCTTCTATTTTAGTCCGTATTTTATTTTTAACGCTCTTATTCCCTGCCCTATGCGCACACGCACAGGTAGACACCACACAAATGGTGAACCCCGATTCAAAAAACAGTATTCATCAGCAAAAAAAACCCTATGTCATTCTGATTTCAGCGGATGGATTTCGTCACGATTATGCAGAAAAATACCAAGCCACCAACCTTTTAGCTTTTGCAAAAAAAGGGATAAGAGCCGAATCAATGATTCCTGGGTTCCCCTCCGTTACTTTCCCCAACCACTACAGCATAGCGACCGGTTTGTATCCGGCACACCACGGTCTTGTAAATAATAGTTTTTACGATAGAGAAAAAGATGACCGTTATTCGATGGGAGCTAAAGACAAAGTAAGAGATGGCAGTTGGTATGGAGGCACTCCTATCTGGGTATTGGCTGAACAACAGCAAATGATTGCAGCGAACATGTTCTGGGTAGGATCTGAAGCAGCCATTCAGGGAGTCCGTTCTACCTATTCGTATAATTTTACGGAACAAATTCCGGTAAGCAGGCGTATTCAAGCCGTTAAAGACTGGTTAAGCATGCCAGAAGAGCGTCGTCCCCACCTGATTACATTCTACGTTTCCGAGCCAGATCATGCTGGTCATAGTTACGGACCGGATGCCCCTCAAACAGAACGGGCCGTGAAAATGGTTGATTCCATTATTCTGGCCCTGACTCAAGCTGTGCAACAAACAGGTTTGCCTGTAAATTACATTTTCCTTTCAGATCATGGCATGACCGCAGTAGACCGGGAGAATCCCATTCCATTACCGAAATCGATTGACCCTGAAAAATTCATCATTCCTTCGTCGGGAACCATGGTCGACATCCATGCGAAAAACAAGGCCGACATCCAACCTCTTTACCAGACGTTAAAAAGAGAGGCCACAGACTACGATGTATACCTGAAGGAAGAAGTTCCTGCCTACTTACACTACAGCGCCTCAGACGACCGCATGAATCGCATAGGAGACATTTTATTGCTTCCTCACTGGCCAAAAGTTTTCTCTAACCGGAAGCCCGGAGCAGGTTATCATGGTTTTGATCCCTACAAAGTCAAAGAAATGCAAGCTACCTTCATTGCCTGGGGACCTGCTTTCAAACAGAACAAAACCATTCCTTCTTTCGACAATGTGCACGTTTATCCTCTGATTGCGCATATCCTCGGATTACAGGTTACACATGAAATTGATGGAAGTTTATCCCCCCTGAAAACGATTCTTAAATAAAGGCCGGGTGGCTATTGTAAAATCAATCATTTCCCTATTAAAAAAGGCCCTTAAAAGGGCCTTTTTTAATCACTATTCGGATACGTAAAAAATTAATAAATTACTTTTCCTGTTGCGGTCACAATAGAGGCAATCCGAATTGCGTCAAATACGCGCTCTTCGGTCGCACCCAAGTGAAGAATGGAACTCTCATGCGCATTGACACACATTTCACATCCGTTAACGGCAGAAATAGCCAAACTCATTAATTCAAAAAATTCTTTGCCGGTAACCGGGCTGCTCATCAACTGCATTCTGATCCTGGCCGGAATTTGTGTGTATTTTTCTTTTCCTGTAAAATGACGGAAACGGTAAAATACATTATTTAAAGCCAATAGAGAAGCGCAACCTACCGCTTCCGCAATTTCTTCAGCGGTTGCTTCATAGGCATTTGCTCTGGCTTCAAAAAAAGCCGTTAAAGGTTGGTTCGTGTTGTTAACCGCCACGCTTAATCCCACCAAAGCACACTCTTTCTCTGTCAAATGACTGCTGGTCAGACTGCTGTTGAAATTTAATTTCAGGTCTCTTACATACCGGCTTCCACCTTTTTCCAAAAGCCGTAGACTGTCATTGCTATACTCTGACGAAAGACCGATCAGGCTTAGAACCTCCTGAATGGTTTCTTTAACTTCGCTCATAAAACGTTTAAAAAAAGCCATCAATCATACAACTGATGGCTTATGGATTATTAAAAAATTAATTAATAGGGAAAGACTCTGAAAAATTAAGCGACCAAAGTGGCTTCTCCTTTTTCCCAGTTACAAGGACATAATTCGTCTGTTTGTAAAGCATCTAACACTCTCAATACTTCTTTTACATTTCTTCCTACACTCAGGTCGTTTACGCTCACCCAACGAACAATTCCCTGAGGATCGATAATGAAAGTCGCTCTGTAAGCGATTTTTTCATTCGGCTCTAAAATACCTAAGTCTTCCGCTAAAGATTTGGACGTATCAGCCAACATTGGAAACTTAAGGCCGCGAAGATCATCATGCTGATTTCTCCAGGCAGCATGTACAAATTCAGAATCGGTAGAAGCGCCAATTAACAAGGTATCTCTGTCTCTGAACTCACTGTAATTTTTATTGAACTCAGCAATCTCGGTTGGGCAAACAAACGTAAAATCTTTTGGCCACCAGAACATGCAGGTCCATTGATTGTTGTCATTGACAATATTATCGGAAGAAAGCGTTTCGAACTCTTTACCTTTTTCGATACTTACGACGGCAGTTTTTGAAAACGAAGGGAATTTTTGACCTATACTAATCATATCTTTATGTATTAAATTTTGCACAAAGATACGGCAAAACACCCTCAAAAACAACGATTAGTGACGAAAATCACATTCTTAATCTCTATAGCAATATAGACAAAATCTATTGCTTTTTACGCGAACTATAGCCATGTTTTTCACCCAAATTTCCCCTTTAGTTACCTGCGCGTTCCTTGGCTCTTTCGGAACGCGCAGGTACAAAAGAAAATGCGTTAGCGAGGCTGATCCTTCTTTAGGACCTGCTCGAACAATTTATAAATGCGTTTGTATTCGTCCGTCCAGCTACTCGCTTCCACAAAGGCGTGATCTTCGACCGGATAAACTGCCAGTTCCCAGTTGTCCTTCCCTAACTCAATAAACCGCTGACTAATGCGAACGATATCCTGAAAATGGACATTCACATCCACCATTCCATGAGCCATTAGCAAATGTCCCTTCAGCTGATCCGCAAAATAAATGGGAGAACTTTGCTTATACGCTTTCGGATCATTTACCGGTTCATTTAGGATATTGGAGGTATACCCGTGATTGTAGTGAGCCCAATCGGTCACTGAGCGTAAAGCCGCCCCGGCAGCAAAAGATTCAGGCTCTTTAAACAAAGCCATCAGAGTAATAAAGCCGCCGTAAGACCCCCCATAGATTCCAACATTCACAGGGTTAACTCCATATTTTTCAACCAGCATTTTTACACCATCCACCTGATCTGTCAAATCCTTACCTCCCATATGCCGGTAAATTCCCGTGCGGTGATTTCTTCCGTAACCGGAGCTGGCAGTAAAGTCGATATCAATAACAGTATAACCCTGGTCTGACAGCATGTTGTTAAACATGTACTCTCTGAAATACTGACTCCACCAGAAGTGTACATTCTGAAGATAGCCGGCTCCATGCACAAAAACCACTGCCGGCTTATTGGGGTGTGGATTCTTGGCAGGATATACCCGGGCATATACTTCATCTCCGTGCCTGTTCTTAAAGCTAACCATGTCTGGTTCCATCCAGGGGTACGAATCAAATAGTGCAGAAGTGGATTTTGTTACCTTTACCGCCTGTGCCCCTGGTTTATTCGGTTGAATGTATAACTCCCATGGTCTATTCATATAAGAATGATGAATGGCGAGCCATTTTTCGTCTGGTGAAAGCGTCACCTCATTCCCCCCTTTCATTCCGGTAAGCCTGGTCATTTCTCCCCCGTTCACACTCATCCGATAAAAATGCGTAATGCCCGGATGTTCCTTATTCGCTGAAATATAAAAGGTGCTTTTGTCCTTTGAAAGCTGTACACGTTGCACTTCCCATTTTCCGCTGGTAAGTGCCTTCTTCTGTTTTGTGTGGGTGTCAAAAAGGTATAAATGCGAATAACCGCTCACCTCGCTTTGGAAATAAAACCGTTGGTCATCAATCCAACCCGCTCCTCGCATCCCTATTCCCGGACCACCAATCCAGGCTTCATCTCTTTGTCGATCAATAAGAGCCACCGAACCCGTCTCCTGATCAAGGTTCAGAATCCACAAATCTTTATTGTCATGAGCAGTCGCAATGAGGATGGCGTACTTTCCCTCCTCATTCCAAAGTGGCCCCCAGATATTCACTTCCCGATCTTCGTTTTTTTGTTTTCTTTCTTCCAGCTGCTGGGGATAATCCGCCAGATAATCCGGCAGGTCCTTAATTCCGGGGATTTCACTTACATTCACCTTATAAATGGTGTCTCTTTCGAGATCCTGAATAAAGGTTTCGGATGTTGTCAGTTTCTCTCCCACCTTCGTTCTACCGGGAATATTCTCGGTATAGCCAGAGGAGGTGACATAATTGGGAACCACAATGTAGTGATTGGTGGTGACAGGGGTCGTGATTCGATAGGTGAGAAAACGTCCATTCGGACTGAGGATCACATTAGAAAGTATTTTATCTTCCAAATAAACAGGCCTTAAGCCCCTGCCAGGAGCGGTATTTCTGGCTAACGCTGCATTTCTAGGGTTCATTAAAGGAATATTTCCTTGTTTATTTCGCTTCTTTACAATGTCAAATAATTCCTCTTGATCCGCTTTTAGCCAGCTGTCTTGCGCACTTGTTTGTGTCCGGGCTCCCCCTTCCTGGCGTTTGCCACGGATGAAGTTGGATAACTGACGAACTTCTCCTCCGTTCAGCGTGACCGCAAAAAGGTTTTCTCCTCGCTGAAAAACCAATTCATTACTCGTCAGAAAACGAGGCGAGCTTTCCCTTTCTACTGTTTGTGTAAGTTGACGAATCTGTCCTGATTTTTCATTTTCCAAAAAAACATCCCCCCCTTTTTCATAGGCCGACCAACGTCTGTCTTTCGTGTAAACTTTAGGTAAACCCACGGCTTCCTCCTGTTCTTTTTCCTCGCTGAGCTGAGGTGTCGGCTGATGAACTGCAATTTTATAAATGGCATTCTTTTCTTTTGCCTCAGGGTTCCAGGAAAAAAACAAATTTTTGCTATCGGCCGACCAGCGATATCCGGAAGGAGAAGTGCCCATCCACTTAGGGTCGTTCATGATCTTCTCGATGGTAAGTGGCGTCAGCTGCTGCGCCACTAAACTGATGGGAGCTAATAAAAGTCCGAACAGGTATTTTTTCATTTATTTAATTTAAAGAAGGACGCCATGAACCTAACTGATACCTGGCATCCTGAGGTCATTTAGTTAATTAGTTGCGGAAGCTTTTCCTCCCTTTTTGCTGGTAACTGTCACCGTATACTTACTTCCCCCTTTCACTAACCAACGAACCGTGACATATCCATATCCCGGAATATTCTCGACACGGATATTTGCCGGGTCTTGCTTCTGTTCGGTGGTAATGCCCAGATCACGGTTATTAACCACCATTCCGGCGACTACCGTTCCTCCTTGTAATTGAATAAGATCAGGTACTTCAATGCGGTTCTTCACATCCTGGCTGGAGTGCGTAGGAATAAGGCGGTCATTGTTAACCACTGCGGTCACCTGAGTGAGCCCGCTGCCTAAATGCTTCACTTCGATTTCACTAACCGACAACTTAGGTGTGTTATAAGCATGATACACACTAAAAGCCATGTTTCGATGCGCATCGCTTTCCAAAAGGAATCCCGGATGTAAGCGGGTATACGTCTTTTTAAAACCTCCGATCTCAATGTCTCCATATTGCGGGTGCTTATAGGGCTTCCAGTCCACAAAAGCGTCTCTCATAAGCAAATCCCGGTCAAAATCATACAATTGAGACTGGCTTTCAGAAGGCTTATTATACATCGCATAACTGGTCCAGAGTTCATTCGAGAATGTATAAATCCCTCTCCCTCCGTAGAACCAGTCCAGCTCTCCCCCAAAAACAGAATATAAATCTTTATATACCACCAGGTAACGATAGCCAGGCAGTAGCTCTTCTCCTTTTCTTCCAAGAGCATCATAAACCCGCACATCCTGCGCATTATAGGTTTCCACGTCCTCTTGGGCGCCCGGCCCGCGTAAAATCATTCCTCCATTATTATGATATGACTGCGCCGCGGCAATATTGGGACGCTTCATGACAAAATCAACCACCGCCCTGTTCTCCGGAATAGAAAAAGGATACTTATAAGCACCTCCCTGAATGTAATTGGGTTGCCAATTCCATCCCCAGTCACGATTGGGATCATATGCTCCTTCTCCGTCTTCATTCACCAAACCATCCCCATCATTATCAATGCCTTCAGACCCGAGTAACTCATATTCCCCCTTTTCCTCTCCTGTGACCATAATCATCCTGCGTGGATCTGTCGGATCTACTTTATAGCGCCCATTGGGGTTTTTACGGCGCATCATGACAATATGACCATCGCCATCAAGGTCATCAAAGCCATCTTCATTTACCAGGCCATCGCGGTCATTATCGATCGGAATCAGCCCTGTTCTTGGAGAATGCGCCGTATTGGCCTGATGGATAAAATGATCCCGTGCATCCGGATTGATCGTGGGAGCTATATAAAATGTTTTATCTTCCAGTAAAGATTGGATAGACTTATTTCCTTGTGCGTGCATTTCCACTAAATACCAGGCAGTATAAAGCGCAAACTCACTCCCCTGAATTTCGTTGGAGTGGATGTTCCCGTCAATGTACATGGCCGGTTTTTCATCGGCATTTCCTTTTTTCAGGTCGCTAATGGTCATTACCCACAGGTCTTTCCCCATAAAAGATTTTCCCATCGATTCCAATTTTACCAAATTGGGGTGAGCTGCAGCCAGTTTTTTACAGATCTCTGTAATTCCATTGTAATCGTAATACCGATTCCAACTAACGGACACCTTTGGATTAGGGGGGGTTCCGACAGCCGCAATAAAACTATCGGTCTTTTGAGCCTTCACCAGGGTCATTGTTCCCAATAAAAGCCATAACAGCCATGTATATTTTGTTTTCATTTTTCGTTAATAAAGTGTAAGCCTGATTGATTTACTTCCTGTGGTGGGACTTCCTGCTTCGATGGTAAATTGGCCATTGCCCTTCACCAACCACGTAAGTTCTTTGCTTTCTTTTCCTGCTATTCCATCAATGGTTTGAATTTTACGCCCGCTCACGACGGTCTGCTGATTGTTAAGATTGAGTTTGACAGAGATTTTCTTTAGAAAATAACTGCGGTCTCCCACTTTGGTATAAGTGGGGAGGTCACCTCTGTTTAACACCTTCAGCGTAATTCGTGTCAAGCCTTCGCTCACTTTTTCTGTCTGTACATTTACCAGGTCAATAGAAGGCGCCATGCCTGCCAGATGAATCAGGAATTCAGTATGCTTCTCTACAATCTCTTCTACCATTTCTACCGGAGGATTGTATAAAACGAAGGGGTCAATGCCTCCCACTTCTACTTTTTGTTGAGGAAAATCAGGATGCTTTATTTCTTTCCAGGGAGTAAATGTCTGGGTGATTCCTTTTGATTCGGCCCACCTCAGGTAAGAGGCGACAGGATCTTCATTCGTAAATCGGCTCTGTTTTTTGCTGCTGTCTGGAGTTACCTTCGGCACCCACCACCCTGGAGTACTGAAACTTAACCGGCCATAATGGAAATAACCCCATTGAGAAAAATCGCCTGCTTCCGGGACCACCTTCGGAGCATCCTTGGTGCGGGTAATTTTATTGTAGTGTTCAGAAACCAGGGTATTCGCTTTTACATCCGATTCAAACCAACTCGTGATGATGCGCTTAGTGAGTCCTGCCGGATTAAAACTGACTGGTGTAGAAAGATTGTTTGTCGGACCAAAAGTTACCAGCGCATACACGTTAAACGCATCAAACAAAATATCAAAGAGGGCCCTGTTTTCTTTTTCGGAAACCGCATATTCTCCTGTTCCCGGTAAAAAGGGTTTATAGTTGAACGATGAATTCCGGTTAAAATGAATCCCCCCGTCCCCATCTTCATTCAGCACCCCGTCTTTATCATTATCAATGCCCTCGGTAAAAAGCGCATATTGACCGAGCTCCCCTTTAGTAGGGTCGGCCAAAATTAATGACCGTGGATCGTCTGGATTTAGTTTATACTTTCCGGTAGGGTCTGTGACACGCATCCAGGTAATTTTTCCATTTCCATCGAGATCTTCAAAGCCATCCTCATTCACTTTTCCGTCTCGATCATCATCCGTTTTAGTCGCATTCCCACTTCTTTCCCATTTCAACGATGCAAAATACTGTTCGGTTGCGTCCGGACTCATGTTAGGGAAGACATAAAAGGTCTGTCTGTTTAAAAGCGCCTGAATACTGTCGACGTTTCCCTTACTTAAAAGCTTTTCGGCAAAACCAATGGCCATTTCTACCCCTAAGAGATGCTTCCCTTCCACTCCTCCCACCACCGCAATAGCCGGTTTTTCTTCGGTTTTTCCATTTCCAATAGTAATCATCCAAATATCTTTTCCACCTGCTGTCTGCGTGATGGAACGGACGTTCGTCCATTGGGGATACTTTTGATTCAGCGCTTTCACCCGTTGTGAGAGTAAAGCATGATTACTGTATGTCTTGGAGGCCTGAGCAAAGACCCCCGCACACATGGCACATATCAGTAATGCAGAAAGGTAAAGTTTCTTCATTTTTTAAAAGTTAGTCATTGCAATTTAGGCAAAAAACACCTGACCAAGCCCGCTCTAAATGAAGAATTTTATAAATGTTACAGTTTGCGTCCCTGCTTAATGAATGACCTTTCCTTTTTGGTCTACTCTTACATTGAATGGAGGAAGGTAATCTTGTAAGATCGCCGCAAATTCAATCCGGGTAAGGAGTCGGTCAGGGTTCATCTCTGAGCTAAATCCGTAAGTGGTTTTCCATTTTTTTTCCACCTCCTTTAGGGTTTGTTCCTTACTTTTATTCCCGACATAACAAACCAGATCTATGGCTCCCCCAAAGGTAATTTCCGGAAGATCATAATCCTCAAACCAGATCTGAGCCTTAAAAAAGTGTTCTTTGAGCACCTCTTTAATTTCTTCCGTCTTTACCCCCTGCATTCCGTTAAAAAGAGCGCCCTGTTCAGTAAGAGAGGCCTTTAGCACGCTGGTCAGGGCCGCCATCTGAATAGCTCTCCGCAGTGGAGAGTTCCCTTTCACATCTCTCAGAGGCATCAGTTCGAGTCCATAATGAACCAATTCGCCCTGAATCGCATTGAGGCTTGATTCGGAAGTGTTTTTCCCAAAAAAAGCGGCATACGCCGCGGTGGCACCAGCGGCCTGACCCCATAGCATACTCTCCGGATCCCCTAGCGTGATGATATTCTCTTCTTCAGGGACAAAAAGATCATACAAAGAGAGATAGGTCTGCTCAGTCCCCTTGCTGATCCGACCGGCAGCAACGCTTGTCCGGTGTTCTTTATTTTCATACGTCAACGTTTTCCATGTTCCCACAGGCCATTGGGTATTTTTCAACAAGGCCAATATTCGTTCATTATCCGCTGTGACAAGGACCTTCGGACGGAGCGTTTTTCCATCGCTTAGTTTAAACACCCAGTTTTTCCCAGATCGGTTTCCTTTTATCCACTGCACATTTTTAAGCACCTTCAGGTTTTTGGTGCTGTCACACCACTCCTGCATCAACAGGTTGGCCTGTTGTTTATCTAACTGCTCAGGCAAAAACTTTTTTGCACGAATTCGGTCGATCCACTGCTGCTGCAAACCGGAAGATAATTCGGCGGTATCCATCGGGTTAAGGTCAAAACCTCCAGACTCTATTAGCAACGTGGTTTGCACCCCTGAAACAGCCGATTGAATTCCAGCGGCAACAGCAGCTTTTCCATTCCCAATTATCAAAACGCCCGGGCGTTCCGTTTGCGCGCAAACAGTCATTGAAAAGACCGATAGGATGCCAAGCAAAAAAATCCGTTTAACCATATTTTAACCTGATCTGATGAAGTTGCAATATCCTGATTTTGGATTTATTTTTAATAATTTTAACTATATTTAACTTAACAAGGCTTTTATCAGGGACTTATGAACAATTCTATCGAAACCATCTTTGAGGCGCAGCAAGCCCTTCGATATACACACGCCTTGCGCTCCCCCCGCATTCGCATTGAACGGCTTAAGTCATTGAAAAAAGTTATCCAGCAAAAAGAAGAAGCAATTTATGCCGCGTTAAAAAAAGACCTTCGGAAAAGTCAATTTGAAAGTGCTGTCGCAGAACTCATCTTTGTGTTGGGAGAACTTGATTTCGCTATTCGGAATCTCAGGCGGTGGACACGCCCTCAAAGAGCAGGCAAAAGCTTAAGCATGTTTTTTGCCAAAAACCGTATCTACTATGAACCAAAGGGATGCTGTCTGATCATTGCTCCCTGGAACTATCCCTTTCAACTGTGTTTAGCCCCCCTGATTTCTTCCATCGCTGCAGGAAACCTGAGCATTGTTAAACCTTCTGAGTTCAGTCCCGCCACTTCCCGGGTCATCAGCGAATTGATTTCCGAGGTGTTTTCTGTTCAGGAGGTGGCCTGTTTTGAAGGAGGAACAAAGGTGGCTAAGAATCTTCTTTCACTGCCTTTCGATCATATTTTTTTTACCGGGAGTCCGGCCGTGGGAAAAATCGTAATGGAGGCAGCATCTCGCCACTTAGGCTCAGTTACACTTGAACTGGGAGGAAAATCCCCCGTTGTCATTGCCCCGGACGCCCACTTAGAAACCGCTGCAGAAAAAATTGCCTGGGGAAAGCTTTTAAATGCCGGTCAAACCTGTATCGCTCCGGATTATGTGCTTTTGCCGGCTCAGCTTATCCCTGAGTTCGGCCGTCTTTATCGAGAAAAAGCTGAAAAGCTTTTCTTCAAAAATGGAGTAATCGACCCGGAAGTATATGTAAAGATCATCCATCAAGGTCATTTTCAGCGATTGAAAGACATGGTCGAAGAAGCGAAAAAGGCAGGGGCCACCCTCATTTGGGAAGGAGAGTTCATGGCGGCAGAAGAGACGATTACCCCTTTTGTCTTAGGGAATGTTCCCCCCCACTGTCGTCTTCTACAAGAGGAGATCTTTGGCCCTTTATTGCCCCTGATCGGATATCAGCATCTACAAGACGCAATTCACGTTATTCAACAGGGAGCTAAGCCATTGGCCCTCTATTTATTCAGTCATCAACGCAGAGTGGCAGACCTGTTTCTTTCCCAGACAAGTTCGGGAGGAGTGTGCATCAATGACGTTCTTGTCCATGTAAGTAATCCGCATCTTCCTTTTGGTGGGGTTAACACCAGTGGACAAGGAAGCAGCCATGGTTTTTACGGGTTTAAAGCCTTTTCACATGAAAGAAGTGTGATGTTTCAGCGCAAAATTAACTTTAATTCTCTGGTCTATCCCCCTTATAAAAATAAAAACTGGGTTTTAACCCTTCTCAAACGCATCATGTAATATGAAAGATCTCGAACAGCTTCAGTACCCAATTGGGCATTTTCTTCCTCCAACACAAATCACTGCCGATTTGAGGCAAATATGGCTTTCGCAATTTGCACAATTGCCTTACGAACTGGACCACCTTTCTCACCCTCTTTCTACCCAACAGCTACAGGAACGCTACCGGCCTGGGGGATGGACCGTAACACAGGTCATCCATCACCTCGCCGACAGTCATTTGAATGCATATACGCGTATTCGCCTCACCTTGACCGAAGACAACCCGGTTATCCGACCTTATGAAGAGGCGCTTTGGGCAGAATTGACAGACGCGAGGCAGGCCGACATTAGCCTTTCCGTCAATCTATTGAAATCCATTCACGGCCGAACGGTCATCCTGCTAAATCGTTTAACGGAAGGGGATTTTGAACGCTGCTACATCCATCCTGAACAGCCTGAAAAGAAAACGCTTGCGCACTTACTGGGGATTTATGCGTGGCATGGAAGACATCACCTGGCGCACATTCGTCTCACTTTAAAATAAACAGATCAATATTGCAGGGTGAATCCCGCACCCCACCCCATGTCACTATCGTAGTGGGAAGCCAGTGCCAAGTGTCGCGAAACGAGGTATTTTAGTCCACCCATGTATTCCTTATCTGTGTTCCACATCAGCTTCATTCTGACTCTGCTGGCAATGGGAATGTCCTCTCTCATCAATTGAAGTCTAAAATCTCCGTTATGATAAATTTCGGCTCGTGCCTTAATGAGCATAGGCAAGGTATATTCCAACCCTGCGGAAAAGAGGGCTCTCCGGTCTTTGGTATTCTTACGGCCAAAAATATTTTTCTCTTCATGCCCTTCTTTCATTTTTCGATAACGCCAGTCAAAGCCCACAAAGGGCATCAACCATTGCATCTTATCAACATATCGCCCCACATGCGTTTCTACCTCAAACCCATGCTCCTTGTGATATCCTAAACGCCATTCGGTTCCTATGTTCCAGCGAGTGTTTCCCCACATCATCATTCCGTCATTGCCATTACTGGCAAAATCGTTTTCCAACATTCCGTGAAACATCCGGTCGTCTGCGTAAAGTTGACGCAATGCCTTTTCAGGATGGGGGATTTGCGGATTAGGAGGACTGTTCTCGTAGCTAAAAATTCTCCCCATACCACTCATCATGTGGTAAAGGATGTGGCAATGGAAGAACCAATCGCCACTGGTATTTGCTGCAAAAGTGAGGGTGTCCCGTTCCATAGGCATGATATCAATGACGTTCTTTAACGGAGCATGGGCTCCATGGCGGTTAATAATACGAAAATCATGTCCGTGAAGATGCATCGGATGGCGCATCATGCTGTTGTTATATAGAATAATCCGCAGGTTTTCTCCCTTTCGAATTGGAATTTTGTCTGTTTCTGAAACCGTCTTCTGATTAAGCGTCCACACGTAGCGGTTCATATTCCCCGTTAGTTCAAAATGGAGGTCTCTGAATGCCCCTTCAGGAAGATTTGTTGGTTCGGGAGAACGAAGCATTTCATAGGTAAGCGTAACCGGTTTTTCAGTGGCCAATTCCCGATACATGACCTTATTCATATCCATTACCTGGTTTTGCATTCGCATGCCCTTCATTTCGACGATATTCCCCTTTGCATCCATCATGTCATTCATCATTTTCATTCCTTCGAAATACTGCAATTTGGGCAGCGGTTTTGCGGTGATTTTTTCGCCGGAGCCTAACCATACAGAAGCCACCCCTGAACGATCTTCAGGGGTGAATTTAAGCTCATAAGCTCTGTCGTCGGGCAGGTTGACTTCCAGGTCATAGGTTTCAGATACCGCAATGAGTAACCGGTCCACTTCTACCGGAACAACGTCATTCCCATCACTTGCGCGCACGGTAATTTTGCCTCCGGCGTAATGAATCCAAAAGTAGGAAGAGGCCCCCGCATTGATGACTTTAAGCCGTAATTTTTGCCCCTTTTTGAATGCGGGATAGTGCTTCTCTGGAGAACCATTTACTAAAAACCGGTCATAATAGACATCACTGACATCCATGGCGTGCATGCGCTTCCATTCATTTGTGAGTTTCGTCAGGAAATGACCCTCTTTCAAGGCTTCTGCATAGCTTTGGACAGCTCCCTTTTTAAGGGCAAAATAGTCGGATCCATTTTTCAGGTTCCGATTAATTTCTTCCGGTTTCATATCGGCCCATTCACTAATGACCAACGGTATTTCCGGAATCGGGGCCGGTTGGGCTCTCTTTTTTAATAAAAGCGCTCCATACATCCCAATTTGTTCCTGCAATCCTGAATGACTGTGGTACCAGTAAGTACCGGTCTGAATGATTGGAAACCTGTATACATACGTTTCTCCTGGTTCGATTGGAAGTTGTGTAAGGTAGGGCACCCCGTCTGCTCCGTTTGGCAGAAATAACCCATGCCAATGAAGCGATGTCGCCACTTTTAATCGGTTATGTACGTGAATTTCTGCGGTGTCACCTTCAAAGAACTCCAATGTAGGCATTGGAAGTTGCCCGTTCACCGCAATGGCTCTTCGCGGCTTCCCCGTAAAATTTACCAGCGTGTCTGCAACAAACAAATCGTAACGCACCGTAGCGGGTCCGGGTATCGATTGTGCGGATGCAGCGACAGAAATGATCACCCACCCTAAAAAAAACAAGGCAATGCTTTTCATGAGTTTGGAAGTTAAAACTACCCTACACGGCATCCTCGCCCTGAAAAACGTATTTCATTGGAAAAAAAACCATAGGATAAAAGAAATAGAATTAACCTTCCTTGATCTGGTAAGCGGAAGAGGCTCCCCCAAGCGCCTCCTGAAGTTCGGCTAAAGAAACTGCTTCGTTTAGCACTAAGTCGGCCTTCTTTTCTTCCAAGGAAATTTCCACCGAATCAACTGCTTTCAATGTCATCAACTTATTTTTAACGGCTCTTTCGCAACCTGCGCAAGTCATCCCGTTTACGATATACGTGTTTTTCATCATGAATCTTCTCTTATTCTACAAAATTACACGGTTCCTGAGGTTTTTCTGTTATAGATTTCCTTGAAATTTTTACATAATTTCCCGGAAGGGAGTGATCTGAAGAGAAGTCATGGTTAGTGAGCCTCCCACTTCTTTATCATTGAAAAGCTGTATGTCCTCTTTTTCCTCCTGAAGAGCCAGGGTGTACAAGAGTGGCAGATAGTGTTCGGGGGTAGGAACCGCGAGCCGCACTTCACTCCCCATTTTCTCGTAATTGATCAAGGTCTCGTGATCGCGGTTTAGAATGGCTGATTTAAATTGTTGACTGGCTTCAATGGCCCAATCGTAGCCCCCTCCATGAATCATCTCCCAACTGAGCATCCGAAGGTTATGCACCATGTTTCCACTTCCTAAAACAAGTACGCCTTTGCGTCGCAATTGAGCCAGCTCCTTTCCTAATTCATAGTGAAATCGTGGTCCTTTCGTAAAATCAATACTTAATTGCAGAATGGGTATGTTTGCCTCCGGATACATGTTCCTTATAACCGACCAAGCACCATGATCCAGCCCCCAGTCATGATCCTCATATACGTCCGCAGATTTAATCATGGAAGCAGTTTCTTTCGCCAGGGCAGGATTGCCTGGTGCCGGATATTGCACGTCAAATAAAGCCTGTGGAAAGCCTCCGAAATCATGAATTGTCCGGGGAAAGTCCATCGCTGTAATGCGTGTCCCCCGGGTGAACCAATGTGCAGAAATTACCACTACGCTTTCCGGTGTAGGAATGTGCTGCGCTGTATCTCTCCACGCCCGGCTAAATTCATTCGCTTCTATCCCATTCATGGGCGAACCGTGGCCCATGAAAAGTACCGGCATTACGGGCGAGTTTTTCGCACTTAACGCATGTCGCTTTAATCCTTCAAAACCACTCATAAGCTAAAACTGAAAAAGCCGGACTTTTTCAGGTCCGGATTAAATGTTTATTTTCCTTGTACAAACTGAAGATTCAATGTAATACTCACATCCTTTCCAATGCCTGCTCCGGTAGGATCATAACTCACATGGTAATCCAGGCGATTGATTTTCGTGGTCGCTAAAAAGCCGGCCTTTGTGTTGCCTTGCTGATCTTTTGCGGTGCCCCCATAAACTACTGCAAAAGAAACGTCTTTTGTTACATCCCGAATGGTTAACTTTCCGTTTAGTACGTAGGTATTCCCTTTCCCTTTTTTAAACGACGTACTTTCAAAAGTCATTTTCGGATACTTTTCCGCATTAAAGAAGTCATCTGATTTTAAATGATTATCTCTCATATCGACTCCGGTAAAAATGCTGGAAACCTCTACGGTAAAGTGAATTTGTGCATCCGTTAGATCGGTTTTAGAGGTAGTGATTGCTCCATCAAACTTTCTAAAAGACCCATCCACAATCGAGATTCCGGAATGTTTCACGGCAAAGTTCACGAAAGAGTGCATCGGGTCTGTTGTCCATTTGGTTTGTGCAGAAGCGGCCAACTGCATGGTGGCCGCAATGATCAATAGAAGTAGTTTTTTCATATAAGGTGTATTTAAGTTAACAATACATTATGCCCGGATGAATACCAGTAAAGGAACTTACAATCGAAGGCCAAGCATATAACACAAAATTACCTGCTTGGTTTTAATTCACTCTTGATGTATGGTAAGAAACAAAAAGGAAGGCGAAAGCCTTCCTTTTTGTTTCTTCAAACCCGATCCAGTGTTTTCCGGTTTTGTTGCAATTTGTACTTCGTGGGTGTCAAACCAGTAACCTTCTTAAATTGAGAAGAAAGGTGAGCCACTGAGCTATAATTGAGTTCGTAGGCAATTTCACTTAGATTAAGTTCCCCATAAGCGAGCAGCTCTTTTACTCTCTCGATTTTCTGAAGAATGTAATAATGCTCAATGGTATAAGGCTCTAATGCAGAGAAACCTGCACTTAACTGGGCATAGTCTTGCTGCAATCGCTTACTGAGATAATCGGATATATTTTCCTTTAATGGAGATTTTTGGTAATGAACCAATTCAATAATTGCCGTTTTAATCTGTTCGTTGATTATGCTTCGCTTATCTTCTATCCACTCAAAGCCCAAGGAGTTCAGCCTTTCTTTCAACTCCCTTTCTTTTTCTTCCTCTAAGTGATCTTCGAGGAGGTGGATTTCTCCCAGGCTAACGTCGACGGGGTGGAGGTCAAGCTTTTCTAATTCGGCTTTCACCACCATCTTGCATCGCTCGCAAACCATGTTTTTGATAGATAGCTTCACGTTATTTTTTACTGAGGATTTCCGTTACTTCTCCACAATCATACATTTTGCTTCCATAAAAAGGGTTTTGGATCTCTTTTACTTCGTTCAGCCAGCTTCTTTTCACCATCGGACAGTGCTGTACATAAATGTCTTGCTGATTAAGTCCAAGGGTTCTTGC
Source organism: Pedobacter sp. (assembly GCA_037190785.1). Lineage (GTDB taxonomy): Bacteria > Bacteroidota > Bacteroidia > Sphingobacteriales > Sphingobacteriaceae > Pedobacter. Next base: position 730,143 of record JBBCJN010000003.1, on the reverse strand, counting down.
CAGTTTAATCATTGCCGAAGAAACATTTTCAAAACTTTTTCTTTGCGCCTTCAGGTCTTTTTCATCTATGATTTGTTTGCTATATTTGGTAAGCTCGGCAGCTATTTTAGGCCACTCTTGTTGTTGCTCCGCTGAAAGCGTTTTCACAGGAAATTCACGGATCACTACTCCTAATTTTGTAGCGCCATCCTGGGCAAGTTCGTCTTTCGCCAAAGCATTTTTTGCTTCAAAATAGGCCTTCAGGGCATTGTTAAACTCTCTAGTCGCAACCACGCTCTGGGCATTTGTTTGGCAGGTAAATGCAATGAGACCCAGGATCATAAATACATACTTTTTCATGTTTTTCATCTTTTAAGGAGTGAATGGCCCAAGAAAACAGGTGGCCATCCATTCCACTTTAATTTAAATTTAGTGAATTATCTTTAGTGATTCTTTTTACTAAGTGCGTTAAAAAAGTTAAACTCGGCCCGCAACAGATACATGTTCTTCTGTACACGACCAGGCATATTGCCAGTTATCTGGAACCGGTATCCAAGGTCTATTCGCGTCCTGCTGTTTAGAATAATTTGCAAAGCAGGGGCCATATCCACATACGTGTGTCCGCTTTCCGGATTGGTTTTGCCCAACACCTCTGCATACACATTAAAATTCGGTTCTTTGTAATTGGTATACACGATGGGAAAGAGCAGATAACCGGATGACAAGCTGAAATTCACCATCTCTTCAGGGAGTTTAACCCCATTAAATGCCGGCTCCTGTGTCCCCAAACGCTGACTATACCCAACAGTAGCCGAAAGAGCCAGCTTATGAATTAATTGAGTAAAAACAAAACCTCCCTGCCAGCCCGAATGATCTCCTTCCAAATTGAGATCTTCACTATACAATGGCCTTTTGCTATAGCTCACTTTGCCGTACGCTGCAGCGCGAAAATGACTTTGAAACTCATCCATAGACAGAAAGCGGTATTTTGCCGATAGCGCAGCGCCTTCCATCTGGTAATTCCCGTCCATATCGGATAAAAAACCTGAAGCATGAACCATCAGATTTTTATGCAATCCTAACATCAGTTCTGGGGCTATGCGGCTATTCCTGCCTTCGTCCAGGTGCCCCATCAGCGTTAAGCGAACACCAATGGATTTCGCAGGCATATTGCTCGCCGGATCCGTATAAACATACAGTTCCTGTGCCACTGATTTCAATGCAGCCATACAGCACATCCATACAACTGCCCATAAACGTAAACTTCTCATATACGAACGTGGAAAATCCGCGTTTTCTTCCCGTTTACAACACCCGTACCTGAAGCATATGAATCTGATTTCAGGGTTTCTGAAAGAGATTTAAAAGTGGAAGTCGGCACAAAATTCTTATCGACGACATTCATTTTATGGGCGCCGTTTAACAATTTATTCTTTGCATTGGTAAATCGATAAACAGTTCCATCAATCACCGCCTGACCCTCTTCATCAATCTTGACCTGATTAAAAAGTACCGTTGCTTCCAATTTACCAACGGAAAAACCGGCATCTTTCACTTTTTTCTGTAATTGGTCAAAATTTACTTTCTTGTCTTTTTTTATTTTTAAAACAAAGACGTTTTTATTTAAATCGGGGGTGATTTCACTCACGTAATTAAGTGTTTTTAAAGAGGTTTCAGTTGCCTGAGAGCACATGGAACAGGTAAGACCGGTGACTTGTAATTCTACATCAGTAACCTCCTGAGCAGAAACATGTATAAAAGAGAGCAGGCCAATAAAAAGGGCCAAGATAAATTGCTTTTTCATTGTGTTTGAATTATATCCGCTGTTTCAGCCATGATGCCAAGAACAAGAGGATTTGTACGAAAACTAAAGGAATGAGATGCCCCGCCAATAATTGGGGCTGTCCATTAAGGGTTGGAAGGATTAGACCTTCCTTTTCAGTTCCTAATTCCTGAAAACACAATTAAAAAGATGAATGGCCACTCCCTTGTAGATATGGGGAGGTCTTTCATAAAGCCATTTAAATAAGGCGGGAGACACTTCTTTCCCGCTAAACCGGAGTACTTTAAAGGGCGCCCAGATATCCGTATTGAAAACTTGTGGAACCTTAGAACCGCTTTCCGCTTTGTGGGTGTCATCTACCTTCACCTGAATATGCGAATCTTTGCAACAGCCGTCGTCAACCGGGCTTTCATTTGTACAGAACTGGCAACTTAACCGTTCTTTTGAAATGGCTACATCCGCAATTTGTCCTCCGCAAAAATGAATACTCAAGGCAAAGCCCACTATACTCATGACGTATAGAAAGCACATGCTTAAGGTCAGTTTTTGTTTTAAACGGATCATCTCTCTACAAAAATAGCGAATCTTTTTTAATTAAACGGCCGCCCTCCCTGAATAGCTTACAGAAATTAGGCCAAAGGTTGATGGCTCTTATTTTTTTAAATACCTTAGTCAAAAAAATGATGAAGCCAGAAGAGTCTTTTCTTTCAACTTCTTCCATAAAATAAGCCTTGTACCGACATGAATCGATTAAAGTTTTCTTTCCTCCTTTTATTTTGCCTGGTTTCGCTGATAACTTTTGCTCAGAAAAAAGAACGGGATCGTTATGTGAAAATCACCAGCAGCCATGGTGAAGTTATTTTAAAACTATACAACGAAACGCCCTTACACCGGGACAACTTCGTCAAACTCACCAAAAACCGTTATTACGACGGAACCATTTTTCACCGGATCATCAAAGCTTTCATGATCCAGGGAGGAGGACATCGGGTTGACAAGGCTTTCCCTGATTCGTTACTCACCGATAAAAAGGCAGATTATACGATTCCCGCCGAGTTTAACGACCGTTTATTTCATAAGAAAGGGGCCTTAGCTGCTGCAAGAATGGGTGATCAGGTAAATCCACAAAAGGAATCAAGCGGGTCGCAATTCTACATTGTTCAGGGGCGGGTTTGGACTGACTCTCTACTAACTAATCTTGAAAAAAACCGGCTTAAATTCCAACTCCCGGAATGGCAACGGGAAGTATACAAATCAATCGGTGGCTCTCCGCATCTGGACAGAAATTACACGGTGTTTGGAGAGGTGGTAAAGGGCCTCGAAGTAGTAGACTCCATCGCTGCTGTACCTACCGGAAAAGGAGACAGACCGACAGACAATATCCTCATGAAGGTATCCCTACTCAACAAAAGAGCTGTCAAAAAGTTGTTTAAAAATCTTTAATCCTTATTCTTCTGACCCTCTATGAAAATTATCTCTTACAATGTAAACGGCATACGGGCAGCTTCGACAAAAGGCTTTTTTCAATGGTTAAAAGCCGTTGACTGCGATATGATCTGTCTTCAGGAAATCAAAGCAGAACCGGCGCAAATACCCGAAATTATTGCCCTTGTTGAACATTTAGGTTATCACCATTATTGGTATCCCGCACAGAAAAAAGGATATAGTGGCGTTGCGATCCTCAGTAAACTAAAGCCATTAACTGTAACGTATGGTTGTGGAGAGCCCTGGATTGATGCTGAAGGGCGCATTTTGAGGGCCGACTTTGAAAACTTTTCACTGATGAGCTTGTATATGCCTTCTGGCTCGAGTGGAGATGAGCGACAATTAAAGAAATATGACTTTATGCGTTTTTTTAGTACGTATATTGAAGAACTACGGAAAGAAATTCCAAACCTGATTATTTCAGGTGATTACAATATTTGCCATAAATCCATAGATATTCATAATCCCAAATCCAATGCCAACTCTTCGGGTTTTCTTCCGGAAGAGCGTGAGTGGATGGAGCTTTTTATCAATAGCGGTTTCATTGATGCGTTTCGTTTCTTCAATCAGGATCCCCATCAGTACACCTGGTGGAGTTACCGGGCTGGAGCACGAGGAAAAAACCTAGGTTGGCGCATTGATTATCACCTAACCACCCAGGCTATGGAATCGCGACTTAAACATGTCCGCATCCTTCCGGACGCCCTTCATTCTGACCATTGCCCAGTATTGCTCGAATTACATTCATTTAGTTAACGATCTCATTTACAGTCATGTTAATCACACACATCAAGGGCTTAGTAGGTACGCATTCGGCCGATGTACAGGTACTGCGAGGAGCCCAAATGGCTACATTACCCGTCGTGGAAAATGCATGGTTACACCTGGAAGGGGATCGGATTGCGGCATATGGGGAGATGCAAAATCTCCCTGAATCACTAACCCATCAGCAAACCATTGTCCGTGCAGAAGGGCGATACGTCTTTCCATCCTGGTGCGATAGCCATACACACCTGGTATTTGCCGCAGCTAGAGAAGAAGAATTTGTGATGAAAATCCAGGGTAAGAGTTACGAAGAAATTGCTGCTGCCGGCGGAGGCATTTTGAATTCTGCTGCTAAATTACAGCAGGCTAGCGAAGAAGCTCTTTTTCTTTCTGCTCATAGACGCTTAAAAGAGGTGCTGCTCCAGGGAACAGGTGCCCTTGAAATCAAAAGCGGGTATGGATTATCCGTAGAAAGTGAACTAAAAATGCTTCGTGTAATCCGTCGGCTCAAGGACATTTCGCCCATCCCTATTAAAGCCACTCTTTTAGCGGCGCACGCTTATCCAACAGCCTATAAAGAAAACCATCCGGGATACATTCACCTCATTATTGAAGAGTTGCTGCCGCAGGTAGCGGCTGAAAATCTGGCAGATTATTTTGATGTTTTTTGCGAACAGGGCTTTTTCTCTGTTGCCGAAACAGCCGAGCTTCTATCCGCTGCGGCCCGTTATGGCTTAAAGCCTAAAATCCACGCCAACCAGCTTTCTGCCAGTGGGGCCGTCGAAATAGGCATTGCTCATCAGGCGATCTCCGTGGATCATTTAGAAGAAAGCAACGAAGAGGTGCTGGAGCTTTTGGGAAAAAGCACGACGATTGGCACGCTACTCCCCTCCTGCTCGTTTTACATTCACATTCCTTTTGCAAACGCACGCGGGTTCATTAAACAGGGAGCTGCCATCGCTCTGGCCAGCGATTACAATCCCGGCTCTACCCCTTCCGGAAATATGAACTTTGTCGCTTCATTAGGCTGTATTAAATTGAAAATGCTTCCGGAGGAAGTCATCAACGCCTGTACCATCAATGGTGCGGCAGCTATGGAACTCGCAGGGGAAACGGGGAGCATTACGGTTGGAAAAAGGGCGAATTTATTCATTACAAAACCAATGCCTTCCATCGCTTTTCTTCCCTATAGTTTTGGTCAGAGTCAGGTAGACACGGTTATTTTAAACGGGGAAATTTACCATGGATAACTTTGTCTTTTATGACGCCGCCTTCATTCGTTCTCTGGTGAAAGCCCGGCATGGAGAGATCCGTTTAGGAGAGCGGGTAATCGCCTGTCCAGACGGAACACCAAAAGAGCTAAGCGTTATTTTGAAAAACTCAACTGCTCCCTATGTGCTGTTGGGCATTCCGGAAGATATTGGAATCAGGGCAAATTCAGGGGTGGCGGGAGCTTCAACAACCTGGTTTGCCGTTTTGCAATCCTGGCTTAACTTTCAAAGCAACGGCCATCTCCATGGAGATGAAGTGCTGCTTCTGGGTCATTTTGAATTTCAGGAACCTGGCGACCAGTCTCTGGAAACTCTCCGACAGCTGACATCGGTGATCGATCAACAAGTGAGCGAGGTCGTACAGCAAATTTTCAAGGCCGGTAAAACGCCAGTGGTGATCGGTGGCGGGCATAATAATGCCTTCCCTATTCTTCATGCCTGGAAGACGGCACATCCACATCCCCTGAATGTGGTTAACATCGATGCCCATGCCGATTTAAGAAGCGCGGAAGAAGGCCGGCACAGTGGAAATGGATTCAGTACTGCCCTCGAAAAAGGTTTTTTAAACGAATACCTGATTTTTGGGCTTCAAAAATATTTCATCAACACATACATAGAGCAGCTAATTTCTTCCGATTATCGCATAAGAGCGGTTTATTTCGACGATCTCTTGCTGAGCGAGGCAATGCCCTCAGAGAGTTTTAAAAAGGCAACAGCGTCCTTAAACGGATCGTGGGGGCTGGAACTCGATGTGGACAGTATAGCCGGGTTTTTATCCAGCGCAGTGAGTCCAAGTGGTTTCAAACTCGAAGAAGTACGAAAGATGCTGCTTCAATCCACACGCAGGTGGTGTTATTTCCATGTGTGTGAAGGAGCGGTTCAGCTAAGCGACGGAAGAGAAGACCCGTTGACGGCCAAGGGTATCGCCCTGATTCTCAGCGATTTTATGGTTAGCCAAAAGCACCTGAAGCACTAATTTATTTTTCACAGTTCTTCATCTTCGTAACGTTGTGCGGCTTTTAACAGAAGAGCAATTGTTTTTTCCTGCTCCACAGTAAGGGGTTCTTCTTGCTCCTGCATTTCAAAGACCTTGATTAAAGTCTCTTCGTACTGTTTGGCCGAAGTAATTTTAAAATCCTTTTCCATCGTTTCAGGGCTTGAAGTTCATGATTGTTTTCGGTGTAAGACACATGTCTAGTCGAATATCCTTCAAATGTACGTCATTAATTTCATCCAAGGCCTCAAAAAAAGAAAGACCAATTTTTTTTGCCGGAAGTTCCTGTAAAAAGCGATCGTAAAACCCTTTTCCATACCCTACACGATAGCCTCTGCGATCAAAAGCAATTAAGGGAACCAAAACCAAATCGGGCGTACCCTCAAAAACCACCCCTTCGGCAGGTTCGGGGATTTGATACGCACTCAGGCTTAGCCCGCTCCTTCCAGGGTATTCGTAATGCGTAAGAAGACCACTTTCAAAATCCGCTTTTGGCACTATCAGACGAATCTCCGGGTGCCGTTGCTGTAACCAGTCGATAAATAAAAACGTGTCTGGCTCTACCTGAGAAACGATTGGAAGAAAAAGATGAAGCGTACGTATGGTCTCTAAATCGAGTTTTTTAAACTGCATCAAAAGCGCTTCACTTCTTTGCCTCTGCTCCTCCCTGCTAAGCGCTTTTCTTTCTTTAAGAAAAAGGCGCCTGATTTCTTTTTTGGTCATGCCCGAAGATAAAAAAAAATGGCTTCGGGAACCACTCCGAAGCCATAATCAACCTAAACCTAAAACTAAACTATGAAAATGTTATTTTACTCTTTCAACGTAATCACCGGTACGAGTATCGATTTTGACCTTGTCTCCTTGATTGATAAACATAGGTACTTTAATCTCCACCCCGGTTTCTACGGTTGCGTATTTCAACGCATTTGTAGAAGTATCTCCCTTTACTGCAGGCTCAGAATAAGTAATTTCCAGCTCTACATGAGAGGGTGTTTGTGCCATGATCGGCTCATCGCTTTCGAAAGCAATAATTACGTTCATGCCTTCTTTTAAGAATTTAACGCCTTTTCCAAAAAGGTGCTTTGGAATGTTGTACTGCTCGTAAGAATTGTTGTCCATGACCACCAAGAATTCCCCGTCTTCATACAGGTATTGATAATCATTCGTTTCTACACGACAAACCTCCACTTCTTCATCTACACGAAACCGATATTCGACTAATTTTCCGGTTTTGACATTTCGCATCCTTGCCTGATAAAAGGCGCGCAAATTGCCAGGGGTACGGTGAAGAAACTCTTCTACCTGAACCAATTCCCCGTTAAACCGGAGAATATTTCCACTTTTTACATCAGATGCTTTTCCCATTTTTTGAAAATTTGCCCGTCCAGCGACGACCTTGTTTCGTGCCGCAAAGGTACGGTTAGTTTTTTAATTGTACAACAGTTTTTTTATTTTTCTGAATCTGTCTCAAAACACGCCCAAAATACACGCTAAAGGCATTTTCGTTACAAATTTATTTATTTAGCTTTAAAAAAGAGGTATTATCCAGACTTATTTTCACACTTTTTTTCGTGGAAGTGACTTTATGCTGACACAATTCTTTCGCATTTTTAAGCTCCCCCATCCGGGGCTAAAACCTATCGGACCGTTCATACCTTCGTTTAAGAGCTACTAAAAGGTTTTAGTAAATTAGAAAGCGACACCCTACTTAAAGTCCATAATTTGCAATTGGTGCGAACAAAACTCATATTCATGAGGTACGTTAGAACCTATCAGGAGCAGTTTGTTTTTTGCGAAGCGTTGCAACAGCTTTCTATACCAGATAATTCCCTGCTGATCAAGATTAGAGGTTGGTTCATCCAGCAACAACACGGGGGTGTCTGCACAGCAGGCCAATGCCAGCTTGGTCCGTTGCTTCATTCCCGAAGAAAAATATTTGAGCGGTTTATGCCTCGAGGATTGCAAGCCGAGCAGCTCAATCACTTCTTCAAGACTTATTCCTGGAGCTAAGGCTTTGAAACGAAAATGAAACTTCACCATTTCTTCCAGGCTGAACTCCTCGATCAGATCGAGGTAGGGTGCGGCCAGACTTACATAAGCGTATAGTTCTTCCGGCCGAATTTGGCCTCCCTCATGCCGCACGGAGATGGCGCCTACCGAAGGCTCTAATGCGCCCATCATAAGGGCCAAAAAAGTTGATTTTCCAGACCCGTTCGGCCCAAGAATGGCGTATTGCCCCGGCTGCTGAAAGGCATAAGAAACCTCTCTAAAGATCCATTCTTTATTGAAGCGCCGGCCAATATGACTTAACGTGATCTCCATAGACCTCACAACTCGAGGGTGAGCCTCTGTGTCAATTAATTGTTTGTACCAAAGCCACGCATAACTCCGCGGCTGGAATTTCGGATAAAGTCTACGATCTCGTCTCTGATCTCTGTTGGCTGAAATTCGGCCTCAATCGTATCCAGCGCCTTCGTCACATTGTTGTTTTTCACGAACAGCACCCGATAGATTTCCTGTATTTCGTTTATTTTTTCAGGGGTAAATCCACGACGTCTTAGACCCACCGAATTAATTCCAACATAAGACAGGGGTTCTCTTGCCGCCTTTACATAAGGAGGAACATCCTTACGCACCAGCGATCCCCCGGTAACAAAAGCGTGAGAGCCCACTTTTACAAATTGATGAATAGCCACTAATCCGGCAAGAACCACATAATCACCAATAGTGATGTGTCCGGCCAGGGTGGTACTGTTAGAAAAGATACAAAAATCACCTACTTCACAATCATGAGCAATGTGCGAATATGCCTGAATGAGGCAATTCTTTCCAATAACCGTCTTCCATTTATCTTTTGTCCCCCTATTAATGGTTACACACTCCCGGATCGTGGTGTTGTCTCCTATTTCGGCTGTAGTAACTTCACCTGCAAATTTAAGATCCTGAGGAATTCCAGAAATCACAGAGCCTGGAAAAATACGGCAGTTTTTACCGATCCTAGCCCCATCCATGATCACCACATTGGAGCCAATCCAGGTTCCTTCACCAATCTCTACGTCTTTATGAATCACTGCAAAAGGCTCTACGACAACATTATCGGCAATTTTCGCCTGCGGGTGTATATATGCTAAGGGTTGTATCATTTTACAGTTTCGCTATCTTTAACTTTTACAATTTGAGCCATCATTTCCGCCTCTACCACAATCTTTTCGCCGATCATTCCCACTCCCTTCATCTGTGCTATTCCTCTTCGGATAGGCTCCATGAGATCGCAGCGGAAAACAATCGTATCGCCTGGCAACACCTGAGCACGGAAACGGACATTGTCTATTTTGAGGAAATAAGTCAGGTAATTTCTCGGATCGGGAACAGTGCTAAGCACCAGAATACCCCCTACCTGCGCCATCGCCTCAATCTGAATCACCCCTGGCATTACCGGAGCCCCGGGAAAATGACCACGGAAAAACTCCTCATTCATCGTAACGTTCTTCAGCCCTACCACATGGGTCTTGGAAAGTTCCAAAATTTTATCAACAAACAAAAAAGGTTGACGATGGGGAAGAATATCCATAATTTGGGTCACCTCAAAAAGAGGTTTCGCATGCACATCATACACCTTCTGAGTTTTTTTGCTCTTTTCTTTTTTGATGGCCGCTTTTATCTTCTTCGCAAAAGCCACATTGGCGGCGTGCCCAGGTCGGGCAGCCATAATGTGCCCTTTTAAATGCACCCCCACCAGCGCCAAATCACCGATCATATCCAACAATTTATGGCGCGCGGGCTCATTTTGATACCGCAGCTCCATGTTGTTCAGAATTCCTTGGGGAGCGACTTTTATTTCTGTCCTGTTAAATATTTTAGCCAGGTGGTTTAACTCTTCTTCGGACACATCCTTATCGACAATAACGATGGCATTGTTCAGGTCTCCGCCCTTAATCAGGTTATTTTTTAACTGGTACTCCAGCTCATGAAGAAAACAGAATGTACGACAAGATGCGATTTCTTTCTTGAATTCACTCATGTTCGAGATCCCGGCATGCTGACTCCCCAATACAGGTGAATTATAATCAATCATGCAGGTAAAACGGTAATCGTCTAAAGGCAGAGCGACGATTTCCACTCCACGATCGGGCTCGGCATAGATAATGTTATGAGGAATGGTATAGTATTCCCTATCCGATTGTTGCGTGATGACCCCTACCTCTTCCAGACATTCCACAAACATAATGGCACTTCCGTCCATGATGGGTGTTTCGGGCCCATTGAGTTTCACCAACACATTGTCTAAATCCATCCCCACCAATGCCGCCATCACATGTTCAACAGTGCTGACGCTGGCGCCATGTTGACTAATTGTTGTTCCTCTGGCGGTATCTGTTACGTTATCACAATCTGCATCAATTATCGGCTGTCCGGGAAGGTCTATTCGCTGGAACTTAAAACCATGATTGTCGGGCGCCGGGCAGAAAGTTAATTCCACATTGGCACCGGTATGCAACCCTACTCCCTTCAGCGAAACCTCTTGCTTAATGGTTTTTTGTTTAACGTTCATGTTTTGTGTTGTTTTGCTTGATTTTCAAAGATAGTTGTCAACGAAGCCAGCTCTGCTTCCAATGCACGGATACGTTTTTCTACATCTGGCAGCTTTTTAAATATTACCGTGGACCGCATCCATTCACGCAAAGGCTGGGCAGGACTGCCATGCCATTGTTTATTTTCTTCCGTATTAAAATTAATTCCCGCCTGCGCTCCAATCTGGGTCCGCTTTGCAAGCACCAGGTGCCCGGCAATGCCTACCTGTCCTCCAATAACGGAATATTCGCCTAATTTAGTACTCCCTGAAATCCCTGTTTGAGCTGCCACTACGGCATGTGCACCCACCTCCACATTATGAGCAATCTGAATAAGGTTGTCCAGTTTAGCCCCTTTACGGATAAATGTAGAGCCCATGGTTGCCCGATCTATGGTGGTATTTGCCCCAATCTCTACATCATCTTCGATCACCACGTTTCCTATCTGCGCGATTTTATTGTATGTGCCATCGGGCTGAGGCGCAAAACCAAAGCCATCACTGCCCAGAACCGCATTCGAATGCAGCGTTACACGCGAACCAATCTGTGTATCGTGGTAAATTTTCACACCGGAGTAGATGACACATTGATCGCCAATCTTTGAATGCTGTCCTATATAGGTCTGGCTGTAAATGCGGCAATGATCACCAATTTCCACCCCGGCCTCAATTGTTGTAAAGGCTCCAATAAAGACATGTTTACCTATTTTCGCACTGGGGTGAATGTAAACCGGCTCCTGAATACCCTCCTCAGTGCGATTCATATTCACCGCTTCATTGTATTTCTCCAACAAAAGGGAAAAGGCACTATAGGGATCTTTTACTTTGATAAGGGTAGGCTTTACAGGCTGAGCAGGCGTAAAACTACTAGAGACAATGACTACGGATGCCTGGGTGGTATAGAGATAATTCTCGTACTTTGGATTTGATAAAAAACAAAGCGAACCTTCACTTCCTTCTTCAATTTTGGCGAGTTTGCCTACCTGAACGGAGGAATCCCCCTCAATAGTTCCCTCTAAAAAAACGCTTATCTGCTCGGCAGTAAATTGCATCCTACAAAGTTATATGTTAAATTGATATGAACAAATAAACACCAACGTAATATTTGGTTAAAATAATTAAATATCGTGAGTACAAAATAAAGAATTTCCGTTAAAAGCGCCTAAAGATCTTTTGTAAAACAAAGAATATATTTCTTAACGGTTTTATCCAGCGACTCCAGATTGGAGAGGTCAGAAGCCTTGGCAATATCCAATAATTGGCCCGATTTCATCAGCACATTGATATTGCTTAAGCCTGCATTATACGCCCTGTTTTTAATGCTATCTGTAAACACAAAATAAGTCACTTCATCCGGCTGTAAGGCCAGCATTTCTGCTGCGTGCTCCTTTAATGCCCGGACTCTTTCAGCCTCCGGAACCTCATTCGTAATTTCCACTTTATAAAGGTGCCGGCTGTTAAGCATCCGGCACAGCCGGGATAAAATGAAATCCGGATGATCCACCCACACCTTTACCGCAGCATATATGTCTTGATCGTCCAGTTTTGCAAACTGCAACAGGTGTTGCTCTTTTTTAAAAAAGAGCTCCTCGGAAATGTCGTGATCCAGGAAATGGCTTAACGCCGGTGTAGCGAACAGCTTTTCTCCCTGCTCGCAAAGGGATTTTGCACGCTCCAAAATCTTCACCAACAGCAATTCTCCCGCAATTACTGTCTTGTGCAGGTATACCTGCCAGTACATTAACCGTCGGGCAATAAGAAATTTTTCGATCGAATAAATCCCCTTTTCTTCCACCACCAACTGGTCGTTAACCACGTTGAACATCTTGATAATCCGGTCGGAGCTGATGACCCCTTCGCTTACCCCTGTAAAAAAACTATCCCGATTAAGATAGTCCATGCGGTCCAAGTCCAGTTGACCAGACACCAATTGGCAGAAAAAAGGACGGGAGTAGTGTCCCTTAAAAATAGCTATCGCCAGAGAGAGTTTTCCTTCAAACTCTTCATTGAGACGGTCCATCATATGCAGAGAGATGTCTTCGTGCTTCACTCCATTGACCAACGAATGCTCCAACGCATGTGAAAAGGGCCCATGGCCGATATCGTGTAGAAGAATAGCAATGGTGGCCGCTTCTTCTTCTTCCGGACTGATCCGATGTCCTTTTGTTTTCAACACTTCCAACGCCAAGCTCATCAGGTGCATCGCACCTAAGGCATGATGAAACCGGGTATGTAACGCTCCTGGGTAAACCAAGTGGGTCATCCCCAATTGTTTAATATATCTCAGCCGCTGAAAATAAGGGTGTGAAATCAGGTCATAAATCAGTGACGAAGGAATCGTAATGAACCCATAAACCGGATCGTTGATTATTTTCTTTTTATTCAATGGGACAAAATAAATGATACGGTACAAAAATTGCTATTTTTATCAATAGAATGAAAAATACGACTCACATAAACCTATTATATTACATTTAAAAGAGATATTATGCAGGAAACCAAAATTTTATGGGCCGATGATGAAATCAATCTGCTCAAGCCCCATATCCTCATGCTCAACGAAAAAGGGTACCATGTGACCACCTATACCAACGGGAATGACGCTTTGTCTGCATTCGAAAAAGAACATTTTGACCTTGTTTTCTTAGACGAGAATATGCCGGGGTTGAGCGGTCTCGAAACATTAGCCGCCATCAAAAACATTCGTTCCGATGTTCCTGTGGTGCTAATTACCAAATCGGAAGAAGAAAACCTAATGGAAGACGCGATCGGTTCCAAAATAGATGATTACCTGATTAAACCTGTTAACCCCAAACAGGTGCTTCTTACCATCAAAAAAATTGTGGATAACAAACGTCTGGTAAATGAGCGGACTTCCTCTGCATATCAGCAGGACTTCCGTCGTCTGGGCACTACTCTTAACGACAAACTGACTTATGAAGAGTGGGTAGATGTTTACAAGAAACTGGTGTTTTGGGAACTCGAACTGGAGAAGCTGGATGACCCTCAGATGCACGAAATCCTGACCCTTCAGAAAGCGGAGGCAAACATGCAATTTTCCAAGTTCGTGGAAGATCATTACCTCGACTGGATCAACGAAAAGAGTCCGGCCCCTCTCCTATCGCACGAATTAATGAAGAAAAGGGTGTTTCCTTTAATTAACAATCCCGTTCCTGTTTTCTTTATTTTGATTGATAACCTCAGGTACGATCAGTGGAAAGTGATTAACTCTCTGATTACGGACCATTTTCGCTTGGAAGACGAAGAAATCTATTCTTCCATCCTTCCGACGGCCACTCAATATGCACGGAATGCTATCTTTTCCGGACTGATGCCACTCGACATGGAGCGCCGTTTCCCTTCGCTTTGGCAAAATGACGACGACGACGGCGGAAAGAACCTCAATGAAGAGGCTTTTCTAGCGGATCAGATTAAACGAAGCCTTCGAAAAGATTGTAAGTTCAGCTACCACAAAGTCCTAACTTTCGACCAGGGAAAAGAATTAACTGAACAAGCCAACAAGCTCCTTCAGAACGACTTCAATGCGATTGTGTATAATTTTGTCGATATGCTTTCGCATGCACGGACAGACATGCAGATGATCCGAGAACTTGCAAACGACGATGCCGCATACCGTTCCATCACTTTGTCCTGGTTTGAACATTCACCCCTGCTGGATCTTCTCAAAAAAATTTCCCAGAAAAAAGTGAAACTAATCATTACAACGGATCACGGAACCATCCGTGTAAAACACCCGAGTAAAGTTATCGGCGATCGAAATACCAATACCAATCTTCGCTACAAGCAAGGCAGAAATCTGAATTTTAATCCAAAAGAGGTCTTTCTGATTAAGAACCCCCACGAAGCAAAACTTCCAAAGATTAATATTAGCTCGAATTATATTTTCGCAAAAGAAGACCGTTATTTCGTTTATCAGAATAATTACAACCAGTTTGTAAATTACTACAACGAAACATTCCAACATGGAGGCATTTCGCTGGAAGAAATGATCATCCCTTTTGCGGTCTACAACTCGAAATGATTTATGGAATTCCCTTTGTAAAGACATCCTGTAAGAAGGGGGCTGATTCATTCGGCCCTTTTTGCTTTCGCAGGGATGCATTATCTTTGCGAACATGACGCATTTATGGATTGAACAGGAATCTGAACTTCCTTCCCTCGCAAAACAACTACGATTGTTTGCCGGAGCAGAAAAGTTCTTTGTTTTTGAGGGAGGAATGGCCGCCGGAAAAACCACGTTTATCAAAGCCTTTTGTGCCGAGCTGGGAGTTGAAGACGGTGTCAGCAGCCCTACCTTCTCTATCGTAAATGAATACACCTCTCCGAAAGGAGTCGTTTATCATTTTGATTTCTATCGCATTAAATCATTGCAAGAGGCCTATGACATTGGTTATGAAGAATACTTCTATAGTGGTTCCTATTGCCTGGTTGAATGGCCCCAGCTTGTGGAGAGCTTGTTGCCTTCTTCTTATATCCGTGTGGGGATCCGCATAGAGGAAGATGGTCGACGAAGTTTCGAATTCTCAAAAATGGGTGCTTGATTTTTATTCCCGATTTTACGTTATTTTTACGTATCTTCAATTCCCAAAACACCAGGATACATCATGGCAACAGGATTACGCGCAGGAATGGCCAGCATTGCGCAAAGAGGCTTATTACAAACTCAGGAAGAAATGCTGGAAACGGGGAAGAAGAACAATCGTTTATACATCGGTATTCCCAAAGAAACCTCTTTTCAGGAATGCCGCATTGCGCTTACTCCGCTTTCGGTCGCTTTACTCATTAATAACGGTCATGACGTAATCATCGAATCCGGGGCAGGACAAGGAGCTAATTTTTCTGACAATGACTATAGTGAACAGGGGGCTCGTATTTCTTTCAACACAAAAGAAGTATGGGACGCAGACATCATTGTTAAAATAGCCCCCCCGACCCTCGAGGAAATCAACCTTATGCATAAAGGGCAAACGTTATTATCCACACTTCAGTTAGGCACCCTTCAGGATACGTATCTTAAAGCCCTCCTTCAAAAAAAAATAAACGCGATCTGTTTTGAACACCTCCGTGATGAAGGCGGTGTTCTGAGCGTGGTTCGCGCCATGGGTGAAATTGTAGGTGCAACTTCTATTTTTATTGCTGCAGAATACCTGAGCAGTGCTTTTGGAGGGAAAGGGCTGATGTTAGGAGGATTTACAGGGGTTCCTCCCACCGAAATCGTGATTTTAGGAGCCGGGACCGTGGGCGAATACGCCGCCAGAACTGCTTTATCCCTCGGGGCTGAAGTAAAAGTATTTGACAGTTCAATATTCCGATTACGTCGTCTCCAAAACAATCTTGGAAGCCGGGTTTTTACTTCGGTCATGCAGCCCATTGTGCTGTCAAAGGCCATCACGACCTGTGATGTCGTCATTGGTGCTATTCGTGCAGAGCATGGGCGCAGCCCCTGTCTGGTAATGGAAGAAACCATTAGCCGGATGAAGCCTCATTCGGTCGTCGTAGACGTTAGCATCGATCAGGGAGGATGCTTTGAAACCTCCAAGGTAACAAATCATAAAGAACCTGTATTTGTGAAACACGATGTGATTCACTATTGTGTCCCCAATATTGCATCCAGAGTACCCCGAACAGCTTCTTATGCCCTTACCAATATCTTTGCCCCCATTCTGCTCGACATTGGAGAAAAAGGAGGGCTGATGAATATGATCTGGCATAAGCCAGGAATCAGAGAAGCATTGTATACCTATCAAGGAAAAATCACCAATAAGGACCTTGCCAACATGTTTAACCTTCCTTTTAAAGATCTTGAATTATTATTTCTCGCTAATCAGTAACTCTATGAAATACGTTTTTCCCCTCTTTCTACTTCTTCTGTCGCTCAATGCTTGTGCTCAGGAAAAATCGCAAAACAAATACGGATTAAAAGTGATTCATAGCGAAAAAGATTACCAGTCCACCATCCGGAAACACCCCCAACATGAGCTGGTAGAGATACAAAAAGCGATTCCTTCTGTGGTGTTGGACATTCGCTACGCAACCACAAATAATTTTATGAACGAGGTAATGTATGCGCAACCCCGCGCCTTCGCCCGCCGTCCGGTGGTGGAAAAGCTAAAGCAAATTCAGCAGGAACTGGCCAAAAAGGGGTATGGTCTGAAAATCTACGATGCGTATCGCCCTTATACCATTACCAAAGCTTTTTACGAAAAAGCATCGGATAAAAACTTTGTGGCTAACCCGGCCGAAGGGTCTAAGCACAATCGTGGCTGTGCTGTAGACATCACCCTGGTGGACCTAAAAACCGGGAAAGAACTCCCCATGCCTACTGCCTATGATAGCTTCACTCCACAAGCTTCACCCACCTATGAAAAGCTCTCTCCGGAGATCAAAAAGAACCGGGATTACCTGATTTCTATCATGCACAGCCATGGATTTAAGGTGGTGTACAATGAGTGGTGGCATTTTGACTTCAACGGCTGGCAGAATTACGATCTGATGGACATCCCTTTTGAAAAACTCTAGGATAACTTAAGGCAGCTCAGTCTGGCGGTTTGAAACTCCGTAATGACTAATCTTGAGTTGGGTTTTTTTCTCTCCGACAGTCACCAGGAAAAGATAATCGTAATCGGCTTCTGTCAGTTCCTTAACCGGTTTTTCCGCTCCAAAGGCCTCAACCAGCTCCAGAACTGTATTCGAATGTCCAATTATTAGGATATTTTTTCCTGCCGCGTTTTTGAGAAGCTCCTTGGCCCATTCCTTTTGCTGGGAAGGCTCGTAGTTTTTAATGGAAATACCAATGCGGTCTGCTAAAGGGAATCCTGTTAATTTGGTTCGCATGTAATTGGTGGAAAAGATAGAGTCGATCTTCTTGCCTTTAAGTGCTTTCATTAGCGCTTCCGCCCTGACTTTCCCCTCCTCTGAAAGATCCGGATCCCGATCATTCACATCCGACAGATCTTTTTCTGCATGTCTGACCACCCAAATCCGGGTAGTTTTTTGCGCGAGTAGAGGGGATTGGGTTCCCACAATTAATAATAAAATAATCCACAGGTTTTTCATATATTCTACGTATTAATGATGATCGTTTTCGTTAGTCTGTTATTTTTTCTAAAATGTCGCCCAGCTTATCCAGATGTGCTTTCTCGTGCCAACTGCTCAACACGATGCGGTTAATCCACTCTCCATGAATATCCGGATAAGCAAATGCGGAAATACACACCCCTTTGTTTAACAGTTTTTGGCACAATTGCTGATCTGCGCTTAAAAATACCGGAAAATCCTCTACAAACGACCATCCTTCTTTATTTTTTAAAATGAGTGACATTTGTTTGATAAGCTGCGTCAGCCGTTGGTATTGCTCCTGATACACTGGCTGTGCCATTTTAAACGCATAGAGAGCCGCGGCGGCTGGAGGAGAAGCACCTGCAAATTCAGGGCTGTTCTTCAGGTGGCGGATCCGCTCCCGGCTACCCAAAATCAGACCCGCATCTACACCCAGTCCCTTTGCCATGGAAGCAATCAACACACATTCTATATTTTTCTGCTTAGGCAACTGTCTCAGCGCTCCCTGTCCGCCAAAAGTTAAGCCCAATCCATGCGAATCATCCACCACCAGCGTTACCTGCTTTTCGGCCGCCACCGCATTTAAAAAAGAAAAATCAAAAATTTCCGGATACAAGTTATTCAGGGAGTTACTGAATAGCACCCAACGTACCTCTTCGCTTTCATTGATTTCCTCCAGTATCGTCGATGCCCATACCTTAAAATCACCTTTCTGCGAAGATTCTTTGTGCTGAAAATACAGCGACGGATGTGCCCCCGGAGCATAACGCACTTGCCCTTCATTTTGTAAATTCCTGGCCAGTAGCTGAGCAGCAAGGTATCCACTCGAAGAAATCAACCCTGCTTCTGCCCCATAAAGACTGGCAGCGAACTCTTCTACTTCATCGTAAATCCCCAACTGAATGTTGTTGTTTCGGCTGGTTCCATTATTTAAACCATACCGGCTTACTCCTTCCATAAAAAGAGTCAAAAAATCGGGGTTCCGTGGAATTCCAAAATAAGCGGTCCCTCCAAAATAAAGAAAGTCCCTCCCTTGATAGGTAATTGTTGGGCCTAACGGTCCAGGGAGGCGTGTAAAAAAAGAAGCATCGGTCATTATTGATAAGGCCTGTTTAGCTGGTCGTTGGCAGCTTTGATTAAAGAGTTTTGATTGTTTGAATCATGAGAAAATTCCCAAAACATAATGCCATTCGCTCTGCTTTGAGCCAATGCCGTCTTTTGTTTGATGGTATTTATTCCATTGAACCAATAATTGGTTCCCTGATAATTCACCTGGTCGCCGGTAACCGGTAGCCCTGCTGCTTCAAACTCTCTAAAACCGAGAGCACCACCGGAACTGTTTCGGCCATAAAGCGGCATGCCAAGAACGGCCTTGCTGCTGGGAATGCCCTTTGTCTGTAGCCAGATATCCGTGCTAGCCACACTCATTTTGTAAGAAGCATGCTGGTAAACATCGTCTTTATCCCAGCCTTGGCCATCATACTGCATAATGTTAAAAAAATCAATCGAGTTGTACACCTCCGGCTGTATTCCATCTCTCACTCCCCCAACATACACAGCGGGCGTCACCGCAGCACTTAAAAACTTTCCTTCTTTGTGCAGCTTTTCGGAAAGCTCTTTCATTAACAGGGTGTAATTTCCCGCCGACTCTACCCCTGGAGTAGTAGAGGGGTATTCCCAGTCCATGTCTATCCCATCGAGCTGATGTTGTTTAGCAAAGGCAACCACCTGTTCCACAAACCTTGTTCTCGAGCTGGCAGAACGGGAGAAATTCTCAAAAATAGATTTACTCCCCGAAATAGACACCCCAAATTTCACCTGATTAGATTTTGCTCTGGCAGCGATTACAGCAAAACGCGCAGGCATTGCAATCGATTTTAGCGAACCGTCGGCTATTTCTGCAGGCTCCAGGAAAGCGTAAAAAAGATGAGTAATCATTTTGTATTTATTCAAAGCCACAGATTCGGGGTCTCGGTAACTGGGCATATAAGCCACTATCTTAAATTGATTATCCGGAACATACGTAGGCGGTGGAGGTTCCTCGACCACTACAGGGACTGGGGTCTTTTTACAAGAGAGGGTAAACAAGATCGCCACGACGAGTAAAAATAAGTTTCTTTTCATAAGAATATCGTATGTGTGCAGTGGGTTGAAAAACGGTGGTTAAATCCTATTCAGAGTGGAGACAGAAATAAGTACCTCCTTCATTCAGTATGTACGGACATCAGCCCTTTGAAGAAATCAAAATGCTGACGAATGGATTTTTTCCAATAAGCCCTGTTATGGGCTCCAGGCTGAGAAATGTAGGTTGCCGGCAACTTTAATTCATCTGCCTTTTCTTTGAGAAGATTGTTTGCCTCATAAAAGAAGTCACCTGACCCGCAATCAAAGATAAAGGGCTTCTCTATTCCTTCAAGGCGATGGAGGTTGGATAGTACCGCGTATTTCTGCCAAAGCGCACTTTCCTTTGGCGGGTTTCCCAACACCTCTCCTAATCCGTACTTTCCAAAACCGTCAGACAATCGCACTCCCCCGCTTGTACTTCCGGCACTCTTAAACAGATCGGGACGCTGGATGAATAAATGCAATGCGCCATGCCCCCCCATGCTTAACCCGGTAATGAACAGGTTACTTTCATCAATCACATAATTCTTTTTGATATCCGGCAATAGTTCTTCAAAAAAGAAAGTTTCGAATTGCAGATCTGCCTTCACCGGGCTGTTCAGGTACCAGCTACTATACAGTCCATCGGGACAAACGACCAAAAAACCGTATTCATCCGCGTAACGCTGCGCGTCCATGATTTGATGCCATTGCTTATAATTCCCACTATATCCGTGTAATAAAAAAACAACGGGTAACTTTTTCTGCACAGCTGCCACTTTGGGTTGAAATACCCAGGTCGTATCGGGTTGGGGAAGGTATTTGCTCTTATACACCCATTGGTCTTGGGCTCGGACCGGCTGGCTCATCCAACTGCAGAACAAGAGAAAAAAGCCAATGAAGTATGTTGATCGACACATGGTAAATTTAAAGTTAGACTGATAGGAAAGGATAAAATTAGAGTTTTTCATGAATATATGTCATCAATCGAACCATTTCTGTCCTCACTTCAGCCGTTGGCAGCACAAAATTATTGTTCATAAAGGAGAAGCAGAAGATTTTACCACTCTTGGTCCGCACATACCCACTTTGGTTATGATTATTAGAAAGGCTTCCTGTTTTTGCAAAGACAAAAGGCGCGGCTGTTTTAGGATACGTATTTCGGAGTGTTCCGCTTTTTCCTCCCGCCGGAAAGAGACTAAATAGCCGCTCTTCATTTTTTACCTCTTCATAAATCAATTGAAGCAGGGCCACCTGAGACCGGGGAGTAAACAGATTGCCTCTTGACAAACCAGAGCCATCCACCCATTGGGGGCGGTCAGGAAGAGAAGTCAAGTACTTCTGCTGAACAAAAGCAATCACTTTAGCCGTATTCATCTCCAGTCCTTCCATATCTGCGTAGGTAAGCAAAAGGTGTTCTGCAACAAAATTATCGCTGGGAAGCATCATTTGTCTGAAGAGCGTATCGCTGGGCAGACTAAACAAGCGCTTTGCAGTGATAGGCATTTTTTCTGAAATCAATGTCACCTCCTTCCCCAAAGTGTCCTTCAGAATCGACAGTGTAAGTCCGGGGCTTGTTTTATATGGGATATTCTGGCGATATCCCTCAGAGATTGTTCCGCCCGTTTCCCTGAAAAGATTTTGATCAAAATCCCGAAGTAACTTATAATTGCCTGTACCTGCTGTAGGTGCTGGCACTAAATTCCATTTAAAATAAGTCGGCTCCAGCTTTAGTTTCCCTCCTGCGGCTTCTGCATACAATACATTTCCCATTACCGGGAATTCCGTGATTTCCGGTTGATAATACTCGTTGTAATCATCCCATTGCCAGCCTCTCCCATAGGGATTTCCGGTATATCTTCCTGAAGCAAAAAAGAGACGCTTATCGCTTTTCTTTAAAAAATCATATCCGCGACTCCCTTTGAGATCCCTGAATAGAAACGAAGGATCGCCTGTTCCCCAGAAAATAAGGGAATCTCCTCTTTCCACATAACGCAAACCCGAAATCGAATCGGGAGCCATTTTCAAACCTGCGTAAAGAGTGAATAATTTGGTATTGGAAGCAGGTGTAAAATAAAGATGGGCGTTCTTTTCAAACACCAGTTTCTTCTCTTTCAAATCGTATAGTGCAAACCCGTTAAAGTAACGAGCCACGGTCTTCGAATGCTTAAACTCACGTTTAAGCCGTTGATTTACAGAACAGGATGACCAGAGTAGGACCACACTAAACAGTACCAGAAAGGAAGGAAGGAAACGTTCTATTTTTCGTTTCATAATGAATCTCTTAAAATTGAGGACTAATTTATTATTTTAGTTTTATGAAACGTTCCGATTTGTACGCTATTTTATTGAGTTTCTTGCTAACGGCACTGTTTTTTTGTCAGCCTCTTCGCGTACAAGGACAGGTTTTTCAGTTCGACAATGCGGCTAAATCTGGTTCACTGAAATTTATAACCATTAAAAACCTCATCATCATACCGGTATACATCAATGACAGGGGTCCTTATAATTTTATTCTGGACTCAGGGGTGGATCCCATGATCATCATTGATACTACTTTAGTTGATCGCTCCCAACTGGAGGTTCTTCGCCAGGTAAGAATCACTGGAATTGGAAACGGAGAAGAAGTCCTGGCCGATTATACGACCTCGTTAAAAGCGACGGTCAAAAATGCCAGTATTCAAGGGATACCTACCGTTTTACTAAAAGAGGATTTACTCAACCTGTCTACGTTTGTAGGAATGAAAATCCATGGACTGATCGGGTATTATTTTTTTAACAGCTTTATCGTAAAAATCAACTTTATAGATCACAAAATGGGTTTTCAGACACCTTCCAAAAGGAAGAAGTGGAACTGGGCAAGCGAAAAACTGGAAGTCATTCAACACAAACCTTATATACGAACAACCTTGCTTACGGAAAGCCTAGGGAATATCGAAGCTCAACTGATTGTTGATTTGGGAGGCAATCATTCTCTTTCCCTGGAACAATACAAGGAATCTCCTTTTCCACTACCCGCGATACGATTTCCGGCTAATTTAGGTGTGGGTTTAAACGGTAAAATCAGCGGTCACATCGCCCGTATTTCAGGCATGAAGCTCGGGGAATATCGTTTTGACAACATTGTTGCCAATTATCCCGACTATGAGGACGTGGCGGCAAAATCAAAGGTAAAAGGACGGACAGGGAGCCTGGGAGCGGGTATTCTAAATCGTTTTGACCTGATTTTTGATTATCCGGGCGAAAAAATGTATTTCAGAAAAAACGAACATTTTAAGCGGCCTTTTGAACACGATATGTCCGGGCTGGAGTTGTACGTGGACGAAAAATACTTTAACCGGGTGTTTGTCAGCCGGATTGAAAAGGAATCTCCTGCTGAAAAGGCGGGAATTCAAGTAAATGACGAGATTATATCCATCAATTTTTCTCCTATTGAAAACTACAATATTGATAAAATAGGCAATCTGCTTAAAGGCGAAAATGGACGAACGGTGGTGATCGAATTCGTCCGGGGTACCCAGCACATGATCAAATTACTTCGCCTGGTTCGTAAAATCTAATCAATGTTGACTCTTTTTATCCTAGAGGCTTATTAAAATATTTAATACTTTTAGCCTTTCAAAGACGGATTTCTTTTAAAATGAAAAAACTTGCTTTCTTCTTTTATTGCATCTTCCTTACTGCTTTTTCTTATGGTCAGTCTGCCGACTCTTTACAGGTGGTAAAAGCCCGATGGGAAAAACAAAAGTTAGGCCCCGGGGTATTTTTGTATCAACACCATTTTAACGACAAACAGTTATTTACTTCCAATCAGTTCATTTCTTTTATTGAGTTTAAAAATAACGGGAAAAGGGCGACACCTATGATCGCGGCTTCTCCCAAAGAGTTGATTAAGGTGGCCGATTTTGCGATGGAGAGAGGGGCCTTGGCGGGCATTAACGGAACATTTTTTGATGTTAAAAACGGGGGCTCTGTGGACTTCATTAAAGTGGATGGAAGAACAATCAGTGAAACGCGGTTGGAGCAGAATGGAAAAAGAGCCCGGCATCAGAAGGCAGCTATTTTAATTGATCAAGATCGTTTATCATTGGCGAAATGGGACGGTTCCGATGTTTGGGAATCCCTCCTTCCTGCTGCAAATGTGATGCTCTCCGGCCCTTTATTAACCTACGAGCAACGTGAGGAAGTTTTGGATTCTGCGGCGTTCAACAGCCTCCGGCATCCCAGAAGCGCCATAGGCATTCTGTCCAATGGAAAAGTCATCCTGTTAACCGTGGACGGAAGACATGAAAATTCAGCTGGAATGAGTTTATTTGAATTAAGGAAACTAATGCAATGGCTGGGTTGTGTGAGTGCAATTAACCTGGATGGCGGCGGTTCAACGACTTTATGGGCAAGCGGGTCGGTGGTTAATTATCCGTCCGACAATAAACAGTGGGATCATGAAGGCGCAAGGAAAGTGGCGGACTCAATTTTAATCAAGAAAAAAAATAAATCCAGAAAATAAGTCTTACTTTAAAAAAGATCCTTGCTTCCTTTATTCTATGAAAGTTCCTTTTTCCCTTTTAAGCGCATTCCTGTTAACCGCCCTTTTTCTCTCCTGCCAATCAGGGCAGAAAGCTTCTGAGGAAGCCAAAGAAGAAGATCAGGGCAATGATTTTAAAGCGGTAAACGGGATTCGTTTTTACGAAGTAAAGAGACGCTTTAACAATGGCCTTTCTTTTAACAAAAATGGATTTCAACAAGAGCCTACCTGGATCATTGAATATCAGGCTCCTGACACCATGCGTGCGTATAGTCCAGAGAAGAACGGCATGGAGCATTTTTTTCTTCAGTACGACCATGGAAAGGTGTACAATTTTGCCCGGGAATTTTTTCGGGTAATTACCGTTCATCCGGACAGTCTGGTACTTCAAAGGTTGGAGGTGAGTGGCCGTCATATTGAAAGCGACGAACGTTCGGATGTTTTCTGCACCTTCTATACCCGGGATTTCATTGAAAATAAACTCAAAACAACCATTGGAGAATTACAGCGGCCCTCTGCGGCAGACACGTCATTTATCCGGGGTTTAGCCGATCAAACGCTCAAAGACCCTTCCAACCCGGACATTGCCTTTGCAGCGAGACAGCCGGTTGTTCTGCTGCCGAATAGTAAACATGTGAAAGTCGAGAAAATAAGTACTGCCGATGACTTAAACAAAAGAAAGGCGTCTGTCGACTATCTATATCCCTATTATAAGATTGAAATCAACAAATCTTACAAAGATTTTCACTTCAGTTTTTCGGTGATTGTAGATGCGCGGGGTAAAATGTATGTAAATCGCGTAGACGGAGTAATGAAAGACGATGTAAAGCACCGTAAGAAATTATTGGAAGGCATTACGGAGGTTTATCTTCAAAATCTTTTTCACATTCAACCCGGTAGAACCCTAGGCTTTCCCCATTCTAGTGAAATTAACCTGACGGTCACAGGAAAGAAGAATTAACACTAATTTCCTATTTTAATTCGGTTAAATTGTTGATTATTAAAATTATTAACGTACCTTGTGAACTTATTATAATTTTAATACAATGCAAGAAGGAACAGTAAAATTTTTTAACGTCACAAAAGGCTTTGGTTTTATCATCCCGTCAAATGGAGATAATGAGATTTTTGTGCACTCAACAGGCCTTATCGACGAGATCCGCGAGAATGACAAAGTTCAATACGAAGTTCAAAACGGAAGAAAAGGGCTTAATGCCGTGAATGTGAAAGTAATCTAATTTTTATCATACACGCAAAAAGGGGACTGATTAAACCAGTCCCCTTTTTTTTGTCCTTCATTTCTTGCTGGTTTATTTTTGAAAAACCCTCACATAGTCCACCTTCATGGTGGCCGGGAATATCTGCTCAGACACGCCCATCTTTCCTCCCCAATTCCCTCCTACTGCAATGTTTAGCAGGAGATGATAATTTTGGTCGAAAGGCCACTCGTCAATGCCCTTACCACTGTTTTTAAACGTAAATACCAAGCGGTCGTCAATAAAGAAATCGATATGGCTTTCATACCATTCGGCGGCATATACATGGTATTCAGTAAACACGTTATCTACTTTCAGGGCATTTCCAAGATGAGTACCGATATTGTGATTAAACGCCTTCGTATGGACAGTGGAATGAACAGAATCCGGATCATAGCCCACATGCTCCATCACGTCAATCTCTCCGCTTCGAGGCCAGTTACCATACTTCCAATCCGTCGGAAGCATCCAAATTGCCGACCAAATCCCCTTTCCTTCAGGCAACATGGCTCGCACCTCTACTCTTCCATAGGTCCAGTCAAATTTTTTACGGCTGGCTAAACGGGCGGAAGTGAAGTCTCGGTTTTCCTTTGTTTCTTTCCGCGCCACAATGTGCAGGTTTCCTTTTTCGACAAACGCGTTCAGGGTATCTGCCTGCGTATAATACTGTAATTCATTATTCCCCCAACCGGAGCCACCCACGTCGTACGTCCATTTGGAAGGGTCAGGAAGGCCTTTACCATTAAACTCGTCCGCCCATTTTAATTTCCATCCCTTGGCTGTCGCATCGCTCGACATGACTTCGAACAACAGTTCAGGCTCATTTGTGGTAATAAAATCCACCTCATGTGCCAACAACCATTTCATTTCCCAGACACCATTTACTGTCCAGGCATTCGTTTTCAAGCCCTGCTCTTTGGATTCTTTTAACCAGTTTTTCTGCTGAAAAACAGAATAGTGGTAATCGGCCCCTGCCATTCCATCTGTTTTCAATTCTTGGGGCGATTTATCTCCCGCCAGGTAATATACCGGTGCACCATGCGCATTTGTTGCAAGGTATTTACAAATTTCATAACTGAAACTAATGTATTCCACCCAGGCTTCCGCTTTTAGTTTTTTAACCAGCTCCAATGCCTGCTTTGCAAAAAACAGGTCTCTTTCGGTCCCTTGATTTTGGGGTTTTAACTCCAGAATAAGCTTGGTTTTCTTTTGTTTCATTCCTGCCTTCAGGTAAGCCTCCAGGGTGGGGATAAACTCTCCATTGGGCATTTTTTTCGACAACAATTCGTTATAGGTAGATCCTGAAACGGACATTCCTAAAAAAGTAGGATCGTGATTTACGACCATTTGATCGTCTTTCGTCAGATGAACGTCGAACTCAGATCCGTAGCAATTTAAACGGATGGCTTCCTTCAGGGCAGCGATGGAGTTTTCAGGAAGTTGCTTAGATTTCCAGGCCCCGCGATGAGCAATCACCTTATTTTCGTTCCATTGCCCGGCTTTACTGAAGGCCTGCGTCTGATTTATCACTATCAGAAGAAAAAGAGGGAGTACAATTAATTTTTTCATTTGTTGCGTTTAAACCATAAAAGTAAGACTTTATTCGCACTTTGTACGGAAACGCACCCCAACATTACCTCAGCAGCGCTCGCTTTTGGTCACTTTTTTGAAAAAAGCGATTTACTCTCCTTCATCGTTGTTTTTGAGATTTTCATTTTTTATCTTTACTTAGCCGATTTGTTGTTATATGGGAACGGGATACGACCTTTTGATCGAAAAGGTAAATGAATTTACCAAAAAATTTTATCTCAACCTGCTTTTAAGGGGGAGCATTTATGCCGCCAGCTTGATTCTGTTGATGTATTTATTGGTGTTCACATATACGTACTTTTTCAATCCCGGAATTGGAATAAAAACGGTTGTTTTTTTCACATTTATTCTTCTTTCACTTTTTGCCCTTATCACGTGGATGTTAAAACCTGCAATGAGCTATTTCATTCCCGCATGCCGGATGTCGACAGAAGAAGCCGCCCTGCTGATCGGAGAACATTTTCAGCCGGTTAAAGATAAACTACTGAACACCCTTCAACTCAGGGAACTCGCAGGCTTGTCGCCTCAGCAAAACAGCCTTATACTGGCCGGAATAGATCAGAAAATAGCGTTGTTTAAGCCTATTCCATTTAGCCAGGCCATTCATTTGGGGGAAAACAAAAAGCACATTCGTTTCTTATTTTTTCCTTCCGCGCTGATTCTTTTGATTGCGCTGATTGCTCCTGCAATTTTAAAAGAAGGAACTCATCGCTTCGTAAAATACAACCAGGAGATTTTACCTGTCGCCCCCTTTTCCTTTGAAGTCATCTCCGGCTTAAAAGCTGTTCAAGGGGATGACCTGACGGTAAAAGTGCGGTTAAAAGGGGACAACTTCCCTCAGGATGTTTATGTCGAGGACGGACCCTATGTCTATAAATTAGAGAAAAAAAGCATTCAGCAATTTCAACACACGTTTAAAAACATCCAAAAAGATGCGTCCATTCGTTTTCATGGCGGTGGATTTAAGTCTGCTTCTTATGTTGTTCGTGTGCAGCCGAGGCCGGCCCTTCTCCAAATGGATATTTCACTTCGTTACCCCTCTTACCTTCACCGGAAAGAAGAGATCATTCGTAACGGAGGTGATCTTGTTATTCCAGAAGGCACGCAGGTTTCGTGGCGCCTTCGTAGCATACATACGCAACAGATTTCCTTTATTTTAGCGGATCAGGTCAATGACTTGCCCGTGAATAACCAGGTTTCTTTTTTTGAAAAGAACATCCGCCAATCTTCTTCTTATCGACTGGTGCCTAAAAACGAATCCATGATCAGTAAAGATTCGCTATCGCATCGAATCGAGGTCATCCCCGATAGATATCCGACGATTGATATTCAGGAAACCAAGGATTCGATTAGTAACAAGGCCTTGTATTTTAAAGGCATCATAGAAGATGATTATGGATTTTCCAGTCTGAATTTCCACTATCAGGTAAAAGCAAAAGAAAAGCTGGTTTTGGAAAAAAGAATTCCGATTAATTTTTCAAAAAATGTCCTTAGCAATGCTTTCTTTCACTATTGGAATACAGGGGATATCCCTGTCCAAGCCGGCCAATCTATTGTTTATTATTTTGAAGTGGCCGATAATGACGGTGTAAATGGTGCCAAGCGAACCCGTTCGGACATCCGGACTCTTGCAATTCCTCCGGCAACCGCTCTAAATCAGCAGCTAAATGCCGAATCAGAAGCACTGAAGAAAAAAATGGAAGCGGCTATCCAGATGGCAAAGCGACTGGAGGCTGAAGCTAAAAAGATAAATCAGGGGTTAGTGGATAAAAAGCAACTCTCCTTTGAGGATAAGAAGGAGATTGAACAATTGTTGGAGAAACGAAAACAGCTCGATGCAGCACTCATAGACATCAGGCAGGAAAACGAAAAACAAACCTTCCGCAAGGAGGAAAGCCATCTTCTATCGGATGAATTAAGAGAGAAACAGCGACAAATCGATCAACTGTTTCAGCAGGTCCTGGATGAAAAAACCAAGGAATTGCTAAATAAGTTACAAGAGTGGATGGATCAGAATCAGAAAGACCGGACAAAAGATGAGCTTTCCCAGATGCAGATGGACAACAAATCTCTCAGAAATGAGCTTGATCGCATTTTAGAACTGTATAAGCAGTTGGAATTTGAACAGGGGCTTCGACAACAAATTGATCGCTTAAATGACTTAGCCAAAGAGCAAAAAGCACTTAAAGACGCGGTATTAAAAGAGCAGATCACGACAGAAAAAGCAAGAGCGCAGCAAGAAGAATTAACAAGAGATTTCCAACAAGTTAAAAAAGACCTTGGGTCATTGAACGAAAAAAATCAGGCGCTGGATCGCCCCAACACGTTTCAACTTCCGGAAAAAGAAGTAGAAGAAATTGCTAAAAGCCAGCAGGAAAGCCAGGAGGGGCTGCAGCAAAAAAATCAGCAAAAGGCGGCTTCCAAAATGGATCAGGCTTCCCAACAGCTGAGCGAACTCGCCAAACACTTGGAAGAAGAACAACAGCAAGGGGAAGAAAGTGCACAACAGGTCAATGAACGAGAATTGCGGCAGCTCCTCAATCACCTGCTTAACACTTCTTTTGAGCAGGAAAAGGTGATGCTTCAATTACGTAAAACACCAATTTACGACCCCTCTTATGTTGGGGCAGTACAACAACAACACGCTCTGCGTGAAAACATGAAAGTTATTGCAGACAGTCTTCATTCGCTTAGTAAACGGGTTCCGCAAATTGAAAAAGTGGTGAATGACGAAGTAGGTAAAATTCAGTTTAATATATCCAAGGCGATTGAGCAGTTAGGAGAGCGGCGCACTGCAGAAGCAAATCGTTTTCAACAGGCATCAATGACTTCCTTAAATAACCTTGCGCTAATGATGAATGAAGCCTTAGATCAGCTTCAAAAGAACCGACAAAACAGCAGTCGGAAGGGAAAATCTTCCCGCCAGAGTACGCAACAGTTGCAACAAATGCAGCAACAACTTCAGCAAAACATGCAAAAAGCAAAAGAACAAATGGATCGGGAAGGAAATAAAGGCCAGGCACCCAAAGGTTCCATGAGTGAACAGTTTGCCCGCATGGCGCAACAACAAAAACAAATCAGGGAGGCGCTCCAAAAATTAAATCAGGAAGAAAATAAAGATGGGCGCGGTGCATTGGGAAATCTTAACCAGCTCTTGCAGGAAATGAAACAAACAGAAACGGATCTCGTCAATAAAAAGTTAACCGAAGAAATGATGCAGCGACAACGAAATTTAGTGACTCGTTTATTAGATGCGGAAAAAGCACAACGTGAACAGGATGAAGATTCCAGAAGGGAGAGTAAAGCCGGAAAAGAGTTCCCTCCTTCGTATAAAAAGTTTCTGGAATCTTTCCAAAAAGAAAAACAAAGTGAAACCGAGCTGCTTCAAAAAGTAGCACCTTCACTCAAAGATTATTATAAAACGAAAATTGCCGATTATTTCAAGTTGCTAAATTCATCCCGTTAGCCGATTTTTGAGGCTGTTAAATGATTCTTTTTCCTATGTCCGACATCCATTTCTTTAACGAAGACACCGCGTATGTCTTAAAACACAAAACCAAAGTCCGGCAATGGATTGCCGATGCCATACATGAAAATGGGTTTAAGCTTGACGAATTAAACTTTATCTTTTGTTCTGACGCATATTTATTGGCTATCAACCAGAATTACCTGGAACATGACGATTATACCGACGTGATCACCTTCGATAACTCTGAGGGGCTTAAAACGGTTTTCGGGGATATTTTTATCAGCATCGATCGGATTAAAGAAAATGCACGCACCTTTCATTCAACGACCTTTGATGAACTATGCCGGGTGATGATTCATGGAACACTCCATCTTTTGGGCTATAAGGACAAGAGTGTCGCTGAGAAAAAGCGAATGACCGGTAAAGAAGATGAATTCCTGAAAAAAAGGACTTTTCAATTCTAGGGAACAAACAGCAGATAAATGAGGTAAGACAAGATTAATCCCACAAATCCGGTGATCACCCCGGCAAAACGTTTCTTTTTTATGAAAAACAAAAGGATTAATCCCGAAAGAGAAACCAGCATCAAAAAAATGGCGGATAAGTCAATAAGCCAGGCCCATTCTCTTCCTGAATCCCTTCCTTTATGGAGGTCGTTCATGACCGCCATGATGCCCATTCGAATTTCAGAAATCTCGTAGTTTCCCGTCTCTCGATCCACAAAAACATCGCTGGAATAGGCCGGGCCTTTAAATGAAAGGCTACATTCCACGTCATCTATCCGAAATTCCGATAACGCTCCTTTCACCTGGTGTTTGTTACGTAAAAACTCCACAACTTCCAGTTTACGAACTTTCGCCGTGTCGATGTCATTCACCCACTCTTTATTGAGGTTCCCCTCCTCTTTTGAAAGGTATTGTTTGTCTCCGCCAAGCCAAGAGGGGTGATTAAGTGTCAATCCAGTAAATGCAAAGAAAAAGACCAGAATAAAACAAAACATCGATAAATAAATATGCAACCATCTTGACACCTTTGCCAGGTTCTTTCTGGCGGCTGAACTTTTCTTTTCCGCCTTTGCCTTCGCACTCATTACTTTTTCTTTTTATAAAAGTCAAACAACACATTAGACACCTCTACATTTCCTTTTCCATTCAGTTTCAAGGGATCTTTCTTTAAGTCCAAAGGCTGCCGAATAATTTCATCCGTTCCATGTTCTTTAGAAGTCTCTATGATCAGGGTATATTTGCCCTGCTTCACATAATTTCCTTTGTCGTCCTTTCCATCCCATTTAATACTGTATTTTCCTGGGGAGCGTGTCGCTCCTGTTACTGAGGCAAAATTAGCTACATCTTCTTTAAACCGCTCAGAATTAATTCGGTACCAATTTCTCATATCCGGCACCCATTTTGGCTTATTATACCATAAGGCGAGGTTTCTAACGGGTTTACGCTGCTCATCTTCCACCCAAATGGCTACAAATGGCCGATGAGTATTTCCCTCGATGGCATTTAATTCAAAAGAGATCGCTAATTCAAATTTAGGATCCCAGCTTTTCCCATCTCTAAATGTGCCTGTTTTTGGTAAAGTTTCCCGTGATTTCACAGATGAGTTAACCTCGAGCGCTTTCCAGCCTTTGCTTTCTATTTTCTTTCCCGAACTCGTCACCAGAAGGTATTCCGTTTGTTTTCCCATTGAATCTGCCAGTTTTTTACTCTCTTCAGGAGACAGAATGGTAAAAGAGGTGGCTAATGCACCTGCGGTAACCGCATCATCCGATACGACCGTTGCACTTACAATAGCCGTTACCGGTTTTGCTGTACGCGGGTCGACAATATGCGAAAACCAACGTTCTCCAATCCTAAATCCTCTCCGATAATTTCCAGAGGTCGCCACTGCTTTATTTTCAAGGCGTATTTTAGAGATCGGCAAATCGTTTTCCGCTGAGTGGAAAGGATCGGTAACATGGACTTCATCGCGAAAAGTTCCTTTTACCAACAGATCTCCCCCAATATTTAAAACCATTCCCTCGATCTGACTTTCTTTGAAAGCCTTTTCGGTGGCTTTTTCAATAATGAAACTCTTCACAAAAGAGTTCATTACCAAAGGGACGTCGGTTAAACGAGTAATGGTTTGCTGTGATTCGTCTAAAAAATAATGGTTCGCCGACATCGCTTCAATGGCTTCTGAGAGTTCTTGTTGTGCAGGGAATACCCCGTCCTTCTCTCCTTGTTCCCAAAGCGATATGGCCAATCCAGCGGCCGGGCTAAGGGCTCCTTTGGTATTTCCTTTCCATTGCTCAAACAGGCGGAATACGTCAAACAATTCTTTTGAAACAGGTGTGGCAATTCCTCTTTCACAAAGCATCCATCTGCTGAATTCGCTTTTCGGATCGTAAGCACTATAAATAGCAGCCAACCGGTCAATTTCTGTCAGGACAAGCTGTTCAGCCTTTTCCGCTTCTGTGACAGCGTGGGCGGAAACTTTTAGATTGAAAGAGGTCCCTAATACATTCTCGTAGTTTACAGAATAAACGTGTAATTCTTCGGCAACGACAGAAGGCAGCAATGTCAACGCAAAAAGACCAATCAGGTAAGAATAGATTTTCATGATGGAAGGTTTATAACCGGCTTAAGTACCAGCAGGCACTTTTAATATTCAGTTTAATTCTAAATAATTTGAACAAAGGTAGATTCAATATTGCGAAATCCAACAATCTATTGAAGATTATTTATCGTGTGTCTGCGCTTTTGGTCGAAAAATTAAGGGCATTCGTCGATAGCGTTTGTTCACTCGTATAATGGGGAGGATTGGGGTGTAACCTTTTTGAACAGTTATCGTCTTATCTATAAAGGAAGGCTGTAAATCAGTAATTTAACCACTATAAAAAGTATACAATATATGAAAACTGTTATTAAAAATTTTGTCTTGAGTGTTGGGATTTTCTCTTTAGGTTTTATTCAACCGACCATTTTAAGCGCCAGTGAAATGCCAACCATCACCACACTTTCGGAAATCAAAAAGATTCATAGCATTAATGTTTCAGGAAACGTGGAAGTTTTTATTGTTCAAAGTCCGGTAGAGCAAGTGAAAGTGCACGATAATTATTATACTAAAAATGCCCTTGTACAACAAAAAAATGGAGAGCTGAGAATTAGTTCTTATCAGCAAAAGCCTCTGGTTGTTGTCGTCTATGTACGGGAACTGAACACCATTCAGGCTACCGATCAGGCCATCGTCCGAACAAGTGGTACGCTAAGTGTCCTTAATTTAACGGTACAATTAAAAAACAATGCGCTGGCTTTTCTAAATACACAAACCATTCAGTTAAGTACAGATTTAAAAGATCAATCAAAGCTGAGCCTGACCGGCAATACTGCTGACTATTATGGAACTTTAAGTCGTTCTGCAAAAGTAGATCTTAATCGTTTCTATGCGGACCATTCCATTCTGACAGCAGAAAATAAACCCGCAATCGTGGGAATCAGCACCAACGAAATTGAGCAAGCATTTTTTAAATAAAAAACCCATTACCCTAATTTTAGTTTAGTTTTAGTTTAGTTAATAAGCGGATGGATGTCCGCTTTTTTTGTTTTACATATTTTCATTTAAAAGTAATCGATTTGGCTTTTCCGCTTGAAGCCGTTATTTATTAATTACTTTTGCAATAATTTTCAAAGTTTACAAGCGTTAAATACATTTTGAGCACACAGATAGCAGCAGAGAACCTGGGGCATTCATACCATGATGAATGGCTTTTTCGCCACTTGACGATAGGAATTAATCCTGGTCAGCGGCTTGCCTTAGTTGGCGTAAATGGGGCGGGAAAAAGCACTTTATTAAAGTTACTGGCGGATCGTTTTCCTCCTATGGAAGGAAAGATTGTCAAGAATCGACATGTCCGCATTGGATTTTTGGAACAGGATCCGCAATTTCCTTCTTCCTCGACAATCAGCGAATATATTTTTAGTGAAGCCAACAAACAGTTAGCATTAATTAAACGCTATGAGGAACTGGTAGAAAACCCGGTTGTGAATGAGCTGGAGCTTCAAAAAATTTATGAAGAACTCACCGAACAAAATGCCTGGGAATATGAACATGCCATTAAGACAATTCTCAGCCGGATGGATATCCACCACTTACATCAACGAATCGATACTTTATCGGGAGGTCAAAAGAAACGAATTGCTTTGGCCAAACTTTTAATCGATGACCCCGATGTGTATGTATTGGACGAACCAACCAACCATTTAGACATAGACACCATTGAGTGGCTCGAAAAGCTATTAACGACTGGCCAAAAGAGCATATTACTAGTGACACACGATCGTTATTTTCTTGATCAGGTGTGCAACAGCATCATTGAGTTAGATCGAGGAAAAGCATTTACGTATCAGGGGAATTATGCCTTCTTTCTTGAAAAAAAAGCAGAACGGATGGCGATGGATGAGAGTAGTTATCAAAAAAATAAGAATTTACTTAAAAAAGAACTGGAATGGATGCGCAGAATGCCTTCCGCACGAACGACGAAATCAAAATCACGCATAGACGCCTTTCATGAATTAGCAGACAAAACTAAGCAAAGACCTGAAAATCAAAAAATTACATTAGACATAAAAATGACTAGACAGGGAGGAAAAATCCTTGAACTTGAACAGGTTACTAAAAAGTTTGAGACGAAATCCATCGTTGATCATTTCAGTTATGTCTTTAAAAAGGGAGATAGAATAGGTTTAGCCGGTAAGAATGGAAGTGGTAAATCTACCTTTCTCAATTTACTTACGGGTTCCATTGCTCCTGACTCGGGAAGCATCACTAAGGGAGAGACCACGAATTTTGGGTATTACACCCAAGCGGGTTTATCTTTCAATGAAAAGGATCGAGTAATTGATGTGGTTAAGTCAGTGGCAGAATACATTCAATTGGCTGACGGAACTACAGTAACCGCTTCTGGTCTTTTGACGTTGTTTTTATTTCCTCCAAAGAAGCAACACGGCTTGATAGAAAAATTGAGTGGTGGAGAAAAAAAGCGGTTGTACTTGATGAAGGTATTAATGAAAAATCCTAATTTTCTCATTTTAGATGAACCCACCAACGACTTGGATATTGACACATTGAATGTCTTGGAATCTTTTTTAGAAAATTACCCTGGCGTATTGATTCTTGTATCCCATGACCGTTATTTATTAGATAAAATGAGCGAACAGTTGTTCATCATGGAAAATGGTTCGGTCAACATTTTCAATGGGAATTACGCGGCTTATCGGGAAGAACTACAAAATCAAAAGGAAACGACAAAAGCCATGCTGGCTCCTACTCCGGTAAAAAACGAAAAGACAAACAATAAAACAAAGCTCAGCTTCAATGAACAAAAAGAATTATTAGCATTGGAAAGTAGGATGGAAGAACAGGAACACCAAAAGAAAACAATTCAAACACAATTAATTTCTACTGATCCTGCAGACTACGTTCAGCTCCAAAAACTGTCAAAAGAAATAGAAATAGTAGAAGAAAACATCGAAAAGGCAATGGAACGATGGATGGAGCTTTCAGAAAAATTAAATTAAATCTTCAAAAATAAACCCTGTTTCACGTGAAACATAAAATACAATAAGTAGTTTTGTAGTATGTTTCACGTGAAACATCAAAATAAAAATGTTTAAAGAATACGACGTTATAGTAGTGGGCGCTGGGCATGCCGGCTGTGAAGCGGCCGCAGCAGCAGCCAACCTTGGGTCTTCTGTCCTTCTGATAACCATGAATATGGAAACCATTGCTCAAATGAGTTGCAATCCTGCCATGGGAGGAGTAGCAAAAGGGCAAATTGTCAGAGAAATTGATGCCATGGGCGGTTATTCAGGGGTTATTTCTGACCTCACAACCCTTCAGTTTCGCATGCTTAACCTTTCGAAAGGGCCAGCGATGTGGAGCCCGCGCGCTCAAAATGATCGCAAAAAATTTGCTTACGAATGGCGCAAAAAATTGGAAAACACACCAAATGTTGATTTTTGGCAAGAAATGGTTTCCTCCCTTCTGGTAAAAAACGAAACCGTTTATGGCGTAAAAACCTCACTGGGAATAGAAATAAAAGCAAAATCCGTCGTGCTTACCAACGGGACATTTCTAAATGGAATTATTCATATCGGCGAAAAAAGATTTGGGGGAGGCCGAACTGGAGAAAAAGCAGCAACCGGTTTAACCGAACAACTTACGGAGCTTGGCTTCGAAGCGGGAAGAATGAAAACAGGCACTCCTCCCCGCGTGGATGGAAGAAGTCTTAATTATAACTTGATGGAAGAGCAATGGGGCGATCCAAATCCAGGGCGATTTTCCTATACAGCGGTGGACCGCCCAACGGAACAGCGCTGCTGCTGGATAACCTATACTAATTCGGAAGTCCACGAAACCCTTAAAACAGGTTTCGAAAAATCTCCCATGTTTACAGGTCGTATCAAAGGTTTGGGGCCCCGATATTGCCCTTCTATCGAAGACAAAATTAACCGTTTTGCAGAAAGAGATCGCCACCAAATCTTTGTAGAGCCCGAAGGTTTCGACACCTATGAAATTTATGTCAATGGCTTTTCTACCTCCCTTCCAGAAGATGTTCAATACCAGGCCTTGACTAAAATACCAGGTTTCGAAAAAGCCAAAATGTTTCGACCCGGTTACGCCATTGAATACGATTACTTCCCTCCTACTCAATTGCAATTAACGCTGGAAACAAAAAATATAGCTAACCTGTTCTTCGCCGGACAAATCAATGGAACAACAGGCTATGAAGAAGCTGCCAGCCAGGGAATGATTGCTGGGATCAACGCTCATCAGAAAATCAACGATCAAAAAGAACTGATACTCAAAAGATCGGAGTCCTATATTGGCGTACTCATCGATGACCTGGTCACCAAAGGCACCGATGAACCCTACCGCATGTTTACTTCAAGAGCGGAACATCGCCTCCTATTGCGGCAAGACAATGCAGATATCCGTCTATCCCCTATCGCTTATGAACTCGGTCTCATCTCAGAAAACAGACTCCAAAGCGTCAATGAAAAGGTCAAAAATTCAGATGCCATTGTTGCATACACAAAAAAGACCGGGATTCAGATGAATCAAGCAAACGAAATACTTAAAAAACTGGGAACCAGTGAATTACAACAAAATGTAAAGCTCTCTGCCCTACTAAGTCGCCCGCAGGTAAGCATCCAGGATCTTTGCGAAATGGATCTCTCCTTTAAAAATTACCTTGAACAGTTTACTCAAGAAACCATTGAACAAGCCGAAATAAAAATAAAATACGAGAGCTATTTCGAAAAGGAAAACGAAATTGTTCAAAAAATGCAAAAGATGGAAGATCGCCCCATCAATCCGGATTTCGATTACCATACGCTGATCTCCCTATCTAAAGAAGCAAGAGAAAAACTTTTAAAGATCAAACCAAGGACTTTGGGTCAGGCCTCTCGCATTTCAGGTGTCTCCCCATCAGATATTTCGGTCATTATGATCCATTTAAATAAATAATAAATTAATTCATTGTAAATCAGTTAATTAAATAAATATTAAAACAACACAATTACAAGCCCTCTGGTTAATTATTTTGTTTTTTTAATCATATTATTCCAGAACACCCAAAAGCCTCTTAAAAGCGTTAAAAATGGTGAATTTTAAAAGACCCTTGACTGTACTAAAAAACTTTCTTCCCATTCTACTTATACTCATCATCTATGGGTGTGCAAGTATGAAAAGTCCGGAAGGAGGACCTAAAGACACAACTCCACCAAAAGTTCTAAAAATGGAACCCGCCGATCTCACAACCAATTTCTCAGGTCAAAAAATTGTGATCACTTTTGATGAGTATTTTAATCTCCAAAACGAGTTTAAGGAATTTTCCATTTCACCTGAATTAGAGAAAGCTCCTGAACTCAAAAAAAATCAGAAAAAATTAGAAATCATTTTTAAAGATAGTCTCGAAAAAAACACGACTTATACACTGAACTTCGGAAAAGCAATTGCCGATGTAAACGAATCCAACGTTCTAAAAAATTTAACTTATGCTTTTTCAACAGGACCTGTGCTTGACTCATTAACTTTGAGCGGAGTTGTCATCAACTCACTCACAGATAAACCTCAATATGACGCAACAGTGCTTCTCATCCCATTAGAAAGAGATACCATTTTTGGAAAGAAAAGAGCGCCCATCTTTACTTCTACCGATAGCAGTGGGCGTTTTAAATTAAAAAACCTAAGAAATGACACTTATCGAATTTATGCCCTTAACGAGGGGCAATCAGGGGATAAGATCTATCAACAGGCAAATGACGAAGTGGCCTTTCTCAAAGATTCGATTGTACTAACAAAAAACATTGACAGCATACAACTTATCCTTTTCAAGGAAGATCCTAAACAATTTCGAATCGTTGATAAAAAAATAAATACCGACGGTCATATCAGCATGATCTTCAATCAAAAGCTAGAAAAACCACGCTTAACCATCCTGGATCATCCAGATCTCGACCAAAGTAAAATTATCCATTTCAACAAAAATAGGGACTCTGTTAGAATATGGCTGAAGGAATTGACTTTTGATAGCCTGAAAATCCACTTAGAAAATGATTCTAAAACCTTGGATACCATTTCATTTTCGAGAGACAAAAAAGAAACGTATACCAAAAGTATTCAGGTAAATGACAATACATTTAATGGCTTTCTTAATCCATTTTCTTCTTTAAAATTGCAATTCAACATGCCAATTGAAAAAATTGCCATGGACAAAATCAAGCTATTGGAAGATAGCATTCCCAGAACTAATTTTACGTTTGTAAAGGATACCTCCGATTTACTCACTTATATATTCCAGTATCCTTGGAAAAAGAAACCTTCGTATACCATTAGTTTTCCTGAAAAAACAATCACTGCATTAGGAGATGTAACCAATGCCAATGAAATAAAAAAATTTGTAAAACTAGGAAATAGCGATGATTATAGTACACTCATTATGATCGTCGAAGTTCCTGACAGTACGCAACAATACCTTATTCAGCTGGTGAATGACCGCAAAGAAGTGGTAAAAACAGAAATCGTTACTAAAAATACTACCATTCGATTTGCCAACTATAAAGCTGGAACGTACCTTGCCCGTATTGTCTATGATCGAAATAAAAATGGAAAATGGGACACAGGAAACCTGGACGATCAATCGCAGCCCGAGAAAATTTGGGTTTTTCCCAACGAACTTATCATTAAAGAAAATTGGGAAAGAACGGTTAATCTAACGATAAAAAAAGAATAGCTTACTTAAACCAATCAGCGTACATCTGATAATTATCCGGTAATTTATCCAATAAATTCCGCTGCTCTTCTGTCAGGGGCTTTATTCTTTTTGCCGGTGTCCCAGCATACAGATATCCACTTTCGCAAAGTGTATTTTCAAGCACAACAGAACCAGCAGCAATGATACAATATGATTCAACAACTGCATGATCCATGACAATCGCCCCCATCCCAACAAGAACATGATCCTTAATTTCACATCCATGCACTATGGCTGAATGCCCGATAGAAACCCGGTTTCCTATGATGGTAGCTGCTTTCTGATAGGTTGCGTGAATCACTGCCCCATCCTGGATATTCGTATCATGACCAATCCGAATCAAGTGAACGTCTCCACGAATAACTGCATTAAACCATACAGAAACCCGATCTCCTAGTACCACGTCACCCACAATTGTGGCATTTGCAGCGATGAAGCAATCGCTACCCCACTGCGGATAAACATCCTTTACCGATAAAATTAGTGCCATCCTAAATAATTGTATCTTTTAACTCAGCCTGATGCTGCGGATAATCAGTGGTATAATGCAATCCTCTACTTTCTTTTCTCGCTAAAGCTGATTTAATTACCATATAGGCTACTTGAATTACATTTCTTAATTCACAAAGTTTAACGGACACCTTGTTCTTCTTATAAAATTCCTCCGTTTCTTCATACAAAAGATACAATCGTCGACGTGCCCGATCTAACCTAAAATCCGAACGAACAATTCCCACATAATCACTCATAATCTTTTGTGTTTCCCGTAGATTATGGGTAACCAAAATATCTTCATTGGATTGCGTCACTCCCCGATCATCCCAATCAGGAATGGCCTCAGGAATATTGTTTTCCATAAAATTTTTAACCGCTGATTCGAAAATCCGATGTGCAAAAACAGTGGCCTCTAACAACGAATTTGACGCTAATCGGTTTGCTCCGTGAAGTCCTGTAGAAGATACCTCACCGCAGGCATATAAATGTTGAATGGATGACTTTCCAAACTCATCTACCTGAATACCTCCACACATGTAATGTGCCGCAGGCGTTACCGGAATAAAATCTTTTGTCATATCAATTCCGATTGACAAACATTTCGCATAAATATTCGGAAAATGTTGTAAGATATCCTGCTTACTTCGCATAGTGATGTCCAGGTACACAAAATCATCTCCAGACTTCTTCATCTCTGCATCAATAGCCCTGGCCACTATATCCCTCGGAGCCAACGAACCTCTCGGATCATATTCATACATAAACTCCTCTCCATTTCTCCTTTTCAGAATTCCTCCAAAACCTCTTACGGCTTCCGAAATTAAAAATGAAGGATATTCTCCAGGATGATATAAAGCGGTAGGATGAAATTGAATAAACTCCATATTCCTAATTTTACCTTTTGCCCTGTACACCATTGCCATACCATCTCCTGTAGCGATTACGGGATTTGTTGTATTTCCATAAATATGTCCCGCACCTCCTGAAGCCATTACAGTCACCCTTGCCAGAATCTTTTCCACATCATTTCTTTCGGTATTAAATGCATAAATACCATAGCACTGAACATTTTCAGTACTTTTATCCACATGCTTTCCCAAATGATGTTGAGTAATTAACTCCAAACAAAAATAATGAGTCAAAATTTCAATATTGGGATGGAGATGTATCTGTTTAAGCAACACACTCTCTATTTCGTAACCAGTAACGTCTTTATAGTGAAGCACTCGGTGTTCCGAATGTCCACCTTCTTTCGCTAAATCAAACACCCCTGCAGGATTTTTATCGAAATTAATTCCATATTCTATAATCTCCTGAATACGCTGAGGTCCTTCTTTGACAACCAACTCCACAACTTCAGAATCACATAATCCATCTCCTGCAATAAGGGTATCTTCAATGTGCTTCTCAAAAGAATCTGCTTTATCGATGACCACTGCTACACCCCCCTGCGCGTATTTTGTATTGGATTCATCCTCATTGGATTTCGTCACAATTAACACCTTTCCATAATTAGCTGCCTTTAAAGCAAAGCTTAAACCAGCTATTCCAGAGCCGATCACCAAAAAATCAACTTTTCTCATTCTTCAGTTCAAATAGTAAATATGTTAACAACGTTGATAAATATGTTAACTGAATGTATAAATAAAAAGAATAACTCTTTTTGAATGTTTAAAGCTAAGCTAAAATGATAATTTGGCACAATCTTTTACATAATTTTTGAGCAGAAAGTATCACGTTATTCACTTTTCTAAAGACTCAAAAAAATACACATTTTCCTATGGGAAATTTTTTAATGTAATTTGTATTCAGTTGTGAATCAATAGCAATTATCAAAATAAAAATCATTCAAATGTTGGTAAGTTTCTAATAACTCATTTTCCTTACATAAAACTTCATTATTTTTTAACATTACCAACATGCTAATAAACAATAAAAAATTCCTTTTAAAATAAATTGATATTTATTGATGCGTTAAAAGGTCGTACTTTTACAGTGTTATCAGAGATATCAAAACAAATAAACAAAACACATGAACATCACTGAACAATTAGATAGCAAAGGATTTGTAGATGAAGAAATTGATCCTACTCTAGATTTATTTGATGAAATTAATAAATTAAAGAAGGAAAAAAACGCCATTATTTTGGCGCATTATTATCAAGAACCTGATATTCAAGATATTGCAGACTATATTGGCGATAGTTTGGGTTTATCACAGGAGGCAGCTAAAACAGATGCAGACGTTATTGTTTTTGCTGGAGTACACTTTATGGCAGAAACAGCGAAAATACTTTCACCTGAAAAGAAAGTTTTACTACCTGATTTAAAAGCTGGTTGTTCTTTGGCTGACAGCTGCCCTCCTCACCTTTTCCGTAAGTTCAAGGAAAAATATCCCGATCATGTAGTCATTACCTATGTAAACTGTACCGCTGAATTAAAGGCTTTGAGCGATATTGTTTGTACATCAACGAATGCAGTACAGATTGTGGAAAGTTTGCCGAAGAATCAACCCATTATCTTTGGACCTGACCGAAATCTGGGAGCCTGGGTAGCAAAAAAGACTGGCAGAGAGTTGGTTTTATGGAATGGTGCCTGCATGGTTCATGAAATCTTTTCCAGAGAAAAAATAACTAAGCTAAAAGAGAGACACCCGGAAGCTAAATTTATTGCCCATCCAGAGTGCGAGGAATCGGTTTTGGCCATGGCCGATTACATTGGTAGTACGACAGGTTTATTGAAATACAGCATTCAGTCGGACGCGCAATCCTTCATAGTTGCGACTGAAAGTGGAATTATTCATCAAATGGAAAAGGCAAATCCGGGCAAGACTTTTATACCTGCTCCACCGATGAATAATTGTGCCTGTAATGATTGTGCTTATATGAAAAGAAATACATTAGAGAAGCTGTATTTATGCATGAAAAATGGACTTCCTGAAGTAACAGTTCCTGAAGCAATTATACGTGAAGCCAGAAAGCCTATTGAACGGATGTTAAGTATTTCGGCCTCTTTGGGCTTGTAATTAATTCTTAAACGAAATAAAATGTTTGAAAATAAAGGACGTACCGCTATTTCTGAATTAGGTGAATTTGGCTTAATCAAGCACCTTACTCAAAATTTTAAACTGCACCATGAAAATTCGATAAAAGGAGTTGGAGACGATGCAGCGGTTCTTAAGTCTACAGATCAACAGGTGCTTTTGTCAACTGATTTATTGTTGGAAGGTATCCATTTTGATCTTGCTTATGTGCCGTTGGTGCATCTTGGCTACAAAGCGGTTCAGGTGAAT
The DNA here is from genome assembly GCA_037190785.1 of Pedobacter sp. GTDB lineage: Bacteria > Bacteroidota > Bacteroidia > Sphingobacteriales > Sphingobacteriaceae > Pedobacter. The sequence goes on along the minus strand of JBBCJN010000003.1, from coordinate 686,182 downwards.
TTGAGTGATATATACGCTATGAATGGAATAGCAAAGCAAATTACCGTTTCTTTGGGTGTTTCTAGCAAATTTCCATTGGAAGCTATCGAAGAAATTTATAAAGGCATTGAGCTCGCCTGTAATAAATTTAATATTGACCTGATTGGAGGAGATACAAGTTCTAGTAAACAAGGACTAGTGATCAGCATAACCAGTATTGGTTATGCTAATAAAGAAGTTATTTGTTACCGTAATGGAGCAAATGAAGGAGATCTGTTATGTGTTTCGGGCGATTTGGGGGGAGCTTATGTGGGCTTACAAATTTTAGAAAGAGAAAAGCGTATTTTTTTAGAAAATCCTCAAATTCAACCGGATTTGGAAGGAAAAGACTACATTATTGAACGACAGTTAAAACCCGAAGGACGCAGAGATATAGTTGATTTATTAGCCCAATTGGACATCATTCCCACTTCGATGATAGATGTATCAGATGGCTTGGCTTCGGAAATTTTTCATTTGTGTGAACAATCAGAAACCGGCTGTACCATTTATGAGGAAAAGTTACCTATTGATCCCATGACCTACGATACTGCTAGAGAAATTGGATTAGATCCTACTGTATGTGCTTTAAATGGGGGTGAAGATTATGAACTATTATTCACTATCAAACAGGCCGACTATGAAAAACTGAAGAATGACGTCGATATTTCAGTGATTGGACACATCACCGATAAGAATGCGGGATGCCAGATGATTTCCAAATCCAATATTGTTCATGAATTAAAGGCTCAAGGTTGGACTGCTTTTAATCATTCTTAATATATTAAGGTAAAAACTGGGTGTCTAAGGACCGGTCGGTTTTCGTTCTGGCACCCAGCTTTTTTATTTTTTCCGCCTTACTTACTAAATTTCCCTGGCCGCTATGTAGTTTTTTGATGGCATCTTCATGGGCTGTTCGTGTAAGTTGTAAATATTTACCAATCTTTTCCATATCGGCTACAAAGCCTGCAAATTTGTCATACAATGCGCCTGCCTCATTGGCTATTTCATATACATTTTTATTCTGATGATCAATTTTCCAGATACTAGCAATGGTTTTTAATGTAGCCAGTAAAGTTGTTGGGCTAACGATCACGATCTTTTTATTCCAGGCGTACTGAAATAAATCCTGGTGGGCCTGTATTGTTACACTGAAAAGAGATTCAACAGGTAAAAAAAGCAAAATGAAATCAGGTGTATGAATCTGATACAACGAAGGATAATCTTTTTTTGAAAGATCATCAATGTGATGTTTAATGGCTTGGATATGTTGCTGTAGAAACATGGTTTTTTCCTGTTCAGAGGCAGCATTGATCATTTTTTCGTAAGCAATAAGGGAAACTTTCGCATCAATCAAAATGTTTTTTCCTTCGGGAAGATAAATCACGACATCTGGTTGAAATCGATCGCCTTTTTCATTTTGAAAACTTTTTTGAACCACGTATTCTCTGCCTTTAGTTAAGCCTGAATTTTCTAAAACCTTCTCTAAAATTAATTCACCCCATATTCCCTGCTTTTTATGATCTCCTTTTAATGCGCGGGTAAGATTATTTGCTTCATTTTTTATTTGCTGACTATGTTGCATTAATTGTTCAATTACTCCTTTTAAATGATTTCTGTCTGCTGATTCTTGTTGATAGGTTTTTTCCACTTTTTCTTCAAAGGATTTAAGATTGGTCTTTAAGGGAAAAAGAATATTTTCCAGATTTTGCTGAGTGGTATGAGAAAATTTCTGCGTATGCTGATCCAAAACGGCATTGGCCACTAGTGAAAACTCAAGCTTAAATCTCTCCTGGAGGGATTCGAGGTATTGCTGTTGTTCTTTAAGTCTGTTTTTTTCTGCATTTAATGCAGCGTCTGTTCCTGCTAGTTTACTTTTTTCTTCCATGTACCTATTTCTCATATCCGTCAACTCAAACTGCAATCGATGATTTTCGTTTTTTAAAAAGTCCATTGAATCAGAATTAGCACCGGAAGTATTTCTTCTTAAAAGAATAAAGATCAGCAATCCAATGATCACTATAGAAAAAACTATCATCAAAATATCCATGCTATTTTTTTTATCAAAAATATTTTTAAAATAGTAATATAGCAAAAAAAATTAGTAACACGAATCAGATGTATGTTGCAGTAGCAATAAGGCTGCCTCCTCCCCTGTCTGGCTTCCAATGGCTACTCCCATTCCATGGCAGCGAACAGCACAATAAATGGTCGGTTTTACACGTTTTATAATAGGCTCTATAGCGTTTCCAAAAGCCATGATCCCACTCCACCTGGTGTCTATCTTGAACTTCTGCCCGGGCAATATCATCGAAGTTAAGAGCATTTCAAGAGACCGTTGAATCAGAGTCGATTCACCTGGTTCAATCGTAGTCTCTCCTTTAAAATCAAGATTTCTACCTCCTCCAATTAAAATACGTTGCCCTACATTTCTGAAATAATAATAGCCGTGGTCGTAGTGGAAAGTTCCTCTAAAAGGTAAATTTTTAACAGGTTCAGTGATCAGTACCTGACCTCTTCCAGGCACGATATCTAATTCAGGTAAAAATCGGGAAGTAAAAGCATTGGTTGCTAAAAGTAATTGACTTGTTTTATAAGTCCCTTGATTTGTCTGTAAGCGCAGGCATTTATCTTCTTCATAGATACTCATTACTTCACAATTATTTCTTACTTCAATTCCTTTTTCTCTGACAAGTTGTAAAAGGGAAAGCATCATTTTTCCGGTATCAATCTGCGATTCGAATTTATTCTCAATCAGGTGATCAACCCCCTTAAATCCCAGCGCTTTAATTTTATGATTCGCTACTTGATAGGTACTTGAATCACCAACCACCTCTTTTACCAGAAAATTGTAATGATCCAACTGTTGTAAACAATCATTAACATACAAATCAGTGGGAGTAAATAACTCAAATCCTCCATAATTTTCAAAGTGAATGGCTTTATCTCCCAATAATTTTCTAAGTTTTAGAAGGCCTTTCCATCTCTTTTCGACGAGAAGTTGTAACCCTTCTGGTCCAAGTTTTTTTTCCTGTTCGATCAATTCTGATAAGCTGCCGAAACAGGCAAATCCGGCATTTTTGGTACTGGCGCCACTGGGTAAAAACCCTCTTTCCAAAACAAGTATTTTCCATCTTGGACGGTTTTTCTGAAGAGTAAGTGCGGCATTTAAGCCAACGATCCCACTTCCAATGATGACCACGTCGGCATGAAAGAAATGTTCCTTTTCCCAATATGAAAAATTGACAGTCATTTTTTATTTTTTTGTAATTTTTTATGTAAATATAAATATGGGAACACTTTTTGATTTAAATCATGTATCATACAAAAATTGAGAAATGGAAACTTATTTAATATTGATTATTCCTGTATTGCTTTTAAGCATGTTTGTACAATGGCGATTTAGAAATAAATTCGCTAAATATGCTGAAATTCAATTGAGTTCGGGGATGTCCGGGAAGGAAATTGCTGAGAAAATGTTACATGATAATGGAATTTATAATGTAAAAGTGATTAGTACTGAGGGGCAGTTAACCGATCATTATAACCCGGCCGATTTGACCGTTAATTTGAGTACTGATGTTTATCATGGACGAAGTGTAGCTGCTGCCGCAGTAGCTGCTCACGAATGTGGACACGCGGTTCAACATGCCAAGTCCTATAATTGGTTGCAATTTCGTTCCAGCATGGTTCCTTTGGTGAGCATCTCCTCTAACCTTTTACAATGGGTATTATTAATTGGGGTGTTATTGATGATTGTATCCCACAATCCAATCGTTTTAGCCATTGGGGTTGGTGGATTGGCTATTATTACGCTCTTTAGTTTTATTACACTTCCGGTAGAGTTTGATGCAAGTAATCGAGCTCTTTTATGGTTAAAGAATAACCGGGATGTAGTGTACACAGATGAAGAAAATGTGCAGGCAAAGGATGCTTTATGGTGGGCTGCAATGACCTACGTTGTAGCCGCATTAGGTGCGTTGGCTAATCTTTTGTATTATGCTTCTATGTTATTTGGGCGAAGCAGAGATTAATCGCTCCTATGAAATACAAATGCCGACGCTGTGGTAAACTGGGTCGGCATTTGTGTTTATAGATAAATATTAGGAAAAAAGCTTGCTTACCATTTAAACAAAGCCTTTTCAATTTTTGAAACTCATTAATTTAGTTTAAAAGGGGCAACCAATTCAAATTTTGGAATAGCTACCTGAAAGGAAAACAGGTCAGATAAGCGAATCATGTCATAATGTCCTTCCATACTACCTACATCTGTTTTGAGGTTACAGGCGGAAACATATTGATAATTATCCCCAGGTTCAATTACAGGCTGGACCCCTACCACTCCTTCTCCTTCCACGACCCGGTAACTCCCATTCGAGTCAAAAATGCGCCATTTACGGCTTATAAGCTGAATGGAAAAATCGGTTAAATTTTCAATGGAAATGCGGTAAGCAAACATAAAGTGATCATTCACAGGATCGGAATGTCCCTCTTGAAAAAATGTATCAACGGTAATTTTTACCCCTTGCGTAATTGCTGTTACCATAGGCTTAATTTATGAAATAATCGTTCAATAATCAAGCCAGTTCTTTTTCGCTCGAAATACCCTGGTAGTTGACCGCAATTTCATCTAGGAGTTGATGAATGGTATCCACATTTTCTTCTTTAACCAGCAGCATTCGGTAAGGTTTAAAATCGGGCAATCCTTTAAAATAATTGGCATAGTGCCTTCTCATTTCAAATACGCCCACTTTTTCTCCTTTCCATTCGATGGATTTTATAAAATGTGTCCTACAGGCGTCTATCCTTTCCTCCAATGTAGGAGCGGCAAGGGATTGTCCAGTTTTAAAGAAATGTTTTACTTCTCGAAAGATCCAGGGATACCCAATCGCTGCTCTTCCGATCATCATTCCATCTACTTCATATTCCATTCTCCAGGCGGCTGCTTTTTCAGGACTATCAATATCTCCGTTTCCAAAAATGGGAATTCGTATTCTTGGATTTTTCTTGATTTCCCTAATCAATGTCCAGTCGGCCTCCCCTTTATAAAGCTGTGCTCGCGTTCTTCCGTGAATGGTTAATGCCTGGATTCCGACGTCCTGTAAACGTTCGGCTACTTCGTAAACGTTCTTGGTATGGTCATCCCATCCCAACCGTGTTTTCACAGTGACAGGTAAATGAGTTGCTTTAACCACCGCCTCGGTCATCCGAACCATTTTGTCAATGTCTTGCAGCAAACTTGCTCCTGCTCCCCTACAGGCCACATTTTTAACCGGACATCCATAGTTAATATCCATTATATCCGGTCCGGCGAGTGTCGCTATTTCGGTGGCTTCGCGCATGCTTTCAATGTCGCTGCCAAAAATCTGAATGCCAATTGGCCGTTCGTACTCAAAAATATCCAGTTTCTGTTTACTTTTGGCGGCAGAGCGGATTAATCCTTCTGAAGAGATAAACTCTGTATACATCATGTCGGCTCCACCTTGTTTGCACACATACCGAAAAGGGGGGTCACTGACATCTTCCATGGGAGCCAACAGTAAAGGGAATTCTCCCAAGTCAATATTTCCGATTTTAACAGACATTTTTATATCTTCAACGCAAATTAATAACGATACAAAGTTACAGATAATTCACGGAATGAATCATTCAGAAGGAGTTAAACAAGAAAACAGCCCTTTTATTCAGCTCTTGCTATTGGGATTAACCGCTGTTGGGGGGCTGATTATTTGTACTTTCCTCTCTTTTCTGCTTATTTTTTGGATGAATGGAAAGGAAACATTCCATTCTTTAACCGCCATTAGTGGCGGCGACCCCGCTTTTGCAAATGAGCTTAAAATTCTGTTAACTGGACAACAAATAGGCCTTTTTCTTTTTCCAGCACTTTTTTTAGCTTATTACGAGCGAAAAAGCATTTTTAACTTCTATCAAAATAAACCCCCGGCTGGATTTCTCCTCCTGCTTGTCGTTGCCATGGTAGTAACGGCTATTCCTTTCTTAGGATGGCTGAATGAATGGAATCAGCAAATAATTTTTCCTGAATTTTTGAAGGGGATAGAGGATTGGATGCGTAGAATGGAAGAGGAAGGGGCCAGAAGTACCCAAATAATATTGAAAATGAACGGAGCGGGAGATGTATTGATCAATTTGTTTGTGATTGCCCTAGTGCCTGCTGTTTGTGAAGAATTGATGTTTAGGGGAGCTATTCAGCGCACATTAAGCAGATCGCTGAAGAATGTTCATTTGGCCATTTTTTTCTCGGCTGTGGCTTTCAGCGCAATGCACCTTCAGTTTTTTGGCTTTTTTCCCAGGCTCTTCCTAGGATTGGCCTTTAGCTACCTGTATCTGTGGAGTGGCAGTCTATGGTATCCTATGGTCGCACATTTTATCAACAATGCATATGCCGTGCTGGTTGCTTTTTACCTTCAAATGAATCATCGTTCATTAGATGAAACAGAAGAAATGGGATGGTATGTATCCCTGATTAGTATTTTAATCGCAACCCTCCTGGCGTTGTATTTTTATCGCCATCCGAAGAATAATCAGAACCTATCCAAATAAATCAAACTTCCATGAAAACCAGAGCCATTACCGCCTTCTTTTTTACCATTGTTATGTTAGCTTCTCTTTTTTTGGGAGAGCTGGTTTTCGCAGGCTTTTATGGATGTCTTAGCCTGGTATCCCTGGCCGAATTTTACAGAATGATAAAAGAAGGAGGCACTTCAGTGAACCACTTTCTGGGATTAAGCATCGCAGGAATAGGTTTTATTTTTCTGGCCTTGTTTCAGCTCTACGATTTCCAATCTGCCTATTTGTGGATACTGGTTCCTCTTGTATTTTCCCTCTTCTTAACAGAGCTTTACCGAAAAAATACGGCCCCTTTTTCGGCTATTTCACATACCGTGATAGGCTGGCTGTATGTGAGTATTCCCTATGGGTTTTTCTTTTCGCTGGCCTTTTTAAATTCCTCAAATCAATTTGAATACCATTTTCCCCTGGCTTTCCTGCTCTTATTGTGGTCGAATGATACGGGGGCGTATCTGTTCGGCATGAAATTAGGAAAACGGAAATTATTTGAAAGGCATTCTCCTAAAAAATCATGGGAGGGTTTCTTCGGAGGAGTGCTGATGGCGGTGATGGTGGCGGTGATCATTTCCTCTTTTTTTAGGCACGTTCCGATAGAAATATGGATAGGAATGGCGGTCCTGATCGCGGTTTTTGGAACGATGGGAGATTTGGTCGAATCGATGTTGAAAAGAAGTTTAAACACGAAAGATTCTGGAAGGTTTTTACCGGGTCATGGCGGCTTATTGGACCGATTTGACGGCTTACTGATCGCGGCACCACTCGTATACGTTTTTTTACGCTTATGCCTGCTTTAAAGAAAGAGCGTCATGTGAAAGAAAATGCGATGTAACAAAGTTTACATATTATAGGAGGGCTGGCTTTTTCTCTTTTATATTTGATGAAGACCTTCAAAATAAACGAAACAATATGATTTACAACCTACGAAGATTTCTTCTGGCGGCATTGATTGCCTGCTCAATTTCAAGCATGGCTCAGGAGATCCCTAACCCCAAAAGTCATTTTGGGTTTGCTATCGGCGACGATTATCAGTTGGCAAATTTTACGCAAACGGAAGCGTATTTCAAAAAGCTGGCAGCCAGTTCGAACAGAATCAAAATGGTAGAGATTGGGAAAACGGAAGAGGGAAGGAGTCAGCTAATGCTGATCGTGACTTCTCCGGAAAACCATCAGCGTTTGGAAAGACTCAAAACCATTTCTCAAAAGATGGCAAGAGCAGAAATGGGTGCAGAAGAAGCAAAGGCACTTGCTAAAGAAGGAAAGGCCGTGGTGTGGATTGACGGAGGTTTACACGCGAACGAAACGGTGGGAATTCATCAGCTAATTCAAACAGCCTATTTGCTCGCAAGCAGGACTGATGCCGAAACAAAGACCATCCTGGAAGACGTCGTTATTTTAATGACCCACGCCAACCCTGACGGACAGGAGCTGCAAAGCGACTGGTACATGAGGGAGCCAGATCCAAAGAAAAGATCTCTGGCTGGTTTACCCCGGATGTATCAAAAATATGCAGGGCATGACAATAATCGTGATTTTTTCATGCTTAATCTACGAGAAACCCAAAACATGGGCCGACAGCTATTTGTCGAATGGATTCCTCAAATCATGTATAACCACCACCAGGCAGGTCCGGCAGGAACCATTGTGGCGGGCCCCCCTTACCGCGATCCCTATAATTATGTGTTTGACCCCATTGTGATGACCAGTTTGGACGCCGTTGGAGCCGCCATGCACAATCGAATGAATGTGGAACAAAAACCCGGATACACGCAAAGAAACGGGTCCGTTTTTTCCACCTGGTACAATGGAGGCTTAAGAACAACGACTTACTTCCACAATATGATAGGTCTGCTCACCGAAATTGTGGGGGGACCAAACCCTTACGAGGTGCCTTTGGTTCCGTGGCGCTTATTGCCAAATGGAGATTCTCCGAATCCTGTAGCGCCTAAAAAATGGTTTTTTAAAGACGCCATAGACTATTCGGTTTCGTTGAATTATGCGGTTTTAAACTATGCGGCCAGACACCGAGACGAGCTATTGTTGAATATCTATCAGATGGGAAGGAACTCCATTGAAAGAGGGTCACGAGACCATTGGTCGTTTTCTCCTAAAAAATTGGAAGCCATCCAGCGGGCTTATAAGGCAGAGAATCCTTCGACAACACCAGGTAGAGGCGGCATGCCCGTGAAATATTATGAGGAGGTTATGAAGAAGGCAGAATTGCGCGACCCAAGGGGATTCATCATTCCCGCAGACCAGGCAGATTTTGCAACAGCTATCCGGTTTTTAAATGCATTGATTCGTACAGGGGTCATTGTACAGGAAGCTACTGCTGATTTTACGGTTCAGGGAAAGAACTACCCAAAAGGGAGTTACATTGTAAAGGCTGATCAGGCGTTTAGACCACATGTCCTGGATATGTTCGAGCCACAAGATCACCCCAACGACTTTAAATTTGAGGGAGGCCCTCCTACGGCGCCATACGATGCCGCAGGATGGACGCTGGCGTATTTAACAGGCACGAAGTTCGATCGGATCTTAGAAGGGTTTGAGGGGCCTTTTAAAGCGCTTCAGCCAGGCGATCTAATCAGTCTCCCTGTCAAAGCCGTTCCTGCTGGTTCCGGATACCTGTTGAGCGCAAAAGCGAATGAAAGTTATAAAGCGGTTAACCTGTTGTTGAAAGCAGGTGTGGACGTGTTAAGAGATAAGGCTTCGGGTGATTTTTACATTACGGGAAGTGCGAAAGCGAGGCAAATTTTAGCCAGCAAGGAAGCGGGTCTTGTCCAATCAATCAAGGCGGCTAAAAGGCCAGACAATTCCCTTAAGGTCCAGCCTTCCAGAATTGCCATTTGGGATAATTATGGAGGCTCGATGCCTTCGGGATGGATGCGTTATATAATGGAACAATTTAACTATGAAGCCACGGTGATTTATCCCCCAGATATTGACGCTGGAAACCTGAAAAGCAAATATGACGTGATTGTTTTTGTAGGTGGCTCCATTCCTGCCTATGTGGCGAATGCTACAGACGCAGCTCGGGTAATTACTCCGGGGCCTGCAGGGGATATTCCGGAGATGTACCGCAGTCGTATTGGCCGTGTCACTCAGGAAAAGTCCATTCCCCAATTGAAAGAGTTTCTTCGGCAGGGAGGGAAAGTGGTGACGATTGGAAGTGCGACGAATTTAGTGGCACATTTGGAGTTACCTGTAAGAAATGCAATGGTGGAGCAGGTAAATGGAGAGGAAAAAAGGCTTCCTGCCGAGAAGTATTATGTGCCGGGAAGTGTTTTACAAGTCGATGTAGCTCCACATACCGCGGCCAACTGGGGCCTTTCCGAGCTGGTTGATGTGTATTTTGATAATAGTCCGGTGTTTAAACTGAATGCCGAAGCGATAGCTTCTGCGCAGATCAAGCCACTTGCCTGGTTTTCAAACGGAAGCCCATTAAGAAGTGGTTGGGCATGGGGACAGAATTACCTTCAGGAAGGAATCGTGGCCTTTGAAAGTACGTATGGGAAAGGAAAGTTGCTGGCGTTTGGACCAGAAATAACATTCCGCTCTCAAACCCACGGAACATTCAAATGGCTGTTCAATCAGCTGTATCAGTAGGAGCTTTGCTAACATCATTTAACACCGGCTTGTCAAAAAGACAGGCCGGTGTTTTTTTGACCTTTTCCTTACTAAATAGCACAACCCCTCCCCCTATCTTTACGTGATGAAAATAGAAATTTGGTCTGATATTGCTTGTCCTTTTTGCTACATAGGAAAACGGCATTTGGAAAAGGCCCTAGAGCAGGCAAGTGTCCTTCCACAGAACCTTCTTGTAGAGTGGAAAAGCTTTGAGCTTAATCCTGGTTATCACAATGAAACGGGAGAGAATACGTTTGAGTACTTGTCAAGGGAAAAGGGAATGCCTGTAACACAAGCCAAACAATTGACCGTTCAGGTTCAGGAAATGGCAAAAAATGCCGGTTTAGCGTTTGACTTTGAAAAAGTTATTCCGGCCAATACAAGAAACGGACATCGGTTATTGCATTATGCGAAAAATCAAGGGAAGCAGGATGAAATGGAAGAATCCCTGTTTTCTGCTCATTTTAAAGAAGGACTGGATATTGCTGATCCGGAGGTATTACTTAGTAGAGGCCGAGAGTTGGGCCTGGATGAGGCCGAACTGGAAAAAGTCATCAATGGGGAAGCGTATGATTCGGCTGTGGATCAGGATGTATATGAAAGTCGTCAAATTGGTGTGAGGGGAGTTCCGTTTTTTGTGTTCGATCGAAAATATGCTCTTTCAGGGGCGCAACCCGTAGAGGCTTTTGTGCAAACACTGGAGAAAAGTTATGAAGAATGGAAAGAAAGTCATAAAACGTCTCTTTTTTCAATGAATCAAGAAGAGGCTCCCTCGTGTGATGGAGATCAATGTGAATTATAGCTCACGTTGACTTTTTTAAAGGTTCTAACAGGTATTCCAGCCCGTTAATTCTGATTTCGCACATCGTGGCTAATAACATGCCTAATTTCCCGGGAGGGAATCCTTTTTCTCTAAACCAGATTAAATAATCTTCCGGTAAAGAGGCGATGGTTCGGTCTTTGTATTTTCCAAAGGGCATCTTAACGCGCAGCAATTCGGGGAGGATTTGAGGGTTCATCTTTAACTGATCATTTCTAAAAGGTCTACCGCTTCGTCTATGCTATTGACTTGCTCAAACGAAATGCGCAGGGAGCTTTTCACTTCCTTCAGGTTACATAAACGGGGGTGCATCTGGGCAAAAGAAATGATTTTTTGGAAAGTAGCGGAATCAAAATAAGCGGATTGCTTGTCGGAAACGAAGTAACCTCTTAACAGCTGATTTTTATAACTCAGTTTTTCAAAGCCAAGGTTTTTGGCCGCCCATTGTAATTGCAACACCTTAAACATGCCTTTCACGGAAGCGGGAACTGGCCCGAAACGATCCTTTAAAGCCTGCTCAAAGCGCGCAAGACCCACTTTATCCTCAATTTTTGAAAGTTCCGTATAAAGATTGTACCGCTCCGTAATATTGGTTACATAATCATCCGGGATGTGGAGTTCCAGATCGGTATCTACTTGCGTAAAACTGACGAAAGGCCGCGGAGCTTCATCCTTAAAGAGGCCTTTAAATTCCGATTCTTTCAGTTCCTGGATGGCCTCATCGAGGATTTTATGATACATTTCAAAGCCGATTTCCGCAATAAACCCACTTTGTTCACCCCCCAAAAGATTTCCGCTTCCCCGAATATCCAAATCGCGCATGGCAATATTGAAGCCACTGCCCAGGTCGGAAAATTCTTCAATTGCACTTAAACGTTTACGGGCCTCATTGGTTAAGGTCGACATGGGAAGCGTGAGTAGATAACAAAACGCTTTTTTGTTTGACCGACCCACCCGACCTCTCATCTGATGCAGGTCACTTAAGCCGAACATGTGCGCATGATTGATGATGATGGTATTGGCATTGGGAATGTCCAGGCCAGCCTCTATAATCGTGGTTGCGACCAGCACGTCTTTTTCTCCATTGATAAAATCGAGCATCACATCTTCGAGCGCATCTCCATCGAGTTGTCCGTGAGCGATTCCAATACGGGCCTTTGGCACCAGGGTTTGTATTAAGCCGCCCAATTGAGGAAGATCCTGTACCCGGTTATGAATAAAGAACACCTGCCCTCCACGATCCAATTCATACTGAACAGCTTCCTGAATCAGCTTATCATTGAAAACATGTAGTTCTGTCGTGACTGCCTGACGATTAGGCGGCGGAGTGCTCATGATCGATAAGTCACGAGCCCCCATAAGGGAAAAATGCAGTGTTCTTGGAATGGGCGTAGCCGTTAACGTGAGCGTGTCTACACTTACCCGCAAGGAACGGAGCTTTTCTTTCGCTGCGACTCCAAATTTTTGCTCCTCGTCAATTACCATTAAGCCAAGGTCTTTAAATTTGACATCCTTACTTAAAAGTCGGTGAGTTCCAATTATGATGTCTATTTTCCCTTCGGCAAGCAGTGCCAGGGTTTCCTTTACCTGCTTGTTTGTCTTGAAACGATTGATGTAATCGACATTGCAGGGAAACTCTTTTAGCCTAGAGGAAAATGTTTTAAAATGTTGGAGAGCTAAAATGGTGGTAGGGACCAGAACAGCCGCCTGTTTTCCATTCGCTACAGCCTTAAAGGCGGCTCTAACGGCAATTTCAGTTTTTCCAAAGCCCACATCTCCACAGATGAGGCGGTCCATTGGGTGTGGAGCTTCCATGTCTCTCTTAACCTCAGAAGTCGCTTTGATCTGATCAGGCGTATCTTCATAAATAAACGAAGCTTCTAATTCCGTATCTAAGTAGCTGTCGGGAGCGTAGGCCGTCCCCTCCTGTGCTTTTCTCATCGCATAAAGACGAATCAAGTCCCGGGCAATGTCTTTAACTTTTTTTTTAGTCGTTTTTTTTAATTTTTCCCAGGCTTCCGTCCCTAATTTGTTCATTTTAGGGGTAGATCCGTCTTTTCCACTGAATTTTGCGATACGGTTAAGTGAGTTGATGTTGACGTATAAAAGATCATTGTCGGCATATACCAGACGAATCATTTCCTGCACTTTTCCGTTCACCTCCACTTTTTCCAAACCAGCATATTTACCAATTCCATGATCTATATGGGTCACAAAATCGCCGGGCTTGAGCTCCCTTAGTTCTTTTAAGGTAATTGCCTGACTACGTTGATACCCTTTTTTAAGCTGGTAGCGGTAGAAACGATCAAAAATTTGATGGTCTGTATAAAAAGCTATTTGCAGAGCGGGGTCAAGGAAACCTTCCCGCAGGGAGACATGAACAGGGCTGAACCGGACAGTTTTATCTATATCATCCAGAATGGCATACAGCCTTTCAATTTGTTTTGCGGAACTGGAGAAGATGAAATTATGCAGGCCTTGTTTTTCATTTTCCTTCAGGTTATGAATGAGGAGGCTAAAGTCTTTATTGAAGGAGGGTTGAGGCCTGGTTTCGAAGGACATATCGAGCGAGGGCGGGTAATAAAACTGCTTTCCAAATTCGATGATTGAAAAATCCTGAAAAAGAGACCCCACCATTTTCTCATCTGAGAAAGCAAATTTTGGATCCAGCCAGTTGGGGTTTTGTTGTTTATCTTCGGCAGAAAGCGCATTCCATAATTGAAGCGCTTTTTTATAACCGGTCCCTACCACATCTAAGGTGTGAGCCACATCTTTGATCCATAGCTGTGTATCCTTTTCCAGGTAATCGAGTAAACTGATGTTGTTTTCTGTTAAAAACTTGGCTTGTACATTCGGAACAATGGTAAATGATTTAACATCTTCTGCCGATAGCTGACTTTCTATTTCGAAAGTCCGGATGCTTTCGATGGTATCTCCAAAGAACTCAATGCGGTAGGGAAGATCATGAGAGAAAGAAAAGATATCTACAATGCCTCCCCGGATAGAGAACTGGCCAGGTTCATAGACGAAATCGCTTCGGTCAAAATCATAATCGATCAGGAACTCGTTGATAAAATCGATTCCAAGGGAGGTACCTGTAGCGATTTCGAGCGTGTTTTTTTCCAAGATTTGCCGGTCAATAACTTTTTCTGCAAGCGCCTCAGGGTACGTAATCACGATTTTACCATAAGAGGAAGTATGATTAAGCTCATTCAGGACCTCTGCGCGCGCAAGGACATGGGCGGTATCAATCTGAGTAAATTCGAAGGCTTTCCTGAAGGAAGAAGGAAACAGAAGAAGCTCCTTCTCTATTAAGCTCTCGAGATCCGAAAGAAAATAGGCTGCCTCTTCCCGGTTAGGAAGAATGAATAGTTGCGGACGATGTGACAAAAAATAGGAGGCCACCGCCACAAAAGCATCGGATGAACCCACCAGCCCCTTTAAATGAATCTTATGGGAAGACGATGTATTGAGCGCGGTTGATAAAGAGGTTACACGGCTGTCACTTTTAAACCGCTGCAGAAGGTCTCGAATATTCACTATACAAAGGTAAGGATTTAAGGCGGCAAAACAATTTATGCGGAAGGCAAACAAAATATCGATAAATAGACAAAACTCTGTAACAAATGAGTTAATATTGTGTCAAATTATTAAAGACCAATGAACTTTCCGAAACCTTTTCTATTCGAATTGATTTGCTGGGTGGTCGCATTGATTTTGTTGGCTTTTTCTGATCCGCAGGGACCTCATTTTTCCCTCTGCCCTCTCGCTGCTCTAGGTCTGGAATGGTGTTGGGGATGTGGCATCGGAAGGTCAATGGCAGCGCTTCTTCAGGGAAACCCGATTGAAAGCTGGAAGCAACATTGGTTTGGGATACCCGCTTTACTCATTCTTGTTTATAGAATTAGTCAGTTATCCGGAACCCTATTAAAGAATAAAAAGAAATTAAATTATAAGGAGATTTAATCATGTTTGACGCACAATTTATGGCTTTGCCCGGGATTACCCCTCAAGAATACTCGTACCTTCAAACAGCAACGAACGGTTTGAATGAACAACAGTTAAGAACTTTTTTAATGATCTATACCGGAAAACGTAAAAACCCCGGAGATATGCTGCTGTTCTGTATTATTGGGCTGTTCCTGGTCCCAGGACTACAGCGCTTTATCGTAGGACAAATCGGAATGGGAATTTTGTATTTGCTGACACTAGGACTTTGTTTTATAGGGTCCATTGTTGATATTATTAACCATAAAGATCTTGCTTTCGAATACAATCAAAAAATGGTTTTTGAAAGCCTGCAAATGACCAAAATGGGGAACTTTCAATAAGGAACCACTCAACTTCATCCATAAAGCCACCTTAGGGTGGTTTTTTTTCAGCCATGGAAAACAGAACGACTCTCTCTCAACGGAAAACAACCCATTGAGATTATTTTAAAGTTAATTGTTGTTGAATGACGAAAAAACGAGTGGATATCTAAGAAGAGATAGACCATAGAATTGATTTATCTCCTGAATATCCTTATTTTTCAGCAACCAAGTAAACAGCAATGAAAGGTGAAGACACATATAGTGATGAGCAACTGCTTATTCTTTTGAGAGAAGGTCAGTACCATGCCTTTACCGAAATATTTAACCGCTATTGGAAGCTATTGCTGGATGTTGCCTATAGACGATTAAAAACGAAAGAAGCTGCAGAAGAGGTGGTTCAGGAAGTATTTGTCAGCTTGTATCTCCGAAGAGAACAGCTTCAGCCGGCCTCGACTTTAGAAGCTTATTTAAAAACGGCACTTAAGTATAAAGTCATTGATGCCTATCGTAGGCAACAATTGTATTATAAGCATTTGGAGGGAATGATCTCGGCAAGTATGGTTCATTACCCCGACCCTGAAGAGACTCAGGCGGCCAAAGATTTATGGAAGGAAGCCCTTCGAACAGCAGAAATACTTCCGCAAAAATGCCAAGAGGTATTTGTCTTGAGTCGGGTGGAACAGCTTAGTCATCAGGAAATCGCAGAGCGACTTCACATTTCGGTGGCGACGGTTAAAAGTCACCTCAATAAAGCCTTAAAGGTAATCCGTGAACGACTGGGCCCGCATGCGGAACTGATTCTGGTTATTTTCTTCTGCATGAATTAATTTTTTCTTTCTGCTAATCAGGCACTTACATTTTTTTTCTTCTTCGCTGTACAACCTCTGTGCGTCTGGCTCGATTATCTTTTATATGGAGAAAGGAACGAACCTATCGCAAGACCAGCTGTTGGTGCTTATTGATCGATTTCAACAGGGAATAGCAACGACAGCAGAGCTGGAGATGATTAATCGCTGGTATGACTCTTTTGAGTCTGATTTGCCTCTTCCGGAGAGTGGAAAAGGAGAAAGTAAAGAAGAATGGAGATTAAGAATGCTTTCTGAAATTGAAAGGCGAATTTCTGAAACAGAAAGAGCGGATGTAAAAAAATGGCCGCTATGGTCATGGGCGCGGATAGCTGTGGCGGCTATTCTTGTGGTCTCCATGGGAGTTTTCTTTTTAAGTAAAGACAAAGAAGCGGAACTAGCCACACTTGCTGCGGAGATTGTTCCCGGAGCGAATGTAGCCACGCTTACGCTTGAAGATGGAAATGTGCTCACTCTTAGTCCGCAACAAGAAGGAATTGTGATGGGAGATTCCTTGCGTTATGCCGATGGAAGTCTGCTTAAAGGAGAACCGTCAATCGGCCAATCAAATCATCGAATATACCAGCTGGCCACTCCCCTTGGCGGCCAATACCAGATTAGGCTGTCTGATGGCACTAAAGTATGGTTGAATGCAGCAAGTACCCTTAAATACCCCTCTCATTTTACCGACCTGAAAGAGCGGGTGGTCGAGCTGAGCGGAGAAGCCTATTTTGAGGTTGCCCGAAATGTTCGTCAACCCTTTAAGGTAAAAACCAGCCAGCAGTTGATAGAGGTGCTTGGAACCAGCTTCAACATTCATAATTACCAGGACGAAGCAGAAGTTAAAACAACATTAATGGAAGGAAGCCTGGCCATTCGACCACAAAACGAACCATCTACAGGGAGTTTGGCGACAGTGAAGCTGAAGCCTGGAGAACAAATACGCATTTTGAATGGGCAACCTTCCGTGCATCAGGCGGATATCGAAGCAGAGATCGATTGGAAAAACGGGCAATTTATCTTCAAAAATGAATCTTTAGGAAGCATTATGAAACGGGTGTCCAGGTGGTATAATGTAGAGGTCCGTTTTCAAAAAGGTGCGCCTGTAAATGAGTATTTTAAAGGAAGGGTATCCAGATTTGAGAAAGTACACACTCTGTTAGAAATGTTGGAGGAAACCGGAGATGTTCACTTTAAGGTAACCGGGCGAACCATCGACGTATACCCGGTAAAAAAATAAACAAATGAGGGCAGAAATATAACAAAGGAGGTCAGCAAACAGCGTTTAATCAACCAAAAAGCCAAACAAAAAGGCCGAAAGTGCGGCAACACTTCCGGCGCTTTCCTGCCAGGCAGGAATGTTTAAGACAAAGAACCATACGAAACAATTCAAATTATCTTATTAAACATTGAATCAAATGTATCGAATTTTTATAAAAATTATACAGGGACATTTGAAGAGGGCCGCTCATTTAATCATGAAGGTACCTTTTCTCATGCGCTCAATTAGCCCTCAGGTAAAAAGATCCATCATTATGAGAGTAAACATGATTGCTATCTTATTGTTTCTTGCTATCCTGCAGGTAGGAGCAAGAGGCATGGCTCAGCCGGGCATCCACCTGGTAAAAAAAGATATCAGCCTGGAGCAAATTTTTGAAGAAATTCACAAGCAAACGGGCTATAATGTGCTGTATTCTTCTAAGAAAATAAACGATGGCCAGCGGCTATCGGTCAATTTTGTTAATCTATCTATTGAGCAGGTGCTGGATAAGTGTTTATATCCATTTCCTTTGACCTATTTAATTAAGGAAAAAACCATTCTTATCAAAGAGAAAGCACAGGTTCATCTCGGGAATGATCCTCGAAAAGCATCAGATGTGTTGGTTTTGCGGCAAAACCTGACCATTTCGGGGAAAGTTACGGATAGTGCGGGTTATGCGCTAGAAAAGGCGACCGTCAAAGTGAGAGGCACTCTAAGAGCAACGATTACTGATCGGGAAGGCCGCTTTACCTTAAAGGAGGTGGAGAAAGGAGCGGTGCTGGAGATTTCGTTTATCGGATTTAAAACAATCACTATTCCAGTCGAAGACGAGCGCTTTCTGCAAATCATGTTAGCCCCTCAGGAGGAGCTGAGTGAGGTGGTGGTCGTGGGTTATGGCCGTCAAAAGAAGTCGGATTTAACCGGATCTATTGTATCCGTGAAAGGCGAGCAATTAACGTCACAGGCGGTTCATAGTCCATTACAGGCACTGGCGGGCATATCTCCGGGAGTGGAGGTCTTGCAAAACTCAGGACAGCCCGGCAGTCCGATTAGCTTGCGCATCCGGGGATCTAATTCTTTGTTGGGAAGCAATGATCCGCTTTATGTGGTAGATGGTTTCCCCATTTCAGGGAGCCTTGAAACGTTAAATGCCAATGATATTTTGTCTATCGAAGTGCTTAAAGATGCCTCTGCTACGGCGATATACGGTTCGAGGGGAGCAAATGGTGTCGTAATGGTGTCCACAAAAAGAGGAGTGGCTAACCAATCGAAGATCGAGTACAATACCTATTTTGGTGTACAAAAAGTCGATCAACAAATTGAGATGCTCAATGCCCGTGAATTTGCTACGCTGGCCAATCTAAGAGCAAAAAACGATGGCGAACCCGCCTATTTTACAGACGCTCAGATTGCTGCCTTCGATACCGGAAATAACTGGCAGGATGCTATTTTTCGGACCAAACCCATGCAGAACCATTCCTTAATGATTTCCGGAGGATCAGAGCGAACCACATTTAGCTTATCCGGAAACCTTTTAGATCAGGAGGGAATTATCTTGAATTCTTACTTCAAGCAAATGCAACTGAGGAATACGCTGACTCATACGCTCTTCAAAGGATGGAAAGTCTCTTTGCATACCATCTTAAACCGAACGAGAACAAACATTCTTCGAAGTGATAATTCTTCCAGAGGAAATGGGGTGCTGAGTGGAGCGCTTGTAGCGCCCCCTACCTTGCCGGTATATGCCGCAGACGGCACATATACCAATATTCGTGCCTACGCTTTCAGTCCAGACATTGCCGAAAATCCGGTAAAGAATGCACTTGAAAGAAAAGACATGACCACAAAAAGCAATTTATTAAGCAACGCCGTACTCGAAGGAGAAATTGGTAGAAACCTTACATTAAGATCCTCACTGGGTGTAGAGTATGCGAACAATCGGGGAGACTTTTATTCTCCGTCCATTATTCATATTACGGCGACTGGAGAGGGGTCGATCAGGTACAATGAGGTGACCAACGTGGTTAATGAAAATACCTTAACTTATCAGAAGCGATTTGCTCAGTCACATGAGTTAACCTTGCTAGGAGGGGTAACTTCTCAGCAAACCACCGAACAGGGGGTATTGGCAAAGGCAACCGGTTTTCAGACAGACTTATTAGAAAACCTGAATCTGCAATCGGGGAATGCACCGGGCATTCCGGAATCTTTTCGGACCAGGTATGCCATTTTATCGGGATTGGGAAGAGTAAATTATGCGTATAAAGGAAAATACCTGTTCACTGCGAGTTTGCGGGCAGATGGATCTTCCCGTTTTGGAAAAGAAAACCGATGGGGTTATTTCCCTTCTGCGGCTGTGGCCTGGCGGGTCAGTGAGGAAAAAGCACTGAAATCCCTATACCCAAAGCTGAGCGAACTTAAAATCAGGGGAAGTTGGGGGAAAACAGGGAACACCTCGATTGCCCCCTATCAGTCGTTGTCGGTATTGAGCAGTATGCCGGTGGTTTTCGACAATAATCTCGTGTTGGGTTTTGGTCCTGGAAATAACCAGCCTAACCCATCGCTGAAATGGGAAACAACCAATCAAATAGACGTGGGTCTGGACATGGGACTATGGCAAAACCGTCTTTTGCTAACGCTTGACTATTATTATAAGAAAACGAATGACCTGCTAAATTCCACTCCGGTGGCCATTTCTTCAGGATACATGACAATTTCCCGCAATGTGGGGAGTGTTCAAAACAAAGGAATAGATGCCTCCATAAACGGGACTGTGTTGGAAGGACCTGTAAAATGGAATCTCGGATTAAATCTTTCGATCAATCGGAATAAAGTACTAAAATTAGCAGGAGGAACGGATATTTTCGGCCAAACCATCGGCCTTCCCATTAGCTTACCGGTGAATTTAGTGAGAGAAGGCTATCCGGTGGGCGTATTCTTTGGCTATAAAGAAGATGGGCTCACTTCGACCGGAGAGATTAAATTTGTAGATCAGGATCAAAATAATGTGATTAATACCTTAGACAGGACAATCATTGGCGACCCTAATCCGGATTATATTTTGGGGATTAATTCCAGCATTCAATACAAGCGGTTCTCCTTTTCTTTCCTTCTTCACAGTGTTCAGGGAAATGATATTTTTAATTTCAATGCCTCTAACCTTGCGGATGGCTTTAGTTTTGGAATCAACCAGATTAAAGACGTGCTGGGAAATTATTGGACAGCGGAGAATCCTAACCCGAATGCCAAATATCCTAAAATCAGTAAAAACACCCGCTACCTGGTATCAGACCGCTTCGTAGAAGACGGCTCCTATATCCGGCTGAAAAATGTACAGTTGTCTTACAACTTTAAAGATTTGAAGATCAATAATTTTAAGCTTGACCATTTACAGGCATATGTAGCCGCACAGAACTTATTTACCCTCACCAATTATTCATTTTATTCACCGGATGTCAGCACCATAGGCGCGGGCATTTCACGAGGGGTAGATCAGTTTGGCTATCCGGATGCGAAAGTATTCATGTTGGGTTTAAGACTGAAATTATAGTCTGTGAACTTTCATAGAGATGAATTAACAGGGTTATGTACCTAAGGATCCGAGAGGATTCGACAACAAAAAGAAGATGAAAAAATTATTATTCATATTAATGTTAGCACTTCCTTTGGCCTCATGTAAAGATTTTCTGGATGAAATTCCTGAAGACCGCCTTTCGGAAGAAAACTTTTATACCTCATTAAGTGATGCCAAAGCAGCGGTAAATGCCATTTATCAACCGATCAGGGTAATTTCTGTTTTTGGGGGCCAGTACCTTTTGCAGGTAGAAATTATGGCAGAGTTTTCTGTTGGACGTGGTTCAACAGCTGCTGTGGGAGCCTATCAGGGGCTGGACGCGACAAATGCACAACGGGTAGGCCTGGTTTGGCAGTATCTTTATCAGAGCATCAATTATGCGAATATTGCCATCGCGAAGATCTCGGAAATGCCAGGAATCAATGAGCAGGTAAAGGCGCGCTTGATTGCTGAAGCCCGGTTCATGAGGGCGTTCAACTATTATCACCTTGTGAGAAATTGGGGAGCTGTTCCTTTATTATTAGATCTTCATCCCGAGAATACAGCAAGGGTTCCTGTGGATGAGGTGTATAAAGCAATCATTGCGGATATAGAGCAGGGGGAACAAGTACTTCCCGATATTCCGGAGCAGTATGGACGACCCTCCAAGTGGTCGGCAAAAGCCTTTCTTGCGGATGTGTATCTTACCAGAAGTGAATGGACAAAAGCGCAGCAAAAAGCAGAAGAAGTGATTGCGTCCGGCCGCTTTAAACTCATTCCTGTTACTGTGTTGAACGACTTTGATAAAGTATTTGGACCCGGCATTAATGGAACAGATGAAGAGATTTTTTACCTGAAATACAATCATCAGAATGGATGGCAGTGGCCGCATAGTATTCTCTATACCGGAACCACTTTCTCTCCTTTTGGTGCGTATGTGATGACTTCATCACTGGACAATAAATTCTTAAATGAGTGGAGCAATACGGATCTGCGTAAGCAATGGGGTGTCAGTACACACTTTACCAATCGCATTACCGGAGCATATACTCCTTTGCCTTCACTGGCGCCGGTGATGTTTAGCAAATTTAGAGATTCAGAGGCCCCCACCAATTCCGGACACGCCAATGATTATCCGTTTATAAGGTATGCAGACGTCCTGTTAATTCAGGCCGAGGCATCGGCAAAAGCAGCAAACGGCCCTTCGGCCACCGCGATTGAAAACCTAAATAAAATTAAACGAAGGGGTTATGGATACCCTGTGAATCAGGCTTCTCCTATTGATTACCCTGCTACCGGATGGACCGCAGATTCTTTTCAAGAAGCGGTATTGATGGAAAGAGCGTACGAGCTTTTTTTAGAAGGGAAGAGATGGCTTGATTTGAAAAGAACAGGAAAGGTCCAAGCCTCCATTCAAAAG
The DNA here is from genome assembly GCA_037190785.1 of Pedobacter sp. Classification (GTDB taxonomy): domain Bacteria; phylum Bacteroidota; class Bacteroidia; order Sphingobacteriales; family Sphingobacteriaceae; genus Pedobacter. The sequence goes on along the minus strand of JBBCJN010000003.1, from coordinate 663,737 downwards.
TACCTGGGTATAGCGGTAAAAGAGGCGCATTTGAACTGGCCCATCCCGCAACAGGAAATAGATAACAACCCGATGATTAGTCAGAAAGACCAAAACCCTGGCTATTAAATAAAAGTACTTGCCATGGCTATGTCTGCCATGGCATTTTTTAATTCAATGTGTATGAAGGCTTTTTCTTTAATGCTCCTTTTACTGGCCGGCTGCTTTCAGCTACAGGGAAAGGAGAGAAACTCCAGTGGAGTGCTGAAAGTGGGGGCTGCTTTTTTCGACCGTTATGTTCCTGCTTTGGCAGGCAAAAAGGTTGGTGTTCTCATCAATAACAACGCGCTGATAGAAGGAACGCCCATCCTCGACACCCTATTGAATCTTGGAGTACGACCGGTTAAACGCTTCGGTCCGGAAAAAAATCTTCTTCTCGGCGGTGGCAGAATAGAGACCTACGAATCTCAATTCCCTTTTGTCTTGCTGTATGGAGATAAACCTCAGCCACTCAAAGAAGACATGGAGGGAATAGAAATGATGTTAATAGATGTGCAGGATCTTGGATTACGTTTTTATATCTACCTATCGACACTTCATCATGTCATGCAAGCGTGCGCAAACCAAGGAGTGCCGGTTATTCTTCTCGACCGACCCAATCCGCTGCCTTTTTTACCTGCAGGCCCCTTGTTAGATTCCGCATATGAATCGTATCTGGGCGTTCACCCGGTTCCGCTTGTTCATGGAATGACCCTAGGTGAATATGCACAGATGATAAATGGAGAAAAATGGCTCAAAGAAGGAAAGAAATGTGAATTGACCGTTATTCCGATGGAGAATTACCATCGAAGCCGGATATACGAACTAAACAATGCCCCATTTCCCAATCTGAACAGTCGGGAAGCCCTATTATTGTACCCTACGTTAGGGCTTTTTGATGGAACGGTTATTACCCAGGGCAGGGGCACTGACAGGCCTTTCCGTGTGTTGGGTCACCCTTCTTTAGAAGAAACGTTTGATTTCTATTTTATTCCGAAGGTTTCGCCCGGTAAACCTGTGCCGGTATATGTGGAAATGCGGTGCTATGGCTTGGATTTGTCCATGCTTGGTCCGGAGAAGATTGCCCAGAAGGGATTTTCGATCGAGTGGCTTTGGACATTCTACCACCAATTCAGCGATAAAAGTCGCTTTTTCAATGTGGAAAAATTTGACAAGCTAGTAGGATCTTCTTGCTTAAGAAAACAAATTATCGAGGGACAATCCATAAAGAAGATTGAAAAAAGCTGGAGAGGGCCTTTAAAGAACTACGGGAACATCAGAAAGAAATACCTTATTTATAAAGACTTTGATTATGCGAAAAATAAAAATAGTTAACGTGAACAGTGCAATAATGCCGCTGATCGTTTTTTTTGTCGGTTTTTTATGGGGAAATACCGTTGTCGGGCAAAGTAGCGTGGTATGTGGAGCAGACCGGCTGTTTTCAGAGTATTTTCATCTAATAAAAGACAAGAAGGTCGCTTTGGTAGGGAATCACAGCTCCGTTCTTCAGGATGGAAAACACCTTGCAGATACCCTTTTTGCGCATCCGGAGACCCAGCTTTTGGCCCTTTTTGGGATGGAGTTTAATATTCGTTCAAATGACTATTCGATCAGGAGAGATGAAGAAGAAACCATCGATGAAGCAACGGGAGTTCCAAAGTATTCCTTGTATGGACATACGCATAAACCAAGCCCGGAAATGCTCGCCGGGACCGAGGTCCTTATTTTTGATATGCAGGAAGTGGGAGTGCGTTTTTATGAGCATGTCAATATTCTGGGCTTTGTAATGGAGGCCGCAGCAGAGCAGGATATTCCGCTGTTAATCCTCGATCGCCCGAATCCGATAACCGGCCTCCGTGTAGATGGCTTCCTGCCTGAAGCCTTCCGTTTAAGAACATTTGGTTCTTATGGAAACATTCCGGTGCTGCATGGAATGACTCTCGGTGAACTGTCCAGACTGTACAATGAGGAAATGCGTGCGGGAGGAAGGAAAGAGGCCCAGGTAAAAGTCGTGGAAATGAAAGGCTGGCAGCGAAGAATGTGGTTTGAAGAAACCGGTATTTCCTGGCGTAAACCATCTCCTAATTTGCTTCACATGGACGCGGTTCTTGCCTATACGGGAACGTGTTTGTTTGAAGGAACGAATATTTCAGAGGGGAGAGGTACGGACCACCCTTTTCAGTTGATAGGAGCCCCATGGGTAAATGCGGAAGCGGTTATTCAGCTACTAAATCGTTTTAGTTTTCGTGGAGTGAAGTTTCATCCAGTTAATTTCGTTCCTGAAAAGAAAGCGCACCTCAGCAAACCGCCTAAACAAAGCGGCCTGAATTGTTCAGGAGTTTTTATTGAAATTACGGACCGGGAACAGTTTGATTCTTACCGGGTTGGCATTGCGCTGTTGTGGGCAATTCATTCTCTTCACAGGGAACAGGTGGAATGGAAAGAATCCAATGTTCAGCGACTTACGGCAACCAATCGCTTTTTGGCCATGCTTCAGGCGGGGGATCATCCGGAAAAGATTTACGAAAGCTGGAAGGATGAGTTAAATGAATTTAAGGAAAAGCGTAAAAAATACCTGATTTATGAGTAATGTTAACAAGCAACTTTTCATCGGACTGGTATTGCTGTGTATGAGCTTGCTGGGACTGGCTCAAAAGCCATCGTTAAACGGGGAATCATATGACCAATGGAAAGATAAAATGGTTTCCCCTCAGATTAGTCCCGACGGGAATTACGTTGCTTATTGCCTCACAGACGGGGTAACCTGGAAGCGCATTTTAAAGGATCGAAGAAGTCAAGAAGAGAAAATTTTTTTAGCTGAAAGCGAAGATTTTTTATTTACTAATCAGGGAAACGGGCTTTTAAAAGACAAGCGGAGTCACCTATTGCTGGTCTCTCTGAAAGAAGGTTTCCCATTTGTCGATTTGGGAAAAGTAAGCTTCTTTCAATACCACGAGTCAACAAATCAGGTAGCATTTATTGAGACTGAAGGGCAGATTCTCTGGCTAATCGGACTATCCACCGGAAATAAGGTTGCAAAGGGGAAAGCGGTCGATTTGAGATTTGCAGATGAGGGAAGGTCAATAATTGCTTTTCGCAAAGCGGAAGCAGGCGGCATCGCGGTGTCACTTGAAAACGTATCCGGAAAGGAAAAGAAGCTTTGGAGCGGTAAGAAGATACTGAAATGGGTTCAGGATCAAAAGGGACTTAAGGCCGCCTTCATTGGGGAGGATTCACAAGGGGACTGTGCACTATGGCAGGTGGAACTGAAGGCCGGCATCTGTCGGCGTGTTCCTGGAGCAACATTGACACAGGGACAGACCTACGATACCAGCACATTTTGTCTAAACATTTCTGGGGGCCAGTTGCTGTTTGGCGTTCAGCAGGAAGCGAAAACGGAGGTCGAAGATACACAGCCCGCAATTGTATGGAGCTATCGGGATTCCTTATATCAGCGGGAAATAAGAAACCCCCGCTACAAAGTTGAGCCCTTGGAAAGAATGTCCTTTGATTTCCACTCCCAGCGCACAAATGTGATACAGGCTGTTCATGAAGAGCTGCTGGGGGAGACGAGCGCTTCCATCGTATTTGTCAGAAAACGATTTAAGACCGATCGTTTCTGGGAGTCTCCGCCACGGGTGGAAACCTTTGCCGTAGATGTGTCCACCGGAAGGCGTTTTCGCTTACCCCTTAAGTTTGAAAACCCAGAGGTTCAGCCTCAACTAGCTCCGGATCAGGTGCATGTGTTGGCTTATATCCCGTCTTTAAAGGCGTATTATGTCTACAATTTACAGACTTCGATAGAAAAAAAGCTGGCCGCAGAACAGGGAGAGATATGGCATGATGCGGTAGTGGATCGTTATCAGCCACGTCCTTTTGGATTTGCAGCTTGGTCTGGAAATACCCTGGCGCTTATTTATGATCAGTTTGATATATGGGAACTGGATCTTAGTGGGAAAAAAAGCGCACGAAATCTCACCCATGGTTACGGACGAAAAAAAGGCTTGATTTTTAGTCTGACACCGGTCGAAGGACAGGAGGGAGGGAGGCTCGTAGCGATCGACAAGGGGCTTTTAACGGCTTTCGACCGGGTCTCTAAACGCAACGGATTCTGGCGGGTTTCCCCTAATCAGGATCCTGAAGAGTTGCAAATGGCCGATGCGGTATTCTGTATAGAGCGCATTTATCCATTTGGCTTTGAGTTCAATAAAGGCATGCGCCCCTTAAAGGCAAAAAATGCCGACGTTTATTTAGTCCAAAAGCAAAGCTCGGAGCAGTATCCGAATTTATATTGGACCACTGGTTTTAAGTCTTACGAAAGGATCACGGATTTTGAGCCTCAGCGTTCTTATAATTGGTTGAAATCAACGCTCCATTCCTGGAAAATGCTGGACGGACGCCCTACTCAGGGCATTTTATATCTCCCAGAAAATTTTAATGCAAACCGGCGCTACCCTGTTATTTTTCATTACTACCAGCGGAAGAGTGATAAATTAAACGAATACTTGTTTCCGGGCATTTCAGGAGCGGTGATAGACATTCCCACCTACGTAAGTAACGGTTACCTGGTGTTTGTACCTGATATTTTTTATTCTTTTGGAAAGGGGAATGGAGAAGGCGCAGCCAATGCCATTATTTCAGCGGCACAGTATCTGAAAAGTTTTCCATGGGTAGATTCCGAAAGGATGGCACTGCAGGCCCACAGCCACGGCGGCTTTCAAACGAATTACGTGCTTACAAAAACGGACCTGTTTGCTGCGGCTAGTCAATCTGCCGGGACCTCGAATACAATCAGTTCCTACGGGCAAATGACAGGGCATGGAGGAAGTCGTCAGGCAGGTGGTGAGTTAGGCTTTCAGGGAGTAGGGTTCGGACCAGGGAAAACAATCTGGGACGCTCCTGACCTCTACGTTAAGAACACGCCGGTGATGTCGCTGGGGCAGATTAAAACCCCTCTGTTAATGATGCATGGGACAAAAGATACTGCTGTTCCATTTGAACAGTCTGTCGAACTCTTTACCGGACTAAGAAGAGCCGGTAAAAAGGTGTGGTTTTTGGAATATGTGGATGCTCCACATGTCTTAACGGGAAAGCAAGCGGTTGATTTCACGCTTAAACTTCGGCAATTTTTTGACCATTACCTGATGGGAGAACCCCTTCCTGACTGGATGAAGTGAGTACTAAGAATTTGTTGAAACGGGCGAAAGTATTAAATACATTAACTAACTTTGGTAGATGAAGTTAGGTGAAATAACCCGATTCCTGGAAGAAATCGCCCCTTTGAATTATCAGGAGGAGTATGATAATTCAGGATTAATTGTCGGAAATGAAAGGGACGAAATAAATGCAGCCCTGGTGGCGTTAGACTGTACCGAGCAAATTGTTGACGAAGCAATTGAAAGCGGATGTCAATTGATCATTACGCATCACCCCATTGTGTTCAGAGGCTTGAAAAAGTTTACAGGGAAAACGTATGTGGAGCGGGTAGTCATGAAGGCACTTCAACACGGAATCGCGTTGTATGCTATTCACACCAATCTGGACAATGTGCAAACGGGGGTAAACAGAAAAATCTGTACGCAGCTGGGTTTAGTGCAGCCACGAATATTGCTTCCAAAAGCGGGTTTGTTAAAAAAATTAGTTGTTTTTTGTCCTGATTCTCATGCGGAAGCGGTGCGTACGGCCTTGTTTGCCGCTGGATCTGGACACATTGGGCAATATAGCGAGTGTAGTTTTAATGCCAAAGGAGTAGGTACATTTAAGGCATCTGAGGAAAGCAAGCCTTTTGCAGGAGAGATTGGGAAGTCCCATGAGGAGCAGGAAACCCGGATAGAAACGGTGTTTAAAGTACAGGACCAAAGGAAAATACTCCTTTCTTTATTCGAAAGTCATCCTTACGAGGAAGTGGCTTATGATATTTATCCGTTGGACAATACCCTGGATAGTGTGGGGTCAGGGATGATTGGCTGGCTTCCAGAAGCCCTTGAAGGGAAGGACTTTTTAGCGGAGCTGAAAGAAAAAATGGGCTTGGAGGTGATCCGTCACACGGAGATCTTGAACAAGCCGATCAAAAAAGTGGCTGTTTGTGGTGGTTCTGGAAGTTTTCTCCTGAAGCATGCCCTATTGGCGGGAGCAGATGCGCTGGTCACGGCCGACTTTAAGTACCATGAGTTTTTTGATGCAGATAAAAAACTGATGATCTGTGATATTGGCCATTATGAAAGTGAGCGTTTCACATCTAATTTGTTGATAGATAATATTCAAGAAAAATTTCCTAACTTTGCAATCCGCTTAACGGCGCATAACACAAACCCCATAAATTATTTCATTTAATGGAACAAACAGTAGAGCAAAAGCTAAAAGCTTTATACGAATTACAAACCCTGCACACTAAAATTGATAAAATTCGTCAAATCAGAGGAGAACTTCCGATGGAAGTTGCTGATTTAGAAGACGAGGTGGCTGGATTGGAAACGCGTATACAAAAAATTAAAGCCGAACTGGACGATACCGAAGACGCCATTGTAAATCGTAAAAACATGATTAAAGAAGCACAGACTTTAATTAAAAAATACGATACACAATTAAAAGACGTAAAAAATAATCGCGAATACGATGCTTTAACGAAAGAAATAGAAATTCAAAACTTGGAGATTCAGGTGTGTGAGAAGAAAATTCGGGAGCATGGTTTTGAAATTACTTCCAAGACGGAGCTGTACGATCAGGCATTAGCTAATCTTGAATTAAGAAAGGGCGACCTGGAGTTAAAGCGGACTGAATTGGAGACAATCACCGCGGAAACAGAAATTGAAGAGAAGGCGCTTTTAGAAAAGGCAGCAAAGGCAGAAGAGCAAATTGAAGAACGGCTGTTAAAGCCATATAACCGTTTAAGAAGTAATGCGGTAAACGGACTGGCAGTGGTAACGATTGACAGGGATTCCTGCTCGGGATGCTTCAATCAAATTCCTCCACAGCGTCAGTTAGATATCCGCCAGCGCAAGAAAATCATTGTTTGTGAACACTGCGGACGCATCTTAGTGGACGAAGCATTAACAACAGAATATGCAGAGGCATAAAACTCATTCCTTTTAGGTCACAAAGGGTGTGCGAAAATTTTCGCACACCCTTTGTGATTTTTAGGGACATAATGCTCGTTGTAGCGAGCATCATCGAAATAGAGGACTCTAAGGTGAAAATAATTGGTGATGGTTTCCTTGTTCAGGAAGCAAGGTCATTTTCAGTATAAAATAAGATCAGAGAGCCTTAAGATCCTCAAAGGATTAAAGCCAAATTAAATTTTATCGGTTGATATAATTTCAACCTTAGGATTATATTAAAATCCGTACTTTAGTGATAAGTCCCGCCAATCATCCGAAGAGAAGGAAAATTAAACAAGGATTATGGAGCATATCGGGGATAACATTCGAAAAATTAGAGTACTGCTGGATATCAAACAAGCAATCATGGCCAAAATGCTGAATCTGTCTGTGAACAGTTATGGAAAAATAGAGAGAAATCAAATTCATATTAAACCAGAGCGCCTAAGGCAGATTGCAGGGGTCTTCGAAATGGATCCCCTATGTATTGTGGATTTTGACAAATTTATTGAACAGTGGAAGACCTCTGGCCGGAAACAGGACCATCCAGCCACTTAAGGGCGGAAGAAGAAAATATACGTAATAGGAAGAAAGAGAAAAGAATGAATGAAGAAAGGGCCACGAAGGATAGAAAAGGAAATCACATAGAACGAAGGAGATCGGGAAAGATGGTTTTTTTCTTCTTCCTGGTTTTTTTCAGCGGTTCAACAGCGGTGAAAGCAACTTTTGATTTTAACGCCAATTGCCAGAAAGCTTACCAGCTCACCCTTAATTTAAAACTAAATGCGGCCAGACAGCTTATCGCGCAGGAAAAAAAGAGCAGACCCGGAAATGCATTTATTCCTTTGTTGGAAAACTATGTCGATTATTTCTACTTATTAAGCTCAGATAATAAGCAAGAGTTTGAGCGATTATCAGCCAACAAAAACAGACGCTTGGACGAGTTGGCAAGAGGGGATAAGTCCTCTCCCTATTACCTCTATGCGCAAGCGGAAGTCAATCTGCAATGGGCACTTTTAAGAGGCCGATTCGGAGCCTATTACCATTCAGCAAGGGAGCTGAGCAAGGCAAATCAGCTTTTTAAACAGAACTTTCAGAAGTTTCCGTCTTTTCAGTTAAACAAAAAGGGCTTAGGCATAATTCAAACACTGATTGGAGCTGTTCCTGATGGCATTTTGAGAACCATATTGAACACTTTCGGATTAAAGGGAGATACAGAAACGGGCCTGAATTACCTTCATGGATTAGCCGAAAACCTGCCGAAATCTACTTTTGAGCCCTTTTACGAAGAAGTTATTTTCTACTATTCCTTTGTTTTAACCGATGTGGTTAAAAGCCCGCATGCATACGCCAAAGTGTTAAAATACACCCATCGTTTTGAAACGGGAAGCCTGATGAAGACCTATTTGCTTTCCTATGCTGCATTTAGAAACGGATTTAATGAGGAAACGATTCAGATTATAAACCAACGTCCCAAAGGAAGCGAATTTCAAGCCTTTCCTTTTCTCGAGTACCTGTTGGGCCGCGCAAAATTGAATAAACTGGATGTTGGGGCGACGACCCATTTTGAGCGCTTCCTCCAACAAAATAAGGGAGTCAACTACCTAAAAGATGTTTACCTCCATTTAGCCTGGATGGCCCTGTTGCAAGGAGATGAGTCAAAAGCGGCGTCTTATATGAAGAGGGTAAAATCGGAAGGGCATACCTATCACGATCGGGATAAACAAGCCCTGGCCGAAGCCGACAATCCTTTGCCTAATAAGTGGCTGTTGACTGCTCGTTTGCTTTCAGACGGGAAATACCTGGATCAGGCCCTGCAGACCATTCAGTCTCTGAGGGAAGAAAGTTTACAGGTAACCAGAGACCGGATCGAATATAGTTACCGCAAGGCACGAATTCTCGAAGAGCTTAACCGGGAAAATGAAGCCCTTCTTTTATATAAGGAGACCATCGAAAAAGGAAGATCGACCACTTTTTACTTTGCCGCAAAGGCGGCAGTCTGGTCTGCCCGAATTTATGAGGCACGCAAAAATTTTGACCTGGCGGCTACTTTCTATCAGCTGGCGATCCAAATGAAGAATCACGAATTCGAAGCAAGCATCGAATATGAAGCGAAACAGGGCTTGAAGCGGATAGGCAGGTCGTAGATGGATTCTTAGAATTTGTAAACAAACGCATTGATATGCATTCCTGCTCCCACAGACACAAACAGGGTATGATCCCCGGGCTGAACACGATATCCTTTTACTTCATTGTTTAGAACTAAGTCCAGCAATGTCGGAATAGTGGCTACAGAGCTGTTTCCTAGCCAGGAGATGGTCATGGGGACTAAGTTCTCCGGCACTTCATTGAGCTGGTAGAGCTTGAACAATCGTTTCATGATGGCATGATCCATCTTGCCATTTGCCTGATGGATAAAAACCATTTTGATTTTTTCAAGAGGAATTCCAGAGCTGTCCAGTGCCTTCTTTACAACCTGAGGAACATGCACCACGGCGAACTCGTAAAGTTTACGCCCATTCATTTTTAGGTAGGTATTTCCGTTTCTGGCTTCGGGATTATTGCTCGCCCCCATCACGAGGAGATTGGCATAATCCACCGCATAAGTTTGTGTTTTATAGGCCAATATTCCACAAGGACTTTCCGATTCTCTGGCTTCAAACAAAGCGGCACCAGCGCCATCGGAAAAGATCATACTGTCTCTATCATGAGGGTCAATGATGCGGGATAACGTTTCGGCTCCTATTACTAATACCCGTTGGGCATCGCCACTTTTGATCAGGTAATTGGCATGAATGGCACCCTGCACCCAGCCGGGACACCCGAAGATCAGATCGTAGGCGATGCAATCAGGATTGTTAATTTTTAACTGTTGCTTCACTTTTGCGGCCAAGGCGGGAAGAATGTCCATCCGATTGGAACCGGCCTTCACGTCACCGAAATTATGGCAAAAAATAATTGCTCCCAGAGTCTCTTTATCAATGCTGGCATCGTCAATGGCTCTTTGCGCAGCAATCACAGCGATATCACTATTTACCATCGAACAATTCGCATATCTTCTTTCGATAATTTCCGTGATTTCACTAAATTTATCGATGATCTCTTGATTCTCCTTGTCGATCTTTAAATCATTATCAAAGAAGGAGGAATTCATAAAGTGAGATCCCGGAATAATTTCGTCAGGAATGTAACTCCCCGTGCCTGTAATTACCGAATAAATTGATGCCATAATTGAGGGTTAAACTAGATACCAATATAGTATTTAGTATAAAAATAGAATAATTATTTTACTACCCAAACAATTATGAGAAATCATCAATCAAAAAAACAAATAATTCTTTAGGTCCATGCGCTCCTAAGACCAGGGTTTTCTCAATGTCCGCCGTTCTGCTGGGGCCGGTAATTGTACTGATCATGGAGGGAATCTGGTATCCATAGCGTGTTTTAAGGAGCAGGAAAGCATCTCTAAGGTCTAAGACCAGTTGTCCGGTTCTGGCGATAATGATGTGGTAGGGAGGATACACACTAAGCCGGCGCCCGGCGGCCTGGTGATTACTGACCATCACTGATCCGTTTCTGGCAATCAATGCCTCACAAAGTGTAATGCCTACTTCGGCCTGGTCAAAATCTTTGTCCGATTGGTAGAAAGGAAACTCATAATGTTTTAATAATTCTTGAAGCTCCTTTTCCCAGCAGTAAATTTTACGCCATTTGAACTTTTCTGCCAACAACAGCATGTTTTCAATGAAGTCAACCCCATTCTCACAATAAATGAAGTTTCCGGCAACTGCAGTGAGTTGCTCTGCGAAAAGAACTTCCAGCTCCTCCTCATTTTCCTTATAAAGGGGGCCTTCCTCCAGATGAGGATAAGGGTGCTCTCGCTTTTCCAGCAGAGCTTTCCTTATTTTTTTTAGCATTTGTTCTTTTGAAGAAGTATTTTCTTTCATACCCGGGAGGACAAAATTGCAAAAAAAACAGCAGGCTACGAAATCGAGGCCTGCTGTAAGCAAAACGCATAAGAATAAATCCTATTTTTCTTCCTCTGTTAAGGGCTGGGAGGAGTTGCTGGAAGAATCGGAACTGTCTCCTACGCCATCATGTACAAGTCCTTGTGCTGCAGGTTTTTGATCGCCGGTCCCATTCACAAACTCGTCATATGTTGTCCGAGTGTCGAAAGGACGTTTTCCTAAAATCTCTTCCAGGTCGGCCTGATAAAGAATTTCTTTTTCAATAAGTTTTTCTGCCAACTTCACAAGCCCTTCACGTTTTTCAAGAAGCAACGCCTTTGTACGGTCATACACATTACTAATTAAAGTTCTGACCTCATGATCGATTAATTCGGCTGTTTTATCCGAATAAGGCTTACTGAAATTGTACTCATTATGTGGGTCGTGGAAAGAGACATTTCCTACGTTGTTGTTCATTCCATAGATGGTGACCATGGCATAAGACAATTTTGTGATGCGCTCAAGGTCATTTTGAGCGCCTGTGGAAATTTTTCCGAAAATGATATCTTCAGCCACTCTTCCTCCCATGGTCATACACATTCCATCTGTCAGCTGTTCTGTCGTATACAGGAACTGTTCTTTCGGCAGGTATTGGGCATATCCAAGGGCCGCAACTCCACGAGGGACAATTGAAACTTTTACCAAAGGGTCTGCATGCTCTAGGAACCATCCGGCAATGGCATGACCGGCCTCATGATAAGCAACAATTCGTTTCTCTTCGGGAGAGATGATTTTATTTTTCTTTTCAAGTCCCCCGATAACCCGGTCAATGGCATCCTGAAAATCCTGCATATCCACTTGTGTTTTATTTCTCCGCGCAGCAATCAGTGCAGCTTCGTTACAGACATTGGCAATTTCGGCACCTGCAAAGCCTGGTGTTTGCGCGGATAGCTTTTTCGCATCGACCTCTTCGGTGGTTTTGATAGGCTTGAGGTGTACTTTGAAGATCTGTTCTCTGCCGGTAAGGTCCGGTTTATCAATCGAAATCTGGCGATCAAATCGTCCGGGGCGCATCAGCGCTGAATCAAGTACATCTGGTCGGTTTGTTGCTGCGAGAATGATAATCCCCGAGTCGGTTCCGAAGCCATCCATCTCCACTAAAAGCTGATTCAATGTATTTTCTCTTTCGTCGTTCCCTCCCATCATGCTGTTTTTACCGCGAGCACGCCCAATCGCATCAACTTCATCGATAAAGATAATGCAGGGAGCTTTGTCTTTGGCTTGTTTAAACAGGTCTCTTACACGAGAAGCACCTACACCTACAAACATTTCTACGAAATCAGACCCTGAAAGGGAGAAAAAAGGTACTTGCGCCTCACCAGCCACTGCTTTCGCTAAAAGGGTTTTTCCGGTACCTGGAGAGCCTACAAGTAAAGCTCCTTTTGGAATTTTACCCCCAAGATTAGTGTATTTTTTTGGGTTTTTAAGGAAATCAACGATTTCCATTACTTCTTGTTTCGCTTCTTCCAGCCCGGCTACATCGTTGAAAGTAATGGTCACCTGACTTTCTTTGTCAAACAGGGTGGCTTTCGATTTTCCAATGCTGAAAATCTGCCCACCTCCACCGCCGCCGCCGCCGGACATCCTCCGCATCATAAAAATCCAGAGCGCAACGAAAAGCATGATAGGAAGAATAATGGAAATTAAGGCACTCGCCCATGCATTGGACTTAGAAACGGGTTGTGCTTTAATTGGAACTCTTCCCTCAGGAAGGTTTTCCTGCGATTCCTTTAATTGTTTACTGATGTCATCTAAGGAGTTGGCATTAAAATATACCAGCGGCCCCCTCGAAGTTGTATTGTTAAAAGAATTTTGAGGGATGTATTTTTTATATTTAGGATCATTCAATTTTGATTCCTTGATATAAACATCGGCTCGGGCTATTTCATCTGCTTTGTAAGAAACGATCTTTTCCACATCACCCGGAATCAGCATTTCCTTTTCAAAGGTGGCGTAATTTACTTCCCGGATGTTATCCGAGTTCATCATAAAAAAGGTAAGCAGAGCGAGAATGATCGCTGCATAAACCCAGAAGATATTAAATTTAGTCCCTCCTTTTTGAGGCTTCTTAGGGATATTGGGCATTCGACGCTGAGGTTTGTCCGATTTATTGTATGTATTTTTGTCTTCTTTCATCTTAAGTTTCAATGTGTAAGGTAAATTAACTCAGGCACTTTTATAGGTGGTTGATTCTGCATCCCCCCATAAATCTTCAATGCCATAGAAATCACGTTTTTCTGTTCTGAAGATATGAACAACGATGTCTAAATAATCCAGGATAACCCATTCTGCATGCTCAAAGCCCTCTTTTCTCCAGGGGTGTTGCTGGGTCAGTTTATGAATCTCCTCTTCTACACTGTCGGCAATGGCTTTTACTTGAACAGAAGAGTCGGCATGACAAATTATAAAATAATCAGAAACGGCACTGTGTAGGTTTCTGAGATCTAAACGTACGATATCATTCCCCTTTTTTTCCTGAATTCCCTGGATTGCGACTTCGGAAAGGTAGGTGGAAAGGTTGACGTTTTTCTTTTTTACCATTAAAATTTTTTAATTTTGATCATCAACAAATATAATCAACACTTGCAAAATAATACTTTTTCAACACTATTTGTTGGTCAAAATCTTATCACATTAGCAACAGTCGATTCTACAAATAACTTTTTAAAGAGTTTATTGTCAAATTCCGAGCCAGTACCTGAAGGGACTGTAATAATGGCAGAAGACCAATTTGCCGGCAGGGGTCAACAATCGGCGAAATGGCTGACCGAACCAGGAAAGAATCTTACTTTCAGTGTGTTTTTGAAACCGAGTTTTCTTTCTTTACATCGCCAGTTTTTGCTCAATATGGCCATCAGTATTGGATTAAATGAAGCATTAGGCTCCTTTTTAGGAGAAGGGGTGTTCATCAAATGGCCGAATGATATTTACTATAAAGATAAGAAACTGGGCGGGGTATTGATTGAAAATACGGTGGCAGGAAGCCACCTCAAAACCTCCGTTATTGGCGTAGGAATCAATGTAAATCAACGAGTGTTTCGTGAAGATCTGACAGAAAAAGCCATTTCTATGATCCAAATTTTACAAAAAGATGTCTCTTTAATTAATCTATTGGCAGAGATTTGTAGTCATATAGAAAAAACCTATATCCAGCTTAATTCAAGGACCTATCGGCTGCTGAAAGAAAATTACATCGAAAGATTGTATAGGTATGGAGAAATCGCCTGGTTTGAATCAAATGGCGAGGTTTTTGAAGGAGTAATTACAGGAGTGGCCGACTCAGGACAACTATATGTGAATCGAGAAGGTTTTTTGTCAGAGTTTAATTTTAAAGAAATCCAATTTTTAAACCATTTATAAATGAAAAGAGCGACCTTAATTTTAGCATTTCTATTTTTTAGCACAGTCGGCGCGTTTGCGCAGCTGGAGAATCCGGTGACGTGGGCCTATACCGCCAAAAAATTAAATAACAATGAAGCGATTGTGTACATCAAAGCAACGATTGATGAATCATGGCACATTTATTCACAGGACTTAAAACCCGGAGGTCCGAATAAAACCATTTTTAGCTTCAGCCCGTCAAAAGAGTATACGCTGGTAGGCAAAACCATTGAGCCTAAACCAAAAAGCAAATATGAAAAAGTTTTTAAAATGGATGTGCAGTACTTCGAAAAGGAAGTGATTTTCCAACAGAAGGTGAAGCTGAATAAAGGAGCGACGGCCGTTAAGGGAAAAGTGGAGTACATGGTATGTAATGAAACCACATGTTTGCCTCCCACCGACGTGGAGTTTAGTATCCCGGTTAAATAAAGAATTAATTACCAATGGTTAAATAAGAAGCGTGCCCTCCTTGAGTGGCGCGCTTTTTTATTAAAACCTTTTAGTACGAGCTTGGTTAAAGCGATCCATAAGCTTCTATAAAATGAGCGTCAAATCCGGCGAATAATCCACTCTTTCGGCTGTAATAAACAAAAATTATCACTAATTTCACGACCTTTAAATCTTAGGAATGAAAAGAATCTTTTATTTAATCGCATTACTTTGTTTTTTCACCATTTTTTTACCTGAGAATAGTTTTGCGCTTTTTCAGGAAGCCGATACGACGGTCAGTGAGATTCCTGACGACCTCGACTTTACGACCATGGGATCTGCAGAAGACAGTCTCGCCAATCAGGAATTGAAGGCCGATACGGCGATGGTGGGGACATCCGGCAATGACGGTGGGGCAGAGAGCAATTCTTTATGGGTAACCTTTGCTCTGGGGATGATGGCGGGCTTGGCAGCCTTTTTCCTGCCCTGTATCTTTCCAATGGTGCCTTTAACGGTGGGTTTCTTTACCAAGAGAGGTGGAAGCAGGAAAGCGGGGATAAGAAGCGCGATTATTTATGGCTTGTCAATCATTGTCATCTATGTCGGCTTGGGCGTAATCATTACCCTTATTTGGGGGGCGTCTGCGCTCAACGAACTATCTACAGATGGGTTTTTTAATATTTTCATTTTCCTAATTCTGGTCATTTTCGGTGTTTCTTTTCTTGGAGCTTTCGAAATTACGCTGCCCAGCTCGATTGTAAATAAGCTGGATGCAAAGTCAGATTCACAAGGTTTTGGAGGCATCTTTTTCATGGCGGCAACGCTTGCCGTAGTTTCTTTCTCCTGTACCGGACCACTCATCGGTACATCACTTGTGGCCATTAACACGGATCTGCTTACACCGATCGTTGTCATGTTCGGATTCTCCCTATCGCTGGCCATTATCTTTACCATGTTTGCTATTTTTCCCAGTCTCATGACCGGTTTGCCAAAGTCAGGTGGCTGGCTCAACTCTGTAAAGGTGGTTCTTGGGTTTCTGGAATTGGGCCTGTCTTTAAAATTCTTGTCTACTGCGGATCTGGCTTATCATTGGGGAATTCTCGATAGGGAAGTTTTTCTGGGGATATGGATTGTGCTAGCCATTTTATTAGGAGTTTACCTTTTGGGCAAAATCAAATTTGCACACGATAGCGATCTGGCTTATGTTTCAGTACCTCGTTTCTTTGTTGCAGTGGCCTGCTTTACCTTTGCGGTTTACCTGGTGCCGGGTCTTTGGGGAGCTCCCCTGAAGGCCGTTAGTGCATTGGTTCCCCCGCTTGCTACCCAGGACTTTGTGATTACTCCGGGGCAGTACGGACCTGTTTCTGCAGAGGCAGAAAGGTCAACGAAAAGGAAATACAGTGATTTTCTTCATATTCCACACCAGATAGATGGTTTTTTTGACTACGACGAAGCCTTAGCTTATTCGAAGGAAGTGAAGAAACCCTTGTTTCTTGACTTTACGGGGCACGGCTGTGTAAATTGCAGGGAAATGGAAGCCCGTGTATGGTCCGACCCAAGAGTACTTAAACGATTGAAAGAGGATTATATCGTTGTTTCATTATATACCGATGATAAAACAAAACTTCCCGAAGAAGAACATTTTACGTCGCAAATGCTGAATAACCGGAAAGTAAATACAATTGGCTTGAAGTTTCAACATTTACAAGCCACCCGCTTTAATACAGTTGCCCAACCGTATTACGTGTTGTTGGATACGAATGGGGATGAGTTGGTTTCACCACCGATCGGTGTAGAATTTAATATTGATAAATACCTGGCCTATCTGGATAAGGGCTTGGAAGAATTTGAGAAGAAAAAGAGCAATGAGTAACATTAAAAATATAGGGGTGTTAACCTCAGGGGGAGATTCGCCGGGGATGAACGCCGCAATTAGAGCTGTGGTAAGAGCGAGTTTGTATTTTAATTTGCAGGTAACCGGTATTCGAAGAGGCTATGAAGGATTGATTCAGGGAGATTTCTTCCCTATGGACGGAAAGTCTGTTGCGAACATCATTCAGCGGGGAGGAACCATGCTCAAGACGGC
This sequence comes from Pedobacter sp., assembly GCA_037190785.1. Lineage (GTDB taxonomy): Bacteria > Bacteroidota > Bacteroidia > Sphingobacteriales > Sphingobacteriaceae > Pedobacter. The sequence goes on along the minus strand of JBBCJN010000003.1, from coordinate 646,719 downwards.
TAGGTGTGAAGCTTTCAAATCAGAAGAGGGTCGAGAAGAGGCTTCCCGGCAATTGAAAGAAAACGGAGTGGATGCGCTCATTGTCATTGGAGGAGATGGCACCTTTACGGGAGCAGATGTCTTCGCAAAAGCCTATAATTTCCCTGTCATTGGATTGCCTGGCACAATCGATAACGATCTGGCAGGGACAGATTTTACCATTGGCTACGATACGGCGATCAACACGGTGGTGAATGCCGTTGATAAGATCCGGGATACAGCAGAATCACACGATCGCTTGTTCATTGTGGAAGTCATGGGAAGGGATTCAGGACTCATTGCTCTTCGAAGTGGAATTGGGGTAGGCGCGGAAGCCATTCTTATTCCGGAGGCCCGTTTTGGGGTGAAAGATCTCATTCACCGCATTTCGACAGGAAGAAAAGATAAAGCATCCAAAATCATAGTGGTAGCGGAGGGCGATGAAGCAGGAGGAGCTTATGTGGTAGGAGAAGCCCTCAAAGAGGAGTTTCCGCAGGCAGACATTCGCATTTCTGTCTTAGGACATATTCAGCGGGGGGGGAAGCCCACCTGCATGGATCGCGTGCTTGCCAGTCGCTTTGGAGTGGCAGCCGTAGAAGGACTTCTTTTAGGGAAAACGGGGGTAATGGTCGGACAGGTTAACCGGGAGATCGTTTTTACACCTTTTTCACAAGCCATTAAACACATTGATGCCCAGGAAGTGAGTCCTGCCTGGCTGAGGCTGGTAGAAATCCTTTCCTTATAAAAATAATTTAGTGGAACAGTCTTAATCCTCCAGGATGACGGCTGTTCCGCTGGCGGTAACCATTAGCATACTGCCGCCGCTTCCAACGGTTTCGTAATCCAAGTCTACCCCGATAATGGCGTTGGCGCCCATTGCTGCAGCATATTGTTGCATTTCATTAACTGCGGTGTTTTTACCTTCTCTTAATACTTGTTCGTAAGAGCCGGAGCGTCCTCCCACAATATCTCTCAATCCGGCAAAAATATCTTTGAAGATATTTGCTCCGATAATTGTTTCACCTGTGACAAGCCCGATGTATTTGACAATTCTTTTTCCTTCTACGGTATTCGTGGTGGTAATTAACATACTGATGGTCTCCTTATAATTATTGGACATGTAACAAGTGGATTTGTTACATAATCTTTTATTAATTTACAGTTAATTATAGGAATCGCCCTTTTAAACATCGAAAAAAGGAAGGCGAAGCTTTGGTATTAAAATTATATCTTTGCACATGATAAAATCGATGACCGGATTTGGTCTGGCAGTCACAGATCGTGAAAATGTCAAAATTTCTGTTGAAATCAAGTCCTTAAACGCAAAATTTCTGGAGTTAAACCTGAAATTACCTCGGGCCTATTCGGATAAGGAGCACTTCATTCGAAACAGTTGCAACAGAGAGATTGAGCGAGGAAAAGTAGCACTGACTATTTCCATTGACCGAAATGGGGATACCCAGAAGGCAGCTGCCATTAATGCAACTCTATTGTCCGGTTATTATCTTCAGTTACAGGCAATATCAGATTCCTTACAGGCCAAAGGGGCTAATCTTTTTCAGGCGGCACTTAACATGCCCGAAGTAATCAGTTATGCAGAAGAGGAGGCCAATGAGGAAGAATGGGGATTGTTAGAGCTCACGCTGCAAGAAGCTTTAGCGGCGTTTAACCGGTTCAGAAAAGATGAAGGAGCGGTTCTAAAGGCCGATCTGGAGTTACGGATTAAAAATATTCTTTCCTATTTTGCCAAAGTAGAGGAACTGGCGCCTCTTCGCATTCCCCAAATTCGTACACGTTTATTTCAATACCTGGAAGAGGTTTCTGGAAAAGTAAATGTTGATCAAAACAGGTTTGAACAGGAACTCATCTATTATATTGATAAATTGGATATTACGGAAGAGCAAACCCGGTTAAAGAGTCATTGTGATTATTTTATAGAAACACTTCAACAGAAAGATGCCAATGGGAAAAAGTTAGGCTTTATTTCTCAGGAAATCGGAAGGGAAATCAATACCATGGGTGCCAAAGCCAATGATGCACAGATCCAACAACTGGTGGTGGGCATGAAAGAAGAGTTAGAAAAAATTAAAGAACAACTATTAAATGTCCTATAGGGTGCCCCAAGGACAATCAATGATATGCAGGGAAAACTAATTATCTTTTCTGCGCCATCTGGCGCAGGGAAAACGACCATTGTAAAACACCTTTTAACCGTATTTCCATCTCTTAGCTTTTCCATTTCGGCCACTACCCGTGAACTTCGGGGCAATGAAAAACATGAGAATGACTACTATTTTATTTCGAAAGAAGAGTTTTTGCATAAAGTAGCCCGACAGGAATTCGTAGAGTTTGAGGAGGTGTATTCAGGAACCTTTTACGGGACCTTAAGGGCCGAAATTGAACGGATCTGGCAATCGGGAAAACACGTGATCTTTGACATTGATGTGGAAGGCGGACTGCGTCTTAAACGAAAGTATGAAGAACAGGCGCTGGCCATATTTGTACAGCCTCCTTCATTAGAGGTGTTGAAAGAGAGACTGATAGGAAGAGGAACGGATAGTGAGGAGAAATTGCAGGAGCGCTTTATAAAGGCCGAAAAGGAGTTGCTTTATGCGGATAAATTTGATGTAATTTTAAAAAATCACGATTTAAAAGCAGCCTGCCAGGAAGCAGAAAAGTTGGTGGGCGAATTTATCAATGGGTAATTCAGCTGTTTATAAGGAAAAAAATCAATGCAAACTGCTCAGCCAACCGAATTGACCGGACTATTCTTCGGATCATTTAACCCTATTCATGTGGGACATTTGATCATTGCGAATTACATGGCTCAACTTAACGGCCTTAAGGAAGTGTGGTTGGTCGTTTCCCCCCACAATCCGTTGAAATCTAAAAGCGGCTTGGCCAACATGTATGATCGTCTGGAGATGGTACAATTGGCCATTGAAAATGCGCCAAAACTTCGGGCTTCCGACATCGAGTTTCAACTTCCTCAGCCTTCTTATACGATAGATACACTGACGTATATGAAGGAAAAATACCCCGATAAACGATTTGCTTTGATCATGGGGGCAGACAACCTTACTTCTCTTCACAAGTGGAAAAACCACGAGCTACTTCTTCGCGATTATCCGGTGTATGTTTACCCCAGACCCGGTGCAGCTATAGAAAACTGGCGGGATCATCCCTCCATAAACGTTACCAATACCCCCGTAATGGAAATCTCTTCGACCTTTATCCGAAAGGCCATTAAAGAAGGAAGAGACATTCGTTTTTTTGTTCCTGAAGCTGTTCAGCACTTTATTGAGCAGAAAAACATGTATCGATAAGGCTATTTTAACAGAAGAAAGACGACCGGTTTTTTGTGGAGGTCAACAGTGATTTTTCGCCATTCGGCAATGGTATGCGTGTGAATATACTCCTCCTGACTGTTAATTTGGGCAGCAATGCATAATCGCGTAGCGGGCAGTAATGTTTTTAGCAGGTCGTCCAGTAACGCATTGTTTCGAAAGGGCGTTTCCATGAACAATTGGGTCTGATGGTATTTGCCGGACAGGTTTTCAAGCTCTTTTAATCGACGGCTTCGGTCTGCTTTATCAATGGGCAGGTATCCGTGAAAGGCAAAGCTTTGGCCATTCAGCCCGGAGCTCATCAGTGCCTGGATCATTGAGTTGGGGCCCGGAAGAGGAATGACACGGATTTTTCGCCGATGGGCTTCGGCAACAATGTCTGCGCCAGGGTCGGCAATCCCCGGACATCCAGCTTCGCTCATCAGACCGACATCTTCTCCCTTCATCAACTCACTAAAAAAGGACGAAATGTCTCCTGAACGCTGGTGTTTCCCATAATCATGTAGCACCAAAGCGCTTTGAGGAGTAACCAAACCCGCTTCTTTTAAAAATTTCCTGGCTGTTTTTTCGTTCTCTACAATGTAGGTTTTCAGTTGATTAATCAACGAAGAACTGTAATGGCTAAAAGACAGAGAGGCTGCTTCAGGAGCCAGCGGGACCGGAATTAAATAAAGAGAACCTTTCGACATGCTTTGTTTTTATGTTATAAATTTCACGGATGCTTGCTATAAATTCTGAAACATCCCCGGATGTAGCAAATTTAGTTCTGACTGCCTTTTTTTACACACAGTTTAAAGGAACTAAAATAGAGACAATCTGGTACATAATGTAAGATTTCTGTTAAAAAAGAAGGAATGTACTCCTTTAGCGGGTAATTTTTAAAGGGTGGAGCTCTTCTTGCAATAGAAAAAATGTTAGGTAAAATTTTAAACTTAAAACCACACACAATGAAAACCATGATGAAATTACCGGCAATTGCGCTGGCTCTCCTGCTTTTCTTCGCCGGAACCACTGAAAAAGCAAAAGCGCAACAAGAGGAGGTCTCATTGCAAACCTTTTACGATGAACTCTCTCCGTATGGTACCTGGATCAATGACCCCCAATACGGCTATGTTTGGCGTCCCGATGTTGATCAGGATGAATTCAGGCCCTACTATACCAATGGAAGATGGGTGATGACCGAGTATGGAAATACCTGGGTTTCCAACTATGAATGGGGCTGGGCTCCTTTCCATTATGGAAGATGGATGTATAATCGTTACAATCAATGGATTTGGATTCCTGATACCGTTTGGGGGCCTGCATGGGTTAGCTGGAGAAGCGGAGGTGGTTATTATGGCTGGGCTCCCTTAGGTCCGAGTATAAGTATCGGAATAAACATTGGGCGGGGAGGTTACCGGGTTCCCGATATGTGCTGGAACTTTGTCCCCTATACCCACATCTATTACAGCAGCTATCCAAGGTATTACCATTCCCGTAACAGAATTTATATTCAAAAAACGGTAATCATTCAGAATACATATGTCAGAAATAACCGGACCTATTATATAGGCCCAAGAGCGGATGACATTAGACGGCACACGCGTCAACAGGTAAGAGTATATGATATTCAGCCAAGTCACCGTCCGGGAGCGAGTAGAATTGTCAATAATCAAGTAAATATATATAGTCCACGTCCTGACCGCTCGCATTCGTCAAACGCCACAGCCGCTCCACGAACCGCAGTCAATGGAAGTGTAAACAGGGGTTATGTAGAAGGACGTTCTTCGATGAATAATACACGACCTCCAAGAGGAGAGGAAGTTCGTGTTTCGGGCAATAGTAGAAATGAGGTGAATACCGGAAGAGGAGATGTCATGCGTCAAAACATGGATGCTCGACCTTCGAGAGCGGGGCAAAGGGATGAAGTGAGTATCCCATCGGCCGGCAGAAGTGAAGTGAATGCAGGAAGAGGAGACGTGGTTCGGCAGAATATAGACGTAAGACCTTCCAGAGCTCCACAGCGCGATGAAGTAAGTATCCCTTCCGCTGGCAGAAATGAAGCGCGGGCTGCAGAGTCTAGGGGATACCCTCCCGTGCGCTCAGAAGGAAGTGAAAGACCTCGGCAAGCAGAACGCGTAATGGTGACTCCTGACAGAAGCCAAGCGCCACGCCAGGAAAGGTCTCCTCAGCGAATGGAATCCCGTACAGAAAGAGAGCGGGCTCCGCAGGTACAAAGAACCGAAAGAGCCAGAGAACAAAGAGTGCAACAAAGTCCGCCGCAGCGAAGCAATTCGAGTGAAGGAAGAAGTCGAGAGGGTAGTAGCGGAAGACCCGGAAGGGGATAATTCACAAAGAAGCCGGCAATTGCCGGCTTCTTTGTGAATGGATTTTCAGGGTGTTGCTAAAAATTGTATCTTTGCCACCCATGAGCAAATCGATTTTCATTATACCCACCATTGGCTTTTTATAGCAGCCCCGAGTCGGTATACTTGCTCCACTTCCAACCTTAAGTTCATACATTCAATGCTTCATCCTGAAATAGAAAAAAGAAAGACTTTTGCGATCATCAGTCACCCCGATGCAGGGAAAACCACATTGACAGAGAAATTCCTTCTGTTTGGCGGAGCGATCAATACAGCCGGTGCGGTTAAAAGAAATAAAGCAAATCAAAGCAGCACCTCCGATTTCATGGAAATAGAAAAGCAAAGAGGAATATCGGTAGCGACTTCCGTAATGGGCTTTGAATATAGCGGGAAACGAATCAATATTCTTGATACCCCCGGACATAAGGATTTTGCCGAAGATACTTACCGAACTCTTTCGGCTGTGGATAGTGTAATTCTGGTAATCGATTGTGTGAAAGGAGTGGAGGAACAAACGGAAAAGCTCATGTCTGTCTGTCGCATGAGAAACACTCCGGTGATCATTTTCATAAATAAGATGGATCGGGAAGGAAAGGAGACATTCGACCTGTTGGATGAAGTTGAAAAGAAGCTACATATCAGCCTGTGCCCCCTCAGTTGGCCTATAGGACAGGGACATACGTTTAAAGGGGTTTACAGTGTGTTTAATCAGCATCTGAATCTATTTAACTCAGACAAGATGAAAGTGACCGATTCGGTGGTGGCCGTGAATGATTTGGATGATGAGGCGCTTACTGATTATTTAAAAGATACAGAAATAAGAAACCTCAAAGAAGAGGTAGAGCTGGTTGGCGGGATTTATGGTGAGTTTGATAAATCCTTATATAAGGAAGGCTTGCTCGCCCCTGTCTTTTTTGGGAGTGCAATCAATAACTTTGGTATAAAGGAGCTGTTGGATACATTTATCGAAATCGCTCCAAGTCCGAAACAGAGAGAAGCAGAGGAGCGGGACGTTAAAGTGGAAGAGAAAAATTTCAGTGGGTTTGTCTTTAAAATCCATGCGAATCTTGATCCGAAACACCGTGATCGCATCGCTTTTCTTCGCATTTGTTCCGGGAAATTTGAACGAAATAAGTTCTATTACCACACCCGGCAGGATAAAAAACTGAAGTTTGCTAATCCCATGGATTTTATGGCAAATGAGAAAAGCATTGTCGAGGAAGCTTGGCCCGGAGACGTGGTAGGGCTATATGACAGTGGAAATTTTAAAATCGGAGATACCCTGACAGAAGGCGAAAAACTACATTTTAAAGGCATTCCCAGCTTCTCTCCGTCTATTTTTAAAGAGGTGGAAAACACGGACCCTATGCGTACAAAACAACTGGAAAAAGGAATTGAACAGTTGACGGATGAGGGGGTTGCTCAATTATTTGTGATGCAGCCGGGAAACAGAAAGGTAATCGGAGCCGTCGGAGAGCTTCAATTTGAAGTGATTAATTTCAGACTGGAGCATGAGTATGGAGCTAAATGTCGTTTTAGAACGCTGAGCTACAGTCGTTCCAGCTGGGTCAACTCGACCGATAAAGTAAAACTTGCTGAGTTTTTAAAACGTAAGCAACAACATATCGGCACAGATAAAGAAGGAAATCCGGTGTACCTGGCAGACAATGAGTTTATGATCAATATGACCATGCGCGACTACCCGGATATCCAATTCTATAGGACCAGCGAATTTAAATAAACGCGCTATTCGGGAAGTTAGCTAACAGGCAAACAGAAGCCCGGTTATTGCAGTTGACTTAAAGCAGCTTTAATTCTTGGGAGCATTTGTTGAATGTCCTGAAGAGAGCAGCCACCAATAGACGCTCTGAACCAAGGCATTTCTTCTCCGTTTCCGAAAGCAGAGAAAGGAACCAATGCCACTTGCGCCTCTCTGATGAGGTAGAAGTTTACATCGGCACTGTTGCGTAGAACCTCTCCCGTTGGGGTTTGTTTCCCGATATAATCAATTTTTAAAGTCAGATAGATCGCTCCCATAGGTTCCACCGCATCTACCAGAAAGCCTGCTGATTTTAATGACTGAAAGCCCTGATACAATTCGTCCAGGCTAGCTTGGATTTGTAGCTTAAAAGACGCTAAAAAAGACTCTAAAGCGGTAGTTTGTTGAAAAAAGTCGGCCACAGCAGTCTGCTCAGCTTTTGGAGCCCATGCTCCCACATGGCCCAATATTGCCTTCATTTTGTTCATGACCAGCGCTGGCCCAAACGCCCATCCGACACGTACACCGGTAGCGGCGAGACATTTCGAAATCCCATCGATGTAAATCACGTAGTCACTTAATTCTGGACATAGCGTAACCGGATCGACATGCGTTTTTCCAAAGGTCAAGAGAGAATAAATCTGGTCATATAGAATATACAATGGTTTCTCGTCTGCCTCTCGGCTTTTGTTCTCTTCCAATACCAGAGTTGCAATTTCCTTTAACTGACTTTCAGAAAACATGGTTCCTGTGGGGTTAAGCGGAGAACAGAGGGCCAATAAGGTGGCGCCTTTCAGGTGTGGTTTTAGCTGGTCGGCAGTTGGCATAAAATGCTGCTCTACCGAAGTTTCAATTGCCACGCCCTCGGCAGATGAAAGGTGGCAATAATGATTGTTGTTCCAGGAAGGGGCGGGGTATAGAACTTTATCTCCCGGGTCTACCAGGGCCAGGTAAGTCGCATAAATTAAGGGACGGGATCCTCCTGCAATAAGAATTTGACTGGATTCATAGTTCAGTTGATAGGTATTGGCGAGAAAAGTACTCACCTGCTCTCTCAGTGAAAGAATCCCTTCAGCCGGAGGGTAGTTGGTATGTCCCTGGTGGTAGGCATCCACAATTGATTTTTCCAAGATTTCAGGGATAGGAAAAATGGAAGGGTCAAAATCTCCAATGGTCAGGTTAGCGATTTGAGCCCCCTTTCTTTTCATTTCATTGACTTCATTCCCTATTTTTATAATTTCCGACCCGATGAGGGTATTTGCTAATTGTGATACTTTCATGAGCCTTGTATTTGGTAACCATCGGCAAAGATAGCAAAAAAGCCGAATTTTGTCCAATGAGGGCCTTAGATCTGTCGTTCCTGTATTCGAATGGCCGCAACAAATTAGCCCTACTGAGGCATTCTTGCGAGTGACTTTGAGACAGGTCTTTCGATAAAAAGAAAGCCTTTACATCCCTGACAAAGACAACGCCAGTTGCGGACTTAGTGTTCTTTTAATAAGGAGGCAATTGCCCGGTCCATTTCTTCAAAAGAAAAACGATGTAGCACATTTTGCATAAGTTCCTTAACTGCATCATTGCGTAGATTGCCAATGCTTCCTTCGTGAGTATGTTTCACTTCGCGCAGCGGCATAAAAGTCCCGTTGGCGATGTCTTCTCCCACTTTTTTATAGGCTTCTCTGAAAGGAATGCCGCTAAGAGCCAATTGATTGACAACGTCTACGCTGAACAGGTAATCGTATTTTTTATCCGAGAGGATGTCAGGAGTGATGGAAATATGCTGTAGCATAAACGAAGTCATGGTTAAGCACTGGCTGAGCGATTCGATGGCAGGAAAGAGGTTTTCTTTCAATAGTTGAAGATCGCGGTGATAGCCGGAAGGGAGATTAGTGGTCATCAGGGCAATTTCATTAGGAAGCGCCTGTATTTTATTGCAACGTGAACGAATTAATTCAAACACATCGGGATTTTTTTTATGAGGCATGATGCTCGAACCGGTGGTTAGTTCATCCGGAAAACGAATAAACCCAAAGTTTTGGTTCATGAATAGACAGACATCCATGGCCAGCTTTGCAAGAGTGGCAGCGATGGAAGACATCGCCTGAGCCATGATTCTTTCTGTTTTTCCACGGCCCATTTGGGCATACACGACATTGTAATTTAGCGTGTCAAAACCGAGTAGATGTGTCGTCATCTGACGGTTAAGCGGAAAAGAAGATCCGTAACCTGCGGCAGAGCCTAAAGGGTTTTTATTGCATATCCGATAAGCAGCGAGCATTAACTCCATGTCATCTACCAGGCTTTCCGCATAGGCCCCAAACCATAAGCCGAAAGAAGAAGGCATGGCAATCTGTAGATGTGTATACCCCGGAAGAAGCAAGTCCTTGTGCTGATCACTGAGCGTAATGAGTGTGTTAAAAAGCGCTTCTGAATCTTGTACGAGACCACGGATGCAGGAGCGCAGATATAGCTTAAGATCGACCAGTACCTGGTCGTTCCGAGACCGACCGCTGTGGATTTTTTTTCCGGCATCGCCAATTCTTTCGGTAAGTAGCCATTCCACTTGAGAGTGTACATCCTCAACGGAATGATCGATGGTGAAAGCCCCGGCTTCAATTTCTTTATAAATCTGCTTTAGGGCGGATTGAATGGTACGAAGCTCTTCTGGGGTTAATAAATCGATGCTGGCCAGCATCTCTACATGCGCCAATGAACCTATGACATCGAAAGCGGCCATTTCGAGATCTAACTCGCGGTCTTTTCCTACGGTGAAAGTTTCTATGTCTTTATGAACTTGAATGTTTTTTTGCCAGATTTTCATGGAGTATATCTTCTTGGTACAGGGCGTCAGCACGGTTATTTACTTCAAAACAACCGTTTCTATGCGTTGCTCAGGAAGCAAAAATAAAAAATAAAAGGAGAAGTTGATGAAGACGCATTCGATAAACACAAAAGCAACATTGTTGCGAATAAAAATTTAAACTCATTTTTTTATCGATCGGTTTATTTAACTTAGAGGCGAATAAATCACTTTATATGAACAGATTAAAAACGTTACTTTTAGCGGCAACCTGCTCGGTGTCCTTGGCGCTGAATGCGCAGGATAATAAACCTGCACTTCAATGGAAAGATATCTCGAAATGGAATTATAACCGTGGGCATTTAATGTCGGCAGATGGGCAGTGGATTTCTTGGGCAGCTGGTCCTACGGAAGGGGATTTGTCTTTGAAGATTCGGAAAACTTTTGATACCCTTCAGTATAGCTATCCGATTGGAGCAACGGCGAATATGCCTGTTTTCTCGAGAGATTCCAGGTTTTTGGCGTTTAAGGTGTCTGCTAAAGACAGCGATGCAAAGGCGGCCCGTAAAACGAATAAGCCTCTTTATGATCAATTAACACTCCTTGACCTTTCGAAGAATGACAAAACTATTTTTGAAAGAGTAAAAGGCTTTGGTTTTTCCGGTGAAGCGGCAGACTGGCTGGCAGTTCAGTTTATGCCATTGGAAACCGCTCCTAAAGATAAAGACGCGGCCAAAGGAACAGATGTACTGTTGTTTCATACCACGACCAAAAAACGCGTGCTTTTAGGAAGTGTAACGGAGTATGTGTTTAATAAAGCAGGAAATGTGTTGGCTTATTTAGTAGATGCTCACGGACAAAATGGGAACGGACTCTACATTCGCGATATGAAAACAGGACTTACTTTTTCTCTGGATAACGATAAAGCGGTTTATAAGTCACTTACATGGAATGATGAGGGAACAGGTTTTGCGGTATTAAAAGCGAATAAGAATGAGCTCTACAAAGATGAGGTGTACACGGTAATTGGCATTCAGAAAATCAACGGAGATCTGACTTCAAAGATCAGCTATAATGGAGTGGAAGATGTGGCTTTTCCAAAAGGAATGGGAATTAGCGGGAATGCGAACCCTTATTGGTCGGAAGATGGCCAGGTGCTGTTTTTCGGAATAAACACTTTACAGAAGAAAGAAGAGAAGGCGGCAAACAAAACGGACAGTACGGCAAAAAACAAGCCTGAACCTCCCAAAGTAGACATCGAAAAACCGGATATGATCATCTGGAACTGGCAGGACAGACGGTTACAGTCCGCCCAGCAAACCCAGGAGATGAGGGATAAAAACTTTAGCTTTTTGAGTAGTTTTCAACTCCCTGCAAAGCAGTTCAGGCAGTTGGCCGACAGCAATGCCCGAAATGTAGTGATTGGGCCTAAATCCCTGTATGCGTTAGCCTACGACAACAGTCGTTATGAGTTGTCCGGAAATCTGGATGGACAAAGCTATTCTGATGTCTACCTGATTGATTTAAAAACAGGCCAGCGGAAGCTTCTTTTTGAAAAGCTATATGCAAACAATGGGGGAAGGCTCGTATTTGCTCCTAACGGAAAGCAGGTCAGCTATTACATGGACGGGGTGTATTATTCGATGCAACTGGATAATGGGCAAGTGTCAAATCTTACCGGACAAATCAACAGTTCTTTTGTGAATGAAATGAGTGATCATAATGTGGATAAACCAGCAACGCAGAATTTTGGTTGGACGGCCGATTCGAAATTCGTGTTGATTAAGGACAATTATGATTTATGGAAAATCAGTGCGGATGGAAAGAGCTTTAGTGCGCTCACGGATCAGTGGAAAAGTCAACGTACAGGTCCGGCTTTCAGAATGCGGATATATCCGGATGAAAAAGGGATTGATCTATCAAAAGATCAATATTTCATGATTTTCAACAGTAAAAACAAGAAATCGGGCTTAGGCTTGCTTGCTGCAGGTAAAAATCGGATTCAGGTTTTATCTCTTGAAGATGAAACTTTCGGATCCTTTACCAAAGCTGAAAAGGGGAAGTCGTTCATTTTTACCAAGAGTGATTATGCGCGGTCTCCGGTCGTATATGTATCTGAGACGCCAGACCTTAAAAATGCCAGAAAAATAAATGAGAACACGCCGGATCAGCAGAAATATGCCTGGAGCTCAGGCGTGAGGCTGGTGGAATATGTCTCTTCACATGGGGACACCCTGCAAGGAGCTTTATACCTTCCGGCAAATTATGTGGAAGGGAAAGCTTATCCGACCATTACGTATATCTATGAGCGTTTAAGTGATGAGATTAATACGTATACCATGCCTGGCTTTCCAGGAGGGGGCTTTAATAAATCCATCTATACCAGTAATGGATATGCGGTATTTATGCCTGATATTAAGTACCGGTTAAATGATCCGGGAATGTCGGCAGTGGCCTGTGTGGTACCAGCAGTAAAGGCCGCTATCGCGACCGGGATAGTGGATGCGAAGAATGTAGCAATCCATGGGCACTCCTGGGGAGGTTATCAGACGTCCTTCCTGATTACGCAGACCAATCTCTTTAAGGCCGCAGCGGCGGGAGCCCCATTAACCAATATGATCAGTATGTATAGTCTTATATACTGGAACAGTGGGGGAACCAACCAGGCAATTTTTGAATCCAGCCAGGGCCGATTAACTCCTGGGTATTGGGATAACTGGGAGGCTTTCGTGAGAAACTCTCCGATATATCATATTAAGAATGTAGAAACGCCGCTGCTTCTTCTACACAACGATAAAGACGGAGCGGTAGATTATACACAAGGGATTGAATACTACAATGGTTTGCGGCGTCTGGGAAAACCAGTGGTAATGATCACTTACAAAGGTGAAAACCATGGCATTGTTAAACTGCCTAACCGAAAGGACTATGCGGTGAGAATGATGGAGTATTTTGATTACATGCTAAAAGGAGCCGATGCGCCAGATTGGTGGAGTAAAGGGGTAGACAGGCTTGGGATGGAAAAACACCTTGAGCAGAGAGCGTTTGAGGAGTAAAGAATATCGATAAAAAAGGGCTGATTATCAGCCCTTTTTTTATGGCTTAACCACGGGTTTTAATAGTTGAATATATCCCTCCAATCCCTCCGTAATTTCATGGATATAAATGAATTCATCAGCCATGTGCGATCGCCCGGAGAAACCTGGCCCCACTTTTAAGGAAGGGATACTGAGTAAAGCCTGATCAGAAGTGGTGGGAGAACCATAAGTCGTTTTTCCCATAGACAGACCGGATTTCACAATGGGGTGATCGGCGTCGATCTTTGAGGGTTTAAGACGTACGGATCTGGGGTTTACTTCCGATTCGACATGCTCCCGGATAATTTCCACCACCTCTTCGTTCGTGTAGGCATCGGTTACCCGGACATCCACCGTAAAGCTACAGGAAGGAGGAATGACATTGTGCTGCGAACCCGCCTGAATAATGGTGACCGTCATTTTTATCGGTCCAAAAATGGAAGAGACTTTGGGGAATTCAAAATTTCTGAACCATTCAATATCTCTAAGGGCCTTATAAATCGCATTGTCTCCTTCATCCCTTGCCGCATGCCCTGCTTTTCCGTGTGCCACGCAATCAATGACCAATAAGCCTTTTTCGGCAATGGCCAAGTTCATCTCAGTCGGTTCTCCTACAATGGCAAAATCCAAAATGCCGAGCTCGGGAATAATAAGTTCCAGCCCCTGAGTGCCCGAAATCTCTTCTTCCGCAGTTGCTGCCAGACAGAGATTATAAGCCAAGTCTTCCTGCTTGTAATAATAAAGAAAAGTGCCCATCAAAGACACCAGACACCCACCTGCGTCATTGCTTCCCAAACCATATAGTTTTCCGTCGGCCATTTCTGGGAGAAAAGGGTCACGCGTATAGCCGCTGTTCGGCTTAACCGTATCGTGATGGGAGTTTAGTAAAAGGGTTGGTTTTGCAGGGTCAAAGTGAAGGTTGTAAGCCCATACATTGTTGAGCTTTCGATTGGTCTTTACTCCCTCTTGATTCAAAAAAGATTCGATCAGCGTGGCCGTATGATTTTCTTCTTTACTGAAAGAAGGGGTTTCTATGAGCTTTTTAAGTAAATCAGTGCATTTAGCGGTTAAAATTTCGATCATTATCATCAAATATAAATGATGCGCTACAAAGAAAGATCCGGTGATTTAAGGGGATATTTTCCCGGACCTGCGTTCTTATGTTTCATCGGTGTTACACAAATATCGGAAGTTTCCGGATGCTTTATTCCATTTTAATTGGTTTTTAACAAATGAATGTTCTTAATGGGTCAAAATCAGCCTTCTTAATTCATTTTCTGCTGTCGGATACTCTTTCATGAAGTGATCCTGCGCGAGCAGCGGCTAATTTTATGCCTTTGATGTAGGCGTTACTAAAGCCATGAAACTCCATCTCGTTTAAGCCGGCAATGGTACAGCCTTTCGGAGAGGTGACCTTGTCTATTTCTTTCTCCGGGTGGGTACGCTCATTTTTTAATAATCCGCTTGCCCCTTTCGCCGTTTGTACGGCCATTTTTAAGGCTTCATGCGGATGAAAACCAACTTCCACCCCTGCCTGACTGGCGGCACGAATGCTTCTGAGGAAAAAAGCTATTCCGGATGCACACAAGGCGGTGGCGGCAGGCATCAGTGCTTCATCGATCTCCATGACCATCCCTACGGTATGAAACAGGGAAGATGCGATTTTTAACTGATCCGGAGAAGCATTTTCCGTAGCGATACAGGTCATGCTCTGACCGATGGCAATAGCGGTATTGGGCATTGCCCTTATCACCGACACCTGCACAGGAAGCTGTGCGCTGAGATCGGCACATGTAATCCCGGAAATGAGAGAAATCAGAAGTTGATCTGAGCGAAGGGATTGTCCTATGTCCTGAAGCAGTGCCGGAAGCTGATGTGGTAAAACGGCTAAGATGACGATTTGCGCATGTTGAATGGCGGCGGTGTTATGATGAGCGGTAGCAAATCCCATTTCGTGAACGCTAGCAGGGAATGTACTTTGACGACGGGTAAGGGTAATCTGAGCGGCTTGACAATACCCTTTTTCAACCAGGCCTTTGGCCAAGGAAAGGCCAATGTTGCCACCTCCAATGAGGGCTATTTGATACATAATAAGTGGGTTTAGATCGTAAATGGTGAACAATAAGATAGGCGCAATGCCTGTTGAAGGAAAAATAAATTTTCCCCCAACATGTAAACTCAAAAGAAAAATACGACTACCCCTTAGGGAATTAATTTGGTTCCGAAATACCCGGAAGACAGAAGAGAAAGTTGATTTGCATTCCCAATAAGCACGGAAGAGACGCCTTTGTCAATGGCTTCGAAGGCATTTTGCAGTTTAGGGATCATTCCGTCAGCGATGATGCCGTCTGACTTTAACGGTTCAAAATCGGCTTTTCTGATGGAAGGAATGACCGATAGGTCGTCATTGACATCCGTTAGAACACCTGCTCTTTCAAAACAATACACCAATTGTGTTTCATAAGAACGTGCCATGGCAACGGCGAGAGCAGAAGCAATGGTGTCAGCATTGGTATTAAAAAGCTGACCTTTTCCATCGTGGGTAATGGCGCAGCAAACAGGCACAAAACCGGCAGTGATCAGCCTTTTCAGAGATTCAGCATTCACCGAATCAGCGTGTATATCCCCCACGTAACCAAAGTCGACCATCTGCGCTTCAGTACCCATTCTCACAGGAGGACGTTTCGTGGCTGTAAGGATATTCCCGTCAGCTCCGCTTACGCCGAGGGCATTGGTGTGAAAAAGTTGTAACTGAGCGACTAAATTTTTGTTAATTAACCCAGCGTAAACCATCGTTACGATACGGAGGGTCTCCAGGTCGGTAATCCTCCTGCCCTCCACCATTTGAGCCTCTACATTCAGCTCACGACCAAGGGTGCTGGCAATTTTGCCCCCTCCGTGTACGAGGATTTTAGGGCCTTCAAGAGCGCTGAAATCCTTCAGAAAGCGATGAAGGTCTTCTGAATGATCGATGACATTTCCGCCGATTTTTATGATTGTCAGCTTTTCCATAAGCAAGGGTTTACATGTGTAGTAACATTTCTTTAAGAACGGCTTGTGCCGCCCACAAACGGTTTCCGGCTTCGTGAATAACCAATGAATTTGGCCCGTCCAGAATTTCCGAGGCGAGCTCGAGATCTCTTCTGACCGGGAGACAGTGCATGATTTTAGCCTGGTTAGTTAGCTTCAGCTTATCCGGATTCATCATCCATCCATCGGGATAAGTTAATACTTTTCCATACTCCTTATAGCTGCTCCAGTTTTTAACGTATACATAATCGGCACCGGCCAGCGCTTTTTCAAGTTGATGCTCAATGCGGGCCCCTGGAGTAAAATCATCGCAGAGTTCATATCCTTCAGGCTGTACAATAGTGAAATCAACCATTCCTTCCTGTTGGGCTTTACACATCCATTCGGCAAATGAATTTGGGACGGCTTGCGGAAGTGCCTTCACATGAGGAGCCCAGGCCAGAACAACTTTAGGAGTACCCGCTCCCTTCCAGGTTTCACGGATGGTGATCAGATCTGTAAGACTTTGCAAAGGATGACGTGTAGCACTCTCCAAACTCACCACCGGGACGTTGCAATATTTAACAAACTTATTGAAAAAATCTTCGTTGTAATCCTCCTCTCTGCTATGAAGCTTTGGAAAAGAGCGTAATCCCAGAATATCACAATACTGTCCCATGACGGCAGCGGCCTCACGAATATGCTCCACCGTAGTTCCATTCATGACAACCCCATCTTGGGTTTCCAGGGCCCACCCTTCTTTGTCCATATTCATTACCATGACATTCATCCCCAAATTCAGTGCTGCTTTCTGGGTACTAAGCCGTGTTCTCAGGCTGGGGTTCATAAAAACCAGGCCTAAGGTTTTATTCTTTCCAAGACTTTGATGAGCATAAGGATTGACCTTTAAAGCCAGCGCATCCGCAACTAATTGTTGGATATCTCTGACATCGTGAACGGAGGAAAACAGTTTCATATGAATGAAGATTTAATGGATAATTGCGTAAAGAATGAACTTAAGAATGACGGTTAATTTCTGTTTTGAATTTTTCCAGGAAGATCGCTGCCTGATTTTTGCTCAGGTTTAATGCGGGCAATAAGCGAATAACATTCGGCTTTGCTTCTCCTGTAAAAATCCGGTGTTTGAAAAGGAGATCTTTTCTTAGAGAGGAAAACTTTTCGGGCAAATCTATCCCGATCATCAGCCCTCTGCCTCTCACTTCATTAATTTCCGGAATTTGTTTAAGTTCGTCGATCAGGTACGCACCAATGGACGCCGCGTTAGCTATTAACTGATCCTGATGAATGACTTCCAGGACGGCAATGGCGGCAGCACAAGCAAGGTGGTTTCCTCCGAAAGTCGTGCCCAACATTCCATGCCAAGGCTTGAATTTAGGGGAAATCGAAATTGCCCCAATAGGGAACCCATTTCCCATCCCCTTGGCCATGGTGTAAATATCGGCGTCAACACCCGCCCAATCGTGCGAATAAAAGCTGCCTGAGCGTCCATAACCGCATTGTACACTGTCGGCGATGTACACACTTTGGTAACGATCACAAAGACTTCTGATTTTCTGTAGAAATGAAATGCCGGCTTCTACAATACCACCTACCCCTTGAATACCTTCAATTATGACTGCCGCAATTTCATTCCCATGAGCCGCAAAAGCAGCGTCCAATGCTTCTTCATCCTGATGTGAAAGAAAAATCACGTTCGGATTTTCGTTCACCGGAGCAACAATTTTAGGATTGTCGGTGACAGCAACGGCTAGAGAAGTTCGTCCGTGAAAGGCCCCTTTAAAAGCGATTACTTTTTTTCTTCCATTGAAAAAAGAGGCAAGTTTCAGCGCGTTTTCGTTGGCTTCGGCTCCAGAGTTACATAAAAAAAGTTGATAATCATTTTTCCCGGAAACTTTTCCGAGCAACTCTGCCAGTTCTTGTTGTAAAGGCATTTGGAT
Source organism: Pedobacter sp. (assembly GCA_037190785.1). GTDB lineage: Bacteria > Bacteroidota > Bacteroidia > Sphingobacteriales > Sphingobacteriaceae > Pedobacter. The sequence goes on along the minus strand of JBBCJN010000003.1, from coordinate 628,406 downwards.
GGAATTTGAATAAAAGCCGATCTGGTGGAGCTGATCCTCGAGTTTTTTTACATAGTGGGGGTGGGTATGCCCAATGGAAATAACGGCGTGACCTCCATATAGATCGAGGTATTCACTTCCATTGGTGTCATAGACATAACTTCCCTGGGCTTTGTTAATTACAATATCATTAAGCGGATAAACGTCGAATAGTTTCATTTTTTTAATAGCATAAAGGGGTGGGTGTAGGAAGAGATTCTTGGATTAAAAGTAACTTGCTTTCAGGCGTAGCCCTTCCATCTCGGGTCGTCCAAACAAAAGATTCATGTTTTGTACGGCCTGTCCGCTTGCGCCTTTTAATAAATTGTCAATGATGCTGGTAATCATCAAATGGGTTCCGTGTTTACGAACATGCAAGAGGCATTTGTTGGTGTTGACCACTTGTTTCAGGTCAATAGCCCCTTTGCTGACGTGAGTAAATGGATGGTCTTTATAATAAGCTTCATAGCGTGTATAGACTTCCTCTTCAGAGAGGCTACACTTTAGGTAAATCGATGCAAATATGCCACGTGTAAAGTCTCCCCTCTGGGGGATGAAATGCAGCGGGCCCAGGTTTTCAGATTGAAGCTGGCCGAGGGTCTCACGGATTTCATGAAGATGTTGGTGATCAAACGCTTTATATACCGAAAGATTGTTGTTTCTCCAACTAAAATGAGAAGTGGCAGAAAGGCTTTGACCGGCTCCGGTAGAGCCGGTAGTCGCATTTACATGAATCTCTTCGTATAATAATCCGGAATGAGCCAGAGGGAGTAGTGCTAGCTCAATACAGGTCGCAAAACAACCGGGATTGGCAATGTACTGCGAGACCCGGATCCGGTCACGGTTAAGCTCTGGTAAACCATATATAAAGGCACTGTCCTCGTAAGAAGCGCGGCTCTTTAAACGGAAATCCTGTGATAAATCAATGATTTTAATTGATTGGTCGAAGGGGTTTTCAGAAAGAAAGCGGGCAGCGTCTCCATGGCCCACACATAAAAACAGAACATCAATTTCCTGATGTAAGGCATTTGTAAATGCGAGATCAGTATCGCCTATTAAGTCAGTATGGACTTCGGCGAGTAGTTTTCCCGCCTGACTCTTGCTATGTACAAATGCAATGTTAGCAGCAGGGTGTGGAATGAGCAATCGGAGTAACTCCCCTCCGGTATAACCGGCACCACCCACTATTCCAATACGAATCTTTTCCATGTGTTGCGAATTAAAGCTTTAAACTTTTTTTATATAAATAAAAACCATCTTCTTTTGAAGATCGTTGGTAACCGATCCATTCATAGAGCCGTTGAGCGCTGGTATTTTCGTAAGCCGTTTCGAGTTGAATGAATTGCGCCTCTTGGGTGCTTGCAAAACTTTCTGCGGCAGAGATCAAGGCGCGGGCCACGCCTTTGCCCCGAAAATCGTTTCTTACAAAAAGGTCATTCAGAATCCAGTTTTTTTTAGCTCTTAATGAAGAATAGGTGGGGTAAAGCTGTGTGAATCCAACTCCTTCATTGCCCTTTTTTTGTTTATCAAAAGCCATAAAGATGACCGATTCCTGGTTTTTAAGACGTTGTTCCAAAAACGAGTGTGCCAAAACAAGGTCGCTGGGTTGTCCATAAAATACCCGATACTGATCAAACAAATCAGCGGCTAAAGCACTGTCTCCTTCTGAAAGCTGTTTGATGAATAACGATTCCATGAGACCTTTAAGCTAAATCTTCGTTTACTTTATGCCAGATCATTACCTGGTTACCGAAGATCTTTGAAAAGCCTTTCACATCTTCTCCACTCCAGGAATTGTTCATTTCGCCGTAACTACCAAACTTATTGCTCATCAGATCGTGATTCGAATTCACTCCAATCAGGTGAAAGCGGTAAGGCAATAGTTCTACAAACACCTCTCCACTAACGGTCTTCTGTGTGTCCTGAAGAAACGCTTCCAAATTGCGCATAACGGGGTCGTGGAATTGACCTTCATGTAACCAGTTTCCATAAAAAGAAGAAAGGTTTTCCTTCCAGCTTAGTTGCCATTTGGTCAGCGTATGTTTCTCGAGGGCATGATGGGCCTTGATGATGATTAATGGAGCGGCGGCTTCAAATCCCACCCGTCCTTTAATTCCGATGATGGTATCGCCTACGTGAATGTCACGGCCAATTCCATAGGGTTGGGCGATGGCCTGTAATTGTTGAATGGCCGTTACCGGGTGCATTTCCTGATCATCAATAGCGACGAGCTCCCCTTGTTTGAAGGTGAGTTTTAGCTGACGGCTGTCTGTTTCAGTCACCTGTGTTGGCCAGGCGCTTTCTGGCAAGGTTTGATGAGAAGTAAGGGTTTCAGCCCCGCCTACAGAAGTACCCCAAAGCCCCTTGTTGATGGAATATTTGGCTTTCTCTGCACTGTATTCGATCCCATGACTGGCCAGGTATTCGATTTCCGCTTCGCGGGACAGTTTTAAATCGCGAATTGGGGTAATGATTTCGACTTCGGGGATGAGGATATTGAAAATCATGTCGAAGCGTACCTGATCATTGCCGGCACCTGTACTGCCGTGCGCCACATAATCTGCACCTATTTTTTTCACGTAATGGGCGATGGCGGTGGCCTGGCTCACCCGTTCTGCGCTGACAGACAAGGGATAAGTCGCATTTTTAAGGACATTTCCGTAGATAAGGTATTTTATACAGTCTTCGTAATAGCTTTCTGTTTCGTCCACTACGGCATGGGAAGCAACGCCTAGCGCCGTAGCCCTTTTACCAATCTCTGTTAGTTCTTCTTCCGAAAAACCTCCGGTGTTGACAATAACGGAATGTACTTCCAGCTGCCTGTCTTTGGCCAGGTGGATGCAGCAAAAAGAGGTGTCCAAACCTCCGCTGAATGCTAATACAACTTTTTTCTTCATCTATTTAAACAAAAAGGTAAACAAAACAAATAACGATTTAAGGCCAGATTTGGGTTTTACAATGATCCGTTGCTTAATGCGCATGAAGCGTTCGTAAAGCTTGGGTTTTGCCTGTAGTTCTTCTGCAAAATTTTTAGCGGCTTCGTGCTTCTTTTCCGCAGGATCATATAACATGGCTGTGCACATGCAGTTTTTACGCTCCTTCATTTTAAGAATTTCAAAGTTGATGCAGCTCTGGCAGCCTTTCCAGAAATCCTCATCCTGCGTAAGTTCAGAGTAAGTCACCGGCTCATAGCCAAGATCGGAATTGATTTTCATGACAGCGAGTCCGGTGGTTAAACCAAAAATCTTTGATTTAGGATATTTCATTCGTGACAAGTTGAAAATCTGCTTTTTAATGGCGTGGGCAAGGCCGGCTTTTCGGTATTTAGGGCTTACAATAAGCCCCGAATTGGCTACGAACTGGCCATGGCTCCATGTTTCAATGTAGCAAAATCCCGCCCAGGAGCCATCCTTGTGAAAAGCGATGACCGCCTTCCCTTCCTCCATCTTTCCGGCAACATATTCCGGAGAGCGTTTGGCTATTCCTGTACCTCGTGCTTTGGCAGATTCGGCCATCTCGATACAAATTTCATCTGCGAATACACGATGTTCAGGGAGTGCCACCTGTACGATAAAATCGTTTATATTCATTAAATAATCTAACGAAAATTAGGATATTCTTGTTAATTGGGTTTTTAGTGAGGATCAATTCCTCATTGTATTAGTGAAAGAAGGACACTAAATACGCGGCGTGTAGTTTTGCCGACTTGTGGTGATGTCAAATACGGGTCGTAGACGTTCAATAAAATGACTATTTGAAGCCATGCTTTTGGCTTCAAGAATAGAAAGTTTATGTAAAATCTGTTTACTCATATTTGCTTTGTTCCATTAAAACGAATGGATTGAGCCGCAAAGGTTTAAATAAAAATTGAGTTGTGCAACAGGAATTTAATTTTTTTACAAAATTTTAAGATTCGTATAACAGGCGTAGACTAACGTTTAAAGCGGAAATGATGGAGTAGAGGATTTTGGATGCCACGGAGAAGTTCGCTTATTAGTTTTGCTCCAATAACAGAAAATGTAATCCCGTTTCCGCCAAAGCCCAGGCAAAAATACTGCTTCGGAAAATTTGGATGAGCGCCAATGTAGGGAAGCCCGTCTTTGGTTTCTCCAAAGGTGCCACTCCAGCAAAAATCATCGAGAAAGATCAGGTCGGGGAAGAAAGTCTGCAGATGCTTGAGTAATTGCTGCCGTTTCTTGTCAAGAAGGGCATCTCTCCGAAGTGCGTTTTTGAAATTCTCATCTCCGCCTCCTACCAGCACACGACCGTCGTCGGTGCTTCGAAGGTACAGATAGGGGGCATCTGTATTCCAGAAAAGAGTCTTCGCTAAACGATGGTCGATGTCGGCAGCAGCTTCACTCACCATTGCGTACGTGCTTTTTAGGCGGACAATTTTATCTGGGAAAAAGGACTGTGTTTCGTAACCCGTGCAATAGATCACGGAATCAGCCGTAATTTCCATTCCGGTTTGCATTTTTGCAAAAATTTTATTATCTTTCAGATAGGTCTCTTGTAGTTCCGTTTTGTCATAGACCCGCAGCCCTTTCTTTGAGTGAAAATGTAAGAGGCCATGGGTGAGTTTAAAGGCGTCTACACTTGCACCATCCGCGGATAAGATGGCTCCTTCCGATTTCAGGTGATAGCGATCAAAAAGAGCAGCTTCGTTCAGCCACCGCACATCAAAACCATATTTTTTTCGAGCTTCAAACTCTTTTTGTAATTGCTTAACATCTTTTTTGTGGGCAGCGAAGTAGATAGATTCCTTGGTTTCGAAACCGGCTTCGGTATCGCTGTCCTTCACGAGTTCATGAAGCAGCGTTATCGAGTCACGGCAAGCCCGGTACGCATCTACAGCCCCTTCTTCTCCAATGAGATTAATTAATTGATTCAAGGGAACATCAATTTCATATTGCAGCATCGAGGTGGTGGCCGAAGTACTGCCGTTGGCCACTTCCCTTTTGTCAATGAGAATCACCTCCATTCCTGCTTCCACGCAGAAATGAGCCATTAATGCGCCTGTAATTCCGCCTCCAACAATCAGTACCTCACAGGAACGATTGTCTCTGAGGGAGGGATAGCTATGCAAAATGCCGTTTTTGACCAGCCAAAAGGGTTCGTTCGATCGAATGTTCATGAAATAGTTTTTTCTATAACAGCAAAATGCCCCGCAAGGTTTGAGGAAAAAGAAAGCCTCTCGGAGTAGCTTATTTAGAATTATTCAAAATAATTTTGCTACAACGAAAAATTCGCTGTTAATTTGCATCTGTTTGTAATTAATCCAATTACTAATTGTAGTATATTTGCTAGTAAATGAGGATCTTACAGATGATTAACCCTTAAATGATCAAATCCGATGAAAAAATTAAACTTCTTACTCGCGTTGATATTTCCGGTGATGGGTGCTTTTGCCCAAACAAAACTGGATCAGGACCGGGCGGCTATTCGTTCTTTAGCCGGATTTTACAAAGTTACTTTCAACTATGCGGAGACTTTCTCTCCGGATGATGAGTATAAATACCATGAGCGTCATCGCTCATCAGCGAAGGAATGGGCTGTTATTCTTGAAGACAGCCCGAACAAAATCGTTATTCAGCACTTATTAGTGATGCGTGGAGACAGCATGATTATTAAGCACTGGCGTGAAGACTGGACTTATGAAGATCCAAGTATTCTGGTGTTTGATCAAAACGATACCTGGAAAAATGTGACGATGAAACCAGAGGAAGTAAAAGGAAAATGGACTCAGAAAGTTTACCAAGTGGACGATAGTCCGCGTTACCAGGCGATCGGTACATGGGTACACGTCGATGGAAGGCATCAGTGGCAAAGCCGGGCAGACTCTCCCTTGCCACGTAGAGAGCACTCTGTGAGAAGTGATTACAATGTGCTGAATCGTGGAAATAACCTTTACTTAACTCCGGATGGATGGATGTTTGAACAAGATAATAAAAAAATTATCCGCACAGAAAAAGGAGATAAGGTATTAGCCATGGAGAAAGGTCTGGAGCAGTTTATTAAGGTAGATCCTAAAACTTTTGGCTATGCACAGCAATGGTGGAAAGAGCAGGAGCAGTTTTGGAAAGATGCCCGTGAAATCTGGAACACTGTTTTGGCGGAGAATAAAGTGATTCAGCTGGCGCCAAAAGTAGACAACAAGCTTTTGTACGAACAGTTTTTTGCGTTAAGCAGTCAGTCACAAAAAGAGAAATGGAGTTCTGAGAAAAACAAAGAGGGCATCCGAAAAGTGATTTTAAGTTATTTAGTGAAAAGTTAAATTAACGTAACATATTTCCTTAAGAGGATTATTTTGCCCCTGCATTTATTATATTGCAGGGGCAATTTTTTATGAAAAAATTTCTTTTGATTTGTTTCGCCATCCTCTTCTGGGGGGCAGGTAAGGGACAGGATCTTCCTTATGCCCGTAATGTAGTGCAAGCGTTGACAGCGCCCGCCATGTGGGGAAGAGGCTATACCAATAATGGAATGGCCTTGGCAGCCAACTATATTAATGAACAGTTTCGATCTTTGGGATTACTCCCTTTGTTTGGGGAACAATACCTTCAGTCGTTTGTGTATCCGGTAAACACTTTTCCGGGTAAAATGATGGTCAAAATAAATGGAGAACCCTTGATTCCTGGCGAAGATTACCTGGTAGATCCAGGAAGCAAAAGCATACAGACGCGTACCGCATTAGAAAGGGCAGATAGTCTTTATTATGTCGCTAAAGAAGTTGGACTGCTGGTGAGTATTACTGATCGATTAACCTGGTCAGTTGCTACAGAGCAACAAACGTATACGCATATTCTTCTGAAGAAAGGCCGACTAAAGGAAGAACCGAAATACCTAGAAGCAGAAGTGGAAAGCCGCTGGTTGGATGCTTTTAAAGCCGCCAATGTGGGAGGGTATGTGAGGGGGACAAAAAGGCCAGATTCTCTGTTGATTTTTACGGCCCATTACGACCATCTCGGGGGAATGGGAAATGAAACGTTTTTTCCAGGAGCCAATGACAATGCAAGTGGAGTAGCAATGCTGTTGAGCCTCGCGGCATATTATCGACAGCACCCCGCCCCGTATTCCGTGGCGTTCATTTGTTTTGCGGGGGAAGAAGCGGGTCTTTTAGGCTCACGCTTTTTAGTGGAACATCCCCCGATTGATTTAAAGAAGATACGCTTTTTAGTTAACCTAGACATGGTTGGGACAGGAAGTGCCGGAGGGACCATTGTGAACGCTACATTACACCCGACCGCCTTTCAGCAGCTATTGCAACTCAATGAAAAGGGGAATTATTTACCTAAAATAAATGCCAGAGGTCCGGCCCCAAACAGCGATCATTATTTTTTTACTCAGGCAGGTGTGCCAGCTTTCTTTTTGTATACGCAGGGAGGTTCGGCCGCTTACCATGACCTGAAAGATCGAGGGGAAGAGCTCGAATTTACGGTGTATGATTCCCTCTTTCATCTCCTCATTCATTTCTACGGCACGTTGGTGCCCATAAACTAATTGTATGATGTCGTTATTATTTTCTCCCCTCACGATTAAAACAATCCATTTAAAGAACCGCATCGTTATTTCGCCTATGTGTCAGTACAGTGCTGTTGACGGTTATCCCAATCATTGGCACCTCGTTCATCTGGGCAGCCGTGCCGTTGGGGGGGCAGCATTAATTTTTACAGAAGCGACGGCCGTGAATCCCGAAGGCCGTATTTCCATAGGAGATCTGGGTTTGTGGAGTGATGCTCAAATCCCCAAATACAAAGAGATAACGGATTTTATTCGTACCCAGGGGGCTGTATCTGCGATTCAGTTAGCTCATGCCGGGCGGAAGGGAAGTTTCGCTATTCCCTGGCAAAGTCCTCGTCAGTTGACGGATAAAGAAGGGGGGTGGGAAACGGTTTCTGCGAGTGCCACCCGCCATCATCGGTTGGACAAAGAGGCTTTGGCTCTCGATCAATCAGGGATTGATCAGGTAAAAGCTGATTTTCAATCAGCAGCCCTTCGTGCACTGCATGCCGGCTATGACATTATCGAAATCCACGCAGCCCATGGCTATCTCATTCACCAATTTTTATCTCCGCTTAGCAATTTCAGAAAGGATTCTTATGGGGGTTCTTTTGAAAATCGGATCCGACTGCTTCGGGAAATTATTGAAGAAGTAAAAAAAGTGTGGCCGGAAGATAAGCCCTTGTTTGTACGAATTTCTGCCACCGACTGGGTAGAAGGAGGATGGAACATGGAAGAAGCCGCCCGCCTGTCAGCGCAGATGAAGGACTGGGGAGTGGATGTGGTGGACACTTCTTCCGGAGGGCTCAGTGTAGAACAACAAATTTCCGTCTCTCCTGGATATCAGGTGCCTTTTGCAGAGGAAATAAAACGGAGAAGCCAGCTCATTACGGGAGCAGTAGGACTCATCACCCAAACGGCTCAAGCAGAAGAAATTTTGCGAAAGGGCCAGGCCGATTTGATTTTTATTGCGCGAGAATCATTAAGAAACCCTTATTTTGCATTAAATGCTTCCCGTGAACTTGAAACAGACACCATCTGGCCCATTCAGTACGAAAGAGCAAAGCCCGGAGCATAGCAGAGGTTCACAGGAAGATTTTTTAAAACAATTGATGATCATTTATACTTAAAGAAAGATGTTAGACAAATTAATGGCCGCACAGGGAGTGGCCCAAGAAATCAAAAGCAGATTGGACAGCATCACGGTCTATGGAGAAGTGGAAGGGGGGGCTGTGAAGGTTTCTGCCACCGCAAACAAACAACTCACGGCCATTGAAATAGATGAAAACTTTTTTAAAGAAACCGACAAAGAGGCACTCGAAGAGCTCCTATTAACCGCCGTAAATAAAGCGCTTTCGCAGGCAGAGCAGGTTAGCTCAGCAGAAATGCAAGCTGCTACCAAACAAATGTTTGGGGGATTAGGCGGAATGTTTGGAGCTTGATTTACAACGTATTTTCTAAAAGAATGACGATATGAAATACACTTATCTGGGGCAGTCCTGCTTTTTGCTGGAAACAGACAGTCTGAAACTATTGTTCGACCCCTTTATCTCACCCAATCATTTGGCCAAAAATATTGATGTAGAGGCTATCAGGGCAGATTATATCCTGGTAAGTCATGGTCATGGGGATCATGTGGCGGATCTTGTTTCTCTTGCCAAGCAAACCGGAGCTACCGTAATTGCGGTCCCGGAAATCATTGACTGGGTCATGAAACAAGGGGTGGAACAGGTGCACCCCATGAATTATGGGAAATATGCGTTCGATTGGGGGACGGTCAGAATGGTTTGGGCGACCCACTCTTCCGGGCTGCCGGATGGAAGTTACGGAGGAAATCCGGCCGGTTTTGTCATCGAAATAGAGGAGAAACAGATTTATTTTGCGGGAGATACCGGCCTGACCCTGGAAATGAAATTATTGGCTGAATTGCATCGACTCGATTACGCTATTTTGCCGATCGGGGGGAATTATACCATGGACTTCAATGATGCGGTGATTGCCGCGCGTTATGTCAATTGCGATCGGGTGATCGGCGTTCACTACAATACTTTTCCCGTCATCTCTATCGACCCTCAGCAAGCCATGGAAAGCTTTAGAAGAGAGCAAAAACAGCTGTTGCTTCCAGCCATCGGAGAGACAATTTCTTTATAAAAGCAGAATGGAGATAAGGGGGCGCACGATGGCCTATGGCTGGGCTACCGGCAGGGTAAGGTTAATTTCTGTAGTAATCGGGTCTGTGAATTCGTGAGCAGCATTCCATTTACCCAGCGTTCTGATCAAAGAAAGAATCTGTGCAGATTCCATCTTTTTTTCCGAGGAAGACGTGACCGATTGAACCACTCCGTTTTTCCCTATGATCAATTTAAAAGGAAGTGGAGAGTGGAATGAAATGCCTGTAGCTTTCAGCTTTTTCTGTAAACGTTGAAGAAAGACGATTTCTCCTTCGGGGTATGTAGAGGGACTAAGCAGGGGAGAGAAAGAAGCGAGTTGCCCATCGGGTTGAAAAATCTGTTGTTGGATCAGCTCCCCGACTTCATTAAAGGATCGCTCTGCAAGTGGTTTCCCTTTTTCATAAAATAAGATCCACCGGCCGGATGGTTTCCCCTTAGTGTAATGCCCTTTTTTCTGAACTTGTCCATTTTCCCAATAGGAAATATACGAGCCATTTGGCTGATCCCACAGATAACTAAAAGATTCTTTTAGAGCTCCCGAAGCATAAAAAGTCTCCCAGCTCCCTACGCGATACCCTTTCTCATAAATTCCTTTTTGCACCACCCTCCCTTCTTTGTATCGTAAGTAAGCCCCAGCTCTTACCTGAAGGTTTGGATCACTATACGTAATGATCTCTTCGGGCTGATTTTTCTTTTGATAGAGCGTTAATTCCCATAAATCGCCCTTTTGAGTGACCTTTTGCTTTAAATGTGCTCTTTCGGGGTCCTGATGGTACCCTGGAGCCATTCGGAATACCATGATGGTGTCCTGCTGCGCTTTCACATGCAGAAATCCGATCGTGAATACAAGAAGGAAGAGGTGTTTCATGGACAAACGATAGGTTAATGTGCTTCCAGCCAGTTATTTCCCTCTCCGATCTCGATCTCGATAGGGACATTCATGGGGATGGCGGTTTTCATCCGTTCGGTAATGATGGACTTGATCTCCTCTTTTTCTGAAATAAGCACGTCAAAAACAAGCTCATCGTGGACCTGCATAGTCATTTTCGACAGCAAATTACGCGCTGTCATATCGCGATGAATATTGATCATTGCGACTTTAATGAGGTCGGCTGCGGAACCCTGGATCGGAGCATTAATGGCATTTCGTTCTGCAAACCCTCTCACCGTCTGATTTGCGGAATTAATGTCCCTCAAGTAGCGTCGACGACCTAAAATGGTTTCAACATAGCCATTTTCACGGGCAAAGTTCATCGTGTCACTCATGTATTTTTGAATACCCGGATATTGGACAAAATATTGTTCAATGATGGCTGCGGCTTCTTTTCTTGGGATCCGCAGGTTTTGGGAAAGACCAAAAGCAGACTGACCGTAAATGATTCCGAAGTTTACTGCTTTGGCATTGCGTCTTTGCGCCGCATCTACCTCTTCCAGCGGAATGCCATACACCCGGGCGGCTGTGGCGGTATGAATATCCAGTCCCTGAGCGAAAGCTTCCAGCATATTCGCTTCTTTGCTGATTTCAGCAATGATTCGAAGTTCAATTTGGGAATAATCTGCCGACAACAAAAGATGGTTTTCATCGCGGGCAATAAACGCTTTTCTCACCTCCCTTCCTCGTTCTGTACGAATGGGGATATTTTGCAGATTGGGGTTATTGGAGCTAAGGCGCCCGGTGGCTGCAACGGCCTGATTGTAACTGGTATGTACTCTGCCGGTATGTGGGTTTACCATTGAAGGCAAAGCATCGACATAGGTGGACTTCAATTTTTGCATTTGACGGAAATCCAGAATGTCCTGAACAATGTCACTCTTACCTGCCAGCTGAAGCAGGATGTCTTCACCGGTTTGGTACTGCCCCGTTTTTGTTTTTTTTGCCTTCGGATCCAGCTTTAGATGATCAAACAATACTTCGCCTAACTGCCTTGGTGAGGCCAGATTGAAGCGCAAACCAGCCTTCTCGTAGACCCGTTCTTCCGCAAGCTGAATGTCTTTCTGAAGGGTTACCGAGTACTGATTTAGTGTCTCTATATCAATACGTACTCCTGTTCGTTCGATGTCGGCTAACACATACACCAAGGGGTTTTCTACCTCTTTTGCAAGTTTTTCGGCGTTTCTTTCTTTCAACAGAGGTTCAAAGGTTTGGGCCAGCTGCAGGGTAATATCCGCATCTTCCGCCGCATACTCTGTAATTAAGGGGAGCGCGACATCTTTCATATTCCCTTGATTCTTCCCTTTTGGCCCGATCAGGGAGGTAATGGAGATAGGTGTATAGCCAAGGTAATTCTCTGCCAGAACATCCATGTTATGCCGGGTATCGGGGTCAATAAGGTAGTGAGCCAGCATGGTGTCGAAGAGTTCGCCTTTTAATTGCACATCGTATCGCTGCAAGACAAGAAGGTCGTACTTAATGTTTTGACCCACTTTGCGGATCTCCTCATTCTCTAACACGGCTTTGAACTCGGAGAGGACTTCCTTCGCTTCTTCATAAACAGGCGACACGGGAAGGTAATAAGCTTCGCCCGTCTGGAATGCGAACGAAAAACCGACTAAATCCGCCAGGTTTGCATCCGTGCCGGTAGTTTCTGTATCAAAAGAAATCTCGCGCTGCATTTTTAACTGGGAGCAAAGAGAGGAGCGTTCTGCGGGCGAACTGATCAATACGTAACGGTGAGGAGTATTCGAGATGTTTTTGGCCGGAACCGAGACGGATTCCTCAACCAATGGTCCTGTAGCCCTGTTATTGAACACTTCTGTATTATTTCCAAAAAGGTCTTGTTGGATTCCTGCCATCCCTTTCCCTTCTGGAACAGTGAATTGCTCTCCAAACACTCTTTTTCCAAGAGTCCGAAACTCCAATTCAGCAAATAGGGGCTCCAAAAGGGATCGTTCAGGAGACTTTATACGAAGGAGCTCTTCATCAATGGTCAGGGGAACATGAAGAATAATGGTGGCAAGACGTTTTGAAATCAAACCCTGTTCGGCATGCTGCTCCAGGTTTTCTTTGAGCTTCCCTTTCAGTTCATGCGTGTGAGAGAGAATATTCTCTATGCTTCCATATTGTTTTATGAGGCTTTTTGCAGTCTTCTCTCCGATTCCCGGAATCCCAGGAATATTATCCACGGCGTCGCCCCACAAGCCAAGAATATCAATGACCTGTTCTACTTTTTCTACTTCCCATTTATGGAGGACTTCAGGGACTCCTAGGATCTCCATTTCATTGCCCATCCGTGCAGGCTTATAGATAAATATCCGGTCCGAGACCAACTGGGCGAAATCCTTATCCGGAGTCATGCAGTAGACCTCAAAATCCATTTTCTCAGCTTGTTTTGCTAAGGTGCCAATGATGTCATCTGCCTCATATCCATCCAGGGTGATCACCGGAATGTTAAATCCTTCAATGAGTCGGGTTACATAGGGAATGGCGAGGGCAAGGTCTTCTGGCATGGCCTCCCGATGCGCTTTATAGGCTTCAAACTCCACGTGCCTTTCGGTGGGGGCGGCGGTATCGAACACCACAGCCATGTGGGTGGGTTTCTCCTTCCTTAAGACCTCCAGCAAGGTATTGGTAAAGCCCATGACAGCCGATGTATTGATGCCTGTCGATGTAAATCGGGGGTTTTTGCTCAACGCAAAATGTGCCCGGTAGATCAATGCCATGCCATCCAGTAGAAATAATTTTTTCATGCCTCTCAAAAATTTGTCGTCTAATCACTCCGGTGTTTCAGTAGATCGTCCACTGCCTCACGAGGAAATAAAGGTATTGTTTTTTATCTTTTTTTCTGCCATGAGGACCAGGAAAGATGTGTTTTCAACTGAGTCTTTCTTTGCCGGAAAACAGGAGGCTGGAAGTTTATTATTTTTACCTAGATGATTAGAAAGAAAATGACGTTATTTATATCTTATGAAACACTCTTTTTTCTTTTTTTCTTTTTGGCTGATCTCCTGCCGTCTTTTTGCTCAGGATGCAGTTCTGATCAGCGAGGGAAATTTTGTACGCGGTGAAATAAAAGGAACAGATTTCCAAACGGTTGTTATTCAGGAGGAAGACGGGTCCCTCAGACAGTTCAAAGCGAAAGATATTCAGTCGTTTCTTTGGAATGGGGATAGTTATGTCAGCAAGCCCATTCTGATGAAAAAGAAGGCAGAAGTGTGGTTCTTTCGGGTGTTGGAAGAAGGGAAAGTAAACCTGTATGTGATAGGGCTTACGAGCGGAACACCTGTCCAGGCGCCCAAAGTAAAAAGCAAGCCTGCCATCAGTGTGGGAGTGGGTACAGGAGGTTTTGGCAGCGGTCTAGGTGGAGGGGTCACTTTTGGAGGAGGAAGACCACGCCCTGAAGAGCAGGCACTCAAGGCCATGCCATTAAGCTTTTTTATTGAAAAACCGGGCTCGGGACCTATTCAGGAGCTGCCCCTGGCGAGTGGACGCCAATCGCAGCTAAAAGCTATTCTCCTGTCAAAGCTAAGCGGGGATGACGATCTGACTGAAAATATCCGAGCAACCGATGAATTTAGCGAGAAAACAGTGGTCGCCCTCATTCGATCTTACAATGCGTCAATACCCTAAAAACGGCTTATACAATCTGCCTCATGGTCATTCACCATACCTACTGCCTGCATAAAAGCATAGCATATGGTGGTCCCAAAAAAGGTAAACCCTCTCTTTTTCATGTCTTTGGCAATGGCGTCTGAAATGGGGGTGCTAACCGGAATAGGGGTTTTAAAATCATGAACAAGGGGAGATTTATCCGGCATAAATGACCATAAATAATTGGAGAGCGAACCGAATTCTTCCTGGAGACGGATTACCAGCTGCGCATTCTTAATGGCCGATTTTATTTTTAAACGATTTTTGATAATGCCACTGTGTTCTAAAAGAGCAGTCGCTTCCAGATCACTAAAAGCAGCTACTTTCTCTACATCAAAACCTGCAAAAGCCTCCCGGTAGGCCTCTCTGCGTTTTAGGATTGTTATCCAGCTTAGCCCGGCCTGGGCCCCTTCGAGGATCAAAAATTCGAACAATGTTTGATCATCGTATACCGGTTTACCCCACTCTTGATCATGATAGTCAATGTACAAGGGGTCACTGCCACACCATTTACAGCGTTTCGGAATATTCATCATCAGATCGCTTTTGAAGGAGAAGCATCTCCGGTTGAAGAATTTGTTAATTCGTCCCAGTATTCGACAGCTCTCCGGTAATGAGGAATGACAATTGAACCTCCTACCAAATTAGCGATCATAAAAACTTCATTGATTTCTTCCTGATTTACCCCTTCTTTGAAACAATTCTCGAGATGGTATTTAATGCAGTCGTCACACCGCAATACCATGGAGGCCACCAGGCCAAGCATTTCTTTGGTTTTAACAGAAAGTGCGCCTTCTGCATACGAAGTAGTGTCCAACGCAAAAAAACGTTTTATATTCGTATTGGCTGTTTCCATGATTCGCTCATTCATTTTTGAGCGATAAGCGTTAAAATCGTCGATAAGATGTCCCATGTGCTTGAAGGAATAAATATTCTTTTAACGAAGGTAGGTGTACTTCGGGAAAATTCCACCCTGTCTTGTGTACTTGTTTCGTCAATTTCTTAAAGGAAGAGATTAAAGTTCCGCTAAGGGGTCCCAGAAGTATTTTTTAAAAGGTTTCACTTGATTCTGCTCCACAGATACACCTTCTTTTTCCAGGAGTTCCTGCATTAACGAGTGGGGCTGAAAATGAAAGCGTCCGGTAAGTAAGCCAGTACTGTTTACGATGCGATGAGCGGGAACCGGAGGTTGAGCAAGAGCCGCCTGGCTCATGGCGTAGCCTACCATTCGTGCGCTTTTCCCTGCGCCCAATGCTTTGGCAATGGCTCCGTAACTGGTCACTCTTCCGGGTGGAATGAGCCGGGCAACCTCAAAAACTAGCTCGTAGAAATTGGTGTCCATCAGCTAAAGGAAAATTGAACGTAGTTAATGTTTTTATTTTTCTTCAGGTAAATTTTCTCGTAGTGAGTCTGAATACTTAAGACCTCATTTACCAACGAAGAATGGTAAAGGTCTGCTGTTTTCTGATGACAAACCAGATTCAATTCTTCGATCTTTTCGAGCGTGTAAGCGTACAGGCCGTCGTTGTCCGTTTTAAGGTTGATCTTTCCTCCTTCTTTGAGAAGGACCTCATACTTCGAAAGAAATGGAGGTGCCGTTAGACGTTTCTTCTCTCTGCTGAGCTGAGGTTGCGGATCGGCAAAGGTAATCCATAGTTCATCGATTTCTCGGGGGGCAAAATATTCAAGGATATCTTCAATCTGGATCCGTAAAAAAGCCAGGTTTGGCAATTGCTCCTCCATGCCTGTTTTTGCTCCGCGCCATAAGCGGTTCCCTTTCAGGTCTACCCCTACGTAATTCTTCTCCGGATAAAGACGGGCCATGCCTACGGCATATTCTCCTTTGCCACAGGCAAGCTCCAGAACAAGGGGCTGATCATTCTTAAAATGTGAGGCACACCACTGTCCCTTCATTACTTTTCCATGATGTAACTGATACACGTTGCTGAAAGTATCCAGTTCTGCAAATTTTCTTAGTTTATCTTTTCCCACTGTTTGAAATTAAACTACAAAAGTAGAAGAAAGGAATGGATTTCCTAAGACCAGCATGCTCCGCACGCATTTATAGGCTGACTTTATTCTTTCAACGATCAGTTAAAAGAGAAACTAAATCGTTTTAGCATCTCCTAATGAATGCTCCTTCGCATAGGAGACCTTCTCCTGGCCAGTGAACAGGCTTCCAATTTCAGGCGAGAAACGTAATAATTTTCATATAAATAGGGATTTTCATTGGATTAACCCTAAATTGATCGCTTTAAAACCAAATTTTATGAAGAAGCTATTTTTTGGAGCCGGGCTGTTGTTTGCACAGCTCAGTCTATATGCACAATCAGAAATTCGTTACGAGGTAAATTTTCCAAACCTCGTTCATCATGAAGCAGAAATTACCATGCACCTGAATGAGATTCCTTCAGGGCCTTTTGAGGTGCGGATGAGTCGTTCGTCGCCGGGGAGGTATGCCACGCATGAGTTTGGTAAAAATGTGTATGGTTTGAGAGTGGTCGATGATAAGGGAAATACGCTAAAGGTGAATCGTAAAAGAGGAGACCTGTTTGTGATTGAAGGCCATGCGGGTAAGGTGAAAGTTAGCTACACCCTTTATGGAAACTGGATTGATGGTACTTATGCGGGGTTTGATGAGACGCATGCGCACATGAATATTCCTGCAACTTTTGCCTATCCGGTAGGGATGGATTCCAGGGCACGGCAGGTAACTTTCAATTATCCCGCCAATTGGGGATGGAAGGTCGCCACGCAATTAAAGCCTGTAGACGACAGGACTTATTATGCGCCTAATTTTCAGTATTTTATGGATAGCCCGGTTGAAATATCAGCCTATAAGACGGCCAGTTGGCAGGTGAAAAATCCAGATGGGAAGGTACAAACCATTCATTTGATGGCGCATTCATCCGATACCCAAGAAGCTGTAGAGAAGTATGCACAGCAATTAAAGAAAATGGTACAGGAGCAGATGGCTGTGTGGGGGGAAATCCCGACGTTTGATTATGGACATTACTATTTTATCCATGATGTGCATCCGGAGTATGCTGGAGATGGCATGGAACACCGCAATTCGACAGTCATTGTTCAAAGCACACCAAAGATAGAAGGATATGAGTCCATGTTACTTGGAACGTTTTCGCACGAATTTTTCCATGCGTGGAATGTAGAGCGACTGCGACCCAAAACGCTTGAACCTTTTCAATTTGCGCACTCAAATGTGAGTGATGCGTTATGGTTTGCAGAAGGCTTTACTCAATATTATGGGAATCTTTTATTAAAAAGAGCAGGCTTTAGAACGTTGGATCAAATAGCACAGACTTTTGGGGGAATGGTAAATACGGTTTCCACTTCTCCCGGAGCAGCCGATTACTCTCCTGTTGAATCGAGTCAGTATGCGGTCTTTGCGGATGCCGGAGTGGCCATTGATCAGACAAATAAAGCCAATATTTTTACCTCTTACTATACGTATGGAGCTGCGGTTGCTCTTTCACTGGACCTAGAGTTAAGAGCAAATCATAAGTTAACGCTTGATGATTATATGAAAGCATTATGGAAGAAACACGGAAAACCGGAAATTCCCTACAGCATTCCTGATTTGGAAGAAGCGCTTGCCAGTCTGACTAAAAACCCAAAGTTTGCCGCAGATTTCTTTAAAAAGCAGGTGTATGGGGTAGAAAAAGCAGATTTTTCCAGTTTATTGCAACAGGCGGGTTTGATTCTTCGGAAGGCGAAACCCGGAGAGGCATTTACAGGATTCGGCAGATTGGATTTTGAATCTGGAGGAGGGGTATTGCCTGTCACTCTGAAGGGAAGTCCTGCGTACAAGGCTGGGTTAAGTGCCGGAGCGGTATTGCTCGCCATTAATAACATTGAAATTAAAAGCCAAGAAGATCTTCAACAACAAATGGCAAAATATAAACCAGGGGAGCAAATTGAAGTGAGCTATAGCTACCATCGCACTAAAAAGTCGACCGTTTTAACGCTCACTGAAAACCCCGCCTTGGAAGTTGTGCCTATTGAAAAAGCCGGAGGAGTGCTGCACCCTTCCATGGAAAAGTTCAGAAACGATTGGCTTAATACAAAAATCAATTAATCCATTCGCATGAGACAGCCGTTTTTCCCGGCAAGGAGAAAAGATCGGGAAAGCGTCAACTATATACATCAACCCACACCAAACAATGAGAAAATCTATTTCTATCGGAATGTGCCTATTAGGGGCCACACTGACCTCTTATGGACAGAATGATATCAATAAAATTATTCCTAAAACGTATGTTGATCATCTGATCAAGACGATCAGCAGTGATGAAATGCAGGGTCGGAGAACTTTTACCCCGGGCATTGAAAAGGCTGCGGTATTTATTGAACAGGAATTTAAGAGTATTGGCTTAAAACCGTTACAAGGAGCTGCCGATTACAGACAAACGTTTTACAAGTATCAATTAACACCCAGCTCAATCAAAGTAGAGATTGATGGGGAACAAATCCCGGAATCAAGGATTCTGGTTGTAGGGAGTGCCGCTGAGACTTTGAGTTTTGATCAATCGACAGCTGATGGATGGATTAAAATGGATCCGGAAAAAGACTTTATGACTCAATACCGTTCTTTAATGCGATCAGGAAAGAGACAGTTGGTACTAGTAGATAAGAAGTTTGAGGAAATGTTTCATCGCTTTAAAGCGAACAGCTCTTCGAGGATAGTGGATGAGAAAGACCTCAAAGATTCCAAGCCGGCTGCGGTGGTTCTGGTATTGGGAAAAGAAAGTGTGCTGTCAGGTTTTACGGTCTCTTTGAGAAATGAGGTGAAGAAACTTCCCTTGTCCAATGTGGTAGGGGTGATTCCCGGAAAAACAAAAGCAAAAGAACTGGTCATATTCTCGGCACATTACGATCATATGGGGATTGTAAAGCCAAAAGAAGGAGACAGCATTATGAATGGCGCAGATGACGATGCTTCGGGTACCACTGCGGTGATAGCCCTGGCTAAATACTATAAAAAACTGAACAATAATGAACGTACACTGATCTTTGTGGCATTCACTGGCGAGGAAATGGGCATGTTTGGATCTCGCTATTTTTCTCAGCAGTTAAACCCTGACGAAGTAGTTGCGATGTTTAATATTGAAATGATCGGAAAAGAAAGTAAATTTGGTAAAAATGCAGCTTTTATTACGGGTTATGATAAATCCGATCTGGGGGAGATTTTGCAAAAAAATCTGAAAGGAACAGTGTTTACTTTCCATCCGGATCCCTATATTGCGCAGAATCTGTTTTATCGAAGCGATAATGCAACCCTTGCGGCTTTAGGCGTACCGGCACATACCATCAGTACGGACCAGATCGATACGGATATCCATTATCATCAGGTAAGCGATGAGTATGAAACCTTAGATGTGGATAACATCTGGTCTACGATTAAAGCCATTGCAAAAAGTGCGGAGAGTATTGTGAAAGGAACAGATACCCCTAAGCGAATACCTAAATTAAATTAATAATCCATGATTTATTCAATCACTTTAAAAATAAAAAAACTGCTATGTTTCATAGCGGTTTTTTTAATGCTGTTTTTTCAGCAGGTAGCGCAGGCACAGGATTTGCCTACGCTTCTCTTACGTCAACCGGCAGTTAGCCACCATCAACTTGCCTTTGTTTACGGAGGCGATATTTGGGTGGCTCAGCGGGACGGAAGTCATCCCCGCCGTTTAACGGTTCACCCTGCAGTAGAGCAAAATCCTGTCTTTTCTCCAGATGGTAAATGGGTGGCATTTACAGGGAATTACGATGGAAATACAGATATCTATGTGATCCCCTCTGAGGGCGGGGAACCTAAAAGAGTGACCTATCATCCATCTGCAGACCTGGTAAGAGGCTGGATCGATAATGAAACACTTTACTTTACTTCTACCCGGGATTTTTTATACGCACAAAGCCAAAGGATGCATCGGGTTCGTGTGGATGGGACAAAGGAAGAAGCGCTGCCCATGCCGGAGGCATCCCAGGGAGCCCCTTCCCCCGATGGCCGCTATTGGGTGTATACGAAAAATACAGATCCGTATGAAAGAGGAAATGTGGCTTTTAAGCGGTATCGCGGAGGAGCGATGCCCCAGCTTTGGATTTTTGATACCAACACCCTAAAGGTGGAAGCGATTCCTGGCGAAGGGTCCAATAATGTACGCCCTGTATGGGTCGGGGAAAAGGTTTATTTTTTATCAGATAGAGAGAAAATTGTGAACCTCTTTGCATATGATACAAAAAGTAAAAAGGTTGAAAAGCTGACGAATTTCAACGATTACGACATTAAGTCTTTGAATGCCGGCCCCGGGGTGTTGACTTTTGAACAAGCCGGAAGAGTTCATTTATATGACATTCAGACGCTTAAAAGCACGATCCTCGATATACGAATTCAGGCAGATGTTCCTTATAAACGGAGTCAATATGTTGACATGGCCTCGAACATTCGTTCTTTTGAGATTTCACCTAAAGGAGTAAGGCCTTTATTTGAGAGCCGTGGAGAAATTTTTTCTGTTCCAAAGGAAAAAGGAGACGCACGGAATGTATCGAACTCTCCGGGAAGTTATGAAAAATACCCGGCCTGGTCGCCCGATGGGAAGTACATCTCTTATTTGTCAGATAAGAATGGACGGTATCAGTTGGTATTGCAAAACCAGGTAACCAAGGGCAACCCTGAATACATCGATTTAGGCAGCAGTCACTTTTATTTTGAGCCTTCCTGGTCTCCTGACAGTAAGAAGCTTTTTTATAGTGACAGCCATCTCAATCTTTACTACATCGATATTCAGGAAAGGAAGCCCGTATTGGTAAAGCAGGACGTTTTAGGGCCACATACCAACCGGACTTACAATGTACTTCAGCCGGCATGGTCGAGCGATTCCAAATGGATTGCTTATGTCGCTACCTTGCCTAACACCGTCAGCGCTATTTTTCTATACGACCTCGAAAAAGGAACACATACGCAGGTGACAGACGGGATGAGTACGGCTGCGCGGCCTTCGTTTAGCAGGGATGGAAAATACCTTTTCTTTCTGGCCAGTACGGATATTGGCTTAACAAATAGTGGACTACATATGTCTGCGTATCAGCGCCCGGTGAATTATACGGCTTATGCCTTCATCCTTTCGAAAAAAACACCTTCTTTGTTTAAGAATGAAAGTGATGAAGAGACGGTGAAGGCGGAAGAGCCGGTGCCTGCTAAAAAAGAGGCCGAGAAATCTGCCTCGAAAGATAAAAAGGGGGAGCCGGCAAAAGCAGAAGTAAAAGAAGCCCCTAAACGTGTCGAAATAGACTTGGATGACATTTCACCAAGAATAATGGCATTGCCCGTTTCGGGCTCTATCGGCGGTGTTGAAGGAGGCGTGGAGGGGCACATGCTGTTTGTAAGAGGGGGAGAGCTGAGCACCTTAGAGTTGGCAAAAATGGAAGTGAAACCCCTGGTACAGGGCGTATATGGGGTCGTGGTGAGTGCCGATGGAAAACAGATGATGTATGCTTCGCGGGGAGGGTATTACGTGAATGCCGCTGCCCAAAAACCAGCGACGCCAGAAACAGGAAAAATCAAACTGGAGGGGATTAAATTACTCGTAGATCCTGCGGCTGAATGGAAGCAGATGTTTCATGAAGTTTGGCATCTTCAAAAAG
This sequence comes from Pedobacter sp., assembly GCA_037190785.1. GTDB lineage: Bacteria > Bacteroidota > Bacteroidia > Sphingobacteriales > Sphingobacteriaceae > Pedobacter. The sequence goes on along the minus strand of JBBCJN010000003.1, from coordinate 606,470 downwards.
AATACTTCTATGTAGAAAATATGCATGGGGCAGACTGGCCGGCAATGAAAGTGAAATATGAGAAATTTCTGCCTTTTGTGAATCATCGTGCCGACCTGACCTATCTTTTTAATGAGATGATGGGAGAGATGGTCGTTGGACATAATTACATTTATCCGGGAGATGAACCAGCTGCTCCGTCTGTTGGGGTGGGAATGCTAGGTGCGGATTACGAGGTGATCAACGGAGCGTATAAAATCAAAAAGATTTATCAGCGGCTGGACTGGAACCCGGGCTTTAAGTCTCCTTTGGGTGAACCCGGGCTCAATGTAAAAGAGGGACAATACATTGTCGCGGTGGATGGAGTGCCATTGGATGAAAAGACCTCCATTTATAGCCTGTTTGGACATAAGACAGGAAAGCAGGTGACCCTAAAACTGAATAGTAAGCCTGGTCTTGAAGGGGCCCGGGACATTCTTGTTGTCCCGATCTCGTTTGGAGCAGAGTTAGAGCTAAGGAGAATGGAATGGGTAGAGCGGAACCGGAAGAAAGTAGAGACGTTGAGCAATGGACAGATTGCCTACGTCTATATGCCGAATACGGGACCGGAAGGATATACTTATTTTAATCGCTACTACTTCTCCCAGATGGATAAAAAGGCCCTTCTTGTCGATGAGCGGAATAATGGGGGCGGTTGGGTAGCCGATTATGTGATTGATTTGCTGAGCCGAGAGAGAATGAGCTATTGGGCTATTCGGGATGGGAAAAGCTTTACGACTCCCGGAAATGGCATTTATGGGCCCAAAGCCATGATCATCAATGAAAACGCGGGCTCCGGAGGAGACATGATGCCGTATATGTTCAGGGAAAAAGGATTAGGGAAGCTGATAGGAAGAACAACCATGGGAATTCTGGTAGGAATCAGCGGTTATCCGACACTACTGGATGGAGGAAGAATTACTTCTCCCAATTTTGGGATATATGATACAAAAGGGAACTGGATCATCGAAAACGAGGGAGTAGCCCCAGACATCTTCGTGGAACAAACGCCTAAAGAATTGATCGAAGGAAAAGATCCTCAATTGGAAAGAACGGTGAAAATCCTTCTGGAAGAAATGAAAACCTATCCTTATCCTTCGACGCTTAAACCAAAGGATCCTATACGGGTACAGTAGGCGGAAATACGTACTCCATAATGTAATCATTCATAAAGAAACCGTTGCCAATCTCAATGTCAACGGTTTCTTTTATTTGAAAGCCCTGCGACTGATAAAATTCCAGTGCTTTATTTTGCCGGTTTACATTCAGCAGCAAGGAAGTCCCCTGGGCAGCGGCGACTTGTTTTTTGACTTCTTCGAGGAGCTTCTTCCCAATTCCTTTGCCATGCATCCCCGGGAGGACATAGAGTTTATGAAGTTTAAAAGTATACGCTTTTTCCGGCAGCGAAGAAAATGCGGCAAAGCCCAGCGGCTTTTCTGCTTCCTCCGCGAGAATAAAGGTATGTCCATGCTCAATTTGCTCCAGAAGCTCCTCCTGCGCATACATTTTATCCAGCATGTAACGGAGCTGAACCCCGCTGATAAAATCGCCATACGTATCAGGCCAGGTTTGCTCGGCGATAAGCTGAATGATTGGCAGGTCCTTGTAAGAGGCAATGCGCAGATCAATCATAACGGTTCTCCGATGAATAAAAAGGGTTCACTGAAATCAAAACGGACAAAACCATCTTCAATGACTTCAAAAAGGGCGCCTTCCTGTTGTTTCAGGTTATCTGTTTCAAAATAGCAGATGATATCGATGTAAAACAAACTCCCTTTGGGTTTCCAGATACTAAAACCGGGGCGGATGGCATAATTTTTTGTCGAGGACGTAAACAAAACAATGCTGATCTCAGGAAGAAAATCGGCGAGGTCGTCAAATTTCATTTCCTGGCTGAGGATGTGCACGGCATTGTATTGCTCTTCAATTAGTTTTTGAACCACCTGAGCCAGTTGTAACTCGGGGAAGGTCCATAACCGGGTATGTTCCTGTAGCTCCACGCCCCCCTCTTCACTGCATACAATATCTACTTTTAAACCCATTGACTGGAGGTGTTCATATACCGAGGCGCTGCTGATCAGGGTCGGACTCCATTCGAGTAGTTGCCCTAAGTATTCCGGAGGGAAGTCGACCATCTCATGGATGTATAAGGCCGGTTCCTGCTTTTCTCTGATGATGTGATGCGAAGACATACAGCGAAGATACGTATTCCTAAAACACTTTGGTAAAAGCTTTTAAATGTCCTCTTTATTTTGTATCTTGTAGGTTATGGGTAAAGATAAATTTCATGAATCCCTTGAAAAGGGGGCTCATTTTATGTTGAGTCGGCTGGAGGGTTTTTGGGAAGGAACCGCAAGAACCTGGTTTGAAAAAGAGGTGCTGGCAGACGAATCGCTGGTCAATGCAAGAATGATGACGGTGCTAGGGCAACGTTTTTTACAATATACCTACAGTGGCAACCTACAGGGAAAACACTATGAAGGAATAATGGTATGGGCATACGATCTGGAAAATGACCGGTGTCAATGTAGTTGGATAGATAGCTTTCATACCGGCACATCCCTGCTTTTTTCGGAAGGAAGACAAACGGATAAAGGGTTTGAGGTATTGGGAACTGATGGCAGGAAGGGAATGGAGCAGGTTTGGAGATGGAAAACGGAGCTGGAAATTCTAAATGCGGATCAATTTATCCTGCGAGCCTATCACATCTCACCAGAAGGAGAAGAAGCAAAAGCGATCGAAGTGATTTACCTTCGAAAAGAAGACTAACTTTTCCGCCTCTCGGGTGAACCGGGTCATTACCTGACTTTTCTGGTTTTTTCGGAAACACTGGTAGATCTGGAAACGGCATACACCACGCGTCCGCGAGAAATCTGATATCCCGTAGTGACAATGTACAACAGTTTTTCCAGAATAATGCCCGTCTCGTTTTCTACGACATATGTTCCGTTGGTGTTGCTGTTTAACAGCCTTCCGGAGGTGGTGGTACTGAATTTTACAATCGTGTGTTTCTCATTCACATCCTCGATCCAAAATTTGGATTTGAGTGTCTGGCTATTGATTACCACAGAGTCTGCCCAGGTAAACCCTTTATGCAGGTTTGGACCATGATTAAGATCAGCGACTAAGCCAATAAGGGTTCCCTTTTCAAATATCTCTGGCTGCATCCCGGCGAAAGCAACCAGGGTATCGGTCGCCATTTCGGCCTTGTAATCGGTAAAAGACTGGATAATTCCGTATTTGTTAATGGCTACATCCACTGGTTTGTTAAGCATGAATTCGTACGCCTTTTTCAGGAAGGATGCCGTATCGCGGACATTGTCTGAATCAAAATGAAACTGCTCGCCCATGGCATCAATCACGTTATCTATTCGCTTGATATTTACTCCAATGGTATATCCTCTCTCATTTGCCAAAGAGACCTTGTAGGATTTGGTAATGGTAGATACCGTATTCACATTGAGGGTTTGTTTTCCTCTTTGTACCACGGCTCTTGAGTTGGTCAGAATGTCGGTCTGATATTCGTCTCCCTGTTTGAAGTTGAAAACCCGATGATCTGTTTGAGCGACAGATACCCCACTTAGCGCAATGAAGAGCAAGGTAAAAGTGGCTTTAATGAAGGATGCGAATTGTTTGTTCATGAAGTGCAGATAGTTAAATCATCCTGCGACGCTTCTTCCATGTAAAAGGCTATTGACCGGTAATCGGTAATCTTGCCGGTGGCATGGGAGGAATAGGTGGTACAGGAGGTAAAATAGGTGTATAAGGTAGATTTAATGTGGTTGTAAAATTATCTGTTGGCGGCAATGCTCCTGCAGGAGGCGCCGGTGGGAAATCTGGCGTAGCAGGAATTGCTGGCAAGAGATTCGAAGGCGGCAGTGAAGGAATGGGTGAAATAGCAGGGACACTCAACGTAGGGACAGAAGGGACTGCAGGCATAAAAGTACTCGGAACGTTGACCGCATTCACTCCAAGACCAGGAGTAGCCTGAGGGGTAATTACCGGCACCGGGACTTTCATGTCAGAGTTATTTCCTGTGCCTAATTGAGCTTTCGCTTCGCTTACAAGAGCAAAGCCAGCGATGATCACTAATAAAAAACGTAACTTTTTCATGCTTATAAATCTTTTCATTAACAAATTGATGTCTAAGATAAACGTAATAAATGAGTTATCCGTTTAACGAAGGAAAAAAACTGTTAATTGGCATAGTTTTTTAATGAACCTGATTTTCTATCCAGTGAGATGGGATAGCCTACCGAACCGATAAACTGAATCCGATCTCCGGAATAATTGGTTAACAAATTATATATTCCAAATCCGAACGTAAGTGCAGAGCCACGGATTGGTCTCACTCCGCTTGAAAATCCTAAATTCATTCCGGACCACTCCGCATTGAGATTCACCTGTCTGAAAACTTCGTAAGAAACATTTCCAAAAAACCCCGTGCCGTATTTGCCTTTCCCCGTGGCTACGTCCAGCGGACTTTTCCGGTAAAATCGGCCGGTTCCATATCCAATGGTATATCCTAACGCAGAATAACCCGGTGATTTTGAGCGAACGCTTTGTACCGCATGACTAAATGCGACGAAATAGGTGTCGAAAGGAGAATCTGACACTTTTTCACTCGCAAAAAGTTGCAGGCCTCCGACCGAAATGCTGCTGCCTCTTAGCACCTGCCGGCTTAGAATAATGTTGGCCGAAAAATCCCGAAGTTCACTTACCCGGGTAATATTAAGACTGGCAGAGACGTTAACGTATTTTTCAGGATCTCCAAAACTAATTCCCAGGGCGGCGATTAAATCAGCTTTTTGGGGGTCTGTATAGAAAGCCGGGTACACTCCTCCTAAAATCCCAAAGATATAGGTGGTATTTCCTCCGCCCCATCCGGAAGGAGTCATGATGCTTTGGACACTGTTATTCGGGAGGATAATCTGATTTGCTAAATAAAAAGTACTCTTCTCCGAAATCATGGAGTCCACTTTTAATTGCAAATTCTTTTCAAACGGCGATTGTGCGGACACAAACACAGGAAGAACCATCATCACGAAAAGTAGTGTAAGAAAGTTCGGGGTCGAGTGAAGAAGAGATTTGTTGAATGTTTTCATAGGGGGATCATCAAGAATGCCGATAATTTTTTATTTGGAAGGACCTGTTCGGCCAATCATGTATCAAATTTAATTAATTTATATAATAATTAACAAAGCTAACTTCACGGATATACCTTCGTGTATTCAAATAGGGATAGACAAGGATGATGCCGAAAAAATTAGCTCGCTTTTTTTGGCGTAATCTTATTGTTAAAATCGATATATTTGCAATAGTTCAATTTGTTTTGTCGATATGACTCTTACGCAACTCGAATACATTGTCGCCGTAGACACCTATAGAAACTTTGTTTTAGCGGCCGAAAAGTGCTTTGTGACCCAGCCAACGCTGAGTATGCAAATTCAAAAGCTGGAAGAGATGCTAAAAGTGAAAATTTTCGACAGGAGTAAACAACCTGTTGTTCCTACTGAGTTAGGTGTGCAAATTATTTCCCAAGCCAGGGTCGTTCTTTTTGAGAGTTTGAAAATACAGGAGCTCGTTAATAACCAGAATAAAGAGATTAAAGGAGAACTGAAAGTGGGTGTAATTCCCACTGTGGCACCCTATTTATTGCCTAAAGTGATCATTTCATTGCTACAGAAGTACCCTGGTCTTCGATTGTTGATGTGGGAGTATACCACAGAAGAGATTGTTGCCCGTTTAAAGACTGGAGAGCTGGAGTGTGGAATTTTGGCCACACCTTTAGCAGACTCGTCCATTGAGGAGGTTGCGCTCTATTATGAAAATTTTGTGGCGTACGTGGGCGAAAAGAGCGATTTATACGGCGTAAAGCAGGTGGAATCCTCAGATTTTGAAAGAGAACACATCTGGGTTTTAAATGAAGGACACTGCATGCGTAACCAGGTGCTGAACATTTGCCGGGGACTGAAACAAGATGATCAACCATTGACCTATCATACCGGAAGTATGGAAACGCTGATGCGGATGGTGGATATCAACGGGGGAGCTACCTTATTGCCGGAGTTGGCATTAACGCATTTGCCTTCTGATCAACTCAACAAAATACGTCGCTTTAAATCGCCCGAACCGGCCCGTGAAATTAGCGTGGTGACTCACAAAAACTTTATCAAAAAGCGGATGCTAAGTGCATTGAAGCAGGAAATATTGCTTTTTATCCCTAAAAAGATGCAAGAAAGAAGTGCGAAATCGGTGATTTCCGTTTAAAGGTTTCCTGTTGACTTGAGGCCTTCTATTCCCACCACCTTATCTTCTTCCTGTCCTTTACGGGCTTTCTTTTTCTTTTTATTTGGATCAACGCCACTGAGACGCTCTTCCAGGATCTGATTAAACTCAGTGACCTGATCGCCTTTTAGAACCGCTCGGATCAGGTTATTAATCTCATTCTGTTTTTTGAAATAACGGGTTTCATCGTCTCTTACGAAAGTCCCAGCCACCTGTTTTTTGTAGAGATCCAACTGTTCTTTAGCGAGATCGTAGGCATAATTGTAAACGACACTTCGCTGGGTGGTACTTAATTTAAGTCGTTTTTCCAGTTCCTCCACATTTTTCTTGGCAAGTTCTTCCGCATTAGGTGTTTTCTGGGAGAAAGCCGCGAAAGCTGTGAACAGGAGCATCAGCAAGGGGAATAAAAACTTTTTCATTTCATAAAGGATTAAGACACAGAAGGCGCAATTTAAACAAATATCGTTAAACCTAAAAATAGCGCAGGAAAGTTCGGCGGCTACTAAACGACTAAAACCACCTTTGAGGGGGTGGTTTTAGTTCTGTGCCGGAAAACTTTTCCAGAGTATTTTCTTGGAGAAATGAATTAAAGGGCTTTTTTGTAGCGTTCGGCTACGGCATCCCAGTTAACGACATTCCAGATAGCCGCTAGGTAATCAGGACGTTTATTCTGGTATTTCAGGTAATAAGCGTGCTCCCAAACATCGATACCGAAGATAGGGGTTCCTTTTACCTCAGCCACGTCCATTAAGGGATTGTCCTGATTAGGAGTAGAAGAAACCACTAATTTTTTATCTGCACCCACAGATAGCCATGCCCATCCGGAACCAAAGCGTGTTGCCCCGGCATCCTGAATTTTTGTTTTAAAATCGGCAAAAGAACCAAAAGCGTCGTTAATGGCTTTTGCTAACTCGCCTGTGGGCTCTCCTCCTTTATTGGGACCCAAAACAGTCCAAAAAAGCGAGTGATTGTAATGTCCGCCACCATTATTTCTTACTGCTGCAGAATATTTAGAGATGTTTTTAATGATGTCTTCGAGAGGCGCGTTCGCAGAATCATTTCCTTCCAACGCCTTGTTTAGGTTGGTGACATAGGCCTGATGGTGTTTGCCATGATGGATTTCCATGGTTAACTTGTCAATATGTGGTTCCAGGGCATCGGTAGCGTATGCTAACGCAGGTAATTCAAAAGCCATAATGTTTATTTTTAAAGGTTAAAAAAATTTACTTACAAATATAACTTCCTAAAAATAGGGTTTATTCGGTTATTTGTCATAATTACAGACGCTTCTTTTTGAAAAAGGAGCTCATCAATTCGGCACATTCTTCGGCCAGTAGGCCGCTATTTAACAACGTTTTAGGATGTAAAATGTTTTTTCCGAAACGAGTAAATCCTCTTTTCTCTTCCGGCGCTCCATACACTATCCGACCTAGCTGTGTCCAGTAGCTCGCTCCGGCACACATTACACAGGGCTCGATGGTGACATACAGCGTGCATTGACGAAGATACTTCCCCCCCAATGTTTCCGCTGCTGCGGTAAATGCCTGCATTTCTGCATGCGCGGTTACATCATTCAGACGTTCGGTGAGGTTGTAGCCCCTCCCCACAACTTTGTTTTGGCATACCACCACTGCCCCGATCGGGATTTCCCCGACCTGATACGCTTTTCGGGCTTCTTCCAGCGCCAACCTCATGAAATGATGGTCCTCAATTAAAGATTGATTAATTAATTCCATCCTTTACATCATTTTACTGCCATTAGGGACCTTCCGTTCCAGCGTGGTAAGTACAATGTCCCCATGTTCATCCGCAAAGCCCGTCACTAGAAACTCGCTCATCCATTTCCCGATTTGTTTCACAGGAAAATTGATTACCCCCACCACCTGCAATCCTGGAAGTGCTTCTTTCGTATAGTGATGAGTGATCTGTGCACTACTTTTCTTGATTCCGTAAGGGCCGAAGTCCACCCATATTTTATAAGCCGGTTTTCGCGCTTCGGGAAAGGCTTCCACTTCAACAATGGTACCCGCCACTAAGGCTACTTTTTCAAAATCGCTCCACTTGATTTCTTCCATGGTCTGACAAATTAAAGCGTAAAAGTACAAAATAGGTGCCATGTCGTGGCATTTAGATGTCACATATTTGCTTAACTTTGTGGCATGGCAGAAGTACGACTCAGAAAAGGAAAAGAGAAGGCTGTTTTTCAGAAACATCCCTGGATATTCTCCGGGGCTTTGGAAAAAATATCTGGGGACCCCGCAAACGGAGAAGTAGTGACAGTGCGAAGTGCCACCCAGGAGTTTCTGGGTTACGGACACTTTAATGACCAATCCAGGGTGGCGGTGCGTATGTTGAGCTGGAAAGAAGAAGAGCCGGTAAACGGGGATTGGTACCAGACTAAAATCCGTAAAGCACTTTCCGCAAGAAAGCATTTGTTGGAACAATCGGAAACGAATACCTATAGACTGATCTTTAGTGAAGCGGATTTTTTACCAGGATTGATTGTGGATCAATACGCAGGCTTTTTATCTCTTCAGCTCTTAAGCACGGGGATGGAAAAAGCCAAAGAAATCATTATCCAGATTCTTAATGAAGAGCTTCAGCCGAAAGGAATCTTTGACCGGACGAGTGCGACCGCTCTTCAACATGAAGGGATGGTTTCGGAAAATGGCTTGTTATGGGGAGAAGCCCCCCCTCCATTTCTGGAAGTTAGGGAAAATGATCTCTTATACCATATTAACATTGCGGAAGGCCAAAAATCAGGATTTTACTGTGATCAACGCGAAAACAGAAGACTTTTCGCCTCATATGTGCAGGACAAGCACGTGCTTGACTGCTTTTGCTACAGTGGCGGCTTTAGCCTGAATGCGTTGCGACAGGGTGCCGCTTATGTAACGAGCGTAGATAGTTCAGCACTGGCAGTGGCGACCTTAAAGGAGAATATGCGGCTAAACCATTTCGAGGAGTCGCGATACGAGGCGATTCAGTCAGATGTGAACAAACAGCTGCGGTTATTCCGTGAGGAGGGAAGGTTCTTTGATGCTATTGTGTTGGATCCGCCCAAATACGCACCTACGCGGTCTTCTTTGGACCGTGCGGCAAAAGCCTACAAGGACCTCAACCGCCTAGGGCTGCTGCTTTTAAAAGAGGGGGGGCTGCTGGCCACCTTTTCCTGTTCCGGAGCGGTAGACATTGAAACATTTAAGCAAATCATCGCCTGGGCAGCATTGGACGCCGGAAAGGAAGTGCAGATCGTACACCAGTTCTGCCAGCCGGAAGATCATCCTGTCCGTTTGGCTTTCCCGGAAGGAGAATACCTGAAAGGGCTTCTTTTGCGTGTAGTTTAGGCGTTTTCTGATTCCCCGTAAGCCCCTTCATAGGCATATTTTCCGAAAATAAACAAGCCAATGGCCACCGGGATGAAGATGAGCAGGATGATTCCCCATTGCAAAGCGGTATTTACCTGATTTACACCGGCAGGGGCCTCTACAATTTTATCCCATGCCTGGGAGGACATAAAAACCACAGAAACCGGAGCAAGCAGCATCCAAACAAATCCCAGTATTTTCTTTATCGTATTCATTTTTTAATCGTTAGAGTGTTCTTTCTGTTTATTCGATAGGTATATGACGCCAATAATGAAACTGAGGGCGGCGACTCCAATCGGATACCACAACCCTGATAAAGGAGTGGCTCCTTTAAAACTGGCGATAAGCGTGGCAATAAATGGGACCAAACCTCCAAAAACGCCATTTCCAATGTGATAAGGTAACGACATGCTGGTATAACGGATTCGCGTAGGAAAAAGTTCCACGAGAAAAGCGGCAATCGGACCATATACCATCGTCACTAATAATACCTGGAAAAAGATAAGTCCAACAAATAACCAAAAGGTCGATTGATCCAATTTCTTGTCTTTGATGAGCACAGCTCCGGGTTGGTGTCCCTTCTGAATGTCTGCAAAGAGAGTGTCGGTTTGTATTTTTAGGTGAGAACCGCCATTTTTTAAGAAAATCTGTTCCGTTTTCTTTACAAGACTATCTGCACTTCCCTGCAGGACCATCTTTTCGACGGATAGGAGCTGGGTACTTTCGATCGTTGCCGTACCCATGGTGGTGCGGTCCGTACGATCCAGGAAAACCTGGTAGATGGGCCGGTAAAGCAATACGCCGAGCAGCATGCCTGTAAGCATGATCCATTTGCGTCCCACTTTGTCGCTCCAGGCGCCAAAGACGATGAAAAAGGGGGTCGCAAAGGCAATTCCCCATAAGAGAATATAACGGGAATCGTTGAAGTCTACCAAACAGGTATTCTCAAGAAAAGATTGGGCATAAAACTGGCCTGTGTACCAAATTACCCCCTGTCCCATGGTCGCTCCGAAAAGTGCAAGTAATACCATTTTGAAATTTTCCTTTCGGCTAAAGCTTTCTTTTAACGGGTTTTTCGACACTTTCCCTTCCGATTTAAGCTTGGTGAACAGAGGGGACTCATGCATTTTAAGCCGGATATAAATGGAAACACCGACTAATAAAATAGAGAGTAGGAAAGGAATTCTCCAACCCCATTCACTAAATGCATCGGCCCCGAGTAGATTTTTAGTAATGACAATTACCCCCAGCGACAGAAATAGGCCGAGCGTGGCTGTGGTTTGTATCCAGCTGGTAAAGAAGCCCCTTCTGCCCTTAGGGGCGTGTTCTGCCACGTAGGTGGCGGCCCCTCCATATTCGCCCCCGAGCGCAAGCCCCTGCACTAGCCGCAGGATCAGTACGAGGATAGGAGCTGCATAGCCGATACTGGAATAAGAAGGGATCAGCCCAATGAGAAACGTAGAGCCCCCCATCAGCAATAACGTGAGTAAGAAGGTATATTTACGGCCGATAAGGTCCCCTAAGCGACCAAACACGAGTGCCCCGAAAGGGCGTACAATAAAGCCGGCGGCAAAAATGGCCAATGTATTGATAAGTGCCGAAGCTCCCGCATCGGATGGGAAAAGCTGTGTGCCGATAATCGCGGCAAGACTGCCAAAGATGTAAAAGTCGTACCATTCGATCAATGTTCCCAGGGAGGAAGCACCAATCACCTTGAAAATGCTGTTGGTTTGTTTGGTTGAAGTCATTACCTTAAAACTAAGTGTTCTAAAGTTTAAATTACAACAATATCAACAAAATCAAACGTTTGTATATAAAATTGTTATCTTATTTCAAAAGAAAATGTTTTTTTGGTAGGAGTGTACCCCATCCCTGCGGATTTTGTATGATTACAACTCTGCATTGAAGTATACTTTGTAATAATTCATCTCACGGTTTTCGTCAAAGCCTTTTTCAATCAGTTCTTTGTTCCCGTGAATGTATATGTGGAAGTTCTTATCCAGTTTTAGAATGCTTTTAAAGACTTTCGCCTGTTTTTTTACTGCTGCTTCAGAAAGTTCAAAATGATCTGCAATGGGAGCACTCATTTCTTCTTCATACGCCTTTTTATAAGATTTAAAAAGGGCAAATCCTTCCTCATTTCCGATGACCTCCTCTCCAAACTCGTCCAGGTTGAAGGAATCCTTTTCTTTAAAGTATTTTACCGACCGGTTGAGCAGGTCTATTTTATCGGTGCTATCAATCTCAAAACTTTCTTCCAGTTTCTGGGTGACAAAATTTTTGCAGATATTCATCACGTTCTGAGTTTGGTTGAACTGATCGTTGCGCACACGGACTTTCAGGAATTCATCCTTCCAGAAAAGATTTTCAGCAGTGCGGGGACCTGTTTCTGCTATGAGTACTTTGTATCCTTTTTCCTCACTGGTGTCTAAAATGAGGCAGGCTTTATCGAGTTTTCCGGTGGAAATTCCTTCCTCTTCAAAGCCAAGGTCAAATCCCTGTTCAACGGGTACTACTTTCAGGTAATTCTCTTTTGTTTCTACTTTAAATAATCCGATGGCCCGGTGTTCTTCCCCTTCAAATTGGAGTCCATTGAAGTAAGCCACGAATAGCTCTCCCCCTTTGGTTTTGGGGTGATTAACTGTGCGATACAATAAGGTTGCCGCCTCTTTTGAAAAATCCAGAAAAGCCATCTCCCCTTTGAAAAAAGAGGCTGTCAGGTTAAAAAGTGCGTTATCTTCTGTCTGATCGAGGTGGTAGGCCTCCTTGCTATGGGCGTAAGGGCTTAGGAAGTAGTGCAGCAGTAATTGGCGAAGAAGCTCGTTCTCCAGCAGAATTTCGTTTTCAGAAAGAACGTAAAATTCCTCCGATAAGGCGTTTCCGACCCGATGAACGGCGATGTTTTCTAAAGAGGCATTCGGATAATGAACCATGATTATTCAGCGTATGAAATGCAAAAATAGCATATCAAAAACAAAAAAGAGGGATGTCCGAAGCTTTCCTTTCTTTATCGTGGAGAGTTACTCCTCCTTAGGGGTATTTTTTAACTGAATAGGCTGTTGATTTTTCTTCATCTTCAGGTTGAGCATTTCCACCAGCATGGAGAAAGCCATTGCAAAATAAATATATCCTTTCGGGATATGCTGATCAAATCCTTCGGCAAGGAGAGAAACTCCGATCAATAGGAGGAAAGACAGGGCTAAAATTTTGACAGTGGGATGCTGATTAACGAAATGACTAATTACTCCTGCAGAGAGCATCATGATGATGACCGCAATGATGACCGCAGCAATCATAATTTCCACATGATCTGCCATCCCTACAGCGGTGATGACAGAGTCGAGCGAGAAAACAAGGTCAAGGATCAGAATCTGTAGAATTACTCCGCCAAAAGAATGCACTTTTGTTTTATCTTGCACCTCTTCGGCTCTTTCCAGCTTATCATGAATTTCGTGGGTGCTTTTATAAATCAGGAATAAACCTCCGATGATCAGGATCAGGTCTCTACCGGAAATATTCAGTTTTTCCAGCCATTCGCCGCTGTCGATGCCTAGCCAGGCCCCTACGTTAAAGAGTGGGGCAGTGAGCTGCATGATCCAGGTAAGGGAAAGAAGGAGGAGTATTCGGGTAATCATGGCCAGCGCCAAGCCGATTTGTCTGCTTTTTTTCTGTTGATGGACAGGAAGTTTGCCGGAAAGAATGGAAATGAAAATGATATTGTCAATCCCTAAAACAATTTCCAGCAGTGTCAGGGTTAAGAGGGAAACCCAGGCTTCCGGGCTTGATAATAATTCCATGGAGTTATCGGTTTACTGTACGAATATAAAAAAAGCCTGTTAATATTTCATTAACAGGCAAACTCACTAATTGTTGGTTTATATTAAAAATTTACTTGAAGGTCAAACTACCATAGGTCGATTTTACCTGGATATTGTTAGTCCCTCCTCTTCCAATTTTTCCGGTATAGTTTTTCTGCGTGCTATAACGTCTTCCGTCTTGTTCTGTAGTATTTCTCGCTGTGACATTCGACCCATATCTGAAGTCGCAATGAGCGGTGGAAACCTCTAGATCACCATGGTAATCAGCCGAGAAGCCCAGGGTTATCCCGGCATACATGGAAGATACGCTGATATTTTTGGCGGAGTTCTCCACTTCATTGATCGTCAAGCCTCCATAATGGATCGTGTTCTTTGCGTTTCCGCTAAGTGTTCCAATTTTAACGTTGACGTACTGACTGGATAATTCCAGTGGGCCGACATTGTCGATTGTAAGACCATTGCCATATTGATGTTTGATGACGGCATTTCCTTTGATCTGACCAATTTTGACGGCACTGTATTGGGCGGTTAATTCGAGCGAACCCACACTGCCAATGGTTAATCCCGAGCCATATTGCTGACGGATAGTGGCATTTCCTCTGATTTGCTGAATATGGGTACTGACATATTGCGCATTTAGGTCGATCGTTCCGCTGTTTCCGATGGTAATTCCGTTTCCATATTGGTGTTTCAGCGTGCCTCCGCCAAAGTCTTTGATCCGGGTTTCGCCATACTGCACCGTAATGTGATTGTTGGTATTGCTCAATTCTTGGGCAATCAGGTTTCCGTATTGCACCTTTAAAGACACGGGACCCGCAAAATCTTCCATTTGGATATTGCCGTATTGCTGAGTAGCCGTCAGGGCATTGGAGGAAGGCATGTAAACCACCAGGTTTACGCGTACTTCCTTGCGCCATCTTTTCCCATTTCGGCTTCCGCTTCCCCAAGTGCCATTTCCACGATCAAGGTCCGATTTAAAGGAGACCTGGTCTCCCTCTTTGCTTGCATTTACCTGTGTCGCATCGAGCAGGCGTTGTGCTTCCGCGTCGGTGTTTGCGTAGGCCTTGATGTCTGCATCAAAGCGTATTTCATTTTTATTCCAGACTTTTACTGTGATGGAGCCAAATTGATTCCCGATGCTGACCTTATCGCTTTTGGAGAGTGTAAAGGATTTTGAAAAGGATTTTGAGCGCATAGGATCATCAGCACCAGATTGTGGTGGAGCTTGCTGATGGTTTATATGTACGGTTGTGTTCCCAACCAGGTAAGTCCCGTTGTTGGTCGTGCGATTACTCAGCACCAACACTTTGCTTTCAGGAGCTGTCCTGACAACAGTTAAAGAAGACGGTGCTGCAGGAGCGGCAGTCTCTGTTGCCTGGCTTTGTTTAGCGGAACTTGTGAGCACAAATCCGGCAGAAACCATGATGCTTAAGATTAAACGTTTCATATTGAATTTTCTTTATTGTATTGATTGACTTGGTTAATAATGAGCAATTGCTGATTGAGGACCTGCAATTGTATCTCGAGGTTTTTCATCATCGCCCGGACAATGGTTTTCTGGTTCGGGGAATTCTGAAGCTGTTGTTGCAGCTGATGGAAATCCTTATCCAGTTTCTCCATGTCTGAGGTAAAGCTTTGGTAGAGCTCTGGATTGTCTTTCGCATAGACCTGTAAACTGTCTTTTTTTTCTTCGATCAGGCTAGCGAAATGAACGCTTTTACGCGCAATCTCCGGGTTAACATCTGCTAGTTGGACGGCTTTTTTCGTCGGAGAAAAGGAAGAGGAAAAATAGACGCCCAGACTAATAAGCAACAGTGCGGCAATGCTCATCCATTGATACATACGAATGGTTTTCCGCGGCTTCTTCTGATCCAGACCCGCCTCTATGCGTTTCCACAACTCCGGGGAAGGACCTTCGCTGTCAAACTGTTTTTTATTGTTCTTTACAAACTCTTCTAATTGATGGCTCATCTGACTACTCCTTTCAATGCTAGTAAACTATTCAACTTTTTCTTTGCCCGCATGTACTGTGTCCGGGATGTGTTTTCTGATATTTTTAATATGTGTGCAATTTCTTCATGGTCATAGCCTTCAAAAAGATAGAGGGTCAGTACCACCCTGTATCCATCGGGCAACTCAGCCATTGCGGCCTTTATGGCCTCTACCTTTAGCTGGGTCTCTTCATGGTCGTCCTGCACTTCTTCTGCCCTATCGAAATCATCGATGCCAACAAACGCCGCTTTTCTTTTTCGCAGGTAGTTGATGGCCCGGTTGATAACGATTTGCTTTAGCCATAATCCAAAGGAGGTTTCCTGCCGGAAATCACTCACTCTGTTAAACGCGTCGAGAAAAGCTTCCTGCAAAACGTCTTCTGCTTCCGCTTCGTCATTGACAATCCTGAGCGCCACATTGTACATGGCGTTTGCATACAGCCTGTACAGTTCGAACTGCGCTTTTCGATTGCCTCGCTGACATTCCTCTACCAGCGCCGTGTGTTTGTCAATATATTCTGTTTTCAATTTTTAAAGCCTTCAGTGAAATAGACAGTTCTTTTTTTAAAACGTTGCATCTGAGGTAAATTATTTTTTAAACCGGTACATTTTTCCCTCAGGAAGTGCCTGAAGAAATGGATGGGGGATTTGTTTTATTCTTTTCTTCGATCCAAAGGGATTTATATTTCGTGCTTTGGAGGCCATGATATGAAAGCATCTGTCCGAGGAAATTTTCTGTACGGTGGGCTTCAAGGCGTTGATGGAGCCCGGCTAAATGTTGAACAAATGAATCCAGGAACAGCGTCCGATTGAATTTGTGCTGCAGCAGCCAGTAACCTTTTTGTTGCGCATTTTCCCAGTCGGCAGGATTCTGATAAAGTCTGGTCGTTTCCTGTATAAAAGAGGCATCGTCAGTGCAGATGCTTCCATTCCATTCATTCGCTGGTCCGGTCATAGATTCGGCGCCAACGGGAGTGGTGACGACCGGGGTTCCACTGCACATGGCATCGATGAACTTCCCTTTGGCTCCTGCGCCAAAGCGAAGCGGTGCCAGGAGCAGTCGGTATTTTCCCAATGTCGAAATGACCTCCGGTGTTCTGCCGGCTACCCAAAAGCGTTCGCGGGGCTGATGTAACTGCATTACTGCATGGTTGGCATATGCCCCATAGAGGTAAAGATGAACCCCCGGGAGTTTTTTACTCAGAGAGGGCCAGATATGTGCTTTTAAGTATCTTGCCGCATCGAGGTTAGGTGCATGAAGGTAATTTCCGATGAACACGAGGTCACGTCGGTCTTCATAGCCCTTTTCACTTTCTCCGGATGGTACGGGGAGAGAAGGAAGAAAGGGAATGTAATACAGGAGGGAGGAAGGAATGGGAAAATGTTGCTGGATCCAGCTCATTTCTGTCTCGGAAATCAGAATGGAAAGATCACATCGCAGGATCGACGCCATTTCTCTTTTGGCAATGTCATTGTAGGGATGTAGCGAATCTGTTTTTTGTCGGACTTGTTGATGCCTGGCTTCGCGAAGGCTATGCAAATCTTCCGTATCCAGTATCCGAAGTGCGGCAGGACATTGTTCACTTACGCGCCAGCCATATTGTTCCTCGGTTACGAAACGATCAAACATGACTAACTGTGGGTCAAGTCTTTTCAAAAAATTATCAAAATGGGAGTCATTGAGTCGAATGGGAACCTCTTCTATATCGAGCGTTGAAAGAGAAAAGCTATAAGGTCCCTTTTGTGCCGCAGAGGCAAAGGTCAGGGCATACCCGCTCTCTTGCAGGAGACCTAAAAGCTGAATGATCCGGCTGCCGGCCGCCGATGATCCGGGTTCAGGCCAGACCAAACCAATGATAAGTGCTTTCTTCTTTCGCATACGACCTCCAGGTCAAAAGCCTGTTTTTTAAAATAAATAGCTAATTTTGAGCTCTGTCAATTGAATATGTAATGTTAGGATTAAAATTATTAACAGACCCTCGCTGGGCAAATATAGCGGAATCAAATTTAGAAGAAATTTTAACTGATCATGCCTGGTGCGAACAAAAGGCGGCTTCCAATGCGATCAGCCTGATTGCCAATAACTCGGAACACCCTGATTTTGTTAAAGAGATGACCGCGATCGCCATAGAAGAAATGCAGCATTTTCAACAGGTAACGGAATTGATTCGTAAGCGGGGATATGTGCTGGGCCGTGAGCGGAAAGATGATTATGTGGGACAATTAATGAAGTTTTGCAAAAAGGACGGAAGTAGAAACAGCGCTTTCATTGACCGTCTGCTCTTTTCAGCAATGATTGAGGCCAGAAGTTGTGAGCGTTTTAGGGTGTTGTCAAAAAATATTTCAGACCAGGAACTTTCGGCTTTCTATCATGAACTGATGGTTTCGGAGGCCAACCACTATACGGTCTTTTTACAGTTTGCCCGCACATACAGCAAGGATGTAGATGTCGATCAACGATGGAAAGAATGGTTGGAATTTGAAGGGGCCCTTATTACCCGTTATGGAACGAAAGAAGCCATTCACGGATAAAAAGCACCTTATTAAATATACGAAAAGAAATCTGGAATACCAAAAAATCACATTTACATTTAAGGAACAAAATCGGTATTTTTGCCGCTCAAAATAATTTAAACACATGTTAAGAACAACCACCTGCGGTGCTTTGACACTGCAAAACTTAGGGGAAACCGTGACGCTTTGCGGATGGATGCATAACTCTCGTGATCTGGGAGGAATGACCTTTATTGATGTGCGTGACCGTTATGGCATCACACAATTAGTTTTTAACATGAATGATGATCAGAAGGTATGTGAGCAGGCACGTGGATTGGGACGGGAATTTGTCATCCAGGTGACAGGGACGGTGGTGGAACGGTCCAATAAGAACAAAGAAATTCCCACAGGAGATATTGAGATCAAGGTGCAGGAGCTTCGCATTTTAAATGCAGCGAAGTTACCTCCTTTCCTCATCGAAGATAAGACCGATGGGGGAGATGATTTACGGATGAAATACCGTTACCTTGACCTGCGTCGCAATCCCGTTCGCACGAACATGGTGATGCGCCATAAAATGGCTCAGGCCGTGAGAAGGTATCTGGACGAATTGGATTTTATTGAGGTGGAAACCCCGGTTTTGATTAAATCTACCCCCGAAGGAGCGCGAGATTTTGTTGTTCCCAGCCGCATGAACGCGGGAGAATTTTATGCTTTGCCACAATCTCCCCAGACGTTCAAGCAGTTACTCATGGTCTCCGGATTTGATCGCTATTTTCAAATTGTAAAATGTTTCAGAGATGAAGATTTGAGAGCGGATCGTCAGCCTGAATTTACGCAAATCGACTGTGAGATGTCATTTATTGAGCAGGAAGATATCCTCCATACCTTTGAAGGGTTAATCAGAACGCTGTTTAAGCAAATCCGCAATTACGAGCTGCCTCCGGTACAGCGAATGCAGTACGCAGACGCGATGCGTTTTTACGGGTCAGATAAACCGGATACGCGTTTTGAGATGAGGTTTGTAGAGATGAATGAGGTCGTAAAAGGAAAGGGATTCCCGGTGTTTGACCAGGCCGAACTGGTGATTGCGATCAATGCAAAAGGCTGCGCTTCGTACACCAGAAAGCAATTGGATGAATTAACAGACTTCGTAAAGCGCCCTCAGATCGGCGCTACAGGACTGATTTATATGCGCCATCAGGAAGATGGGGCGCTTAAGTCGTCGGTAGATAAATTTTTCTCGGAAGAGGCGTTGCAGGAATGGGCCTCCAGGTGCGATAGTCAACCGGGCGATCTGCTGCTCCTTATGGCCGGTCAGAAAGAGAAAGTGCGCAAACAATTGGGAGAGCTCAGACTTGAGCTCGGCAGTCGTTTGGGCCTGCGGGATAAAAATCAGTTTGCGGCATTATGGGTGCTCGATTTTCCTTTGTTGGAGTGGGATGAAGAGAGTGGTCGCTATCATGCCATGCACCACCCTTTCACTTCTCCTAAACCGGAAGATATTTCCTTACTGGATACTCATCCGGGCGAAGTGAGGGCCAATGCTTACGACATGGTGGTGAATGGAACGGAAATTGGCGGAGGCTCTATTCGTATTTATGACCGTCAATTGCAGTCGCTCATGTTTAAACACCTCGGATTTAGTCCGGAGGAGGCCCAGAAGCAATTTGGCTTCCTGTTAGATGCGTTTGAATACGGGGCACCGCCGCACGGAGGAATTGCTTTCGGATTCGATAGATTGTGCTCGATCTTTGCGGGACTGGATACCATTCGCGATGTGATTGCTTTTCCGAAGAACAATTCGGGACGCGATGTCATGATTGATACGCCCAGTACCATCGATGTAAAGCAGCTTCAGGAACTCCACATCCAAGTAAGTCAGAAAGCTTAGTACGGGTTTAGTGGCTCATAAATAGCGCATTCGTAAACAACTGCTTTCCGTTCTGCCAAAAAGAACGGAACAGTGGGTTGGTGCCCAGGTATACCACTTGGCCACGGCCAAATGACTGTGTGCCGAAGAGCATTCCGCTTTGAAGTTTTTTGCGTATTTCCGATCCGGCAATGCCACTGATATAGCTGTCCGCTTTTAGCAAGCCGGCATTGTAGCCCTCACTCATCGGTTCGTAGATTTGTGCGTCCGTTTTTAGGGTATAGTAATGATCGCCTAATGCCAGTGTCAGAGGATGACTTTTATCAAGGTGTACCTTGTAAATGGCTCCTGGGATAGCGTTGGAAAGATCGTCCGAATCTTTTTCTGAAAACTTTTTAAGGCTTCCTGCGTGGGCAGAAGGGCTATGCTCTTTCTTTTTCAAATGAAAGTTTTTCTTGCCAACAAAAGGCTGAAAAGCGTCTTCAATTAGAATGAGCTTCCCTCCATTGCTGATCCAGGTTGACACCTGTTCCACCAAACGTTCGGTGTACCGGCCATCCGGAATGATCAGTGTGTTGATTTTCTGATTGTTCAGGTGGGCTAATTGCTGACTGCTCACCTGCAATAGTGGATAGTTTAATTCTTGCTCAAAGAAGTGCCATATTTCTCCTAAGTTTTGAGAGGAGGTTTCGGGTCCGCTCAGCACAGCAACTTTAGGGGGTGTTAACAAGGGGTACACGGACGATCCAAGATCTTTTCCCCGGTCTACAAATCCGCTGGCCAGGGGAATGGGTTTGCGCCGGTAACGGTTTGCCAGTTGCATCAGAAATTGCGGATTAGCAGAAAAAAGGCGTTCGTTCTCTGCACGGTAAACTAACAAACTTCCAACAGGGTATTGACGGCCTGAGGAGCTGAACGCTTCTTCTGCATAGCGCACCTTTACCTGCTGCTGTTGCAGGGCGATAAGTAAACGGGTATCTTCCATCCCTTCCCACTTTAACACCCAGGCATACGGATTGGTAATGGCAGGAATAGACAAAGCCGGGTCCTCCACTTCATCATATTGTCCATGAAGGGCCTCTTTGGTGGCATAAGCTTTCAGGCCGTAGGCATAGGGAAGTGCCCATGCCGTAATGTCATAAGTGTTGGAATCGGAAACAAATGTTTCTGGTTCAAACAATACATTGATCAATACGGATTTTGACTGATTAAGGGGGATGATGAGGTCGTTTCTTTCCAAGCGGAAGTTTTCATTCCGAAGAGTTTCGTAATTAAACCCATTGCTCTGGCGATCACCCCCATACCTGAATTGGATTTTGTTTTTCTCCAACAGGCTTGCCAGTTGATGGATCCTCGAGAGATTTTGTCCTTTAATCACGTAACTTTTATAGGCAGAAGAAGGCTGATGGATGGATTGATGAAAATAGCTTGCAAATTCACTTAGTAGCCGGCCTGCATGTAGAGAGGTGGTTTCCAGGGTAGCGATGGAGGTAGTCAAATGATGGTCTATCCTGTCCCGGAGTGTGAGGGTGTCGCCATTGGCGGTAATCACGGCAAGTCCGGCCCGGATGCCTCCCTGTTCATACGTCATTCCAATACTTCCATTATACAGGGGATAGGTATCGCCATAAGAAGGATACAACAGGTCAAAGCGTTCTTTAGTGAAGTAAGCCCATCCTTTTTCATCAAAATAGCGGGCATTGTTTTTTCCTACGGTTACCTGAAAATCTCTTTGCCAGGAAGTAACTTCACGATGGATCGGTTCCGCTGCCGGTGCAAAATAATAGGGGTCATTGTAATTTTGTTCATGAAAGTCGACATGTACCTGCGGCAGCCAATCATGATAGGCTTTTAGGCGTTGTTGGGTTTCCTGCTGACTTTGCCAGGCCCAGTCTCTGTTGAGATCAAAATAATAATGATTGGTGCGTCCTCCCGGCCACGGTTCTTCATGCTCGCGCGCAGTGGGGTCGGGATTGGGGCTTTTCCCGCTTACTGATTGATAAAACTGGACATAACGCTCGCGGCCGTCGGGGTTGAGACAAGGATCAATAATCACTACGGTATTTTTAAGCCAGGCGCTTACCAGGTCATCTTTTGCCGAAGCGAGGATATGAAGGACTTTCATTGCTGTCTCTGTGGAGCTGGCTTCATTCCCATGCACATTGTAACTCAGCCATAAAATGGCAGGCCATTGAGCGTCAGGTTTTTTCCCTGTACGGGCCATTTCAAGATTATGGATCCGGATAGCCTCCAGCCTCTCCATGTTTTCTTTGGAAGAGATGATAGCCATGAGTAGCGGCCGGCCCTCGTACGTCTTTCCATAATTCTCCAGTTTGATGTGAGAGTGCGCAGAAGCAACTTCTTTAAAATAGGCTGCCACCTGATGATGCGGTGTAAAGCGGGTGCCTAACGGATAACCCAGAAACTCTTCCGGTGTTTGTCCCATCCCCACAATGGACAGAAAAAGTAGAAAAAGCGAAAATAAGACTCTTTTCATCGACGAATTAATAAAAGTGACGGAACTTTTCGGTCAAACCGTTCAATAATCAATATTAGTAAAAAGAATGCGCTTATTTTCTTTTCCATTCGTAATTTTACCAATCATCAGCCGATAGCTTTATTATGATATCCATTGAAGAATTATACGCCTGTTATTTAAGGCACCCCGAGGTCAGTACTGATTCCCGTCAGATTTCGAAAGGCGGTCTTTTTTTTGCCCTCAAAGGGGAACACTTTAATGCGAATCATTTTGCCAAAGAGGCCTTGGAAAAAGGAGCGGCCTATGTGATT
The DNA here is from genome assembly GCA_037190785.1 of Pedobacter sp. Lineage (GTDB taxonomy): Bacteria > Bacteroidota > Bacteroidia > Sphingobacteriales > Sphingobacteriaceae > Pedobacter. The sequence goes on along the minus strand of JBBCJN010000003.1, from coordinate 583,828 downwards.
GTTGACGAAGAGTTGCCCTTTTCGGATTCTCGATTTTTACGTGTTCCGGAGGTGCTGGCGGCGCTGCAGGCCCTGGCGGCTCATCATCGTAAACAACTGACGATCCCGGTCATTGGATTAACGGGAAGTAACGGAAAAACGACGACCAAAGAGCTCATTAAATCTGTACTGCTTCAGAAGTTCAATGTCTTTGCAACCAAAGGCAATTTGAATAATCATATTGGTGTTCCGCTTTCCCTGCTGGCGATTGGACCGGATATTGAAATAGCGGTTATTGAGATGGGAGCCAATCATCAGCAGGAAATCGCTTTTTTATGTTCGCTTGCTGCTCCTACTCAGGGCCTGATTACCAATGTGGGATTGGCTCATCTGGAAGGTTTTGGCGGTTTTGAAGGAGTGAAAAAAGGGAAGGCTGAACTGTACGGGTACTTGAAGGAACATGGGGGATTGGCATTTGTACACGCGGATAATCCTTATTTAATTGAAATGCAACAAGCTGCCGGGCTGTTAAAGCTGGATTATTATGGTCACTCGGCCGTTAATCGCATACAGGGCAAACTGAAGGAAAGTGATCCTTTCATATCTATCGAATGGAAGAGTGGGGAAGGGGTTTATCAGGCGGAAACACAGCTTACCGGGGCGTATAATTTTGAAAACATGCTCGCCGCAATTTGTGTCGGGGATTATTTTGGTCTTTCCGGAGCGGAAATTAGACAGGGTTTAATGGGCTATGTGCCTTCAAACAACCGTTCGCAGCTCACAGAAACTAAATGGAATAAGGTGATTTGCGATTTTTATAATGCGAATCCGAGTAGCATGGAAGCCGCCTTGTTAAACCTCGAGAAACTGGCCGCCCCACACAAGGTGGCCATTATTGGAGATATGTTGGAGTTGGGACCTGAATCGCCGATGCAACACGAACGCATTGTACAAAAAGCAGCTCAGCTACACGTGGATGAGTGTTTCTTCATTGGACCTCAGTTTCTTGTTTATCAAGAGCGTTACCCAGGGAAATATTTTGAAAATCCGGCATCTGCCATGAACCATTTACAGCAATATCCCTTACATAACCGATTAATTTTGTTGAAGGGAAGCAGGGGGATGGCGCTAGAAAAACTTCTACCGCTATTATAGCTCGCTGTTGTCTTCCAGCGCTTTTTGTTTGAGCGTGCCCAGTTCTTTTTTCAGGTGAGCAGGGGTCTGATCGGAAGCCAGCATTTTATCTGCGACGGCTATAAAGCGGTCAAGCTGTTCACTTTTAAGAAACGCATAAGCTTTAACCAGGTCTTTTAAATAGGCAAGGGGAAGGTTTGCTCCTGTGAGTTCTTTCGCGTCCAGCTTTTGCAGCGCTTCGTCCAATTTCTCTTGATTAATCAGGATTTCACTAAAATTGATGAATGCGTTTACCAGCATGACAAATTTTACTTTATCTTCCGGTGCATCCAGAATTTCGTAAAAATGTGAGATGGCTTTATCAGGGGAACCTCCGCGGGCTTCATATTGTGTGATGAAATAGTGAAAAACAAAGAAGGCGTCCTCTTTTAAATATTTCTCTACGACCAGTTTTACCCCTTCCATATCAATCTGTTCCTCTTCGTCAATATTCGCCTGGATGGCGAAGCCAAGGGTATATGAAATCAGTTGTTGATGCAGTTGATCTGCGGGGATACGGCCGCTGGCAAGGATTTTCTCTTTGTTGGCAAATATATCAATCAGCATCTCCTCATTTGGAAGCTCAGGAACATGGCGGATCAGGATTTCTATCAAGTCGGGATGATCGTAAATATTTCCTTTCTTGTCGAGATAGCTGAGCGTAAGCTGGAAGAGATCCTCATCTTCAAAGTCTGCGGCCTGATCGGCAAAGGTAAGAAAGTCGGCCGGCGATAAATCCAATGCCTTTTTTTTAACGGATAAATATTGTGTGTCTGGCTTGGAAGCGTCATTGCCTAATGAAAGGAAATTTGCTGCGTCCCGGAAGCCCACTCCTTTATGCACCAGGTTTTCTTCAGCATCAATGAAGAGCAGGGAAGGGTAGGCCATGACACGGTATTTCTCTCCGAGAACAGCTCCGTTGCCTTCTTCCATGTCGTATTTTACATTGATGAATTGTGCATTAAAAAAAGCAGCCACTTTTTCATCCGGGAATGTCTCGGCATCCATTTTTTTACAGGAGCCACACCATTTGGCGTAGGCACTGATAAAAATTAACTTCTTTTCTTTTTTTGCACGATTGGTCACCTCTTCCCAGGAAGGATTGTCCATAAAAGCGATTCCCTGAGCAAAAAGAGAATATGGGAGCAGTGAAAATAGCAAATAAATTAAGCGAAGTTTCATGTGTAAAGGGTTAGCGGGCGAGGCCCTGATTAGTGGAGCGTTTTGGTTTTAGTAAGGACCAGCCCGATGTCGCTGATCCCGGCGAGCGGGTTGTCTCTCATGTTTTGTTCAATCTCAATGGTGTAGGCGCCCGTATCTGGGAAGCGATAGTTGGTAAATAATGAAAAAGAGTTGGTAAATAAATCTCCGGACCCTTTTCCGGTCCATTTTCCGTCGGGTCGAGCCATGGGTAGTTCGTACCGGAGGGTTTTATGAACACCTTTTCCCTTAAGGGTCATCAGAATATAAAGATTGGCGTAACGGTAATCGGCGGTATTCCGGACACGAAAGGAAAGATCGTATGCAATTCCTGTGTCTTCAATGATTACCTTGCTTTGTAAACTCTTCGCATACAGCCACTCATTGTCTTTCAGTGTCGCATTTTCATCCAATACTGCCGAAGAAGAGCAGCTGAGGAGCATTGCGCTTATCAGGAATAAAAAAAGGCGAAAACAGTTATTCATTATTCTTCGGACTGGGTTTACCTTCACCACCTTTTTGTTTTCTCCTGTTCTTGTTTTTTTTACGAGCCCGGGCTTTGGCATCCTCTGCTTCGGCGTTTAAGGGGGTGGATTCAGGATTTTTTTTCGGAGCGGAAACGGGTTTTTTATGCTGATTTTGTCCAGAGGCCGTTTTATTGACCTGTCCCGAGGGGGTTGATTCTTTTCCTTTTGTGCCTTGCGCCCTTTTGTTCCCCTGGTTATTTTGACGCTGATTACGGTCATTTCGGCCACCGCGATTCCTGTTTTTGTTTTTGTCATCCAGGCGTGTAAGGCTGTCTTGCCCTACCACGTTTTCATAATCATGGACCTTTTCCTGATTTCCAACAGGCGTAAAAGAAACCGCTTCATCTTTGAGGTGGTCCGGCTTCTCTCCCCTTTTATTCATCGCCATAATTTCTTTTACGCGATCTACCTTTAAAGGAATCCAGTCTTCCTGATTTTCATAACTGAACCACATCAGCTTTTTGAAGATATCTGTTTTCTGATGTCTGGCCAGTCCGCCGAGCGTTTGAAGCGAATCCACTCTGTCAGGAATGTCTTTCAACGCATCGAGATAGGTGTCCAGTTCGTAGTTGAGGCAACATTTTAATTTGCCGCACTGTCCTGCGAGTTTAAGGGTATTCAAAGACAAATTCTGATACCTTGCCGCAGCGGTAGAAACGGTTTTGAAATTGGTGAGCCAGGTAGAGCAGCACAGTTCTCGACCGCAGGAACCGATTCCTCCAAGTCGACCTGCTTCTTGACGCATACCGATTTGACGCATCTCGATTCGCACCCTAAAGGTTTCGGCCATTTTTTTGATGAGTTCCCGAAAATCCACGCGCCCTTCTGCGGTATAGAAAAAGGTGGCTTTTGTTTTGTCTCCCTGATAATCTACGTCACTGATCTTCATCGATAGACGAAGATTGAGGGCCAGAGTCCGAGCTTTGTGCATGGTTTCCCATTCCAGCTCTTTTGCCAGCTTCCATTTTTCAACGTCTGCTTCTGAAGCTTTCCGATAGACTTTTCTGGTTACCTGTTCAAGAGACGTTTTGCGTCGCTTCATCTGAATTCGAACCAGTTCTCCTGTCAACGATACGTGTCCGATATCATAGCCGCCGGTGGCACCTTCAACTGCTACCAACTCGCCGATTTCAAGGTATATATGATCCTGATTAAGGAAAAATTCTTTTCTTGACCCTTTAAACTTTACTTCAATTACCTGAAAAGGGACATAACTCGAAGGCATCGACAGGTTAGACAACCAATCGTGCACCTCCATTTTTTGACATCCGCCGGTTAGGCAGGAACCATTGCTTTTACAGCCCGCAGGGGCACATCCCCCGCCTGTCGAACAACTTCCACATGCCATATTTACTATTATATATATTGAGTCCCCTGAGGGATCATTTTAAACCTAATTATTTTAACTAACTGTAAAGATACATCTAAAAATAGAATTTTCGGATTCGCATTTCGTTCAATGTGGTAATGTGCCTGTTCCAATTCCTGGATGAGCGCCTCAATCATTTCAAAACTCAGTACTTTATCGGTAAGCTTTAATGCCACTTCCAGTGCCGTGGGGGGTAGTTTTACCAGTTCTGAAGCCTGGCAAAGTAGCAGTCCGCATTCCCTTAGAAAGTGAATTCCGTAGCGGAGGAAATTTTTTTGATTTTCTCTTCCCCAGTCAGCCAGGGTTGCCGTAAAATCAATGAGGGCAGGCACCTGATTGCCATAAGCCAGACGGAGCCATTGGGCAAAGTGGGGGGCGTTGTCATCCACACGGTGTTGTAAAAGAGCCTTCGCCTCCCTTAAATTCCCATCCGCCAGAAAAGCATAGGCGACGGCCTGTTCTTCTGTTAAGCCTCCTTTCGAGAGAAGGTATTCGCTCACCTGATCGTCGGAAAGCTTGGGGATTTTCACGAGTTGAGTCCTGGAAAGGATCGTCGGAAGAATTTGCTCGAGCTGTTCGGCTATGAGTATAAATAACGTATGGGCGGGAGGTTCCTCCATCAGTTTCAGCAGGGCATTCCCTTCTTTATCCAGGAACTCCGGCAGCCACATAATCAATACTTTTGTTTCTGCTTCAAATGCTTTGTAGCTCAGCTTTTTGATGATGTCGTGGCACTCAGCCATGTTGATATTCGCCTGTTTATTTTCGGCACTTAGTCGGGAACGCCAGGTCTCCAGGTCAATGTAAGGGTCTTCCAGCATTAAGTGACGCCAGTCTTCCAGTACGTCTACGGCCACTTTTACATCTTTCGTCGCAAAAAAAGGATAAGAGAAATGTAAATCGGGATGGATCAGCTTTTGGTATTTGCGGCAGGAAGGACACTCCCCACAGCTATCTTGCGGCCCACGGTTCTCACAATTGATATATTGGGCATAGGCGATGGCCAAAGGTAATGCGCCACTCCCTGCAGGAGACAGAAATAGTTGCGCATGGCTCACCCTGTTCTCTGTGACGGTTTGGATGAGCTGACGCTTGATTTCTTCATGACCAATGATCGAGTTGAACTGCATAGGCGCAAATTAAGCAAATGATCCGAAATGTCTCCCAGAGGAATGTAAAAAAGACCATGGAATAGGACCGAAGAAGGAGCAGCGCGGTGGTTGATGGGTAGGAAGAGGGAAGGTCAAGCACCTTTTGGGATAAAAATACCGTCTTTTTATACAAGCATCCACCCTGCATGTAGGGAAGGATTTCGTTTGATCAGAGTCGCTTTTTAAGCAGTGTTTCCCTCTTTTTGAATCGGCTGTTTTCGCAATATCTGCCCGCAAACAGAGAGAAATACGCAATTTTTTTGTTATTTTGTGATTTAATTAAGTGCGCTATGCCCCGGATAATGGCTTTTGACTACGGAACAAAAAGGATCGGAATGGCGGTCACGGATCCTTTGCAGATCATCGCAACGGGGCTGGACACCATCCACCCGAAAGACGTTATCGATTTTCTGAAGAAGTATCTTCTGCAGGAGGAAGTGGTTGCTTTTGTGATCGGTAAACCTTTACAGATGGATGGTTCGGATTCCCGTTCAGCGGAACACGTGAAAGGTTTTTCAACCTTATTGAAAAAGCATTTTCCGGGGATCCCACAACATCTGGTAGACGAACGTTTTACGTCGGTAATGGCGCAGCAAACGATTCTCCAAAGCGGATTAAAGAAAGGGGATCGCAGGGATAAAGCGAGGGTAGATACCGTGGCAGCGACCATTATTTTACAATATTTTATGGAACAACACCGTTTATAAGCACAATGATCAGTGACGAACTTCAGACCTTGTTGTTGAAATATACAGAGCCCGAAACAGCTTTGCTTCAACACATCGATCGGGAAACCAACCTCAAGGTACTCATGCCGCGCATGTTGAGCGGACATTATCAGGGACGTGTATTGAGCATGCTTAGTCAATTAATGCAACCCAATAGAATTCTTGAAATCGGAACTTTTACCGGTTATGCTACGCTTTGCCTAGCTGAAGGGCTTCAGCCCGACGGATTGCTCTATACACTGGACATCAATGAAGAGCTTGAAGACATGGTAAGGGCTCATTTCGAAGAATCGGGGAAGGCACATCAGATTCGTTACCTAATGGGGGATGCGCGTGTGCAGATCCCGACACTACACGAAACATTTGATATGGTCTTTATAGATGCGGATAAAAAAAATAACTGGACCTATTATGAACTGGTATTTGATCAGGTGAGGTCCGGAGGGTTGATCATCGTGGATAATGTATTGTGGAGCGGCAAAGTGCTGAAGAATGCCTCAGACAGCGATACGCAACGCATTGTCGATTTTAATGAGCGCGTCGCTGCAGATAAACGGGTAGAGAAATTAATTTTGCCTGTTAGAGACGGATTGTTCCTCATCAGGAAAAAATAACATCTATACTATAAATATAAGAAAAAGAAAGATCATTTCCAAAAATAAGTGAGTTAATAAACCCCGGTGTTTGACAACGCCGACAAACCTTTTTTAGAATGAAACACCTTTTTACCCTCTGTATATGCTGGTTCGCTTTGTATCCTGCGAAAGCACAAACGACAGCAGAAGAATACATTCAGGAAAATGCCGATTTTGCTCAGGAGTTAATGCGGGATCATCAGTTGCCAGCTAGCCTTATTCTGGCGGTGGCCATTCACGAATCGGCCGCCGGGACCAGCAAAATCGCCCGTCATTTAAACAATCATTTCGGGATTAAAGGCTCTAACAGCAATCGGGAAATCCGCTCCGCCTACAGGGATTATCCAAGTATCGATTCATCGTATCGACATTTTGTAGCCTTTTTGCAGAGTAGAACATATTTTAATAAACTTTTTGACCTGCATGATCAGTACGATTACCGTGCCTGGGCCAGGGGTATTCAACGGGGGGGATATGCCAGAAGTTCTACTTGGGCAAGTAAAGTAATCCATCTCATTGAAAAATACAGGCTGTATGAATACGATGAACGGCCCGATAATTACGAAGAACCCCCTGCTCCTGTGGTCGCTGCCCCTGTAAATAGTGTGAAGACACGTCTCTACGTGGTGAAATCGGGAGATAACCTCAGTAAGATCGCGAAACGTTTTGGTACGACTGTTCCGCGTCTCATGAAGAAAAACGCACTCAAATCTGCAGCTCTCAAACCAGGGCAAAAATTGAAGCTTTAACCCCCAGCTCCCTAGATAATGAAAAAACTACTGCCTCTACTGTTTGTTTCCCTCCTTTTGTTAAGCGCATGTCACAGCAGAAAACTCAGCAAGAACAACCGGCAAATCGAAAAAGAAGCCCAGAGAGAAAATCCCAATACCATCTCTTATAATACCCTGTCATATATTGAGGCATTTAAAACCGTGGCCATTGAAGAAATGAATACTTACGGAATTCCGGCAAGCATTAAACTGGCGCAGGGAATCTTGGAGTCAGGAAGTGGGAATAGTTCGCTTGCACGCTTTGCCAATAATCATTTTGGAATCAAATGTACAAGTGAGTGGAAAGGAAAGGCATATTATAAGGACGACGACAAGGAGAATGAATGTTTTCGTGTGTACAAAGATGCCCGCGATTCGTTTAAAGACCATTCCGATTTTTTGAAACGTAAACGATACAGCTTTTTGTTCGAACTGGATAAGAATGATTATAAGAACTGGGCCTATGGGCTGAAGACAGCAGGTTATGCGACCAACCCTAAATACCCGGAACTACTGATTTCATTGATTGAAAGGTATGAGCTTTACAAATATGACTCTCCAGAAAGCGAGCGGGAAAAAATTGCCAGAGAAGACCGGGTGTTTAAGGAAATCAATGCCAACATTCCAAAGGAGGATCAAAAGTTTAAACCAGTGAACATCGCCGGCGGGGATGGACGTCAGCAGGGCGCTTATTACGAGGTAAAACAAGGAGACACTTTATATAAAATAGCCCGTTTGTATGGTTTAAGTGTGGAAGAGCTAAAGAGCATCAACCAATTGAATGCGGATACCATTAAAGTGGGGCAAAAACTATTGGTTGTTAAATAATGTTAAGTTCAGAGAGAAATCCGCAGATATCGTAGCTTTGCAGGAATGAAACGGTACCTCCTTTTTATGTTAGGTTTTTTATGTTGTTCGATAGGATGGGCGCAATCTGAGAATGTGCGCGGATTCGTGATCGATAGCGATAACAAGGCCCGCCTGGCAAAGGTGTATATTTACAATGCCACGAACGATGAGGGGGTTTTCAATAATGCCAAGGGGGAGTTTTCCATGCTCGCTCAAAAGGGCGACACATTGTATGCTGCTCTTGGAGGTTATGCAATGGATACCGTGGTGTATCGGGGAGGCTCCATGGTCTTTCAACTAAAATCGTTGGGGATTGCGTTAAAACAGGTAGACATTTACGGACAAAAACCAAGCCCTCAGGAGCTTTATGATCGCAATAGGCGGGAATTTAAATACGCACTGGACAGGGGAAGTACAAAGAATATGGTGAATGCCGGCCCGCATGGCTTAGGAATCAGTATTGATGCCATTTATAACTTGTTGAGCAGGCAAGGAAAAAATGCCCGCCGTTTGCAGGGGATTTTAGAAAAGGACTACCGGGAGGCCATTATCGATTACCGCTACCAGCCAAGTTATGTGTCTGCCGTGCTGGGCAATCCCGAAATTGATCTGAAAGATTTTATGCAGCAATACCGGCCTACTTACCAATTTGTCTTGTCTGCTAGTGATTACGCTCTTGTACAATTTATCCGGAACAGTTACAATTCTTATAAAAGGAACCCCGCGGCATTTCGTTTGCCAAACCTGCCTAAAATCCCACCTAGCACACCTCAGGGGCAATAAAGTAGGGCAATAGCGGGACGAAGTGAAAGGAAGCGGTTCAAAAAGCGGCGGTCTCTGAAAGAGTGGTGACTAAATAGTTCATACCTAATCCGCTTTTTTTTCGTTTTTTTGTGCAGTCATACTTATGAAGAAACTTGCCTTAATTCTGTTACTTTTTCCGATGCTCTTTCTCGACTCGCGTGCGCAAGAGTTGGATACGGTCCCCATCTCGACTAAAGACTTGGATATCCGTCTCAAAAGAAGTCCTTTACCTTCGAGAATTGGACTTATTCAATTTACGCCGGTGCAATTAAAACCGGCCGTGGTTGATGCAAAAGTAAATTATTGGAAAACGCGGACAGCCATTGGAATTAATGTCAACCAGGCCGCTTTTAGCGATAACTGGAAAGGAGGAGGAGTGAATTCGTTCGCAATGGGGGGATCGGTGAATCATAAAGCAGAATACAGTAAAGAAAGCTACAGTTATGTGAGTGAACTCATTTTGCAGTATGGAAAGATTAAGAATAAAAATCAGCTGCAAAAGAAAACAACCGACCGGATTTACTGGGATAATAAAGCGGCTATTCAATTATCTAAAAACTGGTACTTCTTCGGGTCGATCAATTTTGAATCACAGTTTGACAGGGGCTATGCCTATAGTAAAGATGCCAATGGAGATGAAATTAAAAAATTGCTTTCCCGATTTATGGCCCCAGGTTATCTGACCGAATCGGTCGGTTTTGAGTACAAACCATCCAAAACTTTTTCCACGCGAATTGGTACCGGAACGGCCCGCCAAACCTTTGTTTTAGATACCACCATTTACCATACCAACCCCAATAACTTCGGGGTAAAGAAGGGGAAAACATTTAGAAATGAACTGGCTTTTCAGGTAGTCACCAGTTATGAAAAGCAAATCATGGAGAATGTAATGTTAAAAACCCGGTACAATATGTTTATTCCGTATGATAATCTGGGACATATTGATCACCGTCTTGATATTAACTTAACGGCTAAAGTGAATCGTTATATCAACGTGACCATGACAGGTGTAGGGCTTTATGACCGGGATACGGATCTGAAAATCCAGGCCAGTCAAACCCTTGCGCTGGGCGTCACCTTTGTCATTCCGAGGTGATACACAGGCAAGGGTAAAAATGCGTCCTAAAGTACCCTGTTTTCCTGATTCGCCAAGTTCTCTTGCTGGAAACTTCCAGTCGCTTATTTTTCAGGGTAGCTTATGGAAGAGGGGTCTTTTCGTAGATCAGACTAATTTCGTTGTGTGGTGCTCTGAGGCCTGTTCCGCTTCTTCACCAGATCAAGGTAATCGACGTAATAAAGCACCTTCACTGAAAGACTGTTATTTTGTGGCGAATGGAGGATTTGATCCAGATTGCGATGGTATTTTTTAGTGTAAAAACGCTCACTTGTCTCAGCCGCATCTTTATAGGTAATGCTTAACTCACTTCCGGGGGCAAATTGCCAGACATACATTAGATCGATGTTGAACACATTGTAGTTACGGTCAGTATGTTGCAGAGCCGCTCCCTGATAGTCATCTAGCCGACCCTCCTTATTCAGGACATAAAAGCTTTTGTTTCGTCGATCAGACCAGTAATGCCGTGCTCTTAGTGTAATGCCCATGCGATTAGTGAAACTGTATTTGGCGTCTACGTAATTCTCGACGGTATTTCGGTCGTAGCGGGAAAAGATCGACTGACCTCCCTGTGAAGTGACCCAATTAACCAGGTTGTAACTAGGCGCATAGGCCAGATCTAATCCAAAAGCAAGTCGGTCATTGATGCGAAAGTTTTGAAAGAAATAAAAGTTATAAGAGGTTCCGTCATAAAGGTCGTATTTGCGCATCCAGACATTTCCTCCAAAATTATATGCTTTTGCACGATTAGGATTGACATAAACGGCTACCCGGTAATTCTGCGGGACTTTAAAAACCTGCCCATTGCGAGACTCGTAAAAGTCGTTTGCTTCCGCAATGAAGTTCCCATTGACCTCTACCGACCAGAAGTTTTTAAACTGGGCATACACTCCCGGATAGAACCCTAAACTCTGGTAGGTTCCGGGAAGGTATCTTCTTGAATAGCCGGCCCCTGCCCAGGCCTGGATCTGGTTATACCATTTGCCGGGTTTGTAGATGGCATATGAAAAATTAAGTTCCTGATCAAAAAAATTGTTATTCGTATAAAAGCCCATGTCGGAAGGATCAAAACGCTGATCGGAAAGCTCCTGCGAATAAGACCAGGTAAAATTTCCACTTTTTTTGCCTCCCTGAAGTCCGTAGCTGTATCCCTGTCTTTCGTCTCTGCCCTTGCCTGTGAGATAACTCATTTTACCGGCGCCGTCTACGAAATACCTATTTGCTTTGTCATTAAGGGTGAAAAGAAAAGCACTGACATTTGCGTCGGGCGCCTTACCCTGACGTAGAACATTGGTGTTAATCACACTCACAGAACTGTTGTTTTTTAAGGACTGATCCAGGACAAAAATCTGGTAATTGGTTAGCGGCTGACTTTCAATTTGCCGCTGATTTCCCTGGTCGTCTTCTACCTCTGTGAACATACGGTTGGTAATGGCATTGAAAAAACCAATTCCCAGCCCGGAAGCAGTTCTTCCGGAAATTTTGGTGGCGTTCAGAATCTTTGCCTCCTGAGGGTTTTTGACAATCTTTTCTCCTTCTTTCAGTCCGCTGAAATCGAAGTAGGAAGGGATAGAGCCAATGCGTTTTGAGTAAAATAAATCCCCTTTATTAAACATTTCGGTTCCTTCGGTAAAAAACTGGCGATTCTCGTTGAATTTTACTTCAAAAGGAGTGAGATTGAGGATCCGGTTGTCACTTTGCACTTGCCCGAAATCAGGAATCAGGGTCATGTCGAGTGTGAAACTTTGATTAATGCCGTATTTAACATCCATTCCGCCGTTAAAGGTCATTTGGGTGTTTTTAATGCCAGGAGTGTGATAAGGGTAATGGCTGGTAAGGCTGGAAACATAGGGAGAAAAGGAGAGGCGCAAAGGAGCCTTAATGCTTTGAAGACCTTCCAATACTCCACTCTGGTTGATAAAACCGTCAATGGTTGGATCGACGTAATTCCAGAAAGTCTGCCGGTTGGTCCCCGTTCTTTTCCGTGTAAAGTTCATTCCCCAGCTTTGGATGTCTTTGTTTGAAAATCGCAGTGCAGAATAGGGGATTTTAAATTCTGCTGTCCATCCAAATTCATCGATTTTGACGGCGCTTTCCCACACGGCATTCCAGTTGGGGTCTTCGCCTCCAATAAGTGAATACTTGGCATCAAATTGCACGCCTGCTGCAGTAACGAAGAATCCATTGCCATTTACCCCGTCCAGAAAGGTGTCGAAAACAACTCCAACAAAGTCGGCATTTCCGATGTTATCCCTTGAGACAAGCTCACGAACCACACTGTCGGGTTTGTCATACATTCTGGCCGCCAGATAGACAGCGTAATCGTCATACAATACGCGAATTTCCGTTCTTCCATCGGTGGGTTCAAGTCGGCCGGGAACCGGCCTTAATTCAATAAAATCAGTCGCTATGGGAGCATCTTTCCACTCTTCATCGTCCAATAATCCATCAATTTTTGGACTGCTGATTGTACGCCGGGCCTGAAGTTTTTTCTTAGGCCGGTGTTGTTGTGCAAAAGCCATGCTGCTGCACAGAATAAGTATCAATAGGAATGCGGGTAGTTTCATGGGGAGTGTATTATGGTTATTAGACGGGTTGGTCCGGGAAAATGTTGCACGTAAAAAAAAATCATTCTTGATGGGATCTAACCTGCCCAATGGAGTGTATTTAAGCGCACAACCGTCCCTTCCCGGTACAAAAGCAGGGACAAAAGGAGTTGGAAGCAGGGATGTTTCTCTGACATCCCCGTTCGCTTCTAAACTAAATGGCTGAATATAATTATGTGGAGACCGGACTTAATCCAGGAATGCAGCGACCATCTTTAATTCGATGTACTTATGAATGCTCTTGTAGTGATGGCCTTTTTTCTTCATTTGAGTGATGTAGTCAGGGGTGGTTCCTGTGGATTTGGCAGCCATGACATCATCGGCAGTCATTTTTCCTAAATCTAGCTGATCATAGGCTTTCATATCCTGAACCGTGATCCCCAAGGATTTAATGCCTAAAAGTTGTTCGTTGTTAAGCGTATATCCCGCTTTTTCGAAGGCCTTGATATAGTCAGCATTTATCCCTAGTGCTTTCATTGCTAAAAGGTCGTCATTGTTGACTTTTATGCCTGTGTTTTCAATGCTTTTTATAAAATCGGCAGTCACATTCAGCACTTTTTTTGCAATGATCATTCCAACATCATCGGCGTCTTCATCGGCTCTTTTGGTGTGTTTGTAGGTGTCTCGTGAGGGTGAGTTTACCGTTGTGCTGGTGTTCTCTCTGGTGGTTTTCGTACGCGATGCTGTGGCCGAATCTTTAATCGTAGCTCCGTCTATGCCCTGTGCCTTTAAGGGGATTAATTTGGCTGCGGTAATGGGGCTGTATCCCGCTTGTCGGATGTCGTTTACGAAAGCTGCGTCGATCTGTAAAGCTTTTAAAGGAATAAGCTCCTTGAGTGTAACGTCTTCCAGCCCGGCATTTCGCAATGAACGGATATAGGAAGCGTCGATTTTTAACGCTGTGAGAGGGATAAGGTCATTTTTGCTGATGTCTTTAAAACCTAAAGATTTCAATGACCGAACCAGTTCTTTCTTTACATTCACCAGAAAGAAGGTCATGCCGTCTTTTTCTGGAGAAAAAGAGATGCCTTCCTTTTGTAGAAAATCGTGAAAAGCATTGTCAGGGATGTATTCGTAGGCTCCCATTCCTTGAGATTCTTCAAATTTGCCTTTAAAATGAATGGAGCCGGCTTCCCTTGTCAAAATAAATTCTCCGAGACGGTTCATAGGCAGATTTTTAATTTCTGCTCGGGAAAACTCTGAGGAACTATGTGTCTGATCACGGTCGTTCTCAAAACGGAATTTAATACGATCCCCTTTGATTGTGGCAAACCAGTTTCCTTTTGTTGGTAACTGAGGCAAGGTGGATGCAGCTGAATTGCGGTCTTTTCCAAAAGCCACCGGTTGATGGAATAGTGCCGTAAGAAGTAAGAGCACCGGGAAAATGCATAGGTATTTCCAAGTGGAGTTGATGCTTGATTTTTTTGCTTTCATCATGAGTAGTCTTTTCTTTAACATCGATTGATTGTAATTGGTCGTGATGCTGGCAGGAAAATGAGGGGCCGAAACTTTCACCAGGCTCAACTGATAGGTTTCAGGGTTGATATCGTCCTGCTCCAGGAGCTCATGATCGGTTAAGAACTCCAGATTGTTTTCAATGGCCTTGCGGTAATGCCAGGCAAAAGGATTGAACCATTGCAGTACCAGGGCCAGCTCTGCCAGCAAAATGTCGTAGCTATGGCCTTGACGAATGTGGATTTTTTCATGTAATAGAATCTGACTATAGGTGTCCCAATCGTATAGTTCAGGATTGATAAAGATGTAGTTTCCAAAGGAACAAGGCGCCTGTTGCCCGCTGAGCTCTACAATGCGGTATCTTCCGTCTCGAATGAGGGGACGCGTCCAGATGCGGTAATAAATAACCCCTAGCTGAAAGAGAAAATTTAAACCAAAAATTGCGACACCTATCCAATAAACAGTAAGGAGTATTTGTTGAACAGATAATTCTTTGAATCGGGCAAAACCCAAAAAGGAAGTTTCAGATTTGACATCGTCTGTTGTTAATGAGCTTTCCTCGATGGTTTGAGGAAGAGAGGATTCGCTGGTAAAAGTAGGCGCTTCTTTAAAAGTGCGATTGCTTTTCCTCAGAGAATATTGCTCCGGAACGGGAACGAAAGGCAATCCAAAAGAAAGAACAAGGCAGCTCAACAATACAACCCTATTTAGAGGGAAAAAAGTCTCCTTTTTCAATAATGCATTATAGAAAAGGAAACATCCGGAAAGGATAAGCGCTACACAAAGAATGTATAAGATCATGACTTTTTGTTTTTGATCAGTTCAATGATTTCATTTAGTTCAGAGTCGGAGAGATTTTGCTCTTTCGCAAAAAAGGCGAGCATGCGGGGATAAGAATTGTCAAAATACTGACTCACCACATCCTTTAATGCGTGTTTTTGGTAATCTTCACGGCTAACCACCGGAAAATAACAAAACATATTGCCCACTACCTCGTGACTTAAAAATCCTTTTTCTTCCAGGATTTTCACCATCGTAGCCACGCTGTTGTAATGGGGGCGAGGTTCAGGAAGAAAAGGGATAATGTCCCTGATAAAGGCTTTACCCGCATCCCAAAATGCCTGCATAATCTGTTCTTCTCGTTTAGCTAATTTAATCATTCGTTCTATTCATTTTAAAATCTTATACGAATGTACTACTAATTTATTAATAAGAAAACTAATCGATTAGTAGAGTTGTAACATTTTTGTTTCATTTCGAAGGTTTTTAGAAAGAAGGGCTGCCTTACGCTAAATAACAACGCCTTTTTAATCGTTATTTTTGACTGATTATCAGAATTTTACATTTTTGTTTTTAGATGTTGGAAAGAACGGGTTTTGAGTCGAGAGTCCTAAAGGGATGAGCTTCCTTTTGATAGAAAATGGTTCACCGGGAAATGTCATCTTCCTTGGGCCGGGATAGAAAAGCATTCCCGTAAAAATTAATACCTTTGTATTTCAGAAATTAGACCACATATGTTTGAGAATTTACAGGATAAGCTCGACAGGGCATTTAAAGTTTTAAAAGGACAGGGAAGCATTACGGAAATTAACGTGGCAGAGACCATGAAGGAGATCCGCAAAGCGCTATTGGATGCCGACGTAAATTATAAAACTGCGAAATCTTTCACAGACGAAGTAAAAGAAAAGGCTTTAGGCTTAAATGTACTTACTGCCATTTCGCCAGGCCAGTTACTAACCAAAGTAATGAATGATGAGCTCGCGGCCCTGATGGGTGGAGAGGTGACCGGTCTGGATCTGAAAAATAATCCCACCGTAATTTTGATTGCGGGTCTCAATGGTGCGGGTAAAACGACCTTTACCGGAAAGTTAGCCTTACATTTAAAGAAGCAGGGTAAAAAGCCTTTAATGGTGGCAGGAGATGTGTATCGTCCGGCAGCTGTTGACCAGCTGAAGGTACTGGGCGAACAGATTGATGTGCCGGTGTATGCCAATACAGATTCAAAAGATCCCATCGCGATTGCCCAGGAAGGAATTGCCGAAGGAAAGAAAAACAATCACAATGTGATTATTATCGATACCGCCGGTCGTTTGTCTATTGATGAAAGCCTGATGAATGAAATTGAGGAGGTAAAAGCGAAAACTCAGCCTCACGAGATTTTATTTGTGGTCGATTCAATGACCGGACAGGATGCCGTAAATACAGCAAAAGTATTTAATGAGCGATTGGACTTTACCGGAGTGGTGCTGACTAAACTGGATGGGGATACCCGGGGTGGTGCGGCTCTATCGATCAAATCGGTCGTTAATAAACCGATTAAATTTATCGGAACCGGAGAGAAAATGGACGCAATTGATGTGTTCTATCCTGACAGGATGGCGTCCCGTATTCTGGGGATGGGTGACGTGGTATCGTTAGTGGAACGTGCACAACAGCAGTTCGACGAAAAGGAGGCCGCAGAACTTCAGAAGAAAATCCGTAAAAATAAATTTGATTTTAATGATTTCTACAACCAGATTCAACAAATTAAGAAGATGGGGAATATGAAAGATCTGGTAGGAATGATTCCGGGAGTAGGAAAAATGATGAAGGATGTAGATATCCAGGACGACGCCTTTAAAAATGTAGAAGCGATTATCCAATCGATGACTCCTTTTGAAAAGGAAAATCCCGACAGTATCCAGCAAAGTCGCCGTCTTCGCATTGCCAAAGGTTCGGGACATAAAATTGAGGAGGTCAATAAGCTGATCAAACAGTTCGAAGATATGCGAAAGGTCATGAAGCAGTTCTCCAATCCTGCTGCCGCGGCAAAGATGATGCGGAATATGCCAAAGATGCCTCAAGGCAGAATGTAAATTCGCTAAAATCCTGCTCCACACCAGCGGGATTTTTTTTCACCCATTTCCATCCCCGAAAGCAAGAAAGTTACGGATTAAAAATATTAGCCTCGACTTTCCAAAATGCAATTAGATTCGTTCCCGAGCGCCAACTTTAGGTAGATTCAGGAATGCTTGTAAAAACCTATGGAAGTGCTTTAGTTGGGATTGATGCGATGACGATTACCATTGAAGTCAGCATCAGCAGTGGAACCCAGTATTTCGTAGTGGGCTTGCCGGATAATGCCGTAAAGGAAAGTATGTTTCGAGTGGCAAGTGCTATTCAGTCTTCTGGTTTTAAGATGCCTAGGCAGCGAATTTTAGTGAATCTGGCTCCTGCTGACAGAAAGAAAGAAGGTTCAGCTTATGATTTGGCAATCGCCATAGGAATTCTGGCTGCCTCCGGACAAGTGGAATTACCTACTCTGGAAAACAGTATGCTTATGGGGGAGCTTTCTCTTGATGGCAGTCTTGCGCCTGTAAGAGGAGCTCTGTCTATTGCAATCCATGCAAGAGACTCTGGGTTTGAACAGGTGCTTCTCCCCAGAGAAAATAGTCCGGAGGCGGGACTTGTCACTTCCGTTCGGGTGATTGGAATTGACAGCCTGAACATGGCAATCAGCTATTTAAAGGGCAATCAACTTATTTCTCCCCCTGTAACCAATGCTGTACGCGAGACGGTTCCTGTTTACCCGCTGGATTTTGGAGAGGTGAAGGGACAGGCACAGATGAAAAGGGCCATGGAGATTGCCGCTGCGGGAGGACATAACTTGGTATTGATTGGACCTCCGGGAGCGGGGAAAACGATGCTTGCAAAGCGTTTGCCCAGCATTCTCCCTCCTTTAAGTGTAGAAGAGGCTTTGGAGAGTACCAAGATTTATTCAGTGGCCGGAAAGCTTCCCCAAATGAGTACGTTGATTACTGAACGACCATTTCGGGCACCTCATCATACCATTTCTGATGTGGCTTTGGTAGGTGGAGGGGCAAATCCGCAGCCAGGAGAAATCTCGCTGGCCCATCATGGAGTCCTGTTTCTCGACGAATTGCCAGAATTTAAACGGAGTGTATTGGAGGTATTGCGACAGCCATTGGAAGAAAGGAGAGTGTGCATTTCAAGAGCCCGCTTTTCGGTATATTACCCCGCAAATTTTATGTTGGTTGCCTCAATGAATCCCTGCCCCTGTGGTTTCTTTAACCATCCGGAAAAAACCTGCCTCTGTAGTCCCAAACAGGTACAGAAGTATCTGAGTAAAGTTTCGGGGCCTTTATTGGATCGCATTGATTTACACGTGGAGGTAACTCCGGTAAAGTTTGAAGACTTGTCTTCTCTGAAGGAGGAAGAGTCGAGTGAGCTCATTCGCCGACGGGTCTATCGGGCGCGCGAGCTTCAGCGACACCGGTATACGCAAACAGAAATTTTTAACAACGCACAGATGACCAGCTCTTTTTTAAGAAACTATTGCCGGATTTCCCGGGATGGCCAGCAATTATTACGGATTGCCATGGAACGATTAAGCCTATCGGCACGAGCGTATGATCGCATTTTGAAAGTGGCTAGAACCATTGCCGATCTGGCCGAGGAGAAGGAAATTAATACGGCCCATGTGGCAGAAGCCATCCAATACCGTAGCTTGGATAGAAATCAGTGGGGCTGTGGTTAGTGGAATCAAAAATGAGACATGTCTACGAATTTTCTCTAAGTCAAGAATTCCTTAATTTATGGACACGAAGAATATATCTACTGACTATGCACATCCCTTCTCCGGATTTTATTCAGAATAAAAATCGCAAATCTCTCTTTATTCTTTCGTTTTTCCTTAAATATTTATGTATTTTAGAGGATAAAACGGTTTCAGCCCTTTAGGAGTGTAAAACCACCTTTTGAAAGCAACATTATGAAGCATATAGTAAAGATGACCTTCCTCCTGATAGGTTTAGTGACGGTGTTATCCTGTAAAAAGGATGCAAAAGAGCAACAACGTCAAACGATTCTTTTAACCAAACCGTCGGGATGGTTAATGACGAAAGAAGAACTTGCTGTAGGAGATAGCGATTGGCAGGATGTAACCGATACCAACCCATTCAATGCCGATGATATTCTGGTTTTTCATCCTACATTCTATTGGGAATGGAATGAGGGAGAACTGAAGCTTCCTGCAGATCCACAAATCATTTCCTATGGAGAATGGTCTTTCTCAGATGGAGCTAAAAAGATAAAAATGTCGAACGGGGATGAACTGGAAATCCTTGAGCTGACAACCACCAGTCTTCAGACCAAAATAAAAAGAAGCAGAGGTACATTCCGCTATACATTTAAGCATCCTTTTTAAGGAAGAAATTAATACAGGAAGGTAGTCATATCATCCTCAGAATCTGTTGGATTTTCGGTCAGGTAGGAATCGATCAGTTTTCCTAACTGCTGTACTTCGGCATCTTCTTCAAAGAGTGGAATTGCTGTTTCCGAATCAAACTTAATCCATTGCGAAGCTTCGTCCTTTTGAATTAATAAATAAGGTTTACCTTCTTTATAAACTGCATAGGTCTGATTTCCTTCCGGAAAAACAGCGTAGTCATGGGGTTCAATAAATAAATCAAAAGGTTCCTGCATTTTCATTGCGTTTGCTTTATTAATGCTTCTATAAAGGTAACGAATTTTGGAGAGGCGTAATTGGCGACTCCTTCACCCTGAAAAGATAAACGACCTTTT
Organism: Pedobacter sp.; assembly: GCA_037190785.1. Taxonomy (GTDB): domain Bacteria; phylum Bacteroidota; class Bacteroidia; order Sphingobacteriales; family Sphingobacteriaceae; genus Pedobacter. The sequence continues at coordinate 563,885 of JBBCJN010000003.1, read as the reverse complement.
TTATCAAAAACCAGCGTGGTGGGCAAAGATCCTTTAAAGAGGGCTTCGGGAATCGCGCTGCCCATTTCATACAAAGGCATTGAATAGGCTTTTTTATCCATGTATGTTTTGGATTTTTTGAGGTCACCATCTGCATCAACAAGGAGAAAGACCACCTTCGGATCGTTTTCGAATCGTTTATACAAACGATGGATCGAAGGCATTTCTGCCAGGCAGGGGGGACACCAAGTGGCCCAAAAATTAATGAAAACAACCTTTCCTTCGAGGTCCGCCAGTGAATGGGTTCTCCCATGAATATCCTTAAATAGAATGGAGGTGGGCTGAAAGGAAGCTTGATAGGTCATCTCCGGGTCAGAGGGCTTAAAAAGACCAATTTCCATCAGACAGCGAAGCATGATCGCTTTTGCGGAGGGAACAAGCAAAAATGTAAGCAGCAACCCATAAAACAGCACGTTCAGAAGCGTTTTCCTGGTCACTTGTATTTTCGAAGCCATCTTCAAATATACGGATAAATTGAGGTATATGGGAAAAAGGCCCCTAGAAATCGAACTTTAACCGCACTCCGGTGCCCATCATGTTAAGTTTTTCTTTATTGAGCTCTTTCATGGGTACTTTGATAAAAGGCTCGATGGCAAAGGCATTTTTCTTGGAGATCGCTTTTTTATAACCAATGGAGAAATTATAGAATCCGATAAAACTATTATCTGCGATATCTTCTGATGATTTTTCAACATTACGTTCATTGACAACCACATTGTTAAGGTATTTATTACTGCTTCCCACCGTCTGACTAGGCATTGACTGAACCACTGTTTCTTGAATGAACACGCGGTCGCGGCTGGTGTTGAGGACAGCAAAGGCCGATACACCGACATTTGCATACACTCCATTTGGCAGGTGGTACTTTAATTCCAGTGGAATATCTAAGCCACTTACGCGGTCTTCAATGGCCTCCAGGTTTTTAGATGTTTTCCCCACGAGTCCGGAATAAGAAGGCGCAGATCCAACTCTTTTTTCTGCACTCAGCTCATTGTAGGCAATCCCCGAATTAATGGAAATGCGGGCGCTGAGCTGGTAATCCATACTAATCCCATAGCTCATGTTCACCTTTTTCATATTGCCGATCGAAGGAGCCACCATCAGCCCAACCGTCATTTTATCCTCTTGTTCCTGGGAGGAGGAAGAGGAAGTAGAGCTTTGTGCATGCTTCAATGTTTCATTGGCCAGAAACTCCAGAATGGTAGATTTGACTTCAGTTACAGGGATAGAGTTCGATTTTTGGGAAAATAAGGGACGCTGTGGACGATGTTCCGCAAGCCTGCTGGAGAGGACGGGTTGACGGGTTAATACGCGAGCTTCCGGCAATTCAGAATAGATTTGTTGCTTTTCCCTTACTGATTCTGCGGCTAAATAGAGCCGTTCATTCGGAGCAGAGTGAGTATGCTTTTTATTTCTCTCCAAAGAAGAATTTTCCGTGACGCCCGAAATCACAGCCTGATCAACGGTTGCCGGAGGGGCTTTGATAGACGGACTGGTCTGGCTAAATGCCGGAGCTTTGGGCGACTTATGTCCGTTTTGCCCGGATTTTTCTTCATTTTCTTTTTGTAGCAGAAAAATAGAGAACGCAATCCCGCATACCACCATTAGGATGGCGGCATACCTCATGACCGTCACCCATAGGGACACAGTAGCCGGAGGGGGGACGACTTCCTGCTGACGAAACTTTTCCCAGGCTCCTGGGACATAGGTTTCCTCATGCGCTTGAAGGCGATGTCTGATATGCGCAATGAGCTCTTCGTCGTGCTGCTTTTGACTATCCGATATTCGCATGTGAATGAATTAGCGTTTTTGAATACAATACTCTTAATTTTTGTTTAGCTCTTACGAGGTAAACCCTGCTTGAGCTTTCAGGAATGTTTAATAGCTTGGCCACCTCATGGTGAGGGAAGCCCTCTATTTCGTATAAATTAAAAACCAGCCGGTGTAAGTCCGGTAGCTGGTCCAGTAATTTTAGAATATCTTTGACATGGAGCTGAGAAATCACATTTACCTGAGTAATGGGCTCCTCGAAAACTTCCACTTCTTCCAAAGAAAGCATGGGTTTCCGCTTTCTTAAAAAATCAATGGCTGTTCGAGATGCGATTTTAGCAATCCAGCCACGAAAAGCCACTTCGGTGAGCGTGTCATTCTCTGGAATAATAAACTGATGAATGGATCGGAATATTTTGACGAACGTATCATTAATCAATTCTTCTGCATCGCTCCGATCTTTTACGTACCGTAAGATGATCGCCATTAAATAGCCATAGAAAGTCTTATAAGCAAGCTCTTTGCTTTTTACTTTGCCTTCAATGCAATCGTATATTACCTCATCTATCCGGGGCATTGTGGCGTATTAGAAAATAAAAAATAGCTGATAAACGTTTTTCATTAACGGCTTTTCTGAGCGAAGTGAAATGTGAGCTGGCAGAATGCCAGCTCACATCCGAATTATTTGTGTGTAAAAACCGATAGACTTAATTTCAACTCATCGGTATTGGCTTTCAAGCCTTTTACCCAAACCGTATAGATTTTTCCGGCTTCCAGTTCCACATCCTGAAGCAAGGCTTCCTCTTCATCGCTCTGATGGGTTTTGATTTTAAAACTAACTTTCGACGCATCTACTTCAATGAAATCGCTGTAAGCTTTATAGGCCTTGTTGCTGCTCATGGCTTCGGTTGCGTTGTTAAGATACAAATCTAACTCTCCTGCATCCGGACTTAGATTTATAAAACGAACTTTCGCTTTTCCGTTGGCAGGAACAGAAAGGTTATCTTCGAGGTTTAAGAAGTCAATTTCTTCTAATTTATTAATGATAAAAAAGGAGTAACCCACCTGTGGTTTAAGCTCAATGTCTTTTGTTTTTAAAGGAGTGGCAGATCCTTTTTTAGTCACCATTATTTTTCGTGTACCGGATAGTGCATTCAAATAATCGATCTTGTTGCCGAAAGCAAAGTCGCTTAAGTTCGCTTTAGAACTTTCTACATACAGGTCCAGTTTTTCTTCAGTGGGAGAAGCATGGATAATGGCGAAGCCAGACAAATCAATCGGGGCTTGATCAACGCGCTTTGAACAGGCAGACAATCCTAATGTAAGGGCAAATACAGCGGCAATCGTTTTTATGTTATTCGTAAGTTTCATGTTTTGATATTTATTTTAACCAATGTTGTTAACGGCCATTAACATTTTACATCATTAAACGCCCTGAATAAGAAAAGTGCTACAGCAGGGAGAATGAATTTACAACATCAGGTAGTTTTACGAAATAATTCGATAACCGTAATTTCGGGCCAGATCCCGATTCTGCCAGAAAAGCCAATGAAACCAAAACCGCGATTCACGTGAAGATACCGCCCATTTTCAGATTTCATTCCTGCCCAGTGAGGGTAACGATATTGTACGGGACTCCACTTCAGCCCGAAAGCTTCAATCCCGAACTGCATTCCATGCGTATGTCCCGAAAGGGTGAGATGAATCTGAGAGGGGTGTTGCCTGATCTTCTTTTCCCAATGCGAGGGGTCATGAGAAAGCAGAACCGTGAAAGCATGTGGAGCTACTCCCTTTAAGGCCTTATCGAGGTCTCCCCTTTCCCCAAAACCAAGTCCCCAGTTTTCTACTCCTGCCAGATAAATGGATTGATCTTCCTGCTGAATTTCCACGTGTTCATCCAGCAACAAACGAAAGCCTATCGATTCATGGTGCTTCTTGAGTTGCTGAAGATTGGCCCTTTTCGCTAAGTCATCCGGCCAGCGTACATAGTCGCCATAATCGTGATTTCCGAGGATAGAGAATTGCCCATAAGGGGCTTTGATCTGATGAAAGTAAGGAATCCAGGGGGTAATTTCTTCCGCCCGGTGATTAACAAGATCGCCCGTAAAGACAAATAAATCTGCCTTCTGCTGATTAATTAAGTCAATTCCCTTTTGAACAGCCCTGGCATTGGTAAAGCTGCCGGCGTGTACATCGGAGATCTGAACGATCTTGAAGCCATGAAAGGCTTCGGGTAGATCCTCAAAATAAAGTCGGTGCTGAATAATCTGGTAAGCGTATTTTCCTCTTCGTATCCCATGGATATAAATGAATAAAACGCCTATCAGCAGAAGGTAGCCTCCAAAAATCCAATAAAGGTGGCGGTCGGGAAGAAAAAAGTGCCCCTGGCTTATCCAAAAATACAAGCCAGCCAGAAGACGATACAGATCGCCTGTCAGCAGATAAGCCGTAAAGACGAGAATTCCTGCGGCAAGGCCGAGAAACAAATGGGTACTCACTTGAAAAAGTCTGTCCATCCCACGTTTCTCCATTTGTAGGACACTATAGGACAAGAGAAATGTACTTCCGGTAATAAGTCCCCAAAAAGCGAATGAAAAAAGCACCGGTGTTCCGGCAAGTTGAAGTCCTGACCAGGCGTACCTGCTTAGCAGCAAAAATACAATTGCCAACAGAGTTAGAAAAAGAAGTTGTCTTTTTTGATTCATGGTAGAAAATAAAAAAGGGGCCGTTTGCCGACCCCTGCTAGTATTTAAATCAGTTCTACACTGCGATTGACAAAGGCAGTCAGCTCCGGCCCGGTGAGCATCCCCTGTGAGAGTAAAGCAAGATCTACTGTTTGCTTCGCAAGCACCTGTTGCGCTTCTTCATCGGCCGCATTTAAAATCTTGCTGACCAGTTTATGATTCCCATTGATCGCTACTTTGTAGCTATCGGGCATACTTCCATAAAAACTCATTCCCCCTCCCATTTTGGCCATGTCTTTCATCCGGCGCATAAACTCATCCATGGTAATCGTTACGGGAGCATCTTCCGGATTTAAACCGACAATCTCAACCGTATATCCCGGTTTGTTCACTGCTTTTTCAAAAATGGATTTTACCTGGCTGGACTGTTCCTCAGATAAAACAGATTCTAATTTTTCTTCCTTTTCAATAAGCTGATGAGCCACACTTGCATCTACTCTTTTTAAACTGATTTTTTCCAGTTTCTGCTCCAGGCCGCTTACAAAATGAGCGTCGATCGGCGTGTTCATCAAAAGCACGTCGTAATCCCGTTTAGTTGCCGCCTGAATAAAACCGTCCTGCTTATCCGGATCCGTCGTATACAGGTATATCAGCTGATCGTTTTTATCGGTTTGAAGTCCTTTAACTTTTTCTTTATATTCTTCCAAAGTGAAATGAAGTCCGGTGGTGTTGGTAAGTAAGGCAAATTCTTTGGCTTTATCATAGAATTTTTCTTCACTGATCATACCGTACTTTACAAAAAGACCAATGTCGCTCCACTTTTCCTCATAGGCTTTACGGTCCTTTTGGAAGAGCTCTGCAAGCTTATCGGCTACTTTTTTGGTGATGTAACTGTTGATCTTTTTTACATTGCTGTCTGCTTGAAGGAAGCTGCGGGACACATTTAAAGGAATGTCCGGGGAATCAATCACCCCATGCAGTAACATTAGAAATTCAGGGACAATGTCCTTCACTTCATCGGTAATGAATACCTGACGGCTAAATAATTTGATTTTATTCCGTTGAAGGTCGAAATCCTCTTTCACCTTTGGAAAGTAAAGCACACCGGTCAGGTTGAAAGGGTAATCAACATTGAGGTGGATCCAGAATAAAGGATCTTCTGAAAAAGGATATAGCTGCTTATAAAAGGCTAAATAATCCTCATCGGTTAGTTCGGAAGGTGCCTTTGTCCAGATCGGGGACGTCTGGTTGATGATATGATCTACTTCAACAGATTTGTAAGCGGGTTTGCCCTCCTCGTCGGTTCCATCTTCTACTTGTTCATGGCGGGTACCAAATTTAATTGGAACGGGAAGAAACTTTGCGTATTTATCCAAGATTTCTTGAAGACGGTTCTTTTGAAGAAACTCTTCCGAATCGGCATTGATGTGAAGCGTGATAGTGGTTCCTCGCTCGCGTCGTTCTCCGGCTTTTATTTCGAAACTGGTACTTCCATCGCAGGTCCAATGCGCCGCTTCTGCTCCCTCCTGATAAGAAAGGGTATCGATTTCGACGAGGTCGGCAACCATAAAGGCGGAGTAGAAACCCAAGCCGAATTTACCGATGATCTCATTGGCGTCTTTGGCATCTTTGAATTTTTCTACAAACTCCGTGGCTCCCGAGAAGGCCACCTGATTAATGTACTTTTTAATTTCCTCGGCGGTCATTCCGAGACCATTGTCACTAATACGGATGGTTTTGGCATTTTCATCCAGGCTCACTTCTACCAGTGCCTCGCCCAGTTCTCCGTTGTATTGTCCCAAAGCGGCTAAGCGTTTGATCTTCTGAACGGCATCAACGGCGTTGGAAACTAATTCCCTCAAAAAGATTTCATTATCCGAATAGAGAAACTTCTTGATGATCGGGAAAATGTTTTCAGTGTGTATGGAAATACTTCCTTTTTCTGGTGTCATATAATTGAATATTTTGTTTTTGAATTCCACATCCTACCTATCAATGTACGTTCCAAAGCAGAAGATAAGCCAAAATGACAGCCTGATAAGCGCATAGCTCGCGCGAAATGACAGTATTTTTTCGTGCTGAGGGTTCTTTTGTCCGGAGAATGTCCTTTCCCTTCATTTTATAGAGGTAATCTCCTATTTTCGACTTAATTTTGCAACGAATGGAATACAATGTTCATACGTTAGTCAATGGAATCAAAGTGTTGCAGGTGCCCTCTGCATCTTCCATTGCGCATGCTTGTTTATTGATCAATACAGGATCCAGGGATGAAGCATTGGCCCAAACCGGATTGGCACACTTCATTGAGCACCTCATCTTTAAACGGACGGAAAAGAGAAGTACCACGCAGATTCTAAACAGGCTTGAAACAGTAGGCGCAGATTTGAATGCCTATACTACGAAGGAGTATACCTGCATTCACGCTTCCTTCTTACAACCGTATGTAGATCGTACGCTTGAATTGTTTAATGACATCGTTTTTCATTCGATTTTCCCTGAGGATGAACTGGAAAAGGAAAAGGGCGTTATCCTGGATGAAATCTCCTCCTACCTTGATCAGCCTGAAGAAGCTGTGAACGACGATTTTGAAGATTTGCTTTTTGCGGGACATGCCCTTGGCAGAAATATTCTTGGAAATCCGAAGTCGGTTAGTCAGTTAAGCAGAGCGCATATTCTCGATTTTATGAAGGATCATTACCGGACCGATGAAATCGTGATCGCGGTATTGGGCAACTATAGTTTTAAAAAAATTGTGCGTATTGCAGAGAAGTACTTTTCAGCGATTCCTGAAAACTCAGGGAATCATAGAAGAGAAAGACCATCCGTACTAGCGCCAATCGTGTGTAAGGAGGAGAAGCAAATCATGCAGGCACACATTGTGATGGGAAGACAGGCATATGATCTGCATCACCCTTATAAAACGGGATTACTTTTACTCAATAATATCCTTGGGGGAGCAGGAATGAGCTCTATCCTCAACTTGCAGCTGAGAGAAAAGCAGGGCATCGCTTATACCATCGAGTCCAACTATGCCCCACTGAGCGATACCGGAATATTTGCGCTTTATTTTGGCACAGATGCAGGAAAGGTAGAGCGAGCTACCCAGCTTATTTTGAAGGAATTTAAAAAGATCCGGGAGCGGCCTTTTACAGGTTTGCAGTTACATCGCGCAAAGCAGAAATTTGTTGGACAGATTGCTCTGGCAGAAGAAAATCGTCTTGGCTTGCTCATCTCCATGGCTAAAAGTCTGCTGGATTATGGGAAAATTGACCGGCTGGAGGAAGTGTTCATGAAAATCAATGCCGTGACGGAAGGTGAATTAACGGAGATTGCCCGCGATATGCTCGATGAAACCCGCTTAAGTACCCTTCGCTTTCATCCGGTCGATTAGCGTGAATCCGTTTTAAGGGCGAATCAATTGAATTGAATAAGCAATATTTTGTACTTTTGCATATGAAGTTACCTATAGTGGCCTATGGCGATCCTGTATTGAAGAAGGTGTGTAACCCAATCGAAGACACTTACCCTGAGTTAGATCAGTTGATTGCAGACATGTTTGATACGATGTACCATGCCAACGGAGTGGGGCTTGCCGCTCCTCAGATTGGCTTACCTATACGTTTGTTTGTGGTAGATACGAAAGCAGATGAAGGAGAAGAGCCTTTTAAAAAAGTGTTTATTAATGCGCAAATTCTGGAAGAAAGTGGAGAACTCTGGTCTTTTAATGAAGGCTGCCTAAGCATTCCGGAAGTAAGAGAGGACGTGCTTCGGAAACCAAATGTGAAAATTCGGTATTGGGATGAAAACTGGAATGAACACGTGGAAGATCTGGATGGTTTTGCAGCAAGAGTGGTGCAACATGAATACGATCATATAGAAGGGAAATTATTTACTGATAAATTAAGCCTTCTGCGGAAGCAATTGTTGAAAAGTCGGTTGGATTCCATTTCGAAAGGGAAAATCCGGACAGATTATAAAATGAGATTTCCGAAACAACAGAGAAAGAGATAAGCCTGATGCTGAATCATTGCAGGACACTTCTATAGAGGAGTGTTTTTTTATGCGCAAAGGTTACTGGTCGGCCTGACGGCTTTTGTCGCCACTAAAGATTTGCTGCATCAGTCGTCCCCAGGCAAAAGGATTTAATAAAGGATTGGTTTGTCGCATATTGACATTTTGCATTCGGTCAAAATTGTAGCGAAAGTTGCTGCTAGTAATTTCGTCGGAGTTTCTTGGTAGAGAGAGCACCATTCCCTGGATGCTTTGGCGGGAAAGATTCTTCTTGACAAGGGCCACATCGTCATCGGCAACTTTCATGGCAAGGAACTCTCGGTTAAATTCTTCAACAGTGGCCCAAGGATAGATCCGGACAGCTTTCAGGTACACAATCTCCGGGGTCATTTGAATCATTGCAGTGTATTTATGTTCTGCTATCTGGGTAGGAAGGACAAAGCTTTTCGGGTAAAAACCCACCGCTGTAAAGAGGAGCGAATCGCCGGGATTGGCAATAATGGAAAAATACCCCTGATAGTTGGCGAAATATTTTTGCTCTTTATTTGAAAGGTTAGTGATGGTTACATAGGGCACAACAGAGTTGCTGTCCGTATCGGAAATGATTCCAGAAAACTGAACCAGTTTATTGCTTTTAAGGGTTTCCTGTGCAAAGGAAAGGGAAGCAATACACATGAATAATATAACAACTAAGCCGAACCTCATTGAAACAAAAGTAGTTGATCTAAGGAAAATATGCTTGTTAAATAGTGTTAAATCCGTTATTCCTGCTCTGCTAAATCTACCGCAACCACACCTGTAATCTCAGGGACGGCTTTTAGAATGGCTTGCTCGATGCCTGCTTTCATGGTCATAAAGCTCATTTTGCAGGAACCACAGTTGCCAAGTAGTCTTAATCTAACGACATTATCGGATGTAATCTCTTCAATGGCTACATTTCCACCATCAGCGATTAAATAGGGTCTGATGGTTTCTAAAGCCTGCTCCACTTGTTCTGTTAAGTTCATCTTGATAAGAATTAAAATATAAAAATAATAATTTTTTAGCAATTAGCTGTCACGGAATTATTAATTGATATTTGTCTGGCAATTTTTCCTGCAATTTCATCGAAGGCTTTTGCGATGGGGCCTTGTGCGGATACACTTATCGGGGCTCCTTCATCTCCAGCAGTGGAAATGGCTTGAACAACAGGAATTTCTCCAAGAAAAGGAACCTCGAATTTTGCAGCGAGTTCATGACCTCCGTTCTTCCCGAAGATGTAATACTTGTTTTCCGGTAGTTCTTCCGGAGTGAAGTAAGACATGTTTTCGACCACGCCAAGAATGGGAATTTGGATGCTTGGCATGCGGAACATGGTTAACCCTTTTCGGGTATCTGCCTGTGCGACCTGTTGTGGAGTAGTGACAATAACGGCTCCGGCAATGGGGAAGCTTTGACTGATGGTAATATGGATGTCGCCGGTGCCCGGAGGTAAATCCACGACTAAGTAATCCAGTTCTCCCCAGTCGGCATCATTAAATAATTGCTTGATGGCATTGGAGGCCATGGGGCCCCTCCATGGCACAGGTTGATCAGGGTCTGCAAAGAATCCAAGCGAAAGCAGTTTGATGCCATGCTTTTCGATCGGAAGAATCGCTGTTTTGCCGTCTGGCAATTGACGGGCTTCCGGCTTCGCACCTACCAGTCCAAACATGATTGGAATGGAAGGCCCGTAGATGTCGGCATCAATCAGTCCTACTTTTGCTCCCAAACGCGACAAACTCACCGCGAGGTTACTGGAAATCGTGGATTTACCTACACCACCTTTGCCTGAGGAAACAAGGATAATGTGCTGAATGTCTTTCAACCGCGGGTTATTAGTCGGGCTTATGGCTTTTGACGTTATTTGGATGTGAACCTCTGCCTCCGGATCTACAAAATGTTTGATGGCGTTGGTACTGGCATTTTTCAATAAATCTTTCATCGGGCAGGCAGGAGTGGTCAGTTCTAAAGTGAATGACACCTGTTTTTCCAGAATCTCGATGTCCTTTATCATTCCTAAAGTCACAAGATCTTTCTTTAAATCCGGATCTTCTACATGGCGTAGAGCTGCTAAAACCTGCTCGTTGGTAATCTTCATCCCCAAAATTAATAAAAACATCCCTACAAAAGGTTTGCAATGAGGCATTTTATTGTAATTTTAACAGCAAATAAACATTTAGGTCCGGTGTTTGTTAAAGCATTAATTTTGAAAGACATGCGATTTCCTCCATTTAAAATATCCCCCAAGCAGTATCGAATTGCCACATGGGTGTTCGCGGCACTTTTTTTACTAATGGGGTCAGCTGGAGCCATTGCATACAGTAAGCGCGAAGCAATGCTGAAAAGGGCCATTGATAAGGCAACACGCAAGGCAGAAGCAGACTACGGATTAAAATTAAGCATCGAAGGAAGTCGTTTTTCGGGATTGAGTACGGTTCGAATGAGCCATATTAGTGCCGTTCCTTTGGAAAGGGATACCCTTCTGGAAGTAAAAGACCTGACCGTGGGGGTGAAAATCTGGCCGCTCATTTTTGGAAACATTAAGCTTTCCGAGATCAAACTTGAAAAGGGAGATCTGAAAATCGTTTTGAAAGATAGTCTGAGTAACCTTGATTTTCTTTTAAAGCGGAAAAAGCAAGATACCACGACCAGCTCCAAAGCGGGTTTAAATCTTGGAGAACTGGCGAACAGGCTGGTGAATGAAGCTTTATATAAAATCCCTGACGACATGGGAATTCATCAGTTCAGGATCAGTGTGAACGATAATGACACCGCTTCTCTTCGTCTTCTTACCACCTCTGCCACCATCGTGAATGGCCAACTTCAGTCCTCGATCGAAGTGAACGAAAAAGAGGCGATCTGGCATGTGAACGGAAAGTTAAGGCCGGCCAGAAATCAGCTGGACATCCGTTGGTTTGCGGAAAATCAAAGGGTGACACTCCCTGTCTATCTTCAACACAAGTTGAAGTGCCAGTTAAGTTTTGATACCGTGCGCACCGAGATGAAAGAGGCTACGTATGGAGGCGGGACGTTTCGTATTTCAGGCTCATGGGCCATTAAGAATCTTTCTTTGTTGGAAGAACGTGTTTCTCCGACGATGGTCGTTGTTCCGGATGCGCGCATAGAGGCCGATATGCTGGTAGGTAAAAATTACGTAAGTTTGGACAGTAGTTCCACGGTGTACTTAAAAAAAGCACATATTCATCCCTATATAAAGTACACCCTTTTTCCGCATAAAATTTATGAGTTGAAACTCCGTGCTGCCGAACAAGACGCACAGGAAGTACTGGAATCCTTTCCACAGGGACTTTTTGAATCACTGGAAGGAATGAAGGTAAGTGGCAAAATCAAATATGATCTCGATTTTTATATGGACACCAGCATTCCTGACAGTGTTCGTTTTAATTCGACGCTCAGACCGGAAAATTTCAAGATTTTACAGTGGGGGAAAACGAATTTACAAAAGATCAATCACGATTTTATTTATACACCGTATGAATATGGGAAGCCAATGAGGGATATCCTGATTGGCCCCTCGAACCCAAATTTTACCGCCCTGGGCGATATTTCATTTAATTTTAGGAACGCGGTACTGACCTCAGAAGACCCTTCCTTTTTTCGTCACCGCGGTTTCGTGGAAGAGTCGATCCGGAGGTCCATTGCCGTGAATTACAAGGAAGGAGACTTTAAACGGGGGGGAAGTACCATTTCGATGCAGCTGGTGAAAAACGCCTTTCTGAACAGAAGAAAGACTCTGGCCAGAAAAGTGGAAGAGATTTTCATTGTATGGATGATCGAAAACAACCGTTTAATTAGCAAAGAGCGAATGCTGGAGGTCTACTTTAACATCATTGAAATGGGACAGAATGTGTATGGAATTGGGGAGGCTTCCCGTCATTATTTCGGAAAACTTCCCTCTGACCTCACTGTAGGCGAGTCAATTTATCTGGCAAATATCATTCCCCGGCCGAAGGCTTCCTTGTATAAGTTTGATAGCGATGGGGGCCTTAAAGCATATTTACTTCCTTATTTCAACTTTATTGGCAATACCATGGCCCGAAGAGGGTTGGTGCCTTCAGATACGTTGGGATATGGTTTTTACGATGTGCGCTTAAGGGAAAATTTAAGACGCTTCCTGCAGCCGGACAATCTACCGATAGATACAGCGGATGCCTATTTTGATTCGGAAGGGATGATCCTCCCTCATGGAATGGAAGATGCTTCCAAGCGCTTGTTTGACCGGATGTTCTCCCCTCAGCGAAGAGACAGCGTTCAGGCGGCCCTTCCACAGGATACTACCAAAACACGAAAAGAATTGCGGCAGGAAAGAAGGGAACAACGAAGAAAAGAAAAAAATAAAACGGACTAATCTTTTTACGCTTATGTACCCCATACAGATAGGAGATAAAACATTCGAATTATATCTTGAAAAGGAAATGATTTCCAAGCGCACACGTCTGTTGGGAATTCAATTGAATGTAGATTATGAAGGGCGTTGCCCCATTCTGATCGGGGTGTTAAACGGAAGTTTCCTGTTTATGGCAGGATTGGTAAAAGAAATGGACATAGCCTGTGAGGTAAGCTTCATCCGGCTAAGCTCGTACGAAGGAACCGAACGTTCTGACAGTGTGAAAAAAGTGCTGGGCCTTCAGGAGAACCTCAAAGATAGAGATGTCATCCTTGTGGAAGACATTGTAGATACCGGAGCAACCTTACGTTACATCCTGAAAGAAGTGTATCGTCAGGAACCCGCTTCCGTCGCGGTATGCAGTTTGTTGTTGAAACCGGACTCCCTTACGGAAGAAATTTCCGAGATTAAGTATGTGGGTTTTGAAATTGCGAATGACTTTGTGGTTGGTCACGGTCTCGATTACAATGGCTTAGGCCGAAATCTGAACTCCATTTATGTGCTGACCTCTTAGCGTCGGGAGTACTTTTCTTATTTTGGGTTTTCTTATGCTTTATTCATATTTTTTACGACTTTTGTTTGTTAATCTATAAGAAATATGACCATACATAAAGAGGGCTATACCTCCATCGCACTGACCGTATTATTTATTTTTATCATAAACGCCGTTGTCGACTATAAGTTTGCAGATCTTTATTGGCTAAGGTGGGTGGTTTATGTGGTGTCTTTTCTTTTGTTTGTCACTGTCTTGCAGTTTTTCAGAAACCCCAGACGTACGTTTACCAACGGGGAAAATCTGATCATCTGCCCTGCCGACGGAAAAGTAGTGGTGATCGAAGAAACAGAAGAGACCGAATATTTTAAGGATAGGAGGGTACAGGTCTCTATTTTTATGTCTCCTGTAAACGTCCATATTAACAGGCATCCCATTGCTGGTATCGTCAAGTTTTTTAAGTACCACCCCGGGAAATACCTGGCTGCATGGAATCCTAAATCGAGTACAGAGAATGAGCGCACCACGGTAGTGGTAGAGCATGCCAATGGCGCTTCTGTGCTTTTCAGGCAGATTGCCGGTGCACTTGCCCGCCGTATCGTGTGGTATGTTAAAGAAGGAGATCCGGCCGTACAGACAGATCAATTTGGCTTTATTAAATTCGGGTCGCGTGTAGATATTTTTCTCCCGCTGGGAACCAAAGTAAATTTGGAGCTCAATCAGGTTGTAAAGGGGGGGATTACGGTGCTCGGAGAGTTTAAATCATAAGCCTGGGTGGTTGAATAAGTATAAAAAGCGCTTTAAAAAAGGCTCTTTTGTTTGTCACGGTGCTTCTTCTGCGGTTCTCGGAGCAGAAGGAAGGTCACTCACTGTCCTTTGGGTTGGATAGGCGAAGTCTGAACCCTTGGCTCCCACAATTTCGATGATTTTGAAATTAACCTCTTCTTTAATTTTTAAAAACTTATTGTACTGTGTTTGTTCCACAAGATAAAGAATTTGCACGTTTAATGCCGAATCGCCAAAGCTGTCGAAGGTGACGGAATTATCGCTGATGCCTCGATGCTGGCTTAGAAAGTCATTGATGGCCGTAATGATAGCTTTGATAGCAGCAGAGTCAGTTTCATAAGTCAGCCCGATGTTGAATTTTACCCGTCGGAAATTGCGCCGGGTGAGGTTTTCAAGAACCCCGTCAATCATGGCACGATTAGGAATCACGATGGTGGTTTTATCGGTACTCCTCAATACCGTACTTCGGAAACCCACTTTCTCTATGGTGCCTTCCACGCCGTCTACTTTCACTACATCGCCTACCGTAAATGGTTTGTCGATAAAGATTGTAAAGGAACCGATGAGGTTCTCGAGGCTTTCTTTTGCTGCAAGCGCTATGGCGATCCCACCTATTCCAAGTCCCGTGATCAGACTCAGTGCATTCACCTCAAAGACATAACCAAGCAATACAAAAAAAGCAAAAAAGCAAACAATGAATTTAAACAGCTCCTTCAGAAAAGGAATCAACTGATCGTCCGTTTTATCGGCTGTCTTTCCAGCCCGATGCATGAATACATGCGCAATGAAATCAATGATTCTCAGAATAATCCAAAAAAAGGACAGAATAATCAGGAAGAGAAAAACTTTATCCAGCAGTTCGCCTATGGAAAAGGCATGCCTGGTTTTCACCTGATTTACCACCTTGTGGTAATGAAAAGCAGTTAACTCCAGGGGGTGATGGAGCCGGTTGACAGCCAGGTATATAGAGGCGATGCTGATGAAAAACTCAAAAGGTTTAAGTAACAGGGCTATGAACGTATCCATACGCACCTCGTCTGCGAATTTCTGGAATAAACGAAAAAGGAGGCGGCTCAGTGTACGGGATACCAGCCGTCTGAATAATAGACCTAATAACAGTATTGCTGCAAACCAGCAATACTGTTGAAGGGTATTTCCCCAAAAAACCTGTTCAAAAAAGGAGGTGTCCATTTTGCTAAACTAATTGTTTTAAGGCAATTTCAAAAGCAGTGCTGGAAACGTTTTTTGTCTGGCCGGAGGTGTCGTGTATTTTTTTCAACGCATTGTGAATAATATTGGAGGCGTCTGTAAAGATCGCGTCGTCACTCATTTCTACATTTCGTTGCATCAGATAGGCAAATACACGCGCCATGCCACAGTTGGCGATAAAGTCGGGGATGACAGCCACATGTTGGTCGGCATGCTCCATAATGCTGCCGAAGAAAATTTCTTTGTCTGCGAAAGGAACATTCGCCCCACAGGCAATGAGCTCTAAACCGGAAGCGATCATTTGATCTACCTGTGATTGGTTGACAAGGCGGGAGGCGGCGGCAGGAACAAAAATATCGGCTCCGACCGACCATATCTTTTCATTGGTTTCTTCGAAAGGAATCAGGCTCGGAGAAACAAGGGTGTTGTGAACACGCTCATTAAAAAGTGTTTTGATTTCTTCTTCCCTGAGTCCTTCGGGATGGATAATTCCTCCTGAACGGTCAATGATGCCAACAATTTTTACACCTTGCTGTGCCAGGTAATACCCGGCTGCGGCCGCTACATTTCCCCATCCCTGGATAATGGCCCTTTTCCCGGCTAGGTTTCCTCCCCAGATGTGGTAATAATGCCTGATGGATTCAGCAACACCAAAACCAGTAATCATATCGGCAACTTTATACTTTCGCTTAATATCGGGTGTGTAATGAGGGTCTTCCAATACTTTAGATACACCATGCCTCAATTGTCCAATCTGATGAATACGCTCATTCTCGCGAGCCTGGTAATGACCATTAATCACCCCTTCCTGTGGGTGCCAAAGGCCATAATGCTCGGTGATCGGGATCACCTCGTGAATTTCATCTACGTTTAAGTCGCCGCCAGTCCCGTAATAGTTCTTAAGTAAAGGCATAACCGCTTTATACCATCTTTCAAGTACTTCTTTTTTGCGCGGGTCGGAGGGGTCAAAGTTGATTCCCGACTTGGCTCCCCCGATGGGCGGGCCGGATACGGTGAATTTGACTTCCATGGTTTTGGCCAGGGACTCCACTTCCCGTTTATCGAGGCCTTTTCGCATCCGTGTTCCCCCACCCGCAGCTCCTCCTCTCAATGAATTGATCACGACCCATCCTTCTGCTTCGGATTCTTTGTCTTTCCATTCAAAAACAATCTCAGGCTGCTTTTCTTCGTACTTTTTTAATAATTCTTTCATTGGTTTGATCTTCACGGACCTTCTCCGAGAGAAAGTCACAATAAGTAGTTTTATGTATATTTATACCCTTACATGCCGAACTTTGGGTTGGGCGCTTTCTGGCCCCTGCAGGGGCTGAGCAGGAAAATGACAGTAGAGCAGGACCAGGTTTATGTATTGGTTCGGCAAAGATATAAACAAAAAAACCTCCACGAAATAATCGTGAAGGTTATATTTTTATTAATTCGGAAATTACTTACGAAGAGATTTGATACGCGCTGCTTTACCGGTTAATGCACGGAGATAGAAAAGTTTAGCTCTGCGTACTTTACCATAGCTGTTCACCTCTACTTTATCAATATTTGGAGAATTAACAGGGAAAATACGCTCTACGCCTACCCCATTGCTGATCTTACGAACAGTAAAAGTTTCGTTTGCCCCAGCACTATTTCGTTGAATAACAACGCCCTGATAGATCTGAATACGTTCTTTATTTCCTTCGCGAATTTTATAGTGTACACTGATGGTATCTCCTGATTTGAACGAAGGAAACTCATTTTTCGCGATTACCTGGTCTTCTACAAATTTTACTAAATCCATGATTTTAAGCTATTAAGCCGATTTTTTGTTTTCTAAAATCGGATTGCAATATTAGGAATTTTTTTTCTTAAATAAAAGATTCTAAAGAAAATAATTTTTGTTATTCACAAAAGTGCTTTTTTCAACAATCGAAATGGTTGCTATCCTTTCCTATTTGAGTAAATCGGGTCTACGTTCACGAGTTCGACGAAGGGCCTGTTCATGTCGCCATTCACTGATCTGCTGTTCGTGTCCGCTAAGCAGTACAGGTGGAACCTCGTGCCCTCTCCAGTTAGCCGGACGAGTGTAAATAGGTGCGTCTAGGAGCTCTCCCTGAAAGCTGTCCGACAGGGCGGAGGTCTCGTCATTCAGAACCCCAGGAATTAAGCGGGTTACGGCATCAACCAGCACCGCTGCAGGTAGTTCGCCCCCAGACAATACATAATCTCCGATAGATATCTCTCTGGTCACGAAAAGATCCCGAATTCGCTGATCAATTCCTTTGTAATGACCACACAGAATGATTAGGTTTTTGCGGATAGAGAGTTCGTTCGCAATGCCCTGATGAAGCACTTCCCCATCGGGACTCATAAAAATGACCTCGTCGTAGGTTCTTTCCGATTGCAGTTGCTCAATACAGGCGGCAAAAGGAACGACACTCATGACCATTCCACTTCCCCCACCGTAAGGATAGTCGTCTACACTTTTATGTTTGTTATCCGCATAGTCGCGAAGGTTATGAACCACGATCTCTGCAATGCCTTTTTTCTGGGCGCGTTGCAGGATGGAATGAGCAAAAGGACTCTGTAATAGATCCGGTAAGACGGTGATGATGTCAAAACGCATGATGCAAAGATAGCGAATTATACCCTGCTTTTAGAGGAAGGGCGGTGTAACTCTTCCATGCATAAAATAAGAAGGTCACAAGAGAAGATAGAAGGAGTATCCGAACGAAGGTTGGGGGTACAAAAGGTCAAATTCTGAAACTAGCTTGTCCATTGATCATGAACAATGGCTACCAGAAAGTAATGTCCTTTTTCGACCTCAAATACCAATCGGAGGCTGCTCCAGTCCATTCCCTGATAAACGGGGTTAAATCCTGAAAAGTGGTATTCAATAAAGTCGCTTTGAGGAAAAATTTGCTGAATGTTTTTAAGGGAATTCCCTGTGCCTATGTATTCATTTACCTCTGTTTTTTCTGCATTTAAAAAGTCGGCATCGTAAATGAATTTTTTGTAATAAGCCTCCCAAGTGAGCGCTATCCGTTCGCCTGAACCATCGTAATAACCCCATTGAATTTTTTCTCCTTTTTGTAAAAGTGAACGAAGGGCAGGGGTATCCATCCGGACGGCAGTAAGGGTGTCGATGTATCCATAAGGAGAGAACAGCAGGCCTTTTGTTGGTGAGATATGGGATTGAAGGGCGGCCACATTTTTTTGTTGAAGAGCGGTCAATACCGCAAGGCCCTTTGTCAGGAGACGATCATGGTTCGCGGTCGGAGGTATAGGTTTGGATTCTTTCGTTGTTGAATGAACCGGGGGTGATTGACAGGAGTAACCCAAACAGGCCAATAGAAACAGCAGGGAAAGCTGCCGCAGCATGGAGGTTGAGGGGGGCGCATGCAACGTTGTTTTCATGATTTCAATTCGGATCTTTCCAGGTCATCCACCATTTGGTTAAATCTTTGCTAAAAGAAAAGATTTAATCCATATAAATGTCCAGAAGCCCCTCAGGGAGCATTAGCCGGATGGTTTTTTCCTTCTCATCAATTTCCTCGATAAAATCATCGGAAAGAGGAAAAAGAATCTCCCTGTCTTTGTAAAGAACGGAGGCAACGTATTGCTGTGGGTATTCGTGGATGGTAAGAATTTCGCCCAGTGAACCGTACTGACGGTCAATGGCGGTGAAGCCTTTCAGGTCTTCGTAGCGAAGCTCTTCAGGATCTCGTTCCGGTAGTTTGTCGGCAGCCAGATAAACCTTTTTTTTCACCAGTGGAGTGGCCTTATCGATATGGTCAATGTCGTCGAAAAAGAAAAGAGCAGTGCGGTTAGGGTATACTTTTACGGAGGCGCTGAAATGTGGGACCAATTTGCTGTTTAGTTCAATAAACACCACATCGAGATCGAGCTCTTCGTAATCCTCGAAATCAAAATACACCTGTAATTCTCCTTTGAGGCCTTTGGTGCGGGTGATGTAGCCGATGTAAAAGGTTTCTTCTTTTTTCATGACGGAAAAAAAATAGCGTTCCAACGGATCGGAACGCTATAGTAATGCATTTAAATAAGACTAAGCTTCTTCCTGAGTGCCTTCAGCTTCAGCTGCAGGAGTTTCTTCAGCTACAGGAGCTTCTTCTTCAGCAGGAACTTCCTCTGCGGTTTCTTCAGCTACAGGTGCATTTTTCAATGCGATAGCAGCAGCCCGGTCAGCGTTTTTCTTGCTTTCAGCAGCTAAAGCAGCTCTTCTAGCTTCTTCTTTTTTAGAAAGAAGGGTTTCTTTTTTAGTTTCAATCTGACCAGATTTACCTTCCAGCCATTGAGTAAATTTAGCTTCTGCCTGTTCAGCAGTTAAGGCGCCTTTTTTAACACCCCCTTCAAGATGTTTTTTATATAAAACACCTTTGTAAGATAAGATCGCTCTTGCGGTATCCGTAGGTTGTGCCCCGTTGTTTACCCACTGTAAAGCTTTCTCGAAATTGATATCGATCGTCGCAGGATTGGTGTTTGGGTTATAAGAACCTAAACGTTCAATGAAACGACCGTCTCTCGGTGCGCGGGAATCCGCTACTACCACGTGGTAAAAAGGTTTTCCTTTTTTACCGAATCTTTGCAATCTGATTTTGGTTGCCATTCTTTTTTAATAATTATGTATCCAACATAGTCCCGGTGCTTTGTGCATGCGGGGCTGCAAAGTTAACTAAAATACTTATAATTAGCAAGGTGACGAAAATTTTATAAACAGATTACAAGGACTAAATGGATAATCAGGATATTTGCCGCATGAAAATAGCCATAGATATGGACGAAGTACTGGCAGATCCCATACGGAAGTTCATCGATCTTTACCACCGTGATTACGGAGTGCCTCTGGATTTAGAATTAGCGCCTGGAAATGAAATTTACGATCACGTTCCCACGCATGTTCAAGATAAATGGTTTGATTACATTAATGAGAAGGGTTTTTTCAGAGATCTACCTTTGATTCCAGGAAGTGTAGAGGCTGTTAAAAAGCTACAGGAGAAATACGAGATTTACATTGTTTCTGCCGCTATGGAGTTTAGAAATTCACTCGAAGATAAATTTGATTGGCTGGGCGAACATTTCCCGTTTATCGACTGGCAACACATTGTGTTCTGTGGGAAGAAGATTGTGCGTACGGAGATTATTATCGACGACCGGGCTAAAAATTTTGTCGGCTTTGAAGGTCGATGTCTGTTGTTCACCTCTCCACATAATTTGTTGCTGCAGGAATACGAGCGAGTAAACAACTGGCAGGAAGTGTTGGATAAACTGAGTTAATCGTTTTCCCCCATAGTTAAAGCATCCGCCATTTGTCGGTGAACGATTTTCTTGAGAGCATCTAGGTCATGAAGGGTCATGCCCTCTACCTCTACAGGAGGCAGAAAATAAGCAATGATCCATCCGGGACTTCCCTTAAGCACATTCTTGCGGGGCAAACGTATACGGTTGTGAAGAAGCACAAAGGGTTGAATAGGGGTTTGAGTTTCAATAGCAATGCGAAACGCACCGTCATAGAAATCATTCAGCACGTGTGTGCCTTTGTTCATGGTCCCTTCCGGAAAAATAAGAATGGACTGTCCGCTGGAAATAGTCTGTTTGAGCGTGTCCACTGATTGTGCCCGGCTTTCCTTACTGTCACGGTCAATCATCACCACAATTCTTTTATATATGGAGCCAAAGACAGGCACTTTGACCATTTCCTGTTTTCCGAGCGCACTAAAATACTGAGGGATGCTGAGGCAAACAGCAATGGCGTCCAGGTATGACCCATGATTGGCAATGTAAATGTGCGCACGTCTCCTGTTCACCCTCTCCGAATGTTTTTTTTTCACCCAAAAGCCTGAGAATAGGCTAAACATGGCGGCCCAGCCTCTCAGTACGATCAGAATGGTGTGCCGTTGATTTGCTTCTCCCGGAAGCAGTGAAGCAAGTAATACCAGCGGGAAGGATAAAAACATCAGTCCTATAAACAGGCATAAAGAATACACTAAGTGGAGGCTAAATAAAAACTTACGCATAGAATTAACGTTATTTAACGTACGGGCAAATCAATAATTTCTTAAGTTTACAAAAATGTTTAGGAAATACGTCCTTTCTTTTAGTTTTTTCATCCCTTTTTGTCTTATAATCGGGGGAAGCACCTTGATGGTCCATGCGCAGGAAGAGCCAAAGATTTCCGGAGTTGTTTTCGAGAAAGGAAGTAAAATCCGGATCGCTTTGGCAGAGGTGAGGAATAAGCGAAACAATCATGTGGTAGGGACCAATGATATGGGCCTGTTTACTGTTCGGGCACATATTGGGGACACTTTGTGGTTTTCCAAAAGAGGGTTTAATGAGGTGTGGATGGTGGTTGGTAATGCAGGAGATTTAATTGTTCATATGGGGCGGGGGGAGACCCTGAATGAAGTGGTGATTTATGGAGAGAAGAAGGTAGATGTGCTCAACAGTATGCGTAAGGAATACCGTAATAAAGGATCTTACCATGCCGGGAAGCCTCCTTTTTTATCTTTCCTCTTCACGCCATTGACAGCCTTGTATGAATTGGTAGGACGCACTCCTAAAAATGCCAGAAGATTTGAAAGGTATTATCAGTCGGAGATAGAGCAAAGTCATATTGATCAATTTTTTAACCCCTCTCTGATCCGGAAACACACCCCCATTACTGAATCTCAGCTTTCAGCTTTTATGATGCATTACCGTCCTACTTACGATCAAAGTAAGGACTGGAATACCTATGACGCACTAAAATGGATTAAGGATTCGTATAAGAAATACAGTGATACCGCGACCACGACCACCCCTTTTTAGATAGATAAGACTTCACATGCCTTTTCGGCAGCCAGTTTCTCTGCGTTCTTTTTATTGTAATCCCTTCCCACCCCAAAGTTTTCGTTGTCTATGATGACATGAATGGTAAATAGTTTGGTACTTTCCCCTTCTCCGTTTTCAACGACTTCGAAAGAAATGTCTTTACTATGTCGCTGACACCATTCAATGAGCTTGCTTTTGAAGTTGGTTTCGGTTTTTTCGAGCGTATGAATATCGATGTAGGGTTTAATGATTCGTTTCAGTAGGAGGTTCCGGGTGAAATCGTATCCTTTATCGAGGTAAATTGCTCCAATGAGCGCCTCAAATGCATCGCCCAGCATGGAATGGTGTTTGGTTTGCACATTGACGGTCCGTTGATCAAAAATAATGAGCTGATCAAAGCCCATTTTACGGGCAAGCTGATTAAGATGGGCACGATTTACTATTTTCGAACGCATCTCAGTGAGAAACCCTTCTTCTTTGTAGGGGTAGCTTTTAAAAAGCAGTTCGGCAATGACGGCACCAAGGATGGCATCTCCCAAAAATTCAAGACGCTCATTACTGCTTCTGCTACCATTTTTCAATGTTTTTGCAGCAGACCGGTGTCTGAAAGCCATCTGATACAGGGTAATATTCCCCGGGATAAATCCCAGAATATTCTGTATCTTCTTGACAAAATCTTTTTGCGGGGATAAGTATAGCTTATATAACTTTAAAAACGACATTCAAACCTGCTATAAAATAAAAGCAAACCAATGTACATCCATGAACAAATCCAGTAAAGACAGGTGAAAAACTATTCTTCGTATTTCTTAAAAATGACAGAAGCGTTATGTCCTCCAAATCCGAAGGTATTGCTTTGAGCAGCGCGGATCAGGCGTTTCTGTGCTTTATTAAAGGTGAAGTTTAGTCCTGGGTCAAACTCAGGATCATCATTAAAATGATTGATCGTCGGAGGTACGATGTCATTTTGCACTGCCAAAATAGTGGCAATGGCTTCGATCGCTCCGGCAGCACCTAACAGGTGCCCTGTCATTGATTTGGTCGAACTGATGTTTAATTTATAGGCATCTTCTCCAAACAAATCAACAATTGCGCGGGTTTCACTGATGTCGCCCAGAGGAGTAGAGGTACCATGAACATTGATGTAATCGATGTCGGAAGGTTGTAATCCGGCGTCCTTCAAGGCATTGGCCATGACCATTTTTGCGCCCAATCCTTGTGGATGTGGGGCTGTAATATGGTTTGCGTCTGCGCTCATTCCGCCTCCAACGATTTCGGCATAAATTTTAGCACCACGGGCTTTGGCATGTTCCAGTTCTTCGAAAATGATGGTTCCTGCACCCTCTCCCGCCACAAAACCTTCACGGTCTCTGTCGAAAGGTCGGGAAGCGGTTTGGGGATCATCGTTTCTGGTTGATAATGCATGCATTGCATTAAATCCGCCAATACCGGCTTCATTAATGATGGCTTCAGATCCTCCGCTAATCACAATATCGGCATAATTTAAGCGGATATAGTTATATGCGTCGATCATTGCATTGGTAGAGGAGGCACAGGCAGAGACGGTCGCAAAATTAGGACCTCTTAACCCATATTTGATAGAAATATGGCCTGGAACAATGTCAATAATAACTTTTGGAATGAAAAAAGGGTTGATACGAGGGGTGCCGTCTCCTAGGAAGAAATTTTTCATCTCTTCCTGAAATGTTTTAAACCCACCGATTCCAGATCCCCAAATCACTCCGACACGATTGGTGTCAATGGTGTCCCAATCGTAATTGCCGTCTTTAACGGCTTCAGCAGTAGATACCAATGCGTACTGCACAAATGGATCAAGCTTACGAACTTCTTTTTTGTCCAGAAAATCTTCCGCATTGAAGTTTTTCAGTTCACAAGCGAATTTAGTTTTGAATTTTTCCGTATTGAAGCCCGTGATAGGGCCGGCACCACTCACCCCATTGATCAAGGCCTCCCAGAAATCCGGAAGGTTATTTCCAATTGGAGTGAGTGCGCCTAAACCTGTAACTACTACTCTTTTTAATTCCATTTATACGTATTATACGCAAGTAAGTATTTTACTTTACGTTTTTTTCTAAATAAGCAACTGCTTGACCTACTGTGCCAATGGTTTCAGCCTGATCATCAGGAATAGCAACATTGAACTCTTTTTCGAATTCCATAATCAATTCTACAGTATCCAAAGAATCCGCACCTAAGTCATTAGTGAAAGAAGCTTCCGGTGTAACTTCGCTCTCATCTACGCCAAGTTTTTCAACAATAATAGCCTTAACTCTTGAAGCAATATCAGACATAATTTTATAATTTAATGGTTAAATAATTCTGTGCAAAGAAAAATAAATTCTAACACTTTTCAAATGTTTTTATTTCTCAATCAATTTTAATGTTTTTATTTCAAACTTAAATGTAAAAATAGTTTTATAATTTTGGATTTTAAAAAAAAATTCAGTTTTGAACAAAACTTATTTAAAACTTTCTCTTGACCTCGACTTCGTTTTAATTGCCATTACAGCTTCCCTGAAAGACTATATGTTGTGCCATAAAATCAACACGCAACTGGCATTCGATTTTGTTCGGATCGAAGACCATGAGGTGTTTTTTTTAGTGGATGAAGAGCCACTTGCTTTTTCGCGCTATCATTTTTTTATAGAAGAGGGAGAAGTTGATTTCTACCTGGTCAATAACCGGCATAGCGAAGGCTTCCTGGTTCCGGAAATGAAGAAGGTCGATTTTTTTATGATCATTCAACAATACATCGATAAGGATGAACTCGCAGAGATCTTAAATAAATTGAATAAACTCGTTGATATTCAGGTTGCTGCACAGATAGATCCTGCAAAATTAAAATCTAAAGAGAATTTAGTAATGTAAATTTTATATTGATCGTGTATAAATTACACTATATTTGAATCTTAATCAAATCAAAACAATCAGCGGATCCCTGCGTCTATTTAAATGACATACAGAGGAAAAGGGATCTCACAAACAACAATTTAAATGAAACCATTTCATTCCAGAACTAAAATTGTCGCCACTTTAGGTCCTGCTTCAGCGAAGCCGGACGTGCTATTTCAAATGTTTAATGCGGGTTTGGATGTGTGTCGGTTAAACTTTTCACACGGTTCACAAGCCGACCATCAACAGGTGATCCATACCATCCGGGGCTTGAATAAAAAGCACCATTACAATGTCGGGATTTTAGCCGACTTGCAAGGCCCAAAGATTCGGATAGGAACGGTAAAGGACGGAGGGATTCATTTAGTGAACGGAAATAAAACCGTCATCACCACAAAAGAATGTGTGGGGAATGAAGAACGTATTTATATTACCTATGAGGAATTTCCTAAAGATGTGAAACCCAATGAAGTGATTCTTCTGGATGATGGAAAATTACAGATGCGGGTTATTGAGACCAATCTGAAGGATGAGGTTCTTTGTGAAGTAGTACATGGGGGTATTTTGACCTCTAGAAAAGGAGTGAACCTCCCCAATACAAAGGTCTCCATTCCTTCTCTTACTCCCGAAGACCGTAAAAATCTGGATTTTGTGCTCGAAAACGACGTGGAATGGGTGGGTTTATCTTTTGTTCGAAATGCGCAAGACATTCTTGAACTAAAAGAGGTAATTAAAAAAAGAGGAAAAGACGCACGTGTAATTGCCAAAATTGAAAAACCCGAAGCCATTGCCAATATTGATGAAATTATTGAGGTTTCTGACGGCATCATGGTTGCCAGGGGAGATTTGGGAGTCGAAATGCCGATGGAGGAAGTCCCGTTATTGCAGAAAATGATTGTGAAGAAATGTCGTGCGGCCTCAAAACCGGTCATCATTGCAACGCAAATGCTTGAAAGTATGATCACTACTCCGCGTCCTACGAGAGCGGAAGTGAATGATGTAGCCAATTCAGTTTTAGATGGGGCAGATGCGGTGATGTTGAGTGGCGAAACCTCTGTTGGAGAGTTCCCGCTGATCGTCATTGAGACCATGCAAAAGATCATCAACAATATCGAGACAAATAATTATCCGTATCATCCGGAGAAATTTCTCAAATCCAACTCTCCAAGTTTTCTGAGCGATGCAGTGTGCGATTCGGCATGTTTTCTTGCTAAACAGACGGATGCAGTTGGAATTGTTTCCATGACTTTAAGCGGTTATACTGCTTTCGAAATCTCCAGTCATCGACCACAATCGCCCGTATTTATTTTTACCAGTAATGAGCGTCTCCTTAATACGTTAAGTCTTTTATGGGGTGTAAGAGGGTTTTATTACGATAAATTCGAAAGTACAGATAATACGATTACTGAAGTCAATGAGTTTCTAAAAAAGAAGAAACTTATTAAAAAAGGGGACGTCATTATCAATACAGCGGCCATTCCCATGGAGGTGAAGGGGAAAACAAACATGTTGAAAATCACGGTGATTGATTAATTTCAAACCAAATTTTTAATACAGCATAAAAAAACCTACTTTTGTCGCCCGAACGGTACATCGTTCCCTCAAGGAGATGTTCGTCTAACGGAGAGGTGTCCGAGTGGTCGAAGGAGCACGCCTGGAAAGTGTGTATACTCCAAAAGGGTATCGAGGGTTCGAATCCCTCTCTCTCCGCTGAGAGGGCCTTCATCAAGAAGGCCCTCTTTTTTTATAAATCAACAATCCTTTTTGAAGGGCAGTGCGTATCGTTAAGGCCTTTTGCGTTTGTCGCGGCTTAGGTGAATTAGAGGGCGATCTGATAAATTTTTGAACGCTCATTCCAGGGGTGATGACCCTCTGCGATGCAAGTAAAACCCAGTCTCTCATAATATCCGACATGATCCGTAGACAAGTATAAAGAATCAAAACCGAAGTCCTTTGTTTCTTTTTTGGCCTGATTGATCAGTAGCTCGGCATAGTGATTTCCCCGATGTGAGGGACTGATGTATAAGGCGCATAGCCAGGGATAGAGATCCATTCGACTGATAAAGTCATTGGTAATGAGACCAGCGCATCCGATAAGCTCATTTTCCATTTCAAGTAAATACCACTGTGGGAGAGGGAGTTTGCCGGTAAGGCAATTTTCAATGCATTCTTGATAAATGACCGGCGCTACCTCAGGCCAGGCTTGCTGGATGTAGGCAATCGCGCGGTTCATATAGGAGGGTGATTTTCTTACTGAAATGATTTTCATAGAGGTATAAAATTTAAAAGGAATTAAAGGGTTACTTTATTCTCTGTCCGCATTTCTACTCCTTACTCTAAAGAGGACCGCCAATTACTCACAGGATCCGTTCATCAATGCCCCAAAGGAACACATTTGTTGTTGGATTGAGGATAGGCCATCTATGAGATTGCCCCTTCCTTAGTTCTGCAGTGCCTGAGTTAAGCGTTTCTTCGGCCCGTTCCTTCAATGTTAGGAAGAAATCCGGTGAGGATACCAATTAACGGTAGGTAAGCGCAAACGTTAAAAACATAGGCGATGCTCGTTTGGTCGGCAAGTCTTCCAAGAACGGCCGATCCTATTCCTCCCATGCCAAAGGCAAAACCAAAAAACAAACCTGCCACCATGCCTACTTTGCCAGGCATAAGGTCAGTTGCATACACAAGGATGGCAGAGAAGGCAGATGCAATGATAACTCCAATGACAGCAGCAAGGACAACTGTCCAAAACAAGGAGGTGTACGGTAGGAGGAGGCTAAAGGGCGCAACTCCCAGGATCGAAACCCAGATAATTCGTTTTCGTCCATAACGATCTCCTAAGGGGCCCCCAATGATTGTTCCGGCGGCCACTGCTGCGAGGAAAACAAATAAATAAACCTGTGACTGCTGTACCGAAATCTGGAATTTATCCATCAGAAAAAAGGTAAAGTAGCTCGTCATGGAAGCCATGTAAAAGTATTTGGAAAATATCAATACCAATAAGATGATCACCGCACCGGTGACCTGGCCTTTGGAAAGGTGTGTTTCTTTAGGGCTGGAAGCTGTTGACGTCTGGATAACTTTAGGAATGAGGTTGGCCTGATACCATTTGCCAATCCGGAAAAGGATAAGGATGGCTACGATCGCTACGATCGCAAAAAGGCTAATGAATGGTTGCCCGTGAGGCACAATGATGAGAGCAGCGAGGAGCGGACCAATGGCGCTTCCGGCATTGCCACCTACTTGAAAAATGGATTGGGCAAGTCCCTTTTTTCCTCCGGAGGCCAAATGTGCTACTCGAGAAGATTCAGGATGAAATACGGATGAACCCATTCCAATAAAACTAACCGCAATGAGAATGAAGAAAAAATGATGCGCGAAAGCAAGAAAGATTAAGCCTATAAACGTAAATCCCATCCCGATTGCCAGAGACTGGGGCTTGGGCTTACGATCGGTATAGAAGCCTACAAAAGGCTGAAGAAGAGAAGCCGTTAACTGAAAAACGAGGGTGATTAAACCAATCTGCGAAAAGCTGAGATTGAACTGCGTCTTAAGCATGGGGTAGATTGAGGGGATCACCGACTGAATCAGGTCGTTCAATAAATGAGTAAAGCTAATTGCAAAAAGAACCGGATAAACGGTACGCTGAGTGTTGGAAGATATCGTAGACATGAGTGACGTGAAAATTAAATGTCGCCAACAATTTGTTTAGCGGTAATGGCCGCTTTTTTAGGCTGCTGTAACTGAATGTATTTAAAGAGTTTTCGATGAAGGCTGTGGGTCGCTATAAACTTAAGCGTATCTGGGTATTGCTCAATAAACCATTTGCTGATATGTACGGAGGCGCTTCTGTAAATGTCGGTGAGAATGGGGTTGCCACAGGCTGCTGCTACCCCATTATGGAAACGGATATCTGCCTCAATGCATGCTTTTATATTCCCCTGAAGTGCGTGTGCTTTTCGGTCTTTAAGGCATTGCTGCATTTCTAGAAGGTCCTTTTCACTGCGGTGCAAAGCCGCTTTTTCGGCAATTTTTGTCTCTAGTAATTGTCTCACTTCTCTCAATTCTGAGAAACCCGCGCGACTCATTTTATGGTCCCATGGCTCATCCGATTGCAAAGAGGAGACGAAAGTTCCCACACCCTGTTTCACCTCGAGTGTTCCCCGATTGCTTAAAATGCGAATGGCTTCTCTTACAGAAGATCGTCCTACACCAAAGAGCTTCATCAAAGCTGGTTCCGATGGAAGCTTTTCTCCCAACGAATAGGTTCCACTTTGAATTTCCTTTAAAAGATGCTCGGCCAATTGAACAGCTAATGACTTTTTTTCGATTGCATTCATCTAAAACATCAGATGATCTTATGATCTGATTGATACAAAAATACACTTTATTTTAAGAAATGATGCTAAAATGTAAGATTACAAAATAAAACTTGCCTGTTTTTATCAAGCAAACCGGCACTCAAATAACCTCCTAGCCTTAGTAGATTAGATTTATCCTCAACGAGGCAGGCAGGAATATTTCCAAAACAAGATGGAAGTGAAATCGCAAAATAACGGATCGAAGAAGACACTCTCATCGCAACAGGCTGGAGCGGGTGCTTGGATAGGAGAAAGCTATGTTATGCGTGGAGGTGCTGAGTGACCATGACTTAATCAATGGACGAAATCACATTCATATAAGAAGCCAGCCCCTAAAAAGAGCGTTCGAACGGCCGCTTGTGACAGCTGGCAGTTAATGGGGCGGATAGTTTCCTTTCCTTCGCTTAGCGACCTCCTGTGGATGGCGCTATTTCCGCTTTCTTTGGCCTTTCGAGGGGTCGATACAATTGCTGGTGTAGGGGGAAAACCTCCTTTATGGGCATTTTCAATACTTTTCTGTCGTACGTGAAGAACCCGTTTGTTTCGATTTCCACGTCTGTTGTTTGGGTGTAAACGGCAGCCGACAGTCCCTTCCGGATCAAAGCGGGCATCCGCTCGACAAACTCCCGGTATCTTTTAAGCAGTTCTTCCTCATTTTTGAAGCTTTGGTAGCCCCAGTTTCCTTTGTCGAGCCACGTATGCCCTTCTACCGGCAAACCCAGTCCTCCAAACTCGCCGAGTACCAGAATCTGATCTTTGCCAAAAATAGCAGGAGAAGGCATGGCCGGATGCGGATAACTATGTAAATCGAGCACATGGCCCGTAGGGAAAAAGTTTCCGCCGCTGGCACTATTGACAAGCCGGGAGGGATCATGATTCATGGTCCATTCGGTGATTTCTTTAGTTTTAAACTGTCCCCAAGCTTCATTAAAGGGAACCCACATCACAATACTGGGAAAATGATGCAGGGCGTCCATGATATTTTTCCATTCTTTCCTGAAAATCTGTTCTGATTCGGGACTTCGTGGTTTATCCAGTACTCTGCCTGTAATTACTCCGGGCTGTGTGTCCCATGCATTTCCGCCCATATCGCCACTGGGCATGTCCTGCCACACCAGTAAACCAAGTAGGTCGCAATAATAATACCACCTGGCAGGCTCTACTTTAATGTGCTTCCGGATCATGTTAAAGCCCAATGCTTTGGTTTGTTCAATATCAAATTTAAGGGCTTCGTCTGTGGGTGCCGTGTACAAACCATCGGGCCACCATCCCTGATCAAGCGGTCCATAGTGGAATAAAAAGGCATTGTTCAGTAGCATCCGTTGAATGCCCTCGCTATCTTTTTCCATGGATATTTTTCGCATGCCCGCATAGGACTCCACCTCATCAATAACTTTTCCTTTCCGAATAATTTTGACTTTAAGGCCATACAGAAAAGGCGATTCTGGCGACCACCATTTTGCTTGAGGAAGAGACAGGGAAAACGGGCCTGCTTTCTCTGAGCGTTGCAAGGCCACCTGTTGAGCTCCGTCCCATGCACTAACTTCAATAAGATCGTCGATTTGCGCATTGATTACATGAACACCTACTTTTAAGAGTTCCTGGTCAATGTCCGGAGTGTTATGAAGCTGACTGATATAGGTGCTGGGAACCTGTTCCAGCCATACAGTCTGCCAAATGCCGGTCACGGGTGTGTACCAGATACCTCCCGGTTTCTTTACCTGTTTGCCATGGGGCTGAACCCCTTCATTGGTCGGATCCCACACGCGTACGGAGATGATTTGTTTGGCTCCTTTCCTGAGCGCATCGGTTACGTCAAAAGAAAAAGGATCGAATCCCCCTTCATGATGTCCTACGGATGTGCCATTTACATAGACTTGGCATGACCAGTCGACTGCCCCAAAGTGTAAAAGTGTCCTGCCTTTTTGCAAGGGAGGTTGAAGAGTGATTTCGCGATGATACCATAAGACGCTGTCTTTCCCTACGGTTTTTCCAACTCCGCTTAATGCGGATTCAATCGCATAGGGAACGAGGATTTGTCCTTCAAAGCTTTCCGGGATGGTTTCCGCAGCAGTCGTTTTTGGAAGTCGCTGGTACTGCCATAAACCGTTAAGATTCTGCCAGTTTTTACGCACTAACTGGGGCCTTGGATACGCTGGTAACGGTTGAGCAGGATTAACCAGGGAAGCCCATTCCGTCATGATTTTTCCTTTGACAGGACTCCATTGCGCCTGGGCAAGCGTGCCTTGAATAACTACGAACAGGAGGAGGGAAAGCCGTTTGAATTGCATCATTAATACATGGTTTTTGGTGGAAAGAAGGATAAATATAGCATCTTTCTCTAAGAAGTCAAACAAAAATGAGCTGTTTTTAAGTCAACTAAATCGTTTTAGTTTAACTGGTGCTTGATTTGCACCTAAAAGAGCATCCGAAGCTTAATCCCTGACACTTTCAGGCTGTCCAGGGCAGGCGAACTGGAAAACATCCGGCCGGCCATAATGGCCAATGACATCAAAATCCAGTTTGCTTTTGATGAGTAATTCCTGGTCCAGTGTGGCGGTTAGTAGCCCTTCTTTGTCCCATAGAGGCCCAGCAAGGCAGGAGCCATCTGGCGCGAAAATGACACTGCCCCCCGGGCTCATAAAAGCTTCTTCTCCTTCGAGATCTTCTTGGTACCTTGCAGGATAGTCGCTGCGCTGTACAAACTGATTACAGGACAACACAAAACAGCGTCCTTCCAGGGCAATGTGTTGCATGGTAGATGTCCAGGAAGGGCGTGCATCGGCGGTAGGGGCCAGATAGATGTCTATGCCTTTCTCGTACAGCGCATAACGAGCAAGGGGCATGTAGTTTTCCCAGCAGATCAGACCCCCGATTTTACCTAAGGGACTGTCCAGACTTTGCAAGGTACTGGCATCTCCATCTGCCCAGATGAAACGCTCCAGACCGGTGGGTTTTAACTTGCGGTGCGTTGCCAACAATCGTCCGTTCGCATTAAAATAGAACAGGCTGCAATACAGAGATCCCCCCAATGAAGCTCTTTCCGTTGCGCCCAATGCCACCATCATGCCTGCTTCTTTAATCAGTGTACTGATTTGTGCCATTTCTTCTGAACCCTCCTCCAGGCTATTTTTCCAATAGTCTAACCATAAGGCTCTCCCCTTTTCGGTCCTCCGTCCAACCACCGCGTCAAAACGAAGCCCCCGCGGATAACAGGGAATAAAGGACTCCGGGAATAATACCAGCTCACAACCGGCTTCCTTTGCCTTTTTAAGCCACTTCTCGATAACGGCAATCGTGCCTTGAATGTCGAATAAAACGGGAGTAGCCTGTACTACTCCGACCTGTATCTTTCTGAATGTCATTGCTATATCTGCTTTAAAATTTACTTCAGCCAATATACGGGAATACAAATTAATAGATTTTGGCGAAAGTTTATACGATATTAATCTTTCCATGGGAATGCTGATGGAGTTTAATATATATGTGTAACTAAACGAACAGATATTAAAATGAAAGCAATAAAAAGTTACCTCAGGACGATCAGTCTCTTCTTCTTATGGATGAATTTGACGACCCTGGGCGCTCTTGCCCAGCATGGTCCATGTACCATTGATCACAATCATGAACTGGATGGAGACTGGGCACATGCCTTTTACCTAAAGGTGAATCAGGCGGCGCTTTTTGAAGGCCCTGCCGAATTGCCCTTAAAGCCGGGAAGAACCATAAAGATCAATACCACAGAAGGAACATGGTTGTCCCTCGATGTAAGTCCGGATGGCAGGAAAATCGTCTTTGCCATGCTGGGCGATCTCTATGAGTTGCCAATTACCGGGGGAAAGGCGAAACAAATTACCTCTGGACTGGCTTTCGATTCACAGCCAAGATTTAGTCCGGATGGGAAATCAATCGCTTATATTTCTGACCGTGACGGTGCTGAAAATGCCTACGTGATGAACGCCGAGACGTACCAGATAACGCGGCAACTCACCCGTAGCAGAGATGAGTACTATCAGGGTCTGGCCTGGTCCCCGGATGGCAAATACGTGGTGGTCTCTAAAGGAGTGGGGACGCCTAAATTAAACATGTACCATATCGATGGAGGAAGTGGAACGTTATTGACTCCCAAACCGGACGACCTGAAAACCATTGAGCCCTTCTTTAGCAGAGATGGAAAACAGATTTGGGTGGCCCGACGTAAGGGAATGTGGGATTACAATGCGCAATTACCCCAATATCAGCTGGCGGTGTATAACCGGGAAACCGGACAGTTGGAAAATAAAGTTTCCCGCTACGGATCTGCTTTTTCGCCAACGCTTTCCCCGGACGGGAAATGGCTAGTGTACGGTACCCGTTACAATACAGAGACAGCATTGGTATTGCATCATTTAGCCACCGGAGAAGAAAAATGGCTGGCTTATCCTGTTCAGCACGATGAGCAGGAATCGCTCGCCCCCATGGGGGTGTTGCCGGCAATGGCATTTACTCCTGACAGTAAAAAACTTCTCGCATCCTATGGTGGAAAGATCCATGCGATTTCTATTGAAGGAGGTGGCGCGACTGAAATTCCTTTTCAGGTAGAAGCAGACATTCCCATCGGTCCCAAATTGGAATTTAAATACCCGATTAAGGACGATGAGCAAATCGCAGCAAACCAAATTCGTGACCTGCAATTTTCGCCCGATGGCAAGAAGGCCGCTTTCACCGCTTTTAGCCGTTTGTATGTGATGGATTACCCTGGAGGGAATCCAAAACGGGTATCGGATGCTAATTTTACAGAGGCGCAACCGGTCTGGTCGCCCGATGGAAAATCGCTCGCTTATGTGACTTGGGATGACAAAGACGGAGCAATCTATAAAGTAAATGCAGATCTTAAAACTAAACCACAGTTGCTTACTGAGAAAGGTTATTTCTTTCAGGAGCCCGCATGGTCGCCCGATGGCAAACGCATTGTGTTTGTGCAGGGACTGGCCGTGGGGTATCGTACCGGCACAAATAACCGCGGGGCAGCCCGGCAGTCCATTAACTGGATTCCTTCGACAGGAGGGAAAAGCACCTTCATCGCGGGTACTTTAGGAGCTAAACCTCATTTTGGAGAAGATCCGGAGCGTATTTACCTCTATAATGCGGCGGAAGGCTTAATATCAATCAACTGGAACGGGCAAGATAAAAAAGGCCATGTGAAGCTGACAGGCGGTACAACGTATGATTTCAGTAATAGCAATGGAGGACAGTTCAGCTTCTTCAGAAGAACACAGTCTCCTTCCAATATTATTAAATCTCCTTCTGGAGATAAAGCAATTGCGCAATTTGCAAATGAAGTCTACATCGTCACTCTCCCGGAATTAGGAGGGGAAACTCCTGTGGTATCGGTTGCTGATGTTGCCAGATCCACATATCCGGTATGGAAAGTAACTGAAATTGGAGCGGAGTTTCCATCCTGGTCGCCTGACGGGAAAAAAATATACTGGTCTTTAGGCCCAAGTATTTTTGTGTATGATTTTGAAAAGCGCGCCCAGGCAAATTACCGGGCCGACGAGCAGCAGGTAAAGGTATATATCGCAAATGATATTCCGAAGGGAGAGATTTTGTTGCAGGGAGCCAGGCTAATCACGATGAAAGGAGATGAAGTGATCGAACAGGGCGATATTCTGATCCGAAATAACCGGATTGCCGGAATTGGCACCAGTGGTTCACTTCAGCCGTCTGCAGGAGCGAAAGTAATTGATGTGAAAGGAAAAACAATCACGCCTGGCTTTTTTGATTTACATGCCCACATGGGTGGTGCTAGAGGAATCGCAATTAGTCAGCCCATTGCTTATGCTGCCCAATTGGCTTATGGAGTAACCACCACCCGCGATCCGCAACCTGGAACGACAGATATACTCACTTACGCAAATCTGGTGGATGCAGGAAAAATGCTTGCCCCTCGTCTTTATTCTACGGGGCCAGGGGTGGCTTATTGGGCCTATAATATCAAGGACCTGGATCATGCACGCCGCATTCTGAAGCAATATTCCACCTATTTTAATACCAAGACCATTAAGATGTATGCGGTAGGAAATCGTCAGCAACGTCAATGGATTATTATGGCGGCAAAGGAACAAGGATTAATGCCTACAACAGAAGGAAATCTGGATATGAAACTTAATCTAACAGAAATTCTGGATGGTTATCCGGGACATGAGCACGGATATCCGCTTTTCCCTTGGTATAAGGACATGGTGGAGTTTGTCGCCAAATCCCAAATAGGGTATTCTTCCGCCTTTTTGTTAGGCTATGGAGGACCCAATGCAGAGAATTATTTCTATAACCGCGAGGACATCCTGAATGATCAAAAGCTAAATTATTTTACTGCAAAAGACGAGGTAGACAGGAAGGGGCGTCGCAGAAATAACTGGTATGCGGAAGAAGAGTTCGTGTTTAAGAGACAAACCAAAATCGTAGACGATGTATTGAAGGCAGGAGGCCTGCCGGCGATTGGTGCACATGGACAGTTGCAAGGCCTGGGGTATCATTGGGAACTATGGGCCAATCAGTCTGGAGGAATGAGGCCGATTGATGTGATTCGCCTGGCCACGATCAATGGAGCGAAAGCCATTGGTCTGGATGGAGATCTGGGATCACTTGAACCGGGAAAACTAGCCGATTTAGTCATTATGGATAAAAATTTACTGGAGGATATCCGGAACACCAATACTATTCGATATGTCATGAAAAATGGAAGACTGTATGATGGAAATACGCTCGATCAGGTGGCCCCTCAACAGGTAAAAGCCCCTGCGTTTGACTGGCAACAAAAAATGCCCGAAGGGTTACCGGGGATTAAATAGCCCGTACGTGCTGCACTTTAAGGTATTGGCTATGGTTTCAGGGCAGCTGGGAAGCTGCCCTGACCTTCGGGGCTAAAAGAAAGCGATCCTCATTTAACGATGGAATTTCATAAATGGTTAATTCTGTTAACCACCACTAGTGTGATCGCGGTCACTCCGGGACCTTCTGTGCTGTTAGTTTCGGCACAAAGTATGAAGGCCGGAAGAAAAGCAGGCTTTTTTGGTGCGTTGGGAATTCAACTGGCGAACGGCTGTTTCTTTTTGCTCTCCGCTCTCGGCTTAAGTCAGTTTGTGCGGTCGGCTGAAATGCTCTCCGAAGCGTTAAAAGTGGCTGGAGCGATCTATTTGAGCTTCATCAGTATAAAGTTGTGGAGAGCAAGTGGCCGCCCAAAACGACCGTTGGATGTTCCCCAAGAGCGTACTCAGAAAGAAGATGGGACCTATTTTCTGCAAGGGCTGATGACCGGTTTATCTAATCCGAAAGCCATCCTCTTTTTCGTGGCGGTACTCCCTCCATTGATGGATCCCGCCAAGGAGATGAAAGCACAATTTGTCGTGGCCGGGCTAACCGTTATCGGGGTCGAGTGGCTGGTCTTGCTGACCTACAGCTTCCTCGCTACCGCAGGCCTTAAAAAAGTGCAAAGTAGAAAAGGGAGTGACAAATGGAGAGACAGAGTTGTCGCGTTGATTTTGCTGGCCGTAGCGGTCAAGATCCTATTAATGAGGTAGAAATAATCTCTAAATAAGGCCCTTAGAGACAGAATTAGCAGATATTGTCCATATTCTATACGATATTAATATTAAGAGATGATTGTAAACAGAGTTGTATATAATTACTAAAACAAACCAAATCAAACATCATGAACCACCATTATTTAAACCAATTTAAACCACTATTGCCATGAAAAAAACGATACTTTTTTATTTCGTCCTGGCAGTTATCTTTTGTCTGCCCGCATTGGCGCAGCAGAAGTTAATTAAAGGCCGCGTAACCGGCGGTACGGGCAAGGAACCCCTGATGGGTGTGAGTGTGAAATTAAAGGGAGCGTCCATCGGGATAAGCACCAATGAGAACGGAGAGTTTTCCCTGAATGTTCCCGCAACGGGAGGAACGCTGATCTTCAGTTACCTGGGACACGAGGATCAGGAAATTTCAATCGGCACACAGACCTTATTTAATGTGAATTTACAAGAATCCCAAAGCGGATTAAACGAGGTCGTGATTGTGGGGTATGGAACCCAGAAAAGAAAAGAGGTCTCCGGATCCATTTCTTCAGTAAAGGGTTCTGATATCGCCAATCTCACCACCCCCAGTTTAGACCGTGCAATCCAGGGAAAAGCCTCGGGTGTACAGATCAATTCCAGTAACGGATTGCCGGGAGGAGCTACAGAAGTAAGAATTCGTGGAATTGGATCCGTGAATGCAGGAAATGAACCACTGTACATTGTAGATGGGGTACAGATCAATGCTACCTCAAGAACTGCAAACCTTGCTTCTTCTAATCCACTAAGTACCTTGAACTCCAATGATATTGAATCAGTGGAAATTCTGAAGGATGCTTCTGCAGCCTCTATTTATGGGGCGCAGGCAGGAAACGGGGTCATAATCATCACCACTAAGAAAGGAAAAATGGGGAAAGCCCAAATGCATTTTGGTTCTTATTTCGGGGTGACTGATCTGGTAAATGAGATCAAATTATTAAACGGTCCGCAATGGGTAGAGCTTAGCCGGGAGTCAATTGTAAACACGGGAAATCTATTAGGAGGATATAACGCAGATTTGGCGAATGGGTCTCCGCAGGATGCCCCAACCTACGATTGGCTTGGCGCCATTACACGTAAAGGAAAAGTGCAGAATTATGAGTTTTCCATTAATGGCGGAAATGAAAGTAGCCGTTATTTTATTGCCAGCTCATTCAACGATCAGCAACACCATTTCAAAGGATACGACTTTAGAAGAGGAACATTCCGGGTCAACCTGGACAATAAAGTAAATGATAAGATCAACCTGGAAACGAGAATCAACCTCAGTACGGTTACCCAGTATTCTTCGGATATCCCTTCTTTCCAGAATTACAATATTTTCATTACAGGATTGGCGGGAAATCCTATTGATCCTATTTATAATGCCGACGGCTCGCTGAATACCAAGTTGAGACCAGGATGGGATAATCCATTGTTCAGTTTGGCACATAACAAAAATATGGGAGTAACTAACCAGGGGGTGGGAAATTTCGCGTTGAATTACGACATCATCCCTGGATTAAGATTCAGGTCTTCTTATTCGCTTGAGTATACCACGACAAATGAGGAACTATT
Organism: Pedobacter sp.; assembly: GCA_037190785.1. GTDB lineage: Bacteria > Bacteroidota > Bacteroidia > Sphingobacteriales > Sphingobacteriaceae > Pedobacter. Next base: position 525,222 of record JBBCJN010000003.1, on the reverse strand, counting down.
TTATGATCCGAGAAGCGCCGGAGGAATTGCGGTGAATGGTGTGGTAAGATTCAATGAATCACGGACGGTAAACTGGCAGACTGACCAGACATTGACCTATAACAAACTTTTCAAAGAGAAGCATAGTTTAACGGCATTACTTGGATTTAACTACCGGAATGAAGTGTATACTCGGTTAAATACCCAAGGAAACGGGGTAGCCATTCCGAGTTTCGGAGAAACCCTTACAGGAACCACACCAGCGACGTTGTCATCCATCTTTAATCAATTTAAAACAGCGGGTGTATTTGCAAGGGTAGGATATACGTTTGATGAAAAATACATTGTACAGGCTACTGTACGCAGGGATGGCTCATCCCGCTTCGGGGACAACAATAAATTTGGTTATTTTCCGGCATTTTCAGCTGCCTGGCGTCTTAACCGTGAAAATTTCCTGAAAGATGTGAGCTTTGTGAATGAATTAAAACTGCGTTTTGGTTATGGAGAAACCGGAAATAGTGAGATCTCGTTTTATCCGGGACTTTCCCTTTTTGCCTCCAATGCGAATGCTTCTTATAATGGAAGAGCAGGAATTATCTTTAATCAGTTAGGGAACTCTAATCTGGGATGGGAAAGAAACGTGACGACGAACTTTGCTTTAGATTATAGTTTTTTCAATAGTCGTGTTTCAGGATCGGTGGATTATTTTATCCGCAAAACGAAAGATTTACTCTTAAACAGGCCCTTGCCAAACACCTCTGGATTTAGCAGCATTGCTGAGAATATTGGCTCATTGGAAAACAGAGGAGTTGAGTTGAGTATTTCAACCGTTAATTTGCCGGGAAGTTTCCGCTGGACGACGGATTTCAATATTACCTTCCTGAAAAATAAAGTACTTTCCTTATTGGTGGCGGGAGAAGATCTTCCTGCGAACAACCTTTGGGTGGGCAGACCAGTTGGACAAATCTTTGTGGCGCGATGGGCGGGTGTGAATCCTGCGGACGGACGTCCGATGTGGTATGATGCGAATGGAAACATTACCTACAATCCTGTGGCCGCCGATCGTAAGTTTACGAAGGATAATACCCGTACACCAAAATATTATGGAGGGATTACCAATACATTCAGCTTTAAGGGCTTTGATCTTTCCATGTTCTTCCAGGCTCAGGTGGGAACCATTCAGCAGGATCAGTCGAGAGCCTGGTTGTTAAGCGATTTTAGGTATAATTTTAACCAATATGTAGAAGCCATGAACCGTTGGACTACTCCAGGACAAATTACGGATATTCCAAGGTTGTTTGCAGGAGCACAACCTCCGGGAACAGCGAGCTCTGTGATGGGTGCGGGTGGAGGAGGAAACGAGCGCTTCTATTCGGATGCCTCTTATCTGAGACTTAAGTCGGTTTCTTTGGGTTATACGATTCCTAAAGAGGTGACCTCACGATTTAAAGTCAATAATCTGAAAGTGTATGTACAAGGCTATAACTTATGGACTCTCACCAACTATTCAGGTTTAGATCCGGAGTTTGCAGCAGGAGGCTATAACATGGGTTTAGCGCCGCAGGGTAAATCGTTCACTGCGGGAATTCAGGCCAATTTTTAATCTAAAAAACGAATTGTTATGAGAAAGAATATCAAGATACTTTACGCACTCATTCTCGTCATCGGATTGAGTTCGTGCAAGGATATGCTGAATGTGAAGCCAAGAACTTCCCTTTCTGCGGAAGATGCACTGACTACTTATTTAGGAGTGCAGGCAGCATTGAATGGGGCTTATGGAGGATTGAGAGGGCCAACCGGTTATACAAACAGTCCGGGTGCCGCCGCTTACTATGGCAGGGAGATGATTCTCAATCCGGAATTGCTAGCAGATAATGTAAGAAACGTAAATCCCAGTACCTGTAGTTGCCGTGGAAGTGCTTTATTAGTGAATCAGGTCAGCTCTCACCTCAATATTTGGAATGCAGCATATGGGGTCATTACAAAAGCAAATGTGGTGTTGGGAGCCATCGATCAGGTGTCGGATGCCACTGCCGCTCAGAAAGCGGTGACCAAGGCGCAGGCATTATTTGTACGGGCTTTCGCTTACTTCGATCTGGTAAAGACCTATGCCTACAATCCGAATCACATTCAAGGAGGCTTTGATAAAGGCGTGCCTATCGTCTTGGATCCGGTAGATGATTACGTGAAAGTGTCCTATCCGGAAAGAGCACCTGTGAGTGAAGTATACGCACAAATTGAAAAGGATTTACTGGAAGCTATTGGTCTTTTTGCCACTCCAGGAGTTAATCCGGCAGATGGCAAACCATTTGTAGGAACCAAGGGTGCTGCGCATGGCTTGTTAAGTCGCTTATACCTTTACATGGGGGGAGCAAAAAATCAGGCTGCGGTAACCCATGCCACAGAAGCCATCAATTCGGGAGTGGCTACGTTCCAGTCCACCCCAGCCAGTTATGTGTCTATGTGGGCTGCCGCTTCCAAACCGGAATCGCTGTTTGAGTTACAGTTTGCTTCTACTGCAGAGCTTCCTCAAAACCCTAATGACAATACACTACAGGCTAACTATCAACAAATGATGGTGGGTAGTACGCGGGTAGGCTTTGGAGATATTGTGGCGTCAAATAACCTGCTGGCAGAGTTTGAGGCAAACGATGCGCGAAGAAATGTAATGGTGAATTTTACTCGTTCAGATGGTGAACAGGTGGTGCAAACCAATAAATTTCAGGGGAGTAAAGGATCTTTCGGCTTTGATAATGTGCCGATGATCCGCATTTCCGAGATGTATCTAAACCGTGCCGAAGCCAGTGCCCGTGCCGGGAATCCTACGCAGGCATTGCTGGATTTGAATACGATTCGTACGCGTGCAGGCTTGTCGAGTATTTCTCCCTCAGGAACCGCATTGATCGATGCCATTCTGAAAGAAAGAAGGCTGGAGCTTGCGTTTGAAGGACATCGTTTCTTCGATCTTACCCGTTTGGGTAAAGACATTCCGAAAGAAACCATCGCGACCATTCCTTTCAGTGACTTTAGAATATTGGCTCCTCTGCCACTGTCGGAAATTGACATCAATAAAAAGCTGGTTCAAAATCCAAAATATTAAGTGCGTAAAATCATGAAATTACATCAATCCATAGTATTTGCTCTTTTGGTAACGACTTTATGGTCGTGCAAAAAAAGAGACCTGACCTATCAGGGACAGACCCTGGTAGAGTTCAGCAACCCTATTTCAGGGAGGAATGAAAAGACGACCGGGCCCTCCATCGGAGGCACCTCAGTGCTCGGAGACAATCCAAATATTCCGATCCGTGGTGATCGAGACAGCCTGATTGTTCAGCTGATTGGTCCACACAGAAACGCTCCTGTGGAGGTTTCTTATACCGTTCAGGCGGGAACAGCGGTGGAAGGAGTGGACTTTGAGATTATCGGAACCAAAGGAAAAGTAGTGATTCCGGCAAACTCAAGTTCTGCAGCGATCCATTTGCAATTAAAAAACAGCTCTACTACCCCTTCGAATGTGAAACGAGTGACGTTTACCCTCTCGGGAACGAATCAGGGAGAGGTGGGATTAAGCGCCAATTACGTGTCGTACGTAGTGAACATTTATCCGATGAAAGCACACCTTAATAAGGAACTTAGCACTCCTTCGGGAGCGAAGGGAAGTTACCTTGCAAGCAGCACAGGACAGGTATTTACTACCGTTGCGGGAAATGCGGCTTCCATCGATATCGCGTATGACTTCGTTACGCGCGTTTCTGGAGGGACGACTACCACCGTGCCGGTATTCATTTCTCCAAGAAGCCTGAGTGGAGATGCCACTGCTTCAGCCACGAAATACTCTACCCGTGTATTCACTCCGCCAGCTTCCGTTCCTTCACATTTGCAGGCTTCTTATGCCACGACGCAATTGGGAACGTTGACAGCTACCAACGTGAATGCCATCCCGGTAACAGGTACCGCTGCCGGTGCAGCGGTAAATGATTCGGTTGATATTGTCGAAAATGGGATTTATACCTTCGTAAACGGGAATGGGAAAAAAGGCTATCTTAGGGTAAAACAAATAGTTACAGGAGCTTCAGGGTCGGTTAAATTCGATGTCATGGCTCAACCATAATCAGACAACATCAATGAATTACAAAAAAATCAGTTCGGGAACGCAGGCAATTATTGACCGGGAAGCGACTTACGGCGCGCATAATTATAAACCACTCCCGGTAGCTCTTTCAAAAGGGAAGGGAGTGAAGTTGTGGGACATCGACGGAAAGGTCTACTTTGATTTTCTTTCTGCTTACAGCGCAGTGAATCAGGGACATTGTCATCCTAAAATTGTCAACGCACTGGTAGAACAGGCAAGTCAGTTGAACCTCACCTCAAGGGCGTTTTACAATAACCGTTTAGGAGAGGCGGAAGAGTTTATTTGTAAGTATTTTCAATACGATAAGGCCCTGTTTATGAATTCAGGGGCGGAAGCAGTGGAAACCGCTATTAAGCTGGTTCGCAAATGGGCGTATCAGAAAAAGGGAGTACCCTCTAATCAGGCCACTATTTTGGTGGTGGAGGGAAATTTTCATGGGCGAACCACCGGAATTATTTCTTTCTCTACGGATCCGGATAGTACCACAGGGTTTGGACCAATGATGCCGGGCTTTCAGGTAATCCCTTACAATGATTTGCCAGCTTTGGAGAAAGCACTGAAGTCAAACCCCCATATCTGTGGCTTTTTAGTAGAACCGATACAGGGTGAAGCTGGGGTACATATTCCCGATGATGGCTATTTAAAGAGTGCTCAGACACTTTGCAAGACACATGGAGTGAAGTTGATCACAGATGAAATTCAAAGTGGTATTGGACGAACCGGAAAGCTCCTGGCAGCACATTATGAAGAGGTACGTGCGGATGTCCTGATAGTAGGGAAGGCCCTTTCAGGAGGTGTGTTGCCCGTGTCAACAGTGTTATGCGATGACGAACTGATGCTTTGCATTCAGCCCGGAGAACATGGCTCTACCTTTGGCGGAAATCCTATGGCGGCAGCAGTTACCATGGCAAGCCTGGAGGTCATCCGGGAAGAAAACCTGATCGAGAATGCGTACCGCATGGGATTGATTTTTCGTGAACGGATGCGCGGTCTGCAGCAAAAAAGACCAGATCTTGTGAAAGCAATACGAGGGAAGGGATTGATGAATGCGGTAGATATCGCGGACGGCGAAGGAGAAGGACATGCCTATGCCATTTGCCTGGGCCTGATGCAGGAGGGTTTGTTGGCAAAGCCAACACATAAAAACACTATTCGATTCTCTCCTCCCCTGGTAATCACGGAGGAGGAGATGGATCAGTGTTGCAGCATTATTGAACGGGTAATTCAACAATATGACCGCATAGCTTTGGATACGTATACCCAGGAACTTACGAAGGCGTAAACTAAATTGATTAAACCCCATTAATTTATGAACGGAATTTTTAACTCTAAAAAAAGCAGAAGAGCCCTCGCAGCAGGGACTCTTCTTATGCTCTTTGCATTTTCATCCTGTCAGCAGCAGCCCTATGCAGACGAGATCATTAGTGGAAAGATCTGGACCGGCAATCCCGATCATCCATGGGCAGAAGCCATGGCTATTTCTGCGGATACGATCCTGGCAATAGGTACCCTGAAGGAAGTGGAATCCTATATTGGGAAAGATACCAAAAGAACAACTGCTGATAAAGAACACCTGATTTTACCTGGTTTCATAGATAGCCACACCCATTTTATTGATGGAGGCTTCAAATTAGCGTATGTGGATCTGAGAGATGCAAAGTCGCCGAAGGAATTTATCCGCAGAATAGGTGATTTTGCTAAAACCGTTAAGCCCGGAACCTGGATTTTAGGAGGCAGCTGGGATCATCAGAATTGGGGAGGGACCTTGCCCGAGCGTCAATGGATTGACTCAGTCACAAAGGATCATCCTGTCTGGGTTAATCGTTTAGATGGGCATATGTGTCTGGCTAACACGGCGGCTTTGGTCCTGGCAGGTATCGAAGCGGGGGCGGCAGATGTGAAAGGTGGAGAAATTATCCGTAAAAACGGGCAAATGACGGGCTTATTAAAGGACAATGCCAAAGAGTACGTCCTGAAAGTAGTTCCAGCACCCACACAGGAACAGGAAGACCAGGCTTTAGAAGCAGCCATGAAATATATTTCATCGAACGGAGTAACTTCCGTGAGCAGTGTTACCGGAACTGGGTATGGCGATTATTTCGATGTGTATAAGCGGGCCCATAAAAACGGAACACTGAAGACCCGTATCTACGCAGTTTCAGAGCTGGAAAACTGGAAAAAACTGGATGATCAAATTAAAAAGGAAGGACGTGGAGATAAATGGCTGCGTTTTGGAGGATTGAAGGGGTTTGTGGATGGTTCGCTTGGCTCCCATACTGCGGCCTTTATGGAACCCTTTACAGACACGCCAGGTGATTCGGGCTTTTTTGTAGTGACTGAAGAAGAGTTGTATCAACGGGCACGTTCTGCCGATAGTGCCGGATTGCATTTGTTGATTCATGCCATCGGCGACCGATCGATCCATGCCTTGTTAAATCTGGCCGAACGACTGGAGAAGGATCTTGGACCGAAGGACAGAAGATTCCGTATGGAACATGCGCAACACATTCACCCTGCCGATATGAAACGTTTCTCATCTCTCAATGTCATCGCCAGCGTACAACCCTATCATGCCATTGATGACGGGCGCTGGGCGGAAAAACTGATCGGGCATGAAAGGGCTAAAACCACTTATGCCTTCCGTTCCTTGCTCGATGCGGGTGCCCGGGTCGCTTTTGGCAGCGATTGGTTTGTGGCTCCAGGAGATCCGCTCCTGGGAGTGTATGCAGCCGTGACACGCAGAACCATCGATGATAAAAACCCTGAAGGCTGGATTCCTTCCCAAAAAATAACGGTAGAGGAGGCATTGAAAGCCTACACCATTGATGCGGCTTATGCCACTTTTGAAGAAAAAATAAAAGGATCTTTGGAAAAAGGAAAATTAGCCGACTACGTGGTGTTAGATAAAGATATTACGCTGGTGGATCCTTTAGAAATTCCAACCATTAAAATTCTTCAAACAGTGGTTGGCGGTAAAACAGTGTTTACCTCAAAACCTTAATTCGTGTGAAAGGAAGGGGGAATGTGGGTTTTCTTCCTTCCCTTTCAAGCCATTTTTACGGACATAACTACAGGAGTTTTTTCGTGACAAACAAATGCCGGGATCAATAGAAAGTCCCGGCGAATCTAATCTTATTGCCTCTAATCGCTTAATTAATATTGAGATGTATATTCCGTCGCACTTCCGAGTGAATGATCCTTCGTTGATCGAACGCTTTATCCGATTAAATAGTTTTGCGACCCTTATTTCGCCGGGAGAGCTTTATCCGCTGGCAACCCATATTCCTATTGAGCTTGAAATCAATGAGCAAGGCGAACAGGTGCTCTGGGGTCATGTGGCCCGCGCTAATCCACACTGGCAGTTATTCCAACAACAACCGAAGGTGCTTGTCACCTTTGTTTCCCCTTTGCAACATTACATCTCTTCTTCCTGGTATAATTATAAAGACGCACCCACATGGAACTACATTAGTGTGCAGGTGCAGGGCGAAATTCAGCTGGTGGACGAAGATAAAACTTGGGAATCTGTTCGGCGCTTAACCGATAAACACGAAGCGTCAATGAAACACCCTATCGCTTTAGACACACTGCCCAAAGACGTTTTAACACAAATGCAGGGACTGGTAGCATTCGAAATTAAGATTGAAAAGATAGATGCCGCCTTTAAAATGAGTCAAAACCGCGATGAAGAAAATTTCCTTAATATTATCCGCTCACTGGAAGAAAGCAACCATCCTTTATCCCTGCTTGTGGCAGAGATGATGGTTAGAATCAGGCAGGGGACTGCCTGATAACCGGGATGATTAAGCAATCTCGCTGACCTTATATTTCTTGATGTAATCGCGCGGCGCAAATCCGGTGACCTTTTTAAAAACCTTATTGAAATTGATGGCGCTGTTAAATCCGGTAGCGAATGCAATGGACGAGATGCCATCAAAATTTCCTTTAATGATTTTGTCTAGTGCGGCATTAATTCTGATTTCCTGCAAAAAGGTTATATAGGTTTTGCTGGTATGCTTCTTAAAATATTTGCAGAAAGCCTGTGGGGTCATGTAGCAGATACTGGCTACTTTTTCGAGAGTAATGTCTTCGGCATAATGCTGCATCGTGTATTGATAAATTTTGTTAATGCGCATACTTTCTGCAACGGGAATGGCCTTTCGATTGCCTCCTGAAGAGAGGGAGCGCGTATTTTTCAGATTGACGGAAAAATAGTGTAGCAATTTGATAAAGTTCAGAAAGCGGGGAAGCCCAGAGGTTTTGATGATCTTCTGCATCTGGTGCTCCACATAAGGCGTATTTTCTTGGGGAATTTGAATGCCATATTTAATGTTTTCAATAAAATTACGGATCTCCGTTAATTCCGGAAGATGTTGCAGATTGTTGAAAATCGTTTTGACATCAAAATACAAATGAAGCGCTTTGACACTGCCATGTTTGGCAGCATCAATGTCCGATTGGTCAGATCGGAAAATATGTGGCTGATTTGCGCCAATAAAATAAATTTCCCCCGCAGAAAACCGCTGCGTATAGTTGTCAATGATGAGGGTGCCCTGGCCTTTGACAATCAGCGTGATCTGCATTTCATCATGACGGTGAAAATAATTGTAGAAATAAGGAAGATTATCTTCTTCCATAATGACGGAATCACTACTTAAGGGGACAGCAAATTGAACGACTTTCATGGTTTAATTGGTTTGTTTTGTTTAGCACTTCTTCCCGAAAGAGCGTTGCAATTTTAAAATAAGGAATTTCGAAAACTGCTTTTATAAATATAATAAAATGAAAGGAGAAATGCAAGACCTATTCGAATAGTTACAAAGGAGGCTTAGTGTGCGATTGTCTTTTTGCTTGAAAGCAAACGGAAGTTCTCAAAATTAAGCAAAATGGAGTTTTTTGTCGGATTTTCTTTTTCATGAAAGGGGGGTTTAGTGTATGTTTGAAGGGGTGATCTGCAGGGTTTATCCGGCGTGTAAAGCAGCCATTGGTACATTGATCGAGCGCTTGTTTTCCTTCTCTTGCCAAGGGGACCTGACCGTCAAAGAGAGAATTTTTTTCGATGGACAGGCAGAATTTACTAATTAACTAGAAAGATATTTCCGGCAAATAAGAGCTTTCAGATGACCATGCAACAAAGAAAAACTGATCGAAAAAATATTTAAATAAAACGATTTAGTTATTTTATTTTTAATTTTTTTTAAACTTTTCTATGCTGCTATGTGCGAAAACGTATCAGAAATAATGACTGGCGTACGATTAATTTTTGGTTAATCGTTGTCATACGCGCCCAAAGGTGGTACGGGAAGCGTCAGCTTTTGAGTCTATGTATTATTCTCACTACTTTGGACTGAAAATAAAGAGACAATGTTAATTTTAAGGTTCTTAATCTTGAAATTAAAATGAGGAAACCATTACTAATCGCTTTTGCAATTTTTATGACGAAAGAAGTTGCCGCTCAGCAAACGGAAATAACGGCGCATGATTATGCCCGTGCGGAACGTTTTTTGAGTTACCATGTGACTCCGCTGGTAGACCAGGCCAGTGTAAACGTTACCTGGTTGCCAAATGGTCAATGCTGGTATGTTCAACAAACGGTGGCCGGCAATCAGTACCTTCTGGTAGACCCCGCAAAGAGAACAAAAAAACCTGCTTTTAACCATGCCCAACTGGCTATCGAATTGACGAAAGCGACAGGGACGGAGGTGCAGGCACACCAGCTTAATTTAGCCGATTTTAACTTCCTCTCCGAAGGGAGAGAAATTCGCTTTCAAACCTTGCAACGCCAATGGTCATTTGAGTTGAAGACCGGGCTGTTAAAAGCATTGGACGCAGCCTCCTCAGAGCGTCCTGCCGCTCCTGGAAGGGGAGGGCGTTTTAGCGCAGGGAATGACATATCTTCTCCCGACGGGAAAAAAGCCGTCTTTATCCGTAACTGGAATCTATGGCTGCGTGATAATGAGACAAAAAAAGAGAAACAACTGACCTTTGATGGCGTGAAGGATTATGGATATGCTACAGATAATGCAGGATGGAAAACCAGTGAGCGTCCTATTGTACGCTGGTCGCCGGATTCAAAAAAGGTAACAACCTTCCAGCAGGATCAGCGGCACGTAAAAGACATGTATCTGGTAACCACGAATGTGGGAGCGCCCGAATTGAAAGCATGGAAATACCCATTGCCGGGAGATAAAGAGATCGCCACAATTAGACGCGTGATTATCGAGGTGGAAAGCGGCAACGTAATCAATTTGCAAATTCCTCCCGACCAGCACCGCGCTTCGTTGAGTGATGATATTGCCAGCAGCGGTACCTTTGATGACATAGACTGGAATCCTGATGGAACGGAAATGGCTTTCTTATCCACTTCCAGGGATCATAAACAATCCAAATTACGGATTGCAAATGCGGAGACAGGAGCGGTACGTGAAGTGTTTGAAGAAGTCGTCAAAACACAATTCGAATCCGGTCGTGGAGCTATTAACTGGCGTTATCTTCCTAAAACAAAGGAGATCTTATGGTATTCTGAAAGAGACAACTGGGGACATCTTTATCTGTATGATTCGGAAAGCGGACAGCTGAAACATCAAATCACTAAAGGAGATTGGCTGGTGGGACGCGTATTAAAGGTGGATGAGGATAAAAGACAGCTTTATTTTACGGGGCATGGAAGAGAAAAAGGGAATCCCTATTTCACGTATGTCTATCGAATTGGTTTCGATGGAAAAGGCCTTACGCTACTTAGTCCAGGAGAGGGCAATCACCAGGTAACTTTTTCCCCTTCGTTTCAATTCATGATTGATACGTATTCGCAGCCGGATGTTCCAGGCATTACCCTCTTGCGTGATTTGCAGGGAAAAACAGTGATGGAACTGGGTAGAACGGATATCTCCAGATTAGCGCAACAGGGATGGAAGGCTCCGCAGCAGGTGAGCGTGAAGGCGCATGACGGAGTAACGGATATTTATGGATTGGTGTTTACTCCTGTCAAAATGAATGCTTCAGGCAAATATCCGGTGATCAATTATATTTATCCGGGCCCTCAGGGCGGGAGCGTTGGAAACTGGTCGTTCAATGTGGCCAGGGCAGACCATCAGGCATTGGCCGAACTGGGTTTTATTGTTGTTTTAATGGAAGGAACCAGCAATCCTTTCCGGTCCAAAAGTTTTCATGACATGAGCTATGGAAACATGGCAGAGAACACACTGCCTGATCAGATCACAGCCATTCGTCAATTGGCATCCAGGTATCCGATCGACACGAATCGGGTAGGGATTTGGGGGCATTCGGGGGGAGGTTTTGCCACGGCCGCCGCCATGTTCCGCTATCCCGATTTCTTTAAAGTAGGGGTGGCCCAGGCGGGTAATCACGACAACCGGAATTATGAAGACGATTGGGGTGAAAGGTATAACGGGCTTGCAGAAAATGCGGATTATGAGGCACAAGCCAACCAGAAGTATGCAAAAAACTTAAAAGGGAAACTAATGCTGGCACACGGCATGCTGGATAATAATGTGCCTCCCTACAATACCCTGCTGGTGGTCGAGGCACTTCACAAGGCAAATAAAGATTACGATCTCGTGATCTTTCCGAATAGCGCACACGGTTTTGGCATCTATAATCCTTACATGATGCGCCGCCGCTGGGATTATTTTGTTAGGCATTTGTTGAATACCGAACCTCCGAAGGAATTTGCATTAAGAGGGACCAATCTGACGGAAGAATAACCGGCCTAAAAGCAATTAACTATATCAAAGGGGAATACGTGCACGTATTCCCCTTTGATATAAAAAAACCCGCGGCTGAAACAGCACGCGGGCATCTTTAGAGTGAGCTAACACTAAAAGTGGTAGCCTAAGGACAATGCAAAGCCACTGTAACGGGCTTTATCCTGGTTGATATCCTCTTTTGCGGCCGATTGTAAATCAAAATTATAGCGGGCATTGAGCATCATATGGGGTTGGAGTCTGAATCCTACACCGGCTACTCCTCCAGCAATCGATTTGCGCATGTTCTCCTTATCGGTGGAAGAGGTGGTTCTCGTTCCGTCTACATACGTTTCCGTACGTTGATTGGTCAGGAAAGATGCCTGAGGACCAAGCACAAATTGGATTTGGGAACCTGCATTGATTCCAATCAGTACAGGAACATCAATGTACCCCGTACGAGTGCGGATTTCGCCGGTAGTCCCCGCCGCACTTCCTTCAAACTTCCCTCCTTTTTGTGAATACATCACTTCAGGCATGAAAGAAAGACTTTCACTTAACGGAAGTTCAAGGAAAGCTCCTGCCTGAAATCCAGGAACGTAGTTGGAAGTGTAATTGGTGCCGGCAAAGTTCATTTTTCCTGCCATCATCAGGTTACCTCCTGCCTTGATCCCAAACTTGGTATCCATGGTATTTTGCGCATTTACGTTTAGGAACGCTACACTTAGCGCCAGCCCTAAACCTATCATCCATTGTTTTTTCATAAGATCGAGTTTTAAGATGCGAACATCTTTGTTTATTCGCTATCTATCCTGTAATAACCATGCCAAAGGCCCTGTGCAGAGGGCCGTTTAAAGCGGTATTTCCATTCTAACCGATTGAAATACAGTAGATTTTAGGAGGTTTTTGTTCAAAACGAAGGGCTGTCCTTAAACGGCTAAAAACTGTCTGCCTGGGCATACAATCCATAAGAAAATAACTCGATTAAGATCGCTAAAAAAGAAAGATAGAGGAGCTGCCTTTTAAGACCGGATTCACACAAACAGGCTTATTTCTTTTCTTTGATAGCCGAAACCATTTTGGGGGTTACTATTTTGGAATTCTTGTTTCCAAAAGAATTGTTAATGTAGTTCATTAAGTCGGCCACTTCATCGTCTTCCAGCCCGGAAGGAGGCATTACACTGTTATACAACACTCCATTCACCCTGACAGGTCCTTGCATGCCATACTTAATGGCGTGGATGGCTTTGTCCTGATGTTGAAGAAGAAAGTCCGCTTTAGCCAGGGGCGGGAAGGTTCCTTTAACCCCCTCTCCCTTTCCCAGATGACAAGTCACACAGTTCTCCATGTACAATGGTTTGCCCCGATCGATGCTCTTTTTTAATTCATCCTGCTGATTGGAAAAAAAGGTAAGTGTATAGATCAGTCCGCAACCGATCAATGAAAGACATTTCATTCTGCAAAACTTAAGATTGAGGGCTGATTCGGATAATGGAACCACCGCTTTCTACAACAACATAGAGTAACCCGTCCGGGCCTTCTCTTACGTCGCGCACACGTCCTATTTTAGGAAAAATGACTTCTTTCTTTACGACTTCCCGATCTTTGATCACTAACCTTTCCAAATTAAGAAATTTAAGAGAACCGACAATGAGATTCCCATTCCAGTCTTTAAACCGGGGGCTGTGGACCATGGTCATTCCGCAAGGAGCAATGGAAGGAGTCCATTGAAGAATGGGTTGTTCCATGCCTGGTGCCGCAGTCTTGTCCGAAATAATGGAATTATCGTAATCGATGCCAAACGTGATGAGTGGCCAGCCATAATTTTTTCCTTTTTCTACAATGTTTAGTTCATCTCCCCCCTGAGGCCCATGTTCGTGCGACCATAAAATCCCACTTTTTGCATCCAAAACCAGTCCCTGAGGATTACGGTGCCCATATGACCAGATTTCGGGGAGCACCCCCGACTGATTGACAAAAGGATTGTCAGAAGGAACTTTGCCGTTTTCCAGAAGTCTCACGACTTTTCCTTGGGCTTTTCCCAGGTGTTGCGCATTGTCTTTCTGGCCACGTTCGCCCAGCGTTAAAAATACATGGCCTTTCCCGTCGAAGACAATCTTTCCTCCAAAGTGAACCGTTCCTCTAACATTCGGGCTTGCTTTATAAAGGTATTCAATGTCTGTCAGTTCATGGCCTTTTAGACGTGCCCGCAATAACGCAGTATTCGCGCCGTTTTCATCGCCTTCCTCTCCTTCCTGTTTGGGCGAAGAGTAACTAAGATAGATCCAGCCATTTTCTTTGTACTCAGGGTGGAGCACTACATCGAGTAAGCCGCCCTGTCCACGGTAATAAACCTTTGGCACTCCACTAATTTCCTTCGGATCTATTTTTCCATCTTTCACCAATCGCAATTTCCCGGGACGCTCAGTTACTAATAGCTGCCCGTCGGGAAGAAAGGCGACTGCCCAGGGCATGTTTAGTCCCGAAACTACCGTTTCCGTAATAAACCCCTGCTCACCGGAATTGCTTTCTTTTTCCTGAACAGGCAGACGGCAATGACTCATTAATAATCCGGAAACAGCAACGATCGCAATCGTGAAAATAATCTTAAAGGTGTGAGGGTGTTTGTTCAGTTTCATGTTCGTGTGCTCACTTGAAAGCCTTTTAAAGGTAACAAAAATTACGCAAAATGAAAGAGTCCTGTAAGCAAACAGTTACAGAAAAAGGGGAAACGTAAATAAAAAAACGCAGCAGAACCACCAATTCTGCTGCGCTGAAAGAGAGGGAGTATTACAATTTTAGCCCTAAGCCAACTTGAAAGACCTGATTTTTAAAAACCGGAGTCTGACTGGACCCGTTGGTGTTGTTTTTCTGGAAATCAAGCGCATAACGGCCATTGATTCCCAACTGACGATTGAGATCGAAACGGACCCCAATCACGCCACCTACCAGGCTTTTTTTGAAGCGATCGGCATCGTCTTCCACAATTTCTCTTTCGACGGTCCCAAAGCCGCTTTCAAACTTTTGTTGCGTGGATAACAGGAAGGACACCTGAGGGCCGGCCACTAAGTTAAATCCTTTAGCCACCTCAATACTTGCAAGGATGGGTATCTCAACGAAGTGCGTTGTCTGCGTAAAATCACCAAAAGTGGAACTTTGTTTATAACCCTTAGTAGAATAAACAGCCTCCGGAGTAAAAGCGAGCGCAGGCAAAAGAGGGATGTCCAAGGTAATCCCTGCATGAAAGCCGGTGAGCATATCCGTGTTAAAATTGTTGTTGCCATCATCCTTAATGATGTTTGAAAAATTGGCCCCGCCTTTAATTCCAAAGCGAAGGGAACGGTCTGTTGATTGGGCATAAGCCAACCCTGTAAAGAGGCTGATAAGAATTACTAAACTGATCTTTTTCATAGGATTTTGATTAATTAAAGAAACCAATAATTTTTTGATTCATCCCGGAAGCCCACTATTTCAGAGCGGGTGATATTCCGGACCACCTTAAAACAAATAGAATGAAAAGTAGTTTTAAGATCCTTTATAAATGAAACATAGGCTGGCCATGAGCCAAAAAGTCGTTAGCTTCCCGGAGCCGCGTCAATTCGGTCGAATCCCGGAAAGTTTGTTTGGTTTTACCCGATATATTTTATCTTCGTGCTGGAATGATGAGGCGGTTGTTGAAACAATAAGTAGATATACTAAATCGTTTTAGTGCCTGTTTTGAATTAATTGAGGGAGCGTTTGATGGGTAAAACAGCGAGGCCAAGAGGTGTTCCAAATAGTCTGACATACAATGAGAAGAACAAAAATTTACAAAATTGCCCTGTTATTGGGATTATTTCCGCTGGCTTTGCAGGCGCAAAAGCCATCCTATGTGGAGTTACTGGAGAAGCAACCTAAATGGGTAGACTCGGTTTTCCGTAAAATGTCTAAAAAGCAGAAAATTGCGCAAATGTTTTTTGTGAGAGCCCATACCGACAAGAACAAAGCATTCGAAGACTCCATTGGTAAACTAATTAAAAAGGAGAAAGTGGGAGGGCTGGTGTTTTTTCAGGGAGGTCCTGGTCGGCAGGCCATCCTGACAAATCGTTACCAACAAAAAGCGAAAATTCCTTTGTTAGTCACTTCGGATGGGGAATGGGGCTTAGGAATGCGCTTGGACAGTACCATTTCTTATCCTTATCAAATGGCACTTGGAGCGGTTCAGAATAAAGAACTAATTTATAAAATGGGACTTGAGGTTGCGCGCGATTTCAAAAGACTGGGAATGCACATGAACCTGGCTCCGGTGGTGGATGTCAATAACAACGCGAAAAATCCGGTAATTAATTACCGTTCTTTTGGGGAAAATAAATGGAATGTCGCTGAAAAAGGAGCCGCTTATGTGAATGGAATGCAGGATGGAGGTTTGTTGGTCAGCATTAAGCACTTTCCAGGTCATGGGGATACAGACGTGGATTCGCATTATGATTTACCTCAATTGAACTTCACCAAAACGAGATTGGATACCCTTGAAATATATCCTTTCAAACAGCTGATTAAGGGAGGGGCTTCAGGTGTCATGGTGGCCCACATGAACATTCCGGCTCTCGATCCTACTCCAAACATGCCTTCTACCCTTTCTTATCCTATCGTGACTACCCTGCTCAAAGAAGAGTTAGGCTTTAAAGGGATCATCATTTCTGATGCCATGGAAATGAAAGGGGTGGTGAAATTCTTCAAAAATGGAGAAGCAGACGTAATGGGAGTAATTGCGGGGAACGATATTTTAGAGCTGTCCGAAAATAGCAAGCGTGCCATTAAAATGGTAAAACAAGCCATCAAAGACCAGCGGATTTCAATGGACAAGATCAATGAAAGCGTTCGTAAAATTTTAACCGCCAAATACTGGGTGGGCTTGAACAACTACCAGCCGGTAAGTGAGGTCAATGTAGCAGCAGAAGTGAACAGAGAGGAAAGTCTCGCACTGGTACAGCAACTGGCAGATGGCAGCATGACCTTATTGAAAGGACGGGAAGGGGTGGAGAATCTGAAGGCAGATAAACGCACTGTCATAATCAGCATAGGCGTGCCGCAGCCTACCGTTTTCCAGCAGGAATTAGGAGCCCATTATAAAAATTCAGTAAGCTTTCAATTGGATAGAACGGCAAATGCCAACGACATTGCACGTGTTTTAGCGCAGATACAGGCGGAAGATCAGGTGATTATTGGTATATTTGATAGCCGTTTACGTCCTTCAAACAACCTGAATCTTAGTGCGGATTTAAAGATGTTTATTTCGGAAATGGCGGCTAAAGAGACGGTATTTGCTTTTTTTGCCAACCCGTATAATCTGGTAACACTTCCTGGTATTGAAAAGGCGAAATCGTTGATAGTGGCGTATCAAAAAGAAGCTTTCATGCAAAAAGCAGCAGCAGCTGTATTGAAAAAGGAATTGATCCCGACAGGGAAACTTCCGGTAACAGTGAACGCTGATTTTAAGGCCGGAGACGGATTATAGCCCTATGAAATATCCGCTTTCTTTTCTCTTGCTCCTCCTGATCTCTTTGGGGAATGCCCAGGCTCAATTTCAACCGGAACCTTCTTCGGAAGTCAATGTGTTTATGGGAACTTCAGGCGATCATGGACAGTTGAGTCCGGCCGCCGGGGCACCTTTTGGAATGATGAGTATTGGCCCGCAAACATACCCGCATTTGCATGCGGGATATGAGTACGAAGCCAGGAAATTCTTAGGCTTTACCCATAATCGATTTGAAGGGGTAGGTTGTACGGGCAGCGGAGGGCTGATTCTAGTGAAACCCTTCCTGCAAGACGACAAAGAGGACCTGCTCAAGGTAAAACAGGAAGGTAGCCCGGGTTATTATGCAGTGACATTTGCCAATGGAATAGAGGCTTCTTTTACCGCGTCAGATAAATCCGGAAAACACCTTTACAGTTTCCCATCTACTAAAAAAAGTGTGTACATCGATTTAGGGCATGCGCTTTCCAATGGCTTCGTTCAGGGAGGGCATCAGCGACATGAAAAAGGAATCAGTGGATGGATAGAGGCCCGCACCACCTGTGGGGTCGGGAGATATAAAATGTTTTATTACCTTCAGTTTGATCAAAAAGCAGTCATCGAGGAGCGATCTCCCCAGCGCCTGCTGCTTCACTTTAACGATCCATCCAGGGAGTTACAGATCAATGTCGGGATTTCTTCCGTGAGCGAGGATTTTGCAAAAGCCAACCTTGATAAAGAGTCTTTTGAATCAATGCGAAAACGAACTAAAGCCCAGTGGGATGAGCAACTGGGGGCCATTCGTGTTTCAGGTCCCGAGGCAGAACGGAAACTTTTTTACTCACTGTTGTACCGGACCATGCAATCCCCTTACCGGATTTCCGAGGCGGACGGAACTTACAGAGGCACAGACGGCAAAGTTCGACAGTCAAAGTACGCCTATTACAATGGCTGGGCAGTTTGGGATAATTACCGGACACAACTTCCCCTGTTATCCATTATTCAACCCCGCATTTACCAGGATATTGTCCGATCACTTGCTGCTCTTTATGAAAATGGGAAGAAGGATTATGCGACTAGAACGGAACCGTCCAATACCGTTCGGACCGAACACACCATCGTCGTTTTACTCGACGCTTACCGCAAGGGATACCAGGTAGATTTTAAAAAAATAAGAGACTCCCTGATCAGTGAAAATGAAAGGCTTGATTTTAGTAAGCCCGACAAAGCCTTGGAATCCAGTTACGATGTGTGGGCACTGGCACAAGTATTCCGGCACCTGGGTGAGGAGGAAGAATACCGTTATTACCTGTCTAAAGCAGCCGAATATAAACGATACTGGGAAAAGGATTTTAAGGACATCAGCAAAAACGATGTGGATCGCATGCAGGCCCGCGGTTTATATCAGGGAACGATTTGGCAGTACCGTTGGTTTGTGCCCTTCGATGTGAAGGGGCTCATTGAACTATGCGGCGGAGAGGAAACTTACCGCGCTCAATTAATGCATTTTTATCAGAATGATTTATACAATCATGCCAATGAGCCTGATTTACAGGTGCCCTTAATGTTTAATGCGAGCACTACCCCATGGATGTCACAAAAATGGATGCGCGAACTGGCAAAAGATACCGTTATTCAGTATTACTTTAATGACAATAGCCGGGGAATTGATCCTTTCGTGAATCGGATTTATAAAAATGAGCCTAAAGCTTTTATACGGACAATGGACGATGATGCGGGAGCGATGTCGGCCTGGTATATTTTTACGGCCGCAGGAATTCATCCGGCTTTGGTAGGTAAACCCATCTATTACCTGAATGTGCCTTTGTTTGAACGCCTGGAGGTGAGCTTGCCCGGAGGAAAGCAATGGAAAGTGGAAGTGAAAAACTTTGGAAACAGGAATACCTATATTGCCGGGGTGTTGCGGAATGGCAAACCACATCTTCGAAACTGGATCACACACGAAGAGATCATGGAAGGTGGGACTCTTCAGATAACGGCTTCGGATAAACCAAATACAGATTTTGGGAAAGGAAATACCTACATTTCAAGTCTCCATGAGTGGTAGCAATGAAATGTAGGCAGCGAGGAGTGCCCAGATCAGGGCGCTTCTGGATGTAAGGCTTTCCGGTTCCAGTTTTTAAGAAAGTCCAGGACCTTTTTCACACTATGCCCATTTCCTTCTTCGAGGTAAGCGGTGTTCTGTGTATGCAATAGGGAACCATTTTCGTCCAGGATAACAAATACAGGAAAACCGAAGCGACCAGGGTTCTTCAACTTTTTAAGAACGTCTTCATTCTTGTTTTCGGGACTGTAATTTACCAGAACTGTCTCGTACTGTTGTTCCAGGTATTGTTTCAGTTCGGGGCTCTTTTCTACCAGCTCATGGAAACGGATACACCACACACACCAGTTCCCTCCAATCTGAAGAAATACATGTTTGCCAGCTGCTTTTGCACGGGCAACAGCCGCGTCAATGTCCAACTGTGCATTGGCCTCTGGATGGTAAATCTTTACAATCGGTTTATTTTCCTGAGCAGCAAGCCCTGAACCCAGAAGAAGAAATAAAAAAAGGGGGATTAATTTTTTCATGTATATTCCATTATTTTTGACAAAAGTAGACATAAATAATTAAATGTCTACCAATTTTGTAGTGTAAATTTATTGTCATCGTGAGCACCTTCTTGAATATCCATACACATACTTCCTCCTTTGTAAAGGGGGCCATCCGAAGTTTGGATGTCTCGGAAGCTGGCCCGTGGCTGAGCGGTCAATGGTATTCGGTAGGTCTGCATCCGTGGAAAATACAGGAAAGATCAGATGAACAGTTAGAGAAATTAAAGCTGGCGGCTGCGCTTCCACAGGTAAAACTGATTGGTGAATGCGGTTTGGACAAGACGATTTCGGTGCCTTTATCTCTTCAGGTATCCCTTTTTGAAGCGCAAATACGGATGGCAGAGTTGCTCTCAAAGCCGGTGATCATACATTGTGTCAGGGCTTTTGAGGAATTGATCGCCCTTAAAAAGCGCCTGAATCCTTCCGTTCCCCTCATTATCCATGGGTTTAGAAAAAAGCCCGTGCTGGCACGGCAGCTAACCGCTCAGGGTTTTTACCTTTCCTTTGGCGCTACGCTCATGCACTCACCATCCCTGGCGGATACGTTTAAAAATCATACAGGACCATTTTTTCTTGAAACGGACGATGACCCTATTTTGATCAGTACCCTTTATGAACGTGCAGCAGAATTAAAGAAAATCAGTGTAGAACAGCTGAAAGATATTATTTTTGCTCATTGGAAATCGTTAAGACTCCCGGACTTTCCATAGCTCGGGAGTGACTAATTGAATAAATATATTGATGGCAGATTTAGCATGGCTTTCCAGATCCGCTTTATTGGTGGGAGACGAAGGAATAGCTCTTTTACAGCAAAAACACGTATTGGTGGTTGGCCTGGGAGGCGTAGGTTCTTTTGCTGCGGAATTTATTTGTAGAAGTGGCATTGGAAAAATGACCATTGTGGATGGAGATGTAGTGGATCCAAGCAACCGGAACCGCCAATTGCCTGCGTTGGCAACCAATCATGGCGTATCGAAAGCAGCGATTATGCGGGAACGCTTATTGGCCATTAATCCGGAGCTCCAATTACAGGTAGTAGAGGATTTTCTTACTCCCCAAAAGTGCAGAGAGATCTTGGCTACTTCCTACGATTATGTAATGGACTGTATCGACAGCATTACTCCAAAAGTGACTCTGCTTTCTACCGCTTTACAATTTAATCTTCCTGTAGTGAGTTCGATGGGAGCAGGAGGTAAATTAGATCCCACTAAACTTCGGGTCACCCATCTTAAGGAAACTTATCAGTGCGTGTTTGCACAATATGTACGTAAACGCTTAAAAAAAATAGGTGATCCAAGCCGGATTAAAGCTGTTTTTTCGATTGAAGAAGTGATAAAAGACTCCCTGATTATGACCGATGGCAGTAATTTTAAACGTTCGGCCTACGGAACGATCTCCTACCTGCCGGCCGCTTTTGGCGGGGTCTGCGCCTCGGTGGTGATCCGTGAGCTGCTGGGCTATCCCATCACGATGGAAAAGCGCCCGGAACGTATCAGCAATAAGAAAAGACCTAAAAAGAAAATTAACGGTTAATCAGAACGTCAAATGGTAGGTTAATTTCTGATATTCGTCATTTTCTCCCGCTTTGCCATGACTTACCTTTGGGTATGTCAATGCATCGGATAAGAGTAACAAAATCATTTACTTTTGATATGGCGCACGCCTTGTTTAACTACAATGGCCCCTGCCAGCATATTCACGGTCACACTTACGTCCTACAGGTAACGGTCATCGGAATTCCTCAGAGAGACCCTGCACGCAACGATTGCGGAATGGTGGTTGATTTTACGCAACTAAAGGCGATTGTAAGGGAACAAATCATTCATCCTTTTGATCATTCGCTGGTATTGAACCATGCCCTGCCTGAATCGTGGAAGAAGGGAGTAAAAGAAGTAACGGGGAAAATTCATTGGGTTGCTTACCAGCCTACCTGCGAAAACCTGTTGCTTTATTTTCAGCAACAATTGGAGGAAGCCCTTCGCAGGGAATCCCTTGAGTTAAAAGCCCTGAAGCTTTATGAGACCCCCAGCAGCTGGGCAGAGTGGTATCGCGAAGACCAGTAACCAGGCCCCGGTAGAAAGGGGGGTAAAAGATTTCAGATTTAGACTTGCAGATGCGCTGGAAAATGTGAATTTTGTAAAGAAGAACACTTGCGCATCGGATTTCTAAAAGAATGGTGCAGGAAAACTTCTGAAACAAACATGGTAAAACCCCTCAAGATATTGCAGGCCTCTGCCGGCTCCGGTAAAACATTCAGTCTGGCAGCCCATTACCTCATTTTGCTCTTCAGTGGCGAGCATACATACAGGGAAATCCTGGCGGTCACTTTTACCAATAAGGCTACTGAAGAAATGAAGACCCGTATTTTAACGGTGTTGAAAGGATTGGCAAAGGGCGACTTATCTGGCAACATAGCGGCTTACCGCCAATTGGTACTCACGGCCCATCCCGGTCTTACAACGATTTCTCTTCAACAAAAGGCGCACGTGCTTTATCGAAAAATTTTACATGATTACAGCCGTTTTGCCATTAGCACCATTGATGGGTTTGTGCAGAAAATTATCCGGGGTTTTGCTTTTGAGCTCGGCTTGAATGCAGATTACCGACTGGAGATGAATTATGAAAAGGTTAAAACAGACCTGGTGCAAAAGCTGGATGAGAGCCTCAGCGAAAAACCCATCCTTTTGCAGTGGATCATCGATTTAGCGCTGGAGAGAATAGGTGAGCAAAAGAGTTGGAATTACAAAGCCGAACTCTTGAAGTTGATCGGAGAGGTGTTTAAGGAAAACTATGAAGCGTTTGAGCAATCCATTCATGCCCTTGGACTGGAAAATATAGATGCCTTGTTTCAAGAATATATCCGCAACAGTAAAGCCGAAATAAAAACGTTTGAGAACACCTTTCAACGGTATGGAGCCGAGGCCCTCTCCATTTTTGAAAGTTTTCAGGTGGATTCCTCCAATTTAAAACGGGGCTCCCAGAACTGGCTGTGTAAATTAGCCATTCTTCAAGATCCTGCCGATGAAAGGACATTAAAAATAATGGCCCTGATAGATGATCCTGAGTCGTGGTTTAAAACAGGAAAAGAAATTCCGGGATTGTACGAAGCTTTGAACCCGGTATTGAGAACCATGCATGCTTTTTATCTGGATCATCGCGGTACCTATTACCTTGCAAACGCATTTCATAAAAACATATACTATCTGCGTCTGATGCAGGAGGTAGCTCTCTTATTGAGTGATTACCGCAAAGAAAATGATCAGCTGTTGATTAGTGATGCGCAGAAGCTCATTACCGGAATTACGGAAGACGCCGGAGACAATCCTTCATTTATCTGGGAGAAGGTAGGCAACCGCTATCGGCATTTCCTTTTCGATGAATTTCAGGATACTTCTGTGAATCAGTGGAAAAGTTTTCGCTCCATTCTTTCGAATGCCATCGCTTCCGCCTCCGGGCAACTGCACGATCACCTCATCGTAGGAGATGCCAAACAGTCGATTTATCGCTGGCGAAATGGAGACTGGAATATTCTTCATCAACAGGCGAGAAAGGAAATTGGCGCGCATCAGGTGATGGATCATGCCTTGGAAGAGAATTACCGGAGCACAGCAACCATCATTGAGTTTAATAATTACCTCTATGGGCATTTGCCGGGGTTGCTTGAGGATCAGCTCAATGAGCTGGCAGAAGCAAAGTCGGAAGACTTATTGGAATGGTGGAGAGATGAAGGCTACGACCACATTGTTCGTTCGGTTTATCAGCAGGCAAGTCAACAGTTTTCGCCGGTTACTCCACCGGGAGGCGCCATAAAGGTAAAACGTTTTAGTAAGGATGATATGCCAGATGAAACAGAACGTTTTTCCGAAACCACCTATCGCCAGCTGGCCATAGACGAAGTGTTGTCGGAAATAAACCTTCTCTTTTCGCAAGGCTATGCTCCCCGGGAAATGGCCATTTTGGTACGCTCCAATACCGAAGCAGCACTCTGTGTGAGCCGTTTAATGGAGGCACAGATTCCCGTTCTCTCCGGTGAAGCTCTATTGATTGGCAGTCATGCATCCATTCAGTTAGTGATAAATACACTGAAGCTATTGGTGAGTATCGATTCTCAGTCGGCTCTCTACAAGGCGAATTGCATGGCGCTGTATCACCGGATCCATCGGCGAACGCTTTCACCAATAGCTTACATAGGCTTGGCGCAGCGACCCTTAAATTCCTTGAGTGAATGGCTGCCTCCTTCCCTTTGTACCTATTGGAGTAGCTGGTTGCAGTTGCCTCTGGCCGAGTTGATCGAACACCTGATTGAAGCGTATGAGCTGAATGCCCTGCCATCGTCCATTTCCTACCTGCTTGCCTTTAGAGATTTGGTTGACAATGCCACCCGTACCGGAGAAAAGGGCATCATCCACTTCCTTTCCTGGTGGGAGGAAGATGGGAGGCAGAAATCATTGCCTTCTCCTGAGCAGGCAGACGCCGTACAGGTGATGACCATTCATAAATCGAAAGGCCTCGCTTTTCGGGCGGTATTTATCCCTTTTTGTTTGTGGGAACTCAAAACCAAAGCAAATACTATTTTCTGGGTGGGAACCAAAGGAACTCCTTATGCAGAATTGGGAGGAATCCCTTTAAAATTCAACGATGAATTAGGTGATTCGATAGTCGCAAAAGCCTATTTTAAGGAAGTACTGGATAGCGGATTGGATGCGTTAAATATGTTGTATGTGGCCACTACCCGAGCGATTGATTACCTGTACCTGTCCGTGATGGAAAAAAAAGAAGGTACAAAAATGACCACCATCGGAGATGCGCTAACGATGGTGTTGGAAGAACTGAGCACCCTTGAGGGAAATTCGTTTAAGGAAAGTGGAGGGTATGAGCGGGCAGAAGCCGTAAGAAGCAGCGCCTCGCCAGAAGAACATCCCGCTTTCGAATTAACCACCTATCCCACTACTGCTCGTTTATCGGCACTTTATATGCCGACGGAAGAAAAACAATTAAAGCATGTACTGAATATAGAAGAATCAGGACGACGGGGTTCCCTGAAACACGAGGTATTGGCAAGAGCCGGCAATGAAACAGAAGTGTTGGCCTGTCTTGAAGAAATGTGTCTTCGGGGCGTTATTTCGAAAACAGAGATTGAGCCCCTGAAAGCAGAAGTGATGGCTGTTCTTTTACATCCTGAGCTAAAGAAAGTGTTTGCCTATTCCACCGAAAGCCTCATTGAAAGAAATATCATTGACGAAAATGGCAGACTACATCGGCCTGACCGAATTTTTCTACGACCAGAAGAAGTGGTTGTTTTGGATTATAAATTTACCAGTACCGAAAGTAACAGCCATGTAGAGCAGGTACAGCTCTACCAGGAACTGCTTAGACAGATGGGCTATAAAAATGTAACAGGTTATTTGTTTTATGCGCTTACAGGGAAGTTAAAATCGGTATAAGGGGAGGGAGTGAATAATCGTTCTGAAGACCCCCAGAGTTAAAAAATAAAGAAATGATGAATCCGTTTTTAAAGGATGTAGCAGAAGACTTGATTGATCGCTTTGGGGATAAGCTCGCTCAATGTGCTATCGTATTTAATAATAACCGCCCAGCAACTTACCTTCGAAAGTACCTGGCAGACCGTCTTCAGAAACCTTTTTTCAGCCCCTCTATTTTCACCATTCAGGAATTCTTCAGCAAGTCTTTGAATGAGCAGGTGGCCGATTTCTATCAGCAATTCTTCACTTTGTTAACGGTATACAATCAATTATTGTCGGAGGAAGGACTCCATCCGGTGAAAAGCAGTCAGTTTTTTCCTTTGGCAAAAGTCATTCTGAGTGACTTCGCACAAATAGACAATGACCTGGTGGATGCGAATAAAGTTTACCGTGAAATGGAAGATGTGGCTTTGATTGCCCAGCAATTTGACTACCTGACGCCTGAGCAATACACTTTTTTAGCTCAATTCTGGCAATCTTATACCGAGGGAAAGCACCAGAAGCAGCAGGAACTTTTTATCCGGATGTGGCGACGTATGCCACTGCTTTATCATCGGTTTCACGAGGCACTTTTTCAACAAAATAGCCTCACTAACGGACAGGTATATCGAAGACTGGCCATGAGCGATCTTGATTCCCTGGGTTTTATACAATCTTATGAGGGTTCGCAGATCATTTTTGTAGGTTTTAATGCGCTGACTCGTGCAGAAGCAACTGTATTCACCAGGCTTCAGGAATCGGGCAAAGCCTTGTTTTATTTTGACACAGATGAGTATTACCTAAATGATGAATTGCAGGAAGCGGGCCTGTTTCTAAGAAAGAATCTTAGACAATTGGGGTTGAAAAACGCCTTTGAAACCTCTGCTCACTATTTTCGTTCGGAGAAGCATGAGGCACATGTTTACGAGGTACAGGGGCATACCGCACAAGCTAAAATACTGCATCAGGTAGTGCCTCCTCATGCCGCTACACAAGGATCAGGGATAGCCATTATTCTGGCAGATGAAAGCCTCCTGCTCCCCGTATTGCAAACCATAGAGGATCATCTAAATCTGAATGTGACCATGGGTTTTGCGCTCTCGGGATCTACCGTATACGGGTTGGCCGATCTGTGGCTCACTGCTCAAAAAGAGCTTTTCGAAGAAGGGAAAGTCACCTACGCTACGCTGGCTGCGTTTGTGACACATCCACTTACCGGATTAAGTACGCGTTTAAAGGCCAATATTCAGACTGCACTCCTCCGGGAAAATGTCATTCATATCGAGGAAGAAAGACTTCTGAAGCAGGGAGGGATTTTTACACGGTTTTTTAAGCTGGTGCGTCGACCAGACGCTCTGATCCCGGCCTTACTAGACATCCTGCATTCCCTGCTGTCTAGGTTATCGGGACAGGGAACACTTAAAAAGATAGACGCCGATTTATTTGTTAAGACCATCGAAGAATTGACCCGGATGAATGATGTATTGGAAGACCGGATTGGGGAGGAAGAGCTTTATTTCGTTCGTCAGTTGTTAAGTAAAGCCTTGCAGTCAATCGCTGTCCCTCTGAGCGGAGATCCCTTAGACGGTATCCAGGTGATGGGCTTGTTGGAAAGTAGAAATCTCAATTTTGAAGAGGTTATCTTTTTGGGATTCAATGAAGGAATCATCCCCAAAACAACGATAGGGAATAGTTTTATTCCAGACAGCATCCGTAGGGCCTTCGGTTTACCCGTCTTGGAAAACCTGGACGCTATTTCTTCTTACATGGTTTATCGGTTGTTGCAAAGAGCCAGAAAAATCAGTTTTGTGTATAATAGCTTGACCGATGAGCGCAACAGTGGGGAGGTAAGTCGTATAGCCCGGCAATTGGAATACGAGAGTTCTTTTGATTTTCATTACCACCATCTTCGCTTACCCATTAGTGCAGCATACACCGGAATGCTAACGGTTGATAAAAAACATCCGTTAATTCGGGCCGCGCTGGGACGTTACCTGAGTGGTGAACGGTCTTTATCCCCTTCTGCACTTACGCAGTACATTGCCAATCCCGTTGATTTTTTCTTTAAGTACATCGCCGAAATTAAAGAACCGGAAGAGGTGTCGGCCGTGATTGAGGCCAATCAGGTGGGTTCCATTCTTCATCAGACCATGGATTATTTTTATAAAGCACAGGAAGGGAAAGAGGTCAGTCAGGCATGGATCCGCGAACGCAGAAGGGAATTGCCTGTCATGATTCCAAAGGCTTTTAATAAAGTGATGACCAATCGTGAAGAAAGTACGTTTGAATATTCCGGAATGCAGAAAGTAGTGCTGGCCATTGTACAGGCCTACGCCGGAATCATCCTCGATCGAGATGAGGCCGATGCGCCATTCGTGATCCATAAATTAGAACAAAAGGTGAGCGCCTTTCTTGATTTTGAGTTGAATGGGAAACCGGAGCGCATTCAATTGGCAGGAATCATCGACAGGATCGATGAGAAAGGTGGTGTGACTCGCATCATAGACTATAAAACCGGGAGCGATAAGCTGACCTTTTCTTCCATTGAGAAGCTTTTCGATACGAATGGGAGACACATCAATAAAGCATTTATACAAACCCTGATCTATACCTTTACGTATGAAAAGCAAGCGGCTAAAGAGGGGGTAGAGCCTCAGCTTTTTGTGGTGAAAACCATGGCAGACGGAAATGTTCATTTTCGCTCAGGACGTCAGGTGCTTAAGGACGATTACCTGGCAGAAATCAAACCGCTTTTTCTGGAAGAACTTCGCAAAAAAGTAGCGGAACTTTTCAATGAGGAAATCCCTTTTCAGTTAAGTTTGGAATCGTCCAACTATGACTATTCTATTTATAAAACCCTGTTTGAGGTATAAAGACAAGAAAACATGCAAACAACCGATGACATGCATCTTCGTTTTAATCCCTTTCCGACACTGTTCTCAGAGCGTTTGGTGCTTAGGGAAGTAACTCCTGCGGATGTGAGCAACATGCAGTTATTAAGAGGCGATGAACTGGCAATGAAGTACATCCCCCGTCCCCGGGCAAAAAGCGCCGAAGAGGCGCTACAGCACATGGACAATATCTGGAGGAGCCAAAAGGAAGGCAGTGCTATTAACTGGGCGATTGCTTTGCAGGAGGAAGAAAGCTGTCTGATTGGAATGATCGGTTTGGTGGCGATTTACAGAGAAAAAAGAGGGGCTGAGCTGGGCTATATGCTTCGTCCGTCCTCCTGGGGCAAAGGGTATGCGCGGGAAGCGATTCGACTCGTAGAAACCTATAGTTTTGAAGAATTAAAACTAACCTATCTGGAAGCCCGCATTGACCCTGAAAATGAGAACTCTAAAAAGGTGCTTCTCCGGGAGGGGTATCGGCTTGAAAGGGCAGAAAAAGCAACCCTGTTTTTTGAAGGAAGACATGTCGATACGGAGTTTTACAAAAAAACACCCTCTTTTTAAAATCAATTTTATGTTAACAGCAGCAGTACCTATTTTAGCCGCGTTGAATACGGCAGAGACCATCCTTTTTTATACGGAAAAATTGGGCTTTACTTTTCATTCTGACTGGGATGGCTATCTCATCTTCAGCAGGGACGCCATTCAGATTCATCTGTGGCCCACCCAGGACGAGTCAATTCCCAAGAATACCGGTTGTTACCTGCATGTTACGGAAATAGATGCTCTTTATGCGGTTTATGAGCCATTCGGTATTATCCATCCCGAAGGGCAATTAAAAGATATGCCCTGGAAGATGAGGCAATTCTCCATATTGGATAACAACGGGAATATCCTCCATTTTGGACAAGAGATCCCCTGAAGGGCGCTTAAAAAGAGCAGACATTTTGCCTGATTTTTGTAAAAAATGAGATAATTACGGTGGTGTGAAGGAGATATTCATCCTTTTTGTTCTTCTTTTGAAAATTTAATTTGCAGATTTTTTATGGAAGAGAAACATTGTTCTGTGGGATTCTTTTTGCGTGTCCTTTGTACACAAAACACGCTTTAAAATTTCAAGACAATAGTTATATTTGTCCTCACTTATTTTGATAAATCAATGAGAGAAATTCAATTTAGAGAAGCACTACGTGAAGCTTTAAGCGAAGAAATGCGCAAAAATGAAAACATCTTTTTAATGGGTGAAGAAGTGGCGCAATACAATGGTGCTTATAAAGTGAGCCAGGGAATGCTGGATGAGTTTGGAGACAAACGTGTGATTGACACACCGATTGCAGAATTAGGTTTTGCAGGAATTGGTGTTGGAGCGGCAATGAACGGATTAATCCCGGTCGTAGAATTCATGACTTTTAATTTCTCCCTTGTGGCCATTGACCAAATCATTAATGGGGCTGCTAAAATTCTCTCCATGAGTGGAGGGCAGTTTTCCGTGCCTATCGTATTCCGTGGCCCTACGGGAAATGCGGGTCAGTTAGCGGCACAGCACTCTCAAAACTTTGAAAATTGGTATGCGAATTGTCCTGGGTTAAAGGTGGTGGTACCTTCTACGCCTTACGATGCTAAAGGCTTGCTAAAACAGTCGATTCTTGATCCGGATCCGGTAATTTTCATGGAGTCGGAAGTGATGTATGGAGATAAAGGAGACGTGCCTCAGGAAGAATATTACATTGAGTTAGGTAAGGCCAACGTGGTAAAACAGGGGTCAGATGTCACCATTGTGACTTTTGGGAAGATGTTAACCCGTGTGGTAAATCCGGCAGTAGAAGAGCTGGCCAAAGAAGGAATCAACGCAGAGGTGATTGATCTTCGTACGGTCAGACCCATCGACTATGCGACCATCATCGAATCCGTAAAGAAAACGAACCGTCTGGTGGTTGTAGAGGAAGCGTGGCCACTGGCATCAATTTCTTCGGAAATCGCTTTCAATGTACAGAAAAACGCTTTTGACCATCTGGATGCACCTGTATTGAGAATTACCTGTGCGGACGTCCCGCTTCCTTATGCGCCAACACTTATTGCGGCCAGTCTTCCAAACGCCGAAAAGGTAGTGAAGGCAGTAAAAGAAGTAATGTACGTTGCCAAGTAATTGGTCTTAAACAAACTGATAGAATGATCCCACTTTCCGGTGGGATTTTTTTTGAAATATGCTTTTGTCGAAATCATAGGGTGCTGTTGCGCTCCTTCTGTTTCCTTTTCAACATTTCATGACTATGCAAACTCATTTCCAACAAATCGCTCAGGCTTTATCTATCCGGCTTTTGCAGGTGGAGCGTTCCGCCCAACTGTTGGACGAAGGGGCGACGATCCCTTTTATTTCGCGGTACCGGAAAGAAATCACCGGAGGGCTGGATGAAGTGCAATTAACCGCAGTGAGAGATCAGTTAATGGCATTAAGAGAGCTCGACAAACGAAAAGAAGTCATTTTAAAGACGTTGGCCGACAGCGGAACTTTAACCTCTGAGCTGGAGAAAGCGCTGCGTGCCGCCAATACGCTGGGTCACCTGGAAGATCTGTATCTCCCTTTCCGGCCTAAGCGGAAAACCAGGGCTTCAGTGGCACGGGAAAAAGGATTGGAACCGCTGGCGCAGCAATTGTTCAGACAGGAGAAGGATTCGCCGGCAATGATCGCTAGGGCTTTTTTAAATGCGGAACTGGGCGTGAATACGGTAGAGGATGCACTGGCAGGAGCCAGAGATATTCTTGCGGAAAGGATGAGTGAGGACACCGAAGCGCGGACACGGATGAGACGCTATTTCGAGCAGAAAGCCCGTTATAGGTCGTCCGTTAGTAAAGGGAAAGAACAGGAAGGAATAAAGTATAAGGATTATTTTGAATGGGAAGAGGCCGCTAAGTCAGCTCCTTCTCACCGGGTGCTTGCCATGCGTAGAGGAGAAGAAGAAGGTTTTCTGAAGGTGGAGGTTCTTCCTCCCGATGCGGAGGCTCTTGAATTGCTGGAGAAGCAGTTTATTAAGGCGGAAAATGCTGCTGCAGGACAGGTGCGACAAGCGCTGGAGGACAGCTATAAACGCCTGCTGCGGCCGGCTATGGAAACGGAATACCGGACACTTTCGAAGCAGAAAGCAGACGAAGAAGCAATCAAAGTTTTTGCAGGGAATGCCCGTCAGTTGCTAATGGCTGCTCCCCTGGGGCAAAAACAGGTGCTGGCCATTGATCCGGGGTTTAGAACAGGATGTAAGGTGGTATGTTTAGACAGGCAAGGAAATTTACTGGAGAATACCACTATTTTCCCCCATCAGGGAGCGGCTTCTCTGAAAGATGCTGCGTGGAAATTAACTCAATTATGTGAGAAGTATGAAGTAGAAGCGATTGCGATTGGCAATGGGACCGCCGGAAGAGAAACGGAAACATTTGTCCGGAATCAGCACCTTGCTGGTATCACGGTGGTCATGGTGAATGAAAGCGGGGCTTCTATTTATTCTGCGTCGGCTGTCGCCAGGGAAGAATTTCCTGATCACGATGTGACGGTGAGAGGAGCAGTTTCTATCGGGCGCCGTTTAATGGATCCGCTGGCAGAATTGGTGAAAATTGACCCCAAATCGATCGGTGTAGGGCAATATCAGCACGATGTTGACCAGCGCAAACTTCAGCAGAGCCTGGATGACACAGTAATGAGTTGTGTAAATGCCGTAGGCGTTGAACTCAATACCGCATCAAGGCAGATTCTGGCCTATGTGTCAGGCTTGGGAGAGCGGTTGGCAGCAAATATTATTCAATACCGTCAGGAAAATGGGCCTTTTAAAAGTAGGGAGAGTTTGCGGAAAGTTCCCCGTTTAGGAGATAAAGCCTTTGAGCAGGCGGCAGGCTTTTTAAGAATTCGTCATGCCAAAGAAGTTCTGGACGCGAGTGGGGTGCATCCGGAAAGGTACGCGCTGGTTCGCAGAATGGCGACTGATCTGGGTTGTCAGGTGAAGCAATTGATGGAAGACGCTTCGCTGCGCCAGCGAATTCAATTAAACGCGTATATCAGCGAGGAGGTCGGATTACCCACTTTACAAGACATCTTGAAAGAACTGGCAAAACCAGGGCGTGATCCAAGAGAGCAATTTGAAGCGTTTGCCTTTGCAGACGGTGTGAACCGGATAGAGGACCTCCGGGAAGGCATGACCTTAAAAGGCATTGTCACTAACATTACTAACTTCGGTGCTTTTGTAGACATTGGTGTGCATCAGGATGGTCTGGTACATACCAGTCAGATGGCTTATCAGTATGTCGCCAATCCTGCCGATGTAGTGAAAGTGGGGCAGGTAGTGGAAGTGAGGGTAGTGGAAACGGACATTGCCCGTAAGCGAATTTCCTTAACCATGAAGGTCAATCCTGAGCCAGCCAGACAAAATAAAAAGACCAGGGACAAAGCGCCTTATGCCAACGAACGAAATGACTCCCGTAACTCTGTCACCGATGTAAAAGGAGGAGGTGAACAGGAATTTAAGGAAAAACTCGCGCGACTAAAAGGAATGTTTAAATCCTAGTTCCACCTTTTTAGGAGTTAACCCAGTTCAATTTGTCTTTTGATACTTTCTTCCAGTGAAATGAGCGTTTCAGTTCGCTGGATCCCTTTGACTGCCTGTATCTCCTCATTTAGGACATGGCGGAGGTGGTCTGTATCCCGGCAGGTGATTTTTGCAAACATGCTATAGGCGCCGGTGGTGTAATGGAGTTCAACGACTTCTTTGATCTTGCTTAATTGTTCAACGGCATCTTTATAGAGAGAGCCTTTCTCGAGGTAAATTCCTAAAAAAGCAGTAATGTCATATCCAGCCTTCTTCGGATCAATGATCAGGTGGGACCCTTTAATGATGCCCATGTCGGCCAGTTTTTTCATGCGTACATGAACG
Organism: Pedobacter sp.; assembly: GCA_037190785.1. Classification (GTDB taxonomy): domain Bacteria; phylum Bacteroidota; class Bacteroidia; order Sphingobacteriales; family Sphingobacteriaceae; genus Pedobacter. Next base: position 492,029 of record JBBCJN010000003.1, on the reverse strand, counting down.
GTACCCCCCGAAATGATCAATTCTTTTGCGATTTCGGTATAGGCTTTCGTCGCGTTTTGCATTAACTGGGTAAGAATCTGAATGTCGAGGTTATCAATTTCTAAATTTTGAGTTTCTTTTTTGAGCATAATTTTTCTATTTGGCAATGTTTTTATTTATGTGTTGAAAATTTATTAAAAATTAAATTAAATGATTAAAAAATTTGCAACATATTTAGGGTTTGACGTATATTTGTATCAAGCAAATAACAAAAAGGGATTGTTCTTTAAAATTTGTTGTTATTCTGTAGGGTGGTGAAATTGGCAGACACACCTCCTTGTCTCGGTGGTAGAGAATTCGGGAAAGCCGGTAACGGTACAACTACTCTATGAAGGTTCGACTCCTTCCCCTACAGCCATCAAGGATTAAGAAATATACGATTTTTTAATGAAACTAACAAACCAAAATCTGTTTTTTATCCTGATTGATTATGTTGGGTGGTGAAATTGGCAGACACACCTCCTTGTCTCGGTGGTGGGGATCATGGGACAAACGCAATTTATGGGTTGACCACAAATTAATTTTTGAATTGTAGCTAACTACCCCTTGAAGGTTCGACTCCTTCCCCAACAGCCAGTTTTTTAGAAAATAAGTTAGTGAAGAGCGGTTCCAACGGAATCGCTTTTTTTGTTTAAGCAAAAAATTCCCCCAAAAGTAATCTTTTGGGGGAATTGAATGAAGAGCAGTGCTTTCCAATCAGAAAGGAGCACTTATTTAATTCCGTACTTATCGCTGAATTTTTTATCCAGTTGTTTGTGAAGATTGTCGAGGTTAATCGACCTGCCTTGAATAAAGGCCTGTTCAACTAGATTTGATTTCATGTCCAGGGCATCTCCGGCAGAGATGAACAGCGTCGCGTCTTTTCCCACCTCAATGCTTCCGGCAAGGTGATCCACCCCTAAAACTTTTGCCGTGTTAAGTGTGATGGTTTGCAGGGCCTGCTCTTTGCTAAGTCCCCAAGCAGCGGCGGTCCCGGCCATAAACGGGAGGTTGCGTTGTTGCCAGTACCCGTCGATGCTGATGACCACCATTACCCCGTCATTGATCAATCTGGCGGTGTTTTTGTAGGGCATATTCACATCGTCATCCAGATTGGAAGGAAGCGCATGGGGTTTTCCTACAATGACAGGAACCTCGTTTTCTTTGAGGAAATTGCTGACAAGGTAAGCCTCACTACCGCCCACAATGACTGGCTTCAGCTGGTATTTTTTAGCAAAATTCACAGCAGCCACAATGTCCTTTTGAGAATTAGCAGTTATAAACAGCCGACTTCTTCCTTTAAACACATTGGTCATGGCTGCCAGACGGGCGTTGGTCACGGCAGAAGGGGCTTCAGCATAGGCTTTTGCTTCCTCAAAAAAGGAGTGAAGCTCAGCAATGGCACTCTGCGCACGCTCCTGCAAGGCCTCCACCGAAAACCCTGTCCGGTTAAACATTCCTCCGGTGATGCGCGGAACGGCGGGCCAGTTTACATGAATGGCATCATCTATCCGTAAGGCAGCATCTTCCCAATTCCAGGCATCCAAATGTACGACCGAAGAAGAGCCGGCAATGGTTCCTCCCTGTGGAGTAATCTGCGCCATCAATACCCCGTTGCTTCTTAAAGTCGCGGGAACCTTCGAATCAGTATTGTATGCTACAATGGAGCGAATGTGCGGATTTAAATTGCCGATTTCTCTAAAATCAAGCGTAGCTTTTACCGATTCGAATTCGGTTAAGCCAAGATTGGTGATCGGAGCAATGAAGCCAGGGTAGACATGTTTGCCAGGTGCCTGAACGACCGTCGCATTGCTCATGTCAAATTTTGCGGTGGTGGCATCTCCAACCCCAGTAATTTTCCCTTTTTCAAAGATTACATAGCCATTTTGAATCACCTGACCATTTCCTACATGGACCGTCGGACCCATAATAATGATCTTTTTATCCTGTGGCTTGGCAGGAGAAATAGTGGCTTGAGAAAATGCCGATGCAGCGCTCATGCAGAGGGCAATCAGCGGTAAAAAAATCTTATTCATGAACATGACCTCCTTCCGAAATTTCATTGAAATCACCATAAAAATCACTTTCTGATTCACAGTGGTAAAGGGTTGGCGCAATGCTAACCGGACGTTGTGTACGACCTCCCTTGTTTTTACTTTCTATCATTTTTTGAATTAAGCGGGCGCGCTCGCTTTGCTGGTCTTTACGGATCACTTCATCCTTTTCAATATCCCAGTAAGCGATGCCTTCTACGAAGGTTTTCTCAGCCTTGGCATAAATGGATAGCGGATTTTCAGACCATATAACCAGGTCGGCATCTTTCCCAGCTTTGATACTGCCTACCTTATCATCGATGTGAAGCATTTTGGCAGGGTTCAAAGTCACTAATTTCAAGGCATCTTCTTCAGATACCCCTCCATAAAGTACCGCTTTTCCTGCTTCCTGATTCAGACGACGCGCCATCTCGGCATCGTCACTGTTAAAAGCGGTGGTAATGCCTACATTGTGCATGATTTTTCCATTGTAGGGAATGGCCTCAGCCACCTCGTATTTGTATGCCCACCAGTCAGAGAAGGTAGAAGCATGAATGCCGTGTGCTTTCATCTTATCTGCTACTTTATAGCCTTCCAGAATGTGGGTAAAAGTGTTAATCTTGAAACCCAAGCTGTCGGCCACATGGATAAGCATATTGATTTCTGATTGGACGTAGGAGTGACAAGTAATGAAACGTTTGTTGTTTAAGATCTCGACCAATGCCTCTAACTCCAGGTCTCTCCGTACATTGTTGCCTTTAACGGCCAGTGCCGCCTGGTATTCTTTCGCTCTGGTAAAATGATCTACAAACGTTTGCTCTACTCCCATACGGGTAACCGGGAAACGTTGCCCTGTTCCAAAATTACTTTGTTTCACATTTTCCCCGAGTGCAAATTTGATGAAGCCATCCGCTCCTGCAAACTTTAACTCTTCGGGCAGCTTGCCCCAACGAAGTTTGATGAGTTGAGATTGTCCGCCAATAGGGTTGGCAGAACCGTGCAATAATTGAGAAGTGGTTACTCCTCCGGCTAGCTGGCGGTAAATGTTTACATCTTCTGAATTGACAACATCCCCAATGCGCACCTCCGAAGAAGAAGATTGAGCCCCTTCATTCACCCCGCCTGTGATGGCAATGTGCGAGTGTTCGTCAATGATTCCGGCAGTGACATGTTTGCCGGTAGCGTCAATAATCCGCGCGTTTCCTGCAGACAGATTTTTTCCTACGGCTTTGATTTTGCCATTCTCAATCCATACATCGGCGTTAGGAAGAATGCCTTCTTTTTCATTGGTCCAAACTGTCGCGTTTTTCAATAATACGTTTTCCGCCTTGGGGGCTGTTTGATGGCCGAAAGAGGTAAATGGGAAAAGAAGGGTTCCGCTAGTTGCGAGTGTGGGTTTTTCTTCCTCTTTTTTTGCAGGTTCTTTAAAGGAATCTTTTAGGCTGGCGCTCCATTTGCCTTCGGCCCCATTAGGGAGGGCCGATTCTCCCTGAAAGCTGAGAGGGGAAGCCCCATTCAGGTAACCGCTCAGGCGAACCTCCCCTGCCGGATTTTTACGAAGATTAAACTGGATGCTTACCCAGTCTCCCTGGCGGTTAAAGCTGGCAGTGGCTTTTACGCTGTCTGCACCACTCCGTTCAATGCTGGCATTGTTTTGAGTAGCAGTGCCAGCAATTTTGAGGGTCAGCTCTCCAAGCCCATCCACTTTTAGGGCATAAGTACCGCGTAAATCCGTCACGTCCATTTTAGTGACAACGAACCGTTTTCCCTGTACCCAGTTTTCATAGATCACATTGCCGGATTTAAAGATCGGGCCGGAAGTAATCAGAAAATTGGCCAGTTTGCCTTTTTCAAGACTACCCACTTTATCCTGAATGCCCAATAATTTCGCGGGAATATCGGTTAAGGCAGAAAGGGCTTGTTTTTCACTCAGCCCATTTTGGATAGCAATGATGAGGTTGGGCCAGAATTCGCGCGCATTGTCCAGGCCAAAAGCGGTTAAGGCAAAAGAAATGCCCGCTTTTTCGAGAGCTGATGGATTGCCAGGAGCCATTTCCCAGGCTTTCATTTGCGCAAGACTGACGCTTCTTGCGTTCGCAGGATCCTCTACATCGTAGGCCTTTGCAAAGTTTAAAGGAATAATGAGGCTGGCTCCAGTTGCTTTTACCGCATCGATGCGTTGATACTCATCGCCATTGGATTTAATAATGTATTGTTTGCCAAATTCTTTTCCGATTTTGTCAGCACGGAGGATATTCTGCCAGCCATCGGCTTCAAATAGTTGGGGCAAGCCCTGTTGTTTATTGAACTCTTCCAGAGAGATATTAAACTCTTCCCTCTGGTTTTTGTACCAGCTGGCGTCCAGGTAAGTTTGACGCAAGAGGGCAATCGAACCCATTAAAGACGTCGGATAATCATTAGAAGATGTTCCTTTATTGAACGAATAATTGGCAGCGGTTTGTTCTTTTAGCATCACCAGGTTTTCGCCTGCGTCGCTGAGCGTAACAGCCGAGGAGGTTCCTCTTGCAATGCCGTCCCGGTGGATTACATGCACGCTTCCGAAACCAATTTTACGGAGATCATCCGCCTTCCGGCTATCGATGCTAAAAATGTTTTTTACTTCCGTTTCCGGACGGATGGCTTCGTTCCAGTTGTAAGCCCCTTTCTTGGTCGAGGTAAAAATCGACTGGCGGGCGCCCCCAAAACCGGTTGCCCCGCGCTGTGGCTCAGCAACCCCGTAAGAAGTAAAAGCATCGATCAAGGAAGGGTAAAGATATTTTCCCTTTAAATCAATGACTACGTAACCTTTAGGTACAGCTAAGCCAGTCCCTACCGACTGAATGACTTGATTCTTAATCAACAAAGTCCCATTGTTGATCGTTTGATTGGTATTGACTACGATGTTCGCATTGATAAACGCATACTGTCCCTGTCTCACATCGTGAGAGCCATTCACAGGATACGTTTGCTGCGCAAATAAAAAAACAGTAGAAAATACCAACAACAGCGTTAGTAAAGTTCTCTTCATAAAAGGATATTTAAATTATTTCCAATAAATCTATCGAATAAATAAGGATTTATTAGCAGCTTAACTTACATTTTACATAAAAAAATCGGCAAGTCCGGATGTTTTTCTGTTGCTAAGCTTATTAAGAAAGATTATAAATTAGTTTTTCCTGTAAAAGGAAGGGGGATAGAGAGCAGATTAATTTGTTACTTTTGAAAAAAAAGAAACTTTATGAATTTGTATCAGATCTTAAAAAGTGCACACTCTGGCTGGAGGTACATCGTTTTAATCCTGTTAGTGGTCGCTTTGGTAAAAGCCCTGAGTGGCTGGTTTGGAAAACAGCCTTATACGGAAGCGAACCGCAAGCTGAATGTATTCACATTGATCAGCGCGCACATCCAGCTGGTATTTGGACTGGTACTTTATTTTCTAAGCCCATTGACAAAAATAGCTTCCTCTGAAGCAATTGTTCGTTATTGGAAAATGGAACATATAGCCGTGATGGTCCTCGCCATTGTATTGATCACCATTGGGAACTCAAAATCCAAAAAAGTTGCCGACAGCGTGGCGAAGCATAAAAATATCGCCATTTTCTTTGGATTGGGACTCGCCCTCATTCTGTTATCCATTTCCATGATGGTGAAATACGACGCGAGCCGTTCATTCTTTGGTATCTCCTAACCCGAATAACAAAGGCCGAATTAATATAAACGCATATCTGAGAATGGAATTGTAAAAAAATTAAAATATTTTGTTTTTTTAACTTTTTCTATATTTTTGCTTTACGATGATTAACACTATACATACATGGCTTTGGCGTAGCACTTCTGAAAAGAATGATGTCGTTGCGATGTGTACCTTATAGTTTATCAACCTAAACCCTAAACCACATTTATTAAACCCGACGTCGACCGACGCCGGGTTTTTTATTTTTAATTGAGCACATGAATACTTATAAAATCCATACTTATTCCAAAACAAGACTGGCCGATACCACCACTCCCGTAAGCATCTACCTTCGGCTGCGTGATATTTTCCCAAATGCCCTTCTTTTAGAGAGTGCCGACTATCATAGCCGCGAGAATGCAACCAGCTACGTATGTGCTGAACCGGTAGCAGGGATCCAATTAAGGAACGGAGCATTGAGCAGTTATTATCCAGACGGTTCCACCGAAACAAAAACATCTTTTGATCTGAGTGCTGAGATCAGCAATTTCACCAGACGTTTCGAGTTGTCGGATTCTCCTTTAGCGACAAAGCATATCTCCAGCGGCTTGTTCGGTTATTTTACCTGGAATGCCGTTCCTTATTTTGAAGATATCCGCCTGGAAGGTCATTGCCCCGAAGAAGATCGGATTCCGGAGCTGCAATACCACGTGTACCGATACATCATTGCCATTGATCATTTTAAAAATGAAGTGACCATCTTTAAGAATAGCTTTGATGGAGATACGGACGAGGATCTGAGCAAACTGGAATACCTCATTCAAAATAAAAATTTTCCGGCATATCACTTCCAGTTGGAGGGAGAGGAAAGGTCAAACCTGACTGATCAGGAATTTATGGACCTGGTCGAACGAATGAAAACGCATATTTTTAGAGGAGATGTTTTTCAGATTGTGCCTTCCAGGGCCTTTTCACAGGCATTTAAAGGGGACGAATTTAATGTGTACCGGTGTTTAAGATCGATCAACCCCTCTCCTTACCTTTTCTATTTTGACTATGGAACGTTTAAACTTTTTGGTTCCTCTCCCGAGGCGCAGATTACGATCCATCAACAGGAAGCCAGCATCTTCCCTATAGCAGGGACTTTTAAGCGAAGTGGAAATCAGGAAGAAGACCTGGCAATGGCCAGGAAGTTGGAGGCAGATCCAAAAGAGAGTGCGGAGCATGTGATGCTGGTAGATCTTGCGCGAAATGACCTTAGCCGCCATTGTGAGGAGGTGACCGTGAAATCATTTAAAGAAGTTCAATACTATTCCCACTTAATTCACCTGGTGTCGAAAGTCAGCGGAAAAATTCAGGTCGGTACACCTCCGTTTAAAGTGGTTGCAGATACGTACCCTGCAGGCACCCTTAGCGGGGCACCGAAATACAAAGCGATGCAATTGCTGGATGAATACGAAAACCTTGGAAGGAATTTTTATGGCGGAGCACTGGGCTATATGGGTTTCAATGGAGATTTTAACCATGCCATCATGATCCGGACTTTCATGAGTAAAAATAACCACCTCCATTACCGGGCGGGAGCCGGAATTGTCGCCGATTCCATCCCCGAAAGTGAACTAAATGAAGTAAATAACAAAATCGCAGCACTTCGTAAAGCCATTCAGTCGGCGACACAAATCTGATTCTCCTGCATTTCAATTTTATACCCATAAATACGATGACCGAAAATACTGTTTTAATTATTGACAACTACGATAGTTTTACCTATAACCTGGTGCATTTGATCCAAGAACTGGGCTATGAAGTAGTGGTTTGGAGGAACGATAAGTTTCGATTGGAAGATGTAGATTCCTTTCAACAGATCGTGCTCTCTCCCGGACCGGGTATCCCGCAGGAAGCGGGCTGGTTACTGGAAGTCATTAAGACCTATGGAGCTACAAAAAAAATGATGGGTGTATGTCTTGGACAACAAGCCATCGCTGAAGCTTTTGGAGGGCAGCTGATTAATTTAGGCCGACCCATGCACGGGTTGTCTACTCCCATCCGGTTAACGGATAACCCGGAACCATTGTTTGAAGGCTGTTCTCAGCCGATTGAGGTGGGTCGCTATCATTCCTGGGTGGTAGACCCTGCAACCTTACCAGATTGTTTCGTGGTGACTTCTCTGGATGAAGAAGGACAGATAATGTCTCTCAGACACCGTCAATATGCACTTTGCGGGGTCCAATTTCACCCCGAAAGTGTCCTTACTCCCGAAGGAAAAAGAATGATGAAGAATTGGTTAATGCTATAAATGAAAATCATGAATATACTGGATCGCATTGTTGCCCAAAAGAAGGAAGAGGTCAAGGCTGCTCAGAACAGGGTATCTTTTAATGACCTGGAAAAGCAGGTATTGTTTGACAGGAAACCCCTCTTGCTGGCCGATTTTCTGAAAGATCCCCAGCGCAATGGCATCATTGCGGAGTTTAAAAGAAGGTCTCCATCGAAAGGATGGATACACGAACAGGCACAGGTAGATGAAATTACGCAGGCGTATGCGGCGGCAGGAGCTTCCGCTATTTCCGTACTGACGGATACGGCCTTTTTCGGGGGGAGTGCTGAAGACCTGATCCTTGCACGAAGCGTGAACCAGGTTCCTCTGCTGAGAAAGGATTTTGTCATTGAAGAGTATCAGTTATGGGAAGCAAAGGCCTGGGGGGCAGATATTGTATTGTTGATCGCGGCAATTTTAACCCCTGCGCAATTGAAAAACCTGGCCGCTAGAGCTCGAGAACTAGGCTTAAACGTTTTGTTAGAAGTTCATTCCCTGAATGAGTTGCAGAAACACCTGTGTGCTGAAGTGCATGCTGTCGGGGTAAATAACCGGAATTTAGCCGATTTCACGGTCCGTCTGGAAACTTCCTTTGAGTTGGTGAATCACATTCCGGACCACTTTCTGAAGATCACCGAGAGCGCCATTCAGGATCCATCGGATGTAAAACGATTAAAAGAAGCTGGCTTTGATGGCTTTCTGATAGGAGAGAATTTTATGAAGCATGAACAACCGGGGGAGGCCATGCGTCTTTTTTCGAAGGAAATAAGATAAATACCCCCGGGAGAAAGGACAGCGTACAAGGGGAAAGACTTCATCATCTAAACAAAGCGGCCCGTCCGGGGTTTTAATGAAGAGCACTATTTGCCAGGGGCGGATACACAAAAAACGGCAAAGACCAGCGGGATCAGAGGAGGAGCGAATAGTGGGATAACAGCAACTGGACGAAACTTTGTATATTTGAAGCAAATTTCATGGGAAAACAAAAATTTTTTGATACCGCACTAAAACCAGAACGGGCAGTGTTAGTAGGGGTGATTGGCCCCGGCGAAAGCCCATTACAAACGAAAGAGTATTTAGAGGAACTGGCCTTTCTGGTAGAGACTGCCGGTGGACAGGTGGAACAGGTCTTTACACAAAGAATGCAACGGCCTGATCGCGCTACGTTTGTAGGAACAGGTAAATTGGAAGAGATTCATGCCTATATTGTTGCTGAAGAGATTGACATGGTCGTATTTGATGATGAATTATCGCCTTCCCAATTACGCAATATAGAGCGAGCACTGAAGATTAAGATCCTCGATCGAAGTAACCTGATTCTGGATATTTTTGCCGGAAGAGCAAAAACGGCCCAGGCGAAGACGCAGGTGGAATTGGCACAGCTTCAATACCTGTTGCCCCGGCTGACACGCTTATGGACTCACCTTGAACGTCAAAAGGGGGGGATTGGGATGAGGGGTCCTGGGGAGAGCCAGATTGAAAGTGACCGTCGGATGATCCTGGATAAGATCACGCTCTTGAAAGAACGGTTAAAACTCATCGACCGTCAGAATGAAACTCAACGTAAAAACAGGAATCAGCTGATCCGTGTAGCCCTTGTGGGATACACCAATGTTGGTAAATCTACGATCATGAATATGTTGGCAAAGTCGGATGTGTTTGCCGAAAACAAGCTTTTTGCCACATTGGATACCACTGTAAGGAAGGTGGTGATCGAAAATCTACCTTTTCTGCTATCGGATACCGTCGGATTTATCCGTAAACTGCCTCATCATCTCGTAGAGTGTTTTAAATCCACCCTCGATGAAGTAAGGGAAGCAGATATTCTCATTCATGTAGTCGATATTTCACATCCGAATTTCGAAGATCAGATTGATACCGTAAACGAAACTCTGAAGGACTTAGGTGCCAGAGATAAGGATACCATCATGGTTTTTAATAAAATTGACGCCTATGTTTCTCCGGCGATGGAAGAAGCTACAGAAGAGGCCGAAGCGGTTCCTTTAACACTGGCCGATTTTAAGCAGAGCTGGATGGGAAGGAGCAATGCCCCGGCTATTTTTATATCGGCCTCTAGGAAAGAGAATATAGAAGAGTTTAAGCAATTATTATACGACAAGGTAAAGACAGCACACATCAGCCGCTATCCTTATGATCATTTATTATACTAAGCGAAATGGAAAGTAAAAGACAACAGAAGTTTGCAGGCCTGCTACAGGAAGAGCTTGCCGATATTTTTCTAAGAGAAGGAAAAGCTTATTTGCCCAATACGCTGGTCACCATTACCAAAGTACGGGTGTCTCCCGATCTGGGGGTGGCAAAAGTGTATGTTAGTTTTTTGCAGACCAGTCAGAATAATGTGGGAATTGCTACGCTGAATGCGCATGCGGGCGAAATTCGCTATAAACTGGGATCGAGAATCCGCCATCAGGCCAGGGTGATCCCCACCCTTACTTTTTTTGTGGATGATACCAATACCTATGTGGAACGGATGGATCAGCTTTTTGATAAAATAGCAAAGGACAGGCAGGATTTGGAAGATGCCGCAGAGCAATAGGAAAGGAGTGATCCGGGAACCGGGTAATTTTCTGACGCATTTCATTCCGGCGATCCTGTCCCTGCCAGCCGTATACCTGCTTTGGCTACAGGCTTCCACGCCTAAATCGGTCCTTGCCGCACTGATTTATGGGGTTTTTATGTCGATGCTTTTTAGTGTAAGCGCCATTTATCACAGTGTCCCGAAAACGGAATCTACAATCCGCTTATGGCAAAAAATGGATCATTGCTGTATTTACCTCATGATCGCAGGCTCCTTTACACCTACTGCCATGCTCTTTTTTAAAGAGCCGGTCGGAAGCATCTTACTTGGGTTGGTGTGGCTCATTGCAACCGTGGGTTGCTCGTTAAAAATGTTAAATCGACTGCAAAATAGTGCATTGTCTACCGCTGTGTACATTGCGATGGGCTGTCTGATCATTCCTTTCGGGCATCAGTTGCTAACACAAATGCCATTGAGAGCGATCTTATGGTTGTTGGGAGGTGGCTTTTTCTATATCAGTGGAACCTATTTTTATGCAAAAGATACCTCAATCAACCGCTACTTCCATAGTCATGAAATCTGGCATCTGTTTGTGAATATGGGCGCGTTCTGTCATTTGATGTATAATTATTTCTATGTATTTGCCGAAGGAAAATAAAGATTTGATCGTTTGTGGGACTTGTTTTAAACTATTTCCCTCTAAAATAGGTATATTTAAAGTATGCGTATTTTCCTGACATCCCTCTTATGGTTCCTGGCATTCCTGCTAAATGCCCAGGAACCGGTCTTTAAAGGAAGCCTGGAAGACTTCATGGGGCAACGGATTGTGTATCCACCCTATGCTAAATTCCATTGCATTCAGGGCACGGTCGTGGTGACCTTCAGGTTAAGTGAAAACGGAATGGTGCGAGAGGCGAAAGTAGCTTCAGGAGGGATGGCCGACCTGGATGAGGAGGCCCTCCGGGTTGTCCGGATGACCAGTGGTCATTGGCAGATGGAGAAGGCCCATGATCCCCTTGCGAATCTACGATTGCCTGTCAACTTCCGTATAACGGGCCATGGATGTGAGCAAAAAGGGGTGGCAGATCGCGCCATGGCGATACAGCAGTATGAAAACCGCTTACAAATGGAACAGGCCATTATGCATTATTACAAAAACAGAAAGGAGCAGGATCAGGATCCGGGATATGAAAGAAGGATTTCCCAGCTTAAACAGGAGCTGAATATCACCGAACAATCGCTGGAGGAACGGGTGGAAGACGGATTACGCAAATACCGGCAGGGAGATGTGGAAGGGGCCTGTCGGGATTTTTGGTATGTGAAACACATGGGCTCTGTGAAGGCGGATGCGCATTTAAAAAAGTATTGTCATCCATGAACGTTTTTTTTCGCTTGTTCGCTGCGTTGGATGTAATTGCAGGCATCCTCCTTTCCATGGAACTGTGGTACCGTCTGCAGCATTTTAACGAATTGTCCGCCCGGTTGTCAGTAAAAGTACAATCTATCCTGATGGTTCCCATGTGGATTCTGTTATGCTGTGGGGTGATTGCTCACCTTTTACAGAAAAAAACCGCCTTTATCTGTTACTATATTCAGTTCCCTTTCCGATTGTACCTATGGATTTTCTCGATTGGCTTCATTACGCTATTGCCCGAAGCGCTCGGGTATTTTGAGGACATTTGGTTCGAGGTCCTTTTAAAAGGATGCTTTATGTTTGAATTTATTCGGCTTTACCTGAGTATCCGCTTTCACCGGAAACTGCTTCGACAGAGAGGGCTTCCGGACTAATCAGTTGAATAGCCGCAGGCAGAAGTTCAGCTTTCACTTCATGTACTTGACCCAGATATTCTCCATCTACCTGAAAATGTACCTTCTTTCGCGAACGGATGCGGAGTGCGGTGGCGTTGAATACCTCAATTTTTCGTGGATTCCAGGGCAAACGGCTTAACCAGATTTTGACTATTTCCAGGACTGCGTAGGATTTGATTAGGACGATTTCGAAATGGCTATCGGTGAGGGATCCGCCGGGATTAATCAAAAAACCTGTACCGTATTGCCGGCCATTGGCAATGACGACCATCGCTGCCTGACTATGAATTTCTTTTTCATCGGTTTGGAAGCAAATGTCCATTTTCTCGTGATTCCAAAAGGCATGCCACGCTGCTTTGGCATAGGTCAGCATCCCCCGGCTGGGCAGTTCATCAAACTTCTTAACCAAGTACGCGTTAAAACCAATGTCCGAAAGATGAATGCAGATTTCTCCATTCACCTCTAGTGCATGAATGGTGTGAATAACGCCGTTAAGGACCACGTCGAGCGCTGCATCCAGCTCCTCCGGCATTCGTAACTCTTTGGCCATTCCGTTGGCTGACCCGGCAGGGACAATCCCTACAGGAATGGTTGTATGCAACAGGCAGCTGCTTACCAGCCGAAGGGTGCCATCTCCTCCAACCGCGATGACACGATCGGGATGTTGTGCCAATATCTGCTCCTTTAGATCAGCGACACAGCAGTTTTTTTCAAGGATCAGTAAGGCATATTTTTCCTCACGTTTCTTAAAATACGCTCTGATTGCAGCCGGATAGTCAATTTCCTGATTGCCCGAAACGGGATTAATCACAAACAAAATTAAGCGCTTCTCTGTCATCCAGTATGAATTTCATTTACAAACAATCCAGGAAACATTCTGTTTGTAATAAAGAATGAAAGCCATTTCCCACTGGAACAGGGCGGCTTTAGAAGATATTTATGACAAAGCAAACGCGTATTCAGGTGTACAATGGTTATGGACATACCGAGGAAATGATCATGTACGGGCATGTGTTCAAATCTGCTGCTCCCTTGTCACCAAAGGGACGCGGATCTTTATGGAGTCGCCTGCGCTCATTAATCCGGCTATTCCGGGTAAAACCTTATCCCTTTGCACGATGGAGAATACATTTTGAAGGCCAGCAATGGGAAGGAACTACCGATGCAGCGGGTTTTTTTAAGCTCGAAGGCCGTTCGGCGAAACACCTGAGAGCAGGGTGGTATCTCTTAACTGCGGAAGTGATTTCGGAAAAGGGGGAGGTATTGGACCGAACCGAAGGGAAGGTGTATGTGCCCCACCTGAATCAGTACATCATCGTATCGGATATTGACGATACGGTCATGATTTCTCATTCTGCTACGATTATCCGGCGGTTAAGGGAATTGCTGACCTATCCTCCCGAAAGGCGCCGTATCTTTCCTGAAGTGATTCGGCATTACCGTTTTCTCGCATTTGCAGGAACCTCGAAGGGAAATCCCAATCCCTTTTTCTATGTTTCGAGCAGCGAATGGAATTTGTATGGCTACCTCTCTGACGTTTTTCGTATAAATGGAGTGCCGGAAGGAATTTTCCTTCTCAATCAGCTGAAGCAATGGAGGGATCTTTGGCGTACCGGGAGCACAGGACACGAAGGGAAACTGATCCGTATTAGGCGAATAATGGAGACATTTCCTCAGCAAAAACTGATTTTACTGGGTGACAATTCCCAAAAGGACCCTGCCATTTATGCAAGCGTCGCGGCGCATTACCCCGATCGGCTGGCAGCGGTTTATATTCGAAATGTGCGGTATTCAAAACAAGAGAGTACACAAAAGCTCCTCAATCAGATAGCAAAAAAAGGGATCCCGGTTTGCCTGTTTCAGCACAGCGAAGAGGCCATTGCCCATTCAAAAAAAAATGCATTATTTGAGGATTAATAGGTAAAAATACGTAAATTTATTTATCAGGATCCGTTTGTTAAAAAACAGGTAAATGGCGTAATAGACGGGTTTTTTCTAACTTATGAAAATCATGAAACAATTAAGCCTTGGATTATTTTTATTTTTTGCACTGAGTGGCTGTCAGAAGGACCTTGCCACGGTGTCAAAAACAGACACCAAATGGGTGTTAACGGAATGGCCTGGACAAGTTCTCCCAACCACCGCCCAGGCCACTTTTCAAATTTCTGAAGGAAACCGTATTGGAGGGAAATCTTTTTGCAATGTTTACGGCGGAAATGCCAGCTTTAATGGCAATGCCGTACAGTTTAGTAAGATGTTCAGCACTAAAATGTACTGTGAAGCCGTCCAGAAACTGGAAGACAAATATCTTTCTGATTTAGCTGAGGTAAACTCCGGACGTGTGTCGGGAGGCAAACTAATCCTCGCAAAAGACGGCAAAGTAGTGTTGGTGTTCCGTCCTGAAAAGTAAGTAGCCATTGATCTTCCGACTTCATCCAGACAGTCTTACTTTCCCGAACGTACATCTGGCCGAACCCGATGGGTTGTTGGCGATCGGAGGTGATTTGAGTGTAAATCGGCTTCTTATGGCCTATCAATTGGGTATTTTTCCCTGGTACAATGAGGATGACCCTATCTTGTGGTATGCCCCACATGAGCGCTGCGTTATTTTTCCAGGCTCATTGAAGGTCTCTAAGAATATGCAACGCCTTGTACGGTCCCGAAAATGGAGCTGTACCAAAAACCGGGATTTTAATGCCGTGGTGAATGCGTGTGCTTCAGTCCCCAGAAAAGGGCAGGACGGTACATGGATTCACCAGGATATGCGGGAGGCGTATGGGAGTTTACATGAGGCTGGTTGGGCCCATAGCTACGAAGTGTGGGACGAAGAGCGTCTCATAGGAGGATTGTATGGTCTGCAAATTGGTTCGGTTTTTTGTGGAGAAAGTATGTTCAGCATCGAATCAAACGCCTCAAAAGTGGCTCTGTACCAACTGGCGCAGGAAACCTCCATTGAATTGATCGATTGTCAATTACCCAATGATCACCTGATGCGGCAGGGAGCAGAAATGATTCCCATGAAACGTTATCAGGAATTTTTAAAGAAAGCTAACTCAACAGTTCTTTAATGTCAGCTTTACTGAGGGATTTGATGAAGCTTTCTTCCGTAGTAATCAGGGTGTTCGCCAAGGTCTTCTTGCGATTTTGAAGTGCCAGGATTTTTTCTTCTACCGTGTCTTTCGATATAAATTTATAAATAAATACCTTTTTGTCCTGTCCGATGCGGTGTGTCCGGTCAATGGCCTGTTGCTCGGCAGCAGGGTTCCACCAGGGATCTAGAATAAATACATAGTCTGCCTGCGTTAAATTTAAACCCACCCCACCCGCTTTGAGGGAAATCAGAAAAACTTTCAGGGCCTCATTTTGTTGAAACTCAGCAACAATTTCTCCGCGGTTGCTGGTGGCACCATCGAGATATGTGAAGGCAATCCCGTCCTCTTCCAGTCTGTTCCGGAAAATGGTTAGGTGCTTGACAAACTGAGAAAAGATCAGGACTTTATGACCGCCTTTTAACACATTGTTGAGGGCGTGCATGACGTTTCTGAATTTTCCTGAATCTTCCTGGTAAGCTTCATCCACCATGACCGGATGATTGGCCAGCTGCCTTAAAGCGGTTAAGCCCTGAAGCAACTGGACGTGCTTCTGCGGGCTGCCATTTTCCATCTGGCTAAGGAGATCATTTCGATAGGCTGATTTGGTTTTTTCATAAATCGCCGCCTGTTCTTCGCTCATATCGCAATAGAAGATGTGTTCTGTTTTTGGGGGGAGCTCAGCAGCTACCTGTTCCTTGGTACGACGTAAGACAAATGGCTTAATAATGGCTTGTAATTTTCGGGCTTTCTCTTCATCTTTCTTCTTCTCAATGGCCTGAACATACTCTTCATTAAAATAGGTCTGTGTCCCTAAGAGCCCCGGGTTAAGAAATGTGAGCTGCGTCCATAAGTCGCTCACTGAATTCTCGACCGGTGTCCCACTCAGAATAAGGCGGTTTTTGGACCGGAGCATTCGAACGGCCTTGAACGATTTTGAGCTGGGGTTTTTTATATTTTGGCTCTCATCCAGAATGATATAATTGAAGTAAAAGTTACGGAGGAGTTCGACATCTACCCGCGTAATGCCGTAGGTAGTAACCACGAGGTCGTATTGTCCGAGGAGCTCCATGTTTTTATTTCGGAAGGTGCCCGTATGCGCATAAATCTTTAGTTTAGGCGTAAATTTTTTTGCTTCGTTCAGCCAGTTGTAAATAAGAGAAGTAGGCATGATAATCAGCGAAGTACTGGAGCTGCCGGCTGTCTCATCGTCCTCTTTGATTTTTTGAAGCAGGGCAAGCGTTTGGATGGTTTTTCCCAATCCCATGTCATCCGCAAGACAACCTCCAAACTGGTAGTCTCTCAGGAAGCTGAACCAGTTATATCCTGCGCGCTGGTAGGGACGAAGATCGCCTTTAAAATGCTTCGGCATCTCACTTTCTTCAATCTCTTCAAATTGATGTAGTCTTTCCAGTTTCCGGTCTAAAGTAATGTGTGCAATGCTGTCTTCGGCGAGGTCATTAATCAGCCCGATGTGGTATTTTTTTAAGCGAAGTTCTTTGCTTCCTTCTGCCAGACTGAACAGACTCCCATATTGAGTAAACCATTTTTCGGGGATCACTGCAATTTCGCCATCTGGTAAAACAAACTCTCTCTTACGCTGAAGGATGTGCTGTTTAAGGGAAATGAAAGGAATGGCATGGACGCCAAAGTATACCGTGGCATGAATATCGAACCAGTCATTATTTGTTTTGATGTCGAAGTCAATCTTGTTGCTCCCAAAAACAAAGCGCTTTTGGTTTGTGGCCTGCTCAATGTCAAATCCGTTTTCTTTTAACAGGTCTAAATGATCGTTGAGCCACGAAATGACCGCATAGGAAGAATGTTCCTCCCCATCAGTGGGGGGCAGCTCTAGGTAATGAAAGAGGCTGCTGGTTTTTTTTAATCCATGCTGAAGCAGAAAATTGAACTTGTCTTTTTCCCAGGAAGTATTCCGCTTGATTCGCGTAAAGGTGTACTCGTCATTTTCTTTCTGCAGACGAACGGTGACCTTCTGCTCATTGCCCATGGCAAAGGCATATTTCCCATACAGAAAATGAAGGTGAAGTTGCGAAACACCCCCCTCCACATAGACCAGCCGAATGACTGCCCGAGGCTCGTGTTTTTCAGTGACGATGTTAAAACCTTCCGCATAGACATGATGCTTTTCAATAAGCGGAGCAACAAACTTCTCAAAATAGGTTTCTTCTGTTGCCTTGGGGATGGTGATGTATCTTTTATTTAGAAAAGGACTGAGTTTTTTCCCTTCGATGTCTTGTTCAAAAAAGTGTAAAACATCATTCAGTAACAGCCAGGCCGGTTGATTGCACACGACCTGCGCATCTTTATACATGAAATCAATTCGGAATTGTTGGTATTTCAACGTAGGGAAATAACGGGTCTCTTCCTCGTTGCGGCGAAAATGGAAAAGGACTGAAGTAGCCTCAGCGGCGATGTCAATCTTCCTTTCAGCAGGCCATCCATCCTTGTCCATAAGGTATAAACTGATGCCTTTTTCTTTTAAGATTTCGAGCACTTCGGCCATTTTCTTTTCGATCTTAGGCCGGACAGTGTCAAAAAAAGTATCGGTATAGAATTTACTGAAAAATTCAAAAGGGCGAACCGTCTTCTTATAATACTTTTTAATGATGTAATCCTGTTCGGTTTCGTCTAATAGTTTAATGAGCTTAAGATCGGTATCAGTCAGGTGTTTGGAAAATTCGCGGGCAGTGTGCGTAAATAAACGCTGGTAAGTAAGAGAAAAGTCTCCCTGCGGGTTTAATTGAACAATATGAGGCTCAATCAAATACCCGAGGTATTCATGCTTGCATAATGAATAAACAATTTTACAGGGAACAGAACTATTGACACGTAACATGCGCTGGTTGAAAGATAGGTAGCTAAAACCGATAAACTTACATCAAATTGCGCGCTATTCAAATTCTTAAAGTCGAAATGTATAAAAAATAATGCGCAAAGGTTCCCGTAAATAAGCAGGGGTCATTTTATCAGAAGCCTGATGCCAAATGATTTAGCAGATATTGGAAAGGGAAAAGGAAAAAGGAACAAAAAAATCTGTCGGGTTGGTCGAAAAAAAAAGGGTGTTCGTCTATAAATACGATGAAATGGTATAAAACAATAAAAGCGGATGCAACCTTTTTCGAGAAATGATGTCTTATATACGAAACCTGGTCAGAAAGACATCAGGGTATATTTATTAAAGATAAACAAATTATAAGATATTATGAAAACTTTTATTAAAAATTTTTTAGTTTCCTTGTTAACCGTCACCTTAAGTACGGGATCATTGATGGCGATGAGCGCTGAGAAAGAGCAACCGGTTACCGTGCTGAATGTGAAAAACTCAATCTATAAAGTGGTAGCAAATGGAAACGTGGAAGTGTTATTGACACAATCGAATGCAGAAAGCGTAAAAATTCATGATCAGTATTATGGGAAGAATGCCTTGATCCAACAAGAAGGAGATGTGTTGCGCATTAGTTCTTTCGGAAAAGAGAAATTAACGGTAATCGTGAGTGCACGTCAATTGGGTGCAGTGGAGGCCTCCGGAGATGCGGTAGTAAAATCGGTAGGCAAGTTAGGCTTTGTTGATTTCCAAATTGCCTTGAGAGATAGAGCGAAAGCAGAAATTCAATTGAGTAGTATTCAGCTTTTTACCTCCGTAAAAGATCATTCTGCTTTAAAGATTAGTGGAAATTCCATCGATCACGTGGCTGAATTAGGTACCTTAGCGAAGTTAAACATGGGTCATTTTAAAGCTGAAAACACTACTGTAAGCAGCGTAGCTAATGTCATCGCTAAAAAAGCGGTTCAGCAGGCAGTTCCATCGCTTAATGAATTGGCATTCGTTGACGAATTTGTCAGAGAAGCCAAATAGTAAGTGCCATTTGCGAACACTCTCTCTATCATATATCATTTTTAATTTTAGATGAAAGGCCCCGGATGGGGCCTTTGTTTGTTACTTAGAGATCGAATTTTATTCCTTGTGCCAGAGGAAGTTCCGGCGCATAATTGATCGTGTTCGTCTGACGGCGCATGTATGCTCTCCAGGCATCCGAACCACTTTCCCTTCCTCCACCTGTCTCTTTTTCTCCACCGAAAGCACCCCCAATTTCCGCACCGGAGGTCCCGATATTCACGTTGGCAATGCCGCAGTCTGAACCCGCATAAGACAAAAATTGTTCTGCCTCCCTCAAATTTAAAGTCATGATCGACGAAGAAAGTCCCTGTGGAACTCCATTTTGAAGTTGGATGGCCTCGTCGAGTGTCCGGTAGCGGATTAAATATAAAATGGGAGCAAAAGTTTCGTGCTGTACAATGCTGAATTCATTTTTTACTTCGGCAATACACGGCTTCACATAACATCCGGAAGTATATGTCGGCCCTTCCAGTAAGCCACCTTCAACCACAAACGTTCCTCCTTCCGATTTGCATTGCTCAATGGCCTGCAGGTAATGCTTAACCGCCTCCTTGTCAATCAGTGGTCCTACATGGAATTGTTGGTCTAATGGGTCGCCAATTCGTAATTGCTGATACGCTTTGACTAAACGAGCCTTTACTTCTTCGTACACCTCCTCGTGGATAATTAACCGACGGGTGGTGGTACAGCGCTGCCCGGCCGTGCCCACCGCACCAAAGACAGCTCCGATAATGGCCATATCAAGATCAGCATCTTTCGAAATAATCATCGCATTGTTTCCACCGAGCTCCAGTAAGCTTTTGCCTAGTCGGGCCCCAACGGCGGCAGCCACAGCTTTCCCCATTCTGGTGGACCCTGTAGCGGATACCAGTGCAATACGTGGATCCTGACTTAGCCACTCTCCAGCTTCACGCTCTCCGATAATGAGATTGGAAACTCCCTCCGGAATGTTGTTTTCCTTTAAAACTTTGGCAATGAGGTGCTGGCACGCAATGGCAGTTAAAGGGGTTTTTTCAGAAGGTTTCCAGATGCAGACATTTCCGCAAACCCAGGCAAGCGCCGTATTCCAGCTCCATACCGCAACCGGGAAATTGAAGGCGGAAATAATTCCTACCACCCCCAGCGGATGCCATTGCTCATACATCCGGTGACTCGGACGCTCGCTGTGCATGGTTAACCCATACAATTGACGGGATAAACCCACCGCAAAATCGCAAATATCGATCATTTCCTGTACCTCTCCCCATCCTTCCTGTAAGCTTTTCCCCATTTCATAGGAAACTAAGCGGCCTAATTCATCTTTCTTGGATCGCAGGGCATCCCCAAACTGACGTACAAGTTCACCACGCTTAGGCGCAGGCAGCCCGCGCCAGAATAGAAACGCATCCTGTGCACGTTCAACTACGCTTTCGTAATCGTCTTTTGTGACCGTATATGCCGAAGCAATTTTTTGACCATCAACCGGAGAATAGCTGTCAATAAGGTTTGCTTTACTGCTGCTACCCTGTACACTGCCTGTGCTATAGGCTTCATTAACGGAAGCAATATCCAGTTTTTCTAATAATGCATGAATGTTCGTACTCATAGTGTTTAAAATAATATAGATTGAAGTGATCAGGACGTTCAGAGACAGTTATCTTTCCGGCGGGTGTCGATAAGATAAATGATTTTCCAGCCCGAAGCACCTTTTAAAAGTTGAAAGGAATTCACACCGCAATGACTAAACTTTTCACCTACGTAAAATAAATAGGGTGTCCAGACACTGGCAAGGGGACCTTCTACGTGAATATGTGAAAATTGAATTCGTTCATCATACACCTCCGGATGGGGGGCGCCGATACTTTTGATAAATGAATCCAAGCTTTCCCGTCGATTAACAGGAACGCCTTCTTTGTTTTTGATAATGGTTTCCATCGTGGCCTGAGACGAGAAAGCAGAACGGATCTGAACCGTGTCCGAGCTTCGCATTCCGTCAAATAGCCGGGTAATGACCGTTTTGATCGCTGCTTCATCACTCTTGTCCTGGGCTATAACGGGTGTGATAGAGATGAAAAACAGAAATAAACAAACGACATTTTTTTTCATGACCCTTATTTTACGCATTTTGGTCTAAATATATGTTATTTTGTAGAAATTACTAAAAACAAGTTCCTCCGCTGCCTCCCGCTATTCTCCAACAAACCTGTCTAATCCTTTTATAATTAATGAATTATGAGGAAAGGTGTTTGTTTGTTGAAAATTATTTCATGGATAGCATCGTGAAAACACGTAAACTTATATCAATTAAACGGGGCTTGTTCTTTATAAAACACTTATGGAAGAAGAATTTGAATACGACGACCGTCAGGATGCACAAAGCTCTATAGATCGTTATGAAGAAATGATCCGTAATCAGGATCAGTATTTTTTCGACGCACAGGCTTTTGAATATATCATTGATAATTACCTGGAAAAGAATGACCCTGTTAAGGCACTGGAAGTGGTGGAGTATGCACTAAGTCAACACCCCTATGCGGTGGTCTTTTACATAAAAAAGGCACAGTTTCTTCTTTTTACCAATCAGGTAGAAGAGGCTTTTCAGGCGCTTGAAAAAGCAGAAATGTTGTCCCCTTCAGAAGCAGATATCTATGTGATGCGTGGGAGCATCTATCAGAATCTCGAAAGACACGCCGAAGCACTGGAAAACTTCGAGACAGCGCTTGCTTATGCCGAAAGTACGGATGAGATTTTGTTGCAAATGGCCTATGTATACCAAAGTATGCACGACTATGAAAAGGCCATCGTCTACATTAAAAAGAGTCTGGAGCAAAATATGGAAAACAAGGACGGACTGTATGAGCTGGCTTTCTGCTATGACATTCTCGACAAACAGGAGGAGAGTATCCGTTTTTATCAGGAATACATTGATAACGACCCCTATTCCTATGCCGCATGGTATAATCTGGCTAACTCTTATCACAAATTAGATCTCTTCGAAAAAGCAATTGATGCCTACGATTATGCAATCCTTATTAAAGAGAATTTTGCCTCTGCCTATTACAATAAAGGAAATGCACTGATTCAACTGGATAAGTATGCGGAAGCGATTGAAGTATATAAGCAAACATTCGAATATGAACAGCCCAATGCAGATACCTATTGTGCCATCGGAGAATGTTATGAAAAACTGGAGCGAATGGATGAGGCAAGGGCTTATTACAAAAAGTCCGTTAAATTGGATTCGCAAATGGCGGATGCCTGGTTCGGAATAGGCGTCACACTCAATGCAGAGGAACGTTATTTTGAGTCGTTGCACTTTTATAAAAAGGCATTGGATTTGGATGGCGAAAATCCGGATTTCTGGTTTGCAATGGCAGACGCTCACTATAAATTAGGTCAAATCGACAAATCGGTCGAAGCCTATGAAAAAGTGTTGGAATACAACCCGCTGGATGTGGAAGCCTGGCTGGACTTTTCGACGGTGCTTTATGAGCAGGGACGTCTGTTGGAGGCCGCGGAAACAATCGCAGACGGGATAAAGAACAATCCCGACGCAGCAGAACTGCATTACCGCATGGTAGCCTATCTTTTTGCTTTGAGAAAAGGCAATGAAGCTTTGTCTTACCTCGAAACAGCCTTGTCTACGGACCCCGAAAAACATTATATCCTGTTCGAATACCTCCCTCAGTTGCAGGATAACAGATTGATCATTGAGGTCATCAATAAATATGTTAAATAGGTTTTTTTAATCATTATTTTAAAAAATAGCAGAGTTTTTTAACCTTTGCAGCCATATGAATTATAATTTGAAGAACCTTCCAGAGCGCGCAGCGAAGCCCCGTGACAAAGGACTTACCATGGTCATGGACAAAGGGTTGAGCTTAAGACAGGTGGAAGATTTTATTGAAAGCGCAGGAATCTATACCGATATTGTAAAATTGGGCTGGGCAACTTCCTTCGTTTCTCCTAACTTAAAAGAAAAGTTAGCAATTTATCGGAGTGCAGGTATTCCTACTTATTTTGGAGGAACCTTATTTGAGGCTTTTGCCGTCCGCAATCAATTTGATGAGTACCGGAGAGTGTTGGATGAATACCAGATGGAATATGCGGAAGTATCGGATGGCTCTATGGATATTGAACACAATGAAAAGTGTGCCTATATTTCCAAGCTTGCAGAACAGGTGACGGTAATCTCTGAAGTAGGTTCAAAAGACGCTACGAAGATATTCGCCCCTTATAAGTGGATCGCCCTCATGAAGGCGGAAATTGAAGCCGGTTCATGGAAAGTGATTGCAGAAGCGAGAGAAGGTGGTAATGTAGGGATCTATCGTGGAACAGGGGAGGTGAGGGAAGGATTGGTAGATGAAATTCTCACACAGATTCCAGAGGAAACCATTATTTGGGAAGCCCCTCAAAAAGAACAACAGGTATGGTTTATTAAACTCATCGGCGCCAATGTCAATCTGGGAAACATTGCTCCTGCGGAGGTGATTCCTTTGGAAACCATTCGTTTGGGACTAAGAGGAGATACTTTTGATTTTTTCCTGAACCAGAACAAGGGATTGTAGGTCGTTTCTTTTAAAGTTTTTTCGCATGAAAACATTTGGCCTGATCGGCTATCCCTTGTCTCATTCTTTTTCAAAGAAATTTTTTACCGAAAAATTTGCAAAAGAAGGGATCAGAGATAGTGTGTACGAGCTATTTCCCATCGCAGAAGCGAAAGAATGGCGTTCACTCCTGGAGGAATATCCAAATCTACAGGGTTTAAATGTAACCATTCCTCATAAAATTGCGGTGATGCGGGATTTGCCGGAATTGGATGAAGCAGCTGCGGCCATTGGTGCCGTAAATTGCATCCACATTCGTCGCGAAGGACAAGGACACCTACAGCTAAAAGGATATAATACCGATGCGTTTGGGTTTGAAGAATCT
Organism: Pedobacter sp.; assembly: GCA_037190785.1. Taxonomy (GTDB): domain Bacteria; phylum Bacteroidota; class Bacteroidia; order Sphingobacteriales; family Sphingobacteriaceae; genus Pedobacter. The sequence goes on along the minus strand of JBBCJN010000003.1, from coordinate 467,721 downwards.
CTTTCTCCATTGTTAAAAGAGCACCACCAGAGTGCATTGATTTTTGGAGATGGAGGAGCCGCGAAAGCAGTAAAGTATGTCCTTGAAAAAAGAGGAATGACCTATCAATCCGTTGTACGGAAACCGACTCCCGGAACCCTGACTTATGAAGCATTAACGGAGGAATTACTAATGTCACATTCTGTACTGATCAATACTACTCCGCTTGGAATGTCGCCTGCAGAGGACACCTTCCCTCCAATTCCTTACCAGGCAATTGGGAAGAATCACTTAGCATACGATCTGGTCTATAATCCGGAAAAGACCAGGTTTCTGGCACTGGCAGAAGAAAGGGGAGCCACGGTAAAGAATGGGCTTGACATGCTGATTCTACAAGCAGAACGCTCCTGGGAAATATGGAATCAATAAGGATATGAGAGTAACAGGTCTTTTTTTCGTATGTATGCTCTTCGCTTGTGGCCAGGCAACCGTAGACGTGCCGAAGCCTCGGAGCTACCATCGCATTTACTTTCCTGAGCACGCCTATCAGCGCTACCAGGGTGAGGAACCTTTTACTTTTGAATACCCGCTTTATGCAGCTGTGGAAAAAGATCAGGATAAAAACGCACAACGTTTCTGGAATAATCTGACTTTCAGTCAATTTAATGCGCGCGTTCATCTCACTTATCACGGTGTGTTTTCGAAAGAGAATTATCACCGAATGACGGAAGATGCCCGTAAACTTGCCATGAAGCATACGATAAAAGCCAATTCCATCGATCAAAAATTCATCAACTACCCCGATAAAAAGGTATATGGACTTTATTACCTTATTGAGGGAAATACAGCTTCTTCCGTTCAGTTTTTCCTTACCGATAGTGCGAAACATTATTTTCGCGGCGCGCTGTATTTTTATGAACAACCGCAATACGATTCATTGCAACCAGTTATTAACTTTATAAAAAAAGACATCGATCATCTCATAGAGACATTTAACTGGAAGAAATAACCTTATCGGATCGATTATTGCTAAGTCAGATTAAAAAAACGGCATGAAAAAATATTTACTGAGTACATTTTTTCTGGTTCTGAGCTTCACGGGACGGACCCAGGAAGGAACCATTAAAGAAGCAGCAAAGGCCTTTATAGAACATCTGAAAAATGCCCGCTATACGGAGGCAGAGAGCTCCATTGATAGTTCCGTTATTCACATGCTGAATGCAAAAGTACTGGAGAATGCCTGGAATACCATTACCCGCCAGTTTGGAGTGCTGAAGACAGGAGAAGCCCAGGTAACCAAAACAGGCACATACTATCTGGCGATTATTCCACTGTTGGAAACCAGTCTTCCGCTAGAGTATAAACTGACTTTTAAGGAAAATGTAAAGCTGGTCGGATTTAACCTTTCTCCCATTCAGAAGAAATCGTTGTATAAAGATCCCGTTTATGCGCAGAGTGGAAATTACCGGATGGAAGATATCAAAATTTCCAGTGGGACGTTTGAGTTACCTGGAGTTTTAACCTTGCCCGTCACAGAGGGACCTTTCCCTGTGGTGGTGTTTATTCATGGCTCCGGACCGGCAGATAAAGATAATCAGGTGGGCGGAAGCAAAATGTTCCGCGATCTGGCCATTGGTCTTGCCCAAAAGGGCATTGCAACAATCAGATACGATAAAAGAACCAAAGTATATGGCGGACGATCCAAAAGGGAAAACGTTCCTTTTACGGTACGAGATGAAACCGAAGATGATGCGCTGGCAGCTATTGAGTTTGCGTCGAAAGTAAAAGGAGCAGATGGAACCCGGCTATATGCCTTAGGACACAGCTTAGGTGGAATGCTACTCCCAAGAATAGCCGAAAGGAGCGCCTCTCTGAAGGGAATAATGATAGCAGCTGCTCCCGCGCGCCCTTTGCAGGATATTTCTATGGAACAGAATGAATTGCTTTTTTCGCAAAAACCGAATAAAACTGCAGCAGATACTTTACAATTAAAAACAGTAATGGCCACATTGAAGGCGACACGCTTCACCTCTCTGGAAGGACGTGATCCAGATTCTGCAACGGTATACGGCCCCGCTTCCTATGTGGTGGATCTGAACAATTACTATCCGTTGCAAACGGTAAAAAGATTTCCAGGCGAAGTACTTATTCTTCAGGGAGAGCGTGATTTTCAGGTGGGGATGAAAGACCTGGAGCTTTGGAGAGAAACACTTAAAGAGAATAAACAAGCAAAATCAACGACCTTTAGCGGGCTGAATCATTTGTTTGTCCCCGCAGGGCAAACAAATACCATTGCCGATTACGATGGGGCAAATAACGTTCCCCCGGAGGTAATAGAGGCCATTTCCAGCTGGATTTTAAAAAAATAATATGATCGAACTAAAACAGTTTACGTTTAATCCTTACCAGGAAAATACTTATGTGTTGTTTGATGAAAGTAAGGAAGGAGTCATTATTGATCCCGGAATGTACCATGGAGCTGAACAGAATCAATTGGTAGACTTTATCCGGGCGCAGGGGATCGTACCGGTTTCCCTACTGAATACACACTGCCATATTGACCATGTATTAGGAAATAAATTCGTATTTGATCAATGGGGTTTAAAACCGCAGTTTCATAAAGGAGAACTTCCGATTATGGAGGCAATCCCTTCCTATGCCCCTCAGATGGGGATGCATTACGATCTATCGCCAATGCCTGATGAATTTTTAGAGGAAGAAGGCAAGGTATCTTTTGGAAATAGCGAGCTTCAATTGATTTTTGCCCCTGGACATTCCCCAGCACACCTTTGCTTTTATGCCGAAAAGGAAAATTTCCTCATCGGAGGAGATGTCCTCTTTTACCGCAGTGTGGGACGTACAGACTTGCCAGGTGGAAATCATCAACAGCTGCTGCAAAGTATCAGAGAAAAATTGTTTGTTCTTCCAGACGATTGCCGTGTATATCCTGGACATGGAAGGTATACGACCATCGGAGAGGAACAGATAAACAATCCTTTTCTGTAAATTAGCAGTCCAAAACTCAATACATAGCGAATATCAGCGTGAATACGGCTTTTTACATTGCGAAGAGATACCTGCTGGCCAAAAAATCCACCCATGCCATTAATATCATTTCCATGATATCTGCATTGGGAGTTTTTGTGGGGACGGTAGCGTTGGTCATTATTCTCTCTGTTTTCAATGGTTTTGAGGGGTTGATTTTAAAGATGTTTAATACGATGAGTCCTACGCTTGTCATTAGCCCGGCAAAAGGGAAAACATTTCAGCCCGACGAAGCCTATTTCCATGAATTGAAGCGGCGGCCAGAAGTACTTTCTTTTACCGAAGTGCTCGCAGAAAACGCCTTAATATGGTATAAAGAAAAGCAAACACCCGCATTGGTGAAAGGAGTAAGTGAGGAGTATCTCAAAAACCCAAAACTGGACAGCATCATGGTGGAAGGACATTTTATTCTTTCCAATCAGGCGGGCCCTACCGCCGTTGCCGGCTCTGCGCTTCAGGCTTTATTGGATATCAATCCCAGCGACCCCTTTGAACAACTGCATCTTTATTCGCCTAAAAAAGGAAAGCAGACAATAAATGCGCTCAACCCATTCGACAGTTTCCATCTGGAAAGTGTTTCCCCTGCGGGTATTTTTGAATTACAGCAGGAAGTGGATCAAACGCTCATCATACCCCTCTCCCTCGCAAGAAAACTTTTTGGAGAAGAAACCAAAATTTCCTCCATAGAGATTTTTACACATACGGAGCAACAAGGAAAAAAACTAATGGCGGAGATTCAGGAAAAACTGGGAGCTGATTTTTTAGTCAGAGACCGCATCGCCCAGAATCAGGCTTTATATCAGGTACTGAGTTCAGAAAAATGGATGGTATACATTATTCTTACCTTTGTATTAGTAATCGCCATTTTCAATGTCATCGGGTCTTTGACGATGCTGGTGATTGAAAAATTAAAGGATATTTCTATTTTGAATAGTCTGGGTGCGGGGAAAAAGTTGATAAAACGTATATTTTTACTGGAAGGAATGATGATTACACTTTCAGGTTGTATTTTTGGCTTAATTATTGGTCTGTTGTTTTGTGTTTTTCAACAGACCTATGGTTGGATAAAAATGGGAGAGTCGACCTTACTTCAAACAAATGCTTATCCGGTAGCCCTGAAGGGAGGAGATTTCCTGCTGATTTTTCTCACAGTAAGTTTCTTTTCTCTGTGCGCCTCAGCCCTTGCCGCCAACCTTAGCGTAAAAAACATCCACACGCTCAACAAAGACCTATAAAAGCATGAACTTATTTAACAAACTGACCTGCGCTGCTGCGGTCTTAACACTGACCATTTTTGCCTGTAGCCCCGATAAGAACAATGATTCGATCCAGAAAAACTTAGTTGCGAAAGGATTATATAGCTTTGGTCCAGAAAACAGGTCTTTCACTGACTGCGAGGAAGGACGGGAATACTGGGTGTTAGACAGTGTCCAAAATCTGGAAAAAGCCTATAGCGAGCTGGGGTTTGAAAAGCCTTATGTGCCGGTATATGTGGAAGTAGAATGCTATTTTAAAAAGTCTGATACCTTAATCACGCCCCTGGATTATGATTCGACCATGGTCGTAACTAAACTAATCCGCATTAGCAAGGAAATTCCGGAAGGCCCCTGCTCACAATAACATTTATCTCCCTGCAAAAAGAGGCTCCTCAAATAGAGGGATGATGCCTTTATTCGCTGCCGTAGAAAAAAGAGTTTCAATGGCCTTTTCTCCCGTTTCTCCCAATTCAATAGAAAAGGAATTAACATACAGTTGAATGTGTTGTTGAATCACTTCCTCTGCCATTGCCTGAGAGTGACTTTTGATAAACGCAATAGACTCTTGTGGGTGTTGAAAAGCGTATTCAACCGATTCACGGATCAACTGATTAATTATTTGTTGAATTTCAGGTTGAATTCGCCGGTGAATGGCAATGCCGCCTAAAGGAATGGCACAACCCGTGGTTTCTTCCCAATAAGTTCCCAGATCGGTGATTTTATGCAAACCCTTATCTTGATAGGTAAATCTGTTTTCATGAATGATAAGACCGAGATCGATGTGCTCTGAGAGAAGTGCCTCTTCTATTTCAGAAAAAACCAGTTCTACTTTCTGGGTAAGCTGTGGGTAAGCAATGCCCAGAAGAAAATTAGCGGTGGTCAGGCGACCGGGAATGCCTACCCGAATACTCGAAGGATCTTCGGTCATTCGCCGTTGAATAGCCATTGCCCGATGGCCTTTACAAATGAGTAAAGGGCCTACACCAAAGCCCAATGCACTGCCCGCCTGAAGTAGCGCATAATTGTTTCTCACATGAGCCAGGGCATGAAAACTAAGCTTTGTAATGGCTAACAAACCTTCCAGGGCCTTTTGGTTCAACGTCTCCACATCGTCAAAAGAAACATCAAAAGTAAAACCTTTGGTGTCAATTTTGTGATGGATGAGCGCATCAAAAATGAAGGTGTCATTGGGACATGGGGAAAAGCCTAAGGTGAGTTTCATGGTCCAAAATTAAGTGAAAACCCTTGTTTGATAAATATGAAAGAGATTATTTTTCTCATCTGGAAGCCACAAAATCAATTAACCATTGGTTCAGGGTGCGGATGGCCAGGTCAATCTGCCACTTTGATCGATCTCTTTTCTCTACAAAGTTGGAAATACAACGAATCTGAAGGCAGGGGATTTTTAAGCGATTTGCGGCGTAAAAAACAGCGGCCCCTTCCATGCTTTCGACCTCCGGAGAAGCCTGCTGTAGCGTTGTTAGAATGCTGTCTTCACGGCCATGAACACGATTAACCGTAATGCCCTTTACCAGGGGTAATTCGAGAGCTGTTAGTCCGTCCGGAGGTGTGGCACGAAAGAGCGATTCCCCAAAGCCTAACTCAGATAAAGAAATAAACCGGTCTCCGTCTTCAGCACCCAACTCACTGAAGAGATCCTCAGTTACCTGCACCAACGTTCCAGGGGGAAAAGAAACCGTGAAGCTCCCCGCAATTCCTACATTTAAAATAAAACGGTAGTCCTCACTTTTTAAATGTTGTCCCAAAGCAAAAGATGTGGCCACCATTCCTACCCCTGTGATCAAAATGTCCATGTGCCTTGTTTGGCTGAAGGCTTGTTCTTCCAGCCGGTGGTGTTCGAAAAAGGGACGGAGCTCTGCTTGGGTGGCTGCCACAATTAAGTACTTCATCCCCCGAAAATAAATATAATGATTCATATTCCCCCTCCTCCGGTATAGCTTTTGCTAAATCCATTATACGTATATTTGCTTTTTATTTTTGAAAAATGATCTATATTACAAGACGAGAAAGCTTTAATGCAGCGCACAAGCTGGCCCGTACCGACTGGAGTGAGGATAGAAATGCGGAAGTTTTTGGAAAATGTGCCAATCCCAACTGGCATGGGCATAACTATCAGTTGTACGTCACTGTCAAAGGAGAGGTAAATCCGGAAACAGGATTTTTGGTGGATTTAAAGTCGCTTAAAGCGATTATCCGTGAGTATGTGATTGAAAAGATTGATCACAGAAACATCAATCTGGATGTGGATTTTATGAAGGGGCAGCTGGCATCTACGGAAAACCTGGCCATTGCCATCTGGAAGGAGCTGGCCGGACCAATTCAACAGGAAGGCGCACAATTACACTCAATTAAAATCTACGAAACTGAAAATAATTTTGTTGAATATTTCGGCTAAATCATCTAAATTGAATGGAAAATAAACACAATCATGACGAAGAAGTAATGGGTTATCAAAAGATTGATCGTTACGATGAGCAAAAAATACAGGCGGTGGCCGCCCATTACTCCGATATTTTAACCAATTTAGGGGAAGACCCTTCTAGGGAAGGGCTGATCAAGACGCCGGAACGCGTCGCAAAGGCGCTTCATTACCTGACGCACGGGTATGACATTAAGCCAGAAGAGATTCTTCAATCGGCTATGTTCAGAGAAGATTATAGTCAGATGGTGGTGGTGAAGGACATTGAAGTGTTTTCAATGTGTGAGCATCATATGCTCCCTTTTTTCGGGAAGGCGCATGTCGCTTACATCCCTAACGGACATATTGTGGGACTGAGTAAAATTCCAAGAGTAGTGGATGCCTATGCGCGCAGACTTCAGGTACAAGAAAGACTTACTAATGAAATCAGGGACTGCATTCAGCAGACCTTATTGCCTGCAGGAGTAGCCGTAGTCATTGAATGTAAACACTTGTGTATGTCTATGAGAGGTGTTCAAAAACAAAATTCTGTGACAACTACTTCGGCCTTTACGGGAGAGTTTATAAGTAACGATAAAACAAGAGCGGAGTTTCTGCGATTAATTTCTACAGACCTGCACTAGAAAGAGAATAAACAAACGGCATCTCAAAAGATGTCTTTATGAAAAGAATGAAAGCATACGTATTTCCAGGGCAAGGAGCCCAGTTCCCGGGGATGGGAAAAGACTTATATGAGAATGAAATAGCCAGGTCATTATTTGAGAAGGCCAATGAAATCATTGGTTTTCGGATAAGTGACATCATGTTCGAAGGTACAGAAGAAGAGCTGCGCCAAACGAATGTTACCCAACCTGCAATTTTTCTTCATTCGGTTATTTTAGCAAAGGTTTTAGAGGATGATTTTATCCCTGAGATGGTTGCTGGACACTCCTTAGGGGAGTTTTCTGCACTGGTGGCTGCGGGAGCACTGAGTTTTGAAGACGGGCTGAAACTGGTGATCGCCCGAGCGAATGCCATGCAAAAAGCCTGTGAATTGCAACCTTCCACCATGGCGGCTATTTTGGGATTGGGGGATGAAGTGGTCGAACAAATTTGTGAAGGCATTGCGGAGATCGTTGTTCCGGCAAATTACAATTGCCCAGGGCAACTAGTGATTTCAGGGAGCATTGAAGGAATCGATGAAGCCTGTCGGCAATTGACAGAAGCAGGTGCCAAAAGAGCGTTAAAGCTGAATGTCGGAGGAGCGTTTCACTCCCCGCTGATGGAACCGGCACGCCTTGAACTGCAATCTGCAATTGAACATACGCCCTTCCGTTCACCGGTGTGTGCCATCTATCAAAATGTGGACGCAAATCCTACCAGCGACCCGGAAGTGATTAAGAAGAATTTAATCGCCCAGTTAACAGGGGCGGTAAGATGGACTCAAACAGTGGAAAATATGATTAAGAATGGAGCGGATCATTTTACAGAAGTGGGACCTGGCAATGTGTTACAGGGACTGGTTAAAAAAGTGAGCAGAGAGGTACAAACGGTAGCCGCTACCCTTCAATAATCAGCTATGGAACGCTTATGATGAGTATTGGAGGGAAAATAAGGTTCTTGTTACTGATCCTCGGGATTTGTTGTATGCTGACAGCATGGTCCCTCGATCAGTCCATTACCCGGATTAACCTTCTTATTCATGAAGCAAACGATTTACAGGAAAACCTGACCGCCAAAGAGAAGGTAGTTCATGATTTTCTTTCCAATCCTGAAAAACTGGAAGGCCTGCAGGCCTGCATTACGGATGCCAATAAGGCACTTCATTTTATAAATAGTTACCGGAATGCCGGAATTAACCTGATCATCTATGACCAGCAAATCCCGGTTTTCTGGAGCTCCTTACGTGTGTTTCCTCCTATTGAAAAGGTAAAGGAAGGCACTTCTTTCTCTCAGCTTTCCAACGGTTGGTACGAAATGGTGAAACGTACGGAAGGGAAATTCGTTTTTCTTTTTCTGATTACGGTTAAAACCCAGTACTCCATCGAAAATCAGTACCTGAAAAACCAGATCGTTCCGGAGCTTTTTGCCCGGGGAAGCCTGGATCTGGCCAGTTTTACAGACAGGGATACACGAGATATCTTCAGTATTAATAAGGAATACCTTTTTCCTGTTAAACTTCTCGACAGTTATCAGGGGGGTGTATACAGTAGTATTCAGCTGATTTTGTGGGTCATTGGAGTTCTTTGTATCTGCTTTTTTATCGATTCTTTCTCGAACTGGCTGATCGCAAAAGGGCGCGCATTTTGGGGGCTGGCCTTATTGAGTGTTTTCTTTTTAACCGGACGTTTACTCGATATGCATTTCTTCTGGATGAGCCATCATTTCAACCTGGAGATTTTCAACCCTGCGATATATGCGCAAAGTGATTACCTTCCATCGCTGGGCGACTTTTTATTAAACGTGATTGCGCTTACCTGGGTCTTCCAATTTGCCTTTAAGCACCGGCGTGAATGGCGCTTCCCTTCATGGCTCATAAGGCAACGCTGGGCAGGTGCGGTGTATCACCTGCTGGCTCTACTCATTCTTGCAGGGGCCGGATTTCTTATTGATGATATTTTCTTCGGGCTTGTGGATAATTCCCGCATCAACTTTGATATCACCAATATCATTAATCTGAGTTTTATCAGCTTTGTCTGTATCTTCATACTGTGTCTTGTATGGTTAAATGTTTACCTGTTGATTCTTCTCTTTCTGGAGGTCGGTAAACAATTCAACATCCAATTAAGGGATAAATTTTTGATTTTTCTGTCAGCGGTAGGGGTGTATTTTGTGTATAAGCTGATGACGGATTTTACCGTGTTTTTCCTCGTCTATGCATTATTGATTTTTATTCTGGGCTGGAACATCTTTATGCAACAGAGACGGCTTTCCATTCGTATCTATACGTCTCTGTTTTTCTGTATGGCCTTTCTAACAGCCATTAAATATGTGAAGTTCATAGACATTAAAGAACGGGGAATCCGCAAAAGCATCGCTCAGAAATTATTGTTAACGGACGATCCTAAAGTGATTAGTTCCATCAATAGTTTTGAAAACCGCATTGCCGGAGACTCTTTATTAATCGCTTATTATAAAAATACGTCCATAAATAATACATATCAGATACACAATTACATCTCTAAGAAGTACCTCGACGGTTATCTCTCCAGATTCGAGTATAAAATGTTTGAGTACAATAATCAGGATTCATCCCTAAAATATCCCCAGTCTATCCCATTGTCCAGGTATAAGTCATTGGTAAGGTACGGGGCCATTAAAACAGCGGATGCCAACTACTTTTATCGGATCAATGATACTTTTGGATTCCAGAACTATTTTGGCATTATTCCGATATTTGATAACCGGGATTTTCTGGGATCTCTGGTGATTGAACTTAAATCACAGCCCTATGATTATAATAACTACTTCCCTGAATTACTTATTGAGGGGAAACTGAAAAGTGATGAAGAACTCAGCGCATATTCCGTTGCCTTCTATAAAGACAATCAGCTCTATAATCAATCGGGGCGCTTTACCTATGAAATGGAGAATACTCATTTTAAAGGAATAACGGATACGGTGGTGTTTTACAATGATCCACAAAACGACTACAGTCACGCCATTTATCAGGAAAGTCCTAACAAAATGATTGTCATCAGTAAGGAAAAAACACCTTACACCGTTCGGATGGCAACTCTTTCTTTCTTCTTCCTGCTTTATATTTTCTTTAGTACCCTCGTATATGGGCTCGTGTGGTTTGTAAAAAATGTAACGGGGCATGAATCGGGCTGGTTCAATATCAATAAGTACTTAATGATTAATGCCAATAAGATTCTTTATAAAACACGCATCCAGTTGTCTATTGTCTTGGCGGTGGTAGCCACTTTGCTGATTGTTGGCTGGGTCACTTTCTTTTACATTACTCAGGAATATTCGGGTCAACAGGAAGACGACATCAAGGAGAAGGTTCGTAAAGTGCAATTGGCTTATGAAAGAAAAATTGCGGCAACTGGATTGTTGAATGATGACCAGGGCGCTTATGAATTTAACCAGTTTGCAGATGTGAACGGTACATTCCTTAACCTTTACGATGTCAATGGAAACCTATACCTGACTTCATTAAGAAAAATGTATGACTATGGGATTATTGGTCATAAAATGGGTCCCATCGCCTATACACAAATGCGTAAGCTCAAAAAGTCGGAATTCCTGAATGTCAGTGAACGAATAGGGACCTTTACCTATGCCGCGGCTTATACACCTATCCGAAATGCACAAAATCAGACCATTGCTTACCTCGGAATGCCCTATTATGCAAATGAGGCAGATTATCAGGAAAAGATCGGTTTGTTTATCAATACATTAATCAATATCTATGCCCTTGTTTTTGTGTTAATAGGGATTCTGGCGGTCTTTTTGGCGAATCAGATTACGAATCCACTCACCTATATTCAGGAAAGCTTTAAGCGTACAAAGCTTGGAGAGAAAAACCATCCTTTGGTATGGCATCGTCACGATGAGATTGGCTCCATGATTAAAGAATACAATAAAATGCTGGCTGCCCTGGAGGTGAGCGCCACCCGTTTGGCGCGCTCTGAGAGGGAAAGCGCGTGGCGTGAAATGGCCAAACAGGTAGCACATGAAATTAAAAACCCGCTCACTCCGCTAAAACTGGGAGTACAGCTTCTGGAAAAATCATGGAAGGAAAAAGATCCTCATTTTGAACGGAAGTTTGAGAGCTTTAATAAGTCTTTTATAGAACAAATTGACAGCCTGGCCGCCATTGCCTCCGAATTTTCCAACTTTGCAAAAATGCCGGAAACAAAATTGCAGCAGTTGGAACTCATTCCCTTTATCGAGCAGGCGATCAGTGTTTTTAACAGCACTGACCATGTCGAGATCACCCTCATTAATCAAATCAACGAGCAATTAAAAGTTTTGGGGGATAAAGACCAGCTTTTAAGAATGTTCAATAATCTCCTCAAGAACGCCATAGAAGCGATGGATTACAAACATGGAGGCCGGATTAGAATAAGGGTGCTGAGTGATACAAAGTATATTTTTGTGGAAATTCAGGACAATGGAAAAGGCATCGACGAAAGCCTGCAAACAAAGATCTTTGTGCCGAATTTCACCACAAAATCATCGGGGACAGGACTTGGGTTGGCCTTTGTGAAGCAGGCCATTGAAAATGCAGGAGGTAGCATTCACTTTCAGTCCATTCCTAAAGAAGGAACGACTTTTTTCTTAAGTTTTCCTATTTGTTAGCTATTTCAGTGAAAGTTGGGATTTACCCATTTCATATCCATCAGCATAGAGAATAACCACATACGTTCCCTTGATAAACTCTTTTGGGTTAGTCCATTCCATCTGGTATTCTGTCTCGTCATTGTTGTAAGAAATTTGAATGACGTGACTAAACTGCATTTGCTGTCCATTTACCTCAAACATGTCATTGTCATTGGCAATCAGGTTGCCGGCAGGATCAAAAACCCGCAAATATACTTTGCGGAAATTTTTGGAAGCAAGTTCATTAGAAGCAATGGAGAAACGAATGAGTAATTTGTTTGCCGAACTTGCCTTCGTCGCTGCCACTAACTTTCCGTTATTTCTTACGCGAAAGGCTTCCACGTCAATTCGGCTGGTTTTTAACAGCTCTCCAACTTTCACTTTGGCATTCAGATTTTCATTCTGGCGGGCAAGATCGTCTGCCCTTTGCTTCATGTTCTCAGAGGTATGCCGTAAACTATCCCTTTCGGTTTTAAGGTAAGAGTTTTCCTTCTCAAGACGAATAATCTGATCGCTGTAGTTTTTCACAAATTCCTTCAGGTCCCGGATTTGTTTTTGTGCTTTGTCGAGTTCTCCCTGTGTAAGCTGTCCTTTCTGAAGAGCCAGTTTCAATTCGGCAATTTTTTCACGGGCAAGCTGTTGTTCTTCCTGTAGCTTCTCACTAAGAGTGATATTTAATGCGTTGACTTTGTCCAGCTCTACCTCAATTTTTTCTACCTCCAGTTTCAGTCGGTCCTTCTCCGTACTAACCGTCACAAAGCGGCTACTTTGCTGTTTATCCTTAAAGTAGAGATAAGCATTGATGCCTAAAAGTGCGACGATAACTATAACTAAAAAATATACTTTATTTCTATCTACTTTATTACCAGTATTCTGATCTTGCATTTCTAAGGGTCTTTAAGCTACAAACCGTTAATAATAATAAGTTTTTCAAAGGTGATTTTAGTTTAGTTATGCTAACTTAACATAAAAAACCGAGATGTGTAAAAAATATAGCATTTTTGTGGAATTAAATTCTGTTTGTGCTAAGTAGTACAAAGCAATAATCGGGCTAGTATTTCGTTTTTTAAGTTTTTATTTCCATTTCCTATATTCTGATGAAATTTGTATTCCATACGCTCTTCTTCCTATTATTTTCAGTTCAATGGCTTATTTCTTATGCGCAGCAAACGGCACACTTTCCTCCGAAGCGCGAATTCCGTGGAGTGTGGGTAGCGACGGTGGCAAACATCGATTGGCCTTCCCGGCAAGGCTTAACAGCCGACCAGCAAAAGCAGGAGCTGATCGGTATTTTAGAGCAACATAAAGCGCATGGAATCAATGCCATCATGCTTCAGATAAGGCCAACAGCAGATGCTTTTTACGCGGGTTCAAGAGAACCTTGGAGTCATTGGTTAATGGGAAAGCAGGGATTGGCCCCCTCCGGTAATTTTGATCCTCTGTCCTTTGCAATCAAAGAATGTCATATCCGGGGAATGGAGTTGCACGCCTGGTTTAATCCCTATAGAGCAACAATGAATGCACGATCCGTCACCACAAATGACCATATTACTCAACAAAAGCCAGAATTATTTTATACCTATGGCGGACAGAAACTTTTTGACCCGGGAATTCCTGAAGTGCGGTCTTATATTCTTCAGGTCATCTTGGATGTGGTTAAAGGATATGACATCGATGGTGTTCATTTTGATGACTATTTTTATCCCTATAAAATAGCCGGTCAGAAAATCAATGATGAGGCTACTTTTCGTAAATATCCAAATGGATTTACTCAAATTGAAGACTGGAGGCGTCATAATGTCGACCTGTTAATTAAGATGGTCAATGATAGCGTACATCATTATAAAAAGCACGTTAAATTCGGAGTGAGTCCTTTTGGTATTTGGAAGAATTACAGACAGGATACGCTTGGGTCTAAGACAAACGGCTTATCGAACTATCACGAACTCTATGCCGATTCCAGAAAATGGATTAAAGAAGGCTGGGTAGATTACATTAATCCTCAGATTTACTTTACATTTACCCGGGCAGTAGCTCCTTTTGGGGTGCTGGTAGACTGGTGGAGTAGAAATACTTTTGGAAGACATCTGTATATCGGTCAGGGCGCTTATCTGGTTCATTCCGGAGGCTCTAAGAAGGAGGCTGCCTGGGGTGTACCTTCAGAGATCCCTAATCAAATTCGCTATTTAAGGGAAAATAACCGGGTTCAAGGAAGTGTTTTCTTTAGCTCCAAATCACTTTCTACCGTCGCTAGAAATGTAAGAGATTCTTTACGAAATGATTTTTATAAATACCCGGCATTGCCGCCGCAGATGCCTTGGCTGGATGACATCGCTCCTATGGCACCTCGGCATGTGCGCGCGGAGGCGAAAGAAGAGGGCGTACATCTAGAATGGGAAGAACCCTCCAAAGCAGCAGACGGGGAAACGGCTTCGGGTTATGTGATTTATCGATTTGATGAAGGGGAGAAGGCCTCAATTCTGAATCCTAAACACATTATTAGTGTGCGATTTGAAAATTATACTTCTTTTCTGGATACCAACCTTGAAAAAGGAAAACGGTATACCTATTTGGTGACGGCCCTCGATCGTCTGAAAAATGAAAGTGAGCCGGCTACGCCGGTAGGCATTATGACAAAGTAAGCTTCTTTAGAAAACGCCTATATAAATAAAATCCCGGTTCATTCCGAACCGGGATTTGCGTTTTTACTTTTCAGGAAGCAACACGAATTGAATAAAATTTTCGCCGTTTAGATAACGCCGGGCACTTTCTTTGGTGCTTTCCTGCGTCACTTTTTTAAGTCGCTCCTTTTGCTGGAGAATAAGGTTCATTTCTTCTCCATTTCGTGTTCTTGTGGTCAGGTAGTTAAGCCAGTAACCATTATTTCTTAGATTCAACTCCTGCTGACGGATTGTTTCAGAGGTATACTTCTGAATGTCTTCTTTGGTTGCTCCATTCTGAATGAATTGCTGGACCTCATCCAATGAGGCTGCGATCAGTTTATCGACATTTGCCTTCGCACAGTTAAACGAAATGATAATGTAATAATGTTGATAAGGTTCCTTCTGAATACTAAGTTGCACAGAAGGACTATATACTCCACTTTCTTTTTCCCTTAACCGTTCGAGGATTTTAATTTCCAGGGCACTTTTCAAGGCATCCAATTGAAGGTTGTTTGAAGGATTGTACTCGTAATCTCCATGAAAGAATAACTCAACCGCAGCTTTATCTTCAATTCCCTTATAAACAGTTTTCTTTATTTTTCCTTTTGGAGGATAGATTCCATTGTCCACAAACTGCTCATCTCTTCCTGAGGAAGGAAGGCTGGCGAGGTAGGTACGAATCAGCGGTTTCAACTGATCGGTTTCGAAATTTCCTACAAATACAAAGGTCTGACCGCTCACATCTGCAAAGCGCTCTTTATAGAAAGCAAAGGCCTTGTCAAGATCTATTTTATCTATATCTGCAAGCGTATGAGGCATTCCTCTTGGATGAAAATTCGCTAACACCGCTTTTACAGTATCTTCAAACACACTGGATGGGTTGGCGTTTTTATTGGCAATAATGACTTTGCTGTCACTGATGTTTTTGCGGAAGAGATCGATGTCTTTTCGCGGTTGTGTGGCATACGCATGAATCAGCTGAAAAGCAGTCTCAAGATCCTTAGGAGCACTGCTTCCTGAAAAACCATGGTACTCACTGCCAATATAAGAACCCACAGAAGCGGTGTTTCCTGCAAGGAACTTACTCAGTTGAGAAGGGTTATACGCAGATACCCCACTTTGTGAAATAATAGAGGCATTTTCTGCCGATATATAATCGTCATTCCCCGCAATGGAAGACCCGCCTTTGGCGAAGGAGGTAAAAATCACTTGGTCATTTTTGAAATCGGTGGGTTTAAGAATAACTTTTACCCCATTGCTGAGACTAAGTGTAGTAATGCCAAGTTCGGGAGTGGTGGTTTCTTTAAGAATTCCCCCCTCTTTGGGTATTTGACTTAACAACGGCTGGGTAAGAACTTCATCCACGTAAGCAGTTAAACCATTTCCGGCATTTTTAAAGGCTTTCAATACCGACTCCTCCGTAGGAAGGTTTGCTTTTTCTTTTTCAGGAGCAGTAATAATAACTATCTGATTCTTTTTTGAAAGAAGTGTTTTTGCCAGGGAGTTTAGTTCTTCCAGGCTGATCGCCTCCAACTCCTTTTTCATTAATTCATATTCGAATTCGATCGAAGGCATTGCGGTGGATTCAAGAAAATGATTCAGGTACTTTTGGACAAAGATGCTCGAGGCTGTTTTGTCTTTTTCTTTGTAACGTTTTTCGTTGGACGCTTCCAAATTCTTCTTCGCTATATTCAGCTCGGAGGCGCTGAATCCGAATTGGCTCATTCTTTCTGCTTCAGCAACAGCTCCGGTCAGGCCGGCTTCCAGACTAGAGGCATCTTTGGCGACAGCGATCACCGAAAAAGCGCTGTAACCCCATACCAGACCTCCCTGAAAGGGAGCATATCCTGCCTGAGCGAATAGAAAGGGAGCCGTTCCCTTATTCGTGATTTCACGCAGACGATTGGCCAACATGCTGTTGATCATTGAAATCATCAGGTTTTTTTTAAAGTCTGAGCTGGTTTTTATGGTATGGCTTTCCTGCCGATAGAAGATCTGAGCCACTGTGTACGGTTGTTCCACATCGGTCACAATTTTCACAATGGGTTGTTCGTGGTCTGGAAGTGTATAATGTAAGCGGGGTCTTTCTTGCTTTGGGTTTTGAAGCCCTTCGAAATGTAAAATAATTTGTTTTTCGACTTCATTGACATCAAAATCTCCTACAGCAATGACGGCTTGTAAGTTCGGACGGTACCAGTCTTCATAAAACGACCGTATTTTATCGTGTGTAAAAGAGTTTAATATTTCTACTTTTCCTATAGGGAGCCGGTTGGCATAGCGGGAATTGGCCAGGAGAAGGGGGAGCAGTTGTTGGCTCATGCGTTGCTGGGCATTCTTCCCCCGCTGCCTGTCTTCTTCAATGATCACCCCTCTTTCATTATCAATATCCTCTCCATTCAGGCTGATTTTTCCCGCCCAGTTCGCCAATATTTTGAAGCCCGTGTAGAATAATTCGAGAGTGTCTGTAGGAATAGGTAATTGATAAACGGTTTGGTTAAAACCAGTATAAGCATTCAAATCTGCCCCAAAACGAACCCCGGCTTTCTGAAGGTAATTGATGATTTCGTTTTTGGGGAAATCGGTGGTTCCATTGAAGGCCATGTGCTCGGTAAAATGGGCAAGGCCCTGCTGAGAATCTTCTTCCATCAGCGAACCGACGCGGGTGGCGAGGTATAGTTCTGCCCTGTTTTTAGGTTCTGTATTTTTGCGGATATAATAAACAAGTCCATTGGACAGTTTCCCCACTTTTACCTGAGGATCTGCAGGCAGGAGAACTCCATTCGGCACATCGTGTTTGCCGGAGGGCTTTTGAGCAGGGGAACCTGCTTTTTTTTGTTGGCTGAACGCTAATTCAGAAACGAGCAGCCCGCAAATTGTTATTAAATAGAGGTATTTTTTCATGCTGTAAATGGTTAAACTTTAATAATAATATGTTTCTTGTACATGATCCATAAGATGACGTACCAAAAAAGGACAAAGGCAACGGCATAGGCCAGAGAGGCGTTGATCGGAGAAAAATGAGGAACGAAAAAAGTTTGATTAATGTAGCTGAGCGCTCCCACTTTTACCCCGGCATCGTTCGTGATTTTGATCATGTTCAGCAGTCGGGGCATGAGGCCTGAAAGGAAGAACACCGTGATGGCATTCACACCATACACTACGAATGGGGGAGTAAACCAGCGTATCTGGTGAACATCAATGAGCCAATAAGAAAGTGCAAGTACGGAAGTCGCAAGCCCCCCGGTGTAGAGGACATAAGAGCTTGTCCAGAGAGCCTTGTTGATAGGGAATTGAAGATCCCACAAGAGTCCGGCGAGTATAGCCAGAGCTCCTACCGAGAATAACCAGGAAATCTTTTTCGCTGGTTCCAGGTCAGGACGCTTAAGATAAGCGCCTACCAATACGCCGAACAGGCCTGTGGCAATGGCCGGAAGAGTACTCAGCAGACCTTCCGGGTCCCACGTTTTAGCAGACTTCCAGAGGTGTGCTTCTGTCAGGATCAAACGATCTAACCAGGCGCCAAGGTTGGTCTCCTTCTCAAGGTTGGCATAGCCGACTCCAGGCACGGGAACAAAAGTCATGAGTGCCCAGTAAAGAATTAACAAACCCACTGCTATACGGAGAATATTTTTCTCGGATTGCTTGATGAATATAAAAGCGGAAATAAAAAATACAACGGCAATTCGCTGTAAAACGCCTGGAATACGTACTGTTTTTAAGGAGGCAAAAAGATCAAACTCACTAAAATTACGTGGAAAAATAGCTAAGATTAATCCAAGGCCAAAAAGGGTCAGGCTTCTTTTTAAAGCTTTTAAAAGCATTTGACGATGATTGCCCGGATCCGATTTCCGGCTTCCCATCGCATAAGCAATCGAAACGCCGACGATGAATAAGAAGAAAGGAAAGACCAAGTCGGTGGGGGTACATCCATGCCATTCGGCATGAGCAAGAGGGGCATAGATATGGGACCAGCTCCCCGGGTTGTTAACCAAAATCATAGCAGCGACAGTTAATCCCCGAAAAAAATCGAGCGAAAGCAGTCGTTGAGAGTTTATTTCCTTCATAAAAACATAGTTTATCACAGCAAGTTAAAACAATGTCCTTAGATATAGAAATTTGAATGAAAGATTTCGAATAAAAATCCCTGAAGTCTTTTGCATGACTTCAGGGATAAGTAACCATTAGAATTTGTAGCGGACAAAGGCTTCCATTGCTTCGTAGTCTGCCAGACCGAGATCGTCATAGGCTTTCGCTGTTTCACGATTTCGATCTTCTGCTCTTTTCCAAAACTCACGTGCATCATCCCCAGGGAACACGGCTCTGTCTTTCTGAGACTGGTGCTTGAAGATGGCGAATTTTTTGCGTTCAACTTCCTGCGGACTTAAGGGAACGGCCATTTCAATTTCATGGGTCTCGAATTCCAGCCATGCGCCTCTATACAGCCATAACCAGCATTCTTTCACCCATTCTTCCGTTTTTTGCAGACGCTGCAACGCTTCCAGAATAATTTTGAAACAGACAATATGCGTGCCATGGGGATCTTCAAAATCACCTGCGGCAAATACCTGATGAGGTTTCACTTTTTGGAGCAGTTCCATGGTAAGCAACACGTCTTCTTCAGTGACAGGATTTTTCTGGCTTTTGCCACTTTCATAGAAAGGAAGCGCCATAAAATGAATATGATCATCGGTTAATCCGCAGTAACGGGCTCCTGCAATCGCTTCTCCTTTACGAATAAGTCCCTTTACGGCTTGTATTTCCCGTGTGTCGGTTTGGTTTGGCTGTTTTTGCTCAATGAAACTACGCATGTTACTGTATATTTCGCGGAGTTTCGGTTGGGCCAGCCCCATTCTTTCGGTAAAGTCGATGTTGAACTCTACGAAACGGAGCACGTCGTCATCCCAAACAGCGGTATTACCGGAAGTTTGGTAAGCGACATGTACATCGTGTCCCTGGTCCACCAGGCGGATAAAAGTTCCGCCCATAGAGATTACATCATCGTCCGGATGAGGAGAGAAAATAATGGACCTCTTCTGCGCAGGTTCAGCTCTTTCAGGACGCTGAGTGTCATCTGCGTTTGGTTTTCCCCCCGGCCATCCTGTAATTGTATGCTGTAATTTATTAAATATATGGATATTGATGTTATATACAGGTCCTTTTTCCAAGGCTAACTGAGCCATTCCATTCGTGTTGAAATCATCTTCAGTAAGTTTAAGAATTGGTTTTTTCAGTCGGTTGGCCAACCATATAACGGCCTTTCTGGTGAGTTCTTCACTCCATACACAATCCTTAACCAGCCATGGAGTATCAAAGCGGGTAAGGAGGGAAGCCGCATCTTCATCAAGGATGAACTCCACATGATCCGAAAGCTGCAGGTAAGTCGCAGGAACCTCACTGGAAATTTCACCTTCGACAGCTTTTTTAATAATTGGAGCCTTTTTCTTGTTCCAGGCCATCAGGACGATTTCGCGGGCTTTAAAAATTGTTCCAATTCCCATGGTGATGGCTTTGGTAGGGACATTCGATTTCCCCCCGAAATCGCGTGCGGCATCGCGACGGGTAAGGTCATCCAGCGTAACCAGGCGAGTACCTGAATTCGGAGCAGATCCCGGCTCATTGAAACCGATATGTCCTGTACGGCCAATCCCCAAAATTTGAAAGTCAAGCCCCCCATGGTCTTCAATTTTCTTTTCGTACTCAAGACAATACGTCTGAATATCTTCCATGGAAAGAGTGCCGTCCGGAATATGAATGTGTGGTCGCTGAATGTCGATGTGATCAAACAGATTTTCATTCATGAAAGTAACATAGCTCTGAGCCGCATCGGGCTGCATCGGATAATACTCATCCAGATTGAAGGTCACTACATTTTGAAAGCTAAGGCTTTCCTCTTTGTGAAGCCGAACAAGTTCCGCATATACTGCTATCGGAGTTGCGCCTGTCGCCAGACCGATCACTGCTTTTTCTCCTTTTGCTTGTTTGTTACGGATAATTTTTGCAATTCTGCCGGCGACATCTAGGGAAGCTTCCTGTGGATTTTTGAATACGGTTACCGGGAGTTTTTCGAACCTCGTTTCTTCTAATAAATTTAATCTTGCCATTAATAGCCAATATTTAGTGAACGGAGCGGTAAATATAACTAGTAAATCTTTAATAAAACAAAAGATATTCATTATTAAGTGTTATGTTTATTGCGCCATTCGGCTCTCCTGAAGGGATGTGGTGAGGTACTATATAATGAAAGTATGAATATTCAGTTGAAAGACTTTTTTGCCAGAGTTTCCAAGAAAGAGCGTCTGATCATTGGTTTGATGTCCGGAACCTCTCTGGATGGACTGGACATAGCTTTGTGTAGATTTAAGGGGAATGGGAATGATATGCAAATGGACTTGCTTAATTTCCATACAGAGACGTATGAAGAGGCCTTTCGGGACAAAGTAAAAGACGTGTTTTCAAAAGATCAGGTAAGTCTTGAAAAGGTTTGCCTGATGAATGAACTGATTGCACATGCCCATGCGGCTATCGTAAATTCAACTCTCAATCAATGGGGCCTCCTCCCCACCGATATCGATTTTATTGCCAGCCATGGGCAGACGATTTACCATGCCCCTAAGTCATTGCATGGACTGGAAGCGTATCCAAATGGGACTTTACAGATAGGGGATGGAGATCATTTAGCGGTTTTAACAGGAATTATTACCTTATCTGATTTTAGGCAAAAGCACATAGCTGCGGGAGGAGAAGGCGCCCCTCTGGCGGTTTATGGCGATTACCTCCTGTTTCGAAAACCAGGCGAAGACCGGATATTGCTAAATATTGGTGGGATTGCCAACTTTACTTATTTGCCTGGAAATGGAGACTTTGGGGCACTTTTTTCTTCTGACGTTGGTCCTGGAAATACCCTGATGGACCGCTTCATCCAGAAGTACTTTCCTGGGCAACATTACGACAAGGATGCGGCCGTTGCCCGGAGAGGCACTCCAAATCAGTCGTTATTAACTGTTTTATTGGAACATCCTTTTTTTGACGCTCCTTTTCCTAAAACTACCGGGCCGGAATTATTTAGTGAGAGCTATGTGCAAAACGCTCTTCACAAATCGGGGCAGCTTTCCATTTCAGTCGAGGACCTGATGGCTACATTGGCGCATTTCACTGCGGAAGGAATTGTACGGTCGATAGAAAAAACGACAGGAAATTCTGCTGGCACGCAGGTCATCATGAGCGGTGGAGGAATGCACAATCCCTTGGTAAGGGCTTTATTGAAAGAGCGACTGAGCAGCGTGGAATTTACGAGCACAGCGACCTACGGTGTTGACCCGGATGCCAAAGAAGCAGTGCTCTTTGCATTGCTGGCTAACGAGACGCTGAATGGAGAGGTGCAGCATTTCGGCGTACGAAAAGGAGTACCTGCCGTTTCAATGGGTAAAATATCACTTCCCCGTTAAATAATTTCGAGATTCTTTGTTTTGTAATAGTGTAAAGGAGGGTCCTGCGGCGCTAATTCTGTAATCAGGTAATGAATGTGGCTAAGGGATGCCACTTTAAGGCGAAGAGAAATGTTTAGTTTCTCAGAAATGCATAAAATAACGGTTTTTTGCGCGCAACTCATCATGGCTTTTTTAAGCTGGTTAATCTCCCAGTCTGTATCGGTAAGCCCATCGGTCGGATGCAGGGCACTGGTCCCTAATAAGCAAAGATCCACTTGAATATCTGCCAGCTGATTTATTACATGTCCACCATACGTAATCTGAGAGTTTTTAGCGAAAAGTCCACCGATGAGAACAACTTCGATGTGAGGGTATTTGGAGAGCTCTACGGCCACCAGGGGGCTGATGGTAAAAAAAGTGGCTTTCAGGTTTTCAGGAAGTTGTTTTGCGAGTTCGATGATGGTTGTCCCTCCTCCGGTAAGGATCACCATGCCATCCTTAATAAGGGAGATGGCCTTCCTAGCGATAGAAATTTTCGCCTCTTTCGCGTACACATTGCTGTCGTCATAGCTGGTGTGGTAGGATTTGGAAAGCGCACCTCCATGTACTTTATACAAAAAGTTGAGGTCTGACAGCTCTTGCAGATCCCGCCGGATAGTATCTTCAGAGACATTGAGTTGTTCGACGAGATCAGAAGTTAAAACACGGTTATGCAGGTTTATTTGTCGCATGATAAAATCGTGCCGTTCTTTTTTTAGCATGGTAACGAATTGGTTTGATAAAGCTAATGTACTAAAAAATTAAAATAAAATTGCGGGTATTTGCAGGTTTCTGCAGTAATAATTTGCAGAGCTTCCTAAAAATGTTCAATTATTTCTTTTTTTAGTTAAAAACATTTATCATATTTACTGTAGAATTGTTAAAGTTGCGTATTAATGCGTGTTTGACAACCAGCCAAAACAATCAACAAATATTAAATTCTTAACCTAATTAACATTTATGAAAAGAAAATTACTTATGATCTTTCTGGTTTCGTTTCTGTTCATAGCCCAGTCGATGGCTCAGCAGGTAACGATTACCGGTAAAGTCAGTTCTTCAGAAGATCAACTTCCGGTACCGGGAGCTTCTGTAAAGATCAAAGGCACTACGCAGGCAGTGCAGACGAGTAACACGGGGATGTACAGCATTCGGGCCAATAAAGGCGATGTGTTGCAGTTTGTGTTTCTAGGAATGGTCACTAAAGAAGAGGTCGTCAGGGAATCGACGGTAATTAACGTCGTTTTGAGTGCAGACACCAAGTCGCTAAATGAGGTAGTGGTGACTGCATTGGGACAAACAGTCAATAAACGGTCGATAGCCACTGCACAGCAATCTGTAAAAGGAGAGGATATTGCACAGACGCAAAGAGAGAACTTTATTAATGCGTTACAGGGTCGTGTAGCCGGGGTGGAGGTAACCAGTAGTTCGGGTACGCCGGGTTCTTCTTCATCCATTACCATTCGGGGGGTGAGTTCCATTAGTGGAAGTAATCAGCCGTTAATGGTTGTTGACGGACTTCCTATCGACAACAAAACGCTAAATAACTCTGTGTTCTTCTCCGAAATCAGTTCCACCACTTCTCAGGCAAACAGAAATGTGGATTTTACCAACAGATCTTCCGATATTAACCCTGAGGACATCGAAAGCTTAGTGGTGTTAAAAGGGCCGGAGGCGGCTGCTTTGTATGGAATTGATGCGGCAAACGGAGCTATTGTCATTACCACTAAAAGAGGAAAGGCTGGAACAGGAACCATTGATTACAGCAATAGTTTCCGTGTTGAAACGCCCAGAGGAGAACCTGAAATTCAGAAAACTTACGGGATCAGCGCAGTGGGTAGTTCAACTTTTCTCTATTTTGGAGATGAGTATGCGCCGGATACAAAGTTCTACGATAACATCGGCAATTTCTTTAATACGGCTTTAACTCAAAAACACAACCTTTCTTTAAGTGGGGGAGCAGAGCGGGTAAATTACCGTATTTCAAGTTCGTTCACCAATCAGAAAGGGGTGGTGCCCAATTCTATTTATGACCGGATTAATATTACCGGTGCAACACAGGCCACATTGAACAATTGGTTAAAGGCAGATCTTTCACTGGGCTATACTTATTCAAATAATAACCAACCAAGAAAAGGAGCCGGCGGTCCACTGATCGGCTTATTGGTGTGGCCTCAAACGGACGATGCACAAGATTACCTCACTCCGGCAGGAACCAGAAGACAGGTGACTACCTTAGGTGGTGGCGCGGAGGTAGATAATCCTTATTTTAGTGTAAATAAGAACATCGCCAACTCGAAAGTGAACAGGTTGCTCAGTAACCTTGGCCTAACATTAACTCCTTTCAAATGGATGAACATTAAGTCAAACATTGGGGTAGACAACTATACGACACAGAACTTAATTGTCAGACACCCGGAGAGTACCGCAGGTTTTGCTTTTAAAGGGATCATTGATATCGCAAACGATGTGACCAGAAATATCAGTATGCAGAACCTTTTCAACATTAATAAGTTTAAAGTGGTTGAGGGCTTGTTTTTTGATGCAACATTGGGTCACTCTTTCCAGGATCTTAGATCGAATACAGATGCTTCTTATGGTGAAAACTTTTTAGATCCTAATTTCGTTTCGGTGAACAACACCAATGTAAGAAACGCCAGAAGTACCTTAATGAACAGAAGATTGGTGAGTTTCTTCAGCAGAGCCACTTTTAGCTACAAGGATTATTTGTACTTAACAGGAACTTTAAGAAATGACCGTACGTCTACGATCCCTGTGGAGAGATACTCTTTCTATTATCCATCTGTTTCGGCCAGTTTTATTTTTACCGATGTACCGGGCTTAGAAGGATTGCAGAAAATCTTTACTTCGGGTAAAATCAGAGCAGCGTATGCAGAAGTGGGTAAAGATGCCAGACCTTATGGTTACCGCCCCGCACTTGAGTTCAAAGCTACCGTGGGTGGTGGTTACGGATACGGTTTTACCGGACCAAACCTGGATTTAAAACCTGAATTTGCAAGATCTTACGAGATCGGTACAGAGTTAGCCTTCTTAAATGATCGTTTAGGTTTAGACTTTACCGTTTACAGAAAACAAACGACTGATCAGATCATCAATGATATCCGCGGAAGTTATTCAACAGGTTATATTCTTTTCAACCTGAATGGTGGAAGTACGCGTAACCAGGGGGTAGAGATTACCTTAAGAGGTACTCCTATTAAGAAAACAGGCTTTAGCTGGAACGTGCTCGCTAACTTTGAAAGTGCACGCGGCAAGGTGCTTGCTTTACCAAACGAACTACCAGAATCTTATGTGTCTGATACCTGGTTATATGGAAACGTAAGAAATGGAAACACGCCTGGAAGATCGACCAGATCATTGACGGGATATTTCTATTTGAGAAATGATCAGGGAAGTATTTTGATCGATCCTACAACGGGTTTACCATTGCGTTCGTCTATCTTCATTGAAGGAGCGGGTTACGATCGTCAGCCTGACTTCACGATTGGTTTAACCAATTCATTTACGTATAAAAACTTTTCTCTATCCTTCCTGTTAGACTTCAGAAAAGGGGGAGACATCCTGAATGCAACGGAGCACTTCCTGACTGCCAGAGGTTTAACGAACAGAACGCTTGATCGGAATGAACCAAGGGTAATTGAAGGAGTGTTGAGAGATGGATTAGAGAACTCCGCCAATCCAACAAAGAATAACATTGTGGTGGTGCCAAGATACCAAACCGGTTATTACACAGGAATGAGTGAAGAGTTATTCATCGAGAAGGATATTAACTGGGTGCGTTTGAGAGATGTGACGTTAAGTTACCGTCTTCCTGATGCTTTTGTGAAGAAACAGAAATTTGTTAAATCTGCCAGTTTATTCATGACTGGAACCGATTTATTTTTAATCACAAACTATTCCGGTATGGATCCGATTGTGAATGGAAATAGTGCCGCGGTTGGTGGATCCGGAGGTGTGGGTATCGATTATGGTAACTTCCCTATTCCAATGGGTATAAATTTCGGCGTTAGAATTGGCTTATAATAAGGAGGAAACAACAAAATGAAAAAATTATATATCATAGGTTTTATTGCTTGCTTAATCACAGCGAGTAGTTGTAAGAAATATTTGGATGTAAACACCAATCCAAATGCGCCGCAGGATGTAACGGCTAATTTATATCTGCCGCCAATGGTTCACTGGATGGCTACTGATGCGGCTTTTGACGGGCGCTTTATTGGTCGCTACACACAAAACTGGTTTTTACCAGCCACCTCTCTTAGCACATGGGATCGCCAGGGATATGATCCGGGAAGTGACAACGGTGCACAAACCTACCGGGATGTGTATTGGGCATTGGGTCAGAACCTGATCGACATGATGACAAAGGCCGAAGCTGAAGAGCGGTGGGATTTATTGGGAGTAGGTTATATTTTGAAAGCTTGGGGTTGGCAAACATTGACCGGCATCCATGGTGAGATCACCATTAAAGAGGCCTATATGCCTGGGAAAACCCAGTTTGCGTATGACAGTCAGGAGTTTGCTTATGAAGAATCGAGAAGACTGATCAATCTGGCGATCGAAAACCTGAGCAGAACAGACGGAGCGGTAGATAAAGCGTTCCTGGCAGTGGGAGATAAAATGTACAATGGAGATCGTTTAAAATGGCTGAAATATGCCCATGCCCTATTGGCTATTAACCTGAATCATTACACGAATAAGGCTTCTTATAATCCTACAGCCGTCATAGATGCGGTGGATAAGTCTTTCGCGAGTAATGCAGACGATGCGCTGGTTGCGTATACCAATACGGCGAATGACGACACCAACTTCATGGGGCCGCGTCGTCAGAATTTTCAAAACTATCGTCAAACCCAGTTCATCGTTAACCTGATGAATGGAACGGAGTTTGAAGGGGTGGTAGATCCGCGGATGTCCCGTATGTTGGCAAAATCACCTGATGGAGAGTTTAGAGGACTGGACGTCAATGTGGTGAATTACGGAGCCTTAACAACCGACCAGCGTCCTAACAACATGTGGGGATACGCTGCGAACATTACTTCCGGCGTGCCTACCACGTATATTTTCGACGATAAGTCAAAATTTCCTGCGATCACCTATTCTCAGCTGCAATTTATTAAAGCAGAGGCGGCTTACCGCAAAGGAGATAAAACAACGGCATTAACGGCCTACCGCAATGCAGTATCTTCGCATATCGATTTTGTAAATGCAAGGAACTCGGATAACGGTCAGTTGCCTACACAGATTACTTCATCAGAGAAAACAGCATTTCTGAATAATTCAGCGATTGTGCCTACTGATGCGAACAATCTGACTTTGTCTCATATCATGAGTCAGAAGTACATTGCGCAATGGGGTTGGGGACATTTCGAAACCTGGATGGATTTAAGAAGGTATCACTATACTGATTTAGATCCGGTAACCGGAAAACAAGTGTTTTTAGGTTTTGGTATTCCTACCAATCTGTATGGAGATAACGGAGGTAAACCAGTACAAAGAATCAGAACACGTTATAATTCGGAGTATGTTTGGAATAGAGCAGAACTGGATAAGATAGGTGGATTGGCTGTTGATTATCATACAGTACCACTATGGATCACACAACCTTAAAATCGACATGTATGAAAACTAATTATAATTTTTTAATCCTTATTCTTTCAGCATTTTTCTTTTCATCTTGTGAGAAGACTGCTGTTCAACAAATTGATGCACCCCCTTCTGGTGCTTTTGTGAGAGCGTATAATTTTGCGGTGAGTGGGCCAAGCATCAATTTTTACATTGATAACACCAAAATTTCCGCAACCACTTCTGCTACAGGGGTGGAAGCAAATACCGGGGTAGCGTATGCGGGTATTTTTCCTGCCAACAACAGTTACCTGGTGCAGCCCACAGTAGGAAATGTGAATTTCATTACCAAGTTGCCATCTACGGTAGCTACTGACGGGGGACGTGTAATTGCGTCAATTCCGGCAACGGTTGAAAAAGGGAAGTACTATTCGTTTTTTACCAGTGGAATCTATAATGCTACTGCGAAAACAACCGATGGATTTGTCCTGGAAGATGTTATTCCTGCTATTGATACAGGCTTTGCTTACGTCAGGTTTGTAAATACCATCTCTAATACGACCACCGGATTTAACATGACCGGTGTTCATACCGTAACGAATGAGCAGGTGGCGTTTGCTGGAGTAACTCCCTATAAAGGAGCTACCGCCTTTTTAAAAGTTCCTGGAGGCGTTTACAACCTTACTTCAGTAAGTACAGGATCGACAACGTATACCATTACAAGAAACGCAGTTTCTTTTGCAAAGGGATTTGTTTACACCATTGCAACCAGAGGAAATGTAACCGTAGCTGGGAACACGGGCCTTGATCTGACTCGAAACAGGTAATTTGCTCTATTCCTTTCTTCCTAAAGGCCGGCTCTTAAAGAATGAGAGTCGGCCTTTATGTTTTGAAATGATTTATTATCTTTATTTCCGGCTTTTAGACTTTTAGAACGGTAGGCTTAAACTATGAAATTTTTCATTTCCCTGGCGGTATTTCTCTTGTGCTTTTGTGTGCGATTAAAAGCCGAGACATTCATCGTCACCACCAATGCAAATGCCGGACCAGGTTCTTTACGGCAAGCGATTCTGAATGCTGCGGCAAATCAAAATACGGAGACGGATTACATCTTTTTCAATATTGCCCCGGCAAATAGTCCTAGCGATGTGACGATCACCCTATCCAGTGAACTCCCTCCTTTGTCTTCTAACCTCGTTATTGATGCCACTACACAGTCAGAAGCTTTGTTAGGAAGCAGTTCGATTAAGGTAAAATTGATCCGTTCAGGAACGGACTATTTCAGTGGCTTTTCGTTGGATGGCGTATCGGATATAGCCATTTATGGCTTTTACTTTAGGAATTTTCAGTCCGCGCAGGGAGTCCCCTCGGATGAAAGAAAGGCGGGAATCTTTTTAAAGGATACCCGAAATATCATGATCGGAGCACCCGGCAAATCCAACGGATTTGGAAATAGTTATACTTCCATCATTTCTCCTACGAGCCCAAACCTTCAGGAGAATGTCTGGATATCGGCAAACATAATGGGTTTAGACGAAAAAGGAACCACGCCTGACCCAAATGTAGTAGGTCTGGATTTAAGTTATTTACGCAACTCCACGGTGGGTGGACCGACGGAGGCCCATGCAAACATTCTTGCCGCCAACACTGATGCGGTTTCGCTGGGGGCATTAAGCGGGGAAGTTCACTTTTCCAATAATGTAATAGGAATGGATCTTCAACGCACCCGGGTATTCCCTGCAGAAAACGCCATAGGTATTTTTGCGAGCGGGGAAACCGCTCATTTCATTATTGAAAAGAACATCATTGTCGCCCAGAATATCGGGATATCATTAGATAACTTTAAGAACAACTACATTATCCGGGGAAATCGGATCGGCATTGGTCCGGATGGGCAGGATTTTAGGCATAAGAAGTACGGGATTGAGCTGAAGAACTGCGGACGAGGCTCGGTCGAAGACGGAAATATCATTGCCTATAATCCCATTGGAGTTTACATGGAATTGGCCTATCCGGTGAAAATAGCCAAAAATAGTTTTAAGTGCAATGCCATTCCCATCGAGTTTCACGCTCGTAATCCGAGGCGGCCAACCCTCTCTAAGATTGCTTACATACAGCCGGGCAATGTGGGAGGCCAATACCTCCCCAATTCGACCATTGATTTGTATTATTTAGGGGACTGTCTCCCCTGTCAGGGAGAGGAATGGTTTGCTACGGTACAGACAGATGCAACCGGTAATTGGCGATATACAGGAGCCTTCGATAATCATCGGGCGATAACCAGCATGGGGACCAATCAAGAGGGGTCTACTGCGCCCTTCTCGCAGCCTGAATTAAGTGAGGAGTTGGTGAAATTGGAACATGTAAATTGTGGGGAAACGACAGGAAGTATTAAAGGCTTGGTGATGTATGATGTCAGTGTCTACGAATGGTACGACGCGAACAATCGTCTGGTGGGTACTGAGCGAGACCTGACCAATGTGGGAGCGGGAACTTACCGGTTAAAAGCAGGTCAGCGAGGCTTGTGTAATGTCGAAGCGGGTCCCTTCACCTTATTGGGGGCTGGGAATGAGCTGGACGAAAAACAGATGAGCATTCAGACGACCTTGTGTGGTTCGTCTGAAGGAAGCATTCGGGGGATTGTAAGCGCCATTGACCTTCCCCGTTCCTGGTATGCTGATAATGGGACTTTTATCAGGGAATCGCAGGATCTGGTGGGAGTAGCTGCGGGTATTTATTATTTTACTACCGGAAGTGGTGCTTGTCTTTTTACCTCTCCCAGGTATACGATCCGCAATGAAAATGTAAGTTACCAGCCTTTTTCGATGCAGGTCTCTCCTGCAAATTGTGGACAGGATAACGGTGGTATTCACATTCCTTCTTTTAATGGTTCGACCCCTATTCGTTTTGAATGGTTGAATGCTCAGGGGCAAGTGGTTGGAAGAGAAAAGGATTTGCAACAGGTTCCTGAGGGGAAATACCGATTGCGGGTGTCTGATGGGGCGGCTTGTGAACAGACTTTACAGGAAGTGGAAATTCCACGGGTTCCGGTTCTCTCTATCGATTTGGTTGGTTTACGGAAGTACCTTAGTTGCGATCAGCGTTCGGTAAGTGCAAGAGGGTTAAGTATTAAAGGAGGGGCTTTGCCGTATGCCATTCGTTGGACTGATGAGCAGGGCAGAACTGTTTTTAGCGATTTATTGCTTTCCGGAGTAACGCCTGGCAAATACACCATGCACGTAAGGGATAAATTAGGCTGCGAGATACAGACAGATTTAATTGATTTTACGGATCTTTCCCTCAGTGGAATTCACATTCCAAATGCGTTCAGTCCAAATGGGGATGGCATCAATGATGAATGGAAAATAGAAGGGATGTTCGACTATCCGGAGGCAGAGATAAGGGTGTATAACCGGGAAGGGCGTGAAGTTTATGTTGATAAGGGAGGACAACGGGCTTTTGACGGTTCCTTTCAGGGGAAACCACTGCCGACGGGAACGTATTATTATTATGTGGACCTCAAGGGGAATTGCGAGCCGCTTTCAGGAAGTTTGTTTCTTATCCGTTAGTATCCCTTCCTCCTGATTAAACGTTTCCATCAGCAGATAATTAGAGCGAGCGCTGTTATACACACATCCTATCCAATAGATACTATATACCTTTTGGTTTTCATTTCTCAGGATGGTATAGGCATTTCATTTGAATTTTCCTATGTTTGTATCGTTACACTATTAGATGATTATGGCAAATTTTACGCTTACTCCTGATACCTGGAAAAAGGTGAAGATTAAATTTCTGAGAAAATACCGTGAACTGGCCGAAGTAGACATTCCATTTACTCCCGGAAAGGAAGACGAATTGGTGACACTGTTAATGGATTTAGTGAAGCGGGATCGGGTGTATGTGGAGTATACGATCCGTAAAGCATTGGCCGATGCAGATGGGAACAGGCTATAAGCCGCTTTTTGCTTTTTACTGAAAAAAAAATAGACATGTCCTGTGGGGCATGTTTTTTTTTGATGGCCTGGGGAAGCGTCTTATAAGTGGTGTTCGGTTTTCGCTTAAAGAAATGGCCTAAACCACTAATTTACGATGTTGGGGCTAAAACAGCGGAATAAGGGAATGAAGGGGAGAGGGTAGTTCCTGACGAAAATGATGAATGATGCAGGCTTGAAACGCACTAACCTGAAAAATAAAAAAAATAAAAAAAATTGGTAATATTAAAACTAAAGTAGATATTTGTAGTCGGATACAAGATTTTCATGTTGTTGAATGATTAATCCACAGTCGAAATGATCTTTTTAAAAAAAAAATATTTTTTTTTAAATTATTGTTTTAAGTGTATATTCGTGTCATGAATTAATTTTGGTTCAACAGGGAATGCTGAAAACTGTTCTAAGAGTAAGCAAGAAAAAAAAGAAAATAAATTTTATTAACTCTAAGATTATGAGAAAAGTTTTATTAACTGTAATGATGGTGAGCTCTCTTCTTGCGTTCAACGCTTGTAAGAAAGATGGAGTTCAGGGTCCTGCCGGTCCTGCTGGTCCTGCCGGTCCTGCTGGAGCAACTGGAGCAACTGGGGCTACTGGAGCTCAAGGTCCTGCTGGTGCTGTTGGTCCTCAGGGAACTAAAGGTGCTGATGGAACCAAAGTATTAGGTGGTACTGCTGATCCTGCTGCCGGAGACGGAGCTGTAGGTGACTACTGGTTCAACAAAACTACTAGAACTCTTTGGGGTCCTAAAGTAGCTGCTGGTTGGGCTGGAACAGATGTTTCTTTAGTAGGTGCTACCGGAGCTAAAGGTGACAAAGGAGATAAAGGTGACAAAGGAGATACTGGTGCTACTGGAGCGAATGGTACTAATGGTACTAAATTCTTAGCTGGTGCAGGTGTTCCTGATGCTAATAATCCGACCAATGCTGCTACTGGTGATTTCTATTTTGACACCAATACTTCTGTATTCTATGGTCCTAAATTGGAAGACGGAACTTGGACTAACAGCATGCCTGTAGGTCAAGCTTACGCTGCTAAAACGTATGTGATCACAAGAGGTTTTGAGAATGTAACTGAAGTTACTAAAACTTTCGGTGAGGTTGCGACTACCACTTACACTAACTACGAAATCTTCTCTTCATACAAAGTTACTGCTAACGATATGATTCGTATCAATCAGTATCCAGGATGGGGTGAAAACAGAGAGATGATTTTTGAAAACGTACCTGGATCAGGTATCTATAACCGCGTTCCTACAGGAGCTGGTGATTTAGGTTTTGCTCCATTCATCGTAGGTGCTAAATTCAGATACTCTGAAAACAAAACAAACCCTACTGCTGAGTTTACTTTAACTCAAGATGATATCGATAGATTACAAGTAAATGGTGGTACTGCTTTTGGTTACTTAACGTATGCTAAAGCATTACCTACTACCGTAGCTTTAGGTCAGGATTTAGTTTTCGCTAGAAACAAACACGTAGAAATCACTACTGCTACTTCTGGTGCAAATTACAATGCTACTTATACCGCTCAGACTAAGTTTAACTTAAATACATTGGTTCCAAACTTGGAGAAATACAAACAAGACGGTAAAGTATTCTTGAAATACAAATATTTCACTGCAAATAACGCAAATACTGCCGTTGTTCACGCAGGTGCTGATGCTGGATGGGTTAACTTAACCAATTATGTGAATTCTTACGTGTTGCCTTTAGCTTCTGGTTATCAGACTGCTGGTGTAACTAACGTAAATCCATTCTCTTTAACAGGTGTGAATGCTCCAGGAAGTGCTTCTTACCTAGGTGGTGCAGCAATCGCTACTTTAGCTAATCAAGTGGCTACTCCTGTAGTACTTGCAAGTACTGTAAACTTAAACGGTAACGTATTAATTAACTGGACAATCAACAGTGGTACTAACATCGCTGGTGTAGCAACTAACGAGCCTTTTGGTCCGCTTACGCTAACCAACCCAGGTGCTGACTTAGATGTTGTAACTGATGGTACTAGAGTTGCTCGTGGTTTCGAGACTACTTATTACTCTGCTCCTAGCCTAACTTCTAACAAAGCAATCGTTGGTGGTAACATCGCGATGACTCTTAGAACTGGTGGCCAGACTAAAGCATGGTGGGAAGGACGTAAACTTGTTCAATTGCAAGTATTCGTAATCCCTGGTGATGTAGTTAAAAACTTAAAAGCTAAAGGTGTTGATGTGGATAACATTAACGAAGTTAGCAAACACGTTAAATTATAATTATTAATCTTTAGAGTTAAATTAATATAATTTAATGTAAGCAGCTTCTTGAGAAAGAAGCTGCTTTTTTAGTTATCACCAATTCCGCTTTAAAGAGAAAATGAAGGAAAGTTTGGCAAAGCCAAACTTTTTTTTCAATAAAATGATCCGTATTTTTATGGAGTCGGCAGTGATTATTTTTTAGCACATTAGTCGTAATTTATATGAGAAACGTACGTGTTGTTTTGATAATAAGCACTTTGTGTTTACTGATCTTTGGTTTTCGCTTCAAGGATGATCTGTTTCTTATTTCCAAAAATCTGGACATCTTTGCCTCGCTTTATAAAGAAGTCACCATCAATTATGTAGAGGAGACCAATCCTTCGCGTTTAATGCATGCCGGAATTGATGGAATGCTGAATGAGTTAGACCCTTATACTGAATACATTCCTGAATCTGAGATCGAGGAATATAAACTGAAGTATGTAAGCACCCAATATGGAGGAATCGGCGCATCGACCGTGTTCATCGAGGGGGAATGGTATATCAATGACCTGTTGGAAAATTATCCGGCTGAAAAGCAGGGTCTGCGATCGGGCGATCATCTGTTGAAAATTAATGAAGTGGCTGTTTCTGGTAAAGACCGCCCTCAGCTCAGTCAGCTATTAAGAGGGCCTAAAGGTTCGATGGTTAAACTCACATTGAAACGTGATGATCAGGTATTTCAAAAGAACCTGGTAAGAGAAGAAATTAAGCAATTGAATGTTTCTTATTCCGGCTTGTTGGCAAATCAGATAGGCTATATCAAGTTGGACAAATTTTTGGAGAATGCGGGCACGGAAGTCAAAGATGCGCTGACGGGACTCCAAAAGCAGGGAATTCAATCGTTAATACTTGATTTGAGGGGGAATGGAGGCGGTATTTTACAGGAAGCCGTGAAGATTTTAAACTTATTTTTACCTGAGAATGTGTTAGTGGTTTCTCAAAAGGGAAAAAACGCGGCGAAGAATGTAAATTATAAAACCTTAATGAAGCCCATTGCTGCCGATTTACCTTTAATTGTTCTTATCAATGCAGCCTCGGCCTCGGCAGCGGAGATCGTGGCGGGTTCTCTCCAGGACCTCGATAGAGCGGTTGTATTGGGAGAACGTAGTTTTGGGAAGGGATTGGTTCAACAGACGTTTAATTTGCCCTATAACAGCCTGGTGAAAGTCACAGTGGCGAAATATTATACCCCTTCTGGCAGGTGTATCCAGGCGTTAGACTATGCACATCGATCTAAAGAGGGCCTGGTTCAGGCTTTCGCCGACTCCTCGCAGCGTATTTTTCTTACGCAGGGGGGCAGAAATGTAAATGATGGGAATGGCATAAGCCCCGACATTTACGTGGAATCCGAACGATTAAGCCCTTTCACAAGTTCGGTATTAGCTAAGAATTTGAGTTTTCCTTTTGTGAATAACTATCAAAAGAAACATCCACAGAAACCCGTGATCAGAAACTTCCAGTTAAAAGAAACGGATATGCAGGATTTTTTGAAATCCTTAGCTTCCAAAGATTTGACCTATCGGACAAAGGCAGATGTGCTGTTGGAGGATCTGGAAAAGCAGTTAAAGGCTGATCCGGCTGCTAAAGTGCTTTCTGCTGAGATCAGTTCTATGAAGCAACAGTTGGTGTTATCCAGATCACAAGCCATGCAAAGTCATTACCCCGAGTTGAAGCGGATGTTGGAACAACAGATCATGAATCGTTATTCGTATCATAAAGGACAAATTGAGCAGGGCTTTCAATACGATAAGGCCCTTCAGCAATCGATCGAGTTACTGAATGCCCCGGGTCGGATGTTGACTATTTTAAAGGGCGAAGGAGAGTTTAAATACATAGGCCGTCATGCGCATAACGTAAAGCAGGAGACAAATTAAGCTTTTACGCAGTATCCACTGCCTTCATTACTTAGCCCTTCTCTTGATATCTTATTTAAGAAAGCTTGTTTTTTAGCTTAAAATGCTTGGCATAGAAGAAGGCGATGGGAAAACTGACCGAATAATAAAAGAGCCGGGCTGAAATGGCCCTCAATTAACCGGTGGAATTTGATACTAGATGTGTAGAAGAGGAGTGAGTAGAGGTTGTTCAGGTGCTGCGCACATATCGCTGGAAGTCAGAAATGAAACGGGCTGGTGTTTCTTCAAACTGCTGCAATGACATACTGCAATAGAGCGTATTTACCGGGACGTGAATTCGTTGCATCCTTAAGGGGCGCAGGCAGCGGCGCTCCTCTCATGAAGCCTACGCATGCTTAGAAAAATCTGCTCTAAACGTTATTGCGTGCAACTAATTTAAACAACATGGCGACTATCCTGCTTAGCAACAATAAATCGCTACTTGAAATAGCAAAAAGATGTGTGCGGCAATTTTTCTGTATTGAAACGAACTGCTGAGGCCATTAAAAAACCTTGTCGAATGAGGCGACAAGGTTTTTTAAACAGATACAGGTATTTGTGCCTGCTCCGTGGTTACTTTTGCAAGCTGTTTACATAAGTTACGGCCTCTATCAGATCGTTTTCATTTTTAAGATTTAATTTTTTGCTTTTCACATAACTATTAATGTCGTTTTTTTGATTGGGGAAGGCCTCATCCAACCCACCATTTGAGGCTTTAATGGGAGTAATGACATTATTCTTTACAATGTAATAGCTAGGCTTGTCCTCCACGAATCTTTTTTCCACTACCCCAGAATTATAGACACTAGACTCTAAAATTGTTTTCTGTTGTTTCTTTAACAAAGGAATTCCTCCGTCAAATAGGACTTCATAGAATGATTTACTGGCATCACTTCCCGCTTTACCAAATCCACTTCTAAAAACTTTGCTCTCGTTATTTTCAGGATTATTAATTCTAAATTCAACGATAGGTTCGGAAAACTCCAGTTCTGATTTTTCCCCCTCACCCTTTTTTACCAGTACGCCGTCTTTTTGGTCAAATCGGATATCAGAGACATTAACAGTAGTGTTGTCCTGAAATTTAATCACTCCGTTTCCCCATTTTTCAAAAAGATACCTTGTGCCTGCAATATTCTCATCTGCTTTCACTATTTCGATGAGATTCCGGTTTGCATAATTATTCACTCGCGTCATTTGAGCATAAGTAGCGCTGGAAAAGCCCAGAGCAATTAGCATCACTATTCCATACTTTTTCATAATATTAAATGTCTTAAAGGTTATAACTAAAGTTAATCAAAAAATACCTTTCTTGATACCCTTTGTTTGGTTAAATTGTTAACTGAATGTAACTTCCCTGTCACAAAACGGTTATAAACATAGTAATGCGTTGATTTTCAGATAGTTAATTTTTGGACAATGACCGTATATTCTTAAATTGTTAAAAAACGTTAAAATTTGTTTTTAGGATTTGAGGATAAATTTTAACTTTATCAATTAATTAAATTATTAACTAACCTAATTTTTATGAAAAAACTTTTACAAAGTTTGTTCGTCTTGGTGTGTTTTACTGTTTCGGTATATGCCCAAGAGAGAACAATTACTGGTACAGTTACAGCGCAGGAGGACAACTTAGGCCTTCCTGGTGTAAGTGTAAGGGTTAAAGGAACTCAGTTGGGTACAGCAACCGGTTCAGACGGTAAGTATTCTATCCGAGTGAGCAGTGGAGCAACTTTAGTGTTCTCTTCGATTGGCTACACCGCCAAAGAAGTGGTTGTTGGAAGTTCCAATGTAGTCAATGTTTCTTTAGTCGCTGACGCTAGTCAACTAGCAGAAGTGGTTGTAACGGGTGCTTATGGTACAAAACAGACTTCCCGTTCCACCTCTTATTCAGCTCAGGTGGTGAATGCAGAACAGTTAAACCCTGTTCGTCAACCCAATGTTAACAACGCATTAGCAGGAAAAGTAGCTGGTCTTCAGGTAAGAAGTCAGTCGGCTGCTGCTTTAGGTAGAAATACCCAGGTGCGTTTGCGTGGGGTTACTGGTTTCAGTACAGGGATGGATGTAATTTATGTGGTTGATGGTACCATTCTTCCAAATGCAGACGATATCAGTATAGATGATATTGAGGATGTATCTGTTCTACAAGGTGCGGCTTCTGCAGCTCAGTTTGGTACTCAGGGTGCGAATGGAGCAATTGTAATCACGACAAAGAAGGCAAGAAAATCTTCTGGTCTTGGGGTGACCTTTAATGTGGGTGCTACGGTTGACAATGCGTATGTTCTTCCTAACTATCAAAACACTTATGCTGGAGGTGCTTTCGGAGATCTTGCGCAGTATAACTGGAGAATGGGCGATCCGGAAGAATGGAAAGCTTTGGATGGCAAGTATTACCACGATTACAGCGATGACGCCAGCTGGGGGCCTAAAATGATTGGTCAGGAATACATTCCTTGGTATGCTTGGTACGGAGGAACGCAATATTCCTATAAAACAGCTGCATTAACGGCTCAGCCAGATAATGCGAGAGATTATTTTAATACTGGTGTGAACATGAATAATGGTTTCACAGTAAGTAAAGCGAGCGATGATTTCAGTATCCGGTTATCTTATACCAATCAGTTTACACAAGGATTAATCCCAACTTCTTCTTTAGCTAAAAATATTTTTCAGGTAAATACTTCTTATGACCTGAATAAACATTTTACTGTTGCGGCAAATATTAATTATGTGTCCAATAGATTGAGAGGTGAAATTGACGATGCTTACTCAAGTCAATCATCAGGATCCTTTAACCAGTGGTTTCACCGTGACCTTGATATGAATATTTTAAAGGAACTGAGAGGTTTACGTACCCCAGGAGGTGTTTATGCCAGCTGGAATAAAGCGAATCCTACCTCTTACAATCCTAACGCTACAAGCGATAAGGCTTGGTATGGTGCAAACTATTGGTATAACTTCTTTACTTATTATGATTTAATTAACAACGTCAATCAGAGAGATCGTCTGTACGGTAACTTGGCGTTAACGTATAAAGTAAACGATGATTTAAGATTTACATTAACCTATAGAAAGCAACAGAACACCACATTTGTTGAACAACAATACAGTTCTGAGTTGCTAAATAGTGGTAACCAAACTCAAGGTAACAATGCGAAAGCAAGAGGTTATTACGAAACTTCCACTAGTTTTTCTAATCGTGAAAACTTAGAATTCTTAGCGACTTATTCTAAGAAAATTCAGGATTTCAGTATTGATGCCAACTTAGGTTCTGACTTTTTCAGTTCGAGAACGAAATCAAATGGTGCGAATACCAATATGGGTTTAAGTGTAGATAATCTATATACCATTGGAAACTCGGTAGATCCGGCATCTATTTCCAACGGTCGTACTTATGAAAAATACCGTGCGCTTTTCGGACGTGCCGTAGTAGGGTATAAAAACATATTGTTTGCGAATGTTACTTTACGTAACGACTGGTACTCTACTTTACCTGCGGATAACAACTCTATTTTATCTAAATCTTTTGGTGGATCTTTTGTGTTCAGTGATCTGTTACCACAGTCGACTAAATCTTGGTTAAGTGAAGCTAAATTAAGAGCGTCTTATGGAGAGATTCCTCAGGCATTAGGAACTACTTCGAACACCTTTGGAGCTTATCGTTATCCAGGAGGTTTATACGGTGTAAGTCAGTTTAAATTCTTTAGCAACATCGTAATGAGCACACCAGACCAGTTTGTAGATCCGCAAATTTCCGGAGCTTTAACTAAGCAAACAGAGTTTGGAGCCGACTTCTTATTCTTCAATCGTCGTTTAGAAGTGTCAGGTACTTATTGGGATGGTAAAGACAGTAACTTCCCTTGGGAGCTTTCTGTAAATGGAGCGACTGGTTATTCTACTATCTTGACCAACATCGGATTGATTCACAAATCAGGTGTGGACCTGAAAGTGGGCGGTACCCCTATTCGTAGCAATAACTTCTCATGGAATGTGAATGCTACCTGGGGACGTTTAATCAGCAATACGGTTGAAGAAATTAGTAAAAAATACAACATCAGTCGTATCAGTGTGCAGGGTGTATGGGGTTCTACTTTACCTTACATGATCCATCAGCAAGGAATGAAGTGGGGTCAGGTTTTCGGAAACGGTATCAAACGTAATGAAGACGGAGTTCCTATTCTTAGAGCCGATGGAATGTACGAAAGAGATAACTCTGTATTCTTTGGTAGTGTTCTTCCAAAATATACCGGAGGTATACAGAACAATTTCAGGTATAAAGACTTTAACTTAACCGCTAACATCGATTATCAATATGGAGGTAAGTTCGTTTCATTATCTAATCAGTGGGGTTCGTATAGCGGTTTAACTGCACGTACTGCTGTATTAAATGATTTAGGAAATCCAATCCGTGATGCCGTTGCTGATGGTGGAGGTATCAAGGTGAGTGGTGTAAATGCTGCGGGCGAACCGACCAGCAATTACATCAATGCCCAGAATTATTTCCAAGGTCTTTATAACAATCTTACATTTGATGACTACATCTATGATTTGACGTTCATTAAATTGAGAGAGGTGTCACTTGGTTATAATATTCCTGTAAATAAATTAGGTAACCTGAACAAGTTTGTGAAGAATGCCAACATTTCTGTTGTAGGCCGTAACTTATGGTTATTGTACGCCACAACAAAAGACTTCGATCCATCTGAGATTAGTGCCACCGTTGGTGAGACTGCTCAGTTGCCAGGTACAAGGGGTGTCGGTTTCAATTTAAGAATAGGCTTCTAACCAAAACATTTAAAACATGAAAAATAAATTTATATACTTGCTATCTGCCGGGTTATTAGTTGGGGTAAGCGGATGCGACAAAATCAAGGATTTTGGGAATACTAATTTAAGTCCTAACGGAATCACTGAGCCAAGTATTGCGGGATTGATGACCAGAGCACAGATTG
This sequence comes from Pedobacter sp., assembly GCA_037190785.1. Lineage (GTDB taxonomy): Bacteria > Bacteroidota > Bacteroidia > Sphingobacteriales > Sphingobacteriaceae > Pedobacter. Next base: position 426,871 of record JBBCJN010000003.1, on the reverse strand, counting down.
ATTTGGTTGGCTATGCTGCTACAGGTACTGTTCCAATTATGGGTGCGCAGTATGCTCAATATATTTCAGAAACTCAATATAGTCAGACATCCTTATACTCTGCGCCCCAATTGGCACACGCAGGTAACTATAGCGGGACGTTATTTGATTTACAGAATATCATTAATCTGGATCAATCAAAGAACATGTCAGCGATAGCGAAAATCATTAAGGAGTATATCTTTTGGACAATTACCGATGCCTGGGGAGACGTTCCTTACAGTGAGTCGCTTAAAGGACTTGACGTAATCAATCCTGCTTACGACACCCAGGAGCAGATTTATAAAGGTGTTCTAGCTAATTTAAAAGAGGCTGTTGATCAGTTTGATGGTACTTCGCCAATTACTGGAGATATTCTCTTTAACGGAAATGTAGCTGGATGGAAAAGAGTAGCAAACTCTGTTAGAATGCTGGCAGCTATTCAATTGTCTAAAAAATATCCTGGATCAAGTGATTACGCAGCGACTGAATTTAAAGCAGCTTTGAACGATCCTGCGGGTTATATCACCAATAACTCTCAGAACTTCGTAATGAATTATCCGGCTGCGGGAAGTAACTATAAAAACCCATACTTCAACATGTACAATGGACGTAAGGATTATGGTTTAAGTAAAACGGTTACAGATCTACTGGCAAGCTTAGGAGATGTTCGTGGAAGTGCATGGGGTGGTAGCTCTGAGGATGCTGGAAGTACAGGAAGTTCAGCGGTTGGTGTACCTTATGGATTAAATCGTGAGAAGCTGGAAGTATTTACATCCACCAATCCAACTTGGGCGAAAGTACTAAGAGGTGATTTGAGAAAAGAAGGTTCTCCTTTTGTAATCGTTAGCGCTGCTGAGGTAGCTTTAGCCAGAGCAGAAGCGGCAGACAGAGGCTGGACATCTGAAAGTTTAACTTCAGTGTATCAGCAGGGAATCGCACTATCTCACGAACAGTGGGGAGTAGCAGCTCCTTCTGCTGCTTATCTTAATGGAGCGAACGTTGCATTAACTGCAGCCGCTGGTACTGGTGCGAATATTCGGAACATTTCTGTTCAGCGCTATTTGGCTTCTTTCCCAGATGGACATAAAGGATGGAACATCTGGCGTAAATCAGGTTTCCCTGTACTTACTCCTGCACCTGATGCAACCAATTCCTCTAAGCAAATCGTTCAACGCTTTATTTATGCAACAGGAGAGTTAACGACAAACGAAGCCAGTGTAAAAGCAGCTATTGCTCGCATTCCGGGTGGAGTGGATTCTCAAGACGCAAAAGTTTGGTGGAACCAATAATTTTAAATTAATTTTTAAGATATGAAAAATACAATTTTAAAATATACCAGCCTTGCCCTGATCGCATTGGTTTCCTTTACTTCTTGTAGAAAGGATTCTTTTGAAGGGGAGGAAACGAAAGATTCTGGTAAGACCTTTATCAAGGTCTTGGAGGGTACTCCTTTCAATCTCTATTTTACGCCTTTCGAGGATGTACGTAAAGTACACTTGGTAAGTGTGCGTAGAGACGCTGCGAATAGCGCAGAGCTTCAACAATCACTTACTGTTCAGTTGACAGCAGATGCTGCAGCGATTGCAGATTACAATGATGAGCACGGTACAGATTACGAATGGTTACCAGAGTCCATTTATACGCTTGCTGCCGACAATGGAGTAACGAAAACAGCAACAGGTTTTACCGTTGTTTTTGGTCCTGGAGAATTCTCTAAGAACATCAAAGTAAACTTAGATGGATCTAAATGGGATTTAGCGAAGAAGTTTGCTGTTGCTTATAAAATTAGCGATGCAGGTTCTACTTCAGTTTCTAAGGGCCGTGAGAGCTCTTTAGTGTTAATTAGCATTAAAAATGCGTACGATGGTGTTTATGAAGTAGACGGAACACTTACCGACGCAAATGGACTATATAAAGGAGATTATCCGCGTATGTTCTCTTTGACAACCGCTTCTAGCACAAGTGTGAAGGTATATGACCTTGATTATGATTACCAATATTATGTGGTAATTAACAATGCAGGTACATCTGCCGCGAATACAGGAGTTGGATTGCAATTCACCTTTGATCCGGCAACTAATAAGTTGACGGCGGTAACTGACCCTTACAATGCAGCGAGAGTATTCTCTAATGTTGTGGGATCATTTAATCCGAATGATCGTTCAATTGAAATTCAATGGACTACAGGAAGATGGACTGCGAAAGAAACCTGGACATTCTCTGAAGAAAGATAATAAGTTCTTTCTGATTGTAAAAAAGCGGGGCTCTATTTTAGAGCCCCGCTTTTTTTATGGATTATTTCCTACAGGTTGATTTTAGACGCGAAGGCTTGACTTACGTTAAATGGCGATAGGTGGAATAAAAAAAACCCGAAATTAATTAATTCCGGGAGCTTAAATGCATTCTAGTATGTCCTTTTTTCCTCGCCTTTATTGCTCGGCATGCAATCTTACTCTCAGTCCATCCATCGCGGGAGTTAACTGTAACTGACAGGCAAGTCGCGAATTGGGGAGTAAATCTGGTAAAGTATCGAGCATGGCATACTCATCATCACTCATTTCATGGAGGTTTTCTTCCCCTTCCAGGACATCTACACAGCAGGTCGCACAAAGAGCCATCCCACCACAGGTCGCTAATACATCATATTCAGAAGCTTTCAGAAACTCCATCAAACTTAAACCCATGTCCACAGGCGCAGTATGGGTAGTGGTGTTGCCTTCCCGGTCTTCGATATGAATGGTAATGTCGTTGGTTTCCATGAGTACAATTAAAAAGAACTTACCCCATTCACGGTCGTATATTTCATCGTGTATTTCACTCCTGGATTGATGTATTGGTAAGCACTGTGACTCATTAGAGCCGCTTCATGAAATCCACAGAGAATCAATTTTAATTTATTCGTATAGGTATTGATGTCGCCAATGGCGTAAATCCCCGGGATATTGGTCGAATAATCATCCGTATTTACCTCGATGGCACTTTTACTAATGTTTAGATTCCATTGCTCTATGGGGCCTAATTTGGGGCTTAAACCAAAAAGAGGAATGAGGTGATCTGTCTCGATCACGGTGGTTTCCATGCTGCGGTTGTGTACCACTTCTACCTTCTCCAGCTTTCCTTCACCTGATACGGCCTGAAGATTGCTATTAAGCAATAAGTTGATTTTTCCGCTTTCCGCCAGCTCCATCACCTTATTCACTGAATCGGGAGCACCACGGAAGCTTTCACTCCGATGGATAAGTGTCAGTTCGGAAACCACCTCTGCGAGAAAAATGGTCCAGTCCAAGGCAGAATCTCCTCCTCCCGCAATCACCATTTTCTGTCCTCGGTATTTTTCAGGGTCCAGGATCATGTAATTGACTCCTCGTCCGTTTTCAAACTTTTCCAGTCCTTCTACTGCAGGCTTTCTGGGTTCAAAGCAACCCAGGCCTCCGGCAATGACCACCACTTTCGCCTCAATGATCGTACCCATGTTCGTCGTTAACACAAAGTCAGCTTCTCCTCTTTTTTCGAGTCCTTCTATGCGCTCTCCCAAGGTAAAACCTGGATGGAAAGGTTTGGCCTGCTCCATGAGATTATCAATCAACTCCTGAGCAAGTACCGTTGGATATCCGGGGATATCGTAAATGGGCTTCTTCGGGTAAATTTCGGAAAGCTGACCCCCTACCTGTGGAAGGTAGTCGATCAAATGGCAGCGCATTTTTAATAAACCCGCTTCGAATATGGCGAACAGACCAACAGGGCCTGCGCCTATGATGGCTATATCAGTAGAAATCATGTGCTAAAATTTCCGCAAAGTTACGAAATCGATCATTCTGTTTAGAAATATTCCAAATTATTTTACATTTAATTAATGGAAGTGACCAGCCCCGGATTACCAACGCATCCCCAATTCCTGGAAGACAAAGCTCCAGGTATCGGTAGCCTCTTCGATCTGCTTAGCCGTAGGTTTGCCAGCTCCATGCCCGGCTTTCTTTTCGATGCGAATAAGTTGTGGGCGTTTGCCCTCATAAGCAGCTTGTAAGGTGGCCGCAAATTTAAAGGAGTGGGCAGGGACCACGCGGTCATCATGATCCGCAGTCGTAATTAAGGTAGCTGGATATTCGACCCCTTTTTTGAGCTGATGAAGCGGGGAATAGCGAAGGAGGTAATCAAATTGATCCTGTTGATCACTGGTCCCATATTCCACCGCCCAACCCCAGCCAACCGTAAACTTATGGTATCTCAACATGTCAAGGACGCCCACTGCCGGCAGTGCTGCACGAAAAAGTTCCGGACGTTGGGTCATGCAAGCACCTACCAACAGCCCTCCATTGGAGCCCCCTGCGATCGCTATTTTACTGGCGTTTGTGTATTTCTCTGAAATCAGGTATTCTGCTGCAGCAATAAAGTCATCAAATACGTTTTGCTTTTTATCCAACATGCCTGCCTGATGCCAGGCTTCTCCGTATTCACTTCCACCCCGCAAACCCGCCTGGGCATAAATTCCGCCTTTCTCCAGAAATAACATCCGGGATAAACTGAAAGAAGGCGTCAGACTAATCTGAAAGCCGCCATACCCGTATAGATAAAGTGGATGATTTCCATCCAATTGAATGCCTTTTTTATGAACAATAAACAGAGGGATTTTTGTTCCGTCTTTTGACGTATAGAATACTTGTTTTGTTTCATAGCCCTCAGTGGAGAGCTTGAAGGCGGATTTTTTAAACAAGACGGACTCGCCATTTTCCATCGAAAAATGATAAATGGTACCCGGAGAAGTAAAATTTGAAAAGGTATAATACAAAGAGGTATCGTCTTTAAATCCCCCAAAGCCGCTTACTGTACCTATCCCGGGGAGTTTGACATCTCTGATATGCCGGCCTTTCAGATCAAACTGAACGACTTGTGTGCTGGCATCTTTCAGATACGTTGCCCAAAGGAAGCGTCCACCGGTTTGAAGGTATTCCAGAGGAAGTGAAGATTCGGCAATCAGGGTTTTCCACTTTTCGGGAGCGGCGTTTTTGGGATCGACCAGGACTACACGACGATTGGGAGCTCCCAAATCTGTATTTAACACTAGGAATCCGTCATGATAATCCACGACCTGATGATTGTGTTCGTACCCTGAAATGAGCTTCGTAACAGGTCCTTGAGACTGAAGGGCCTTTGCATGTACTGCATTTCCGGAGGTACCGGCATAGGCATAAATGACAAGGTACTCCTCTCCCTCGGTTACCTGAGCGCCGAAATAGAGGTTGGGATTGGTTTTATCCTCAAAAATAAGCCGGTCTTCCTCCTGAGATGTCCCCAGCCGGTGAAAATATACTTTCTGAAAAGTGTTCGCAGCAGATAATTCAGTGCCTTGAGACGGGGCGTCATAGCGACTGTAATAAAAGCCGTCTCCAGCCCAGGCAGCCCCGGAAAATTTAGTCCATTTAATTTCGTCTTTCAGGGTCTTGCGGGTAGCCAGCTCCATGACATAGATATTGCTCCAGTCAGAACCCGATTGGGCCACGGAATAGCTGAGGTATTTTTTATCCGTAGAAAATCCAAGTAAAGAGATGGCTGCGGTACCGTCATCAGAAAGCCTGTTTGGATCCAACAGAATTTCTTCATTTCCGTTTTCACCCTCCCGGATAAACCATACCCCCTGATTTTGCAATCCATCATTTTTTAGATATAGAAAGAAGCGCCCTACCTTTGTAGGGGCCGATTCTTTGGGATAGTTCCAGAGTTCAGTTAGCTTTTCGCGGATGTTTTCACGAAAAGGGATTTGTGAGAAATAATGATCTGTCACGGTATTTTGAGCGTCCACCCAATCGCCTGTTTCTTTGGAAGTGTCGTTTTCCAGCCAACGATAGGGGTCGGGAATTGCCTTCCCAAAATAGTGGTCTACAACGGTGTCTTTTCTTGTTTCAGGATAGTTCATTAAATCGATGTTTTCTGCCGGTTGAATAGCGCGTTGGCATGCGCTCAAACTTACAAAAGTAAGGATTGCAATCAGTAAACGAATTCTCATATTTTTGATTTAAGTGAATAGTGATCATTTGTTCATTAAATCTACAAAAAACAAATCCATTGAAAGAGAGCGAGGTAGAGATTTTGCTTTTTTCCATTACCTTTGAATAAAAATGAAGAAGAAAATTTATTTCGCATCAGATTTCCATTTAGGTGCGCCGAATGTGGCAGAAAGTCGGATACGCGAGGAGCGCATTGTCCGCTGGTTGGATACGGTACAAATGGATGGTGAGGAGTTGTTTTTGATGGGAGATATTTTTGATTTCTGGTTTGAATACCGCGAAGTGATTCCGAAAGGCTTTACACGTCTTTTTGGAAAACTCGCTCAAATGAGCGATGCAGGGATGAAGATTTATTTTTTCAAGGGCAATCATGATATGTGGGTAAAGGACTATTTCGAAACAGAATTAGGAATCCAGATTATTAGTGACGAATTGGAGATCACAAGGGCGGGTAAAACGTTTTATCTGCATCATGGGGATGGTTTAGGACCTGGTGATGCGAAATACAAGTTTCTACGCGGAATTTTTAGGAACCCTGTTTGCCAGTGGCTGTTTTCGATCTTACCTCCCGTCATCGGTTTGTCCATTGCCCGTGCCTGGTCAGGAAACAGCCGCCTTGCCAATCAGCAAAAGGAGGAATTTAAAGGGAATGAAGAGGAGTGGTTGTATGTTTTTGCGATGGAGAAATTAAAAGAAAAGCCGATTGATTATTTTATTTTTGGACATCGCCATTTACCCCTCGATATTTCGTTAAGCAATAGCAGTCGGTATGTGAATTTAGGAGAATGGATCAATTATTTTTCGTATGCGGTGTTTGATGGGGAAGAGCTTCAACTAAAATATGCCGCAGAGTAAAAACCCGGTTACACGTCCTGTAACCGGGAGAGAATAGTCAATTTAGCCTTATTTTTTAATAAATTTCGACGAAACCCAGCGCTGACCGTCAAAAACAGACACCGTATAGATATCCGGTTTAAGCTGACCGATGGGTAGATACCTTTCTTTGGAGACGCTAGTAAAGCTCTGTTCCATCATTTTAACTCCCAGCTTATTAGTGATTCTAATTTTTTGAATGTTAAACTCTTTTACGGAGGCGCTCTTGTTCATTGAATTACTCTCCGTTTTTTTATAATCCAATCGAAGGTTCAATTCTTCCTGTGCCGGGTTGGGATACACTTCAACCATCAGGTCTAAAATGTCCTCAATAAAGCAAGGGTACGTATTGGTAGGATTGGCCAGAAAAATGAAATCTTTTGTATAAGAACCGCAGCTGCTATTCACCGTTAATCGATATACCGCCTGAGCATTCATGGGTCGAACATAGACCTCAAACTCGGTCTTTTGGGGGTTTAAATGTGTCATTGCTGTATATACCACAGCGCTCGGATGAGAAGTGCTTAATAGTTCCCAGCTATAAGAGGAGGCGTTTTCATCTTCGAGTTTCAAAGTGCCATAATAAGCGCCTGAAGGAAATCCTGGATAAGTTTTAAGGCACAGTGTACTGGTAAGAGAGAGGTTTATATTGGAATGTCCTTGTGTCGAGAACTTACCTTTAAAACCACTAGCACCAGAGAAAGCCTGAATGACAATACGTTTATTGGTCGGTGGAGTAAGCGAGCAGGATGAACCACTCAAGGTCACCTGCAATTGCGTGGAAACAAGAGCAGAACTTGAAACAATCACTGTGCTGCCATCAGGAGATTGGGGGGTAATGGTAACCCCCGGGGCAGCTGTCCAAGTGGCCGTTACGCCTGCTGGTAAAGTACCGACCGTATAAGTCCCCTCAGCACAAACAGTGTCTGGCCCTGTGATGGTTAAATGATGAGGAATCAATAGGTTTACTGGGGTGCTATTGGTTGTGGAGACAGAAGAACCTTTTGGATCAAGCCAATCCTTCAACCTTCCGGTCGAGGTTCCATCACCATCCCATGAAACATGGAATCTGCCACCATATTTGTCATATTGCAAACATGTATAAGGGCTTTGGTCAAGGTTTACTCCTCCATGTTGCGCAAAGACCCGCCCATTCTGATCAAAGTAGGGAGCCCCGGAAGATTTGTTTTCTGTAGCCCCGATCGAGACAACGGCCTTCCAGCTAATGGTGTTTTCTACAGGCATGACCGCTTTTGCAGGGGCTGAATTGCTGATGGCGATCTTCATTAAATCTCCTTGAGGATGATGAAGAATTGCTGTAGAGGTAATTCCTACATCAGACCTTGTCCATCCCGCATATACCAAGCCGGAGTTTGAAGGAGGGGTTTGTTTTAATTCTAAAAGAGCAAAGTCTGTAGTCACATAGTTAGCAATATGCGAAGCACCACTGAAGGTAATGACATCCACAGGTGAGTTGGAATCACAGAAGTCCGACCAATATTTAAATGTAAAGCTTAGATGCTCCCCGTTACCTGGATTGTTAGCAATGGCATGATTGGCAGTTAAGATATAAGGTTTATTTGTTCCGCAAGTATTCATGACCAAAGCTCCAGTAAAACTATCCGTCCCATTGGTGATGATGCATACCGATCTTTTCATGGAATCCCAATATGAACCTTCACAATTCACATCCACATTGCAGGATTGCGATGCGCCAGGGCTGGGGATGTCTAAGCCGTAGCTAATTTTGGTTACGATTAATTCGTCTTTTTGTTTGGATAGAGCGGATTGACGGGCCAGGACATAAATTCGGTTACTTTTATAAGTATAACTTGACCATACTTTACTCGCATTATTTTCTTTATGTGTAATGTTTGCCGTCATTTCACGGTCTGAAAAGATGGAAAGGTGAGTGCTCTCGGCTAAATGGAATTGCCCGAAAAATAGAGATAAGCTACTCGCTTCCTCACTGGAAAACTCATGGTAATAATAAATGGAATCATTTTGGCGAACGCCATACACCGGATCCAACAGATTAAACTGTTCTTCTTTTTGCAAGGCAAACTGAAGAGGGTTTTTTCGTTGTTTTTGTGTGGTCTTAAATTCAGCAGGCGGTGTGAGATAGTGGCTGGAAGGGCGTAATTGCTTCTTTCCCATAAAAGCGGTTTTATCAAAAGCGGTTTTATAGCTACGTGTGATGACCTGACTAAACAGAGGAGATCCACTGAAAATGATAAAAAAAATAATAATAAGTAAACGATTCATCTTAGAGCGAAAGTTTATGTGAGCTAATTAACTAAATATAAGTATTATTTAATTTAAAAACAAGTTTAAAGACCGGAAAATGTCTGTGACAGAGCTGACCTAGACACTTCGCTGTTTTCACTGGAATTTTATGTAGTTTTGTGTAGTTATTTAAAAGGAGTAAATCTGTTATTTTCCTCATGCAGGAATTCAAGCAAACATATGTTAGATAAATTAGAAGCGATTAAGCAACGCTGGGAAGATGTAGAAGAGCAATTGAGTAATCCTGATACGGTGCAGGACATGAAACGTTTTGCTGCACTTAATAAAGAATACAAAGATCTCGGAAAGATTGTAGAGGCCTACAAGATCTATAAAAATGTAGTGAGTAACATCGACGCAAACAAGGAAATTCTTCAAACAGAGAAGGATCAGGAAATGAGGGAAATGGCGAAGGAGGAATTGGACCTGCTGGTGGTACAACAAGCGAAAATGGAAGAAGATATCCGGGTAATGCTGATACCAAAGGACCCGGAGGATGGAAAAAATGCCGTATTTGAAATCCGCGGAGGTACCGGAGGAGATGAAGCCGCTTTGTTCGCAGGCGACTTGTACCGCATGTATACCCGTTATTTTGATGCCAAGGGATGGCAGGTAGAAGTGATGGATGTAACAGAAGGAGCAGCGGGAGGCTATAAAGAGGTGATCCTGAAAGTAAGCGGAGAGGATGTGTATGGAACATTGAAGTATGAAAGTGGCGTGCACCGGGTACAACGGGTGCCCGATACCGAAACACAGGGACGTGTGCATACATCTGCCGCCTCGGTTGCGGTGTTGCCAGAGGCAGAAGACGTGGATGTATATGTTAATCCGGCAGATATTGAGTTGCAAACCTCCCGTTCAGGAGGCGCCGGAGGACAAAATGTGAATAAAGTAGAGACCAAAGTCCAGTTAACACATAAACCTTCCGGAATTGTCGTGGTTTGTCAGGTGGAGCGATCACAGTTGGCCAACAGAGAAAGGGCAATGGAAATGCTTCGTTCAAAACTGTATGACCTCGAAGTACAAAAGAAACATGGGGATATTGCTGCGAAACGCAAAACAATGGTGTCAACCGGTGACCGTTCCGCTAAAATCAGGACATATAATTACCCTCAGGGTCGCGTAACAGATCATCGCATCGGGTTGACACTTTATAATTTGCCCGCAATTGTGGATGGCGACATTCAGGATCTGATAGATAAATTACAATTTGCAGAAAATGCAGAGAAGATGAAGGAAGGAAATGTGAATTAGTATCGCTCCATCTCCTCAGTTTTTACAGTTGAAAATGAGTGTTTTACAAAAAAATGATTTTTTTTGTTGTAAAATAGATTTAACGCACTATATTTGCAAACCCAAACGGAAAGAGCATCTCTTAAGTTTAAGGAAGGACCGGTAGTTCAGCTGGTTAGAATGCCGCCCTGTCACGGCGGAGGTCGCGGGTTCGAGTCCCGTCCGGTCCGCTGAGCGGGGGTTCTTCATAGAACCCCCGTTTTTTTGTGTAATCTAACAAATGCAATTCCCTCATTTTATGCGAGTTATGCGCGAGCAGCTCTATCATTGTTGGGGTTCGATACATACCCCCTTGATAGTAGAGATTTTGCTCGAACCCCACCCTAACAAGCTCCTGTTTCTCTAACGCATTTGTATTAATAAAGATAAACTCAAGGTCTGACAGCTTTTCCAGATTGTTTTTAACGATGCTGTATGTTCTGTCCTGGTTGCCACTTAGACGCTCAATCGAGCCTCTTAACGCGATGCGATTATTGTTAATGGTAGAAAACCATCTTTCATAGGTATCGTGTGATATTTTGTTGGCAATCCATTTTTCTTCGATTGAGAAAAGCTTTGCTTCTTCTGCCTCCAGTTCTTTTTTCTTCTCAGCCACCAGTCTTTTATCTTCTACCATCTTATTTTCAAATATCTGGTCGGAATTACCCTTAATATGCCTAATTGCTTTATCCGGCATACTCATGAGTGCAAAAACCTGCTGAAGTTGGTCGTGCGCTTTAATAGCACTTAAGTTTAGATGCCTGGTTTTATCGCACTTATAATAGTAATAATATTTACCAAGCTTGCCTCTTGATGGTGCACCCGCCAACATTTTACCGCATTCACACTTCAATACACCCCTTAATGGCATTTCTTCGCTCACAACCACCTTTTCTTTTTCAGGCTTCTTCAGCTTTCGTTGTGCCTGTTCCCATGTTGAAATGTCAACGATTGGCTCGTGCATGGCAGGGAATATCCCGCCTGGATAGTTTTTGAATGCTTCCACGTATTGCATACCTGCGTAGAGCGGATAGCTTAGGATGCGCTGGATCGCAACATTACCTGATCGCTTAAAGCCTTTTTCCTTTGCTTGCTTGGCAATAATATATAGTGGGACATCTCTAAGATAGGAGTCGAAAATAAAGCGTACTGTAGCGGCTTCCGCTTCGTTTATGACAAGCTTACGCTCTTTGCGTTCTCCAACTTTATAGTAGCCAAATGGAGGGTTTTTATAGATATATCTTCCCTCTTTGGCTTTTGCAGTATAAATCCCACCGCGCACTTTGATGCTTCGGTTGATGTTATCTTCTTCTGCCAATAATAATTGTAATCTGGCCCTGAAAAAACTACCTGGGGTATCGTAGTCAAATGTGATCCCCTCGGTGACACTTACAATTTGTATGCTGTAAGTTTGTTGGAGCTTCTTAACGTAGCCCATCGCTTCGCTGGCATTTCTGCTGAAGCGATCCAATTGGTCAACAATAAGGTAATCTACTCTCTTGTGGTGCTTGGCAATAAAGTCTTGAAGTTTCTTAAAATCTGGGCGGTCAAATGTTTTTTCGCTATAGCCCCGGTCAATGAACGTATCTACAAGATCAACATCATTATTCCTGATCCACTGCCCGGTATATAACTCCTGTCTTTCTATCGATCCATTGCTCTGTTTTCTGTCACTAAAGCGAAGGTATCTAATTGCCTTTTTCATTACTCTCCCTGATTGAAATATTAACGATTATCTCTGCTATCAAATTTAGCAATTTTAACTCTTGAACTGAAAAGTCCCCCTCACTATTATTAGTATTATTTTGCTGTATACCAGTTGATTCTATTTTATTTTCCATTGCAACCCGCCTTTCTAGTAATCTCAAGAAATTCTGCTGAGGGTTCTCGTGTTGGTTTATAGTATAGATTTCTATCTTGGTTTTTTTCATAGTATCTTACTTAAAAGAAAAGCCAACACGTAATTGTGCTGGCCTTTGAATTGTAGACTCTAAAAATTTTTAATAGCTTTTTGCTATTCTTCTTATACCTTATATATCTGTATTCATTATTGAAGGTTGTGTTAACATTAATTATTTTAGTATTCTATCTATATGTTTTTGAATTCCGATGAAAACAAAGGCCTGTAAGTCAATGTGTTTATATAGTCTATGCATCAGCACATGAAAGAGAATCCAATAGAACGCCCGAAAGGCAATAAAAGTTCAAAGTCAGGGAACAACACGGAAGAACATCTCGAAAATGATATGTCTACTCCTAACAAGAAAAAACTTAAACATAGAATAGGCGAAAAAATCTACACTGTGACCGTTACATATGTAGAAGTACCGGAGGAACAACGAAAAATCAAGCGTTCTATAATAGAAGGTATCCTTAGGAAAACTTATAAAAAACACTAAGCGCATTGTAATAATACCTGTTTAATTCTACTATTTCTTACGTATAACTGATATATACGTGGGCTGTTTGGATAATATGCTTTACGAAGTATATTATCCATTTTTTTATAAGATGAATAAAGCAACGTATCCCTGTGGTTGCGTTGCTTTATTTAGGATGAATCTTGGTGGATTAGAAAGGAGCGTACTAAAAAACGCCGCTGGAACGGCGATAAGATAGAGTTGATCGAGATCGCTTACGGCATCTACTATACCCGAAGGATGAATGATGGTGAAGCTGATGTGAGCGATATTATTGAATGGCTGGAAGATAATTTACAGATTGATCTGAGCCAGGCTTACCGGATGTTCCTGGATATTCGTCGGCGGAAAAACAATTAGCTATACTAAGTACCTTGACGAGATGCGGGATGCGATTGTTAAGCATATAGGGGAATCGCATCGGTTTAAACCGAATAGGAAGAAGAAGAAAATTGAGGGTGTATAAGCACGATTCAATATTTCTTTTTTGCTGTTTAAATATCTTGATTTAGTACGTGGATAATGTAACTGAAGAAAAATCGTGATGTCGCTAAATGTCACTAACTTTACTCAAACCTTAACGCAAATGGCATTTAAAATATTCTATTCTTGGCAGTCGACAACAAGAGGTAAATACAATCGGTACTTTATAAAAAAATGTTTGACCGAGGCGATTGACCGCCTTACTGCACATTATAATAATTCAGTTGAATTTTATTTAGATCACGATACTAAAGAAGTCCCCGGCTACCCCAATATCGTACAAGCGATTCAACAAAAAGTAATCTTGGAAAGTGATGTGTATATTGCCGACTTCTCCGTAGTTGATAGAACGACCAAAGGTAAAGCAATAATAAACCCTAATGTTCAAACAGAATTGGGGATCGCAATGAGTTCAATTGGAAATGAACGAATTGTGCTTGTTATGAACCACGCTTACGGCGATCCGGCAAAAGAAACTATAATGCCATTTGACATCGCGCAATATCGATACCCAATTGGTTATGATTATAGCGAAGCCAACGACAACGACTCGCCCGAAAAGAAGAATAAGATAAAAGACGCATTAGTCGACAACCTGTTTAATGCACTAGTGTCAATTTTCGACTCCGAAAATGAACGATTGAAAAAAGAATATGAACCGTTCGATACATGGAAAACCTGGGAAGCTTCAACACCCCAGAAGTTTGCTTTTGAGGAGAACGATTATATTTTGCAACAGCTAAAAACAATCTCTGAGAATATTGCTCCAGGTAACCTAATCAGAATATTAGGCCTTTCAGGAATTGGTAAAACTAAGATGTTGTTGGAGTGCTTCAGGCCAGGAAATAATATCGGAATGACTACCGACGTTTGTGATCGCATTTTATACGCGAACATGAATGAATGTGATAGTAACGTAGTTATCGCTAAAATAAAGGAGCTCTTTAGAAAGAAAAAACGAAAAACTATAGTATTAGACAACTGTCCTTTGCTTGTATTTGAGCAAATAAAACCATTGTTCTCAATCGAAGGGTGTGAACTAAATCTTATAACAATAAGTCCGGAGCCAAACGAATCGCAACAAGCAATCGATCTTGAAGGTAAAACTCTGATTATTAAACTTGTCGCAAAGGAGTTCCAACCGGTTGTGAGAACTCTACTACAAAAGAATTTTGAATTAACAGCAGACGAAATCGAACTATTGGTAGACTATTCGAATGGACTTTCGTTTTATGCTGACTTGATGGCAACTAATAAAGAGACGGCTATTCAACAACCGGGTTCTTTAACAAATGCCAACCTTCTTGATCGCCTTCTTGGGCCGCTTTATAATGATGAAAATAATAAAACCATAATTAAAGCAACTGCAATATTCTCTCGCTTTGGTTTTATAAAAGATAACGAGCCTGAATACAAAGCTATTGCGCTTAGCCAAGCTCTGTGTCCACTTCCGGAAAATGATCCTGAATTGAGAACGAGAAAATTCAAAGAAATCTGCGACGAAATGAGGGAGCGAGGTTTGTTAGAAGATGTAGGTTTTTCATTAGCATTTAGACCAACCCCGCTTGCACTACGCCTGGCAGAAGAATGGTGGCGAACATGCACCACGCAGAAGTTTAATGAAATTTTGCCTATACTTAAGGAAAACGGTTTAGTAGAGAAGTTTTGCCAGCAATTCCGTTTGTTACAACACGTGGCTCATGCAAAAGAAATCGTAGCAAATTTGTGTGATGGGGTTTTTAATTCAGCGGAAGTTTTAAACACAGAAGAAGGTTCACGGATCTTCCGCTCATTTGTTGATGTGAACCCTCAAGCGTGTGCTGTTGCCTTAACAAAAGCCTTTAGTACACTTGGAAAACAAGAATTATCAGAAATCGACGAAGGTAGAAGAAACTTGGTTTGGGCACTTGAAAAATTATGTTTTAGAGCGGACACATTTCAGGTAGCGATAAGGATCATGGCCTCCTTTGCAGTAGCGGAGAATGAAAATATCAGCAATAATGCGACACAGCAATTCCTTCAGCTATTTCATATTTTTTTGCCAGGAACAACAGTTGATCTTGAAACCAGATGGGATATAATTATTGATTGTATAAATAAAGATAGGGACTACTTTGAATTAGGGATAAAAGCTGCAATGAGAGCGCTAAAAAGCGATAGTTTTCATCGGATGGGAGGGCCTTCTGAAAATGAGCAGCTAATTGATTATAGGCCAACGCATTCAGAAGTTATCTCATATTGGGAAAAAGCAATCGCCATACTTGAAAATAATATCAATGATGATAAGCTATCCGCTGATATTATTGAGGTATTGATAAATAGCCTATATGGCTTAAGTGCTCATCATGCTGGCGCAATAATCTTGCCTGTTATTAAACGTTTGCTCGAAGCAAAAATAGTCGGTTGGCTTGAGGTCAGGAGCAGAGTAAGACAGGTGCTTCGATCAAATCGTGTTTTTGATAAGGAAGTCATTTCAGGACTAGAAAACTTATTGTCGGAGATTACTCCCGATGACTTTGTTTCGCAAATAATGATGTATGTAGTAAAGCCTACATCCGAAGATTACTTTTCGGATTCCGATGATGACAGCAGTAATTTTTTACAAAAAAAGGTCAGTGAATTAGCTGAACAATTTTTGCTTAAGCCCGAGGAATGGACAAGTGTTCTTTCGATATTATTTTCTGGGCACATCGCTGAGGGGATTAATTGGGGTAAAAGCCTCGGAAATATAGTTAGTAATCCAGAGGACGCTCATCGAATTCTCGCAGTATTTTTTGAAGCAATAACGCATCTTACCGCTGAAAATAGAAATGTCGGTGTTTTAATGGGTTTTTTAAGAACCGTTAAATATAAAGAAGTCGTTGAGGAAACCTTTGAGAAGCTTATTTCAAATATCGAATTACAATCGCTTGTTTTTAGTATGGCTTCAAATGTTGACTTATCGCTTCAGCAGATTAGTCAAATAATTCACCTCGTCGAAAAGGGAGCATTTCCAGTTTCGGCTCTGAATTGTTTTCTATATGGATGGGGATTAAAGCATCTTGAACAACAAAATGTATTAGAAATTCTCTCCAGAATTAGTCAAATAAGTAATGAGGGTAAAGCCCTCGCTTTTGGCATAGCTTATACATGGTCGTATAACGATGAGGAAGCCTGGGTAAAATTCCGTGATTTTTTACGCCAGTTGCTTATACAGGATGCTGAAATCATTATGGCTGCATTTACAAGGTCTCAAGATTTTTATTACTGGTCGGAAGCAATAAGAAAGCTACTTAGAGAAAGTAACGACAATGAATTAGCGGATATTGTAATCAAAATTATTATCAAAAAAAGCAATTCTTGGGATGATTCTTTTGCTAGTAGAAATGATTTCTATAACATTCTGGATGTTCTTCAACAGCGGTATTTTGTGCAGCTATGGGAAAATCTTCAGGTGGTCTACCTAAATGTTGAGTCCTATGGAGCCGCCGCCTTTCATTTTAGGGATTTATTAGGTGCAAAGCATGATTATTACGGGCAAACAGAAGGCATTATATTCAAAGATAATCCGGAAAAATTTGAAACAGTTTTCAATTGGGCAAAAGATAATAAGGATCAGAACCTTTATTGGATTGCTGAATGGCTTCCGGTTTTTGCTAACGATAAAAATGCCAATAGCAAATGGCATCCATACGCGTTAGCTTTTTTATCAGAATTTGGCACACAAAAAGAGGTTTTGAGCGGCATCAGTGCAAAAATTGGTTCATATTCCTGGGTTGGATCAGTCATTGGAAGATATGAGACTGTTAAAGAAATGTTTGTAGAACTTCTTAATCACCCCCTTAGCGAAGTAAAAAGGTGGGCTAGTGAAAATCTTAAAATTACAGAAAGTCGGCTCGATTGGGAAAGGAATCACGAATCTGAGTTTGGGATTTAACTACTCATAGCCCCTTTATTTATATATGAACTTAGAAATTGAAAATATACTTAAGAAATTTGATCGTGACGATGTAAAAACGTTCGATGAGCGAGATTTGAATTCTGAACTGAATCGTATTTCGGGCCTTAGCCAAAGTGATTTGCTGATTGATGAGCTGGCAGAATTAATGGCATTTGGTTTTTGTGAAGACTATCCCGATAAAAAAACTGGTTGGGGTACATACTTTGGCCCCATGACCGTCATACCGAACAGCGATGGAACGGTTAGAGAATCACCATCGATAAGGTTAGTGACATCCGAAATGCTTGATTATTGGCTAAAGCGGGCCTCAATTAGTAACAATCCGATTTTAGCTGCACGGTATAGTGGCTTAGTTTGGGATTTTTCCTCGTATGTTACCAATAGTAAACCATCTATTGATACAGCGACAATATACATAAACGCCGTTATAAGGATTGCAAACGAGGGCTTTTATAAAATCGATCTCTATGTATTTACGAAATTAAAACGTGCACTATCCATAGCGATCCTTATTAATAATAATGAATTAATAGAAAGGTGCAAACAAGCAATTATCGTGTTCGAAAAGAACGTTGCAAAAGATGAATTGCCTGGTTTATGGGGGCACTCTTTTGAATTATTGGTTTTCAACAAAAAGGCGCAACTTTCTGAAAAAGAGGAGACTGAAATCATTCAAGATCTTGAAGCCAAATTTCAAAGACTGCTTTCAGTTGAGCCTCCTTTGATTAATAATATTTGGCCTGCTCGAAACGCAGCAACAAAACTTGCA
This sequence comes from Pedobacter sp., assembly GCA_037190785.1. Classification (GTDB taxonomy): domain Bacteria; phylum Bacteroidota; class Bacteroidia; order Sphingobacteriales; family Sphingobacteriaceae; genus Pedobacter. The sequence goes on along the minus strand of JBBCJN010000003.1, from coordinate 408,805 downwards.
GATTACTACAGGAAAAAAAGTCTCCGGAATGAGGTAGAGCGGGTTATAATAAAGTTTGCCGTTTCATCTGAAGCAGCGCACAATAATTCGGAAGTAATGCAAGTGGCGGCAAATCTGGAAGACATCTATCGATTGCTGGTAAGATATGGTCTTAAATCCCAAGCAGGTGAAATGTTGTTAAAAGTTCGGGATGCCAGTACCAAAGTGCCGGCGGAGATGAAAAAAGTTGGTGCCGAGATTAATATTCCTACAGAAAAAGTTAGAGAGTACCTGGATAATATGACTGCTGGCGGACTAGCTGAAGGGCTATATAAACTCTTAATTACCTATATACCTATTCGCGAAACGGCTGAGTCGCAACTACGTTCTAAAGCCAGTAAGCATCCTATTTCTTACCTTTTCAGCCAACAAATTGTAGATAGTAAAGGTCGGGTTGTTACAACAATTGACCCGCTCGAGCAGGATTTTGAAGGCCATCTAGTTAAAGACATTGCTTTAAATCTTCATATCCAATCTATAACGCTTAGATTACTTATTGATGAACTAATTGAGAAATTTGGCTTAAATGCCACTGATATCTTGGCGACTTTAAAGGATTGCCCAATATTTGAAGGCGATCGGCTTAAAATCATTGAGAAAGCGCTTGATGCTTATTTTGCTTCTGATTTTGTGACTTTTATACACCTTGTAATTCCACAAATAGAGGAGGGTGTTAGGAACATAATCGAAGCTGCGGGTGGTAACGTTTTAAAGGAATCTAGGGGCGGTGGTTTTCATCTAAGAACCTTTGATGATATTTTACGAGATGAAATTATAACAGATTCCTTAGGTCCTGAATTGGTAAGTTATTTTAAAATCCTTTTTACAGATCAGCGCGGTTGGAATTTGAGAAACGATGTATGTCATGGAATGACAAATTTCGATGCCTTCAATTATCAGATGGCGGATAGGGTTTTACATGCCCTGTTATGTTTATCACTAATTAAAATAGTCGAATAATAACACATATTTTGTATTTGTTGAAAGAACACTAAACTGCACTATGCTCACAATCGAACTGATTGAAACCAAACTAAAACTGATGAACCCGGATGCATTTCACCGGCTTTGTGACCATTATCTTTTTTTTGAAGGTGAGGATGAGTTTGACAGTATCGTACCAGTGGGCCAGGTTGAAGGTAAACAAAAAGCAAAAAAAGGCACCCCCGACACCCGCATAAGGCTCACTGATGGTTCTTACATCTTTATTCAATATACAACACAAGAAGATTATCCCAAAAGTGATGCACTAATTAAAAAGCTCGAGGAAGATCTGAATAACTGCTTTGATGCACGAAAAACTAAAGTCGGCTTGGCTCATCTGGGTTTAGTAATACTTTGCTTTAACAGCAATATCGGCAATGCTGAGGAACAGAAGCTTAGGGATATCGGCTGGGCAAAGCGGAAAAGAGTTCAATTGATTAACCTTTCTACACTGGCTCATAAAATCGTAAAGGACTACCCTTTTCTAGCTAAGGAGTATTTGGGTATAGAAATCGATACCTTTCAAATGCTACCAGTGAAGAAGTTTATCGAGGAGTATGAAAAAGGTGGCATTGCTACACCATTGTCAAATCCGTTTCTTTTTCGGGAGACTGAACTGAAAGCCATTGAAAACTCGATAGAAGTAAACATGATAACGGTGATATCAGGAAAGGCTGGCGTAGGTAAAACAAAATTAGTGGTTGAAAACTTAAAAACTTTCACTAAAAAACACCGTAATTATTTGGCGTACTGCATCCGCAATAAAGATCAGCCTTTGTTAGCCGACCTCCGTCGTCATCTTTCGGCGAAAAATAAAAAGTACCTAATATTTATAGATGACGCCAATAAAAGCATTGCACAATTACGGGACATTCTTACCTTTTACCAGGAGAACCAAGCAGATTTTAAGTTAATTGTTACTGTTCGCGATTACGTGCTTAGAGATATTGAGCCGTTTTTACAGGGTTACCGCAACAGTATTGTAAGCATCAAGGGGTTCGACGGTCAGCAAATTAAGGCAATTGTAAAGTCAAAGCCGTTTTCAATCCGGCACCCATTGTTTCTAGAGCGCATTCGGGAGGTAGCCCGAGGCAACCCTCGGTTAGCTATCATGACTGCCATTGCCGCGAAAGATCGAACATTGGAAGAATTAAACAATGTTGCGGAAATCTACAAATTATACTTTGAACGTATTAGCAACGAAAATCCTGTTCTATTAGCCCCCGAATATCTAAAGGCTTTGGGCGTACTATCTTTTTTTCGTGCTCTTGACAAAGACGATGACAGGGTTGCCGAAAATATACTGCCAGCTTTTGGGCTTGACGAAAATGATTTTTGGACTAAAGTATATGAATTGCACCGACATGAAATTGTCGATGTATTCGACGACCGGTCGTCAGCACGATTTTCTGACCAAATCTTAGAAGGGTACTTATTTTTCCGAACATTTTTTGTCGATAAACTATTAGACTATAATGTTATCCTCGAGCGATTTTATCCGAATTATTCGGCAAGGGTTAAATATACTGCCATTGACGCCAACAATACCTTTGGGTTTGAGGATTTTGGTAGTTTGATTAAGCCATTTATTTATAAAAAGCTACAAGTTATTATAGCTGACGGAGGCGATGCCGCACCTTTTCTGTCAATTTTTTGGTATTACCTTCAAGATGAAACATTACTATATATCAAGCAAAAGCTTAGCAGTCTAGATGAGGTTGGGCCATTGATTATGGAGGATAGGATTGCGACAGCAAGGTTTAACGAAAAAACATTTGGTTTCGCAGGAGATGTCACGTTAGATAAGGACGCGAAAGATGATCTACTTGAATTAATCTCACCTTTTCTGCAACATCTAACCAACGATTTTGATCTAGCTACCGGTCTGCTTTTTGCCTTACTCGAGAAAAAGCCGAGACTTGCCGAACGCGTGGTCAGAGAGATAAAGGGCTATTTTAATTTTTCGGTTAAGGATGGCATTTACAATTATTACAGGGAAGAGCGCTTTGTATGTTTGCTTATTGAGAAAACGAAGGAAAATAAACCGATATTTACGTACCTATTTTTGAAACTTATCCCGCACCTGCTAAAGACGAGGTTTGATGCTTCGTTTTCTGAAGGTCGTAATATTAGTATTAGTTACATACAGCCAAACGCTTCCCCAAAGTTTCTCGAAATAAGAGCCTTACTTTGGGTATGCTTTAATGAGCTTTATAGCTGGTATCCTTTACTTTCACTATTCACCTTCAAAGCTATACTTGATACTTTCGGCCCCGACTTTCACAAAGAGGTTCGAAGTGCTGATTGGCGATATATCGAGGCAATATTTGAAAGACATTTTGATTACGGTAAATTTCAGGACGTATTTGCGATTAATGAATTTGTGAGTCGGGGTGCAAGGATGGGATTAGACAAAAAACTGTACACTGAAACTCAAAAGAAAGCGCAAACACCAGACTACAAAAAATTTCTTGCCCTGGATTACAACCAACTCCGGAATAGAGAGCGGTTTCCGAGGGACGGCCAAGATTTTAACGATTGGCATAGGTGGTTTGAGGAAGAAAAGAAAAAAGAAATTCTAAAAACTTTCAATCACAAAAATATCAAGGGGTACAAACAAACATTTGCTTTTGTCAACCTTTGTACTGAATTACAGGTATGGGAACACTACTCGATAAATAATGGTTCCCAAATTCTTTTTAACGCGGCGCTGGAGAAAGATGTTGATCCAGTAGAACTGATCCGTTTTTTAATCCACTTGCCGCAGTTTAACAGGTTCTTCAATTATGAACGCCTATTCAACTATTTACGTCAGCTCAAGCCCGAGTCTATTAAGCTTGTAGGTACATTGCTGAATAAGGAAAAATATCCGAATAAATCCTATATCCTACTTGGCTATTACAATACCCTGGAGGATGAATACATTGATAAAAGGGTTACGCAAGACTATCTGGAACTACTGTCGAAATTTTCAAGTCGATTTTACCTCTATTTTAGTAATCTCTCAGATTACTTGGAAATAGACCCCTTGTTTTTGGTGAAAGCTTTAAAAGTATTAATTACAAATTCGGCGGCTGGCACCAATGATTTTATTTTACATGATGATTTTCTAGAAAAGCACGCCGACGATATTCGTAATACTGGACTGATGGAACAGGTTTACCTCATTATGCAAAAAAAAGAGGATCATTACGACTATGATGGTAGTGAATTAATGACAGTTTTAAAACGTCGGCCATCTTTTTTTCAAAAGTTTATCGAGCAAATATCAAGCGAGCGGTCGATTAACAGGGCCGATGAGCAAAAAATCAGCAAGGTATGGAAACTGGAAAACGCTTTTGGTATTATAGAAAAAAGTGTTAACTATCTGATTGCGCATAAACGCTACAATTACCATGCAGAAGAACTGTTGTCTGACATCTTTCAGAATAATATTAAGGCAGAGGGATTTAGTGAAAACCGGCTATCTTTTTTAAAGACTTATATTGAGAAAAATTCAGAGAACGTTAAAAGGATAAAAGCAATTTTTAAAGTAGTCATCAGCACAGTGCCGGAACATCTTTCAGAATTATTGCCTATATATCTGAACTTGAACAAGCGTCTTGATCACTTTGAAAAAATCCGGTGGGATGAGCGTGGTGTGCGCCTAATGAGTGGTGATACGATATCGGCAGAGTTAGACGAACGTGCATGGCAAAGAGTGAAGGCAATTCTGGAATCGATTAAGCCTTCCGCAGATTACTTGGAACATCGAGTATTTGTAAATAAACAAATCGCATATTGCCAGCGTGACGCCATTCGAGAGCGCAAGCATAATTTCTTAAGGGATGATTACTAAATAATAAACATTTTCCGTTAAACATCCATTGTATTTTTAAAAACTTCCTCTTATATTCGACATAGGAATCGAGCGCCACAGTTGTGAGTGACTGAAACGCGAGGCTATTTCAACTACTGACAAAGCCTAAAAACAGCAATTTTTGTTAAACCGCTGGCATAGGTTGTCTTTAAACACTCTCGACAACGATTAAGCCCAGCTCTTAACAAGAGATTGCTATGCAACAAATCACTAAATTATGCGCAGATTCCCTGCGCTCATTTTCGCACAACAAATTCGGTATTGAGTTAAAGTCTTCACATGCTCACGAGATAGTGGCAGCTTATTTTGGCTATTCATCCCGTGCTGCCTTGCTGGCAGACAGTAAGCGTCCTATTGGTAATTTAAGAAAGGCAGAATTTATTGTTTTAACGCCAAGCGCTTTTATCAAAGATCGTTGTAAAGATCTTAAAGGGCTACCGGAAAACCTACCACATGAATTGGCAGAGGGTGTTTACACGCCTCTTTACGACGAAAAATGGATTTTAAAACCTATTTGGCCGACTCTGGAAGAATTGGGAAAAACACTTGCTAACCAACATTTTAGCGCGAAATCCACTTTTTTCAGAGATTTCAAGGTTCAAAGACATGGCGTCAAATTAGAATTTCATAATGACGAGGTGGCAATTGTAGTTTTCCGCGAATATGTTTCTCCCGGCCTCTTATTGTCGTTTCAACATGGCAAGAAAGGTGTTGTCGATGTATTTAACCTCAGACGGATGGCTGGTTCCATTGGCTATATTAAGACGGGTCACTATTCTACGGAAGCAGAGACTTTGGATATTGCCGCAGAAAAAATGAGGGATGTTTACCATCGGATAATTACTAATACATCCCATCACTTTGCAATGTCTTAAAGCATTTTACTTAAATAGATAGTCCTTCAAAAAAGGTCAACAGGGGTATTAAGGGTTCAATTGTAGCCCCGCCCAGTCCGCAAAAGCCTCAGCGAAAGTTGAGGTTTTTTTGTTAAACGATTTTTTGAAATGGGCGGGGATCAAGAGGATCAAGTTTAAAAGTTGGGGATGGGAAAAGATTGTTTAGCTTTGCTTGAAACAAACTATTTTGGATTCGGCACTACTTTCATTGATCCTTCCCGAAGGACTTAGCCATTACTTTGATTTTGACAAGGTTGAGCTTATTAATGGCTCCCATTACATTTATCTTATAGAAAAGAACATTCATCCTGCTGAATACGCGGGAGAGCATTTACTTAGCAAAGGTTTCTTTGATGAGCTCTCGGTCAGGGATTTTCCCCTGCGCGGCAAACCTTGTTTTCTCAAGCTGAAAAGGCGTAAATGGCTTCATCCCAATACGGGGAAAATAGTTTTCAGGGATTGGAACCTGGTTGCAGAGGGGACCAAAATGACTCAGGAGTTTGCCTTTTTTTTTGAAAGCCTATTTGGATTCAAGCCCGATAAGCTGTAAAACACTGGGCAATCTTTTTGGTGTCGATGGTAAACGGCTTGAAGAACAGTATGCCAGCCATTTGAGTGGCTTTACCAATTGGGACCAGCTGGAACACGCCGATAATTGGCTGTTATTCCCTGATAACCTCGGCGAGTACCTTTCCATTGAGGAGACCAGTTTATCACAGGGTGAATTGTATACCGTGCTTACCAATAAAGCCGCTAAAGGACGAAAAGGGGCATTGGTGGCCATCATCAAGGGGGTAGAGAGCGAATCGGTGATCAGGATACTGCAGCGGATAAAGGAAAGGTTACGAAAAAAGGTGAAGGAAGTCACCTTAGACCTGGCTCCCACAATGGCTAGAATTGTCAGAAGGAGTTTCCCCAATGCCAGGCTTGTTTCAGATAGGTTCCATGTTCAGCAACTGGCTAATGAGGGTGTACAGGAAATTAGGATTAAATACAGATGGGATGCCATTGAGCAGGAAAACAATGAAATGGATCTGGCCAAAGAAGCAGCACGGGCCTGGACCCCTGAAATACTGGAAAACGGGGATACGGTAAAACAGTTGTTGGCAAGGAGCAGATATCTGTTGTTCAGTAAAGAAGTAAACTGGACACCATCACAAAGCCATCGGGCCGAACTATTATTCAGGCTATATCCAGACCTTGAAAAAGCTTACAGGATAGCTCAGGAACTTTCCTCTGTACTCAGTCATTCCAAAACAAAAATGATCGCTTTCAAGAAACTCGCTATATGGTACAACAAGATAGAGGAAGCCGGCTTTAAGTCATTCAATACCATAGCAAGAACCATTCAGAACAACTATCAGACAATATTAAACTACTTCGATAACAGAAGCACCAATGCGTCCGCAGAATCATTCAATGCTAAGATAAAGTCATTCAGAGCTCAATTCAGAGGAGTGAGAAATGTAAAGTTCTTCCTTTTTAGGTTAGCTAAAATATATGCCTAAATCGAATCCCCAACTTTTACGCTTGATCCGGGGACAGAACAGGAAGAGCCACGTAAAAAGAAGTGCCTTTTCCAGGCTCACTTTCTGCCCAGATACGTCCATTCATTTGAGCAACCATGTCATGAGCGATCACCAGTGCCATTCCGGCCCCTTTTATTCCCGGATCAGCGGTTTTGATATGCTCCTTGATGCTGAAAAGTCCCGAAAGCTGGTCGGATGACATTCCGGGACCCTCGTCCCGAATGGTGAGCGTGATTTCTTTCGTTGAAAGAACCGACCTGACGGAAATCAGGCTGTTGACGGGGGCATATTTGGTCGCATTGTTGATCAGGTTTCGGCAAATAAAGAGCATCATTTGTTCGTGTGCTTCCACTATGTGCTCACTGGCGACCTCGTTTTTCAACGAAATGCCTTTTTTCTCCTGATCTTCCACAAATAGACCATTCGCTTCTTGAATGATGCGGACAAGGTTCAAAGGTTCGGATTGATAAGAAAAAGCTTCTTTTTTTGACTTCACCCAGCATAGGAGCCCCTGAAGTAGATCAATGCTTTTTGAACAGGTATTGCGCAATCGATTCATTAATTCTTTTACCCGATCTTCAGAAAATAGTTTATTCGTGTGTGCAAATACATCTGCGTTTAACACGATGACCGACAGCGGATGCCGTAAATCATGCGCCAGTACGGCGATCAGCATGTCGTAGAAGTGATTCCAGCTTTCTAGCTCCCGCGCTCTCATGAGGGTTTTCTCGGCGGATTCTCTCTGGAGTTGAGTTAAGACGGTAATGTTATGGGCACAAAGCACGGCACCGATAATCTTCCCCCCCTCATCAAACATAGGACTGGCCTGTACGCTATAGGTGATTTTTTCGCCGTTGGATACCGATATGTCCTTGATCGTTTTATAGCTTTGACCCGACAAAACCAGTTCCAATAACTGGAGCATTTTATCCCGCTCAAGACCACTTTCTCCACTGACAATATCGGGCCAGAAATCGCCCAAACGGATCGGTACTCCTTTTCGCAACTGGACGGCCTGGTTGGCGGCCTTATTAAAGGCGGTGACTTTCCCGTACTGGTCCACTGAATATAGAATCGCTTCTGTGCTGTCCAGAATCTCCTGCATGAGCTTTTTCTGTCGCCCAGCATCCTCCTTCAGGCTTCGTCTTTCATCCAGTTGTGCCTGTGTGTCCGTAATGTCAGTCACGGTACACCCATACAACCCATCTTTCAGCGAGGTGGGGGTAAATCGTAACAAGCGTTTCTTCTGGGGATATTCGAAACGGAGATCAACAGCAGATCCCTGAAATAAAAGATTCACTTTAGACTGGTCAGTTGCCCGCAAATGACTTAGCCAGCCCCTGTCTGTGGACTCGCCTTGTTCAAGGCCTACGAGTTCTTCAAAGAAATGATTGGCATAGAGGCAACTGCCTGATTTTTTTAAAAAGATCATCCCAACAGGCAATGAACCGATCATGTCGTGAAATGCTGATTTGAAGGATGGATCCATAGAGCGTAATTAAGGAGATAGTTTTAAAGATAGGAAATATCAGGAGAATGTCCAAGAAGATTACTTGCTGTGATTTAAAGCATTGGTGGCAAGGAGAGATATTTTGCTGCAATAAAAATTAACTTTCCTTAGTTAACAAATGTTGCTAATTATCAGCTAAATGCGAGATGGTAATATCGTCGATAATAAACCGGTTAATTAAATGGTTAAAAAAAATATGTTCGCGGAATCTCCTTTGTTATTCCTCGTTGCCTCCGTTTTTTTATTCTTTACCGAAGAGAATCCTTTCGTAAAGAACCCAGGAACTAAATGGTGTTCGTTGGGCAAGATACGATCAAGGATACCTCCTTCCACCAAAGTAAAATGAGACAGTATCCGGGTAAATTGAAGGGGAGTTTATGCGCTTTGAGTTAGTTATTATTCAGTGCTTTCAGTTTGACAGTTATTCACTAAAACTTTTCAATTTTTAACCGCATGATTTTTGTGCTTAAAAATTCTACATATTTGTGTGAGTACAGCATTCAGTAAAGACATATGTTTCAAAAAGAAGAATATATTCAACGGCGCAGCTCTCTGACGGCCGAATTTGATGCAGGCGTTTTATTGTTTTTGGGAAACGATGAAAGTCCGATGAATTATGTAGATAACACCTATCACTTTAGGCAGGATAGTAGTTTTTTGTATTACTTCGGAATAGCCTCTCCCAAACTGGCAGCACTGATAGATGTGGAGGAAAATCAGGTCATTCTTTTTGGAGATGAAATGTCGATGGATGATATCGTGTGGATGGGGCAACAACAGACCTTACGTGAGAAGGCGGCTCTCTCCGGGGTCACCTTTCTGGAACCTTCCGCAGCATTGGAAAACTACCTGAAACGAATACAACAGCAAAAAAGACAAGTTCACTTTTTGCCTCCTTACCGCGGGGAGAATAAAATCCGCCTTCATGAACTGCTGGAAATTCCTTTGGGGGCATTGAAGGAGCACTCTTCCAAAGCGCTTATTAAAGCAGTGGTGAAGCAACGATCCATCAAATCTGCGCCAGAATTGGTGGAGTTGGATAAAGCCTCTACCATCTCTGCAGAGATGCAACTGCTTGCCATGCAGCTTACCAAGCCAGGAATGAAAGAATATGAAGTGGTGGCGGCCATTCATCACGAAGCCATGCGACACGGAGGACAAGTAGCCTATCCCGTTATCCTGACGATTAACGGACAGATCTTGCACAATCATGATTATGGAAATGTCATTCAGCCGGACCGAATGGTGTTGAATGATTGCGGAGCTGAAACAGCGATGGGATATGCGGGCGACCTGACCAGGACTTTTCCCGGAGGGAAACGCTTCACTGCCAGACAGAGAGAACTGTATGAAATTGTCCTAAAATCTTACCAGGATGCGGTCAATATGTTGAAGCCGGGTGCACGTTACCTCGATGTACATTTCCGTGCCTGTTTGAGCCTTGCAGAAGGCATGAAATCGCTTGGCTTAATGAAAGGAAATATGGAAGAGGCCGTCAGGCGTGGTGCCCATGCCCTCTTTTTCCAGTGTGGCACCGGCCATATGATGGGATTGGATGTGCACGATATGGAGGATTTGGGCGAGCAGTATGTCGGCTATACAGAGGAGCTTAAAAAAGAAACCACTCTTTTTGGACTAAAATCTTTGAGATTAGGAAAGGAGCTGGAAGAAGGATATGTGTTGACGGTGGAACCGGGGCTGTATTTTATTCCCGAGTTAATCGAGAGGTGGCAGCAAACCAGACAATTCGATGAGTTTATTAATTACAGTGAAGTACAAAAGTATATTGACTTCGGAGGCATTCGGGTGGAAGATGATTATGTGATCACCGAAAGTGGTTTCCGTAAGCTGGGAAGAGATTTGGCCATTGCCGTCAACGATGTGGAAGCTATCAGAGATTCTGCCTGGTAAACGGGCATTTAAAAACTTAAAATAACAGATGAAAATGGGATTATTAAAAGGAATAGGACTAGGTGTTTGCTGCCTGCTGTCTGGCGCGTTGCTGGCACAAAATGCACCACAGGTAAATAAAACGTTTTCTAAAGCGGATTCTTTGAGAGGAAGCCTGACCCCCGAACGAACCTGGTGGGATGTGCAAAGATATGAAGTGGCTTTTGAGCCTGATTTTAATGAGAAGAGTATCTCGGGATCCAATGAAATTGCATATAAAGTCGTCAAAGCGAACCAGGGGAACATCAGAATGCAGATTGATCTTCAGTCTCCCTTAGTGATTGACAGCGTGATCTATAATGGAAAACAGAAAATAGCTTTTAAAAAGGAGGCAAGTATCTGGCTGCTGGATATGCCGGCACAAGGTATAAACACCCATCAAAAAGTGAAAATTTTTTATCATGGCAAGGTGCATGAGGCGGTGAGAGCTCCCTGGGATGGAGGGTTTATTTTTGGAAGAGATTCCTTATCCCGCCCATGGATGACTGTCGCTTGTCAGGGTTTGGGCGCTTCCATTTGGTTCCCAAATAAAGATCATCAGAGCGATGAGCCGGATAAAGGGGCTTCACTGACAATGACGGTTCCAGACTCCCTGGTAGGAATTGGAAATGGTCGCCTGGAATACAAAAAGGAACATGGCAATGGCAAGACCACCTACAAATACAATGTGGTAAATCCAATCAATAATTATTGCATCATTCCTTACATTGGAAAGTATGTTAATTTTAAAGAAGTGTATGCCGGAGAGAAAGGCCCGTTGGATGTCAATTATTGGGTGTTGGATTACAACCTCCCCAAGGCCCGTCATTACTTTCCTGACCAGGTTCATAAAATGTTTAAAAGCATGGAACACTGGTTTGGACCCTATCCTTTTTATGAAGACGGTTTCCAATTGATCGAATCCTCTCATACCGGAATGGAACACCAATCAGCCGTTTCTTATGGAAATAAATTTAAATATGGCTACAATGGTCGGGATGCTTCGGGATCTGGGTGGGGCCTGAAGTACGACTTTATCATTATCCATGAAAGTGGACATGAGTGGTTTGGAAATAACATCACTACCAATGACCTGGCGGATATGTGGGTGCATGAAGGCTTCACGAACTATAGCGAGACATTATTTGTGGATTATCACTTTGGGACTAAGGCAGGAGATGAATACAATTATGGAATTCGTCGGGGTATTCGCAACGATCGCCCCATCATTCCGCCTTACCACGTAAATGCACAGGGAAGTGGAGATATGTATCCGAAAGGAGGAAATCTTCTCCACACTATTCGCCATAGCATGAATAACGATGAGCTGTTTCGGAGCATTTTAAGAGGTCTTAATAAAACGTTTTACCATCAGACAGTAAACAGTGTGCAGGTTGAAAAATACATTTCAGAAAGAGCCGGCTTTGATTACCAAAAGGTATTTGATCAATATTTGAGAGAAACACGCATCCCCATTCTCTCCTATAAAATAGAAAACGGGAAGTTAACGTACCAGTACACTAATTGCAGGGATGGTTTTAATCTTCCTTTGGTACTCAAGGGCGAGCAGGGGATATTAAAATTGCGACCAACCACTCAGCCACAACAATTAACTCTGAAAGAGGAGCAACTGGGATTGCTGGATCCATTAACCATTGAAAAGCAATATTACCTCAAAGTAGTGAAAGAATAATCAATGGGGGCTTGTTCTTTTAAACGGGATAAGCCCCTTGATGCAGTTCCTAAAGGGGGCCAGTACGTCCCATAACCAGCGGTTTTTGTCTTTATGGAAGATGCCGCAATCAATGCGGTCACTTCGCACAATGACCCATTCCGTGAGCGATCGAACAGCAGACCATTTTACCTTTTTTTGAAGAATTCTGGCCCAATAGGCCGCTGCCAGATGCCCCCATATTTCGACCATTAAAGAAGCGTCACTAATAAGAAGCTCCACGTTAAAAATTGAAAAATAGTCTTTTTTAATCGCTTTTATCAGGCGGGCTGTAGAAGCATAGGGCGCTAGGGATAAAGCGGCTAATAGCCGTTCATCGGAATAGAGCCGGACAACACCCGGTTTAAACCCTACTTTGAGGGAGTACATACGTATGGCATAGGTTTTTTGAATCCTTTCAGCACTCATTGTATGCATCAAGATACGAACAAACACACACAAATCAAACGTTTGCGTACCGAAACTTAGAAGGAAGATGAATTTAATCCATGGTTTTTTTACTAACTTGAACCGTTGAATATCAAGGATCACCAAATTTTAAACATGGAAAGAAGAGATTTTATCAAACAAGGCACGGTGGCGGCTGCAGGATTGAGTATCTTGCCCGGTGGCCGGCTATTTGCCAAGGATAACGGAAAAGTCAGATTAGGGTATATTGGCGTAGGCGCAAGAGGAATGAATCACATTAACGAAGGCGTTTTGCGCGACGACGTAGAGATTGTGGCGATCTGTGACACTCAGGAAAGTTCTTTAAAAATTTGCCGGGAGTTTATCGCAAAAAAAGGCAGACCAGCAGCGAAAGAGTACACCGGAGGATTAGATGCTTACAAAGGCCTGCTCGATCGGAAGGATATCGATGCAGTGATTATATCTACCCCATGGCAGTTCCATCACCGTCAATCCATTGACGCAATGCTGGCCGGCAAATACGTGGGCTGTGAAGTCATTGCCGGATTAACCGTGAAAGAACACTGGGATATTGTCAATACCTCTGAAAAAACAGGCATCCCTTACATGACTCTCGAAAATGTGTGTTACCGCAGAGATGTGCTGGCGGTATTAAATATGGTGAGGAAGGATGTCTTCGGAGAACTTATTCATCTGGAAGGAGGGTATCAACACGATTTAAGAGAAGTATTGTTTAATAATGGGAAACAATATTATGGAGGAGGGGTGGAATTCGGTCCAAATGCATTGAGTGAGGCACAATGGAGAACGCAGTTTAATATCGATCAGGATGGAGATTTATACCCAACGCATGGCGTGGGACCCTTGATGCAATATGTCGATATTAACAGGGGGAATAGATTTACCAATTTGGTTTCATTTAGTTCAAAAGCGAGGGGGCTTGCACACCATGTGGAAAAACAATCCCCTGGACACCCAAATGCGAAAATCAACTATAAAAATGGAGATGTGACCACCACTTTAATGAACTGTGCCAACGGTGAAACGGTCATGCTTACCCATGATGTCCACTTGGCAAGGCCTTATTCTTTAGGGTTCAGAGTGCAGGGAGTCAATGGTTTATGGATGGATGTCAATAAGTCGATTCATATTGAAGGGCAGACCAAAGCGCACACCTGGGAACCTACCACCGAATGGTTTAAGAAGTACGACCATCCCCTGTGGAAAAAATACGAAAGCAATGCCCTCGGAGCGGGACATGGAGGAATGGACTGGTTTGTCTTTAATGCCTTTGTATTGGCGGTTAAAGAGAAGAAGCAAACTCCGATTGATGTGTACGATTCAGTCACGATGAGTGTCATCACGCCACTTTCTACCAAGTCATTGAAAGAAGGAAACAAACCACAGGTTTTCCCTGATTTTACCAGAGGAAAATGGAAAGAGCGAAAAAATACCTTTGCTTTAGACGATAGCGGGTATTAAGGAATGAACGCTCCCTGACTTTTTAGGGAGCTTTTTTATTTAAAGAAGTGCACATTAATTCTGACTCGACAATGATCCTGTAGTAGCCCTGTGGTTCGGGCGAATGCTCCGTTTGAATGAGGTTGAGCAGTAACTCGATGGCTTTTTGCCCCTGAACACCCGGGAACTGTTCTACCGAAGCGATGGGTGGGTTTTCAAGGAAATCCAATAAAGGAGAGTTAGCATAACTGACGAACTCAATAGCAGTGGATTTTTTTATGCGATGAAGCCCGCGGATGGCGAACGCGGAAACATAATCATTAAAGGTCACGATGGCCGATGGTTTCCGCTTATGGTTTAGTAGGGTCTGCAAAGCTGCGTGTGTACTTTCCTCTGTCAGGTCGCAATCCACAATTAAGGAAGGGTCATACTTTAGGCGATTCTTTTGCAGTGCTTTCACATAACCCTCGGTTCGCTGGCGACTTGCGAGTAAGGTTTTTGGTCCATTGATCAGGCCAATGCTGCGATGCCCTCTTTTAAGGAGGAAATCCACAGCAGCGGTACTGCCTGTTAAAATATTCGAAGCTACCGAATGGATGGCTGTTAAAGGCGGAATCCGATCAAAAAAAACCACCGGGATTCCGTATTTATCAAGTTGCTCAAAATGACTGAAATCAGTCGTGGTTTTGGCAACAGAGACGATCAATCCGTCTATGCGGTGATTTTTTAATTTCTCTACTAATAGTTTTTCTCTTTCTTCCACGTCGTGCGACTGTGCCAGCAAAATGGTATAGTTGTTTTTGTAGGCCATGTCCTCGATGGAACTCAGGGCAGTTGCGAAGAACGTCTCTGCTAATTCGGGCAGGATCACCCCAATGGTGTTTGTTTTGCCCTTTTGGAAAGAAATGGCGCGCTGATCGGGTTCATAATCCATGGCACGTGCCGTTTGTTGCACCTTTAACCGGGTGGAGACACTAATGCTGGGATGCTCGTGAAGCGCTCTGGAGACGGTAGACACCGAAAGCCCCAGGGTTTTCGCAATTTCTTTGATCGTGACAGGTTTGTTAAGAGACTTCATCCGTTTGGCAATCCAGCTCGAATATAAGTATTTTATATTCTTATGATCAAACGTTTGTGTAATCTTCAGAAGGTTCTATAAAAAACCGGAGAACGTGGTGACGAACTCCGGCTAATCAATTAAATAGTTATTTCTACCCAACTTCCCTAAGGTCAATTCTTCAGAAAAACGAGCTTAACAAAAGAGCTCCTGTTCATCTCTGTCAGCCACGGGTATTTTCTTAAGAAAGTCATCAAACGCACTGCCTGAATTGTCACTGTAGGTCCCATAGGCGTCCAGGATATATCCGATATCTTTGTCTTTGTCTTCTACCAGGTAAAGAACTGAACTGTCTGCCGGATCAGACATTCCTTCAAACCGGTAAATCTTTACGATGGTAAGGTCATCGGGTTTGTATATCTTATTCAGAGACGTAGCCTGCATTTTTCCGTGGTCAGTCATACGGACTTCATGGTCAATGCCTTTCTGTCTCAATTTTTCCAGAATCTGGCTGAGGGTGTTCATTTCTATTGGCTGTTCCATAACGTTGTTTTTTAGTAAAACAAAGTTTTTACGACAAGGGTTTTCATTTTTTTTCTCCGTAGCGCGGAAATTAGCCTAAAAAAAATCCGTTTTGTCAGGCAGACAAAACGGATCTAAATAAAGATGATCGTGACGAGGGATATTAAAGGCCGAAGGCCTCTTTAACCTGGTCTACGTAATCTAATTTTTCCCAGGTGAACAATTCCACTGTGACGGTTTTTTCTTCTCCATTAGGGGTTCTGAAGGATTTTGTCACCGTTTGTGGCTGCCTTCCCATGTGGCCATAGGCCGCTGTTTCACTATAAATAGGGTTGCGTAGTTTTAATCGTTGTTCAATGAAATAAGGACGCATGTCGAACAGCTGCTCTACAATAGTGGCGATCTCTCCGTCAGTTTTTGCTATTTTGGATGTGCCATAAGTATTAATGTAAATGCCCATCGGTTTCGCTACGCCAATGGCGTAAGATACCTGTACAAGAATTTCATCCGCCAGTCCGGCAGCTACCAGATTTTTAGCAATGTGGCGCGTGGCATAAGCAGCACTACGATCTACTTTGCTAGGGTCCTTTCCGGAGAAAGCTCCTCCCCCGTGTGCTCCTTTGCCTCCATAAGTGTCCACAATAATTTTTCTGCCGGTAAGACCAGTATCTCCATGAGGACCACCGATAACAAATTTGCCGGTTGGATTGATATGGTAAGTAATGCTTTCATTAAATAAATGCCGGTATTGAGGATTATTTTGGATAATCCTTGGAATCAGCAATTCGATGATGTCTTTTTTGATCTTTTCAAGCATCTCCGATTCGCTAGCGAAGTCGTCGTGTTGCGTAGAAATCACAATCGCTTCAATAGCAATCGGCTTATTTTGATCATCGTAGGCGAGAGTTACCTGTGACTTGGCATCTGGCCTGAGATAAGTGATTTCCTTCCCTTCCCGGCGCATTTGAGCCAATTCCTGAAGGAGTTTATGGGACAGATCTAATGCCAATGGCATAAAATCTTCTGTTTCATTGGTGGCATATCCGAACATCATCCCTTGATCGCCAGCCCCTTGTTCTTCCCGGTTACGTTTATCTACTCCCTGATTAATGTCGTCCGATTGCTCATGAATGGCCGAAAGAATACCACATGAATTAGCTTCGAACATATATTCGCTTTTCGTGTAGCCGATTTTACGGATAACATCCCGGGCAATTTGCTGTACATCCAAATAGGTTTTAGATTTCACTTCCCCTGCAAGAATAACCTGACCGGTGGTCACGAGTGTTTCGCAGGCAACTTTCGAGTCTGGGTCAAAAGCTAAGAAATGATCAATTAATGCGTCCGATATCTGGTCGGCAATTTTATCCGGATGTCCTTCTGAAACAGATTCGGAAGTAAATAAATAAGCCATTCGTAAAGATAAATTAAAGGTAAATTGCGTATAAAATGACGGTCAGTTCGGTACAGCCTGAATAGACGTCAAAAGAAGTGTCGTGATAAGGTTAGCACTTTTTTTTACGTGGTTGCAATCCAGCTCATCTCTTAAAGCTTCGCAAATCAGTCCACATTTTAATACCCGACAAAATTACTATATATATTATTAATAGTCAAAAAATATCGATTATTTTGTAAGCTGCAAAACCATGTCGTCTTCCAAGATCCATATTCTGTTTATCATCAATCCCATTTCGGGAGGGAAACGTAAAACACGTATTCCCGATGTGATCGATGCTCATCTGGATTCCTCAAAGTTCATTGCTCATTATCAGTTTACGTCTTATGAGGGGCACGCGTCGGAATTGGCTCGTGAAGCGCTGAACAATCAAATCGAAATGATTGTAGCCGTAGGCGGAGATGGAACAGTCAATGAGATTGCTGCAGAAGTCATGGCGTATGATAAAGTGATGGGCATTATTCCTTTTGGATCAGGAAACGGGCTGGCACGAACGCTTAAAATCCCTTTGCAGGTTAAAAAAGCCATTGAAGTAATCAATCGATTTCAGCCAGTGAGAATGGACGGAGCAAAATTCAACGAACGTTATTTCTTTAATATGGCAGGAATGGGTTTTGATGCCGATGTGAGTGCCGCTTTCGCCGGAAATAAGAAAAGGGGCCTGAAGACATACATTGAAGTTTTTCTTCAGGAAATGAGAGGATACCGCCCACAGCAGTTTGAATTGGAGATAGATGGAAATAGGTATCAGCGAAAGGCGTTTATGGTTAGTGTGGCTAATTCCTCTCAATATGGGAATAACGTACATATTTCGCCCTTGTCTTTGGTAACGGATGGACAGCTTGAAGTATGTGTGCTGAAACCGTTTGCACTTTATAAACTTCCACTCCTTATTTACCAGATGGTACGGGCAAAAACGCATTTATCTTCCTTTGTGGAAATTTTTAGTGGCAAGGATATTTATATAAAAAGGGAAAAAGAGGGAGCTGTGCATTTGGATGGAGAACCCCGTCAGGCAGGGAAGGTAATTCATGTAAACGTTTACCCTGCTGCATTAAAAGTATTAAGTAACTTGTAATCCACCACCTCAGAGTATGGCTAAAAAAGATAAAAAGAAGATAAATGATTTTGGAGGAATTATGTATTCCACCGACCCCGCTTTCGAATGGGAAAATCCTTCTTCTGAAGAAGAGTTGATTCCGCCTCAACAACAACAATTGAGAGTAAGCCTTGATCGGCGTAACCGCGGAGGAAAAGCAGTCACACTGGTGGTCGGATTTAAGGGGCCGGAAGAAGCTTTGCAGACACTGGGTAAAACGCTTAAGCAAAAATGTGGGGTCGGGGGATCTGCGAAGGAGGGGGAGATTCTAATTCAGGGAGATTTCCGGGATAAAGTGTTGGATTTCCTGTTGAAAGAAGGGTATAAGGCAAAAAAAAGTGGCGGATAATGTCTGTGTATCTTTCTGATTTACAGATGTATATATCATAGTGTAATTGCCACAATAAGTAAAAAATTTCTGTGCCACTGCTCCATTTTACGCCCGTAAGTCCTTAGCTTTGCTGCGGATAAATAGGAAAATATGCAACAAAAGACATGGCCAAAACCAGATTTAAGCTACCTGAATTTAGGGTCGGCGAATGTTAAATATCAGCTCACCGTAGAAGAACTTGTCCAAGAGGCGCTTAACAATGGGGAGGGGGTGCTTGCGGATAGTGGAGCATTAGCGGTAGATACCGGAAAATTTACGGGAAGATCCCCTAAAGATCGCTTCATTGTGGAGGATGATCTTACCCGCGAAAAGGTGTGGTGGGGAGAGGTGAATATTCGCTTCAGTCAGGCTCATTTTGACCGCCTGTTGGAGAAGGTGACCGCACATCTGAAGGACAAACACATTTATGTGCGCGACGGATATGCGTGTGCAAGTGAACCTTACCGGACCTCTATTCGTGTGGTAACAGAGCACGCTTTTCAAAATCTTTTTGCAAATCATTTATTTCTCCGTTACGGGGAAGATGAAGCCCCTGTACAAGGAGAGTGGACAGTAATTGCAGCTCCTTCCTTTGAGGCTGATCCCGCATTGGACGGGACAAGGCAGGGCAATTTCTCGATCATTAATTTTGGGCGTAAGATGATCCTGATAGGGGGAACGGCCTATACCGGTGAAATCAAGAAAGGAATTTTCTCTGTATTGAATTTTATCTTGCCGGCACAGCGAAACACCTTATCCATGCATTGTTCTGCGAATGTAGGCAGAGAGGGCGATACGGCTATCTTTTTTGGTTTGTCTGGAACAGGCAAAACCACTCTTTCAGCAGACCCTGAACGTGCGCTTATTGGCGATGATGAACATGGGTGGAGTGAAGAGGGCGTCTTTAATTTTGAAGGCGGTTGTTATGCCAAGTGTGTGGATCTTTCTGCAGAAAAGGAGCCGCAAATTTTCCGGGCCGTTAAGGAAGGAGCCTTGTTGGAAAATATCAACTTTTTCCCGGGAACAAGAGAAGTGGATTTTACCAATACTGAAAAAACAGAAAATACCCGGGTGGCTTATCCCATCCACTACATTCCAAACGCTTTGCAGCCTTCACGTGCAGGGCACCCTACCAATATCTTTTTCTTAACCGCAGACGCTTTCGGGGTATTACCGCCTTTGTCGAAACTAACCCCAGGACAGGCCATGTTTCATTTTATTTCGGGTTATACCGCAAAAGTTGCCGGAACGGAAGCAGGAGTGACAGAGCCACAGGTAACTTTCTCTGCCTGTTTTGGGAAAGCCTTTCTTCCATTGCATCCGGGAGCGTATGCCAGTTTGTTGGGAGAAAAAATGGAAAACCACGGCGTAAATGTCTGGTTGGTAAATACCGGCTGGAGTGGGGGTGCCTATGGCGAAGGAAAGCGAATGAAGCTGAGCTATACGCGGGCAATGATTAGTGCGGCTTTAAAGGGGGAACTATCGGAAGTGGAGTATCGCACACATGCCGTATTTGGGTTACAGATGCCGGTTAGCTGTCCGGGGGTGCCGGACGAGATACTCGACCCCAGAGCTACCTGGGCCGATGCGAAAGCTTACGATGCAAAAGCCAACCAACTGGCAGCGGCCTTTATTGATAACTACAGACAGTTTGAAGGGTTTGGGAATGCCGAAATTATGGAGGCGCTTCCGAAGGTTCTGGAGGTGCAGAGCTAATGTATTTTTTTTAATAAAATTTGGTTTTAAATAATTTTTTAGTTTTAATTGCGAAAGATTGTCTCATCAAGGCAATCTTTTTTAGTTATATGCACGACGGGTTCATGATTATGCTGTTTAACGTAACGAATTAATTGTCTATTGATTATTTAATTTGTAATTCAAATCAAAATTATAAATTTGTTATCGCAACATTTAAGAATGCTAAACGTTGTGTGTATTATTAAAATGTAATAGAATTTATCTAAATTTAAAAACAAGTACTAAAACTAAAAATTCAATTCAAAATGGCAAACGCACCAAAACCAACAACAGTGAAAAAGGAGAGTTCTTCAACTGCATCTAATTTGTTCGCTACGTTAACAATCCCAATTTGTATTATCATTGGTATTTCGATTTTCATCTTCGTATTGGGTGATCCAACTAACTTCATTGACAACAACATCGATAACCTACCTAAGCAGGGCAACTATGCGGGGATGGCGTATAAAGGAGGTCCGATTGTGGCCATCTTAATCGGTTTATTATTAATGACCATTGTGTTCTCTGTAGAGCGTTTGATCGTAATTGGTAAAGCAACCGGTAAAGGCGGATTAGATACATTCATCAAAAAAATCCAAGGATATTTGAACACAAACAACATCGACGCAGCTTCTGCCGAGTGCGATAAGCAAAGAGGTTCGGTAGCGAATGTGATCAAATCAGGGTTGAAAAAATATAAAGAAATGGAAAGCGAAACCAATATGGACACCGATCAGAAGTGTTTAGCTATCCAGAAAGATATTGAAGAAGCAACGACCTTAGAGATGCCAATGCTAGAGCAAAACTTAACCGTTATTGCTACATTGGTTTCCATTGGTACATTAACAGGTCTATTAGGAACGGTAACAGGGATGATCAAGGCCTTCGCCGGTTTAGCAAACTCTGGAGCTCCGGATCAGGCAGCACTTGCGGTAGGTATCTCTGAGGCGTTAATGTGTACTGCAACAGGTATCGGTACTTCAACGGTAGCGATCATCATGTATAACGTGCTTACTTCCAAAATTGATAAATTAACTTATGCCATTGATGAAGCTGGTTTCAGCATCATTCAAACCTACGCTAGTACCCATAGATAAAAATTATTTTAATTTTTTTTACCGGCTTTATGGAAAACCGGAGAAATTATCATCATTAATTAAAATACTATAATTTTTATATTATGCCTAGAGTAAAAATAGCAAGAAAGAGTACAGCAGTTGATATGACGGCTATGTGTGACGTCGCATTCCTATTGTTGACTTTCTTCATCTTAACGGCAACTGCACGCCAACCGGATCCGTTGGAAATTACCACGCCATCCTCTACCGTGCAGTTTAAAGTGCCGGATAAGGACATCACGATCCTGTCGATCGGTAAGGGCAAAGTATTTGTTGAGATCGTTGGACAAGACGTGAAAAGACTGACCTTGTCTAAAATGGCTCAATTATATGGAACAACATTCACCGAAGAGGAAGCAAAGCGCTTTTCAGTGATGAGTTCATTTGGAGTTCCTTTCAATCAATTGAAGAACTACATTAACATGTCAGCCGAACAACGGACTAAATCCGGTTTAGAGTTAGGTATCCCTACAGACTCAACCACTAACGGGGAGCTTTATAACTGGATCAAAGAAGCACGTTACGCAACTGCAGAATTGCACAATACCGAGATGCGGATCAGTATCAAGGGAGATGCAAACGAAGAGTACGAGACTGTACGAAATATCGTAGATGTGTTGCAACGTCAGAAAGTTAATAAATTTAGTTTAATCACATCGGCGGAAAGCGCTCCTTAACTAATTAAAGAATATGGCAGAATTAGACACCTCCGGCGGGGGTAAAAAGAAAGGCGGTAAAGTTAGAAGTAAGAAGCAATCCACGCGTGTTGACTTAACCGCAATGGTTGACTTGGCTTTCTTACTGATTACTTTCTTCATGCTAACAACCTCTTTATCTAAGCCTTTTGCAATGGATATTGCTAAACCGGATAAGGACGAGAAAAATACCGATAATCAATTGGAATTGAGAGCTTCTCAGACCATGACCATCTTATTAGGTAAGAACAATAAAGTGGCCTGGTACATGGGAGAAGCAGGTAAATCAACCCCTACTATTGAAAGTTTCAATGATATTCGTGCTTCTTTGTTGAAAAACAAGCAAATGGTGAAAGAAACCACAGGGAGAGACATCATCATTATTGTAAAGCCTGCAAAAGGGTCTACTTATAAGAACTTTGTAGACATCATGGATGAATTGACCATTACTAAAACCAATATCAATGCTCCGGCAATTGATGATGATCCTAAGCATTTGCTTGAAGGCGAGATTGAAGCCATGAAACAAGGTGGGATTTACTAAAATAGAGCGTTTATAATTAAAATATTAAGCAATGTTTGGATCTAAAATAGATTTATTTAACAAAGAGTGGCTTGATGTGGTATTTGCCAAGAAGAATAAAGGCTATGGGGCTTATGAGCTCCGTCAGGCCAATGCTTCGAATACAACCAAATCATTATTCTTTGCTTCCAGCATCTTCGTGTTGATCTTTCTGACACCAAAGATTTATGCTTTGATCTCAGGAATTATGCCGGAGCCTCCTCAGGAGAAAATGGTGGAGGTGATTATGCAACCACCACCCCCCATCAACCCGGATATTAAAACTCCTCCTCCAATAGAGCCTCCTCCGCCGAAGCAGGATCAAATCAAGTTCCCACCGCCGGTCGTAAAGCCGGATGAGTTGGTGCGTGACGAAGAACCTCCAAGAGCTGAAGACTTGAAAAAAGCGGACCCTGGTCAGAAAACGATCGAAGGTGACCCAACAGCGGATATCGTTCAGATCGCCCCTCCGGGAGAAGGACCTAAACAGGCGGTGGTAGTAGAGGATAATACTCTTTATAACTACGTCAGTATGGAGAATCCTCCGATGTATCCAGGTGGAATGGATAAGTTTTACAAATACCTGGGAGATAACATTAAATATCCTCCTATGGCCAGTGACAATAACATCCAGGGAACAGTATACGTTTCGTTTACTGTAGAAAAGGATGGTTCTTTGACAGATTTTAGTGTGTTGCGTAAATTAGGATACGGAACGGATGAAGAAGCATTACGGGTATTGAAGATGAGTAGAAGATGGAACCCGGGAATGCAGAATGGAAAACCGGTACGTGTGAAGTATAATATTCCTGTGAAGTTTTCAATGCCACAATAAAAGAATGTTGAATTTAAATGATTCCAAGCAGAAATCGCCTCAACAGCGATTTCTGCTTATTTTAGGGCTAACCATGATGCTCATATACTTGGGAATTGGGGTTATATTTATCTTTTTTGATAACCTTCTGCCGATCGATCCGGCAAAGTTTCCAAGAAATTATCAGGTGGCCTTTGGCGTAGTACTTATCATCTATGCCGCTATTCGTTTCGGAAGAATTATCACACAGAAGGATCAATGAAATTTCACTACATCAGCGTCGCGTTACTGCTCCTCTTATCCGCCTGTAACCGCCCTCAAACAGAAGAGAAGGAGGTTCAAACCAGAACTGCCGGTTCAGCCACATTGCTGGTCGATGAATCTTTTGCACGTATTCTGGATGATCAGATCACGGTTTTCAGAGACGATTATCCGAAGGCTAATCTGGAGGTAATCCGTGGCAATGAATATGAAATCATGCCGCGCTTTACAAAAGGAGAAGATCGTGTAATCGTGTTGTCGAGAAGACCTACGCCTGATGAGGAGTTTTATTATAAACAAAATGGCATACGCGTAAATATAGACCGTTTTGCCGTAGATGGAATCGCGTTAATCACCAACCGATCCAATTCCGACAGCCTCATTGCTGTAAGCGAGGTGCTTGACATTATGAAGGGGAATGGAGGAGAAAGGAACCTGGTTTTTGATAATGCAAAATCCAGTACGGTTCGTTATTTCATGGATTCGGCACAGGTGAATCAATTGCCTGCAAAAGGCGTTTACACACTCGAAACCAATAACGATGTGATCAAGTATGTAGCCGAGCATTCAAATTTTATCGGCGTGGTAGGAGTGAACTGGTTACTTGAAAATAACGAGGAGATTAAGCAGTACCTGCCACAGATTAAAATGATGGGTGTAAGGAATTCGGAGGGGAAAAAAGGAGCAGATCAATTCTATCAGCCAACGCAAAATAATTTAATAAATGGGGTTTATCCTTTTTTAAGAAATATTTATATCATAAATTGCGAAGGCAGAGACGGTTTAGGCACAGGATTTGCAAACTGGTTATGTAGCCCCCGCGGACAATTGATTGTATTGAAGTCCGGACTAGGTCCGCATAAAATAGAACCAAGAGAATTTAATCTAATAAAAAAGAATTAATTTATATTAAAACTAAAAGAGAAGAACATTGCTGTAGCAGGAACCATCAAAGAGTACAGTTAATAGTTATTTCAATTTAAAACAAAGGATGACGATGAAAATGATCAAGAAAACATTAGCCTTGAGTTTAGGTTTGATTACAGTGAGTGGAGTTGCCTCATTTGCTCAAAGTTTAGCTGATGCGAAAAAGGCAATTGATGCGGAGCAATATCAAAAGGCGACCTCAATGCTTAAAACATTAGTAGCCAATCAGCCTAAGCAGGGAGATAATTATTTTAACCTGGGAAATGTGTACCTGATTTCGGAGGAAGTAGATTCCGCCAAAGCAACCTACACACGTGGGGTAACTGCCGATCCTAAGAATGCCAATAATTACATCGGGCTGGGGCATGCGGATTTGATCTCAGGAAATGCCGCTGCTGCAAAAGGCAATTTTGACAAAGCTGTAGAGCTGGGTAAAAAGAACTACCAAACTTATATGAATATCGGAAAGGCGTATTTGGCACAAACCAACCCTGATTACACTGCCGCTTTGCCGCTTCTTCAAAAAGCAGATGAACTGGATGCAAAAGATAAAGATCCGGAAACTTTTTTGGCGTTGGCTGATTTTTATGCCATGCAGCGGAAGAATACGGAGGCTTATCCTCAATATTTGAGAGCGCTGGACATCGATCCTACGCTTCATCGTGCAAATGTGCAGATAGGTAAGATGTTTAAAGACGCACAGGGTTTCCCTGAGGCAGAAAATCAGGTAAAACGGGTCATCGAGGAAGATCCAAATTATGGACCGGCTTACCGTGAGTTAGCGGAAATTCAAATGCAATGGTCTCACTCCACTCCGACCGGAGCCCAGGAGAAAAGAGAGCAGGCGTTGCAAAACATGAAAAAATACCTGGACCTGACCGATGTGTCTTTTGACTCTCGTCTTCGTTACGCCCAGTTCCTGGTATATGCAAATGACTTTGCCACACTGGAAAAGGAAGTGGCCACCTTAAACGCACCAGATGCCAATAACCCTAAAACCTTTGTCGTTATTCGTATGCGTGGATATTCCGCCATTGAGAACGGAAATTATGACCAGGGAGTGAAGTACATGTCTGAATTGTTTTCAAGAACACAGGATGCTTCCCGTGTCATTGGATTGGATTACATGTATTTAGGGAAAGCCTATCTCAATACAGGTAACGAAGCCCTGGCTGAAGAGAACATTACCAAAGGAGTTGAACTTGACACCACTAAAGTGGAAGAGTTAGCTGCGGTGGCTAAGAAATATTACGATTCAAAAAAATACGAGCAGGCGGCTGCTCTTTTCAAAAAAGTAATTAACTTAAACTCTGCTAACCCGCAGATGGCAATGAATGTATTTTTCTTTGCCGCGTCTAATTACTGGCACTACGTGTTTGCGGATAGCGAACATAAAAACCCCGATCGTTCTTTCTTGGTGGAGGCAGAAGCAGGTTTCTCTAAATTGATTGAATTAGCTCCGGAATCAGAATCAGGTTATATCTACAAAGCCCGCTCGATTAAATACCTGGACGCAAAAGACAATGGGGAAGAGCAAAAAGGACTGGCAGTGCCTTATTACCTGGATTTTGTGAAGTTGGTAACCGAAACCAAGCCGGATAAAGCCGCAGCGAATGGCAGATTTTTAATCGAGGCCTATAATTATTTAGGTGCCTCAGCAGCGAATACGGATAAAGAAAAAGCAAAGGAATACTTTAATAAAACATTGGCCATTGATCCTAACAATGCCTATGCTACGGAAAGTATCAAGATTTTATTTCCGGCACCTTCGCCAGCTAAAAAAGCACCGATTAAGTAAATATAACACTCATCAAAAAAGCAGGGCCCAAAGCCCTGCTTTTTTTGTTAATAAGCATGTCGAATAATGTTTTTGAGTTTGTATTGTTGCCTTTTTATGCTACTTTTGCTCAAAATACCTTCAAATGGATACCTTAAGTACAACACAAGACTTTATTCCTATTCTTTTTCAGGTGATCGTTGCCCTAGGCTTCGTGGTAGTGACGTTGATTGCCACGCATTTCTTGGGACCAAAACGGAAAACGTCCGATAAACTGACCACTTTTGAATCCGGAATTAAAGTAATTGGAAATGCGCGCCAGCCTTTTTCCATTAAGTACTTTTTAGTGGCCATCCTCTTTGTATTATTCGATGTAGAGGTGATTTTTATGTATCCTTGGGCCGTTAATTTTCGTGAATTAGGGTGGACAGGAATGATCGAAATGTTTGTGTTTATGGGAACGCTTCTCCTCGGCTTTATTTACGTGCTGAAGAAAGGCGCTTTAGACTGGCATTAAGCCCTCGAGAATCCCTCTTTTTATCTTCCCCTTAACCAGCCGGTTTGGCTATTTCAAACTGAGCTGATTTCTTCAGCAAATAGCTTTTTATGCCTTGCCAGACGACTTTCGTTTGTTATTTAGATTGTTTCTAAATGCCAAACGCTTAGGTTATATGGATTTAAAATATTGTAGATTTGTTGCTCATCTGTAGTATATTTTCGGATGAATAAAAATTGGTTACTAACATGAGTGATATCAAGATCGTAGAAGCGCCAGCGGGTATTGAGGGAGCAGGTTTCTTTGCCACGTCCATCGATAAGGTGATTGGTTTAGCCCGTTCTCATTCCTTATGGCCTTTGCCATTCGCTACCTCCTGTTGTGGGATAGAATTTATGGCCACGATGGGTTCTCATTACGATTTTGGTCGTTTTGGGGCTGAGCGTCTGAGTTTTTCGCCACGTCAGGCTGATTTATTAATGGTCATGGGAACCATCGCTAAGAAGATGGCTCCCGTGTTGAAGCAGGTCTATGTGCAAATGGCCGAACCCCGTTGGGTAATTGCGGTGGGTGCTTGTGCTTCCAGTGGAGGGATATTTGATACCTACTCTGTCTTGCAGGGAATAGATGAAATCATTCCGGTGGATGTGTACGTGCCAGGTTGTCCACCCAGACCCGAAGCCATACTTGACGGCTTTGGGAAAATCCAGGAATTGGTCAAAACAGAATCTTCCAGAAGGAGGTATTCTGATCAGTATAAACAAATGTTAGCATCATACGGGATACAATAATGGCTAAACCCACAAATACAGAAGTTATTGATCTTTTAGGTCAACGTTTTGGTGAGCAGCTCTTTGATGTAACGGAGCCTTACGGGCTGTTAACGTTTTCTACCACCAAAGACAAGATCACCGAGGTGTTAAGCTTTTTGAAAGAAAATGGAAAAATTGATTTCAATTTTCTAACAGACATCACCGCGGTGCATTACCCTGAAATGGAGAAAATTGCCGTTGTATACCATGTGCATAGCATGCGGCAGGGCGTGCGGGTCAGGGTCAAAGTGTTTGTTGATGAAAATCATCCGGTAACTCCTTCTATGGTTCCTCTTTGGGAGGCAGCTAACTGGATGGAAAGAGAAACCTATGATTTTTTCGGTATTAAATTCGAAGGGCATCCGAATCTGAAACGGATATTAAACATGGAAGACCTTCCTGTTCATCCAATGTTAAAACAATATCCGCTGGAAGATCCAAACCGCGTTGATAAAAAAGATGAGTTTTTTGGACGTTAAGCGTCTCCTAAAACGGTAAATGTAGAACGACAATCCCGGCGAAAGGGACTTATGATATGAAACACAATCAGCCTGTATATACAGATAATGATCCGCAGAATGAGCTGGTGACGCTCAACCTGGGGCCTACCCATCCGGCAACGCATGGGGTTTTTCAAAATGTGTTGCAAATGGATGGAGAGAGGATTGTAAGCGGGGTTTCCACCATCGGCTATATTCATCGTGCATTTGAGAAAATTGCCGAACATCGGCCATTTTATCAGATCACTCCACTAACAGACCGTCTGAACTATTGTTCATCCCCTATCAATAACATGGGTTGGCACATGACGGTAGAGAAATTGCTGAATATCCAGATTCCTAAACGGGTAGATTACCTGAGGGTAGTCATTATGGAACTTTCGCGGATTGCAGATCATATCATTTGCAATACGATCATCGCTCAGGACACCGGAGCAACCACCACCTTTTTATACCTGTTCCAGTTCAGAGAGCATATTTATGAAATTTTCGAGGAAATATGTGGTGCACGTCTTACCACGAATATTGGGAGAATAGGAGGGCTTGAACGTGATTTTAACGAGATTGCTTTTGCTAAAATAGAACGTTTTCTAAAAGATTTTCCGGTAGCGTTGAAAGAATTTGAAGGGCTTTTGAACAGAAATAGGATCTTTATTGACCGGACGGCCGGTGTAGCGGAAGTAAAGGCCGAAACGGCGTTAAGCTATGGTTGGACTGGTCCGTTGTTAAGAGCTACCGGGGTAGACTACGATGTGCGCATTAGCGAACCGTATGCTTCTTATCAGGATTTTGATTTTGAAATCCCTGTCGGAACGCGGGGAGATGTATTTGATCGTTACCTAGTTCGTAATGAAGAGATGTGGCAAAGTGTTCGCATCATTTCACAAGCCTTGGAAAAAGTAAAAGCCGAACCAAAGGGCGTATTTCATGCCGAGGTTCCCGAGTTTTATCTTCCAGGAAAAGAAGAGGTATATAACAATATGGAGGCATTGATCTATCACTTTAAGATTGTGATGGGTGAAATTGATGCCCCAAAGGCAGAAGTGTATCATGCGGTGGAAGGAGGAAATGGGGAGTTAGGTTTTTACCTGATCAACGATGGGGGTAGAACCCCTTACCGGCTACATTTCAGAAGGCCTAGTTTTATTAATTATGCCATGTATGCTAAAATGAGCGAAGGCATGCTTTTGTCTGATGCAGTTATTAACATGAGTAGTATGAACATTATAGCTGGAGAATTAGATGCTTAAAGTAGGAGACCAACAGGAAATATCTTTTTCACCAGACCTGATCAAGAAGTTTGATGAAGTGGTGAGCCGTTACCCTGCGGGGAGACAGAAATCAGCGCTATTGCCTATTCTGCATCTGGTGCAGGAGGCTTATGGATGGACGAGTGTACCGGCAATGGATAAAGTGGCCGAATACCTCGATATTAAACCGATCGAAGTGTATGAAGTGGCGTCCTTCTACACCATGTATTTCCTGAAACCTCAGGGAAGATTTGTGTTGGAAGTCTGTAGAACAGGCCCGTGTTGCCTTGTTGGAGCGGAGAAAATAATGGATTATATCTCCGAAAAGCTGGGAGTAAAAGAAGGCGAAGTGACCGAAGATGGCATGTTCAGCTGGAGGGGTGTAGAATGTTTAGCCGCATGCGGCTATGGCCCGGTACTGCAAATCGGTCCGGAATATACGTTCTATGAAAACCTGACCGAAGGAAAGGTAGACGAGCTGATACAAAATTTAAAAAGTAAGATTTGAGAAATCGGATATGAAACTGATGAAAGCCTTCTTTCAAAATGTTTCACATCTCTTATCTATAAAAGATGAAGCGTAAACTATTACTTGAGCATATTAACGTACCTGATATTCATACGTTAGACGTATACCGCCAGAAAGGCGGGTATCGTGCGGTAGAAAAGGCATTAAAATCATTCACTCCGGATGAGGTAGTAGAAGAAGTGAAGAAATCGGGCTTACGAGGGAGGGGGGGCGCAGGTTTCCCGACAGGAATGAAGTGGAGCTTTTTGGCTAAACCGGAAGGCGTTGCGCGCTACCTGGTTTGTAATGCGGATGAGTCTGAGCCAGGAACGTTTAAAGACCGCTTTTTAATGACTCACATCCCTCATGCATTAATTGAGGGAATGATTGTGGCAAGTTATGCGCTAGGCGCCCATACTTCTTACATCTATGTACGGGGGGAAATGATGCCTCAGATTCGAATCCTTGAAAGGGCCATTCAGGAAGCAAAGGCTGCCGGATGGTTAGGGAAGAACATTCTGGGCTCGGGTTATGATCTTGAGTTGTACGTACAACCCGGAGGTGGAGCATATATCTGTGGAGAGGAAACCGCGTTGCTCGAATCATTGGAAGGCAAACGGGGTAATCCACGCATTAAACCGCCATTCCCGGCAATTGCCGGTCTCTATGGCTGTCCTACCGTAGTGAATAATGTGGAATCCATTGCCGCTGTGGTCCCCATAATCAACGATGGAGGGGAAGAATATGCGAAAATAGGAATTGGGAGAAGCACAGGGACAAAATTAATTTCCGCATCCGGAAATTTGGTACGTCCCGGGGTATATGAAATTGAATTAGGACTTCCAGTGGAAGAATTTATCTATAGTGAGGAATACTGCGGGGGGATTGCGAATGGCAAACGCCTGAAAGCAACGGTGGCCGGGGGATCTTCGGTACCCATCTTACCTGCCAACCTTACGCTGAAGCTTGCCAACGGCGATCCTCGCTTAATGAGCTATGAATCACTTTCTGAAGGTGGTTTTGCGACGGGGACCATGCTGGGATCTGGAGGGTTCATTGCTTTTGATGAAGACCAGTGTATTGTGAGAAATACCTGGAATTTTTCTCGTTTTTATCATCATGAAAGCTGTGGTCAATGCTCTCCTTGTAGAGAGGGAACCGGTTGGTTGGAGAAAGTACTTCATCGCCTGGAATTTGGGCATGGAAAGATGAGCGATATCGATTTACTGGTAGATGTGTCCAAGAAAATTGAGGGGAATACGATTTGCCCATTAGGAGATGCCGCGGCATGGCCGGTGGCCAGTGCTGTCCGCCATTTCCGGGACGAGTTCGAGTGGCATGTCAAAGAACCGGTAAAAAGCCAGCAGGTAAATTATGGGTTGGCCAATTACGCCGATCCGATCGAAAAAAAGGAAGAAGTTAAACAAGGATAATCTTTAACCATGAGCGATAAAGTTAAAGTCACCATTGATGGGATCACGGTCGAAGTAGCTCCGGGAACAACAATTCTCAATGCTGCCCGGCAGATTGGGGGAGAGATCGTTCCCCCGGCCATGTGTTATTATTCGAAGCTGGAGGGTAGCGGAGGAAAATGCCGCACCTGCATTGTAAAAGTGAGTAAAGGATCGGAGAAAGATCCCCGACCAATGCCCAAGCTGGTTGCCTCCTGTAGAACTACGGTTATGGATGGCATGGAAGTGCAAAACATTACTTCCCCTGAGGTGTTGGAAGCGCGAAGTGGCGTGGTGGAAATCTTATTGATTAATCACCCCCTCGACTGTCCGGTGTGTGATCAGGCAGGTGAATGTGATCTTCAAAATCTCGGGTATGAGCATGGTTTGCAGAAAACAAGATACGAATTTGAGCGTCGTACCTTTGAACGAATAGATATTGGCGATAAAATTCAGCTACACATGAATCGCTGCATTCTCTGTTATCGCTGTGTGTTTACGGCAGACCAGATTACAGATAAACGAGTGCATGGTGTGTTAAACAGAGGAGATCATTCTGAAATCTCTACCTACATCCAATCGGCTATCGAAAATGATTTTTCAGGAAATGTAATTGATGTATGTCCTGTAGGAGCGTTGACGGATAAAACTTTCCGTTTTAAGAACCGTGTCTGGTTTACTAAACCGGTAGATGCCCATCGGGACTGTGACCATGAAAAATGCAATGGAAAGGTCACCTTATGGTATAAAGGCGAGGATGTATTACGGGTAACAGCCCGTAAAGATGAATTTGGTGAAGTCGAATCTTTTATCTGTAATACTTGCCGTTTTGATAAGAAACAGACTTCCGACTGGGTGATAGAGAAACCAACGATGGTAGCGGAAACTTCGGTGATTGCTTCAAACCATTACGATACATTTAAACCTCTGCCGGTTATTAAGGATAACCTGACACTACAAGAGGCAAATAAGCGGGAATTTGAAAAAACTGTTAAATTCTGATGGAATTAGATTTTGTAATTGAAAAATTTATACTGATCACAGCTCTTTTTGCGATCAGTTTGCTGATCGCCATGTATTCCACCTATGCGGAGCGCAAGGTAGCAGCCTTTTTACAGGACCGCCTGGGACCGGATCGTGCAGGACCTTTTGGGATCTTGCAGCCTTTGGCCGATGGGGTTAAAATGTTTATGAAGGAGGAAATTATCCCCGGCAATGCCAATAAGTGGTTATTTATGATTGGCCCGGGACTGGCGATGTTATGTGCCTGTATAGGTACCGCTGTGATTCCCTGGGGACAGGACGTATTGATTGCCGGTAAGATGGTCAAACTTCAGGTCACGGATATCAACGTGGGATTGTTGTATATTTTTGGCGTGATCTCGCTGGGAGTGTATGGAGTAATGATTGGGGGCTGGGCTTCGAACAATAAATATTCTCTTTTAAGTGCCATTCGTGCTGCTTCGCAGAATATTTCTTATGAGATAGCGATGGGTTTATCCATTATCGCGCTCCTGTTAGTATCCAATACGCTCAGTCTGGGAGAAATTGTTGCTCAGCAGCATGGCTGGCAATGGAATGTGATTTATCAGCCGCTCGGTTTCCTTATCTTCATGGTTTGTGCATTTGCCGAAACTAACCGCGCCCCTTTCGACTTGCCGGAGTGTGAAGCCGAATTAAATGGAGGATATCACCTGGAATATTCTTCTATGAAGTTGGGTTTTTACCTTTTCGCAGAATATATCAACATGTTTGTATCTGCCACGGTAATGGCGGCACTTTATTTTGGCGGTTATAATTATCCGGGCATGGATTACATGACCGGCCTGTTAGGCCCTACCTGGGCACCATTATTTGGAACACTTATTTTCTTCTTAAAGATATTTGCATTCATCTTCTTTTTCATGTGGGTACGTTGGACCATCCCCCGGTTCCGTTACGATCAGTTGATGAATTTAGGCTGGAAGGTGCTGATTCCTTTGGCCATTGCAAACATCATTATTACAGGAATAGTGATTGCGTTAATCGATAAGTTTTAATCTGAACCAAGAGGTTTAACTAATAAGGAGGTTGAATGGAAGAGTCATTGACCAATAAGAAAAAAGTGCTGTCGCCGAAACCGTTGAGTTTATCGGAGCGGATGTACCTGCCTGTCATTGTGAAAGGTTTGGGGACGACCATCGGACACTTTTTTAAGAAGAGTTCTACGATCAAGTATCCGGAGCAGGAGCGCGAATTTTCGCTTAACTGGCGGGGAATGCACTCTTTAAAAAGAGATGAAGAGGGAAGAGAACGTTGTACCGCCTGTGGGTTGTGTGCTTTATCCTGTCCGGCAGAAGCCATTACGATGATCGCCGCTGAGAGAAAGGCAGATGAGAAGCACCTCTACCGGGAGGAAAAATACGCCTCTGTTTACGAAATCAATATGTTGCGTTGTATCTTTTGTGGCTTGTGTGAAGAAGCCTGCCCCAAAGAAGCCATTTACCTGGATGGACCTATTGTTCCTGCAGATTATCTCAGAAAGGACTTCATCTATGGCAAAGATAAACTGGTAGAAGAACCGCTGGATAAAAAATAATGAAACATGCCGGTTGTAGGAATTGCCATACGATTTCTTCAATCTTTATAAACTAAACATAAAATTAATGGGTACTTCAGTATTCTATTTTGTAGCTACGCTAAGCGTAATTTTCTCGCTGATGGTGGTTTTCGCAAGAAACCCCATTCATAGTGTACTTTATCTCATCATTACCTTTTTTACTTTAACAGTTCATTATGTATTGCTCAATGCGCAGTTTTTGGCCGTAGTGAACTTTATTGTGTATATGGGAGCCATTATGGTGTTGTTTTTATTCGTTCTGATGCTTCTGAACCTCAACAAAGAGAATGAACCAAATAAGAATAATCTGCTGAAATTGATGGCTGTAATCGCCGGAGGCTGTTTAGTGGTCACCCTTATCGGGTCCGTTAAATCGGTCGCAGTAAACACGCCATTGGTGTTGGAAAATCCGGGATTAGGATTGGTAAAAAGCCTCGGCAAAGAGCTTTTCGGACCTTTTATGTTACCTTTTGAACTGGCCTCCATCCTGTTGCTAACGGCAATGGTAGGAGCGGTATTATTAACGAAAAAAGAAGAAAGCAATGGATAATATTTCACAAACAATGCAGGCGGTCCCACTTAATCATTATATCTGGTTAAGTGCCCTTATTTTTACCATTGGAGTGATTGGAGTATTGGTGAGGCGAAATGCAATCATCATATTTATGTCCATCGAACTCATGTTAAATGCGGTGAATTTGTTGCTGACCGCTTTTTCGGTCCATCATAATGATCCTTCGGGTCAGGTTTTCGTATTTTTTATTATGGCGCTTGCAGCGGCCGAAGTAGCCGTAGGCCTTAGTATTATTGTGATGGTATACAGGAATACGCAATCGATAGATATCAACGTGTTAAATCGCCTTAAATGGTAATAACAGACTTGAAGAATGATAAATAATTTACTTTGGTTAATTCCCCTTCTTCCTTTGGCAGGCTTTGTGATCAACGGTCTGGGGAGAAATAGTTTGAGCAAAACAACGATAGGTGTGGTGGGCAGTGGAGCGATTCTTTCCTCTTTTGTCCTAAGTGTTTTATTGTTTTTTGAATTAAGTTCAGCCTCGCAGAAGCAATACACAGTCACACTTTTTGACTGGATTCAGGTGGGAGATCTGGACATTTCCCTATCGTTTTTATACGATCCTTTGAGTGCCATCATGTTATTGATCATTACCGGGATCGGATTCCTTATTCACGTATATTCCACAGGGTATATGCAGGAAGATTCGGGTTTTGGCAAGTTTTTCAGCTACCTGAATCTCTTTATTTTCTTCATGTTACTTTTGGTGCTAGGCGCCAATTACCTGGTCATGTTTATCGGATGGGAAGGTGTAGGGTTGTGTTCTTACCTACTCATTGGTTTCTGGTTCACCAATGAGAGCTATGCGGGCGCGGCCAAGAAGGCTTTTGTTATGAACCGAATTGGCGACTTGGGTTTCTTATTAGGGGTATTCCTCATTTTTAATACATTCGGAAGCATCAGCTTTGACAAGGTTTTCCCTCAGGCAGCGAACTGGATGCCCGGAACAATGACCATGACCGTCATCACCTTGTTGCTATTTGTAGGGGCCTGCGGCAAGTCGGCACAACTTCCGCTCTTCACATGGCTCCCGGACGCGATGGCCGGTCCCACTCCTGTGTCTGCGCTCATTCATGCTGCAACGATGGTGACCGCGGGAATTTATATGATAGCCCGCTCCAGCATCTTATTTGATTTGGCTCCTCATACACAGGACGTGATCGCAATGGTCGGTATAGCGACAGCCCTGATTGCAGCTCTGATCGCACTGACCCAAACAGACATTAAAAAGGTCCTTGCCTATTCAACCGTTTCTCAATTAGGTTATATGTTTGTCGGTTTGGGCGTAGGTGCTTATACGGGTTCTTTCTTCCATGTACTGACGCATGCTTTCTTCAAGGCATTGTTATTCCTGGGAGCGGGAGCCGTCATTCATGCCATGCATCATGAGCAGGATATGCGGCACATGGGTGGACTTAAATCAAAATTGAAAATCACTTTTCTGACAATGATGATTGGGACAATCGCCATTGCCGGTCTTCCGCCTTTTTCGGGCTTTTTCTCTAAAGATGAAATTCTGGCACATGCCTTTGAATATAACAAATGGTTATGGGCAGTGGGTGTATTCACCGCTTTCCTGACTTCTTTTTACATGTTCCGCATGATGTTTCTTACTTTTTCGGGGAAATACAGAGGAACACATCATGCCGAGAGCCACATTCATGAGGCCCCGCGCAGCATGACTTTCCCTTTAATCGTACTGGCAGTATTGGCCGCGATTGGCGGCTTAATAAATGTTCCGCATGCGCTTGGCGGACACAGCTGGCTGGCTGGCTGGTTACAGGAAGCTGGGGTAAGTCAGCATGAACTGAGCCTGGACCATTCAACAGAATTTACTTTAATGGGAGTTTCTGTGGCGGCGGCATTGACGGCACTCGTATATGCCTATACAAAATACGTGAAGAAAGGTTCCGTGCCGGTCGCAGACGAAGCGCACCGTCCGGCCTTATCTAAATGGTCCTATCATAAGTTTTATTTGGATGAACTGTATGATTTCATTATTCGGAGGCCCTTGGATACGTTATCATCTTTCTTTGCAAAAGTAATTGATAATAAGGTAATAGATGGCATTGTGAATGGCTTAGGATGGACGGCAAATGAAGGAAGTAAAGGGCTCCGTTTGCTCCAGACCGGAAACGTAGGCTTTTACATCTTTATGATGGTCATCGGCATCATTGCTTTAATTTTATATACTTATTTATCTATTTCTTAAACCAGGTTAATCGTCATTAATGGAACTTATTTTACTCCTCGCTTTACCTCTCGCAGGTGCCGTTATAACCAGCTTGCTTGGTGCTTCTAAAGCCAAGGTCAGTGCATTGATCGTGGCCTTATTATCTCTGGCAGTTACCCTGGGGATGCTTGCCGGCTTTGTTCCGGATGCTTCCAGACAATTTGAAGTCAATTATCCATGGATTGCTCAGCTGGGTATTCATTTTCATGTGGCTGTGGATGGCATCAGCATGGTGACCGTCTTATTGACAAACGTCCTGACACCCCTGATTATTCTGGCTAGTTTCCGACATACTTATACAAATGCAAACGCATTTTACGGATTGATCCTGTTCATGCAGGCTGGCCTGCTCCTTGTATTTACCGCGTTAGACGCTTTCTTGTTCTACATTGGATGGGAGGCTGCGCTGATCCCGATTTATTTCATTTGCGCCATGTGGGGAGGAAAAGACCGCATCCGCGTAAATATGAAATTCTTTGTCTATACCATCGCAGGATCACTTTTCATGCTTGTTGGCATCATTTATTTGTATTTGCAAAACCCGGCAGACAACTTTAGTCTCGACGCTTTTTACCAACTGAATTTAGATGCGTACCAGCAGGGTTGGGTTTTCTGGGCCTTCTTTATTGCATTTGCAATTAAAATGCCGGTTTTTCCTTTTCATACCTGGCAGCCAGATACGTATACCACGGCCCCTGCGGCAGGAACGATGCTTTTATCCGGGATTATGTTAAAAATGGGGATCTATGGGGTTATTCGCTGGTTACTGCCGGTGGTCCCTGTCGGTGTACAGGAGTGGGGACATACCGTCATTATCCTCTCCATCATTGGGGTGGTATATGCCTCCATTATTGCCTTCACACAAAAGGATGCCAAGCGTTTGGTGGCTTATTCTTCCATCGCTCACGTAGGATTGATCTCTGCAGGGATTTTCACCTTAAGTGTACAGGGAATGCAGGGGGTAATGATTCAAATGTTGAGCCACGGAATTAATGTAGTAGGTCTTTTTCTGATCCTTGATATCATCAGTTCACGTTTAGGTACCCAGAAATTAGCCGAAATGGGCGGACTGGCAAAGGGGAATGCCTTATTGGCGATTACTTTTTTAATTATCCTTCTGGGCACGGTGGCATTACCGGCTACCAATGGGTTTATCGGAGAATTCCTTTTGCTATACAGTGTTTATAACTACCAGGCATGGATGGGAGCCATTGCCGGACTTACCATTATCTTCGGTGCGGTGTACATGTTAAGGATGTATCAGAAGGTAATGCTGGGAGAAACCAATGCCTTAACCGCCTCATTCAGCCCCTTAGCCGGCAATGAGAAAATCGTATTAATGGTGATCTGTACATTGATCATCGCTATTGGCGTTTATCCTAAGCCGATACTAAATATATCTGAAGCTGCGGTGCAGCAATTGTTAGATCAAGTCAATCAAAAATTAACCGGGTTAAATTAAGCATATGAACATTCTTATAACCATTGCCGCTTCGGCTTTAGTCGTACTTTATGCAGGTTTATTTAAAGCGAACAAAGCTTTATTGCCGTTGGCCCTTGCCGGTTTATTGATTGCCTTTGGAATGACGACCTGTGCCTGGGGAAATCCGGTGACTTATTTCGGGATGATGCGGATGGATAATTTCGCATTGGCCTTTACGGGCTTATCGGTATTGGGGACAGCGTTAATTTTAATGTTAAGCCAAGGCTATTTTAAGCCTGGAAGTAAAAATATTGCTGAATATTTTACCCTTGTATTGTTCGCGCTGTGTGGCATGGTCATCATGGTTGCTTACGAGAACCTTTCGATGTTGTTCATTGGCGTAGAGATCATGTCGGTGAGTTTATACATTCTTGCAGGGATTCGTAAATCCAATTTTGCGTCTAATGAAGCATCTTTGAAATACTTCCTCATGGGTGCTTTTTCCACCGGATTTTTGTTATTAGGGATTACATTTATCTACGGCGCTGCCGGTTCTTTTGATATCCGGTCAATACATCAGTACTTACTGGATAATGTACAGGCCGTTTCTCCCTTATTCTATACTGGGGTGATCCTGATGCTGATCGGTTTATGCTTTAAAGTGGGTGCTGCTCCTTTCCATTTCTGGACCCCGGATGTCTATGAAGGTGCTCCTTCTTTAATTACGGCTTTCATGTCTACCGTTGTAAAAGCGGCCGGCTTCGCGGCTTTCTTAAGGCTCTTTGAAGTGGCATTCGAGCCATTGCACGATTTCTGGATGCCGGCCTTAATGATGATCATCATTTTAACCCTGTTTATCGGAAACATTACGGCCCTCTATCAGAAGAGTTTTAAACGCATGCTGGCTTATTCAAGCGTCTCACATGCGGGGTACCTCCTGTTTTCATTTATTGTGTTGTCCTCTTCGTCGGCAGCTAATTTGCTGGTGTACGCAGCGGCCTATACATTTGCGAGTATCATTGCATTTGCGGTATTGATTTTGGTGAAACAACAGACAGGCAGTGACGAATTAGAGAGCTACAACGGGCTGGCGAAGAAAAATCCCTTTATAGCCCTGGCACTTACGGTAGGGATGTTATCTCTTGCAGGAATTCCACTTACGGCGGGCTTTATAGGGAAATATGCCATGTTTCTGAATGTGATGAAAGGCTATCATCTCTTTTTGGTGGTGATCGCCATTTTAAATGCGTTGGTGGGTTTTTATTATTATTTCAGAGTCATTGTCGCCATGTGGTTTAAAGAAGGTCAGGGAGAAAAAATTCAGTTAAATGCCCCTGTGTTATACCGTGTGGTTCTTGTAATTTCCCTGATTGTGACCCTGCTAGTGGGGATTTACCCGTCGATTATATTAAATTTGATATAAGCGCAGGATATAGATTATTATTTGTAATTTTACAAGTAATTGTACTATGCAGGAATTTTGGAATTCATTACAGCATTTTATTGACCCCGAAAAGCTCTTAAGAACTGGCGGGTTTTATTTGTTAGTGTTTGTAATTTATGCCGAAACGGGGCTTTTTTTTGGTTTCTTTTTGCCCGGCGATTACCTTCTTTTTCTGGCTGGAATGTTTGTCGCCACCGGTAAGCTGGACGTGAACATCTATGTGATGGTTTTAGGCCTGATTGTTGCGGCTATTCTTGGAAATTTTACGGGTTATTGGTTTGGAAGAAAAACGGGTCCCGTGCTGTACAATCGCAAAGACACGTTTTTGTTTAAGAAAAAATACCTCTTGGCTGCCGAGAAATATTACCGGAAGCAGGGAGCCTTTGCGTTGATTATGGGAAGATTTGTGCCGATAGTTCGTACATTTGCTCCCATATTCGCTGGAGTCGTAAAACTGGATTTTAAGAAGTTTGCTTTTTATAATGTGGCTGGCGCGGTCATCTGGATCGCTTCATTGACCTTGTTAGGCTATTTCCTTGGAAGAAAATTTGAACAGCAAATAGAAGATTATTTAGTATACATTATAGTAGGTTTTATCGTTATTACCACCATCCCCCTAGTGGTTACGTTTATAAAAAGACAGGTGGGTGTGGGTGCTAACCATGAAACAGATGAAAATAGAAATGAGTAAAGATGATTACCACCCCTGGCACAGCGTTTCGCCAGGCAGGCAGTTGCCTGAATTTGTGAACGCCATTATCGAAATTCCAAAAGGCTCCAAAGCCAAATATGAAATTGACAAAGATTCCCATCTGATTAAATTGGACCGGGTATTATTTTCGTCAGTGATGTATCCTGCAAATTACGGGTTTATTCCTCAAACGTATTGTGACGATAACGATCCATTGGACATTCTGGTGCTTTGTTCAGTGGATGTATATCCGATGACGATTATTGAAGCAAAAGTGATTGGTGTAATGCACATGGTGGATAATGGGGAGCAGGATGATAAAATCATTGCTGTAGCAAAGAACGACATGTCTGTTAATTACATTAATGACCTGCATGAATTGCCCCCGCATACCATGAAAGAAATCGTTAAGTTCTTCCAGGATTATAAAGCGCTTGAAGAAAAGAAAGTAACTATAGAACATTTATTAGGGGTACGTTATGCCCACAAGGTGATATTGGAAAGTGTGGAATTATACAATAAGAAATTTAGAAATAATTCTTAATGGGATTTCAGATATTTTTAACTTTTTTTCTGGTCGCGCTGAACGGATTTTTCGTTGCAGCCGAGTTTGCTATTGTGAAGGTTAGGGCCTCTCAGATAGAGATTAAAGCCAAATCAGGAAACCGGATAGCAAAAATTGCGAAACACATCACCCAGCATCTGGATGGCTATCTTGCCGCTACGCAATTGGGGATTACATTGGCCTCCCTGGGCTTGGGTTGGGTCGGAGAAGGTGTAATGCATCATATTCTGGAGAACTTGATGGTGAAGATGAATTACAGCAGAGAAACAATTGATTCGTTTTCCAAAACCGCTTCGCCGATTATTGCTTTCTCTTTCATCACAGTGATGCACATCGTTTTCGGCGAATTGGCGCCAAAATCGGTCGCTATCCAGAAACCGGTCGCTACAACCTTATTTATTTCCTTACCCCTGCAAGGTTTTTACTGGCTGTTCCGCCCTTTTATCTGGTTGTTGAATGGTTTCGCCACGTTCATCCTTAAGCTATTCGGATTATCCAATTCAAGTGGGCATGACGCAGTGCATAGTACAGAAGAATTGTATTACCTGTTAGATCAGGGAAAAGAAAGCGGCGCTTTGGAATCCAATGAGCACGAA
Organism: Pedobacter sp.; assembly: GCA_037190785.1. Classification (GTDB taxonomy): domain Bacteria; phylum Bacteroidota; class Bacteroidia; order Sphingobacteriales; family Sphingobacteriaceae; genus Pedobacter. The sequence continues at coordinate 366,918 of JBBCJN010000003.1, read as the reverse complement.
CTGATTAAGAATGTGTTCGATTTTAACGAGCGGATTGTGAAAAATATCATGGTCCCCCGCACTAAAATCTCGGGAATTGAACTAACTGCCCCTAAAGAGGAAGTGGTAGAAGCCATTATTCGCGAAGGCTATTCACGGATGCCTGTCTATGATGATATCATAGATAAGATCATCGGAATCGTTCACGCAAAAGATGTATTGCCTTTATTGGCCGGCAATCAGGAGTGGACCCTCCATCAAATTCTCCGCAAGCCCTATTTTGTGCCGGAAACGAAGAAAATAAATGACCTGTTAAGTGAACTTCAGCAAAAACGCATCCAAATTGCGATTGTGATTGATGAGTTTGGAGGAACTGCAGGGATGGTGACTCTGGAAGATATTGTAGAAGAAATTGTCGGTGAAATCCAGGACGAATACGACGAGGAAAAACCAATTGTTGAGAAAATATCGGACACTGAATTTGTTGTGAATGCCTTTGCCACAGTGTATGACGTGAACGAGCATTTGCCACACGACTTGCCGGAAGACGAAGATTTTACCACCGTTGGAGGTCTGGTGTCGCATGCCTTCGGGCGAATTCCGGAGGTGGGTGACAGCGAAGAGTGTTACGGTTACCTGTTCACCATTCTGAAAAAGGCCGAGCAGAATATAGAAACCATCAAGCTCGAATTGGTCATCAATAAAGGCGATATGGTGGATAATCATTAAGTAAATGCATGTTTTTTATACCCCGGATATCCAATCGGATGAGTACCTGCTCAATGAGGAAGAAAGCCGTCATTGCAGCAAGGTGTTGCGCTTGGGACCGGGAGATCAGGTGAAATTGATCGACGGAAAGGGGACACGCTATCTGGCCGAAATTCTTCGGCCAGAACGCAAGCAGGTCTGTTTACGGGTACTGGACCGGCAGTTTTATCCAAAACCTGCTCATTACTTTCATTTGGCCATTGCCCCTACAAAAAACATTGACCGGTTGGAATGGTTGCTCGAGAAGGCTACTGAGGTAGGAGTGGACGAAATTTCGCTCTTGGTCTGTGAGCGTTCTGAAAGGAAATCTGTAAAGGTAGATCGTTTGGAAAAGATCATCACAGCAGCCGTTAAACAATCCCTCTCAGTGTATCACCCGCGTATTCATGACTGCATACCCTTCGCTACTTTTGTTGCAAACGCGCAGGCCGATCAACGCCTCATCGCACACTGCATGGAGGAAGACAAGAAAACGATCAGCGCATGTGTATTGCCCGGCACCTCAAGCCTGGTGATGATCGGTCCCGAAGGGGACTTTAGTGCTTCAGAATTGAGACTGGCTTTGGAAAAAGGATTTGAATCCATAACTTTAGGAGAAAAGCGATTAAGAACAGAAACCGCGGGATTAGTTTCCTGCTTCGAGATCAATCATATCAATCAATAATGCATCAAGCAGGGGTTTTTAAAAGAATCTGGAGTCGTTATTGGATTCCGGTCTTTTTGAGTATTGTGCTGTTAATGGGAACAAGCGCGTATGTTCCGACCTATCACCTGGCTAAACTAAAATACAACGGCGGGGGTGATTGGTACGCGAATCGGACGGCTCTGCCCAATCTGGCTGCATTTTGCAACCAGCACTTATCAACTAATTTTGCCGCCGAAGAAAGAGTGGTTGAAGCAGGAAGTGCGACGATCGCCAATTACCCCTTTGTTTATATGACTGGACATGGCAATGTCGTCTTTAGTGAGGCGGAAGCCGCAAACATCCGCAAGTACCTGATCGGTGGAGGTTTTCTTCATATTGATGATAATTATGGCTTGGACCGGTTTATCAGGCCTCAAATGAAGAAGGTCTTTCCTGAACTGGACTTTGTCGAATTGCCGCCGCAGCACCCAATCTATCACCAGCGTTATCTGTTCCCCAGCGGGCTTCCTAAATTTCATGAGCATGACGGCAAACGCCCTCAGGGTTTTGCTTTGATATGGAAGGGAAGAGTGGTTTGTTTTTATAGCTATGAGAGCGATTTGGGGAATGGCTGGGAAGATCTGGGAACCTATGCCGGAGATACGCAGGCAAATCGTCAAAAAGCACTGCAAATGGGTGCGAATTTGGTTCAGTACGCATTTACTCATTGATTTTGTTTCAGGTAAGCGCCGCGCCGTGAAGAAACACGGGCGTTCCTCTCGTTCTTCTCCTGATAAAGAAAGGAATAGCCAGGTAAAAATAAGGCTAATAAAAAAAGCAAGCTCCGCAGGTGAGATTGCTTTTTAATACGTTGAGGGGAGAGAAGGTTTATCTTCTGGATTTGAAGGTCGATTTGTTCGGCGACTTTACAGAAGAAGATCCCAGCATGGTCATCGCGCAGCGGAAACCAATATCGGCTCTTGATTCATCTTCGTTCAGGAAACGTCTGGCAGCAGGGTTTAACCATTGTGCCTGATCGTTCCATCCCCCGCCTTTGTATACGCGCGATTTATCATTGACCAGGGTAGTTACTCCATACAAATTGCTTTGTTCATCACGATAACCTCTATAGTCTGCATGGTAGGTTTCATTGCCTGCCGCTCTGTTCGCCTGTAATTCTTCCCAGGTCTGTTTACGGCCTGAATTGGCATTCACCATCAACGGTTTTCCATAATTATCTGCTTTTAACGCTCCGCTTAAAGGGTCCCGGTCTTTGTCCTTAAACTCGTTTCCACGGAAAGGGTTGAGGGCGTCTGCCTGCTCAAACGTTGCTGCACGATAGGTGTCGGCTACCCATTCATTCACATTTCCAGCCATGTTGTACAAGCCGAAATCATTGGGCAGGTAGCTTTTCACATTATCTGTGAACGCGGCTTTATCATTGAGTGCTCCTCCTACACCCATGTAATCCCCTTTGCCCCGTTTAAAGTTAGCCAGAATTTGGCCTCTGGTACTTTTCTTCGCTGAGGTAATGCCTAGGCCATTCCAAGGATAAATCTTTTTGCTGTCAATGTTCTGCCGGCTGGTATTTCCAATCAGTCCCAAAGCGGCGTATTCCCATTCTGCTTCTGTCGGCAAGCGGTAAGGCTGTAAAATAATGCCATCTTCCAATCGTACATTTCTGGTAGGTCCCGTATTCCGCGCACCGGTGGTCGCTCCAGCTGCAGGGGCAGAAGAAGGATTGAGGTCGGCCTTGGCTTTTGGGCCCTTATCATTGTACTGATTGTTTAAATAAATTTCAGTATTAAAGGGGTTTGTAGGACGTTGAACAGGTGCCGCATTCGCAGCCCCTCTTCCGGTACCACCTCCATTAATCGCCGCAAACGAATTCATATAACCGCGGTCCCTTAATAATTTCTCGTTCACCATGTCTGTTCTCCAGGCACAGTAGCGTTCAGCCTGTTTGGCACTCACGCCCACGACCGGATAATCCTTGTAAGCCGGATGGCGAAGGTAATTATTCACAAAAGGTTCATTAAAAGCTAAAGGACTTCTCCAAACAAGCGTATCCGGAAGCTCTTCGTAATAATATTGTTCATCGTCAGGGAAATGACGACGAATCCAGTGAAGGTATTCCAGCCAGTTGGTATTGGATACCTCCGTTTCATCCATATAAAATGAACTGATGGTCACTTCGCGCTTAAAGCTGTAATTGCTCAGTTCTTGCCCGGGAATATCAACGGCACTCCCCCCCATGATAAATTGTCCTCCTTCAATCTCCATAAGGCCATGGCCTACACTCCTCTTAAAATTACTCGCCACTTCAAAGCCTCCGGCAGTCCGTTGATTATAAGCATATCCGGTCTTATTGGAAACGGCACTTTTACTCTTATTCTTATTGCAGGCAGTAAACAGGATGCCCAATAAGCAAAAAGGAAGGATATAATTTATTTTTCTGTTCATATGAAGTGTTTTTTACACACAAGGTTAAAATTACATAAAAAATGCCCTAACCACCAAAAATAATTGATTTTATTAGGATAAAGCATAGGAGGCGGCGGATTTCCATTGGCGGATCGGTGGTGTTTGCCGCTACAAAGAGGGCAAAGGAGGAGAGAGAGACAGGCTTGATCCCCCATGCAGAAATCAGTTCATGTAAGATGACCTATGATTTTCTTGAGGATAAAACATTTTGTTTTGAACACGACGATTGTTAAATTGCCCTCCTATAATTTCTTCGAGAAATGAGATTTGCTATCAGCCTTTTAATGCTCTTCTTCACGATTGGCTTAAATCCTTTTTCGCCGTTATACGCTCAGGTGGTCACGCCCGGTACACAAACCAACGGGAGTCAGGCGAATAATGTGGATGTTGCTGTGCCGTTTTTGCTCATTACCCCGGATGCCCGGGCAGGAGCGATGGGGGAGGCGGGGGTAGCTGTATTGCCCGATGCCAATGCAATGAGTATTAATCCGGCAAAAATGGCTTTTCTGGAAGCACCGAATGGATTTTCAGCATCTTATAGTCCCTGGTTAAAAAGCCTTGTCCCGGATATCAACCTCGCTTACCTGAGTGGATTCTATAAATGGAATGATAAATCGGCCGTCAGCGCTTCATTGCGTTATTTTTCGTTAGGGCAGATTCAGTTGGTAGATGCGAATAAGGTTGATTTAGGGATTTATAGCCCCAACGAATTCGCGATTGACATGAGTTATTCGCGGCAATTGGGGGAGCATTTTTCGCTGGGGACTGCTGCACGGTTTATTTACTCCAATTTATATTCCGGCCGATTCATGATGGGGCAGGATACACGACCTGGTACCGCGGTGGCAGTGGATGTCTCGGCCTATTATAAAAATCCGACGGTACTCCTCGGAACGGATGCCATTTTTTCGGTGGGGTTAAATCTATCGAACATTGGATCGAAGATTTCGTATGCCAAGAATACACAGCCACTTTTTTTGCCTGCCAATATGAAACTGGGCACGGCATCTACGTTTATATTGGATGACTACAGCCAGTTTACACTGGCCCTTGATTTTAATAAGTTATTGGCGCCTACTTTGCCCATCTGGGATAGTGAAGGAAACATCGTTTCGGGGAAGGATCCCTATCGTTCAGTGCCTTCAGGAATTATCGGCTCATTTAGTGATGCGCCGGGAGGATTCAGGGAAGAGCTGAAGGAGGTCAGCATTGCTTTTGGAGCAGAATACTGGTATGACCAACAATTTGCGCTGAGAGCCGGCTATTTCTATGAAACCCCTGAAAAGGGGAATAAAAGGTATCTCACCTTGGGGACAGGCATTCGCTACAATGTATTCAATATTGATTTTGCGTATTTAGTCGCCAATCCACAAAAGAGTCCTTTGGCCAATACATTGAGATTTAGTTTAACATTTAATTTTGGGAATAACAGGTAATGAAAATCAGGGTAGGATTTGGCTTTGATGTTCATCAATTAAAGGAAGATCATCCTTTTGTGATGGGCGGGGTGTTGTTAGAACACTCCAAAGGTGCTTTTGGGCATTCGGATGCCGACGTATTGGTGCATGCCATCTGTGACGCGATTCTAGGGGCTGCCAATCTGCGGGACATTGGTTTTCACTTTAAGAATACAGATCCGCAATGGAAGGGGGTGAGCAGTTTATTGCTACTGGAAAAAACGGTTCAGCTCTTAGCCGAAAAAGGATGGACATTGGGAAATATTGATGCCATGCTGTGTCTGGAAGCACCCAAAATAACTCCTTATATTCCGGAAATGAAAAGACACATTGCGCAGGCGGCAGGGGTGGACGAAGAAGAAATCTCCATCAAAGCAACGACCAATGAGCAAATGGGTTTTATAGGGAGGGAAGAAGGAGTCGTTGCGTATGCGGTTTGTTTAATTCAAAAATAAACCGTTCAGCTTAAATTGACTTTAAGTATGTATCTTTTTTGCTTTTGAGCGATACAAATGGTATCGTTTTTCCTTTTTACCGTTATTCAGGCACAGTGCAAAAAAAAAGAGCGGCTAAAGAGCCGCTCCTTCAGAAAATAAATTATTCGCTCTCTAAATATCCGAATTTCCCCTCGTTGTAATCGGTGATTGCCTGATGTATTTCTTCAGGAGTATTCATCAAAAAAGGCCCATAAGCTGCTACGGGTTCTTCGATAGGTTCACCACTTAATACCAGTACGATGCTGTCTTCCAGTGCAGTAAAGTGAATCTCCTCTCCCTCCTGTTTGAAATGGACAAGGTGATCTTGGGTCACTTTTTCCTGTGTGTTGACTTCGATGCTTCCCTCAATCACCAATGCTGCCGAATTATAATTGGCCGGTAAAGAGAATTGCAGGCTGCCGCCTTTCGAAAGCTTTACGTTGTACAATTCGATGGGAGAAAAAGTAGAGGCACTGCCTTTTGTCCCTTTGAAATCTCCCGCAATTACTTCCACTTCTCCCTGAGAATCGGGTAGGAGATGCCGAGCGATGTCCGCATTTTTAATTGCCTGGTACTTGGGAGGACTCATCTTATGGCTGGCAGGTAAGTTCACCCACAATTGAACCATCTGGAAAGCACCGCCCTTTTTACTGAATGCGGCTTCATGGTATTCTTTATGAAGAATGCCCGAAGCAGCAGTCATCCATTGCACATCGCCCGGATAAATCACCCCGGCATTGCCTGCACTATCGTGATGAGCAACGGCACCCTGATAAGCAATGGTGACCGTCTCAAAACCTCGATGAGGATGCACACCTACTCCGCGGGGAATATCTCTTGGAGAGAATTCCAGTTTCGCATTGTAATCCAGTAAATAGAAAGGGCTCATCGACAACTGATACCCTCCGGGGAAAAAGTTATGGACTCTAAATCCGTCACCAACCATATGGGCCGGGACAGGTTTCAGGTTGGCCGCTAGCTGTTTTACTGATTTCATGATGTTTAAGCTTGTTTTACGAATTGCAATTCACCCAGAATTCTCACATCTTCACTAACCATCACTCCGCCGGTTTCAAGAGCCGCATTCCAATTTAATCCAAAGTCGTTCCGATTAATTTTTCCGCTCAAGGTAAAGCCTGCTTTGGTGTTTCCCCAAGGATCAGTAGCAATTCCTCCAAATTCTGCGGTTAATTTTACGGGCTTAGTGACATCCCGGATCGAAAGATCTCCTTTAACTACTAAGTCTTCCCCTTCTTTCTCAACGGAAGAAGATATAAAACGCATGGTTGGAAATTTTTCAGCATCAAAAAAATCGCCACTTTTTAAATGATTATCACGGTCAGTATTTCCGGTATCCAGCGAGTGAATGTCTCCCTCAAAAGAAATTTCTGCGGTAGAGAAATCGTCATTATCTGCTTTTAGTGATGCGTCAAAAGACTTTAAATTTCCGGTCACTGTGGTGATCATTAAATGCTTTACTTTAAACTGCAACTCACTATGAGTGGGGTCTAAATTCCATGTTGTATTTGACATTGTTCTAATTTTTTTATTTGATAACACAAAATTAAGGCAATGGTTTTTCAGCCCCGTTGATGTATGGTAATAAAATTTAAAAGAGGAAAGTTAATCTGTAAAAACTTGTTTCAAGGCTTAAAATGCTTGTGTGCCAAGTCTTTTCTTACGCGGCTTAGCGATTCAGGAGTGATGCCCAGATACGAGGCAATCATCCATTGAGGAACGCGAAGTGTAAGATTGGGATATAATTTGATAAAGTCGAGGTATCGTTCCTCTGCGCTCGCGCTCAGCAGCATATCTATTCGTTTTTGCATAAACCGGATGGAATTATGCAGCATGCGAATGTTGAGCTGAAGAATTTTAGGCACGATGTGCTGAATTTCGACAAAGAAATCTTTCTTAACGACCACCACTTCGGTGTCTTCGATAGCATCTATGTAAAACACCGCAGGTTCATTGAAAACAGCACTGTCTCTTTCAGAAAGCATCCAGTCTTCCGGAGCGAATTGGATAATGTGTTCTTTGCCTTTTTCATCGATGGAAAAACTCCGGAGCAGTCCGCTATGAACGAAGTAGATTTCCGAATGTAAATCGCCTGCCCGCAGAATGACCTGTCCCTTTTTAAATTTTTTGGTTTGCAGGCAGCTGACCGCTTCACTGGCCTGTGCATCCGTGATGGAAAGTCTTTGCTGTAGATATGCCTGAAAGCCGCTTAACATTAGCCGTTTTTAGAGGGTGGAGAAGGAATGTTTGAAAGATCTGCCCCGCATTTGCCGCAACCTGATTCACAGGAACCCCCTTTAGAGAAAAGCGACCGATAGGCTTTTCGACCCAGGTACCAGGCCGCCCCTAAAAAAATAACAATGACGAGAAGGTATTGGATATCCATAGTCTACAAAGATACATATTCGGGGAAAAGGGAGTTCAGGGGATTGTCATAATTTACACCATAAACCCAACGGTCCCACCTACCCAGTTAAAATCCTTGTTATAACGGACGCCTATCATTTTCCCACGACTCATTCTCGCCAGATTTAAGCAAAGTATGGGATCCTCTCCATCCGGCCACAGATACATCAGCCGGATTTCCGCTTTGACCCCTCCTTCGGGCGATTCAATAACAGGTTCGTAGCTGACTTTACGTTGTAAAATCCAGTTCGAAGGATCTTTTATTGCGCGGATATCAGCCTCACTTACATCGATAATGACACCCATCCCTGCAAAAGAAAAGAGGGGCTTTAACACGTAGTTCTCCAGATTGACAGGGAAGGTTTCCAATTCGTGCAAAAAATGAGTTTCCGGGATATAGACTCCCTGAAGGAAAGGCATTGTAAATTTGCTGATTCGGTAAAACCAGTTTGGATGAGTGATCCATTCGATTTCCAGCTCTTCGAGAGGGTTAAAATGTTTCTTTAAAAGGTCGGTGTTTTCTCCCAGTTCATCGAAGATTAATCGGTTGTAAATTCGCTGAATGCGTATTTTACGTCCATTTTCCCTGTAAAAGAGCCGACTTCCTTCTTGGAGAATTTCGTCTACAGAAAGAATTTTTACCCCGATTTTCTGAGCAGTGACATAAAAATCAATCGCCGTTTTCTGTTGAGGAGCATCGAGATCCATCAAGACCACCTCTTCAGGGAGGTATTTGCCGACGATGACTTTTCGCAACAGGTCAAAATAACGCGCTTCGTTCATCCCGTGAAAGTAAGGACTGAGGGAAGAATCCAGGGAGTAGACTTCCTGATATGTACGGGCTAAGTGCGCCTGAAAGCCATACAAAGAGGGGAAACCCTGCAATTCAATCAGTTTAGGAATCAATTCCCCAGTTTCATCTTTACAAATTCCGAAGTCGAAAGTCAGAAAATGGGGATGATCATTTTCATTGGGAACCTTCCATTCTTCCGGAATAGCACTTTCCGTAAGCTGTTTAAAATTGGCTTGCCGGATCAACCGAATGATGTCATCTCCCGCTTCAATGAGTTTTTCTCTCAGCGAATCTGGAATGAATATCGGGGTTTCCGATACCCGGAATGAGATGGTAGGGTAGCCTGTTTGTAGCTGTTCAAGGCAATGTCGATAGCGCTCCTCATTGAACTGCTCGTTAAATTGTTGACGGTATTTATCGATCATAATGGATGTCTTGTATGGGCTGGTTGTGGAATGCCTGATCCAGAAACGCGGGGAGAATGGTGTGCTGTGTAAGGCTAATTCGTTGAGGGTCGTCCAGACTGTTCAACATATCGAGGTACTTGGCTTCTCCATGATTCTTGATAATGGATTCTTTCTTATCCTGTTGCAATAGGTACATTTTCATCCCTGTCGCATCTGCTTCCGGGTGAAACTGTGTCCCAATCATGTAGGGAGAAAAACGAATAGCCATCAGGCATCTTTCGAGCGCGATGTGAGGCCGTTCCTTTTCAATCGCCAGGATTTGTGCGCCTTTTTTTAGAAAATCACGCTCATGAGGCTGGATCACTTGCCAGTCACGGCTGTCTACCGCATAAAAGGGTTGAATCAGGCCTTCGAAAAGAGGTTCTGTCTTTCCCGCTTCGTTCAAACTTATCGGGAAGATGCCAAAGGCGTTTGATTTCCTCGGGATCACGTTGCCTAAACGGTACTTACGGCAGGCCAGCTGAAAGGAGTGGCAAATCAGAAAAACAAATTTCTTCGATTCCTCACTTTCGGATTCGTTCCACTGGTCGATTTCTTCCAACAGGTCGAAAAAATCATTTTCCCATTTTTCTCCCTCGCCTTCATATGGACTCCCTGGGCCGCCGCTGGAAATATATGCGTCGAAACTGAGATCGGGGATTTCGCCCTTTTTTCGCAAATCAAAAACCTGGTAGGAAAGTCCGGACACGTCAGTCCCATAAGTGTTTAGTGCCTCCTGGATTCCTCTCATTCCCTGATTGGGAAAGCCATTGTTCATGTCAATGACGGCTACGCTAAGCGTTCGCTGTGTACTCATTTATCCGGCCCCTATCAGTGTTTGTGTGGTAATATAGTCTACCACTGATTCAAAACTTCTGGTTTGTTCGTACACCGCTAACTGGCGATCGGCCCCGGTTCCATTAGCCAAGATCTGATGTACATAATTGATGTCGTCCCTGCTTCCCAGTTCGTCTACCACATCGTCTACAAAATCGAGCAGCTCCAGAATGAGATTGCGGCAATTCACTTCCATTTCCTTCCCAAAATCAATGAGACTGCCATCAATGCCGTAACGGGCGGCTCTCCATTTATTTTCATTGATCAGGGCACGGGAGTAGCTGATAAATTCCATATTCTGGAGACGTAGCTTATAAAGTTTCGCGCAGAGGGCCTGGAACAACGCAGTAAAAGCCATGGTTTCATCAATCAGCATTGGACAATCACAAATGCGGAATTCCACCGTGTCAAAAAACGGATGTACACGGATATCCCACCAGATTTTCTTGGCATTATCCATGCAATTGGTCTTAATCAGCAACTTCACATAATTGTCATAGTCCTCAATGCTGTTAAAGATATCGGGGATGCCGGTTCGCGGAAATTTGTCAAATATCTTCGTGCGGAAGGATTTATAACCCGTATTCCGGCTTTCCCAAAAAGGAGAGTTGGTGGAAAGTGCAAAGACGTGCGGAAGGAAATACCGGACCTGATTGGCAATGTGGATAGCCAGTTCACGTGACTGGAAACCCACATGCACATGCAGCCCAAAGATTAAATTTGATCTCGCGGCTTCCTGTAACTCGTTGACAATCTCATTGTAACGGGGATGTTCAGTGATCAATTGCTTTTCCCAGTGGGAGAAAGGATGTGTGCCGGCCGCTCCAATGCGCAGCCCTTGTTCACCAGCCAATTGCGAAACGGTGTACCGCAGCTGCGAAATTTCCTTTCTCGCTTCTGTGGTATCGTGACAGATGCCGGTTCCTACTTCCACTACGGCCTGGTGCATCTCTGCTTTAACCTGGTCTTTATGGATTTTTTGAGCAGATTCAACGATCTTTTGATCGTGAGAGGTCAGTTCCCTGGTGACGGGATCGATGACCATGTACTCCTCTTCAATCCCAAGCGTAAATTCATTCATTGGTTTGTTTGGTTAGCGGTTAATGATTGAGCTATTTTATTTAGGGGATGAGGTTTTCTTTGCTTTAGGAGTAACAGGCTTAGGAGTAGTTTTCGTTGATTTGGCTTTAGGACCACCTTTAAGCGGAGTACCCGCAGAAGCTGTTTTTATATATGCCCCCCAGCTAAGGTTATCTTGGCCTGCTTTCTGAGCCAATGCCCGTTCAATTGCGTACGTCGCGGCATGTTCCACTACCCATTCAAAATTCGCCGCGCCGACACTCTCAAGGGCAGCATCTGGCGCTGGATTGCAGAAATCAATCGCAATGGGAACTCCATCGCGAACAGCAAATTCGACGGTATTGAAGTCATAGCCCAGGTATTGATTTAAACGAAGGGTATAATCTTTGATGGTGGCAAGCAACTTCGGGTCTGGAGCAGGTCCGTCTACTACATACCGTAAGTGATGTGGATTACGCGGCTCATAAGGCATGATGTGTACATATTTTGCGCCGATACAATAACATCTAAAATACGAATCGAATGTAATTTCTTCCTGTAACATCATTACTGTTTTTCCGGTTAAGCTGTGCTTTTCGAAAAAATCGTCCTTATCATGAAGTTTGTACACTTCTTTCCAGCCACCACCATCGAAAGGCTTCATGTAAGCAGGAAATCCGGTATATTCAAAGATTGAATCCCAGTCCATAGGCATTACCAGGTTGCTAAAAGAAGCGGCGTTGGTGTCGTCAGGATGCTCCCTCGAAGGAATTAAGGCCGTTTTCGGAACCGGTACCCCGATGTTTTCGGCCAGCGCGTTATTGAAAAACTTTTCATCAGCGCTCCACCAAAAGGGATTATTGATAACGGCGGTACCTCCCATGGCTGCATTTTTCAGAAAAGCACGGTAAAAGGGAACATCCTGCGAGATCCGATCAACGATAACCGCATATTCCGGTTTTTCCGCCTGAAAAACTTTACTGATGTGCACCGGTTCCGCACTGATACCTTCGACTGCTTTTTGGTTAATTCGGTCGACAAATGCTTGTGGAAAGGATCTCTCCTGTCCAAATAAAATCCCTATTTTTTTCATATGTTCTATGGTCTGTTTAAGTCTGAACCTGGTTAAGGCCACTTCTATTGCTTTTTTTGTAATTCGTGTTGCATTCTTTAAGGAAGTTGAGAGAGGTAGTCAGGTAGCATTTCGCGCCAGATAGGCCAGTCATGATCCGCATTTAAGCGGATATCTAGCCAATGGGCAATGCCTTTTTTACTCAGAATTTCTGACAGTCGCTCGTTATCCGGTTTACACATGTCCCGATCGGTAGTACCGAGGACAATTTTCATTTGCCACAATTCGGGATGAATGTCATTCGGGACAAAATCCACGGGATTGTTAAAGTAAACGTCATTGTTATAAAACCCATCCAGCTGACCCCGAATATCGAAGGCACCGCTCATGCTAAACAGATGACTGACGGTCCAGGGATGGCGAAACGCAAAATTTGCTGCGTGGTAACCGCCAAAGCTACATCCTGCCATAATGACTTTGGCATGTCCCGTTTCCTGTTTAGCCATCGGCACCAGTTCATCGATCAAAAAGCGATCATACCAGATGTGATTTTTTACACGGTCTGCCGGATGAATTTCTTTGTTATACCAACTCCATTTATCAATGCCATCCGGACAATATACTTTTACTTTGCCCTGATTAATAAAAGGAGCGATGGCATCGATCAGTTTGAAATCTTTGTTTTCAAAATAACTTCCCATACTGGTTGGAAATAAACAGAGGGGGTATCCGGCATGTCCAAACACCAGGGTTTTGATCGTGCTGTTTAAGTGCTTACTGTGCCATTCTTTTAGTTCTTCTTTCACTTCCTGCAAATTGATTGTTTTAAGATAGAAAAATATCGCTCCAATCCAAAAAATAAATCGTATAATTTTGCGCGGACATACTCTCTGGGAAAATGCCCTGGTACCCGATTGTGATTGAGATACCGTGATTTTATGGATGAATGCCTCGCAGCGTGTCCGTAATGGCCTGGTTACCCCATGCGTTTTTGAGGCCTAAGAGCGGCTAAGTGGATCGAGATTGAAAAATTTCCGGAACAAACCTTTCTCTCGATGTGCCTTTTCTTGAAAATTTGAACACGACACTTTTCGATAGACAGTCTTTCATCGTGGGCAATCGCTCTCTTGAGGCATCCGTCGAAGAAGCGGTTCTTCACGAAGAAGAATTATGCACACCTTCGTTCAACAGGTTCACGGAAAGAAATAGGGAGGCCTGCTGCCCGTCTAATGCCGTGTTCAGCTAGGAAACGGGGGTTATTTTAAATGCTTTCTCCTCTTTTTGGAGAGTCAAAAGCAGAAAAAAGTGAAATTAAAGCATAGGTTTCTTAAATTTGCAGCAGATTGAGTGAGAAAGCGCTTGTTGTTATGTACATTACCTTGAATTTGCCTGCCATTTGTAAAAAGACCCTCTCTTTACCTTCTGCTCATTTAAGCAGAGAAGTGACTTTGGATGTTTATTTGCCAGAAGTACTCTTGGGAAATGAGCAACTGAATTTGTTGTTGCTAAACGATGGGCAGGACGTAGCCCGTATGGGGATGGAACAGCTGTTGGCCGATTTGTATGGCCGCCGCAAAATAGAACCGGTAGTGGTGGTGGCGATCCACGCCTCGAAAGAACGCCTTTCGGAATACGGGGTGGCCGGGAAACCAGATTTTAAAAAAAGAGGGGACCGGGCGGAATTCTACACCCGTTTTATCACCGATGAGTTGCTTGGTTTTGTAGAACAGGAAATGCAGGTAAGCATTCAAGGGGCCAAAGTCTTTGCCGGATTTTCCTTAGGCGGTTTGACTGCTTTTGACATCGCTTGGAATAACGATGCTTTTTTTGATAAAGTAGGTGTTTTCTCAGGGTCTTTCTGGTGGAGAAAAAAAGATTTAAAAGACCATTACTGTGATGAAGACCGGATCATGCACGACGTTATCCGCAAAACCAAAAAAAGGCCGGAGCTGAAATTTTGGCTGATGACCGGAACGGAGGATGAGAAATCAGATCGAAACCATAACTTTATTATCGATTCCATTGATGATACCATTGATGTCATTAAGGCATTGCTGGCAAAGGGATATCGTCGTCCGGAGGATATTCATTATTTTGAAAAAGTAGGAGGCAAACACGAGCCCGATACCTGGGGAAAAGTCATGCCTCATTTCCTGACATGGGCTTTTGAAAAGAAACTTGCCTGATTTTTCTTCCTTATAAAAGCCTTTTTCTGTGCGTCATTCCCCTCTTGAGAATTCGCAAGGATCGTCCGATAACAATTTGATAGTCAATTGTTCATAAAAAAATAATTGCATTTTAAGGGCGTGTTTTACAAAAAAAAAGAGAAAAAACCGTACCTTTGCGCAAAAATTATAAAGTGCATTTATGCAAAAAATTAGAAATATAGCTATTATAGCACACGTAGACCATGGTAAAACCACTACTGTAGACAAGATTTTACACGCATGTTCTATTTTCCGGGACAATGAACAAACCGGAGATTTGATTTTAGATAACAATGATTTAGAGCGTGAGCGTGGTATTACGATTGTTTCTAAGAATGTTTCGGTAAAGTATAAAGATGTAAAGATCAACATCATTGATACACCGGGTCACGCCGACTTTGGAGGAGAAGTAGAGCGGGTATTAAAGATGGCTGACGGCGTATTGTTATTGTGCGATGCCTTTGAAGGGGCCATGCCGCAAACGCGTTTTGTGACTCAAAAGGCACTTTCTCTGGGTTTAAAGCCCATTGTGGTGGTGAATAAGGTGGATAAAGAAAACTGCCGTCCTGAAGAAGTGTACGAGCAGATTTTTGAATTGTTCTTTAACCTTGAAGCAACGGAAGAACAACTGGACTTTCCTGTGATCTATGGTTCATCCAAGAATGGCTGGATGAGTACCGATTATAAACAGCCTACAGATAACTTCTTCCCTTTGTTGGACGCGATCGTCGAGCATATCCCTGCGGCGCCTGTCAATGACGGAACGTTGCAGATGCAAATCACTTCCCTTGATTATTCTTCTTTTGTAGGACGTATTGCAATTGGAAGAGTACACCGAGGAGTAATTAAAGAAAATCAACCCGTTACCCTGATAAAAAGAGACGGGAAAATGGTGAAATCAAGAGTGAAAGAACTGTACACTTTTGAAGGATTGGGCAAGGTGAAAACCACGGAGGTAAGTTCAGGAGATATCTGCGCAGTGGTGGGAATTGAAGGGTTTGACATTGGAGATACCATCGCAGATTTTGATGCACCAGAACAATTGCCGGTCATCAAAATTGATGAGCCGACCATGAACATGTTGTTCACCATTAATAATTCGCCATTTTTTGGAAAAGAAGGAAAGCTGGTGACTTCCCAGCGTATTAAAGACCGTCTCATGAAGGAGATGGAGAAAAATCTGGCGTTGAAAGTGGTGGATACCGATTCGCCGGATTCATGGCTCGTATACGGAAGGGGAATTCTTCATTTATCTGTATTGATAGAGACGATGCGCAGAGAAGGGTATGAAATTCAGGTCGGACAACCACAGGTCATTGTGAAAGAAATCGACGGACAGAAATGTGAACCAGTGGAAACACTGATTGTTGATGTTCCTGCAGAGGTTTCAGGAAAAGTAATCGAGTTAGTGACTCAGCGTAAAGGAGAGTTGTTAATCATGGAGCCAAAAGGTGATCTTCAACACCTGGAGTTTGAAATTCCTTCCAGAGGGATCATCGGTTTAAGAAATAATGTATTGACGGCAACCGCAGGTGAAGCGATCATGGCACACCGTTTCAAATCTTATGAGCCTTGGAAGGGAACGATCCCTGGTCGCACAAACGGGGTGCTTATTTCCATGGAAAAAGGACAAACCACCGCCTACTCCATTGATAAATTGCAAGACCGGGGACGCTTTTTCGTAGAACCGGGTGTAGACGTGTACGAAGGACAAATTATGGGAGAGCACATTCGTGATAATGATTTGGTGGTGAATGTAGTGAAAGGAAAGCAGCTCACAAATATGCGTGCCTCCGGAAGTGACGATAATACGCGCATTGCTCCTGCGATCAAATTCTCTCTGGAGGAAGCAATGGAGTACATCCAGGCAGATGAATACATTGAGGTAACCCCCGCAAGCATGCGCCTGCGTAAGATTTATCTAACAGAAAATGAACGTAAAATCAACGCTAAGAAGTTCCAATCGTAAGGGAATAACAAAGCAGAAGTAATATAGAAGGAGGCCCTGGATGTATCGCACATCCAGGGCCTCTTCTTTTCCTGCTCCTGATAAGCTGTCAGGCCGTTTGCCCAACGTGTAAACCCTCTGCGAACTCTTCAATCATCTTATCAAGAAAGGCAGGTAAATCTTTGGGTGTGCGACTGGTAACCAGTCCCTGGTCCACCACCACTTCTTCATCTACCCACTCGGCCCCCGCATTGAGAAGGTCTTTGGATATATTCCGAACGGAAGTCATCTTTCGGCCGCTCACTACTTCTGCATCAATGAGTAGCTGTGGGCCATGACAAATCGCGGCTACCGGTTTCCCTGCTTTAAAAAAGGCCTGTACAAAATGAATAGCTTCTGTATGCACACGAAGCTGATCGGGATTAAGCACTCCGCCAGGCAACACGAGTGCCCTGTAGTCGGATGCGTGGGCTTCGTGAAGGGGCTTGTCTACCGCCACTTCGATGGACCAATGGTCCTTGTTCCAGCCTTTTATAACGCCTGGTGAAGGTGAAATAATGTGTACTTCAGCCCCCGACTCCCTCAGCCGCCTTAATGGCTCTGTCAGTTCTACTTCCTCAAAACCGCTTTCTGATAAAACGGCAACTTTATGACCTGTTAATTTTCCCATCTTTCTGGCATTCGTTTTCTAAAAAGACAGTTATGCCGGGGGATAGTTTCGGAAAAGATGATTTTAAGTATTTATACCGGTTCAATCATTCGTACGCCCGTGACGAATATAGTACCAGACCAGCCTACATGCAATAACGACATGATGAAACAAATTGGGTAGCCAGCCATAATAACGGTTAAATATCCGGAAACGCTCTTTTAGACTTGCCCAATGTTTTTGTTTGGAGACACCACCCACCAGGTATTTGGCTACATAACGTCTGGTATTGGTAATGGAGGTGGCTTTTTTTGCCGCACGGATAATCCAGTCAATGTCCGCACTGTAGTTAAAAGAAAGATCGTAGGGCGCAGTCAAACTTCTCTTTATATAGATGGCCTGATGGCTTACGTTCATCCCATATTTAAAACTTTTCCACGTAAATGCTTCCGGAATGCGATGGCGACGTTGGCCGAGGCTTTCCCATTTTTCATTGTACATCTCCGTTTCACCGTAATAGATGTCACTGTCCCGGGCACTGGCAAATACTTGGGAAACCGTTTCCGCATCGTAAATCTCATCGCCTGAATTCATAAACAGTACATATTCCCCTGTGGCTACTGCGAGCCCTTTGTTCATGGCATCGTATATCCCCTGATCTTTCTCAGAAATAAAATAATCAATATGGGAAAGGTACTTTTGAATAATTTCCACCGTTCCGTCAGTTGAATGCCCATCAATCACGATGTATTCAATGGAAGGATAGTCCTGGACAATCACGGAACGCATGGTTCGTTCAATGGCTTCTGCATTGTTATAGACAATGGTAATGACACTTAAAACCGGTTTCATTATTGCGGGAGCTGTTTAATAAGTTCTTGATAGCAAACGAGGTGTTGTGCGGCGATTTTAGAAGGAGCAAAGGATTCCAATACACTTCGACGCGCCTCTTTTTGTACGGCGTGCCGATCTTCGTGTAAAAATAACCATTCAATTCCATCTGCTAAATCAGACGCTGATTTGTATTTTGCGAGATAACCGTTTTCCAAATGACGTACCATGTCCGGTATCCCTCCTGTTTCAAAGGCCACTACGGGAGTGGCGCAGGACAAACTCTCCATAACGGTATTCGGTAGGTTATCTTCCAGAGAAGGCAGGACAAATACATCTGCGGCTGCGTAGCATTTTGCCAGGTGATCATCCTGTTGGATGGTGCCCAGAAATAAGGTTTTAAAGGGAAAGTCAGGCAGGTTTTTTTCATCCTTGTTCCCGAATACAACAACCACCATGTCATCGTTATTAACTTCCATTCGGGAGGCTAACTCGTTCAATGCCTCGGTTAAATAAGAAGTGCCTTTATGCTTGTCGTTTTTAGAAGGCATGAAGCCACTCAGAATAACGAACTGATGCGGCTGTATCTTTAGGATACGTTTCGCTTCTTCCTTCACATAGGGTTTGAATACCTGTGTTTCCAATGTGTTCGGAATCACACTCACTTGTCGCAATCCCAGTAAACTACTTTCCTTGATCGAAGCAGCCATCCAATGACTGGGCGCAATGATATGAAAGTTTAACGCTGAGTAGGCCTGTTGTTTTTTCTTCCAGTTGAAATGGGAAAGGTCAGAGGGACCACTAAGGCGTAACAAAGGACAATGACCGCATTGACGATGAAAATTCTCACAGGAATAGCGTACATGACAGCCTCCGGTAAACGCATTGCTGTCATGAAATGTCCAGACAATGGGCTTCTCCAGTTCATCGAGCTCCGCCAAAGTTGATGGATTCAGAAAACCATGATTGATCCAGTGAATGTGAAGAACATCCGCTTGCTTAACTTTTGGGTGATTTTTCAATGATTGCCCAAACCATTGCAATGAAAAGGGGGTTTTAACGGCTTTTGTAACTAATTTGGCAAGATAACGTTCTGCAAAAATACGAAAGACCGCTTTTATCCGCCCAAGAAGTCCTTTTCCCGCCGGGTTTACATGTGGCCTGGAATGAAACTGATAGAGTACCAATACCTCAGATTCGATCCCTTCTGCACGTAACGCATCACTTAAGCGCAGACATGCACGGCCTGCTCCGCCATTGCCGTCATAGGTATTTAGATGAAGTACTCTCAAATCTTTCAAAAATACAATTAATTGTGAAGGAATATAAAATCAGTTCTGTAAATTCACAAGGCAATTTGCTCTTTTTGGAGATAAACCGCTCCTACTGAGTCGAAAAACATTGCTTCTGTGAATATAAGAAAACGAAACAAATACGATAACCGAAGGATGGGAGAAACAAGAACGGACAACCTGTTGACAGAGCGAAGTTTTTGGGAAAGCTACTGGAATGGAAAGAAGGGTGTGGCACACCTTATTCCGGAGAATTACCTTTTCGGGGAGATCATCAGGCAATTTGTTACCCGCCGGGCTTTCAGAACAGCGATTGAATTAGGTGGATTTCCAGGCTACTATGCGGTGTTTTTAAGGAAATTCTTCTCTCTGGAAGTAACTTTGCTGGATTACTTTATTCATCGTCCCCTGATTGATCAATTACAGTCTGTAAATGGACTTGGACCGTCAGAAATCCAGGTAATTGAGGCCGACTTGTTCAGGTATCTGCCTATTCAAAAGTACGATCTGGTGTTGAGTTGCGGGCTTATCGAACATTTTAAAAATACGGCGGATATCATTTCCCGTCATGTGGCCTTTATGAACGGAAAAGCGACGTTGTTCTTGGCACTTCCTAATTTCAGAGGTGTAAACGGTTGGTTTCAAAAAAAATTTGACCGGGAAAATTACGACAAGCACTATACAGATTGTATGGACCCGGAGTACCTTTCGGGAATTTGCAGGGCGCAGGGATTGACCGTAGAGACAGCAGGCTACTTTGGGGGCTTCAGTGTATGGCTGGAACAAGCCGGAAAGAGACCGCTGTGGCTCAGGCTTTTTAAAAAAGCCGTATGGTTGGCCGGAAAAGTATTTTCGAAGGTGTTCCGGTTTGAGAGCCGACTGTTATCTCCCTACATTGTGGTCATAGCCCATCGTCCACAATGAATGTAAATTGGGGATATTCACCAAAAAAAGTCAGGTACATTCCTCTCGGTGATTTCCCGGCAGACCGGTACCTGGTGATTGCCTGGTATGCCCTACTTCAAAGAGGGTGGGATATTGGATTTGCTTCGCCCACCCGTTTATTGGCCTATACTCCCTTATCCTGGGCGTCCTACAGTGAGGAAATCTCTATCCATCTGGAAGAGAATTTCGCCATCGTTAAGAGTGAATGCCTTGGAATCCAATTACTTTTTAATGATTATGGGAAAAATAGTGCCAATCTGGAAGCTTTTTTTCATGAATTTGAGTACGCTGAATTTCATCTGAAAGATCAATGGGAAGAGATGCTGGGAGCCTACAGTGAGCTAACTACTCATTTTGATCCGAATTACCTTGTTCAGGCACCCTTAGTTGCCAAAGAGAAAATCCGTCATGTGTTCCATTTACTGCTCCCGCAACGGGGCTATTTGATTACTCCATGGCTGTTATGGCTCAATGTATTCTTTTTTTTGGGGCGATGCCTTTTTATCTTCTTTTTTTACCGGAATTGGACCGCCGCAGGAGGAGAGGAGACTGTCAGAAGTGTATACGATTATTTGGGAGGAAATAACCGCGAGTTGGTCCTTGGGGGGGAATGGTGGCGCTTAGCGACTTCCTTTTTTACGCATGGGAGTTTTCAACACTTCTTTTTCAATATGTATGCGCTGACCTACATAGGTCTGATGATAGAGCCTAAATTAGGGCCGCAAAGAACATTATTTATTTATAGTATGGGGGGGATAACCGCGGCATTGGTAAGCCTGATCATCCACGAACATGCGTTCATGGTAGGAGCTTCAGGGGCCATTATGTCTTTATTCGGCGCATTTTTTGCCCTCCTATTTCTTCGCTTTTATGAGCCGCACGCTACCAAAGCATTATTGATTAGTACGGGGCTCGTCATTCTGCTCATGCTATTTACGGGCATGAATGCCCGGGTGGATAATGCGGCTCATCTAGGAGGGCTGATCAGTGGACTCGTCTATGCCGTATGGCTTTGTCGTCCGTTACTCCCTGGAAAAAGAGGAAGTTCTCTACAACGATATGCCGGTATCATGGGCGGGGTGCTGCTGTTCGGACTGGTTACCTGGAAATGGATACCCCACTACCAATTTATGGCCTATGAACAACTGGAAAGAACATATGTTGACAATTTTCGAAAATTGGGTGTATTGTACCGAATTCCCTCGGAATTATCCCAGGAAGAAAAATTAAAATTGATACAGGAAAATGGGATTCGCCCAGGAAAGGAGAACAAGCAGCTCATTGGGCAAATGAAAAAACTACGGTTAAATGCAACCTATGAAGAAAGGGTTCATTACCATGAACGAATTACAGCGAAGGTGCTGCTACTAACAGACTTATTGTATCGGGAGGCCAAGGAAGGACATGTTGGTTACCGGAGAGAAATGCAGGGGTTGATCAATGACATTAACCGGATCCGCATGGAACCCCGCTTGCCTCCTCAGGAGCGGTAGAGCCCGATACTTTGGAGCGTTAGGCTTACCGGTGCCCGAAGGGTAATTCGCACACGCTCCGTGTTTGTTAAGCGGGGGAGTTTAATCAGTCGTTTAGCCCCAATACTTGCTCCTTTAGCGATGGTAATCCACTCCCCCTTTTCCTGTATCTCAATCTGAAAATGGGCTACGCGTTGTCCTAGAGGGATGTACTCTTCCAGTTTAATGAGATCGAAAGAGGTGGGGCGGGAGAAAGAAATGAACAGCGTGCTTTCCCGCTCATTATCTTCAGTGGCCCAGTATTTTCCCGGTTGATTTGCGGTAAGGTAGGTGGCTGAGAAGTCGCCTGTACGGGTATTGGAGGCCTTAATTTCAGCTTTTTGCGCCAGATTTTTTCTGAAAACACGGCGAAGCGTTTTACCGAGTTGCCGGAGTTCTCTTACATCCTCTGCGTGAAGGCGCCCTTCGGTAGTGGGGGCGAGTCCTAAATCGAGTGCTGCTCCGTGACCTACACTTTTGAGGTATAGGTCAAAAAGCTCCTGAGCCGTCTTTGGTTTTTCACCTGGATGGTAAAACCAGCCTTTTCGCAGAGGCACATCACATTCAGCCGGCATCCAGAAATCCCCCTGACGTGTGCCGCCGGGGCTTTCCGTATAATTCGACTGGCCAGGGACCGCCACATGTAATCCTTTTGGCGGACGCGGGGTAAAAGTGGCCCAGCTGGTGTCTGCAGCATGACCTTCTTCATTTCCGACCCAACGAACATCCGGTCCCACATCACTAAAAATGGCCGCTTCTGCCTGCAGTTGCCGTGTAATTTTCCAGGTATTCTCCCAATCGTAATACCGGGTATTATCGATGGACCTTGTTTCTCTTGCTCCGCCGTAAAAACCGCTTCCTCCATTTGCCCCGTCATGCCAGCTCATAAATAAAGGCCCGTAATGGGTATAAAGTTCTTCTAACTGTTTACGATAAGTTTCCAGATAGCGGGGACTGCCGTAATCCGGGTCATGACGATCCCAGGGAGAGCAATAAACGCCAAATTTTAAGCCCTGTTTACGAGCAGCATCACTGAGTTCTTTTACCAAATCGCCTTTTCCTTTTTTATAAGGGCTATAGGCAATGTTATAAGAGGAAGTGGTGGTTGGCCACAAGGCGAAGCCATCGTGATGCTTTGCCACGAAGATCAGTGCCTTCATTCCGGCGGCTTTAGCCGTTTTTGCCAACTGTTTCGCATGAAATTTCTTAAAATTAAAAATGGATGGACTGGCATCTCCATAGCCCCATTCTTTATTCTCGAAAGTCGTGGGAGTGAAATGAACCAAGCCGTAAAACTCGGTCTCGTGCCATTTTAATTGACGTTCGCTAGGCAAAGCTCCATAGGGAGCGGGTGATTGTGCGAAAAGAAGCAAGGGGAAAAAAACCGTTCCAATCAGTATCCAGAGGGGGTAAGTCTGGGTTTTTAGTTGATTACCTATGGCGGAAAGACCGTATTTTTTCATGGATAAGACGTTTTAATCGGGTGAAAAAACTACCTTTTCTATTTTTCAGAAATTGATAAATTGCCTGATAGGCGAACGGATTTTCTTTTATTTCTTTAGGAAACTGACGAATAGGCTCAGGATTGATAACGACATTATAGATGTCATTGATGCCAGAATGAATTCCTGAGCCGTCGTGTCCGATATTATTGATGAGAGAAGCGGAGGGATTAAGTGTCAGTCCGTTTTTCAAAAAAATGCTGGCATACCAGCGGATGGCCCAGCTGTTATTTTTACCCTTTTTAAATTCCTTCATTTGCTTCCAGAAATTCATGCTGTGGTCAATGGAAAAATCAGTGATTTTTTCGGAATCAAATTGTTCCATGAGTACCTGAATATCTGGTTCAAAATGTTTCCATGCGCGTGCCCAGGTAGCCCAGCCCCAACTGGAAGCAGCCCGATAAAAGAAAGTTTCGGGCAGGGCATCGGTGCTAGTCAAAGGATACATATAAGCGCCGATGTGCATCACCTTCTCCTCTTCACGGTAAAGATCCAGGGCCTCATTAAAGTAAGTTAAAGTATGGGGAGAGGAAATCAGGTCGTCCTCAAAAACAATCACCTGCCCGTATTCCTGGGTAAGTAGGGAAACGCCCTGGATAATGGAACGGGCTAAACCCAGATTTTTTTCACTTTCAATGATTTTTACGGATTTGAAACCACTTATTCCCCGGACGTATTCTCTTACCTCCTTTACTTTTTCATGATCATTCGGGTCGCGTGCGCCATCTGAAAATACAAACAGGCGGCTATCTGCGGCAAGGCTGTTCTGAGCCAGAAATCGAACGGTCCGCTCCGTGTGCTTGGGGCGATTAAAGACAAAAAGTGCGATTGGGGCGAGGTGTTGCATGGCAATGAATGAATATAAGGCGGTGGAAGAAGCAAAAGTTTCCTCAGATGTCGAGGCAGTTGCCTTCTCTGTAAAAGACGGTGGTGGATTTTTGGTAGAACAAGCCTGGAGAAATCCCTGAAAAAGAAAGAGACCGGAATCCCTTCTCTTGCAGATACCGAAACACTTCCTGGTACTCTGGTCTTTCCGAATCGTCCAATACCAATACTCCGTCAGCAGTCAATGCTTCTACCGCATGAATGCAGCAATGCACCCGATCTCTGCCATCTACGATTATCAGGTGAAAGGGTTGCTGCCTGGTCACCGCCATTTTTGCGTATTGCCCATTGATGTCCAGCGAAGTAAAAATCATTTCTGCATTGGAAGGATTGTTGGTTTTTACCTTTTCATACCAGTGTGAATCATGTTCAATGGAAATGACTTTTTTTACGCGGGCGGCATAAAACCAAGTAGAATTCCCGGAGCCATATTCAAATAATTCCATATCCGGTTTCAGGCGGGGTTTAATAAAGTCAATGAAGGAATACGTCACCCATGGCAATGCGGCTCCGGAGTTGTCCACGGCTGCTTTTTGGTCAAAAGCGGTGAACCATCCAATTTCGGCAAGGTAACCTTTATGACCATAAGATAAGAGGGCCTTTAAGCGGGAGGGCTTCAACAGAAGCGTAAAAAGGGCACGAAGAGTCTTCACTGTTTAAGTTTAAATAGTTTTTGAAACGCGGTCATCAAAAATAAGGATTTTAACATCATAATTCCCTGGGGCCTTGTTTTTACAGGAAGGAGTACCATAAAAGCGGCAACACCATAAGCGATGACGGTCGCAATGGCCGTCCCATTCATCCCCATCTTTGGGATTAAAATGAGATTGAGCAGGATATTGACGATGGCCCCCACACCGGTGCGTAGAAAGGCAAGCTTACTATAGCCTTCGGCAATCAGGTATTGGCCGCTGGCCACCCCAAGAAAAACGAATATACTGCCCCATACATGAATGGAAAGTGCCTGTGCAGCTGCGGCAAACTCCGGCTTGAACAGCTTATATACCAAGGGGGCTGCAAAAGTCATGAAAATCGCAAAGGCCATACTGATCCAAACCATTAGGTCGTACAGGTTTTGTAACCGTCGCTGGTAACGATTCGCATCATCCCGGCGGGCATTGAGAATGGCTGGAAAAAGAGAAGCCACGATGGCCATAGGGACAAAATTCAGTGCTTCACTCAAATTCACAGCGGTGGCATAAGCCCCCGTTTCCATGGTGCCGTTGGGGATTAATTCTTTCAGCATGATTTGATCGATCTTCATATATACCGACACCATAATGCCCGATATAATCAGCGGCCAGGAATAATGCAGAAGGCGTCTGGCTGTTTCTCCCTGGAAGGACCAGTGGAAGATGCTTCTTCCCTGGCGTTGGTAAGCCAGAAAATAACCGGCAGAAATCAGAAAAACATCGATTAGAAAGGAAGCCGCAAAATAAACCAGATCAGCTTTCATTAGGATAAGCGCCCCTTTTACAAGGGCAGATACGATGTTCCCAAGGATTTGCACCTGCATGATGTAGGTTGATTTTACTTCTGACTGAAAGTAAGCTTCAATAACAGTGAAGGACTGCAACAGGCCGGTGAAAGATAAAATGAAAACGAGGAGGTAGGCGACATCGCTGAGAGGGAATAATTGCCAAACTGCATAAATGACCGGGATACAGACAAGACCCGCAATGACTTTCAGGGTGAAGGCAGTGCCAAGAATTTCGTCCCTTTTATGTGGATTCTGATGTAACTCGCGCACAATGAACTGATCGAGTCCCAATCCAGCAATGGCCGCAAACAGATACACATAGGAGACCGAGGTGGTCAGAATTCCATTGTTGTAACTTAGCAGGTAATTGGCCACGAGGATTCCCGACGCCATCTTGATGGCCTGACTGCCTACTTTTCCAAAGAGCAGTAATCCCGTATTCTTAAAATAACGAAGGAAAGCCTGCTCGTCAAAACCCGGAATGGTGGGAAACTTCATAAACGCAAATATGATAAAAAAATTATCCTGCCCCAAACAGCGCACGATCAATCCGATCAAGCTGCCACAGATGGTGCTGTAAATGGATCTCTATGAATCTTATCCATTGAAAAGCGTTCAAAAAGCCCAGTCGCGGATGCTTTACTTTTTGCTGAGGGACTTTCAGAGGCCACTCGGCAAGGAGGCCGTCCATTAAAAGTTCTACTTTTCGAATGCGTCTGAGCACCTCTTTCGGGTGCTCCTTTTTCACCCGATCGGCCATACGCGAAGGAGCTTTGAGGCGTAAGCCCGGTGGAAAACGCCCCAGAAGGAAAAGAAGTCTTGCAGACCAGTCCATTTTCTTTAGCGCCCCATTTCCCTTCAGACATTGTTGCAGGGCGAGTAAGGATAAGAGCGAAGAATCGAAAATATGGACGTATACCTCACTGTAGCTCCAACCTCCCGATGGCGGACTGGTGGTAAAGGAAGGCATGGTGATCTCTTCAAGACGACTCTTGTAAGCCTCTATTAAGGGATACACCTTTTGGAAGACAGGGGACTTCATCCTATAAAGATAGTGCTTTACTGACGGTTTAAAAAGGCCATGAACTCATTTCGATGACTCAGGAATTTAAAGCGGTCCTTCAGTGTATAGTACCGCTGAGGATCTTTTACCCGTGGATACATCTCCATCACAAAAGACAAAGCCTTGCGCTCGTCACTAAGAAGAGGGACTACCTCGCCGACCTGATCGGTTAATAATCGTTGATGACGAAGACCTGCCTGTAGAAGTAAAATTCTGGAATCATCAAAAGATTCGGCCTTGACGCTTTGAAGAAGTTTGGTAAAATCTTCCCTAGAAATAGACTGTTGAAGGGGGATCGCAGGAGCGGCAGACAGTTTTCGCAGAAATTCCTCTCCCGAACTCTTGAAGGTAAAGACCTCGGAAAGCTGATGGTAATGCTGCGGATCAGTGATCTGCGAACGAAGCTCCAGTGCTAACTTTAATTTCTCATCGTCACGCACCATTAGAGATAGTAAGGTGGCGATTTCCGATGTAAAAAAATGGGCATGCTGACTGTAAGTTCGGATCAACCGGACTTTGCCTTCATCAAAAGCTTCCCTCTTTACGGCAGCGGCCAATTCATTAAATGCGCTGCTGGCAGAAGGAGTTGGCTGGCGGGAGGTATTCCAGGAATCTAACAGGTATACTCCATTGGCTTCATAGGGAAATACTTCCAGCACCTGAAGACCTTCCTTCTTAGAAAAACGAAAGAACATACGATGTGCAGGGGTAACGCTAATCGGTGCACGGTAAAGGAGGGAATTGCCCTCTTTGATGGACAGTAGCGGTCTGTTTTGAAGGACGTCAAAAAAGCGGAACCGACCTTTGGCAGACTGGATAATTTCTTCCTCAAGAGAAATGGTGAAAATTCCCCGATCGGCTATTTCGAGAAAAACTTCGGCGCTAGATCTTCTGGATTGCGCATGGGAGTACATATAGCCGCTGAGGGCTACTACGAATAAAAGAATTGTTTTCATGGGGTGTGTGTTTAGGGAGCAATGGCCGAATCCAATGGTTGGAATTTATAGGCCAGGTTCAAATGCTCCCGTCTTTTAATTATGCAAAGGCCGCACCAAAGACGAAAAAGAAGTTAAAAATGTTGAAGGAGTTCATTCAGATGATGGATTTCCCATTGCACATCCGGGGCTTTCGCTACTTTAAGCGGATTAAAATGGATGGCCTTTAGCCCGAATGACTGGGCGCCCCGGATATCGGCTTCCAGACTGTCTCCAATCATGATGCTCTCTGATTTAAGGGCCCTTGCTTTGTCGAGTGCGTATTCAAAAATGACAGGATCAGGTTTATTCACGCCGACATCTTCCGAGATGATGACCTGTTGGAAATAAGGGTTAAGGTCGGAGACTTCCATCTTGGTTAAAGTGGTCTCCTTAAATCCATTAGAGATGATATGGAGTTGGTATTTTTCTTTCAGGTAGCCAAGAACAGGCCGGGCATTTTCAAACAGGTTGGTCTTTGTGGGGCTGATCCGGACATACTCCTCTTCAAACTGAAGAGGAATGTCTTGGGCAGATACCCCGAGTGAGAGGAAGGTACTTTGGAAGCGTTCTGCCCTGAGGGTTTCCTTGCTAATGTGTCCCAGATGGTATTGAGCCCAAAGACGGTGGTTGTTCGCTGTATAGCGTTCGATGAAAGTTTCAGCAGAAAATGCTCCTAGCCGTTGCAGCTGATAGCGGTCATAAAGCTCCAGGAGGGTTTCCTTGGCATTACGATCAAAGTCCCACAAAGTATGGTCGAGGTCGAAAAACAGGTGTTTAATCATTGAGGCAGGCTAAAGCGACAAAGGTCCGAAAAAAAAAGAAGAAAGAAGGTGATTTAGGAGAGAGAAGCGAAGTTAAATTTTAGAGCCATAAGCAAGATCACCGGCATCGCCAAGCCCTGGGACAATGTAGGATTTGGTCGTCATTTCCTCGTCGATGGCACCCACCCATAACTGAGCTTTGGGCAAATGAGCTCTCACATGTTTCAGCCCCTCAGAGCTGGCAATGGCAGCGACAATATGCAGCTTTTGAATGCGGTATTGGCTGATGAGGGATTTCGCACAAAGGACCATGCTGGATCCTGTCGCCAGCATCGGATCAACCAAAATGACTACTTTATCTTCGAGATCAGGGCTGGAGATGTGCTCCATCTGAATAATAAAGTCTCCATTTTTTCGTGTTTTCCGATAGGCGGTAATGAATGCTGATTCGGCCTGGTCAAAAATCTGGAGCATTCCCTCATGCATGGGCAAACCTGCGCGAAGAATGGTTGCCAGCACCGGCTGACTTTGCAACACCTGACAGGAAGCAATTCCCAATGGGGTATGAATTTCTTTTTGCTGGTAAACAAGGGTTTTACTAATTTCAAGGGCAAAAAAATAGCCCAAACGTTCCAGGTTTTTTCGGAAACGCATCGAATCCTTTTGAATCTGTTCATCGCGCATTTCGGCAATAAATGTATTTGCAACGGAAGAGGTCTTGCTAAGATCGAATACCATAGCTATAAATATACTAAAAATAGACAAAAAAAGCAAGAAAAATGAAATGAATGTTAATTTCTTGAAGGTTAAATGACGTGTTGGGATAGATAGAATTCTTTCGCGGTTTTAGATCAATAAGGCAAATTAACTTATTGGATTACAATAAGGTCAGTCATTGGTTTTTGATGAAAAGTCTTTGTAATTAAGAAGAAAAATGTTAAATTAGCGGAGAATACTGCGGACGCTAGAAGTTAACATTTTTTATATGCCAAATCCCCTATCCATCGATCTTCTTCAGTCTGGTTGTTCTTATCTCTTCAGCGCAGAGGCATTGGGTCATCAGTTGATTCTGGTAGCGCTATTAGTGCTTACCTACCAAAGATCCATCAAACAGACCGGTTTAACGCTGCTTTCTTTCACCGCGGGCCTTACCTTTACTTATTACCTGAGTGTCGAAGACGTTTTACAGTTCGCCCCTGCATGGATCCGCTTTTTCATCCCCTGCACACTGCTGATAGCCATTCTGCTTCCCCTCTCACAAAAGGCTCATTCTCCCCGGAAAGGAGATTTTTCGTATTATTTGTCTTTTTTAGTGGGCTTATTTCATGGCTTGTCTTTCGCAGAGAAAGCCAAAACGCTCATGGCCCCGTCTGCCGGAAAGGTGAAGGAGGTGCTGAGCTATCACCTGGGGCTGGAACTCGGGATACTGGGATGGTCCGTGTTGATCCTGGGAGGAATGAGCCTGATCCGCTATCTGTTCAGGATTCGTTACCGGGATTGGGCGCTGTTTATTTCAGGAGCCATTGCGAGTCTGGCTTTCCATATGTTTTATCAATATTGGCCCTTTCCATAAGATTCCATTCCTGCTTTTACAGCAGGGAAATGACCGGCGTTTTCATTCATCGTTGGGAGAGGCACCCGCTTATGAGCGAATCCACTCTGTGGACAATATTGCGGGGATCCAATCCTCTTTTGTGCCAAAAGAAGAAGCACAGCCAAACATTCCTGTTGCTGCGGTGTTTCCTCTCACAGTGAATTCATTTTATGTAGAAATGCAAGGGACCAGGATAAATTAACCATCTTTGCTAAAAGTTCAATTAAGGAGAATAAATGAAGTTTAAGCTACTGTCAGATTATCGACCCACCGGCGATCAGCCTACGGCTATTGAGCAATTGGTGGAAGGGGTGAAAAATGAAGAACATTACCAAACACTTTTGGGAGTAACCGGCTCAGGGAAAACATTTACCGTCGCGAATGTGATCGAGCAAACCCAGAAGCCCACCCTCATTCTGAGCCATAATAAAACCTTAGCCGCCCAGCTGTATGGTGAATTCAAGCAGTTTTTTCCTGAGAACGCGGTTAATTATTTTGTTTCTTATTACGATTACTATCAACCGGAAGCTTATATGCCGGTCACGAATACCTATATTGAAAAGGATTTGAGCATCAACGAAGAGATTGAGAAATTGCGTCTGCGCACCACCTCTTCCCTGATGTCTGGAAGAAGAGACGTGATTGTCGTTTCTTCGATTTCCTGTATTTACGGGATGGGGAATCCTGAAGATTTTTCGCGTTCTGTGTTTCGTTTTGGGGTAGGCACCCGCATCTCCAGAAACTCCTTCCTGCATCATTTAGTGGAGATCTTATATGTCCGGACCATTAACGATTTTAAAAGGGGCACCTTTCGGGTAAAAGGCGATACGGTGGATGTCTTTCCCGCGTACCTGGATCAGGCTTACCGCATTTCGTTCTTCGGAGATGACATTGAAGAACTTTCGGTGATCGATCCGGTGACAGGCAAAACCATTGAAAAGCTCGAAGATCTGGCCATTTACCCGGCAAATCTGTTTGTGACGCCAAAAGATAAATTCAATACAGCCTTGTGGTCGATCCAGGAAGAACTGGAGATGCGTAAAAACCAATTGATGGAAAATCACCAATTGTTGGAAGCAAAGCGCCTGGAAGAAAGGGTAAACTTCGATATGGAAATGATGAAAGAGTTGGGCTACTGTTCCGGAATTGAGAATTATTCCCGGTTTTTTGATGGCCGGAAGCCAGGCATGCGTCCTTTCTGTCTGCTGGATTATTTTCCGGAGGATTACCTGATGGTGATTGATGAAAGTCATGTAACGGTGCCCCAGATTCGGGCCATGTATGGAGGAGATCGTTCCAGAAAGATGTCGCTGGTAGAATATGGTTTCCGCCTTCCTTCGGCTTTAGATAACCGTCCCTTAAACTTTGAAGAATTTGAACGGCTGGCTCCGCAGACCATTTATGTCAGTGCAACACCAGCCGATTATGAGCTGGAGAAATCTGGTGGAGTAGTGGTGGAACAGGTAATTCGTCCTACCGGATTGTTGGACCCTATCATCGAGGTTCGGCCGGCAGTAAATCAGGTAGACGATTTGCTGGAAGAGATCAATCAGACGATCCGCTTAGGAGACCGGGTGCTGGTAACTACGTTAACAAAACGAATGGCCGAAGAGCTGACAAAGTACCTGGATAAATTGAAGATCAAATGCCGTTACATTCATTCGGAGGTGAAGACTCTCGAACGGGTGGAAATTTTGAGAGGTTTGCGCTTAGGAGAGTTTGACGTATTGGTGGGAATCAATTTGCTCAGAGAGGGACTGGATTTGCCGGAAGTTAGCCTGGTTGCTATCCTGGATGCCGATAAAGAGGGGTTCTTACGGTCAGACAGGGCGCTGATCCAAACCATTGGACGGGCAGCCAGGAACGATCGTGGAAGGGTGATCATGTATGCCGATTCCATGACCGATTCAATGGAAAGAACCATTGAGGAAACAAACCGAAGAAGAGAAAAGCAAATGAAGTATAACCTGCACCATGGAATAATTCCTAAGACCGTAGGGAAATCCAAAGACGAGATTTTGGAGCAAACTTCCGTACTGGATTTCTCAGAAAGAAAATCCCGCAGCAAAGCGTATGTGGAAGTCGATGAAGTGAGCATCGCTGCCGATCCGGTAGTTCAATACATGAGTAAAGAAGAATTGACAAAAGCCATTGATAAGAGCCGGAAGGAAATGCAGAAGGCGGCCAAAGAGATGGACTTTTTAATGGCTGCAAGATTAAGAGATGAAATGTTTGCCCTCGAAAAAGTATTTGAAGAAAGATTTAAATGAGCCCCCTGCTAGTATATATTCTCCTCGCAATGGGGAGCCTTTCGATGAAAGACACTTCTTCTGTGTCTGTACCCTTTGGAGGGAACACTTACTCCTCGGGACCAGGTTGTCAAATTCGCAAAGAAGGCATTGGGGGAAATGATTCGGCGGATTGTACGTATACCGTGTATGTTCGTTTCTCAAAACCGGGAAAAGTGACCATGCAGTTGAAAAGCGCATCTCTGCTGACTGGTCCTGCCCGTGTGCGTATGCAGGTGCAGGGAGAGGTGCGTGAAATCTCTTTATTTCCTTCAAACGGACAGATTCATCCGGCGGGAGAATGGAAGGTGAGTGATACGGGCTATGTGGCGATGAAGCTTCGGGATTTCAAAGCAGATCAGGGACCGCCACCTGTTTTGACTCATTTGCAATTATCCGGGAATGACCTCGCTAAAAACACGCACTTTGTAAGAAATGATGCGGATAATTATTTCTATTGGGGCAGAAGAGGGCCCTCCGTTCATCTGACATATACGCTTCCAAAAGAGCTGTCTGTCAAATGGTTCTACAATGAATTAACCGTTCCTGAAAAGCAGGATGTGCCTGGCTCCTTTTTCATGGCCGCTGGTTTTGCGGAAGGGTATTTTGGAATGCAGGTAAATTCGGAATCGGAAAGAAGGGTGCTTTTTTCTGTGTGGAGTCCTTTTCATACCGACGATCCTTCCTCAATTCCTGAAGAGCAGAAGGTAAAAATGCTTCAGAAAGGCCCGGGCGTGTATACCGGTGAATTTGGAAATGAAGGAGCCGGGGGACAAAGTTATTTACGTTATCCCTGGAAAGCAGGAACCACTTATCCGTTCTTGTTATCGGTAGAACCGATGGAAGGGAATTCCACGCGGTATTCGGCTTATTTTTATGCGGCAGAAGAAAAGAAGTGGAGGTTGATCGCTACTTTTTTGAGGCCGAAAACCACTACTTACCTCCAGCGTCCACACTCTTTTCTGGAAAATTTTCTTCCCGAATATGGCGATCAGCGTAGAAGTCTTCTGCTCAACCGTCAGTGGGTAGCAGATACTCAGGGCAACTGGCATGAGCTGACAGAGGCACGTTTTACGGTGGACCAGACAGGGCGAAAAGGATTTCGTATGGATTATAAAGGAGGTGTCTTGGGGAAAGATTTTTACATGGAAAATGGTGGCTTCTTTTCGGATTTTACCCCGGCCGGGACTCTCTTTCGGCGCCCCTCTTCAGGCTTAGTCCCACTTATTGATCTCCAACAATTCACTGAAAATAAATAATCATTATCCAATGACAGACGGAAGATACAGAGCGAATATTTACCCCGGATTGGAGGTAGGTGTTATTTTAAAAAAGGATCAACGAAGTGGCAAAGTGACGTACGGGATGGTGCAAGCCCTATTGACCTCCTCAGCCTATCATTCAAGGGGGATTAAAGTGCGACTGGCGGATGGTGCTGTAGGGCGGGTATGTGAAATTTCTCCTGATTCATCAAACAAGTAATTGTTCCTTTTTTGTAAAGAAAATGCAATATAGGGACAAGAAAGTAACAAAAAGTGGCTTCTCCCGTCTATATTTGTAAATAGACATATTGAAATAAAATGGCATTAATAAAATTTCTTCTCATTGCAATTTTGGTTTTATGGGTGATCCGTTTGCTTTTCCGTGTTCTTTTTCCGGTTTTGCTGGCAAATTTATTTGGAAAGATGCAAGAACAGGCACAGCAGGGGGCTCATTATCAACCGGGACGCGGTTCTTCACGACGTCCGGAAGGGGCCATAAGTATTGATCATATTCCTGCTAAAAAAACCAAAGGGAATCCGGACAAGCTGGGCGACTTCGTCGACTTTGAAGAGGTGAAATAACGGGTTTAACCGGAGAAATTTGTTGTTTGAGCCCGTATTTCGCGGGCTTTTGTTTTTTTAACAAAGTTTAACGCTGTTTATTCGCAGAAAAAAGGAATATTTGCAGTAGCATTTTTTTTTCAGACAACGTATTCATGACATATATGTTCAAATCTTTACAATACCCTTCAAAAATGAACCTCCTTTTGCTATTCGTGCTTGCATTAGGTTGGAGTTCCTGTAAAAAAGCGGAAGAGACTATTTATCTGGATGCCGCTTACATGAGAGTGATTAATATGTCGCCAACCCTGGCTACCTATAATATTTATGCCAATGATGTCAAGATGAATACTGCCGCGATCCCCTTCGGAGGAGCGGTGAGTTATTCAAATTTCGAGGCGGCGGTAGCCAATAAGATCATGTTTACGACAGCCAGTAATACCCAAAGTGTGCTGACTAAAAATATCACGCTGGATAAAGACAAAATTTATTCATTGTACCTGATAGATAAGGGAGCTTCTTTGACCACGCTTTTAGTCAATGACGTGATGGCGGAAATTCCTTCTCAGGAGAAATGTTATGTCAAATTTCTTCATCTTGGGATGGATGCGCCGGCATTAACCCTCTCGATCAAAGGAGGTGCGGAATTATCGGGAAGCCGGACTTATCAGACCGTGAGCGAGTTTAAGGAAATAGATCCTGAAAAATACACGCTCGAAATTAAAGACGCGGCGACGGGAGCGGTAAAAACAACTTTAGAAAATCTGGACTTAAAGGCGGGTCGGTATTACACGATCGTTGCCAGGGGACTATTGAATCCAGGCGATACAGACAGGGCGTTCAGTGCGCAGACCATCATTAATCAATAACCGCTTTCGGAGGAATTATTATATTTCCTTTTTAATCTGAAGCATTTTTTTATTTTTGGGCTTGTTTTAATTTAAAGTAAGCTAAATGAATAATTGGTTTAAGCAAAATGGCATCCACCTGGCCATTTTGTCAATCTTTGTGGTGATTTGTTTCGTGTATTTCAGCCCTGTGTTACAGGGGAAAGCACCAGCGCAGAGCGATGTGATTCAGTCCAAAGCGATGCAAAAGGAAATCATGGATTACAAAGAGAAGGATGGAAAAGGCCCTCTTTGGACCAATCAGATGTTCGGAGGGATGCCTTCTTATCAGATTTGGGTGCAATATGCAGCAAATGTGGCCACGTATGGAATCGCATTGGTCACTAAAACTTTTCCCAATCCCATTGGTTCTGTTTTACTTTTATTGTTTGGGGCCTACTTTCTCTTTAATGTACTGAGAATCCCACCGTTATTGGCCGCTGCGGGAGCTATTGCATTTACATTTACTACCTATAATTTTGTGCTCATTGCTACGGGACACAGCAACAAAATATTAGCCATTGGTTTTTTCGCGCCAATCATTGCCAGCGTGTTAATGACCATGCGGGGCAGGTATCTTTTAGGCGGCGGATTAATGGCACTCTTTCTTGCCTTGGAAATTCGCTCCAATCATATTCAGATGACTTATTACCTCTTTATGGCGTTATTAATTTTCGCCGGAATAGAGTTATATCATGCATATAAGAAAAAACAATTGCCGGCGTTTGGCAAGTCGGTAGGAGTATTGGTAGGAGCCGCGCTTTTAGCGGTGATGGTCAATGCCAGCCTGTTGTGGACCACCTCCGAATATGCCAATCAAACGAATCGAGGAAAATCGAATTTAACCAATAGTGCCGGTAAAACCGAAGGGATGTCTAAAGACTACGCTTACCTGTGGTCGCAGGGAGTAGGAGAAACATTTACCTTCCTGATACCGGATTTATACGGAGGTGCCACCAGTGTGGAACACCTGGTCAAACCCGAAAGCAACCTGTATAAAGCAGTTTCCGAGCTGACAGGCGGAGATCCGCGAAATACCGTAGACGCGATCATGTCTTTAGGAGGCGGCGTATTCAATATGCAGCAATACTGGGGAGACAAACCGGGAACCTCCGGAGGTTATTATTTTGGGGCGATTGTCTGTTTCCTTTTTGTTTTTGGCTTGTTCATGGTAAAAAGCCGAATAAAATGGTGGATCCTTGCCGTGACTATTTTATTTACACTTCTTTCGTATGGGCGCCATTTTCCCCTTGTGTCCGATCTTTTCTATGATTATTTCCCTCTTTATAATAAATTTAGAGCCGTCGAGTCCATCTTGGCTGTGGTAGGATTAATGGTCCCCATTCTGGCATTTTTAGGGCTAAAAGAAGCTTTGGAAGGAAAGACAGAGACCAAAGAGCTGCTTAGGAAACTCACCTGGTCGGGTGGAATTACGGGTGGTTTTTCGTTAGTGGTTGCCATTGCGCCTTCGCTGTTTTTTGGCTTTAAAACCACAAATCATGGAGAAATTCTGGAGGGGCTTACCCAGGCATTGCAGAACAATGCGGGGATGGCTCATCGCTTGCTGGATGCCCTTGTGGCAGACAGGATGGCCATTGCACGCGCAGATGCTTTGCGCTCATTTTTCTTTATCCTGATCGCTTTCGGCGTGATCTGGGCCCTGTTTAACAAGAAAATGGGGGCGCAATTCGCTTTTGGAGTGCTGGCTCTGCTGGTATTGGTAGATATGTGGCAGGTAGACAAACGTTATTTGAATAATGCTAATTTTGAAAATAAGTCAACACTGTCAAATTATTTTCAACCACGCGATGTAGATACGTTCATCTCGGCAGATAAAGATCCTCACTTCAGGGTGTATGACCAGTCAATCGCTACTTTCTCTGATGCGCGCACCTCCACTTTTCATAAAACAGTCGGGGGCTACCATGCGGCAAAGCTCAAGCGATTCGATGAATTGATTCAAAATCAGATGAGCAAGAGTGTTAATCAGGACGTGTTGGACATGTTGAATGTGAAATATTTTATTACACAGGATAAACAGAATGGCGCTTACAAAATGCAGCGGAACACTACCGCATTAGGGAATGCCTGGATAGTTAACAGTGTGCATTGGGCGGCAAATGCGGATCAGGAAATGAAAGGAATTAGTAGTTTTGATCCTAAAAACGAGGTGATTGTGGATGAAAGTTTCAAGAAGGTAATTGATACAAGCCGTTTAGGTGCCGACTTAACGGCGTCGATTAAAATGGAAAAATACCATCCCGATCATATAGAATATAGCTACAGTGCTCCCCGCGACATCCTCGCTGTGTTTTCAGAGATTTATTATGACAAAGGCTGGAACATGTACGTAGATGGCGTGAAAAAGCCTTATTTCCGCGCAAATTACGTGCTGCGCGCGGCTCAACTGGAGGCAGGTAATCATAAGGTAGAATTTAAGTTTGAACCGCAATCTTATTACCTGGGAGAGAAGATATCCCTCGCCGGATCCGTTCTGCTGGTACTCATCTTAGGATTCGGGCTATATAAAGACCGCCGAAAAGAAGATAAGGAAGCCTGATTCATCAGGAGGATACCTATTCGAGGGACCTGTTTTTCAGGTCCCTCTTTTTTTACCTGAATGGGGCGATACACACTTTTCCCGTTTTCAGCGACAACCCATTTGACTGCCGCAATGCCATCGCTGAGCCCCCCTTATTCGGCGGGTAAATCGGTAATGCCTTTTAACCACCGACCCGAGGTGTTCCAAAGATCCTGTAGCGTTTACAAAGTTCGTTATTGGTGTTTTCCATGTTGCTGAAAATCTGTTTATTAAAAAATAACATCCGCTTAATTTTCCGCTAAAATTGGATCTTCATTTTTGTGTTTAAAATGAGGTATCATATGCACGGGATTCTTTTGATGATCGGACTACTGGCCATCGTTATCTTTTACTTCAGCCCTTTTGATCTCCACATGGATGAAGAGGAGGAAGATTTATAGAGGGGGTTTCCCGGGTAATCTGGTTTTAAGTGTCATACACACATGGATAAAAGAAATTTAGAAGTAGTGGTGATCTCGGATGTTCATCTTGGAACATACGGGTGTCACGCAAAAGAACTCCTTAAATATCTCAAAAGCATTCACCCCAAAACCCTTATCCTGAACGGAGATATCATCGATATCTGGCAGTTTAGCAAACGCTACTGGCCTGAATCGCACATGAAAGTGGTTCGGAAATTGATGAAGTTTGTCGCCGAGGGAACAAAAGTATATTACCTGACCGGAAATCATGACGAATTGCTTCGTAAGTTTTCCGACTTCGAGATCGGGACTTTCCATATTCAGAACAAGCTGGTGCTTCCAATGGGAGGAAAGAAGGCCTGGTTTTTTCACGGGGATATTTTTGACGTCACGATGCAGCACGCCAAATGGCTCGCAAAGCTGGGAGCAATTGGATACGATAGTTTAATTTTGTTGAACAGCGTAACAAACTGGTTCCTGAATTTAGTGGGAAAAGAGAAAATGAGTTTTTCAGCGAAAATCAAGGCAAAGTTTAAGGATGCCGTAAAGTTCATCAATGGTTTTGAGCAGACGGCTGCTGAACTGGCAATCGAGAACGGCTATGATTTTGTGGTATGTGGACACATCCATCAACCTGGAATCAAAGAAATTGAGACCAGGCAGGGAAAAGTAACTTATCTCAACAGTGGAGACTGGGTGGAAAGCCTGACCGCCTTGGAATACAAAGAGGAGCGATGGAGCTTATTTAAATACGATGCGACTGCTTTTAAAACAGACCGGCAGGAAGAAGGCCTTTTATCGGACAGTGAAGACCTGAAAAGTAAGCTGGATATACATGTGCTGATGGAAAGTATAAAATTCCGGATGACATAACATAAAAATACGGATATTAGGCACGATGAAGATACTTTATGCTATTCAGGGTACAGGAAACGGACATATCAGCAGGGCGAGGGAGATCATCCCCTACCTGCAGCAGTATGGAGAGTTGGATTTGCTGGTTTCCGGAACACAGGCCGATGTAAAGTTGTCGCAGGAAGTGCGCTATGCATTCCATGGCTTCAGCTTTATTTTTGGCAAAAAAGGGGGGGTCGATCATTTTAGAACGTGGAAAACGATGAACTTACCCCGTTTTTATAGCGATATGAAAGCGTTACCGGTGGAATCTTATCAGTTAATCATCAACGACTTTGAACCTGTGACTGCCTGGGCATGTAAAATGAAAGGCATTCCAAGCGTTTCTTTAAGCCATCAGGCATCTTTTAAATCACGGAAAGTACCGCGGCCAAAAACGATTGACTGGGGTAAACTGATTTTGAGCCATTATGCCCCCACCACCCATCATGTCGGTTTCCATTTTGATCGCTACGATAAGGATATATATACGCCGGTTATTCGGAAAGAAATCAGGGAGTTGGTGGTCACTGAAGGAGCCCATTATACCGTATATCTTCCGGCACTTTCGGATGAAAGACTGATTTCGTTGCTCTCCCAACTTCCGCATGTTCACTGGCATGTGTTTTCAAAACACACAAAGGAAACCTATCAAAAGGGAAATGTTTTTGTCGAACCGGTGCATCATGAACATTTTAATCAGAGCCTGGCGTCCTCCAAAGGACTTTTTACGGGAGGGGGCTTTGAAGGGCCTGCGGAAGCGTTATTTCTTAAGAAGAAATTGTTGGTAGCTCCTATGAAATTTCAATATGAACAACAGTGCAACGCCTATGCCCTTAAGCAATTTGGCATTCCTGTCATCTGGGCAAGTAATCGAAACTGGGTGCACATGTTGAAACGCTTTGTGGAAGAACCCCAGGAGCATCAATTT
Organism: Pedobacter sp.; assembly: GCA_037190785.1. Classification (GTDB taxonomy): domain Bacteria; phylum Bacteroidota; class Bacteroidia; order Sphingobacteriales; family Sphingobacteriaceae; genus Pedobacter. The sequence continues at coordinate 327,027 of JBBCJN010000003.1, read as the reverse complement.
CATTTCGAAGATCAGACAGCGGCAATCATTGAAAGCGTTGTCCGTACATTTGCGAGATAAATTTTCGTAATTTGCGGCAGGTATGATCAACTTATTTAGGAATATCCATCCGGCCAACCTGCTGATTTTGGTGGTTTTCGCTTTTTTTATGCGTATTTCTCTTTTCCTGCGTTTGCCGGAAGAGCTGGGATTTGAGTTTTTTGATATCTACGATCGACTGCTGATCAATGTGCCGCCAGAACCCTGGTTGTCGCCGGTCGGAAACGTAGTGATTGCGACAATTTTATTGCTTATTCAGGCACTCTGGTTTAACCGGATCATTAATAACCACAGTTTATTATCCAAACAGGGTTATCTGCCGGCTTTAATGTACATCACTGCTGCCAGCCTGTTCTCTCAGTTCTTCATCATCAGCCCTCCACTTTTGTGTAATTTTTTACTGATCTGGATGATGGATAAACTCCTCAAAGTTGGAAAAGCACCGAATGCCATGATGATAATGTTCGATGCGGGGATGATCATCGCCTTGGGCACCGTGATTTATTTTCCGTTTATAGTGCTTTTAGTGATCGTATGGCTTAGCCTCCTTTTGTATCGTTCCTTCAACTGGCGGGAATGGCTGTCGGGACTGTTGGGCTTTTTGACGATTTTTTTCTTTATAGGCGTTTATTATTACTGGTATGATAAAGTGGACGACTTCATTCAGCTGTGGCGGCCCCTAACCAATCGTTTTCCGACGGTATTCCAGATTACCAACGACGATTACCTGGCGCTCATTCCGGTAGCCATTATCATGGTACTGGCGAGCCTGCAGCTCCAAGAAAATTTTTACCGGAGCTTTATCAGCACTCGCCGGGCCTTCCAGATGTTGTTCTTTATGTTTATTCTAACCTTGATAAGCATATATACCAAGGCTAATTTCAGTATTTACCACTTTTTACTGGCGGTTCCTCCGGGGGCAGTTTTGCTGGCTTATTACTTCTCAAATGCAAAAAAAAGGTGGTTTTATGAAAGTCTCTTTATTATATGGGTCATTAGCATACAGTATTTTCTCTTTGTTTAACCTTTTTTAACACTTCAGCCCGTTAAAACTGCCTAAAGATTAATAGCTTTGTATCACGGATAAGGTAAATGCATCAGCTGGTCATCGATATCGGAAATACTCATTACAAGATCGGCCTATTTGACGGCCGGAAGCAGGTATGGTGGGACAGGTGGGAGGAAGCTCGCTCGTCCGATCTGGAAAGATTGATCAAAGAACATAAGGTAAAACGTTTTACTATTTCCAGTGTGGGGCCGCGGGAGGAGGCATTGATTGCAGCTTTGTCGGTATACGCTACCTATGTCCCCTTTTCGACGATGACAGCGGCCGGAATTACCAATGCCTATGAGACGCCACACACGCTAGGTGCAGACAGATGGGCTGCGGTGATCGGAGCAAAAGCCTCTTTTCCGGACGCTTCCTGCCTGATTGTGGATGTGGGAACCTGCATTACGTACGATTTGTTGACCGAGGGAAAACGGTACGAAGGGGGAAGTATCAGCCCCGGCATACAGATGCGGTTGAAAGCGATGCACCAGTATACCGGTCGTCTCCCTTTGGCAGAATGGGATCGTTCTTTGCCCATCCCGGAAGGGAAAAATACCCGCGATGCCTTGTTAAGGGGTACGTTGCAGGGAGTGGTGAATGAAGTCATGGGCTTTATTAGCCTCGAAAATAAAAAAAATAAGGCCCTTCACGTATTGTTAACGGGGGGTGATGCTGATTTTTTGATGGAACAATTAAAAAATAGCATCTTTGCAAGCCAAATCCGTAAAGATCCGTATTTGGTATTAAAAGGATTGAATGAAGTTATTACATTATCAGATGTTTCAGAAAGTTAAATATATAGGCTTATTTCTAGGCTCTTTACTAGTGGGGATTGGATCAGCCAGTGCGCAGATTACGACACAGTCGCCTTACTCCAAATTTGGTGTAGGAAATCTGAGAGGTTCCTTATTGCCGCAAATGAGGGCAATGGGAGGGATCGCGACAGGTGTGTCGAAAGGAACCTATTTCAATAATATTAACATGCAGAACCCCGCTTCCTATGCAACGATCAATACGACCACGTTGGATATGGGAATGAGTGGCGGGTTTACCACCTTAAAAAATAATGCCTCCACAGACCGCAGTTTTAATGCGACGTTGAGCCATGTGGCGCTTGCTTTCCCTATTCTAAGCACTAAGTCGGCCCTTAGTTTTGGGATTTTACCTTATTCGGAGCTGGGCTATAACTTTAAGACAACGGTCAGTTTGGGGAATTCGGACGAGAACCGCAAAGATGTCGACTATCTATATACCGGAGAGGGTGGTCTCACCAAAGCCTATATGGGCTATGGCATTCAATTGGGCGATCATGTTCGTTTAGGAGCCAATGCGGAATACCTGTTCGGAAACCTGATTGAAAGTCGCTCGGCGCAGTTAAGCAATGACGCAAATGCCATCAATTCGAGGGTACAGCACAAAAACAACATCGGAGGATTGTCTTTTGGCTATGGCGCCCAGGTGGAAATTCCATTGAACAACAAAACAAGTTTGGTGCTGGGGTATGCCGGGAATTCAAATTCCAAGATCAATTCGACTATCAGTGATGTCACTACTCTTTACAAATTGGATCTTAGTGGAAATGAAAACGTGGCATTGGATACCGTGTCGAACCTAGAAAATAAATCTACTAAAATGCAACTTCCTTTGATTCACCAGTTTGGATTCTCTATTCATAAGAATGATAAATGGGTATTTGGAGCGGATTATCGTATGGGGAATTGGTCTAAACTGGTAATTAACCAGAGTAACCAACAGCTTCAGGACACCTATGGAGTGTCTGTGGGAGGGCAATTTACACCGGATGCGGGTGCAATCAGTGGGTATTTTAACCGGGTAGATTACCGTTTTGGATTCAACTATGATAAAACATATATCCGGTTAAACAATCAGGATATTAAAGAAATGGGGATCTCCGTAGGTATGGGACTTCCTTTTACTTCTTTTTCTCTGATGAGAGGTTCTTTCCAAAAGATGAACATTACTGCTGAAGTAGGAAAGAGAGGCACGGTAGGAAATGGCTTATTGCAGGAAAATTATTTTAAAATCCATTTAGGGTTTACGATTAACGATAATTCCTGGTTCCGCCGGTTCAAATTTGATTAATTGTATGTTCGTTGAAAGGATGAAAAAAGCGCTATGCTATAAAGAAATAAAGCCATTCCTTTCCGGATGGCTTTTCTTGCTGTTTCTAGCGAGCACCCTGCTGGCGTGTGGAGAGGACGATCTCAAAAAAGCCGTTACGATTTCTGTGAAGGAGGCGGCCCTCTCGAAAGACCGTTCTTATGGGGTAGACGTGGTGTATAGCGATTCGGCCATCGTTAAAGCGAAAGGATTTGCACCGGTGCTGGATAAAGTGACACCTAAGGGCGGAGCCTTGTACAACGAAATGCCCGAGGGGGTGAAAATAGAGTTCTTCGATGCCTATATGCAGGTAACCGGAAACATCACTTCCGATTATGCCATCAATAAAGAGGCCGACCGGATCACTATCTTTCGTAAAAATGTGGTAATTGTGAACGACCGAATGACGTTTACGACAGAAGAGTTAACCTGGGATGAGAATACCCGTACATTTACGTCGCCGGCAGGAACACTGAAAACAAAGGATGGGAATACCATCTACGGAACGGAATTTTGGGCTCCTCAGGATTTTAGTACGTATCGAATTACGCAGGCTTCCGGATCGGGATATGTCACGGAAGACCTCAATCCATGAGGATTTCTCTTTCCGGTAATGAGAGGGAATTGCCCGATTTAATCGGGAGGTATGTTATTCAGTGCCAGTCCATAAAAAAAAGCAAAAGGAAAGGAATTTATTATTTTCTATTTTCGCGCAAATGTGTATCTTGCGCCCTCTTAAAAAAAAATAAAAGAATATATTAACATGGGATTAATGACATTTTTGCGCAACCGGGCCGGCTACGTTTTGATCGGTGCGATTGCTTTTGCAATAATTGCATTTATAGTAGGTGATCTTATTAACACAGGGAGACCCTTCTGGGAAGCCTCTCAACGGGTAGTCGGATCCATAGACGGGGAAGAAATCAGTATTGAACAGTTTTCTTCAAAAGTAGATCAAAGTCTGGAGCAAATGAGCCAGCAGTACGGAGGTGCCTCCGGAAGCCCTCAGTTGCAAGCCATGGCTGTAGACAACGTATGGCAATCTGAAGTAGCCAGTGTGCTTTTAAACAAAGAATATACTCGTCTGGGATTGAGTATCTCCGGTGACGAATTGTTCGACCTCTTACAAGGGAAAAACCCAAGCCCCCTGATTGTTCAGTATTTCGGGAATCCCGAAACAGGTCAGATCGATCGTGCCGCGATCATTAATTCCTTAAAAGCGCAGTCAAGAGAGCCCAGATTAAAAGAACAGTGGGACCTTCTTCAGGCCGAAGTGGAAAAACAGGCATTGCAACAAAAATATGTCAACCTCGTGCGTAATTCGGTATATGTCACTTCTTTGGAAGCAAATGACGATTATGTGAACCGGAATAAACTGGCTAATTTTTCGTATGTGTTCCTAGACTATAACAGTCTTTCTGAAAATGAGGTGAAAGTAACAGATGCGGATTACAAAGCCTATTACGATGCGAATAAGAAAAGGTATACAAATCCTGTAGAAAGCCGTGATATTGAATTTGTGAGTTTCAGCATTCAACCGACCAAAGCAGATTCGCTTGCGGTGAACCAACAAATGGAGCAACTGGCTGCAGATTTTAGAAATACGCCGAACGATTCACTGTTTGCCGCAAATAATTCGGAAGTGAAGATCCCATTTGCTTACCTCCCCAAAGGACGTTTAGATGCTTCTGTCGATTCAGCGGTATTCAGTCTGCCTGTTGGAAGTTTCTATGGGCCTAAGCTAACGGGAAATTCTTATAAACTGGTAAAGGTGGTAGATAGTCGTTTTTCTCCGGACTCAGTTAAAGCAAGTCATATCCTGATCGATCCTATGAAAGTGGGAGGGGAAGCAAATGCTTTTAAACTGGCCGACTCACTGAAAAGAGTTGCTCAGGCGGAGGGCACCTTCCCGGCTTTGGCAAAAATATTCAGTGTAGACGGATCCAAAGACGCGGGAGGTGATTTAGGAACTTTTGGCCGTGGAGCAATGGTCCCTGAGTTTGAAAACGCCTGTTTCGATGGTCGCCCGGGAGACTATAAAGTAGTGAAATCTCAATTTGGCGTTCACGTTATTCATATTGTTAAACAAATTGGCTCTTCTAAAGTGGTGAAATTGGCTTACATAGAGCGCAATCTCGCTGCCAGTGCCAAGACTCGCGATGTGGCTTACAAAGCGGCTACTTCATTTCTGAATGAGGCAAAGTCTGAAACCTTCGCCAGTTTAGCGCAGAAAAAAGGATACGCCGTTCAATCTGCCAGCAGAGTAGCGGCTTCTCAGGGATATGCAGCAGGTCTGGATAACCCACGACAGCTGATCCGTGCAGCTTACGAAGCGAAAAAAGGAGCTGTGCTAAACGAAGTCTATAACATGGATGATAGTTATGTCGTGGCTCGTCTTGCTGCGATCCATCCAAAAGGAGAGTTGCCATTGGAAGCCGTCAAAGCCCAATTGACTCTTCCTGTGTTGAATGCAGTGAAAGCGAAAGTACTCAAAGAAAGATTGGCTAAAGCATTGGAAGGAAGCAGCAGTTTAGCACAGGTAGCTCAGAAGGCAAAATCGGAGGTCGTTCCTGTACAAAACATCGTATTCGCCAATCCGATCATTCCAGGTCTGGCTCAAGAAAATAAAGTAGTGGGAGCAGTGTTTGGTTCTCCATTGGCGAAATTATCTAAAGTGATTGAAGGCGAGCGTGGGGTATTTGTGTTCTCTGTAGAGGGATTCGTAACTCCGGCACCCATTGACAATACCTATAAGCATAAAGAAAATATTCTTTCTGGTGTAGCTCAACGGGCTCTTGGCGGGGCCTTCCAAGCCTTACAGGATAAAGCAGACATTAAAGATTACCGCGTAAAATTCTATTAATCACGCGCTATAAATGGCTAAACGAACAGGCTGTGACAGAAATGTGACAGCCTGTTCTGTGTTTAAAGAGCGCAGCTTGAATGGTAAGTGGCTTGTCAAGATCCCATTCCTACTCAATTTTCCTCCGGATTATTGATTAACTTTGTAAGGGAGTTCACAAAAAACGCGTATAAATAAGTCAGAAAAGCGATGGAAATACAGGAGAATATTGTCAACAAGGTGGCCAACAGTGGCCTCATTACTTTCAATCTGGAAGAGTATTACGTGAATGGAGAGCGGATGGTGTATGATATCAAGGATAATTTATTTCATGGGCTGATTCTGAAAGAACAGGATTTCAGAGCTTTTGTAAAGGAACATGACTGGTCGCAGTACGCAGGAAAGCACGTAGCGATTACCTGTTCGGCCGATGCCATTGTGCCTACTTGGGCCTACATGTTGTTAGCCAACCGGATGAAACCGTATGCAGGGGAAGTGATTTTTGGAAATTTAGACACCTTAGAGGCCATATTGTTTAGTAAAGCCCTCAGCAAGGTGAACCTGTCCGATTATGTGGACCAGCGGGTCGTGATTAAAGGCTGTGCACACCTGGAGGTCCCTGTCAATGCCTATGTGGAGATTACCGCATTGCTAACACCAATTGTTAAAAGCTTGATGTATGGGGAACCCTGCTCCACCGTTCCTATCTATAAGAAAAAGGCCTAAGGTTTTTGGATTACTTTTTGTTTAATCCTTACGATGAAACCTTGGATATTAGTTGCGCTGCTGTTCTTTTCAATGGCTCCTGCTCACACACAGGAATTGGCGTTAAAAAAAGAGAAAGCCTTTAAAGAAGGGGAAGTACTTACTTATCGCCTTAAATACGGGTTTATTACCGCTGCTGAGGCAACGATAAAAGTAATGGAGGGGGACTTGAAATTTGACGAAAGGCCTACTCACCGGCTCGTAGTGGATGCCCGTACTTCCGGAACCTTTGATATCTTTTATAAAATCAGAGATCATTATGATTCCTACATAGATAAAGAAACGTTATTGCCTTATTTCTATCAGGAGGATATCCGAGAGGCCAGCTACCGCCGTCAGGACAGAGCGAGATTCCATCAGTCCGGGAAACGGGTAGTCGCTAACCGTGGCACCTTTTCGACCCCTACCAGTCAGACTTTCGATCTGGTATCTGCCTATTATTTTGCGCGTAGCCTGGATATTTCTAAAATGAAAATAGGAGATAACTTTCAGCTTAACTATTTTTTGGGAGAGGAGATTTCCAGTCTCGAAGTAACGTATGTAGGGAAAGAAGTCATTAAAAGCAAGCTGGGAGAAGTCAGGTGTCTTAAATTTAGTCCATCTATTAAGCCCGGACGGATTTTTAAAAAGGATAGTAAATTGTACCTTTGGATCACCGATGATGGCAACCGGGTGCCCATTCGTGCGGAGGTGGAGATTTTGGTAGGCTCGGTCGTGTTGGAAATTAAATCGGCCACAGGTTTGAAATACCCCATAGGAAAATAAAATGATAGAAGTGAATAACACGCTGGTTCATGAAGACATTATCGTAGAGGATTTTGTGTGCAATCTGAATAAGTGTAAAGGGATTTGTTGCGTAGAAGGAGATGCCGGCGCACCGCTGGAAGTAGGTGAAACGTCCATCCTGGAAGAAATCTACCCCAAGATCAAACACCTGCTGGCTCCGAAAGGAATCGAAGCCATAGAAAAACAGGGAACCTGGGTGAGAGACCTGGATGGCGACCTGACCACTCCCTGTGTAGATACCAATAAAGAATGCGCCTATGTGACGTTTGAAGATGGAATCACCAAATGTGCCATTGAGAAGGCTTACGAACAGGGAATCGTTGATTGGAAAAAACCGATCTCCTGCCACCTTTATCCGATCCGTATTACCGCCTATCCGGAGTTTGATGTATTGCATTATGATCGTTGGCACATTTGTCATGATGCCTGTAGTTTTGGCAAGTCCCTGCAAGTACCGGTCTATCAATTCTTAAAAGATCCGCTTATCCGAAAGTACGGCGAAGACTGGTATACCTCGCTCGAGGAAGCCATTTCCTGATATTTTTAATTTCGGGATTACTTATTATATTTACTTGGCTCTGATCATGGAGCAACGCAGATACATTTAAAAAAGAACATGCATGAAAGGGATTATATTGGCGGGAGGAAGTGGTACCCGTTTGCATCCGCTCACACTGGCCTGTAGTAAACAGATGATGCCGGTTTACGATAAGCCGATGATTTATTATCCTTTATCGACCCTGATGCTGGCGGGCATTCGTGAGATTCTGGTGATCTCCACTCCCCATGATCTGCCCCAGTTTAAAAAGTTGCTGGGAGATGGTTCCTCGCTGGGGTGTTCCTTTTCGTATGCCACACAGGACGAACCAAATGGATTAGCACAGGCTTTTGTCATTGGCAAGGAATTCATTGCTGGGGATAAAGTAGCCTTAGTACTGGGCGACAATATATTTTATGGCGACGGACTGGCGAAACTGTTACAGTCCAGTACCGATCCTGACGGAGGAATTGTGTTTGCTTATCCGGTTGCCGATCCGGAACGTTACGGAGTTGTTGCGTTTAATGAGCAGTACAAGGTCATCAGCATCGAAGAAAAACCATCCCAACCTCAATCGAATTATGCGGTTCCGGGCTTGTATTTTTATGACAATGACGTGGTTCAGATCGCTTCTTCTATTCGCCCGTCTTTGCGCGGGGAGTATGAGATTACTGACGTAAATAAAGCCTACCTGGCGGCAGGTAAACTGCATGTGGGGGTGTTGAGCAGGGGGACGGCCTGGTTGGATACCGGAACTTTTGCCTCTTTAATGCAGGCAGGTCAATTTGTGCAGATCATTGAAGAACGGCAGGGCCTTAAAATAGGATGCATTGAAGAAGTGGCCTATCGGATGGGTTTTATTGATGCAGAAGGACTCGAAAAGGTGGCGGCACCACTGATGAAGAGTGGCTATGGAACTTATTTGTTAAAGCTTCTCAGAACCTAAACAGCGAAGAATTTTTTATTCACCTAAGGAAACATCGATTAATCAGGGCTTTTATTTTTATTTTTATCTCTGGTATTGTCTTATGTTTGTGTATCAAATCGAATATTATCATCTATGAAAGTAGCTTTAATTACGGGCGTAACCGGTCAGGACGGCGCTTATTTAGCGGAGTTTTTACTGAAGAAAGGATATTTTGTTCATGGAATTAAACGTCGTTCTTCTCTATTTAATACCGATCGGATTGATCATTTATACCAGGATCAACACGAAACGAACGTCCGATTTAAGTTACATTATGGGGATTTAACCGATTCGACCAATTTGATCCGGATTATTCAGGAAACCCAGCCAGACGAAATATATAATCTGGCGGCCATGAGCCATGTGCAGGTAAGTTTCGAAATGCCGGAATACACTGCAAATGCCGATGGAATAGGGACCTTACGTTTACTGGAAGCCATTCGTATCCTGGGGATGCAGGAAAAAACCAAAATCTACCAGGCGTCTACTTCAGAATTGTATGGATTGGTGCAGGCAGTTCCTCAAAGTGAAACCACCCCTTTTTATCCACGCTCTCCATATGCGGTGGCCAAATTGTACGCATACTGGATCACCGTGAACTATCGGGAGGCCTATGGGATGTTTGCCTGTAATGGCATTTTATTTAATCACGAGAGCCCGCTCCGCGGAGAAACGTTTGTTACCCGCAAAATTACCCGGGCAGCCGCCAAGATAGGGTTGGGGCTGCAACGTTGCCTGTATCTGGGAAACCTCTCCGCGCAAAGGGACTGGGGACATGCGAAAGATTACATCGAAGCAATGTGGCTGATTTTACAGCAGGAGGTAGCTGAGGACTTTGTGATTGCTACCGGAGTAACCACGACGGTCAGGGATTTTGTGAAGATGACCTTTGAAGAATTAGGAATCACGGTTGAATTTTCGGGGAAAGATGAAAATGAAAAAGGGGTCATCGTGGATGTTGATCGCGATAAAGCACACAGCCTCGGATTGAATCTGGATGAACTTCATTTGGGTGAAACAGTAGTGCGGGTGGACCCTGCCTATTTTCGCCCTACCGAAGTCGATCTCTTGTTAGGAGATCCTACGAAATCCAAAACCAAGCTCGGATGGACGCCAAAGTATGACTTGCCCGCACTTGTAAAGGAGATGATTCTGGCGGATCTTAATTTGATGAAAAAGGATGAATACCTGAGTGAAGGAGGCTATCGAACGCTCAACTATTTTGAATAAAGTGCGATTGTAGAACGCAATACACGCATTTCCCCTACATTGCGGACTGTTGAGGAAAAAAAAGATTATTTTTTTTTGCTTTAATCACTAATTTGTTACATTGCATAAAATATCAACCTCTTGATTAACAATATACTAAAACGTTTTAGTTGGACTGTTTAAGGCTTTTTTTGAAAACAAGACCCCGGATGCGCTGCTTACCTGATGGAATGTTGCTGATTGGCACCCCGTGTGTATAAATGAAAGAGGGAATTATAAAATTAGTGAAGTATGAACCATACATCAGCAACGTGTAAACATTGTGGAAATTCGAAAGTGTATTTCCAGTTACCTGGCAATTTCTTTTATAAAGTGATTGGATTAAAAATTTATTGGTGTGACCACTGTGATGGCAGCACCTATGTATGGCCCATCACTTCACGTGATCACCTGGACTGGCCCGTAAAGAAAAAAGCCGTTTAGGCAGAAGTGCGATTGAAGGTATGATTTTTTAGCAGCTGGCTTTCGATCAGTTGCTGAAAGTATTTGCTTTCAGGCACACGCTTAAGTACCTCCAGGTGCCGAAGGTGATGGATGTCTGTCCCCACGTAATCAATCAGCTCATTTTTAATCAGCTTTTCAGCGATCTGCTGAATGTGCTTCCCGTAATGACTGGTCAACGATAACGCATTCACTTGTAGTTCCACGCCCATTTCTTTAAGGCGTTTATAATAATCGAATTGCTTGTGAAAAAACAAATAACGTTCCGGATGTGCAAGTATAAGCTCATATCCTTTTAAGCGGATCTGGAAAAGGTTCTCTTCCAGGTCATGCGGGCGTATGATCTGACTAAACTCAACAAGAAGTTTATTTCCGGGTAAAGGCAGTAGGGCATCTTGCTGAAGCTGATCGAGAAATTGCTCATCCAGGAAATATTCGGAAGACACCTTTAAAGAAATGCCCTCGGGAATCTTCCCCTCTAAAAGCGCATATGCCTCCAGAATTTTTTCGCTGGTATTGGGATGGATATCCTGTAAAGTGTGAGGGGTAGTGATGAGGTGATGAAATCCCAATTCTTTTAATCCCTGAATAATGGCCAAGCTATCCTCTACATTTTTGGCTCCGTCATCAATGCCCGGAATTAAATGGGAATGCATGTCAATTCCAACGGCACTAAAATCAAATTTACTCTTTTTTCTGAAAAAAAACATTCGCTAATTATATAGTGCAAGTTACAATTTTTTACCGGTTTTCATTCACTTATCCTGGCCGAGAAAGGAAAATACGAAAGGAAAAGAGATGTGCTGGGTATTATTTTCTACAATTGAGGAATTGCATCGGCACATCGAAACCAGACGAGGATCTTTTTTGCCCCTAACCACCCTATAGGGAGAACAAAATAGTTACGTGCTGGTTTTAAAAATTGGACTACTTTTTGCTATTAACGACATAAAATTAATGCTTTTGCAGATGAGTTATAAGGAATATAAATGTCGAAAGTGTCAGACGGATTTTCATTATCAGGTTCCACGTGGTTTTTTTTTAAAGACAGTGGTAGGTTTTCTGCCTATTCGCATTTATTGGTGTCCACGTTGTACAAAGAACAGGTATGTGTGGGTGAAGGACAAATCCCTTCTGCTTAGTTTTATCTACCTAAATCCGCTGATTTACAGCTGCTGTTTCTAAAAGGCATTTTCTTTCGAAGACATCTTCTCTTGCTATTTTGACTTAAACTTTTCCTTTTACTTGGAGGGTGGTGGAGGGGAACGCTGCGAATTGCGGGATGGGGGCTTTGTGAAGGAGGGAAATAATTAAATTGATAAAAAAACGTATGTTTGTTATCATATTCTATCACAGGCTTTCGGCATATGAAGTTAAAGTACATTTTAGCCCCCTTGTTTTTTTTGCTGGTGTGGATGATCGCACCGACGGCGCATGCGCAGATAAACTACAGTAATATCAAGGTGGATGAGTTAACAGACACCCAAATCAGGCAATGGATCCAGCGGGCAGAGGCCATTGGTTATACGGATCAGCAATTGGAGCAATTGGCCATGGCTCAGGGAATGAAGGCTACTGAAGTACAAAAACTAAAGCTGAGGGTAGAAAAATTGCGTAAACAGGGCCCGGAAACCCCTTCCAACCCCTCAAAAACTTCACCCATCTTAAAATCAGCTTCGTCCGACAATGATCGGAATAGGGCCTATACCGAGCGGAAAGACACGCTCAATCAACGGCCAAAACGGCAGGAGCAACTGCAGCAAACAGACGAAGATCAACTGCAATTAATAAAAGAGGTATTCGAGAGTCTGCAACCTAAAATATACGGTGCCGAATTATTTAAAAATAGTGAAATTACATTTGAACCTAATTTGCGGATGGCCACTCCCGTGAATTACATCATTGGTCCTGATGATGAATTAATCGTCGATCTGACAGGAACAAATGAGCAGGAATATAAGTTAAAAGTCAGTCCGGATGGTTTTATCCGTATGGAATATGTGGGATTAATTGCGGTAGGAGGACTGACCATCGAACAGGCACGTTCAAAGATCAAGGCGGCGATGGGAAGTATCTACCCCGCATTAAGAACAGGAGGCACACAGGTCGCTGTGAACATTGGGAACATCCGAAGTATCAAGGTGATCATCACCGGATCGGCGGTCAAGCCCGGAACTTATACATTGCCCTCACTGGCCACTGTTTTTACCGCGCTTTATGCCGCGGGAGGACCAAATGAAAATGGCTCATTTCGTCAAATCCAACTAATCCGTAACAATAAGCTACTTAGTACGGTCGATATTTATCAATTTCTGCAAAAAGGCATTCAACAAGGAAATTTCAGGCTACAGGATCAGGATGTCATTCATATCCCCGTATATCAAAACCGGGTAGAATTAGTTGGGGAAGTAAAAATTCCCGCATTGTTTGAGCTTCTGCCATCGGAGAGCCTGCAACAATTACTGGTCTTCGGAGGAGGATTTACCACAGAGGCCTATCAGGCTAAGATCAAAGTATTGCAAAATACCGATCGGGAGCGAAAAATAAAAGACATCGACCAGGATCAATATCCTCAGTACCAGGCAAGAAATGGAGATAAGTTTCTGGTGGAAGGCATTTTAGATCGTTTTGAAAACCGGGTCACTATTAAAGGCGCTGTTTTCAGACCGGGACAGTTTGAACTGGAAGCCGGTCTCACGTTAAAAGGACTGATCCAAAAAGCAGATGGCCTTACCGAAGACGCCTTTCAACACCGGGGTTATATCAACAGGCTCAATCCTGATTTGAGTCCTGCGCTTCTCTCCTTCGATGTGGCTCAGGTAATGAAGGGAGCCGTCGCTGATATTGCTCTTCAACGGGAGGACGAAGTCATTATAACCTCTATTTTTGATATGAGGGAAGAATACAAGGTGAGTATTCAGGGAGAAGTGCGTTTTCCTGGGCTTTTTGATTACTCGAAAGAAATGCACTTACAGGACCTGATCCAGATGGCCGGAGGATTTAAAGAAGGGGCTACCCCTTCCCGTGTGGAAGTTTCACGAAGAGTGAAAAACAGCGATGCCAATTCGGCTTCGGCCAGAACCGCCGAAATCTTTATGCTCGATGTGGATCAGCAATTAACCCTTGCGGGGGAACAATTTATTCTGGAACCCTTTGACATTGTTTCGGTGCGTAGTGCTGAGGGCTATACGGTTCAGCGTCAGGTAAAGCTGGAAGGAGAGGTGCTTTATCCGGGAGTATACACCATTCACCGGAAGGATGAACGAATCTCTGACATTATCGCAAGAGCGGGCGGACTGACAATAGGGGCTTATCCTGAAGGAGCCTCCTTAAAACGACCCGGGGCCGAAAAAGCCAATCCCAAGGCCAGAAATGCCATTGACAATGCGGAAGAGGAAGAGCGTAATCTCTTAAATCTGGAGCGCTTGAAGAAAGATAGTTACAAAGACAAAGAAGATCCGAAACTGAAAACTGACTCACTCGATCTCTTATTGCAGCAAAAACTGGTGCAATCGGATTTAATAGGGATCGACCTGGAGCGGATTCTGGCGCGTCCAAAAGCGGAGTATGATCTCATTCTGGAAGACGGAGATGTGATTCGAATTCCGAAGATCTTACAAACAGTGAAAGTGACCGGGGAAGTTCTTAACCCCAACGGGATTGTGTTTAAACAGGGACGCAGTTTAAAAAGTTACGTGAATGGGGCCGGAGGATTTACAGCAAACGCCTTGAAACGAAATGTGTATGTAAAATATGCGAACGGTACCGCCGAAGCGGCCACCAAGGTCCTGTTCTTCCGTAATTACCCAAAGGTTAAACCAGGGGCAGAGATCATGGTTCCCAAACGGGCCCCAAGAGAACCGATGACTACCCAGGCATGGATAGCGGTCAGTTCAGCACTGGCCTCGATGGCTGCCATCGTGATCACTTTATTCAGGTAAATCTATATGGAACAGAAAACGACCGTTTCACTACTGGAAATTGCTGAACAGGCACAAAGTTGGTTGCGTTATTTTCTAAGCAGGTGGAAATCCATTCTGCTTATCGCACTTTTGGGGGCTATCCTTGGTGTCGGCTATTCGATGGTCAAACGAACCTATTATACCGCCACTACTTCGTTTGTGCTAGAAGAAGAATCCAGCGGGATGGGAGGAAAGCTCGGACAGTACGCGGGTTTGGCAGCCACAGTCGGAATTGATATTGATGCCTTGGGAGGAAGCAATGGCATTTTTCAGGGAGACAATATCACCGCGCTTTATCGGTCTCAAACAATGTTGCGAAAAACACTGCTCAGTAAAGCAAAAATAGACGGCAAAGAAGTGTTGATGGCCGACTATTATGTGAAAATGTTACGGGTTAATAAATTCGCTTATTTTTTTGATAAATACAAAGACCTTCACTTCCAGCCCGGATTCGAATCTACTCAAAGCCGTTTGGCCGATTCGTTGCTCAATGTAATGATACGGGATATTGACAAAAAATATTTAGTCGTCGGAAAACCCGATAAGAAATTAAACCTCATTAATGTAAGTTACCGGGCTCCAAAAGACGAATTTGCCGTCGCATTTAATCAGAAGCTAGTGGCTCAGGTGAACGATTTCTATGTGCGGACCAAGACAAAAAAGTCATTGGATAACATCAAGGTATTGCAACATCAGACCGACTCTGTGAGAGCGGTCATGGAATCTGCGATTGGCATGGCTTCAAGGACTTTAGATCTTACGCCAAACTTGAATCAAGCCCGGCAATCTGTCCGGACAAACCCGGTTCAACGTTCTCAATTTAACGCCGAGGCCAACAAAGCGATCCTGACAGAGCTTGTTAAAAACCTGGAGCTCTCTAAAATGACTTTTCTTAAAAACAAACCATTGATCCAGGTGATTGACGAACCTCATTTACCTCTTCCGGACGACAAATTACGTAAGAGTATAATGGCTGTTTTTGGTGCAACGATCGCCCTTATTAGTTATCTGTTTATACTTGCATTTAGAAGAATAATGCACCCGGTTACAGATCCAAATCATGGAAGTATTTGATAAAATACTCGCGCTGTTTTACAGTTCCCTATTATTGGTGAATGCTTTGTGGTGGCGTAAAATGGTGGGAACCTGGTTATTCCCTGCCTGCCTCTTCTCATTATTCTGGTTCGCTTACCTTTTTTTTCCCTTAATTTTTCTGTTCACCGTACCGGTCAACTCTTTAGCGGTGGCATTTATAGTGATCTCGGTGATTCTTTTTAGTGCAACAGGTCTATTGTTTAATTGGCAACCCAGTTTTGAGTTAAATGCACAGAAAGCAGATCCGGAATTGGTATTTCATACCCGTTTAGGCTGGCTCTGTTTTTGGCTATCGATCAGCATTTCCACATTGGCCTCTTTCGGACATCTGTTTGCTCAGGGCTTTGGGCTGATGGAGTTTATCAATCAACCGATAGAAGTTGCCAGTAAATTCGCCTCGGCCCGGTATGAAGATGAATTGGTGCGCACCCCTTTTGCGCCTATAAGCCTGCTCTTTTCCAACATCGCGATCATGACTGCTGGTTTGCTGTATGGAAGCGCCAAAGGGAAACTCAACCGCATTTGGATTGCATTTTTCCCTTCTTTGATCATTTTGTTAACTCAATCGGCAAAAGGCTTATTCTTTCAGTCCCTTTTTTTATTCCTCGGCAGCATGATGGTGACTAAACTATACGCGAACAAATTACGGAATTTTAAGATAAAAGGGCTTTGGAAATGGATAAGTGCAGGTACGGTCGTGATGGCTTTAATGGCGCTTTCTTTTCTGGCAAGGGGTTTTGGTAAAGACGATGATGTTGGCCTGCTACTGCAAACCTTTGGAGCGTTATTTTCAACCTATTTTTTTGGACATGTGTATGCCTTCTCTGATTGGTTTACCGCTTACATTGGAGGAATTGCTTCGCAAAGTTACGCCACGGAAACCTATTTCTTCGGGTTCTATACGCTCACCTCTTTAGTAGAGCTGGTGGGATACAGGATGGAGACCCCTCCCGGAGTGTATCATGAATATTATCTGTATAAAAATTTAATCGATACAAACATTTATACGATGTTCAGGGGGACCATCCTTGATTTCGGGATTCTGGGGGCATGGGTGTTTATGCTCGTCAATGGATGGATTGTGCATTGGGTGTATCAATTATTCTTAATGAAGAAACAGCCCGCTTTTAGTCTGGTTTTCCTCATTTTTATGATTGAATATTTTTACATCTCTTTTATCATAAGTTTGCTCACGTGGAGCATTATCCCCTTCACATTTGTGCTGTTCGCACTCTTCATTAAATTTAACCATTATCGCTTTGTTAAATAAACCAGCACATTTTTCCGACAGTTGGAAGGCTACGATGTATACCCTTGTTGCCCAGGCTATATTCATGGGGCTAACTTTATACATCAACTATTGGATCAATAAAAACTGGGATGTAGAAGGGTTCGCTGCCTATAATCTATTGAAACGATTAAGCACCTTTCTACTGTTCCCGATCCTATTGGGGATGGGAATAGGAATCCCTAAGTACATCAGTCTTCAAAAGTCACCCAATCCCCATCCGGCATACCATTATTTACTGGCAGCCTGCGCCTTGTTCGTCATCAGTTTTGCCTGTATGGCAGGGATACTTGGTTTCTTTTCCGATCTTCTTCTCCGAAGTTTCGAATTGGAATCGGATCAGTTCCCCCGCCTGTTTTCAGCCCTTCTTTTATTGATATTTTCCCAGGGATTATTTCAGCTGTTAAGTGCCTATTTCAGAGCTAAATTAACCTTTAGGGCATCGAGCGGGCTTCACTTAGTCGTCATGTCTGTTTTCCCATTCGGCTTCTTGTTTGTAAGCCCGGATGTGTACCGTTACTTTCAGCTATACGGCGTCATCAGTATCTTGTGCTTAATGCTGCTGATCTTACTGCCCTGGAGAAAAATAGCGATGAATGCCGTCCGCATCAAATCTAAAATGAGGGAACTGTTAAAGTTTGGGCTGCCAAGGGTGGTAGGTGAGCTCAGTCTTTTCGGACTGGAATTTCTCCCTATATTCAGTATTTCCCTCTATATTGGGTTAAAAGAATCAGGTTATATGGCGATGACTTTTCTGTTGCTTAAACTCGGAACGGTCCCTTTTGAATTGTATGGAAACGTCATGATGCCTTACGTAGGCCAACAATGGGCCCAGGGCAATCCCGTTGCTGTATTAAAGCGAATAAGACGTTTCCAATGGGGAGCATTTTTATTGAGTGTGGCCGGATTTACGGGAATGTATTTCAGCATCCCTCCGCTCATCCATCGGTTTTATCCGGAATTAAGTCACAGCATCGCACCTACCCAATATTTGTGTATGGTCATGCCTTTTTACATCAATTATTTAATTTTGAGGAATGTGATCGATCTTTTGCGGCAAAAGGCGTATAATTCCATAAATTTGTTCCTTGCATTAGGGGTACAGCTGATCATGTTAACCATCGGATTTCATTTTAACGAGGCATTCTATTACCAGGTGCTGTCCATCGGGCTTCCATTTATCCTCTTGGGCGTTTTATCTCAATATACCTGGTTGATGATCCGGAAGCAAACATTGAAAGAACCAGCGGTAACGCCATAGAAAGGGAAGTATGTCAAAAGGAATCAGTGTGTTGATTGTGAATTACAACGGAGAGAAATTCTTAAAGGAGTGTCTCCAAAGCATAGACCTGCAGCTTAGCCGTGGGGACGTCCCTTTTGAAATACTGCTGCTTGACAATGCTTCTACAGACGATAGTGCCTCCCTGTTAAACACGCTTCAATCCAGGGTTAATCACCTGAAATTGTACTGGTCGGATACGAATCTGGGTTTTAGTGCAGCCAATAATCGGTTGGCAAAACACGCTGCTTACGATCATCTGCTGTTATTGAATAACGATACCCACACCCTCCGCTTGGATTCTCTTGTTCAGCTTTTTTCGGAAACGGGCCTGGATCACGGAACGATCTATACCGCAGACCTGCTTAACCCGGATGGAAGTCCGCAAAAGAGCGGGTTTAATTACCCAAGCCTGGCCCGTATAGCGCTCGGATTATTTCTGTTAAAGCCCTTATTTGCGGCACTTTTCAGGTTTTTCCCCAAAGGAGGGAAAGAAGCATATGACTACTATAGCGGGTGTTTTTTGGTGCTGTCTAAACAGTTGTTTCAGGAAGTAGGCGGCTTCGACGAGCAATTTTATTTTTATCATGAAGAATGTGACTTATTCCTGAGGATGGATCAGCGGGGGGTGCGAAAGGAAAAATTAGCCGGGGATGTCATCGTTCATTATGGAGGAGGGGGTACTGAGATTTCTGCCTTTTCATTCCAAAATTACTATGTAAATTTAGCCCGGTTATTACTGAAGCATCGGTATGCTTCTAAACGAAGATTGAGGTGCTTGTTTAAAGCAGGTTTCAAGTGGCGGATTTTATTGAGTGCCTGTAAATTGCCTATCAATTATTCTCCGGCAGGTCATATTTATCCTGAGCAGGGGAAAAATCACCGCAGTGCAAAGGAGATCCAACTCCTCCACCAGTCTACGCTTGCCGAAATTTTAAAAGTATTGTAAGAGCACATGCAACCGAAGTTAATCTCGATCATCTGTCCGGTATATAATGCAGAAAAGTACCTCCGCAATTGTGTTGATTCGGTATTGAGACAAAGCTACCCCTACTGGGAATTATGGCTGATTAACGACGGCTCTTCGGATCGTTCTCAACGCATCATCGACCAGTTAACAGGTGAAGATGAGCGCATTTACCGAATTCATTTAGGACAAAATGAAGGAGTGGCAGCGGCGCGGAATGCAGGATTAAACCAGGCTCGGGGAGTGTACATCGCTTTTTTAGATAGTGACGACGCCTGGCATCCTCAAAAACTGGAGAAGCAATTGAGTTTTATGCTTGCTCAGCAGGCCGATTTATCCCACACGGCGTATGAAAAAGTAAATGCCGGAGGAAAGATCATTCGGGCACATGTGCCGGTTGGTATCCGGGCAGGTTACCGGGAGCTTCTCCGCCATAATGAGATAGGCCTATCTACAGCCATGGTTAAAACGTCGGTACTTGGTGGGCTGAGATTCATGAAAGTGGGGCATGAAGATTATGTATTTTGGCTTAAATTAGTGAAATTAGTGAAAGAAAGTAAAGGGTTAAACGAAGTACTAACGACCTATCGATCACATTCGGGCTCCTTATCGCATAATAAACTGGTGGCTGCAGGATATACCTGGAACATCTATAGAAAGATAGAAAAGCTTTCTATCTTTAAGGCAGGCTATTATTTTATGTGTTATTGTTGGAATGCCGGGAAAAAATATATCAAACGTAAATGAGGATACTCTTAACAGGAGCTTCGGGTTTTTTAGGAAGAGCCATTCAGAAGACATTGCGGGATGAACAGCTAAGTAGCCTGGGTCGGTCATCCTCCAACTCCTTTGTCTGCGATTTAGCGAAAGCGGCCCCTTTGTTTGAACAATCATTTGACATGGTTATTCATGCGGCCGGAATGGCTCATCAACCTGCCTATCGTGCGCCGATTGCTCAGCAATTTATGGAGGTAAACGTCGAAGGTACCCGGCGACTATTACAGAGCCTGTCGCTACTTGAAGAAAAGCCCAAAGCGATGGTGCTGATTAGCTCGGTGGCCGTATACGGTTTAGATGAAGGACACAACATCGATGAAAATTACCCCTTGCTGGCGCAGGACCCTTATGGGAAAAGTAAAGCCATGGCTGAGAAGGTATGGTTAACCTGGTGCGAAAGACAGCACATTAAAGCCACTATTTTGCGATTGCCTCTGGTGGTGGGGCAGAACCCGCCTGGAAATTTGAAATCGATGTTAAACGGAATTAAGAAAGGCTATTATTTTAACATTAATGGAGGTGCCGCTAAAAAGAGCATGGTATTGGCGGAAGATGTGGCGCGGGTCATCTCAAGAGCAGCCGAAATAGGGGGAATATTCAACTTAACCGATGGACAACATCCCAGTTTTTCCCTGCTAAGTACGGCGATGGCTAAATCTTTAGATAAGCCCGCTCCCCGGAGCTTGCCGATGAAATTAGGAAAAGGCCTGGCCCGAATAGGCGATTATTTTGGTCCTCAAAGTCCTATAAATACCCAAAAATTTACCCGTTTAACCAGTACGCTGACTTTTGACGATAGCCGTGCCCGTCATTTGTTAAATTGGCAGCCTACTCCTGTTCTGACTCATTTTAATACCTAAATTTAAACAAATGAAAAAGCGATTTACTTGGCTAATTTACCTATTGGCGGCCCTGCCTTTCTGTAGCCAGGCTCAACAGGTTCCCGTGGGGCTGATGGACCGAAGCGATGATTATTACCGTCGTTTCAGTCTGCTCGGAATGGACAGTTTAACTAATTCTTTGATGATACGCCCCGGTTACAGACTGGCTTTAGAAGCCGGGGCAGATAGCCTGGCCTGGTTTACCAGAAAAGTCTATCAGAAAGGCGATTTTGAGGTGCATGCTTTGCCCTTCGTTTGGCAAAACCAACTCAATACGCATCACCCGTACGGTTCAAACGATGGAGCCATGATATCCGCAAAAGGTTACCAAACCTTAGTGTCAGCCGGAGTAGCGATCACCAATAAATTTATCTCTTTTCAATTACGTCCTGAATTTGTATTCGCACAGAATGCTGCTTTTACCCAAACTTTTGAAGCCGCAAATGAACCCGCTTTGAAAACCGCTCTTTTGGCCTATCATCGGCGTGTGGATGTCCCGGAAAAATTTGGGGAAGGGGCGTATCACAAGCTTCATTTAGGGCAAAGCCATCTTAAATTTAACTACGGGGCTCTTTCTTTAGGCGTTTCGACCGAAAACCTGTGGTGGGGGCCAGGAATCAATAGTAGTTTATTAATGAGCAATCATGCACCTGGTTTCGCCCATATAAGCTTCAATACCAACCAACCTGTTAAGACGGCAATTGGAAATCTGGAATGGCAAATCATCGGCGGACGCTTAGAGGGCTCAGGGATCAATGCTCCTGGCAATGCAGCGAAACCGGACGACTGGCGCTATCTTTCCGCTATGGCCTTTGTGTATCAGCCTAAATGGGTACCTGGTCTCTATGTAGGCTTCGACCGGTCGTTCATTAGCTATCGGAAGGAGATGGGGTCAGGCTTAGGCGATTATCTGCCCCTGTTTAGTTCGTTAAGTAAACAAAGTTTCCAGGATGGCTACGAGAATACAGAAGACAACAAGCCACGTGATCAGCGTTTTTCCCTATTCATGAAATGGGTCATGCCTGAAGCAAAAGCAGAGGTATATGTGCAATATGGCAAGGAGGATCATAATTACAATTTACGGGATATGATGATTGAACCGGAACATTCGCGTGCGTATGTCGCTGGTTTTCGAAAATTAATTCCATTTAAAGGCAGTGAAAATGAATTTATACAGGTGGGCTTGGAGCTTACGCAGATGGAGGCTGGAGGTAAAAGTATAAGGAATTCAGGAACGTGGTATTCTCATGGACAGGTGAATGCGGGTTATACGCATCAAGGTGCTTTTTTAGGCGCAGGTTACGGCCCGGATAATTTACAAAATTTACAAATTGCCTGGGTCAGACGATTGGATCGCTTAGGGATCTCATTTGAACGCCGAGTACATAATAATACGCTCTATTATAAAGTGTTCAATGCAAAAATAGAACCCCGTCGACATTGGGTCGATTTAGCTTTTGGAGCCCATTTCGATAAGCAATTTAATCGCTTTGTGTTAAATACTGCAATGACCTATATCTCAAGCCTGAATTATCAATACCAGGTAAAGGAGCAGGAACCGTATTTGTTCTGGACTTTTAAGCCATACGATGTAAGTAACCTGCATTTGCGTGTTGGCCTGATGTATCGGTGGTAACGTCGTACAAAACAGCTCTTCATTTATACAATTGCTTAATTTCACACGGCGTATTCCTTATCCCGGGATTCACAGTGTCATCTTGCACGTAGTTTTTTTTGGACACTTTTGCAGGTATTTGCTCAGGAGGTGGCTTAGGAAGGGAAAAAAATGTGAATTAAATAAACTCTGGTGGTTTTTGCTATTATGGCTCAACTTTTGTATAAAAGAGACAATTCATTTTTAATATTATATTAATCAACTGTTAATTAAAAATCATAATGCATACAATTGCGCTCATGAACTCGTATATTTGCAAATTGAAGAAAGTTATGAACAAAAACATCTATTATCTATTATCTCTGGTATTTCTGTTGGGTTCTTGCGGTGTAAAATATCAAACTGTTCCTTATTTTACAGATCTTCCTGAAGGAGAACAGAGTAATGCCATTCTTAATCAGAGCGCTTTAAGAATTCAAAAAAACGATATCCTGGCGATCACGGTTTCCAGTTTGGATGAAAAATCCGACGCTTATTTTAATTTAGGGAACATGGGTGCTGCACAGGTAGGTGCTGCCGGAGCTGCAGGTTCAGGACCTGCAGGATACATTGTAGATCAGTATGGGAAGGTTCAATTGCCTTATGTTGGCGGCGTACGGGTTGAGGGTATGACAACTTCAGAAGCTCGCAAATTAATTGAAGATCAGTTGGAAGAAGGTAAGTTTTTGGTAAAACCTATTTTAAATTTACGACTGGCCAATTTCAAAATTTCCGTTTTGGGAGATGTGGCCCGTCCGGGGGTTTACCCCGTTCAGAGTGAGCGTATTACGATCATGGAGGCACTGGGAATGGCAGGTGATTTAACCATTACGGCCAAGCGAAATGATGTCTTGCTAATCCGCGAGAAGGATGGTCAACGCCAGCAGGTGAAATTGGATTTGCAGAGTGCCACATTATTCAATTCACCTTATTACTATTTGCAAAATAACGATGTATTGGTCGTTACTCCTAGTAAAGCAAAATATGCCAGTGTAGATTCTAACTACCGAAACGCTAGCATTGTTATTTCAGCTCTATCCGTCATTGTATTGGCTATTTACCGTCTATTTTAATTTCGTAATATATGATCCAACCTGGAGAAAATCATTCATTGTCATCCCCTGATGATAAAATATCTATTAACTTAAGAGAGACGCTATCAAAATATCTATACCATTGGCCGGTATTTATTCTAGGAGTTATACTTTGTTGTTTTATAGCGTTTATATACTTGAGGTATACCCCTTTAGTATATTCTGTCCAGAGCACCTTATTAATTAAAGACGAAAAGAAAGGTGGTTTGCCAAAAGGAGGAGACTTATTGGCAGAGATCGACCTTTTTGGGAGTTCAAAGGTGGTAGAAAATGAAATTGAAATATTACGATCTAAGACTTTAATGCGAAGAGTAGTTAATCGTTTAAATTTAATGATTAATTACACTATGGAAGGGCGGGTTATAGAAAAGGATATCTACGCTTCTAAGCCTGTAGAAATTTCAGTCGCTGAATTGGATAGTATTTGGTATGGAAAAACCCTTAATTTAACATTTCCTAATTCAAAAACTTATATAATTGAAGACCCAATAAGTGGTAGAAAATACAATGGTTTGCTAGATAGCTTGCAACGCTCTTCTTTTGGCGTCTTTAAAGTACAAAAAGAAGAAAATTTTAATAAATGGATTAAAGGGAATAAAGCGCCTATTTATCTTAAGATTTTCAATCCACAGCTCATTGCCGATAAATATTTGGGTGATCTAAATATCTCATTGGCTAATAAGCAGTCGTCCGTATTGAATTTACAAATTCAAACTATAGTGCCCGATAGAGGGAAGGATATTTTAAACACCTTGGTGCAGGTTTATAATGAAGCTGGTTTGGACGATAAAAATCGGACAACACAAAGTACGATGGATTTTATCAATGTGCGTTTAGGGTTGATTACCGGAGAGCTTACGGAAGCGGAGAAGGATGTGGAAAGTTTTAAAAGCACCAGGGGGATCACATCGATGAGTAACGATGCGAATTTACTATTGGATAATGTGAAACAAAACGATGCCCGATTAAATGAAATTAACCTTCAACTATCAGTCATCAATGATATAAAGCGTTACGTAAGTACAACATCAGGAAAGGAAAAACTACCGAGTACCATGGGGATTAATGATCCGGTGTTATTGGGTCAGATTACGACTTTAAGTACGCTTCAATTACAACGGGATGAAATGTTGGCAAAGACAGGGGAAAATAACCCCCGCTTAGAACCTTTATTAAACCAGATTCAGACCACCAGAGAAAGTATTCAGTCGGCAGTGGATAACTTATATGAATCCATTAACAATACACGTAAAGCGTTATTAAGTCACGAATCGCAAATTCAAGGAAATATTCGGAAAATTCCAGGTCAAGAACGCGAATTAATGAGCGTGGAGCGGAAAAAAGCTACAAAAGAAAGTATTTATCTTTATTTGCTTCAGAAGAAAGAAGAGGCTGCTTTATCGTACGCGTCCGCAGTGGCTGATAGCCGACTAATTGATTCCGCCATCTCCACAAATTTGCCGATTAAACCGAGGAAACAGATCGTGTATTTAGCAGCTATTTTACTAGGACTTTTACTACCTGCTGGGTATGTTTATACGAAAGACTTATTAAATAACAAAATTCAACGGACTCAGGATATTTCTAAATTAACAACTGTACCCGTGTTAGGGGAAATAATGTTTGAAGAAGAGTCTGAACCAATCGTAGTGCAAGCCAATAGTCGGAAAGGAATTGCCGAACAATTTAGGGCAATTCGAACGAATATGGCTTTCCTCCAAGGCAAACCTGTCGAGGGGAGAGGAAATGTGACCTTATTTACCTCGAGTATGTCTGGCGAAGGAAAGTCATTTGTCGCCTCTAATATTGCGGCAGCGATGGCCATTAGTGGTAAAAGGACCGTTTTATTAGAGTTGGATTTGCGTAAGCCTAAAATCAGTAAGTATCTTAATTTGAATAATCAGGTTGGGTTGAGCAATTATTTAATAGGTAGAGCTGAATTGAACCAAATATTGCAGCCCACCACTGTTCATCCAAATCTGTTTGTAATAGGATCCGGGCCAGTTCCACCAAACCCTTCCGAGCTTCTGATCCAATCGGAAATGGAGAGTTTGATCAATTATTTAAGGGCTAATTTTGACGAAATATTAATTGATACACCACCCATAGGCTTGGTTACGGATGCTCAAATTTTAGCGAGATTAGCTGATGCTAGTATATATTTGGTACGTCATGGGGTCACTTTTAAGCCACAAATGATACAGTTAGATCAGATTAATAAAGAGAAGAAGTTTCCAAAACTGAATATCATTTTCAATGGTGTAAAGTTAACAGCCTCTTCTTATGGCTATGGCTACGGTTATGGCTATGGTTATGGTTATGGCTACTATTCTGATGATTTGCAAAAGAGAAAGAAGACTGGTCGATCAATTATAAAAAGTATCCTGAACCGTTTTTAATTCCTATCACTCTCTTTTTTATCAGAAATATTAAATAAACCATGGAAAACGCACAGATTGCAGTCATTGGACTAGGGTATGTAGGATTGCCATTAGCCGTCGCTTTTGCCCGCAAATATCCGGTGATTGGATTCGATATTAATCAACAACGAATTGAGGAACTAAACTCAGGACATGATTCGACTCTTGAAGTGTCTGATGAAGAACTGACCAACGTGTTAGGTAAACAGTTTCCCTCAGCAGGTCTGCAATTTAGTCATGACACCAGCAACATTCAGGGTTGTAATTTTTATATTGTAACAGTACCCACCCCGGTGGATAAATATAACAGACCTATTCTTACCCCACTGTACAAAGCCAGCGAGACCGTGGGAAAAGTGTTGAAGAGAGGAGACATTGTTGTGTATGAGTCAACCGTATACCCTGGAGTAACCGAAGAGGAGTGTGTTCCTGTCTTAGAAGAGGTATCTGGGTTGATATTTAATGTAGATTTCTTTGTCGGGTATTCTCCTGAAAGAATTAATCCAGGAGATAAGGAACATACGGTGACTAAAATCCTCAAGGTCACCTCGGGATCTACGGACGAAACAGCGGAGAAAGTAGATAGTTTGTATAAATCCGTCATTGAAGCCGGAACCTATAAAGCATCCAGCATTCGTGTGGCAGAAGCGGCGAAGGTGATCGAAAACTCCCAGCGGGATATCAATATTGCTTTTGTGAATGAACTGGCTAAAATATTTAACCGTTTAGGGATTGACACGGACGATGTTTTGCAGGCGGCTGGAACGAAATGGAATTTCTTGAAGTTCAAACCAGGCTTGGTAGGCGGACATTGCATCGGAGTTGATCCTTATTACTTAGCTCAAAAGGCCCAAGAATCCGGGTATCATCCGGAAATTATTCTGGCAGGAAGGAGATTGAATGATGGCATGGGGGAGTACGTAGCGCATGAAATGGTTAAATTAATGGTGAAGAAGGATATTCCCGTTAAGCAGGCAAAAATCCTGGTTTTAGGTGTGACGTTTAAAGAAAACTGTCCGGATGTCAGAAATACCAAAGTAGTCGATATTTTATCCACGTTGGCTGATTATGATATTCAGCTAACGGTGTATGACCCCTGGGCATCCCCGGAAGAAGTCCATCATGAGTATGGCTGGAATTGTCTAAAGGATATTCCAGCAAAAGAGAAGTTCGATGGGGTTATTTTGGCGGTTGCTCATAAGGAATTTGACCATTTAGATATGGATAAATTATGCAAAGCCACCCGTGTGATTTACGATGTAAAAGGGGTTCTCCCAAGAAACATCGTAGATGCGCGACTGTAATCATTTATGAAATATGAAAGAAATTCTGATTACCGGCGGAGCCGGATTCATTGGCTCTAACCTGACAGCTTATTTTTTATCAAAGGGATATCGGGTGCGTGTATTGGATAATTTTTCCACCGGCTATCTTCGCAATATAGAGATGCATCTATCAAATACCGACTTTACTTTAATAGAGGGAGATATTCGTGAAATGAAAGACTGTATTGAGGCGGTGAAAGACGTTGATTATGTGTTACATCAGGCCGCATTGGGTTCAGTTCCACGATCAATAAAGGATCCGCAGACGACAAATGAAGTGAATGTGTCGGGTTTTTTGAATATGTTGGTCGCTGCCCGTGATGCAGGGGTGAAACGCTTTGTCTATGCAGCCAGCTCATCCACTTACGGTGATTCCGAGAGTTTGCCTAAAGTAGAAGAGATCATCGGACGGCCTTTATCTCCCTACGCCATTACTAAATATGTGAATGAATTGTATGCAGATGTCTTTAGCCGGACTTATGGGGTTGAGACGATAGGCTTGCGGTATTTCAATGTCTTCGGTCGAAGACAAGATCCGAATGGCGCATACGCGGCCGTGATCCCCAAGTTTGTGATGCAATTGATGAAGCACGATTCGCCGGTGATTAATGGGGCTGGTGATTATTCCAGAGACTTCACGTATGTTGATAACGTTATAAAAATGAATGAGTTAGCGATGTTAACCGAAAATGAGGAGGCGGTGAATACGGTGTATAACACCGCGGTAGGGGATAGGACGACGCTCATTCAATTGGTCCATTATTTAAAAGAGTTCCTAAGTGAGTTCGATGCGAAGATTGCCGATGTAGCGGTGATTCATGGTCCCAACAGGCAGGGGGATATTCCGCATTCACTGGCTTCCGTTGATAAAGCCAAGCGATTGTTAGGGTATGAACCTACACACGTCATTCGGGATGGCTTAAAAGAAGCCGTGCAGTGGTACTGGGAAAACTTGAAGCAGAAAAACTAAAATGAACAGAATAAAGAAAATAGCTTGTATAGGCGCTGGCTATGTTGGAGGTCCGACGATGGCGGTCATTGCTCAAAAAAATCCGGACATCCAAGTAACGGTCGTCGATTTGAATCAAGAGCGGATTAATTCATGGAATCAAGATGACCTGACGCAATTACCTATTTATGAGCCGGGATTAGACCAGGTCGTTGCTGAAGCAAGGAATAGAAACCTATTTTTCTCTACGGATGTTGAAGGTGCCATCGATGAAGCCGATATGATTTTTATTTCGGTAAATACACCAACCAAAACCTATGGTAAAGGAAAGGGCCAGGCGGCAGATTTAAAGTACATCGAATTGTGTGCACGTCAAATTGCGCGGGTAGCTAAATCAGATAAAATTATCGTGGAAAAATCAACCCTTCCTGTAAGGACGGCAGAGTCCATTAAAAGTATTCTAAACAATACCGGAAATGGGGTTAGCTTTCATGTGTTATCCAATCCCGAGTTTTTAGCCGAAGGAACTGCAGTGACAGATTTACACCATCCGGATAGGGTCTTGATAGGGGGTGAAAATGAAGCTTCCATTCAGGCCTTAGTGAATATATATGCAGCATGGGTTCCAAGAGACCGAATCATTACAACAAATTTATGGTCTTCTGAGCTTTCTAAGTTGGTGGCCAACGCTTTTCTGGCGCAACGGGTTTCGTCCATCAATTCCATTTCAGAATTATGTGAGGTAACCGGGGCAAACGTGAATGAGGTGGCGCATGCCATTGGGATGGATAGCCGGATCGGGCCTAAATTTCTAAAAGCATCCGTAGGTTTCGGGGGTTCTTGTTTTCAGAAAGACATTCTAAATCTGGTATACATTGCGCGATCGTACAACCTCCATGGAGTGGCGGAGTACTGGGAACAGGTGATTCGTATGAATGATCATCAAAAAGAGCGGTTTGCCGCTAGAATTATTCGCACACTTTACAATACAGTGAACGGAAAGACGATTGCGTTCTTGGGATGGGCTTTTAAAAAAGACACCAACGATACCCGAGAATCAGCGGCAATCTACGTCGCTGACCATTTGATGGAGGAAGAAGCCTTCATTACTATCTTTGACCCGAAAGTAAGCGCAGAACAGATTTATAAAGATTTGGATGCATTAGCCACTCGTTCACCTGAAGAAAATCGTCGCCTTGTCAAGGTGGTGAATGACCCCTATGAAGCGATCGATAAAGCTCATGCGATTGCTGTTCTGACAGAGTGGGATGAGTTTAAAGAATATGATTGGCAAAAGATTTATCACCAAATGTATAAACCTGCATTTGTATTCGATGGAAGAAATGTATTGAACAATAGTGAGTTAACTTCAAAAGGATTCCATTGTTTTGGAATAGGTACATAAGGGTTTAGGGCAGTGTAATAATTGACCTTAAGTGCCTCTCAGATATCAGGACTAAATAAAAGGGCTTCTCTTTATTCAGTTTAAGCGATAAAACGTGGTTATCTAAACTATGTCAAGAGAATGGACTTTGACTAATCTTGTATTAAATACAATAAACTAGTACATGAAAAAGAGTAGCTTCAACGATTATTTATGGTCTTTTGTAGGCATTGGAGGACAAAATATTCTCCAGTTCCTAATTCTACTTTTATTAGCCAGACTTCTTGAGAAGTCAGATTTTGGATTGGTTGGAATCGTGACAGTGATTATATCTTTTGTTCAAATTTTTAGTCTTTTGGGTGTTGGACCAGCAATAGTCCAAATAAAGCAACTTGAAAAAAGGCATCTTTCAACAGCCATGACTATTTCCATATGTATAGGTTTAGTGTTTGTGCTGTTGATCTACTATTCTGCCCCCGCCATTTCCCTGTTTTTTAGAATGCCAGAATTAGAAGGGCTGATAAAAGTTATAACAATTATCTTTCCAATTATGGGTATATCTAACGTCTCAGGATCTTATTTGCAACGGAAAATGAAGTTTAAGCTCATCGCAAAGATTGATTTGTGTTCTTATTTTTTAGCTTATGGGCTGGTAGGAGTAGCTTTAGCATATCATGGGATGGGAGCATGGTCTTTAGTTATTGCTCAGATTGTTCAATCATCCATCAGCGCAATTTTACAATTGATTAATTATGAATATAAGTTCTCGTTGAGGATAGATAGAAATTCCTTTCGCCAACTGATGTTTTTTGGAGGAGGCTTTACAATTGGGAGAATATCGAATTACTTTGCAAATCAGGCAGATTACTTCGTTGTAGGACGTATGATGAACGCTAATTCTTTAGGATTGTATACAATTGCCTTCAGAATCGTGTCCATGCCTGCAAATCTGTTTGGAACCGTCGTGGACAGGGTTTTATTCTCCACCATGGCAAGCATACAGGACGATAAGGTAGAATTGGAACGAATGTACTTCAATGCCGTTAAACTTATTTTTTTAGTTGTTTTTCCACTTACTTCGTTGATCTTGGTCTTAGCTCCTGAATTGGTGGATATTTTTTTAGGGGCAAAATGGCAGGATGCGGCGGTCTTGATACAGTTGCTAGTATTAAGCTTAGTTTTTAGAACTTCCTATAAAATCAGTGATTCCCTAGCTCGGGCTACTGGGAAAGTTTATCATAGAGCTTGGAGGCAAGTTTTATATGCACTAATGGTCTTTGTCTTCTGTTATGTCGGTACATTTTATGGGTTAAAGGGCGTTGCATTAGGGGCCTCATTAGCCATATTTCTAAATTATATTTTTATGCTTTCGCTAAGTTTAAAAATACTTGAGGCAAGTACCGATAAATATGTACGGATGAATTTAAAGTACTTCACCGTATTTTTAATCATACTTCCAATCTTGTGGGGGGTTAAATTGTTGTGTACTTATTATATTGGATATTCCGTGTATTGGCTCTCGTTATTAGTTACAGGTACTTTTGTTGTAATGAACATTGCTTTATTTAGGACAGCGTTTTATATTGATGAAAAGAATTTGTTATTGAATCTGGTAAAAGGAGCTTTAAAAAGAAGAAATTAGTATATGAAGACGAATCAGAAAGTCACACAGGTATTGGATCATTTTCACAAGAATGATATTTTGTATTGTCACTGGAAAAGCAATGAGCATATAAGCGCTGCTGTTTTGGGGGATACAGATTTGGATATTCTGTTTGATTGGGAGAGAAGAGCTGAAATTGAGGCTTATCTATTATCAACTGGGTTTGTCAAAGGGCGGTCGCCTTGGTTTAAAACCTATCCATATATAGAAGACTATTTGTACATTAATTCTGAAAATAACAACGTTATTCATGTTCATGCCCATTATAAACTAATTATAGGAGAAACAAATGTTAAAAGCTACCATTTAGATTGGGAGAAAGACATCTTAGCAGATAGAATATGGGATGATCACCATCATATTTATACAGCGAGTCCTGAGTATGAATTACTTCTTTTGATCGTAAGGGTTTGTCTTAAAAATAACTGGAGTAGAAGATTTTTACTCAGAAGCATTTTAAATTCAACCAAAGTCGAGTATTCAAATAGTAAAAGAGAATTTCAGTGGCTTTTAGCAAAAGTCGACACGCAGCTTTTTAGTAACATTATACGTAGACATTTCGGTGACTCATGGGTTGTCAATTTATTACCAATGTTAGATTCGGGATTTGAATACGAGAGGATTTTGGAGTACGCCAATGATATTCAAAGGAGGTTTAAAAAGAACAGAAGATATAATGATGTACAATCTCTTTTTGTTGGCCAGTCGAGAGAGTTTGATTACTTCTTTAGAAAGATGGTTAACCGATCAGATTTAGTACATCTCCCCGTCAAGAGAACACTTCCTCAAAGGGGTTATGTAATTTCTTTATTAGGCGCAGACGGTACAGGCAAATCTACCACTACCAGTATTTTATATAAAATACTCTCAAAGAAATTTGATGTTGTTTTTCTGTATATGGGTTCAGGAAAAGGTAAAAGTACGTTAATGAGGAAACCTTTTGATTGGCTCAAGAGGAAGTTTCATAAGAGGAAGTCAAAAGATATTTTTACCGATTCCGTAAATAAAAAAAAGCACAAAAAGCATTCTAAAATAATGGAATTAGGGAACATTATTTGGGCAGTGTTATTATATAGAGAGAGGCGAACTAAATTGCGCCTAATTAATAAACTAAGGACCAAAGGCTACATTATTATTACCGATCGTTATCCTCAAAATCTGAACCATGGATATAATGATGGACCACTGCTAAATGATTATTTAAGACATCCATTCTTCCTCTACCGTTATTTCGCAAAACAAGAACACCGGGTTTTTGAAAAGACAAATTTTATCTACCCGGATTTGTTAATTAAGTTATATGCTGATATTGAGATTATCAAGGATAGACGACCTGAAATGACAGAGGAAACCATTGAGAGGAAGCAAGCCAATATATTGAATTTAGTTTTTAATAAAAGGACTCGAGTATGTAAAATACCCACAAATCAACCTCCACAGACGGTGGTAAGTGAAATTCTTAAAGAGATTAAACCATGATTTACGAATTAATCGGCGTGCCTGGAGTTGGTAAAACGTATTATTTGACTAATGAATTAAAAGAGGGAAAGTATATTTCACAAAGCAATTTCTTTCTTAGGATTTCTGCAAAAGCGCTGTTTGTGATTCTATCTTTTTTAAATTTCAAGAAGAAAGTGCCAGATAGGAAACTAAGGTATAAATATATTCAATATTCAATTGTTCGGATTTTTAATCTAACTTTATATGCTGATGAGTCTATCACTCAATACTTAATTAATAGACTTCTAGAAGGAAAAATTACTTGGGAGACAGCCAGACAGATTATGGGGGAGATGATGAATAGGTTCGATACCCATTTGGTCTTTTTTGAAGGTAAAAGTGTCAGTGATGATACGCTGTTTAATCGTCTGCAAAAGAGAAATACAAACAAGTATTCAGAATTAACTATTAACGAATTAAGTATGTATAGAAAGTCCTTTGACAAGGAAGTTTCAAAGATGTTAAATACTATTGATGATAAAAGTCGCTATTCTTACTACAGTTCGGAATGAAGAAGCAAATATAGGAAACTGTATCTTTAATGTAATACAACAAGAAGGTATTAGTACAGTACATTATATCGTTGATGATGGCTCAACTGATAATACGATTGAAGTAGTAACAAATTATGTTGAAAGGTATGCTGATGATCCCAATCATTCCATTATTTTGCTATGTAATACAAATCCTGGGCGAGCCAATGCACTAAATTTTGGTATCACTCATATCAAGGAACGGTATATCGCTATTTTAGATGCAGATGACAGCTGGCACGTGAATAAAAGCGCTATTCAGCTTGAGCTGATGCAAAAATTTGACTTAAGCGTTGTAGGAACGGGAGTAGAATTTAGGGAACCTTTTGAAACTACACGTGATTTGGGATACGGACATGGTAATTTGCCTCTCCATCATTTAAAGATTGTGAATGATAATATTCTAAGGTATAATCCCCTCGCACATTCA
Source organism: Pedobacter sp. (assembly GCA_037190785.1). Lineage (GTDB taxonomy): Bacteria > Bacteroidota > Bacteroidia > Sphingobacteriales > Sphingobacteriaceae > Pedobacter. Next base: position 293,007 of record JBBCJN010000003.1, on the reverse strand, counting down.
TCTGTGATTATTGACGCTTATCTATTAAAAGAAAGCTTGATTTATCCAGATCGGAAATCGCAGGTAGATTATGGCTTATGGTTATCCCTGTATTTTAAAGGGTTCAGAATAGGACATTTTCCCGATAAGCTATGTTTTCGAAAGATTGGTCGAGGTCAGAGCTTTGAGTCTCGAAATCACTTAAAATATGCGTACAATAGTGTGAAGCTTCAATGGAAATATATTTTTCTACATAAAAAATTTCTTTATTGCTTTTATTCAATGCCAAGAATTATTTGGGCTGTAATGCCGCAATCTTTTCGTATTTCACTTAGAAAAAAATGGAGATAATTTTTCTTGTAATATTGACCTTAATGCTCTTTATGGTATTTAAATCTTACCATAAAGAGGTGCTGTATTTGTCTCCCTCTTTTTTGTTCCTATTATATTATATTGCTTTTAGATATTTTGCGGATATCGACTTATATCGACAGACGGGGAGGATAGAAATCATTTTCTATCCTTTTCTTGCGATGTTGTCACTGGGTTTAGGGTCAATCGTTCAATATTATGCAAGTCATCAACCAATGTTCTCTAGGAGCATGGTAATTAATGAAAGATTGGTTATCATCTTTTCTATTATTGGAGTAATTGCAGTGATGATTTATTACAGTTTATCAGGCACTATTCCCATTTTGCATGGTCTGCAGATGACCGACTCGGAAATGAACATGCACGAGGCGAGAAGAAGTATTACTTATGCCCACAGACATGGTCAAGTCAATTATTTTGGTCAGGGATATTTTAAGTATTTTTATCTAACTATACTGCCTATTACCTCTTTTTATTTATACTTTAATAGCCGGGTTAGAGGGAAAAAGAATTTGCTCTTTTTGATATTGTTAATTTATGCCTGTATATCGCAGGTACTGGATTCGAGATTGATACCAATCGGTAGATTTTTCATTTTTTTCTACATAACCTATATTCTAATTCAGAATAGATTTTTAAAAAAGGTCGGGTTTAGCCAAATAATTAGGACAGCCGTCATATTTGTTGCAATTGTCTATTTTCTTTTTCTTTTTCAAAGTAGTGTGAGAAGAGAAGCTGAGGACGTTGGCTCTGCATTTATTAACCGACTTTTCCTGATTCCTACGGGTAAACTGTATATTTTATTCCCCGATATTATGGCCTTTAGGAATGGTTCGACATGGCTGAACGATTTTTTAGGTTTCTTGCCTGGGGCCTCAGAAAATTTTCGGTATGAAGTTCACGAGATTATTCATGGATCAAGTCATGGTTTTACTCTATCCCCAACCGTTTTTGGCTCAATTTATATTAATTTTGGTGTCACAGGTATTTTATTAATCCCTTTTTTTATAGGCTATGTAGTGAATGCAGTAGGTGCTTTTTTATTAAAACATGATTCAGTGATGGCTTTAATTTTGTATTCCTATTTCATCAGTAATATTATGTACTCATCAGTCTCAGACATTGTAACTGTTGTATTGCCAATCTTTTCAGTGTTAGTTTTTTCTGTTCTTTTTAGAAAGATCAAACTACAATAGTTTAAATATTAAATTACAGTTAGTTATGTCGCCTGTTAAACTCATTCGCATTTGTACAATTCCCGGGTCTTTAAATGGTCTATTGCAAGGTCAACTGAAATATATGACGGAACAGGGTTTTGAAGTTGTTGCAGTTGCAAGTGGGGGAAAGAGTCTCAAGAAGGTTGAAGAAAAAGAAGGTGTTAGGACTATTCCAGTGGAAATGACTAGAACGATTTCGCCTTTAAAAGACCTGTTGGCAGTATGGAAACTATATAGGGTAATTAAAAAGGAAAAGCCTCTCATTGTTCATACGCACACACCGAAAGCCGGAACCTTAGGCATGTTAGCCGCTTGGGTAGCGAGGGTTCCTCATCGGCTACATACCGTAGCAGGAATGCCTCTGCTGGAAGCCCGTGGGATCAAGCGCGCTATCTTAGACTTTGTAGAAAAGCTCACATACGCATGTGCAACAAAAGTTTATCCAAATTCACATGGTTTGCTTCAATTAATTGTAGAAGGCGAATATGCAGGTTTACCGAAATTGAAGGTTATTGGATCAGGAAGTTCTAATGGAATTGACACTTCCTATTTTGATCCAACCCTCAACTCTTTAGAGGATATGAAATACTTCCGCAAGAGCCAGGGAATAGAGGACGACGACTTCGTTTTTGTATTTGTGGGTAGAATTGTCAAAGATAAAGGAATTAATGAACTCATAGAAGCGTTTGTCAGACTAAGAGCACGCCACAACAATATCAAATTGATCTTGGTTGGCGACTTTGAAAAAGATTTGGATCCTATATCAAAAAACGCGGAAGAATTAATAGAAAATAGCCAAGACATTCTAACAGTTGGTTATCAGAGCGATATCCGTCCTTTCTTGTCGGCTTCTAACGTGCTGACGTTTCCTAGTTATCGGGAAGGATTTCCAAATGTCGTTATGCAGGCTGCTGCAATGCAATTGAATTGTATCGTTTCGGATATTAATGGCTGTAATGAAATTATAGAAGATGGTGTAAATGGTTGGGTAGTTCCAGTTAAAAATACAGAGGCATTGGAGAATAAAATGGAATGGTGTCTTAAAAATACATTGCAATCCGAGCAGATGGGGAGGAAAAGTAGAGAATCAATTATGGCTAATTATGAGCGGCGCAATGTGTGGAAGGCTATTCATGAAGAATATCAAAGCTTGCTGCTAATAAATAGGTAAAATAACAGAGATGTTGCTAAGAAAGGATTTTAGAAATTAGTGAGGATAATTAGAAGATGAGTTTGATACTTAAACGAATTATTGATTTTTGCGGCGCATTTGTCTTAATAATTGTACTTTCTCCGGGACTATTGATCATCATGCTCTTGATTATGAAAGAAGACTGGAAATCGCCTTTTTTTCTTCAAGAACGCATTGGAAAAGACTTTAAAGTATTTAAGATTATCAAGTTCAGAACAATGGTCACGAATGCTGAAAAAATAGGAACAGGCCTTTTTACCAATGCAAATGATACAAGGGTAACTAAAACAGGTAAATTTTTGCGTAAATATAGTCTGGATGAATTGGCTCAGATTTTTAATGTGTTAAAAGGAGATATGAGTTTTATTGGACCAAGACCACCGGTTACCTATTTCCCTTATTCTATCGATGCTTATCCATCCGAATTTAGGAAAAGATTCTCTATGAAGCCAGGAATTACAGGGCTTGCTCAAATATCCGGAAGAACGAATTTAACCTGGCAGGAGAGATTTGTGTATGATATTCAATACATTGAAGGATATCAGCTTTGGAAGGACGTGAAGATTGTGTACAGAACAATTTTAAACGTTATAGGAAATAAGGATGTATTCCCCACCGAGGAATATCAAAAGAAGAACCATAAGTTACATAATGAAAATCAATAATCAAATCAGTCACTCACCTACTCTTGTATTTGCAGAGGCAGCTAGAAGAAGAATCGCAGAAGGTCAAAAAATTATTTCAATGGGAATTGGGGAGCCGGATATTGCAGTTCCCGAATTTTTAAAACAGGGGATGATTCAGGCACTAAATAATGCCAATTCTGCCAAGTACTTAAATTCTTTGGGGAATAATAAACTCCGGGAGGCGATTGCTTTAGATTTGAAGCAAAGAAATGACTTTAACTATAAGTCGAGCCAAATCATGATTACGGCAGGCGCCAAACAGGCACTCCAACTGATTTTATTAGCTCTTGTTCAAGATGGGGATGAAGTGATGTTCTTCTCTCCGAATTATGTAAGTTACATTCCTCAAATTTTGTTGTCTACAAATCAGGCAACATATGTAGATGTCAATCTAAATGAGGATTTTAGTTTAAATAAAGAACGATTTGTGGATCTTCTTTCCAGCAGAACAAAGGTCCTTATTTTAAATAATCCGAATAACCCTACCGGGAAAATATTTACAAAAGAAGAATTTGAATTTATTTTAAAGCATGTTCAAGAAAGAGATATATACCTGATTCTGGACGATGTATATGAGCTTTTGGTCTATGATAATACTTCATACTACTCATTGGCTCAGGAAAAGTCTATACAAGATAAAGTATTTTATGTAAACAGCTTTAGTAAATCGCACTCCATACCTGGATGGAGAATTGGCTATTTGTGCGCTCCAGAGCACCTGATGTCAACGATTGTGAAAATTCAACAACATGTAAACACTAACACTTCATCCATTATTCAGGAGGCTTGTTTGTCTATCTATGAACATGGCTATGAGTTTCTGAATAGGTATGTTTCAAGACTGAAAGAACGTTCAGATGTGATATACAATGCGTTGAGTCCTCACCTTAAGAATGGTCTATTAAAACCGGAGGGAGGTTTTTTTTATTTCATAAATATTGCACAGACAGGACTAAGTTCAAATGATTTTTGTGCCCGATTAATTGAGGAGGAAGGCGTGGCACTAACTCCTGGAATTGCTTTTGGAGATAATTGGAATCAATATGTCCGGTTATCTTTTGGGGTTGAGGATACACAACTCCAGTTGGGATTGAGCAAGATAGTTCATTTTTTAACAAAGTTTTCTAATGAATAAACAGATATTGGTTACCAAACCTTTCTTTGAGAAGGATCTTCATTATATACAGTCGGGCCTTTCTTCCGGGGCGACCCTCATAGTCCCCGAAGATTTTCAATTGGAAACACTGATTCCTTTGGCTCGAGAAGCTGACGCTTTTTTAGGACCAAATCTTGATCCTGAATTACTTGCCAATGCGCCAAAATTGCAATTGATACAGATTCCATGGACTGGGGTGGATAAATTACCTCTTTCCAATCTTCATGGCTATTCCTTTGTTTTGTGTAACTCTCATTCAAATAGCCTTGCAGTGGCAGAGCATAGTGTTGCTTTGGCATTGGCCCTCTTAAAGAAAATTCCTTATCATCATCAGGAACTGGCTAGAGGAAACTGGAACAGACCCAAATCTGACTCTTCCAATGTTGTATCTCCTTTTTCGACTGCTGTTAGGGGCTTAGGTATAGGTTTGTTAGGGTATGGGAGTATTGCGTCAAAGATTCATCAATTGCTTTTAGGCTTTGAATGTAATTTTTATGTTTGTTCGAAAAGTTCAAAAAAGTTTAATGAACAGGATCGGGTGTGTGACTATTTTCCCCTTGAACAGATGGAGAAATTTTTAGAGAAAGTGGATGTTCTTTTTGTTTGCTTACCTTTAACCGAAGAAACCAAACACTTATTAGATTACTCGAAGTTAAGCCATTTAAAAAATGGTTATTTAGTTAATACTGCCAGAGGAGAAATTATTGTGGAGAAAGATCTCTATCAATTGCTTTCTGACCAAACAATGAAGGGTGCTGCAATAGATACCTGGACGGGACTTATCAAAGACGGGGAATTCCCCTCTTCTTTTGAGTTTCAACAATTAAATAATGTAATTTTGTCTCCACACCGAGCCGGTATGATTGAAGGAGCACTTCCTCACCTGGATGATGCGATCATAAACATCAATCACCTCTGTGATGGTTTGCCATTCATTAATATCGTAGATATAGATAAAAAATATTGAAATTATGCTAAATGCTGAAAGGATTTATTTAAGATTGCTTGAGAAGGAGGATTTGCCTAGCCGTGTAAAATGGGTAAATGATGAGGAAATTCGCGAAACTTTAATGTTCGACTGGCCTCTTTCGCTGGCTAAAACCGAGAGATGGTTTCAGAATCAATTACAAGACGATTCTAAAGTAAATTTTAGTATAATCCATAAAGAGAGTGGGAAGCTCATCGGAATGACGGGATTATTGAATGTGAATCTCAAACATAGAAATGCTCAGTTTTATATGACCATAGGTGATAAAGACTTTCATGGACAAAGGATACCAGATGAGAACATTCCGCTTGTGTTGGAATATGCTTTTGATGAACTGGGCCTAAATAGAGTTTACCTATTCACGATTAATGTAAATGAACGTGCGAGACATGTTTACCTCAGAAACGGTTTTAAATCAGATGGGGTCCTTCGGGAGCATTATTTTTGCGTAGGAAAATTACAGGATTTGCACGTGTTTAGTATCCTAAAAAGTGAATGGACTGAATTAAAGAAAGGGAGATAATGAATATTCTTTTTACATGCGCTGGACGTCGTAATTATTTAATCAATTATTTCAAAGAAGCGTTAAAGGGAGATGGAAAGGTTTTCGCCACGGACATGCAACTTTCGGCTCCTGCATTGGTGGAGGCAGATGTGGCCATACAAGTGCCTGGTATTTACAGTAAGGAATATATCCCTTCCTTGATATCCATTGTCCGCGAACATCAGATCAATGCGATCATCTCCTTAAATGATTTAGAGCTCCCCCTTTTGTCACAGCACAAAACAGTGCTCGAATCGCTTGGTACAAAGGTCATTGTGTCTAATGAAGCGGTGATCAAGATCGCATTTGATAAATGGGAAACGGTTCGGTTTCTGAAAGACAAAGGATTGAAATCTCCCAAAACGTTTATTGATCTGGACCTTGCCAAAGCGGCTCTTGAATCCGGAGAATTGAGCTTTCCACTGGTCATTAAACCGCGTTGGGGTAGTGCCTCCATCGGAATTGATTTTCCGGAAAACCTGAAAGAACTGGAACTGGCGTACCAGTTACAAAAAATTCGCTTGGAACGAACGATTCTTGCGGAGGCAAGTAGCGAAGATATGGAACACGCAATCCTTATCCAGGAAAAAATTCAGGGAGCGGAATACGGGATGGATGTATTAAACGATTTTAATGGGGGTTACAGCGGAACCTATGTGCGCAAAAAACTTTCCATGCGCGCGGGGGAAACGGATAAAGCGATCTCGGTCATTGATCAACGCTTTGAAAAAATCGGCAGAACGATAGGCTCTGAATTAGGACACATTGGAAACCTTGATTGCGACGTCTTTGATCAGGATGGAGAACTCTACGTACTGGAACTTAATCCGCGATTTGGTGGAGGTTATCCTTTTTCCCACGAAGCGGGAGTGAATACCCCTGCAATATACATCGAATGGTTAAAAGGAAACTCTCATATTCAAGAGCTGGCTAATTATCAGGCAGGTCTGATGTTCTCTAAATGTGATCGCTTGTTAAAAGTAAATTAACTCTCTTTATGTATATAGGTGAAAAAGTTCGCCATTTATTATTCAAGTTAAAGGACAATTTAGGGAAAGAAAAAGTCTATTCTTTTGTTTCAGAACTGGAAACCATTTCGAAAACTGCAGATTTAAAAAGCGTGATCGAAAATAAATTGCAACACCTGCTCCGTCATGCGGGGGCGAAAGTGGTGTTTTACCAACGTTTAAATTTATCTATCGATTTAAGAAGTTACCCGGTAATTTCAAAGCGACAGATTGCCGCTGAATATGCTTCTTTTCTTTCTGAGGGATTCGATAAGGAAACCTTGGTTCCCGTTTCCACCAGTGGCTCTTACGGAACGCCTCTTACTTTTTACCTGACCACAGAAAAGAAAAAAAGACAGTGGGCGGAAGTCATTTTTTATGGAAAGCAGTGTGGTTACGATGTGGGGAATCGGTATGGGTATTTCCGTTCAGTTTCCTACAAATCGAAACTAAAGGAATTCAGTCAAAACGAGTTTTTTTTCTCCTCCAAATACCTAAATGTGGAATTTGTAGAAAGAGGAATTAAAGTATTGAGAGAAAATCGGATAAAAACACTGATCGGGTTCCCCTCTGCCATTTCTTACCTAGCTAAAGCTTGCATTGAAAAAGGGTACTCTCCTGCCGATTTTAATTTGAAAGGCGTGGTAACTGGTTCCGAAAACCTGACTCTTGTTCAGCGACGCACCATTGAAAAAGCCTTTGGATGTCCCGTACATAGCCGGTACTCTACCGAAGAACTCGGGGTATTAGGCGTAGAGAAAAATGAACGAAGTGGTTTTGACCTGAATACCGGAAATTACATCATTGAAGTACTGGCACTGGATCGGGATGAAAGTGTAAAAGTGGGAGAGGTGGGAAGAGTGGTGGTGACTGATCTCCATTCGAACGCGTTGCCGCTCATCCGCTACGAAACGGGTGACCTTGCGCAGGTGGGCTCTTTTCTGGATGAGGCGAGAGGATGGGTGGCTAAGTTGGACGATCTTTCGGGGAGAGCAGTTCAACTTCTATACGATACCAAAGGAACTACGCTTTACCCTCTGTTCTTAGATACGATTATGGAACAATTTGATTGTTTTCACCAGTATCAGATGATTCAGGAAAGTGAAATTTCTTATACGCTTAAAATCATCCCAAATCAATATTATCAGGCAGACCTCTTTGATATCAACCATGTAAAAAAGCAGTTCCACGAGTGGTTAGGTAAGGATGCAGAATTGGATATTCAATGGGTAAATGATTTAGAAACCCTTCCGTCAGGGAAGCGTCCGTACGTTATTAATAAGCTGAGAGGGGCGAATTGATGAATGAATGCGTCTCCTTCGAAGTAAGTAAAACGTTTTAGCTTCAGGAGTATGCCTAAATGGAATATACCACGATTAGTTGCAAAACTCTGACAAATCACCATCGTTCTTTAATCGAGAAATGACCCGTCCAGGGTTCCCGACCACTACGCTGTTATCCGGAATATTCTCAATAACCACTGCTCCGGCTCCAATGAGGCACCAACTGCCAATGTGCACACCTTGTTTGATGGCCGCGCCAAGACCAATGTTTGTCCCTTCGCCTATACATACGTTTCCTGCTAAAGCGGCATTGGGTGCAATGTGAACAAAATCTCCAAGAAGACAATCATGTCCTACAGAAGCATTCGTGTTGACAATCACATGCTGTCCTATCTTTGCGCCGATATTGATTGTTGCCCCTCCAATGACCACCGTTCCTTTGCCGAGGGTGGCTCTTTTGCTCACACAGGCTTTTGGATGAATCAGTACCGGATACTGATAGGGATACTGTAAGGCAATTCTTTTCCGGATAAGATTATCTCCGATGGCGATAATTGCTTCTTCTGTAGATGGAGGGAAATCTGCGTAAACAGGGTAATCTAATAGCTGATGTAATCCAGACATTTCATCGATAAAGCCATCAATAGGCTGCTGATTCAATTCAATTAACTCAGCAACAACTTTTCCATGTCCGCCTGCTCCAATGATATGCATTTAATTACCGGTAAACCTTTCCATCGTCACAGAAGTAGGTGAATGATGATCTTTTTCCCTGTGTAAGATTTTTTTTAGTGTGAGATACAGCACTTTGAGATCGGTGGTCAATGATACATTGTCCACATACCACGCGTCCAGCTGAAACCTCTCCGCCCAGCCAATGGCATTCCTGCCATGAATCTGCGCCCACCCGGTAATCCCTGGCCTTACCTTGTGTCGTCGTGCCTGTTCTTGAGTATAAAGATCGAGGTAGGCCACTAACAGTGGTCTCGGGCCCACTAAACTCATGTCTCCTTTGAGTACATTGATGAGCTGAGGTAATTCATCAATGGAAGTTTTCCGTATAAAGTGACCAATTTTTGTCATCCTTTCACTGTCAGGTAAGAGCTCTCCCTGTACACCTCTCTGATCAGTCATGGTCCTAAATTTTATTATTTTAAATATATTTTGGTGTCTGCCCGGCCTTTCCTGAAAAAAAAAGGGGCGCCCACGCATGGGGAAAAGAAGGACTAATGAAATCAGAAGAAGAGCCGGGGACAAGATCAATAAGGCGATCAGGGCGACCAGGAAGTCTACAATTCGTTTAAAAAAAAGGGCATAAATTTTCATCTCTATAAAAGGCGAAGATACCAGAATTTAGGGAGCTTTGGCACTAAATTCATTGACGATCATTTTTCTTTTTCCTGATGCCAATGCAGGGATGTCTTCGACGATTTCTACTGCGATTTCCGCATCCATGCCTAAAAGAGGCCCAAATATATCCTGTACCTCTTGTTCTTTTGGATGAATGTCCGTTTTGGGGATAAAGCGAACTAAGTAACGGGTGGCGGTTAGTTGTACAAACTGGTATTGTTTAATCTGTTCGTAAAAATGCCACATCTGCACCATCAGGGTGAAAGGCAATACCCGGTTTCCACTGGTGTCGAATACAACATCCGCTGCTCTCCCTTCAATCGAAGACAGGTATTTACGGCCATTGATCACGCTGAACCGTGCCAGGTCAAGCGTGTCATAGCGGATCATGGGCATGGCATAATTAAAAAGATCCGTGATCACTACTCTTCCCACTTCTCCTGAAGCCACATGCTGGGCGCTGTCGAGGGACAGCACTTCAATGTAGTAACTGGCATGATTGATTTCATACAAAGGGCTGTCATCAAATTGCTGTGCTAACACACCGTTTTCCTGTGTGGCATAACGGGAATAAACGTTGCATTTGAAGAGTTCAGCTAACCAGGCCCTTGCCTCTTCGGTTAATACTTCGGAGGTAGAGAATACAGTCTTTAGCCGCAGTGTCCTATTGCTTGCATAGGGAGCAAAAAATTCCAGGGATGAAGCATATGAAAGAATGGATATCCTTCCCTGATCTTTTTCCAGCTTTAGGGCCAGCTCCTCACAACCTTTTTCAGTTAGCTCTTCGACATGTACCATTTGAATGTTCTGTAAAAAACTGGCAATTTTAGATTTACGACTTTTCCCATTCCACATGCGCACGTAATACAGCCGTTCTCCTACCTGAAAGTTCCCTTTCTCATAGAAATAAATGAAATCCGCATCGTTCCTTTGTTTTTTTCTGGTATCCTTGTAAAAGATAAAGGGTGTTCCTGTGGAACCACTAGTGGCACCTGTTAACAATTTCCTTTTGTCGTACTGATTCGAGATGAACTGATCCAGGTACTCACGGATTCTTACTTTGGTGACGATTGGAAAACTGGCAATGTGGGTGCTGTGCTGATATCTGTAATAGGGAACCGTTTCTTCTACATGACGGATCAGTTTGGAAAGTTTCTCTTCATGATACTTGGCTATCATCTCTGCCGAGGCATTATTGATGCTTTTAATTTCACTCAGGTGCATTTTTATCTTCCCTCCGGTGGCGATATCCTTAGTCCAAAAAAAGAAATGGCGAAGCTGTTCGAATAACCTGTTCATTCAAAATTCAATTGTACGGTGCAAAAGTCGGGTTTAATGTGCTCTATTCAAAGTCAAATGACACATCCCTGATGGAAAAATCAAGCCACTCACCGGTGTGATAAATCGGGATAAAATGCGCGACGCACATTTGTAGCACATGAGGTGTTTCCTAGGCCATATTCTACAATGGGAAAAAGAAGTATCTTGGCAGGGACAGACATGAGCTGCGTTGTTTAAAGGAGCTTGGAGAAGAACATCAGTGTTTGAAGCATAAGTATGCTTAACTGAGACCCTTGATAAAAGATTTTTTAAAGACGTATGGTCAAAAAGCTCTAAAGCCCAGCCAGCGAAAAAAATGAGGGATTATGTGATCATCTGGCATCATATCAACGTCCTCATATGCTTGTCAAAGTCCTCTGTCTACCGTGAACGCGGTCCATCTTTCAGCCTTTATTTCAAAAAAAACAAAATTAGGCTTTGGAAATATGATCATGGGGAATGCTTCAGTGAATGCGGTGCTCAAATTGGCCATCATGTCATTATCAATACCAATGCTTCTGTAGATCATGATTGTGTGCAGGAAGATTTTGTACATATTTCCCCTCAAGCCGGTTTAGCAGGAAATGTAAGTGTGGGTGATGGGCTACAATTGGAGCCGGTGCGGTGATTATTCGCGACGTGCCGGATGGGGCAATGGTGGTAGGTAATTCTGGCAGGATGATAAAATAATGGGTGGGGGTATTAAAAAAGCGGATAACCCTTCGTTAACCGCTTTTTAATGATTCTTTCTGTTCGAATCGCGTTTAATCAGCGAAATGGCAGATTAGTTGACAGAAGTCATTACGAGTGATATCTCATTATCAATCTCTACTTTTTCTACTTCCGGCTTCACGTACTTCTTTTTTGGGTTTTGATCTTCCATTATCTTAATAAATTATTTCTGGTTGCAAGATAGTTTTTGCAGCCGAGAAACCCAAAAAAATGTGTTTTTTTGTAGCATGCCAACAGAAGCCTCAAAACGGGCAATCGCCAATTTTTTTATTTTGTACGGGAGGATGGCATTCACGATGGCAATTAGTCTTCTTTCCACACGTCTGCTATTGGGGAACCTGGGACAAATGGACTACGGGCTCTTCTATCTATTGCTTAGTATCGTCGTGTTGCTGTCATTTCTTAGGTCGGCCTTGTCGGTTTCTACACAGCGTTTTCTATCTTTTTATCAGGGAGCAGAGGATACTGAAAAGCAACGCCAGGTGTTTATGAATAGTCTGACGATGCATGGACTTTTAGCGATTGCATTGCTTCTTTTATTGGAAGGGATAGGGTATGGTTGGATGGAACGCTTTCTAACGATACCACCAGAACGGTTGCCGGTAGCAGCGAAAGCATATCATGTGGTGGTCACCATGGCCGTCTTGCAAGTCTTGAGTCTCCCCTTTATCGCCCTGTTACAGGCCCATGAAAAACTGTCTCTGCTCGCAAAGACAGACGTTTCAGAAGCAATTCTACGTGCAGGGGCGGCGGCTTCACTAAGCTGGTTTGCTTCGGAACAGCGCCTGCACATATATGCCGGCCTGATGGCTTTTATTCATTTAGGGAGCTGTTTAGCATACATTGGATACTGCATCAAAAACTATAGGGAGTGTGTCTTCCGCCCTTCTCTCCTGGATTGGTCCATGATCCGACAGATTGGGAACTTTTCGGGATGGAATGCATTTGGAACATTTTGCGTGCTGGCACGTACCCAGGGCTTGGCTATCCTGCTAAACGTTTTTTTTGGACCTCTAATGAATGCCGCCTATGGAATAGCCTTTCAGGTTCAGGGACAGTTGCAACAGTTCTCAGGAACCGTTTTAAGAGTCCTAAATGCCCAAATGATAAAAAGTGAAGGAGCGGGCAACAGAAAGCGCCTGTTGCTGTTAAACAGCCGGGTAGGGAGATACAGTCTTTTCCTCTTTTCATGGCCGGCCATCCCACTCCTATTTGGGATGCATACCCTTTTAAAGTGGTGGTTGGGAGATGCCCCTCAATTCGCGGCCATTTTTGCACAATACTTATTAATCGCTGGCGTATGTAAACAATTCATCGCGGGTATTCCCACCGCTATTCAGGCAGTAGGGACTATCCGATTGTATCAGCTTTTTATGGGGCTGGGAGCGCTGGCTAACCTGCCACTGGCCTATCTGGGCTTTTATCTCGGATTATCTCCCGATAAGGTGCTGCTGTCCATCGTTTTCATAGAAATCCTGATCACCATGGTGAGGATTGTGCTGGGAGGAAGAATAATAGAGATGGACATTCCCACCTATTTTCGGGAAGTTGTTTGGAAAGGGGGACGTGTGGTGCTCGCTTATGGACTTGTCATGGGGATATTTACCTGCTCATTTACCCCTTCCGAAGGAGCAGGACTAACCCTGATGCTTTTGGCCATTCTTCTATATCCTTTTGCCTGGTATCATTTTGCGATACCAAAAAGAGAGCGTATCCTCTTGAAGGGAGTGTACAAAAAAATAAGCAGACTACCTATCTTTGAGAAATGAATACGCATCGCTTATTTGGAAAGGAAGATGAGCTTCTGTTGATTGCCAGTCGGTGGACTGAGTTAGGGAAAGAGATTCCGGAAAAGGATTTTGTGGAGATAATCGAAAAGATCAATGATTGGACATTTTTTCTGCAGAGAGCTTTTGAAACGAACCTGGCCCCCCTGGTTCTGGCACGCTTTGATAGGCTTAGGCCTGGTCTTCTGCCTTTAGAAGTGATGAAGGCGCTTAAAAGTTATCGCCACCGGATTCTGATGCACAATCTACATCTCTACCGCGAGCTGGAACAAATCGGGCTTTTGTTCGACCAGGAAGGAATAGATTTCATTCCCTTAAAAGGCATGATGCTGGCCGAAGTGGTTTATAAAAATCCTGGACTTCGGCAGATTAGTGACATGGATCTTCTGGTACGCGTTGAAAAGATAGAGGATTGTAAGAACCTATTAGTTCGTTCAGGCTGGGATTGTAAAGAGATACTGGGGATGAATAGAAAAGGTGAGGATCTGTTTTTGGTGGCCCACCCCTACCTCCTTAGCAAAGGAAAAGTGAATATAGAACTTCATCAGCACATTCACAATGGTCATGCCGGCTATAAGGTTCCCATAGAGCATTATTGGAACCGGGCGAAAGCATTTCCTTTTCTCAAAAGCAAGGCCATGTTTCTTGCTCCAGAAGATTTATTACAACACCTGGCGTTGCATTTATATAAGCATTTGGAAAACGGACAAATGAAAGCCTGCTCGTATTATGACATCGCTTTGGTGATGGATCATTACCGTCATTCCCTGTGTTGGATAACGCTCAAAGGAAATAGTCTGAATTATGGTTGTTGGACACAGGTACATACGATCCTCCTTTTAGTTCACAAGTTTTGGGGGGCGCATATCCCTGACGATTACCTGACCGGTTTTGAAACCCGGCGGTTTTCCATCTTGGAGGATCGTTTCGCCCAACGTTTTTGTGACCCCTACAATATACGGAATAACCACCTGAAAAATGGAAGTATCGCGCAGTTGGTCAGATTGGAAAGCAACAGGCAAAGATGGGAGTGGTTTTGGAGGAATCTGTTCCCCTCCTCTCAGTTTATTGTACGGCGATACAAGGTTTCAGCAGGGTGGAAGGCCTATTTATATTATCCCTATCATTGGGCAGGGGGGATGGGTCAGTTGAGTCAACTTATTTGGCGCTGGCTGATCGAATTCGCAAAAAAACGCTGATTTTTTCGACAGCCCTGCATATGCGGATAAAATAATGCAAGCCCACATGTACAAAAGGATGCCCACGTACGATGAATCGGCTATACCGGTCTTTCCGGCATAACACAGCCTCTTCAGTTCTACGCTTTCGCTTCAGACCGATCCCGATATAATTGCTTTTGGTGATATACTCGTCTCTGCTTAAACACGTGTCTCCTTTGCTTCGTATGTAAGGCATTCCATCCTTTATCCCTCTTTCAAGGCATCGGTGGGCAATCCAGCGATTTCCGCGGCTAAACACCACTACATCCCCTTGTTGTATCTCGTTGATCGATACCCCTGAGATATATAAAAGATCGTGGGTTTTAAGGTAGGGATACATGCTATAGCCCTGTATCCGAAGTCTTACCTGATGCTCTTGTTGAAGGAGGTCATGGCTGAGTTGAAGAATGGTTGACTTCATGATGTTTAATAAATTCGATGATCGCCGGTGTAGGAACCACCCCTAGAGAAAATACGGGTAATTGAGTGCACATATCTACTAAAAAAGATAGATGCTGCTCTAAATGGTTCTTGTCATACCCGTGTATGATGCTGTAGCCCAATAGTTTTGATATGGCTTTGGTGAGGGGTACAGGTGCTATCGTATTTTTGGGTGCATGATAGGGAAGAAAGACGGAATGCAAAGGACTTGTTTTTGGATAATCCCGGTAATGCATAGGCGTATTATAAATATAAAATGCCCCGTTCTTTTTCCTAATGATTAAGCGGTCATCATTAATAGTGAGATGTCCCTTATCTGCCCATAATTTGGCCATGGTACTTTTCCCCACTCCCGAAAAGCCACTGAAAATACGACCGGTTTCATTCTCAGAAATCCCGGAGGCATGAATCATAATCGCTTCATGCGGTACAGTGAGGTAATAAAGAAGTAAGGGACCCATGGGGTAGGCAAGCGGACATATCCCTTCAACTGATTCATTTTCTGTGAAGGGCACACTATGTATTTGCCAACGGTTAAAGCAGGAGTCGATAACGGCCAACTGGCGGAGAGCAAAAGGGGCGCTTTGATCATACACCAGGAGCCTGTACCCATCCACATCGCGGTATACCGACCAGAACTCCTGATCACCTCGGGCGGCCCTGTATAAAAGAGTTGTTTCATGAGGCAACGTTTCAGGGATACCCTGGAAAGCGATGATTTCCACATCCGCTTTCTGCCCCCCAGAGAAAGAAACAAAATCGGTATATCCTTCTTCCAGCAATAATCGTGTGCCATCAGAGGCATGGTTTTCCAGAGAGATCACGAAATCCGCAATCCTCAAAGAGGTTTTGTTTTCTACTGCAATCATTCCAATCTTAGGGCGTTAACACCTCTTCCAGTTTAAGTAAAAAAGAGGTTAAATCTTTTTTAGCAGTTTCTGAATCTACATCAAATGCTTTCTCTATCTCCTGCTGTAATTCGATGAAGGTAGTGCCGGGTTTTAATTGTTCCCAAATAAAACTGCCCACTTCATTCATATTGTATAAGGTATGCATCTCGGCCACATTATCCCTGATGGGTACGACGATGTATTCTTCTCCTACTTTTTTACTCGCAAAATTGTTTTTAACCTCTATCAACTTTCCTAATTCCATTTCCTGATGACTTATTTTTTCGCAATAAATATATGGAAAGCCCTCTAAAGTTCCAAGATTACCCCGGGGTAGATGCATGCTGGGGGTTCCCAAGAAGAAGGGCCTTTCCTTAAAGCCAAATGAATGCGACGTCTCCGATGGGCATTTCCCAAAGCCTGTCTCTATTTTTCGAATAAGTTTGTTCAGCAGCATGAATCTGGATTGATGGACGCTTTTAAACGTCGAGCCAATAAAAAACCTAGCCCCATTTGTTGAACATCAAAATGTTGTGCAATGAACCCCATTAAATTGCTCCCGGCTTAGCGAACATGAGTTTTGTTTCAATAATAACTAATAAAGGTAGCTCCATGGCCCCAAGGAAATTTTATATACACTCTTTAATGTCCGGTAGGTAAAAATAGGTGCTGGTGGTGCTTCTGGGTTACTGAATGCCGTATGTGATTTCACCCAGGTGCATTTTTATCTTCCCTCCGGTGGCGATATCCTTAGTCCAAAAAAAGAAATGGCGAAGCTGTTCGAATAACCTGTTCATTCAAAATTCAATTGTACGGTGCAAAAGTCGGGTTTAAGGTGTTCAACTTAAAGTCAAAATGACATTTTTTTAGAAGAAAAATCGTTCTACTCACTGGTATCATAAATCGGGAAAAAATCGGCTGCGGACCATCGTTTCCGGATGAGCCGGTACCCCTGAGCATCCTGGAGATAAATAGCCGGGAAATAGCGGATAAACAAAGTGGCGAAGCTGAAGGTATAAGCCCCTACAGATTTAAACCAGATTTTGTCACCGGGTTTCACCAAGGGGGTTTCATGTAGTTCATACAAGCGGTCATATTCCAGGCAGGTAGCCCCTCCAATGACCTGGTGTTTTACAATGGTCCTTGGTTCAGAGTCGCTTTGAAGAACCTCCGAAAAATACCGGTCTTTTTTAAAGAAAACATCAATGTCATTGCGTGATCCGTCTATGGTTGCGACATAACTTTCCTTTACCCTTTTGACATCTATGATGCTCGAAACAAAGTCAAAGGCGGCAGCTACCAGTGCGTTTCCGGGTTCCACAATCACTGTAAGTTCTTCCAGATTAAAGTAAGGGAGCAATCCTTCTCTAATCGCGTTACAATACTGATCATAGGTCGGTTTACCCTCCATAATGCCATAATACCCTCCACCAAGATCAATGTAATCCAGCAATAACGCATGTTTTTTTGCAATTTTCCCTACATACGTCGCCATTTGTTTGTAGGCGGTAATGGCGCGGTAAACAGAAGTATAATGTACGTGTATCCCTTTCACCGAGAGGTGTGGGAACTGTGCTATTCTTTTCAATACCTTTTCAAACTCGCCACTTTCTTCTGAAAATCCGAAACGGCTAAAGTCTTCTCCTTCTTTGGCATCTCCTGGGGAAAGCACCTCAAAGTTCAGGTTGAGACGGATACCTACCTGGAATTGCCGATCTGTAGGGAGTTCCTGTAACCAGTTTAATTCCTGAAAAGTCTCGATATTGACAATGGCCCCCTCCCGAATAGCCTGAAGAAAGGTGGTTTTTGATTTCAGCGGCCCATTATAAACAAGTCTGTGAACCGGAATCTGACAGCATTGTGCCATGTCGAACTCATCGCTGGATACGACTTCAATATAGCCCCCTTCACGGGAGACTTTTTTAAGCACATACGGAAGTTGATTGGTCTTTAACGAGTAAGCCAGAATATTGTTGGGGAAGGAAGATTGCAGGGCATTTTTGAATGAATGGATGCCTTCTGTCAGTTTCAGCTCATTCACGATAAACGCCGGTGTTTCCAGCTCCTGAAGGGTTTGATACGCCGTCATGGGCAATTAAAAGGGGGATAGGTTAGAGAATGGGTTCAACGATTTTGTGAATGCGGGCTTGCTCAGCGACTGTGTTCATTTCGATCAATTCGGACTGGTGTTTAATGATGACATCATCGTACATCATCATGATGACCTCTTCCGCATACCGACCTATTTGAGGAGGGTTTTCAACGCCGCGGATGTTATTGAGAATAAAATGGTAGAAATCAACTCCCGCACCATAGGCGTGTAAATACCCGCCTCCAAAACGCGGATTGATTTCCAACAGGTAATACGCTCCGTTTTGATGAAAGATATCGAGGTCAATCGGGCCATAAAAATCGAATTGGGCCACGATATTTTTGACGAAATCAAACAGGGAATTGTCCTTGATAGAGATGGTTTTATTGGCTCCTCCAATTCTGCTTTCCAGTTTCTTTTTCCCAAAGATGGCCACGGTTTGGCGACTGATACAATCGACATATACATCTGCTCCGAGATCATCGCCGGCCATGTACTCCTGAATAATCAGCGGAACGGGAGAGGATTCCCACAATTCGCTTAACTCCTGAGGGTTTTTGATGGAAGTAGCTCCTACACTTCCACTTCCTGTTCTGGGTTTTACAAAAACAGGAAAAGAGATCTCTCCTAGAGCCAGACCTGCTTCAAAACTTTTGAGGTCTTTGTACGTTAGTACAGTTGGAATGTTTCTTTGTGTCAGGTATTCATACATGCTGAACTTATCGAAGCAGTACGCCGCTGTTCTGGCATCAGGGCATAAAGGAAGAATGCCTTGTTCAAGAAACCGTGACCGGTTTTGTGCAAGAAGGGTAATTTCGGGATCAATGAGGGTGGTAATGGCAGAAACATTTTCTTTCTTACAAAGACGGAGGATAAAATCCAAGTAACCTGCCTCATCAATGCGCGGGGCAATGAACGCTTTATGCGCAGCGTAGAGACCGGGAGCATAGGGACTACAATCTGTGGCAATTAAGGTGACGTTTTTTTCGGCTTGCTTAAAATCGTGCAACAGCCGCGACCGGCGGCCAACGCTGCAAAATAAGACATTATTCATACCGGTCATCGTTAGTTGGAATGTTCATCTATCCGAATTCGATACAGCAGGCGATGGGGATCTGTAAAGCTGGTGCGTCCATGCAGTACCCGGTGGTTATCAACCAGCAGAATGTCTCCCTGAGCCAATGTAATCCGTTCAATAAGCGGAGAGTTCTCAATGAGCTCATTGAGGTTGGTGAGCACTTTCCAACGGATGTCATGCGTGGGTGTCTCTTTCAATTGCAAACCTTTTTTGATGGTATCGTATCTGTACCGGAACTTAGGGTATCGATCAATAAGCGGTTTTTCGATCGTGGTATGTCCTGTTGATTGAAAAATATCAGGAATGGCAATGGGATAAATGAGTGAAAGTGCCTCATATAGTTCGTTATCGGATTGAATTTCTGGAAGCAGGCGTTCCGAGTCCAACAAGTAGTTCGCTCCTCCTCCACAAGAAGCAGGATGAATACAGCTTAATCCCATATACCGTTCCGGAATTTCACTGTATTGAGAATCGGTGTGCAATTCCGCTTCTTTGTCATGCTCGGAGAAAGTGATTAATTCAGACTCGCTCGCTTTGAGACAAATGGGCCAAATGTAGTCTTCCATTCCCTGATTGTGTTCGCGGAGAGGACCGATGGCCTTACTAACTTCTAAATGATAATCCAGAATAGATTGTTCATCTGTCAGGCCGGTTTTGATAAGGCAATAGCCTTGCTTTTGGAGATCCTCAAAAATGAGTTGAAGGGCGTTTTGTGTGATCATATCCAATGTATCATTGCGTTTGTTACTTTGTTAGTTCTATTTAGATGGTGAGAGGGGTGTCCAGTCGGAGGTATGGTTTCTCCAGGAGGTAAAAATTAATGTCTTAGGTCCATGAGTAAAGGTGTTTTTCCGGTTACCGGGTGCGTGAGTAGTTCAGACGCTTTCACCACGGCAATTTCAGGAACGAATTCACTGTTGAGTTTTGCAAGCACTTTGTGGAGTTCTTCGGTGTTATTTTTTAGGTACGTGTCCATGTCTGTAACGGATTCTTTTACCAGAAGCAACGTTACCTTGGTGATTAAATGGCCTACATAGGAAAGTTGTATCTGATACTGATCGGCATGCTTCGTAACTCCTTTAAAATCATGTTCAAAGAGAAAGCTGCTGCCTATCCGGAAGACAAACTCTCCACGTCCTTTCAATTCAAAATAGAGTCCGTCTGGTTTGTGAATTAACCGGGCCATGTCGTGGTTCTTATACCTCAGTACAGGGAAGCGGCTTTTTAGCACATTGGTAATGACGATTGGACCAAAACCCTCTTTGTCGGGGTTTTCAATTTCCATGTATCCGATTTCGGGGATCATTTTGTAAAGGGGACCATTCTTTCCATAATCCGCATAGCCCCATATCCCAATTTCTGTAGCTCCGAATACCGCATAGATGTTCTTTGTATGCAGGGTTCGCTCAATGACTTCCCGGTAAGATTCGGGGAGCAGTTCTCCGGAGAAAAGAATGGCTGGAATTTCGATGTGGATGTGGTTCTCTAAGAGATAAGTGGCGAACTGAAAAATTCTTGAAGGGGTGCCGATGAGCATATTTACCCCAAATTGATGGATAAACTTTAACGCGAAGTCATCGGGAATGGCATCTCCAACGCCAATGGAGGTGGCACCGGCATCGTCCAAAACATCATCGAAAATCGAGGCTGGACGGTACATGTTTTTATACACAAAAAGGTTTAAGCCAATTGTTTTAGGACTGAGTATTCCCGCATTTAACAGGTGCTCTGCCAGCAACTTTCGCTGCCTCCTGTTTTCACTTGGACAGATCGGTACGAACAGGGCCTCGCCAAGGGTTCCTCCGGTACGGTTATAAAAAACACCTTTTTCTTCCTCTTGGGGATGAAAGTTTTGTTCGATGAGTGTCTTTAAAGCGGCTTTATCCAGGGGTGGCAATTGGGAAAAGCTGGGGATGCCATCTGCATGCCCCTTTAAGAAAGGATTATTTTTTACTGCATTAAAAAAAGCGTCCACCTGCGGGGGAACTTCAGGGAATGGTGGATGTTTAGCCATGATGAAGAGGTTGTTGATGGGACTGATAGATGGTGGGGTAAAATTTCCCGCGGTGCGCGCTGATATTAATGATCCGATCGAGGCCTCCGCGGAAAGCCCCCGCCCCAAATGAAATTTCATTGAAGTAATGAATGTATCCCACAAAATAAGAAGGATCGGGAGTAGCCAATTTTTGTTGATGAACGACTCTTTGTGCCATGTAGTCTCCCGAATGATTTTCCAAAAGACGATGCAGCGCCTCATCAGACATCTCCTGGCTTAAATGCATGTCGATTCCTTTCCCTCCGCTGTTTCGTTTAAAGATCCAGTCATGACTACGTTTGAGGATTTCCTTCTTCACCATTTCATCGTCAAGCGGATAGGTAGGAATAAGAAACGCTTTAAGAAACTGATGTTCGTCTTCGGATAAAATCCGACTCATGATGGCATCGTTATCCAATACAGCCAATCCTCTTTTGTCATGCACCAGAATCAATGTTCTGGGATCATTGACGCAAAGGCAATGTCGGGTCATCCGTCTTAACGTGTTCCGGTCAAAAGCGCCGAGCTCAGTCCGGTCCAATTCGAGGATGAACTGGGTACAGGGAACCCCCTTCACGAAGACAACATCTCCTGCTGCATGGACATCTGCTGGTGTTCCTTTCACGATCTGATAGCCTCTTTGTACCATCAAATCGAGGTATCCATACACTTCCGTGCCCTTTTCTTTATCGAGAATCAGCGCAATGGGCGAGCGGGGATCCCATATTGATGCCAGTTTTTCCGGAAAGTGAAGTTGCTGATTTTGCAGTGGAGTGGTTAATTGATGGGACGCATTCAGCTCTTCGAGAACCTGCATCGAATAATACGTATACATCCAGCCATTCACGGGATAGCGGGCCCCTATTTCACAAATTTTGGGCTGAAGACTTCCCTCCTCCACCAAAAAATCCGGCCGGAACATCCCTACCTCATAGGGCAGGTCTTTTAACAGAAGCAAAAGGTCTTCCATCTCAGCAGAGAGCCGATAAATCTTCCGGATGTGTTCAGAATGAAAATAGTCGCTCACAATGCCCTTGTAGGCTTTCACCAATACCTTGTTCAGGCTTTCCCAGGTTTGATCATACTCCCTTGGGGCGGCCACGGTGTACGTAGCAAAAAACTCTTCGCTAAGGCCAATTTCAGGGTATAAACGCTGTTTCAATCCCTGAAAGTACGCTTCGTGAATGTCCTCCGGAAACACGGAAGAAGGATAAACACGATAAGGGTATAACTTCATGTAAAATATTTAGTTGGTTCCAAAAACCGGTTAATCTGCTGTCAAACAATTTTCTATTGTCCGGTGGACCTCCTCCATAGATAGCAGGAAGCTTAACCGACCTGATACGCTTCCTTATACATGAAGGGTTGGTGTTCACCTATGTGCGCTCTTTAAACAAAATAGTTGTAAATATAAGTGTTTACAACGAATATTTGTGAATAGTCGGGACAGAAGCCTGTTTTTATTTAATAAAGGCAGGCGGATAGCTCTTTGAATTTAGGAAAGCCATTGTTTTGCCTCTCCCCCCACAAGGGCATATAAGCGAGGTATCCATTGGAGGAGTGAAAGGGACCATGCGTACGGAAGAAATGGACCTGGGGATAGAATCTTTCTGATTAATTCTCTTTCTCAAAGTCGGTCTCTATTTTCCCCACGAGTTTGCGCAGCAGCGCTTTCAACTGCATGGCCGTCGACTGGTTCACACATTTATACTTGTTGTTTAAACTGGCGGCAGATAAAAGTTCATGCCGGGTTTTGGGAGTCTCAAAATGTGCGGCAATAAACGTCAGCAAAGCCATTCTGGGCTGGGCAACCACAATGTCCAGCTCCGTCAGCAGCCGGAACAGGTACACCAATTGTCCGGACGAGATGTTCACCCGAACCCGGTAGTGTCCGGTGGTGAGGATGGTATTTCCCTTTTGAAGCTTCCGTTCACGGAGCGCGATTCGCACAAACCGTAACAGCTGGTTTCTCAATCCCGGCTGCCCGCTGTCATAAGCAGTGTTCTTCGGGGCAGTGACCTGCCGTAAAAACTTCCGGTAGGAACGGAGCAGATCGGTTTGCGCCTGCACCGCATAACAGTCTGCCAACGCTGTTTCGAGCGCGCGCTGGCAATAGTGGATATACGTGCGGCAGTTGAAATTAAGTTCAAACAGCAGTTCCCGGACCGGCTCCTCCGCAGGGCCGGCCACGCGTTGTTGGAGCAAGTTTCTCAGCCGGCATTCCATGTCGGTGATGTATTGCATCTGCTCATAGGAGCAGGAGGTACCACGGATAAATCTTTCGAAGACTTCCAGAATCACCCCAGACAGGGCGCTATTTACCTGGTGCTTCCAGAGAAGGGCCTTTAGCACCGGCAGGCTCCCGGCGAGTTGTGCGGATGCAGCGGCCAGCTCTATTTTCGGGATAGCCAATTTCTGGTTAAAGAAGGCAGGATAACGATTCTCCAGATGCCGGAGGATAGAGGCCAGGCATTGCGCCAGCATTTCATACCGTTCCGGTGCCATCGTTTCCCTGCGCTTGGAAAGTTCATCCAGCAAAAACACGCAGCCGGATTGCAGATGAAAAAAGTGACGACGGAGCAGCGATTTTCTTATGTTGGTCAATACCCAGTCCTGCATCTTTTTCAGACAGGACGCAGTGATGGCCGGAATATCTCCGCAAACGGCAGGGTTCTTTTCCACGTGGGACAAGCGGTCTGCGGTAGCCGATGAGCCGAGTATACCCAGTTCCCGGTGGAGTGCGTTCATTAAATGTTTCATCAGCTTGTAATTTCACCGAGATAAACGCTGTCCGAAACCTCCGTTTTTTTAAAAGACACAAAACTCATGTACACATGTAAGGACTGTCTTCTGAAAGCCTCGTGTAGCTTAAATTCCTTTTGCCGTTCGCTGCGGTTTACGCCGCCAATCAATCCGTCTGTTTGATGAAGAAGGGGCGCGTATACAATGAGCATCAGCTGATCGTCGAAATTTTCATTTGGAAGGTGGCTGTACAACCACTTCAGCTGCAAGGTATCCGGAGAGATAAAGTGCACGGTGGGTGAAAGGGGCGGGGCAAGTAAGCCTTTGCTAAAAAGCGCCAGGCTATAATCCATAGAAAAATTGGGGTAGCTGCCCAGCAATGCACGGTGGTAGTTGATTTTGAAAGCCATGTTTTCCTCCGTACAACGGTGCGCCTTTGCCCGGAAACCAATGTTGATAAATACCCGGAACGGACTGAGCCATTGTTTCATAAACCGGAACTTTTCCTGGGAAGCAATCTGCGCCGGGCTCCGGCTTGTTTTCGGCTGCTTCACATTTTTCATTTTCATGTAAGGGATTCCTTTCCAGGAAGACCCCACGAGTGCCCCGATCCTTCCGCTAAGGGGGCCAAAGATACCTTTGATCAGTTTTGCCATGGGTAATGGTTTAAGTATAACGGATAACAACTCCTGCTTTGCTACTGTTCAGGTCCTACATGCCCCCTACATTCCTTACGGATAATTCCCGAATGCATACTACGCCAGGCAGAAGCAAAGCAGGAGCTGAGCAGGAGCTGAGCAGGACAAAACCAGGAAGTGACCAGCCATTAAATTAAGCCAATGTCAGGCATCCTGTGACGATTCCCTGTGCTGAAGGTAAGGCATGTGTGGCGGAAATCCGGAGGGCGCTTCGCTTTTGTACATGTTTGTACGCATTTGTACGCTTTTTTCCCCAAAGCGCATCATCCCCGATCGCAGAGATGGGCTGTGGAAGAAAAAATTAGCGGACAGATCTGCCTTGAAAATGCCGTGACGAAAGAATGAAGCCAATAGGCCGGGCATAGAGTCCATTGAGCAGGGTTTTTGATAGGCTTTAAGCGAAGGAGAATGACGATTGGAAAGATGTTGTATTTACCCCAAAGACATCAGCAGATTGACGGGACGAAATCTGCGGACGGCCCAGAAATTGCTGCGTAAACTGCGCACAGCGTTAAAAAAGGAGGCCCACCAGCTGGTGACCAAGGAGGAATTGGCTGCCTACCTGGGCATTGATGCGGATAAATTAAAAAAACAAAAGGATTTTTTTGGTCTGCAGGCTTTTTAAACGCGTCTTTATCCGGTAGGTGCTGCCCATACGCGGCACCCGGGGCACCCTGTTTTATCCCTCGAAATGTTTCTCTTTGTCAAGCGCCACCGGCAAGCGGGCGATCCGGACGCCGCTACGCGAAATGGCGCTTGGTTTATTTATTCATTTTAAATTTTTTAAACATGGGAATCATTAAAAACGGGATCCTGGGTGGATTCCGGAAAAAGACCGGAACGGTGGTGGGCGCTTACTGGCGCAAACTGGATGTAATCCGGGCCCTGCCCCGCAGTAGTGGCAAGGCACCTACCGCATTACAGGTAGAACAGCGGCTTAAATTTGGAATGGTCACGTCTTTTTTAAGTCCTCTTCAGGAGCTTATTGAGGAGGGATTCCATTCGCCGGGCGATCTCCGTACCGCCATGAACCGCGCGGTAGCTTACCACTTGAAATCGGCAGTGCGGGGTGCCGCGCCGGATTTTTCGATTGATCCTGAACGGCTTTCTTACAGTCAGGGCAAAGTAGATCTTCCGCATTCGGTAAACGTATCGGTGACGGATGAAGCGCCTGCAGGTCTCGAAATTACCTGGACAAACGCCGAGCTGGAGGGAAAGTACCACCGCCTGGACGATATGGCCACCATTCTGGTGTACAATGAGACACAGGGTCGATTTATCAAAGCGCCGCGTGTGGCTCAGCGGGAAGCACGGGTTTATACAGTGGCCCTGCCTGCAGACTTCCTGGGACACATCCACGTGTACCTCAGTTTTACAGGAATAGCCACCAAGTTGCTGAAATCCAATACCCGCTATGTGGGTGAAGTGATCGTGGTCTGAGGATCTTTTTCTGTCAGGGGGACGCCCCTGGCAGAAAATTACCATGCGGAGGGGAGCTCTTTTTGTGTTAAGAATGCATCATATTGACCTATGAATAAACTTGAGATACTAAATAGGTTCAGTAATGGTTTTGTCCTGAATGATCAAGTAAAAGAATATGCCAATAAACATTGCTAACAATGCACGCGTAAGAAGCATATTTGGAAATGTCGTTTTATTCAATAAAAATGCATATTGCTTCGTATACACTTTTGTCTCGTTAACATCCACAACACCATTTTTTGCCAAGTATTCCCTGAAATAGTAACTCGGAGATTTAAAGGAGGCCAAAGCGCTTTGGAGATGATTAACTAAGACCAGTCGGTTTGTATCAGCGTTTATTGACGTCATTGGGTTTTTCTGGGTTTTAGTTAGGGTATCAGTATAATTCGTGATGCTTTTTTTGAATATCGAGTCTATTTTTCTAACCTCCGTTATCTCCTTTAGACGATCAGGGAGTAGACGGCTTGAAGATTCAAAGATTTCATTGGACTCATGTTTTAATGAATTGATTGTTTCTTCATAGAACTGTTGCTGTTCCGCGAATTCTTTCATGAATTTTGATTCATTAACTAAAAAATTATCTACGGATAGATATTTATCATTGATGTGTGACATTACCCAGAAGCCGAATGTATAAGATACCACAAACGCCAAACCTGTGACTACTAATGCTCTCTTTAGAACTTCGAATTGAATCATGGAAGGCGCATATTCATTTATCTCAAATACCATGAAAATGATAGTTGTTATAAATGTTAGCAAAGTTATGGCCACTAATAACCAACCGCCGATATCCATGTCTATTTTCAACAACTCCTCCGCTGTCAAGAACACCAACCAGCCCGAAAGAATGGCTATGGTTAGACGAGGCAGGAATAATCCTAAAGCACTCTTATCGAACTGCTTCTTACTTATAATACTAATAATAACCCATACCGTGTAGAGCGAAAAAAAAAGCCCGCTGATCAACATGCCGGTTTCTGCAAAAGATTGATAGGAGGCC
Organism: Pedobacter sp.; assembly: GCA_037190785.1. GTDB lineage: Bacteria > Bacteroidota > Bacteroidia > Sphingobacteriales > Sphingobacteriaceae > Pedobacter. Next base: position 265,713 of record JBBCJN010000003.1, on the reverse strand, counting down.
AATGTTATCGGATTATTAAAAACAATCACATCTCCCAGAACAAAGAATACAAGCAATGACAAAAGGATACGAAAAAATACCCAACTTTTGGGGAGTATGAGTTGCAATATATCAACTATGCCATACCGTTTCAAAATTTGCTTAGTATTCACCGGCTCTATAAAGATTAATTTATCTTTTTTGTTAACTTGAAGATAGCATTGCTCTATGCGATTTAGTTCACTGTCTAAATTCCCACTTTCCTTTTTTACAAACCATCCCCCTTTCAAGAAAAGCTTTTCGTGACTGGGCTGCGACAAAAAGCGACTGTAGCTCAGGTAGGCATCTTCAAAATTTTTACGTTTATAAGTACTCCTGAAATCGCGATCATTGGAAATACTCTCGGGGTAATAATAATCAAACAGCGACTTCAGGATAATACCTTGGATAAGTGGAATATGCTCTAATGCAGATTTTACCTTTTGTACATTGCCACATTCCCTGAAATACTGGTTTACATATAAGTCCTCCACTAAACCCAGTAAAATCAATTCAAAGGTGTTTTTCGCATGTTCGCACTCAGTACTTGATCTCTCATTTTGGAGTCGAATGAGATTGGTTTCAATAGCAGCAAAATTACGATGACTGGTATCTGTGGGTACGACCAAAAGATTTTTAAAGCGAGTGGATATTAAGTCAGCTTTATCCGGATGCTTATAAACCAACACCTCTTCCTTGAGGGTGATTTCATGCGGTTCTATGACAAGATATATGCTCCTTTGATGATGCTCGGCCTTCTCATCTTCGTCATTATTAAAATGATGTAGATAGTTATAGAAATAATTACCTGGACTAATGCTGCTTCGGTCAGCGTCATACGCAAAGTGTCCTCTAACACTATTGAAGCTGAGATGTTTCATGTTTATTTAGCGATTTCTTCAATAGGTCATAAAAGATGATGATCTCCTCATTGCCCTCATAATTACGGTAAGCCAGGTTATAAAGGAGTTGTTCATAGAAGTTAAGTTGCTGTTTGAAATGGAGGCATTTGATTTCGTCTCCTTTGATACCCTTCAATATGCCGTGTTGGGCACTCAACAAATAGTCGACATGCTCTCTTTTAATAAAGTGCTCACGGAATGAAATATTCGCAAAATCCTGCATATGTTTAAGGTGCTTCCATTCGCTTACTTTTTGTATGCTTTTTGAAATAGTAGTGATATGTTGTTGAGTTTCCAAAGCAGTCTCTATAATTTCTAAGACCATCTTAGAAAAATAATATTTAAATAGATAAGGGGTATTAATGAAATCAGCACCTCTGCTTAACTTATACCTCTTATCTATAAAACCTAATCCAAAACTTCGTATTTCATCAATAAAAGCATTGGAAAATGAAGTGATCGGAAATATCCAGAATTTATCAAACGGGCCTCGAGGCACTTCTTCTTTTTTCTTTCCAACCAATTCATTGAAAAAGTCTACACCCGATTTATTATTATTGAAATTGTAGTCTAAAAGAATAATATCAGGGGTATGCCCCATCAACAATGCGATATCCGGTTTAGAAATGCACTTGATTTGGAACCTGAGCCTTAGATCAAACTCACTCGATAGTTCCTTAAGTATCAAATCGAGTAACTCGCTTTTGTTTTTAAACACCTCTGATGAATCACCTAATCCCTTTAAAGACTTTTCCGCATGATCATCAATGAGTAAGATATTCAGAACACCTGTTGTGGCTCGTACACAACTATTGCTGGTATCTGTTAATAATTTACTCAGCATCCTATGTTTTTGGGTTTCACTGGTAAATACAAAGGGGACAACAGAATTATTGTGGCTACCATTTAAAGAGTTAATTTCTGAAAGTCTTACTACTAAATCGTAATACTCATTTGTTACTTCTAAATGATACAAGCCTCTTTTAACACATTCATTGATCTGCTGGATACATCTTTTTAATTCTATTTCAAGTTTGCTTTTCTCTTGGAGTGGGATGTAATAAGTATAAATATTGTTGTCTAATGCATTTATCTTCTTAACAAAATTATTTAGTTCATTTTCCTGCTTGTAGTTTATCTCTTCGATATTGTGGCAACCAATAAATATTTGTGGATAAAAGATACTCTCACCAAGATCTTTTTCCTCTTTATAGGTCAGGATGCTTTTAAATAATGCATTATCCATTAACGAAGACAAGTCCGTGAAAACGACTCTCGTTTTTATCATTGGAGCATTTTCAATTCTATTGAGATAGTTACTTACTATACCATCCTCTCCAAATAAATGAAGTAAACTTTGTTCTGGGAAGGCAGTATCCCAGGTCTGCACATTATTATTATTGATGGAATAAGCGTACGTAATGTCAGACATAATATTGAGCTATTAATGCTTTTAGATCAGTATCAATTTCATCTTTCTCAAGGATACAGTGAATGATTCGTTCCCTGATATCATCCCTTTTTTGATCATCAAAAATGTGAAACAATAACTTTAACTTCTCAAAGAACAACGCCTCATTATTATTTTTAAGCGACTTGTAAGCATCCGAGAACAATTTAAAAGCAGGACAGTTTCCATGCTTAAAAAACACCACATTGGCTTCTATTCTGGCTTGTATTCCCTTTTCTTCAAGGGCTTCATTATATCTCTCAGTTTTTCGGTTTATCCAAAAATCGGCTCTATCAGCTTTGGAAATTTCAAAATGGGATTTTGTGCCAAATCCGTGATCGCTGGAGTGGAGGAAAAAATTCAATTTTATAGATTTGGAAGATTCTTCATCAACAAATTCTATAAGTTGCAGATCTCTGCTAAACAAAATGATTTGGTTGAGACGATGATCACCCCCAATTTCTAATTCGTTTAAACCGATAACCATGATAGAATCGCATAAACGGGCTTGAAAATGTAGATATTCACCATTTTCAAAGATGTAAAAGGTGGATTCAAGGCTTTGATTCATAAGACGCAGATATAAAATAGTCAATGATATTAATCTTTGATTCCCTCAATGCCTGATCCAAATCTGATAAACTCTGGTAAGCGGACACTCCTTCGATATAATTCGGTTTGCCTCTTCCGGTATGTACAATGCTTTTAATCAATGCTTTATTGTTGAATTCTGCCAAAATTGATTCAAAATATTTTGCTTTATCGTTGCTGTCATTTTGAACGATGTTGAACAGTTTGTCGATAATTCCTTGGTGAATAGAGATGTAATGATAGGCTTGATTGATGTGTATGGAGCCATTTTCGTCTATTAAACCCAACTCTTCACCCCATATATTTTCTAACTTTTTTTCTTTCAGTGTGGCAACGTCTATATTTTTTAAACTGAATATAAAGGCCCTTTTAAAATCCATATATGACTTTTGTTCAGTATTTAATATCGCTCTTAACTTAATTATGTAAGATATGTAATGTTCATGAAACTTGTCCAGCTTTAACTCGACCTTTTCCAAGCGGATGTTACTTTCACGTAGTATTTCTATGACTCGAGGATGTTTTCCAGAATGAGCCGCATAGGCGAAAATAGACAGCAGTTGATCAGAATTCGCGGTGTTCAGATTTTCGCAATTGGACTCTTTAGGAAAAACAAAGACCTCATTTAATAGATCAAATATCTGCTGTTTAATATGAGTACTGTGTTCTGAGGTGTTGAAGTTATGCGTTTTAGGATTGTAAGTGTCGTACAGACGTTCGTCGATAATTAAAACTTTAGCAAAGGCGGCTTCTAATTGCTTTAGAGCCCATTCATCATTAAAAATGGCATCAGAAATCATGCTAAAAGAAGCATTGTTACCTGTAATGCTTTCTATAGATATAAATTCCTGTTTTATCTTTTTTAATTTCTCAATTGTTCTTGACCTGTCAGAATTTATATCGAAACCATCTATAAACAATTCATTCGGGTTGTTTTCCAAATGTCGAAGAAATGCTATCTGTTTTGCTCCAACTTCTTTGTAAACGACACTTTCTCCGATCCCTTTTTCTATTGAAATTTCGTGAGCATTTTTTTCCAAATTGAACCAACGTCTAATCTCCGGTAATTCGAAGTGTGCAGGTCTCGTTTTTGAGCCTGTATCATTGGTATTGATGTTGAACTCAAATTTCACACTTTCAAAAATACCCTGGAAATGGGTATTACCATATTGTTTTTGGAGATACATTAGGTAATATCTAATATAACTGTCTTCATCCAGTTTTATGCTGTTTGATGGATCGTGAAAAAGTTCAGAGCGATGAACTTTGAAATATCTTCTAAAGATGATCGTTGTAGCAAGGCCACTTTTATGATGGTTTATTCCGTCTTTCGTAGCATCTATGACAATACCATATCGACTGAATCGTTTAAAATTATCCTGTTCCTCAAGAAAAAATGTAGATATTGAAATTACTTTAAACTCTATATCATCAGCTTGGGTTTCAGCTAACTCTGTATCTACTATGATTAGTAATTTTTTGGTTCTTAGCAGCCAAAAGCGATATGCCAAATTATCATCCTTTTCCAGGTTTATGATGTCAATATATTTGCTCCGGTTCTCATCTTTGACATCCATTATATTCTTCCCCGTGAGCCATAGCGCTGAGATTAAGATTTCTTTGATTCCCTTATGGTCATCATTTAATTTATATGTTTCGTTATCGATGAGCTGATCATTTAATAAATAACACTGTAGTTTCTTTTTCGTTGTTTTTGATATTTTCTGGTTATCGCAAATGGTTACACCGTAGTATTCTGTATTATATCCCGATTTTTCAATTGATATATCTAATTTCAATTCTTTTTTCTCCTGATTAACTGTACTATGCTTAGCGGAATTTCTAATGATATTCTCAACTATTGAATAAAATGCCTGTCGTCCCAGAATACCGCCAGGAATATCTACCATGATTTTGTATAAATCATTCCTCCCCTGAACAGATATCGACTCGTCTAATGAAGTCCCGTTAAATGTGATTACGATATCGGTATTTTCAGATTTTGCAATATAATTTAATAAAATATTCCTTTCTTGCCTCGTATTGTCCCTGTGTCTAGATGCCTTTTTATCACGTAAAAGATTATCAACGATAAAATCCTTAAAATTTACCGTGGTAAAAGAAGGAATGGAGTCGGTGGCTATAGAAGCAATAAAATCCTGTCTCTCCTGCAAATAGGTCAAAAATGTTCCTATACCTCTTAAAAAGGGCAATTCAAATTTGCTTTTATTCACAATACTTTTAGAGATGCCAGTAAGGGGGTCTTCACCAAACGAAACTTTAATATCTTCTCCTTTTTCTTCTATGTTAAGGTTTTGTAATAGTTCTGCTAATTCTTTAGTGTCGCCATTTAGGTACTGCCTTAGATAATAGATAACATGGCTGCCCAGATTGTGGCTCATATTGCGCGACATAATGGCTGCCTTGGCAGATTTGATTGCTTCCTGTTTATTTTGCCTTTGGAGTTCTTCTACAAATTTTCGATGTCTTATTTCTCCTATTGTTTGAACCAATAGCCGAAATCTTAAATCTTTGATAAACATAATGTTATCGGAAAAAGCTGCTATAAAATGAGAGATGTATATCCCTTTCGCCTTTTTGACTGCGGCTAATACAATAGTCGCGTATCTTAGTTGTATTTTCTCATTTAAATGGGTATAATAGCTAAAGAGCGCCTTCGTAAATTCTTTTTGATAAAGTTTGAACTTGTTCAAATAGCCTTGATCATAGTCCCTTATTTTATCAAATGGAATATCAAGATTTTCAAAATACGTACTTTCTTCCTCATGTAGGTCTAATGTTTCTAAGTCTATAGGGTGTTCTCTGTATACAATAGAGTTATAGATATTACTTCTTCCCTTTTGGTCTTGATTAATATCAACGAACTCGCAGAGAGAATGGTCATAACAAAATGTACAGGTTAATAAAGATTCACCCCTATTTTCGGTTTTAAGATAGTTCGGAAAGATTTCCAGTATTTTTTTTTCTATATTATTATGAAGGTCCTCATTGGCCTGATTGAAGTACTTTACCAAAGAGGCGACTGGTAGTTCTTTTAATTTGATTAAGAAGAATTTATTTAATTTCTCATGGCATAATTCAGTATTAGAGTTATCTAGGTAATAACGGCCGTCCTCACTCCAAGAATTATTATTAGAGTTATAAAAACCGTAGTCTAGACGTACTATGCCAAGCTGGCCTATTAGTTCGTTTTCCAGAAATTTATCAAGATTGTCAAAATGACCAATACCTCTGTTACTCATAACTTACAATTTCCCCATTTTTATACTGAGAAACTGTATATTTTAATTTCAGATTCCCATGCTGATCATAAGTAATTCTTCCCCCATAACCGTCAATTTTATTGTCTCTATAATAATCAATTACAGCCTTCTTAGAGATATTACTTTTATCAATGCTATTTAAAACTAAGCCTAAATCATATGCAAAAACCCCAAAAACAGTCGATTCTTTGTCGAACCTCGCTTTATAAATATTCAGATACTCTTTATATTTTTCACTCGTTATTAATGTCATATTGACAAATGGTATACCTTCGTATATTTTATCATTGAAATCATTAAGGTCTTTTACATTGAAATAGTTTAAATCTCCGATTACATTATTGATCAGTCCTGCATTTCTAAAATCAGTTAAAATGTTTTTATAATTAAAGGCTAAAGTTTGAACAACAGTCCAATCAGGGTCTGATCCTTTTATTTTTGCTGTTAAGTTCTTAAAATCCCTTGTCTCCAAACTAAAAGGTACGTCAACTATTGAAATCTTAGCTTTTTCCAGTGTAGGTTTCGAAATCTTGTTAAAAGCTAAATCCGCATCTGGATACAAGTGTCTCAGGAACGCAACTTTTTTAGGAGATTTTCCTTTAATAAATTCAGTAAAAATTAAAGCTTCGTCTTCAGAAGCTGCCCAATGTTTAAGAGTAAAATCATTTCCAGTTGCTATCGATGGACTCTGTGTAAAGGTAAAGTGGAGCATTTTGTTCTTAATTGCAATCGGATTTACGGCCTCACAAATCGGTGGTAAAAAAGTAACTAGAACATCAATTTTTTCAATACTAATAAACTTATTAACTATACCTATTGCATCTTTTATTTCCCCCTTACTGTCTTCAAATAGATACTCTACTTTGGCGGTATCAATAGACATTTGAAAGGAATTTTTTAACAGCTCACCATAAAAAGACATTTCGCCAGTTAATGGTAACACGATTCCAACTTTAAGTTTTTCATTTTTTGTTGCCCCGCTATTATTCGTATATAAATAATAGCCTCCATAAATAGCTGCTAATAGCCCGAGGACAATCCAAATTAGATTCTTTTTCATTGTTTTTATGTTTTGGTTAAGTTAAGCGTTTTGTGAGTGAGCGTTGCGAGGAAGTCATGATTTTGCTCGATGAGCAACAGTGACGTATTGCCTTGCCTCAATGCATTATCCATGATATCCAGCAGTTGCTGCTGCATGCCTTTGGCCAGGCCGGCGCTGGGTTCATCGGCAATCAGTAATTTCATGTGGGGGTTGGCCATCAGGGTCATGACGAGGCCCAGAAGGTGTCTTTCTCCACCGCTAAGGTGCGAAGCAGGCAGTTGCATCCGTCGTTGGTCTGCAAAAAATCCCATGGCGTTAATTTTTGAAAGCGTTATTTCTCTATTAAAGATAAGATTTTTTCTTTCTTTTAAAATAAATTTTAAATTTTCTTCCACGGTCAGGCTCCCGAAGACCCGCCCCCCCTGCATAAAAAGCCCGATGCCCTGCCGCTGTATTTCATGTGTAGGGTGTTTCAGGAGTTCCCTCCCCTGCCATAAAATGCTCCCCCCGGTGTATGGCGCCATGCCTAAAATGGCTTTCGCCAGGGTGCTTTTGCCACTTCCGTTCTGCCCGGTGATGCCTACACGTTCTCCCTCACCCAGTTGCAGGGAAAAATCTTCCAGGATCGGCTGGCCCTGCTTGTAGCCGGCGCTGAGGTGTTGGATGTTTAATAAACTAGTCAATGTCGGATGTTTTTTTTTCTCCCAGGTAATTTTCTCTTAATTCACTTCGGGCCAGGATGGCGGCCACTGCCTCGTGGTAGAGTACTTTGCCTTCTTCCATGTAGCAGGCCGTTTCACAGCAGGCTGCTACAAAGTCCAGGTTATGCTCAATCAGCACCACCGTTTTGCCCCCTTCCCGGAGCCGGCGAATCATCTGTATCATTGTTTTCCGGATGGTGGGGTTTACGCCGGCACAAGGTTCATCCAGCAGGTAAAGGCTTGCCTGCTTGTTCATCAACAGGCGGGCAAAAGCCAGCAGGCGCTGTTGCCCTAAAGACAGGCTGCCAGCAGCCTCGTTTCTTTTCTCCCATAAAGGGTTGCCGGGCCCCAGTAAGTCGTGCAGGATGGCGGCAGCAGCGGCCTCCCTTCGGGCTTCCTGTTTTTTAAGGCCACTGAGGAGTTGCCAGAACGATTCCCCATAACTATTGTCATCGGCGATGTACATGTTCTCGAGCACCGTCAGGTGGTCGAAAACGTTGCTCCCTTGGAAAAGCCGGGCAATGCCAATCCGGGCATGCTGGTAGGCCGGGATCCGGTGTAAGTAGTAGGCCCGGCCCTGGTGATGGTAGGTCACCGTTCCTTTGCTGGGGGGCAGCAGCCCGCTGATGACATTGAATAAGGTACTCTTGCCACTGCCATTGGTGCCCAGGATAGCCGTAACAGTGCCCGGGTCTATGCTCAGCGTAATGCCCTTCAGCACTTCGGCCTGTTCCACCTCTTTTTTGCCGGCCATCCCGGTAAAAGTGGTCGCAAAATCTTTATGTACATCGTGAATAGAGAGCATTTTTTTCATCGTGTTAAGCGTATGGTGATTTACCGGCGAGGCCATTGGGTTTGAAAAATACCACCCACATGAGCAGTCCTCCATAAATAAGCTGCCGCATTGGGGCGGCAATGCTGTCCGGCAGGCCCACAAAGCGCAACACTTCCGGGACCAGCACGACAAATACGGCACCCAGCAGGGGCCCTTTGGTATTTCCCGTTCCCCCGATCAGCAAAGCCGTTAGGATGAAGATGCTCTCGTCGAGGGTAAAGGAAGTCGGGTCAATGTAAGAAATATAGGTCGCATAGAGATAGCCGGCCGTGCCGGTAACTGCAGCAGAAACGGCAAAGGCAAGTACCTTGTGCCGGTTGACATTCCGGCCCAGCGACAGGACGGATAATTCATCGTCTTTGATGGCTCGCCATACCCTGCCCAGCGGAGAATGAATGAGCCTGTGGTTAAACGCGGCTACCAGAAGGGCCACCACGGTGGCGCAGGTCAGGTACGTCAGGGGTGAATCGAGGCGCAGTGATCCGGCAATGACCGGGTTGGCTATTCCCGAAATGCCGAAAGGCCCACGGGTCACGCTTGTCCAGTTGTAAAGGACGTTATAGACGATGAGCTGACATCCCAGCGTGGCCAGGATGAAATAATCACCTTTGAGCCTTAAAGAGGGCAAAGCGATGAGCAGCGAAAGAACGAAATTAACCGCCAGGATGAGGAGAAGAGAAACAAAGATATTGAAGCCGAAATACAACACACACAAAGCGGTCATGTAGGCGCCGATGCCATAAAAGGCAGCGTAAGAGAGGGACATCTTTCCGGTCAGTCCGGTCAGCATATGGGCGGCCATACAGAGAATGCTGTAGATGCCCATCAGGATCAGGATATGTAGCAGGTAATCCATGGCTTAAATCAGTCTTTGTTTTACCCCAAACAATCCCTGGGGTCTGAACAACAGCAACAGGACGAGTAAGAGGAAGGTAATGGTGGTTTCCCATCTGGCCTCGAAAAAATACACCGATAAACTCTGCAATAGCCCGAGGATTAAACCACCGGCCAGGCTGCCTTTGAAACTTCCAAGTCCGCCGAAAATAATGACTACCAGTGCGTTGAGCAATAAGGACATGCCGAAATAGGGGTCAAAGCCTACATCTGCGCTGATCAGGATCGAGACCAGGGCTCCCAGGCCTCCGGAGAGGAAAAAAAGCAGCATCCGCAAATGACCGGGATGGTTTCCGAAAACAGCAAACAGCGTGGCATCATAACTCAGCGCTTTGAGGCGCAGGCCCAGGCCCGAATAATTGAACAAGATCATTAAAGCGGTGATGGTGGCGATAGACACAGCAGCCTGCACGGCCTGCATATAGGTCACAATATACTGGCCGAAGTGAAAGGCTGGTCTCCACTCCGGCGACAGGGTTTTGATCTCGTTTCCGAAAAACAGGGCGATCAGGTTGGTGAGGATAATGAACAGGCCGATCGAAGCGATCAGGAGGCTGTTGGGCGAAGCCCGACGACGCTCCAGTGGGGCGTACATAGTTCGCTCTGTCAACACATTGATCAGGCCTGCCAGCCCTATGGTTAGTAGCAGGCTAACCAGCCAGGGCCATCCGAGCAGCACCGCAAAGGTGTAATACAGATAGGAGGAGACCACCACCAATCCTGCATAGGCGATGTGGAAAATCTTCGTGGCATGATACGCCAAGCCAAAGGCCATGGCCAGAAGCGCGTATAGGAAACCGCTAATCAGTCCGTTGAGGAGGAATTGGAAGAGCATTAATTTATCTGGTAAAACAAACTAAAGATAGTAAATATTTTAAATAAACAATATACCCATTTTCCGGTATGTGCCTGATTTGATGATGAATTGACCCGGGAGGTGACCGGGTAGGCACCTCATTTCAAAAACTTCGGGAGCTGCCGGAGAACGGATGGTGAATTTGCTGTTGTTTAGGAGTTGGCTTTTGAGAAAACGGAGCCGCCATATTTGCCGAGAATGCTGCCCAGGGTGCCGCTGAACAACAGTTTGTCGAGCGTTTGAATTTGATCCGCGTTTAGCCATTGCCAGGAGAGCGGTGTAAGAAAATGATACATTCTGAGGAGCAACAGGACGAGCCCGGCTATCCCAAGTACCCAGATTGAGAGGACGGTTAAATGATTCGTGTGCCGGGATTGATCTTTTTCTACTTGAATGTCGAACAATTCCTTTTCTTCCCTGGCCTGGAGAAGCTGGTCAGAAGGAGCCACCTTTTCAGGTGCTTTGATTTTGTTTAAAAGAGCCGCTTTTTCCGTCCCGGATCTCATCGGAATTAGAGATTAAATTTTTCTTTGTAATGAGCCTTGATCGTTTCATTGGGGATGATGGCTCCCATGGTAAGATTCCCGCCATTTTCATTCCATGTTTTGTGCCAGGGGGTATCCGGTTGATGTGTCAGATCTGATAATTGCCCGCCTGAATAGGGCTTATAGACTTCCCATATCTTGTCCAGAAATGAAGTGGTGTCTTTATCTGCCAACAGCTGGTTAAACTCATTTTTAGCAGTGGCCGATGGAAACTCGATATTGGTAATCCGGTCTGTTCCATAGCTTTTAAACCGGTGGTAAACGGAGGGTACTACCGGGCCATATTTCCAGGCTTCGGTTGGTTCGGAAATGAGTTCTGAATCAAACAGACCCAAGTGCCATCCATGGGCAATATACACCAGCTTAAGCAGCTTCATAGGGCTGACTTCAATGCCTTCCTCAAAGGATTTTTTAAGAAAGTAGTTGGCAATAGTGATCGAATTGTTCATGATATCCATGCAATATACAAAAAAAAACTAATTTTTTTAGGATAAAGCAGATAAATGACACGCGTTATAAATAACAATCATGCGCAATGTGAGGCAGGAATATCCTTTGTAAAGTGTCTGGATGCCCTATTTTCCGGCTTTTAGGTGGATGAACAGACCATCCTGGTCACTCTGTCGCAGTGCATCGCTACCCTTGAGCTCCAAATCGCCGGGTGAGGCGATATTCAAGCAGGTGAAGTGCTTTTTACTGGCTTCAGGAGCTAATGCCCTGCCTCCCTGAGCAGCTGCTGTATTTCCCGGTTTATTCCTCTCTTTTCCCGCTTATTTGAACGAAGTCTTAAAAATATGTACACTTGTGTTTCAATTCACTCTAAAACGGCTTATATTTGAAAGTTTTATGAATTCTTCCCTATCCACCAAAATATGGCTCTCTTCCCCACACATGGGCGAGAAAGAGCAGCAATATGTCAATGAAGCTTTTAGGACCAATTGGATCGCGCCTTTAGGGCCGCATGTCAATGGTTTTGAGGAGGATCTGGTGCGTTATACCGGTGCCAAGCACGCTGCGGCATTAAGTTCCGGCACCGGAGCGCTTCATCTGGCGCTGATTATGTTAGGAGTAGGTCCCGGCGATGAGGTGATTTGTCAGTCCATGACTTTTTCGGCCAGTGCCAATCCGATCGCTTACCTGGGTGCTACGCCGGTTTTTGTAGATAGTGAGCACGAAACATGGAACATGTGTCCGGAGGCCCTGGAAGCCGCGATTGAAGACCGACTTAAAAAGGGGAAGAAACCAAAAGCCATTATTCCGGTACACTTGTACGGGATGCCGGCCAACATGCATCGGATTATGGAGATTGCCGGAAATTTCGACATTCCGGTCATTGAAGATGCCGCGGAGGCCCTGGGGTCGGCACTGAATGGAAAGCCAATGGGGACGTTTGGTCGAATGGGAGTATTGTCCTTTAACGGGAATAAGATCATTACCACTTCGGGTGGGGGAGCATTGCTTTCGGATGAAGAAGAACTGATCCACCAGGCCCGATTCCTGGCTACACAGGCCCGGGATGATGCGCCGCATTATCAACACAGCCAGATTGGGTACAACTACCGCATGAGCAATGTGTGTGCAGCCATTGGACGAGGACAAATGGAAGTGCTGGATGACCGGATCGCGAAACGCAGAGCAAACTATGAATTTTATCAACAACAGTTTGCAGAGATTGAAGGCATTTCTTTCATAGAAGAGCCCGAGGGTTTCTTTTCCAATCGCTGGCTAACGACCATTCTCATTGATCCGGCTCTCACGAAAGGAGTGAGCAGGACAGGCTTGGCAGAGGCGCTTCAGGAAGACAACATCGAAAGCCGCCCTCTGTGGAAACCCATGCACTTACAGCCTGTTTTTGCCCATTGTCCCTTTTATGGCGACGGAGTGGCAGAAGCGTTGTTTGAAAAAGGATTATGCCTCCCTTCGGGATCCAACCTGACGGAAGCTGATTTGCTCCGGATTGCAGCACATGTACGAAACACCATGCAATAAATCATTGCTCTGCTTAAAAACGGAATGATTATTGAAAGGAAAAAAAATCTTGTTCAGATGGAAATGGGAATTCTGTATCCAAATTAGTTTCTTGTTTTTTTATGATATACCTCTACCTTATCGTCATATTATGGAGCGCGATGCGATTGTACCTGTTGATTGCGCAGCGGTATCAAATTACCGATAGCCCGGGGCTGAGAAGCTCGCACCACAGGGATACCATCAGTGGCGCGGGAATTATTTACCTGATTGCCGGCATTTCTGTCCTCTTTTTCAACAGCGCGTATGCTCTTCCCATTGTGGGGCTGCTCTTTATTGGCATCGTGAGTTTTATTGACGATAATTTTTATTTATCTCAAAAAATCAGATTGTTCACGCATTTACTTGCGGTGAGTGTATTGTTTTATTCCTTAAATCTGTTTAACCTGATCCCCATCTGGGGAATGGTCCTGATTTATATCCTTGTTATTGGGGTGATCAATGCCTATAATTTCATGGATGGCATCAATGGAATTACGGGCGCTTATAGCCTTGTGGTACTTGGCGGCTTGCAATACGTTAATTTAAAAGTGACCAGTTTCGTGGATCCCTACCTGATCTGGGCACCACTGTTGGCTACCCTGATTTTTTTATTCTATAATTTTCGTCCCGTTGCCAAATGCTTTGCCGGCGATGTGGGCAGCATTAGCCTTGCTTTCTGGGTGGTCTGGCTCTTAATGACGCTCATCTTGAAAACAAACAACCCGACCTATATTCTGTTTCTGGCCATTTACGGGATCGATTCCATACTCACCATCTTTCACCGGCTAATGAGGCGAGAAGATATTTTTCAGGCACACCGGTTGCACTTCTATCAGCTGTTGGTTAACGAGCGGAGATGGCCGCATTTAGTGGTCTCGGCGATGTACGCGACTCTACAGCTTCTGATTATACTGGTCGTCCTTTCAGACCTAAGTCCCACCATGAAGGTGTTGATCTCTTTGGTGCCTGGTGTTATTGCCTACCTCAGGATCAAGCCCAGGCTGATGAGAATCGAAACTTAGTTTTTCGTTTTTTTAGCCGGAGGTCATAAAGACACTCAAAAATTAACTCCTACCACCCACGCTTGTTTGTAAAAAACATTTCTAAAATGGAAACATTTAAGGAACTATAGCTGTTCTTTAACGGCCATTTAAAAAGAGATTTTTCGTTAAAGCAGTCATCGATTGAACTCTTAATAAGAAGTGTTTTTTTAGTTAAATTAATTAATCTAAGAGGCGTATTAACGTAGTGTTAATTTAAAATCATGCGAATATTACGTTTATGCCTTTCAATTATGTATATTTGAATATGCGTATTGCTCTGTTATGATCATAGGTAAAATCAATATCGTTCCCCGCTGGGTGATTTTCATTCTCGATTTAGGGTTTTGTTTCATTTCCTTCCTGGGGGCTTATTTATTAAGGCACAATTTAGAGCTTCCGAATTTTGAGTATGCGGAGTTTAGCCGGAATTCACTAATCATTCTGGTGCTGAGTGCCATTGTCTTTTATAACGTAAAAAGTTATTCGGGCATTATCCGTTACACGAGCGCGCAGGATACCTTCCGGGTGTTGTTTGCGGTGTTTATTGCGAATATCAGTTTTCTTTTAATCAACTTTTTTTATATAGCAGCCGGCTTTGCGCCATTGGTATCGAACAAGCTCCTGTTCATGAACGGCCTGCTAACTTTTTTGTTGCTGATCAGTTACCGGGTATTGATCAAGTACTTTTTCATGTACATCAAGAATTTGGCCCTTGATAAACGAAAGGTCATTATCTATGGAGCGGGAGAAGCAGGGATGGCCACCAAACGGACTTTGGAACACGATGGAAAGGTGCATAAAACCATTGTGGCTTTCGTAGACGATGATCTCCGCAAAGTGGGAAAAACCATTGATGGAATTAAAATTCTCAATGCCAATCGCTTAGAGCAGATGATCACCGAACACGAGGTGGACGAGCTGATCTTTGCGACCTATTCGATCCCGAATGAACGGAAGAGCGATATTGTGGATGTCTGTCTGGAGAATGATGTGAATGTTTTGAACATTCCTCCTGCCGAGATGTGGATTAGCGGGGTGATTCAAACCAAACAAATTCAACAGATCAATATTGAAGACTTATTGAATCGGAAGCCCATTCAGATCGATACTCAGGGCATTCAGGCGCAGCTAACCGGAAAGCGGATTTTGATTACGGGTGCCGCGGGATCAATTGGCAGTGAGATTGTTCGTCAGTTGATGCGCTTTGACACCAGCCTGGTCATCCTTTGTGACCAGTCGGAGACCGCCCTTCATTACATTTACCTGGAACTGACGGAAGCGTATAGCCATGTGAATTTCCACGCTTTTGTCGGAGATGTGAAAGACGAGAAACGGATGCAGCACCTTTTCGAAACCTACCATCCTCAGTATGTCTATCATGCGGCAGCATACAAGCATGTGCCTTTGATGGAAGACAACCCTTCGGAAGCTGTGAAGACCAACGTGTTGGGCACGAAGACGATCGCGGATTTATCCGTAAAATTCGGCGTCAAGAAATTTGTCATGGTCTCTACCGATAAGGCCGTCAATCCGACGAACATTATGGGGGCTTCCAAGCGGATTGCGGAAATGTATGTGCAGGCACTTAATAACTCGTTACATACAGATGGCCATATCTTCAGCAATGGCCTTAGTTACATCAATGAGCTGGAGGTAAAACCCATCACGAAATTTATTACTACCCGTTTCGGGAATGTATTAGGCTCCAACGGCTCCGTGATTCCACGTTTTAAACAACAGATTGAAAAGGGCGGTCCAATTACGGTGACTCATCCGGAAATTACCCGTTATTTCATGACCATTCCTGAAGCCTGCAGGCTGGTGCTGGAAGCAGGCTGTATGGGCAAAGGCGGGGAAGTATTTATCTTTGACATGGGTAAGTCGGTGAAAATTGTGGAGTTGGCCAACAAAATGATTCGTTTGGCGGGCTTAGTCCCTAACCGGGATATTGAAATTCATTTTACCGGCCTTCGGCCGGGAGAGAAGCTCTATGAAGAATTGCTGAACGATCAGGAAAATACCTTGCCTACCCATCATGAAAAAATCATGATCGGGCGTGTCAGGGAATACGATTTCAGTGAAATTGAATCAAAGATTTATGAGTTGATTGGCCGGGCTCAGGAAAATAATGACCGAAGTGTGGTGATGGCGATGAAGCAACTGGTTAGCGAGTTTAAAAGTAAAAACTCGGTATTTGAAGAATTGGATGAAGAGGTAGAAAGATTAAGTTAAAGGCATTTTCCAGCGTATCTATGAAAAAAATAAGTCTGATGGCATGGCTGCTTGGTGGCTGTTGCCTGTTTGTCAATGCCCAGGAGCTGCTTCCCTATAGCTATTATCAATCACAGCAATTGAACCGGACATTATACAGTCCGCAGACCCGTTTTCATACCGCTTTAAAGCCTTTTCAGGGATACCCATCAGGTGTTTTAACGGCATTAGACAGCGCGCAGAGAAGTGGCTCTCCCCGTTCTACCTGGGTGGGGCGAAAATTATGGAAAGAACATTTGCTGGAGGTTAACAAGGAGGACTACTCCTTCTATCTGGATTACCTGCCGGACCTCCAGGTAGGACGGGATGCCTCAAATGAGCTAAACACATTTCTGAATACCCGCGGAGTGCAGATAGGTGGCCGGATAGGAACGAAGTTTCGTTTTTACAGCAGTCTCTTCGAAAATAACGCACGCTTCAACGCGTACACGACACGCTACATCGCAGAGACGAAGATTATCCCGGGCATGGTGAATGATAAACAAATGCATACAGGCCAGTTTCAGGACGTGAAAGATTGGGCTTATGCCACAGCCATTTTAAATTATACCCCCAATAAATATGTGTCTTTTACGCTGGGGCATGATAAGAATTTCATTGGCGATGGCTATCGTTCCATGATCCTGTCTGATGTAGCTGCGGCATACCCTTATTTAAAAGCACAAGGTCATTTAGGGAATGTACAGTATACCGCGATGTGGGCACAGTTTCAGGATTTAAAGGCTCCGATGTTATCTTTCGAACACGGGTTTAGAAAAAAATGGGGAGTATTCCATTTCTTAGACTGGAACGTCAGTGATCGACTATCCCTGGGATTTTTTGATGCGGTGATCTGGCAGGATGCCGATTCGGCGGGTAACCGGGGTTTCGACGTTTCTTATTTAAATCCCATTATCTTTTTGCGGACAATAGAGGGGATGAATTATTCCCCTGATAATGCCTTGTTAGGGTTAACCGGAAAGTACAAGTTCGCGTCCAATATGTCGGCTTACGGACAGTTGGTGATTGATGAATTCAGATTTTCGGACATTACAGCAGGCAAAGGCTCCTGGGCCAATAAGCTCGCTTATCAGGTGGGTGTTAGAGGTTTCGATGCGTTTAAGGTAGCAAATTTGAATTTCCTGCTTGAGTATAATACCGCTCGTCCATTTATGTATAGTCAACGGTTTACCACGCTGAATTATGGACATTACAATCAGGCATTAGCACATCCTTTAGGGGCAAATTTTAGGGAGTTTGTAACGCTATGGAATTACGAATACAAGCGCTGGTTCTTTCAGCTGCAATGGAATAGAGCGATGTACGGGATGGACGATAGCGAGAATCGGGGCGGCGATATCTGGCGCTCCTACAATGATCGTAGCCGGGAGGAGGGGTATCGGATCGGTGATGGCTTGAAAACACACGATACATTCGCAGAGGCTAAAGTAGGTTTTGTGATCAATCCTGTTTACCATTTGCGTGTGGAAGTAGGGGGATTGATACGGAATGTGAAAAATGATTTGTCGCACGAGAAAACCACCCACTTTACGATTGGTTTGCGGAGTAGTTTTAGAAATCTGTATTCAGATTTTTAACTTCTCGTTGTGCGTTACACAGCCGTGTCTACGTATTTTCTTGCCTTTTCTGAGGGACACTGCGAAAAAATGCCCCTTTTGTTTGTTCCTGATGGATCAAGAAGTAGGCTGGCCGGGGCAGAGGAGGGAATGTTCAGGAGTTCACCGGAAGAGCTTCAGCAGCTTGTTTTAAGAACTTACGCCGGTGAATAACTCGGTAATGGATGGAGCGGAATGCATGGCCGCTACGGTTCGGTGTTTAAATGGATGGGAGGCCCTGTTCCCAATGCCCGGCTAATTGCGAGCGGGTGCTCTTCTTTGATTTCGTGGCGACAGGATATGGCCTCCGCTCGGCGACTCATAGCAGGACAAGACATTTTTGATCGTTCCATACGGATTTCGATGAGGATGCCCGAATGATGTGCACTCATTTCGAAGATGCGGGCAGGAGGTTATTTACGAATGATGCTTCTGCAAAAAATCCTGATACGCTAATTCAATCCCTTCTTGGAGTTCGATACGGTGTTTCCAGCCAAGCGCGTGCAGTTTGGTGACATCCATCAGTTTGCGCGGGGTACCGTCCGGTTTGGAAGGATCAAAAATTAACGCTCCTTCATGACCCACTACTTTTTGAATCATCTTTGCCAGCTCCAGGATGCTGAGGTCTTCTCCTGTTCCGATGTTGATCAGATTTGCTTCGTCGTAAGTCTGCATCAGAAAATAGCAGGCATCGGCCAGGTCATCAGCAAACAGGAATTCTCTTTTGGGAGCACCGGTGCCCCAGATCATGACATCTTTATTTCCATTGACTTTTGCTTCGTGAAACTTCCGGATGAGCGCCGGAAGCACATGCGCGTTTTGGGGATGGTAATTGTCGTTATACCCATACAGATTGGTTGGCATGACGGAGATGAAATGACAGCCGTATTGACTACGGTAGGCGTCACACATCTTTATTCCTGCAATTTTGGCAATGGCGTAGGGTTCATTGGTTTCTTCCAACAAGCCGGTGAGCAAATAGTCCTCTTTGAGGGGTTGGGGCGCTAACTTAGGATAAATACAGCTCGAGCCAAGAAAAAGGAGTTTTTCTACCTGGTGAAGATACGACTGGTGAATGACATTATTTTGAATTGCCAGGTTTTCGTATAGAAAATCTGCGCGGTAAGTATTATTGGCCATGATTCCCCCCACTTTGGCGGCAGCGAGAAAGACGTATGCTGGTTGTTCTTCTTTAAAAAAATTGGCGACTGCCTGTTGATCGCGAAGATCCAACTCGGATGAGGAGCGGGTAATCAGGTGCTCGTACCCTTCCTTTTGTAATTTTCGCAAGATGGCCGACCCTACCATGCCCTTGTGTCCTGCGACAAATATTTTAGCGGTTTTTTCCAACGTAATGCGTGCTTAAGGTGATCTTTTCTCTTTCGATTTCAGGAGGCCATGATCTTGGTGGTTCGACTCACTGCGATTTTGCGCACTGCCTGGATAATGGATGCGGCATCGTAACCACATAAAGCCCACAATTCAGGTTGTTCGCCATGCTCAATCACTTCATCCGGGATTCCTAACCGAACCACTTCGGGGTGGTACTGGTGATCCGCAAAGAATTCCAGTACGGCACTTCCCATACCTCCCTGAAGACAGCCATCTTCTACGGTGACGATCTTTGAAAATCTTTTCGCGACTTCATGCAACAACGCTTCATCCAGTGGCTTTACAAAGCGAAGATCGTAATGAGCGGGATAAATCCCTTCACTGTTGAGCTCTTTGCAAGCTTCTATGGCAAAATTTCCTGTATGTCCAATGGTGAGCAGGGCGATTTCTTCGCCGTCTGCAATTTTACGGCCTTTCCCGATTTCCAACGCTTTAAACGGCCGTTTCCAATCAGGCATGGTCCCATTGCCTCGTGGGTAACGAATCACAAATGGTCCCTGGTTTTCCAATTGAGCCGTATACATCAGGTTACGGAGTTCCTCTTCGTTCATTGGAGCAGCCACGGCCAGGTTCGGAATGCAACGCATGTAAGCGATGTCGTACGACCCGTGATGGGTGGCTCCGTCTGCTCCTGCCAATCCGGCGCGGTCCAGACAAAACACCACCTGCAGATTCTGGATAGCGACATCGTGAATTACCTGATCGTAGGCCCGTTGCATGAAACTTGAGTAAATATTGCAAAAAGGAACCAGTCCCTGAGAAGCCAGTCCTGCAGAAAAAGTAACGGCATGTTGTTCGGCGATCCCTACATCAAATGCGCGGTCGGGCATTGCGTTCATCATGATGTTCATCGACGAGCCGGAGGGCATTGCCGGAGTAATGCCGACGATCTGGGCATTCTTTTCTGCCAGCTCTACCAGGGTATGTCCAAATACATCCTGGTATTTAGGGGCTTGTGGCTTTTCTGATGGAGCCTTTTTTATTTCTCCTGTAATTTTATCAAATAATCCCGGAGCATGCCATTTGGTCTGATCTTTTTCAGCTAACGCAAAGCCTTTTCCTTTTACCGTGACACAATGCAATAGCTTGGGACCAGGAATGGCCGAAAGGTCTTTGATGGTGTTGGCAAGACGTTTCACATCATGCCCGTCTACAGGGCCAAAATACCTGAAATTCAGGGCTTCAAAGAGGTTGCTTTGTTTGAGCAGGGTCCCTTTAATGCTCTTTTCAATTTTTTTAACGTATTTATGGGCATTTGGTCCCAGTTCGGATAGTTTGCTCAATACCTGAGACACGTCTTCACGGAAACGATTGTATGATTTGGAGGTGGTAATGCTGGTGAGGTATTCTTTTAGCGCGCCCACATTCGGATCAATGGACATACAGTTGTCATTGAGGATCACAAGAAGGTTTGAATGCTCAATCCCAGCGTGATTAAGGCCTTCGAAAGCGAGGCCTGCAGTCATTGCTCCATCTCCGATCACTGCGACATGCTGGCGATCTTTTTCCCCTTTATAGTGGGAGGCGACTGCCATTCCCAGAGCTGCAGAAATGGAGGTAGAGGAATGCCCTACACCAAACGTATCGTATTCGCTTTCACTGATCTTCGGGAAACCACTGATTCCATGAATGATCCGGTTGGTATGGAATTCAGCTCTTCTTCCCGTCAGAATTTTGTGTCCATATGCCTGATGTCCTACATCCCAGACCAACCGGTCGTAAGGAGTATTCAGTGCATAGTGTAAAGCAACGGTTAATTCCACCACCCCCAGGCTCGCTCCAAAATGCCCTCCGTTTACGCTCACCACATCAATAATGAATTGACGCAGCTCATGGCATATCTGCTCTAAATCCTGTTCTTTATACTGCTTTAAATCGGCGGGATACTGAATGGTGGATAGTAATGGACCAGTCTTAATTTCCATGCAATGCTTCAAATATGGTAATAAACCACAAAGTACGGTATTTTGTTTAATACTTTTGTTAAGAATCGTTTCAAATTTAGTTAACGGTTAAACGCTTTCCGAAAGCCTTTAAAATCAGGAAATTAAAACTTTATTAAAAACGTTGCGGGAATGTGAAATAAATATTAATTTTCCCTTTCCGCTTCTTTTCCAAAAATAGAAGAAGTGGAAGAAGAGGCTGTCAGAATTTTTGATGGATTTAGCTCATTAAACGTGTAATCGACAGGGAGATGCAGGAGGATGTGGAGGCCGCTCCAACTTGATTTACATAATAAATGATTACATTTACCTCAAAAAATATTACCCCAAGATGAAACGAGATACCTTAATTTTTGATTTAATCGACAAGGAGTTAAACAGGCAGGAACACGGCCTTGAATTAATTGCTTCTGAAAACTTTGTAACGAAACAGGTGATGGAAAGCGCCGGTTCGGTGTTAACCAATAAATATGCGGAAGGCCTTCCGGGAAAACGTTATTATGGCGGATGTCAGGTCGTAGACGAAATCGAAAATATTGCGATTGATCGGGCAAAGAAATTGTTCGGGGCCGAGTGGGTAAACGTACAACCCCACTCAGGCGCTCAGGCAAATGCCGCAGTAATGTTAGCTGTTCTTCAGCCGGGCGATAAAATTCTGGGTTTTGACCTTTCTCATGGAGGTCACCTGACACACGGTTCTCCCGTAAACTTTTCAGGAAAGTTGTATCAGCCTTTCTTTTATGGCGTTAAAAAAGAAGATGGCCTGATTGACTATGAAGCATTGGAAAGAGTAGCCTTACAGGAAAAACCAAAATTGATCATCTGTGGAGCATCTGCCTATTCGCGCGAATGGGATTATGCGTTTATCCGTAAAGTAGCGGATCAGATTGGCGCCCTCGTATTGGCAGATATTTCCCATCCGGCAGGTTTTATTGCCCGCGGACTTCTACAAAATCCGCTTCCCCATTGCCATATTGTAACGACTACGACACATAAAACATTGCGTGGCCCTCGCGGGGGACTCATCATGATGGGGAAAGATTTTGAAAACCCATGGGGACTAAAAACACCGAAAGGAGAGGTCAGAATGATGTCGGCCTTATTGGATATGGCTGTTTTCCCGGGAACTCAGGGTGGTCCTTTGGAGCATATAATCGCCGCAAAGGCCGTGGCTTTTGGGGAAGCATTGAGCGATGAATACCTGACTTACATTCAGCAGGTAGGACGAAACGCGAAAGCGATGGCCAAAGCATTCGTTGAAAAAGGCTATGGAATCATTTCCGGAGGAACGGATAACCACTTGATGTTAATCGATTTGCGCAATAAAAACATTACCGGTAAGCTGGCGGAAAGCGCCTTGCAAAAGGCGGATATTACCGTCAATAAAAACATGGTGCCTTTTGATGACAAATCTCCCTTTGTGACGTCAGGCATGCGGGTGGGAACCGCAGCAATTACCAGTCGTGGTTTTCAGGAAGCACAAATGCCCCAGATTGTGGAGCTAATTGATCAGGTGCTTAGCCATCCGGAAGATGAACAAAATCTGAATGAAGTGAAGGAGAAAGTGCAGGCACTGGTGAGCAACTTCCCTTTGTATAAATAACCTGCCTCATGTTTCCTGAACCGCTCCATCACCCAGACTATGAAGAAAGGAGGCTGAAAGCCCTCTACTCTTACGATATTTTGGGTGATGGACTGGAACATGAACTGGATAATCTGGTGAAGCTGGCCGCACAGATTGCCGATGTGCCGATGGCGTATGTGGCTTTTGTGGACCGGAATGAAGTATTGCTGAAATCGATGGTGGGCATTGGCGCAGATTACAAACACCTGCCGCGCGAACAGACCATCTGCCAGACATCCATGTACAGGGACTCTATTTTCGTGGTCCCGGATATGAAAGAGCAGGCGGAAATCGTTAAAAGTGTCGCCTCTCAGCTCGAAACCCCCATCCGCTTTTATGTGAGTGCGCCGCTTAAAGATCCGGAAGGTTACCCTTTAGGTTGTCTCTGTCTGTTAGACAAACGGCCAAAAACCCTCAGTCAGCATCAGACAGAGGCCATACAGACACTGGCTGTCCAAGTGGTTGCCCAGCTCAATCTGAAAAGAAAAAATACGGAACTTGAAACGCAAACCAGACGATTCAATGAGTTTATCGATATTTTCACCATCTCTCCTGAAATTCATTGCATCCTGGATAAGGCCGGACATATTCTTTTTATCAATCAGGCGGTCACTTCCCTGTTAGATTATAGTGTAGAAGAAACCATTGGCAAGAGCATGTGGTCGTATTGCTACCGAGACGATGTGAACCGTACGGTGTATGCCATTGAGCAGGGTTTGAAGGATAAGCAAAAACAATTTGATATTGATTTCAGATTGGTAAGCAAATCGGGGGAGATCAAGTGGATGGGCTGGGGCATGGTTGCCAAAGATGAGCGTTGGTATTGTTATGGCAGGGATATTACCGAACAGAAGAAGGTGGAAAGTGAATTGACAACGCTTTCTTTTGTGGCGAGTAAAATCAATAACGGAGTGGTGATCAATGACTCCAAAAATGGCGTGATATGGGTGAACAGCGCATTCGAGAAAATTTCCGGATTTACGCTCGAAGATCTTCGGGGGAAACGTCTGGGAGATCTCATCGCCGGACCGGAGACCAATGTGTCGTTGATTGAAAAATCGAGGGAAATGACCAGCGAAGGGAAATCCTTTACCCTGGATATGCTGGCATATAGAAAGGATAAAACCCCCATTTGGTTATCTGTGTACAACACCATTGTGTTCAATGAAGACGGAAAGGTAGAGAACGAGGTGGAAATCATTATTGACATCACCGAAAAGAAAAAAGCGGAGGAAGAACTTCAGGTGCTGTCGCTGGTGGCCAGTAAGACAAATACGGGGGTGACCATCGCGAATGAGCGGGGAGAAATTACCTGGATCAATTCGGCCCTCACCGAGTTAACCGGGTATACGTTGGAGGAATTGTCGGGCAAAATGTTGGGGGATGTATTGTCTGTTCCGGACACCGATAAGAACTTGATTTTAGAATCGCGGGAGAAGGCTTCCCAGAAACTGCCTTACAGCATCGAAGTATTGGCGCATAAGAAGAGTGGGGAGGAAATCTGGTTGTCGGTGGCGAATACTCCCGTGGTGAATAACGAGGGGTATGTGGAACGTCAGGTAGAACTTATCAATGACATCACCCAGCGTAAGCAGGTGGAAAGAGAGATGCTCGAATCGCGCGAACATGCCTTGCAGTTGAGCGAAGCGAAGGAAATGTTTCTTTCGGTGATGAGCCATGAGATACGCACTCCGTTGAATGCCGTTATCGGGATGACGCATTTATTGTTAGATAACGAGCCCAAGGCCTCTCAGCTGGATGACCTCAATATCCTGAAGTTTTCGGGAGAAAATCTGTTGAATATCATCAACGACATTCTTGATTTTACCAAAATAGAGACGGGGAATCTGGTGCTCGAATCGACTCCATTGGATTTGCATACCCTGGCCGTGGATATTGTGAATTCGTTACAGGTAAACGCGGCCAAAAGGGGAAACTCTCTGACGCTCATTTACGATGACTCCATCCCTGATCAGCTGATGGGTGATAAAACCCGGTTGTATCAGATCTTAATGAACCTCATTGGCAATGCGATTAAATTTACGGATAAGGGAAGCATTGAGTTGCACATCGGGCTTAAAAATACCGAGGTCGGAGCTGCATTGATTAGTTTTCGGGTAATTGATACGGGAATTGGCATTCCACAGGATAAATTGTCCTACATTTTTGAA
Organism: Pedobacter sp.; assembly: GCA_037190785.1. Taxonomy (GTDB): domain Bacteria; phylum Bacteroidota; class Bacteroidia; order Sphingobacteriales; family Sphingobacteriaceae; genus Pedobacter. The sequence goes on along the minus strand of JBBCJN010000003.1, from coordinate 240,546 downwards.
ACCTTTACGCAGGCAAAAACAGACATTTCCCGAAAATATGGAGGCACCGGGCTTGGCCTGGCCATTACGAAAAAACTGTTGAAGCTTTTTCAATCTGAGATCACGGTGTATAGTGCCGAAGGGCATGGAACTACCTTCTCTTTTGATATTCGTTTTGATGCCGGAGCTTCTCAAAAAATGCCGCTTTCCCAGCAACAGCAGGCGAGTTTCTTTGAAGATAAAAAGGTGCTGGTGGTGGATGATAATGAAGTGAATATCCTGATTGCCAAGCGTTTCTTAAGTAAGTGGGGACTGGTGGCCGACTTTGCTACCAATGGGGAAGAGGCCATCCGGAAAGTCATGAAAAACACCTATGATCTTGTTTTTATGGATATCCGTATGCCGGGAATTGATGGCTTTGATGCGACTAAGATTATTCGGGAGTTGAAGGGCGATTATTACCAGAAATTACCCATTATTGCGCTCACGGCCTCCACTCTTCATAACGAAAACGAGAAATTCCGGGAGGCAGGGATGAATGGACACATTTTGAAACCTTTTAATCCGAATGAGATAAAAGAAGTGTTGGATTCGTACCTCAACCGGATTTCATAAGTGTGGTACGACTTTTAAAAATGAAGAGCCGGCTACTCAGAAGAAATAACCGGCCCTTACCATCTAAATTAACGCTCTCAAAAATACAAACATTGGCGGAGCGAAAAAAGTTTTGACATTTCCCGTTTTTTTAAATGTCTGGTGTAAAGGGCGCCGCTGTAAAAAATGAAGGGCCGACCACTCCTAATGATTGATCGACCCTTACCATCTAAATTAACGCTCTCGGATATATAAACAAGGCGCCGCTTTGATTGTTTTAAAAAATGCAATTATTTTTAATTTCTTTCGTAACACCCTAAGTCAGAAGGAAATAATCTTTCTCTGTTCTGCTGGTCCCGTCGAAGAAAGGAGAGGTAATAGGGATCATTTGTAAGGGAAGCCCCTTTTTTAAGCGCCGGGCTGCTTTCGCCCAACGAAAAATCCCCATTTTTAGAAGAATTGAATAAAGGATCCTGATTCAGCAAATTTTGATGAAGCTGGTAGCTGTGATCGGTGGTTTTGAGCAAATTGTTTTTAATGGTAGAGGTATAGGCCGTGGTCGCCGATTTTTTATCGATGGAAAATTCGTCTGACAAAGGCCCCCATACAATATTGTTTTGAATATCTACTTTTAAGTCATCCGATTGCGTGTGACTAATGAAATCGGAAAGATAGAGGGCGGATGTTTTTCTGACATGCTGAAAATTAACCCCCGCAAACGTATTCTGTTTGAGATCGTAGCGTCCACCGCCTACGCCATAAAGCAGGTACTGCCCGCAGTTGAAAAAAAGGTTGTTAAAGGCCGTCAATTGGGTATGGTATCCTAAAAAACCAACCACCTCCATGTTTTTGATGATGGAATTAGTGAGCAAAAGTTTGGGCTGTGCGGTAGCGGATAAAGAGTCTACGGTGATGCCGGCCACCCCGTTTTTTATCAGGGCATAGTCGATTTTTGAATCACTACTCTGCGGATAAAAATGGATTCCGTTCCATTGGCCCGATTCTTCCGCATACATCTTTTCAAGACGATCTCCTGAGAACACGACGCTGTCTTCTTTGGTGCCTTTCACGAGGAGTGTTCCTTTGACATTCATGGTCGCGTTTCTATGGAAAAGAACCTTGGTTCCAGCTTCAATGGTGAGCGTTTTCCCTTCGTCGATGGTCAGTGATTTATAAATGAGGTAAGGGAGTGGGCTATTCCAGCTACGGTCTTCCTGAATGACTTCATTTACCATAAACTGCGCATTCTGGCCGTACGCGATTAAAGCCACCTGCTGTTGCTGGCCGTTATAGTAAAACTGGATGGAGTCCTGAACGATAAAAGGGCTATGGGCTAAGGTCGGATTGATATTGACCTTGATAAATACGTTGATGGAGTCGCGGCCATTAATTTTTAACGAATTTAGTTCGCTGGTAGCCTGCCCGTTGATATTGAGGTGAAAGGGGGAGGGGGCACCGCCGCTTAACCGTATGTGATTAATTTGGATCGCCTTGGCGTGATGATTGTATATTTTGAGCCTTCTGGTGGCGGAACCCACCGAAGTGAATACGGTATCGAACAGGACGCTATCCACCGAAAACGAGAGTCTCGCTTCCATGTCTTCGGTAATGTCCTCGTCCTTGGTGCAGGAGAATAAGCCGAATAAACCCAGAAAAATAAGTAGTAATTTTAACTTCATTTATTTTCAGTGTTTCTTCCAGGGGCTGTCTTGGTCCTCTTTTCGGACTAAACAGAAACAGCCTTGATAAATATAACGATTTATTTTGGATTCGACCTGCTTTTTGCCTTTAAAATTGCACGGTTTATTTGGTGTAAGCGAGTGTGGCAATGCTGATCTGCCCTGTTGTATGGGAGAGTAACGTTGTTGCGCAGGCTTCTAGTGTGGCTCCGGTGGTCATCAGATCGTCAATTAAAAGGAAATGCGCCCCTTTATTTGGCGCTATTGCCCGGATGGCAAAGGCCTGAGAGGTATTCGATTGCCTGGAATCACGCCCAGAGAGGGTCTGGCTGTGTGTAAAATGGGTGCGGACAAGAAAATCTTTTAAGAGGGGAGCCTGCAGTATTTCCGAAACACCCTGAGCAATGAAATCACACTGATTGTATCCCCGCTGCGATTGACGGCGGGGGTGCAAAGGAACCGGGACAATGAAATCTGGCGGCTGATACAGGGGGCTTTCGAGCAGTTTTTCGCCCAGTTGGCGGCCAAGGAAATGGCCTACCTCCGTATAGCCTTCGTATTTTAAGGCATGCATTAGTCGTTGTACCCCTCCGCCTTTTCTAAAATAAAGAAGGGCTGTGACCTGTACAAAGGGTACGCGGCCCCACAGCTGGCGCGCAGCCGGGTTCGTTGCAACTAAATGAAAGTCGGTATAAGGAAGATCATAACCACAGAGGGTACAAAGGACTTTCTCCCCATGGTACAAGGCCCTGCCGCAGGAAGCACATAGCCGGGGAAACCATAAATGCATCACATCCTCTGCCCATCGAATCCAATTCCCCATTGAAACAAGATACGAAAAAATACGCAAAAGAACAAGATTTTAAAGAAGTTAGTTTAGTCGCTTAAAATGCGCTGCAACTCTTTCAACTCGGAGACCTTCTCCGCCAATCCCAGGTTGCTGTAAGAGGAAATGAGATTGCGGAGAACGCGGCGAATGATTTCCGTATTGGAGCAGGGAGTGTAAAATCCGGGCTGTGGCTCAAGGTTTAACTGACGGAGAAATTGATCCACGTCGTGTTTCCCAAATATCGATCCTTTATTAAAGGCATTGATGTAAAAGAGGACATGATGTTCCTGGTCCGTCTGATTTTTGTCGAGATAACCCAGAATAAAATGCTGAGGAAGATTCACCCCATAGACGGGAATGTCCAGTTTCTGAGCGAGGGTGGCATAGAGAATGGCAAGGGAAATCTGGTTGCCTCTTTTGCTTTCCAGCACCTGACTGATGTAGGAGTTTTGCGGGTCGTGGTGATTTTTAGTGTTCCCCTGAAACCCGTGTTGCTGGTAAAAGACATGATTGATCAGCTTGATTTTTTCAATTGAACTCATCTCATATTGAAGCCCCATCCAGATATCGCGTTTCATCTCTTCGATTTGGTTAATCAGCTGCTGTTCATCCAGGTCCGGATACTGGTAACGGTTAACGATGAGTGCGCCCTGTAACAGATCAAAGGCCCCGCTATGATACCATAAACTCAGATCTTCTTTGACATTTGTAAATTGAATGGTGTGGATCAGGTTCTCAATCCGTTGTTGCAGGAGTACATCCAGGGATTGCTCCCAGGCTTCCTCTAAAGAAGGGATCACCTCATTGCCGTAGGTGAGCAGGCGTGATTCGACCTCCCGAAAAATTTCTTCGTCCGGATCATCCAACAAACGAACTAAAGCGGCTATCTCTGCAAAATTTTCCATTTTTTCTGGTTAACATTTTACTTTAGCTATTTTTGGGCAGATGAATTTGAGGTTTACTTTCGATTACCTGAGACATTTCATAAGCTCCAATAGCAGACATGGAACCCATTCGCCTTTTGTTTACCAACTGGCGGATGAGGTAATTTACGATTTTTCGCCGAAAAAAGTATATGAAGAAGTCGAGAAATGCAGAAAAAAACTTTTAAATGACCCGCGGATTATTGAAGTGAAAGACCTGGGTGCCGGATCCCGGTTAACTAAAAACCCGGAAAGAGCCGTCGCTTCCATTGCCCGTCATTCCCTTAAAAGCCCTAAACTGGCCCAGTTGCTGTACCGGATCATTGCGTTCCATCGTCCAAAGCAACTCGTTGAATTGGGGACCTGCCTGGGAATAACCACCGCTTACCTGGCCCATTCGCACGCAGGCGTCAAGGTGATTACGATGGAAGGTTGCCCGCAGACTGCCGCTGTTGCAGCAGAGGTTTTCACTGAACTTTCCCTGAAAAACGTGGATTGCCGGATCGGAAACTTTGACGTGCTTCTTCCCGCCTGTCTGGGAGCAATGGAGGAGGCAGAGGTCGTGTATATTGATGGAAATCATACCAAAGAAGCTACCCTCCGGTATTTCTCTCAATGCCTAGAAAAAGTCACTGAAAATTCCCTCCTGATTTTTGACGATATTTATTGGAGTAAAGGAATGAAAGAGGCCTGGGAGGTCATTAAAGCAAATGAGCAGGTAACGGTCACCGTTGATTTATTCTGGATCGGATTGGTGTATTTCCGGAAAGGGCAGGCGCGCCAACATTTTACCCTTCGATTCTGAAACGTTATTTTTGAACAGGCACCTTTAAGTCGATTCGGATTTGCTCCTCCGGGTCCGTACTCAGCCGATAGTCCGCCAGTTTTAAATGGAAAGACCCTTCAAACTGCGCGCTGTCTTTGTCCTTCCTGAATTGAAAAGGGATCGTCAATGATTTTTCCACCCCCCGAAGCTTTAGAAGCCCCGTGGTTTGCCACTGGTTCTCTTTCCGAACAGCCCCCTTTGACTGAAAATGAATCTCCGGGTATTTCTCTGCATCCAGCCATTCACCGCTGCGGATGCTTTCATTTCTCATTGGATTTCCCGATTCAACCGAATTAACCGCGATCTTTACATGGAAAGTCGCTTCATCTGGCCGGGCCTCATCGAAAAAAATTTCTCCTTCAAAGGCTTTAAATACCCCCTCGGCATCTGCATGGGTAAACTTGACCTGATAGTTCTCCTTGATCTTCCAGCGGTGAGCGAGCTCAAAACCTAAGGTGAAGAGCAGCAGGAAGCCACCGGCAAAAAGCGAGAAAAAGCGAAAGGAAAATAGAGAAGAGTTCATGGACTTTAACATAAATAGCAAAAACCTAAAAATAAAGGAACCTGTCTATCGAATCGAAAAACGGCTATAAATTGACATAGATTTAACATTTATTAAGTTTAAATCTAAATAAGTTAATCCCCCGGCCGATACGTTTTTTGTGCATGTTGAAGCACGTCTTCTTTATAGAAGAGCACTTCTTTAAATTGTCCTTTGCTATACATCTCTGCCTGATCATTCAAATGTGGACTTCCGGCTTGTCCGCTATTGCCCCCGGCAAGGAGGGAGCGGGCCTGAATGCGGTCTCCAAATTCGACGGCACAGACAAAGCTGTTGCCGCTGGTTCCATAGCGCTTCCGGGTCTGGTAGGGAGCGCTTCGGTAAGACGGAAGCTGTCCCCAGGTGCCTGAACCATAAGCGACTGCAAAACTAGGTGCTTCGTCATCGTAGCTTTCCTGTACCTGTCCCGTTAAGCGTTGAAAACGGTTAATAGCTCCCCATGGCACCTGCCATTGACCAAATCGTTTTGTGAGGTCTTCGAGAACGGCTTGCAGGGGGTGGAGCAATTGGGCTGCTTCAGCACTTTTAACAAACGCTTTCATCGTACTTACCTGATCTTTTTCGAGGGGATCTACATACACTCTTTGCAACAAAGGGCTGAGGCGAGGGGCCCATTCCATTGCCAGGGTAGTGGCGATGGAGGCCGTGTCTGCGTAATAATCCCATTCTTTAAGCAACTGAACGGATTCGTTAAGCTCCTCTTTCTGCGGATGCGTTGCTGGTAATTGCGCATATGCCTTTACCAAAGCAGGAATGAGCAGTTCAAAAGCAGGGAGGTACGTGTCGTATCCGAATGCAATGACTTTCTCGAGCGTGTATTTCTCCGGCTTTTCGAACAGACGGAGCGCGGCTACTCCGCGGAAATTTTCTCCGTCGGGAGCCATGTAGGAAGGAAAGTCACTTTTCCGCGGACTGTATTTCCCAGCGGCCGTAAACGGAGTGGAATTACAGTTTTGCAGCCATCCGTTGGGCGGATTGTAAATGTGTACGGTTTCACTGACTGGATGAAGACCTTTCCAGGCCGTCGCTGAGCTATGACCGTCCATGACTTTGGACCAATCGTAGTCTGGATTCCGTACGGGAATAAAGTTGCCATGCCAATAGGCAATATTGCCTTCCTTATCGGCATACACGGTATTGTTTGACGCATTGGCTTTTAAATCCATTGCCTTTTTGTAGTCCTCAAAACTGCGGGCCTTGGTTCTCAGCCAGCTTTGAACCAATCCGTCCGGATATTGATTTTTGTGTTTAAGGCTCACCCATTTTCCATCGCGCTTAGCCATCACTGGTCCGTGAAGGGTGTAATAGGTGGTAAAGGTTCTTGTCTTTAGCTCCCCGTTTTCCAGGTAACGGAAAGTCTGGGTCTTGGTGGTGACTTTTCGTTGTTTGCCGTCATACAAATAATAATGGTCCTTTCCCTTTTTAAAAACATCAACCGCATACATGTCGGTGACGTCTACGTTGTTAGAGGTGTGCATCCAGCCGCAAAATTCGTTGAATCCCTGGTAAATGAAAAACTGTCCCCAGGTAACCGCCCCATACACATTTAGTCCTTCCTCACTCTGCATCTGTACTTCCGGCCGGAAATAAAAGGTGGTGTGCGGATTGAGGTACAGGATGGCATGGCCTTTCTCGGTGATAGAAGGGGCGAAAGCAAAGCCATTGGAACCGCTTTGTTGATCTTTAATGACCGGAGGATCATTCGTCGCCTGTGCTTCCTGGGTATAAAATCTGCGTAATTCTGCCAGGCTGAGATTGGAAGTGTTTATTGCGCCGATGCTTCCGTCCGTCCATAAAAAAGGATACCAAGGTTCAAATCGCGTTAAGAGGGCGGGTTTTGTTTGCGGATTCTTATACAGGTAGAAATTAATTCCTGCGGCATAGGCATCCATTAATTTCCGAAGCCATGGAGCTGCTTTTCGGTACGCATCTATGGCCACGTTGCTATCAATTAACAGACGAATCTGAAGATCATTGTAGAGGTCTTTCTCGCCATTTACTTCGGATAAACGTCCCAGTTTCTCTATGTAATTTAGCTCCACCCGTTTGAAATCATCTTCACATTGGGCATACATCAGCCCAAAAACGGCATCCGCATCCGTTTTTCCGTATACATGGGGGATGCCCCACTGATCACGGACAATCGTTACCTTGTCAGCGTAACGTTCGTAAGCGGCAATTTCTTTAGGTAGGAAGGGTTGCGCGTAGCTCAGCAAGGGCAGCAGGCACATTAAAAGCAGTTTTTTCATGATTCAGTATCCGTCAATGGCACTAAAATCGAAATTTTTTAACAGAAATGCCAGCAGTATTCCGTTTAGCCTGCCAGGAGAGCTTAGAAAGCTTCGGCTAAACTGATGTAAAAGCCGCTTTGTCTTTTTTCTCCAGCTCGTTTTTCTCCCACGCCATAATCGAGTCGTACACTCAATCCTTTGGCTGTATCAAAAAAATACCGGCCACCCAATCCATAATTTGGTTTAAGTGAAGAAAGCGACAGCGGATCTTTTCCGTACACCTGTCCCATGCCGGCAAAAGCGGCTATTCCAAAGCGATTCATAAATCGGTAACGAATTTCTGTCTGAGTGGCAAGGAGGTTTTGGTCTCTGTACCTGCCGGTGTAATACCCCCGCATTAATTCATCATTTCCCCATTGAGGCAATAAGTAAAAGGGAATGCGGCTTCCATGAATCTGGTGATATACCAGCTGGGTTCCCCACACCACTTTCGCAAAGGGCGACCAGAAATGCCGGAGATTAAGCTTGAGCTGCCCACCTGAGAAATGGGAGCTGCCAAAAAGGGGAGGGGCATATTGATAGCTCAATCTTCCAAAAACACCCTTGGTAGGGTAATTATTATTGTCTCTGGTGTCGTAACTCTGAGAAACCCCTGCCCATACTACCTGTCCGCCCCGTCGTTGAAGTACTTCCGGGCTTTCAAAGACTCCTCCACGCTGCAAGGCTGTGTAGCGGTGTTTTTCAAAGCTCAGTGAAAGACCGGTATAGGTGGCGGGGCTAAGATTTTTTTCGGCCTCGATGGACACTTTAAAAAGTTGTTGTATGAGCCGGTCCTGATCTTCCTCGCGGGTATGGTTGCCTATGCCAAAAAAATTAAAGGGCATGCGTTTTACCCGGAGCTCGCCGAGGTAATGGTAGCGGTTTTGCGGACTCCATACATCTGTTTTGAGGGTGAGGTTATAGGTCTTCTCTGTTGAATAGGAAGTCAGGCCATAGAGCTGTGAACTACGGGTAAGGGTGTCTTTCCGATCGGTATAAAACGCGTAAAGGGCCCCTAAGCCAAGTTCCAACCCGGTTTCCTGTGCATACCCTATGACGGGTAAAGGCATAAAGCTCGCCTTTCGGGTAGTATCTTTCTGATTGGACAATAATTTCTGGATAAGTTTTTTCTGTGCATGTGCCGAAAAACCAGAAATCATGCATAGGAAGAACAGAAGCAGCTTTCTCATAGGCACAAAGTAAGGAATTTTGACCCGGATATCGGGCTTCTCTTTCCGGACTTCTTTATCCGCCAAAAAAAGTCTATTTTTGCGGCTTTACAAAACAATATACATAATGAGTACGACAAGAGGACCAATATCTACATTTATGGAGACGAATTATCTCCATTTTAATGCAGCCGCCATGATGGATGCCGCCAAAGGTTATGAAACGCATTTGGCAGAAGGGGGTAAAATGATGATTACGCTTGCCGGTGCAATGAGTACGGCTGAGTTGGGAATCTCCTTAGCGGAAATGATCAGACAGGATAAAGTAGCCATCATTTCCTGTACAGGTGCAAATCTGGAGGAGGATATCATGAACCTTGTGGCGCACTCTCATTACAAAAGGGTCCCGAATTACCGTGATCTAAGTCCACAGGATGAGTGGGATTTGTTGGAAAATCACTATAACCGTGTTACCGATACCTGTATCCCTGAAGAAGAGGCTTTTCGTCGCCTTCAGCAGCACATTCATCGCTTATGGAAAGAGGCGGATGACCGTGGAGAAAGGTATTTCCCACACGAATACATGTTTAAAATGTTATTGAGCGGTGTATTGGAACAGTACTATGAAATTGATCCGAAAAATTCATGGATGTTAGCTGCCGCCCAGAAAAATATTCCAATTGTGGTACCCGGATGGGAAGATTCTACCATGGGAAACATCTTTGCGTCCTATGTGATTAAGAATGAAATCAAGGCCACCACAATGAAAAGCGGAATCGAATACATGGCCTGGCTGGCCGACTGGTATGTGAAAAATGCAGAAGGAAAAGGAGTTGGTTTTTTCCAGATTGGAGGAGGAATAGCCGGTGATTTTCCAATTTGTGTCGTGCCGATGCTTTATCAGGATATGGAAATGGAAAACATTCCCTTCTGGAGCTACTTCTGTCAGATTTCTGATTCCACCACCTCGTATGGTTCTTACTCCGGAGCAGTGCCGAATGAGAAAATTACCTGGGGAAAATTAGCTATCGATACCCCTAAATTTATTGTCGAATCGGATGCCACCATTGTCGCTCCATTGATCTTTGCATGGGTGTTGAAAATGTAATTTGAAAACACAAATTTTTTAAGAACAGGTGCAAAAATAAAAAGAGATCATTTCGGTGAATTATTGATTTTTTCCTCATTTAGAGCCTAAAATCACATAATTTAGAATGATTATAAATTGTATTTCACTGTCATTAATATGTCATTGGTATCTTAATTAGTTTTACTTTTGTTGAAATCTTTTCACTAGGTGATGTGTGATCCTGCGGAAGGGTTTAAGATTTTTTTCAAAAAATAGCATAAAATACTCATTATGAGGAATATCTCATTAATTTTTAAAAGAGTTTGGAAGTCGGCATTCATGGTTGCTGCCTTATCTTTTTTAATTTTAGCCGAGGCGAGGTCGCAAGATTTGGTTGAAGGTAAAACGTTGTTTAAGTCAAAATGTGCTTCCTGTCATGCGCTTGATCACGATGGGACAGGGCCGGCGTTGACTCCAAAAGCAAATGAGCTGGATGAAGCCTGGGCTATTAAATGGATCAGAAACTGGAAAGCGTTGGTTGATGCCGGTGATCAGCAGGCCATCGAGGCGGCTAATCAGAAGCCAAGTGAGATGACGGTTTTCCCGACACTTACGGACGATCAGATCAAAAATATTCTTGCGTATGCAAAAGTAGGGGAGCCTAAGAAAGTAGCTGAAGCAGGTGCCGCAGTGGCAGACGAAGGAGTGTCCAGTCTTTCCATTATCGGAATCATTGCCATCATTATTCTTGCCATCATTGTTTTAGTGGTGTTGGGACGTGCAGTGAAAATGTTGGAGCGTTTAATTCTTAAGAAACAGGGAATTGAAATTGTCGAAGAAGAGACCGTTCCGGTTACCGTAGGTGTACGGAATCTTTTTAAAAATAAGAAATTTGTCTTCTTTGTTATCCTGTGTACGGTAATTACCTTAGGGTCTTTTGGCTGGATGGGAATGTGGGAAACAGGTGTTCATACCGGATATCAGCCGGCGCAGCCGATTAAGTTTTCTCACGAACTTCATGCAGGGGTGAATCAAATCGATTGCCAGTACTGTCACTCGGGAGCTTTCAAATCTAAAAACGCCAGCATTCCTTCATTGAATGTGTGTATGAACTGTCATAAGAGCGTACAGGCCCGGACAGAAGATGGTCAGATTTCTCCGGAAATCCAGAAAATTTATAATGCTTTGGGATATGATCCGGATAAACAGGCTTATGATCCATCTAAAGAAAAACCGGTAGAGTGGGTGCGTGTGCACAACCTGCCTGATTTAGCTTACTTCAATCACTCTCAACACGTGGTCGTAGGTGCGGATGCCATCCGTAAGGAGAAAGGATTAAATCCTTCGGATCCGGTATGTTTCGCCTGTCACGGTCCCGTAAACACCATGGAAGAAATCTATCAGTATTCTCCGTTAACGATGAAATGGTGTGTGGACTGTCACAATAAAGCCGACATCTCTGATAAAAAGAGCGAGGCTTATTATGCGAATATCATCGCTGCCCACGAAAAAATTAAAAAAGGTGAGAAAATCACTCCTGCCTTACTGGGCGGACTGGAGTGTGGAAAATGTCACTATTAATAGAGTTTAGTTTAGTTTGAACGTTCGATAACAGTAATATAGCTTAAATGGAAAGCAACAAAAAATACTGGAAAGGCTTAGAGGAGTTAAATCAAACTCCCGATTTTGTTGAAAACAACAAGAACGAATTTGCAGAGCCCCTTCCAATAGAAGATGTTTTGAGTGAGGCCGGGTTAAGTACCGTAACTCCCCGTCGTGATTTTTTAAAGGCACTGGGTTTTGGTTTGGGAGCTGTCACCCTTGCAGCCTGTCAAAAAGCACCGGTACATAAGTCAGTTCCTTATCTGGTAAGACCTGAGGAGGTTGTGCCCGGTATTCCTAACTATTATGTATCTACTTTTAAAGGAAATAGCATCACGGTGAAAACAGTGGTTGGTCGTCCTATTAAAATAGAAGCCAATAGCCATGCCGGTGAGTTTAACTGTGGAACAGACGCTCAGGCACAGGCTTCTGTGCTGGATCTGTACGATGTTTCTAAGCTGAAGTCTCCTTTGCTTAAGAAGGATGAAACCACCTGGGGAGCATTGGACGCGTATGTGAAAGGCGAACTTAATAAAGTGCAGGCCTCAGGAAAACAAATCCGTGTAGTAAGCACCAGCTTGAACAGTCCTTCTGCGAAAGCCGCCATTGCGGAGTTTGCAGCCAAGTTCCCGAATACAAAAACCATTCAATACGATCCGGTTTCTTATACCGGAATAATCAAAGCGAATGAGAATAGCTTTGGTAAAGCGGTGATTCCTAAGTATAACTTCGAAAAAGCAGACCTGATTGTTAGTTTTGCCGCTGATTTCCTGGGAACATGGATCAGTGGAGAAGAGTTTACTGCTCAATATGTCTCTAACAGGGATTATAAGTCATTGGAAAAAAAGAAAATGTCTCGTCATTTTCAATTTGAAGCCGGAATGAGTTTAACCGGTACCAATGCTGACACCCGTATTCCATTAAAATTATCTGAAGAAGGTCCTGCGCTGATTGCTTTATACAATGCCATTACAGGGAATAACCTGGCAGGAGGAAGCCTTCCAAATAACGTCACAGCGGATAAGGCACTGAAACTGGTGGCAAAAGAGCTTGTCCAGCATAAGGGCAAAGCGCTGGTCGTTTCGGGATCAAATGATGTGTCCACGCAAATTTTGGTGAATGCCATTAACACAGCCATTGGCAGTTATGGCGTTACCATTGATCTGGATAATCCTTGTAAACGCTACGAAGGAAATGATGCTGAATTCGCGAACTTCATTAAGGAAATGAACACCGGTGACGTAGGTGCCGTGTTCTTTATGAATAGCAATCCTTCCTATGATTCGGTCGATCCCAAAGCCTTTAATGAAGCTTTAGCGAAGGTTTCACTGAAAGTTTCTTTTGCAGATCGGGATGATGAAACCGCAGATCATTGCGAGGTGGTCGCAATTACGCCAAATTACCTGGAGTCGTGGGGAGATGCCAACTCTTACGAGGGATATTATTCGATTGTGCAGCCGACCATCAATCCGGTATTCAATTCCCGTCAGTCCGAAGAAAGTCTTTTGATCTGGGCAGATGCGCCGGTACAGGATTATTATCAGTTTGTGCGTAACAACTGGGAAAAAAACATTCTTCCGGCAACCGGAAAGTCATGGAACGATGTGCTTCAGTTAGGAGTCGTGACTACCACTGCTAAACCAGCGGTAGCGTATCAGTTCAATTTATCTTTAGACGCGGTGGTTACTTCCATCGCTGCTTCAAGTAAAGCGCTGCAAAAAGATATCGAGTTACAACTATTTGAAAATATCCCAATGAGGGATGGAAAGAATGCCAATAACGCATTTCTTCAGGAGTTGCCCGATCCGGTATCAAAAGTAACCTGGGATAACTACATCGCGCTGGCACCAAGACAGGCGGAGAAATTAGGATATAAAGAGTTTGATGTTCTTTCTGTAAAAGGAGAGAATGGGTATACGGTAGATTTACCTTTGCTTATTCAGCCGGGTCAGGCAATGGGCACTGCCTCCATTGCGTTAGGTTACGGAAGAACCAGAGCCGGAAAGGCAGGAGACCAGGTAGGAAAGAACGCTTTCCCTTTTGTTAAGTTCACCAACGGAACCCTGCAGTATGCCACCACGGCGCAGCTTTCGGGTACCGGAAGAAAAGAGGAACTTGCTCAAACACAAACTCACCACTCCTTTGAAGGAAGAAATATTGTGAGAGAGGCCTCTTTTAAAGATTACCTGAAAGATCCTGCAGCGGGCTCAGGAAAACACCATAAACACAAGGTCTATGATCTATGGACCACAGACAAGCACGAGAAACTCGGACATGACTGGGTAATGGCCATTGATCTGAATGCCTGTACAGGTTGCGGATCTTGTATTGTGGCCTGTAACGTAGAAAATAACATCCCTGTGGTAGGTAAGGACGAAGTTCGCAGACGTCGGGAAATGCACTGGCTGAGGATTGATCGTTACTATAGCTTCAATGATGAGAAGAGTGGGAAAGACGTGACCAAAGAGACCGAGATCGCGGAAATGGAGAGCCTGGATCATGTATCGGTGGTTCACCAGCCAATGATGTGTCAACACTGTGACCATGCTCCTTGTGAAACGGTTTGTCCGGTATTAGCGACGGTGCACTCTTCGGACGGCTTAAACCACATGGCTTATAATCGTTGCGTGGGAACCCGTTATTGCGCGAATAACTGTCCTTATAAAGTGCGTCGTTTTAACTGGTTTAATTACTGGAATGATTCCAGGTTTGACAACTATCTAAACAATGAGTTTACTCAATTGGTGCTTAATCCGGATGTAACCACCCGCTCGAGAGGGGTAATGGAAAAATGCTCGATGTGTATTCAGCGTATTCAGGCGGGTAAATTACAAGCGAAGTTGGAGAAACGAGCTTTGAAAGACGGCGATATCAAGATGGCTTGTCAGGAAGCATGTTCTGCGAATGCGATCATTTTTGGAGATAAAAATGATCCTGAATCAGAAGTGTCAAAAGCGTTACGTAGTGATCGTATTTACTATGTACTGGAAGAGATCAATGTAGAGCCTGGAATTGGCTACATGACCAAAATCAGAAATATAGATTCAGAAACAAAAGCAGTACACGCATAAGCGTAATAAGAAATATAAATTATGTCAGGACATAACGAATCAATTTTAAGAGAACCCTTAATTACCGGTAAAGACATCACGTATGCGCAAATTACGGATGAAATTTTATTGCCGGTTGAAAATAAACCAAACAAAGCCTGGTGGATTGGTTTCATTCTTTCGCTTTGCGGCGCCGGACTTTGGGTAGTCGCTGTAGGTTATACCTTCTGGTTTGGAATTGGTGCCTGGGGACTAAATAAAACGGTAGGTTGGGCCTGGGATATCACCGGCTTCGTATGGTGGGTAGGTATTGGTCACGCAGGGACACTTATCTCGGCAGTATTATTACTTTTCCGTCAGAACTGGAGAAACTCCATTAACCGTTCTGCAGAGGCGATGACCATCTTTGCGGTTATTTGTGCCGCCACCTACGTGGTATCGCACATGGGAAGGCCTTGGTTAGCCTATTGGGTGTTGCCGCTTCCAAATCAGTTTGGATCTCTTTGGGTGAACTTTAATTCTCCGCTTGTATGGGATATGTTTGCCATCTCTACTTATTTCTCGGTATCCCTTTTATTCTGGTACACCGGGTTATTACCTGATATTGCCACTATCCGCGACCGTGCGGTAGGTTTGCGTAAAAAAGTATATACCGTTCTTTCTTTTGGATGGACAGGAAGTGTGAAAACATGGCAACGTTTTGAAGCGGTGTCCCTGATCCTGGCCGGTATCTCCACTCCACTCGTGTTATCTGTACACACCATTGTATCCATGGACTTTGCTACTTCGGTGATTCCGGGATGGCACACTACGATCTTCCCTCCCTACTTTGTGGCAGGAGCGATCTTTTCCGGGTTCGCGATGGTACTGACCCTCTTATTGGTGGTTCGTAAAGTATTGGGGCTGGAAAATTACATCACCATGTTCCACATCGAATCCATGAACAAAATCATTATTCTAACGGGTTCGATTGTAGGGGTCGCCTATTTGACGGAGTTGTTCATTGCCTGGTATTCCGGGTCTGAATACGAACTTTACGCCTTCATTAACCGGATCTCCGGACCTTACTGGTGGGCTTATTGGTTAATGATGACCTGTAACGTAATCTCTCCGCAGTTGTTCTGGTTCAAGAAAATTCGTACAAATATTGCCGCCACTTGGATTTTATCGATTGTGGTAAATATCGGGATGTGGTTTGAGCGTTTCGTGATCATCGTGACCTCTTTGCACCGGGATTATTTACCATCCAGCTGGACCATGTTCTATCCTACCTGGGTAGACGTAGGTATCTTTGTCGGATCTATCGGTGTGTTCTTTACCTTGTTCCTGTTGTTCTTAAGAGTATTGCCTTCCATTGCGATTGCAGAGGTAAAACTTATCCTTAAGAGCTCAAGTGAGCAGGCAAAGATGAAGTTAATTAAAGAAGGTCATTTAGATAAAGAACAAGTGGCAGAATATGTCGAGTCTTTAGATAAGTATGATAGTGTTAAACAAGAAGAATACAGAAATATATAACAATGAGTAATGTCAAATATATTTTAGGCAGCTTTGATGATCCTGATGATCTGATGCATGGCATTGAGAAATTGCAGGAGAATAACGTCAAAATTTACGATGTCTATACCCCCATGCCGATTCACGGTATTGAAGCAAAATTAGGCGTTAAAAGGTCAAGACTGGATGTGGCTGCGTTCTTCTTCGGAATTACCGGTACGATCACGATGTTGACGGGAGTGTACCTGGCAACGGTTGTCGACTGGCCTATTAACATCGGAGGTAAAACGCATTTCGCACTTCCGGATTTTATTCCGATTACTTTTGAGTTAACCATCCTTTTCTGTGCATTTGGGCTGGTGGGTTCTTACTATGCTTCTACACACCTGTTTCCTGGGCGTGCTCCAAGAGTGATGGACCTGAGAGCGACAAACGATCGTTTCATCATTGCGATTGACGCGAAACAAAATGTGGAGCATACGAAGATTGATGAATTATTAAAAGGTGCGGGTGCTGTGGAAGTGAAGTACAATGAAAGGAAGTATGTTAGCTATGAATAAGAATAAGATAGTTTTCACCGCGTTTATGGCACTTGCGGGTGCTGCGCTCCTGACTGCCTGCAGAAGTAAAGAGAGCACAGGTCTTGAGTTTGCGAGAAATATGTACGATCCGATTGCTTACAATCAGGATCAGCCGAACAAGAATTTCGCCAATGGAATGACTTCTCAAACTCCTCCACCCAATACCGACCCTGTAGGTTTTGTGCGTTTTGAATATGCCAATACCAAAGAGGGATACGAGGCTTCTGCCGCAGTGGCTAATCCGCTGGTCGCGAATGAGCAAAACCTGGCTGAGGGAAAACACTATTATACCGTTTTTTGTGCTCCTTGTCATGGAGAGAAAGGAGACGGTCAGGGACATATCGTGAAACTTGATAAAGGAATTTCGGGAGTGCCGGCCTATCATGGGGAAGACGCCAATTCTTCCCGTGGCGGATTAATGAAAGACATGCCTGCAGGTAAGATTTATCATACGATTGTGTATGGTTTAAATGCCATGGGTTCACATGCCTCTCAACTAACCCCTGAAGAGCGTTGGAAAGTGGTAATGTATGTTCAAGAATTACAAAAAATACAATAAGAAAACAGATATAAATGGGAACTCATCATTATAATTTAAGTGAACAATTTGAGTTTACAGGTAAAGCAAAAACCCTGAGCATTGCCGGCATCGTTGTGGGTGTCGCTACCGTGGCTTATGGTTTGCTGAGCAAAGATCATTTGGTACATGAACGTACTTTTGGTAACCTGTTACTGATGGCATATTATTTTGCCTGTGTATGTATGTCTGGGGCTTTCTTTTTGGCCGTGCAGTTTGTGGCACAGGCAGGCTGGTCTGCATCGATTTTAAGAGTACCTCAGGCCTTTGCAAGAGTATTGCCTATCGCCGTCGTATTGTTATTGGTGGTAGTCGGTTTTGGCCTTTATACACACAATCTATATCATCACTGGAATGCCCCCGGATTGACAGATCCTAATTCAGCACATTACGATAAAATTATCGCTGGTAAGTCTGCTTTTCTGAATGTCCCTTTTTTCATGGCCCGTCAGGTCATCTTCCTGGGAATTTATAGCATTTTCGCTGTGCTATTGGCAAAATGGTCGGTGAACGAAGATCTTTCAGGCGGACTTGAATCGTACCGTAAGAGCTTTAAGTATTCGTGTATATTTTTAGTGATTTATGGGTTTACCACGCCAATTTTTGCTTTCGATACCATCATGTCTTTGGAAGCACATTGGTTCTCTACCATGTTTGGCTGGTATAACTTCGCCGCAATGTGGGTGAGTAGTCTGGCAGCGATCGCGGTTATCATTATTCTGCTGAAGAAAGCAGGTTATATGAGCTGGGTAAATAACAGCCACCTGCATAACCTGGGACAGTTGATCTTTGGTTTCTCTATTTTCTGGACCTATGTATGGTTTGCTCAATTCCTTTTAATTTATTATGCCAACATGTCTGAGGAGACCGTTTATTTCTACAAGCGTTTCAACAGCTATGAGTTTTGGTTCTATTTAAATCTCGTGTTGAATTTCCTTGCGCCATTGTTATTGTTAATGGACAGAGACAATAAGAGAAGTGGAAGCATATTGTTAATTGTGAGTATCATTGTGTTGGTGGGTCACTGGGTAGATTATTACCAGATGATCATGCCAGGTATTTTTGAATATGGCACCGAAAGTGGTAGTGGTTTTGGCATATTGGAAGTGGGCATCGCCATCGGTTTTGTCGGTTTGTTTACGTTCACCGTGCTGAATGCTTTAAGTAAGCATGCGCTGGTAGCGAAAAACCACCCTTTTTTACAAGAGAGTTTACATCACCATTTATAGTAGAGATTGGCGTTACGCCGGTATAAATTTAAATATAAAGTACATCGTACTGTTTTAAGAAAATGAGTTTAAATAAGTTGATAAGTAATAAAACAAAGGCAGCATTCGCAGTGATCCTAACTGCATTTGCCAGCACCAGCACCTTTGCACAGGAGGTGGCCGCATCTGCCGCTACCAAGCCTGTTGATATGGTTCCGATCTATAAAACGGCATTGTTTTATGTCCTTCTGTTCCTGCTGTTATGTTTGTTTGTAGCCATTATCGGGAAATCCCTGAAGGTGTATGAATTGACCCGCGAAACGGAAGGAAAACCGGAAGGAATTAACTGGGATAAGATCAACGCGGTACTTTTTGCCCTGTTTCTTATCGTTGGATTGTATGGGGTATATTGGGAATATACCGTTCACGGAAAAATGATCCTGCCCGAAGCCGCTTCCGAACACGGAAAGAAGATCGATCAGATGTTCTTTGTCACTTTGTTGCTTACGACCATAGTTTTTGTTTTAACACATATTGTTCTTTTCGTATTCGTTTATATCTACCGCTATAACAAAGAACGTAAAGCCTATTATTATCCGCATAACAATACGTTAGAGCGTGTCTGGACAATTATCCCCGCGCTGGCGCTTACCGTGTTGGTATTGATGGGTTTCCTTACCTGGAGATCTATTTTTTATAAAGTGGAAGATCCGAATAATCGTCCGCTGAGTGTCGAAATCACTTCATCGCAGTTTGCATGGGATATCCGTTATCCGGGAGCAGACGGCGTGGTCGGCTTAAAGAACTATAAAAAAATCACTCCTTTGAATGGATTAGGGATTGATTTCAATGATAAAAACAGTCTGGATGATCAGGTGGCGGATGAATTAGTGATTCCGGTAAACAAACCTGTCCGCTTAATCCTGACCAGTAAAGATGTTATCCATAGTGCGTATATGCCGCATTTCAGAGTGCAGCTGAATACGGTTCCGGGAATGACTTCTTACTTCGAGTTTACTCCTACCATTACTACAGAGGAAATGAAGTTGAAGACCAATGACCCGAACTTTAATTACCTGTTGTTCTGCTCCAAAATTTGTGGAGACGGGCACTATAAGATGCAGCGCACTGTACGCGTAGTTTCTCAGGAAGAATACGATGCATGGGTGGTTGCTCAGCCTACTTATCTGACAGATGATTTGAGGAAGGAATTTAATTTGCCGGTGTCCACTAGTCCGGCAGTGGTTGCTGTAGATAGTACAGCCGTAGCGAAAAACAATCAAGTAGTAAAAAATTAATCATACCAGCGCATTAATTATGTCAACGATATCTATACACGATAGCAATAATCACGATCACCATGATGAACACGCTCATGGTCATCACCACGAAACGTTTCTGACAAAATACGTTTTTAGTCAGGATCATAAGATGATTGCGAAGCAGTTCTTAATCACTGGTATTATTATGGCGGTGATTGCCATGATTTTATCCATTCTTTTCCGTTTACAATTGGCCTGGCCGGATAAGAGTTTTCCTTTGTTGGAAACATTTTTAGGGAAATGGGCGGAAGGCGGAAGATTAAAGCCTGATTTTTACCTGGCTCTCGTCACCATTCACGGGACCATTATGGTATTCTTCGTATTAACAGCAGGTCTGAGTGGTACTTTTAGTAACCTCCTTATTCCTTTACAGGTAGGTGCCAGAGACATGGCCTCTCCGTTCATGAATATGTTGTCGTACTGGTTCTTTTTTGTGGCCTGTGTGATCATGATGAGCTCTTTCTTTATTCAAACCGGGCCAGCCAGTGCGGGATGGACAGTCTATCCACCGCTTTCGGCCGTGCCGAAAGCCATCTCGGGCTCCGGACTGGGAATGACTTTATGGTTAATCAGTATGGTGCTGTTCGTTGCCTCGTCGTTGATGGGGGGGATCAATTATGTTTCGACCATCCTGAACATGCGTACCAAAGGAATGGATTTATGGAAAATGCCTTTAACCATCTGGTCGTTCTTCCTGACAGCCGCATTAGGGATCTTATCTTTCCCTGTTTTAGTGGCTGGTGTGGTGCTATTGATCTTTGACCGGAGTTTCGGTACTAGTTTTTACCTTTCAGACATCGTATTTGGTACCCAAATCCTGCCGAATGAGGGTGGGTCACCTATCCTATGGCAACACTTATTCTGGTTCCTGGGACACCCTGAGGTATATATCGTTATCATGCCGGCGATGGGTATTTCATCGGAAGTAATCTCCGTGAATGCGAGAAAACCTATCTTTGGCTATCATGCGATGGTTTATTCGTTGATCGGAATTACAGTGCTTTCCTTTATTGTATGGGGTCACCACATGTTCGTAACAGGAATGAACCCATTATTAGGAGGGGTATTTATGATCACCACGTTGATCATCGCGGTTCCTTCGGCAGTAAAAACATTCAACTGGTTAGCCACTCTGTGGCGTGGAAATATTCGGTTCACTCCGGCAATGTTGTTCGCGATCGGAATGGTTTCCTTCTTTATCTCCGGCGGATTAACCGGGATTTGGTTAGGAAACGCTTCTTTAGATATTAACCTTCACGATACTTATTTTGTGGTTGCTCACTTCCACCTGGTCATGGGATCGGCAGCCATCTTCGGAATGTTGGCCGGTGTATACCATTGGTTCCCTAAGATGTTCGGTCGATTGATGGAACCTAAATTAGGTTACCTGCATTTCTGGATTACGTTCATTTGTGCGTACCTGGTATTCTTCCCTTTACACTTCTTAGGACTGGACGGTGTTCCCAGACGTTACTATGCTTTCACTGAGTTTGAATTTATGCACAAGTGGGTGACAGTGAACGTATTGGTGACCTGGGCTGCAATCATCGCTGGTTTAGCGCAGGTGGCTTTCTTGTTCAACTTCTTTTATTCGATTTTCAAAGGAAAGAAATCAACAGAGAATCCTTGGGAAGCCAATACATTGGAATGGACCACTCCTGTAGAGCGTATTCACGGAAACTGGCCTGGAGAGATTCCTCCGGTTTACCGTTGGCCATACGATTATAGCAAACCAAATGCAGAGAAAGATTTCATCCCTCAGGATGTTCCTCTTTCTGCAACGATGAGTTCAAATATGCCTCATGATTTTGAAGGAAATACAGAGGCCGAGCAGATCCAAAAAGAGTGGGAACTGAAAAATAAAGCCCCAAAACAAGCAGAGTAAAGATTTGCGGGTTTAATGCATATCAATAGGGTATCTGCAAAGTCATTATGTACTTGACAGATACCTTATTTTTTTGACTATCCATCATGACGACGTCTAAGTCTGACATTCGATTTATCCGGTTCAACTTCATTACCATCGCGGTGACGTTAGTGGTCATCCTCGCAGGCGGTATTGTGCGAAGTACCGGCTCAGGCATGGGATGCCCAGACTGGCCTAAATGTTTCGATCAGTACATTCCGCCAACACACGTTTCTCAATTGCCCGCTGATTACGAGGAGAAATATGTAGCACAACGGCTAAAAAAGAATGAGAAGTTTGCGCGTTACCTGGAAAGTATAGGGAAAACCGAATTGGCAGACAAGATGAGACAGGATCAAAGCATTCTGCAACACGAGGAGTTCAATGCCGCAAAAACCTGGACAGAATACATCAATCGCCTTGCCGGAGCCACCTTGGGTGTTTTCCTGTTACTAACGGCCTATTATTCCGGCAATTACCTGAAAAGAGCTCCCCGCATTGTGGTGCTCAGCTGGCTGAACATTATCGTGGTGGGTTACCAGGCCTGGCTTGGATCCATTGTTGTTTCCACAAATCTAACTCAGTGGGTGGTCACTGTACATATGTTACTGGCACTGGTCATTCTTGCGATCTCCATTTACACGTATAATTATGCAAAGCAGCTTGACCGGCCGGTTACGGTCATCATGTACCGCGTGGCCTGGTTAAAAGGCTTCCTCCTATTTACCATCGTGATTACCATTGCTCAAATCGTATTGGGAACGGAAGTTCGGGAAGAAATAGATGCCATTGCAAAATCCCTCGCTTTTTCAGGCAGGGATACCTGGATCGGTCAGCTAAGCGATGTTTTTTCCTATCACCGGGATGTCGCAATATTGGTGACTATTTGTAATTTTGTGGTGTATAAAATGGTCATCGACAGATTTAGTGGAAAGGAATTGCCTTTGAAGACGGCAAACTACATCCTGCTGATTTTAAGTATTCAAATGGTGAGTGGTTTTGTGTTGGCTTACCTGGCACTTCCGCCTTATGCGCAAACAGTGCATATCCTGTTTTCTACCGTTTTGTTTACTTTTCAATATTACCTGTATTTACTGGTTTATCGCACAACAACCTATCAACCTAAAAGCGTCACACTTTGAAACAGTTCCTATCCGATTTTTCTAAACTGATTAAGTTCAGACTTACCTTTCTGGTGGTATTCTCGGCCTCGGTGACTTTCCTTATTGGTTCAAAGTTTCAGATTGCAAGAGGGATGACCGATGGCATTCACTGGGGGAATTGGTTCATTTTGATCGCCGGTGGATTTTTGGTCACCGGAGCAGCCAATTGTTTCAACGAAATGATCGAAAAGGATTTGGATAAGTTGATGAGCAGAACCAAAGACCGGCCCATGCCTTCAGGAAGAATGACCACCGGACAGGGCTTGGTGCTGGGTTTAGTGATGGGAATTGTGGGCACCTGGTTATTGGGGAAACTGAATCTGGAAACCGGTTTGATGGCTGTATTTTCCATTTTACTGTATGCGTTTTTTTATACACCGATGAAGCGGAAATCGCCTATTGCCGTGTTTATTGGGGCCATTCCAGGCGCTCTTCCTCCGCTGATTGGTTATTTAGCCGCCTTGGGGAAAACAAAAATATTTGTAGATGTGGATTATCAGGTAGCAGGAATTTTGTTCCTGGTTCAATTTGTATGGCAGTTTCCTCACTTTTGGTCTATCGCCTGGGTGCTGGATGACGATTACAAGAAGGCAGGTTTCCGCTTGTTACCTACGCGGAAGCGTGACAGAGCAAGCGCAGTCATTACGCTGGTAAGCACCCTTTTGCTGATACCTGTTAGTTTATTGCCCACTTTTTATGGGTTTGGGGGAATGTATATCGCCATCTTCTCGCTGATTGCCGGATTGCTGTTTACCTGGTATGCTTATCAATTGGTGGTGAAGCTTGATTTGCCTAGTGCAAGAAAGGTCATGTTTTGTTCTTTCTTTTACATTCCTTTAGTTCAGTTGATTTTATTATTTGATTTAGTTGTTTAGATATGGCAGAGTTAATTCAACCGGAAGTGAAGTACGATTTTAGAGCTAAAAAATTTGTGATCTGGCTTTTTGTCGTTTCTTCTACCATTTTATTCGGGGGATGGACGAGTTATTACATTGTTTTTGCTGCTTCAAAAGGCAAAGGTCATGGACTTGTTTTACCGGATATGTTTTTATACAGTACGATCGTGCTATTAGGCAGTAGTCTGGCTCTTTTTATAGCTTCCCGGGCTTTGCGAAAAGGGAATGTCCGGTTTGTCCAGACCGCATTGTGGCTCACGTTGGGACTGGGAATCTGTTTTGGGATATTGCAATTCAATGCATGGTCGGCATTGTACCACAGCGGCGCGGCTTTAATTAACAATAATGCCGCCATTTCGATGATATACATTGTGTCCGGTTTTCACCTTTTACACATCATCGGAGGGCTATGCCTTATTCTAGCCAGCCTGATTGGGAGTTACCGTCGTTTGTCTTCAGAAAGACTGGTCCACCGTTTGGAGATCACTTCTATTTTTTGGCATTTTATAGATATTTTATGGATATATCTATATGTTTTTTTACTTTTGAATAGTTAATTTTTTAACAAACTATAATACCAATTATTAAATGGATTCATTATCAAAATTAGATCAAGTTAAAACAACCCCATGGGCGGGCGGACGTTCTCCGTGGTCGATAGAGTATGGGAAAATAATGATGTGGTTTTTCTTAGTGTCTGACGCATTTACCTTTTCCTCTTTCTTGATTTACTACGGTGCTCAAAAATTTGCGCAGCCAACCTGGATAGACGCGGATAAAATTTTCCAGTCCATTCCCGGAATAGCCGACTCAGGACAGCCTTTGGTATTTGTGGGTATCATGACATTTATTTTGATCATGTCTTCAGTAACCATGGTGTTAGCGGTAGATGCCGGACACCGAAATAATAAGAAAAGTGTGGTTAAATGGATGATTTGGACCATTTTGGGAGGAATTGCATTTGTGGGATGTCAGGCGTTGGAGTGGAGCCACTTGCATCATCTGGGTTTCTGGTTCGGAAGTAATCCCGCGAGCGGCTTAACGGATCCGGCAGAAATATCAGCGGCGCTGCAGCCTTACTTTACCAAGGATATTTCTTATACTGCCGCCCTGCAGTTTTCAAATCTCTTCTTTACCATTACCGGTTTCCACGGTTTCCACGTAACCATTGGAATCATTCTGAACATCATCATCCTCTGCATGGTGCTGAACAATACATTTGAAAAAAGAGGCACATATTTAATGGTTGAAAAAGTGGGTCTTTACTGGCACTTTGTAGACTTGGTTTGGGTATTTGTATTTACTTTCTTCTACCTGATTTAATTACGTATAAATTTTAAGAGAATGGCACATCACGATCATACATTGGAATCTCATGACGAACACGCACATGGCGAAGGCATGGGGGTAAAGCGCATCTGGCAGGTGTTTGGAATCCTGTTATTTATTACGGCGATTGAGTTTCTTGTCGCTCTAGGATTTGTACATCACTGGCATATTGTTGAAAAAGGCCCGGCGTTGTATACTTTTTACATTGTTTTAACGCTGATTAAGGCCTATTACATTGTGGCCTATTTCATGCACTTAAAATTCGAGAAAAAGAGCTTTATTATCACCTGTTCCATTGTTTTTTTATTTATTATCTATTTCATTGTATTGATGCTGATAGAGGGAGATTTTCTGTTAACTCATTTACATGAGCATCCAGTTTATCCCAATAACTAATGAAAAAGCCAGGTTCAGGCAGTCAGATTTCTAAAATATTAATCCTGGTCACCATTTTAGCGGTACCGGGATTTTTATATTATCTACTTCAGGATAAAGGGAAAAATCGGTACAGACCTCTGGCAGTATACGGTCCCAAGGAGGTGGCCCCCACTTTTCATTCGGTCAGAGGAAAGCAGGTGCCGGATACCAATTACCATCACGTACCCGCTTTTTCTTTTATTAATCAGCAAGGGGATTCTGTTTCCTGGAACAATTATGCCGGGAAAATTACCCTAATCAGTCTTTACCGGACTCATCATGGTGGTTATGCGGTTGATTATGCAAACAAAGTGATGGAAGGTTTTAGTGAGATGTATCAGAAGAATAATTTGCTTTATTTTCTGAGCATCACCATTGATCCGGAAGAAGATCGGCCGGAAAAGCTTCGTTCGTACGCGAAGCAGAGCGGCGTATCGAATGCCAAATGGGATCTCCTTACCGGCCCGGCAGATTCAGTGTATTATTGGATTAATCAAGGTTTATTCATTGATGCGCTGAAAGTAAAAGAAGCAGGGGAGGATAAATTTCACTACAATAACCTGCTGGTGCTACTGGACACGAAGCATCGCATAAGAGGCTACTACGAAGCGACTAATCAGGAAGCACTTTCTAAGCTCGATGATGAAATAAAAGTCCTCATCGCAGAGGAATTGAGAAATATCAAAGATGGCAGGTAAATCGCCTTTACTTCCTCTTGTTTAATCACATACACATGTCTCACGAAGTTGAAAAAAAATATCAGAAATGGATCCTGTTGTTGTCGATCCTGATCCCGGTGGCGGTAGCTATTCTGTTTGTCGTAAAGATTCCCAATGCGACACCGCTTGGGTTTTTACCCCCCATCTATGCCAGCATTAATGGAATAACGGCCTTGATTCTGATCGCTGCGGTGGTAGCGATTAAACGAGGAAATATCGCTTTGCATCAGCGCTTAATGAAACTGGCCATTTGCTGTTCGGTATTGTTTCTGCTGATGTATATTGCCTATCACATGACAAGTCCCTCTACCAAATTTGGTGGCGAGGGGCCGATAAGATACGTTTATTATTTTATTCTGCTGACTCACATTCTCCTTTCCATTGCGATCATTCCGCTGGTGCTGGTTTCGTATGTTCGTGCACTGGCACAACGTTTTGACCGCCATCGTAAGATTGCGAAGATTACTTTCCCGATATGGTTGTATGTGGCGACAACAGGAGTGGTGGTCTATCTCATGATTGCCCCTTATTATACGCATTAAGTACAAGTAATTTCTTTTTTGAATTTCTTTTAACAGATTTAGCTTAAAATTCCGTTATTTGTTACTTTATTTGTTTTAAGATTGTTACAATCAAACTATAATATCAGTGACACGTATCAATAACGGCAAGGAGTTGATCGATCTCATTAATGAGAGCAATGTCAACGTATTTGCTGATTTTTATACATTATACTTTAGGAAGCTTTTACTGGCAAGCGATAAGTATGTCAAAGATATTTTTGTGGCCGAAGAAATCGTTCAAAATGTGTTTCTTAAAATATGGGAAGCGCCTCAAAGCCTGGAGGAGGTAAAATCGGTCAAATCTTACCTGTATCGCTCGGTCATCAATGCATCCATTAATCATGTCAACCGTCAAAAAAATATCGCTCAGCACCATTTAAAAATGGCGGCAGATCTCTCCGAAGCGAATCTCCTCCAAATGGACGACGACAATGACCTGATCCTTACCTTGTATGCGGAAATAGAGAAGTTGCCTGCCCAGTGTAAAAAAGTGTTTAAAATGAGTCGTTTTGAGCATCTTAAATACAAAGAAATCGCAGCGCAATTGAATATTTCAGAGCGAACGGTAGAGAATCATGTCGGTGCTGCTCTTCGTATTTTAAGGGAATCAATGCTTAAAAAAGTGGGGCATCCGAAGAGTGATTCCATTCAGCTAAAAATTATTTTAAATTTTTTATTATTTCACTAGGGGATTTTGCTTGCTTAATTGTCACTACAAAGTAAACCAAACCTAATTGAATGCGAGAAATTCCCGATTACCAGCGGCTGATAGCCCGGTATCTAAATGATTCTGCGAATGAAAAACTTCGTCAGGAAGTGGCTGATTATTGTAGCCAGTCAGCTGAAAATCAAGCTTATTTTGAGGAGATGAAGCGTTTGTGGGAGATGACTTCTGCGGCTTCCGGTTTGGCACAAATTGATGAACGGACCTCTGTTAAGCGGTTGAAAGTTTCTCTGAGAGAACTTAGCCCTCAATCTTCTTCGCTTTTTGCATGGATGCGGAATGTGGCCGCCACTCTCCTGTTTGTGTTTGTGGGATATTGGTGGTACGACCGGCAAAGTAAATCTGAAATGTTGACCAAAACCACATTGGAAAGCCAGATCGATACACTGGTTTTGTCGGATGGTTCGACCCTTGTGCTGGCAGGCAATAGCGAGGTAAGTTACCCCGCTGTGTTCAAAGGAGAAAACCGAGAAGTTACCTTCACTAAAGGACAAATATTCTTCAGAATTGAAAGAGATGAGCAACATCCTTTTAAAATAAAGATGGGGCATTCGGAAGTGGAGGTCTTGGGGACCTCTTTTAATCTAAAACGAACAGGAGAGCTGATCGATCTTGCGGTAAAGACAGGAAAAGTCATGTTTACGGCGTATGAAAGTGGAAACTCCTCGACATTGATAGCTGGAGAAGCCATGACCTATAACCATCATTCGCAAACCATTGTTCCCCTCAATGGGCAAAATGCAAACGCCTGGATGACGAAAGAACTGATCTTCGTAGATACCCCATTGGAAGAAGTGTGCAAACAACTGAGCGACTATTATGGCGTTGAAATTCGTTTCAACGGGAGAGAGAACAGCCTGAAAAAATTCAATGCCACTTTTAAAGATGAGAGCTTGGAGGATGCGCTTCAGGTATTGCGAACAGCCTACAAATTAAAGATTGCTAACCAAAATAACCACATAATCACCTTAACAACCCCCTAATAACACAATTAAAATTTAAACTATTAACTATGATGAGAAATTTTTACAAAAGAAAAGTCGGAATGAGCGTATGCCGTATGGTGTTGCTCATTTGTGCGATCTTTTGGTCATTCCTGGTGAAGGCGGACGCACAAGTGGGCCGTGGAATACCCGAAAGATTAGACAATTACCTCAAGAAGATTGAACAGAAGCATAAAGTGAGCTTCGTTTATGATGCCGCTGAGATTAACAAAGCAATGATTTTAGAAGTGCCTTCGACCATGGGTACCATCGGGGAGGCCTTAGACCAGCTTCAACAAAAAAACATTGGCTATCGGAAAGTGGGGAATCAGGTCATCCTGAAACTTCAGCCAGACACCAAACCTACTACAGCGGTAAGAAAAGACATCGTTGTAAGAGGGGTCATTAAGGATAAAACTGACGGAAAGCCTATCCCTGGAGTGAGTGTATTTGTGAAGGGAACCAGTGCGGTCGTTTCTTCCAATGAAAAGGGAGAATACCAAATTTCGGCCCCTGAAACCGCGACACTTGTTTTCCGTTTTATCGGATATAAAACACTGGAAGTAGCCGTAGGAGGTAAAACAGCGATCAATGTAAACCTGGAAGAAGATGAAGCACAACTAAAAGAAGTAAACATCGTTTCTACAGGTTATCAGAACATTGACCGGAGATTATTCACGGGTTCGGCTACTTTATTAAGAGCTGCGGATGCGCAGAGAAATGGGGTGCCGGATATTAGCCGTATGTTAGAAGGGCAGGTTGCAGGGGTATCTGTTCAAAACGTATCGGGTACTTTCGGTGCAGCGCCTAAAATCCGTGTGAGGGGTGCGACTTCCATCTCAGGAGATAATAAACCATTATGGGTGGTGGATGGTATTATCTTGGAAGATGTGGTGAATATTTCGAACGAAGCGTTATCTACAGGTGATGCCAATACACTGATCGGTTCTTCCGTGGCAGGATTGAACCCGGATGATATTGAAAGCTTTACCATTCTGAAGGATGCGGCCGCAACCGCCAAATACGGTGCACGTGCCATGAACGGGGTAATTGTGGTGACCACCAAAAAAGGAAAGGTGACCGAAGGTGCAGCAAGAATTAGCTATACGGGGAATTTTACTTCCTTCCTGAAACCTTCTTATGATAACTTTGATATCCTGAATTCAGCCGATCAGATGTCGGTGATGATGGAGTTAGAGAACAAAGGTTTCTTCCAGCACACCGGAGCATCAAGAGGTGCTGATGGAGGTGTTTTCTTCAAGATGTACAATTCACTTTATGACTACAATGAGGCGACTAATTCGTTTGCTTTAAAAAATGATATTCAGAGCAGAACAGATTTCTTGACCCGTTATGCGAATGCGAATACAGACTGGTTTGATCTTCTTTTCAAGAATTCATTATTGCAGGAGCATTCATTGAGTATCAGTTCGGGTACAGAGAAATTCCAGACCTATAGTTCTACGTCTTTTCTAAGCGACGGGGGTCAAACTTTGGGCAGTAACGTAAAACGTTTTACTGGTAATTTCAGAGCCAATTTCAAGTTGAGTGATAAGATTAGCGGAGAGCTTTTGGCTAACGGATCAATCCGTGATCAGCGTGCTCCCGGAACTTTGGAGCGTAATTCAGATCCGGTATATGGTACCTTCTCAAGGGATTTTGACATCAACCCCTTCTCATATGCGTTGAATACCAGTAGAGCCATTACCGCCTACGATGAAAATGGAAACCTTGAATATTTTACGCGTAACTTTTCTCAATTCAACATTTTAAATGAGTTAGAGAACAATTACCTGAAATTAAGTCAAAATGATTTCAAAGTACAAGGGGGATTGACTTATACGATCATCCCACAATTGAAATATACAGTGAACGGAGCTTACCGTTACGGGGTTACTGAGCGCCAGCATTACATTTTAGATGGATCTAACATGCCGATGGCTTACCGTGCAGCTACGGACGCAACCACCATTGGAAGTAATAAATACCTGTATACGGATCCGGATAATTTATTGAATCTACCTCAGGTGGTGTTACCAGAAGGAGGATTTTACAATACCAAAACGGATCACATCAAGAATTACTATTTCAGACAGGATTTGGAGTATAATGATACGTTTGGCGAAGATCACCGGTTCAACGTATTCTCTTCCATGGAGGTGCGTTACATCGACAGACAATCTCAGAATTTTGATGGGGTAGGCTATCAGTATGGCAACGGGGGGATTGTAAACCCGAATTACCGTTATTTTAAATGGATCGCTGAGGCAGGCTTCCCCTATTATGGGATGCAGTATTCGTATGAGCGTTACGCGGGCTTCCTTGCTACTGCTTCTTATGCGTACAAAGATCGCTATAAGCTGAATGCCACAAGCCGTCTAGACGGATCGAACAAAATGGGCAGAAGTAAAACTGCAAGATGGTTGCCCACCTGGAACATTTCAGGTGCGTGGGATGTGGATCGCGAGGACTTTTGGCCGGAAAATAAAGTCCTGTCAACGATGGCTCTACGTGCCACTTACGGTTTAACAGCAAGTATCGGAAACGCGAATAACTCCGCAGCGGTATTTTACAACCAGGTGACCAGAAGGCCTTATGAAAATGAAAAAGAAACCGCGACTTATATTTCTGGTTTGGCGAACTCTGAGTTGACATGGGAGAAAAATAAAGAGTTGAACGTAGCTCTTGATTTTGGTTTCCTTAACTCACGTATTGCGCTAACTGCAGAATACTATGACCGTAACATTTTTGACCTGATCGGTTCGATCCGTACTTCTGGTATCGGTGGTCAGTACACCAAAACAGCCAACTATGGTACCATGAAGTCGAGAGGGTTCGAGTTTACCATTACTGGGAACGCGATCAATAGTGGTGACTTCAGATGGCGTACCAATTTGAACTTCGCCTATAACAAAAATAAAATTACTGAATTGCAGGTGAACCCGAACATCTTCAACCTGGTAAGAGCAGACGGTGGCCCTCTTGAAGGATATCCACAAAGAGGTCTTTTCTCGGTAGAATTTGTGGGCTTGAATTCGAATTATGGTTATCCGATTTACATTGACCAGACCGGAAGAGAAAATACCTATGTGAACTTACAGAGTACTGAAATTGAGAACCTAAAATACGAAGGTCCAATTGATGCCCTTTACAATGGCGGTTTTTACAATCAATTCTCTTATAAAAACTTCAGTTTGTCTGCATTGTTTACCTTCTCGGCTGGAAACAAAGTTCGTTTGGCGCAGACTTTCTCCGCTTCTTACCCAGATTTGTATGCCATGTCTAAAGACATGTTGAACAGATGGGTGATGCCGGGAGATGAGAAATTTACCAATATCCCTGCTTTACTTGATCCATTCACCATTTCTCAACGGATTGTGAATGCGGACGGGTCAACGGTATCCGGGGTTTATCCATACAACCTGTATAACTTCTCAGATCAACGCGTGGCTAAAGGAGATTTTATTCGTTTTAAACAAATCTCTCTTACTTACAACCTGCCGAAGAGCATTGCCTCTAAACTGCACATGTCAAATGCGGCAGTTTCATTTGTAGGGAACAACCTGGCATTATTGTATTCTGACAAACGCTTGAACGGAGCAGACCCTGAGTTCTTCGCAACTGGTGGTGTGGCCAACCCTATTCCTAAGCAGTATACATTATCATTAAAAGTAGGATTTTAATTAGAAGGCATTATGAACAAGAAGAATTTGAAATTATTATTATCCGGGATTGCAGTGCTGACGTTTACTGCATCTTGTAATAAATACTTGGAAAAGAACCCGGATAACCGTACAGATATTAATACGGTAGAGAAGGTGGCGCAGCTGGTAACCACTGCCTACCCCTCCTATGATTACCTGACATTTACCGAAGCCGCTTCGGACAATACCGAAGATAAAGGTCCTGGTGTGGGAAGCATCACGGATGTGTCTGCCCGTCCGTATTTTTGGCAGGACGTGGTAGGTTCGGGAACAGGAACCACTACCAATTACTGGAATGGTTGCTACACGGGTATCGCTGCGGCTAACCAGGCACTGGAAGCCATTGAGCGTAATAAATTAGGTGCGGCGGCCGACCCTTATAAAGGAGAGGCGCTCGTAGCCCGAGCTTATGCCCACTTTATGTTGGTTACTCTTTTCTCTAAAGCGTATGTGATTGGCGGAGCGAATGATTCGCCCGGTATTCCTTATGTAGAGGAGCCAGAAACACAGGTGATTAAACAATATTCAAGAGAAACAGTAAAAGAGACCTACGACAAGATCGAGCGCGACCTGACAGAAGGGATGAAACTCTTAAGTGCCTCTGCGTATGGGGTGCCTAAATTTCACTTTACTCCTGCGGCGGCACATGCTTTTGCTTCCCGTTTTTATCTTTTTAAAGGAGAATGGCAAAAAGTAATTGACCATGCGACAGCAGCGGTACCGAATGGCGACTGGGCAGGTAGCCTTCGCCCAATGAACACGACCTATCGTAACCTCGCTTCTGCAGACTATAACGCTATTTTCACGAAGTCGTCTGAGAAGAACGTGTTGTTGTTAGCTAATCAGTACTCTGGTTATCAGCGTCTTACTTCTCCAAGATATGGTTTTGGCCAGACCTTGGTGACCATGTATGAGGCAGGTAAGAATGTGATTACGAATAAAGCTTTTGCACATAAAATCTTCAATTATGGAGTGCCAAGTTATACCCTGTATAAATACAGAGAGTATTTTCACCGCGTAAGCCCGAATGCCAGTACCGGATTCCCATACATTATGGCGATCCTGTTTACGGTGGATGAAACATTGCTTAACCGCGCAGAGGCGTATGTACAGCTTGGGCAATTTGACAATGCTTTAAGAGACATGAACATTTTCTATAGCACTCGTCTCATTAGTTACAGTCCGAGTTCGGACGTGATTACGCCTGCGAAGATTGCTGCTTTTTATGGCACCGAGGTGCAGAAAGATGGCCTGATTAAATTGATTCTTCATACAAAGAAAGTGGAATTTATGCAGGAAGGCATTCGGTGGTTTGATATTCTTCGTCATCGGATCACGGTTAAACACAATGTATACGATCCGAATGGAGTAGAGTCATTCATCGAACTTGGACCAGATGATCCACGCAGAGTATTCCAGATCCCTGAAGAGGCAGTTCTTTCAGGAGTTGCATTAAACCCAAGATAATTTTAACGAGCGTTTTATGAAAAAAAATATTTTAAAGACTTTTGCGTTAGCACTCCTGATCATGGCATCGTCCTGCAGAAAGGAGGAGGCGCTAAACGTTAAGATCACCGATTATAATATCGATGATCCGATAGCCAATACAGCATTAGATCAATGGTTGAGAACCACTTTTTTGGATGAGTACAATGTGGATGTCATTTACCGATACAACCGTACCTTCCATGGAGATGACAAAGATGTCGCTTCTGTAAAAGTGGAAAAGGTCCGTCCGCAGATGGAAGCGGTTCTTGATGGATTTATCCTTCCCTACCGCGAAATCGCCGGGGCAACTTTTATCAAGAAAATGATTCCTAAGCAATTTGTATTGTTTGGATCAGGTTCGTATAACACGGATGGTTCTTATACCTTAGGAACAGCGGCCGCGGGGCGCCAGATCACTTTATACGATCTAAATAATTTCAACATGGCAGATGGAGCCGCAGTGACGCGTAAACTGAGAACCATTCACCATGAGTTTTGCCACATTCTGAATCAGTTGGTCCCTATGCCTACGGATTTTGAGGTGATTTCTAAACAACACTATAGCGCTACTTGGACTACAGTAGCAGACGCTACAGCAAGAGCCAATGGCTTTGTAACGCCGTATGCTTCCAGCCAACCGGGCGAAGATTTCGCTGAAACGGTTGCGCATTTATTTGTGGAAGGACAAGCCTGGTACGATGCACGTGCAAATGGATCGACAGAGGCTGGTAAAGCTGCACTGAAAGCGAAAGAAGCCAGTGTCGTGAACTATTTCACGGTAAATCTTGGGATCAACTTCAGAGAGCTTCAAAAAGCGATCCAGGAGCGCGTGAGAAATCTCTATAAAAACCCAACGTCTCCTCTGGCCTACTGGATGGGACAAAATCTCTACAAAACCATGACCATTAATCTGGAAGATGGATTGTACCAGACAAATGGAATTTCCAACACATTTGCAACGGCCTATAATAATTTTAAAGCGGATGTATTGGCCTATAGTGCTACGCAAAAGTACCATTTGGATTACATTCAGTTGCGTTTTGAATCAACAACTTCATTGGTGGTGAGAGCTGCATTTTCGAATGCGACCACCCAGTATTTTGGAGATTATTCATTTAGCTATACCATTAATCCAACCACAGGCGCGCTGGTATTCACCAAGATTGCCAATGGAACGGGTACTACCTTTAACAATGGTAACTTATTTACCAATTCATTTACCAATAACATACAGGCTTACCTGACCGGTAAAACGTTTATTGCTGCCTGGTTGCCGACAACCATTAATGCGGATAACTACAACAGCTATGGAGGAATGTATGAAAGTGGGGTGACAAGTAATTATTTTTATGGACTGTTAGGCCAAACTTTATAAAGATGAAGAAGTTATTTTATGTATTCATAGCCGCGCTTATTGGCGTAGGCTGTAAAAAGTCGGATAATTTGGTATTCGACGAGCGTCCAGAAGTAAGGATGCAAAAATCAATAGAGGAGGTGAATAATGCCTTAGTTTCTGCACCTAATGGATGGGTTGCTGCTTTATCTACCCAGACAGGTGGCGGATATGGATTTTATATGCACTTTGATGCGAATCAGAATGTGAAAATGGTTGGCGATTTAAATAATACCTCCATTGGAACAATTGCTCAGTCCACTTATCGAGTGAAAGTCAATTTGGGACCCTTATTAATTTTCGATACGTATAACTACATTTCACTACTTTCTGATCCGAATAGCAACTCCTTTGGTGGTATCACTGGGGCTGGTTACAGAAGCGATGTGGAATTTGTTCTGGATCGCATTGTGGGCGATAGTATCTTGTTCACAGGTAAGAAGTACAGACAAACATTGTCAATGGTGAAAGCTACCGCCGCACAGAAGCAAGCTTATGAAGGAACTGGTTTCAAAACTTCCATCGATAAGTTTAAAGACTTCTTTCTGAACACAGCGAATCCTTACATTGACGTACCTGTAGGTGGCGCTACTGTTGCAGCAGGTATCTCATTTAACTTTACCAATGATCGTGATGCAGGAAAGCGCATGAACCTTACCGGTTTGCTGGCGGATGGAAAAACGGTAGTATCCACGTATGGCAAGTTTGGTTTTACAGTGAATGGTGTAGAGATGCCAGGTGCCGGTAATACCTTTGAGGGAATAAAATTTACTCGTTTTGCCTGGAAAGATGCAAACACATTGGCGATGTATGATGCTACTGGAAAGGAGTATATTGTGAAAAGCTCCGTCACGCCTCAGGTACCGCTAGATTTGCTGTGGGGAAGTAAGTATAAGGTGCTGATGACTAATTTCAAATCAATATATCCAGGTACCAGTACCGCAGGTGCAGAAATTCTTAATTTCTATCATCTTAATTTGGATAATGCATATACCGGCTATAGGTTTAACTACGGGGATTTAAGCTTGGAGTGGAATGTTGTTAATAAAAGGCTTACGTTGAAAGGATTCCATAGTCAAAATGGAGGAACTTCAGGCTGGACTACTTCTATTGTTTACAACTATACCATGGATGCCAATAATGTGTACAAGTTCACATTACAGACCGCAGCTTCAGGAGGCTATGTAAGTTCGATCTTAACAAGAATGAATGACTTCCTGATTAACAACCAGGTGAAGTTTGGCTATCACACAGATGGAGCAGATCTCTATTGTAAAATGAGTAGCGTTACTAATCCTGCGATTGATATGACTTGGAAACTACAATAATAATTTAATTAATCGCTTGTAAAAGCACATTAGTGAGAAATCCCGTTCCTGTTTACAGGGCGGGATTTTGTTTGTATATATGACTGCATGAGGACCTGTATATTAGAGTTAATTTTTATTTTCTTTTTAGTCTAAAAATTTCGTTGTCTTAAATTTTTTTATTATATTTAAAGATGCGCTCCACTCTGGTTATTTGAAGTATTGGATTGAATTGTGGCGTTTTAGCGATTGCATTACTTGAGAGGGAAGTAGACGAATTTCTTTTTCGACCTCTTAGTCATCGCAATGGTTCCAAAGAAGGGCATAAGAAACTTTCGTTGGAAGAAAACTTTTGAATGATTGCCTTGAATTAATCGATTAATAACTACTAAATCCAAAAAAATGATCAGAAATCTTAAATTAATCCTGCTGCTAGTGATCATGTTGTTGTCCCTTCAGTCATGCAAAAAGGATCATGGCTTAGCCTCCAATGACCTGAGTCATTCTGAGTTGCAGAATGAAGTTCATCAAAAGAAACTTGTCGGAAATGAGGATATTGGCGCCTGTGCCTTGTCAATGGCTGATGATGTGAGGACCTGGATAGGTAAATACGGGGCAGGTGGTGCCTATTTTTGGGACAGAACGAGTGCCGTAGCAGATCTAAATGATATCATTGAAGGGGGATTTGATTGTGCTGGAGCAATCCCTCCTTCTTCCCCCGGACCGGCCTTAGACGAGTTTTTATTGGTCCCCGAACTTGTCGAATCAAATGACGATATTTATGATTTTTTGAATCTCGTTGGAATTACAGACCTGTGTGATAATACTCAGGTATCCACTGCATACGGAAAGATACAGGCGTTAAATGCAATAGTGAAACGTGCAGCGGATTTGCACGGCTCTTCTTACTATTCTGCATCCAATGCCGGCCGCTTGTATATGGTCATCAACTCCTTTTATGCGAGTGAATCAAGTTTGATGAATTGGTTTGGGCTTAGATATCTTACTCTGATTACGCAACTTGGATATGCCTACCCGGATGTCATCGCACAATTGTTGCTAGATAAACCAGAGATCTACTCTCCTGCGCCTAATCCTGTTCTTCTTCAACCCTCGGAGTGGGGCGGATTTAACATTGACTATACACCATCAGCGAATATCCTCAATGATTATTGTGCCACACCCCCAGCTCCACTAATCATGCCGCCCTTACTCTTGGTTATTAGAATTCCTTACCATGACACCGAATTAAAAATGTACCAGGATATTCCATGGATTTATACGGATATTTATTTCAATAGTGGCGATAGCAAATACTATGAAGATGCCCTCTTTACCACTTATGTGCCGGATGGCTATTACAAGCATCCTGACAACTACACCAATGATATCTATTATCGAGTTGTAAGTGGGGTTGTGACAGAGATTTTACACGCTGAACCAGGTCCTTAGTTGTAAGCCGCTGATTGAATATGAAATACCTCCATGTCCTGTTTGTAGGGGCGAGTGTTTTGAAGGCCGAATAGCATCCCTTTCCCTCTGAAAGTTTGCGGTTGTTATGTGAAAATTCCCGGGAAGATTCGTCTTGCCGGGAATTTTCTTTTACGGCTGCCCTTCAGCATCTCATTCGTTTTTCTTATCTTTGTGGTATGAAACGGGTGTTTTGTATCTTTCTTCTCCTTTTTACCCTCAGCTTTACACAGCAGGGGAAAGCACAATGTTCGATGTGTACAGTAAACGCGGAGCAGAGTGTGAAAAACGGGAACAGTCAGGGGAAAGGATTGAATAACGGAATTTTGTATTTGCTGGCGATTCCTTATCTGCTGATCACCGGAATAGGGGTGTTGTGGTATGTGAAATACCAGCGGAAAACGAAATCTCCCGCGATTGATCTTCCCCGTTCTTAATTAATCTCCTTAGGTCCATGGAAAAGAAGACCTCTAAACTAGATGCTTTTACCCGCGGCAAATGTCCTCAATGTCGTAGAGGTCAGATATTCACGGGAACCATGTATGGTTTCAATGTCCAACGAACATTACAGCACTGTCCCCATTGCGGGCTCCGCTACGAGGTGGAACCGGGGTATTTTTATGCCGCGATGTATGTCAGTTATGCCATGAGCATGGCCGAAATAATTACCGTCGCCTTTGCGACCTATTTCCTGTCCGGTGGCTTGCTGGATTTTGATTCGGCATGGATTTACATCGCCGCCATATTCTTGACGACTCTTGTTCTTTCGCCATTTAACTATCGATATTCGCGCATTATTTTATTGCATTGGCTATCTCCTAAAATTAGTTACCGGCCTGAATTTGATCAGGAACTACCTCGAAATAAACAAGAAACACATTCATAAAAGAGATTTTATGTTGAAAAAAAGTACGCTTGATTTTCTTACACTGATTGCCGAGCACAATCACCGGGAATGGTTTGCTGAAAACAAACAGCTGTATGAAGCTGCCCGGGCGGATCTGTACCCTTTCATTTCCGATTTAATCCGGGAACTGTCGGCCATTGATCCTAACTTTGCGGCAACCACTCCTCCTCAGAAAGCCCTGATGCGCATTTATCGGGATGTGCGATTTAGTAAAAATAAAGATCCCTATAAAAAAAACTACGGAATTGCTTTTGATGTGGTCGGTTATGGACCCAACACCCCGAGTTATTACCTGCACATTCAACCGGGGAACTGTTTTTTTGGGGTGGGCTTCTGGCAGCCGGAAAGTCAGGTGTTAAAAATGATCCGGGAAGAAATCGACTATGCTTCAGCGGATTTCCTGGAGGTGATTGAGGCTCCTTCCTTTAAGCAGTTTTTCCGGTTAAGTGAAGAAGACAAACTTAAAAGGGCACCCAAAGGCTATGAGATAGATCATCCGCAGATTGAATGGATAAAGCTTAAAAGTTTTATTGCCATCTATTCTTTGCAGGAAGAAGATTTTCTGAAAAAAGGAATGGTGGAAAAACTGGCGAAAGCGTTTGAAGCGGTACAACCCTTTGTCCGCTTCCTCAGAAATGCGACTTCAGCTTAAATGTGAGCCGAGTCATAATTTATAAATTAATTTTTTCGTTAATTAATCGTAATTGCTACTTAGATAATTTGGCTTATGTGTAAAAAGAAATTGGCATGGTTGGGTACGGGACTTACGGTTGCAGTACTTTTCAACGCCTGTGTGGTTCTTTCTCCGCAACGTTACAAGGCATTGCTGGCGAAACAGGATTCCCTTTCTCAGGGGTGGAATCAAAGTCAGTTGCTGGCCGAGACGCTCGAACAGCGTATTCAACGGATGAAAGCAGATACAGCCGCTTTAAATGCCCGGCTGTCTGATCTAAACGGTCGTTTATCGGAGATGGATTCCAATTATGCGACACTCCGGACTAACAGCTCATCCGAAATAAATAAGCTGAGTGAGGATCTTAAAAAGCGTGAGCAGCGCCTGAAAGAGGTAGAAGATATTCTTCGCAGGAGGGATGAAGCCACCACACAGCTTAAAGCCAAGCTACAGGAAGCTTTACTGGGGTTTACGAAAAGCGGATTAACGGTTGAGATGAAAAACGGGAAAGTGTATGTTTCCCTGACCGATAAGCTCTTATTTCCCTCGGGAAGTATTGTCATCGATGAAAAGGGGAAACAAGCCCTGACACAACTGGCCAGCGTATTGAAGCAGCAACCCGAAATTCACATTGCGGTGGAAGGGCATACCGATTCTCAAAAAATTACCAATCTTGGACAGATGAAAGACAATTGGGATTTAAGTGTTCTTCGCTCTACTTCAGTGGTTCGTTTCCTAACGGATGAACAAAAAGTGGAGAGTGTGCGAATGACTGCTACCGGAAAAGGGGAGTATCAGCCGTTGGATAGCAACGCTACTCCGGAAGGAAGAAGCCGGAACCGAAGAATAGAAATCGTGTTGTCTCCTAAACTGGATGAACTCTATGAATTGATCCGGAATTAGGTGGAGGGAAAATGCGCGGCAATTGCTTAAAAAGTAAGCGACAGTTCACTCAATAAAGGGAGTGCTTTGTCTTTTTCGGAAAGCAGCAACTGCCCGGCCGGAATCCAGGATTCCCAAGGAATAGCCAACGAGGGGTCATCCCACCGGACGCCTATTTCGGAAGCTTTGTGAAAGTATCCTGTCACTTTGTAGTGGAAAATGGTTTGATCTTCCAGACTGACAAACCCGTGTAAAAAACCTGCAGGAATCCATAGTTGAAGGTGATTGTCACCACTCAACTCAATGGAAAAGTGTTGTCCGTAGGTGGGAGAGTCTTTCCGGACATCAATTGCGACATCTCTCACTTTTCCCTGGATGACGCGGACTAGTTTTCCCTGTTCATGAGGGCTTGACTGGGCGTGTAATCCCCGTAATACCCCCCTTTCTGACATGGATTGATTGTCCTGAACAAACAAGGCTTCCAGTCCGGCAGCTTCCCATGTCCTGGCATTGTAACTTTCATAGAAATAACCCCGGTGATCAGTCAGAATGGGAGGTTCGATCACGAATAAATCTTTAATGGGAGTTTCAATAAATTTCATGCGTTTTTATTACAAAGATATCAGAGAAGGATTAATCTAAATGAACCATCAGGGAACTAAAATAAAAAACCTGATTGGGGTATTGTTGCTGAAGTTCTTGCAAGAGAGAGGCAGAGAGCGATTCCACTTCCTGATGATAGGCCTCCTTATCACGCAGCAAAAATTGCAAGCAATAGGTTTGCCCTTCGTTAGGGGAGTCAACCAGTTGAAACAGCTGATGACTGATAAAAGAGGGGAGCGTACGGATCGCAGGTACATGGGCGTTTTTGAGCCATTGTAAACAGGCCGTGGCTACCTGGTCTTCGGCAATGAGCGTGATGTTATATAAAAGCATGTACAAAGATAGAATTTTTAAACGCCTCCTGTGTCACCGCGTAAATTTCTGAAACGTTTCCTCCCTTCGGCCTGGTAAATGCTTGCCGGAAAGTCGAGCATGAGCCTTTGATAGCAGGCTTTTGCCTTTTCAGGTTGTTGGAGCCGATGTTCGAATAAATCCCCGAGTGTAAATAAGGCATCGTCTACCCAAATGCTTTCGGGAAATTCACGAACCAGTTCTTCCAGAAATTCACTGGCTTTAGCGAACTCTTTTTGGTCGATCCATAGGCGCGATTTGGCCATCAGAATGTCGTCTCCCAAGGTGTTTCCAGGATAGCGTAGGGGGATGCTGTCCAATGTGGCCAGAGCAGCGGCGGGTTTGTTTTCAAATTTCAGTAATTCTGCAGCGGCAAAGGCAGTCAAGGCCAGGCTGTCATTTTTGGTTTGAAGGTGGTCGGACAGCAGCAGGCTCAGGTTCAGCGCGTCATTTGCAATTAACTGACTGGTGGAGGCTTTCAGGACATCCGCATGCGATTTGGCGTAGGCGAACTCGCCTTTGTAAAAATACAGCTTTGCGGAACGAAAAGTGGCTTCCTGTCCAATGGGAACCCCTTCAAACTGACGCGCTACCTGTTCATAAAACAAAGCGGCTTCCCAGGGTTGCTGAGTCAGTACATATAAATCTCCCAATTCCAGTTTGATGCGGCCGCTTTCTTGGGGGCTAAGCCCGGGAATTTGAAGACATTCCTCGAGGGCTTTTTCGGCCTTTGGCAAATCGTTCAGGTAAAAAGCCTGCAAATGTGCCCATCGTTGGAGAGCGAAGACGGTTTGTACCGTTTTGCCAAAAGAATCAATAATTGCCAGGTATTGGTCTGCCAAGGGCTGTAGCTCTTCCTGCCGGTACCTGCCTTCCCTAACCAGCTTAAATTTCGCGTCTACCAGCTGAATTTTGGAAGAAAGGTAGTATTTATGCTGAGGGCCTTTGTGAAGCAACTGTTCAAAAGCCTGAATGGCGGTTTCGTAGGCGTTGTTGGCTAAAAAGCTGTTCGCGGTTTGATAGAGCAGATTCCCTTCATCGGCAGGAACCCTTCTGTCGTAAGCAATGACTTGTCTCAATGCCAGCTGATAGTGCTTTTGTTGCATGTACTGCCAGATCAGTAATTGGTTGTATACTTCGATTTCGGGTTCTCTCTGTATTTTCTTTAGGAGGCTTTGTTGAAGCAGTTGATAGTCTGCATTGTCTTCAAACAGATTGGAAAGTGCATTTTGCGCATTTTGAATAAATGGAGGGTTGTGCCTCAGGGCAATCAGATACTCCTCAATAAGCCGGACTTTGTCTTTTTTGAAACGGTAGATGCTAATCAACTCATATACATACTCCTGTTCTTTTCCGGATAATTTTCTTCCCTGAAGAAAGGTGCTCACGGCAAGCTCATATGCCTCAAAACGGTAAAAAAGATTGGCCAGCTCTCTGACCTGTTGTTCATTGTTTTGCAACCGTTGAATGGCCTCATTAAAAAGCTTTTCTGCTTCAGCGGTCTTCCCACTTTCTTTGTAGACCCTCCCCAAAGCGACCAGATACGTCTGACGGCCGGGATAGGTTTTTGCCATTTGTCTGACCAGTTGCTCTGCCTGAGGATATTTTCCTGTTTTGAGCAGGGCATTGAGATACAATTCAAAATAGTTCTCGTCGGCGGGGTGTTGTTTCACTAACTGCTCCAGGAGAGGACTTGCTTTGTCATAAGCTCCTTCCTGGATAAACTTAAAAGCCAGTGATTCTTGCTGCTGGTCCTGGGCATACAGGGATCCATAGAGCAATAATCCGCCAATAATTAAAAAAAGGTATTTCATGGCTTCAGCAGGTTGTTTACAGAGAAACGTAAAGACGTACAATGCATTGCGAATTTACTAAAATTATTGTGCGTATTCTAAATGTTACCTTTTTTGTTGCCTAAACACCTGATCAAATTGCCACATTGTAAATAAAATTGCTATTTTGAGGCTTGGTAACAATATGAATGCTTATACGCTCCCATCCAAGAGCTTGTGTATTTTTGTCAAATGAAATGTATGGAGTACGTGAAGAAATGTGTTTTTTTTATTCTTGTTGGATTTCTTTTTGCCTGTAAACAGGGAGAGAAAGTGCCTTTGATCCCGGTAAATGATTTTTTTAAATCATTGGACAGGGCTACCTATCGGGTATCTCCAGACGGGAAAAGTCTGTCTTATCTAAAACTTCAGGATAA
This sequence comes from Pedobacter sp., assembly GCA_037190785.1. Lineage (GTDB taxonomy): Bacteria > Bacteroidota > Bacteroidia > Sphingobacteriales > Sphingobacteriaceae > Pedobacter. Next base: position 197,125 of record JBBCJN010000003.1, on the reverse strand, counting down.
AAAACACAATCTTTTTGTTGAGGACATTGCCACCGGACAGGTGACCCAGCTAACGCGCCTCCAAGAAAAGAATATCAGTTTTTATTCCTGGGTAAGCAACGACCACCTGATTTATTACAAAGAGAAGGATGGAAACCGAAAGGATTCGGAACTTTTTATTATCAATAAAGAAGGAAAAAATGAACGACAGCTTGCCAATAATGAGCGGAGCAGGGTACGGATATTGGAAGATCAGCTGATTGATGATAAATATCTGCTGGTGTTGTCGAATAAAAGAGATTCGACGGTTTCTGATGTGTATCGACTCAATGTACAAAACGGGGCCATGGAAATGGCTGCCAGGAATCCGGGAAATATCACGAACTGGGTAACCGATGCAAAAGGCAAACTGCGCATGGCCATTTCCAGTGACGGGGTGAACGAGACCTTGTGGTACCGGGAAGACGAGACACAAGAACTTCGCCCCATGCTGACGAATAATTTTAAAACTTCCATCATTCCTGTGGCTTTTTCCGGGGAGGATCCAAACAGTATATACGTCATCTCTGATGTGGAACGGGATAAAAAAGCACTGGTAGAGCTCGATTGTAAAACGGGGAAGGAAAAAAGGGTTTTATTTGCCAATGATACATTGAATGTGGTAGATGCGCAATATTCGAGGAGCAAGGGCAAGATGGCTTATGTCGTTTATGAAACCTGGAAGAAGCAAAAACATTACCTGGATGAAGAAGCACGGGAGCTGTACCAGGGAATTGACCTGCTGTTACCCAATACGGAGACACGCATTATTGACCGGGATAAAAATGACAATGTGTTTGTGATCCGGACTTTTACCGATCGAAGTCCAGGGTCCTATTACCTCTATCATGCCTCTACAGGTTCGATGAAAAAATTGAGTGATATCAATGCATCGATCAATGAAGCCCATATGGGTAAAATGAAACCAATTAAGTACCAGACCAGTGACGGACTGGAAATAAACGGGTATTTAACACTTCCGGTGAATGCTAGGGAAAAGAAGCTGCCATTAATCGTACTTCCGCACAATGGTCCGGGGCAACGGAATTCCTGGGGCTACAATGCAGAGGTTCAGTTTTTTGTGAATCGGGGTTATGCGGTATTTCAGGCAAACTACCGAGGTTCTTCCGGCTACGGGAAAGAGTTTCTGGCGGCTGGATTTAAGCAATGGGGAGCGAAAATTCAGGAAGATGTCAATGAAGGTGTGCAATGGCTCATTGATCAGAAGATTGTAGATCCGCAGCGGATTGGCATTTATGGAACAGGTTTTGGGGGCTATATTGCCTTGCACAACGCGACTTCCAAATCAGCGATCTACCGGTGCGCAGCGTCTAATTCGGGGGTGCTCAATCTTTTTAGCTACTTAAAATCGATTCCCCCTTTTCTGAAAGCCAATCTGCAGATGTATTATGACATCATCGGTAACCCGGACACGGACGAGGATTACATGAGACAGGCTTCACCGGTATTTCATGCCGATAAAGTCACGATTCCTGTCTTCATCACACAGAATGAAAAAGATCCGCGGATTAATCCTGGAGACGCTATTCAATTTGTGAAAAAATTGAAAAAGAGAAATATTCCAGTCATCTACATGACCAGAGAAGACAGTCCTCAACCCCTGGTGCGGGACGAAAACAGGCAAAAAATATATGCCGAACTGGAGCAGTTCCTCGCGAAGAATTTAAAGAAAAAGTAAGCATTCAGTCACATGGCTTTAGAGAAGGACAGCGGTTATCGGAAAAATTTTTCCCTGATAGTAACGTTTATTATCCTGATTTCCCTTGTGTTCATTTCGTCTTTGTTTTTGGCGTTTAACTTTAGTAAGAAGAATATTGAGAACGAATTTGTTTCTGCGAAAGCCAATGTGCTCGAAGAAAGTATTCGTCCTTACAACGATCTTTTCCTCAATAAGCTGCCTGAAATTTCCTATTACAATGGCTACCTCGATTCGGCCACGGCAAGTAAATTTGTAGATACCGTTATGGCGGTGTATCCATTTGTGTCGAAGGTGGTTTTTTACGATGCAGAGGTGAAAAACAGCCGGTTAAAAGATAATGGGATGAACTTTGGAGATTTCTCTATCGGCATTAAAGGGGTTTTTCAGTTTGGTAAAGCGGTTCCGAGAGATTCGGTAAAATTGTTTTCTGATGAGGAGAATAGCAGTTTCTCCGGAAGTGAGAACTTTAACGACATGGCGTTGAAGCTGATTAATTTTCTTCACCGGCTGGATACCAATAAAATTCCAAGCCAGGATGAGCTCTCCAGTACCTTTACAAACATCCGCGCAAATAAAATCAATTACCTGAATATTCCAATTAATGAGGATATCAAAGTTTACAAGCAAATGGTGAAGGAGAAGCTTGATTCGGATCCGGTTTATCAGCAGGACATGATGAGTTTTGAATTGGATCCTTATCAGTTGAAAATCCGGAATACCAGGCCTTTGTTATATCAGGAAGTCCGGATTGTTCCCGTTACTTACGATCCCTTAGATACGCCTTCAGAATATACGACAGGTGAAATTACCCTTGGAGGAGCCTTTTCTGATTACAAGCTTTATTTTATGTCCTCCCGTCCCTTTTTGGAAAAGGAGATTTTCAGTTATTTTCTTCCGATCGCATTTTTGTTGCTGTTGTTTTATGGCGTATTGGTCCTAGTGGCTTTTCTGATTTACCGTAATTTAAACATCAACCATAAGATGTATAAACTGCAATATGATTTCCTGACCAATCTGACTCATGAGTTTAAAACTCCGGTAAGCGTCATTAAAATTGCGGGGAACAATATTAAGAGCGCGGCCTCTCTTTCCGAAAAAGAGCAAAAACTCTATGGGAAAATACTCGATGAAGAGGCCGATAAACTCAATGGGCTGATGAATAAATTGCTGGCTTTTACGCAGATCGAGAATAATACGATTAGCCTGAACAGGGACGAAATCAACATGACAGACTTTATGGAGAGTACCATCGATGTGCATACCTTAAAACATCCGGATTTTAACGTAACCTATGAAGTAGAAGGTTTTAAAACATTTATTACGGATCCGGTGTTGTTGGGTAGTCTCTTTGATAACTTAATGGAAAACGCCTATAAATACTCTCCAAAGGATCAGAAAAATCTGCACATCAGTGTCCGGTTAATTAAGGATAAAGTGATTTTCCGTTTTAAGGATACAGGTATTGGCATTCCTCCGGGAGAAATCACAAACATATTTAAGAAGTTTTACAGAATTCAGAACCGGTATAATCAGAATGGGAGTGTGGGTTTGGGCTTGGCATTTTGCAAAGAACTGGTTAACTTTATGAACGGAGAGATCTCTGTGAAAAGTGTGCTCGACAAAGGCACGGAGTTTAAGATCGTTTTACCTTATTTGCATTCATAAATAAACAGGTTAACAAACATGGTGGGTTAACCTGGATAAACAAAACACAAATGACAAAATCAATCAAAATATTACTTGTTGAGGACGATGAAAACCTGAGGTTCTTAGTCGTTCACCGGTTACGGGCAGAGGGCTATCAGGTGGTTGAAAGTAACGACGGTGCGGGAGCAGTGGAGATGATTCTTTCAGAAAAGCCGGATATTGTATTGCTGGACTGGATGTTGCCGGGAAAAGAGGGCAACGAAGTCTGTGAAGAAGTTCGTCAGAGAGGGTACGAAGGGCTGGTTATTATGATGACAGCCAAGGCGCAGGACGTAGATAAAATTGATGCCTATAATTTCGGGGCTTCAGATTATGTGACCAAGCCTTTTAATATGGATGTCCTGGTGGCGATGCTCGATAGTAAGGTGAAGTTTTTGCTGAATAATGATCGTTCAGAAATCCATCGTTTTGGAAACATGGAGCACCATCCAAATATTCATACGCTTTTCCGTGAGGGGCGAAAGATTGAGTTGACCATTCTTGAAAATCGGATTTTACTTTATTTTCTTCGCAATCCGAATAAAGTCATTAACCGGGATGAGCTGATGCTCGTGGTATGGGGCTATAATTCGGATGTGAATACCCGTACCCTCGATATGCACATTGTTCGCCTGCGTAAAAAGATTGAGCTAAACCCGGATAATCCGCAATTATTGATTACGGTACGGGGTGTAGGTTATCGTTTTAACGTCAGCTAAGGGGGATCATTTAGAGCCTCAGGGGATGTAATAGCCAGAGCAGAAGCCATTGCAGCAGGAGGGTGCCATCCAGATACAAAAAGTAGAAATACTCATTTCGCTGAATGGTGGATTTAAAGATCAGCCATCCCGACAGGAAGATGGTTGCCGTAAGTGCGATGACGTCTGAATTGATTTCTTTGCTGAATAACCAAAGTAAAATGAGGTAAACCACGAGCAGGAACTGACAAAACAGCCAGGCTTTTTTTTCTCCAAACAATACCGGGATGGTTTTTAATTCGTATAGCTTGTCCTGGAACAAGTCTCGGATATCAAAAGGGATGGTAATGGCGCAGATAAATAAGAAGCGCTTGGCCACGAGTAGAATCGTTTCGTTGAGGGGGATGGAAATTCCGTGAACATGTTCTATGTTTAAAATAGGAAGGAGCACACAGCTGACCGCCCACACAAAGCCAATCAGGAACAGCTTGATGCCCGGAATGTTGCGCAGACCGATTTTCTTCTGATGAATAGTGAGAAAAGGAAAATTATAGGCCACTGCGATTAAACCGGTGAATAACATCAGAATCTGGGCCTGGAAATTGAGGTACCACAATGCCAGAGGGATGACGCATAAAGCGGAAATAAGGGTAAGGGAGATCGTTAACCGGTAATGACTGTGAATCCAGCGTACACGCTTAAACGGCGATTGCTGTGGCTGTGCAGGCCACGATAAGAGCATGCTCAGGTTATAGATCAGGACGGTGGAGCAACCCAGGAACATCAGGATGTACTTATCCGGAGGAGCAGCCAACAAATAGTAAGTCACCATTCCCTGTGCCACGGCACAGACACCGATAAACAGATTACTGAATAATAGAAAATCCAAAGCAGCTGAAAAGGATTTCTTTAGCATATCGGACGACGGTTAATTAAATGGCTTGGCTAAGAGCGTTTTAATTCAAATATCGTAATTTCCGGTAATATTCCAACCCGCCCGGGATAACCCAGGAAACCATAGCCCGCATTCACGTAGAGTTGCTGCTGTTTTTCCTGATATAAACCAGCCCATTCTTTGTAAATGTATTGCACCGGGCTCCACTGAAAATGGTCTAACCTGACTCCAAACTGCATGCCGTGTGTATGGCCGCTAAACATGACGTCAATGTCCTGGTAATGAGGAATGATTTCATTTCTCCAATGAGAGGGGTCATGGGACAGAAGCAGCTTGACAGGTAGGTCGGCCGTTTGTTGATAAGCCTGTTCCATTTTGCCGTATTTAGGAAACCGGCCCATCCCCCAGTTTTCCACACCCAATACCCCAATTTCTTCCCCATTTACCTTGATGCGACGATGCTCGTTGAGTAAAAGATCCCATCCCATTAATTCATGAGTTTTGATCAATTGTTGCAGGTTGCGTTGCCGTGCAGGAGACGGTTCTTTTCCGAAGTAGTAATCGCCATAATCATGATTACCCAATACGGAATAAACGCCCAGTGGCGCAGTTAATTTGGAGAAGATATCCTGATAATGCCGCATCTCACTGGCCACGTTATTCACCAGGTCGCCGGTAAAGAAAATCATGTCGGGTTTTTGGTGAAGCAACAGTTCGATGCCTCCCAATACGGATTTTTTATGGTAAAAACTGCCTGAATGAATGTCCGAAATCTGGGCGATGGTGATCCCGTCGAAAGAGGCGGGTAAACCCGGCAAGAGAAGCTTCTGTCTTCTTACCCGGTAATCATATGCACCGGAAACGATGCCCCAGCTAAGCGAACTGAGGGGGATGGCTGCGGCAATGAGACCGGCCTTCACAAGAAAAGAAGAACGACTGATGGTTTCTGCGTCCGGGGAGTTGCTCGTGGTTGCTGTCTTTGGAGCCTGCGGCGCCCTTTTTCGCCGCAATTTTAAAATTCCTGTCCGGAGATCATCTATGAGTAAAAAAGGAAGCATGAACAGCTTTCCTACAGTGAGTAGAAAGAAGGCCACAAGAATAATGGCACGGGCACTGAGAAAAATGTTTGCGAAGATGGCCAGGAATACGCCGCCAATCAGCAGGAGATTGAGTGTCCACCAGGCATAAGAGAAGTATTTTTTTACCGCCGGACGGCTGTTTTTGAACAGACGAAGAAGGGCTTTGAAGGTATATACATCCAGCAGCAGTACCAACAGGCAAAGGGCAGATAAGATAAACGGGCGCATATCGGATTAAAGAACGTTAAGGTCATCGCCGGATAGATCCGGGTTAAATAAACTGTCAAACATATCCTCGAAACCAAAGCCCTGCTCTGTATAACTTTTGTTGAGCTGGGAGAAGGCAGCAAGTCCGTGGAGGATTAATTCCATTAATAAAAGCTTTTGCTCAGTAGTCAATTTAGGATGAAACTGTTCTGCCACCTGGTTCAGCCCCTTCACTTTTAACAATTCTTTTTTATAAGCGTTTAGAGAAAGCGTTTCGCCTATCAGGAGACTGTGGCCATCGCTAAACCAGTCGAGAATGGCCGTATAGGGGTTTGCTTTTTTACTTTTTTTGGCAAGTTCAGGATCGGGGAAATACCGGCAGAACAGGTGTCGGATCGCTTTGGAAAGGAGTGAGTGTGCTACTTTCTGCGATCCTTCAAGTTCTCCCTCATAGACCAGCTCAATTTTTCCGGTAATGGCCGGAATCATTCCATTGAGATCTGAAAGACGGCAGAAAGTGGTTTCTTCCTGGTTAAGGAGCATACGGCGTTCAGCGGTACTGAGGAGGTTTTCATAAGCCGAAATGGTAAGTCTTGCGGATACGCCCGATTTCTGATCGATCAGGTCGCTCTTTCTCGCTTCAAAGGCTACCTGTTCTACCAGATCTTTCAGCAGAGGGTCTACCTCAATGAGTAACTGCTCTGGCGCGAGCTTCGCTTCCTGAAAGGTGATTTGCCGCGAAATTTCAATGCTTTTGGGATAATGAGTCAGGATTTGGCTTTCCAGCCGGTCTTTTAAAGGGGTTACAATGCTTCCCCTGTTGGTATAATCTTCGGGGTTGGCGGTAAAGACGAATTGAATATCTAAAGGGAGTCGTAATTTGAACCCTCTGATTTGCATGTCTTTTTCCTGCAAAAGGTTAAACAAAGCCACCTGAATCCGGGCTTGAAGGTCGGGTAATTCATTGATGACAAAGATTCCACGGTGGGCCCTTGGAATGAGTCCGTAATGGATGACTCTTTCGTCATTGTAAGCCAGTTTTAGCGAGGCTGCTTTAATGGGATCCACATCTCCGATGAGGTCGGCTACCGTGACATCCGGAGTGGCGAGTTTCTCGGTGTAACGCTCACTGCGGTGAAGCCAGGAAATCGGAGTGGCGTCGCCAAGGGTTTGCAGCTGGTTTTTGGCGTACCAGGAAATCGGTTGAAACGGATCGTCATAGAGCTCACTGCCCTGAACATAGGGGACGTATTCATCTAAGAGATGAACCATCAGACGGGCAATTCTCGTTTTGGCCTGCCCGCGCAGTCCTAATAACAAAATATTGTGCCTGGAGAGAATGGCAGTCTGGAGCTCCGGAATAACGGTTTCATGATACCCCAGGATCCCCTCGAAACCATCCTCTTTGTGTCGCAATTGCCGGATGAGGTTTTTTCTCAGTTCATCCTTGACTGTAAGTGGCCGGTAGTTTTGGGCTTTTAGTTCGCCAAAGGTTGTTGCGTGCATGTAATAATAAGTATAGTGTCAGGGCTTTCCATCAATTACCTGACCGTTCTTTTTCTGTTTTTTATATAGTCTTCAAAGAGGTATTCTCCCAGGCCGTTTAAGGAGCTGTAAAATGCCCTTCCCTGATTAATTTCGGTAAATTCCCTTACAAATTGCTGGAGGTAGGGATCTTTGGCAATCATGAAGGTAGTGATAGGGATTTTTAGACGCTTACACTGTGCTGCCATCCGGAGCGTTTTACCCACCACCTTTCGATCGAGGCCGATGCTGTTTTTGTAATACCGGCCATTTTCTTTGAGACAGGTCGGTTTCCCGTCGGTGATCATGAAAATCTGTTTGTTATGGGTTTTTCTTCTGCGCAGGAGATTGGAAGCCAATTCGAGTCCGGCATAGGTATTGGTATGGTAAGGACCCACCTGAAGGTAAGGCAATTCTTTCAATGGAATAGTCCAGGCATCATTTCCGAAGACCACAATGTCTAGGTTGTCTTTAGGGTACCGGGTCCGGATGAGTTCAGCGAGCGCCATGGCTGTTTTTTTGGCCGGGGTGATACGGTCTTCCCCGTATAAGACCATGGAGTGCGAGATATCAATCATGAGCACAGTGGAAGTGAGGGTTTTATCGTCTTTTTCCTCCACTTCCAAATCGGACTCACTAAGGCTGAAATCCTGGATTCCATGATTGATCTGTGCATTTCGGAGGGAGGCAGTCAGGTCAAGCTGATCGAGGCTGTCTCCAAAAACAAAAGAACGGCGGTCGGCATTTTTTTCTTCTCCATTACCTGGAAAACGCATCTGGTGTTGCCCTCGGCCCGCTTTTTTAAGCTGTCCAAAAATTTCTTCCAATGCCGACTGACGAATCCGTTGTTCCGTTTTGGGGCTAATCCTCTCTTTGCCTTCACTGGCTTGTAGATAGCCTTTGTTGCGCAGGTCTGTTATAAAATCTCCGAGGCCATACTCTTCCCGGGTTAACCTGTATTTTTTATCTAATTCATTCATCCATAGCAATGCTTCATGTGCATTCCCCGCCGTGTAATGCAGCAGCTGGATAAAGAGATTCAGAAGTTCTTCAAAACTTCCTGTCTGAATGTTGTTCTCTCTGGCGACTGAAAATCGATATCCCCTCATAAAATGAATAAACGAAATAACTAAGGTAAAATTTTGAGAAAGAAAGAATGTTATGCGCTTGTCAAATTCCCTTCGTATCTTCGGCAAACCGGAATGCGCCGGTTAGAAAATAGGGACTAATGAAAAAGGTATTTCTGATTTTTTTATGGGTAGGAATGCTGCAGCAGAGCGCGGTATTTGCCCAAAATAAAGGCGATAGAGAGGCGATTCTGGCCTTGTTGGAAGAGCAACGTCAAAATTGGAATAAAGGAGACCTAGAGGCGTATATGCAGGGTTATTGGAAACACGACAGTCTGCTTTTTGTCGGGAAAAGTGGCCCGACTTATGGCTGGCAACAGACGCTGGATAATTATAAAAAAGGGTATCCGGACCGAAAAGCCATGGGTTATTTAACCTTTGGGATCAGGAGTGTTTCTTTTCTTAGTCCGGATCAGGCCTTTGTTTTGGGAAGCTGGAATGTCAAAAGAGAAAAAGACGAGCCCAAAGGATTCTTTACGTTGATTATCCGAAAAATTGAGGGCGAATGGAAAGTGGTATCGGATCATTCCAGCTGATTTTTTAGGTAACTATTCCCTTTTTAACAGTTGTTTTTGGTACTTTTTCTTGAAATAATACAGGGAGAACAGGGAAAGCATTGCGCCTGCTGCAGAGAGGATGACCACACTTTGTTTAAAGAAATCTACCCAGTGAAGTTGAATCCCTGCAATTTCCTTGCTCAGCATTACGCCTATGCTCCCTGTGTAGGCAAAAGTGTCGGCGATGTAGATGAGAAAGCCCACATTGCCTGCAGACCTGAAGGAAGAGATAAAGCGTTCGAAAAAGACGGCATTAAAAGGAATGTATACCATGTATAAGCCCAGGCCCACAAGGGTCATCCACGCAATGGGTTGGAGCCCGTTGTAATGAAAGAGAAGGGTACTTCCTCCCGCAAACACGAAGCCAAGTAGGATAAAATAGTGGGCTACTTTAAAGGCTCTGAAACTGTTTTTAATGAACATCATGCTCCCGATGAGAACAAGTGCAATCAGCGTAATGGGCACTTCCGTCCGGGTAAAAATAGCTGGCTGACCTGCGTATCCCATTTCTTTCCACATTTCGGCACTGAAATTGTCCCGGATATCCCGAAATACGGTAGCAAATGTATAAATCAGGATGGCGATGAAAATGCCTATAGAAAATTCTTTTAAAAAATACCGGCGATCCTGGGCAGACATCGGCGTTCGTTCCATTCTTAAACGGATATCTTCTTCATTCGGAGGTGGAATTTTCTCCATCAGATAAACGAGGACGAGGAGAGGGACCGCAAACGTTAGTCCCACGCAGAAGGGCATCCAAAATTCGGTGATCGACCATTGCAGCATGAGCCAGCTTCCCACGGATTTCACGAAGCCGGAGGCGAAGATAAAGCTGACAGCAAGTGCAGCGCCGATGAAATCGGTCGTTCTCCTTCCTTCCACATAGGAGAATACCACGCCCCATAGCATGCCTAATGGAAAGCCATTCAGGAAAAGAAAAACCAGGTTATAGGGCTTGGGAACCAGGGCAAAAAGAAGCCAGCACAGCCAGGCAAAACCGCACAAAAGGAGAATTACTTTGCCTCTTCCCTTTCGTTGGAGGGCGGAAATATAGGTAATGCCATACGCTTTGGCCAGAAGATAACCCAGCATCTGAGTAATGACAAGCAGGGTTTTATAGCTGTATCCAGCCACCGTTAAGCCCTCAAAAGTAGCCACCGTATAGGCTTTTCGCAGACCAAAAATCAACGTGTAGGCCAGAAAAACAACCAGTGCCGTATAGATCGCAGTCTTTGCCGGACTTTTAGAAAGAAAAGGATTCATGGAGCTCGCGAAAACAAGGTGGTTTCAGACTCCAATATACGATTTTATTCGGTGATTTTCAAGTTTTTATAGTAAAATTCCTTTTCTTGATCGGTGATTTCCCGGATCACGCGGCAGGGGTTTCCTGCGGCAAAAACGTGCGAAGGGATTGTGCGGGTCACCACACTTCCTGAGCCAATGACCGAATGCGACCCGATGGATACTCCGGGATTAACGACGACATTTCCGCCAATCCACACATGATCGCCGATATGGATGGGTTGTGCCCACTCCATTTCCTGATCACGAAGCTCGGCATGCATCGGGTGTCCTGCCGTAAATAAAGAAACATGGGGGCCGATGAACACATGTGATCCGATTTGAACCGGGGCGCAGTCAAGAATGGTTAGTCCGAAATTGGCATAAAAGCGTTCCCCCAGTTCGATGTTGTAGCCATAATCACAATAAAAGGGAGGTTCGATGTAAAAATGAGTGGACGTTTGACCCAGCAGGCGCTTTAAGAGGCTTTTTCGCTGTTTGAGTTGTGTGGGAGGGAGCTGGTGCAGCTGATAAAGCAATTCTCTTGCTTTCAGACGCTCTTTCGTAAGAAGGGGGTCTCCTGCCTGATAGGCTTTTCCGCTCAACATTTTTTCCTTTTCGGTAAGGGACATAGGAGGAGGGCTTTAGGGAATTAAACAGGCCCGGCGTAAGGTTGCCGGGCCTGTGGTTAAGGTCTGCCTTTAGCGAGGGCTCTTTCGGCCCGCTTAACCGCTATTTTTTCTCTGTAACGGGCATATTTTTCTTTGAAAATCATTTTGATCAGGCTGTCTACAGCGCCGTGGGTGAAGAGACTCCATACGCTGGCTACTTTCCGACTAATCGACTGATCCCAGGCGCGCAGGCTTAAGGAGAAAGACCCGTCTACGTATTTCATCCAATGCCACATGCCCGCAGGCATAAATAAAGTATCGCCATGCTCCAGGAATACTTCATAGCCTTCTACCCCCTTTAGAGCAGGAAACTTTTCAAAATCCGGATTATCTACTTGATAGTCTTCCAGTGCGTAAGTGGCATTAGGCAAGCAATATAGACGCTCTTTCCATTTATAATCAAATAAAATGATGTGTTTTCTTCCGCCAAAATGAGTGTGGAAAATGTGCGGCAGATCAATGTCATAATGAAGGAATGTGACGGAATTGGATCCTCCAAAAAACATGGCAGGCATGCTTTCAATAAAGCCCCCCATTAATTCTTTCGGTACTTTCACATCGTTAATTAGTCCTGGAACCTTCTTAAAAAGATTGAGAAAAAAGATCCTTAATTCGGTGGGTTCTCTTTTGATCAGGTCGAGGTACTCGCCGAATTTCATATGGGTGGTCGCCGCATTGATGGGTTTGGAAGGATCCGCTTTCGAATTATCGTATAAAGGAACCTCAAAATCTCCGGCAATTTCCTTTAAGTATTCGGTGGTCCATTTCTCCCGCGCAGGCCAGTCTTTGGTAAGCCCCTTAATCACCAGGGGACGTTTAGCCTCCAGGTAATTTTTCTTGAAATCTTCCCTGGTAATGGTTTCAACGGTGTCTACAGGTTTTAAAATAAAACTCATAAGTCGTTAGTTAAATGATAGCGGGAGGGTTGAAGTTTTCCCGTTTGACAAATGTCTCAATTTAAATTTACAAAATGATAAAACTAAATTCAGAAATGTCCGGCCGATGACACGAAGGTCTTGAGGCTTAAGTGACTTTGGTTTTGCGGATAAGACCGGCGAAGCGTCCGGGGAATAAGCGTTTAAGCCAGACTCCATAAGTCTCTTTCCCTCCAATGTAGACTTCCTTTTTCTTGTTTTTGACAGCCTTTACTATGGCGTTGGCACATACCTCTGGCGGCATGCCATTGGCTTGTGCTTCGTCCATGGTTCCCTGCGGACTTCCGTTTGCCGTCAGGGCATTCAGGGTCACTTTTGTTTTGATAAAACCGGGACACACCAGGGTGAAATGGATGGACTTGTTTGTTTCGGCCCGCAACGAATCCATATATCCGTGTAGGGCATGCTTCGAGGCGGCATAGGCCGAGCGGAGTGGCGTGCCAAACTTTCCAACCAAACTGCTGATGCATACAATATGCCCTTCATTTCGCTCCATCATGGATGGCAGAACGGCTTTGGTGAGGAGCACAGTGCCCCAGAAATTAACCGTCATCAGGCGTTGTTCGGTTGCGAAATCCGTGTCTATGGCAAGTGCCCGCTGGCTGATGCCTCCGCTGTGAATTAGCAAATCAATGGAGCCGTAAATACGCAAGGCATCTTTCGCTTTTTCAGGCAAGCTGTCCGAAAGGGCCAAATCCAGTGACAGTACGTGCACATTGATTTGATCGACACAATTCGACTTTACCCTGAAAAGTTCGTCTCTGTTGCGGGAAGAAATGATCAGCCGGGCCCCCATGCGGTTGTACGCATACACCAGGGCTTCGCCGATGCCGGAAGAAGCTCCGGTAATCCAAACGACTTTATTCTTCATTCGGAAGGGTTTTTTTTTCTTTTTTAGCCGTTGTTTTTTCGTATTTGTCGTCGTATTCCGCACGCAGAGTTCCCATCCAGCGATCCCAGAAAAGGAAATAAAGGCCGTAGTTGCCTTTAAAGAACTGGTGGTGCATGTTGTGTGCCACAGAGGTGCTGACCCAACGGCCTACCCATGTTTTGTGAAATCCACGGGGAAACAGTTCATAGCCCAGATGGCCGTACACATTATACACAAACATGATGAAAAAGAAGACCGCCAGATGCAGTTCGTGCACCGGCATCACAAAGATGATGACGACGAAAATGCCCGTTTCCACAATGGCTTCGAGTGGATGGAAAGAATAGGCGGTCCAAGGCGATGGACTGGTTGATTTATGATGAATCAGGTGAAAAAGCCGGAACAACTTCGGATGATGCATCATCCGGTGCGTCCAGTAAAAATAGGTGTCGTGGAGGAAAAACATGAGCGGGAAGGCCAGGAAGAAATAGATCCAGCCATATTCATGTATATCACTATACAGAGTGGTGTAAGGCCTTACGGCATCATTGGTCAGGAAAATCACAGGTAGCGCACCAAAAATGAGAATGGTAATGAGCGAATAAAAAATATCCCTCCGGTGATCCGAGTTTTTGCCCAGTTTTTTTTGGATTTGCCGATCGCTGAAGTACTCTTTAAAAAGGACGTAAAAAATCAGAAAAGCCAAGCCTGCAATAAAAAAATACCTGGTGGCAACCTGAAATGAAAAGGAGAAAAGATTTTCCCAAGTCATAATGTTTCGTTTAGCGTTATCACAAAAGTACGCATTTGTAAATTAGGAATTATCTTTAGCCTGTAAAAAGTTCAGCAGCAATGCCATCCGCATACAGGCGTCCTTTCGGAGTAATCTTAAGCGATTGTTCATTCTTTTCTAACTGCCCGGAAATCAGAAACTTTTCGGCATTTATAAGCAATTCGTTGAAATAATCTTCCCCGAATTCAGTCTTCATTGAGGGTAAATCGATCCCCCATTGGGTGCGTAGTCCCGTCATCACCCGTTCATTAAAACGATCGTCTGTGCTAAGGACCTCCTGATTCTCTGCGAGCGCTCCTCTTTGCAGCGAAGAGAGGTATCCTGCATTGTTAGCAACATTGAAATACCTGTTTACACCATCAAATCCATGCGCCGAGGGGCCGATGCCCAGGTAAGGAACCCCTTTCCAGTAATTGGTGTTGTGAACGGCATAACGTCCCGGTAAACTGAAATTTGAAATTTCGTAATGTTCATAGCCCGCTGAGCGAAGGGTTTCACTCAACAATTCAAACTGTTCAGCGCTCTGGGAATCGCTGGGTGAAACTTCTCTGCCCTTAGCGATCGCCACCTGAAGGGCTGTTTTGGGTTCGACAGTGAGACTGTAACTCGAGATGTGCGGAATGAAGAGAGCGATGGCCTTTTGCAGATTTCTGCGAAACTTTTCATCACTCAATAAAGGGAACCCGTAGATGAGGTCGATGCTGATGTTCTCCAGACCGGCATCCTGGCTCCTTAAAATGCTTTCTTCCGCTTCTTTAGCCCGATGAGCCCTGTTCATCCATAACAAATCCTCTTCAAAAAAAGACTGGACGCCAATACTTAAACGGTTAATGGGTAGTCGTCTGAATAGATCGATCTGGGCTTTGTCAAGATCATCCGGATTGGCTTCCAAAGTGATCTCAGCCTGGTCAAGTACCTGAAAGTTCGCTTCTATAGCTCTGAAAATTTTATGAAGCGACGATTCGCTTAGCAAGGAAGGTGTGCCCCCGCCAAAGTAAATACTTCCTAAAGAAACCCCACTCAGGCGCTCCTTTTTTAAGTGAATCTCTGTGCAGATGGCCTCTACCATTTCTTCCATCCTCTGCAAGGAAGTGCTGAAGTGGAAATCGCAATAATGGCATGCCTTTTTGCAGAAGGGAATATGTAGATACAGTCCGGCCATAGGATTAGCGAATGGGTGGGATCAGGTGCCGGTTATTCGGGAACAAAAGTGAATTCATTTGGAAGAAGTGTTCGTTGTTCATTCAAATTTTTACGTCAAATCAAAGAGAAAGAAGATGGCCGTCGGCTTCATCTCTATGACAACTGCAAAAATAAAAAGATTTTTAATGTATGCGTTTTCCAGATCTATAGTTCGCCACAGAGGGTGGGTAGATGTGGTGATTGTTTCAATGATTGTTTGCTAAATACTCATTTTATTAGTCTATTTTTGACGAAATGTAAATGAAGTATGCAAAGAGAAGAATTTAATAAAAATTCATTTCTGATCATATGGAGTTTTGAAATGGCGCTCTCCCTCTCTTGTACACACCATTTTCCTGGGACGCTTTTGAACGACTCTAACATGGTCAGATTAGGCACCCTAAGCGTGAAAATACCTGTGATTTTTCAACGATTAAGCAACTATTGAGGAAATGAGCGGCTTCCCGGCGAGCGCATCCGTTCGGGCCAGGGATTTGTTTAAACTAACGGAATTTGATTGCGCAAATTTACTTTCGTCAAAAAGAAGAAGAAATGAGGAGTTTGACTGAGGCTGTAGCATTTTCATTGGTGGGTTCTTTCTTTCGTTCAGGAGAAGTTTGCCCTGTTTGATGAACCCAGGTTTTTTTTAATTTAATTTAGGATTTTATGTTCTTTAAAGAAATTCGTTTTTTTTACATTTTGATTTTACAAATCGTCCCTGTTCTCTCTGTTTTTGGTCAAAACAATCAGGCTTTCCCTGTTTTTCATTACACCTATAGTATAGACATTGTACACCCGGTTTCTCTGAAGAAGGACCAGGTAAAGGGTCAGGCCTTTCATATTGAAACGCCCCACTTGTTTCTCTGCAGAACTCCTGTCTACCATGCAAAAGGGGCACCCTTTGAAGAAGAAGATGCCGGGTCGAGGGAGGTGGTAATTACCGATTCGGTCAGCTACTTTCAAACATTTATATGGGAGAAAAATGCCGCCAAGGGTCATGTTTTCCGGAAGGGGCTACCCCCAGCCGTAGTGGATGTGTCCACCGAACTCAAACAGGCGTTGCCATTTTTTGAGGGCTTGTTGGAACAACCCGACCTGGTATTGAGCAGTTTCGAAAAAGCGGGAGAAGGCCAATTGTTGACAGAGCGGTATGTATTCAAAGAAAAAAAGGAGCTGTCGGACCCTGATTCCATCCTTTTGTATTTTGACCGGAATCTGAACGACATGAAACCCTCCATTTCGGAGCGGTTGGATAAGGAGAAGGGAATGAAGCTTTTTAAGGTGAAAATTATTCACAATGCGTACCATCAATCGGGGGTTGAAATTCCTGTTCGTGTTTTTGAATTTGCCTGGCAACGAAGCATTGCGGTAAAAAAAGAAGCTGTTGAAGGCGTATTGGAAGAATATAACCGTTTTGTACAGAAATAACTGTTTTCTTGCTGCACCTGGTGTAAAATCAGATTGCATTCATTTCATCAGGAGAATACGGAGATATTCCCTATTTTTGAAATTCAAAAGCACCCTAATGCCGCAACTGCTTAAACGGATTATTCTGCTCTTTCTGCTATTCTTTGGAACGCAGTCTGCCATGGCCAGCCAGGATCAGGGGCATCGTCTTGATTCGCTGAGTAATCGGTCTGATTCGCTGATGACGGACAGCGCGGTACATCTGCCGCGAATCGGGCCAAAGATTCTCCTGATGCGTGATTCCCTTGAGGAAACACGTTATGCGGATAGCATAAGGCAGTCATTCGGGTATTCATTTTTTAATCCGGAAGCACTTTATAAGGGCTTTCGTTCGTCGGGACAGACCGGTCAATTGTACGAAGGCCGCGAATTACTGAAAGGCGACCTGTGGATTTTAGGAGTAATCGGTCTCCTGTTGGTATTGTTTGCTTTCCTGAAAAACGCTTTTGAAAAGCAAATGCTGGTCATTGTCCAGTCTTTTTTCAGTAACCGGGTGCTTGGCAATTTGAATAAAGAAGATAACCTGTTTACTTCATGGCCCTTTCTGTTGCTGTTTATTCAATTTGGATTCACGTTGGGGATGTTCCTCTATCTTTCGGCGCAACACAGGGAGTTGCAAATGGTGCGTGAGGGCTTCCGTTTTTTTGCAAGTATATCGTTATTGATCATTGTTTTGTACGTGTTAAAGATCATCGCTCTGCGGTTATTGGGATTTGTTTTTGATATTCAAAGACCGGTGAACGAGTACGTTTCCGTATTATATTTAAGTTATTTTAATGCGGCTTTATTGTTTATCCCCTTAGTGATTGCTTTTGCCTTGTCGCCTGCTCAATTCGGTGATTTTTATGTGCTTATGGGGATTATTCTTGTGGTTATCATCTTTATTTTTCAGATGATCAGAGCCGGTGTGCTGATATTATCTCAATATCGATTTCCGAAAGTCTATTTATTTTTGTATTTTTGCACCCTCGAATTTTGTCCTATAATCATACTAATCAAGGCTATAGGATTTTAGTGAAAATATAAAATGCAGGAAAAGAACGAAGATAGGGTATTGAAAGTAAAAAGTATATTGGTTACTTTGCCCAAGCCCGAAACAGAAAAGTCACCTTATTTTGATTTAGCTAAGAAATACAATTTGAAAATTGATTTCAGGTCTTTTATCCACGTGGAAGGTGTTCCGGCACGTGATTTCAGAAAAGATAAAGTGAATTTAGCGGATTTTACGGCAGTGGTATTCACCAGTCGGAACGCAGTAGACCATTTTTTCAGGATTTGTGAAGAAATGCGTTATGAAGTGCCGGCCGATCTTAAGTATTTCTGTATTTCGGAGTCAACAGCCTTGTATCTTCAAAAATATATTCAATATAGAAAACGTAAGATTTTCTTCGGGAAACAAACGGCAAGTGATCTGGCAGAAGTGTTGAAAAAACATGCTTCAGAGAAGTTTCTTTATCCCTGTGCCGATGTGGCTACCGAGGATACCATGAATTTTCTACAAAGAAGTGGATATGATTTTACTCCGGCTGTTCTTTTTAAAACGGTGGTGAGTGATCTTTCAGATTTGGCAGATGTATTTTACGATATCATTGCTTTCTTTAGCCCTTCCAGTATTCAGTCGTTGTTTATCAACTTCCCGGATTTTAAACAGAACAAAACCCGGATTGCTGCTTTTGGCGCAAATACGCAGAAGGCCATTACCGACGCGGAGCTTATTGTAGATATCGCAGCCCCAAGTCCTGAGGCTCCCTCCATGATTATGGCGATCGAAAATTACATCAAGAAATCGAATAAGTAAAACCGGCTACGGTGTGTCTGTCAATTGGCCTGTCATTTCTTAACAAAATTAAACTTGTTAAATGATGAGGAGAATTGTTCATTTTTACTTAATTTCGGATTTAATTTCAAGCAATGGTTGTTTATTTCGATGATATTCAATAAAATTGCTATGAAATAATTTGATATTGCTATAGTTCATTTTATGAGAAACATATACTTTCTTAGTTTTTTGATCATTTCCGGTTTGTTGGCGGGTTGTTCAAGAAAGGGGCAGCAGGGAGAACTGGTAGGAGCTTATAACAAGAAATTCAGAAATAAGGCCATTCCTTATGGGATGGTTTTTATTCCTCAGGGGCGTACGTTGATTGGGATGACCGAAGAAGACATTAGTTTTTATCAGGGGAATCCCAGCCGCATGACCTCCTTCACGGCTTTTTACATGGATCAGACGGAAATCACCAATGCGGAGTACCGCCAGTTCGTGAATTGGGTGCGCGATTCCATTGCGATTACGCAGTTAGGTGCCTCGGGGGCGCCAAATCTCTATAAAGCACAGCCACAGGGTACCGCTGCTACAGGCCCTCAGCACATTAATTGGAAGACCGCTTCTCGTAAAGGGACTTTATGGGGAAAAAAGAGTAGCTACAAGCAGCAACTTCAGGGAATGTACTACTCAGGCAACGATGCTTTGCCCGGCATGAATCAGATTGACGTACGTAAACTCAGGTATGCATACAGTTATGTGGATCTTAACCTGGTTGCTGCCGGAAGAAATGATCCAAACAAGAGCAGGCAGGATTTTATCGTGACTTACACTGATAACCCACGCCCCGGTAGACCAAACGAACATCCCTCGGTAAGTGTTTATCCGGATACCATGGTTTGGAAAATGGATTATTCTTATTCTCAGAACGATCCGATGGTGAAGTCCTATTTCAGTCATCCTTCTTACGATGATTATCCGGTAGTGGGTGTGACCTGGGATCAGGCCAATGCTTTCTGTAACTGGAGAACGGTTTTATATAACAACGTCGCTGCGGCCAGAGGGATTCCTTTGAACTCAAGAAACGAATATCGTTTGCCGACAGATCAGGAATTTGAATATGCCGCCCGCGGAGGAAACACACAGACGAAATATCCTTGGGGAGGGCCTTATATTATGGATGCCAAAGGCTGTTTGCAGGCGAATTTCAAAGTGGGGCGTGGAAATTATACAGACGATGGCGGAATGTATACGGTGAATGTGAAATCGTATATGCCCAATGACTTTGGACTTTATTGCATGGCCGGAAACGTCGCTGAGTGGACCAGTACCGCCTATAATAAGTCGGCCACCAGTTTACTGCTTGACTTCAATCCGAATTATACCAATACGGCCAAAGGCGCGAAGGTGGTACGGGGAGGATCCTGGAAAGACATCGGTTTCTTTCTTCAGAATTCGGTGTCCACTTACGAGTATCAGGATAAAGCGAGATCTTACATTGGCTTTCGCTGTGTGTCCGATTTTGCAGGAAGCAGTATCCACTAAGATCTATTTTATAATCTAAAACAACACATTATTATTTTATATGGCAGCTAGAAAACAACCCGGATGGTTACACGTAGCGATTTCCTGGGGAGCAAGTATCGTTATTATTGGGGCATTGGCTAAAATTGTTCACTGGGGTGGTTCGTATGCGAACTATATCATTGGTGTGGGTTTAGGAATTGAGGCGATTTTATTTTTCCTTACAGGTTTGTTTCCGCCAGAGCCGGAATTGCCCTGGGAAAAAGTTTATCCGGAATTGAGCGATGACTACAAGGGAGAACTTCCTAAAGCGAGTGCCCGGCCGGTGGCAGCAGCTGGCCCTTCTTCTACAGCTGCGCTTGATAAGATGCTAAGCGATGCGAAGATCGGTCCGGAGTTAATCGAAAGCCTGGGGGCAGGTTTGCGTACCTTCGGTGATAAGGTGGCCACCATCTCTTCCGTATCCGATGCAGCTACCGCCACAAACGACTTTACCGGGAAAGTAAAATCCGCAGGTCAGAGCTTTGATCAGCTCAATGTTGCTTTTGGGAAAGCCACTTCTCAGCTCGCTGAAATGGGAAACAGCAATATCGATACAAAAGCCTATCATGAGCAGGTAAATAACCTTGCAAAAAACCTATCCGCCCTAAATGCGGTGTATGAACTCGAATTGCAAGACTCAAGTGCGCATTTGAAGTCCATGAATAAATTCTATCAGAATCTGGCCCTGACCATGAATAATTTTAATGAGTCGATGGAAGATTCGAAGCAATTTAAAGAGGAGGTGGGAAAACTGGCGAAGAACCTTGCGTCCTTAAATTCGATTTACGGAAATATGCTTTCTGCAATGAATCAGCCACGTAGCTAATTAGTTTTTATTGATCATTTAACCTAAAACCTAATTAAACATGGCAGGAGGAAAGGAAACAACAAGGCAGAAGATGATCAACATCATGTATTTGGTGTTGCTCGCGATGCTGGCTTTGAATGTGTCGGATACTATACTCAATGCTTTTAAAAATATCAATGACAGTCTTGACGCATCGAGAACCAATGTGAGTGCAAGCCTTGATCAGTTATTTAGTGCATTCCAGAATACCGAACTAAAAAATAAGCCCGAAAGAGCCAAACCACTTTGGGATAAGGCAAATCAGGCAAAAGCATATGCGGCCTCTCTGAATGGCGAAATTGAACGCCTGAAAGAGGAATTTAAAAAAGCCGGGGAAGGAATTGATCCGGAAACTGGCGATTTTGTGCTTCGTGAAAACATGGACATCGCCCAACACATCATGATTAACAAGAAAGAAGGGGCAAAACTGAAGCAAAAAATTAATGAGACAAGAGCTCAGTTATTGTCTTTGCTGGATCCCAAAGATCAGGCAACGACGTCCTTCTCTTTAGAAGCAAAAGATCCTGCGAAAGCAGTGGGAGGCAAGAAAGACTGGGTAGATGTAAATTTTGGAACCGGCACCCCACTGACAGCCGCGAATACCATTCTGACCAAAATTCAAACGGATCTGAAAAATGCGGAAGCAGAAGTGGTGAAAAAACTCTTTAGTGCATTGAACCCTAATCAAATGACGTTGGATCGCTTTCAGGCGGTGGCCGTGCCTTCAGGAAGTTATGTGATCCAGGGACAGCCCTATAAAGCAGAAGTTTTTCTTACAGCGAGTGATTCAAAGTCCAATCCTGAGATTTCCGTGAACGGGAGTTCTCTAAGCGTGAAAGACGGCGTTGGTACCTATACCGGGGGAACCAGTCAAGTGGGAACATTTACCTGGAAAGGAACCATCCGGGTGAGACAGGCCGATGGGGAAGTGAAAACGTACGAAACACAGCCGATCACTTATCAGGTGGCGAAACCTTCGGCAACGGTTTCTTCCACTAATCTGAATGTGATTTATGCCGGAATTCCAAACCCTTTTTCGATATCAGCTCCGGGCTTTCCAATGGAAAAAATAAAGGCTTCTTTGTCTGCCGGATCGATGACCGGGAGTGGAGGAAATTACGTGGTAAATGTACCGGGAAGTATGATCGGAAAAGAGGTCAGTATTCAGGTGTCGGCAGCTGATGGCAACACCAATATCAACCTTGGTTCGCAGGTATTTCGTGTAAAGGGAGTGCCTAATCCGGTTGCGAAATTTTCAGGACGCATGGGAGGGACCCTCTCAGGAGCGAAATTTGCTTCCGATGATCAGGTGACAGCTGCCCTGGAGAATTTCGAATTTGATATTAAAATTAAAGTGATTAAATTTAATGTAGTGGTGGTGAGACCAAGACAGGACCCACAAACGTTCTATTGTCAGGGCGATACATTCAATGCGCAGGCAAAAGCCGCTATGGCGAACCTGCCCTTTAAATCGGTCGTATATATAGATAATATTGTGGCACAACTGCCTGATGGAAGAACACCTACCTTAAATTCAATGGTGTTTACCGTTCAATAATGATCCTATCGCCTGCTTTTCCGAAAGGAAGCAGGGATGAAAACAGCAATTAAATGAAACAGCTACTGCTTATCGCCTTATGTGTATTTTCCTGGGGCGCTTACGCTCAAAATCAAACAACACCTCCTCCGGGAAATGGAGCTGTGCAGAACACTCCGCCTAAGAAGCGGCTTGCCCAGAAGAAGGATGGGTTTTCTTTTAAAGAAACCGCCGCTGCGGATACCGTAGTTCCGTATTCTGAAGTAAGACAGGAAGACATTGCCTATAGAAAACGAATCTGGAGAGAGATCGACCTCAGGGATCGTGGAAATTCCGTGTTGGCTTCCCCTAAAGTGAACCTGGTAGGAATTCTCTTTCAGGCGCTTGACAACGGTGAACTCGATATGTATGCCAGTAATGACGAAGATTTCGAAGGAGAGCCCTTGGCTATGACGAAAGCTGCCGCCGGTAATCATTCCGCAGTAGATACCGCCTTTTTAGGGGTGAATCCGGAGACCAATGAAATTAACCGGGCAAATAATGAATTTTTTGCCGCCAGTTATATGATGATCCGGATCAAGGAAGACTGGATTTTGGATATTCGCCGGGGAATTTTTGAACCACGAATCGTAGGAATTGCTCCTATCCGCATGGACATTAAGACCCAGGTAGATAACAATGGAAATCCGGTGGCCGATCCCGTCACAGGAGCCGTTCGCGCCGATACATTGAAATCGGTGGTGGGATGGTTTTATTTCGATGATTTAAGAGAAATCCTGGTAAAACACAAGGTCGCCAATAATGGAAATGATAATTCAGGGATCAATTTCGATGATGTCTTTGTAAGAAGGTTATTCTATAGCAACATTACCAAAACCTCCAACGCCTCCGATCTTCGTATTGAGGATGTATTGGCCAACAGCAAAGAGCGTTTGATTGAATCGGACAGGGTAAAAAAGGCACTTGCTGATTTTGAGCAAGGTCTTTGGGAATATTGATCTTTTCGAATAAGAAATAGCCAGCCGTCTTTTCATTTGGAGAGACGGTTTTTTATTTAGGAGGGAATCTTAATGCTTAGTGTGGTCGCTTTCAGGATGGCCAAAATAGGCTTGCAGTGCCGTAAGTTGCTTTTTATTAAGCCAGGCTGCCAGCTCTTTTGAACTTGCTTGCCTGATCCGTTTGACAGATTTAAAGTGCGAAAGTAATTTTTCAGCCGTGGTTTTTCCGATTCCCTCAATTTGTTCCAACTCGGTTTTCAGTGTGCCCTGATCTCTCTTTTTGCGGTGGAAGGTGATTCCAAAACGGTGAGCTTCATCCCTAAGTTGTTGTATGACCTTCAGTGTTTCGGATTTTTTGTCCAGGTACAGGGGCAGGCTATCGCCGGGGTAATACAGTTCTTCGAGCCGTTTGGCGATTCCAATTACCGTTAATTTTCGCTCAATTCCCAGCTTTCGGAGGCTGGTCAGCGCAGAAGAAAGCTGGCCTTTTCCGCCATCAATGATCACCAGTTGGGGCAAACTCTGTCCTTCCTCTAACAAGCGTTTGTAACGGCGATATACGGCTTCTTCCATCGTCGCAAAATCATTCGGACCTTCTACGGTTTTTACATTGAAATGCCGGTAATCTTTTTTACTGGGTTTGGCATCTTTAAAGACCACAATGGCAGAAACAGGGTATTTACCCTGAAAATTAGAATTATCAAAACACTCGATATGGTGAGGCAATTGAGTAAGACGTAAATCCTTTTTCATTTGCTCTAAAATTCGATCTGTACGGAGATTGGGATTTAGCTTTTCGTATTGATTGAGTTTTTCCTTTTTAAAGAACAGCACGTTTTTTTCTGAAAGCTCTAATAGTTTTTTCTTTTCTCCAAGTTTGGGTACAGTGAGGCGGATGTTCGGATCGTCCAGGACAATGTCAAAAGGAACAATGATTTCTTTCGCTGCACTATGAAAAGTGTTTTTGAACTCAGCAATCGCCATCGACAACAATTCCTCGTCGCTTTCGTCCAGTCGTTTCCGAAACTCAATGGTTTGGGTTTGGATGATACTGCCATTCATCACTTTGAGGTAATTGGCAAAGGCATACCGCTCATCGGAGGCAATGCTGACCACATCGACATTGGTGATCGCCGAATTAACGACCGTCGATTTACTTTGGTATTTTTCCAGGACAGCAAGCTTTTTCTGGTATTCATGCGCCTGTTCAAACTGCAGGTTTTCGGCAGCCGACCGGATGATTGTTTTCACTTCCTTGATCACCTGTCCGATTTTTCCATTTAGGATGGCTTTGATTTCCTCGATATGCTGATCGTACGATTCTTTTAGCTGGTATCCCTGGCAGGGGCCTTTGCAATTGCCAATCTGGTATTCCAGGCACACTTTGAACTTGCCGGCAGCAATGTTCTGAGGGCTTAAATGAAGATTGCAGGTGCGAAGAGGATAAGTTTCCTTGATTAATTCCAGAATGGTATGCATCATGCCTACTGAGGCATACGGCCCAAAATAGGTGCTTCCGTCACGTACTTTTTTTCTCGTCCAGAAAACGCGGGGGAAATCCTCCTTCTTGACAATGATCCAGGGATAGGTTTTGTCGTCTTTGAGCAGGATGTTGTAACGCGGCTGATGTTTTTTTATGAGGTTGTTCTCCAAAAGCCAGGCATCGATTTCAGTGTCGACAATGGTGAATGAAATGCGGCGGATTTTTGAAACCAGCACTCTTGTTTTTCCATTGAGCTGTTTGTCCTGAACAAAATAGGAACCCACGCGGTTACGAAGATCTTTCGCCTTTCCGATGTAGATTAACTGATCCTCCGAATCGTAATATTGGTATACGCCGGGTTTATGCGGAAGATCGGCCAAAGCCTTTTTGTAATCGAAAGCTCTCATGAGGGACAAAGTTACACAAAAGATTGCAGGCGCAACGGGACGCAACTACTTGACGCTGTTGTTGGGGAGGTTGGATGCTCATGGAAATTCTTCCATTGCCCCTGGATTCTCTTTTTTTAGAAGCCTAATTTCCTGTCAAGCTCACTGGCCTCCTGATCCCCATACTGGGTATACTCCTCACAATTAAAAATGATATTTACGCCATTGGCAGGAGGTTCAAAATCAGCTTTACTGATATTAAGTTTAGGATTGGCATAGACCCTTTTCATAAATCCCGCAAAAATAGGTAGCGCAGAATTGGCGCCCTCTCCATCTCTCGTGCTGGAAAAATGAAATGCGCGATCTTCACACCCTGTCCATACGCCGGCCACAATGTCCGGAGAAATGGCCATGAACCAACCATCCGAGTTATTGGAAGTGGTTCCTGTTTTTCCTCCGATAGGGGTCTTAATTCCATATTTATAACTTAGACGGGATCCTGTTCCCCCGGTCACGACGCCGCGAAGCATACGGGTCATTACATACGCCACCTCTTCATTCATCACCACTTTGATTAACGGTTTATTTTCATACAGGACCACCCCGTTTTTATCTTCTATCCGTGTAATGTAGGTGGGTTGTGTCCAGGTGCCTTTATTTGCAAACACTCCATAAGCCCCCACCATATCGTAAATTGAAGCATCGAAAGATCCTAATGAAATGGAAGGTACTGCCGGGATATCTGTCGTTATTCCCATTTTCTTAGCTTCATTGACCACGGCTGCCGGACCTACCTGGTTCATCAGGTAAGCGGTTACATAATTTTGCGAGTAAGCCAATGCTTTTTGAAGGGTAATGGACCCCGGCAGGGTAGAGGATGGGGAAGAACGAGGCGTCCAGTCGGGGCTGCCTGGTGTGGAAATGGTTACCGGGACGTTGGGAACTAATAAACAGGGCGAATATCCATTCTCAATGGCCACGGCGTAAGTGAAAGGTTTTGCGGTCGACCCCACCTGACGGGTACCGGTCTTTACCTGATCATATTTAAAATGCTCGTAATTGATTCCTCCTACCCATGCTTTCACATACCCTGTTTTGGGATCCATGGCCATCATGGCATTCCGGAGCAATAATTTGTAATATTTGACGGAGTCCATTGGTTTCATGACGGTGTCAATGTTTCCTTTCCAGCTAAAAAGCGTTAAGGGAGTGGGTGTATTGAAATCAGCCTGTATTTCTTCGTCCGACTTCCCTTCGAGCTTAAGTGCTTTGTAGCGATCTGATCTCCTCATGCCCTGCTCAAGCTGCAGTTCCATTCCTTTAAAGGCATTGCGGCCTTTCCAGCTATTATTAAATTGTTGCTGCAATACCTGCATGTATTCTTTTTGGGCTTCTTCGGCATAGAGTTGCATGTCGTAGTTAATGGTAGTGTATATCTTTAAGCCATCTCTGTCCAAATCATAAGGTGTTCCATTTTTAGTAATCGACCGCTCCTCGAGGATTTTCTTTACCTCCGATTTGAGGACAGCTCTGAAATAGGGAGCAATCCCGTCATTGGAGGTTGCGGGCCTGAATTGAAGAGTCAGGGCTTTCTCTTTTTCCTGATCAAAATCCTGACTGGTCAGATAGCCCGCTTTTACCATTTGAGACATTACCGTGTTGCGGCGGTCTTTGGCACGATCAGGGTTGCGTGTAGGCGAATAGCGGGTGATTCCTTTCAGGATGCCTATCAGCATTGCCGATTGGGGAACAGTTAACTGATCGGGGGTGGTATTAAAATATACTCTAGCGGCCGATTTAATTCCGTAGGCCTGGTTCCCAAAATCGACCGTGTTAAGGTACATGGTAATGATTTCCTCTTTGGTATAATTCCGTTCCAGCTTTACGGCGATGACCCACTCCTGGAATTTCTGGATGATCCGCTTTACATAACTCTTCTGACGCCCTTCTTCCGAGAAGAGATTGAGCGCCAATTGCTGTGTGATGGTACTGCCCCCTTGCTTTTTTCCCATAAGGGCATAGGCAAAAATGGTAAAGGTTCTTTTAAAATCAATGCCCGAATGAGAAAGGTAACGAATATCTTCGGTGGCGATAAGGGCATGAATGACATTCGGCGAGATATCTGAATAAGTGACGTTGGAACGGTTCTTCACAAAATAGGTGCCCAGCACCTTCCCGTCTTCCGAAATCACTTCGGTGGCTTCGTTGCTTTTGGGATGCTCGATGGCGCGGAAGGAGGGTATCTCTCCGAACAAACCAAAGCTGATGCATACGATGAACAAAGCAAACATGACTAATCCGCCCAGTACTACCTGCCAGATACGACGGTTGTACTTCTTAATAAGATCCTGACTTAAAGGTTTACGCATTCTTTTAATAATTATTTTTATAAAAGTCCAGGTACATGGTTAATGTCTCTTTACTGTTTATTTTTTCAAAGTTTTCTTTAGAGATGAAAAATGACTGATAGGTGGTAGCCGGTACTTTCATGATTTTTGATAATTGCGTGCGGATAGCTTCTCCATAGGCTTTGACTTCGTTGAGCTGCTTAAAGTCTGAAATATAGATTAACTGATCCTCATTTATCTCACGAAGCTGATGCCTCAAGCCTTCTCCTGAATAGTTTCCGCGATTAAACTGCCCAATTCCGAAACGGGAGGAGCTTAAACTTACGTTTACGTTGGACACACTAATGACGTAATAGTAAGTGGTCGATTCCTCTTTGCTAAAATACGAAATCTCGGCGACAGAGGAAACGGGGGATGAAGGGACAGGTTGACTTCGTGGGGCCTGTGGCTGTACCAGGGTGTCGGGAGGTGCCGAACCGGTGGTAATAGGGGGCGGTGTTACCCGATTTACAGGGGCCGCCACATTCAATGCCGGGTTCACTTTTGCAGCTATCTGAGGCGTAGTGGAAGGCTGATGAATGAAACGGCTTTCACTCGGATCGAAATCGATCAATGCGATGGTCCGTTGATCAAATGAAGAACGGTGCGCGCGGATGTAGCTCAGGTGATCTTCTACCAGCGGAGTGATGAGAGAATCGGTCGGGTAATGAAGAGGAATCTCTTCTAAAGCGTCCATGAGCTTGCTTAAGGGAGAAGTTCGGCCAATTGAAATGGCTTTTAGGTAATCAAATTGAGCTTGTAAATGGTGCCCCGGAAAACGCTGATTCGTTTCTTGAACTAAAGGAATCACTTGTTCGTATTTTTTTTCTTCATATAACGAGAAAACACGGTTGTAAATTTTATTGACTTCCGTTATCAGGGCATTTTGCCGGGTGGAAAAAGCAGGATCAAGGATATTTCGGCTATAAAGAGAAGAGGGATATTCTGTTAAAAGCAGCTCTTTGAAATGGGCGGAACGGGCAGGATCTTTCTCCTGATAGCCGACATATAAACTGTAATAAGCCGCTTCGGTATGAACATTCTTCGGGAAGCGCTTTAACAGTAATTCATAGGTCAAATTGGCTTCTGTGATATCTTCAATGACATGTTGATAAAAAGAGGCTATTTCGAACAGTGCGTTCATTACCTGATGCTGGCTCATCTCTTTCTGAGAGGCACTCAGCGGGATACGGGATTTGAAGGTTCGGATTTGAATTTGAAGGTCGGCCGTGTCCAAGGAAATTGAAGCCCCACTAATGGGATCGGTGACGGTTACCAGCTGCTGCACACCATTTTGTGTGGCGGATTTAACACTCTGACGCCAGTTATCTTCGAGCGACCGGTTTCCCCATTGTTTTTTGAAATCCGAAAAACCCCGGCTCATCGCCGTACGGTTATCAAAGTAAAAGGAGGAAGAGGTTTTGTCAGAAGAAGTGCTGCCGGAAGCAGCTGCACCGCTATAGCCTGCAGTTGCGGCAAGGGATGGCTGCCTCGTGGTAAATTTTGCTGCTATCCATTGATCTTGCTCTTCAGGACTTCTGCTGGCCAGTGCAAGGAGGGTGTCTTGTTCCGCAATTTTCAGGTATCGCTGACTTAAATATTCCAGGTTTTCGGATTTTTTCCGAACCACATCGTACTCCGGAAAACTGTGGGGGAGAGTCATCGCTGCACTGTCATAATAGAGCTTTGCTTCCAGGTAATTGCGTAAATATTTAAACTGAAGATCGGCAATGCTTAAATAAGAAGTCCCTTTTTGCACTGCGTTCTGCTGGCTCGATTGAACTGACAGTAGGTAGTATTTTAACGCCTCTTGGTAATCGCTATCAGCTTCGGCATCCGAGGCAACCTCGAAGTAAATCTGATCAGCGTAATCAAGATTTTTCTCATCTTTCAGTAGTTTTAATAAGGATGTTTTTCGGTCTGTTGGGGTGTTCGACAAGAAATCCATCACGCGGATTTTGCTTAACTTTGCATTGAAATACATCTCAAATGGAGCGTTGCTTCGCTCCACCTTGGTATAATGCTTCCATCCGGCCTGATAGTTTTGTTGAAGTTCGTTGAGTTGACCTAAAATGTAATGCCAGCGAATACGATCGCGTACACTGCTTTTCTCTTTCAATGCCCGGTTCAGAAAGGTAATGGCGTCCTCATAGGCTTTCTGCCGAATTGAAAGTTCAGCAAGAGTGGCCAATGCTTCGCTTTTTCCTCTTTTGGCCGAATCAATGGCCTGCAGAAGGGTATCGGTTATTTTTCTGGTTTCTGCCTGCTGTAGCTGCATCGAGGTCCGGGATTGCCAGTGCAATGCCTGGAGATAAACGTTTTTATCTTTCTTATACGTGTTTTTAACGTAATCGAAATAGGCAGCTGCAGGATAATAGTTTCCATTGTAAAAATTGGTTTTACCTAATAATAGATAGGCTTCATCCACGTAATTACTCAGGCCTTTTTCGCCAACAATTTTTTGCGCTTTTAACTCCACTTGTTGCAGGGGACTTTGAGGAAGCGGTTGCGCCTGCTCTAAGGCGTTGATGGGGGGAGGAGCGAGGTAAACCGGTAAAATGGAGGAGTAGTGATCTCTGGATTGCTGGTGCAGGTCGTCCAGATAGCGATCCATTAAAACTTTTGAGTTATAAATATGGTTATAACGAGCAGAAAGATTGTGCAATACCCGGTTGGTCGCGTTATCTTTTTGTGTGGAACAGGCACTGAAAAAAACAATACCGGCGAGAAATGCCAGTAATGAAATGTTAAAAGACGTTTGTCTCTGGTGCCTCATTTGTTTATAATTGATAATACACACAAATTATACACAAAAATATTCTATTCGGCATTAAATTCTTAATATTTACACTTTATTATTTTTATTTGCTACCCTATGGACGATAAGCAAAGAAATGACGCCAATCAATATGTCAGATACTCCGCGATGGGCTTTCAGATGCTCGCCATCATTGGCGTCTTCGCCTTTGTAGGCTATCAGCTGGATCAGAAAGAGCCTGGAAATTACCTATGGACAGCACTCCTGAGCCTGCTGGGGGTGGTGCTGTCGCTATACCAGGTGATTCGTGGCCTGAAGAAAAATAAGTAGGCTCGATATAGCGGTTACTTGCTAACTTTGCAGAAATACAATAAATGATGGAGTTAAAACGTTATATAATAATATACCTTCTTTTTTCTTTATTCCTTGCAGGAATAAGTTGGACCCTTCCCCTTATTTTCCCTTCTGAAAAAATCATGTCTCCTTTTTATTGGGGTATTTTTGCTTTCGTTGCGGGCCTTACCTTTATTGCTTCGGTTTTGGTGTTTTTAGGGCTGCGTTTAAGGCCCGAAACGGGGGTGATGTCGATCATGATTTCGATTGCCTTAAAATTGTTTTTTTCGATCGCTTTCATTCTGATTTTCAGTTTAAAATACAAGAAACTTGATTTGATTTTTGTGTTTAATTTTTTTTCTTTATATTTATTGTTTACCTGCTTTGAAATATTCGCTTTGTTACGTAACTTGCGCCACCAAAATAGAAAGTAAAAAACTGCGAGTAAATGGAATTCAGCCACATTTTTGAGTTTAAGTTTAAGAGGTTAATAGTTGTATTTGCGCTTTTTTCGGCATTTTCGCTGATTTCCCTGGGCGCTAAGGCGGATACGGATAGTGTAGTGGTGGATAGCCATGCGGCTGCCGGTCATGGAGAAGAAAAATTTGAGCCTACAAAGGTGATCATGGAGCACATTGCTGATTCGCATACCTGGCACCTATGGGGACACACCTCCCTGCCTTTGCCTGTTATCCTTTACACTCCGCAGGGATTTGAAATTTTTTCGTCCGGTCACTTCCATCATGGAGAACATGACTACGTTGGAAAATACCACACTTACCGTCTAGTAACGGGACGGACACAGACCTTCTCTCAGAATTTCTT
Organism: Pedobacter sp.; assembly: GCA_037190785.1. Classification (GTDB taxonomy): domain Bacteria; phylum Bacteroidota; class Bacteroidia; order Sphingobacteriales; family Sphingobacteriaceae; genus Pedobacter. The sequence continues at coordinate 165,532 of JBBCJN010000003.1, read as the reverse complement.
TAACAAAAGCATCAAGGTTATCGGTGCCGATGGGCAGATCGATGATGCGGCGTCTGATGTGATAATGGATTTCTCAATTACCAAGAATGTGGCCTCCATGTTTTTGGCGATTCTTTTGTTACTGGTGATCTTTACCGGGGTGGCAAAGGCATATAAAAAGCGTGAAGGGAAGTCTCCAAAGGGCTTTCAGTCGCTTATCGAGCCGATCATTATCTTTGTAAGAGACGATATTGCGAAACCAAATATCGGTCATAAGTATGCGAAATTTATGCCTTACCTTTTGACCGTGTTTTTCTTTATCTGGATTAATAACATCATGGGATTAATTCCGATCTTCCCCGGAGGGGCCAACGTGACGGGAAACATTGCGCTTACGTTTGTGATGGCTTTGGGAACATTGATCATTGTAAATATTAATGGAAATAAATACTACTGGAAACATATTTTAAAACCGGATGTGCCTTGGTGGTTATATCCGATCATGTTGCCTGTGGAGTTGATTGGGGTAATTTCGAAACCATTTGCGTTGATGATCCGTTTGTTTGCCAATATTACGGCTGGTCACATTATTGTTCTTAGTTTGATTTCCCTGATCTTTATTTTTGGCACTCTGGGGATTGCTCCTGTCTCTGTTGCATTCGTTTTGTTTATGGATGTGCTAGAGTTATTGGTGGCATTTTTACAGGCCTTTATTTTTACGCTGCTTACTTCCCTGTTTATCGGAATGGCGGTAGAGGAACATCATTAATTAGCAACTATTTTTTACAAATTAATATAAATTAAATTAGTTATGGTAGGTTCAATCGCGGCAATTGGTGCCGGTTTAGCAGTAATTGGTGCCGGTATCGGTATCGGTCAGGTAGGTGGTAAAGCAATGGAAGGTATTGCTCGTCAACCTGAGGCTGCATCAAAAATTCAGACTGCAATGATTATCGCTGCTGCCCTTATCGAGGGTGCTGCGTTATTCGGTGTGGTAGTTGCATTATTAGGTAATAACCCTCAATAATCAAAAAACTGAAAACAAACCGGTTAAATGCGTTTGGTATTTAACCGGTTCTTTAAAGGAATTTTTAAAATTTAATATAGAATGGATTTAGTTACCCCTAGTATCGGATTGGTTTTTTGGACAAGCGTCGCTTTTGTATGCTTGTTGATTTTACTTAAAAAATTTGCATGGAAGCCTATTTTAGGAGCCATTCATGAGCGTGAAAAATCCATTGACGATGCCCTGAATAAGGCGGAGTTAGCGAAACAGGAAATGGCCCGTCTAACTTCTCAAAACGAGGAGTTGTTGAAACAGGCTCGTGCCGAACGGGATGAGATTCTAAAAGAAGCCAAATTGCTGAAAGATACCATTGTCAGCGAAGCGAAAACCCAGGCACAGGCAGAAGGAGCAAAGCTGATTGAGAAAGCACGTATTGAAATAGAAAATCAAAAGAAAGCGGCACTGGTTGAATTGAAAGCTCAGGTATCCAGTCTTTCTCTGGACATCGCTGAACGTGTATTGCGGAAACAACTGGACGATACCGCCAAACAACAGGAGCTGGTGAACAACCTGCTTAAAGATGTGGAATTAAATTAAAATCAACTCTCTATATTGAGGAATATACCCGGTGAAAACCGGACGTCTCATCAAAAGTCATATGGCAGGATATAAAGCAGCAAGCAGGTACGCAAAATCGTTGTTAGACCTTTCTACAGAGCAGAATGCGCTGGAGGAAGTGTTCAAGGATATGGTGTTATTCGAAAGTATTGTAGACGACAATAGCGAGCTGGAAGCAATATTGAAAAACCCGATTATTCCCCTGGATAAAAAATCCGGAATTTTAACGAATGTATTCGGTACACGGGTTCATCAACTCACCAATATCTTTTTACAATTATTGGTGAATAAGGGGAGAGCAGGCATCTTATTTGATACCGCCAGACAATTTGTGAAGCAGTACCGTGTGTTAAAAGGAATTGTGTTGGCTGAAGTATCTTCCGCAGAGGTGTTAACCGATGCCAATCGTGCCGAGATCGTGAGCCTGGTGAAACGCGAACTGAAAGCCAATGAGGTCATCCTCAAAGAAACAGTGAATGCCGGCTTAATTGGCGGTTTTGTACTAAAAGTAGAAGACAAACAATTTGATGCGAGTATTTCCAGCGGCCTGACAAAGCTGAAAAAGGAACTTGCTCAGGCCGCGGTGTAACCGGCAGGACTCACTAAACGAATTGAAAAAATACAAGATTTACATTTTCAAAAAGAAATAATAAATAAAACTATGGTAGAGGTAAGACCAGACGAAGTTTCGGCAATTATCAGACAGCAATTGGCGGGCTTTAAATCAGAGGCTGAACTTGAAGAAGTAGGTACCGTACTTCAGGTGGGTGATGGGATCGCCCGTGTTTACGGTTTAACGAAAGTTCAGAGCGGTGAGCTTGTTGAGTTTGCTAACGGCTTGCAAGGAATTGTATTAAACCTTGAAGAAGATAACGTGGGAGTGGTACTTTTAGGCCCTTCCGATGAAATTAAAGAAGGTGATACCATTAAACGTACAAAAAAGATTGCCTCTATTAAAGTAGGGGAAGGTATGTTAGGAAGGGTAGTGAATACCCTTGGCGAGCCAATTGACGGAAAAGGTCCGATTTTGGGCGAAACCTACGAAATGCCTTTGGAGCGTAAAGCTCCGGGTGTAATTTACCGCCAACCGGTAAACGAGCCACTTCAGACCGGTATCAAAGCAATCGACGCCATGATCCCGATTGGCCGCGGACAGCGTGAGCTGGTAATTGGTGACCGTCAAATTGGAAAGACAGCCGTTTGTATCGATACCATTATTAATCAGAAAGAATTTTTCGAGGCAGGAAATCCCGTATATTGTATCTATGTAGCCTGCGGACAGAAAGCAAGCACCGTGGCAAACATTGTACGCACACTCGAAGAAAATGGCGCCATGCCTTATACCATCATCGTTGCTGCAAGTGCCGCTGAACCAGCTCCACTTCAGTTCTACGCTCCTTTCGCCGGAGCCGCTATTGGGGAGTTTTTCCGTGATACCGGAAGACCAGCGCTGATTGTATACGATGATCTTTCGAAACAGGCAGTCGCTTATCGTGAGGTATCGCTATTGCTACGTCGTCCTCCTGGTCGTGAGGCGTACCCTGGAGACGTATTCTATCTACACAGCCGTTTGTTGGAAAGAGCTGCGAAAATCAATGCCAATGATGAGATCGCTAAAAATATGAATGATCTTCCTGAGTCATTGAAAGGAATTGTAAAGGGTGGCGGATCTTTAACTGCCTTGCCAATCATCGAAACACAGGCTGGTGACGTATCTGCTTATATTCCTACGAACGTTATCTCCATTACTGATGGGCAGATTTTCTTGGAATCGAACTTATTTAACTCGGGGATTCGTCCGGCAATTAACGTGGGTATTTCCGTATCCCGTGTTGGTGGGAATGCGCAGATTAAATCGATGAAGAAAGTAGCTGGTACCTTGAAATTAGATCAGGCGCAGTACCGTGAGCTGGAAGCCTTCTCTAAATTTGGATCTGACCTGGACGCGGCAACCAAATCCGTATTGGATAAAGGAGCTCGCAACGTGGAAATCCTTAAGCAGGGACAGTTCTCTCCAATGACCGTAGAGAAACAAGCTGCAATCATCTATATCGGAACCAAAAACTTAATGAGAAATGTTCCTGTAAGTGACGTGAAAGCTTTTGAAGCTGATTTCCTAGAAGCATTGGAACTTCGCCATGCGGATACGCTGGCGGGATTAAAAGCAGGAAAATTAGACGATGACATCACCAATGTATTGGAAAGTGTCGCAAAAGAAATCTCTGGTAAATATTAATATTTTGTAAAGCGCAGGAAGTCGAATTTACTTTTCAACTTCCTGTTTCTTACACGAGCATCATATATGGCTAACTTAAAAGAAGTAAGAATCCGGATCGCATCTGTACAGTCTACGCAGCAGATTACAAAAGCCATGAAAATGGTGTCTGCCGCTAAACTAAAACGGGCTACAAATGCCATCGTTCAATTGCGACCATACGCCACTAAGCTGAAGGAAATTCTTGGAAACCTTTCGGCAAGCCTGGAAGGAGCCTCCTCTCCTTTTATTCAGGAAAGGGATCCGCAGAGAGTAATGGTAGTGGTGATCTCTTCTAACCGTGGATTGGCAGGCGCCTTTAACATGAATGTGATTAAGACAGCCAATCAACTAATTGCTTCCACCTATGCTGATCAACTTAAAAAGGGAAATGTCAGCATCCTGGCGATTGGGAAAAAAGCACAAGATTTTTACGAAAAACGTAATTATACGATGGTGGGGAACCATAATGAGATTTACGCTGATCTGGGTTTTGAAAATGTAACCAGAATCACGGAAGCCATTATGAACGCTTTTGAAAAGAAAGAAGTAGATCGCGTAGAATTGGTATATAATCGGTTTAAAAATGCTGCCGTTCAAATTCTGACCACTGAACAGTTACTACCTCTGCCAAAAACGGAAACTGTAACAGAGGGGAAAGGCACTCAGATTGATTATATCCTCGAACCTAATCAGGAAGATATCGTAACGGAGCTTATTCCGAAATCGATCAAAATTCAATTGTATAAAGCCGTATTGGACTCTCATGCTTCCGAGCACGGAGCCAGGATGACAGCAATGGACAAAGCCACCGAGAATGCCGGTGACTTGCTTAAATCGCTTAAATTAGCTTATAACCAGGCACGTCAGGCTGCCATTACAACCGAGTTAACCGAGATTGTAAGTGGTGCCGCTGCTCTAAACGGTTAATCGCTGACTGCTTGAACTAACAGCCTTCAAAAACCCCGTTCCATACACTATGGAACGGGGTTTTTCGTTTATTCTTTTTAGGAAGAAAGATAAATTTTTTCTAGGGCTTAATTTTTCTTCCAACTATTATTTATCTTGCTCCCATGAAGAAATACCTGTTATATGTCTTCTTAACCTTCTCCATGATCGGGAGGGCACAAAATGGCCCGGAAAGGGATTTTACAAATGCCATTCTGTGGCAGCAATCTAGTGGAGAATATGCCGCCCTATGTCATCAGGCGTATAATTTTGCCCGCATTTCTCTCGAAGCCGCCCTTTCTGCCAACAACTCATCAAAACCCTTTTGTGTTATTGTTGATGTCGATGAAACCGTATTGGACAATGCCCGGTTTCAAGGAGAAGAACTAAAAAGGGGCCGCTCTTTCTCTATAAATGATTGGAAGCAATGGGTGAATGCTGCACAGGCAGATACCGTGCCAGGGGCCTTGTCTTTCCTTCAATTTGCTCAATCGAAGGGAGTAAGGGTTTTTTACGTTACTAATCGAGAAGGAGATGAAAAAGAAGCCACACTTAAAAATTTGCAACAATGGGGTTTTCCCGATGCTGTTTCCACGCATCTTTTGACGATGGATGCAGAAGCCGACAAGACACAACGCAGAGCAAAAATTGCAGAAAATTACCAGGTCATTGTATGGGTTGGGGATAATCTGAGTGATTTTTCGCGTACATTTTACCAACCGAACCAAAGCCCCCGAAAAGAAGTAGAAAAGCATGCTTCAGCGTTTGGCGCAAAATGGATCATCCTGCCCAATCCGATGTATGGCGATTGGCAGAAATTGCTGGGTGATTCTGCCCAAACAGACGAAGCAGTTAAATCCAGGCAACGCTTTAACCACTTGAAAGGCTGGAAGGAAACTCAGTAATGAGCTCCCTTTCATTTTTAAATACAAAACTGATTATTGATTCATGAAAAATAAAAACCTGTACCTCTTTTCCGGACTGATCGCTTTTTTGATAGGCCTGTTCAATATCGTCCATTGGATTTCTATTTCGGCGAATGACCGTTCCTTTGAGGAAGTGAAAGCCGCTTACCTGAATAATTATCCTGCCTTTCTTGCGAACGCATTCCTCCTGACAGTTATCAACCTGGGTCTATTCATCTATTCCTCGGTTGTTTTTAGTCATACACCATGGAAAAACCGATTTTGGGCGAAGGCACTAATGATCCTTTCGCTCTTGCTGGGTGCTTGGCAGGTATTTTCCCTGATGTAATGAAAGATCGAGGAATCCAATTAATTATTTAGCGGAATTGGTTATTTATATTATTTTTGCAGTATACTTAAATTTTAGTTCCATATGAGCCCATCAGAAGAAAGAGAAAAAAGCATGAGCACTGCAAATGACACAGCGATTTACAGATCAACCGCGATTGGAGTAATCTTATGTGTACTCGGCGTATTTTTGAGATTCGCTTACGATTCCATGACCCTTTCCATTGTATCCTGGGGGATTCTTTTGGTAGGGACTATTTTAAGCTGCAAAGCAGTTTTTAAGATTTTAAATGCAAAATAACTCCCTATAGAAGGTATTAAAGGAAACTTCGGAATCGTTTAATACCTTTTTTCTTTCTCAGCTTTCTCCACTAACGAAGGCGTTTCTGATTTTCCTTTACAAAAGCACCCCAGCCAGTGTAACTACTTTTTTTGCGTTCTCCGTTTGCTGATATACGTTGAAAAGCATGGCATACGGCTATTGCGAGCCCATCTGTCGCATCCAGAAATTCAGGGGTTTCCTGAAAATGCAATAATCGCTGCAGCATGGCAGCTACCTGTTCTTTGCTGGCCGTTCCTTTACCGGTAATGGACAATTTCACTTTGCGAGGGGCATATTCGGTGACGGGAATGTTTCTTGCGAGACCGGCAGCCATTGCGACCCCCTGCGCCCTTCCCAACTTTAACGTAACTTGCGCATTTTTTCCGTAAAAAGGGGCCTCAATGGCCAGTTCGTCCGGATGATAAGCTTCGATGAGCTGGGTAGTTTTCTCAAAAATTCGTTGAAGCTTTAGAAAATGGTCGTCCAGATAATCCATTCTCACTACGCCCATACTGACTAACGTGATTTCTTTGCCCACTTCCCGGATAATTCCATAGCCCATGATGGCCGTGCCCGGATCAATGCCAAGTATAATACGTTCTTTTTTTTCCGTCAACATCAGACAATATTAAGCATATTTGCACATACGAAAAGCAAAAAATTGACTAAACGCGTAAAAAAGATATTCTCCATTACCCTTAAGATCGCTATTGTGACCTTCGCCCTTTGGTTTATTTACCGAAAGGTTACCATGGATGATAATCTCCGCCAATTTGTGGAATTGGTACAGGCCAACAAGGATCATGTGATGTTGCTAACCGCTTTTTTTTTGTTTGCGCTGATGTTTATGAACTGGGGGTTGGAAGCGGTTAAATGGAGGCGTCTTATCCGGCCGGTAGAAGCCATTTCATTGTGGCGCGCAATTGAATCAGTTTTTTGTGGATTAACACTGGCTATTTTTACTCCTAATCGAATTGGAGAATATGGCGGCCGGGTGTTTTTTCTTTCGCCAAAAAGACGTATTACCGGCGTGGTGGCCATGATTGTTGGCAACCTCGCTCAAATTCTGATGACCAATGTTTGCGGAGCAGTGGCCATCAGTTTGTTTATTTTTAAATTCAATCTGCTCGACTACCAACTGAGTATGGCCATTCTTTTTATGGCCGTTGTATTCAGTCTGTTCTTTATCTTCTTTTATTTTAACATCCATTGGTTACAACGCATCCTGGAAAACTTTAAATGGACGGCCCGTTATCATCGGTTTTTTCAAATTTTGGGTCGTTATTCGAAAGCAGAACTGTTACGCATTCTCTTATTATGCTTAGGAAGGTTTGCGTTATTCAGTTTGCAGTACCTGATCGTGTTTGCGCTGTTTTTGCCGGAAATTGGTCATTTGCAGGTGCTGATGATGATGTTCATCCTCTTTTTTGTGCAGTCCTCTTTGCCTTCCTTCGATTTACTCGATGTGGGGATGAGAAATGTAACGGCCCTGTTCTTCTTTGGTTACGTAACGCAGCAAAACGCCGCAGTGGTGGCCTGTATTACGAGTATTTGGTTCATTAATATGATTGTTCCTGCTATCTTAGGGTCCTATTTTGTATTTAAACTTAACATTTTTGGAAATTCAAGATCTTAACTTTTTTTTCATAGCGTTCATCACGCTGTTATATACGCTCATGGAAGGTCGTTGGATCTGGGGCTGGTTTCAACTTCCCAAATCAATGCCGGTAGTGAAAAAGGGACACACGAAAGTCAGCGTGCTGGTGGCTGCAAGAAATGAAGAAGCATTCATTGAGGCATTGATAAAGGATTTGCTGGCACAGGATTATCCCAAAGAACTCACAGAGATCGTGATTATCAACGATCATTCCACGGATCGTACAGAAGAGATCGTTTTACTCTATCGTCAGGAGGGAATTAAACTGATTACTCTGCAAGAAGGGGATGTGTTGAATTCCTATAAGAAAAAAGCGATTGAAAGAGGAATAGCGACCAGTGAAGGAACGTTGATTGTCACGACTGATTCTGACTGTCGAATGGGTACGAAATGGCTCAGTACCCTTGTGGCCTATTATGAACAAACGGGAGATGCCATGATTTCTGCTCCGGTGCTTTATTTTGAGGGGACTAATTTATTTGAGCGTTTCCAGGCCCTGGAATTTGTTTATCTCATAGGGATGGGTGCATCCGCCATTGGTTTAAAAGAAACCGGCGCCTGTAACGGGGCCAATCTGGCTTATGAGAAGCAGGCTTTTTATGAGGTGGATGGCTTTAAAGGAATAGATCACATTGCCTCCGGCGATGATGAATTATTATTGCATAAAATGAGGGCTGCCGGTAAGAAAATCGGTTTTCTCAAAAATACAGCTGCTGTTGTGTATACGTATGCCAAGCCTGACCTGCGTTCGCTCCTTGAACAACGAAAAAGATGGGCCTCAAAAAGCACAAAATATCAGGATAAGCGAATGGTCCTGATGGGATTGTTTATCTGGTTCTTTAATCTCTCTATCGTCTTGAACTTTGCCATTGCCTTGTGGCAGCAAAATACCTTGCTGATGCAATGGGTGCTATGTCAGTTTTTGTGGAAAATTTGGATGGACATTTCGTTTTTATTTGTGCTTACCAGTTTCTTTAAAAGAAAACATTGGTTAGTTTTACTTCCTTTGTTAAATGTTATTCATTTGTTTTACATGATCTATATCGGTTTGGTTGGAAATTCCGGTAAATATCAATGGAAAGGACGAAAGGTAAACTAGGATATGAACAGCAATAGTCCCTCGGGGAAAATTTGGCGCCGTTTTAAGAAAAATAAATTAGCCGTTTCAGGCTTGGCCTTCATTGTGTTTTTAATGCTGACTGGGATCGCCGGTTATCTGGTGACCCCGGACCAAACGCCCTATGCCAATACCATGCAGCTGCAGTTGAGCAATAAAAAGCCCATGAGCAGCTTTACTTTTTTAAAGACGAAGGAAGTCAAAGAAGTGAAGAATACCGGTTTCTTTGAGCGCATGTTGTATGGACAGGAGAGCAATGAAAAACGAGTGCCCATCAGCAGCTACCGGTTGGATGGAGATACACTCCGTTTCCGGGAGTACATCGGAGATGATGAGTTGGCAGAGGAAACTTCTCTAGCCCTGCATACGGTATGTCCTACCTGTAAAGCACATTCATCAGCGGCGCTGGCTGCGCATTTTAAACAAACGCATATCGAGGACCAGCGATTTTATCTCGGGACAGATATTTACGGGCGTGATTTATTAAGTCGCTTGATTCTCGGTATTCGTGTATCTCTTTCGGTCGGATTGATGGCCGTGATGATTTCACTCTTCATAGGCGTTACACTAGGCGCTATGGCTGGCTTTTTTGGAGGAAAGGTAGACGCTTCTATCAGCTGGTTCATGAATGTGGTGTGGTCTTTGCCTTCCCTACTTTTGGTCATCGCCATCTCTTTCGCATTGGGGAAAGGGTTTTGGCAAATCTTTATTGCCGTCGGTTTATCGACTTGGGTCGATGTGGCCAGATTGGTTCGGGGACAAGTGATGGCATTAAAGCAGGTGGAGTTTGTCGAAGCGGCTAAAGCACTTGGTTTTTCTACCGGACGAACTATCCTGCGACATATTTTGCCGAATATAGCAGGCCCCATTTTAGTGGTAGCTTCTGCGAATTTTGCCTCCGCCATTTTGTTGGAGACGGGATTGAGTTTTCTCGGATTTGGGGCGCAACCGCCAATGCCGAGCTGGGGCAGTATGATTAAGGAGCATTATGCGTACATTATTATGGACGCCGCTTACCTGGCTGTGCTTCCGGGTTTGGCTATTATGTTCGTGGTATACGCCTTTAATTTGCTGGCTATTGGATTGAGAGACGCCTTTGATGTGAAGGGGCAAAATGTAAGTGTATAAAAAACCCTTGCTTCCATAGAGGAAACAAGGGCTGCTTATAGTTAAGTGTATTGCCGAAGAAACCCGGCTGTTTGAGTATTATAGAGATAACGACCTAACATGCCCAAACGCTACATGCAGAGTTTAATTTTTAATAAAAAAAGAATGTTACTTCCCTTTTTTCAGGAAGAATGGTTGGAAGCAGGTTGTGATGAAGCTGGAAGAGGCTGTTTAGCAGGTCCTGTATTTGCGGCGGCTGTTATTCTGCCCAAAGACATGGTGCTGGAAGGCTTAAACGATTCGAAAAAGCTTAGTCATCAGCAGCGAATGCTTCTTCGGCCGAAAATCGAACAGGCCGCCATCGCCTGGGCGGTAGGCGTAGCGGATCAGGCAGAAATTGATGAGATAAACATCCTGAATGCCTCTTTTCTGGCAATGCACCGGGCTATTGAGCAATTGCGAGTGAGCCCGGAATCGCTGTTGATTGATGGCAACCGCTTTAAGAAGTACAAGGAAATTCCACACCATTGCATGGTGAAAGGAGATGGCAGGTATCTCAGTATCGCGGCAGCGTCCGTACTGGCTAAAACGTATCGTGATGACTTCATGGATCGCATCAGTCAGGAATATCCGGCTTATCAGTGGCAACAAAATAAAGGGTATCCAACCGTTGCCCATCGACAGGCTATTCTCGAAACGGGCATGTCTCCCTATCATCGTAAAACTTTCCAGGTAAATGCCGTTCAGCTTCAACTTTCTTTTGAACAAGAATGATATTTCGTAGATTCACGCAGTGAATGTATTGATTCTGACACATAGAGTTCCTTTTCCACCGAATAGTGGCTATCCCATTGTGGTGTACAATACCATCAAAGGCCTGTTGAGGCTGGGCGTAAAGATCTCTCTTTTTAGTATCAACCCCTCTAAACAGCGGGTCGATGTAGACGATATTTATGACCCCTTATTTGAAAAGATTCACTTTCAGTCCTTTCAGGTAGATACAGAGATCAACATATGGGATGCCTTTTTCAATATATTTTCTAATCAGTCTTACAATGTATCCCGGTATTACGATGAGGATGCCGCCCGAGGTCTGGAGAATCTGTTAAGAGAAAGAACCTTTGACATTATTCAGTTCGAAGGATTGTTTGTGGTTCCCTACCTGGATCTGGTGAAAGAACACAGCGATGCTAAACTTATATACCGGGCGCACAATGTTGAATTTGATGTATGGCAGAAGCTGGCTGCGATCGAGAAATTTACCCCTCGCCGCAAATACCTGGAGTTTTTATCCCTCCGTTTGAAGAGCTATGAGACGGAGCAAATTAATCGATTTCATCAGGTTTTTGCCATCAGTTACCACGATCGTCAGATTATCCTGCAATTTGGCTGCCAGACAAGGCTGGATGTTTTTCCTGTCTCTGTTGACATGGAGAAATATCAGGTGGATTTGACAAAAACAAGTTTTCCGACGTTATTCCATTTGGGAGCGATGGACTGGCGACCCAATAAAGAAGGTCTGGAATGGTTTCTGGATGAGATCTGGCCGGATATTGAGGAATTGACGGGAGAATTGCGCTTTTATATAGCGGGAAAATACATGCAAAAACAGTTTTTTGAGTATGATTCCGATAACCTGATTGTAGAAGGAGAAGTGTTCGACGCAGTTGAGTTTATGAACTCCAAAGCCATTATGATTGTACCTTTGCTTTCAGGCAGCGGAATGCGCGTAAAAATCATTGAAGGAATGGCAATGCAGAAATGCATTATTGCCACAAGCATGGCGGCCGAGGGCATTAATTGCATCCATGGCAAAGATATATTGATTGCGAATACGCCCGATGAATTTTACCGTGCCATATTGAATTGCATTACGCAACCCGATCGCTGGAGAGAAATTGGGATTCAGGCGCGAAAAACAGCTGTGAGGGACCACGATATTTATACAAATGCCGAACGCATGTTGCAAATTTATAAGGAATTAACTCCTTCTCCCGTTAATCTATAGGTCGATCAGTCTCCCCACCCGGCTATTTTTACGCACATTTTTGGGAATGTTTGTAAGATTTATGCTTAAATAGGCATCTTACTACACAATTGGTTTTTTTCTTGTTACTTTTGGACAAAATGACGTGGAAAAAGAGAAGAAACAGGCTGGAGAACAGTTCATTTAGAAATAACATTAATCATATATAACTCTGATGCATGGAGCTGGAGATCATCATGGTCCGAAGATCCACATTTATTAAACGGTCGAAATGAAAAATACTGCGTTAACCGAGAAGCACATCGCTTTGGGAGCCAAGATGGTCCCTTTTGCAGGCTATCAAATGCCTGTCCAATACGAAGGAATAAACATTGAACATGCTACTGTAAGAAATGCAGTGGGCGTTTTCGATGTAAGTCATATGGGAGAGTTCATTCTGAAAGGAGAGAAGGCTCTGGATCTTATCCAGCGTGTTACCAGTAACGATGCATCAAAATTGTATGATGGTAAGGTTCAATATTCCTGCCTTCCCAATCAGGAAGGGGGCATTGTAGACGACTTGCTGGTGTATAAGATAGATGATAAAACCTATATGCTGGTGGTCAATGCTTCAAATATTGAAAAGGACTGGAACTGGATTCAACAATTCAATACAGATGAGGTGGAAATGCACAATATTTCGGATCAGACTTCTCTGTTAGCCATTCAGGGACCGAAAGCGGCCGAAGCGTTACAAAGTTTAACAAAGGTGGATCTTGCTTCCATGGAATATTATACCTTCGTAAAAGGTGTCTTTGCGGGGATTGATAATGTGGTGATCTCTGCTACCGGATACACGGGAGCAGGGGGTTTTGAGATTTATTTTGAAAATAAATATGCAGATCAGATCTGGGAAGCCATTTTTAATGCAGGGGCTCCTTTTGGAATCAAACCGATTGGGTTAGGTGCCCGTGACACACTTCGTCTGGAAATGGGTTTCTGTCTGTATGGCAATGACATTGATGATCAGACATCGCCCCTAGAGGCCGGATTAGGCTGGATCACCAAGTTTACCAAAACATTTACCAATTCGGCGGCTTTGCTTCAGCAAAAAGAGGCCGGTATTCAGCAAAAGTTGATTGGTTTTGAAATGATTGACAGGGGAATTCCCAGACATGGCTATCCAATTGTAGATGAAAACGGAACCGTCATTGGCCGAGTTACCTCGGGTACGCAGTCGCCTTCTCTACAGAAGGCCATCGGAATGGGATACGTAGATAAATCCTTCAGTAAAGAAGGAACGGAGATCTTTGTCGAGATTCGTCAAACAAAGATTAAAGCAAGCGTTGTTAAATTTCCTTTTTACAAATAAATCAAAGAAGCAGGGATAAGAAATTGTCCCTGCCTTTTCCTGTTATGTCCCGAACCATCGAAGTTTGTTTAACCCCTGCTCTCCTGGATTTATACGCGATTGAAGAAAGTGTGGTGGTTGTTATTGATATTTTGAGAGCGACCTCCTCCATCACTTATGGGATAGCGAATGGAGCCGCAGCCATTATTCCCGTAGCGAATGTGGAAGATTGCCTTGCCTATCGGAACAGTGATTTTCTGCTTGCGGCCGAAAGAAACGGAGAAGTGGTAGAAGGTTTTGATTTTGGAAACTCCCCGTTTTCTTACACCGCTGAAAAAGTGGCCGGGAAGACCATCGTGTTAACGACTACCAACGGAACAAAGGCGATGTATCTTGCGCAGGAGCGTGCCGCTCAGGTAATTGTCGGCTCTTTTCTTAATTTAAGCACCTTATGTGAGTGGCTAAAAGAACAACCGAAGAATGTACTCTTATTGTGTGCAGGATGGAAAGATAAATTCAATCTGGAGGATACTTTATTTGCGGGCGCAGTAGTAAATCGTTTACGAAAGGAATTTGTTCATTTTGATGATGCCTGTGTAGCTGCTGAGGATATGTACCTTTTGGCAAAGGATGATTTAAGAGCTTATTTGAAAAAATCATCCCACAATCATCGGTTAGAACAATTGAATATTGAAGAAGATGTTCGTTTTTGTCTTCGTGTAGATTTGTGCAAAGTGATACCCGTACTGGAGAAGGATCGCCTTTTGGCCCTGCCGATTTAAAGAGTTGTTTTTTTCACGATCTCCTGGAATACCTCATTTCCCTGAATGGTTTTCAAAGTATGTTCGTAGGCAATCCAGTAAATGGCTTCCGCTTTTTTCATGTCGAAAGTGCTAATTTCTCCCATTCCTCTTGGCTCAATCAGTAAGTCACAGAATTTCGATTTTCGTTCCATGTCGTGATTGATGGACATGATGACTGCACGTTGCATTAAATTTGAAATGTGACTGATTTTATCCACCGAATGGAGGTGGTTACAGGAGGAGCCGATGATGTAATCGCACTGATTTAAAAGAGGTTCAACAGGGAAGTTATTCAGGATACCTCCATCCACATACATCTGTTCATCAATCCTGATGGGTTTGAAGATGCCGGGGATACAACTGGAAGCGAGAATAGCACGGATGAGGGGCCCCTCACTGAAATAGACCGCTTTTCCTTCACTAAAGTTCGTTGCACAAATGGTGAGTGGGGTACGGAGGTCTTCCATGCGGTCATGAGGGAAGAAATGCTTTAGAATCTCCCTGGTACGTTCAATATTAATCAATCCCAGAGATCCTAAAGCGGGTCGGATAAACTTAATGAGACTGGTTTTCAGGAAAATTTTCAATCCGTCTTCAGGATCAATACCTGCACAATAAAAGGCACCTGCAATGGAGCCTGCACTCGTTCCGCTTACATGACTAAAGCGGATACCTGCATTCATGAATGCTTTTAATACACCCAGGTGGGCAATTCCACGAATTCCTCCTCCGGATAACACAATGCCAATTTTAGTCATCTCCAGTTTACTCTTTAGGTTTTGGTTTATAGGCTGATTTTGTCAGGATAGTCTGTGCATCTTCATTCGCCATTAGTTCTTTCAAACTCACTTCGGGGTGGTCGGTCATGTATTTTCTGACAATTTGCCACCCAAGCCATACCCCCAGTCGGGGTGCTGAATTCTTGTTGTTACCTAGCCCCTGAGTGAAAGGGCCATCCGTGATGTAACGTTGTATTTTCTGAAGGTCGCTTTTGTAAAGCAGCTCATTTTCCAGGAAATGGGCCCATATATTCCCTTCAAAATACCTGGCCCATTCCATTTGGGCCCCTGTGTAGCCGATTTTGAGTGTGTCGTTCACGGAAACAGGTAAAACCTGATCCATGAAGTACAAAATTTTCCCGTTATAAATCATTTGGGAAAGAAGGGAGATGTCTTTATCGCTTTCAGGAAATAGTTCCTCACGGGCAAATACTTCGGTGATGCGCGGAACAATATAAGCCGGAGCAAATCTCCTCGACTGATACATGGGGACACTGGAGGCAATGGCGTTGTAAAAGGGGCTGTCCTTTCCGAGAAACATGTCCAGTCCGATGCCGATGTATTCGTTCCCCATCGGGATTTGGTAGGCAAATCCGGAAACAAAAGAGATAAAGTGGGGGATGTGGATCGAAGGATAGTAATATTTTATGTAGCGAAAAGTGGAGGAAAGATCTTTTTCAACCGTGCTGAGGCTGGGATACACACTGTCGACCTGTTTTTGAAGGTCGTCGTATGCCCGATGAGTATAGAGACTTTGAAGCACTTCATCGGTTGAAAAATCAGGGTGCCCGACCATTTTTTGAATGTAATCTTCATAAAAATCGCCGTATGCTTTGTGCAGGGTATCATTCACATAGGTCAGAGGATGTTGTTTTAAGCGGTACAGATCAAGGTCAAAACGCTTGATTTGGATGTCTACAGGAATGTGGCTCACATCCGGTCGATGGTCGCTCTCTTTCCGCCCACATGAAAAAAAAACAAAGGTGAAAAGAAAAAATAGATAAATTTGGCCTGATTTTACGTTATTAATCATAGAAACAAATATAGAAACAAGTCGCTTGAAATCCCTATGATTTTAGAAAAGCCACGCGGGTGGCAAACAGGAGAGATCTCCTTTGATATTGTAAGAGGCAAAGGTTTTTAAGGCGGCAAAAATAGGATTAAATGAAAAAAATATTGCTGGTTCTTTTTTTAGCGGGTGTGTACACTTCCCTTTTTGCACAATCCTACAACCAACCTTATTATGGTTTTCGTTTAGGTTTAACGGCTCATCCAACCATTGGATTTATGAAAGTAGATGAAGGGAAGGGAGAGGGCATTAGCCTTGGTTTTTCTTACGGGTTGTTAGGAGATTTTAATTTTGCAGAGAATTACAGTTTTTCTACCGGGGTTGTCATCACGACGGTGAATGGGAAAAGCACGCAAGTGAATCCGAAACCCTATCACCCTTCTCTCACTGCTCTCCCCGAAACATACGCATTGAAATATAAGATGCAGTACATTGAAGTGCCCCTGAGTTTAAAGCTTAAAACGCATACGATAGGTGGATTGAAATGGTATGGGCAGTTTGGGTTGGGGAATGGTTTCCGGATTGGTGCTAAAGGAGATGCCAAAAAGAACAACGTGTTAGTGGCAGATAATGTGAATGCGTCTTCCTGGACCCGCTTTTACCGCGGTTCAATTCTGGTAGGAGGTGGGGCTGAATACGACCTGGATGGGAAAACCAGTGTCATGATAGGAATTACCGTGAGCAATGCGTTTACAAATATGACCACAGATCGGGCTAATAAGGCGAGAAACCATTATGTAGGGATGAATATCGGCTTATTTTTTTAACTTAAATGCTGACTTAGCTATGAAGATTGCATTGGCGCAATTAAATTACCACATTGGTAACTTTAAAGAGAATACAAAGAAGATCATAAGCACCATTGAGGAGGCCGCTGAGAGGGGGGCTGATCTGATTGTGTTTTCTGAGTTGTCGTTAGGTGGTTATCCCGCGCTTGATTTTCTTGCTTTTGATGATTTTATGGAAGAGGCAGCACATGCTGCCCGTGAAATTGCCGGACATTGTCAGCAAATAGCCTGTATTTTAGGCCTGCCCATATGGAATGAACACGCTTTTGGGAAACGCTTATACAATGCAGCGTATTTCATTGAAGAAGGAGAGATTAAAGCCATTGTTCGTAAGGGTTTGTTGCCCAATTACGATGTTTTTGATGAATACCGCTATTTTGAACCGGCCAGGGAGTTTCAGTGTGTTCCTTTTAAAGGGCGTAAAATAGCACTTACGATTTGTGAAGATTTGTGGAATGTGGCAGAAGAACGGCTGTATGCGGTTTCTCCTATGGACAGACTTATCGAGGAGCAGCCGGATCTTATGATCAATATTGCCGCCTCACCCTTTCATTACTGTCATGCAGAAGATCGCCTGGAAGTGCTACGTACCAACGCACAAAAATATCGGTTGCCACTTTTTTATGTCAATCAGGTAGGAGCACAAACTGAATTGGTTTTTGATGGAGGGTCGATGGTATTTGATAAGGAAGGACATTTAAGAGGAAGTCTTTCTTATTTTGAGGAAGATATGCAGTTATTTGAATTGGAGGACATTCTTTTGCCCAGGGAAGCAGGAAGTCAGCCATTAGCGGTCGAGGAAGACATTGCTCAGATTCACGATGCATTGGTGTTAGGGATCAGAGATTACTTTGTTAAATCAGGGTTTACAAAGGCCGTTCTGGGGCTCTCAGGTGGGATCGATTCGGCGGTCGTGTGTGCATTGGCAGCCGAAGCGCTTGGATCCGAAAATGTAGTCGCAGTGTTAATGCCATCGCAATTTTCCTCCGATCATTCCGTGAAAGACGCATTGGATCTTGTAGAAGCCATTGGCTGCCGCCACGAAACGATCCCTATTCATGCAGCCAGTGCTGCATTCGAGGATATCTTAGCGCCTGTTTTTCAAGGTTTGCCTTTCAATCTGACGGAAGAAAATATTCAGGCACGCAGTCGTGGGGTTATTTTGATGGCCCTGTCGAATAAGTTTGGGTATGTATTGCTGAATACCTCTAATAAGAGTGAGTGTGCGGTGGGTTATGGGACCTTGTATGGAGATATGTGTGGGGCACTGAGCGTAATTGGGGATGTGTATAAAACACAGGTTTTTTCCTTAGCGAGGTATATTAATCGGGAAAGAACCATTATCCCCGAGCATACGCTTACGAAAGCTCCCTCCGCTGAATTGCGACCGGATCAGAAAGATTCTGATTCGCTTCCTCCCTACGACGTGCTGGATGCTATTCTCTTTCAGCACATCGAGAAAGAGAAGGGCTTTGATGCCATTGCGCAGCAAGGCTGGGATCCTACGCTTGTCCAAAGAATCCTCAAGATGGTTAACGGCGCAGAGTTTAAGCGGTACCAAACCGCACCGATACTGAGGGTATCGCCTAAAGCGTTCGGAATGGGGAGACGCATGCCCCTTGTCGGGAAAGCAATTTCCTTCTGATATTTAATCTAATATACCCTGTTCCGGGTAGATTTAATACGTATAAGTTGGTATTTGGCCCGGGCTTGCAAGATGCTTTTTTTGTGTAGACAAATTAATCGATCATTGCAATGGGAAATCTAAAGAAATTTTTTTTATGCGGGCTGATAGTCATCAGTGCCGCTATGGGCTGTAAAAAATCCGGTGGAGATACAAAAGTCACTGACGGCTCAATGAGTGCCAAAATTAATGGCGAAGCCTGGACGGCAGGTTTAGCTATTCAGGCGGTAAAGGCGGGAACGGTATTTGAACTGGCTGGAACAGGAAATGGTTGGCAGATCAACTTTCATGTCATTGGTTACTCGGGCGCTAAAACCTATGCACTGGGGGGTGCCGCAACCAATATGACGAATGTAACCACCACTAACACTGGTACGCTTGAAGGATATAGTTCGGCGATGGGCTTAGGTAGCGGACAGCTGGTGATCAGTAAGGACGATGGTTCAACTATTGAAGGAACTTTCAGCTATACTGCGAAAACAACGGCCGGGAAGACAGTAACGGTCGCGGAAGGGAAGTTTAAGGCCAAATATTAATCCCTTTCTCAGGTGAAGCCGGCATTTCGGACAGGAATGCCGGTTTTTTAGTGCCTGTCTTCTTCTGTTGCATCAACCACCTGTGGTTTCTCTTTATTTCCTGAGAAAGTCTTGAGCAGCATAAGGCCAACGCCTACCATGATGGACACATCGGCGAAATTGAAAATTCCGGTACTGAAAAATCCAAAGTCGAGGTGCATAAAGTCGGTCACGGAACCATAACGAATCCGGTCATAAATATTGCCTATTCCTCCTCCAATGATGGTGGAAATGCCGATTTGGGTAAGCATGGGCAGGTCTCTCGCGGTGATCAGATAATAAACACCTATTCCCAGTACGACTAAAGGGAAGGCGCTTAAAACCAGCCAACGGAGCTCGTCAGGCCATTGATCTCCTGCACTTAAAAAAGCACCTGTGTTTTCCACTTTTGTGAGGGTGAAATGGTTTTCAATCACCGGGATTTGCTCATAGAGGTCTATTTTTTGACGGGCAATTCCTTTGGAAATCTGGTCACATCCTACGTTGAGAAGTAACAACAGGCTGAGGAGGAGTAAACGGGTGGTATTTGAATTTTTCATGAACGGATTTTTGAGCGGATTGGAAGAATCAAAAGGAAAGAGAGCGCTGCAAAACTACCTATTTTAGCCAATAGATCGCCATGTTTGACATATGGCGTGAGCTGATCGTTGAGGTTAATGTCGGCTTTAAGTGCGGTTCTTGTCCACCAGGAACTTTGTTTAACCACGTCTCCGCGTTGATTAATAAAAGCGGAAATTCCGGTATTTGCAGATCGGGCGACCCATCGACGGCTTTCGATAGCTCTTAATTTGGCATACATCAGGTGTTGATCTTTTCCGGGGGTGTTTCCCCACCAGCCGTCATTGGTGATCACTGCAATAAATTGCGCCCCCTGCAGGACGGCTTCTCCAATCCAGTCGCCCCAGAGCGATTCGTAACAAATTACGGGGGTTACGCCGATGCCGCTTCTGGAATAGAAAATCCCCGGATCCTCTTGCCATCCCCATCCCGAAACGCTGCCCCCAAGCTGTGCGAACACGGGTGTTAAAAAAGAAAATAATTTAGGAAAAGGTAACTTTTCTACTCCTGGAACGAGTTTTGATTTGTGATAGAACTTTACTTCCGGGCTGTTTTCAATTTGGATGGCTGTGTTAAAATTATCATAAAAAACGGCGGGATTTTTGGTGGGTTTAGCCGATAGGGACTGTTTGCCACGGTACCATTTAACACTTTCCAATCCGCTAATCAGACTGGCATTTTTATAGGGTTGAAGGAAGGATTGCGCCCGCAGGTATTCCGGGTTGGAATGAATTTGTTCCTCATCTGCGTAATTCGGGATAGCGGTTTCCGGCCATATAAAGTATTCGGTATTTACTTGACCTACTGAATCGGACAACTTCGTCAGGATGTCTAACTGTTCTCCTACCGAGGTACTTCCAAACTTTTGATAGGGGTCGATATTGGGCTGTACCACGACGACATTTGCCGGCATTTTTTTTTCTTCATAACGGGCATAGGTATATAATGAAAACGCGACAGGAAGAATTATCCATGCCAGTGAGGCAATAATTGGGCGGAAAGGAATTTTTCCGGTGCGCTGCCGGATCGCCTTGTAAGTTTCAAAGAGAAGGATGTTGGAGAGCAATATCCAGATGGTGCCGCCATAAACACCCGTATATTCATACCATTGAATCCATTGATGTAATCCTGCAAAGCCATTTCCGAGTGTCATCCACGGGAAAGAAAGGTCCCAAGTTTGATGGAGGTATTCCATGGCGACATAAAAACTGATCAGTCCGGTATAAGCCAGCCAGAGAGGCGTCTTTTTCTTTAAACGGGTAAACAGCCAGAATGCAGTGGTTAACAATACTGCTCCCAGTCCAAAGGGGATGAGAGACACAAACAGAGAGACGATAATCCCTAAAAAGCCGGTGTTCACGGAATTGATGGCATTAAATACCCAAAATATGGAGGCGGTATTCCAAATGAAAAAGGCTAAACCTGCTGTTAGAAATACCGTTTTTCCTTTCTTGCCAGCAGGGGCTTTTTCGATTTTTTCGAGAACGATAAACAGGGGAAGAAGTGCGATTAGCAGCAGCGGTGCGGTCCAGCTGTGGGGTGGCCATGCGAGCCATAAAAGGAAAGCACTCGCAAGTGCATAAGGCCAGGTTTCTTTTATTTTAATCACAGAAGCGTTCATTGAATAATTAATAATTCGTGAAGATATTCTTCCTTCATTTAAAGGTTCTTAAGGATTTCTGCTTTTTTAGTATCGTATTCTTCGGGGGTGATGAGCTGTTTATCGTATAGCGACTTAAGCTTTCTTAGTCGAATGGTCAGTTCGTCCTCTGTCTCTGCAAGCGTAGGATCCTCAAGTGCCGGCGGTTCAGTAAGCGGAAACTGTACTTGGAGCGGAGATGGTCTGTGCGCTTCCAGTTGCTGGACTCTGGCTTGTTCCCGTTGATTTTCCAGCTGATCCAGCGCCGCCTGGTATAATTTACGGGCCTGTAATTTTGGAATGTAATCTGTCAGGATATTCTCCCCTTGATTTGGTACACAGATGAAGCGGGCCCCAAAAAATTCCTCTTTAAAAGAAACTTCTTTAATGTTCTTCCAGGAAATGTCCTTGAAATTCATCGTGAGACCTAAATTCGCCGATTCACAATAGAACATCCGTCTGTTACTCACGACAATACTGACAGGGAAAAGGTTCACTGCAGGTTTTTTTTGTACCGCCATGTACAGCAGTTCTTCTCCGGATGTAAGCAGGTCAAGTAATTTTGGAATCACTTTTTCTACTGCTTTCGGGTCCTGTTCATCACTTAAGAATCGGTCGATTGAAATCATGGGCTTTTAGCTAATGGGAAAGGTTTCTTTTTCTTCGGGAAAATCTCGTTTTCCTTTGGACCGGGGTTTCCCAGCTACACAAAGTACGAATTCTCCTTTTAAAACATTGTTTTCAAAATGTGATTTTATTTCCAGTAAGGTTCCGCGACGGGTTTCCTCGTAAACTTTACTCAGTTCTCTACTCACTGAAGCCTGACGGTCGGTCCCAAAAAACAGTGCGAACTCCGAGAGGGTTTTAAGTAGGCGATGAGGACTTTCATAAAAAATCATCGTTCTATCTTCTTCACTTAAGGTTTTTAGGCGTGTTTGCCGGCCCTTTTTTACCGGAAGAAATCCTTCAAAGACAAACTGATCGGTCGGTAATCCTGAGCTGACCAGCGCTGGAATGAGGGCGGTTGCTCCAGGGAGACAGCAGACCTCTGCGCCGTTCTGCAGGGCCGCTCTTACGAGGTAAAATCCAGGATCTGAAATTCCCGGTGTACCCGCATCTGAAATGAGTGCCACAGTCTTTCCTTCTTCCAGAAAACGGAGAATCTCTGCCGTGGCCTTGTGTTCGTTATGTTGATGATGCGAATAACAACGCTTGTCAATTCCAAAATGTTTAAGCAATGGCGCACTGGTTCGTGTATCTTCTGCCAGCAGGATATCGGCCTCTTTCAATAATCGAATGGCCCGGAAGGTCATATCTTCCAGATTGCCTATCGGCGTTGGTATCAGGTAAAGTTTTCCTTTCATAATAGCGACAGCACTTGATTGTTTTTCCTTTTAGGAACGATAAAAACCGCAAAGGAATAACTGATAACACGTAAACTTATTATCTTTGTAAAAAAATAAAAAGATGTTGCAAGTTAACTATATCCGCGAAAATAGAGAGAAAGTTTTAGAACGCCTTGGTGTGCGTCATTTTAATAAACCGGAACTTGTCGATGAACTCATCTCGGTCGATGAAAACCGCAGACAGATTCAAACTTCGCTGGATAAGCTTTCTGCCGACGCCAACGCGGCTGCCCGCCAGATTGGCGAGCTGATGCGTCAGGGGAAAAAAGAAGAGGCAGAAGTAGTCAAATCTACCAGTGCAGCCCACAAAGATGAAATCAAGCGGCTAGGAGATGAACTGGCACTATTGGAACAGCAGCAACATGAGCTTATTGTTCAACTACCCAACCTTCCACATGCCCTTGTGAAGGCTGGAAGTTCGGCGGAGGAAAATGAGGTGGTTCTGACCCACGGTTCACCCGCTTCTTTGCCTGCCAGCGCATTACCCCATTGGGAGTTGACAGCAAAATACGACATCATTGATTTCGAGTTGGGGACAAAAATCAGCGGGGCCGGATTTCCGGTATATAAAGGAAAAGGAGCGCGTTTGCAAAGGGCCTTAATCAACTTTTTTCTGGATCGGGCCATTGAAGCAGGATACAAAGAAATGCAGGTGCCTCATTTAGTGAATGCTGCTTCGGGATTTGGTACGGGACAGCTTCCGGATAAAGAAGGACAGATGTACCATGTGGGCGTGGACGATTTATACCTCATTCCCACCGCAGAAGTCCCGGTGACCAACCTGTACCGTGATGTGATTCTGAAAGAAGAGGATTTGCCGATAAAGAATACGGGTTATACTCCTTGTTTCCGTCGGGAAGCGGGCTCCTATGGAGCACATGTCAGAGGGTTAAATCGTCTGCATCAGTTTGATAAAGTGGAACTGGTACAGATTACACATCCGGATCATTCTTACGATACCCTGGAAGAGATGAGTACGTATGTGCAAAGCCTTTTAAAAGATCTAGGCTTGCATTACCGTGTTCTTCGTTTGTGCGGAGGAGATATGGGCTTTACGTCTGCAATGACTTACGATATGGAGGTATGGAGTGCGGCTCAGCAACGCTGGTTGGAGGTGTCTTCGGTGTCTAACTTTGAAACCTATCAAAGCAATCGTCTGAAGTTGCGATTTAAGGGCAAAGAGGGGAAAACACAGTTTGCCCATACATTAAATGGAAGTGCGTTGGCATTGCCGCGTATTGTGGCCTCCATCCTGGAAAATTTTCAGACCGAAGAAGGAATTCTTATCCCCGAAGTACTTCAAAAATATACGGGTTTCGACCGGATTGATTAATCAGCGGATCCACAAAAAAGGGCTTCTCAATGCAGAAGCCCTTTTTTGTTTTAGAAGATAATCAATATCACTAAGAGAATGATGATAATGGCTCCTACTGAAAGGTAGACCCCTCTTTCTAAAAAGGCAACCTCTCGTTTGATTTCTTTTAATTCTTTTCTAAGTGCTTTTTTTTCTTCTCTGCTGAGCTGGGATTTATCCATTAAACGAATCTCTTCCACCCGGTTACTTAAGCGTTCAAGCTTCACTTTCTCCGCAGCCGTGAGCTCTTTGCCCGGTTCTTTTTTTTCGCTAGCCGATGCACCGGGAATACTTACTCCTATGACTAAAATAAGAGTTAATGCGTAAATTAATTTTCTCATGGGAATGTATTTAGGGTTGAAACCACCTTTATCCGACTACTTTTTAACGTAGCAGGAGTGAAATAATTGTTTAAAAATAACAAAAATAAATGGAAAAGCCCGTCTCCTAAAGGGAAGGAAACAGGCTTTTGAATGGTATTCAGACACTTATGCTGTCTAGGGTAGAATTTCAAATACAGCATTCATACTGTAGTTTAATTTGATCTTTTTAAAATCGAGCTCAGGGGCAGACGATTCGGCCATCGCATCTGCTTTCATCATCATGACATTGGCCCGGTAAACTGGCTGATAAGGCTCATTGTTGATCTCCTGAATGTCGATTACTTTGCCTAATTTCTCCTCAATGGCTTCTGTCAGGTATTTTGCTTTTTCTCTGGCGGCCTGAAGGGCTTTGATTTTTAATTCTTTTTTCAACGATTCCATTTGTGAGTAATCGTAAGACTCAATCGAGGTATAAGCAATCCCTTTCGAATCTACGGAAGCAATCAGCTCATTCCATTTATTGAGATCGGTAACTTTAATTCGGTATTGTTTACTGGCTAGGAAGTCAGGGTTTTTCTTCTTCTCCGTTGCGTAATTATAGCTGGAGATGTTGTTTACCATTAGATTTTCTTTGGGGATGCCTGCTTTCAGTACCGCATTGTACAACTGTTTTTCAAGATCTGTGATCTCTACCCGCTTTTTATTGTTGTTATCCCTGAAGTATTCTTTGAGCGAGATGGATAAATAGAGGATATCAGGGGTGACCTCTGCTTCAGCAGAACCACTTACACTAATCTTTTTTCTTAAGTCAACTTGTTGAGCCATTGCACCAGTACTTAATACAGCAATCAGTGCCATCATTACTACTTTTTTCATTTGTGTTCTTAATTAAAGCGACAATACATTCATTTGTGCTTGTCGCCGGGTTAAAACAATCTGTTCTTACATAGAAGATGAAAATATCGTACCAATTCCATAGCCAAAAGGAGTTTTTTTTAAAATTGATAATTTTTATTGTTTAATTCATTATTTTTCAGTATATTATAGTTTGTGGGGGATGAGAAAGAAAAGGAAAAACAACTGTGCCAATGGTCGGAGGTCCGACATGCCCGCTTTTTGAAGGACCGGTTCACCGGAGAACAGGGCATTGCCGGACGCGAAGTTATTTACTTAACTTACGGATAGATTTTAAGTCGACTTTTCTGAACTCCACTTCTGAACCTTCCGCCTGAATAGCGATCTGCCCTTTAGTAGCGGTGCATTTTTCTCCTTCATTGACCAGTTCACCATTCACCCATACTTTCACTTTATCTCCCACAGCTTCAATCACCATGGTGTTCCATTGCCCTAAGGGCTTTTCACTATGATCTGTCAGGTTTTTGATGCGACGAAGTTTGTTTCCATTTACTCCCCAATTTTCTTTCGGGCCGCGGCGAGCTTCCATATCGGGTACAGTTATATCTTCTTCAATGCACCAGAAATCGCCTGCGTCCTGGTGTTGCATTTGTACTTCTAAGGATTTTGGGAACATACCGTACAGCGCCCGGGGAGTAGAAGCATGAATAAGCACTCCACAATTGCCGGGTTTTCCGGCAAAGCGGTATTCTACTTCCAGTCGGTAATTCTGGTAAACGGCATCGGTAATTAAATGGCCGCGGGGTTCTCCCAGGCTTACCAGCAGTCCGTCACGTACAATGAAGGGGCTTTTTGCTTCAGGATTTTTATCCATTTCTGGAACGTCGGCATGCCATCCCTGTAGATCCCGACCATTAAATAATTGCTGGGCCGAAAGCGTACTCAGGCCAGTCAGAAAGAGAAAGGTGTAAAATACAAATGTTTTCATCAAAGTTTAATTTGGTTAAATATCTCTCTCAAACATACTGTTTTTGAATTAAACTCCGGTGGGATAGCTGCAATAAAAAACGCTAAACCGGTTGATTTAGCGTTGAATGTCTTTAATCTTCGACCATCTCGTTATTGAGCCCAATTTCATCTTTTATTTCTTCTTTAAAGTACGCTTTCTGAAAGAGGAGGATACAGATCACTCCTATAGAAATGGCGGTATCCGCGATATTAAAAACAGGACGGAAGAAAACAAGCTCTTCTCCACCCCATATAGGAAACCAGGATGGATAGTGGCTATTAACTATGGGAAAATAGAGCATGTCTACCACTCGTCCGTGAAACAACGTTTCATATTTATAAATAAGCCCATAAAATACGGAATCAATGATATTTCCAAGGGCACCTGCAAAAATCAGGGCCACATTGAGAATCAATCCACGGTGATACTTCCGCTGGATGATGTAATGTAAACCATATCCGATCCCGATCACGGCAATGACTCTGAACAGGGAGAGGGCAAGCTTGCCAAA
The DNA here is from genome assembly GCA_037190785.1 of Pedobacter sp. Lineage (GTDB taxonomy): Bacteria > Bacteroidota > Bacteroidia > Sphingobacteriales > Sphingobacteriaceae > Pedobacter. Next base: position 138,601 of record JBBCJN010000003.1, on the reverse strand, counting down.
CTCTCCACCAAACTCCAGACCGAAAGCCATGCCATTATTTTCTGTAAAATGAATAATGAACCAGTCGCCAAGCACTTTGAACTCCTGACCAAGATACATGTTCGTTTTCACCCAGGTTTTGGAAACCTGGTCTACGAGAAGGACAAAGAAAATCAGCAATAGAGGTTTCGTATAGCCTTTCATTAACCTTGCTTTAATTTGGCTTCCATGCTCAAGGTGGCATGAGGGACAGCACGTAAACGCTCTTTAGGAATAAGTTTGCCGGTTTCTCTGCAAATTCCGTAGGTTTTATTCTCAATACGAACTAAAGCGGCTTCCAGGTTATCCATGAATTTCTTTTGGCGGGCTGCCAACTGATTGATTTGTTCTTTTTCCAAGGTGGCAGAGCCATCTTCAAGCGTTTTATAAGCACCCGAGGTGTCTTCGGTCCCGTTGGCATTTGGGTTACTTAAGGAGGCCGTTAACAGTGCGAATTCCTCTTTCGAGCTTTTTAATTTATCAAGGATTAACTCTTTGAATTCCTGAAGTTCAGTGTCAGAATAGCGTGTTTTTTCAGATTTTTCCATAATATGATTATTGTTTGGCAATCAAGATTTGTAATTCAACGTCTTCGATCACTATTTTGTTTCCATTAATTATATTTTCCTTAAAAAGAAGGTCGTCCGCAAGGATTTCGTTGCAAATGTAGGCTTTATTATGCGCCACTGCATCGGTCATCAACGGGTGGGCCTGAAGGCTTACCGAGATGCGATCGGTTACTTCCAGTCCGATGTCTTTCCGGAGGTTCTGAATGCGGTTGATCAGCTCCCTGGAAAGTCCCTCTCTCTTCAGATCCTCTGTGATGTGGATATCGAGGGCCACCGTCAGGCTACCCATGTTGGTAACCTGCCAACCTGGGATATCTTCTGCGATAATCTCCACATCTCCGAGCTCCAGTGAATGTGCAGTACCTTTCAGCGCTAATTGGCCGGTACGCTCCAGACTGGTTAATTCGTCCGGTGTCATGGCGGCAATCGCAGCGGTGACTTCTTTCATGTCTTTCCCCACTTTGGCCCCCAATGCTTTAAAATTAGGTTTGATTTTTTTCTTGATGAAACCAGAGGTATCGTGGATGAAATCAATTTCTTTTATATTTGTCTCAGATAGTATCAGGTCTTTGACCAAGGTTACCTTTTCTTTAAATCGTTCATCCAGCACAGGAATCAAAATTTTAGCCAAAGGTTGCCGCACATTGATGCCGGTCTTTTTGCGGAGAGACAACACCATAGAGGCAATGTTTTGAGCAAGTTCCATGCGCTCGTTCAGGGAGTGATCGATCCAGCTTTGATTGGCCTCCTGCCAGAGGGATAAGTGAACAGAATGGTTTTTTCCGGAGCCATTGGCGGCCTCGGTTAAATTCCTATAGAGCCAGTCCGCAAAGAAAGGTGCAATCGGCGACATCATCTGGGCAATCTGTGTCAGACAGGTATGCAGGGTTTGGTAGGCTGCTTTTTTATCTGTGGTCATTTCCCCTTTCCAAAAGCGTCTTCTGGATAAACGGATATACCAGTTGCTCAGGTGTTCGTCAACAAAAGTCTGGATGGCTCTTGCCGCGCGGGTAGGCTCATAGGCCGCATAACTTTCATCCACTTCCTGATTTAATGTCTGCAACAGAGATAAAATCCAGCGGTCCAGTTCACTTCGCTCAGCGACGGCAACCTGATCTGTTGCTTCAATGATGAACCGGTCAATATTTGCGTAAAGAGCGAAAAATGAATAGGTATTGTAAAGTGTTCCGAAGAATTTCCGGCGCACTTCATCCAATCCTTCCATATTAAATTTCAAATTTTCCCATGGCGACGCATTGCTGATCATATACCAGCGGGTCGCATCTGCACTGTAGGTATCAATGGTCGAGAAGGGATCAACGGCATTGCCCAAACGTTTGGACATTTTGTTCCCGTTTTTATCCAATACCAGTCCGTTGGACACCACGTTCCTAAAGGCAATGCCTGGATTGTTTACCTTTGCATTGATGGTTTTGATTTCCTCGCTGGTTTCGCTTAACATTACCGCGATGGCATGCAGGGTGAAAAACCAGCCTCGTGTCTGATCGACCCCCTCTGCGATGAAATCTGCAGGGTAAGCTTGTTCGAACTGATCCTGGTTTTCAAAAGGGAAATGCCATTGCGCATAAGGCATGGCTCCGCTATCAAACCAGACATCAATCAAATCCGTTTCGCGAGTCATTTTTGCTCCTTTATCGGATACAAGAAAAACATCGTCTACATAAGGACGGTGCATATCTTTTAACTCAAATCCTGCAGGCATTAATCCTGCGGAGATTGCTTTCTTAATTTCTTCGTTGAGTTCGGTAATAGAACCGATGCATTTCTCTTCCAGACCGTCTGCCGTACGCCAGATCGGTAGGGGAGTTCCCCAATACCTTGATCGGGAGAGATTCCAATCCACCAGATTTTCCAGCCAGTTTCCAAAACGTCCGCTACCAGTGGCTTCAGGTTTCCAGTTGATGGTTTTGTTGAGCGTGGCCATTTTCTCTTTTACAGCCGTCGTTTTGATGAACCAACTGTCTAAAGGGTAGTACAATACCGGTTTATCCGTGCGCCAGCAGTGAGGGTAGCTGTGAACGTATTTTTCTACTTTAAAAGCTTTATTTTCTTCTTTCAACCGGATCGCGATTTCTACATCTACCGACCTTTCAGGGGCTTCTCCTTCCGGATAATAATCATTCTTTACAAATTTGCCGCCCAGTCCGTGTCCAAGCGCTTCCACAAATTTTCCTTGTAGATCGACTAAGGGTACGGGATTGTTCTTTTCGTCAAGAATCAGCAAAGGCGGAACCTCCGGAGAGGCTGATTTGGCCGCTCTTGCATCGTCTGCTCCAAAAGTAGGAGCGGTATGTACAATTCCGGTTCCATCTTCTGTCGTGACGAAGTCGCCGGCAATTACCCGAAAAGCATGTTCGGGACTTTGATAAGGAAGCGCGTAAGGCAGTAATTGTTCGTACCGGCTATTGACCAGGTCTGCTCCTTTAAACTGACTCAGGATCTGATAAGGAATCTTTTTATCGTTCGGACTAAAGCGGAGGAAATCTTCTTCTGCAGCCTCAAAAAATTTGCCTGAAAACTGTTTTGCAACCAATGCTTTCGCCAGGATGACCTGCACTGGTTCAAACGTATATTGGTTGAATGTTTTCACCAGCACATAATCAATTTTTGGACCGACCGTTAAGGCTGTATTGCTGGGGAGGGTCCATGGAGTGGTGGTCCAGGCCAGGAAGTGGATAGGACCAAAACCATTTAAGAAAGCAGGCAGACTGTCTTCTGTTGCCTTGAACTGGGCCACAATGGTGGTGTCGCTTACATCGCGATAAGTGCCTGGCTGGTTGAGCTCATGTGAGCTTAAACCTGTGCCTGCCGCTGGCGAATAGGGTTGGATGGTATAACCTTTATAAAGAAAGCCTTTTTCGTAGAGTGATTTAAGAATCCACCACAGACTTTCGATGTATTCATTATGGTAAGTCACATAAGGATTAGCCAGGTCCACCCAATAACCCATTTTCTGGGTCAGGTCATTCCATACGTCCGTATAACGCATAACCTCTTCTTTGCAGGCCGCGTTGTATGCTTCGACCGAGATTTTATGACCGATATCCTCTTTGGTAATTCCCAGTTTTTTCTCTACTGCAAGTTCAATAGGCAGCCCGTGAGTATCCCATCCTCCTTTGCGCTTTACCTGAAATCCTTTCAGGGTTTTGTAACGGCAGAAGATGTCTTTAATCGCTCTGGCCATGACATGGTGAATGCCCGGCATTCCGTTGGCAGAAGGAGGACCTTCATAAAACGTAAAAGTCGGATGCCCGGCTCTGGAAGTGACGCTTTTCTCAAAGATCTGTTGCTCCTTCCAGAAGGCCAATATTTCTTCTCCTATTTTTGCGAGTTCTAACTGTTTAAATTCCCTATACATCAATCAAGTATCTTCAAAATTAAAGGATGCAAAGTTACGTTTTTATTATCAATAATCGTAGCAAGTTAAGATTGTTTTAAGGTCAAAAGGAAAACGGAAGTCCCGCTGAGGGGCTTTCTTAACGCGCACAGAAGACGGCTGTTCTTTTCTCTCTTGGATGAATGGGAGAAAGAAAGAACTTTTTTAGGTAGATTTGAGGTAATTTTGCCGATAATCAGACACTCTGAAGGATGTAATGAATGAGCGACCGCTTCATATTGGGATTTGCTGCATGTTGGCAGCAGTGATTTGCCTGCCACTTGCTTTCGCGGTAGGGCAATCGGATGAACGTTGGTTGTTCTGGTTGCTGCTGGCTACCATGTTACTCGAAATTGTTGGTTTGATATTTGTGGTTATTCAGCTTATAAAGAACAGAAAATCAAAACATTCGGCAAATGATTAAAGCTTTAAAACTTCAGAAAGCAGTTTATCTGATTGTGGCAGGTGTCGTGTTGCTGATTGCCTCCCGTGTACTGGATCGTCTGGCAATGGGGGGCGGGGGCTTTGTTTTGGGGATGTCCGGAGCATGTTTCATGCTGGGAGCTCTCCTATTCTTGTATCCTGTCTTTTTCGCTAAGAAAGCAGACAAAGATGGTCAGGAAGTAGAATTGGAGCCCATGAGTAAACCCCCTTCCGGAGAGGAATAAACTACCTGTGACCTCTGGAAAGGTCTCAATGATCGATCAACGATTCGTTCTGAGCAGCTAGCGCTTCCGGAATAAGTTTCCTTTTTTTCTTTTTATCGAGCCATAACATGAGTACAGGCAATAAAGTCAGGTTAAAGATCAATGCAACTAGGAGGGTAATGGATAGGAGTAGCCCTAATACGACGGTCCCCCCGAAAGTAGATGCGGTGAAAATCCCAAAGCCAAAGAACAAGATGAGGGCGATGTGTGTCATGCTAACGCCTGTTTCACGGATGGTGTCTTCGATCACTTGGGGTACCGTATAATTGGTTAAGCTTAACTCCTGCTGGTAACGGGTCAGAAAGTAAATGGTCTGATCGGAGGCAAGTCCGAAGGCGATGGTGAAGATCAGAATGGTGGAGGGTTTTAAAGGAATGTGAAAGAATCCCATAAGTCCGGCCGTAATCAATAGGGGAACGACATTTGGAAGAAGAGAGATGCACATGATTCCAAGACTTTTAAACTGGGCGAGCCGTAAGAGAGAAATCAATACGATCGCTAGCCCGATGCTTTCAAATAGATGTTCTAACAGATAATTGGTGCCCTTGCTGAAAATGATACTTGATCCGGTGAGCAGTACGTCGTAACGTTTGGGGGATAAAATCGAGTCAATGCGTGGCTTTAATTCTTCCAGCAGGGCATCTAAACGTTTAGAACCAATATCAGCCATCTGGAAACTTACCCTTGCCACCTGTTTATCCTTGTCCACAAAATTTTTCAACATGTTGCCATCGCCTTTCCCCGAGTTGGCGGCATACAGCAGGATGAAGTTTTTTTCCATATCGGAGGGTAGCCGATAGAACGTGGAATCTCCATTATAAAAAGCTTGGGAGGCGTATTTAAGTCCTGTATTTAATGAAATAGAACGGGAGAATTCGGGGTAGGAGGCCACCATATCTTCCATTTGTTCCATTCGCTTGAGGGTAGAAACGCTGAGCATTCCATTTTTTCTACGTGTGTCTACGCTGATTTCGAGAGGGAGTATGCCTTCGAAATTCTTTTCAAAGAATTTAAGGTCAGTTAAAATTCGCGAGCTTTTAGGCAAATCGTCCACTACATATCCATTGATGTTGATGCGTGAAATGCCAATGAGAGAGAGGATAGTCAGCAGAATGGTTGTGGTATAAATGAAGCTGCTTTTATGTTGCACCACCTGGTTGGTACGTTTCAAAATCCGGTCCAACAGGGTTTCTGCATGGGCAGCTTCTATTCTTTTTCCAGACACGGGCAGATAGCTGTAAATGATCGGGATCAGGCATAAGCTCATCAGCCAGGTAAACATGACGTTTAGGGCAGCCACACTTCCAAATTGCATCAGCAATTCACTTCCAGTAAAATAAAGGACCCCAAACCCTATGGCCGCGGTAACATTGGCAATTAAGGTGGTAACGGCAATTCGTTCAACCGTTACTTGGAGGGCTCGTTGCCTGTTTCCGTCTTTTTTAAGTTCGCTATGATACTTATTGAGTAATAAAATACTGTTTGGAATGCCAATAATCACAATGAGCGGAGGGATAAGTCCTGTCAGGATCGTGATTTCGTAACCAAAGAGCACCAGTGTGCCAATGCTCCATATAACGCCCATAATGACGACCAGTACCGGAAAAAATACGGCATAAAAGCTGCGGAAGAATATCCATAGAATCAGGGCAGACACCAGGATGGATAGGCCCAGAAAGAGGACAAATTCATTGGAAACCAGTTTGCTGGTGGCAGTACGGATATAGGGAAGTCCTGAGAGGTGTGTTTCTATGCCTGTCTGGAGGGAGAAACGCGCTACTTTTTCTTCAATCTCTTTTAGTACCGGATTGCGATCTGCCGAATTAAGAATCCGCTGATCAAAAGTGATGGCCATGAGCGTAGCGTTGGTCTTCGGATTGAATAAAAGTCCCTGGTAAAAGGGCAACCCTAAAATTTGTCGCTTCAGGGTATCCATTTCGTGTTGTGTAGAGATCGTTTTAGCAGGGATGGGAGCCACCACAAACTTTTGATGCAGGGTGTCTTTCTGCAATTCAAACATTTTTCCAATGGATAAAACCCCGGTGATGCCTTTCAACTCCTGAATGTCATTGCTTAATTGTGACCAGGACAGGTAAACTTCTTTATCGAAAATGCGATCACTCCGGATTCCTACTACCATGATACTTCCATCTTCTCCGAACTGTTGTTTGAAGGCATTGTACTTGACAAAGACCGAATCTGTCAGGGGCAGGATTTTACTTCCCGCATACGAAAGCTTTAAATTCCGGGCATGCCACGCCATAAAAAGGGTTGCTGCAATAAAAAAAAGAAGGATAGGGATTCGTTGACGGAGGATAAATCTGGAAAGGGTGGCCCACATAATCGATTGCATTTAAAGTACTAAAGAACGGATAAAATTGTTTTTTTACAAAATGGATTTGTTTTTTAAGTGCAAAAAATTGAAGATTTTTGAATACATTTTTGAAAGAAAAATTGATTAATTAGGAAACTGTCATGAGAAACGGAAAGAAATTTGTACGTAGTCTTGGGTATGCCATTCAAGGGCTTGCTTACGCCTTTAGAACCCAGGCACATGTTGTTTTTCATGTTGCAATGGCCGGATTTGTAGGGTTGCTGGGGGGAATGGTGAGTCTGGACCGTGAAGAGTGGTTATGGGTCTTGTTGGCAATTGCGTTGGTGTGGATGGCTGAATTGATCAATACGGCTATCGAGGTGCTGGTAGATCTTGTTTCTCCTGAATGGAATGAAAAAGCTGGACGGGTCAAGGACCTTGCCGCGGCTTTTGTTTTGGTGAGTGCGGTGTTCGCGATCCTGGTAGGATTGTTTATTTTTATCCCCAAATTCATTGGAAATGTTGCATAAAACCAGAGGAATTGTTCTTAAAACAATGGGTTACAGGGAAAGCAGTGTCATTGTGAAAATCTATACCGAAAAATTTGGCTTGCAATCTTACATGGTGAATGGAGTAAAAAAGGCAAAAGCAAAGATCTCCATGAATCTGCTGCAGCCATTGCATTTGTTGGACATGGTGGTTTATTATCGGCCAAACAGTCAGCTACAGCGTATTTCGGAAGCCCGGGCCACACCGGTATTTAAAAGCATTCCCTATGAGGTGTTAAAAAATGCCATTGTTCAATTTCTGAATGAAGTGGTTTATAAAAGCATTCAGCAGCCACAACATGATCCTCATTTGTTTGAATTCATTTATCAGTCGCTTTGCTGGTTTGATGAATCGGAGAATCTGTCTGTCAATTTTCACCTGGCATTTCTTCTCAAGCTGAGCCGTTTTCTGGGGTTCGCTCCGGATAGTCAGGTAAGAACTGATCAGCAGTATTTCGATTTACAGGAAGGCCGGTATACTTCTTTGCACCCTCTTCATCCCCATTTTATCGGCAGAGCAGACGCGGAAGAATTATTTCAACTCTATTTTTCTCCTTTTGAAAAATTAAATGACTTCAAATTTTCCAATGCAAAAAGAAGATTTCTTTTGGATAAATTATTGGTTTACTATGAATTACATTCTGTTTCATTTGGGGTAGTAAAGTCAAGACAGGTGTTGGAGGAAATACTTTCTTAAAAAAAATGATTTTTTTTTTGGAAAACTGTTTGAACGCACTATATTTGCAGTCCCAAAACAAAGCAAACAGCGAGTGTTTGCGAGGGATAAAAGACTTAAAAGTCGAACCTAAGGGGAGATTAGCTCAGCTGGTTCAGAGCACCTGCCTTACAAGCAGGGGGTCACTGGTTCGAACCCAGTATCTCCCACTTAAAAAGCCTTAACTATTTAATAGTTAAGGCTTTTTCATTTTTATCTTCTCATAAAAATAATGTTGCCTAAGATTTTATTCATCAATAAAAATTTGATTTTCAGTGGTTTATGTTTTTGTTGTGGTTCGATGTTTATCATGTTTCTCTATTTTAAGCGTGTTGACTTTTTTCGATTAATATGATTTACGAAAATTTAAAATAATAATGTTCAATGCACTAATAATTGTTGGTGATACCTGTTATATTGCATTATCAGATTCTTATAACTAGAGTAATGTAGGTAATGGAATTTATCAAATCAATATTCATTTTTTTGCTCGCAGGTCTTTGTGAGATAGGCGGAGGCTACATGATCTGGCTTTCACTGAAGTAAGTAAACCTTGGTGGTACGGTATTGTTGGCGCCATTGTGCTGGTGTTTTATGGTGTGGTGGCCACTTGGCAGACGGCAAATTTTGCACGTGTGTATGCAACGTACGGAGGTTTCTTCATCGTCATGTCGATACTTTGGGCCATGAAGTTTGATAAATACGTGCCCGATAGATACGATGTCATCGGTGCTGCCGTTGCATCGGTGGGCGTAAGTATTATCTATTACGCACCTAGACAATAATTTGGAAGGCTAGCTTAGAAACTCCCAAAGCTGTTGAACCGCCTTGGGAGTATATTGAAAGAGATATTTAGCTATCTGACTTAGTTTTCTTTTCGGCTTTCAGCACCTTGAATGAGGTAGATTTAAATCTTCCGTTTTCGATACTTCCAGAAACCCTTGCTTTCTTGATAGCATTGCAGAAACCGTTCTTGCCATGCTCGTCGCCGTGGTCCTTGATGGTAGAACCGTCCACAAAATAGCTGGTTCCCTTGTAGCGGATGGCAAGTTCACATTTTTTACCTTCGAGGCCAAGTTTACAGGTGCCGCACGATGCTTCTACTACTTCATCTTTTAGTTTAGTGGGAGTTTCCTGTGCAAAGCTAAAAAATGCCAAAAGGCTGAAGATGGTGGTGATCATTAGATTTTTCATATTTCTTTTTGTTTTAATGGTGAATAATTATTTGCTAGTGGGTTTGGCCAGCTTATATCTCAGACCAATGTAAAGTTCGCGGCCACGGGTCGGTCCCCAAACAGATGAAGTGTCGAAGTACGCACTGAATGGATCCTGCCAGCTGATGATCGGTCTTTCCTGTCTGAAGGCGAAGATATTCTCCGCACCACCATATACTTCCAGCTTGCCAAAATTATAGGTCAGCTGCGAATTGATCGTAGTATAGCTTTGGGAGAAATCGGGTCTGCGATAGATCTCTGGATTGGCCTGTGTACTTGGTAATCTTTGCTGTCCATACCAGTGCACGTTCACATCGAAATGGAACTTATTGTTGATGGGCTTATAGCTAAAGGTAGAAAGCACCTTATGCTTCGGGTTGAAGGGCAATACGTTCTTTACATTTCCAATTTGTTGATAGACATCTAGGTAATTGTAGCCACCCTTTACCTCGAAACGTTTCCAAAGCTGTAGATACAGTTCGGTCTGGAAACCGTTACTGATGCTGGTACCATCAAAGTTTTTGATGAGGGCCAGTTTTGGGTCGGTATCATAGTCAGGAAAGATCTGGTTCTGGAAATTGGTGTGGTAGTAATCTACACTCAACGAGCCTGAAATATCACCCTGTGCCAATTCGAACTTTTGGGTCAGGTTAACGCCGAGGTTCAATGCCTTTTCCGGACGCAATGCCTCTGAAAAGATGATGTTCCTAGAACTAGCCAAAAGGTTAATGTTCTCACTGAACAGATTTGCCGTTCTCCAGCCCGTACCTATATTTGCCCTGATCACAGATTGTGGCGAGATATCGTATTTCAATAAGGTACGAGGCATAAACATCATACCGAACTGGTTGTGATGATCTGCCCTCACACCCGCAATCCACGTTAGTTTCCCCTCTAGAAAGCGCATGGTATTTTCGGTGAATACACCAGGGATCTGTTCGTTTCTCCTGTATTTGCCCTCGTAGGTTCTGCCCAGCACCGTTTCGGTAAAACCAATATCTTCGTTTAAATTCAGATATCTAAAACTGATGCCAGATTTTAGGCCATGCTCGCCATAGTTGAGTTCATGTTGCAGATTGGCATAGATGTTCAGCTGGTCGGCATCATATCTTGCCGTTCCGAAATAAGAATTCTGCTTTTGGTAGAATGAAGAGGCATAGAAAACTACATGATGGGTGTCATCAAAACGGTAACCAGTTTTGGTAGAGATTTCTGGTTGGTTAAAACGTACACTCTGGCCATAGATAGAAGTACTCCCTTTATGGAGCTTCGGGTCATAATGGCTCTGGCCACCAATGCGTTCTTCGTTAAGAAAACGAAGACCGATGCTAGAGTACAATCCCCAATTACTTTCCCTGCCATATTTTAGGCGGTTGTACAGCATATACCTTCTGAGCAATGGAAGGTCAAGGAAGTTGTCTTTATCACCATCGGTCTTGTCCGCTGGCTGTACCGTTTGGAAGGCGGTGATGTTGCTCCACTTGCCCTTGCCAACTGCATAGTTCACATTGAAATGCTTTTCCATAAAGCTGTTCATGTAAACGTTCAATAGCAGCTGGTCGGTGTGATCGGGTTTTTTGGTCTCCACGTTGATCTGTCCGCTGATGCTTTCATAACCCTGGATTACGCTGTTGGCCCCTTTTGAGATATAGATATTATCGACCAATGTTCCAGGGATACTGCTGATGCCATAGGTGTAGGATAGACCTTGTATCATCGGCAGGCCATCGATCAAAACCTGGTTGTAAACGCCAGATAATCCCAAAATACGGAGTTCCTTGGAATTGGTCACCACGTTGGTGGTCTGTGGCTGTACCGTTAACTGCGTTTCAAAACATCCGGCAAGATCACAACAGGCCGCTTTGGCCAGTTCGGTGACGGTGATCTGCTCTGTTTTGATCGGACTGAGGTTTGAATTGATGATGCCGTCCCTACGTTTGGAAATGGTGACCTCTGATAGGTTCTGTTCTTCTCTTAAACTAAAATTGACTTGTGTTTTGCTATTAATAGCGATGGTATCAGTTTCATGACCCACAAAACTGGCGACTAAACTAAGTTCGGTAATGCCACTAGCATCAATACTGAACTCGCCCTTATCGCCAGCAGAAACGCCAATTGTAGTCCCAATCCAATGGATGGAGGCACCTTTTAGCGGCTGTTTTTTATGATTGGTTACTTTTCCCTTAATGGTCTGCGCAAATAGCGCATAGGGGAATAGCATACCAATAATGAATAGATATTTTTTCATTATGTGTATGTAAATGGAATAGGGCTTTGCCCTTCTAGAAGTTTGCTTACTGTTTTACCTTGTAGGGTCTGTCGTTAGGATTTTCGCAACCTGGTGTACCCTCAATAGCAGCAAATATTTCCTTTTCGCTTACCACTTTCGGATCGAACTGGATCTTGAAGGTAGTAGTAGGACCTGCTTTTTCTGGGTGGCATTTGGTTACACCTTTTAGTTTCTGTACGTTTCCAGCAATGGATACCAAATCATTTTTACAGGTAACGCCCTTAACCTTTACGGCAGAAGTCTTATCGGTATTTTCCTGTACAGGTGTAGTTTGTGCCGAGCTGGTTTGAGCGGCAAAAGCGAATATAAAAAGGGCGATGAATGATCTAATCGTTTTCATTTTTTCTGGTTTTAACATTAATAAAATCATTTTTGACGCAAATCTGCGTATCTAAGAATAATAGATGATGTTAAGCCAGTTTGGGCGGCTGCCAGAAATCAGCTGAATAGCTGGAATGAAAAGATACGGTATGTAATGAAAATTTTCTGATAACCAACGGATAATCTTTCGGAATTGAAATGCCTGAAAAAACTGGCGAGAAGGCAATATAAGGACAGCACGGTTGAAACGGGCTGCAAAGATCATCACAGCTGTCTTCGTTTGTTTCATCATGAGATGAGGTCTGCTCAATTTTGTCTTTTTTACAGCAGGCATCCACTTCGGCCAATAATGACAACGGTTCTACTACCGATTTTACCGATAGGAACATTACAAAAAGGCCGAGAAGTAACGCGCCAAATTTCATTCGCTGCTAAAGTAAGAAATTTTTGATAAACCATGGAAAAGTGCATTCGGGTAAATATCCACTTGCTTCCCCTTTAAAGACGAAATGTTGGAGTTGTAAAAGTCGGTAAAGTGGTTCAACTTTTACGCTGTATCCTCATTCTGATTCTTTCTTAAATCAATCAAAACCCTTCAATCATCTATAAAACGGTTCAAGTTTTCTTTCGGATAACCCACCAAAAGCAATCGTTTAAACGATTGCTTTTTTTATTTAATGATGGTTTCATTAAATTATTTTTAAAAATAAATTGTTCATCTACACCGGACCGCTTATCTTTGGCGTTCTGATTAAAAAAGGGAGTTTAGCTCAGCTGGTTTAGAGCACTACCTCGACAAGGTAGGGGTCACTGGTTCGAACCCAGTAATTCCCACAAAGCGACTACGAAAGAGGGTCGCTTTTCTTTTTTCCACTTATTCGCTGACTTCCCGGAGCCGGGATTTCAAGTGAAACGCGCTAATTCCGATGCCCGCTTGCTCATGGACGGGGAGTGACTTATCCGAGGAACTGTATGTTTGGCTCTGAGTGGGTGAAGGGCTGATCTTCAGGGGGGATGTTTGTGTATTTTCTTTGTTCGTTTAAAACTTCTTTTTTAGAGGAGAAAGCCCTAATTTTGCGCTGAGATGTTCAAGGGAATAACGACCATATGTCTTTTAGTCACTGTATTGTTTTCCAATACTACACGCTGGCTGGTATATGCCGAATTCAACCTGAACAGGACCTATATTGAAAGTACGCTTTGTGAAAACAGGGATCGCCCTGAACTGGATTGCCGGGGAAAGTGTGTGCTTAAGAAAAAACTTCAACAGGCAGAAGAAAGAGAAAAGAAGCAGGAACAGGACGCTCAAAAGAAAAATTTCCAGGAAAATTTTATCGATGACCAGGAAGTTTGTTTCGTCAATCCTTCTTTTTTACTGGGGAAGAATGTGTTCTTCGATCTTTCTTTTCTATTGCCTAAACGAAGTTTCGACATCCTTCATCCCCCCAGACACCTGTCTTCGCTGATTGCTTAATCCGCATTCTTTTTGCTTTTAATCATTTGTCATCCAGGCGTGATTCTCTTCCTATTTACTGATCGCATGTCCCTTGCTGTGATTGGACAAATGGAAATTTCCCGGAGTCTCCGTTTTTAAGGAGCACAAAAGCACGGATGACAGAAGCATCATTTAAGATCGAATAGCTTGCCCCTCATCTGCATTTTTTCTGAGAAAAAAATGTGGGGTGATTGGATTATGGCTACTTCTGGTCTCAATAATCATACGATAACAATTTAACAGAATTTAATTCATGAAAATATTTTCATATATACCGGCACAATGGGTGCTATTGTTAGTCCTTTTTTTGATGTCCTGTGGTAAAAAGGAAATTCCGACCCCGGATTTTGATGTGAATCGTAGGGCACCTCTTTCTATTGAGTTCGATGCCATTGTAGGGGATCGTACACTTGTTTTTAATCAGCCGGCAAATCCTTATCAAACGGCTTCCGGCGAGGAGTTTTCTCTTTCCAAACTGCAGTTTTTCATCAGCAATGTATCCCTCGAAACCACCGATGGTCATCGGTATGTGGTGCCGCAGGACAGTAGCTATTTCCTTGTAAACGGGGCTGATCGGAGTTCGCGTTTTGCCCGAATGAATGTGCCTCTGGGAGAATACCGTACACTTACTTTCTTGCTAGGTGTAGATAGTCTGAGAAGTACCATGCCGATCGAGCAAAGAACCGGGGTATTGGATCCGGCACTGGGAGGAGGTGATCATTCTTCGGGAATGTATTGGGGATGGAATTCCGGATATATCTTTTTCAAAATGGAGGGGAATGCTCCTTCTATTTCTGACGATTCTCAGGGTGATCCCACCGGTAAGAAACAATTCCGTTACCATATAGGAGGTTTTGGGGGCTACAGCTCAGCGACCATTAATAACCTAAAAACCATCCGCATCGACCTTACGAAGGGAGGCTTGGCATATGTGCGCCCCGGACGCTCCAGTAACATTCATCTGTTCGTAGATGTAGCGCAGGTATTTGACGGAAAGAAGCCGTTCAGTATTGCCCAGCATCCGTCTGTAATGTTTAGTGCTTTCAGTACCACGGTGGCCGACAATTTCGAACGTATGTTCAGGCATGATCATACAGAAAATTGAGAGATGAAGAAGGGAATATGGATCGTTTTTCTTTTACTCGGGATATGGGCCTGCAGAAAAGAAAGGCACCCAAAGCCGGAGGAGGTATTCTCCGGCTTCCGACGGCCTTTAAATTTTCCGGAACCTGTATATGCATTGGATCGGAACCCCGTGACAGCGGCAGGATTTGAATTGGGGAAGAAATTATTCTATGATGGCCTGCTGTCGAGAGATCATACGGTTTCTTGTGCTTCGTGTCACATCCAGTCGGCCGCTTTTACTCAACATGGTCACGATGTCAGTCATGGGATTGATGACCGGCTGGGAATACGAAATTCTCCTCCAATTATGAATTTGGCCTGGAATAGTGCGTTTATGTGGGGAGGGGGAGTGTACGATCTGGATTTGCAGCCGATTGTGCCCATCACCGCGCATGAGGAGATGGATGAGACTCTCGAAAATGTGTTGCAGAAACTGCAGGGACAGGTTTCTTACAGGGAACTATTTCACAAAGCTTTTGGCACAACGGAGATCACGACTGTCCATTTAATGAAAGCATTGTCACAATTTATGTTGATGTGTGTGAGTAGTGACTCGAAGTATGATCAGGTGATGAACAGAAAACCGGGGGTGTCTTTCACTGCGGAAGAACAAGCCGGCTATCTTATTTTTCAGCAGAAATGTGCTTCATGTCATTCAGAGCCCCTTTTTACGGATGGGACCTTTCGTAACAACGGTCTCGCTGCGGGTCCCGTCAATGATCAGGGGCTCTTTGAAGCAACGCTCAAAGAAACAGATCGTTACCGGTTTAAAGTGCCCTCTCTCCGGAACCTTCGTTACACGGCTCCTTACATGCACGATGGTCGTTTTCTGTCCTTGAATGCGGTCTTGGAACATTACCATTCGCAGGTACGGGATACGCCTAACCTGGATCCTCTGTTGGCCGGAGCCAGAAAGGGACTGGTACTGAGTAGTGATGAACGGACGGTTCTATTGGCTTTCCTGGGAACACTGAATGATCCCGGGTTTATTTCAAACCCTCTTTTAGCAGAATACTAATGAAAAAGCAAATGATTTTGTTGGTCAGCCTTTGGCTGATAGGAATAAGCGCAGCTAAAGCCTGCGATATTTGTGGTTGTGGAGTGGGTAGCTATTACCTGGGTATTTTACCCGAATATAGCCAGCGTTTCGCCGGTCTCCGTTACCAGTTTAAAACACTCTCTACTCATCTGGGGCCAGACGGACAGGCCACCCCTTTAAGCACGGAGGAAGTTTATCAGAGTGCAGAGCTTTGGGGAGGCTGGAATTTTGGGAAACGATGGCGTGTATTGTCTATTGTACCTTATCACTTTATTCAAAAAGAAAATCAACGTGACCGCGGCAGGAAAAATGGGCCGGGCGATATCGCTTTGATGGGCTATTATAAGGTTTTTGACCACATGGGAATGGCACAGGGAAAGTTACTTGTGCAATCTTTCTGGGTGGGAGGAGGTGTAAAGTTGCCTACCGGACGATATGAATCCGGAAACCGGCAAGCGGGAACGCAAGACCCGAATATTTTTCAACTGGGCACTAAGAGTACCGATATGAGCCTCCACCTTGCCTACGATATCCGATGGAATGACCTCGGTTTGAATCTCAATGCCAATTATAAAATGAATACGGCTAATAGCGATCAATACCGGTATGGGAATAAATGGACCATGAATGGGTTGGTGTATCATAAATTTCGTGTTTTTCGCCAGTTTACCCTTGCGCCGAATGCGGGAATTCTTTATGAAACTGCTGCGCGGGACGTGGAAGAGAAACAATTTGAGGTAGCCGTATCGGGGGGATATTCATTGTCTGCCGTAGCTGGTATTGAATGGAACAGCAAAAGCATCTCTTTCGGTGCAAATTACCAACACGTAAGCAGGCAGTCCCTCGCAGAGGGGCGGGTAAAAGCGGGAAGTCGCTGGATGCTGCATGCATCTATCCCATTTTAATCCACACGGAGTAATTATTTAATAAAGAACAGAAAATGAGCCCTTATTTTATTCGAGCAGGTGTGCTGCTACTGACCGCCTTCTTTTTTGGCCGGAATTATCCAAATGCCGGAATAAATGCCGTGTTAGAAGGACAGTTGATGACAATCGATACAGCTAAAAAAATGCGAATGGTGAAAAAAGAGTTTGCTTCTTCCAAAGATCCGGTATGTGGGATGTCGGTAATCCCTTTTTTGAAAGATACCGCCCACATGGAAAAACGGATTTATGGATTTTGCAGTCTTTCCTGCAAATTGAAGTTTAAAAAGGATTCAGGGAAGTACCTTAAGAAATAAGCATTTGATCAGCCTTCCGCGGTGGAAGGCACTAAATTTAATTTATTTAATACGATGAAAACAAACACATTCACTAGTTTTAGTGTACTTCTGTGCGCAGGAGTGGCCTGTTTATTTTCCTGTACGCAGGAGCAGGATTACAAAAGTATAAGAAAGGAGGTGGTCGCCATTCATGATCATCTGATGGCGGATGCCGAGACGGCGGTAGATTATCAAGAACAACTGGATTCCCTGTTTCTTCAATCTTTTCCGATGAGCGCAGGCCAAACAGATACAGTGGCAGCTAAAGTGGAGATAGAAGCCGCCATTGCCGCCCTGAAAGCGGCTGATGAAAAGATGATGGATTGGATGAATCAGTTTAATCCGGACGTGGAAGGGAAAAGTAAAGAAGAATCGATCCTTTACTTCAGGGAACAGATGACGGGTATTTTAGTCTTGGAATCATCGTATAAGCAAGCCATGCTAACCGCGGAACAATTGTTACTCAAATACGGGTTAAAACCATCCGTACATGGGGGACACGGACATACTCATGCGCATTAATATGAAAAAGTTATTGGTATGTTTGCTGGTAGCGACCTCTTTAAGTGCTTGTCAACAGCGTTCCACTCTGCCATTGATGATAAAGGAAGTCCGTGACACCTTGATTAATGACATCAGACAACAGGATACGATTTACCGAAGTATTCCCTCTTTTCAGTTTTACAATCAAGACAGTGTGCTTATTTCAAACCGCTTTTTTGATGGAAAGATATATGTCGCTGATTTTTTCTTTACCAGCTGTCCTACGATCTGTCCGGTGATGCACAGGCACCTGTTGGCGGTTTATCAGCAATTCCGGAAAGAAGAGGATGTGTTGTTTCTGTCCCATAGCATTGACGAGAAATACGATAAGCCATCCCGCTTAAAACAATACAAAAGGCAGCTGGAGTTAGAAGATGAACGCTGGCAATTTGTTTGGGGCCCCAAAGAAAAAATCTATGGCATTGCGAAAAGGGATTACCTGGTATTTGCGAGCGAGGATCAGGAGGCTCCGGGAGGTTATGTTCATCAAGGCTATTTCGTGCTGATTGATCGTCAAAGACGTATTCGTGGTGTATACGATGGAACCCAGAAGAATGAAGTACAAAAACTGGTGAAAGACATCCGCTTACTTCTTGATGAAAAATAGCTTGGTATACAAAGGGGATCCGATGGAAAAGATCCCCTTTTTTAAAATGGATGGATAGGTATATTTGTGTTTGTCAATGGAACAACAACGCGCTCGATGGATACGTATTATAGAGATTTTTTAACGATTGATTATTTGAGTGAAGGCACGCCTCATCAGCGGGAGGTGTATCAGTTGCTAAACACTTCGAAGATAATGGAGAAATTAGCGGATTATACGCCGGTATTGGCAGGAACAGTTCCTTTGGATATCGCAGTGGAAGGAAGTGATCTGGATATTCTCTGTTATTGTCCTGACGTGGAAGAATTTCGAAAGGTAATCGTGCAACGATGGGGTCATTTGGAGGGTTTTACCTGCAGCCTGAATGCCATCCGTTCGAGGCATGCCGTTGTAGCCTCCTTCAAATTAGGGGGATGGATGATGGAAATCTATGGGGAAGATACGCCCGTCTGCCAGCAATTGGGCTATCGGCATCTGTTAATTGAACACCGTGTTTTAAGTGTGAAGGGTGATGACTTTCGCGAACAGGTGATCACCTTAAAGCGATCAGGTTTGAAAACGGAGCCTGCCTTTGCGCAATTGTTGGGATTGAGCGGGGATCCCTATGAAATGCTTTTGCTGATTGATCCCCGCTTTTGTTAATTGCTTATTTGGTTCCTTGCAGGTAATCGAATACGAGGTTGCATAGTGCCCTGACTCCCAGATCAAATCCACTTTCATCAATAAAAAAATCAGGCGTATGGTGAGAAGGGGCTTTGAGTGGATCCTGATCAACAGGCATTCCTCCCAGGAAAAAAAAGAGTCCGGGTACTTTTTCCTGAAAGAAGGAAAAATCTTCCGCACCTGTAACGGGTGCTTTCAGTTTAACCTGTTCTTTCCCGGCACTGTATTGCAAGCTTGGCAGCATTTGTTCCGTTAGTGCAAGGTCGTTGAAAGTCACCGGATAACGGGCACTGTAGGGGATGATCACTTCGGCCTTTGCTCCCGCTGCCTCGGCTGTTTTGGTGGCAATGGTTTTAATTCGTTCTACAAAAAGTGTTTCATCTGCCTTTGTGAAGGTGCGGACAGTTCCCAGCAGCTCTACCTGTTCAGGAATGATGTTGCTTCTTACTCCACCATGGATACTTCCAATAGTGACCACACCAGGGTTTTCGGTGACGTTCAGATTTCTGCTGACGATGGTTTGTAATTGGTTAATGACCTGGGCGGCTACGACAATAGGGTCGATGCTGCTCCATGGATAAGCCCCGTGTGCCTGAGTCCCTTTAATGGTAATCTTCATGTCGCTTACTGCGGCCATCGTGCCTCCCGGACGATAGGTGATTTGCCCTACCGGAGTTTGGGAATTGATGTGTAATCCAAAAATTACTGCTACTTTCGGATTTTCAAGCACGCCTTCTTTTACCATTAGTTCCGCACCCCCCTCTTCTCCGGGTGGAGGGCCTTCTTCCGCTGGCTGGAAAATGAATTTAACGCTGCCTCTGAGTTCCTTTTTCATCCCCGAAAGAATTTCCGCGACTCCCATCAGCATAGCCACATGGGTATCGTGTCCACAGGCATGCATCACGCCTACTTCTTGATCATTGTAGGTGGTGCGTACTTTCGAGGCAAAAGGCAAGGATACACGTTCGGTTACCGGAAGCCCATCCATATCTGCTCTTAACGCTACCACCGGACCTGGTTTTCCTCCCTTCAGTACACCGACTACTCCCGTTTTGGCAACCCCCGTTTGAACATCCATTCCTAGCGAACGAAGGTGTTGGGCAACAATAGCCGCGGTCCTATTCTCCTGATTTCCTAATTCAGGGTGTTGATGAAAATCCCTGCGCCATTCGATCACTTTCGTACGAATAGATTCTGCCCGCCTCGCCGCTTCCTTTTTGAGTGCTTCCTGCCGGGCCATTGCTCCCAATGTGAGACACAGGCAGACACTAGTAAGTAATAATTTCATAGTGTTTGAAGTTTATGTCTCCCAAGTTAGTAAAAAACTATGATCTAAGGTGTTCATAAAAAGGAGATTAAATTTGTTTTTTTGAAAAAAAACAGGTAAATTGAATGGTCTTTTTTCAGGAATAAGGAAATGAAGTCGTTGGGTGCCTTGGTCTATTTTTTAATTAGAACTCCCGGAAAAGCAGTATAAACTTTAGGAGAGTAGTGTTTTTTTTCTATTTTTAGTGCCATGATCCTACGTACTCTGTATCTCTTTATGCTGATAGCGATTTCCCTTTCCGCAGCGAGCAGACAAAAACACACTTCATACAAACAAGCACTCAAAGGAACCACGCTTGGTTTTGAGATGATGGCCATCCCCGGCGGACAATTTCAAATGGGGAATCCGCGTGGTTCAAAAGATGAACAACCGGCGCATACGGTTCAATTAGATCCTTTCTGGATGAGTAAATTCGAAGTGACCTGGGATTTATTTGAGCCTTTTCTATACAAGGATTTTGAAAAAACGACTCATGGAGGAGCGATTCCTGCCGGGCTGGACGCAGTCACACGTCCCACAAAGCCCTACCTCGATATGACCTTTGGAATGGGAAAGGAGAACTATCCTGCGCTGGCGATGACTCAATACAATGCCATTCAATTTTGCAAGTGGTTATACACGCAAACAGGCATTTTTTACCGTTTACCCACCGAAGCGGAGTGGGAATATGCCTGTAAAGCAGGAGGGAACGATGATTTTTACTTTGGCAATGACACTAACCTTTTGGGTGAATATGCCTGGTTTAAGGGGAATAGTGATAAAAAAACGCATCCTGTAGGTCAGAAAAAACCCAACGCCTGGGGGCTTTACGACATGTTAGGAAATGTCGCCGAATGGACTTATGATCAATACTTGCCGGAGATTTATCAGGAGCGGGCAGGCAAAAAGGTCACGAATCCGGTAGTGGTTGCCTCTCAATTGTATCCTTTGGTATTAAGGGGGGGATCGTATGAAGAAGAGGCGAGTGCCCTTCGCTCATCTGCCAGAAGCACTTCAGAACCGGCATGGAAACAAATTGATCCACAGATTCCGAAAAGTAACTGGTGGTTTCCGGAGGCCCCTTTTATTGGCATCCGATTAGTAAGACCTTTAAAGAACCCTGATAAAGCCGAGATATTGGCTTATTATGATAAAAAACCTATACCTGATTATTAACTAAACGAGACCAAACAAAATGTCAAACGCATTGGATACGCCTAATGAGCGTAGAGAATTTTTAAAAAAAGGAGCCCTGGTGGCAGGAGGAGTAATGCTGAGTGGATTGTCTTGGGCAGGAGGCCCTTCTTCAGTAGATGATACCATTAAAATTGCATTGATCGGCTGCGGCGATCGTGGTACGGGAGCTGCCTACCAAGCGCTAAGTACCAAATATAAGCTTAAACTGGTCGCGATGGCTGATGCTTTTAGCGACCGTCTTGACAATAGTTACCGAATTCTTTCAGAGAAATTCAAAGAACAGGTGGATGTTCCTGAGGAACGTCGGTTTGTTGGGTTTGATGCTTATGAAAAAGCCATCAAACTGGCAGATGTGGTATTGCTTGTTAGCCCTCCGGGATTTCGTCCGGCTCACTTTGAAGAAGCTGTGAAACAAGGAAAGCATGTTTTCATGGAGAAACCCGTCGCAGTGGATGCACCCGGCATCCGCAAAGTGCTTGCTGCAGCCGAAGTGGCGCGTCAGAAAAAACTCAATGTAGTGGTAGGCTTACAAAGACGTTATCAGCAAAACTACCGGGAGGTATTAAAACGTCTGGAAGATGGGGCCGTAGGAGACGTAGTGTCCGGGCAGGTTTACTGGAATAGCGGCGGGGTATGGGTAAAACCCAGACTCCAGGGACAGACAGAAATGGAGTATCAGATGCGAAACTGGTATTACTTCAACTGGCTCTGTGGAGATCACATTGTAGAGCAACATGTACATAATATAGATATCGCCTGCTGGGTGAAGAATGATTACCCCATAAGTGTTCAGGGAACGGGAAGCCGGGCATGGCGTACCGGGAAAGAGTATGGAGAGATTTATGATAATCATGCGGTAGAGCTAACTTTTAAGGACGGATCGGTCATTTATAGTCAGTGCCGGCATTTCGAAGGAACCAAAAACCGGGTGGATGAAACTTTTCAGGCCACGAAGGGAAAGATATACCTGTCTGCAAATAACAGCGGAATCTTATGGGATCACCAAGGAAAAGAAATCTATAATCATGAGAAGAAAGGCAATCCCAATCCTTATCAGGTCGAACACGATGAATTATTCGAGGCCATTTCTACAGGTGCCTATAAGTTCCAGGATGCAGAAAGAGCAGCCAAAAGCTGTTTCGTGTCAATTATGGGCCGGTATGCGACCTATTCAGGCGATACGATTCGATGGGAAGAAGCGTTGAAAGCAGACAATGATCTTATGCCCGCGGTGCTTGACTGGAATGCTTCTCCAAAGGTGCTTCCCGATGTGAATGGTTTTTATCCTGTAGCACAACCAGGAAAGACAAAGGTTTTATCTTAAAGAAGTTGCGGATGAGGCACTTTTTTGCCATTCTGCTGTTACTATTTGTTCCCTCAGGAAAGGAGGCAGCTGCCCAACAGGCGCTGCAACCTTTTCGTTTGTCGGGACCTACCCAGGGAACGACTTATCAGATCCTCTATTACGCTCGCGAAGAAAAAGTTACTAAGCAAGAAATCGAAAAGCTACTGGAAGAAGTTGATCAGTCCATGTCTTTATACCGGGATCGTTCGTTGATAACCCAATTCAATCGTTCTGACAAAGGAATCCATATAGACAAACATCTGCGAAAAGTGCTGAGACAATCATTCCTAGTCTATAAGGATACCAACGGTGCCTTTGACATGACCGTGGCTCCGTTGGTTCAGGCCTGGGGCTTTGGACCCACGTCCATTCATACTTTTCCGGACGAAGAAGACATTCGTCGTTTGATAGAGACAACAGGCATGGAAAAGGTCTACTGGAAAGGAAATTTTTTAGGAAAGAAACACCCGTCTACACAAATTGACCTGAATGGCATTGCCCAGGGCTACAGCGTGGATCTTCTTTTTAAATATTTACAAAAAAGAGGGTTACGTCATTTGATGGTTGAGATTGGAGGAGAAATCCGGATGAAAGGCCGGAAACCGGATAGATCCTTTTTTAAGGTTGGGATTGAGGAACCTGTTCAGGACCGGCAGGGAGAATCGGTTATTAAGCGGGTAGTGAGTTTTCCGAAAGGAGCAATCACGACTTCGGGCAGTTATAGCCGTTATTTGAAATACGGAGATACCTACATTTCCCACCTCATTAATCCCAAAACAGGAAAGCCTTTACAAACAGATTTGATCAGTGTCACTGTATATGCCAAAAGGGCCATGATTGCCGACGGCTATGATAATGCGCTCATGGCGATGGGAATGAAAGGGGCGATGGATTTTCTGAAGAAGAAAAAAGGAATGGAGGCGTACCTGATTTACAAAAATCCTGAAGGGAAAATTGCAGATACCCTGACCAAAGGATGGAAGGATAAATGGCTGTATCAGTTACCTATACAACAATGAAAATGCGCACTATTTTATGGTTTTTGCCGATCGTACTTTGCCTCTTTGGATCGCTGAATGAGTCGGAAAGCTCTCCTTCTCCTGCACGTTCTGCATTACGTATTTTGGTTATCAGCGATTTAAATGCTGCTTATGGCGATACTACCTATAGCGAAGAAGTAAAGCAGATCATTGCCCGTCTTCCTTCTCTGAAGCCGGATCTGATTCTCTGCGGGGGCGACATGGTAGCTGGACAGAAAGCCTCTTTGACAGAAGCGCAACTTACAGCGATGTGGAATGGATTTACGCGAAACGTCTTTGCGCCGATCGTGGTACAGGGAATTCCTTTTGGTTTTACATTAGGGAATCACGATGCGTCTCCAGGATTTAAAATGGATCGTGCAATAGCGGAGAGCTATTGGCTAAAGAATAAAACCAATACACGTTTAAATTGGGTGAATGCTACCCATTTTCCTTTCTATTACAGTTTTCAGCTGGAGCACGTGTTTTTCATTAGTTGGGACGCTGCGGCTTCAAAATTACCTGAGGAACAACTTGCCTGGATGAAAAGTCAGCTGAATAGCCGGGCCGCAAAAAATGCTTCCCTACGCATTGTATTGGGACATTTACCACTTTACGCAATCGTTGCGGCTAAAAATAAACCAGGGGAGGTGTTGCATGAGGCAGATCAACTGGCCTCTTTTTTTAAAGAGCACCGGGTGGATCTGTACATTAGCGGACATCAGCATGCTTATTTTCCATCCGAAAAGGAGGGCGTTTCGCTCCTTCATTTAGGCTGCATTGGAAATGGTCCGCGGCCTTTATTGGGTCATGACCAGGCGGCTCAGAAAACCTATAGCATTCTGGAGATCCCGCTGCATAAGAAAGGCACATTTCACCATCAGGCGTATGCGGCAATTACCCACGAAGCAATTGCAGACAGCCTGTTGCCCGATTCGGTCTCTGGATTCAATGGTCTAAGCCGAAAAGCAAATTTTAAAAAATAAAAGCCGAATATGTAGCGCAGATTTTTATATTTTTATCCTATGGTTAAACTCGAAAATGAACATCTGCAAGTAGTGCTCGCAGAAAAAGGGGCAGAATTAAGAAGTCTGACCGGCGTTCATAGTGGAATGGAGTTTCTCTGGTCTGCAAATCCTGCGTATTGGGCAAAAGTAAGTCCCGTTTTGTTTCCAATCGTTGGTAGTTTAAAGGAAAACACCTATTCCTATAAAAATCAATCTTATACTTTGCCTCGTCATGGTTTTGCGCGGGATATGGAGTTTGAAGTGGAAAAGAGGAATCTTCAAGAAGTGGTGTTTGGATTGAAGGATTCGGAGACCACCCGGGAAAATTACCCCTTTTCATTTCACCTGCAACTGATCTATCGATTGGTTGGAACGAGTCTTTCCTGTACGTATAAGGTCCATAATCCGGATCCTGAAGAAGTATTGTGGTTTTCCGTAGGGGGGCATCCCGCATTTGCAGTCCCTTTAAACCGACAGGGAAGTTATGCAGATTACTACTTAAGCTTTAATGCTGATAGCTCCCTGCGTTGTTATCATCTGGAGGGAAACCTGATCAGCGATCAGACCCGGGATATTTTCTTGGAAGAAGGGAAAATGCCACTCAATTACTCCCTTTTTTATGAGGATGCCCTTGTTTTTAAGGCCCTAAACAGTAATGAGATTCGGTTGATGAATCATAAGAATTACAACGGAATTAACTTTCAATTTACAGACTTTCCCTACCTTGCTCTCTGGGCAGCGAAAGACGCTGATTTTCTTTGCATCGAACCTTGGTGTGGTATTGCGGACCGGCCGGGGCATAATGGGCAGTTGACCGAAAAAGAAGGAATCGTGTGTCTGCCACCCGGAGACCCCTGGGAACGTACCTGGAAAGTAACCTGTTTTTAATTTATACGTCATGAAAGAGAAAGATACCCGAAGAGATTTTCTAAAAAAAGCCGCTTTGTTGACTGGAGGTCTTAGCATGCCACAGGTCATTCCGATGTCCATTCAGAAAGCAATGGCAATTCAGGCCGATCCCGGAACCACCTTTTACGATGCGGAACATGTGGTTTTTTTGATGCAGGAAAACCGGTCATTTGACCATCTTTTCGGAAAGCTAAGAGGAGTGAGGGGCTTTAATAACCCAAGGGTTAAGACGCTTCCAAATGAGAAAAAAGCATGGCTGCAGGACGATGAGAAAGGGAATACGTTCGGCCCCTTTCATACGGATATTCATCAAAGCCGGATTACATGGCAAGGTGGTCTCCCTCATTCGTGGCCAGACCAGATTGCCGCACGTAATGGAGGGAAATATGATCGCTGGGTTCCCGCGAAGACGGTCATGTCGCTGGCATATTACCAGCGGGAAGATGTGCCTTTTTATTATTCTTTAGCAGACGCATTTACGATATGTGACCATCATTTCTGCGCATCTTTAACGGGTACCACACCCAATCGCCTGTATTTTTGGACAGGAACAGTACGCCCCGAAGCAAATGCCAATACCGTCCCGGTCGTCAATAATTCACAGGCAGAATCCAGAGATCAGGTATTTGTAGACTGGAAATCTTTTCCGGAAACGCTTGAAGAGGAAGGGGTCTCCTGGAAAGTGTATCAGAATGAAGTATGGACAGCTGCTCTCAAAGGTGAAACGGACGACTGGTTGGGAAATTACGGGGATAATCCCCTGGAGTACCTTAAAAGGCACCGTGTAAAATTGTCTGCTTATTTTCGGGCAAATGGAGATTCCACGAGTAGACCTCCTTTGACTGCGGAGCAAGTGCAGGCCGCGTATGCGCAACTTTCGGATAAGGAAAAAAACCTGATCAATAAAGCATTCACCACCAATATCGAAAACCCGGATTACCTCAGTCTTGAATCGTATACTTTTACCAACGATTCCGGGAAGGAGGAGACCATTCAACTTCCTAAGGAAGATATCTTTGAGACTTTTAGAAAGGATGTAAATGAGGATCGCCTGCCTACCGTTTCCTGGTTGGTAGCCCCCCAGCGTTTTTCTGATCACACCAGCACCCCTTTGTATGGAACCTGGTACGTTTCTGAGGCATTGGACATTCTGGCTTCCAGACCGGAGGTTTGGAAAAAAACCATCTTTATTCTTACGTATGATGAAAATGATGGATATTTTGATCACCTGGCGCCTTTTGTTCCTCCTCATCCGCAACAGGGCGAGAGTGGAAAGGTAAGTCCGGGACTGGAAGCCTGGTTGGATTACGAATATAAAAGAAACAGCCCTATTGGCTTAGGTTACCGGGTTCCGTTAGTGGTCGCTTCTCCCTGGAGCAAAGGCGGCTATGTCAATTCGGAAGTCTGTGATTTGACTTCTTCGCTGATGTTTCTTGAAAAATGGTTAAGTCACCGGATGAAACGTGAAATAAAATGTGAATCGATCAGCCCATGGAGACGAGCAATGTGTGGGGACTTGACTTCTGTTTTCCGTCCTTTTCAGGGGGAGCCGATGATTCATCCAAAAGCCCCGGCTAGAAATCAGGTGGTTGAAAGCATTCATAATGCACGCTTAAAGCCCTTGCTAAATAAGCCCATGCCTCTAGAGGATTCTGAAATTGCGAAAATGAACCAGTTTTTTCCTTTCGAAGAGGGAGCATCTTCGCTGGCAGCGGTACAGGAGAAAGGAACGCGACCGGCCTGCGCTATCCCCTACCATCTGCAGGTGGACGCAGTTCAAAAGGGAGATCGGGTAGGGGTGATTTTTGAGTGTTTAAATCCCGGCGGAAATTTCCATGGAAAAGGGGCGCCGTTTCATGTGTATACGAAAACAGCTTATCGGGAAGTGGCTGGTGCCACCTGGTCTTATGCGGTACGTGCAGGAGATTTTCTGGAGGATGAATGGAAAATTTCGGATTTTAAAGAAGGAAAATACCAGCTGACGGTGGACGGGCCAAATGGTTTTTTCCGTCGTTTTGAGGGAGATACCAACGATCGTTTGCTAAAAGTGACTTGTCGGGAAGGCAAAAAGCCGTTTATCCAGCAATCCGGTACAGAATTAGTCTTAACTTTTGAGAATGAAAGTCGTGAATCACTGGGGGTTTGGCTGCACCAAGAAGTCTATGAAAAAAGCAGAAAGAAAATGACACTTCGTGCAGGACAAAAAATACAAATTCCCATTTCTCTTAAGAAATACCGGGGTTGGTATGACTTTCAAATCCGCATCGAGGGGCATTCGCATTTTTTGCGTCATTACGCCGGACATATTGAAGATGGAAGAGAATCGATTTCTGATCCTTACATGGGGGGGCTGCTCTCTTGATAAACGCAGAATTAATCCAGGAGAAAATCTTCGTCTTCGTCATTTAGGCTCAAGCGAATTTGATCATTTCCTGCAATTCCTTCAATAGAACCCCGAATGTGAGCGGCATTAAGGAGTACTTTTTCGAGTTGTTTTTCCCTGCTTTTCCAAAGGCGTTCCATGGCATCTCTTTCTTTTTGTATGGATAATTTCATGCTCATGAAACCTTCGCGTATGGCTTTCCATTGCTCGGAGAATTCGTTGCTTGTAAGATAGTCATAGAGCAGGTGCATTTTATCGCCTTTGTTTTCCTGTGAACGGGCCACATTGAATAACTTAAGGATTGTGTCGCGAAGGATGTAGGAAACGGCCTTTACCTCGTCAAACGCACAAATCCAAACACCGTCTTTCTCTCCAAAACTGTCCATTCCTTTTGGATAGGTCTGTGTAACAATCACTGCCACATCCACCCCGAGACTGCGCATGTCCCTTTTCAATTTCTCAATCCATTCCATCGAAAACTCTTTGGTCCGCTTACTTTCGTAAATGATTCGGCCACACTCCTGACCAAATTGATTCCTTACATAATGGATGCAATCTGCTCCTTTTACCCCTTTCCCCACTTCTTCAATGAGGTCAAACGGGAATGCGTTGCGCAGAATTTCTTCCAGAATAAGTTCCTGTACTTCTCCTTGCAACTGCATAGAACCCTGTTCTGCCTTCCTGCGCATTTCTTCAGCCAGCTTTTTCTGATCGTCCAGTTGTTTCTCCAACTCCCGGAGACGAAGCTGATGTTCAGTTTCCTTGAGGGTGTTTTTTTCCATCTCCTGCTTTCTGATTTGCAATACCAGCTCCTCTCTTTCCTGTTGTATCTTCCGTTGAAAATTTAGCTCCATTTCAGCTTCTTTATTTTTGATTTCCTGTTCGCGTTTAAGGAAATCTACCTCCTTTTGACGGGCATTTTTCAATTTTTCCTCATTTTCCTGATTTGCCTCGGATAACATTTTAAGCTTCTGTTCAAAATCGGCACTAATGGTTTTGCGGAGCTGTTCCTTCATCGATTCTTGTAGCGCATTTTTTTCCTTGATCAGTTGCTGTTCAAAAGCCTGTTCCTGCTGTTTCTTCTGAGATTCGATGAGTTCCACTTTTTTTTGGTACTCTTCCTCCTTCTGTCGGGTAAAGGAGACCATCTTCTCGCGTAAATCCTGTTTGTACTCTTCGGCCATCACTTCTTCAATGGGAAAAGCGTGGTTACAGTGGGGACATTTAATTTCCGTTGGCATGCGCTGTTTGTGAAAGGGTGAACCCTCAAAAATACATAAATAATGATTAGCATTTCCCCTCCGAATGTCTATTTTTGCAAGGAATTTTCCCCCTCATGCTGGTATCAGTTATTAACCTTTACAGGGCTTCTTTCTCAGGCTTGAGCAAGTCTACCTGGCTATTAAGTTTATTTATCCTCATCAACCGCTGCGGTTACATGGCGGTGCCTTTCATGGGGTTGTATGTTACCCAGTCTTTGTTACGTCCGGCCTCAGACGCAGGCATTATCATCTCCATTTTTGGTGTAGGCTCCATCCTGGGGGCTGCAGCAGGGGGAAAACTGACAGATATTTTTGGTTTTAGACCGGTGCAAATTCTAGCCGCTTTTATTAGCGGAATCTTTTTTATTGTGTTCTCGTGGGTGACTGACTTTGTGTGGTTATGTGTGTTGGCCTTCGTCATTAGTTTTTTTGCAGAGGCTTTTAGACCGGCAAACTTTGCCGCTATTGCGGCGTATGCGGCTCCGGGAACAACGACCCGTTCGTATGCCTTGAACAGACAGGCAACCAACATTGGATGGGCAGTTGGAATTAGTTTAGGGGGCATTATTGCCGCTTTTCATTACCCTCTGCTGTTTGTCGTTGACGGAGTGGTTAGCATGGTGGTAGCGGTAGCAATCTTTAAGTTCTTGCCTGCCATTAAAGGGTTTCGACAGGCGGCTAAAGAAAATAAACTCCATGCACCAGTCATGAAACCCTGGAAAGATTTTCTGTTTGTGAAATTCATTTTTCTGACAATGATCTTTACCACCTGCTTTTTTTTGATGTTTCGTGTTGTGCCGGTTTTTTTCAAAGAAGTGTGGCACTTAAATGAAGCAATCATCGGCCTGCTACTGGGTGTAAATGGGGTCGTGATTGCGCTTTTTGAAATGGTGCTGATTAGCCGGATTGAACATAAGCGGTCTGCGATGTTCTTTATTGTATTAGGAGTAGTCATCGTCAGTGCCTCGTTTTCCTTTTTAATGTTGCCCAAGATTGTGCCGGTGATTGCAGGACTCTTTTCTGTGATCCTTTTTTCTGTGGGGGAAATGATTTCCCTCCCATTTATCAATACTTTTGTGATTAACCGGAGCAATGAATTCAATCGGGGACAATATGCGGCAGGTTATACCTTGTCCTGGTCCTTTGCCCAGGTAATTGGTCCCACAGCGGGTTTTTACATTGCAGAGCACTTCAGTTACAATGTGTTGTGGGTGAGCATCACCGTAACGTTACTTGTTTGTGCATACGGCTTTTATTCTCTGAATACACGCTATCAAAAAATTCTTTAGAAGTTTACAACAACAATTAAAACTATCTACAGGTTCTGTTTGTTGTATAACTGTATGAAAAAACGGATTTACATTCTGGAGGATGATGTGGACATTGCTTACATTATCGAGTTTCTTTTAAAAGACGAAGCTTTTGCTATTAAGACCTTTCCTACCCTCAAACAAATGAAGCAGGCATTGAGAGAATCCATCCCGGATTTATTCATTCTGGATGTCATGTTGCCTGATGGAAATGGGATAGAAATCTGTAAAGATCTGAAAGAAGACCCTTTTACAGGTCACATTCCTGTGATTGTGATGTCTGCCAATGTGAGGAGCAAGCAGCTGAGTGAAATTGCCGGCCCTGACGATTACATTAGCAAGCCATTTGATCTGGATGATATTGAAAAGCGCATTTATAAAGCGCTGGAGAAAAAATTGCGTACTCCGGTTTAATTTTCGATATTTTCCAAGTTCTGTTTAAATAAATGAAGTGTAGGAAAGATTTTTCTGCACTTTTTTTGTAGCATTTCTGTGGCTATTCCCACCTTTATTCATTTGGAGGCAGGAGCATTTTTCGAGGGTTGATGGGGTACGTAGAATTTGTTAAAAATGGTTAACTTGCAACCATCATTTGTCTTTCATTACAGGATGCTCATTCGTTCTACAGGAAACAGATTTAAAAATCCTTTTCCCTTGATGTACCTTTAAGCAGATGATGGCGTTAAATAGAAAATCAGATTTACGAATAAGGATACACTTTTTCAATGACATACATGAATAAAAAACAATTCCCCCTTTTTATAGAAGAAAATAATGGGATGAGCAGGGAGCAGCGGTTAACAAAGATAGGATTGTTCCTAGTGCTCACATTTTTCTCTCTGTCGGTCAACGCACAAAAACCGAACTGGCAAAATCTGGATTTGAAAACGGACTCCGTTTTTGGTATTAGCACAGAGCTCGCCTATAAGGAGCTATTGAAAGGGAAGAAGTCGGTACCTGTTATTGTGGGGGTATTGGATGGAGGCGTGGATTACCTTCATGAGGATCTGAAACGGGTGATGTGGATAAATAAAAAGGAAAAAGCTGGAAATGGAGTGGACGATGATAAAAACGGATACGTAGATGACGTCTATGGCTGGAATTTTATCGGAGGGAAGGAGGGATCAATTGAGTTTGAAAACATGGAACTTACCCGCCTCGTACGCAAAGCGCAGCAACGCTTTGGCAGTGTCTCTGCGGCGAGTGTACCGGATCATGAGAAGAGTGATTACGAGAAATTTATACAATTGCGTCAGGAGTTGGAAACGAAGCTCGCTTCTGCCAAGAATAATCTGATGGGAATAACGGGATTTAAGAATGTGTTGGATGGAATGGTGAAAAAAATAGGGAAGGCAAACCCTGATTCGGCTGAATGGAATCGCTATCAGGTAGCCAATCAAATGGAGGGGCATGTCAAAGCAACTATTCAGGAGGTACTTCGGGAGATGGATTTTCAACAATTTTATGAAAGTCAAATTGAGGGGGGGTATAAGTATTACTACAGTCAGGTGAATTACCATTACAATTTGGATTACGATCAGCGTTTCATTGTGGGTGATAATCCGGATGATAGTAAAGAACGTTTCTATGGGAATAACGATGTGAAAGGTCCGGATGCCATGCACGGTTCGCATGTGGCTGGGATCATTGGTGCAGACCGACAAAATCAGCTGGGTATTAAAGGGGTAGCAGACAATGTGTTGCTAATGGCGGTTAGAAATACGCCCAATGGGGACGAGAGAGATAAGGATGTAGCGAATGCCATCCGTTATGCCACCGATAATGGGGCGAAGGTGATCAATATGAGTTTTGGGAAAGGCTATTCCTGGGACAAATCGATTGTGGATGAAGCGGTGCGTTATGCCATGAATAAAGACGTATTGCTTGTTCATGCTGCCGGAAATGATAATAAAAATATCGATGAAGAACCGAATTATCCGAATAAACGTTACCTGAATGGAGAACAAGCGAATAGCTGGATCACGGTAGGTGCTTCAGGGTGGCTCAATAACGAAGAATTAAAAGCTTCTTTTTCAAACTATGGCAAGGAAACTGTTGACGTTTTTGCTCCCGGAAGGAAAATTCATTCCACCACACCCGAGAATAAATATGCAGATGAAGACGGTACCAGTATGGCAGCGCCGGTTGTGTCAGGTCTTGCGGCGCTTATCCGCTCGTACTATCCGAAATTGAGTGCAGTGCAAGTGAAAGAAATCATTATGAAATCAGTAGTGAAGGTGGAACAAGAAGTTATTCTTGGAGAAGAAGGCGAAACAAAACGCATTCCTTTCAAAGAGCTTTGTGTGACAGGAGGGATCGTGAATGCTTATCAGGCACTTCAACTAGCGGCCACTTATTAAGCGAAATAGGTAAACAATCTTCTTCTGTGAACCAAAAATTTAACCAGGCTGTCGGGAATCAGTGATAATGCGATGAAATTCAGATTTTATCTTCTTGCCTTTCTGTGTGTTTTGTTGAACAGTAAGGTCACATTTTCAGCAGACAAATTCCCGCAAGCCAAAAATGGGGTCATTGATCTTTCCCAGCTAAATTTTTCTGAAGTTGTTCCTCTAAATGGAGAATGGGAGTTCTATTGGTTGCAATTCCGGGCACCCGGCGATTCTTCGGCCAAACAGGCCGTTTCGCAGATCGTTGATTTTCCTGTGAACTGGAATAAGCTGTCTGTGGATGGGAAAAACCTGCCTTCCTTTGGATTTGCGACCTATCGCCTGCGCTTGGTATTGCCAGATGATTTTAAGGAAGATCTACGGGTAGACATTCCGGATGTATATACTTCTTATCGGATGTATTTCAATGGCGAAATGGTGGCGGAGAATGGGAAAATCGGGAAAAGTAAACTGGAGGTAGTTCCTCATTGGCAGCACCGGGTTTTTGATATTCCCGTAGGCACAAAAACGGCCGAATTTGTTCTCCAGATTTCAAATTTTGAACATAGCAAAGGAGGAATTAAAGATCAGTTGCTGATCGCAAAAAAGTCCGTAATGGCACTTAAAAATACACGTGAAGATGCCATTGATTTACTGTTGACCGGCTGTCTTTTCATGGGGGGGTTGTTCTTTTTCGGTCTGTATCTTTCAGGGAACAGAGACAAAGCGATTCTTCTTTTTTCCCTGTTCTCTATGAGTTATTGTTACCGGATCATGGGGACCGACAATTACGTTCTTCACAGTGTTCTGCCGAACTTAAGCTGGTATCTCACTATTCAGCTGGAGTACATTACATTGTTTATCAGTATCGGACTTTTTGCGCTTTATACCAAAACGCTTTATCCTGAGGATGTCCGCAAGAGTGTCATTGTACTGCTGATCAGTATCTGCATTCTGTTTGTGTTGATTACACTTTTATTCCCGGCTTATTATTACAGTCATCTGGTAAATCCTTTTCTGGTAGTCACCCTGTACTGGATTGCCTATGCATTACTGACCTATGTCAAAGCATTTAAGAACAAACGACCGGGGTCTACCTATGGATTGATGAGTGCTGGAGCATTGATGCTTACTTTTTCCATTTCTATTCTCAGTTACTGGGGCGTGGTAAATGATTTGCAAATTCTCAGTTTTATCGGGTACGTGGTATTTTTCTTCTTTCAGTCACTTATTTTGTCTTATCGTGTGTCCTTTCAGCTCAAGAAAGCACGGGCCGAAGCGGAACAGGGGCTGATTGCAAAAAGCGAATTTTTAAGTACCATGAGCCATGAAATCCGAACCCCTCTCAATTCAGTGATTGGGATGGGGCACTTATTATTAAAGAATAACCCCAGAAAGGATCAGGAAGAACAATTGGATATTATGCTTTATTCGGCTAATAATCTGCTGGGGATTGTGAATGATATCCTGGATTACAATAAAATGGAGGCCGGTAAGATTGAATTGGATTATGTATCGACGAATGTGATTGCCATTGCCCGAAACATAGTGGTGGGCTTGAATAATCTGGCGACTGAAAAGGGCATCGACTTAAAGCTTACAGTAGATCCCCGCATACAGAATAAGGTGTACGCAGATTCTACCCGGCTATTTCAGGTACTTACCAACCTGGTACATAATGCGGTAAAGTTCACGGACCGCGGAAGGGTGGAAGTGAAGTTAAATGTCGTGGAGGAAACGGAACAGACGATGACGATCCAGTTTCAGGTAATCGATACAGGGATTGGTATTTCTAAAGAGGATCAGAAGATCATCTTTGATCGTTTTACACAGGCCGATTCATCAGCTTCAAGGAGTTTTGAAGGCACCGGATTGGGGCTGGCCATTTCAAAGCGTATCCTCGATTTACAAGGTGGAAGATTGTCTGTCTTTAGTGAATCAGGTAAAGGAGCCACTTTTTCTTTCGAACTTGCTTTCGAAAAAACGACTGAAAGTCTCGAAACGGAAACTGGTGAAATGGATAAAGCGCACAAAGAAGAGCGAAGTCTGGCAGGTTATCCGTTGTTATTGGTGGAGGATAATGCGATTAACGTGCTGGTAGCAAAAAGTTTTTTAGAGAAGTGGGGAGCTACCGTCGATGTAGCAACGAATGGGGAAGAAGCCTTGCAAATGCTGAGACCTGCGGAACATCGACTCATTCTAATGGATTTGCACATGCCGGTGATGGATGGTTACGAGGCTTCTCGTCAAATCCGGGAGCAGAATCCAACGATTCCGATTATTGCACTCACAGCGAATTTAAAAAAGGACATTGAAACCAAACTAAATGAGGTAGGGATCAATGATATCATCACCAAACCTTTCCTTCCTGATGAACTGTACTTCCAGGTGTCGAAATATCTGAAGAAACGGTTAAAGAGCTAAATGCCCTTTAACCTAAGCCCAGGGCCTCCCGAATTTCTGTGTGGAGGAGACCACTGCCCCCTCCGTAATGAGTCACTATTTTCACCTGGGGAAAGAGTTGGCCAATATGCCATTTTGCTTTTTCCTCTTCAGTAATTCCTGAGCAAACTAACCGCAGATCGTAGGGCGAATTTTCCAATTCGTTTAGACAAACAGTCAGGTCCTTTGCAATGCACGCTTTTCCGTATGACGATTGTTCGATTAGCCGTTGAATGGTCAGAAGAATAGATTCATTTGTTCCTAATAGCAGAAACTTAAATGCATGTGTCCCCATTAGTGAATATTCATGGGGACTTCCATTAGCAATAACCGGGTTGTATCCAAGGCTCTAAATTGAATTTGATCTGTTTCCCATACGCCTAAAGCGTCTCTGCTATCTAAAATGGTGTTTTCTATTTGTATTTTTCCTTCCAAAACAAAGACGTATACCCCCTGACCTTCACGATGTAGCTCATAGCTTTTTTCCGTGCCGGCATCAAAAGAGGCGAGGTTGAACCAGGCGTCCTGATGAATCCATACGCCCTGATCTTCCCTGTAAGGAGAAAGAATTTGAACCCACTCATTCTGTATATGCTGTGGGATTTGTTGTTGATCGTAACGAGGTTCCACATTTCTTTGCTTTGGAAAAAGCCATATTTGAAGGAATTTTGATTCTTCGGAAGGGTTAGGGTTAAACTCGGAGTGATAGATTCCCGTGCCGGCGCTCATGACCTGAATTTCGCCTGATTGAATGGTGCCGGCATTCCCCATGCTGTCTTCATGACGGAGACTGCCCGATAACGGAATAGAAATGATTTCCATATTGTCGTGGGGATGTTCACCAAAGCCTCTTCCACCGGCTACGACATCATCGTTTAACACTCGAAGTGCTCCGAATTGGATCCGGTCAGGATTGTAATAATTGGCGAAACTGAAGCTATGATGACTTTTCAACCATCCATGATTGACAGCTCCTCTAGTGTCTGCTCTGTGTAATATTGATTGTGCCATAACGAAATTAATTAGAATACAAAGATAGTGTCCCTTAAGTTTGTAAAGATTGATGTAGGTTAAGAAATCCTTTGAAGGGACTCTTGAGTCTGAATAAATCGATTATCTTAGTAAAATGGTCAACAGGGCAAAATACCAGGCTGCAAAACTTGTGGCCCCAAAAATAGAAGCTCACTTTGCAGGGCATCTGGCTGAAGCAAATGCAAAGGGGGAAGTTGATTTAGCTCCCCAGCCCCCCTCCAGGGTGATTGAAGCCATTCTTGATGCCGCGTTTTGGGCCTCTTTGCGAAAGGAAGAAGGCCATTCTCCGAAGATTTCCATTGCTTTTCTTCCGCCAGAACAGGCGGGTAAATCGCTGAGGTTTCAGCATACCTTGCCCCTTAAACCGGATGTGCTAACCAAAATTGCTCCAGGACTTGAGCGCCCGGGCATCCATATTGGCGTATGGCATGACGGCTATAATTTACATATTTGGGGAAGCACCCTGAATATCCCTAATTATTGTTTTGTCGTAGATGTATCAGAACCCGGACTGTTGGTGGTGAAACACCGTCGCATTTATGGCTTTGGCAAGTATACCAATGTGGCAGTGTTAAAAGGTGACCAGATAAAAATTGTGGATCATCAGCATGCTTCTCCTGTGGAGAGTCCGCCGCTACTGCTTTCCCTCCTAGACCTTTCGGCTAGGTCTTATTGGAATGACAAGGCCAATGTCCTGATCCAGTTGGCGGTGTCCATGCGTGCCCATGGACGGGGCGGAGCGCTCCTCGTGGTCCCCCAGGAGAATCAAAGCTGGGAGCAATCGGTCATTCATCCCCTTAATTACCGGATCGAGCCTTCCTATAAAGGGCTGGCAGAGTTGTTGAGGAAAGATCGTGCGGATGCCAGTGACATTTTCTGGCAGGGGGCGCTGAAACGGGAAGTGGATCACCTCGCCGGACTTACCGCTATCGATGGCGCAACCCTAGTGACGGATCAGTTCGAGCTCCTTGCATTTGGTGTTAAAACTGGCCGGGCAAATAGCAGTGGACACATTCAGGAAGTCGCTTTTACAGAACCGGTGACAGGGGGAGATACGCTGATCACCCACCCTGCTAAAACCGGAGGTACTCGACATCTTTCGGCTGCACAGTTTGTGTACGATCAACGAAATACCCAGGCTTTAGTGGCTTCGCAAGATGGACATTTTACCATTTATCACTGGTCACATCACCAAGAAATGGTGCAGGCCTACCGCATTGATACCTTGTTGCTTTAAGTTAAACTTAGGCCAGCCATATCGCAATCGATATGGCTATCAGATACAAGATCACCATGACCATCCGGTCCATCCGGATTCGATCCCCGAACGAAGTCTTTTCCCGCGACGAGAGTCGCCGGGGCTCACTTAAGGTGTAAACAGGCCCAAGTTTAATTGTCAAAGGTAGATGTTGTTTGATCATAGGTAGGTGATCTTGTAGACATAACAATCCATCCGGTCATTTTGATTTTATTTTTTTCAAATTGCGCTACACCGGCCCATTGTTTCCTACAGTAGGATCTTTAGTATTGGTGATTTTCTTTAATTCTTGTGTAAATGCCTTTTTAATGAAAAAAATTATTTGACTGATAGTCAGCTATTTGCGATTGTATTGTGAATTTATATGGTACTATGTATTGCATAATACCATATAAAGCATATAACTTTGTATTATGATAGCAGAAAATACGCAAACACAAATGCGCAAGGGCATCATTGAATATTGTGTCCTTTTGATCATATCCCGGGGGGAGATTTACGCTTCGGATATCATTGCAGAACTTAAAAACGCACGCTTATTGGTCGTGGAAGGAACTCTTTATCCATTGCTTACACGCTTAAAGAATAATGGTTTATTAAGCTACAATTGGGTAGAGTCGACTTCAGGGCCACCCCGAAAGTATTATTCGCTCACTTCCGAGGGGCAGGCCATTCTTAAACAATTGGATCATACCTGGGGAGAGCTGGCTTATGCCGTTACTACTGCTCAGCATGGTTTAGCACCAAACAACTAACAAACTACCACACCGATTAATTACAAAAAGATGAAAAAGACACTCATCATTAACATAGGAAACACCATCATTCACATTGAAGAAGATGCGTATGAATTGTTGACGGCTTATCTGAATGAGATTAAAGGCTATTTTACCAAGAACGCAGATGATTTTGAAATTGTAAAAGATATCGAAAATCGCATTGCAGAGATGTTTACTGAACGGCTTCAACAAGATCAGAAGCAAGTGATCGAAATGGAAGACGTGAAAGCTGTGGTCCAACAGATGGGACGCGTTCAGGACTTTGAGACGAATGAGGAGGAAAATAGTGGAGGATCTGAAGAACAGTTCTATCATGGTCCAAAAAAATTATTTCGTGATCCAGACATGAGCGTGGTTGCCGGTGTTTGTGCGGGATTGGGTCATTACCTGAACATTGAAGCCCGCTGGATTCGTTTGGTCTTTTTCCTTTTAATTTTTGTGATGGGCACAGGAATTTTGGCATATATTCTTTTATGGATAGCGATGCCAAAGGCCGATACCCGTTCCGAAAAAATGGAAATGCGCGGAGAAGCAACCAATCTATATGGGTATCAACGGAGCTTTGAGGAAGAAATGGCCTCTTTTAAAGCTTCGGCAAATGCCCAATTTCAGCCTTTCATGCAATCATCGGGCAACGCCATTGGGCGTATGATGGCTTCATTAGGAGAGGTATTTGGGAAAAGTGTGCAGTTACTGGTTAAGATCATCGCGATTGGTATGATTGCGATGGGGTTTGTGCTTATGTTATCCCTTATTGTTGGGATGGCCGCAGCCCTGGGCTTTTGGGATGCCAATACTTATCAGACCTTTCCCTTATCGATTTTTGCTGACCATCACCGGGAGCAGATTGTATTGAGCGCCTTTGTGGTATTTTTTATTCCGGTATTGGCACTGGTTCTATTTGCCATGCGGGTGGCTTTTAAAAAGGTGAATGTGCATAGTTCGGTGTATTTTGCCTTGTTGGTGATTTGGCTATTAGGGGTTTTCTCTTCGGGTTTTTATGTGGCTAAAATTACGGGCGACTTTAAAGAACGTGCAGAGCTGGTACAACATGCTGATTTGAAAACGTACCCGACGTATGTGCTGGATATGGATCGCAGCATGAGCTTCTCCAAGAGCGATAGTGCTGATCTGCATATCGATGATCTGGGAAACCGGACTGTGGTGGATAACTATGAAGATACGCCGTTTCGTATCCCCAGGAACATCCGGATCGAGATTGCGAAAAGTGAGCAGGGAAAAAGCAGTTTAAGTCAGACTTTTGAATCACAGGGCCGAAACTTTGAGACCGCGCTAAGAAATGCCCGC
Source organism: Pedobacter sp. (assembly GCA_037190785.1). Classification (GTDB taxonomy): domain Bacteria; phylum Bacteroidota; class Bacteroidia; order Sphingobacteriales; family Sphingobacteriaceae; genus Pedobacter. The sequence continues at coordinate 98,831 of JBBCJN010000003.1, read as the reverse complement.
AACATTGAATACAATTATACTCAACAAGATTCACTTCTTACCTTCAATTCACGATTATATCTTAAGCAGGAAAGTTCGTGGCGAAATCAGGAGGTGAGAATTCTCTTACAAGTGCCCGTGGGAACCAGACTTCGAATTAATTACCGGATGTATCGTTATTTACAGTTTTATAACTTGTCATGTGACCACCAGGAATATGGATATGGGGATGCAACACAGTATGGAGACTGGATAATGACTACTGAAGGATTGAAATGTGCGCAGGATCTGCAAACGAAGGAAGAATCACCGGCTAATCCATAATTCATTTAGAAGATACCCGAGAGGGATCGCACAGAAATTTATGAAAAACATCTTACTATTTTTTACATGCCTTCTGGCGTGCGGGAACCTTTTTGCCCAAACTCCCGCTGATCTAAGGGGTGACGTCAGAGATGAACAGAAGCAAGGAATTCCTTTTGTTCCTATCCAACTTTTTCGCCTGGGTGATAGCATGCGTGTAGCTATCAAAGAAAGCGATGTGCAGGGCCGGTTCGACTTTTCAAGTCTTCCCAAGGGAGAATACATCTTAAGAATTCGCTTCCAAGGCTTCCAGTTTTATGAGACACCCCCCATTTCCTTTAAAGGTGCCCCCATCGTTCTTGGCAGCATTGATTTAAAACCAGAGGTAGCTCTATTGAGAGAAGTGGTGATTGAGACCACGAAACCTTTTGTGGAGCAACGGGCGGATAAGACTATTTTAAATGTCGAAAACAGCATCGTAGCAACAGGAAACAGTGTGCTGGAAGTATTGGAAAAAGCGCCGGGAGTCACCATCGACCGTCAGAATGAACAGATTAAACTCAACCATAAATCCGGTATCACCGTGATGATCGATGGGCGTCCAAATCTCTTATCGGGTGCCGACCTGACCACCCTGTTAAGTCAGATGAATAGTGATCAGGTGTCAAGTATTGAACTGATTAGCAATCCTTCCTCAAAATACGATGCGGCAGGGAATGCCGGAATTATTAATATTCGTTTAAAAAGAAATAAAGCGTATGGCACCAATGGTTTTGTCTCCTTGAATGCAGGTCGTGGTTTCTTATCGGTGGGACCCGCTGACCTGTATCGGGGGGCTGGGATGCTCAATCTGAATCACCGTCATGGAAAGTGGAATGTATATGGAAACGGAGGGGTTTCACGCAAGGTAAATTTTAATGCCATCAATGTATTAAGGAACACTTCATATCAGGGATTGGCTAGTGCTTTTGACCAAAACTTTTCCCGAACCAGTAGTGGCTGGGGCTATAATGGAAAGGTAGGTGCAGATTATTATGCCTCTGAAAAAACCATTATTGGGATGATGATCGATGGGACCACGGTGGATGTAAGCATGAATAATCTGAGTAAGACCTACATTCAGGATGTACAGGGGGGACTGACCTCGAAGAGCATGGTCAACCAAACAGCGACTTCCCATTCTCCTTTTCAGAATTTGACTGCAAATCTGAATCTTAGGCATGATTTCTCTAAAGAGAGCTCTTTGAGCATGGATATGGATTATGCGGGTTTTGGCAATCGTAAGCAGGAGTTTTTCGACGCAGATTACCTCAATGGGGAAGGGATGTCTACTAGCCAGACACAGCTTAAGAACAGGATTAAGACCCTGATTGATATGTGGGCCTTTCGCGCTGATTTTAACCGTCGGATAAACGCGTTGATGACGATGGAAACCGGTTTCAAGGGGGTGAGGGTAAACACCGATAATGATTTTGTCGCGGAGAAATCAGCCGGTGGAAGCTGGCAGAATGAAGTGGGAAAGTCCAATCATTTTCTTTATGGGGAGGCCATTTATGCGGCATACGTTAACCTGGCTACAGAATGGAAGTCCTGGAAGATCCAGAGTGGATTAAGGGCCGAGCATACCGCTTCCAAAGGAGAGACCTTGACCGACCGCCAAGAAATCAGCCGTCGGTATTTGTCCTTGTTCCCGACGTTATTCGTACAGAAGATTCTTCAGGAAAATCATTCCTTACGCTTTTCTTACAGCCGCAGAGTTGATCGCCCCAATTACCAGCAGCTTAATCCTTTTGTCTTTTACATGGACCCCTATGCGCTGGATCAGGGAAACCCTTACCTCAAACCTCAGTTTACAGGTAACTTTGAGCTGAACTATACGTACCGTCAAACAGGATTTACGTTGGGATATGCCCGAACCAAAGACCTGATTACCCAGATCAGCCAGCAGAATGATGAAACCCGTATTGTGAACGTTATACGCGAAAACTTAGGAGAGGCACACTATTATTCCGCCGCCTTATATTTTCCGTTAAAATTGACAAAAGCCTGGAGTACGCAGCAAAATATCGCTTTGAATTACAATCGTTTTACAGATGGAAACCTGGAGGGAGCAGCTTATCAGGCCGGAAGAATGGTCCTTAATTTAAACAGTAATCATTCATTCAAGCTTCCCCGCCAGTTTATGTTAGAACTGAACTTCTGGTACCTGTCACCACGGGTGCATGGGGTAGAACGGACCACTATTTCCCAATATGCGCTGAATGCAGGTTTGCAAAAGAGCTTTAAAAACAAGCAGTGGAGGTTGCGTTTAAGTGCAGATGATGTTTTATCTACCAACCATTGGGAGGGAAGACTTCAGTATCAGAATGTAGATTTAAGTGTTGTAAATCGTTTTGTCAGTACCCGAGTGGCCTTGTCTGTCAATTATAATTTTGGGAATCAGCAAGTGAAATCTGCTCGTAGCAGGAACACAGCCACAGACGATATGAAGAACCGGGCAGGAAATGGTTAACTCTTCCCCTTCCCTATAAATTAGTTTTAATAAGATGATATTAAAGAAAATAATGAGGACCGCCCTTATCGGCCTTGCTCTGATTGGGTGCCGCTCTGAAAGTGGGCAGGTAGCTCTAAAAGTGGAAACCACGAATAAGGCATATGATTTTGAAGCACACTATCCATTAAGTAAAACAAGAGAAATACAGGAGTACCTAGCCGATTATCTGAAGAAAGAAGAGGTTAGAGGGGAGTTGGATGTCTGGTGTAGTTTCGGATCGTATGGGCGCTTCAAGCTGGTTTCCAAGCCCGGATATGTCCGAATTCATTTTAACAAAAGGGAGCAGACGAAGGAGGCTGCTCAACGATTAATGGGTTTGGCAGAAGGAATAAAGGAGCGGATAAATCCGCCGAAATAGGGAGAAATCGACATCCCTTCCGTTGAAATTGAAATGAGTTCTGAAGGCCTAACGCCTTTCTCGGAAGGGATGTTTAAATCCTGGTGATTAAAATTATTTCACGGAATAACGGAATACACCACGAGTCAAATTGCCCTCCTGATCAAATCCTTCAATCACTACGCGGTAATTTCCTTTCCCATCTGCATTGAAAAACTCCACACTGCTTTCTCCTTTTTCGTTTGTCACTACTTTTGGATTCCAATAAATGGTCGTTCTTAAATCGCTGCTGGTCATGACCATATTGGGAAGGTATTTCGGAGAGTAAAATTCACGTTCTTTGCTGTATCCCATAGGGTTGAAGGTAATGACGTTCTTTTTGGGGATCATATCGAGGAATTCCTGTTTGGAAATTTTCTTGCCTACAGGGGCTTTTTTTGTATTAATGACCATCACTCCACGGGTTCCATAAAGCCGGTCAACTGTTCCCAACGCATCGCGCAGAAAGATTTGAATGGATTCCAGCTCAGCCATATTTACAGAGTTCAGGTCACGGGCATCCACGGGGGTACCATTGATAAAAACCTGTGCCGGAATACGGGATCCGGAATTGTAATCTCTGGTCACATAGAATTTTTGTTCCTGATCGACATAGGTAAGTCCGGTAGCTCTGGCTTTTAAACACTCCAGCAGGAAATTGCACCCGTCGAAAACTTCTGCTCCGATTTGATGGTCAGCGATAGGCCCCAGGCCACTGAGGGAAGGGTGATCCATATGGCTGGCTTTTTTAGGGGCTGCTCCTTTGATCTCTACTTCTTTTAAGGTTCGAAGGTAACGGTATTGACGCTGACTGTTAGAAAGATAGGCTGACATCACCGTGTCTATGTTATTCACCTCTTCATAAACATGGGGGTTCTTTCCTGGCCCTGCTGTAGGCATTCCATCGACCATAATCATCAGATTGGCCGCATTGGGATTATATTTAGCACTGATGACCACTTGTGATGAATCCGGGAATACCAGGTTTTGAAAGTTAAATAAACCCGTATTGCTGGTCACAATTTCTGCAGAAATTGGTTTATCTGTCACCATTAGGCGAAGAGCTCCTTTTCGAACAGGCATTCCTGTCAGGTCACGAAGCGTTCCGGTAATACTGATGCCTTGTTCAGGCATGAAGCTGACAGCCGGATAACGCCCTGAAAGGATCTCTTTAAAGGAGAAGCGACGATAGCCTTGTGTTAGCATTAATTTATCCAGGTCCGATAATTTTTTGTCGTCTGTCTTTACAAAATAATAATTCGGTTGTTCAATGTGGCCGGCTAAATCTGATTGCAGAAGTAAGGAACTCCAGATGGTGGTCTCATTTTGTTCGTCCACAGGTACTTTTTCCTCATCTGTAACAGCTACAGAGAAGTCGCCTGATACCGGTTGATTGTTAAAGCTCGCGGTGAAATTCAAGGTTACTTTTTGACGAGGCTTGTAATTGGGTAAATCGGATTTAATGGTCACATTTAGATTATTCTTATGCCAAACGAACAGGAGTCGTTCGGTTAATGGGTTACTCTCATTGTTGAACAGGGTGAATTGTGCAATGCCTGCAGGAAAGTTTTCTCTGGGAACTTTTAACTGGATCAACTGCTGCTGAAGTCTCACTGTTGCGGCGTAATAAATCACATTGCTGTTTAATCCGGTGATGAAGAATGATTTCCCTTTATGGGCCTCAAAAAAGGCTTCACTGGCGATGATCTTCAGCTGTAAGAATTCGTCGGTATGGCTTGCCGCCTGCAGCGCGATTCCCATCTCTTCTCCTTTTGGAAGAGTCAATGTTTGGCTGAGGCCATTCTTGGTTGTAACCTTTGCGGTATAAGTCTGATTGGCAATTGGATTTAAGAAAAAAGAACCCATTCCCGCATGTGCAGAGCTGAATGTGGCGACTTCATTTTGTTGACCATCGTAGATAATTCCTTTGACATCGAGCCCCAGTCCGTTCGAGGAAAGTGCCTTGAAACCTACCTGGTTGGCGATGCCATTAATGAGCCGGCCTCCCTCAGGGAAAAACTGGATGTCCATTTCGTCCAGGCGCTGTTTGAGATTAAAAGTAGCAGATGACGTGCTTTTTTCCGCAACCGTGAGATCGGTAACAATGACCCCGTTCGTGATGGGCTCGCCGTTTTTACTGGTCACAGAAAGGGTGAGTACCCCATGCTGATCGGTAGTGCCGCGCCCACGGACAAATTCATCGTAATTCGAGAAGATACGCCAGTTTACCGATTTATTGGCATGGACTTTCTTGCCCATATCCTTAAATTGGATCTTAACGGTGGTTTTAATGTTTTTATCCGCTTTTTCATTTTGAAATGAAATGTAGGTATTCAATTCTTTATCGATGGCTTCCCCAATGGTGAAAGGCCGACTAAAAAAATAATCCTGTGGAAAGTTGAGCATCCATCGGGTGTAGGCTTTGATGTAGTAATTGCCCTGTTTATAAGTCCCCATGTTAAGAGGGATATTGCCATAGGCTACACTATTTTTAACCGGCAATTTCAGCGTTTGAACCACTGAGTCTTTTGCCGTGAGCACATCGATATACACAATCTTACTTAGTGGTGAAGGCAGGTTCTGTTCGATCGTAAGATAGGCTTTGAACCAAATCGTATCTGCCACCGCATAATAGGGTTTATCAAAATGCAGGTATACTTTTTCTACAGGCTGCTCGTCGCTTAACCGTTTTGTTTTATCCAATAGCTGTTTTAGCACCACACTGTCCTGTTGTGCGTTTGCGGTAAATAGAACACCAATGCTGAAGAAAAATAGAAATGCAATACGGAGGAACTTCATGAAATAAAATTTGATCAATAGTATTGGCTAATATATTGAAATATTAGCGAAAGAGCCATATTGTAGAGGATCTTTAACAAAATTTCACAAATGACTGATGGATTTTAGGTCTTTGGGACAGACGCGGAAGGATGAAAAAAAAGCATGAAGTGAATAAACTTCATGCTTTTTCTGAAAAGAATCTTAAGCCTCTTCTTGTTTAAACGAGTGAAGGAGCGCGTTCAATGATGAAATCTTTTTGCGGTTTTCTTACTTTTTTCAGATTTACCAGCCAATCGCCTTCTGTTTCACGGTAGCCTAATGGCAGAAGGGTAACGGCACTCAAACCAAGAGCTTTCAGTCCAAGGATTTCATTGTATTTTTCCCGGTCGAATCCTTCCATGGGGGTGGCATCTACCTGCAAGAGCGCAGCTTGAGCGATGGCCATACCGAATGCGATATAGGCCTGTTTGGCTGCATGATGGTAGTTTTCTTCCGCACTCAAAGGGGTATACAAGGAAATCAGGCTGTTTACGTAATCCGCCGTACCGGAATCGGGCAATCCACGTTCCATGTTCATGCGCTGGAAAGCCCCGCGAATGCGTTCTTCGGTATATTTATCCCATGCCGCAAATACCAGCAGGTGAGACGAATCTACAATCTGAGACTGATTAAAGCTGTGAGCCTGAAGCTGTTTTTTTAACTCCGGATCGGTGATGACGATGATCTGGTAGGGTTGTAAGCCGGAAGAACTTGGAGCCAGGCGTGCCGCTTCCAGAATTTGATCGACTTGTTCCTGTGGGACAACTTTGCCGTTCATCTTTTTAGTGGCGTAACGCCAGTTCAATGCTTCTTTTAAATTCATCTTATTAGTCAATTATTAATGTTCAAAATAAATCCGTTTACCACATCTGTTAATACTTGTTTCTGAAGAGTTTCTCCTTGTTCATGATAAATGAAGCGGATGGAACTCAGCCCATGAAGGATAGACCAGAAGGAATGAAATTTCAAGGCCAATAGTTCCTGTTCCTGAGCGTGGAGCAAGGGCTCAATGGCATTCACCAATGTTTGTCGGAAAGCAGAAAGTTCGGGAAGTTGATTCATGCGGTCACAACTCGGCATTCCCAATCCAAACATCAGCTGATAATAGGCACTTTCCTCCTGCGCAAACCCGGTATATGCAGCGGCAAGCGCCTGCAGTTGCTGAGCGGTAGTTTCGGAGGGGACGATGGCAAGAAGAAGATGTATGTTGAGTTGTTCAAATCCTTTTTTTACAAAATCTTCCATCAGTGCGTCTTTACTTTCAAAATGGCGATACACAATTGGTAAACTGTAACCGATGGCTTCCGAAATCTTTCGCATGGAAACGGTTTGCCAGCCTCCCTGAAGAATCAGGGCTTGTGCCGCTGTCAGGATCGCTTCTCTGATCTGTTCTTTTTGTACTGAGTTTCTCTTTTGTTGCACAGGGATAAACACACATGTGGTTAACACTGTTAACAAAGATACGATAAGGAATAAAAAGAAACGGTTAAATGTATGATTTTGACGGAGAGATGAAAAAAGAGTGCGACTTAAGGACGGTTATGATGTAACGGGATTTGCAGGTTCAAACCAAACTCGTGGGGGCTTATTCCGGGAACTGGCTTTCCGATAATGCGGATTTGACGTGTATACATGAGTTGTACAAATCCCATAAAACCCAGACCAATTCGGGGATTAATACCAAACTGATGCCGCTCAAAATTACTGAGGTATTTCCCTTCCAATCCTAAGGCAAGGATTCGTGCATTGAGTTCATAACCTGCTTTTAACGCATAGCTGTTTTTATGGGAAGCGGATGCTGCACTCCACTCTAGGGCAATGTACTGGACTTTTGAGGCGTATCCCAGATCGTTGTAGAGGAAGCGGTGCCTTGCCAGTCCTGCGGAAGCAAAAAAGCGGGGGTGAAGCCCGATCTCTGTTCGGATCGCCGGGCGATAAGGGGTCCATTCGCCTTTTTCTACCCCTTTGGTTTGTGCAGAGGTCTGAGAGGGAAGGCTTAACAGGGAAAATAGGGATAGTAAAAGTAGGGGAAGAAGGCGCATGCTTATCTTTCTTATTCTTTTGTAAATGTACTTTTCATCTGCCGGAGCCAGTCTGCATTTGAGGGCTTGTTGCCACGTTTGCAAGGCCGTTTCTTTTGCATTCATTTTTTCCTGTAGATGTGCCATGGTTGCCAAGTATTGGTATTGGTTATAGCCTGTAAACGCCCCTTCTATTTTCTTTAGTTCGTCGATAAGTAAGGGGGATGGTGTTACGTAAGCCGTTGCCACAATTTTATTTAGCTTGATAAAAGGAGAAGCTCCATGGCTTTTTTCGAGGAGTTCATACAGATGAGCGATTTGTTCCCAGGGGGTTTCATCAAAATGGAGGCTGCTGCAATGAAGAGCGCTGATAAGGGCTTCAAGGTAATAAGGATGAAGCGTTTTAAGCTGACGGGCTTTTCCCAGGTGAAAAAAACCTTCTTTAATGAGCAATTGATCCCAACGGGTCCGGTCTTGCTCCTCCAGGTCATACCAACATTCCTCCGAATCAAGTCGTGCGGGGAAGCGCGAAATGTTAAAGAAAAACAGGGCTAGTAAGCCATGAATTTCATGTGGATGAGGGTGGTGAGGAAGAATTAACTTTGCCAGCCGACATGCTTCATAGCATAGGTCTGCCGCGATTCCTTCTTTTTTACGTGTCGTTTTATACCCTTCATTAAACAGCAGGTAGAGGATGGTGCTAATGACCTCATGTCTGCTTATGATGACCTGCACGGGATTTTCACGGAAAAGATCGGGATAAGCTGCCAGGAGTTTCTTTGCTCTGAAAAGAATTTTTTTAACCCGTTCCTCTTTCATCGATAGGGCTGTTGCGATTTCCAGAATGCCAAAACCACATAAGATGTGCAAGGTAAGAATGATTTGTCCCGAGGTACTTAATCTGGGGTGACAGCAGGCGGCAAGGAGCCGGAGCTGATCGTCGATCAGGACAGAATCCTGAAAGGGATCATCATGCGAGACGGGGTATAATCGGTCTTCTTGTTCGCGGATAATTTCTTCTCCCCGCTGGTGGCGTTTAAGTTGATTGAGAAACTTTCGGCGGGCGGTGGTCAACAGCCAGCCTTCGGGATGTTTGGGAAGTGGCTGATAGCGCCAGTGTTGGAGGGCGCTTTCGAAAGAGTCCTGAATGCTGTCGAGGATGGTATCCAGGTGATGGATTCCATATTGACGACATAAAATAGCGCACATCCTCCCCGAAAACTCCCGGAAAAGATGTGCGGTTAAAAACTCATGAGATTCCTCAGGCATCCGTCGCCATGATTTCACGGATTTCGAGCGTTGCACCGGCCTCCAGTGCCGGGCACTGACTGGCCAAAGCCGTGGCGTCTTCCAGGGAGGCTGCCAGTAAAAAGTAATACCCACTAATGCATTCTTTGGACTCGATGTAAGGTCCGGAAGTAATGAGGGCTTCTTTCCCTTTGATAACACTGCCTGCAGATTCCAGTGGATTCCCGTCCTTAAAATGTCCTTTAGTTACCAGGTCTTCCACCCAGGCGAGGTGTTTTTCGATGTCTTCCTGCATTTCGGCAGGAGAAAGTTGGCCATATCCGGCATCTTCGCGGATCAGTAAAAGAAATTCTTTCATGTTTGAAAATAGTTAATTAAACAATCCAAAGACAAATGAAAAAGGTCATCGGGGACATCAATTAATGAAAAAGATTTTAATATTGAAATGTGAAAGCAGAAGGCCTCTTCTTAAAGATAAGAAAAAAAGGGGACAAATGCAAGAAAAAACAAACGCCCTGATCATTGCAATGGGTCAGGGCGTTTGTTTTTTAAGAAAGGCTTACTTCTTCTTCTACGTAGCTCTCTAATGGAGGGCATGAGCAGATAAGCGAACGGTCGCCGTGGCTATCGTTCACACGCCCTACGGAAGGCCAGAATTTGCGTTCACTGACATAAGGGAGAGGGAAGGCAGCCGTTTGACGACTATAGGCGTGTGGCCATTCATCTGCCGTCACGACTGCCGCGGTATGTGGGGCATTTTTTAGCGGATTGTCTAACTGGTCGCTGTGTCCCTGCTCAATGGCCTCAATTTCCCTTCGGATGGCAATCAGGGCTTCACAGAAACGATCCAGTTCATGTTTAGGTTCACTTTCGGTAGGTTCGACCATTAGCGTGCCAGCGACAGGGAAAGATACTGTGGGAGCGTGGAACCCATAATCCATCAATCGCTTGGCGATGTCTACTACTTCGATACCGAAGTTCTTGAAGCCACGGCAATCCAGGATCATTTCGTGCGCACAGCGTCCTTTGCTTCCGGAATACAAGACCGGATAGTGATTCTCCAGACGGGCTTTGATATAGTTGGCGTTCAAGATGGCGTAACGGGTGGCATTGGTTAACCCTTCGCCTCCCATCATCGCAATATAGGCGTGAGAAATAAGCAGGATCGATGCCGAACCCCATGGAGCTGAAGAAACGGCAGAGATGGATTTTTCTTTCTGGATATCCACAACCGAATGTCCCGGAAGGTATTTGACCAGGTGGGCGGCTACCCCAATGGGACCCATGCCCGGACCTCCTCCTCCGTGAGGGATGCAGAAAGTCTTGTGTAGATTCAGGTGGCAAACATCCGCTCCAATCGTGGCAGGACTGGTTAATCCTACCTGAGCATTCATGTTGGCTCCGTCCATATAGACCTGTCCGCCATGCTCGTGGATAATGTTGCAGATATCAATGATGCTTTCTTCAAACACCCCGTGTGTAGACGGGTAGGTTACCATCAGACAAGAGAGTTCATGGGCATGTGTTGCTGCTTTTGCACGTAGATCGTCTACGTCAATGTTTCCGTTTGGAAGGGATTTTACTACTACAATCTTCATTCCTGCCATCGCTGCGGAGGCGGGGTTTGTTCCGTGGGCAGAAGCTGGGATTAAAGCAATGTTGCGATTAACATCCCCGCGGTCCTGATGATACGCACGAATCACCATTAGCCCGGCATACTCTCCCTGTGCCCCTGCATTCGGTTGGAAACTCATGGCTGCAAAACCGGTGATGTCACTTAACCATTGATCCAGTTCATTGAAGACGGTATAATAACCAAGCACCTGATCGGCCGGGGCAAATGGATGGATGCCCCCAAATTCCGGCCATGTAACCGGAATCATTTCCGTAGTGGCATTCAGCTTCATTGTGCAGGATCCCAGCGCAATCATGGAATGACAGAGAGAAAGATCTTTTGCCTCAAGTGATTTGATGTAGCGGAGCATTTCATGCTCGGAGTGGTGGCTGTTAAAGACCGGGTGTGTCAGATAGGAAGAGCTACGTTGAAGCGCAGCAGGAACACAGCTTTCCACATCGGTCACTACCTGTACATGGTCGGTCGCGATGGCTTTTACTTTAGAAAAGATACGTACTAACTCTTTGATGTCTTCAAAGGTAGTTGTTTCGTCTAAAGAGATACGTACCGTATCGCCCATGTAAAAGAGATTGATGTTATGATCAAGACAATCTTTATGAATGGCCCCACACAAGTCATCAAGAGGAACTTCAATGGTGTCAAAGAAGACGCTGTTATTTACGGTGTAACCAATGGATTGGATCGACTTTGCCAGGCTGACTGTTAGTCCGTGCACCCGTTCAGCAATTAATTTCAGCCCTTTAGGTCCATGATAGGCGGCATAGAAACCTGCCATGATTGCTAACAATGCCTGTGCGGTACAAATGTTTGAAGTCGCTTTATCTCTGCGAATATGTTGTTCGCGCGTTTGTAAAGCCATTCTTAACGCATATTCCTGATGTGTGTCGATGCTGACACCAATGATGCGCCCAGGAAGGGATCTTTTATATTCTTCTTTCGTCGCAAAATAAGCGGCATGCGGTCCTCCGAAACCCATCGGAACTCCGAAACGCTGGGTAGTTCCTACCACCACATCGGCACCCCATTCTCCCGGGGGAGTGAGTAAGGTAAGACTTAATAAGTCGGCGATAACGGTTAGTTTAATGTTTTGAGCGTGAAGGGTAGTGGCCAGTGCTTCGTATGTATAGACCTCTCCGTTCGCCGCGGGATATTGTACAATGGCACCAAAAAAGGTATCATCGGCCACAAAAGTTTCATGGTGGCCAATAACCAGTTCAATGCCAAAGGGATTGGCTCTGGTTTTCAGAATATCAATGGTTTGCTCGAAGATATGTTCGGAGACAAAATATTTAGTAGAAGCCTGGTTTTTACGGAGACTGAATTGCATAAACATGGCTTCTGCCGCTGCCGTTCCTTCGTCCAGGAGGGAAGCGTTTGCGATTTCCATGCCGGTTAGGTCAATCACCATGGTTTGAAAGTTCAGCAGTGCCTGTAAACGGCCTTGTGCAATTTCTGCCTGGTAAGGGGTGTATTGCGTATACCATCCCGGATTTTCGAATACATTTCTCAGAATCACGCCCGGTGTAATCGTATCGTAATAACCCTGTCCGATGAACGATTTAAAAACTTTATTCAGGGAAGCTTTCTGCTTCAGATCCCGGAGGTAATCCACTTCCGACTTCGCGGGTGCCAAGTTCAGGGGTTGCTTTAGTCGGATTTGTTCAGGAACGGTCTGTTCGATCAGTTCTTCGATCGAGGACACGCCGATGGTACTCAACATTGCCGTAGTATCTTCCGCATTGGGGGCAATATGACGGTTCTGGAAATCTTCTTGGTAATGAATGTTTAAGCTCATGATGGATAGCAATATTTGATCGCGCAAAGGTAAATAAATTTATGCTCATTTTCAGGTATCAAAATTGTTTCAGCCGCGAATAGAGGAGGTCATAAGCGGATAGGGAAACCTCTTTAGGGGAAGGCAAATCAACTAAATACCTGGTTGAATTACCAGTTTCGAAAGAAAGAAGAAGACGCTTTTACTGTACTTTCCAGCCCTCCTCTTTATGGAGTTTCAGGCGGTAAGTTTTCGTGATGAAGTCGCTGTGATCGCTGCTGTTTTTCTGGAAAGGAGCGAACACGGTATTCTTTTTCTGAAGAGATACCGTCACTTTAGCATGATTGTCATTGATCCTGTTAAAGTCGACCGGCTTTTCGTCCGTCAGCTCATAGATTACCGCTTTTACCGTGGCTTTCTGCTGATCTTGTTTCAGAACATACTCTCTGGATTTATCCGTGAGCTTTACAAGATAAACGAAGCTGCTGTCTTTGGAAAGAAATTTCTTTTTGGAATCTAACAGGGTGAGGGTAATGTAACCTTCTTCTTCCAGCTGACGGTATTTTTCCAACTCAAGCATCTCATTTCGACTGTTAAACTTGAGTTCGCCAAAATCAAAGCGGGTGGTTTTGTATTCCGGATTGATTTTAAGGTAGTTGGTGATCACTTCACTGGCCTCTTCCGAATTGATTTTAGAGACATCTTTACAGCTAAGAATGCCAAGGAATAGGAAAAAGCAAAGGAAGATAAGTGATTTTTTTTTCATGGTATGACAGATTAGGACCTAAATGCCGGGTCGTTTGTGCTTTTGTAGCTAAGGTTTATGTTTGCTTAAAGATATTCGGCTTTTTTAAATTTTCCAAATTTGGTAAAATCACAGCGAACAAAATAATGCATACGCCTGTCCAACGATCCAAGCCCACAGGTTCCAGTAGTACGAGAGAGGACATCAATACAGCAACGGGGAGTTCGGCGGCGCTAAGAATGGCACTTAGGGTGAGACCTATTTTGGGAATGCCTGATGCAAAGCACAAAGGGGGGATCACTGTACCGAAGGCAGCAAGGACAAGACCCCATTTGAGCAGGCTGCCCCCCAGTGTCCCATTGATCAGGAAGAAAGGGGGAAAAAGAATAAAGATGAGTAAACAGGCACCGGAAATCATCAAAGCACTTTTACGTAGGGGGTGGTGATCATTTCCGAGCCGTCCGTTGAGCAGTAAGAAAAGGGCATATGTAAATGCTGCAAGTAAACCATACAGGAGGCCTTGCGGGTTGAGCTCGTTTTGTTCACTTTGAAAATAACCACTTGCTAACAGGGTGGAAGGAATCAATAAAACGACTGCCAACAGTTGCAGGAGGGTAGGACGTTTCTTGAAAATCAGCAATTCGAGCAGCATGCTGATCCATACAAACTGCATAAGCAGGATAATGGCCATGGAAGCGGGAATGAGTTTCACGCATTGGTAGTAAAGCACACTAACCAATCCAGTGGAACACCCTGCCAACATTAACCAAGCCCAGTGTGTATGGGGAGCAGGAGCCTTTTTGCGGATCTTCTTGCGGGAGAAAAAGCAGAGAGCCCAAAGCATCAGGGCACCAAAAAAAGCCTGTGTGCCTGTCACATCTCCCAGATGATACCCGTCTGCATAAGCCAGCTTTACAAATGTAGACAGGATGCCGAAGCTACATGCTCCGAGTAACACCAACAAAATTCCTTTAACCATTCGGATTGCTAAATGAGGGTCATTAAACGTGAAGCTGTTTTAAGTAGAGCTGAATGGTGTTTTCCAGTCCGAGGTAGAGCGAATCGCAGATCAGCGCATGTCCGATGGAAACTTCCAGTAATCCGGGAATGTGCTGCGCAAAGTAGGCAAGATTATGGAGGTCGAGGTCATGTCCGGCGTTGATGCCAATTCCCAGTTCGGTTGCTTTCTGAGCTGCCTCCTGATAAGGGAGGATGGCTTTCGCCGGATCCTGAAGGTAGCCTTTTGCATAGGATTCCGTATACAGTTCAATGCGGTCAGCACCTGTAGCCAGTGCCCCTTTCACCATCTCAACTACGGGATCCACAAAAATAGATACCCGAATGCCCTCTTTTTGAAAAAGGGTAGTCATTTCTTTAAGGTAATCACGGTGTTTCATCGTATCCCATCCATGGTTGGATGTAATTTGTCCGTCGGAGTCCGGAACCAGGGTTACTTGATGAGGACGATTGGCAAGGACGAGGTCTACAAATTTTTGTTCACGGCAATTCCCTTCTATATTGAACTCCGTGTGAATAGCTTCTTTTAAGGCATATACATCCGTATAGCGAATGTGTCTTTCGTCAGGCCTGGGATGAACCGTGATGCCTTGTGCACCAAATACTTCACAATCCAGGGCTACTTTTAACAAATCAGGGTTCTGCCCGCCACGACTATTTCGAAGGGTCGCGATTTTATTGATGTTAACCGAAAGTTTTGTCATTTTACAAAGGTAGCGTAAAAATATGATTCCCTGATGCAGAAGTAGCTATTCACTGGAGATAATGATTATATTCGTACATGCGTTTTTGGTTTCTGTCGACTATTGTCTTTTTGATCTTAGCTCCTTCCGTCTCTTTCATGCCTGTCAGGGCTTTTCAACATGTACCGGATAATCTGGGTCAGAAGGGGGAACAGAAAGCCATTGACCGATTAAACGATTCCGCCTATTATTATGTGTATGTCAATGTAGACAGTGGTTTTTTTTACGCAAGGAAGGCCTTAGCGTATTCCAAAAAGACCGGATACGTGTTAGGAGAAATCAATGCGCACCTCAACCTTTCCCGCGCATCTTATACAAAAGGAGAGTACGACGAGGTCATGACGCATAGCTGGAAAGCCAAAGAGCTCAGTGAAGAAGTGGATTATCAGATGGGTATCGGGAAGAGCAGGAATGTGATCGGACTGGTTTTTTTGGCGCAGGATAAGGTCCGCGACGCCCTGCTCGAATTTCAGCGGTCAAAAGAGATCAACTTAAAGGAAAAGGATACCAATGCAGTAGTCGCGAATCTTTTCAATATCGGGATCTGCTATACAGAGATGAACAAGCCGGCAGAGGCTCTGGCAGTAGTAGAGGAATGCAGGCAATTGAGCTTAGAGTCGAAGAATATCCGGATGTACACGATGAGTATCAATAAGCTCGGAGATTTTGCTTTCCGGGAGAAGGAGTATGTCAAAGCACTCACTTATTTCAGGATGGTAACCGATTATAAAGCGTATCAGAATGAATGGGAAAATGCGTTTGCCTATACAGGAATGGCTCTGGCGCATCACGCTTTGGGAAATTATTCGATGGCCATTGAAGAAGGAAAGAAAGGGCTTGTTTTTGCGGAGAAGGTAAAGGCAAACTGGGATATTGAGCGGGCCCACGAAGCATTGCATAAAAGTTATGCAGCGATCGGAATGCATAAAGAAGCCTATGTGCATTTGGAACAAAATAAGTTGTACCACGAGAAACTGTATAGTGAGAAGAAAGACAAGGAAATCAACCGGCTTCATTTGAAACAGAAAGAGATCGAAAATGAAGAATTGTCACATCAAATTCTGATTAAGAAGCAGCGGGAAGAACTGAACAGAATGATCATTGCTGTTGTGGGGAGCCTGGCCCTGTCACTGGTGCTGATCTTAGCGTTGATTTATCGAAATCAGCTGAAGGTAAAACGGTTAAATCGGGATTTGATTCAACGGAATGAGGACATTGCCTTGCAAAAAGATCAGATTTTGACACAAAATAAATCCTTGGAGAACCTGAATCATAGCAAAGATCAGCTTTTCTCGGTCATTGGTCATGATTTACGAAGCCCGATTGCCTCCCTTATTCAAACCCTGGAGCTTGTTCGATCGGAGGATTTGACTCTGGAGGAGGCGCGAATGATCCTGGATGGTTTTCTCGAGAAAGTAACCGCCACCGCTACTATGCTGGATAACCTCTTGTTGTGGGCCAGTAATCAAAAAGGGGCAGTAAAGACAGAAAAGAAAGTGCTTTCTTTACCGCAGTTAGTGGATCAGCTTCTGTCGGTATTGCGTTTCCAGGCCGTGGAGAAGGAAATTGAACTGCATCAGGAAATTCACAACGATGCGTTTGTGTTTGCCGATCTGCAGCATGTACGGATCATTCTTCAAAACCTGATCAGCAATGCGATTAAGTTTACAGATAGAGGAGGTTTGGTAAGTCTTAAGTACGAAATCACAGCGGAGCGGGTGAGGTTGCATGTGCGCGATTCGGGGGTAGGTATTCCTGCCGAAAAAAGAGAGCGTCTTTTTAAAGCGGTGGGGAAAGACATTTCGACCTACGGGACAAAGAATGAAAAGGGCATTGGAATTGGACTAATGCTGGCAAAAAAATATGCCGATGAGAACGGAGCCTCAATAGACATTATTTCTCATGAAATAGGCACGACCTTTTTGGTCTCTTTTGATCGTGCCCGGTTCTGACTTTAGGGCTGCAGCAAAGTAATCTTGCTTGCTTTGAAGCGCTGTTTGCGAAATTCGCCGGTCACTTTCGCCTTTCTGACCGCGTTGCAAAAACCATCCTTGGCGTGCGCATCTCCAAAATCGTTGATGTTTTTTCCATCCACGAAATATGCTTTTCCATCCATGCGGATCGCAAGGTCACAGCTTTTTCCAGGCAGTTTGAATTGGCATTCGCCACAGGAAATTTCCACGATTTGACCTTCAAGTTTCTCGTTTTTTTTCTTGTTTTGCGCATGAATGAGCAGGGAACTGAATAACAGGCAAAACAACCATCCCAATTGTTTCATATCGTCTTTTGAATAAGCATGAAAAAGCTGTCCGGAAAGGTTTTCCCGGACAGTTAAAAATTTTAATAACGGTAGGTATCCGGTTTATAAGGCCCTTCCACCTGCACACCAATATAGTCGGCCTGATGTGGGTCAAGTGTTTCCAGTTCCACACCGATTTTCTCTAAGTGAAGGCGGGCTACTTTTTCGTCCAGGTGTTTAGGTAATACGTAAACTTTGTTTTCGTATTTTCCCGGGTTGGTCCATAGTTCGAGCTGAGCCAAAGTCTGGTTGGTGAATGAATTACTCATCACGAAACTTGGATGTCCGGTGGCGCAACCCAAATTCACTAGACGGCCTTCGGCCAGTACGATGACATCTTTTCCATCGATGGTATATTTGTCTACCTGTGGTTTAATTTCCACTTTGGTATGCCCGTATTCCCTGTTTAACCAGGCCATGTCAATTTCGTTGTCGAAATGACCAATGTTACAGACAATCGCTTTGTCTTTCAATGCTTTGAAATGCTCTGCACGTACAATGTCACAATTGCCGGTAGTGGTAACCACGATATCCGCTTCTTTCACAGCGGTGCTGAGGCGTTTCACTTCATACCCTTCCATGGCTGCCTGTAGGGCACAGATGGGGTCGATTTCCGTGACGATGACACGTACGCCTTGGGAGCTAAGTGATTCAGCCGAACCTTTTCCTACATCGCCATATCCGCAAACTACGGCCACTTTACCCGCCAGCATGAGGTCTGTTGCACGACGTATCGCGTCTACCAATGATTCCCGACAGCCATATTTATTGTCAAACTTGGATTTGGTTACCGAATCATTTACATTGATTGCCGGTAAATGCAGGGTGCCGTTTTTCATGCGCTCATATAAACGGTGAACACCAGTGGTGGTTTCTTCTGAAAGCCCTTTGATGTTCGCAATCAATTCCGGATATTGATCAAATACCATGTTGGTCAGGTCACCTCCGTCGTCCAAAATCATATTGAGGGGCTGACGATCCGGGCCGAAATGAAGCGTTTGTTCAATGCACCAGTTAAATTCTTCTTCACTTAATCCTTTCCAGGCATATACCTGTACACCGGCAGCAGCAATAGCAGCAGCGGCATGGTCCTGAGTGGAGAATATATTGCAAGAAGACCAGGTGACTTCTGCTCCCAGCTCAATTAAGGTTTCAATTAAAACTGCGGTTTGAATGGTCATGTGAAGGCAGCCGGCAATGCGGGCTCCTTTTAAGGGCTTGGAAGGACCAAACTCTTTGCGCAAGGACATCAAGCCAGGCATTTCTGCTTCTGCCAGCTCAATTTCTTTGCGACCCCATTCTGCCAGTGAAATGTCCTTTACTTTGTAAGGAAGGTAACTTGTCTCTACTGATGACATAAGTATTTGTTTTTAATGAGTTGTAATTCAATATTTTGTCGTTTTTAAATGTGGTTTGTGCAAAGCTGACAATCCACATTTTTAACGCCCCACAAAAATACATAAAATAGATGTGAATAGTGAATGCAAGGATGGAAGGAATAAACGTATCCCTGAAATTATACGTTAAGATTACTTTCGCCTAATAAACAGGCGTGCTCAACTAGGACCCTGGTATATGATCATCTTTCAAAATTCTGATAAGTGTAGTTGGTTAGTGTATTTTAAATATTCCCATGTTCGCTCTCTCGAGACTGAAATTTAAATTCAACCATTCGACAGTTTCCTGTCTGTTTCGATTAGTAGACCATTTTGATTTCCCCCTTTAATTTTTAACCCTAAGATTTGAACTTTCGCTCATAGGGTATTTTGCGTATAAAAAGATATTTTTTATTTTGAAAAAAAACTCTAATTTAGGGCTTGACTGCAAGTTTTAACGCTCACTGACAACTCTTTTTACTATCTCGATATCCTTACTGCAGAACAAAGACTGTATGTAAAATGGAATTGATAAAATCTCTTTATATTTTAAAGAGACAGGTATTCTTATAACTTTTATATCTAAACTTATTAGCTTATATGAAAATAAAATATAAAATCTGTTGCATGTTGTTCGCATTAAGCGAAGAATGAAGAGTTTTTGAATATTTAGTGCAATGATCATTTTATTCATTCTGTCATGTCAAAAGATGAAGTGTTGGAATATGAGAAAGAAAAAGAGGCTGAAGTTGTTCAGAATGCCACATTGTCTAAATAATCACCATTTTTGGCGAGCGATTAAGTAATCGGAAAAATGAATTTTATTGACTAAAACTACAGGTCAGATTTGCATCAAAGAACGATAAGGGTATAATTGGGAACCTGACTGGGCGACACCGAAATTACAAACGATCAGATAGTGTGTCCTGCCGACTAAATGCCAAAATTAAAAGAGAAGGAAACTTAGTTGAAGGTCACGCTTCCACCTGTTTGATGATCAAAAATGAAAAAAAGGCTTATACGGCAATATTTTCGCAGAGCCAAGTTTGTTAATAGAAGTAGCCAGGAACCACGATTATCAAATGACCGCTTATGATCGTATTCAGTTTGCACTGGATGTATTTAATAGCCAAGGCTATGTTTTTGCCATCAGTAACAGTAATGGAGGACCGTTAGTTGTCGTAAATTATGGTGAAACTCCAAATGGGCTGTATAAAAACAGACATATAACCACCAAATCCGGGAGCATCACTATTTTCTGGATACGAAGAAGATATCGATAGTTATAACTAAAATTTTTACTAAATGAAACGATTTAAAAAAGTATGGGTTGGAATTGTAGGTATCATTGTCATATCCAATATCCATCCAATTACGTCCATATTTACTTTGTTTTTAGATGAAGGACATTATAGGTATAGTACTTATAATGGGCATCTCACCTTTACAGAGTTTATGAGCCGTAATTTCAAAATGCTAAAAAATAGGCATAAGTTTTGTCTGGACAAAAATCCCGATCTTAAGGACAAACAAGTGTATCGTTTATTTTCAAAGAATCCGTTGGCTTTCTGGCGATGGCGTCTTTATTTTGTTGAGGAAAAATATAAGTTACCTTATAAAAGATGGGAAGAAATAAAGGAAACAAGGAACAAAGAAAAAGTACAGGAAACCCCTGGATGTATTAGAGAGTTTTGAAAGTTTCTTCCGATGGTGAATAAATCGCTCCAACAGGTTTGCCGTTTGGTTATAGAGGTTAGCGTGGGAAAGGAATCTTTCTCTTTTAATCTTTTTGCCTTAGCTCTTGGGGGGGAGATGCGGTCGAGGTGGAAAAATGGGCCTTCCCCTTATTATAGGATGTATGTTATTTCCACATTCCATAAATTTTGGTGCTTCAAAAAGATTGTTTTAGCTTTAAACGCGTATGACAAGTCATTTTTTTGATCATCCTTTAGCCCATTTGCACTATTACCGTTTTGGCCGGGGAGAAAAAGTCATGCTTTGCTTTCATGGATATGGAATGCACGGTCGTCAGTTTCGCATGCTGGAATCGCAGCTGGGTGATCAGTACTGTTTTTATGGGTTTGACCTTTTTTTTCATGAGCAAACGGTGTTGAAAGATATGTCCCCCGCTCATTTGAAAAAGGGTTTGTCAAAAGACGCTTTTTGCGCATTGATCCAGAATTTTTGCGAGGCGGAAGGCATTCGAAACTTTAGTGTCATAGCCTATTCGCTGGGAACCAATTACGCAATGGTATTGGCGGAAAGCGGGCGATTTTCTATCGAACGCATGGCGCTGTTGGCACCCGCTTTTTTAGGTATTCCACCCGTTTTTCACCTGTTGGGCCATCAGCCAATTCTTAACTCCCTGTTTAGACAGCTCTGCCGGAGTAAGTATGCTCTTCATTGGCTACTGGCGATTGCGAAGAATCTGAAAATGACAGATGAGGACAATCAGCAGATCCTTAAAAAGGAGATGGCTACCCGCGAGCTCCGCATGGCCTTTTATTACAGTGTCACTTATTTGCGGTTTTTGCGTCCGGACCTGGAGACGCTTAAAAAAGAGCTGAATACCCGTGAAATACCCGTGTTCTTTTTCTTTGGCAAAAAAGATCCGCTTTTCCCGCCTTCCATTGGAGGTGATTTTCTGCTATCTTTAGTGCGGGTAAGAACGCAACTGCTGGAAGAAGGACACGACATGGTCAATGAGAAGCTGGCAGGTTATTTAAAGGAAATTGGCTATGATCATTAAAGCGAAACCTCTTCCAGCTTGGGTGTATATCTTTTTAGGAGCTTGGTTATGCCGTTTTTTAGAGTGGAAGTTCAAGATCCGCATCAAAGATATTCCGATTAAGCGGGGACATTCGTATTTGCTGATGAGTAATCATACCGGTTTTTGGGATGGCATGTGGTCTATGTATATTGCTTATAAGGTGTTGCTGAAACAGGAGCCCTCGCTCAAAGGGTTGTACATTATGTCGTTAAAAAAACAAGTGCAGAAACGGCCCTGGCTTCGGTACCTCGGGAGCTTTTCTGTTGAACCCGGAACAGAAAGTGTGAAAGAAAGCCTCTCGTATGCGGCGGATATTCTGAGTGAACCGGGGAATGTCTTTTTGTTTTATCCGCAGTCGATGCTTGAGTCATCGTACGTGCGCTACCTGGATCTTAAACCGGGTGTCAGGGAAATTCTCCATGAAACGAAAGGTCCTTGTCAGTTGATATGGGTGAGTAATTTTACGGAGTATTTTGAGAGTCTCCAACCACAGCTTACGTGTTGCCTGCTCGATGCAGGCATTGCCAGTGATTTCGATTTTGAGCGTTTCAGACAGGACGTGAACAGGCACCATCTTGCTGCGATGAAAAAGCAGTTCCGGTATACCGTAGAGCCCGATTAACAGCTATCGAACCGGGGAGGGGAGGGGCTGTTTTGATCGTCAGGAGATTGTTATTTTATGAGGCCTCATTCATTAACGTGAATTCTTTCTTATCTTTGCATAAAATAACATAAACTATATTAAGATGTATCCAGAGTATTTAGTAGAACCTATGCGTGCGGAATTAACCAATGCAGGTTTTGATGAATTGAAAACACCTGAAGAGGTAGATCAGGCCATTAAAGGGGAAGGCACCGTCTTCGTGGTGGTGAACTCGGTGTGCGGTTGTGCAGCGGCAAATGCCCGCCCTGCAGCTAAACTGGCTGCTTCAAATCCGAAACATCCTCAAAAACTGGTCACCGTATTTGCCGGAATGGAAAAAGAAGCCGTGGATCGTGCACGTTCTTATATGTTGCCATATCCCCCTTCCTCGCCGGCGATGGCTTTATTCAAAGATGGTAAACTGGTACATATGATTGAACGCCACCAGATTGAAGGACGTCCGGCACAAATGATTGCCGAGAACCTGATCGGTGCTTTTGAGCAATATTGCTAATCATCTGCCCATTGATAGATTCCCGTTTTTCATAAGAGAAACGGGTTTTTTTATGCCTGATAGTGGCTACCTGAGGGGCTGTTAGAAATCTTTATTGAGGAGTTTTTCCAACTCTCCAAAAGAAACGTTCATTCGAACGCGTCCCTGTTTGGCATAGGCAATTTCGCCCGTTTCTTCCGAGATGATGAGGGCCACGGCATCGGTATTTTCAGAAATGCCTATTCCGGCGCGGTGTCTTAAACCAAACTGGGCAGGCAGAGAGTCGTTGTCACTTAAAGGAAGGATGCAACTGGCACTTTTAATCCTGTTTTCCGCAATGACGACAGCCCCGTCATGAAGCGGACTGTGTTTTTGAAAAATGCTTTCCAGTAGGCGTTTGGAAATTTTGGCATCAATAATCTCACAACTGTTTTCGAATAATTGGGTGTCGTATAGTTTAACGAAGACAATCAGTGCCCCTGTCCGGGTTTTTTTCATGCTTTTACAGGCGTCCACGATGGGTTTGATACGAAGTAAATTATCACGTTCCATGGTTTTATTCCCAAAGAGGTAACCCCACCACGCCCGATTCTTTTGAAGAAAGGTATTCTTCCCAATGTGCAGCAGGAAACGTCTGATCTCCGGCTGAAAAATGACCACCAGTGCCATGATCCCTACACTCATGAAACGGCTGATAATCGTAGACATCAGGTCCATGTGTAATGATTTGACCAGTTGATAGAACAACAAAATAATGACCATTCCCAACAGTAAATTTACCGCTAGGGTATTCCGGATCAGATTGTAGATGTAATAAATGAGAATAGCAACGAGCAGAATATCTACAATATCTACTGCGCTGATTTTGAGGAAATCGAAATCAAAACTTTTCATCAGTGCCAAGTTAGGCAAATCCTTTTGCTCCGTCAATATACCGTTCTGTATTTTCGATAGGCGGAGTCTGCAATTGCTGAACAATACGTAGGCACTCTACGGCCGCTTTTGCATCGTGCACCCGGAGCAGGCGGGCGCCTTTTAAGAGTGCGATCGTGTGAAGGACAGAAGTGCCGTTGAGCGCTTCTTCATTGGAAATGTGTAGCAGTTTAGTGATCATGGACTTGCGGGAGAGTCCTACCAGGAGAGGTCGTTCGAAACGGTGAAAGGCTTCTAAGGATTCAAGCAACTGGTAATTTTGATCCAGCGTTTTTGCAAATCCGAAACCCGGATCCAACAGGATGTCTTTGATGCCATGCTGTTGCAGGGCCTGAATCTTCTCCTCAAAGTAGCGCATAATTTCCGGAATAAGCCGGGTGTAGTTTGTTTGTTGTTGCATGTTCTTAGGGTTTCCACGCATGTGCATTAGCAGGTAAGGAACGCGGAGTTCACCGGCCATCCGAAACATGTCGGGATCCAAGCCTCCCCCCGAGATGTCGTTAATGACATGTGCCCCTGCTTGTATCGCTGCTTTGGCTACCACAGAACGGAAAGTGTCTACCGAAAGAAAGACCTCCGGAAAGGTTTTTGCCAATGCGTGAATTGGCGGGATGACCCTCTCCAGCTCTTCTTCGAGAGAAACTTCAGCAGCCCCCGGTCTGGAAGAATACCCGCCCACATCCAGCCAGGAAGCACCCTCTTTCAGGTAAATTTCGGCCTGATGCAAGATTTCACTCATCCCGCTTTTCCGGCTCGGAGCATGGAAAGAATCAGGGGTTGCATTGATAATTCCCATGACCGCGGGCGTATCGAGATGAATCAGCCGAGCACCGCTATTTAGTGTAAATTTTCGGTTTAAAAATGTATCTTTAGCCTTCATTTATAGCAAAAGTAGCGATTATACTTAATAGGACTTCAACAAACAGATGATTATTTCGGGAACACAAACAGCGCAGGAATACGATGAGGTCATTGCCACATGCCGGGCCTTATTCTTAAAGAAAACGAAAGACTATGGGACCGCTTGGCGTATTTTGAGGCCGGCTTCCATTACGGATCAGATTTTTATTAAAGCACAACGTATCCGTACGCTGGAAGAGAAAAAAGTATCTAAAGTAGGAGAAGATATTCAATCTGAATACATCGGTATTGTCAATTATTGCCTTATCGCCCTTATGCAGCTGTCTCTGAATGCTGAAGCTCCCCTCGAACTGCAAATAAACGAAGTGGAAACGAAATTTGATGAGCTGGTAAATGGAACCAAAACACTCATGTTTGCCAAGAATCACGATTATGGGGAAGCCTGGCGGTCCATGCGCGTAAGTTCCCTTACCGATCTCATTCTGATGAAAATTCTCCGGGTAAAACAAATTGAGGATAATGAAGGCGTTACCCTTGCTTCGGAAGGAATCGCCGCCAACTATCAGGACATGCTGAACTATGCTGTATTCTGCCTGATTAAATTGGGAAAGACCGTCTGAATGAGGATTGGTTACTCCCACGCACCCTTAAATGGATAAAAATGAAAGGAATAGCATTAGGAATAGTACGTTGGACCGTTGGGATCCTGTTTATTTTCTCAGGGCTGATTAAAATAAATGACCCTCTGGGCTTTGGTTATAAATTGCAGGAGTATTTTGAGGTTTTTCACCTGAGTTTTTTGGGTGGATTTGCCACTGGAATTGGCATTCTTCTTTGTGTGCTGGAAGTGGTGCTGGGCGCACTTTTGTTGTTTCAACTCTGGAGCGAAAAGGTAACGGGAGGATTACTTGCGGTTATCTTATTTTTTACCCTGCTGACTTTTGTATCTGCGGCTTTTAAAGTAGTGACCTCCTGTGGGTGCTTTGGAGATGCCGTTCCCCTCACTCCCTGGCAATCTTTCTTAAAGGACCTCGTTCTGCTGGCAATGATTGTCTTTTTATTTCGGAACCGGCAAGAGCTGGCTCCGTTGGTAAGTGGTCGGTTGCAGCAAAGGGCAATTCTGGGCTCAGTCTTTATTGCCACGCTTAGCCTGGGTGCATATACGTATCACTTCCTCCCGATCATTGATTTCCTGCCATATAAGGTGGGAGCCGACATTCCGGGCTCTATGAAAATCCCGGAAGGGGAACGTCCGGATGAATACGCACTGATCTATACCCTTCGTCATAAAGAAACCGGGGAGACCAAAAAAATAAGCGATAAGGCTTATATGGCTGAGGAAATTTGGAAAGATGACCAATGGGAAATTAAGGGTGACCCTGATCGTAAACTGGTGAAGAAGGGCTACGATGTGAAGATAAAAGATTTGGTGATCAGTGATGCTTCCGGAACCGATTATACGAGAGAACTGGTAGAAAATCCTTATTATCACCTGATCGTGGTGGCTTACCGGTTAAACGATACGGATGAGGAATCCATTGGGGAAATCAATGCGCTGGCATTGAATGCGGTGGAGCAGTTCAATGTACGGACTGTGTTGCTGACCTCGAATGCCGCCGAGGAGGCAGAAGCATTTTCAAAACGCATGAAATTATTTATGGAAGTATTTTATGCGGATGCAGTGCCCCTCAAAAGCATGGTGAGGTCCAATCCGGGCTTGTTACTATTGAAAAATGGAGTGGTTATCGCCAAATGGCCTCATACGGCTCTACCCACTTTTGAAGAACTCACTCAACACTATTTAACGAAATAATGGGAAGCTACCTCCTTAAAAAATTAGCCTATGGATTGGCAGTATTGGCCGGAGTGGTACTGGTTGTTTTTGTGCTGTTCAACATCCTGCCCGGCGATCCTGCCCGAATGACGCTGGGCCAACGATCTGATGTGCAATCGCTGGAAGCTGTCCGGAAAGAGTTTGGCCTAGATCGCTCTAAACCTGTTCAGTTTATGTTGTATGTTAATGATTTATCTCCACTTAGCATTCATGAAGACAGCCCCGAAAATAAGGAAAAATACGGCTATCTCCGGCTCTTTCATGTGGGGGAGGAAGTAGTGGTGGCCAAACTACCTTATCTGAGACGTTCTTATCAAACCAAAAGGGACGTAACGGCTATTCTGGCAGAGACAGTTCCAAATACATTTGTTCTGGCGTTAACAGCCATGTTGTTTGCTACCCTTATTGGCGTCTTTCTGGGAGTCATCTCTGCCGTGTATCCGCATTCGTGGATCGATAAATCCGCCAATATGTTTGCCATATTGGGAATATCTGCTCCTTCTTTTTTTGCTGGAATCATCATTGCCTGGTTTTTTGGTTTTGTTCTTTCAGACTATACCGGATTGAGTATGAGTGGAAGTTTATATAATTACGATCCTTTTGAAGGAGAAGTCATGACATGGGAAAATTTGATATTACCCATGATCACACTTGGTTTGCGTCCTCTGGCCATTATTGTGCAACTTACCCGCAGCGCTATGTTGGATGTACTTGCACAGGATTACATTCGGACGGCTAAAGCAAAAGGCCTTGGACGGCGAACCATCATTTACAGGCACGCCCTGAAAAATGCGCTTAATCCCGTTATTACCGCGATTTCTGGCTGGTTCGCCTCACTCTTGGCAGGTTCTTTTTTTGTGGAATATATTTTTGGCTACAATGGTTTGGGACGAGCTACCGTCACGGCATTGGAGATGTCTGACTTTCCGGTAGTCATGGGCTCTATTCTTTTTATCGCTTTTGTGTTTGTGCTGGTAAATATCGTGGTAGACCTGTTGTACAGCTGGGTAGATCCGCGGATAAAACTAAATTAGAACGTAGAAAGAAGGGAAATCAGATGATCGTTTTTTTGATAGGATACATGGGCTGCGGAAAGAGTACAAAAGCAAAGCAGCTGGCTCATTTAATGAAATGTCCGGTAATTGATATTGATCAGGAGATTGTTGAGGTTACCGGTCAAAGCATTGCGGCCTTTTTCGAAATGCATGGGGAAACCGCTTTCCGGGAAAAAGAAGGGGAATTATTGAAGTCATATCCTTATCCTGAGACGTGTGTCGTGGCTACGGGTGGCGGCCTGCCCTGCTTTTTTGATCACCTGGAATGGATGAACACCCACGGGACGACGGTCTATTTGCAGATGAAACCAGAGCAATTGGTTTCGCGACTGCATAACCGGGAGAAGAGGCCCTTGATTAAAGGAATGGACGATGCGCAACTCCTGGAATTTATCCGTGAAAAACTGGCTTTACGTGAACCATTTTATACCAGAGCACAGCATAGCGTAGATGCTTTTGACTTGTCAGCAGCAGAGCTACTGGAGGTTTTGTCCACTACGTAGACGTGCTTTTAAGTAAGGTCTTTCAGCTGCTCGTCGATGTATTTGATTTTTGTTTTTCCATGCGGTGTAGGTTCCCCATAATCATTGATGTTCACAAAGACAATCTTGTCCACCGTCAGAATGCTTTTCCTGGAGATCTTATTTCTGACTTCGCAGCGTAGGGTAATGGAGGTATTTCCGAAATGAGTAGCAGTGATTCCTAACTCGATGATGTCTCCCTGTTTTGCAGAACTTACAAAGTTGATCTCCGACATGTATTTCGTTACAACCTTCGGATTCTCGAGCTGTACAATGGCATAAATGGCTGCTTCCTCGTCGATCCACTTCAACAGACTGCCCCCAAAGAGAGAACCATTTGGATTCAAATCCTCCGGTTTCACCCATTTTCTGGTATGGAAATTCATAAGCGATTTATAAGCTATAAAGATAGCTTTTTTTTAGTGATTTTTTAGGAAAACCAGAGGCACATCCTGTCTATCCCATACATGGGAAATTCGGCGTACTCATTCCTTTTTATCCCTCGTCTTGAAACAAACGCCTTTCATATCGGGTGACGTCAATAGGTATTGGATTCATCAATACAACCTCCTGGAATGGATCCGGATGGTACTCTTGACCTCTGTTTCTACGCGGATTGGTCCGGAACTCAAATTTTACTCCTGCCTCCCTGAGGTTATCGTATTTTCCTGTATAGACAATCGCGTGTGAGGCATTCAGCGCATTCTGAATTGGGAGCCGGTAATTGCCCTTTTGGGCGAAGTATGCTAATGGTTGGATTGGTTCATTATATACGATTACAGGGATAAAAAGTCTTGCATGCTGTTTATCCTTCTGGAGATTCGAATAATCGAAAGTAGCGAAGTTTTTGTAATTCGCAAATAAGGCGTAGCCCAGAGAATCATTCATCTTTATAGCGATGACTTCCGTTTTTTTTCCATTTTTTTTGATGTCAATAGTGATGTTGAATGCATACACGAATGCTGAATCTGTTAATATGCGATCTTTACACGCATATAAAAGAGTTTGGATTTCTTGTTGAAGCTTTGCGGCTGCATCAAACTTCGTCTCCTGTGCTTTTGAAAAAACAGCAAATAAACAAATAATGCTGGTAATGATTGTCTTTTTCATGGGAGCTATTTTATTTGTTATTCTTTGATGTCCTCGATATCCGTATTCCGACATTTAGTGCCCGTGTAACCGGTCTGTCGGGTTATCTTCTTTGCTCGCATATGGGGCTTTCGTCTTAGATAACTGATTTTGAGCTTTACATTCTTTTAAATGGGGAATAAATGGCAACAGCGAAATTTTTACTCTAATGTTCTGAAAATACGGGAGGAAGGGCAAATACTGGAACTGCCCTTCATCATTGTTCCCCCTTCCGAACACATGACCCTAATAAACTTTGGTTACATTAATAGGTACCGGGTTCATCAATACGACCTCCTGAAATGGATCCGGATAGTACTCTTGACCTCTGTTTCTACGCGGGTTGGTCCGGAATTCAAAGTCAACTCCGGCCTCCCTGAGGTTATCGTATTTTCCTGTGTGGACAATCGCGTGTGAGGCATTCAGTGCATTGTGGATTGGGATTCGGAAATTGCCCTTTTCGTCGAAGTATTTTGATGGGCTGAGCGGATCATTATAAACAATTACAGGGATGAGAAGTCTTGCATGCTGTTTATCTTTGAGGAGATGTAAATAATCAAGAGCTCCAAAATGTTTGTAATTCGCAAACAAGGCGTAGCCCAGAGAATCATTCATCTTTATAGCGGTGACTTCCGTTTTTTTTCCATTTTTTTTGATGTCAATAGTGATGTTAAATGCATACACAAACGCCGAGTCTGGTAGTATGTCATCGTTAAAAGCATATAAAAGAGTTTGAATTTCTTGTTGAAGCTTTCCGGCTGCATCAAACTTTGTCTTTTGTGCTTTTGAAAAAACAGCAAATAAACAAATGATGCTGGTAATGATTGTCTTTTTCATGGGAGCTATTTTATTTGTTATTCTTCGATTTCCTCGATATCCGTATTCCGACATTTAGTGCCCGTGTAACCGGGTCTGTCGGGTATCCCTTTCCTGCGTATTTATAGTGTATTCTGTTTGATCAAGGTGAATGATCCCGCCTTTTGCGAGCGCCAATACATGATCTGTTCCAAAATTAGGATTGAAACTTAGGATAACATCTCTAAAACCGTATACAATTCTTTCGAAAGCCAAGAGGATATGTGCATCATTGACTACGCCAGTAAGCCTTCCGTCGTTAATAATCAAGCCATCGAATTTTGTGCTAAAATCTACAGGAGACATTTTTTGTTTCATCCTATGGATATAGGCATGCAATGCTTCATGGTACATGTTCATAAGGATGTATTCTTAAGATGAATGGTTTAAAACGTGCGGATTAAAGTATAGACTAAAAATATTGTTCGCAGTCTGAAACTGGCTATAATGCCCGTCTAAACCATTTATAGGGAAATTTTGGACTGCATGGTATTTATAAAGTTAATAATGCAGTATTTTATTAATCACCAATGAGGTCATAGGAAAATACACCTATATCAAGGTGGTTTTTTGAGATGAGCGATAAACATGAGCGTCAATTATAACTATTGAATATCTGATAAAATAATTGTATATCTAAAATTGTAACTATCTTGTTGCGGAAATCCAGTGCATGACGCAAAAATGAATAAGAGGATTTAAGGCACGCACATAGGTCACCTGCTTTTCCTCTTTGCTATTTTGTATGGAGTCACCCATCCATATTCCCCTTGGGTTTATGAGATATGTCGCGAGGCCAATGTGATCAGTGCAAATCTATTTGAAGCATCCCTACAATGGATGTAGGATCTGGAAAAAAAGGCTTAAATGGGAGCTTTATTCCCTCACATGAACTGCTGGAGGTTGCGCTTTACACCTATATAAAAGTCCCAGGGTTGATCCTTGAAAGGATTCGTACTCCTGTCTCTAAGGAATAGCTCATTGCTTATTTTAGTTCGGCGAGATAGGCGGCTGTTTGTTGTTCGATTTGATTTACTCCCACTTTGATAGCCGATCCAATTTGACTCGTTTTTCTCTGAACTGGCATTTGCTGAATAGTGGCCAAAGCGTCAATGTACCATTTTGACCATGTTTGGAGGATGTGCTTTTCATCGCTCACTGGTTTGCCTTCGGCAATCGCGGATTTGCTAAGCATAAATTCGGTTTTTAGACGTTTTAACGCATGATCGGTTACTGATTTTACGGTGGCCAGGGCGGTTTGTTCATTGGCATTTAAGAGGCTGAAAGCTCCCGTTAAGGCGCTGATGCCCACATTTTTCATCGTAAGTGGGGATACCTTATCCAGTCGGTCGTTATCCGTATGATAGAAGACATCGGTAAAATGCCACATCAGCAAACCGGGAATTTGATGCTGCAAAAACGGTGTATGGTCACTTCCGCCTTCAAAAGGATTGAAGTTAACCACCCAATTGGCGTGTTTCCCCTGTGCCTTACAGATATCATAGATAAAATCATTGAAGTAGTGCGGGAAAAGATCTTTTTCTTTGACATTTCCGGCGCCCCATTCACTGTGTTTGTCTTCCCCTCTGGTCCAGATGGCCGAAGGATCAGGCATTTTTTCGAGAAGGAAAGTTCCTCCGGTTTTTTGAGTGTCTTCGCCCACCATATCCAGACTCATTCCCCACAGAATATTCTTTGCGCGGGTAGTGTCTTCTGCGAGGTATCGACCAGTAGAAATGATTTCATCTCCCCATAGAAAAGTAAGGCTCCTCTCAGGTTTTAACGTTTTCTGTTGAACGAGCTGAGCGGTGAGGCGAGCCATCTCTGCCAATGTGCCCACTCCCGAAGCATTGTCATTGGCGCCCGGTTCCTGAACATGCGCACTAAAGACAAAACGTTCTTCAGGTTTTCTTTCTCCACGCACATTGGCTACCAGCGTAAGCTCTTCAGCAGCATACATTTTTGTTTGAATGTTGACATGTAGCGTAGTTTTCCCCTTAAGGCAGGCCTCTTTTAGCCGTTCCTTCGCCTGATAGGAAAGGAGCAAAGCCCAGAGCCCCGCGTTTGCTGGCATGCTACCAAACTGGATGGATGTTTGATGTACTTCGGGTTGGGTGTATTTTGGCATTGAATAGCCCATCACTCCAATGGCACCTGCCTGACGGGCCACCTGAAGGAAACGGACAGGATGCGCTTCAATGAAGGCAATTTTCCCTTTCAACTCTTTCCCTTCCAGCTCTGCTGCCGTTCCTTTTCCTACAAAAACCACTTCCGCGGTGACCCCTTCTGCAGAAGTAGAGGGACAATTGATGGGAATCATATTGCGATTCGTTTTAAAGCTAAGTAAAGGAAGCTCCTGGCCACTCAGAGATACGCTGGCATCTACTGGTTCCCAGGTCTCCCTTTTCATGGGTCTTTTCTCAATCCGATACGTGAGCGGATTTTCAAACTCGTGTGTTTTCTCTGCTACGAAACCGGCTTTCTTTAGAATTTCTTCAACATGGTGAATACTGGCATTGAAACCGGTATTGCCCGGTACACGGAAATATTTTTCGACGAAGGCAGTCGTCTCATAGGCATTTTTCTCATTGAATCCCTGGCGGGTTAGCTTAAAATAAGCATCGGTTTGGGTGGTCTGGGCCAATGCACTGAGGGAGGCTCCTAAGCATCCTAAAAATAGACGTATTTTTTTCATGTAGGTAAATGGTGTTTTCGCACGTTATTCTCAGCGGTCCTCTCTTCAAAAAAAGGAGGACATTTTATAGATACCCCACGTTCATTTTGCTGCATAGAACACACTGTTGTAATTTAACGTACATTTTTTAACAAAAGAAAGTGACTGTGCACATCTGCCTTCATCTTTCTCTTTCTTCGGGAAAGTTAATAAGTTTCCCATAAAAATCCATCCTCTTCAACAAAATGATACATGTGAAAGGAAAAGTGTACTTAAAATAAATATCCTGTTTGCAGTTTTACCTGGACCTGGCTTTGCGAATAGCCGTATCTACAGAGAGAGGGCCTGAACCCACAATCCAAAAGAGGATAAGAAGGCAAAATACCAAAACAGATAACCATAGCTCTGTATTTAATACAGAAAAGCCTTGCCCAATGTTAACGAATACAATAGCGCAAAGCAGAATAGGCATTTGGATCACAGCTGCAAAACGCGTCAGGAGGCCTAAAGCGATCAGCGTCCCCCCGGTTAGGTGAATGAATACCACGATGTGAATGGCCATGCTGACAAGTAATTCAGAGAAGCCAAAAAGGTGATTGCTGTACAGTAGAAATTGAACCTGTGCTGTATTGCCGATGATCATCATCCCCTTTGCTGCCAGGATGAAACCCAGCGCTATCCGGATGCCGTCAAGCCACCTGGGATGATGTTCGTCTCCCCAGTGCTCTATTTTTTGAACCAAAGTCATCAAGACCTCCTTCCTTTCTATTAAAACTAAGAAAAATAATTGATATATCCAAATTAACAATTGGAAATCAGCAGTTTAGTTGTTTTTTTCTGAAAGGAAGGAGGGGAAGGTAGCTTATTTTTTTCCTGCCCGTTTATTCAATTCTTCGATAGGCATGCTTAACATCCGGCCTACTGGTTTCTTGTCTTTGTAGGTGATCACGCGTAACATGCTGGCGTCTATAGGAGGAACAAGTGCCTCTGTGTATTTTGGGTAAAAACGATCCGGATGCGAATTGTCAAAGCTGTAATAAATATCCAGGTCGTCCAGCTCTGTATCCAGCGTAATGAGGAGGTTTCTGTCTGCCGTGCGCTTCACGCTAAAAATCGGATCATACACACTTGGCGAATATTTGATTTCTGCAATGTCCAATCGTTCAAAGTGTTGTTCGGTACGCGCGAAAAAATCTTTCCAGTTCTTTCGTTCTTTCGGCGACCACACCGATTCGGCGATGGCAAAGCCCCTTGGCCACAGCATGTATTGAACCTGTGGCATGGTGTAAATCTGCTCAGTCCATAAGTTGGCTTGTCCTCCTTTAATGTATTTCGGGTCGACATCTGCAGGAACGGGATCAAATTCATACGATTTGCTTAAACGAAGCGAGGCATACACTCTCGGCTCTGTAATGACATCGGATTGCATGTAATCGAGGTATGCGTATTGTGTAGGGCTCATCACTACCTCATGGCGGGCTTTTGCCGCTTCCGTTCCATATTTCATGGATCTCCAGCTCATGACTGCCGCATTCTTGGAGACTCCCCCTTCCAGCACCTCATCCCATGCCATGAATTTTTTTCCATGCGACTGGATGATCTTCTCTAACCGACGCTCAAAATACCCTTGTACCTCTGGCATGGTTTTTAACCCTTCCCTTTTCATTAGTGCTTTTATCTGCTCATTTTTTTCCCAAAAGTTATGTGGGGCTTCATCTCCACCCACATGAATGTATTCAAAAGGGAAAAGCCTGGCTACTTGAGAGAAGATAGTGTCCAGAAATACATAGACCTTTTCATTTGCAGGACAGAGGGTGTTGTCTACCAGCGCAATCGGGGGTGCTCCGCGGCTCCAGTCCATGATTTTTTCTCCGCTTCTTACTTTGTAATTGACGGCTTCAGGGGTACACGAAAGCTCCGGATAAGAGGCAATCGCTGCCAAGCTATGCCCAGGAACGTCAATTTCCGGCATGATGTTTACAAATCTTTCCTGTGCATAGGCCACCAGTTCGCGAATGTCGTCCTGCGTATAAAACCCTCCGTAATTGCGGGGTTCCTCCGGTTTTGGAGGAATAAAATCCCCAAAAGTGCCTACCCGTTTAACGTTCCATGCGCCCACTTCCGTTAATTTAGGCAGGCCTTTGATTTCTATTCTCCAACCCTCATCATCCGTAAGATGAAGGTGTAATAGATTATACTTGTAACGAACCATGTCGTCGATAAATCGTTTCACCTCGTCTTTGGTGAAGAAGTGCCGAGCTACGTCGAACATTAATCCCCGCCAGCCCAGACGCGGATAATCAATAATCTCCACACAGGGCACCTTCCAGTCAATGCCATCTTGTGCTTCTTTACTCTCAATTTCTTTGGGCAATAGTTGGAGGAAAGATTGGACGCCATAAAATAAGCCAATGGCCTGATTGGCACGAATGACAATGCCCTGTGGACTCACCGACAGCTGGTATCCTTCCTTCCCAATGGTCGCATTTTCCTTCTCATTCAGAATTAAACGGATAGTAGAAGGAATAGAAGCATCGTGATGAATACGAACATACCGCCCGGTAGCCGTACTCAATCTTTCCTGAAGCAAAGGCACGGTTTGTTTTAAATCCGCTTTCAGTGGCGTTTGAATGCTAATATTGGCGGGCAAGCTGAAATGGCCGGATTGCCGCATTACACTGACCGGAGCGGGAATGATGGGTACCTCCTGAGAGATACTCAATTCAGCTGCAGAAGAAGATAAGAGATGCTCTTCTGAAGTTCCGTTCCCCTCCGTTAGCTGAGCAAACACTGGAGAAAACGCGCACAAAAAAAGCAAAGGCAAAAAAAGACGTTTCATAATGGGTTAGAGTTCTATTGATCAGGAAAAATAAGGCTTTTCAAAGAGTTTCACAAATGCGTATCTCCTTTAATCTTTTAATGCATCCAATGCACGGAAAAGCTTTTTGCTGATGCCGCCGCCATTGTAATTGTTAATATTGATCACCACCACATAAGATTTCCCCTTTTTGTCTGTGTAATAGCCCGCGTAAGCCGATACGCCATTGATGCTTCCGCTTTTAAGTTGCATCCCATTATTCTCGGGAAGGGATTCAAAGAAGGGCGCAAACCAGGTTTCTTTCCGGATAAGGTAAAGAATCTGCGCCATCGCAAAGGTAGTTACCCGGTTGCCGGGAGATAAACCGCTGCCATCAATCATACGCAGTGCCTTGGGATCAATGCCCTTTTTCGCCCAGTATTGGATCACGGCCTTGGTGCCGTTGGCAGTCGTGCCCTGCATTCCCTGTTGGGAAGCGATGGTTTTAAGCAGTTGTTCCCCATAGAGGTTGACGCTCTTTTTATTAAACCAGTACACAATTTCATCTAAAGAAGGAGAGGAATGTTGATGAATTTCCTTTTTCACCGGAGCGATTTCTTTATTTTCTAAGGATAAGCGCCGCGCGGATGTACTTTCATCACTTGGAATTTGCAAGGATAGAAGGGTGTCTCTTAGACGGTAAGCCAGCTCATAGGCGGGATCAGGAAGCGACAGGGAAATGGCCTGTTTACGGATATCAATCCCCCACGAACCTCTTAAATATGCAGTCAGCCCATAGGGAGGTAAAAAAGCATAGGCATTATCACCCGATCCCTGGGGGCCGGTGCTGAGTTCATTTACCAAAGTTAAGTAAGGCATTTCTGGAACCATTTTTACCACTGTTACCTCGCTGTGAAGCGTTTTCCCTGCTTTGAGATGCACATCAAACTGATTTTCTCTCCAGGAGAGGGAAGGGCTTCCAGCCCCGTAATAATTGCCCATATCCTGCCATATCCAGCCTTCCGGAAGGGATTGTGTACCCCACAGACGGTCATCTCCTATGATTCGGCCTTTAATTACCTTAATTCCGGCATCACGGATGGCTTTGACCCAATGCTCCATGACGCTATCCTCGCGGGTTTGAGGATAGCGCCAGGAACCCAGAGTGGGGTCTCCACGGCCGATGAGGAGTAAATCACCCTGCAATATCCCCTGCGAATCAATAAATCCGTTATAGGCCAGGGAAGTTTGATACCTGAAATCCCGACCTAAAAGGGCATAGGCTGAGGCAGCAGTGATGGTCTTCAATGTAGAAGCGGTTGCCATCCCCAACTGCTCATTCTTCGCAAAGAGGACTTCTCCGGTGTTCGCGTCTAATATACAAAGTGATGTGAGGGCGTATTTAGCCTGTTCATCAGCGATCAACTGTTGATACGCACTTTCCAGTTTTTGGCTGAGGTTTTGGCCAAAGCTTACTTGGAAAGGAAGCAGGAAGTAAAAGAGACTAATTTTAGTAAACTTCATGTCATCAATTTAATGGAAAAACGGTCCCTCCGGAAAATCGTCTCTGTAATGAAAGAAACAGGCGTACGAGGGCGAAAAGGCATCAGGATAAAAATAAGGAAATTAATTAACTCCTGTGTTTGTTGAAAATAGCAGGCCAAATAGCCTAAGAATGGAGGTCAACGGGGCAATAGAAAAGAGAAATCTTTGTATAAAATACCGCCAGACAGGGAAGGTCAACACTGACTGGCGGTAAGGTATTTTGTTATACCAATTGTTTCTCTACAAGGTATTCCGCAATTTGGACGGCATTTGTAGCGGCTCCCTTACGGAGATTGTCGGCCACTACCCACATATGAAGGGTTTTGTCTTGCGACTCATCTCTGCGTAGACGGCCAATAAATACGTCGTCTTTTTCATGCGCATCTTTTGGCATCGGATATTTTAAATTGGCCACATCATCTACGACCGTAATTCCCGGCGCATTTTCTAATAGGGAACGCACTTCAGCGAGGTCAAAATCCTGATCAAATTCAATATTTATCGATTCGGAATGTCCTCCAATGACCGGAATGCGGACAGTAGTTGCAGTAACGCGAATACGGTCATCGCCCATGATTTTGTTGGTTTCCTGAATCATCTTCATCTCTTCTTTGGTGTATCCATTTTCCTGAAAGACGTCAATATGAGGAAGGACATTGAGGTCAATAGCATAGGGGTACGCTTTAGGACCATCTACTCCCTGACGTTCGTTCATTAACTGATCTACCGCTTTTACACCGGTTCCTGTCACCGACTGATAGGTAGAAACCACAACACGTTTTACCTGATAACGTTGGTGAAGGGGCTGTAAGGCGACAACCATCTGGATGGTGGAACAATTGGGGTTTGCAATGATTTTATCTTCCCGGGTAAGCACAGAAGCATTGACTTCCGGAACGACCAATCGGATGGAAGGATCCATACGCCAGGCTGAAGAATTATCAATTACGGTAGTGCCCACCGCTTTAAAACGTGGGGCGTGTTCCAGGGAAGTGCTCCCACCAGCTGAAAATAAGGCAATCTCCGGGCGTAATGAAATGGCAGTATCCATGCTAACAATTGGAAACTGCTTCCCCTTAAATGAAATTAACTTACCAACACTCTTCTCAGAGGCTACGGGGATTAATTCAGTTAAAGGAAAATTTCTTTCTTCCAATACTTTCAACATGACGGTGCCCACCAATCCGGTAGCTCCTATTACTGCAACTTTCATTTTTTCTCTGTGTTTTTTTAATAAATTGAGTATGTACTATCTATCTACCAAATATGAGAAAAACTTTATTAATTTTTATGCTGTTGAGTGTCAAACTTACATTCGGACAGCTTCATGAGGATTTTGCGGATGGTGACTTCACCCATCAGCCCCCCTGGCAGGGAGATGTTTCTTTCTTTTATATCAATTCTCAAAAGCAATTGCAGACCTCTCTTTCTTCTGTTGCTCAGACAGTTATGTTGGCGACGAATCAATCCTTGGCGATGAATGTCACTTGGGAATTCGAGCTCCGTCTGAACTTTGATCCTTCCACATCAAATTTGGCGCGGATATATCTCATTTCGGACCAACCTGTATTAACAGGGGCATTAAATGGCTATTTCATTCAAATTGGAGAAACAGGAACGGCAGACAGTTACGATTTATACCGGCAAACCGGCACTCAAATTACCCGCATAATTGATGGGCCGTCCAAGATGCGAATGAACGCAAATGTGTTGACCGCACGGATTAAGGTAAACCGTTCTGAGCTTGGAGCGTGGGAATTATGGACAGCCGCAGACGGGGTGGAGGAGTGGACACTGGAAGGAGAAACGGTAGACGCAACTCACCGAAGCAGCCTGTGGTTTGGAGTGTATTGCCGCTATACAAATACCCGTTCTAACGGCTTTATATTTAATCGCTTCGAAGTGAAAGAATGGAAGGAAGATCTCACCCCTCCCGATTTGGTCTCTTTCTTCTTTAGAGATGCGTTTACGGCCGAGGTACAGTTCTCAAAGGCCTTGGATCTTCTGGAAGCTTTAAATCCATCTACTTACCTCATTAATCACCAGCCGCCGGAACAGGTGGAAATGGAACTTGATGCCTCCCGTTTTCTACTGCGCTTTACTCAGGCCTTCCGCAGCGGGACCCATCATTTGCAGGTAAAGGCGCATATCAGGGATGAAAAAGGAAATCATCCGGAAGAAAATCTGAGGGCTTCCTATTGGTATATCTTTCCCTATGAAGCCATGCCAGGGGAGGTGGTAATTAATGAAATTTTTGCCGACCCCACACCGAGTCGTGGTTTACCTGCCATAGAGTTTGTGGAAGTGTGGAATCGCAGTGCGGAATACATTTTGTTGGATGGTTGGACCTATGCCGATCTGACGACTACCTACACTTTTCGAAAAGACACTCTGGCACCGGGCGAATACCTCGTGTTATGCCCTGTCTCGGGTGTCTCTTCCTATGCGGTGTATGGAAAAGTCAAAGGGCTTTCTCCATGGCCTTCCTTAAATAATGAGGGCGATCAGCTCGAACTTCGGAATGCAAAGGGAACCATCATCGACCATGTGCGATACACCGATGCCTGGTATAAAGACAGTCAAAAGAAAGCAGGTGGATACAGCCTGGAGCTTATTCATCCGGATAGAAAGTGTCAGGGTATTCAGAATTGGATGGCATCCGTGGATGTTACAGGCGGGAGTCCAGGAAGGCAAAACTCGGTTTACAGAGAAAAAGAAACCGGAGATCTAGAACTGATTGCCTTTGAAGTACTGGATTCTAAGAAGATAAGAGTGCGGTTTAATCGGGAAATCAATGCCGATGTAGGAAAAGATATCCGCTTGTTTTCCACTGATGAAGGTCGCTTCTTCCCTTCGAAAGCCAGCCCCGAGGAGCCATTTTTCCAAAGTGTATTACTTGATTATGAAAATGCGTTTGAGAGAAACGCGACTCATCGTATCCGGGTAGGTGCACTTAGTGATTGTGATGGGAAGCTGCTGGTAGAGGACACATTCAAAGTTACGTGGTTTGTGCCGGCTCCCATTTTGGTCGGTGATTTATTGATTAGCGAGGTGTTGTTCCATCCGAAAGCAGGTGGAGTTGATTTTGTTGAAATTTACCATCAAGGCCCCTATGTGTTAGATTTGAATGAACTCTATCTGGCCAATGCAGACGCAGCAGGAAAACCTGCCAATCGAAGGTTGGTGAGCAGTCGAAAGCATTTGATTGCACCCGGCACCTATGTGGTGTTAACGACGAGCGAACGACAGGTGCGTGCGCACTATCACAGCCCTGCGAAAGCCATTTATGTAGAACTTGCTTCACTGCCTTCTTATCCCAATGAGAGAGGAACGGTTATGCTTCTCAGTGAAGAACGAGAAGTAGACCGGCTGGATTATCTACGACAGATGCACGACCCTTTGTTACGCCAGTGGGAAGGAGTTTCTTTGGAGCGTGTCTCTTTTCAACGGGCCACCAATGCGGTCGGGAATTTCCGCTCAGCTTCTAGTATAAGGGGCTATGCCACGCCAGGTGATGAAAATTCGCAGCGGGAGCAGTCAGGGATGAATAAAATGTGGCTGTCACATTCCCGTTTTTCTCCAGATGGAGATGGGTTTGAAGATGAACTTTCAGTCGCTTACGCGTTTGAGCGCCCCGGTGTGATCGGTTCAGTATCCATCTATACAGAACGGGGAGCATTGGTGAGAAAATTAATTACAAACAGGCTTCTGGGGACATCAGGAACCATTTCTTGGGATGGTCTGGATGCACGTGGGCAAATGAGCCCCCATGGAATTTATGTGGTTGCCATGGAGGTATTTACCAGTGATGGCTGGCAGTTTCAACAAAAAGCAACCCTCGTTTTAGCACGACCTTTGCAGTAAAACATCGGGAGAAGCCTTAAACAAAAAGCCATAACAGTTGTTATGTTTAAAAAGAGAGCTATGAAATTAAAGAAATTACTTGCAGGTTATATAGAACCGAAGACCGATCCCGGTCAGATCGTAGTGGCGCTCGTGGCTGGCTTGGCAGCAGGTGTCGTCGCAAGTCTTTTATTTGCTCCCGCGAAGGGAAGAGATACCAGGGATCGCATCAGTGGTGCCGCCAGAGGAATGAAAGAAAGAGCAGGAGAAGAATGGACGAAACTAAAAAACCGATTAATGGACAATGCGGAAGAAGAAGCAGTGAAGGCTGTAAAAAGTATTCCAAGGAAAGCGGCTAAAGTCATTAAAAAAACAAAACCCGTTGCCCGGGTAATTGCGAAACAAGCCTGAAAAGAGCCTAGTAAATAATGGTAAGTGTAAACGGGAGATATAGTTATACCTCCCGTTTCAATGCTATTTAAGTAACTCTTTCCGCAGATAGTGCAGACTAGTTTGAATTGAACCAATCTCATCTGGCTGATAGTTGGTTTCCTGCTCTACAAAGAAGTGTTTTAGTCCGGATAATTTCGCCTTGGCAAATAATTGACGAAAAGGAACCTTCCCTTTACCTACTTCCGTGTTCAGGTCCTGGTTCACCTTATCCATGTCTTTTACATGCCACATGGTGAAACGTCCGGGATGATTTTTAAACATGGCCAGCGCATCTTGGTTGGATCGAAGTACCCAGTATAAATCGAGTTCGAAGTCAACCAAACTTTTGTCTGTCTCATTCAGTAAGATATCCATACCAGTAACTCCATTAAAGGAAGTGAACTCAAAATCGTGATTGTGATAAGCGATTTTCAACCCTGCATTTTTACACCATTCTCCTCCTTCATTGAGTTTAGCCGCAATTCGCTTAAAATCATCCGCAGTACGACGGGACTGCTCTTGCAGGTAAGGGACAGTAACATAGGTGCTGCCGATTTCATTGGCCGCCTCTATGTACACTTTGAGGTCATCCGGCTTCTTCCCAAGGAGGTAATTTTCCAGGTCGTAATGCCCGCTGGGGGCTGTCAGGTTATTTTCTTTTAACAGGGTGCCAAAATTCTTTGAAGGAATTCCCCAGAAATGACCTCTCCGAGAATATCCGTAAGTTTCAACTTCCTGGTAACCCGCTTTGGCGACTTTTTGGAGGATGCTTTGAATGTCCCGCCGGATAACTTCTCTCAACGTGAACAGCTGGATTCCGATTTTCTTCTGCGGGGCAAGCGGACTTGCCAGTACGGAAGGGGCCACCAGACACGCAGCAGACAATAATCCGGCTTGTTTGAGGAATGTTCTTCTGGAATGCTCAGAAGGAGGCAGGGGATATGCTTTAGTTTTCATTTGATAAAATCGATGTTTTATTGCTGTCTTTGAAGAACAGTAAGAACAATAATACAACAATGGCTGCAATCGCTGCAGGAATAATCCAGATTTGGTACCATAAATGCCCGGTCTCAGTCGCATATTTATCTACAATGATCCCAGAAATAAACGAACCGGCGAGCATGCCTACCCCATAAGTGGCCAGGGTAATGAAGCCCTGAGCGGCACTTTTGAAACGTTCTCCTGCCAGATTATCGGTGTAAATTTGTCCGGTAACAAAAAAGAAGTCATAACATATTCCATGAAGGACAATGCCCAAAATAAGCATCCAGTAATTGGCATCTGCATCTCCAAAAGCAAATAAGAGGTAACGCAATACCCAGGCTGCCATTCCTATAGCCAGCATTTTCTTTACGCCC
This sequence comes from Pedobacter sp., assembly GCA_037190785.1. Taxonomy (GTDB): domain Bacteria; phylum Bacteroidota; class Bacteroidia; order Sphingobacteriales; family Sphingobacteriaceae; genus Pedobacter. The sequence continues at coordinate 56,198 of JBBCJN010000003.1, read as the reverse complement.
AGGCGAATAAAAAAGAAAGGCATTAATAGCATGAATAGCGTTTCGGATACTTGCCCTAGGGACTGAACGCCAGCCGCAGATTTCATGCCCACTTCATTCAGAAAGGGATTTGTAAAGTTATAATAAAAAGCCAATGGAATACAGATGGCTACAGAGGCCAGAAAAAACAACAGGTAAGACCTGTTATTTAGTAGGCGGATGGCATCCAGACCAATAATGTCGCCGAAAGAGGTTTTCTGTCCTTTTTTACCTGGCGGTGTGTGAGGAAGGAAAAAACTGAATATTCCGAGAAGGAGTGAGGCGACCGAAGCCATTTTGAAAGTGAGCACCAATTGATTATCCTGTTCCCAGTTAAGCCATCCGATAACCAGACCTGCGACAATCCACCCCACTGTTCCAAAAACACGGATCGCAGGGAACTCTTTTCCTGGATTCTTCATCTGACGGAATGAGATCGAGTTGACCAGGGCCAAGGTAGGCATATAGGCGATCATGTATCCTAAAATGAAAGGAAAAAACTGATCAAAACTAAGGGAAGTGGAGGCAAACCATAGTAAGCCCGCACCAATCAGATGCAGGAAACCGAGAATTTTTTGCGCAGCAAAAAAGCGGTCAGCGATTAATCCGATAATGAAAGGCGCAATAATGGCACCCAGTGACTGAGTGCTGTAGGCTGAACCGATTTGCACCCCATCCGAAAAGAGACTTTTGGTGAGGTAGGTGCCCATTGTCACAAACCATGCACCCCAGATAAAGAACTCCAGGAACATCATTAAGGACAGTTTGGAACGAATAATTGAATTCATTTTTTTAGTTTAAGGTCTATAGAACAAACAATTTAGAGTTCTTTGATCATAATGTTTCGGAACCACACTTCGTCTCCATGATCCTGAAGGGCAATCTTTCCCTTTTGATAGGCGCCAAAACCCGGCCACGTTGCAAATTTACTCCCGGCGATAAGTGATTTCCACTGCTCATCCCATAAGGTGGTTTGAACTACCGTCACTCCGTTAAGCTTGAATGTCAATTTCCCTTTGTTGCTGATAATCTCTGCCAAATTCCATTCACCCACTGCTTTTACAGGTTCCGACTTGCTTTGGATAAGGTCATACAGATCTCCCGCGCGATGTTTGGTAATTTTGCCATCCGGGTGTCCGTCATTGTCAAGTACCTGCATTTCCGGACCGGTGCTGTAGGTCTGTCTGTATTTGCTGAGGTCCTCGTTCACATAGATCATTATTCCACTGTTGGCTTTAGGAGAAACTTTCCATTCCAGACGAAGGTGGAAATTGGCGTATTCTTTATCGGTCACAATGTCACCGCCATCATTATTACGTGCTTTGGGGTCAAAATGCAGCACGCCATCTTCCGCTTTCCACCCTTTTCCTACGACATCTTTCCCGTATGTATGCCATCCATTAGTGGTTTTACCATCAAAAAGGAGGACAAAGCCTTTGGGAACTTTGGTGGATTGAGCTTTCACTGTGAAGCCGGTTAAAAGGCAAAGACAGATAAAAGAGAGAACATATTTTTTCATATTTTTAAGATTAATAAGGTTTATGAATGATCCTTTTCAGGTTGATTTCCGTCTAAAAAGGCCATTGCTGGTTTATACTATTAAAGATCGAGTGAATAACCGTCTCTGTATTTTCTTCTTACAAACTGGTTAACATCGTCAAAATTGGTAACTTTCATATGGGCATTATCCCATAACAGTTTAATATATCGGCCAGGGAAAGTTTCTTTACCTTCTGCACTTATTCTCTTCACGTCAGCCCCACGGATGGCCAGGTTTGCCATCAGGAGCGCTTCGGTCAAAGGTCCTGCGATTTCGAAAGGAGAACTTAGCTCTTTTTTGCCATAACCGGCGATGGCCGCTTCTACCCACTGACCATAATGTCCGTCTGCCTCACCGGGTACGCGCGCAAATTTGGGAGCGACATTTACCTCCTGATTTTTAGAAAGCGGAAGCAAACGCGGATTGGCACTGTAGGTGCTGCTCATCATTTTTCCTTTGGTCCCTATAAAGAGCGTTCCGTTTCCTCCGTCACCAAAGGTTTCATTTGCCTGTAATTCTTCAGGTCGCTCAGGTTGGATTCCCCCATCCATCCAATGAACGGTTACGTCTCCTTTGGTCTTGTCTGTTTTCGGGAATTTCAGCGTAACATGACTTGATGGGGGACAGCTTTCAGGAAAATAACCTCTCTTAAATTCATCCACATAAACAGATCCGACACTCGCTTGTACTTCTGAGGCATATTTAAGATTTAATACGCTGAAAGGAGCCTCTAGGAGATGGCAGCCCATATCACCTAATGCACCGGTTCCATAATCCCACCAGCCTCGCCAGTTAAAAGGAACCAGTTTTTCTACGTAATCTTTGAAAGGGGCAGTTCCCAACCACAGATCCCAGTCCAATTCTTTTGGGACTTCAGCTCTGTTGGCTGACCATGGAATCCCTTGCGGCCATACTGGACGATCTGTCCAGGCATAAATGGTGTGTACATCGCCGATTAGTCCCGCGTCGTACCATTCTTTCATAATCCGTGGACCATTGTTGGACGCTCCCTGATTTCCCATCTGGGTAACCACTTTATATTTCTTGGCAGCTTCTGTTAAAATGCGTGCTTCATAGATGTCGTGCGTAAGTGGTTTTTGCACATAGACATGCTTCCCAAGCTGCATGGCTGCAAGTGTCTGTACTGCATGGTTGTGATCCGGCGTAGAAACCGATACGGCATCAAAATGTTTGTGCTCCTTTTCATACATTTCGCGCCAGTCTCTGTAATATTTTGCTTTTGGATAGGCCGCGACGCTGCGGGCAGCGCGACGGTCATCTACATCGCATAAAAAGCCGATATCCGCTTTCCCGCTTTTTGCAAAACTGGCAATGTCACTATAGCCTTTCCCTCCTACACCTACACCCGCAACCACTAGCCGGTCACTTGGTGCAAGAAAGCCCTGTCCACCCAATACGTGCCTTGGCACGATCATAAAAGCAGTAGAGGCAATTGCCCCGGCTTTGATAAAATTACGCCTGCTTTGAAGAGCGTTTTCTTTTTTCTCTTTGTCCATTGTTCAGGTTATTTTAGGTTATTTTTAGTTTTTTAAGGATAAAATGTAAGTCACCATCGATTTGGCATCCTGTTCAGAAAGTTTGGGATGAGGAGTCATTGGAATATTTCCCCACACCCCTTTGCTGCCTTCAATAATGTGCTTAGCCAATTGCTGAATGTTCTCTTCCGTGGCGGGATATTTCTCCGCTACTTCTAGATAGGAAGGGCCGATGATCTTATTTTCTTTATGATGACAGCCGATGCAGTCTGATTTGACGATTAACAATTCTCCAGGATGCATGGCCGATTTTGGGGCTGCTGCGGGAGCGGGAGTAGAAGTACTCGAGGTCGTGGTGCTTTCACTGTTTCCGCCGCAGGCGGCCAGAAGAAACACGCAGGTACTTAAAGCTAAAATGGTTTTTTTCATAGTATTCTCAGTTCATATAGCCTGTAACGCACAGGCAGTTTCAAAAGGTGTTTTTCTTTAAATCCCTAGAATTTGTCTGTTAAAGTCGGTATTTCCACCAGAGGCAGCAAAATCATCAAAGGCACGGTCGGTTACGGGAATAATCAGTTGACTGATTAATTCTGCTCCTTCTCGTGCGCCGGTTTGGGAATCTTTGATACAACATTCCCATTCCATTACTGCCCATCCATCGAAGTCATATTGAGCAAGTTTGCTGAAAATACGTTTGAAATCAACTTGTCCATCACCGGGAGAACGATACCTGCCCGCCCGATTGGCCCAGCTTTGATATCCTCCAAAAGTGCCCTGTTTCCCCGTTGGGTGAAATTCGGCATCTTTTACATGAAAGGCTTTAATTCGGTCATGGTAAAAATCAATGTATTGGATATAATCCAGTTGCTGCAATACAAAATGAGAAGGGTCATACAACAGGCAAGCTCTTGGGTGCTGGTTTACTTTTTCCAGAAACAACTCATAAGTTTCTCCGTCAAAAAGGTCTTCTCCGGGATGAATTTCATAACAAACGTCCACCCCGCAACGATCAAATTCATTTAGGATAGGAAGCCATCGGGAAGCCAATTCTTTAAAACCATCTTCGATCAATCCTTCCGGTCTTTGTGGCCAGGGGTGAAATGTATGCCAAAGTAAAGAGCCACTGAAGGTAGCGTGAGCTTTTAGCCCAAGGTGCTGAGAGGCCTGTGCGGCATATTTAAGTTGTTGAACAGCCCAGGCGGTACGGGCTTTCGGATTATTTCTTACCTCAACGGCTGCAAAACCATCAAATAGCTGATCGTAAGCCGGATGAACGGCCACAAGCTGACCCTGTAGATGGGTAGATAGTTCTGTAATTTGTAATCCATAAGAAGCCACTCTCCCACTAAGCTCATCTGCATACGTTTTACTGCTGGCAGCAAGCTCCAGGTCAATGAATCTTTTGTCAAGGGTGGGGAGCTGAATGCCCTTAAAGCCTAAACCGGCGGCCCATTCACAGATGCCTTCCAAGCTATTAAAGGGGGCTTCTTCTCCTATAAATTGAGCCAGAAATACGGCAGGTCCTTTGATTGTTTTCATGTTTTTAAATAGTAAATGGATGCCATTTTTGAGAGGAGGCAGAGGAAGCAACCACGTTCTCTATAAAAGCCATTCCTCTGATTCCGTCTTCTACATCCGGAAAATCATAAATTTCACCAGCGAATTCTTCCCCGTTTAACCGCGCTCTTAAATGAAGCGCGAAGTTACGATAGATGTTAGCAAAAGCTTCCAGGTAACCTTCCGGATGACCCGAGGGAGTTCTTGTATGAAGTTTAGCTTGTTCCGAGAGGTAATCGTTTCCTGTGCGGTACACCTGCATAGGGGCATTGGTCCAACGAATCCATAAATTATTGGGATCCATCTGATGCCATTCAAGTCCCCCTTTTTCTCCATACACTTGTATTTGAAGGGCATTCTCTTCTCCCGCAGCGATCTGCGTAGCCATGAGTAAACCGTTGGCTCCGTTTTCAAATTTAAGGAGAATGTTCCCATCATCGTCCAGCGTTCTTCCGGCCACTATCGTATGAAGGTCGGCACAGAGGTGAGTAATCTTCAGCCCACTGATGTACTCCGCCAAATGTGCCGCATGTGTGCCGATATCGCCCATGCAACCGCTGATCCCGCTTCTTGAGGGATCCGTTCTCCAGGCAGCTTGTTTGTTGTCACCCGCAGCGGGCGAGCTCAACCAGCCCTGGGGATAGAGGACATTAATTTTTCTGATGGAGCCAAACAGGCCTTCCGCGACCATTTGCCGCGCCTGTTTCACCATTGGGTAGCCCGCATACGTATGGGTGAGTGCAAGCATTCTCCCACTTTCTTTTGCCTTAGCAGCCAGCTTTTTCGCTTGGTCGAGAGTGAAGGTGATGGGCTTATCAATCACCACATCAAACCCATATTCCAGGGCCATCATTGCCGGTTCGAAATGCACATGGTTGGGAGTGACAATGCTAACAAAATGCATGCGCTCGTTTTCTGGAAGTTCACTTTCTTTGCGAATCATTTCCTCGTAAGAGCCATACACCTTCGCTTCCGGTAGGAATAAATCCCTCCCTGATTCCAATGATTTCCGGGCATCTGAACTAAACGCCCCACAATGAAGTGTGATTAAGCCGTCAATCCGGGCCGCGATCCGGTGAACGGCACCAATAAAGGCTCCTTTTCCCCCGCCAATCATGCCCATTCTGAGTTGTTGAACCTCCATTAAATGTTTCCTTTCTTTAATTCCGAGACTGCAAAATCGCACGCTCGGGCAGTAAGCGCCATGTAAGTGAGCGAAGGGTTTTGACAGGCCGCAGATGGCATACAGGAACCATCTGTCACGAACACATTTTTAACTTCGTGCAATTGATTCCATTTATTCAGCACCGAGGTTTTAGGGTCGTGTCCCATTCTGGCAGTTCCCATTTCATGGATAGCCATTCCTGGCTCGGAACCGTTGTCATAAGTGTTCACATTTTTAATTCCGGAAGCTTCGAGCATTTCTGCTGCATCATTCATCATGTCTACACGCATTTTGCGCTCGTTTTCCCCGAATTCGCAGTCGATGGCCAACACATGTTGACCCCATTTATCTTTTTTGGTCTTATCAATGTACACGTGATTGTGATGGTAAGGGAGTGCTTCTCCAAAACCACCCAGACCCATGGTCCATACACCAGGAGTGGAGACAAGATCCTTGAAGTCGCCTCCAAAATCTAACTCCGCCACTTCTTTGTGCCACCCCCCCCGACTGGCTCCCCCCTGGTATCCAAATCCACGGACATAATCCCGTTTGTCGTTCCCAATGTTCCGGTACCTAGGGATATAAATTCCGTTCGGTCGTTTTCCATAGATGTATTTGTTCTCAAAGCCTTCTGCCTGGCCTGAAGCACCACAACGGAAATGATGGTCCATCAGGTTATGTCCCAGCTCCCCACTGCCGTTTCCTAGCCCGTTAGGGTGTTCCGGAGAGGTCGAATTTAGCAATAAGAAAGTGGTGGCCAGGGTGGATCCGTTTACGAAAACAATTTTGGCAAAATAATCGATGTGCTCGTTTGTTTCTGCATCAATGATGCGTACTCCCTTTGCTTTTTGTGTCTCTTTATCGTAAATCACCTCTGTAACAATGGAAAATGGTCGGAGCGTAAGATTGCCTGTCGCTACCGCTGCAGGGAGGGTAGAGGATTGCGTGCTGAAGTAAGCGCCAAAGGGACAACCCCGGCTGCAAAGATTACGGTACTGACAGCTTCCACGACCACCGTGTTCGACGGTTAAGTTGGCCGTCCGTCCAATGGTCATGATACGCGATTTCTTGTATTTTTCTTCAATTCTTTTTTTAACCTCTTTTTCCACACAGTTCATCGCCATTGGCGGTAAAAAATGCCCGTCTGGGAAATGAGGGTAGTTCTCTACAGAACCGCTGATCCCGACGAATTTTTCCACATAATCGTACCAAGGGGCGATATCTTTGTAACGGATTGGCCAGTCAACTCCATGGCCGTCTTTTAAATTTTCTTCAAAGTTGAGGTCGCTGAGACGGTAACTCTGTCTCCCCCACATAAGAGATTTCCCCCCTACATGAAAACCCCGATACCAGTCAAAGCGTTTCACCTCGGTATACGGGCATTCCAGGTCATTTACCCAAAAACTTTCATTAAATTCGGAATAAGGATAATCTCTTTTTTGAACAGGATGGGATTCCTTCTGGGCTTCGGTTAGCCGCCCGCGATGTGTAAACTCCCAGGGTTTTTTCATGGCCGTGGTATAGTCTTTCACATGTTCAATATTTCTTCCTCTTTCCAGAAGAAGCACTTTTAATCCTTTTTCAGTGAGTTCTTTTGCTGCCCATCCTCCGCTAATTCCAGAACCTACCACAATGGCATCGTAGGTATTTTGGGCAGTTGCTTTTGTATTTAAATTCATGATTTCAATAGTTGTGTATTATGCCCAAAGTCTTTGTCCTTCTTTTAAATCTACGCAGCCATCGTATCTGCCCGGGATAGGCAGGTAGTCATAGGCCTGGGTAGCCCCAATTTCCGAGGTAAAGAAACCCAGAATGGAGAGATCTCGGATGATCGCAAAAAACTGAGGTTTGGTTTTAGGTTTTTCTTTGACCGCCATGGGATTGCCAGCTTGTTCTTTTTCAGATTTCGGCGGATGTGTTAGCTGTTCCTGTTTTTTGGCCTCTTCCAATTGTGTTTTTTCTTCGTTTTGAGAAGCAATCGTCTCTTCTCTCAACTGGCTAATCAAGCTATGCTTTGAAGATTCATCTAATTGAAGGAAGGATTTACCGTGATCTTTTTTCGCTTTATTCTCCAGCTTATTTAGCCCTTCTACAAAAGCTAACTGGGCATCCTCCGGATAACAATCTTTCACCATCAGGCTGATGAAAGGGCCTACGCCGGCTGCTTTGGCTCCGGGCGACTTGGCAGTAGTGGGAATAATGACATCGGCAATCTCGCTGATCAATTTTTCATGATCTGGACTAAACAGGTGTTCGCCATTTTTTCCGGGGGAGGTGCAACTATCAAATAAGGTAGCAATGGTGGTTGCTGAAAGTGCACCCCCTATGAGAAAGGCAACACTTTTTACAGCTTCTCTTCTATCCATAATATGAGTTTTATTCGTTTTGTGACCATTAAAGTACTGAAAATATGTGAACATAAAGAAGGGTTTGTAATAATTACACGAAGTAAAAAGAACAAAAAAAAAATATATGCTGATTAGCAGGTTATTTTAACAATAAAGAACGCTTTTGTAAAAATTAGTTTACATTAGTAAAACGTTTTACTATATGGTGAGTTGTGTCAATTTTTTACCTTTGTTTAATCAGATTTCTATATGAACGAAAAAATTTTAGTACTTGGTTCCAATGGTCAAATTGGGACCGAATTAGTGACCGCCCTTCGCCATGCTTATCAGAAAGACAATGTGATTGCATGTGACATCCGCAGACCCGATTACGAAATTAAAAATGCCGGCCCTTTTGAGTTTGTAAATGTGCTTGACAAGGAAGTGCTGAATGCCGTGTTTCAAAAATATAAACCGACACAGGTGTATTTGTTGGCAGCTTTGCTTTCCGCAACAGGTGAACAAAACCCCAAACTGGCCTGGGACCTGAACATGAATGGTCTGCTAAATGTACTGGATTTGGCACTTGTATATAAAACAGCTAAAGTTTACTGGCCAAGTTCGATTGCGGTGTTTGGCCCGCATTCTCCTAAAGATTTAACCCCTCAGTTTTGTACGATGGACCCAAATACGGTTTATGGCATAAGTAAACTGGCGGGAGAAAGATGGTGCGAATATTACCATCAGAAATATGGATTGGATGTAAGAAGTATCCGCTATCCGGGCTTGATTAGTTGGAAGGCAGCTCCCGGAGGAGGAACCACCGATTATGCCGTACACATCTTTCATGATGCCCTGATAAAAAATAGTTATCATTCCTTTTTATCGGCAGAAACGGAACTTCCGATGATGTATATGGACGATGCCATTCGCGGAACCATTGAGTTGATGGATGCCCCTGCTGCCCAAATTTCTATTCGGTCCAGCTATAATTTTGGGGGGATTAGTTTTACTCCTGAGGTGCTTGCTGCAGAGATACGGAAACACCTGCCTGACTTTTCATTGGCTTATACACCCAATGACCCAAGACAGGCCATTGCCGACAGCTGGCCGAAATCGATTGATGACGCCTATGCGAGAAAAGACTGGGCCTGGAAACCGGAATTTGACCTCAGTAAAATGACCACTGATATGTTAACTAACTTAAAAAAATAATGTATCTGCACTGTCCGTGCAGGTGTACAAATGAGGGACACTTCATTTGATAAAATAGACGAAAAATAAACCATGGGAAGAGCATTTGAATTTAGGAAAGAAAGAAAATTTAAACGTTGGGCCAAAATGGCGGTCCAATTTACCCGTATTGGGAAAGATATTGTAATCGCAGTAAAAGAAGGAGGCCCTCATCCGGAAACCAATTCCCGTCTACGTACAGCTATTCAGAATGCAAAGGCGGTGAATATGCCCAAAGATCGTGTGGATGCTGCTATCAAGAGAGCTTCTGATAAAAGCATGGCGAATTATGAGGAAATTGTCTATGAAGGATATGCTCCTCACGGAGTAGCTGTACTGATTGAAACGGCTACTGACAATACCAATAGAACCGTGGCGAATGTCCGCAGTTATTTTAATAAAACCAATGGGGCCTTAGGTAAAACAGGTTCACTTGACTTTGTCTTTAGTCGGAAATCCATATTCCGCTTTGTCCCCCAAGAAGATCTCGATGTGGAGGAACTAGAGCTCGAGCTTATCGATGCGGGATTGGAAGAATTGTATATTGAAGCAGACGAAGAAGGAAATGATGTAGCTGTAGCCCAGGGAGCCTTTGAAGATTTTGGCCGATTACAGAAGGCCATTGAAGAAAAAGGAATTGAATTGAAGAGTTCCAAACTGGAGAGAATAGCCCTGTCTCATCATCCTGTTACCGAAGAGCAGGCTGCGGATGTTCTTAAATTGATCGATAAATTGGAAGAGGACGATGATGTGCAGGCCGTTTATCACAATATGGCCGAGTAATCCAATGGATGCAACCCATCAAAAAAACCGTCTCTTCGTATTTATTTAGGAGACGGTTTTTTTGATGGGTTGCATATCACCTTCGGTGTCCAAATAACCAACGCAAGAGGTTGGGCTCTGCAAATGCCGGATCCCAGCTATTGTGATTGGCTTTTGCATATACCGTGAATTGGGGTTCCTTACCCAATTCTTTGAGGGATCTGTAAATTCCATAGGAAAACTGCGGGGTAACCACATCATCCAATCCTCCATGGAAAATCCATAAAGGAATGTTTTTATATTTTTTGGCATTTACCGGATGGTCTCCGCCACAGATGGCAAAGGCAGCGGCAAAGGTGTTTTTCTTTCTTCTAATTAGTTCATAGGTTCCCATGCCTCCCATTGAAAGCCCTCCAGCGTATACCCGGTTGCGATCCACATAGGGTTGCCGGATGAGTTGATCACTTAGTTTCAATAAAAGACTCATTGCTTTGGTAGGGGCTCCTCCCTGGCGAAAAGTAAAGAAACGTTTTTGTTGTACGGTTTCGATCATTACATTGGACCAATAACTGTCCTCACTGCACTGAGGAAAAACAATGATCGCCGGGTAACTTTTCCGGAAAGCGGGTGCCAAAAAAAGGGATGCCCCGTGAGTGAGCTGTTTTGTATTGTCTTTTCCACTTTCTCCTCTTCCATGCAAAAAGAACAGAATCGGATAGCTGGCGTTGGGGTCAAATTGTTCCGGATAAAGAATGCGGTAAGGCAACGTGTCGCTTCCTACAATCAGTTGCTCTTTTTTAAAGGCCGAAAAATCCTGCCCACGTGTCTTTAACATGCCAATGCTTAACAGGATAGGCAGACTGAGCTTAAGGATATGGAACCAACTGTTCTTCATAGTCATCTATTTAATTAATTGGAAATCGGCCTCTTTCACTTCTTTCACATTGGGACCAATATACACTTTGAAATCTCCCGGTTCAGACACAAACTGAAGTTGACTGTTGTAAAAGCGTAATTGTTCCTCCCGAATAGAGAAGCGAATGGTTTTCTGTTCTCCGGGTTGAAGGCTGATTTTTTGAAATCCTTTAAGCTCTTTGACTGGACGTGTACTGCTTCCCACCAGGTCTCTTGTATACAGTTGCACAATTTCTTCTCCGGCGATTTGACCGGTATTGGTGATAGTGACACTCGCTGTAATTTGCTGGCCGGGTTTCAGCTGTGAATTACTTAAACGAATATCGCTGTAACTAAAAGAGGTATAGCTCAATCCGAAACCGAAAGGGTAAAGGGGCTCATTACTTACATCCAGGTAATTGGCTCTGAATCGGGTATACCATTGGCCGTCTGGAAGGGGCCTTCCTGTATTTTTATGGCTGTAATATAAGGGGATTTGTCCAACGTTTTGAGGGAAAGTAACGGGCAGTTTGCCGGAAGGATTGACGTCTCCGAACAAAACATCTCCAATGGCTTTCGCCGCTTCTACTCCTCCGAACCATACATTTAAGATAGCCGGAACATTTTCCTGCTCCCAAGTAAGGGTCATTGGACGACCGGCAAACAGCACCAGTACCACTGGTTTCCCTGTTTTTACTAAAGCCGCTAACAGGCGCTTTTGAGTGTCCGGAATATCGAGATTGGTACGGCTGGAGCTCTCTCCGCTCATTTCAGACCCTTCCCCTAGAGCAGCAACGACCACATCTGCTTGTTCAGCAAGTTTAACTGCCTCAGCGATGATGTCTTCTTCCGGGCGATTATCCCGGGGGATATCTCTTCCATGGGCAGTTCCCCAGGTTTGCTGTAGAGGGTCGGCCATCAGATTCGCCCCTAATGCATGAACAATTTTCACCTGCTTACCTGCCACTTCGGTGAGCCCCTCCAATAAGGTGGGAATCCGGTTGAAGTCTGCATTTACACTCCAGGTGCCCGGCATATTCGAGCGTGTATTAGCCAAAGGACCAATGAGGGCAATAGTTCCTTTTCGCTGAAGAGGGAGAGTCTGATGTTCATTTTTTAGAAGTACAAAGCTTTTAGTGGCAGCTTCTCTGGCAAATTTCAGGTGTTCAGGCGTTAAAATTTCATTTTTTGCACGTTCTTCATCGCAGTAACGAAAGGGATCATCAAATAAACCCAGTTGATACTTGGCTTCAAGAATTAAGCGGCAGGCTGTATTAATTTGTTGCATGCTCACTTTCCCTTCCTGAAGAGACTTCTTGAGAGTAGTTAAATATCCTTCACTGACCATGTCCATGTCAGTCCCTGCTTTTAAGGAGAGTGCAGATACCGTTTTTAAGTCTCCTAATCCATGGTCAATTAACTCACTCACTCCGGTATAATCTGAGACCACAAAACCCTGGAAGCCCCATTGTTTACGCAATACATCATTCAGCAACCATTTATTGGCCGTGGCAGGTACGCCATTGATATCATTGAAGGAGACCATGACACTTCCTGCGCCTGCATCTAATGCCGCTTTGTAAGGGGGAAAGTACTCATTGTACATCCGGTCCAGACTCATATCCGTCGTGTTGTAATCTTTTCCAGCCTCTGAAGCCCCATAAAGAGCAAAATGCTTGACACAGGCGAGGAGCGTATTGTACTTCGAAAGATCGTCACCCTGATACCCTTTCACCATCACTTTAGCGATCTCCGAACCCAGAAATGTATCTTCTCCGCTCCCCTCGGCAATTCGACCCCATCTGGGGTCTCTCGCGATGTCGACCATGGGAGAAAAAGTCCAGTTTAAGCCATCCGCACTCGCTTCAATCGCCGCAATACGCGCAGATTTTTCAATCATTTTCAAGTCCCAACTGGCCGCAAGTGCCAATGGAATGGGAAAAGTGGTTTTATATCCGTGTATGACGTCTTGGCCAAAGATTAAAGGAATTTTTAGCCTGCTCTTCATCGCGATTTCCTGTGTTTTTCTGATTTTTTCAGGAGTGGTCATGCTAAAAATTCCCCCCACTTCTCCACGGGCAATTTTACCTTCTACGTCTTTACTAACGGCGGCACCGGTGGTTGCTTCCCCCCCTGTGACTAGATTGAGCTGTCCTATCTTTTCGTCAACAGTCATTTTTGACAGGAGACTTTGGATAAACTGATCCATCTTCTGCTTGGCAGGGTTCACTGTTTTCTTTTGCTGAGACCAGGTGCTTCCTGAGCTTAGCGCAAACACCAGGAGAAACAAATAAATTCTTTTCATCTGCATAGTTATATTTAAGGTGTTGAACCCTCTTATCTCCATAGAACCTGGGATAACAGGGTTTAAAATAGTTTTCTCGATAAGGCCGGATCTTATTTGTCCAGGTGAGGGCTGCTGAAATCCAGTTTGATCAATCCTTCCTGTACTTCCGGGCAGCTCATGAATAAGTTCCATAGAAGCCCGCTTCGCGCATTTTCAATCATGATCACCATCGGTCCCTGATCAATTCCGAGGTAGCGCTTAGGAAACCAGTTCTCAGTTTCACTAAAGGCATCGTAAAAACCATACGCTCCCCAAAGCTTGTCTCCCATGTTTTCATAGAGGTGACGGATCACTTTCATTGATTCTTTTGGCGTGTAAGGATAGGAAGAAACGGCTGCTGTAGGGGTGATTACACCGAGGTCTTCAGCAGGTTGGTGTCCGGCATACCCTTTAACAGAATAACTAGCGGTAAGTCCCCAGGCATTTTCTCCATATCCTTTGTAGTTTTTCGGGTTTTCTTTACAATAATCGTAATGGATTAAGGTATGGCTTTTATTTTCCTGCCAATAGTCGGCATATCGATCTTTTAAACCGGTAGGGTCAAGTCCTAAATAGGAGTATTGAGCCCAGAATAACGGGCCCACATTGGCCCCGTTCACATTGTGCTTTAATTTAACCGGATGTCCATACAGATTCAGGTCGGTGTTAATTGCCCCTTTTTTAGCCCAACCTTCGTGATACACCGATGCAGGGATGCCATGAGTAGGGGAGGCAGCAGCAAGGATGTACATGATCAGACATTCGTTATAGCCAGTGACGGCAAAATTCATTTTCCACCCTACATTGGGGGACCAATGCCAATAAAGAACAGACTGGTTTCCGTTGCGGTACCAATTCCAATCCACTTCTTTCCATAGTTGATCAATTTTGGCGGCCAGAGCTTTTTCCTGTGGATTTCCATCTTTGAAGTACTGACGTACACATAAAAGCCCCTGAATGAGGTAGGCGGTTTCTACAAGATCTCCACCGTCATCGTATTTACTGAAAGGTTTAGTCTTCCCATCAGGATACAGCCAGTGAGGCCATACTCCATGGAAACGATCTGCCTTTTCCAAGAAATCTACTGCTTTCCGGAGCCGTTGAAAACCTGCTTCCCTTGTAATAAAATCCCGTTCAATCCCGACCAGAATGGCCATTACTCCAAAGCCGGCTGCTCCCGTAGCAATGACATCCTTGTCGTTCTCCGGGTATATTCCATCACTGTGATATCTTTCTCTGGCTAAACCCGAAACAGGCTCCGCACCCTCCCAAAAATAGTTAAAGGTTTGTTTTTCAACCAGAGTCAATAGCTCTTCGTCGGTTAAACCTTTTTGAATAGGGAGGATCTCCTGCTGTTGTGCTTGTGAACAACTAGAACAACTAATTAATCCGATAAACAGCAAGCTCGTGAAGAGCGGAGACAAACCTTTTATTTTTTTAATCATGATCAATGATTTTATCCTTTTTTATTTATAAATGCGGGCTTGAAAAGCCCAATTTTTTCATTCCTGTTTTAATTTCCGGCGCATTCATGAACAGGTCCCAGAGCAGCTGGCTGCGGTAGTTCTCTATCATGACAATAATTGGCCCCTGGTCAATGGCTAATGCACTCGTTGAAAACCAAGGATCGTTGAGCGAAAATGAATCCATAAATCCTGTTTCGGTCCAAATCTTATTCCCCAGCTTATAATAAAAGAAGTGTAGAGCCTTTAACGATTCTGTTGGTGTGTAAGGGAAGGAGGAAAGAGCTGCGGTAGGAGCGATTACTCCCCGGTCATTGGTGGGTGAACTGGCCGTATATCCTGCAGGAATATCACTCGCTGTTAACCCCCAGCAATTCTCGCTATATCCCTGATGTTTATTGGGATTGGTGACACAATAATTGTAATTGATCAGCGCATGTGCACGGGTCTGTACTTCATAATCTGCATATTGATCTTTCAAACCTCGGGGGTTGATGCCTAGAAAAGAGTAATGTGAAAGGAAAAGAGGTCCTCCATATTGACTTCCCAAAGGCAGTTGGATTTGATAATAGCTTTGTCCGTTTTTCATTCCGCCGTTCCTGGCCCAACCCTCGTGATATACCGAAGCAGGAATGCCATGAGTAGGTGAAGACGCTGCCAGCACGTACGTGATCAAACATTCATTCCATCCCTGGACGGGCAAGTTCATCTCCCATTGATTTGTCGGACTCCAATGCCAATACAGCACCTGACCTCCGTCTTTTCGGAACCAATTCCAGTCGATATTTTCATAAAGCTGCTGGATATCGGCTCGTAAAGAAGTTTCTTCTGTATTGTTAGAATTAAAATATTGCTTGGCAGTTAATAAGCCCTGAAATAACAGGGAGGTCTCTACCAGGTCAGCTCCATTGTCTTTGGCGCTGAATGGAATGGTTGCGCCTGTCTGACCATTGATCCAATGGGCAAAAGCCCCATGGTAAGTGGTGGCGTTGTTTTTGAGAAAGTTGACTATTTTACGAATTCTTGCCAAACCCGCCTCCCGTGTAATGAAGTTTCGATGAATGCCCACAATCATTGACATCACTCCAAAGCCTGTTCCTCCGGTAGTGACGGTATGCCCTGAAGAATTGCGTTCTCTGGCCATCCCACTTTCCGGATGTCCTTCGTCCCAGAAATATTTAAATGTTTGACGTTGAACCAATGTTAACAGCTCCTCGTCACTTATCCTCGGAAATTTATCCTGATTGTCAAAAGTGGTCACTAGAGAGATTGTTAAAGGATTGATAAGTTTCCCGCCAGAGGAAGTACGTAATTTGTTATTGATTAACAAGGTATACCTGCTCAGCGATTGTAAGGGGCTTTTGGAACGAATGCTGAGTGACTTCTTATCCTGCAGTACTTCGAATTGTAATTCAACATTTTGCGACTTATCATCACTCATTAAGATGGCGTCTTTTAAATTGGTCTCATCAATTGCTTCGGTAAAACTGAATTTAACTTCGGTGGCGATGGGCAGGTTTTTGTAACTTAATGTCCCATTATAGATGCCGTTTACAGTGAATGATAGGGTGGTGTCTTCCGCCTTTACAGGAGGGGTGCTATTTTTTTTACAACTACTGAAAAGGAGAAAGCCACATAAGCTTAAGAGGTATATGAATCTTGACATCATCTGGTCGGGTTACATTCTGAGAATAAATGGGTTGGAGAAGGTTTTTAGAAGGAGCAAACAGAATAAAAAAGCACAGTAGTATGTTCATCATGCTACTGTGCTTTAAAAGATTACTTACCTGCCAAGCCCAGGTTATACAGTGCCCTGATGTGTGCGTCTGGAAGTGCAATATTATACACTCTTAATTCATCAATACTTCCCACCATTGGTGCAAAAGACACATCTGTGCTTACACTTTTTCCAGGGATGACATTGTAATTTCCACCAATAATCACCTCGCTTGGTTCAAAAGAGTTAAACAAACGCGCATCTGTTCCTCTGTTCTGCCATGCCGGAACGCCGATTTTTACACCATTTCCCCAAACTTGGAAAATCCCGGTGGCGGCATCATAGGTAATGACCATGTGCGCCCAGACATCGGTGCCAATTTTTGGTGACTGGAAAGGAAACGTGCCATTGGCGGCATTCAGGTTATCCTGCATCCCTCCATTTTGACCATTAAAGGTAGGATGGATAGTAATGGCGTCAGTAACAGAGGCCTGACGGGTATTTGTTTCGAGTACAAAATTGATGTTCCCGTTAAAAATTCCCGGTCTGGCCAATTGGAAAACCATCGTTTTTTTTGAACCATTGTTCAGCACCTGCACCCAGGTACTGATGGTAAAGCTCTTCAAGGCGGTGGTTTTAAACGCATCAAATTGCTTTGCATAATGAAGGAATCCTCCGTTTAAGTTCAATGCCTGTCCTTTTATTCCCCCATTTTTAAATGTTTGATTGGAGGATGTGGTAGGGCTGGAGTTACTGAATTTTTCGGTCGTGTTTCCATCGAAATTCCAATAAGCAACCAGGTTACTTGGATAAATTTCGTCTGAGCTGAGATAACCATCTACCTTTCCTTCGTATTTTTTTGGATCGATATCAGGCAGGTTATTGGGGTTATCGCTTTTTTTGCAGGCTGTCACTGTCATCAATACAGTGGCAATGCTCCATAAGCCTGTTTTAAAAACTATCTTTGAGAATTTCATTTGAATTACTTTTAAGAATTAATAATTAGGATTTTGTTTTAAAACATCCTTACTCAAATCAATTTGTGTTTGAGGAATGGGTAATAAATTATCCCTTGACGGATTGAAGTTAGGCCTTCCTGCGGCAGGTAAGGCGGATCCTGAGATTCCCCATCTGACAAGATCGAAGAACCGGTCATGTTCCATGGCCAATTCAATTCTTCGTTCATGCCGAATGGCCTCTCTGAGCGTACCTTGATCCGTAGACGTTACGTTCGGAAGGAGAGTGGTATTGGTGCCTCTGGCCCGCGCTCTGACGCTGTTTAGGGCATTTTGAGCAGCGGTGATATTCGCTGATCCTCCTACTTCATTCGCCGCCTCTGCATACATCAATACCACATCGGCATATCTTAATAGCCGAATATTCATCCAGTAAGAGGTGTTGGTACCCATGGCGGATCTCATGGCAGCTGTACTGTAAACTTTATGGTTGTAAATGGGGTTTGTCCAATCCGTACCAGTGTTCTCCCCATAGACAGTTTTATAGGTTGTGGAGGCCGAGCTTCTATAAAGTAAGGTTCTCGCTTTACGTGGATCATTGGCCTCATAAGCGGCTTCCAAATTCGAGTTCGGAACGTTCCAGCCATATCCTAAATTCCAAGTCCCGGAGGCTCTAACTCCTTGATAACGCGTGTACTCTACCCCATTGGCAGTCTGGATGGCAGGGGTAGCGGTGGCCTGTACCTCAAAAACTGATTCTTTGCTGTTTTCTCCTGATTCACCGAAAATCCGGTCGTATGGAGTGCTCAGGTCGTATTGCCCGGAGCCCATCACCGCATTTGCCGCTCCCATTGCTGCAGCCCATTTCTGTTGCGTAAGGTAAACTTTGGCGAGTAATCCATTTGCTGCACCTTTCGTGCTCCGGCCTACAAACTTTGAATCCCAGCTTACAGGAAGATTCGCAGCTGCAAATTGTAAATCAGACTCAATCAGGGTGTAGATTTGTGCCGGTGTGCTTTGGGGAACATTGATCTGAGAAACATCCAGAATCTTGTCGATCAAAGGGATATTTCCAAAAAAGCGCACCATGTTGAAGTAGGCATAAGCCCTTAAGAAACGCGCTTCCGCTTCAGATTGGACTTTGACGGCTTCCGAGGCCTCGATGGAGGTATTGTTGTAGATTTCATCAAGAGCAATATTGCACTTGTTAATGAAGTTGTAATACCCTACCCACATGCCGTTCACAATTCCGTTGGTGGGTAATACTGGGAATTCATCCATCGAAATGGCGTTAGCTCCTCCGTCAGTAGGCGTACTTCCTTTATCTGCATCATCGCTTCTGACACTGGTGGCCAAAATAAAGCCAGCCACATGCACATCGAAATGTCTTAGGTCGTTGTAGGCCCCGAAAAGGTATTGGTCATAGGGTCCTGATCCACCCGGATAGGGATAATTACCGGTGTTGTATTGTCCCTGACGACTTGTGTCCAGGAGTTTTTTACAGCCCCCTGCCGTTAACACGAGAGAGAAGGCAATACCTGCTAAAGCCAGGTTTCTTTTAGTATCGTTAAATATTTTCATCTTTTTATCAGAAATAAAGATTGATTAAAAAGTTAAGTTAAAGCCAAACGTGTAGATGGCCGGAACCGGGTATACACCATTGTCTGCACCGCCACCGGTGATGCTGGAAATTTGCGGCTCCGGAGTATAACCAGATGTTCTGCTCCACGTTTTTAAGTTCTGTCCACTTACGTATAGTCTTAAACGTTGAACCCCCAGTTTCGCCATGGCTTCATTGCGTAACGTATAGCCGATCTGAAGATTTCTGATACGGAAATAACTCCCTGACTCAAGATAATAGGTGCTGAAGAAAAGGTTATTTCCGCGAGCAGCCATAATTGGTTCTACATTGGACGTTCCAGGACCGGTCCAGGCATTTAACCGATTAGTTTCGTAATTGATAGGAGCAAAGTTAGCCGTACGGCGTTGTAGATAGATTTTATTTCCTGCGACTCCTTGTCCGTCGATGGAAGCATCAAAATTTTTATAGCTCAAACCGAGATTCAAACCGTAACTGTATGGAGGGAAAGGTGTTCCTAAATAGGCTCTGTCTGCCGGTGTGATGACTCCATCCCCATTGAGGTCGGCATAAGAAATGTCTCCTGGTAAAGAAGTAGCCATGTGAGGAGTTACATCGAGATCAGCGGTTGACTGATAAATCCCGGTTTGTTTATATCCGTAGAAATAACCAATGGATTTACCAGTTTCAGTGATATTGATCCCTCCGTTACCTACAATCTGGAAGTTGGTGGTGTTTCCGATGGAATTTACGGTATTTTTATTGTAGCTAAAATTCCCGTTAATGTTGTAACGGAGATCCTGACCTATCCGATCATTCCATCCTAAAGTTACCTCGTAACCTTTATTTGTCAATTTACCTAAATTGGTAAAGTAATTCATGTTAGAGTTAGGAAGGGTAAAGCTGGTTAAAATGCCATCCGTTGTTTTATTGTAATAATTCAATTCTGCGCTTAGTTTATTATTGAACGCACGTACTTCAAGAGCCATGTCCGTTCCTTGTACGATTTCAAAGTGCAGGTTCGGGTCGGGAATGTACGACTGCTGTACCGCCGTGTAGACATAATCTCCAAAAACTGCTGATGAGGCATTCGACAGGGTCATTTGGTACATATTAGGATCCACGCCTTTCGCATTTCCTAAACGGCCCCAGGCAGCACGCAATTTTAAGAAGTCAATTCCTTTTACTTGGAAGAAGTCTTCATCACTGATCACCCATCCAAGTCCTACACTTCCAAAGGTTCCCCATCGATTTTCAGGGGCAAAGCGTGAGCTGGCATCTCGCCGAATCGTGGCATTTAGCAAATATTTGTTTTTATAGCTATAGCTTACACGTGCAAAGGCACCGACATTGGACTCCTCGCCTCCTGCACCTCCATTGGTCATCGGGTTATTGAGGCCTACAATGCCCAAATACCATAAATTGGGATCGTTAGGGATGTTTAGAGTGGTGTCCCTACGCATGCCAGTCAAGCTTGTGGATGAACTGAATACGGTAGTAAAACCGGCTGTAGCGCTAATCCTGTGACTCTCATTTATCAATTTGTCAAAATTCAACACGTGATCTTGTTGGTATTTACGACTTTCGTAGGTAGTCTGTGTAATAGATGTCTTGATGGCATCATTATAGAAGGTTTTGGTAGGGTTATCGCCTTCGCCAAGGTAGATCCAGGTGGACGGCAACGGGCTGTAATTTCTGGTGTTATTGAAACCTAAATCCGTATATACTGTAGATCTGAAGCTGAAATCTTTTAGGAATTTGACTTCTGCAAATAAGCTACCGTTGATGCGGTAACCTCTGCGGATCTCTGTATCCCGATTTCTGTCGATGGCTTCAACAACGTTGCCTACTGAGGTTTGTTGAAAGGAAGGAGTTCCGTAATAATATCCTTCCGGACTTTTAATCGGAGAAATGGGGGCCGCATATATCGCAGTATTGAGCGCAGCTGCTGTGGGTTCTTCCCGCCAATGAAAGCCACTAATGTCTCCGCCCACTTTAATGCTTTTATTGATGCGTGTTTCCTGATTGTAACGGGCCATGAATTTTTTGTAGTTATTGTATTTCACTACCCCGTCCTGGTTGTTGTAACCAAGACTCATCATCGTTGTTGTTTTCTCGTTGTTGTTCGAAATATTGATGGAGTTGGTATTCATAACGGCCTGGCGAAGCATCTCTTTCTGCCAGTTGGTGTTGGCCGTATAATTTTTATAATCAAATGGGGAACCTCCGGCATTCGCTAAAGCAGTTGAATAGAGCTTTTTAAACCCTTCCGCATCCACCACATCAATCATGTTCTGGACATGTTGTAGTCCGACGGCGCTTTGTACATTGATGGTGGTTTTTCCTGCAGATGCTCTTTTCGTGGTAATGGCGATGACCCCATTTGCTCCTCTCAAACCATAAATAGCTGTCGAAGAAGCATCTTTTAGAAGGTCAATGCTTTCAATATCTGCGGGGTTCAGATAGTCAATATTGTCTTGTAAAATCCCGTCTACTACGTAAAGCGGGTTTGCATCTTTCGTACTAGCAATACCACGGATGCGGATGGTAGGACTGGAACCCGGTGTTCCTGAGTTAACGACCGTCAAACCGGGGCTTTTTCCCTGGAGCGCAGCCATTGGGTTGGTAACCGAAAATTTCTCGATTTCTTCTCCCTTTATACTCGAAATACTACCGGTGAGGTCGCGCTTCTTTTGAGTCCCGTAACCGATTACCACCACCTGTTGAAGATCTTTGGTATCGGGTACGAGTTGAATGTCGATAGTCGTTCTGTTATTTATGGCAATTTCTTGGGTCACATAACCAATAAAGCTAATGACGAGCGTGCCATTGCCGGGGGCATTAATGGAATAATTGCCGTCGGCATCTGTTTGGACACCATTGGTGCTTCCTTTAATTAGGACATTGGCTGAAGGCACTCCGAGATTGCTCTCGTCTTTTACCTTCCCCCTCACGCTTACATTTTGGGCAAATGCGGTCTCTAATAAGAGGAAGCAGCAGAAAGTTAAAACAGAAAGTTTTGTAAAGAATTTTTTCATACTGTTGCTTTATATTTGTTTAATTGAATACACGAAAATTCCTTTTTTGTTTTGGAGAAACAAGCCGATTTACCTATACATTTATACATCATGATTGATCATGGGACTATCTCAAGTAGTTGAGAAAAATGGAAAATGACTTCATTAGGGCTGTTTTTTGGTGTTTTATAGCAAAAGTTCAACTACTACAGAACTGCTTTTTTGCGGATTTACAGCCAACAAGAAAGAAGGTGGATGAGAGGTAATGATGTAGTGCTTAAAGCTCCATAAGAAACTCTACCAGATTTTTGTCGTGGGGAATCCCCAGCTTTTTACGCAGTCGATACCGGCGTATTTCCACGCCGCGAAGTGAAATGTTAAGCAGGGAAGCCATTTCTTTGCTGCTCATGTTCATATGGAGATAGGCGCATAATTTAAGATCGTTTGGAACCAGATCGGGGTGGTTCGCCTTTAATTTCTTAAAGAAGCTTTCGTGCGCTTCATTGAAACTACTCTCAAACAAATTCCAATCCCGCTCGTCATTCATTCCATCATCAATTACTTTCTGGATTTTTCTCAATTGATCGTCCGAGAGTTTTTTCCCATTTTCATCTTTTAGCTTCATGATCTCTTCGCTGATCTTCTGGAGTAGCTCATTTTTGTATACCAGGCTCATGGCCGAATTAGCCAGCTCTCTGTTTTTGCCCGCCAGTTCGGCCTGAAGTTTCTCTGTTTGTAATTTGATGATCTGTTTTTCCGTGGCCTCCGCTTCTTTCTTCAAGTAGGCTTCTTTTTCCTCATGGAGGCGTTGCGCAATGCGCTGTTGATCTTTAGCCAGTTTAGCTTCGTAAATCCTTTTTCCTGCCAGTAATGCAACGACTCCTAAAATGGCGTAAAGAGCCAATGCCCAGTTACTCCCATACCAAGGAGGGAATACGGTGAACTCAAACGAAGAGGCTTCCGTGATGTGTTTTTCATCAATTTTAGCTCTTACCCGAAAAACATAGGTTCCCCGGCTAAGATTGGTAAAATCTTTTTGAGTAGCCGTACTCCAGTCAGACCACTGCCGGGAGTAACCTTCCAGGTAATATTGGAATTTGATTTTTGATTGCCGAAAATAGGGAAGGGCATAGGAGATTCGAATGTTGTTCCTGCTGAAGCTAATTGCGATTTCTTCATTGGAACTGCCGTTCTCACTGATGGTGACGTATTTGTCCGTAATGTCTTCAATCTTACGGATCAATACTCCCGGAAAAGGAGAAGCTGCTTTACGAGCACCTTCATTGCTGGAATTGTAAATGACGAAACCGTCATCAACACTAATGAGGTAAATCTTATGACTGATTCGGCTGATGTTTTCATAGTATTGCACCATTCGGCCATCTAAAATGCTAAATCGGTTTGAGTCGACCAACGTTTTGCCCGGTTCGTTAAAATTTACCAGGCTCATTTTTCCATGATTAATGAACCAATATTGACGAGGATCGGCTTTGATGATTTTGTTGGATAAATTAAAACTTCCCAGACTTTTATTCAGGGCTTCGTAAGGGCTAAAATGATTGCTGATTTCATCGTAGATTAAAAAGCCTTTGGAGGAGGAAAAGACAATCTGATTCTCCAGTTCGAAAATATTGACGTTGTAATTTCCCGGAAGGCCATGATTTTCATCGTAATACTTGATGTTGGTAGCCATCTTTAGATCATCTGTTAGCGTAATCTTATACAATCCTTTATACGCATGGCTAATCCAGAGGTCCCCTTTCGAGTCTTGTTCTACATAACGAGAGGGTTCGCTGAAATTTTTGATTTGGTGACTAAACCTCCAGTTTCCACCTGCCTCTTTTACAAATAGTACAAGGCCGTTATAAGTGCCCTGAATAAGGTAATTCGGGTTCGAGTTCAGTTTCTTGAGTGTCCACCCTCCATTTACAGGAGAAAGGAGCTCCATCCGGTTCTCATGGACCTTAAAAGTCCCGTTATTGTGTCCACAAAATAATTGCTGATCGATTTCCTGTAAATCCCAAACCTGACCCTGAGAGCCGGGAATAAGACGGAAATTAAATGAATTGAATGAAGGCGTCGTGGATTGATTATTCCAATCGCTTACAAAAAGCCCCTGATTGGTACCCAGGTAAATTTTATTTTTAACAATGAGACTGGAATAAACAGTGCCAAACTGACCGGCCTTGTCGAGGTAGAAGTACAAAGGCGAGTTAAGTTCAATCCTGTCGATCCCGTTATCCAGACCTGCCCACAGGTTTTGCTCGTTGTCGGCATACAGATTGAGTATCGTATTGTTTTGAAGTCCGCTGGACTTATTGATTTTTTGGATGACATTCCCCCGGTCATCGATAATGATAAGTCCGTTAAGAATGGTGCCGAAGGCAAAATAGTTGTTCAGTAATTTTACGCCATTGTTTAACTGATATGTCTTCAGGAAGGCATTTGCCATACTTTCTAAGGGCCGAAAAGAAGTGCCATCAAATACAAAAAGGCCATTTTTTCCTGTGCCGATTAAGAAACTATTCTCCTTATAGGGAAGAATAGAGAGAACCCCGGTGTTTCCGAGTTGCTCGCTCCCCGGCAGTAGCTGCAATTCTTTGCCTTTAAGCTCGTAAAGACCTTTTCCAATCACTTCTGCGAAAAGCCGTTTGCCTGCCTGATGTAAAAAGAGGTAGGCATTGGGGGCCTTTACCTGTGAAATTTTTTCATTTTCGTAGATGTAAATGGTTGAGAAAGTTTGAAAAATAACCCGTTTCCCATCGATGTAGATTTTCCATATTTCATCTTTCAGCTGGCCGGCATTTGGAAGAAGCCGGGTAAGGGAGGTGTATGCAAGTTGCTTATGTTGAAACGACCAGTAGCCAAACTCGGCAAACCCACCGGTATAAATGCGGCCATCGTTGGCGGCGGCCACAGAGCGTACAATTTGCCGGTTAGGCATTTTGTAAAGCTGCCAGTATTTGCCATCAAACGTCAGTAGTCCTTCCGCATTTCCAAAATACATGACTCCCTTTTTGTCTTTTGCAATGGACCAGTTTTGATTTCCAGACAAGTAAGCTGATTTAGGGTAATTCTGAACATAAGGAACGCCAATACTTTGGATTTCATTCGCTTTCGCTGATAACAGCATTTTTCCGGAGAAAAAATACAAAAGGAAGAAATATAAAATACGGTTTTTCATAAGCACAGGTTAACGAAACTGGTGTCCACGATGGGTTATAACCCGGCTTGGCCACATCAGATGAATCAAAAAGGCTTCTCTTAAGGGAGAGGCCGGCAGGAGATAAAGATAAGAAATGGAAAGGAATTCTTATTTCTGTTTTACCTGTTGAGGAACTTTTACATAATAACCAGTCCCATCATAAGCCCTTCTCCGCGGGTGCTCTAAACAGGTAGCAGAACAGCATCCCTGCAATTTGTCTCCACAAGAGTCGCATTGCGTAAAGTGTTCATTGCATTCCGGGTTGGCACAATTGATCATTTTTGGGGTCGCTTCTCCACAATTCAGGCAAACAGAAACCAAGGTTGGATTCACTGAATTTACAGGAACAGAAATGCGGTTATCAAAAACATAGCATTTTCCTTCAAAATCCTTGCCACCGGCTTCTTTTCCATACTTAATGATTCCTCCATGGAGCTGATACACCTCCTGAAAGCCATGGTGAAGCAATAAGGCGGAGGCTTTTTCACATTTAATTCCTCCGGTGCAATAGGTAAGTACCTTTTTGTCCTTGTACTGTGCTAATTTTTCAATCTGATCCGGAAAGTCTCTGAAGTTATCGATATCCAGAGTCACGGCATTCTTAAACTTCCCAAGTTGATGCTCATAGTTGGAACGGACATCCAATACGATGACTTCTTCTTCATTCATCATGTCTCTGAATTCAATCGGCTCGAGGTGTTTCCCTGTTCTGATATTTGGATTGATAATGGATTTGTCACGTAGTCCTGAATGTACGATCTCAGGTTTATAACGGCAATGCATTTTGATGAAGGAGGGGGTTTCAACAAAATCAATTTTAAACTCTGTTGCCGCAAACCGTTGATCTGCATGAATGGCTTTCATATAGGCCGCACAATGTTCAATAGTTCCGGAAACTGTTCCGTTGAGACCTTCATCGGCCACGATGATACGGCCTACCAATTGAAGGGATTTGCAAAAAGCTAAGTGATCTGCGGCAAATTGTTCCGCATCTGCTATCGGAGAATAGCAATAATAAAGTAAAGTCTGATAATTCATTTTCTCATTGATACCGCTGCAAACGGCGTTTAATGCGGGACAAAGATAGGTGATTTCTATAAAAACCGAAAATGATCTTCGTCATATTCGAAGGGGTTTACAAACCATAAGCCAGTCTAAAACCTTGGGCTACCCTTTTGCTTTCATCAAAAGCATATCCATAGCTCACTCCAAAACCTAAACGTTGGACGCCGAAATAAAACTCTGTGTAAT
This sequence comes from Pedobacter sp., assembly GCA_037190785.1. Lineage (GTDB taxonomy): Bacteria > Bacteroidota > Bacteroidia > Sphingobacteriales > Sphingobacteriaceae > Pedobacter. Next base: position 29,692 of record JBBCJN010000003.1, on the reverse strand, counting down.
TTCTTTTTTGTGGTTGGGTAAGGTAATTGACACCGATGTATTCTTCGAGTTTGAGCTTGCGTAACAAAGGAATTTTATTGGTGAGAAAACCGGCAAAATTGTGTTCAATATGCGCTTCTGCATATTGTTGGTGGGTACTATAGGTGTAAAAATCAAGATAGCGAAATTTTCTCAGGTTGGGAGGAAAGGCCGTCGAATTGTTTCCCAGGAAATGCTTTACTTCCGGGTAATATACCTGTCGATTATTCAAGAATTTTCCTGCTCCTGCTGCAAAAGAGAAATAACCCAGTAACCCCGTGCTGATACGTTCTTTAGCGACCTCCATCGTGACTAAGTCGTAATCGACGTCACTGCCAAACAAAGACTTCACTCCTTTTCGGTAATTGAGAAGCAGGCGTGGGTATTTTGATTCCTGATAAAATTTCCCATCCGGACGTGTAATGTACTCCTGTCCGATGGTATAAGATAATCCGGCACTTAGGGCAAAGGAGCGGTAATTGGGAAATAGGGGGGATTCTGAATCGGGGGTAAAAGGGTTGTTCGAAGTGTAACCTTCTCCCTCCTTTTTAATAAACGTAAAATCGGAATGATTTTTTAAACTGTAATTTCTGGAATAATTTAATTTAAAGCTTGCCTGGAGACCATTGGCAATTTCACGCGAGGCGGTTAGGAAAGCATATTCCTTTTTGTAAAGCTTGAGGTAGTTTTTGTTGAAAAACAAGGAGTTGATGCTGTTGGTAAATAAACTCATCGTTCCCAGGTTGTTCAGATCCATGATGTCCGAGCCAATTCCTGCTAAGAAGCTTGCCCGCTTGACCGGGTCGTAGAAATAAGTGGCCTGCAAATTTGCCGTAAACGTTTTATTCGAAAACCCGTACCGAACGGTAGGAGTAATGGCATAATATTTCCGATCTTCCAACACTTTTCGATAGCTAACGGAATACTTCAGGGCGAAACCCTCGACGGTATTGAAAAAAATGGCCGAGAAGAGTGGGGAAAAGCTGATATACTTTTTCTCGTACCGATTGTTTAAGCTATAGCCGGTGATGAGTAATTTGCCAAGTCCGAAACGGTTATTCGCCCTTTCCAAGGAATCCAGATATGCTTTGGACTGTCTTCTCAGCGCAATGCTATCCTTCCTGTGGTAATCCATCTCTTCTTCAAGACTAAGTGGAATAGGTCTGCTATTTGCCCAATACAGAGAATCCTTTTTATTTACTGTTTTCGTTACTTTTAAAATCTCACCCGTAAAGAAACCTTTCTTAAATTGCGGTTTTACATTGTAATCGTTGAAAACTCCTATGAAGTACCCCTCAAATTTAAACCCGATTACAGCTCCTTTAAACTCAAATTTAGACATGGATGGCATGTACGTTTTATCTACCTGGATAAATTGTTGACTGATTTGTAAAGTGTCCAGCAAGTTGATGCCAGCTTCCGCACTTAGGTATAGTTGTGTTCCCATGATACGCCAGCTGTCTTCAGAAATGTAAATGATCCCCCTGAAAACCGGATCATTGGTGCGCCTGGGAATGACCTCTATTTTATTGATTCGGATCCCGTTTTCTTCCGAAATCCCCAGAAGTTTATAACGATAATAGAATAGGGCATTGTCTGCTATTGGGGAAACAAAACTTCGCGCACTCAAGCCGCTGCCTTCCAACAGAAGGTTTTCATAAAAATTGACCATTAAATCGGAAGCTTTGTTAAAGCTAAAGCCAGCATTGTTTCCTGAAATCTTAGAGGAGAGCATTTCCTCATGTACTTTCCCCGGGCGCTTGTAATTAAATTTAGACTGAGATTCGGACAAATAAAGAATTCCTTTTCGGTTGGTATCCAGGTTGAGGGTTTTTTGAACGTCACGTCCAAAAAATTTGCGCGGAGCGCCTACGAGTTTTTGCATTCCTTTGGTGTAGGCCATGCAATAAAATTCATCGCTTTCTGCAAGGTGTTTTTTCCTTAGCCGGATGGCCTCTCTGATGATCGCATACGCAGGATCTTCGGCATTGGGGGTAATCACAATGTTTTGAAGCGTATAGCTTTCGGCCTCCATTTCAATATTTAAAACTAAATCTTTGTTAAGTACGATGGCTCTTTCAACAGCTTTAAAGCCGATGGATTTGAACACAAGAACGTGATTTCCCTTTTCCAGACTGAGTTGATACATGCCTTCTGCATTGGCAGATGCTCCTTTTGAGGTGCCTTTTACCAGAACAGAGGTGAACGGAATGGTTTCTCCTCCTGGCTCTGAGATTTTTCCACTTAACTGGTAGTTCTGGGCATGGGTGATGAAAGCCTGAAAAATGAAAAAAGAGAACAGGATAAGGTAGCGATTCATAGAAGAATAAAGATTGTAATTTTGTTGCAAAATGCAAAATTTAAGCCTATTTAACTGTTAAAGTTTGTTAATGCTTAAAATAATTATATTTGTCAAACCTAATCGTTTACAGAAACCCACTTATTATATGTATAAATCGTTAAAGCCCATTCTTGAAAACACGCTCAAAGAGATCGAAGAAGCAGGATTATATAAAAAAGAACGCATTATTGTGACCCCTCAGGGAGCCGATATCCGTGTAGATACCGGTGCCTCAGTGGTTAATTTCTGCGCGAATAATTACCTCGGGCTATCGTCGGATTCTCGGGTAATTCAAGCAGCTAAAGAGGCGATTGACACCTATGGGTATGGCATGTCTTCCGTTCGCTTTATATGTGGAACACAAGATGTTCATAAAACTTTAGAGTCGAAATTGTCTTCTTTTTTAGGGACGGAGGATACCATCCTTTATGCAGCTGCTTTTGACGCGAACGGAGGGATTTTTGAACCGCTTTTTGGGCCTGAAGACGCCATTATCTCGGACGAGCTAAATCATGCCTCTATTATCGATGGAGTGAGGTTGTGTAAAGCCCAGCGTTTCAGGTATAAAAATGTAGATATGGAGGACCTGGAGAAACAGCTTATTGCCGCAGCTTCCTGCCGGTTAAAAATTATTGTGACCGATGGTGCTTTCTCCATGGATGGATCTGTGGCACCATTGGATCAGATCTGTGATTTAGCAGACCGTTACGATGCCCTGGTGATGATTGATGAATCGCACTGTACAGGGTTTATCGGTAAAACGGGTCGTGGTACCCATGAACATTTTCAGGTAATGGAGCGGGTGGATATCATTACAGGAACTTTAGGGAAGGCCTTAGGCGGCGCATCTGGAGGATTTACCTCCGGGAAAAAAGAAATTATAGAGTTGTTGAGACAGCGGTCGCGTCCTTATCTTTTCTCCAACACCTTGGCGCCAGCCATTGCCGGAGCTTCGGTGGCCGTACTCGACCTTTTATCTGATACGACTGAATTGAGAGATAAACTGGAGTACAATACAAAATACTTCAGGGAAAAAATGACAGCGGCCGGTTTTGACATAAAGCCGGGCTTTCATCCTATTGTACCGGTGATGTTATACGATGCGAAAGTAGCCCAGGAGTTCGCTGCAAAAATGCTCGCAGAAGGCATCTATGTTATCGGGTTCTTCTATCCGGTAGTTCCACAAGGGAAGGCGCGCATCAGGGTGCAGCTTTCTGCAGCCCATGAGCAGCATCACCTTGATCAGGCCATTGCCGCTTTCACAAAAGTGGGCAAGGAAATGGGCGTTATCTGAGATAGAATCAAAAAAACGATATGAAGAAGATACTTCTTGGTTCCCTGATCTGTCTTTTTTTGCTGTCCTGTAAGAAAGAGGGCGAGATAAAGGCAGATCATATTACAATTGATTCGAAGACTCTGCTCGATGTTGCTTACGGGAATGACCCACTGCAACGAATGGATGTGTACTTGCCTACCAATCGGACGTTGGAGACCCCCGTCATTGTATTCATTCATGGTGGAAGTTTTATCGAAGGGGATAAAGGTGATTTTTCTTCGATGGTGCGAGAATTAGTAAGAAATGACTTCGCAGTGGTGAACATGAACTACCGTTTGGTAGATGGTACCGGTCTGGATCGTTCTCCTGTTCAACGGAGAAATAGTGCCATTAAGGTAAAAGATCAGGTTTCGGACGTAGCGCTCGTGGTAGATGAAGTGCTCAAACAGGCAGGTTCCTGGCATGTTAGCAAAGATAGAGTAGGTCTTGCCGGCCATAGTGCCGGGGCTACATTGGCTCTTCTTTACAGTTACGATGAACAGAATACTCAGAAGGTTAAAGCAGTGGCTAACCTTGCGGGTGCGTTGGATCAAACCTTCATCGATCTGCCTTATATGGTGTACTATTCCCTCCCACGCGCAGTTTTTGAAGCTGCTTATCGATACACAGGGTATGAAGTGACCGCTGCGAATGAAGTGCATTTGAGGGAGATCAGCCCGATGTATAAAGCCAATTCGAATCGAAAAGTCCCCACGCTGAACGTCTTTCCTGAAAAGAACGATGTCAATGGACTACCTAAACAGGATCGGGCAACCTTTGATCGTTTTACCCAACAGTTATTGCAATTGGGGGTGCCTAATAGGTTTGTGGAGGTCGCTGGAGCGGATCATCATTTTTCGAGGATTGGAAATTTTACCACGGTATTAAACGAAACAGTAGGCTTTTTTGAGCAGCAGTTGAAATAGAGGTTTCCCGATCTTAAATCGCCATATAAAGCCCTCCTCTTTCAGGGGGAGGGTTTATTTTATGTCATAGTCGTTGTTTTCCCCAGATTCAACTGTTCAGATTTTAACAAAATTGCTGTATCTTTGGAGCTATGTTAAAGGATAAAATAACGGCTTACACGGAAGAGATCAATGCTTTTCACACTTCATTGGCGGATGACCTGGAAAAATTCCGAATCCGGTTTTTAGGAACAAAGGGCATTTTAAAGGATATTTTTAATGAGTTTAAGAGTGTTTCTTCTGATGAAAAGCGCAGTTTAGGCCAGGTGCTTAATCAATTTAAGCAATTGGCGGAGGCCAAATATCAAGAACTGAATGAAACAATCTCGCTTAGTTCATCTGCAAATACGGAGAAAACCGCGTTTGATTTGACTCTTCCTGGTGCAGGGTTTGAAACCGGAAGCCGTCATCCTTTAGCGATTGTTCGGAGAGAAATCGTGGAAATCTTTAGTAAATTGGGTTTTACAGTAGCGGAAGGCCCTGAAATAGAAGATGACTGGCATAATTTTTCTGCCCTGAACTTTCCGGAAGAACATCCGGCACGCGATATGCAGGATACATTTTTTATTCGAAAAGAGGGTGATTCTGCTGAAGATCTAAATGGGATGAGGGGAAGCATCGCTTTACGGACACACACTTCCTCTGTGCAGGTGCGAATGATGGAGGCGGGGAAACCACCCTTCAGGGCTTTAATGCCCGGACGTGTCTACCGTAACGAAGCCATTTCTGCGCGGGCCCATTGCTTTTTTCATCAGGTGGAAGGGTTGTATGTGGATGAGCACGTGTCTTTTGCTGACTTGAAGCAAACATTATTCTACTTTGTACAGGAGCTTTATGGAGAGGGGACTAACGTACGTTTCCGCCCGTCTTATTTTCCTTTTACAGAGCCATCTGCGGAAATGGATATCTCTTGTACCATATGTAAGGGTGAAGGTTGCCAGATGTGTAAACAAAGTGGCTGGGTCGAAATTTTGGGTTGCGGAATGGTAGATCCAAATGTGTTGGAAAATTGTGGGATAGATAGTAAGAAATACAGCGGTTTTGCTTTCGGAATGGGGATTGAACGAATAGCGAATTTAAAATTTGAAATCAGAGACCTGCGTTTATTCTCAGAAAATGATGTTCGATTTCTTAAACAGTACCAATCCGTATTAATATAAGATAGATGATTAAACGACACGGGCAGGTATTCATAGCAGCAGTGTTTCTTTTGCTCCTTTCATGTGCAAAAGAGCAGCATTATATGCCTGATATGCCCGTTAATTTCTCATCTCCTTTAACGGATCCCAGGCTAAGCCGTTTAAACTCTCCAGGTGGGGCAGTCGTCATTAACGGACATGGCATTGCAGGGCTTATTCTTTTTCGCAAGCCGGATATGGGGTATGTGGCTTTTGATCGTTGTAGCACTGTAAATCCTGAGCAGAAAAATGCGGTAGAGCTGGATGATCCTGCTTTAACCGCTACTGATCGGATTTCCGGAGCAAAGTTCTCTCTTTACGACGGTAGCCCGGTGAAGGCTCCCGCAAAGATAGCCTTAAAGCAATATCAGGTAATTATTAGTGGTAATCGTAATACTATACAGGTCTTAAATTAATGGAACCGGAAAAAATAAAAGAAAGTATCACCAGGTCGGCAAAAGAGCTGTTCCGGAAATATGGGTATCATAAGACCAGTGTAAACGAGATTGCCAAAAAAGCGCGTATAGCCAAAGCGACCATTTATAAATACTTTGATAGTAAGGAACAAATTCTCGATGCCATCTTAATGGATTATCTGAACTCAAATCTGCGCGAAATTATTCACAATAAATTTCAATTTGCGAATGAGGAAGAGCATTTGAAAGCCTTGGTAATGCGAACCTGCCGCTTATCCTTTACTGCATGTAATGAGTTTATCGGCTGGGATTTTGTTCGGGAAAATGCCAATTCGCAAGAATTTTTAAAGCACCTTTCAGATCAGCTCGAAGCACTGCTTTTGGCGGCCTATCTGGAGCTGGATCATTTTAAAAAGAATCCTGCCCGAAGAGGGGGACTCGCCTTTTTATTGAAAGCCAGTAAAAGCATTGTGTTCTCTTTTGCTTTTACGTCTGTAAGCGATGCGGATGTCCGAAAGAATTTTGTTACTTTTCAAAAAGAAATCCTCCCTTACCTTGTTAAGGCAGCTCTTTAATCTATCCTTCCAGGAAGTAATAAAGACCAAATAACAACCATCCTGCAAGCATTAATAAGCCTCCGAGTGGAGTAATGGGTCCCAAAAAGCGTAAATTCTTTTTCCAATGATCAGCAAAAGAAAGAAAATAGATGCTGATGGAAAATAAAAGTGTGCCACTAAGGCCGAGTATATAACTCCAATAGATGAGTGAAGCTTCTCTTTTCCCGGTCAGGCCGATTATCAGGATGAACAGGGCATTGTAAAATTGGTAACGGACACCGGTTTCGAAAGATTGTAATTTCTCTTCGGGAAGTATCTTTTTAAAGGCATGAGCCCCAAACGCACCTAAAGCGATGGCAGTAAATCCCAGCGTACTGCCTGTAGCCATGATCATAGAAGAAGTCATGGCGCAAATAAAAGCAAAAGCCGGCGGACTTTCATCAGTGAAATGAAAGAATTTTCATGAAACGTTACTTGTTGGAAGATCCACCAGTTCCCCAGGGTGCTGGTGGTGTAGAAACGGGCTTCTGGAGATTGAAACGAACAGTAAATACTCTTTCGGTCCCAATGCGGCGTAGGTTATAAGAGAAGAACTGATCGTCAATGGTGATCCACCACACATTTCCTGCTGCAGCAGGGAGCATGGTCGTTGTCTCTTCATCTGCAGGAAATACCTGAAGATGATTCATGCCTGCATTGGTAGACCATCCCCCATACATTGAAATCGAGTCCGGACTTCCATCCGCATGACGGTGGTCATGTTTGAGGAGAATCCGTGTTCCCTTTTTAGTGAGGATCCATGTTCTTGAACGATTTTCTCCCACCATGAAAGGAATTCGTATCTCGTTTTCTTCACAGCTTCTTACATGCATTACTAGCGGCCCGCTTTTGAAATCGTCCGTCATTCCGGTAATTACTTCCCCCTGAAAGGACTGGCCGCAATGTGCTTTGAGTTTTTCCCAGAATGCTTCTGTCCGGGCGTCGGTTTGGGCAAAAGTCTGCAATGAAAAAAGAAGGCTGAACAGAAAAGAGGTCACAATCAATCGTTTCATATATCTCAGGTTTTTAACAGGTAATATACCTCATTTTTAGGAATTAACAAAGGGTTTTGAAGAAAATAATGATGAAATAAATACCGTTTTGGTTTTTGGTTTAATTTTTGTTAATTTTAAGAGATAAACTATTTTTTATGAGTGCAGAAGTTTTGGAAATCAGCGTCCGTTTGGATGAGCAGTTTGAAATACACTTCAATTTCTTTGGGGGATTGTTCAGCTGGTTATAAACCGTTTAGTAAATTTATTAAGGGGAAAGGAAGAGCCAGTGAGCGTTATCCTGGGGAGTTGACCAGGGCGGGGAGAGTTATGTTCGTTTTGGATGGTTTCAGGTTTCGGCTTTTCACCGTATATTTGCGGGCTATGAGTAGAAAGAAGAAACAGGTTCCGTTAGAACTCACAGACTTGCACATTATTGATATCGCTGAAGAGGGGAAGGGGGTCGCCAAATCAGAGGAAATGGTGGTTTTTGTAGACAAAGCTGTTCCAGGCGATGTCGTGGATGTACGGTTGACAAGGAAGAAAAAAAACTTTGCAGAAGCGGTAGTTACCCGTTTAAGTCAGCGTTCTGCTCAGCGGGTAGAACCTTTTTGTACGCATTTCGGTGTGTGTGGGGGCTGTAAATGGCAACACCTGGATTACGAGGCTCAACTTCATTATAAACAAAAAAATGTTGAAGCGGCATTGCAACGCTTAGGGAAGGTAGACACTTCCGGGATCGAACCAATTCTGGGAACTTCCACTAACCGCTATTACCGAAATAAACTGGAGTTTACTTTTTCGAATAAACGTTGGCTGGAGGCGGAAGATATGCTTTCGGAGAGAGAGGACCGTCAAATGGATGCATTGGGTTTTCATGTGCCTTTGCGTTTTGATAAAATATTGGATATAGATCATTGTTACCTGCAGGCTGATCCCAGCAACGCGATCCGACTGTCCGTGAAGGAATATGCCGTAAGAAATGGTCTTTCCTTCTATGATTTGCGTCAGCATGAAGGAGCCCTTAGAAACCTGATTATACGAACGTCCTCTACCGGTGAATTGATGGTCGTGGTGGTTTTCGCTTATGTAGAAGAAGCAGATCGATTGGGATTATTGCAAAATTTGCAACAAAAATTTCCTGAGATAACGGCGCTCCAGTACGTGATTAATCAAAAGAGAAACGATACCATTTTTGATCAGGACGTACACACTTTTTATGGGCGGGATCATATTTTTGAAGAGATGCCATTGGATAAGGAAGGAGCTAAGGTGCGTTATAAGATCGGTGCGAAATCCTTTTATCAGACCAATTCAGCTCAAGCCTACGAATTGTATCGAATTACTAAGGAGTTTGCCGGCTTTAAAGGTGCTGAGCTGGTGTATGACCTTTATACGGGGGCAGGAACCATCGCGAACTTTATTGCAGGTGAAGTGAAAAAGGTGGTGGGGATCGAATACGTGCCTACCGCGATTGAGGACGCCCGTTTCAATTCAACCCTTAATGGCATCGAGAATACGTTATTTTATGCAGGAGATATGAAAGACATCCTCACGGGCGATTTCATCCGGACGCATGGAACTCCGGATGTAGTGATTACCGATCCCCCCAGGGCCGGGATGCATGCGGACGTGATTGAACGGTTATTAGAAATGGAGGCCCCTAAAATTGTGTATGTTAGCTGTAATGCAGCTACGCAGGCCAGAGATCTTGCCCTTTTGCAGGAAAAATACCGGGTAGACCGGATTAAGCCGGTAGATATGTTTCCTCACACTCAACACGTGGAAAATGTGGTATTGTTAAGTCTAAAAAACAATTAAATTGAATACATGCAATCAGAAGAATTACTGAACACCGGGGGACAGCAGGAAGAAAAAGGACCGAAAAAGGAAAGTCCGCTGATCAGTCTGGAAAAGGATCTGGCATTTTATGCCGAATCAATGAAAGAAGTTGCTTTGGAGATCCTGATGGAAGGGATTTCAACGACACCTATTTTCATCGCTCATCAGCATCAGGTAAGTATTGGAGAACTTATCCTGAATCGGGAAGAGCTCAATACACAATGGACTGTGAATGCCTCTACGCTGGAGGAATTCGTCGAAAAAGGAATCATTCATCCGGACAGGAAGGCACATTTTCTTAAGAATTATAAAAAGCCGGATCAGTTCATGTGCGTATTCGTTATCGTGCCTGAGGGAGCGAATTTCGTTTATTATCCCTACCCTTCAGCTTAACAAAAAATAGAAGATTCTATGGAAGCCCATCAGTAGCTTCCATAGAGTTAGGTCTTATTTAACGTGACGAACGCTCCCGCTTTTTGATTGATTGGTCTTTCTCAGGGAGGCATTTCCTTTGAACCGGATATCGCCCCCGCCACTGGCCGAGGCTTCAATCGCTTCATTCACAAATACATCAATGTCAGCACCGCCACTCGCTGAAATTTTAGCGAAATCGGCTTTTAACTCAAAAGCGTTTACATCTGAACCTCCGCTTGAATTAATTTCAAGATTGGTAGCGGTACCTCTCACCTTTACATCGCTGCCCCCGCTACTGCTGATGGATAAGTCACGGCATTGCAGTTGCAAATCCACATCGGCCCCACCGCTTGTGCGAATGTTAAACTGATCTGTTTTGATTAGCCCTTCTGAGAAGACATCAGAACCTCCGGAGGCCGTAAGGGTATTGAGTTTTTTGAACTGTACGTAGACACGAAGGGTCTCATTGCGGAAAAGATTGGTCCATTTCATACCGCTTCTAATGTAGATGCGTAAATGAGTGCCCTCTTGTTCGACAACTACCTGGTTAACCATTTCTTCACTTCCTTTGATTTGAAGGCTTTCAGTGCCGGCAGGTTGCAGGTACAGATCGATTCCACTTGATACACTGATACTCTGAAAATTTTTGACACTGACATTTTTGGATTGTCTGGCTTCACTTTTTTCTACAGAAAACAGCAGAAAAAGTAAAAAAGTGAAGCAGATAGGCAGAAGTGTAGATTTTTTCATGATTTAACGATTAGGGTTTAAAAAAGGAAGCAGTGCATCCAATCTGGTGAAGGTGCTTCTTTTTATTAGACGTTAGTGTAGGTAGAAAAGTTGCAGGATTGTTAAATTATTATTTACTATTTGATTTTGAGCCTTAAAATCGTTCTTTTGTAATCCGTAATTATACATTTACTCCATGACCGGAAATCAAGTTCTTGTATTAGATCAGTCTCAAATACAACAGAAAATTACCCGCATCGCTTACCAGATTTTAGAGGATAACCTCGATGAAAAGGAAATTGTGCTTGCTGGCATCTGGGATAGAGGCTATAAACTGGCTACACGTCTTCAGCAGGTGTTGGAGCAAATCGCTTCGTTTAAGGTGCGTTTATTACGTGTCGATTTGCATAAGCAAAGTACCCGCCTGGAGGCAAAAACCGATCTTCCCGAAAGTGAATGGAAAAACAAAGTCGTTATTCTGGTAGACGACGTATTGAATAGCGGTAAAACACTGGCGTATGGCCTCGGAGTTTTTCTGAATACGCCTCATAAAAAAATCAGGACCGTCGTTTTGGTGGATCGAAGTCACAAAATTTTTCCAATTGCCACTGATTTTGTAGGTCTTGAACTGGCGACCATTTTGAAGGAGCACGTGGATGTGGTATTGGATGTGGAAGGCGAAGAAGATCGCGTTTACCTGAGTTAAACCGGGAAGTTGCCTGTGTTAAATGGCACCCTGCTTTCTGTTTTAATTTAATTATATCTTTGTATAGATTTTGTTTTCAACTATGGGCTATCAGCTAGATGTAACCATTGATAAATCTTCGGGTTTCTGTTTTGGGGTGGTTTATGCCATTGATATGGCAGAAGATATCCTCGATCAGGATGCGTATTTATATTGTCTGGGAGACATTGTGCACAATGACGAGGAAGTGCTGCGTTTGAAAGAAAAGGGATTACGTATCATCGATCATGCCCAATTGCATGAGCTCAGAAATGAAAAAGTGCTGATCCGGGCGCATGGGGAAGCCCCATCTACTTATGAGCTGGCCTTAAAAAACAATCTTACCCTGATCGACGCATCCTGTCCGGTCGTGCTTAAATTGCAAAATCGCATCAAGAATTCGCACGATAACGAGGAGCATATCGTTATTTTTGGGAAACACGGTCATGCCGAAGTCATTGGCTTGCAGGGGCAGACAGAAGGAAAGGCCCTGGTTTTTCAGGATATGGAGGAATTGAATGCGCTGGACTTACCCTCAAAGTTTACCCTTTATAGTCAAACCACAAAAAGTACGGATAAATTCTATCAGATTAAAGACCACCTGATAGAGAAAGGTTACGATGTCAGGGCAAACGATACCATCTGCCGCCAGGTTTCCAATCGCTACGAGGAATTGGAACGCTTTGTCAATGGCTTTGATAAAATTGTTTTTGTATCCGGTAAAAAATCTTCGAATGGCAAGGTCCTTTACGAAGTTTGTAAAAAACACAACCCCCAGACTTTTTTCATTTCGAATGTGAATGAATTGGAAAAGCAGTGGTTTGAAGAAGGCGATAAAGTGGGTATTTGCGGTGCTACTTCCACTCCTATGTGGTTAATGGAGGAGGTCAAGTCAGCTCTGGAGGCTTATTGATAAATAGCCTCTCTTCTCCTCCCTTATCATTTAAACGTAATTTCATGCATAAGGCAGGTCCCTTTTTCGTGGCCTGCAAATCTTAACGTATATTTGCCTTAAACTATAGAAATGGCTAAAAAAGGAATACTACTCGTTAACTTAGGAACCCCAGATAGTCCCTCAGTGAAGGATGTAAGAAAATATCTTGACGAATTCTTAATGGATGGTCGGGTAATAGATATTCCTAAATTAAATAGGGCCCTTTTAGTGAAAGGAATCATCACTACCTTCAGAGGGCCCAAAAGTGCCAAACTCTATCAAGCAATCTGGACAAATGAAGGTTCGCCTCTGATGATTTACAGTCTGCAACAAACCAGCTTATTACAGGAACGGTTGGGGGATGAATACCATGTGGAGCTGGCTATGCGTTATCAGAATCCGTCTATCCAATTAGGGCTCGAGAAGTTGAAAGCAAAGCGGGTTACTTCTATCAAGGTGATCCCACTCTTTCCACAATATGCTTCTGCCACCACAGGTTCGGTGGTCGAGAAAGTGATGGATATACTAAAAACATGGCAAACAATCCCGCCTGTTAGCTTTGAAGGCTCTTTTCATGACAATCAGAAAATGCTGGAAGTGTTTGCAGAAAATGCCCGGAAAAAGGATTATAAACAATACGATCATTATTTGTTCAGTTACCATGGACTGCCGGAAAGACAACTCATTAAGGCCGACGACAGTGGTCAGCACTGCTTGAATATTGTTGGTTGTTGTGATGAACTGAAAGAGGTAAATCGACTTTGTTACAAGGCGCAATGTCACGATACTTCAAAAAAAATAGCCGCTCTTTTGGGCATCGAAAAGGAACAGTACACGGTTTGTTTTCAAAGTCGTTTAGGGAAAGCGGAATGGGCGAAACCTTATTCTTCGGAGGTGTTGAAAGAACTGGCTGCAAAAGGAGTAAAGAAGGTGCTGGCATTTAGCCCGGCATTTGTGGCAGATTGCCTGGAGACCATTCACGAAATAGGGGTGGAATACCATCATGACTTTCAAGCGGTGGGAGGAGAAAGTGTGCATCTTGTGGAGAGTCTTAACGGGCATCCCAAGTTTATTGATGCATTGGCAGATTTGGCCCAACATTCCTGATAGATGGTGTTCCCAAGGTCCTCAGGTTCTGGCGTCAGTGCTGCATATTTTCCATAATCAGTTTCGTGGCTCCTTTTTTCTGTGAAACATAGTTTTTAGCAGCAGTAGCAGCTTCCTGATTATTTGAAAAGTGCTGAAAAGCAGCGGCCAATTCTGTTTCATTGCTAATACTCAGGGCAGCCCCGTTGGCAATGAGGTCTTTGGCCTCCTGAAACTTACCGTATTTCGGGCCAAAAATCACAGGCAGGCCATAAGCAGCCGCTTCAAGGGTATTGTGGATTCCTGCTCCAAAACCTCCTCCAATGTAAGCGATCGTTCCATACGCGTATAGTCCGGATAATAATCCGATATTGTCAATCAACATGATGGAATAGTTATCCAGAGGGAGAGTGGGGTCTGCTGCTGCTTGAGAGTAACGAATCACTCCTGGAAATAATTTTTCGATGTATTGAAGATGTTCCTCCCCGATTTCGTGTGGTGCAATAATCATTTTCCATCCTTTTTCGATGAAGGGTAAGTGTTGTAACTGTTTTTCGTCTTCCGGCCAGGTGCTTCCTGCGATTAATACAGGGGAATTTCCTTTAAAAAGACTGGCTAAAGGCAATTCAGGAGGGTGAATTGCAAGTTCGGCCACGCGATCAAAACGGGTGTCTCCGCTTAAAGTAACATTTGAAAGACCAATTAACTTTAAGAGATGCACGCTTTCCTCATTCTGAACGAAAAAATGGCGAACTTTTTTAAGCAGCAGACGGTAAAAGCGTCCATACCAGCTAAAGAACACCTGATTTGGGCGGAAAATTACCGAAATCATATAGAGAGGTACATGATTTTTCTCCAGCTCATTGAAATAATGAAGCCAAAATTCATATTTGGTGAAGATAGCCATCTGGGGTTGAATGAGACCGATCCACCTTTTTGCATTGGCTGCTGTGTCGAGTGGAAGGTAAAATACGGCATCCGCAAGGGGCTCATTTTTCTTGATTTCATAACCCGAAGGAGAAAAGAAAGTAAGAACGATTTTTTCGGAGGGATGGGCTTTCCGCATAGCCTCCAGGACCGGTCTGCCTTGCTCAAACTCACCTAGTGACGCAAAATGAAACCAGATAGGTCTGTCGGTGGGCTTTATTTTTTGAGAAATTTGCGAAAAAATATTTTTCCTGCCTTCTACAAATAATTTTGCCTTGGGATGAAAAAGCGCGGCCGCGCGGAGCAGGCAGCCGTAAATAAAAATTGCGATGTTATAAAACCAAATCATTTTGCTGCTAAATTAGTATCTTCGTTTGTAAAATAAAGGATTCATTTAAAAGCAATGGTTGAAAAGAAGGTCTGCATGCCCAAATTGCCAAAATTGCCCTTCATAGAACTATAGAGATGGAAGTGTGGTCGTAATAAGTTGCTCTTACTGCGAGGAAAGTGAGGGGAAAGAGGAGTAGAGCGAACTGTTATATTCATAATATACAAATAATTATTCAGATTTCAAATTTTTTTGAGATATATGGAAGAAAATAAATCAATAAGAAAGCGTGTACTGATTACCGGTGCTGCGGGCTTCTTAGGATCCCATTTATGTGACAGGTTTATCAAAGAAGGGTATCATGTGATTGCCATGGATAACCTGATTACCGGCGACCTGCAAAACATTGAACATTTGTTCCATCTTGAACAATTTGAGTTTCATCATCATGACGTCTCCAAATTTGTATTTGTTCCCGGAGAGTTACATTACATTTTACACTTTGCCTCTCCGGCGAGCCCGATTGATTATTTGAAAATTCCTATTCAAACCCTGAAAGTGGGCTCTCTCGGAATTCATAATCTTTTGGGATTGGCAAAGCATAAAAAGGCCAGATTGCTCATTGCTTCCACTTCCGAAGTATATGGAGATCCCAGCGTAAATCCTCAGCCGGAGAGCTATTGGGGAAATGTAAATCCCGTAGGTCCCAGGGGGGTGTACGATGAAGCCAAACGCTTTCAGGAAGCGATGACCATGGCATACCACACTTTTCATGGCTTGGAAACGCGCATTGTCCGGATTTTTAACACATATGGTCCGCGAATGCGCCTGAATGATGGAAGGGTGCTCCCGGCATTTATTGGACAGGCTATTCGAGGAGAAGACCTTACTGTTTTCGGAGATGGACAGCAGACTCGTTCTTTCTGCTATGTGGATGATCTTATTGAAGGAATTTATCGCTTGTTGCATTCCGACCATGCCGAACCGGTAAATATTGGAAATCCTGACGAGATCACCATACAACAGTTTGCAGAAGAAATTATAAAACTAACAGGAACTAAGCAGAAGGTAATCTATCAACCTCTTCCGCAGGATGATCCTAAACAACGTCGACCTGATATTTCTAAAGCGAAGACCTTATTAGGTTGGTCACCAAAGATAAACAGAGCGGAGGGTCTGGAAATCACTTACCGTTATTTTAAGTCTTTATCAGCCGAAGCACTGGCCAAAATTGAGCATAAAGATTTTACGAATTATAATAAATAAGCATGTCAAAGATTTTAGTGACAGGAGGGACAGGCTATATTGGTTCTCATACGGTGGTGGCATTGCATGAGGCGGGCTATGAGGTCTTGATTGTCGATGATTTATCCAACTCCAACCGCCAGATTCTGCATCAGCTGCATGCCATTACCGGCAAGTGGCATGCGTTTGTGGAAATGGATTTACAGGATGGTGCTGCCGTTGCCCAATTGGCAAGCCTTCATCCCGATATCACCGGAATTATCCATTTTGCCGCTTACAAAGCTGTCGGCGAATCGGTGTCGGCACCTTTAATGTATTATAAAAATAATTTTTATAGCCTGATCAATCTTCTGGATGCTTTTCAAGGGAACATGAACCTGGTTTTTTCGTCCTCTTGCACGGTATACGGACAACCCGATCATTTGCCGGTTACTGAACGAGCACCGGTTAAGAAAGCAGAATCTCCTTATGGGAATACCAAGCAGGTAGCCGAAGAGATATTAATGGATGTGACGAAAGCTGATCCGCGGTGGAAGGTGGTTTCCTTACGTTACTTTAATCCGGTGGGGGCCCATGCGTCGGCATTGATTGGAGAGCTTCCGAACGGGGTTCCGCAGAATTTGGTTCCCTTCATTACGCAATCGGCCATTGGGAAAAGGGCTGCACTAAAGGTGTTTGGACATGATTACAATACTCCGGATGGATCTGCAATACGTGACTACATTCATGTTGTAGATCTTGCTGCAGCACATGTGGCGGCCATTCAGCGATTGGAAAGAGGGGAAGTAGAGGCCTACGATGTATTTAACATTGGTACTGGCAGAGGCTCTACGGTATTGGAAATTATTGGAGCCTTTGAAAAGGCTACCGGACAGAAATTGCCTTACGAAATCGTAGGAAGAAGGGAAGGAGATGTGGAACAGATCTATGGAGATGTCACTAAATCCAATGAAGTCTTGGGCTGGCAGGCGGTATTAGGATTGGAAGAGATGATGAAATCGGCCTGGAATTGGGAAAAGTACCTTCATGAACATCCATTTTCATGAAACTCAGTGAACATAAAGAGCTAAAGAAAGAGATTCTGGCACTGCCTGCGAAGGAAAAAGACAAATTATTACTTCGCTTGATAGCCAAGGACAAAGTGTTAACCGAGCGACTTCATTTTGAGCTTTTGGAAGACAGTGCCGATTTGGAGGACCGGGTGAGTCATTTGCGGGACTCTATTCTATCTGAAAGTAAAAGATTAAAATTACTTGCAAATGTTCATCCAAAAGATGTAATATTAGCGCTGAGAAAATTAACGCGCGAAGTAAATCACTTTTTCAAGGTCACCAAAGCGAAAACAGAAGAAGTGGAGCTAAAATTGGCCCTGTTGGCTGGAAGTATAATGGGGTTCCGGAAAAGTTTCCGCACCAGTTTCAAACAGGATGAGCGCAAATTTCAGCTCTATTTTGTAAAGTCAGTCCAATCCCTTCTAAAAAAGTACCGGGCTCTACATGAAGATTTGCAATTTGATTTAAGGGGAGATATGCAGGCTTTATTGGACAAGGTATACGAAGGAGAACTGGCTTCAGTAGCAAAAGAACTGGATGTACCTGATCAATTACAATAGACACCAGAGAGGGATCACTGGTCAAACAGAAAAGTACGAAGGATGCGAAAAAAAATTTTAATTACGGGAGGTGCAGGATTTATCGGATCGCATGTGGTGAGAAGATTTGTGAAGAATTATCCGGACACCCTTATTTTTAATCTGGACAAACTCACTTACGCCGGCAATATGGCTAATCTTAAAGATATTGAGATGGAGCCCAATTATCGGTTTATAAAGGCCGATATCAACGACCCTGTAACGATTAATCAGTTGTTTCAGACACATGATTTTGATGGAGTGATCCATCTCGCAGCTGAGTCACATGTGGACCGATCGATTGCGGATCCTCTTTCTTTTGTGGTCACCAATGTATTGGGAACTGTGAATTTACTGAATGCGGCACGCGAATATTGGAAAGGGGATTACCCGCATCGCCGTTTTTACCATGTCAGTACCGATGAGGTATATGGAACTCTAGGTAAAGAGGGCATGTTTACTGAAACTACGCCCTACGATCCACATAGCCCCTATTCCGCTTCAAAAGCAAGTTCAGATCATTTTGTCAGAGCCTATCATGATACCTACGGACTCGATTGTGTCATTTCTAACTGTTCCAATAATTATGGATCACATCATTTTCCAGAAAAGCTCATTCCACTGGCGATCAATAATATAAAGAACAATAAGCCTGTACCCATTTATGGAAAAGGAGAAAATGTGAGGGACTGGTTGTGGGTAGAGGACCATGCGCGTGCCATTGATGTCATCTTTCATCAGGCAAAGGCCGGCTCCACTTACAACGTGGGAGGAAACAATGAATGGCAAAATATAGCATTAATTCAGCTTTTATGTAAAATTATGGATCGAAAGTTAGGAAGGAACGAGGGAGATTCTGCTAAACTCATTACCTTTGTAACAGATCGGGATGGACACGACTTGCGATATGCGATAGATTCTTCTAAATTGCAAAGAGATTTTCAGTGGTGTCCGAGTTTAACATTTGAAGAAGGACTGGAAAAAACGGTCGATTGGTACTTGGCGAACGAAGAATGGTTAACAGACGTTACTTCGGGTAGCTATCAATCATATTATGAAACACAATATCACGGGAGATAATTTTGTTCGGCTTATTTAAAAAGAAGGTAAAGGAACCGGAATTTGACTTTTCATCACTTAAGGTGGATATGCATTCGCATATTCTTCCTGGGATAGATGATGGGGCACGTCATGTGTCAGATTCGCTGGCGCTCGCCAGAAAGTTTGAAGCATTGGGCTACCAGAAGTTAATTGCTACTCCCCATATCATGGCCGATTATTTTAGAAATACCCCCGATACCATCCTTCGTAGTTTGGACGAACTTCGTGAAAGCTTACGGGAACAGGGTATTCCTCTGGAGGTAGAAGCCGCTGCAGAGTACTACATGGATGAAACTTTTGAAAAGAAGGTTCGTGAAAAAAATGTACTTACCTTTGGAGATGGATACCTGCTTTTTGAGCTTTCTTTCATTAATTATCCGCAGAATGTCTATGACATGATCAGCCTGATCCAAGATAGTGGCTATAAGCCCGTACTCGCCCATCCGGAGCGATATCCTTATTTTCATGGAAGTGTAGAGAATTACAGCCGGATTAAATCTCAGGAATGCTATCTGCAAACCAATGCCATTGCCCTTACCGGTTATTACGGTCCTGGACCTAAGAAAGCAGCAGAGGAGATGGTAGAACACGAGCTAGTCGACTTCGTAGGAAGCGATATGCATCATCTTCGCCATGCCGAGGCTCTTAAGGCGAGTCTCTATACGCCAGCCATGGAACAGTTGCTTAGCCGCCCATTACTCAACAAAACCTTGTTCAATTCTTAACGAATTTGTCTTTATTCGTAACGTAAGGCTTCTATTGGGTCTAATTTTGAAGCTTTTTTCGCAGGATAGTAACCCGAAAGAATGCCTACACCCACACAAAGAAGAAGTCCGAGGATAATAAAATTCCATGGAACAATAAAGGAACCACCCATGTAAAGGGAAATGATATTGCCGATTCCGATCCCCATAACGATTCCTAAGCCACCCCCAATAAGACAAATCACCACCGCTTCAATTAAAAATTGCTTTCGAATGAGCGATGGATTCGCTCCGATGGCTTTTCGGACCCCGATTTCGCGCGTTCGTTCGGTCACGGAAACCAGCATAATATTCATCAGTCCGATCGAGGCCCCGATCAGCGTAATAGCCCCAATGGCAACCCCACCGACGGCAATCCAGGCCAGGTTCTCAAAAAGACTTTGTGCCATCGCATCGCTTTTCGTGATTTCAAAATTATTGGCTTGTCCAATTTTTATTTTCCGGATACTCCGGAAGGTCGCTGTTGCTTCCCCAATCATAGGGTCGATCAGATCATTGCTGGGAACAGCCACAGTGATGGTATACGAAGGGTTGCCACTGGAAGCGATGAGTTTGGCTTTCAGGAGCGGTACATACACCGCCCGGTCACCACTAAATCCCATACTGGAACCTTTGGACACAAGAACCCCCACTACTTTTAATCGGTGACTTCCCGCAGTAATGACTTGATCTAAAGCGGATTCATTTTTAAACAAGCTTTTTGCGATTTCACTTCCGATGATACAAACATTGCTCCCATTTTCGACTTCTGAAAGACTGAAATTACGTCCTTCCGCGAGTTGAAGCCCCTGGACCATTAACCCGTTTTCATCAAATCCCTGAATGTTGATGTTGGGGTTTGTTTTCTCAGTCCCGTATTTTACGGTAGACCCACCGGTAGCAAAGACACTGATAGCGACTGTGGACGGACCTTCCATGCGTTTTTTAAAATTGATCGCATCTTCGTAACGAATGCTTTTAAATGGTTTGGGTCGCTGTCCACCGCCGCCGATACGGATACCTGTACCGCGGTTTCGAATATTAAAAGAGTTCGCCCCCATGCTCGAAAATGCATCGGTCATGCTTTTCTTAACCGCATCTAACGTAGTTAAGATGCCTACCAGCGCTGATAATCCGATGGCGATGATCAATGCGGTCAGCATGGTCCGTAAACGATTGCTTTTGATGGATTGAAGTGCAATCCTTACATTTTCAGCGTATGTCATGAGATGAAGTATTCTTTCAGGTATAAAAATAAAAAGTCCCGTTGTTAAGACAACGGGACCCTATAAAATGTTACAGTAAGAATCAATTAAACAGAAAAACTTGTGCCACACCCACATGAACTGGCAGCATTCGGGTTGTTAAAAGTAAATCCTCTGGAATTTAATCCATCCTGCCAGTCAATTTGCATCCCTAACAGATACATTTGATGCGCTTTGTGCATAAATACCTTAATCCCGTCAATGATAAATTCCTGATCGCCTTCTTTTTTCTGATCGAAACCTAACACATAACTCATTCCTGAACAGCCTCCTCCTTCAACGCCGACACGCAAGCCAAAGGAATCAGCAATTTCCTGTTGATCTCTTAATTTAAGAAGTTCTTTTACTGCGCCTGCAGTAAAAGTAACAGGTGCAAAAGCAGTTTCTACAGTCGTACTCATTATTTAATTATATTAAGAATAATCAAATATAAATATTTATCTCCATTTTTGCCTGCCTGGCGCAGTAATATTACGGTAGTCAAACAAAATAAATAGATATGTATTCATTCTGGATTTTATTCGGCGGAGTGGCAGCAGCGGGTATTCTCGTTGTGTTGGTTGCTTACCTTTTGTTGAGAGGCGACATTCAACAATACTTTAGATGGAAAAACCTGGAGTACCAGAAAGAAGCCAGGAGCGCCTTGCAACCGTTAAAACTACAGGCCTATGAACGCCTTATCCTATTTATAGAACGAATTCATCCGCCCCAGCTCTTCCTGCGTTTACATGAGCAGGGAATTGGACTTCATCAGTTCCAGTCGGTATTGTTACAGGAGATAAGAGCAGAATACCAGCACAATGTGACTCAGCAGTTGTATGTAAGTGACAGAGCCTGGAAAGTGGTGAAGAAATTGACAGAAGATACCATTGCGATGGTGAACAATGTGGCCCAAGGTCTGCCAGAAGATTCAACCGGACTTGCCCTTAGTCAAAAGATTCTTCAGCACCTGGCTACGTTGGAAAATGATCCCTATCAGCTTACCCTCGATCTGATTAAAAACGACATTCATCAACTTCATTAATACCTCACAGCCGAGGGGGTCAATAAGGAAAGAGGACGTTTATCCTGCTTGAAAGAAAAGAAGGGCATCTGAGGTGATTTTTCCTTCCTATGGAAAAGAGAGGAAGTCTTAAGAGAGGCGGAGATTTCTGTGAGCGAGGGTTTTCATAGAGACGGAAATTATAAAAATGGCCTTTACTGAAACGCAGGAGCCTTTCTATCCTGGAGGGCTGTTGAAACGTTCATGAAGGGCCAAAAAATAAGTTATCCACATTGAAAATTGAGGTGAATGGAGGTAGCTCATTGCTGTTGAACCACTTACAAAATAATTCAAAATTTAGTTTTTTTTGTTGATAATTTTTTGAATATTCGATGTCTCGAAAGGGCACCTCCGTAATGCCCTTGTTAAGATTGAAAACCAACAAATTACAGAAAACAACATGGAAAGAACTTGTACAGAAGTATGGAAGAACTGTCTCCAAATCATTAAGGATAATATCCCGACCCAGAGTTACAAGACCTGGTTCGAGCCGATATCAGCACTTAAGTTAGAGGGGAATGTTTTAACCATTCAGGTGCCAAGTTTATTTTTCTACGAGTGGCTGGAGGAACACTATGTAGGGCTGCTTCGAAAAACGGTTAAAAAACAACTGGGAGATGAAGGGCGTCTGGAGTACAACATTGTCGTGGATAAGTCTTCGAATAGCGGATCTCCATATACCACCAACATGCCTTCCAATGGGAATGGTGCGGAGGCTAAATCACAGTCCATGCCTATTCCGGTTTCCATTAATAAAGACATTAAAAATCCATTCATTATTCCCGGGCTTAAAAAGCTGAATGTAGACCCTCAATTAAATGCCAATTATACCTTTGATAATTACATCGAAGGAGACTGTAATCGTCTGGCGAGATCAGCGGGTTATGCGGTGGCGGCAAAACCGGGAGGGACTTCCTTCAATCCTTTAATGATTTATGGGGGAGTCGGATTAGGCAAAACACACCTAGCTCAGGCAATCGGGAATGAGATTAAACGCAACATGCCGGATAAGCTCGTGATTTATGTGTCTTGCGAAAAATTCTGCCAGCAGTTTGTGGATTCACTAAAGAATAATACCATCAATGATTTTGTGAACTTTTATCAGGCAATGGACGTGATCATCATGGACGATGTGCATAATTTCGCCGGAAAAGAGAAAACACAGGATATCTTCTTTCATATCTTTAATCACTTGCATCAAACCAATAAGCAGGTGATTCTAACTTCCGATAAGGCCCCCAAAGATTTGGCGGGATTGGAAGAGCGGTTATTAAGCCGTTTTAAGTGGGGATTGTCTGCGGACCTTCAGATTCCTGATCTTGAAACA
Organism: Pedobacter sp.; assembly: GCA_037190785.1. GTDB lineage: Bacteria > Bacteroidota > Bacteroidia > Sphingobacteriales > Sphingobacteriaceae > Pedobacter. The sequence goes on along the minus strand of JBBCJN010000003.1, from coordinate 6,534 downwards.
CGCGTCGCCATTTTGAAAAAGAAGATGTATGCCGACGGAATTGAATTGCCTTCTGAAGTCATTGAGTATGTAGCGCACAATATTGATAACAATGTGCGTGAACTGGAAGGCGCAATGGTGTCATTGCTTGCGCAGTCTACCCTTAATAAGAAAGACATCGATCTGACCCTGGCCAAACAGATGCTGAAAAACTTCATTAAGAATACATCAAAAGAAATCTCTATGGAGTATATTCAGAAATTGGTCTGTGAATATTTTGAAGTCCCTGTCGAAATGGTGAAATCACAAACACGGAAACGTGAAATTGTACAGGCAAGACAAATTTCTATGTATCTCTCAAAGAGCCATACCAAATCTTCCCTCAAAACCATTGGCGCTTTTTTCGGTGGAAGAGACCATTCAACCGTTATCTATGCCTGTCAAACGGTTGAAGACCTCATCGAAACGGATAAAAAATTCAAGGCCTACGTAAACGATATTCAGAAGAAACTCAAAATGAGTTAAACTTTTTTTTCTGCCTATTATGCAGGAAAAAATCCCCGGAGAAGGCAACCATTCCCGGGGATTTTTAAGTTAAAAAGAATAGGTTAAAGGTTATTCAGCTTGTTTAAGCCATAATGTAATGCTGCGACGTGAAGAGCTTGTGCAATTTTGTTTTCTTCCATCAGCACTTTTACCTCCTCTACCGCATACAACTCTACATTTAGAATTTCATGTTCATCGAGGTGTTGTTCATGTGTTTTTTTTCCACCGGTAAGTAAAAACGTATGTGTCTGATTTGTTGAAGTTGCCGGATTAGGGTATAAACTGACAATCCGTTCACAGGTACGGAAGGTATATCCGGTTTCTTCTATTAATTCTCTTTTAATGGCTGTTTCAGGGTCTTCTCCTGCATCCATGACTCCTCCGGGGATTTCCAGTGAGATAATGTCTGCAGCAAAACGGTATTGTCTCACTAAAATCAGTTGTTTATCTTCCGTAAGTGCAATGGCATTCACCCAATCAGGATATTCAAGGACATAATAGTCGTCTTTTGTTGTGCCGTTTTGAAGTTTGCAGGTGTCGACCCTGAGGGTAGCCCATTTTTCTTGCACCAGATACCGGGATGAGAGCTTCTGCCATTTAAGAATTTCCATGTTTATTTGAATGATTGGATCTGTTTCTGTCGTTCCAAATTGCCCAGGTGAAGAGTATGGTAATCATGAATGAGTTTTTCATAAATAAAATCCAGACGCTGGGCGACCTGTTTTTTCCGTATGAGCTCCACTTCCTGATTAAATGTTTCATAGAGGAACTGGCTGAGCATTTCGAGATGCTGCTCACCGTAGGCCTTTTTACTCAAAAAGTCTTCAAAGAGCTGCTTGTCATCGCTGAACAAGCAGTCAGGATAGAGTTCAAATTCCTGTTGCAGACTTTCCATTAAAGCGGTATTTACGTCTTCTAAAGGAAGTGTGACACGTAATCCAATGATACGGGCCAATACCTGCGCCAGTTTTTGTATTTCTGCCGTTATAAAGTCTCTTTTATACATACGTTATCTATGGGGATAAAGGAGAAAATGTAGAAAAGCTCCGTTTACCAGCTGCCGCTGGATCCGCCTCCGCCGAAGCTGCCTCCGCCAAAGCCGCCAAAGCCACCACCACCACCGAAGCCTCCCCCTCCAAATCCTCCTCCACGGCCATTGTTTCCACCGCGGCCACCGCCTAATAACATGCTCCAGAAAATGGCATCGGCCACCCCCCGGCTACCAATCACTTCACTGCCACCGCCGCCACCGCCTCTGCGAAGGAATAAAACGATAATGACGATCAAGGCCAGCAGCGCTATGCCGGCACCCTCTTTTTGCTTGTTTGCTTTGGGTCTTTTACTTGCATTTTTGTACTCCCCTTTTGTTAAGGAAATGATGGAATCCGTCCCCTCTGCGATGCCCGCATAATAGTCCCCATTACGGAAATGGGGTTTGATGTTATTCTCAATGATTCGTTTCGTGTAAATGTCAGGTAAGGCACCTTCCAGCCCATAACCTGTTTGGATAGACATTTTTCGATCTCCTAATGCAATCAACAACAATACTCCGTTGTTTTTGTCTTTCCCTCCTATTCCCCATTTTCTTCCTAACTCTGTGGCATATTCGTTGATGTCATATTCACCTACAGATTTAAGAATAACAACGGCCACCTGATTGGAAGTGCTGTCGTCAAAAGCCACTAATTTGTTTTCCAGACGTTGCAACTGTTCCGGACTAAGGGTTTTAGTGTAATCAGTGACCAGGGTGGTAGAGCGGGCAGGAAAGTCCTGCGCCGTTGCAAAGAAAGAACTAATACTTAAAAGAAATATAAAAAATGCTTTTTTCATTGATGTCCGGGATATCAGGGCAAAAGGAAAAAAAGAAAAATTAGTGTGTTCCATTTGACGTGGGTTGATCCATATAGGCAATTTCATTCGGTAGTTCATTAATGTCGCCACTTTCATAAGGGAAATAAAGGGCTAGCTTCTCTCCGGCTAGGGAGATACCGGCAATGATGCCCTCTGCTAAACGTCCCCCCAAAAAATGTGCTTTCATGGCCACTTGTGTGGTCTCCCAAAAATCGTCTGGCACAACAGAGTCAATTCCACGATCTCCAATGATGGCGAATTTGTGGTCTTCATGGGCCAAGTAAATCAACACTCCGTTGTGTTGCGCAGTTTTATCCATCCCTAATTGGGTAAAATATTCGGAAGCTTTTTCAAAAGCACTCCCCTGGCAGTGTTTATCAATGGCTACACGGATTTCCCCGGAGGTAGCTTTTTCAGCTTCCGCAATCGCATGAGCGATGGCGTCCTGCTCTTCAGTAGTGAAAATAGACATTTGATCAGATTAAAAGCGGATCACCCAGAAGGCAATCCGCCATAACGAAAGGAAATAAATTAAAACTCAACTTTTGGCGCATTTTCGGCACCGCTGTCAGCCTTGAAGCCGGCTTTTGCGCTAAATCCAAAAAGTCCGGCAGTAAGGTTGGTCGGGAAAGACCTCACTTTGGTGTTGTACTTTTGTACCGCTTCATTGAAGTCTTTACGAGCTACGCTGATACGATTTTCGGTCCCTTCCAGTTGAGCGGATAATTCACTGAATTGCTGAGTGGCTTTTAAATCGGGGTAGTTTTCTGTTAACATCATCAAACGGCCCAGAGCCTGGCTGATTTGTCCCTGAGCAGCCTGGTACTTTTCGATGTTCTCGGGAGTAAGCTGATCTGGATTTACCGTTATACGGCTGGCTTTCGAGCGGGCCTCAATCACGTTTGTCAAGGTTTCCTGCTCAAATTTCGCAGCCCCTTTCACTGTGCTGACCAAATTGGGAATCAGATCCGAGCGACGTTGGTACTGGGTTTCTACATTGTTCCATTGGGTTTTTACTGTTTCATCCAGTTGAACCATGTTGTTGTACCCACAGCCACCTAACAAAGCAAGAACTGCCACGACTGCCACTATTCCGATAATAACTTTTTTCATATGCGATTAATTTATGTTTACTTACCGATTAGATAACAATATTCATTCCTTGTTACCATCATTTTCTAAAAACTGACAATTTGCCATCCAATATACGAAATAATGACGAAACCAGCGTTTTTATTCGCCGAATATGGCACTTAAGCAGCTTGTTTGCGCGAGCTCTTGATCATATGTTTCAAGAATTGTTAATTTTGTACTATTCGGGATAAAAACCCGGCGATGATGCGTATGCAAAAAGAAATTGAAATTACTCTATTGCCCCAGCAATTAACTGATGAAGAAATTCTTCAGGATCGGTTGGCAGAAAAACTTCGGATTAAACGGAAAGAGATTAAGAATTTTGAAATTCTGAAACGATCCATTGATGCGCGGTCCAGGCAGGTCATTTATCGCCTACAGGTCAGGGTGTTCATCGGCGAAGAAAAATCGAATCAGTCCGAGGAGATACGTTATCAATCGGTAGAAAAGTGTAAAAAGGTACTCATTGTAGGCGCAGGCCCGGCTGGTTTGTTCGCGGCTTTACGGTGCCTGGAAAAAGGTTGGAAGCCCATTGTTGTGGAACGTGGTAAAGACGTGAAGCAACGACGCCGCGATCTGGCAGCGATTAATAAGGAGGGTATGGTGAATCAGGAGTCCAATTATTGCTTTGGTGAAGGGGGGGCAGGGACGTACTCGGATGGGAAACTGTACACGCGTTCGAATAAAAGGGGGGATGTTCAGCAGGTTCTCCGTACTTTCGTTGCTCATGGAGCCGATCCGGATATTCTTGTGGATGCCCGACCACATATTGGAACTAATAAATTACCCCATATCATTACAGCTATCCGGGAGACCATCCTTGCTCATGGGGGAGAAATTCGGTTTGATGCTAAGTTGACTGATTTATTGCTGGAGAAGGGGCAGATAAAAGGGATCATCGTGAATGAAGAAGAGGGGCTGCTGGCCGATGCCGTCATTTTGGCTACAGGACACTCTGCAAGAGATATCTATCAATTGCTTCATCAGAAAAACATTTTGATTGAGCCAAAACCTTTTGCTCTGGGAGTGAGAATCGAACATCCGCAGCTCATTATTGATCAGGCGCAATACCATTGTGAACAACGTAGCGCCTATTTACCACCAGCGTATTACAGTTTAGTGGAACAGGTGGGAGATCGCGGCGTGTTTTCGTTCTGTATGTGTCCCGGAGGAATCATTGCACCTTGTGCCACCGGTTCCGATGAAGTGGTGGTAAATGGTTGGTCGCCCTCCAAACGAAATAATCCGTACGCGAACTCAGGGACGGTCGTGCAGGTCACCCTTGAGGATGTGCCGGGAGATAGCCCTTTAAAGATGTTGGATTTTCAGGCAGAAATAGAGCGAAAGGCATTTAAAGAGGGAGGTGGCCTGTTGGTTGCACCAGCACAACGCATGATTGATTTTGTACATGACCGGCTTTCAATAGACTTGCCGCTTAATTCGTACCTTCCGGGTACGAAAAGTGCGATGCTTGGCCAGATTTTGCCGGATTTTGTGAGTGTTGCACTCAAGGCGGCCCTTCCGCGTTTTGGGAAGAAAATCCGGGGATATTATACTAATGAAGCCATTCTTGTGGGAGTAGAGAGTAGGACTTCCTCACCTGTCCGTATTCCCAGGGATAAGGAAACTTTACAACATCCGCAGGTAAGAGGCTTATATCCGTGTGCGGAAGGAGCCGGTTATGCAGGAGGGATTGTTTCTGCGGCCATTGACGGTATGAATTGTGTCGATGCCATTTTATAAAATCAGAAATATTCTTCAAATGAAACTCCAATGCTTATATTTAAGTAATGGTTAGTCAACTAAAAATGCCCGACTTGTTAAAGGAATTGAACAAAGCCTATCAGGGAGATGCGTGGCACGGAAGTAATGTCCGCGCCATTTTGCAGGAAGTGAAACCTGAAATGGCTTTTGTGAGGCCTGTTCCACAGGCGCACACCATTGCAGAAATTCTCTTGCATATGACCGGTTGGACCGAAGAGGTTACATCCCGGTTAGCAGGAGGGGAAGCGAAACTCCCGCTACGTGGCGACTGGCCGGTCCCTTCTGCCACTACTCCCGAAGCATGGGATCGGATGCTGGCAGATTTTTACCGAAGCAATGAGCAATTATTGGATTGTTGCGCACAATTGTCGGAAGAACAATGGCACACTCCCTTTGCGGAGTCTCGAAGCCGGGAGCTTGGAACCGGGGTAAGCAAAAGGGAATTGTTGAATGGCTTGATTCAGCATCACGCCTATCATGCCGGTCAAATTGCGTTATTGGCCAAGTACCGGACCAATGATTTTTATTAAACAAACATGTGTATTCGTGGTTCTTAATAGTAAATAGGTACCGACTGTTCCTAGAGAAGATCTATGAGCGGAGCATTGTATAGCTCCTGTACGCGTCTCGGATCTCTCGATCAGTAAAAGAGGGAAGAGAGGGAGCGTGACAATTCATGGGCTAAGTTTCTGTGATTAATAAAGATTAAAAAATCAACATGGCAATAACATTGATTATTGGGGCTTCTCCCAATGAAGACCGATACGCCTACAAGGCGGCGCACATGCTCAAACGATTTGGGCATGATATTATTAATATAGGGATTAAGCGGGGAGAGGTGGCAGGAGTGATGATTGAAAAGCCTGGAGTGATAAAAAAAGAGGTCGATACCATTACCTTATATATAGGGCCGGATTTGCAGGCCGCCTACGAACACTATATAGTGGAAACGGCTCCGCGCAGGGTTATTTTTAATCCGGGAACCGAAAATGAAGAGCTTGAGACTTTGCTGAAAGAGCGTGGAATAGACGTGTTGGAGGCCTGTACATTGGTATTGCTTAGTACAGGGCAGTATTGATGCGAAAAAAGAACTGAATTGATTTTCTGCTTATTTCAATTTTTTTATTCCTGTTTATCATGTTGTTATGATTTTCTTTTTCTTTTTTGTTTTTAAATATTTGTTATGGTTTGATTAATTTATACCTTTGCAGCCGCTTCGGATGAAGGATTTGTTTAGTTGAAGGGTTTCGGGATTGTTTG
>JBBCJN010000002.1:0-596526 GCA_037190785.1 Pedobacter sp. | reverse complement strand
CCGTTCTCTAATCCCGAAGATGTAAAGCCACTGAAACCTGCCCCACCCGTCAATACCTCTCCGTACGTTTTATTGACAAGATCGGCCGTCAATGTCAAGGCTTTCGCACCCACCACAATGTCTGCGGCAACATAGCTAATCGCATAATTAGAAGCTGTAAAGGTACCACCGCTAGCACCGCTGATCGTCACCGAGCCGATATAGGTCCCTACAGGCGAAGTGGCAATACCACCGTTCCCATAAGTAAGCGTTACACTCCCTATCGTCTCCGCATTCACCAAGCCTGAAGCGGTAAAGGCCGTTGATCCTGCCGTACCGAGCAGCACATCTCCGTAGGTCTTATTCACGTCATTTACCCTCAGCGTCAAGGCTTTCGCATTGACGATGATGTTTCCAGGCATATATATAATCGTATAGTTTGATGCCGTAAAGGTACCACCGGTTGCACCACTGATCGTCACCGAGCCGCTATAGGTCCCTACAGCTGCATTGGCCGCTGCACCGGTACCATAAGCCACCGTTACACTACCAACCGTTTCCCCATTTGCCAAACCAGCCGAAGATAGAAATTCGGTGAAACCTGACTCACCTGTCAAAACCCCTCCGTACGTTTTGTTCACAGGATGGGCCGTCAGCGTTAAAGTAGCTCTTGCAACAGTACTTGCAGGTAGCGGCACACTCGTAGTGGTTCCTCCGCTGGAAGTGATTAAGTTCCCACTATACGTTCCTGTGTAGCTTGCTGCATTTAAGCGCACAAAAATCACTCCGCCCGCCTGAGATAAACGTACCGAGTTTGAATAGGTTGTACCATCATTACTCACCTCAAAACCTTCAGGAGTTTCCACTAAAATAGTAGAGGTTAACCCATTCCCCACTACTGTGTATGAATTTGCTGATGAAGAAATACCATAAACCGTGGATAGAGAACTAGCAGTACCAACGGGACTTACATCGATGGAAGACAAAGTTTGCAGCGAAACGTTGGTGGTACCTGCACTACTTGTACACCCGGCTACAGTAACGGTTACACTATAATTTCCGACATTAAGTGCCGTAACATTGCTTAGCGACGGATTTTGAACGAAAGAAGAAAAACCATTTGGTCCCGTCCAATGGTAAACAGCTCCAGCTACTGTAGGTGTACTCAAATTAAGCGTATTACCAATAAGAAGCGGTCCATTATTTGAAGCGGTAGGAGTGGGTGGTATAGGTTTAATTACTATATAAGCTTGCTGAGATCTACTCATACCGTTCACAGTAATTTCGAAAGTATAATTACCTGTATAGTCCTCAGTCACATTATTGATAATAGCGACCCTGTCTGAAGAAATAAAGTTATTTGGTCCAGACCATTTATAAGTCGCTCCAACAACTGCCAACGCGCTAAGTTCCATGGTTGTTCCAACACATGGATTGGAAGGGACAGTTATTGTGGGATAGTCAGGGTAAGTTGCAAAAGTAAGTACCGTCCCGTACGTTGTTCCTACTTCATTTGTAGCATATGTATTTACATAATAAACTGTACCCACTGTTAAAAAGTTAATATTAGAACTGAAAGCGCCTTCTCCAAATGCAGCAGAAATCTGAGATACATCCGTTCCTCCAATTTGTGGGTCGGTATTTGTCGTTGAAAACACAATACCTCTTGCCGTAATTGTTCCTCCGCCGGCTGAGGTGATGTTTCCACCAAGCGTCGCTGCCGTATTTGTCACGCCTGTAGGTGTAGAAGTTGTAATTGTAGGGAGACCCAACACTTTCAATAGCTTATTTGCTGTATTTCCATTGATAGTTCCATCATTTAATTCAAAAGTGATCGTTCTATTACCGGTCGTTGGCGTAAGTATGTTGTTACTATAGGTAATGCTTCTCAGCGCGGCCTGATAATCAGGCAGTGTGGCGGAACCTGTTAAGGTTAAAATTCCTGTAGCATGATTGTAAACTCCCGTTATCCCATTTTGATACACAAAGTTCAATACATCTTCTCCATTCACAAACCCACTCGTAATACTCACCTTTGCACTTGCCAATGTGGCGTCATCCGCATCAGACACCGTAATACCAGCGTCGACTGTAACAGCATTTCCCAAATAGACTGTATTTCCCCAAGAAGTGGACACGATGGGTGCCTGGTTTAAAGGGGGGGTATACGTAAATGAAAATGTCCCGGATGTATTGTCATTTCCCGCATCATCCTGCACTGAACTTGCCGGTACCGTTACCGTAACCACACCTGGTGCAGAAGGAGTCACTTTAAACCTGTAACTAGTGGAAGAAACAGAGACAAACTCTGTAACAGATGCATTTACAGGGATGACTTTGTTCGCGGTTAGCGTCCCTACCGCTTCTGAAAATTGTGCGGTAACTACAATGGAATTCGCACTAATGGTAGAACCGGATGCACCATCCGTACTTGAAAGTGTGACACTGGGTGCAATCTTATCAATCGTATATGCCTGACCTGTAAAAGGGACATTCTCGATCTGAGGATGAACTCCCGCAGTGTTAACGAGGTCTAAACGCAACGTACCGCTTTGGTTCGCATTACCTGTGTTTATTCCTACTGACCAGTTTGTGCCTGATCCGGTAACATTCGCTATAGAAACACCCGGCAGGCTTGTTGCAGTAACTGAAAAATTATTGCTTGATAAACCTGTAACACTCACTGGAAAAATAACGTCATAATAAACGACAGATGAGTTACTTAGAGCAGCATTTTGCCTGTTTAAAGACGTTAAATTAATTTTGGTGGTAAAGCTTTCCACGCTTCCATACCCGGTGACACCCCCACTAATCGCATAGGCTTTGACATAGTAAGTTGTTCCCCGTGTCAAGCCTGACAATAAACTAGAAAAAGTTCCTATTCCTGATCCATTGGATACTTTGGTCACTCCAGTGCCATCAATCACAGGATTCGAATTAGTTGATGAATACACAATCCCCCGTTCGGTAACCGTCCCCCCTCCTGCATTCGTGACATTGCCGCCTAAAAAAGCTGAAGCGGTAGTAACTGATGTAGGTAAAGTGGTCGTTAGCGTAGGAGCTACCGCTTGGACAGCAGAAATATGAATGTTATTAACGCGCACACCCAAATCCGGCACATCTGAGAATACTTCAAACGCATCGATATTTGCAAAATCGACATTGGACTCCAAGTTGATGTTTTGATAAACAATGGGTATAGCAGGAGGAAAGTAACGCGTTACCACACTCCCGACTTGTAAACCATTTTTCATGGCTCTTATCGAAAGGTTATGTGCAGCGGTATTCACAGGGATTAAATCAATAGAGTTCAGCTTGAAAGCATTCCCATTGGTACTCTTTATAATGCCCTTAGTAACTGAAGCAACGGCACCGTTTCGATTAAAGGCGAGGTAGTTAATAGACGAGGCTACGTTCACAATCACTCGAATCTTGTCGCTCGTATTATGACCGGTTCCTACCACTACCGCGGTTAATCCCGAAGGAGTGGGACTTCCTGGAAAGAGTGGAATATCCCAGGAAAACGAGCCTGCCATGGTACCAATCACCATCTCAGTACCAGCCGTATAACCTTGAAAATTATAAAGCCCTGGTGTTTGTGCTTTTACATCGTTTACCAACGGCAGGAGGGATACACTAAACAGTAAAAGAAGAACCAGTAATTTAAATGGGTAGAATCTCTTCATAGTAACTTATTAAGGATGGATTATAGGTTAATTTAATGTTTCGCCAAAATACTAAAAAACTTAACTAATGAGAAAATAAATTATACACACTTTCATTTAATCTAATTAAGAGGGTGATTTACCGAATACCAATGTTTCTTACATTCAATGTTGACACATGTGAAAATTTAAGTCGACATCAAAAAATAAGGAATAAAGCTGTTGCTAAATTAGGATATCTACCTACTAAAAAACCACGTAGGTTTACGTGGTTTTTATTTTTTGGCCGGAATAAATCCTCACTCCCTATTTTTCATTGGCACCTCGATACTTCTGCTTTTTTCTTACTGGCACAAGTAGAAGGAACATGCATCAATCTAGGGACGAGGAGGAAACATTCCCTGAATGCAGATGATCCAGTTCAGTACCAATCCCGGCTGCATCACCGACACAGGCAGACTAGATCCTGCAGCCTGCACGGTTAAGTTCCCTGAAACTTTAGCCGTTACATTCCCTACATTCAAAGTCACATTAGGTGTTGCACTATTGTAACGGGCTACATCAGAACCATTTCCAGGATCGTATGGAGCTGCCAGACAAACTTCGCCAGACAAACTTGAAAAAGGTACGGCCTGCCCTGTAGACACTTGGGCCGTTAAGGAACCTACGTTCAGACCAGATAGGGTGGGTACATGCGTATGTGTAGGAAGTTGAGCGGTCGTTAAGGCGGTTTTTTCTACTCCTGTCACCTCTCCTAGCTTAAAATCAGTTCCTCCGTCGCGTCCTAACCCGACGGGTATACGCCCACAAAGATTAGGCAAATGGAAGTTAGTCACTCCATCTCCTCCATAAGTGGTACCGATGATCGCAAACAATGCCGAGTTCTCGGCTATGCTTAGAGACTGTCCGGCGCAAAACTTCCAACCAGAGGGCTCATACGTTCCACCCCAGGGCATTACTGTTGCTAAATAAGCGTCCATATTTTTTTATTAAAATGATCAAAAAGAAAATTAATTAGGGTCTTGGCGGATACATCCCGCCATTTACACAAATGATCCAGCCAATACCTATCGAAGGCTGCAAAACAGATACCGGCTGATTATTACCCGCTGTTTGCACCGTCACTGAAGCCGCTATGCTTGGGCTTGAATTACCGATATTGACCACCGTATTAGGAGGCGTTGAATTGTACCCATATACTTCCGAAGCATTTCCTGTGTCGTAAGGTATCGCCATTACATTGTTACTTGCACTTGGAGTATTCGTCGTTGCGTTTTGCCTGGAGGCCTGTATGTATAAAGCTTCGACTTTTGATTGATTTATCGCTGCAATATGCGTATGGCTTGGCATTTGATTGGCCGTTAAGACAATACTTTCTGCGCCGCCGATCTGTGCAACGTTATAGTTTGACAAGCCAGTGCCCTGACGCGCCCCCACAATCGTACGTGCTTTCAGATTAGGCAACTTAAAATTCGTTCTTCCATCCCCTCCATAGGTAGTACCTAAAAGTGAGAAAAGGGCCTCATTTTGAGCAACAGGCAACGTTTGTCCTTCGCAGAACACCCACCCTCTCGGGGCATAAGTTCCTGCCCATCCTATAATATTTCCTAAATAAGCATCCATGTTTATTGTTATTTAAAATGTTCAATTAAACGATCTGTTAAAACTCTTTATGGACGTGGAGGGAAAATCCCATCGACACAAATCATAAAATCCATAGCCAAATAAGGTTGTACTACGGAAACGACATTGGACATTCCTCCACTTAATGCCATTGTAACATTTCCCGTCACGGCAGCATTCCCTCCTCCCACATTGACCTGCATGTCAGGGGTATGTGAATTATATCCCCCCACCGAAGAAGAGTTTCCGAGATCGTAAAGAGCTCCCATGGTATTAGTTCCCGAAACGGGCACATCTGCGGTAGCCTGAGCGTCAGAGACCTTCACGGTAAAGGAGTTCACTGTAGCGCTTCCCAAGGTAGCTTGATGGGTATGTACAGGCAGATTAGTGCTGTTTAAAGTCACTGTTTCTGTACCTGTGATTTCCCCTAAACTATACTCGGACGTACCCGGGCTCATCCCTCTTCCAATCACCACTCGGGACCGCAGGTCAGGTAAGGCGAATTCTAATTTGCCATCACCTCCATACGTTGTTCCTATTACGTAAAACAACGCGTTGTATCTACTTACCGGCAATTTCTGACCATAGCAAGGTAGCCAGTTCCGCGGCACAAACTGACCAACCGGCCAGGGAAGGATTGTTCCTATAAAAGCTTCCATAAGTTCATTGGTTTAAAATTTATACTCTGTTTATTTAATTCTATTTCTTTCTACTGCAACACTTTAGCCCATTCGTTCTCCGGCCCTTATCCCTAAGGCGGCAAACCTCTCTCCCGAAAAATACCCTTCCATGGTACTGATGATACGGATACGCAAACACCTGCTATCGTTGCAAGCAACGTAAAGCCCTTGGTCTCTATCGGAAAGAACAATGGTTCCTGAAGTCATTTCATATTTTTCCAGAGGAGCTGCACTTTCCACCTCGAGGATGCGAATTAGCTGGCCTCGAAAAAAAGTAAGCGCCCCTCCTATCTCGGGATTGCTGGCATTCACTAAATTTTCAATCTCTGTACTGCTCTGTGAGGACCACTGAATGGTGTAATCGGCTATTTCGGGCTTCCGAAAACAAGGTATTCGGAGAGACTGTTTCTGAGGAAGCAACTGGTTGGCACCCATTTTTTCAAGCAATTCCCTGATCATCTCCAAGGCCAGCATAGTCAATCTTCCAGACAAAACTCCCTGACTCTCCGATTTAAACAGGATCAGTTCGCGCTGCAAAAGGATATCTCCCGTATCCCAGTTGGCATCCATCTGATGGATGCTGACACCTGCTTTTGAATCTCCGTTTTTCATTTGCCAGAACACTGGAAAACTGCCTCTGAAATTTGGCAACAGGCTAAAATGAACATTGATAAAACCAAATCTGGGAATGCTTAATAACTGCTTAGGTACTTTATAACTAAAAGTAAATGTCAATACCGCGTCGGGTTGGTGCTTAAGCAGCCAATCCCGGAATTCCTTTTGCATATCCGATTTATCCACCCTCAGCACAGGTATTCCAAAGTGAAATGCCAACTCCAACAAAGGTTGGTTTCCAGGATGATTTACTGCCGGGACAACCAAACCCTTCAGCCTCTTTTTGGAAGCCAATTCCTTCAAAACAGGAACCGCATACATATGATTAGCCAGGAGAATGAGATTCATGGATTACTTAGCTTGCCTTTTTTACTAATTGCATGATGGTTTGAAGGATATACTCATGTTTGGTTTCGATTTGTTCCAGCAACGACTGATGAGTGCATATCAGTTCTCCCAACAATAGCATCACCATGGAAGTTTCTTGCTCTACGGAAAGTCTTTTTTCTAAAAAACCTTTTTTATGATCCAATAAGTAAATCTGAAAAAGGTGATCCTTCATTTCCGCCAGACTATTGATAATCTCCGGATTACACCTCAACGAATCGATACTTAAAAGCAACCTTTCATACGTCAAAAAGGCAAGGCTATGTGCGCAATTAATTGTTTTTTTACGCATTTCTTTCCCACAGAAGCCTTTCCTGACAAACAGATGCGCGTTCGAATCCAAGAATTCTTCTCCTTTATCTAGAGGACGCAAAATCGATACTACCTGTTCATGTTTCAAATTACAGGGAGTGATTCTAAAATTTTTCACTTCCTCATAGATGGAATAAAGTGTCGAAATCGCGTTCATTCTTTGCTATCTGTTAGTTGGTTAGTTATTTTGTATGCTTTTCTCACCTCTCAAGGATCGAACAATCATCCTACTTTTACAGCATCCACCCTCCCCAGGATAACAGTTAGTCATTGCTTTCGGCCACATAACCGGCCCCTTTCAATTGAGGTGATGAGCCTCCGCCTGCCCCTTATTCAAATTTGCGATTTAGCTTTGGGACTCTTTAAAGGTTGAATACCTGCTTATTGAATCAAGTATTTTTACTTAGTTAAAAATAAATCACCTCCAGAACACTTTTTTTTAGTAGTTTAGAAAAAAAACTAAACACTTAATCATGGAGAAAAAACTTTTCGTAAAACCAGATGAGAAACACGTTATTCCATTGGATCAAGCTAAACAATGGACTAGCAGCTGGCGTAAATGGGCAGCCAAACAAGGAGTGCCTTATGAAACTGTCTTGAAAGCGTTTACCATCCCTTTTTCTGACATTGTAAACCTGGCTAATTTTCCTGTAGATGACCTCATGGGCGTACGCGCGTATCTTTGTCTGAGCGAGCCGGACGATGTTTCGAGCATCAAAATTATATTGGTCCCCGTGGATAAAGACAACAAGGATATTCTCGCCTATCCAAAAGGTGCTTATTCAAATTCGGCAGATGAGAGCGCCATTTTCGACCTAACCTTTCCTTGTCCACACCTTTGCGATCCAGATAGCGAATTGAACGGTGATTAAATTTCTAATGGCCTATGTTGTTCCTTTGTTTGTCCTGATCCCTTTAGGGATCGGACTAAGGAACTATCCCCGTTTGCAAATGCATGGCAAACTCATTGTTTTATACCTGTGTTGTTCGGCAATAGCAAGTGCTATTGCCGCCCTACTGGGAATGAATAACATCAATAACATGCCGGTTTTCCATATTTTCACCATGGTAGAGTTTGTGGTATTGACCTTGTTCTTCAGACAACTGGCTGAATCCGGAATTTGGCGGTCAACCATCTCCGTTCTTGGGGTATTGTTTATTCTATTTGGGATTCTGAACTGCCTCTTTATTCAACCTATATTCACTTATAACAGTCTTCCCCGATCCCTTGAGAGCTTGCTACTCATCATTTATGGGCTGCAATGGTTTTACAGTTCGCTGGGCAGTACGAACCGATCCACACAGGTGCGGTCACTGGTATGGATCAATAGTGGTATCATCTGTTATTTTTCAGGAAGCCTTTTCCTGTTCATCTTTAATGAATATGTGGTACAACACCCAACCAGTTATCGAATTGCCTGGTTAACACATGCCGTTTTTGTGGCGGCATTTCTATATGCGACGATCACCATTTATTTGATTAAAACCACAAGAAAATGAACATTGGCATAGTTGTCATTGCAGCAATGATTTTTTCTCTCATCATTGCGGGTGCGCTCATTTTTTTTTATTTCCGTTACCAGAACCGCTTAACCGCAGAGCAATTACGCTTACAGGAACAAGAAATTTCCTATCAGAAAAATCTGATCAGAGTCACCATTGAATCCCAGGAAGAAGAAAGAAAAAGGATAGGAAAAGATTTGCATGACCAGGTAGGAACCGCCCTTTCCAGGTTACGTCTACTGATGGAAAGTCTGGGACAAGAGCAGGAAATGGATGAGGAAACTAGAAAAAGATATCAATCCAGCAGGCAGATTATTTCTACCGTGGTAAGTGACGTCAGAACAATCTCGCACCAGCTTTCCCCTACTATTCTTGAATTATGCGGACTGGAAGAAGCTTTATTGGAAATCATTGATCAGGTAAATACAAGCGGAAACCTAAGGCTACAACTGCTTAAAAAGCAAGAAACTGCCATGAACAATCTTTCTGCGGCAGCGAATATGGCTATTTACAGAAGCCTGCAAGAACTCATTACCAATACCATCAAACACGCCCAAGCCCAAGAGATCAGGCTGACTTTTCAACAGGAAGAACATCTATTGCATATCTGTTATCAGGATGATGGAATTGGCTTGAGCAGTGAATCTGAACACCCCGGGATGGGGCTGAAAAACATCGCAAGTAGAATTATTTCTGTTAACGGCACTTTCCACATCGACCCAAAAGCAACAGGATTTAAGATCAACCTTCACATTCCTTATGAATCAACTAACTAAACCCATTTATATTTCCATCACTGATGACCAAACGTTGTTTCGGGAAGGTTTGCGAAACCTGATTTCCGGAGATTCCGACTTGGAAGTATTGATGGATCATGCCAGTGGGCCAGCACTTTTAACACATTTAGCGAATACCGTCCTCCATCCCGATATCGCCCTTGTAGACATGGATATGCCCGAAATGAATGGCATGGAACTTACCCAGCAGCTTCTCAGCCTCTATCCGAATATCAAGGTCATCATTTTATCTGTCCATAATCAAACTACCCTGATCGCACGCATGATCCAAAATGGCGCGAGTGCTTATCTGGAAAAGAATTGCGGGAGCGAGGAATTATTGGAAACCATCCGAAAAGTTTTTGAAAATGGGTTTTATGTAAGTAAACAGGTGATGGAGGCCATCCAAAAAGCGGCCAAAATGAGAGAAAAAACCATGCACCATCTACAGTTTATGAATCTTCATCTCACCGATCGCGAACAACAAATCCTTTCACTGATTTGTAAGGATAAAAGTACGGCAGAGATCAGCGAACTGCTCTTCATAAGTCCGCGAACAGTGGAGGGTCACCGGCAAAATATGCTTACCAAAACCGGTTGTAAAAACGTGGCGGGACTGGTGCTTTTTGCCCTAAAAAACGGCCTTTTCCATATCGATGCTGATAAATTTGACTGAGGATGACGGGGATTTTGAGGGATCAAATGCCGCCTATATACCTCTAATTAATGACTGCTCCAAATAACACACGTAAATCGTCTTTTGCGGACTTTGGAACAGCAAGACCAGTGAAACGGAAGTGAACGTTGTCTGATGCCGGTTAACCTTAAAACGTATGATCTGCACAATGTATACACTGTCTTACAAAGACGTACAAAAGTGTGCTGACCCATTTTCTTGTTACTCGCTGGGGCTGGATTAGGTTGTTGAATTATGCGCGCTCTGCATCTGCACAAAGTTTTTAAAGGCATCGTAATAATTCCCTACATGTCACTTTCCGGCAGGCCGCATATCGCTCACTCCTGTTTTTTTAATGATACCTTTAAATCATTTTTTTTGAAAAACATGATTCAGAAATGAGATACATTCAGTTAAAGTTTTGCCAAACCAAGGTTCAAATAAACTGAAGGTATGAGGGCTGTCCGTAAATTCATAAGCCCTTGTATATATGCCCCTGGAAGTTAGATTGGCTATGAATTCTTTTTGCCCAGCTTGCATTCTTTTAACCGAAGAATTTAAGAACAAAGCCGGCATATTCATTTTAGAAACATGCGTTAAAGCTGAAGCCTCATTCCAAAGTTTAGGGTTAGTTTTTTTATTCACGCCAAGCCACAATGTCGCTGCTGATAGGCCCTTCGTATCATCTCCCTCACCCGAATCCGGATGTAAAAAACTCAGTACACCGTCTATATTAATTAAAGCATTTGGCTTTCTATTTGCATTTGATTTTGCCGCCACAAGCGAGGCCAAAGCTCCGCCGGCAGAAAAGCCAAGAATGGCAATTTGATCCGGGTTTATGTGGAAGTTTTTGGCATTGAGCCTTAAAAATTCCACGAATACTTCTATGTCATTCACCGCTTGTGGATAATGGGCTTGTCCTGACAATGTATAATCTATTGTAAAGGATGGGTATCCTGCCTTAGCCAATCCTATAGCAAGTGCCTCATGCTGTTGTCTATTTCCCGACTTCCAGCCCCCTCCATGCACAATAATAACCGCAGGCGAGTAATAAGTTGTTTTTAAATAGTAGCTATCAAAACATAGTTTTATCCCTTTTTCAGTTTTGTAGATCAAGTCTTTAGTCGACTTTACTACTTTCGCCTGGTTCAGTTGAGGTAAACTTGCTTGTGGATATTTCTTTTTAACTTGAATAAATGCTGAACTCGTCGTAAAAGAGGTATCTTTTTGAAAGTCTGTTGCTGAAATAAGTTGGGCAAAAATATTTTGGAAGCTAAAAATTAGTAAACAAATGGCGGCAAAAAGGCGTATTAATCTATAAAGCATTGTTAAATTTATTAAAATAATATAACAATCTACAACATGGAAAAAATCTATATCAATTGCCTTATTGAGGCTAATATCAAGAAAACCTGGGATGCCTATAATGATCCCGAATCAATAAAAAAGTGGAATCAAGCCAGCCCGGATTGGCACTGCCCTTCATCAGAAAATCATTTAAGAGTAGGGGGAAAATTTAAAAATAGAATGGAAGCAAAAGATGGAAGCTTTGGGTTTGATTTTGAAGGGGAGTATACACATTTAGTTCCTTATCATTTACTAGAATATAAAATGACTGATGGAAGAGAAGTAAAAATTGTCTTTCAGGAAGAAGAGCAAAATACGATTGTAAGAATAGAATTTGATTCCGAAGAGCTGAACTCTCTAGAGATGCAAAAGCAAGGCTGGAAAGCTATTTTAAATTCTTTTAAGGGGTTTGTAGAAAATAATTAACTTCGGGGAAGATATGTATCTTCCGTTTAAGCCCCTATTTTTTGTATTCTGTTTATTTTTCATTGGACCATGTTGCGCCGTTTTCGGACAAACCCAACAGAAAGCATTAGCTAAAAATGAATTCTTAGATTCCCTTTTCACAAAAGATCGTTACATTCCTCAAAGATATGCTTCTGTTGAACGAATACTGAAGAATAAATATGCTGAAAGTAAGGATTCAGAATACTTGGTATTTTCGAAATTTATGGCATTGTGGTACAAAACCATAAAAGACCCTGAATTACTCGATGAGCTAAAAATAAAAATTGTCAAAGAATATACGGAATTCCCTAATACTCAAGCACTATTTTATAACGAGGTTGCTTATATAAATTTTATAGCAGAAAAGAATTTTGAAAAAGCCTTCGACGCGTATGTGTCGCTAGAAGAACTGTTGCACCTCTATTCACCCAAAATTATCCCCAGGTACTCCTATTACTGCAGCCAAATTGCCTCTGCCTATTATCGATTTAAAGACTATAAAAGAGCAATTTATTATGGCAACAAAGGTTTAGCCTATGCAGGCGATAAATGGGATTTATATAACACCATAGGCTTGTGTTATACCGAATTAAACCAATTGGACAGCTCTAACTTGTACTTGCAGAAAGCGATATCTGAGGCTAAAAAACTAAAATTAAATCCAATTTATGTTGGCATTTCATCAGGAAACATAGGGTTTAATTACTATGTAAAAAAAGAGTATGAACAAGCACTTCCTCTTATACAAAAAGACTTTAAAGAAGCTACAGCCTATCATGATTGGGGCTTAGCGGCAGGCTCATCTATTCTAATCAGTCATATTTTTCTAGAGCAAGGAAAATTAAATCAGGCTGATACGATGTTAAAATTAGCCCGGAAATATATTCAAGTAAGCTCGCAAATTAACCGATTAGAAAAGTACTATCCCATTCGAAGTTTGTATTATGAGAAATTAGGTCAATTGAAGACTGCGTTAGCGTATAGAGATTCGGCTATGAAGGCGTATAAATATAATGACTCTGCATACAATGGACTACTGGTGTTGAGGGTTCAGCAGCGAGCTGATCTCACTAAAATTGAAAAGGAAAAAATCAAACTAGAAAACTATCGGGATGCAATAAAAAATCGGTTTATAGTGCTTGGACTTATTGTGACTTTGTTAGGTATAGGTTATTATTGGTACCGGAATTATTTGAACAGGTTGCAGCGAAACAAAGAAAAGATTGCCGAATTGAATCGTATTTTAGATTTAAGACAACGCTTAAGCGCTGATATGCATGATGATATAGGAAGTAGTTTGAGTAGTATATCTTTATATATCCATTCATTGTTATTGCAAAGTAGGGATGTACAGCAGATTAATATCCTGGAAAAAATTAGAGATAATGCTCAGCACATCCAAGATCAAATGAGTGATATTATTTGGTCCGTCAATCCTAAAATGGATAAAATGGCAGAGTTGGTCGCTAGAATGAGGAAGTTCGGTGCCGATATAACAGAACCCATTGGGATCGCATTTGAATTCTCTGCTTCTTCTGAGATAACACACTTAAATATTGAAATGAGTCTGCGGAGACACTTATATTTAATGATTAAGGAAGCCATAAATAATGCGGCAAAATATAGTAATGCTAAGAAAATAACGGTTCGTATGAGTTTAAATCAGCAACGATTGAGTATTTGTATCGAAGATAATGGCATTGGCTTTAATATAGATGCATCCGTTGGTGGGAATGGCCTTACTAATTTAAAGAATAGAGCTCAAACCATTCAGGCGCAGCTAGAAATCAACAGTGCAATAGGCCGGGGGACAGCGATTTGTATTCACTTAAATATTTTAGCAAATTGGCCAATAGAGTAGCCATTTATAGCTATTGTACAATATTTGCAAGGGCCGTATTTTCGTCTTGCCTTTAAAGGCGATTATTTTTAAGGATGGATAAAAAGCGAATAGTTCTTTTTGATGACGATTCTGCCCGTCGGGATAGTTTAGCACTTTTGATTAACATGTGTGAAGATCTTTGTATGGCAGGGCTGTTCGATAATGGTTTATCCGCAGTTGATCACGTCGAGAATTCAAAACCAGCTTTAATTCTGATGGATTTAGATATGCCAAAAGTAAATGGTGTACAGGCCACGCAAAGTATCCGGGAGAAATATCCATTCATTCCTATTATTGTACAAACAATTTTTGATGATGAGCCTCATATATTCGAAGCCATAAAAGCCGGGGCAACAGGCTATTTACTTAAGTCTACGCCTCCAAATAAGTTTTTAGAACAAATACGAGATGCCTTACAAGGAGGCGCACCCATGACTGGCATAATAGCACATAAAGTCTTAAATTACTTTAAGTCAGAAGCTGTTGAACAAGATTATGGTTTAAGTGACAGAGAAAAGGCGATTTTGAAATTGTTGGTAGATGGATATAGCTATAAGATGATAGCTGAACAATGCGCTATATCTTATTATACGGTTTGTAATCATATAAAAAATATTTACTCTAAACTACATGTGAATAGTGCCACAGAGGCCGTAAGTCTCGCTATTAAAGGCAAAATATTTTCTTATTAACTAAATATCAATTACTCATTCCTGCCGGTTTACAAATAAAAATGGCTATTTAAAACTTAAAATAAAACTGCTTTTCTCCTTAATTTTTAATTAATATAACAAACTAAATGAAGAAATTTTACCATTTATTAAGCTTACTCGTGTTGATGCATATTAGCAGTCAGGCTCAAGAAAGTAAACCCAAAAAAGACCAACCGATGTCATTACAACTATTAGCAGGTAGCCAAGGTTTTGGAGCTAATTTCCGTTACGTTGTTTCACCTTTCATTGGACTACGTGCCGGAGGAAGTTATATTAAAGGCGGAATCAATGATAAAGTTAATTTTGATGGCTTTAGCACCAAGAATAGGTTATCTGGAGAACTAGCGACAGTTCAAGGCTTAGTGGAATTAAACCCGAGCGGTTTTGTACGCTTAGTGGCAGGTGCTGCGTATTTTGGTAAGGCAAATGCTGAATTATACTTTGAGCCAAAACAGTCTCAAACTGTTGGAGAAGTAACCTTAAATCCGGATGAGATTGGAAACTTGACTTACCACATAAACTGGGGCAAAGCTGCTCCTTATTTAGGCTTAGGCTTGGGAAGGGGGATTCCTAAAAACAAGTTTAATGTCAACCTTGATTTAGGAACTTATTTCTTGCAATCTCCCATCGTAACTGCTACAGGTACAAAATTATTAACTGATAACGAACAAAGTGCGGCGCAGATTCAGGAAAATATGAAAGATTACAAATTTATGCCGGTTATCCAATTGAACTTTAACTTTAGATTTTAACATCCATGAAAAAACTATTTACTATATTATTACTCTCTGGCCTCAGTTTAGCTTTGCTGAATGGATGTAAAAATCCAGCTGAAGATGTCCACATTCAAGTAAGCACGGATATTTTTAAATCTCCAACTGTTTTGGTATTTAAAAATGTGAATCCAGCTGGCACTCCCTTAACTAATGTAAGTGTCGAGTTTATCGGGCCTCAGGCCAATTTAATCCGTACCGTTACTGGAGGAACAAACTTTAAAGTAACTAACGGTTATATTCCAGTTGTTTTAGATAGATCGGCTAACCCAAGTACGGGTAGTCCCGTTAAATTTACAGTATTAGTAAGTGCGGCAGGTTTTGCGCCTACCTACCAGGATATTTACATCACCGATCCAAAAGCAACAAATCAATATGTGATTACGCTTAATGAGTTTGCAAAACCTCTTCCAGGCACTGCTGCTTCGGTAACGAATCATGCAATAACAGCTGGAAAAGTAGGTGCTACAATTCAGCTATCAACTTCTACAGGCCCTTTGGTGAATGAAAGAGTATTTGTAACTATTCCGGCTGGAACGAGCTTATTAGATAAAGATAAAAAAGTAATTAATGCCGCTCAATTGGAAGCCAGGATATTATATTCATCCTCAGTTAACGGAGTTTCACCAAAATTAAATGGAGGTTATTTGAGTACCCATGTTTTAAATTCAGAAGGCACTAAATTAGCTTATGGTAAGATGGTAACTCCTGATGCCACTGCTACCATTAAGTTAACAGCTGGAAGCACAGAGGTTAAATTTTTCTCGAATCCAATTACTATTGAGTATGAAATTAATTCAGCTTTAATTAATCAAGCTACAAACTTGCCATATGTTGTTGGAGATATAGTAGAAATGCATAGCATCGATCATGCCACTGGGACTTGGAAAGAAGAAGGCACTACGACTATTGAAAGGGGCGACTCTGGAAAGTTGGTAGCTAAAAAACAAATTGATCACTTAAGCGATATTTTCAGTTCCAGCCGTCTTAAAGTGAATGGCCCAATTATACCCATTCCTGTTCCATATATTACTATACCTATAGCGATTGCTACTTCAGCAGTTCAGAGTGAGCCATATGAATCAAGTATCGATGGAAGATTAAATATTGATATTAAAAGAGACAAAGCTGATTTTGATGAAACTTTTACTGCCACTGATGACAATGGTCCTGTGGTCTTTTTTGAACTAAAGAAAGGAGAATTATCAAAAACTTTCCAAATTAATTATAATTATCTAATAAATAGCGAGGTATCAGTTTCATCAAATTCATACCGATTTAAATCGAATGAAGTAAAAGTTAGACCAGCAAAAGGGAGCGATATCACAATTACAGCTTCTTTTGAAACTCAGACTGCAACATCCATAAGCGCTTCAGGTATGCTTTATTACAAGTGTGCAAACAAGCTTATTATTTCTCCTTTAAATGCTCATGTGATGATGGTTGATGTAAAAACAAATCAAAGCAGCATCATTGAAATTAAAAATGGAGAATTTGCTGCAACTTTAATTGAAGGCAATCAGTATAAAATCATTGTAGAAATTGATGGAACTCCTCATACGTATACTTTTACAGCGTCGAGGACTGATAGGGACTTGCCAACACAGTCTGGTTTTGCATTCAGCTTAAGAACTGCTACTACTTCGAGTGGAGATGTGTCTATATCCATGACTGGAATTGTATCTGGCCCTTGTAAATAAACATCGTTAGACTTTTAAGTAAATTAACTCAACTCTTTCGAGAGGGTGTCCAAAAAGGCACCCTCTTTTATTTTAATCAAAGTTGAGGTTTTTCAGATTTTCATGAATCGCTTTTCAATTTTTGCTTAATGGATTAGATGCTGTTGATATTGGTTTATAATGGATGATTGTGGTTGGTTTTAGGGTGCAAAACAAATAATCTAAAAAAGTAACGGATCATGACCAAAAGCTGTGGACTAAGCAAATAATTTAGTTAATCTGAAGAGGAAAAAGTTGATATCACCCACTCCCCTAAACTGTGATCTGAAGGCTTTGATCTTTGCGTTAAAGGACTCCGCCGAAGCATTTGTACTTCTGTTATCAAAGTAGTTCAGTATTTTCTTGTGATGGAGGATAATGGTTCTGGATACGGTGTTAAAGGATTTGAACCCCGATTGTTCGACTTTTTCATTCCATTTTGCCAGTCTGGCAAATGCATAGAGTTTATCTGCCGTGTTGTTGAATATCCAGGAGAGTTGTTGGCTCAGGTCGTAAGCCTTTTCAATATCGGGATATCTTTCAAACAGCAGTTCCGCCCTATGGCGCTGGTCTTTAGACCAATTATCCTGTTTGCTATAGAGCAGATAGCGGCTTCTTGCCAATAACTGTTTAATGGTATCGCCATTTGATAATACTTCGGGTAAATAGGATGATTTCTGCATTTTAGCTGCTTCAAGTGCCGAGTTTTCATCCTCTATGGCCTGCCAACGATGCTTGATCCTGATCTCCTGCAGCGCTTCGGTGGCCAGTTGCTGTACGTGGAAACGATCGATCACCTGTACAGCGTTTGGAAAGCATTTCTTGGCAATCAGCGCCATGTTGCCCGCCAAATCCAATGTAATCTCTTGTACCTTATTTCGTATGCGAGCAGGGATTCTCATCAGCACAGGGATAATATCCTCAGATTTTGTTCCGTTCAGGATGGCTGCGATAGTCCCTTTTTTACCACGTGCCTGTTTATTGGTAAGTACCGTATAGAGTTCCCCATGGGAAAGACTGGTTTCGTCAATGGACAGATGAGTGCCGACATTTTGGGTAAAGACCAGACCTTGGCGGGCATTACCCCTATGTTCCCATTCTTTAAAGCCACTTAGTTTATCCCTGTAATATCTCCTTAGCTTCCTGGTATTTACGCCATAAAATGAACCGATAGTCTGGAGGCTATGTGCTTGGGCATCGGCTGATCGCTTTTAAAAAAGCCGCGAAATCCTCAGTGATACGCGTCCCTTTGGCTACAAGATGCCAGTCCCTAAAGACAACAACACCGGTATCCTGGTTCAGCCATCGGCGCCGTTTAACGTGCAGATAAACCTCCTGGCCACGAATGGGAAAGTCCTGGAGGATCACTTCATCAAAGAAGCCTTTAGAAAGGAGTTTATTGGATTGATATTCCAAGGGGGTTGAATTGAGTTCTTCAAGGTAGATATGGATACCGGTAACATCTTTTTTATGGCCAGAAAGTGCAAAATAATCAGAAACCCCATAGGGGATGATCATGGGTAGTAAAGCTTTAAACGAGTCGGACATTTAACATAAATAGGAAACCACGAATATCTAAAATTTATTCACGAGTCCACAACTTTTGGTCATGATCCGACAATGGATGCTGCCGACAAAAAACAGATCATAAATTTGGTCCGTCCCACACGCATTGATCGTCAAACAGGCAAGATTTCCTTACATGTGGAGGAAGCATTGTCGAAAATACTTTGCCATCAACAATAATTGATCAAAAGATGAAAAAGCCTGCGTACAGTTCAATCTATATCGTTAAAAAAGTAACTGTTGATCGTACAATCTCCTCTCTTGCAAAAAACAATATCCAGGTTAACGCTAAAGAAGCTGAAACTATACTGAACTTTCTATATCATATTGCCAACACCTATAACAAACAAGATACACGTCTAAGGTTATCTAACCTTAAGAAGAAATCGAACCATTAAAAAACGATCTCTAAAACAGGTCTCCGCCCACTTTCAGGGTAAACACCCCAAAAACACCAAGATTCCCAGTCAAAAAATCGAAGCCACATACCCTGACATTCAACCATTTGATTGCCATAATTTTACGCGCATAAAAAAAGGAAACATACGATATGTATGTTTCCTTAAGTACCCCCAACAGGATTCGAACCTGTGACCTACGGTTTAGAAAACCGGTGCTCTATCCAGCTGAGCTATGGAGGCATCCTCAATCGGAAGGACAAGCTTCGTTTTGAATGGTGCAAAGATATAATTTATCGACTAATATGGGAACTATTTTAAAAAAAAATTGTTTGGGGTTTCCCGATTCATTCATTGATCTATACGCCTATACAAACCGCATAGCTCCACTCAATGTCTGAGCCACCATTTCGAACCTCAACAACCATCCCGTTACTGCGTATTTACCAGCTAGCTGTTTTGAGAATGCGAACAAATCAAACGATCTAAGATTAGCAAAAATTACCCAAATGCCGCTTTCAATGCAAGACAGTCCAATCCAATTTTGAACTGTTTTCGGGAAGTTAGCAACTTATACGACATCGCAGTGATGAGGAGGACAGTACTTCTCTTCCATCCATTGAACTTTATTTGAGGAACGCCATTGATCAATAAGGAATTGGTAAAACGTTTTAGTATATTCATACATTTCAAGGACAATGCTCTTCACTTAGTCGCTATTATACCAAAAGTCGCAGCTTTCACATTGAAAATGATCCTAACCTACTAAACACATTTATTTGCTTATTTCGACTTCCTAATCAATGAGATTCTGCACCTCAAACACTAATAAAAGCCCGTAATACCCACTTCAAGGCCCCTCAATTCAGCCAGACCACGCAAACGCCCTATGGCCGAATAGCCTGGATTGGTCACTTTGTTCAGGTCATCCAACAATTGATGTCCATGATCCGGCCGAAAGGGAATCGGATTTTGTCTCTTCGCATTTTCCTCCACAATGAGCTTCATCACTTCATACATATTCACATCACCCCCAAGATGATCTGCTTCGTAAAAATTGCCTTCTTCATCTTTCGTCACGTTCCTCAGATGCAGGAAATAGACGCGTTCTTTTACCGCGTCAAAAATATCTACAAGATCGTTTTCCCTGCCCGCACCTAACGAACCTGTGCAATAGCAAACTCCGTTAAACTCCTGGTCTACCCGGCTAAGGATGGCCAGCAGATCTTCTTTTGAACTTACCACCCGAGGAAGTCCTAAGATAGGATAAGGCGGATCGTCGGGATGAATGGTCATTTTAATTCCTTCACCGATACACGTTTCTGCAATTTCTTCCAGAAACCATACCAGGTTGTCAAGTAGCCCCTCACGCCCGATTAGTTTGTATTCCGCTACACTGGCACGGAGTGCTTCCAACTCAATTTCTTTTTCATTCGGTATTCCCATCAGCACATTTGTTTTCAGTTGATGCAATCCTTCGGGCGAAAGTTCCTCCACGCGTTTTCTGGCTTTTTCAATAATGACGGGTGGGTAGTCCGCTGCTGCTCCCTCACGTTTAAAAATATATAAATCGAACACGGCAAGATCTGTCCAGTTAAAGTAAAGTGCTTTCGAACCGTCATTCAGGATCAGATCCAATTGAGTACGTGTCCAGTCAAGCACAGGCATGAAATTATAACAAATGGTTTTCAAGCCACAAGAAGAGAGGTTCCTCAATGATTGTTTATAATTTTCAATGTATGCAGGGGCCTCTCCCCTTCTTGTTTTAATCGCTTCATGAACAGGAACACTCTCTACCACTGACCAGGTTAATCCTGCGGCTTCGATCAATGCTTTTCGCTCCAAAATATCTTCCAGAGGCCACACTTCTCCATGGGGAATATGATGCAAGGCACTAACGATCCCCGTGGCACCCGCCTGTTTAACATCCTGTAAAGACACCGGATCTACCGGCCCGTACCAGCGCCAGGTTTGCTCTAACTTGTGTTGTTTCATGTACATGGTATTTAAAATAGACTACCAATATTACATAATAATCAGACATGAGAAATGAATTTCCCTAAAAATAGTTACGGAAACGTATGCGTAAATCAGGGTTCACTTTTCATTCAGGTAATTCAGCGCGGCTTTCTTCTAAAATACTGAATAGCCTGTTTTGTAAATCCTTATCCTATTTACTTAGATTCTTACTTAAGAAATCGTATGCACGTACTTCTTCACAAAGTGAATCGGACGACCGTTTACTCATCGCCTGACTTCTGAGGCGTACTTCCAGGTACTCATAAGCTGCGTCATTAACAGGTACGCCAATTTCAGAATTGGCAGGCCCGTATCCTCAACCGGGTGTCAAAATAAAGCCGTCATTGCCGCGGCAGAAGCATCTCTGGAAACGTTCGGCATTTGTGAATCTTACTAATCTCTAAAATATTCCTTTGCCTCGTCGATAAATCAAATCGCATTCGACTTTATTTCTCCCATCATGCCATTTGATTCTCATGCATGTTAAGGCAACGTAATCTGGTCCCATCGAATAATTTTCAGCAAGCTTTTGGAAAGACTTTTTTGAAGATTAGGGATAAGCTACCTTCAAAAAACATCCCTTTACAGCCACCACCCAATGAAAAAAGCAATTGAAGTGGAATCACTGGAAAATCACTGAACATTCCCATGGTGAACTGTCTGCAGCCGTAACTAAGAATACGTGTTCTGTGCGTCCAACGAAAAAATAAATTCTTCTTATAGCTTAAATCTTTAACCGAATGTGTTTCTTTTCCAAGAAGGCGACCACTTGGATCAGTAAAAAAGCGACTAACGCCGACCGAATCATGCCTCCGTAGCCTACCGACATCCATTCAGGATATCGAAAGCCTATCAGGCGATAAATGGCAAATAGGTAATACGGCATCAGGTAACAGGTAAGAGTACTGGTTCCGGCGGGTTTAATCCAGGAAAATGCCTGTTCCCAATGACGTTGATCTACCAGGTAAACAAAAAGCTGATAACTGAGAATACTCAGCCCCATACAGATAAATACCCAGGCCGGTGTGGCATATATTTTAGAAATTCCTCCTCCATAGGGTCTAATGAGGAAGCCAAACGAAATGCTCAACAATGCAAAACTCAAAAGGAATAAATGATACTGACGAATATGTTTGCGCAGGAGAAATAATTGATAAGCAAGCGTGGTGATTACACCGCCCATGATCAGTGTAATGGAAGAGGCATCTCCAATCATCCATAAATCCAGAGTAATCCATACTGTATGCTTGCCGACGTTAATCAACGCGAATAGGACAAAAGTGGCAACTATTCCCAAGAAGCGTCCTTTTAAAAACAAATATAACGTGGCCGAGAAAAAGTACGCCCATCCAATGATTCCCAAAATACCCCACCAAGAAGTTTTCATCCAGCGGGGTTCCTCTATACTCCCACCCTGATAGATATAAGCCATTGCCCCCAGCAAAAGAATTCCCAAACCTACCAATGATTTCTGTTGCCATGGTTGCCAGTGCTTCGGATAATTCATCCACACCAGAAAAAAGCCCGTGGTTACGCTAATGACATACCAAGGATAGGCCAGCCCGGTGAGCTCACTAATATACCCAGAAAAATTGACGTGAAATAGTCCCATGATTACCAGTGCAAGCGAACGGCTACCCACATGAAACAAATTGGATAGTACGCTTTTCTCCTGTTTTTCCCGGTATTGAAAAGCCAGAGGAAGAGAAAGACCTACAATGAATAAAAATGCAGGAAAAATTACGTCCGAAAAACCCATGCCATCTACTTCGGCATCGGTATGTTTGAGCCATTCAGGGATTTGTTTCACACCAGCCACATCATTTACAAAAATCATAAGGAACATGGTCACCGCTCTGAAGACGTCGATGGATTTAATGCGTAGGGGTGAAAAAGTGGTTTGCATTGTATGCTAATTTAGAGGAGAATTCAATCATTAAATATCCAATTTAAAGAGATTTGATAATAGCGGTCAATGGAGTAAATCCAGCCGAATTCCCTAATATATAAATCTTCTTGCTCTTTGCATTCAGATTGGATCAAATCACCGGATAATCTTCTTTTAATTTTTGAACGAACAGTATCCACTCATTCAATCGTTTACAAAACCAAAGACAGTTACACTTGGCAAGTAGGTTTAAACTTTATAAGTTGAGGAAAGATTGTGACATTGACTTTTTCTTTCGAAAAAGCTCGAAAACAATACACGTGTGCTCGTTTAGAAGCGTCGTGGATCACAAATTTGAAATTGGGCGCTGCTTAAATGGGAGATTTACGCCTATCACCGTATGCATCAAACCGCCTTTTCCATCCGGCATATAGACACCAATGTAGTGGATAATCTGATCAAAAACTCGATGGCGGAATCCCCCATCATTTACCCTCAGGCGGTAGCAGTAAGTAGTGGAATGATCGTAATTTTCGGGATAATAATTCTGAATAAGTACAAAATGGTCTTTAAATGCCTGACTACTCACCTCTTCAATCGTAAATTAGTGATGCCTGTCATCCAAGAAGTCACCTTCTGATTTTTAAGGACATCTTCCTGTAGATTATCGCTCACGTCAATGCCTTCTGAGCGAATGCATTTTCGCACAAAACCGCGATAAACAACGCTACCAGGATTGATACAGGCATACAGACCGGTAAAGGGATGACAGGAAGGCGTGCTGACAGGTGACTTCCCGCTTATCTATTCGATAAAGTGATATAAAAATAACACTTTCGCAGAAAAGGCAGGCTTTGGCTGTCCGTTTATTTCCATTACCACATCGATGACGATTTTCGTGGTCCCCCTAAGGTTTGTGATGGAAGCCAGGGAGGCACGCAGGCGGATTTCACTGTCCACTACCACCGCCTGACCGAACTTCAGACTCTCAATCCCATAATTGATCTCCATTTTCAAATTGGTGATCTCCGCAATTTGCTTCCATAAAAATGGGATGAGGGACAAGGTCAAATATCCGTGGGCAATGGTATGCCCGAAAGGACTTTCGACAGCAGCGCGTTCTGTATCCGTGTGTATCCATTGGTGATCAATCGTTGCATCGGCAAACTGGTTAATTTGTCGCTGATTAATCCGGTGCCAACCTGACACACCCAATTCTTTTCCTAAATAAGCTTCAAATTCTTTAAAACTGCTAATGTGTATCATAAAGTCATTGGAATGAATGAACCAAAGATAGGCTATTTTAGCATCCCCTCTAAATTTGCAGGAGAATAATTAATTGATTTCAACGTTTTGTGATCCCCATTTCTGTAAACCAGAAATAGACCATCCATCTCTTTGTAATAAGCCTCCACATTTCCCTTTTCCTTGTAATGTTGAATAGTTTGCTCCGCTTCTTCGACGCTCACACAGGCCTTGCTCATATTGGAACGGTGAACCTCATCGAACAAATTTTTAAACTTATCTGCCAGACCAAATTCCAGTACTGCCCCCGCAAGGACGTATTGCAAATCGCATAAAGCATCTGCCACCTCTACAATATCCTTATTCTGAATGGCTTCCTGCAATTCTTTCAGCTCCTCGCTTAACAGGTCAACACGAAGTTGAGCTCTTTCTGCGGAAGGAATTGCCGGCTCTGCCAAAATAGGGTGCTTAAAAGTGCGGTGGAAATCAGCCACCTGACTGAGGGCATTCAGATCTTTCATGTGTATTTATTTTATCTGCTAAGATTGAGTTTATAGAAAACAAAATCAAAATTTATTTTCCACATCCCGCTTTATCTCCACCAAAAAAGCGCTTCCAAAAAGGGGTTCTAAAGCCAATATACCAACTATCTTCTTCCTGTTTCAATGGATAGATATCAATGTAATCGCCCTGTCCCTCTGCGCCGCGTCCAGTCTTCAGGTGGTAAGACCAACGATGAATAGGACAAATGAGATGCCCCATTTCACACCAGCCACCACTTAAAATTCCTCCAGCATGTGGACAATCATTTTGAACCGCATAGAGTAACCCCTCATGACGCAACAAACAAATTTTCCTGCCATTTATTTTGATTTGTTTAATAAAATCCTTTTCAGGCAGCACCTCATCCAGTTTAATCCATTTCATCCGGAGCTTTTAAACCACTAAAATAACAAAAGAATAAGTGCTTAAAAAATCTTTTTCAGTTCTTCAGTGTTGCTCTTTCTCCCGTTCTCTCTTCCTCAAAAGAAATTTACGGGAAAAATCTACAATCAAAAGAAATTCCCTTTTTAACGGCTTCAGATATTTTGCGTAACTTTGTCCTTTCATCTATGATCAATCAAATTCCAGAAGACGGCACACTTCTTCCTCTCATGGAGGAGTTCTACACCATACAAGGCGAAGGTTACCATACCGGAAAAGCGGCCTATTTTATCCGCTTGGGAGGCTGTGACGTAGGTTGTCATTGGTGCGACGTAAAAGAAAGCTGGGATGCAAACCTACATCCGCTAACCCCAGCCGATCAGATCATCCAGAATGCTGAACGTTTCCCAGGAAAAGCCGTCGTTATTACAGGTGGAGAACCCCTCATTTATCAATTGGATTACCTTACGGCGGGCTTGAAGCAGAAAGGCATTCAGACATTCATTGAAACATCGGGTGCGTATCCCCTATCCGGTCATTGGGACTGGATCTGTTTATCGCCTAAAAAGTTTAAGGCACCCCGCCCTGACATCACTCTTTTTGCCAACGAATTAAAAGTAATTGTATTCAATAAAAGTGACTTTGAATGGGCCGAAAAACATGCCAGTATGGTAAATCCAAACTGTAAATTGTACCTTCAGCCCGAATGGTCCAAGTCTGCCGACATGACCCCTTTGATCGTTGAGTATGTAAAGAATAACCCAAGATGGGAAATCTCCCTTCAAACGCATAAATTCCTGAATATTCCATAAGGGGGCTTTTTCGTATATTCGTGTTTACAAAGGGGAGAATTCTCTGATCAGTAGAAGACTTGTTATAAAGGATTTTTAACGCTTGTGATCACCGATCGTACAAGCAAACAATAGCGAATGAAAAAATGGCTTATTTACATACTGTGTGGCTGGTCACTTCAAGTCGCTGCACAGGGGCAACCTTCACGAAAAGCACAGAATCACTTTCAGCAAGCCCTACGATTCCTCGGACAACAGCATTTCAATGAGGGAATACGTGATTTAAAAACGGCGGTAGCATTGGAACCTACCTATGTAGAGGCACACCTCCAGCTGGCACTGGTATACCGGAAAACCAGGCAATATGAATCTGCTTTGCCACATTTTGAAAAAGCAATGGCGCTTCAAGGTCCTGAAAATTCCATTTTCTTTCTACAGTGGGGAGAAACGGCTCTTTTATCCGGAAAATATGCGTTGGCTCAACAGCAGTTAACACACTTTCTCACTCTACATCCTCTAAAAGAAGAAGAGATAAAACTCGCGAATAAATACCTGAAGGACTGTACTTTTGCACTTCAGGCAATGCTTCATCCGATTCCCTATCAAGCCATTAATATGGGCGAAGGAATAAATAGTCCTTACCGCGACTACTACCCCACACTAACTGCGAACGGAGAAACAATCATTTTCTCACGGGTGGTAAATGGAAATGAAGACTTCTATACCGCTCATTTAACGGAAGGTATATGGAGTCGGGCTGTCCCTTTAAGTCAACGGATCAATACCCCTCAGTTCAACGAAGGGGCGCAATCAATCTCTCCAGATGGGAAATACCTCTTTTTCACAGGCTGCAACCGGCCCGATGGATTAGGAAGTTGCGATCTGTTTGTTTCCCGTAAGGAAGGAAAAGACTGGGGGAAGCCCACAAATTTGGGAAATAGCATTAATTCGAGCTATTGGGATTCGCAACCGGCCATCAGTCCTGATGGAATGACTCTTTTTTTTGTGAGTAATCGTCCGGGTGGATATGGCGGTTATGACTTATGGAAAACCACTTATTCAGAAGAAGGTCAATGGTCTGTTCCTGAAAATTTAGGACCTGAAATCAATACCGAATTTGATGAATTTAAACCTTTCCTGCATGCGGATGGGAAAACCTTATATTTCTCGTCCAACGGATGGCCAGGAATGGGTGATCAGGACATCTTTTACAGTCGCTTTGAAAACGGGAAATTCAATACTCCGGTCAATCTGGGTTATCCCATCAATACGCACCGCGAGGAGAGTGGGCTAATGGTGAGCGCCGACGGGAAAACCGGCTATTTTTCGACGGTCAGAGAAGACGGATTTGGGGACATGGACATCTATCAGTTTCAACTCCCTGACCATCTAAAACCTCTTCCTGTCACGTATGTAAAGGGAGTTGTGAGAGATGAGGAAACCAGACAGCTTTTAGAAGCCAATCTCCTGATTGTCGATCTGAAGACCAATCTGGCTATTTACAATGATTATACTTCTCCGGAAACAGGTGATTTTTTGGCGGTTATTCCGATCGGATCTACTTATTCCTTTTATGTAGAGGCCGATGGCTATCTTTTTCATTCGGACAATTATGAATTAACAGAGGTCTGTACGCAACAGCCGTACGAGATAGAAATTTCACTGAAAAGAATTCGCAAGGGTCAGAAAGTAACGATGAGAAATATCTTTTTCGACACTGATCGTTACGAACTATTGACTGCTTCGATCGGGGAACTTCAGCTACTCGCTGATTTCCTAAAAGAGAACCCCAAAGTGGCCATTGAAATTCAGGGACATACCGACTCTACCGGAAGTGATCAATCCAACCGGTTACTTTCTGAACAAAGAGCTAAAGCGGTTCATGACTATTTGATCATGCAACAAATTCCTGCTCAACGACTTCGCTACAAAGGTTTTGGCGCCACACAACCATCGGCCGACAATCAAAGTGAAGAGGGCAGACGTCAAAACCGACGAACAGAATTTGTCATTACCTACGATGGGCGCAACTAACGAAACGAAGGGGATCACCCTTTAAAGAATGGCTTCCCGGATACGCACTAGTTTCTCCAACAATTCCTGCAAACGATCAAGGTGAAGCATGTTCGCTCCGTCAGATTTCGCTTGGGCCGGATCAGGATGGGTTTCAATAAATAGTCCGTCAGCACCCACGGCGATGGCTGCTTTTGCGATCGTACTTATCAATTCGGGTTTCCCCCCCGTTACGCCACTGGCCTGGTTAGGTTGTTGCAAAGAATGCGTACAATCCATGACCACCGGCACGCCAAATCCCTGCATCTCCGGAAGTCCACGGTAATCCACAATCAGGTCCTGGTAACCAAACGTATTGCCTCGGTCTGTCAAAATTACCCGTTCATTTCCTGCTTCCTGTATCTTTTCTACGGCGAAACGCATCGAACCGGCAGACAGAAATTGTCCTTTTTTTACATTGACCACCTTACCTGTTGCTGCTGCAGCCAACAACAAATCTGTCTGACGACATAAAAAAGCGGGTATCTGAAGAACATCTACATAAGCGGCTGCCATTGCGGCTTCAGCGCTTTCATGGATATCGGTGATGGTAGGCACATCAAAGGTGCGACCTACTTTTTCCAATATTCTTAACGCTTTTTCATCTCCAATTCCTGTGAAGGAGCCTCCTTTACTCCGGTTGGCTTTCCGATAAGACCCTTTAAAAATATAAGGAATCTTTAACGTATTAGTCACGGTCACAATTCTTTCGGCAATACGCAATGCCATCTCTTCACCTTCAATGGCACAAGGGCCGGCAATCAGGAAAAACTGATTCGAATCCTGATGTTTCAGGCGGTCAATCTGTATATTCATCATTTTGAATAAGCTTAAATGTTAGAAATATAAGGCCGTCTTCATTTAATTTCCTAATTCAGACATAAACTTTATTCTCATTAACTGAATTTCTTCACGGGTATAATCATTTTCTCCAAGATCCTTTAGCGCTTCATCAATCGAGTCATTATCGGCTGCACGGAAATAATCGAAAACCTCGTCCTGACGATCCTCATCAATGATTTCATCTGCATAATAGGCTAGATTTAATTTTGTTCCGGAATTAACAATTGCCTCAATTTCCTTTAAAATATCCACATAAGTGAGGCCTTTAGCGCGCGCAATATCTTCCAGATCAATCTGACGATCAATATTTTGAATAATAGACACTTTCAAAGCGGACTTATTGGCCTGGGTTTTGATGACCAGATCAATCGGGCGTTCAATGTCGTTATCTTCTACATATTTCTTTATTAATTCGATGAAAGTACTTCCAAATTTCAACGCTTTTCCATGACCTACTCCGGAAATTTGTTTCAATTCTTCCATACTAATCGGGTAGTGTGTACACATTTCTTCAAGAGAAGGGTCCTGGAATACCACAAAGGGGGGAACATTTTTTTGTTTGGCGATTTTTTTCCGCAAATCCTTTAACAAACCCAATAACTGAGTATCCAAGGCGGTTCCTCCCTGCTTCACTTCATCTTCTTCCTCTTCAGTCGTGTTTTCCAGTATTTCATTCAGGATAAACTTGAGCTGATAAGGATTTTCGATAAAATCATTTCCTAAGCGTGTAAGTTTTAGCAAACCGTAATTATCAATGTCTTTGGACAGAAAATTATCGAGAACTGCCTGTCGTATAAGTGATTTCCAGAGAATTTCCCCTTCTTCTTTCCCTCTCCCATATTCTGGCAGGCGATGATGCTCATACGCGATGGTCTGCGCCGTTTCGTTCCCCATAAATACATTGAGCAGGTGCGCATCATCAAACTTTTCGCCAGTGGTCTTAATCAGCCGCAACAAGGTTAACAAGGGTTCTTCCGCTTCAAAGTGTTGCTTTGGCTTTTTACAATTATCGCACATGGAGTTACACCCCGTTTCGTTGAAATTTTCTCCAAAATAATGCAAAATCTGCTTTCTACGACATACCCCGGATTCCGCGTAATCAATCACTTCTTTGAGGATTTGAGTGCCGATTTCACGTTCGGAAACCGGTTTATCCTTCATAAATTTTGCTAACTTTTCTACATCTTTCTGAGTATAAAAAGCAATGCATACTCCTTCTCCCCCATCTCTTCCGGCTCTTCCTGTTTCCTGGTAATACCCTTCCATACTTTTAGGAATATCGTGATGAATTACAAATCGGACATCCGGTTTATCAATTCCCATACCGAAAGCGATGGTGGCAACAATCACTTCCACTTCTTCCATCAGAAATTTATCCTGTGTTTCTGCACGCACTTTGGCTTCTAATCCCGCATGATAAGGCAAGGCCTTAATGCCATTCAGATTTAGGCTTTCGGCCACCTCTTCCACCTTTTTACGACTCAGGCAATAGATAATCCCTGATTTTCCTGTATTGTATTTGATAAACCGAATAATTTCCTTCAAAACATTCCGTTTAGGACGGATTTCATAAAAAAGATTAGGCCGGTTAAAAGACGACTTAAAGAGTGTGGCATTGCTCATATGCAGGTTTTTAATAATGTCCTGCTGCACTTTAGGGGTCGCTGTTGCCGTTAGGGCAATGATGGGAATTTCTTCGCCCAGGCCCGAAATCACCTGTCTTATTTTGCGGTACTCCGGCCTGAAATCATGCCCCCATTCAGAAATACAGTGGGCTTCATCTACCGCCACGAAAGAAATCTTAAGTAACCGAAGAAATTCAAGGTTTTCCTGTTTGGCAAGAGATTCTGGAGCGACATACAACAATTTTGTTTGTCCGCTGAGTAAATCGCCTTTTACCTGATTGATTTCTGTTTTATTGAGAGAAGAATTGAGAAAATGAGCAATGCTGTCGTTTCCACCAAAGGCACGAAGTTGGTCGACCTGGTTTTTCATTAATGCGATTAATGGAGAAATGACAATAGCCGTTCCCTCACTCATCAATGCCGGTAATTGATAGCAAATAGACTTACCACCCCCGGTAGGCATAATCACAAACGTATTTTTTTGTTCTAAAATATTGGTGATGATGGATTCCTGATCACCTTTAAAATTATCGAAACCAAAGAAAGTTTGTAAATTATCAAATAAAGACTTTTTAACGTCCATTTTTTGTATCAAATATTGTGTGCTATTATTATTCAAAATAACATATTTTTGCATTAATTTAAGCATTAATATACTAATAAATTTCTCTTTGAAAAGTAAAAAATCAATTATACAAACGGCAGTGGATACGTTAAGGTTAGAATCGGAAGCCATTTTACAGCTTACCAACACGCTTAACGACGATTTTGTAAAAGTAGTGGAAGCCATTTTAATTAGCCGTGGAAGAGTAATTGTCTCAGGGATTGGGAAAAGTGCGATCATTGCACAAAAGATCGTAGCGACATTGAATTCGACAGGCACACCTGCCATTTTTATGCATGCGGCTGATGCGGTTCATGGAGACCTGGGAATGATTCAGCAACATGACATCGTCCTCTGTCTTTCCAAAAGTGGGAACACCCCTGAAATTAAAGTATTGGCTCCCTTGCTTAAACATGCAGGAAATCTGTTAGTCGCCATGGTGGGTGAACCGGAATCGGATTTAGCCAGAACTGCAGATTTGGTCATTCACACCCATGTTACGAAAGAAGCCTGCCCTCATAACCTTGCTCCTACAACCAGCACTACAGCGCAACTCGCTATGGGCGACGCCCTT
Organism: Pedobacter sp.; assembly: GCA_037190785.1. Taxonomy (GTDB): domain Bacteria; phylum Bacteroidota; class Bacteroidia; order Sphingobacteriales; family Sphingobacteriaceae; genus Pedobacter. The sequence goes on along the minus strand of JBBCJN010000002.1, from coordinate 564,901 downwards.
GCTGTATGTCTTCTGGAGGCGCGTTCGTTCAATGCGGAAGATTTTGCTAAATACCACCCTGGAGGCGCCCTGGGGAAAAGGCTTTACCTCAAAGCAGGAGACATCGCTGTGAAGAATGAAAAACCTGCCATTGGCCCGGATGCATCCATTAAGGAAGTCCTGATTGAAATCAGTAAAAACCGTTTAGGGGCCGTGGCTGTTGTAGAGGGAGAAAAAGTGATTGGAGTGATCACTGATGGAGACATCAGACGCATGTTAGAGAAACACACTCACTTCGACCACATGACCGCTACCTCTATTATGAACAGGTACCCTAAAGTGATTGACAAAGATGAATTGGCAGTGCTGGCACTAGAGTTCATTAAAGAAAATAACATTACGCAGTTACTGGTCATGAAGAACGAAACCTATTGCGGAATGATACATTTGCATGACCTTTTACAGGAAGGGATTATTTAATATTGCTGTGATGAATAAAAACAATTATGTACTGATTATGGCCGGGGGAGTGGGCAGCCGCTTTTGGCCGGTTAGCCGAACGGATTTCCCGAAGCAGTTCATTGATTTTTTTGGAATTGGAAGAACCCTCATTCAAAGCACTTATGAGCGTTTTTTAAAGCTTTGCTTACCCGAAAACATTTATATCATCACCAATGACATTTACCGTGACAAAGTGCTTGAACAGTTACCGGAAATGTCTCCTGATCAGATTCTTGCTGAACCGATTATGCGTAATACAGCTCCCTGTATTGCTTATGGCTGTATGAAAATTGCCGAACTCAATCCGCATGCCGTCATTGTGGTGGCTCCTTCCGACCACACCATTCGCTCGCAGGAGGGCTTCATCGATGCCATTCAACACTCTCTATCCGGAGCAGCTGCGAACGACTGTCTGATCACCCTGGGCATCAAACCACATCGACCAGATACGGGATATGGGTATATCCAATACGAAGAAGAAACGCTCCGGACGGATCATTCTATCCACAAAGTAAAAACGTTTACTGAGAAACCTAATCTCGAATTGGCTCAATCCTTCCTACAAAGTGGTGACTTTCTCTGGAATGCGGGGATTTTCATCTGGTCTGCCAGCGCGATCAAAAAAGCATTCGAAAAGCATTTACCAGACATGTACGAAATCTTCGCTCAGGGCAATCCATTCTACAATACGCCTAACGAATCGGCCTTTATCTCCAACGCTTATCTGCAATGCACCAATATTTCGATAGATTTCGGAATTATGGAGAAGGCAGAAAATGTCTACGTTTTGCCGGCCGATTTCGGATGGTCTGATTTAGGCACCTGGGCTTCTATTTACGACATGGCCGAAAAAGATTACGTAGGGAATGCGGTCATTCCATCGGATCAGGTAATTATGTACGATTCTTCCAATTGCATGGTCAATGTGCCGGCGGAGAAACTGGTCATTCTTCAGAATCTTCACAACTACATTGTTGTTGAATCCAATAATATGTTGCTTATCTGTCCCCGGGATGGAGAACAAAACATCAAGCACATAGTAGCCGACATCAAAGCCAAATACGGCAATAGATTCATTTAGAATCTCCGTTCAACAGCGTTTCTTTGCCGTAGGGCTTCATACAGTATGACCCCGGCAGCAACCGACACATTTAGAGAGGAAATGTTTCCCTCCATCGGTATTTTGGCCAGGCGATCCGCCACGCGGATTAAATCTCCTGAAATACCCTCATCTTCCGCTCCCATTACAATGGCAGTAGGGATAGAAAAATCAGGCTCATACATCAATTCATCCGTTTTTTCGGTACAAGCCACCACCTGCAATCCACTATCCTGCAAAAAGGTACACACTTTATGTAAATTGGCATGCCGACATACCGGAAGATTAAACAGGGCTCCTGCGGAAGTTTTAATGGCATCTCCGTTAATCTGTGCAGCATTTTTTAGCGGGATAACCAGGGCATGTACACCACTGCACGCTGCCGTCCGGGCAATCGCTCCCATATTTCGGACATCCGTAATACGATCCAGAATTAGTATCAAAGGCGTTTCACCCCGTTCATAAATCAGAGGAATCAAATCTTCGATTTGTTGATAAGTAACCGGAGAGATCACTGCGATTACTCCCTGATGATTTTTCGTCGTCATCCGGTTCAGTTTTTCAGCAGGAACGCTATGTAAAGGGATGGCCGTTTCGTGAAGCAGCAATTTTAGTTCCTGGAACAAACCGCCCGACAGTCCTCTCTGAAGATAAATATTTTCTATGTCCTTACCCGACTTAATTGCTTCAATGACTGCCCGTATGCCGAAGATAAACTCACTGGAAGTCTTTGAGCGTGGAGATCTTTTGAAATTTTCCATATTAATTTGCAAAATTAACTAACAAGATTGATTTCCTTTAGGATTATTAACATTAATTTGTGCAGAACTCTTGACATCACTGATTTTGAGTGTCCTTTTAAAACAAACTGGTGTTCAGAGTGTTAAAAAAGATTTACGAAATCCCATTTTCTTTTACCTAATTTTGGCTTTATGATGATGGATAATGAACCTCAAGGTCAAGGAAAGTTTTCTACGATAAGCAGAAAAAACAGGCTCAGCCCTACCATTTCTCAAATAGGGAAAGTACCCCCTCAGGCGGTAGATCTGGAAGAAGCTGTATTAGGGGCGCTGATGCTGGAAAAAGATGCACTTTCAACCGTAATTGACATTCTTAAGCCGGAGGTTTTTTATCAGGAGGCTCACAAAAAAATTTTTGAGGCCATCCAACAATTGTTTCAGAAATCCAAACCCGTGGATATTTTAACCGTCACTGCAGAGCTTCGACAAACGGGAGCTTTGGAAATGGTTGGAGGTGCTTATTACATTACCAGCCTCACTAACCGGGTAGCTTCCGCCGCAAATATTGAGTTCCATGCGCGAATAATTTCACAAAAATACATCCAGCGTGAATTGATTCGCATTTCTACAGAAATCATTACCAATGCTTATGAGGATACGACAGATATTTTCGACCTCTTAGATCATGCCGAAAAGAACCTGTTTGACATTGCTCAAAATAACCTTCGCCGGGATACGCAAAAGATGGATGAAATCATTAAACAGTCGCTGGCTACCCTGGAAGAATTGCGTACAAAAACAGATGGCCTTACCGGAGTTCCTTCGGGCTTTACAGACTTGGATCGGATCACCGGAGGCTGGCAGAAATCCGACCTAGTGATCATCGCTGCTCGTCCGGCGATGGGTAAAACAGCTTTTGTATTAAGTTGTGCAAGAAATGCTTCCGTAGAGTTTAAGAAACCGGTCGTTGTATTCTCACTAGAAATGTCTTCGGTTCAATTGGTGAATCGTTTGATTTCAGGAGAGACAGAAATCGAGCAGGAAAAAATCCGAAAGGGAAATCTGGCCGAATGGGAATGGCAACAACTACACAGTAAAATAGGCCGGTTAACGGAAGCTCCCCTCCTGATTGACGACACCCCGGCGCTTAATATTTTTGAGTTCAGGGCCAAGTGCCGTCGTCTCAAATCACAGTACGATATTCAAATGATCATCATCGATTATTTACAATTGATGCATGGCAAAGGCGAAGGCCAGAGCGGTGGTGGAAACCGGGAACAAGAAATTGGCAGTATCTCCCGGGCTCTGAAATCAGTAGCCAAAGAACTCGATGTGCCGGTCCTTGCCCTTTCACAATTGAGTCGTGCAGTAGAGAATCGCCCAGGACCCAATGGAAAACGCCCATTACTTTCTGACTTGAGGGAATCGGGTTCCATTGAGCAAGATGCCGACATGGTATTATTCCTTTACAGACCTGAATATTATGGAATTACGGAAGATGAAAATGGCCGTTCACAGGCCGGAATTGGAGAAGTCATTATTGCCAAACACAGAAATGGGGAAACCGGCATCGTTCCGCTCCGCTTCATTGGTAAATACGTGAAATTTGCCGATCTTGAAGACAGCTTTCTTCCTCCCAGCAGTTTTTCCGAGGCCAGCGCACTGGCTCCTTCCTCCAATTTTGATCTCCCCCCTGGAAATGTCATTATTAAACCTTCCAGTATGAACGACATGATGGACGACGATGCTCCGTTTTAGCCTTGCCTATTCCATTAAAAAGGAAAAATCAGCTCCCCTATGTATCCTAAAAGCACGCCTCCCAAAATGATAAAGGGAGGAGCAATTCGGGTATAGCGTAACAATAAAAAAGAACACATGAGTAGAACAAGTGCAATTGGGTCGAGGCCTATCGGTTGTACTAAGAGAATAAAGGCTGCCACAATAAAGCCCACACTCACGGCATTGATTCCTGAAAGAGACTGCTTAATTCGGGTAATTCTCTTCAAATCATTCCAGAAGGGAACGATGAAAAGAATGAGAATAAGTCCCGGTAAATTAATTCCCAATACCGCTAAAAAACCTCCCAATAGCTGCCCGTTTAACGCATAACCGGCATGCTTCATACTTAAAGCACCCAGGTAACTTGTAAAAGAGAAAGTGGGGCCTGGAATAATTTGCTGAAAGGCAAAACCTGAAATGAAATCGGAAGAGTTCAGGTACTGTTTCATCTGAACAAACTCGGTAAACATCAACGGAACCAGCACCTGGCCACCACCAAATACGAAAATTCCATTTCTGTAAAAGTTTTCAAATAAACGAATTGGCAAACTAAAAGGAGAAGTACGATTAACGATTGCTCCCAAAAGGGCCATAAATAACAATACTCCAATAAAATAAATCAATTTTCTTGGATTGATGTTAGAGAGTAATTTCACTCTGAGTTGTGTTTCATCATTGGAGGGGCCTATCGCAGAAGTCACCATCCCCCCAATGAGAATCGCCATAGGGAAAACGTAAGCATTTTTCAAAATCATAGTAGCCACCGCGGCACTGATCGCTAGGAATACGCTAATTTCAGTCTTCAGTACCTTAGTCGCCAAATGATATGCCCCATAAGCCACTATTCCCAAAGCAATGGGGTGGACATATTTCAGAATTTCATTAAATCGTTGCTTCTGGTCCAGCAGGGAATAACTGATGGCAGCCAGCGTCATTAGGATCGCAGAGGGTAAAATCCATATCAGGAAAGTCATCAGCGCTAATGAGATGCCGCCTACTTTATAAGCCATTCCAATCAACGTCTGTGTGGAGGCAGGTCCGGGAAGCAATTGCGAAAGCGCGTTTAGTTCCAGGAGTTCTTCTTCTTCTATAAATGAGTTCCGTTGCACAAAATACCTGAGCAACAGAGGAATATGTGCCTGGGCACCCCCAAAAGAGGTAAAGGTGAAAAAGAAAACATTCCTCAGAAATAAAAGTTCTTTTGCCGCCAAGTTATAATCTGATTAATCGTCTTCGTAATCAAGTCCGGCAGCGCTTTGATACGCCGATTGCAGTTCACTGAACGCATGCCGTTCTCCTTTATTTCTAGCTATCTGCATCCCTTGCTGGTAGATACGAATGGCTTCCTCTTTCTGTTGTTCCTTTTCATACAGCTTTCCCAAATGATAGTAGGTCCCCACATAATCGGGCGAATCGTTCACCAGTTTCAGGTAATAGTTCAGTGCCTGGGCGGTATCTCCCTGCACGTTATACTCCGTTGCGATGGCATAGAGGATGAATGGATCTTGCGGACTTACTTCTAAAAATTCCAATAACTTTGATAATCGGGTGTTTTCCATTTTAAATCCCTGCTTTTTTAATTAAATTTGCAACAATACAATTTAAACAAAATCAACTTTGTTTCAAGCATCGCTGATCTAAATCTTAAATTAAATTTTATTTTATGAAAATACTAGTTTGTATCAGTAACGTGCCAGACACGACGACAAAAATAACTTTTGCCAACGATAATACCGAATTCAATACAGCGGGAGTTCAATATATTGTAAATCCGTACGATGAAATTGCCTTATCAAGAGCCATCGAATTGTGTGAAGGAGGAAAAGGAACGGTTACGGTAATTCATGTGGGAGAAAGTGCTGCCGATCCGACGATTCGCAAAGCACTGGCCATTGGAGCCGATGATGCTGTTCGTATCGACGCGGCCCCAAGAGATGCTTATTTTACCGCTTACCAAATCGCCGAATTCGCAAAAACCAATGCGTATGATCTTATCCTTTGTGGACGTGAATCGATCGATTACAATGGCTCTCAGGTAGCTGCAATGATCGGAGAGTTTTTGGACATTCCATCCGTATCCATTATAAAAAAACTTAGCCTGGATGGATCTACAGCCACTTTGGAAAGAGAAATTGAAGGAGGTAAAGAAGTCATTACCGTATCGGGCCTTTTTGTTGCAAGCTGTGCTGAAGGAACTGCCGAGCCTAAAATCCCAAATATGCGCGGAATCATGTCTGCCCGCACCAAACCATTGCAGGTAGTTGCCGCAAAAGAAATTGAAAAATTAAGCTCCATTGTCAAATTTGACACTCCTCCACCCAGAAGTGCGGTAAAATTAATTGAAGCAGACCAGGCTGCCAAACTAGTTGATTTATTACATACGGAAGCCAAAGTTATCTAAGTCTTCCATTTCACTTATTCATTTTAACCACTACCCTTAAGGAAAATAAGAAATGTCAGTATTAGTATATGTAGAACAAACAGAAGGCAAATTCAAGAAATCGGTATTTGAAGCCGTTTCTTATGCCAAAGCGATTGCAGATCAGCAAAATGGTTCACTAACTGCTGTTGCCATCGGCAATATTGCCGAAAATGAATTACAACAGTTAGGAAAATACGGAGCTTCCAAGGTCCTTCATGTCAGTAATGAGCAACTGAGCAAATTTGTTAACCAGGCCTATGCCTCGGTGATTGCCGAAGCGGCAACGAAAGAAAATACCTCGATCGTAGTTTTATCTAATTCTTTCTCCGGAAAAGGATTGGCGCCCAGGATCGCCGTCAAATTATCAGCAGGATTGGCTGATGGCGCGGTTGAATTGCCTGACCTGAGTCAAGGTTTCACTATCAAGAAAACAGCTTTCTCAGGAAAAGCTTTTGCGGTAGCAAGTCTTACTTCAGACAAAAAGGTAATCGCCCTTAACCCCAATTCTTTTGGAGTAAAAGAATCGGAAGTAAGCTGTAACATCGAATCTTTCAGTCCGGAAGTGAAATCAGGAGACCTGAGTACCATTATTAAAGAAATTGTCAGAGCAACCGACAAGGTATCTCTTCCGGATGCAGAACGTGTCGTTTCTGGAGGAAGAGGCCTAAAAGGTCCTGAGAACTGGGGAATGATTGAGGAATTGGCCCAACTACTTGGAGCGGCTACTGCCTGCTCAAAACCCGTATCTGATGCGGATTGGAGGCCTCATTCAGAACACGTTGGGCAAACCGGAATTGCCATCAGTCCTAATCTATACATCGCCATTGGGATTTCAGGGGCCATCCAGCACCTGGCAGGGGTCAGTTCTTCCAAAGTGATTGTGGTCATTAACAAAGATCCGGAAGCCCCTTTCTTTAAAGTGGCCGACTACGGCATTGTTGGTGATGCTTTTGAAGTCGTTCCTAAAATTATTGAAGCTCTTAAAGCGCATCAATCGTAAGACTTCCTGTTTCACCTCCTTTAAAGCATGAAAAAAGTAAAACTCGAAATCGTTGGTTTATCTTATAGCCAAACCCAATCTGGGGCCTATGCCCTGGTATTGGGTGAGGTCAATGGCCGCCGCAGATTGCCGATCATTATCGGAGCCTTCGAAGCGCAGGCAATTGCCATCGAGATTGAAAAGATGACCCCTACCCGTCCGTTAACGCACGACCTGTTTAAGAGTTTTGCCCAAGCTTATCAGATTCAAGTCACTGAAGTATTGATTTACAATCTGGTAGACGGTGTGTTTTTTGCAAAGCTTATCTGTTCAGATGGTAATCAGGTGCAGGAAATTGACGCCAGAACCTCAGACGCGATCGCACTGGCAGTCCGCTTTAATGCCATTATATACACCTACGAATTTATCCTTTCATCAGCCGGCATTGTGATCGAAGGAAATGATTTTCTTTTTTTGGAAAACATCGACTCCATCACCAAAGAACCTGGCACAGAAGATTTGCCCACCACCATTCCTGGATCCGGCTATCAGTCGCTGAGTACAGAAGAACTTTTGGAGAAACTGGAAGAAGCGTTGGAAGAAGAAGCCTATGAACGTGCAGCAAGGATCAGAGATGAAATTAATAAGAGAAATGCAGGTCACTAAACCTGCATTTTTTTGTACTGTAGGGTTCGTTTTAATTTATTTAGTTTTTAGGGATTTCGTTAAAATTCTCCTATATTCAACCCCTATAACCAACAAAACGAAAACAATTTATGAATGTTAAGTTACGCTTAACCCTGATGAATTTTCTCCAGTTTTTTGTCTGGGGAGCCTGGCTCATCACCATTGCCAATTATTGGTTCGGCACTAAACAATGGGACGGTACCCAGTTCGGTGCCATATTTGCAACAATGGGAATTGCGTCTCTATTCATGCCCACTTTGACAGGAATCCTGGCAGATAAATGGATCAATGCAGAGAAACTATACGGCCTGCTCCATCTATTGTATGCAGGAGTTCTCTTTTACCTTCCTCAGGTAAATGATCCGCAAACCTTCTTCTGGGTAATTCTAACAGCCATGTGTTTTTACATGCCTACCATCGCTTTAAGTAATTCCATTTCTTACACTCTTTTGAAATCCAACCAATACGATGTAGTGAAAGATTTCCCTCCCATTCGCGTATGGGGGACCATTGGTTTTATCGTGGCTATGTGGCTAACCAACTTAAGTGGAAACAAAGCCACTGCTTATCAATTCTATATTGCGGGGGCGGGAGCCGCTGCTTTAGGCCTGTATGCCTTTAGCCTGCCGGCCTGTAAGCCATCAAAACTAATTGCTGAAAAAGCGTCTTTTACCACCATCTTCGGACTTGAAGCCTTTAAGTTATTTGCGAACTACAAGATGGCTCTCTTCTTTATTTTCTCAATGTTTTTGGGAGGGGCCCTGCAATTGACTAACGCCTATGGAGATGTGTTTCTGGACGAGTTTAAACATTTCCCGAAATACGCAGATTCATTTGTCGTAAAATATTCAACCATTATTATGTCCATTTCACAGGTTTCCGAAACCTTGTTCATTCTGGCGATTCCTTTTTTCCTGAAGCGATTTGGAATTAAGAAGGTAATGATCATTGCCATGATCGCTTGGGTTTTCCGATTCGGATTATTTGCTTATGGCGACCCGGCAGGCAACCTCTGGATGATTGTGCTTTCCTGTATTGTGTACGGGATGGCATTTGATTTTTTCAACATCTCTGGATCTCTTTTCGTAGAGACCTCCACCACTGCCAAGACGCGCTCCTCTGCACAGGGTTTATTCATGATGATGACAAACGGATTCGGAGCTGTTTTTGGCAGCATGGTTTCCGGATGGATGATTGACAAATACTTTACACGTTCATTTACAGACATTCAAAGCATCGCCAGTTTTGCCGATACGGAAACTTCTAATTCGCATTTGCTTCAGTTTGTGCAATCCAATGGGGTCAAATTACTGGAAAACGGCACATTCGATCGCGCTATACTCATGAAAGACTGGCATCAGATCTGGTTATCTTTCACCGTTTATGCCCTTGTGATTACTGTTTTTTTCACTCTTTTATTTAAGCATAAACACACCCGTGAGGAACAAAAAAACATCGAAGCACTGACCCATTAAACTGCCGATCTACACCGACCAATCACATGTCATCACTCAAATTAAGAAAGGAAAAGGACTGTTTAAATTGCGGACATTATGTTGAAGAAAACTATTGTCCTCATTGTGGACAGGAAAACATAGAGCTCAAGGAGGATGCCCTACACCTGGTAGCGCATACAATTGCCGATTATTTTCATTTTGAGCATAAATTCTTTGCCACTTTAAAGCCCTTGCTCTTCCAGCCGGGCAAACTGACGCAAACCTATGTAGCCGGTAAAAGACAATCCTTCATTAATCCCATCCGGCTTTATATTTTTGTCAGCATTGTATTCTTTATTGCCGTGTTAGGTGGAGTAGAAATTGGCAACAGTGATAAAAAGAAAAAATCCAGTCCTCAGGCTTCCACTCATCTTATTCGGAAAGACAGCCTGGACAAAATCAGACAAGAAGAAGAATTGGCACGTGTAATGAGTTACATTCCAATGGATTCGGCACAAAGAGACACCTTACTGGGAGCCATGAAGGAAGAAATCAAAAAAGATGCGAAGAAAAAAGGAAAGAGAAAGGATTATTTCCCCAAGTGGACAGACACAAGTGTTGCGCAATACGAGCAAAGACAATCCTTACTCCCTAAAAGTGAAAGAGATAATTTTATTGAACATTACCTTATTAAACGGAATATTGAGTTAAACGATCATCCTGACCCTCAAAAAAAATTCTTCACAGACCTCATTCAAAAAATACCTAAAATGATGTTTGTATTATTGCCTCTTTTTGCACTAATCTTAAAAATATTTTACTTCAGAAGAAGAAAATATTATTATGAACATCTGATCTATTCTTTTCATGTTCACTCAGCTTTATTTCTCAGCGTTTTATTGATGATGTTCCTAAGCTGGATCACCGGCTTTATAATGGATATCAGCGGCTGGTTGTCATTCCTCTGCATTGTCTATATGATTTGGTATATTTACCGTTCCTTACGAACTTTCTATGGCAGCAGCCGATGGAACACCATTGCGAAGCTTTTTGGTCTATTCATGGTATACAATTTCTTACTTGCCCTATGTTTTACCATTCTGATGGCAATCAGTTTTGTCATGATCTAAAAGGACGGTGAAATGAATGGATGGATGTGCATTATTTTTCCTGCTTCCAGGATTTAAATTCCAACCTATTTAATGACAAACAATCACAATGACAAAGGCCCGGTAAAACCGGGCCTTTATGCTATTTGAATGAGTTATCTATTTCCAATTTTGGAAAAAGTGATCCGTATCAGGCTTTCATTTCGCGATTCACTTCTCCTGTATAGATTTGACGAGGCCGACCGATAGGCTCTTTATTTTCACGCATTTCTTTCCATTGAGCGATCCATCCAGGTAAACGTCCCAGGGCGAATAACACCGTAAACATTTCAGAAGGGAAACCCAAAGCTCTGTAGATAATGCCTGAATAAAAATCCACATTTGGATACAACTTACGATCTATAAAATACTGATCAGTTAAAGCCGCCTGTTCTAACTTTTTAGCAATTTCCAATACAGGATCATTAATGCCTAAACTTTCGAGGATATCATCGCAAGCCTTCTTAATGATCTTGGCACGCGGATCAAAGTTTTTGTAAACACGGTGTCCAAATCCCATCATCCGGAAAGGATCGTTTTTGTCCTTTGCTTTGGCAATCCACTTATCCGTATCTCCTCCGTCTTCTTTAATTTTTTCGAGCATCTCGATCACTGCCTGATTGGCCCCTCCGTGCAAAGGACCCCACAATGCAGAAATCCCCGCCGAAATCGAGGCATAAAGATTACAGTCAGAAGATCCTACAATTCGTACGGTAGAAGCAGAACAATTCTGCTCATGATCGGCATGAAGAATCAATAACTTATTCATCGCACTAACAATCACTGGATTTACGTCGAAGTCTTCTGTCCGCTGACCGAAAGTCATCCACAGATAATTGGTCACATAATCGTATTTATTTTTAGGATAAATCAATGGATGACCTAAGGATTTCTTATAGATGAAAGCGACAATAGTGGTCATTTTCGCTAACATTTTAATCACCGTCAGGTTTTGTTCCTCTTCCGACTGATTGGATTGGAGGCTTTCCGGGTAAAAAGTGGAAAGGGAACATACCAAAGAGGATAACTGAGCCATAGGATGCGACTTTGATGGATAGCCATCAAAGAATTTTTTCATATCCTCATGAATCAGCGTATGAAGGCTGATGTCCTTTTGAAATTTCTCCAGAACCTCTTTGGAAGGAAGTTCTCCGTAAATAAGTAAATAAGCGACCTCCAAAAAGGTAGCTTTTTCAGCCAGCTCTTCGATCGGATAACCTCTGTATTTTAATATGCCCAGCTCCCCGTCTAAAAAAGTAATGGCACTTTTCGTGGATCCTGTGTTTTTATATCCTAAGTCTAAGGTGATATGACCTGTTAAATCCCGCAATTTTGAAATATCAATGGCTTTTTCTCCTTCCGTTCCCGTAATTACCGGAAATTCATACGTTTTACCTCCAACTTTGATTTCTGCAATCTCTGACATATATGATTGAATTTATTAAATAACAAAAATAGTTAATCTGCTTACAGTTTCCACAAACAGATGTCATGAAAACATAAACATATAGTTAAATTTTTAAACAGCTTTATAATTTTCCAGTACGAATTTCCTCCACTACCGATCCACATGCCAACATAGCATCGCCATAATAAGGATTTCGAATGGCAGCTTCTGAGGAGAGCCAGTCTCCCCCATCGCCCTTATTAGCCATAGGACAATGCTGTACATAGATCGTTCCTTCTTTGATCACCGCGTGCTTAAAAAGGGCAATGACATCTGTACTCAGCTCTGTAAATTCTTTTCGTTGTTCTTCAATTGTCCGAGCCTGCGCAATCTTCGTCGAAATTACGGCGGTGTTTTCACATCCGGAATAGCTATTCAATGCATGGGTCAGGCTTTTGGCAGCCTCTCCTGCAGTTTTAAAATTTCCAGCAACCAACTCATCCTTTAAACGAATATAATCCGTATAAATGGTGCTTATCTCTTCCTTTTCAAAACTGGGATGTTGCACGCTCGTGCTTGTCTTTACTTCTCCTTCTTCCTTTCCAGAATCATTCGAAGCTGACTGACAGGCGATTAAAAGTGACAATGCCATCAGTCCAAAATATTTTCTCATTTTGTCTTTGTTTTGTACCGGCAAGATTGGATGCCGAAGCCCATATTTACCGGAATCGTTCGTTGCTCAAAATAGCATTATTTCATGTAAAATAATAATAAAGCGTACTTTTATTAATATTTTTTAACATAAAGATTAGATTTCTACCCTCTTACCACTGTCTGAAAATTCTATAGATACCAGAAAACTTTACGGCAGAAGAAGCTTATTTCAGAGGTAGACGAATAAAAAAGGAAGTTCCCTGATCAAAATTATTTTCGAACCATATTTTCCCCTTATGAAGAGTCACCAACTGCTTCGAAATAGCCAGGCCCAACCCAAAAGATTCCTCTCCTTTGGTCCCTTCTCTTTTGGCATCCGTAAACATGTCAAACACCCGCTCACCTACCTCAGGTGAAATACCGATGCCTTCGTCCTTGATCATTAATAAAACCGCTTCCTCTTCCCGTTTTAGCTGGACAACAATCGTTGATTTTGCAGGACTAAATTTAATGGCATTATTTATAATGTTACTAATCACACGCCATATTTTCTCCTGATCAATCGACAGAATGACTGGCTGACCAATTAATTGTAGGTGTTGTTGCTTGTCAATGGCCTTAAAGTTCATAATTTCAACCACGTGCTGAAGGAGGAGATAAAGATCTACTTCTTCTTTTTGAAGGCCATTTCCCGCAAAATCAACTTGTAACAACTGATTGACCAAATTAAGTGCCGTTTCTCCTGAAAGTTTAAACAATCCCAACAGATTTTTCTCTTCTTCGGATCGTTCTTTTTCCTCCAGCAACATATTGGCAATGGCCACCATTCCCCCAATAGGGTTTCGTAGATCATGGGCAGCAATTTTCATCATCTTCGTATTGTTCTCTTGACTCTTTTCCAATGCGCCCAGAGCCTGCTGCAACTGCAGATTGAGTCTCTCTAATTTGCCCACATGGTTTTTCGAACTTCTGAGGCTGGTCCATAACATGTAGAGAAAACTGATCGCCATCATGAGAAAAAGTAAAATGCCGATCAGATATAAAGTCTTTAATTCATTATTTTTACTTAATAAATTAAGTTTATAGTTCTGTTCATTCAATTTAAAGACCACATCCATGTCCGCATTCTGAATGCCCTCATTTACCTGTTGAAGCGAATCTGAATAACGATGATATATCGTCAGGTGCTCATGTGCTTTCGGAAGGTTTCCTTTTTGCTCAAAGTAAAGCCATTTGTATTTATGCCACTTTCCTATCAGTGCTTTTACTGAAGCTTGACCAGCCAAATCAAGTTCCTCTTTTAAAGTATCGAGAAGAGTCTCTACCTCTCCGAGACGATTTTGTGTCAGGTATAAATCCACCAATTTAAGTTTGGCAGTTTTCACATCATCAATAGCAAAGCCTTTACGGTCATTAATAGCAATACTTTTCTTCAGGTAATCTTCTGCCCTCAGCGGATCGTTCATCGATTTGTACACCCCTCCCAGATTACCGTACACTACCCCTCTTGCCATTTCAGCATAATCGGTCTTTTCAGGAAAAGGCTTTATCCGTTCATCAATTACTTTTAAAGTATGTAAATAAGCGTCTCTGGCTTTGTCTAGCTGATTCATGCGCTCGTAACAAATAGCAATGGCATTGTAAGTAGATTGGGGAAATACAAAATACTCTTCAAAATCGGTCTTGTTATGACACCTGTCGTGTTCGGAAAGAGCTTCTTTAAAATAGGTAATCGCTTCCCCATAGAACTTCTGTTTGATTTTGACCATGCCCAGCTGGGAGGTAAACTGATAAAGCGCACAACTATCCAGGTGCTTTACCGCGTAATCCCGACCATCGTAAAAGCGATTAAATGCTTCAATGTATTTCCGTTGTGCAAAAAGAATATTTCCATAAATAAAAAAAGTGTGGGCATATAGCAATTTATACTGTTCTTCTCTCTCGGCAATGGCAAACATCATGCTATCCGCATACAGCTTGGCCATCTCCAAGTCCACATCGTAATAAAGATAAATGTTACTTTTTGAGCTATACTTGCGCCATTGATCACCAGGGCCAGGATTTTCAATGGTCCTGAAACCAGAATCCAGAGTTTGCTTCGCTTCTTTTACTAAAGCTGCGTTCAGGTAAAAACTTACGCGATCTATAATCGCGGAGGTTTTTTCATCGTGATCTGTAGGAGTGGGCGTACGTGTACAAGAGAAAAGCGCTAATGATAAAAAAACAAAAAAAAATACAGTTCTAAATTTATCAGGGATAGGGTTAGAAAGAAACATACATACAAATAGATTGTCACAATAAAGTTATGAAAACTTTTCACAATCTGGTGAAATTGAATACCTTAATTTAAACACCCTTCTAACAAAGAAAGTCAACAGTTGTTTGTTTTATCTAAAAATAACCAGTTTATTTCAAGTCGGTTTATTATTCTATGCGTCACTAAAAGCGCTTTTAGCACATTTTGATAACGACAACAAAATGTTCAATCTTCTGCCGAACTTCCTTCATGTAGGCCCAGTCGTGTGCAAAATTTCCATTACAAAAGGGGTTCTTTGTCTCAAAAAACCATTCCGTTACAATTCTTCTTTGGCGATCACTCCTTAAATCAATACCTTTAATGCCAACAATGAACAAGAAGATAGCCATTCTTTTCTCCGTGATTTACCTCTCTGCGACTACTCAGTTTTCGCAGGTTTTGAAGATTCCTATTTTCATAGAACATTACATTGAGTACGATGGTGGCTTTATGGATTACCTTGTTCATCATTATGGTGGGCACGAACCGGATGAAGATTGGGACATTGATATGATGTTGCCTTTTATGACGGCTTCTCCCACTCTTTTAATGGTGTTTAACCTTCCTCCTTCGGGCTTTGACCTCACCAAAGAAAATGTGATTCAAACAAATCAAAAAAAGCCCTTACGGAATGATCTGCACTTTAGTTCGGCCTATCTTTCCAGTATTTTCCAGCCTCCACGCCACTGTTAATCTTTAATCAATTTTCTGTGTCAGTTCCCCCTTTGGGAGCTGATAGATTTGACATTGTTTAAATTTTGACTTTAATTATGCTGAATAAAATTATTGAGTTTTCCGTCAGGAATAAGCTCATCATTGTGCTTTTTACTTTGGGTTTAATCGTGTATGGAGTGTATGAAACGACACGTCTCCCCATTGATGCACAACCCGACATTACCAATAACCAGGTCCAGATCCTTACCGTAGCGCCTTCTTATGGGGCTGCTGATATCGAGCGACTGGTCACTTTTCCCATCGAACAGTCCACCAGCAATATTGCAGGGCTAACCGAGATCCGTAGTTTCTCCCGTTTTGGATTATCGCTAGTGACAGTGGTATTTAATGATGCTACGGATGTCTATTGGGCACGCCAGCAGGTGGCTGAACGCCTGCAATTGATAAAAGATCAAATTCCTTCGGATATAGGGGCACCTGAACTAGGCCCTATTTCTACCGGACTCGGCGAGATATTCCAGTACGTGGTACGCGCTAAAGAAGGCTATCAGGACCGCTATGATGAAACTGAGTTAAGGACTATCCAGGATTGGATCATCCGTCGGCAACTCTTAGGAACCAGTGGCGTCGCTGAGGTGAGTTCCTTTGGCGGAAAACTGAAACAATATGAAATTGCAATCAATCCAAGTAGGCTGCAAGCCCTTCAACTCAACATTCATGCTGTTTTCAAAGCGTTGGAGGAAAACAATCAGAATACAGGCGGAGCCTACATTGAGAAAAATGAAAGCGTTCTGTTTATCCGTAGTGAAGGTTTAATTAAAAATAAAGAAGATATTGATGCCATCCCTGTCGCCACCACTACAGATGGACAACCGGTATTGATGCGCGATGTAGCGGATGTCCGTGTGGGACACGCCACCAGGTATGGAGCGATGACTTATAACAATGAAGGAGAAGTTTCCGGAGCCATTGTGATGATGTTGAAAGGAGAAAATGCCAATAAAGTCATTCACAATATTAAAGAACGTCTCGAAGCCATTCAAAAAACCCTTCCTGAAGGGGTCATCATTGAGCCCTTTTTGGATCGTGCCAAAATGGTGAATAACACCATTGGCACTGTGAAAACCAATCTGATGGAGGGAGCGTTAATCGTCGTGTTTATCCTTGTTCTTTTCTTGGGGAATCTGCGGGCAGGACTGATTGTGGCTTCGGTTATTCCTTTATCTATGCTCTTTGCTGTCATTTGCATGAACTTTTTTGGAGTGGGCGGCAATCTCATGAGTTTAGGAGCCTTAGACTTTGGGCTGGTCGTGGACGGTGCGGTGATCATCGTTGAGGCTGTGTTACATCAGCTGGCACACCGTAAAAACTTCGGGACAGGTTTTCAATTAAGCAGACACCAAATGAACGTTCAGGTGACTGGAGCTGCCTCTAAAATGGTCAACAGTGCGGTGTTTGGGCAAATCATTATCCTTATTGTCTATCTTCCAATTCTCACTTTACAAGGGATAGAGGGGAAAATGTTTAAACCAATGGCCCAAACAGTCGTATTCGCCCTCATCGGTGCTTTTGTGTTGTCACTTACCTATATTCCGATGATGAGCGCGTTGTTCTTAAGCAGGAGAAAGAGGCAAAAAGTCAATGTATCTGATCGTGTCATGAATCGGCTGGAAAAGGGGCATCAACGGTTTCTCATCCTGGCGTTGAAATTCCGGAAAACGGTATTAACAGGAGTAATCCTGCTCTTTGCGGGGGCATTGGTTTTATTATCCCGCATGGGGGGAGAATTTATTCCTTCTCTGGAAGAAGGTGATTTTGCTGTAGAAATGCGGATTTTACCTGGAAGCAACATTCCTAAAACCATTGAAGTAACGAACAAAGCAGCGAATATATTAAGGTCCCAATTCCCGGAAGTAGAAAAAGTAGTGACTAAAATTGGGAGCGCCGAGATCCCTACTGAACCTATGCCCATGGATGCAGGAGATATGATTGTTGTGTTAAAACCCAAAAAGGAATGGACTTCGGCAAAAACTTTCCCGGAGCTTTCGGAAAAAATGAGTAAAGCCCTGGAAGTAATTCCCGGGTTAACTACCGGTTTTCAGTTTCCTGTACAAATGCGTTTCAATGAACTTATGACAGGGGCCCGCCAGGATGTCGTAGTAAAAATCTTTGGCGAAGACCTTGACAGTCTGGCCATTTTTGCCCAACGATTGGGAAGCATTGTCCATTCAGTAGCAGGTGCAGAAGACCTTTACATCGAACCCCTCATCGGCGCTCCACAGGTCATCATTGACTACGACCGGAGTGCCTTGGCCAGGCATCGGATTTCTATCGCTGCTGCGAACAAAGTGGTCAACGCGGCTTTTGCCGGACAACAAGCCGGGATGGTATATGAAGGCGAAAAACGCTTCGGACTCGTCGTTCGACTGGCCAATGAGAACCGTCAACACGTAGAAGATATCCGAAACCTATTGCTTCCTGGTCCTTCGGGCAGACAGATTCCTCTTCATCAGGTGGCCAAAATTGAGTTAGGATCCAGTCCTAATCAAATTCAACGAGAAGACACAAAACGAAGGATTGTGGTAGGCTTTAATGTAAGAGGTCGCGATGTGCAGGGAATCGTGCAAGAACTACAGAAAAAAGTCGATTCAGGAATTCACTTGCCCACAGGATACGGCATCACTTATGGAGGTGCTTTTGAAAATCTAAACGAAGCCAAAGCGCGATTGGGAGTAGCTGTTCCGGTTTCTCTTGCACTTATCTTTCTTCTTTTGTTCTTTGCTTTTGGTTCTGTTAAACACAGTTTATTGATTTATACCGCCATTCCCTTATCGGCAATTGGGGGAATCTATTTCCTTTCTTTACGTGATATGCCCTTCAGTATTAGTGCGGGAGTGGGTTTTATTGCGCTTTTCGGGGTAGCGGTACTCAATGGCATTGTACTCATCTCCGAATTTAACCGATTGAGAAAACAAGGCATGACCAATACCACTCGCATCGTCCTAACAGGTACACGAGTTCGCCTTAGACCGGTATTAATGACTGCTTTTGTTGCCTCTCTGGGTTTCCTTCCCATGGCCATTAGCCAGGGATCGGGGGCTGAAGTACAACGTCCATTGGCTACCGTGGTGATAGGCGGACTTTTATTAGCTACTTTGCTTACCCTGTTTGTCCTTCCCCTTTTGTATGTACTGTTTGAAAATTTTAAGCAACCCAAGTTAAAATGGATCTCTAAAAAAACCCTTCTTCTACTGCTTGCAGGAAGTGCGGGGTTCTTGGACGTGCGCGCTCAACAAACGCTAAGTCTCCCTGAAGCACTTGCCGCTGCTTCCAAACATAACCCGCAGGTGATAGCAAGTCAGTTAACCACCCATTACAAGGAGAAGTTAATCGGAACTTACTTCGATGTACCACAAACAGAAATCACCGCTGAAATGGGAAAAATCAACTCGATAGAAATCGACCAGAAATTGGGGGTTTCTCAACGAATGAACTTTCCATCTGTGTATGCAAAAAGAAAGCAATTGCTTCGTGAAGAATGGCAGGTGGCCATATTTAATCAGGAGCTAACCCTCTTGCAAATCCAAAGACTGGTTTCTGAAGTATTCTACCGCATACTCGTTCTACAGGAAAAACAAAAAATTCTCCTACGAACAGACAGCCTATATACCTTATTTGCAACAAAAGTGGCGTTAAAAGTAAAGACAGGTGAATCCCCTCTCATGGAAAGCGCATCCGCCGATCTGCAACAGCAACAAATTGCAGTTCAATTAAAAGCGTTAAAAACAGAGTTAAAAGGTCTGCAAATGCACTTAGCTTTATTAATCCACAGGGAAGGCGATTTTGTGTTGGTGGCTCCCTCTGTCAAAGTGACTATTGAACGAAACTCACCCCTCACGGATATGAATCTTCACCCGGAAATGAGGCGGTGGCAGCAAGAGCTCAAAATCAGTGAAGCTGAAACCAAAGTGGCGCGCAGTAAACTCCTTCCAGATGTGTCTTTCAGCTACTTTAATCAAAGCATGAAGGACATTCACTCAGGACGATTCTCTTCTGTTCAGTTAGGGGTCGGCATCCCGCTGTTTACCCGTTCGCAAAGGGCCAACATTCAGGCCTCTAAAGAGAGGGAACAACTGGTTCGACAAGACATTGAGTGGAAAAAAAATCAATGGGAAACCCATTATCAGCAAACAACACTGCAGGTGGAAAACCATCAAGAGATTATTGAAAACTATGAAAAATGGCAATTGCCCCGTGCAAATTCGTTTCTACAGACCGCAAAAAAACAATATGAAGAAGGAGAAATCGATTACCTGGAATGGATTATTTTAAGCAATCAGGCGATATCGATCCAATCCTCTTACCTGGATGCGCTTCAACTTTTTAATGAAAGCGCTCTTCAATTAAATTATTTACAATCAAAAAAGCCTTGAAAATGAATACTCAGTCAATCTTACGTATCCTTATTTTTTTATTGAGCTTAACATGTATTCTTTATGCCTGTCAGTCAACAGCCCCTTCTCCAGAGGAGCAAACAGCTACTCCCGTGGCCAATGTATTGCAACTTAGTGAGGCCCAATTACAACACACGATACTCTCTTTTACTGAAATTGCTGAAAAATCAATGGATGAAACCCGTCAGTTGAACGGAAAAATAGAAATAGATCCTGCACAACTGGTTTCCGTGTCCACCGCCTTCGGTGGACGCGTCCAGTCGATTCATCTCTTACCGGGGGCTCATTTCAAAAAGGGTCAGGTAATTGCATTTCTGGAAGATCCGCAATTTATTCAGCTTCAACAGGAATACCTTAGTCAAAAAGCACTTCTGAAACAAGCCTCTCTACACTATCACCGACAAAAAGAATTAAACCAGCAGCAGGCGGTGAGTGACAAAACCTTTCAACAAGCAGAAGCCGACTATCAAACGGCATACATACAAACAAGAGCACTGGAAGAGAAACTTAAACTGATCCATATCGTTCCCGGTCAGGTAAGTGCGGCCACCCTAAAAGGCACGATCAAACTTTATGCTCCTTTTGATGGGCTGGTCAGCCGGGTATTGGTCAATCGTGGGCAGTATGTGTCTGCAACAGAACCTCTTTTTGAGTTAATAAACCCACAAGGCATGCTTCTTCGACTAAATGCATTTGAAAAGGAATTGTCTTCTTTGAATATTGGACAAGCAATCGAAGCATATACGCATATCCGTCCGGAGGAAAAATGGAAAGCGCGCATCCTGACAGTAGGGAGTCAGATTGCTGAGGATGGCACCACGCCCATATATGCCCGCTTTGAAGGGAAAATACCTCCGCTGGTCGCTGGCACTTATATGAATGCCGTCGTGCAGGTACAGCATGCCAAACGCCTGGTATTGCCTGATGAAAGTGTGGTATCCTATGAAAATAAACCTTATGTTTTTGAAGTACTAAAGGAAGGAAATTTTCGCTTAACGTCCGTCCATACCGGACTGAGCAGGGAAGGGTATGTCCACCTCATTGATGGTGATAAACTTCTGCATAGAAAAATAGTGGTTAAAGGAGCCTATGATCTTCTCATGGCCTTAAAAAACAAATCTGAAGAAGAATAAATCAGAAGGAAGACCATCGAGAGGTGCAAGGTTTCAGCGCTCTTATTATCA
The DNA here is from genome assembly GCA_037190785.1 of Pedobacter sp. GTDB lineage: Bacteria > Bacteroidota > Bacteroidia > Sphingobacteriales > Sphingobacteriaceae > Pedobacter. The sequence continues at coordinate 543,481 of JBBCJN010000002.1, read as the reverse complement.
GGACAAAGAATTGCTCAGAGCCGGTTATTTTTAGCGATGGTCTTCCTCTGTTTTGAAAGGAAAGTAGAGGGCTTTCTTTTCACCAAAGGTCGCATCAATTTAGATTGTCATTCTCACAAATTTTTAGTATCCTGCGACAAATCCATTTCCTCGTATATGAGCATAGTGCAATCCATCGATCAATTAGGCAGGAGCAGTTATCAATTGCTGGTTCAGTGGGGCGTGCCGGAAACAGCCGCACAATACCTTAACAGTTTATTTCTTTTAGCGATCAGCATCGGACTGATCTACTTTTTTCAATGGCTGGTAAGGCGGGTACTTCGGATTGTTTTAATCCGGATCATTAAGAAATCAAGAGGGAATTTCTTTCATCATTTGCTGGACAACCGTTTTCCGCACTACCTGGCGCTTACAGCTCCATTAATTTTGATCAAAATAGGGATTCCTGTGGTGTTTGCGGATTTTCCTTCCGTAATCAGACCTTTGGAGGCACTCGCTGATGTTTACATGGTGTTTATCATTATCTGGACACTTATGTCGGTGATCCGTGCGGGAGCGGATACCCTTCGTAAAAAAACAGCCTTTCGTGAAAAACCGGTGGACAGCTATTTACAGATTATCCGAATCATCCTGCTTATCTTCGGTTTAGTGGTCATCTATTCCAACCTAACGGGAAAATCACCTGTGGCCTTTTTCACTGCAATGGGTGCACTTTCCGCAGTCCTTCTGTTAATGTTTAAAGACACCATAATGGGATTTGTAGCCAGTATTCAGGTAAGTTCAAACGACATGGTTCGTATTGGCGACTGGATTACGATGCCTAAATATGGTGCCGACGGAGCTGTGATTCAGATTAATCTCACAACCGTGAAAGTGCAGAACTTTGACAAGACCATTACCACTATTCCTACATACGCCCTGATTTCTGACTCCTTTCAAAACTGGCGAGGCATGCAGGAATCGGGTGGCAGACGAATAAAAAGAGCCATTCATATTCGTCAAACGAGTATTCGTTTCATCACCGATGCGGAGATTCCCCGGTTCAAACAAATTCAGGCCTTAAGTCATTACATTGATCATCGGCAACGCGACATCGAAAAAGCAAATCTTCGCAACCAAATAGACAAAAGTGTGCTGGTCAATGGCCGCAATCTGACCAATGCCGGCTTATTCCGAAAGTATATCGATCATTATATCAGTACTCATCCCGGCATTCATAAAAACATGAATCTGATGGTTCGCCAGCTGGCCCCCTCCGCTACCGGTTTGCCCATAGAAATTTATGCGTTTACCAGCACTACCAAGTGGATAGAGTACGAACATATCATGGCAGATATCTTCGATCATTTATTGTCTGCTGTCAGCTATTTCGACCTCGAAGTATATGAGTTAAATGGTCTGCCTCCTTCTTCCACTATAGAATAGTTTTTATGGTGACTTTTCCACCTTGGTTTTAAACTGTTTATAAGAATCTTTTATGTATAAAAATAGCTCGTATTCGCTCCATTTTTTCAGGGTCACCGGATCAGGACGATAAGTTTCCATAAATAATTGCAGGGAATCGCCTGTTAAATGGGTCAAATGGGTTACTTTTTCTTTCGAAAACGCATGATCAGAACTTCTTCTGGCTTCCTCTTCCAGCAGCTGTTTTTGAAGCCTACTGGTTTTATTTTTTCCCTTCCCAATCCATCCGGCTACTTGCAGCAGATCCAAGCCAATGATACTTGCAGTCGAGTTTACCCGTTGATGGGACGGTACCTGATTGATATCGATCCCCCTTTTTACGAACATATCGTTTATCGAGGGGGCCTTGTAATTAAAAATAGCCGCAAATTCGTTGCGCAATGCGATAGAGTCTTTTTCATAACTCCGCTTGGAAAAAATTGTGACCGGCTTAAGAATAAATTCAGACAGCTTTAGGTAGACCCGAAGGGTATCTGAAGATAACATTCCCAGTCCTACCTCCATGATCCGGTATCCCTCCTTCAAGAAATAAATGCTCTGTGCTTTGTCGGTCTTTGGCACCCGAAAAACACCTGATCCATCCGTAAAAACCACCTTCTCACCCACGCTTACCCGAACTCCCTCCAAAGCCAGCCGCTCTTGTCCATCGTACACACGACCTACGATTTGCTGAGCTGACAATTGGTAGGTGATCCATAAAAAGAAACAGAGACTAATTACTTTTTTCATGGGAGTTTTTTAAAAAAAATGGCCTTTAACAAAACAGATACACTTTTCATACTTCAATTATACCCTTGCGAAAATGATACTTACCAGGCAAATTCTTTCTCATCAACCCTTCGGTGGAGCTGCCTTTTTGGTACAGTTCCCCCTGAAATTCCCAAAGGAATTGCTTTCTTCCTTTTGACACTTTTGTTCATTTTCATTCTGGTATCCAACCGGCATTTTCGCTATTATCAGGTGGTTGAGGACTCCTAAATTAGCTGTTTTCACACCTGTTTTCGGAACTTTAACATTCTTTAACCTCCAGCGCAGGGGTTTATCCTATTTTAAAACGTCCAAAAGAAAATCGCCTCCATTCGAAGGAAACACAAATGGTTTGCACTCGTCCCCCGATTGCAAGTCTGATGAGCCAGTGAATGTACGTCCACTCCTGAAAAAGAATGAACCATCGGACGAAGAAGAAAACGATTTACCCAAAAAAGGCTTAGATTTTGGAATAAATTACAGAAGCGTATCAGAAAGAAAAGCGCCTAAACCATAAGCTGGTAGAAAAAGTCGTTCTCAGGCAGAAAAAAAGGGAAACCACGAATGCATGTAAATGCACCAGCACCCCTCCTCATCTAACATTGCAGGATTGTTTATGAAGCAAAAGATGTTAAAGCGGTGTCAATCTTTTAATACCTTCCTTACACTACGGACTGAACGGAAGGTTGATTAAACTTAAGTAGCACACTTGAGTCTATATTTTGGATGGAAGAACCAATCAATTCCACCTTTTCGATGAGAGGGGCAGTGGCTAATCCATGTTCATCCCGTTCATTCTGGAAATGACGAAACGAAGGTACTTGCATGATTTGCTCCTGCATTGATTCATTTTCATAAAGAGAGAGGTGGACAAAGGTAAGTCCGTCTTCTTTGCGGTAAACCTGATACAAAAAGTTCACACTTGTCAATGTTTTCAGATCTGCCAAAAATGCTTTAATATTGGTTAGATTTTGAGCTAGGAACTCTTCTTTTACCGTATACGTTACTTGTACAGAAATCATGGCCTCTTCTTTTAGTGATACACAAATATAAAATAAAAAAGGCCCTATGAAAGGGCCTTTTAAAATAAATTTGAGGTTAATTATTTACCTGCATTTTTTTTCTCAGTCACTTCGTTACGAATATCCTGAGCTAAACCTTTAAGGTCTTGCATGGCTTTACGAACTCTGGTACCTGCGGCTGCATTTCCAGCATTATAAAACTTTTCTACATCTGCTTCAATAGCAGCTACAACTTCTTTAACTTGTGCAAATTTTTCCATTTTTTTGATTTTAATTTTGAATCCAAATATATCACTTAAACCTAAAAATCAACCATTTTTAGCATTAAATATAGCTCTTTCAGCTCTATTTATTGACCCTTAAAAACAAAAGACATTGACCTCCAACAGCTTACATTGCAACCCTGAAACGAAAAAACACAAAAAAAGTATCTTGTTTTAATGAAAAAAGTGGCAAAAAAACCTGTTTAAATGGCTTTTAAGGGTATAAAAGTGAATTCTAAACGGCAAAAAAAGTATTCTAAACGGCGTATAAAGCTACGTATGTCACTTCCTGTCCCTCCTCCTGTTTCTTTCAGAAAAGAGCAAATCGTTCTGGGTTCCGCTCATTTTTCTGAAAAACTTTCTCCTTTTGATTGTTACAAATTTTCACTGAAGACACAGGTTGTATTTCCTCCAATCATTTTTTCTCTTGCGCTAGCTGCCCTTTCCTCGTATATCAACCTCAGCTCCCAGCAGGTAGCCTCCTTTATCTACTTCCCAGACTTCCCTAAAATGTGCATAAAATCAATTTCAAAAATGGGGCAAATTTGCTTCCTTTGCATGCATGTCACTATTGATTACTTCTCTCAATACCGGGAGCAACGGCAATTGTTTTTATATAGGAAATGAAGAAGAAGCTATTTTAATTGACGCCGGCTTAAGCTGTCGGGAAACGGAAGTGCGAATGCATCGCTTGGGGTTAACCATCGAAAAAGTAAAGGGTATTTTCATTTCCCACGAACATAGTGACCATATCAAAGGTTTACCTGTGCTTTCAAAGAAATATCAATTACCAGTCTACATTACACCAGCTACTCTTCAATACACCCGGATGCAAATCCAGGCGAACCTTCTTCGGTCATTTAAAGCCTATGAACCTATTCAATTAGGCCGGCTAAGGATATCTCCCTTCCCCAAAAAACACGATGCCATTGAGCCTCACAGTTTCACTATTGGAGATGGAAGCACTACCGTAGGGGTATTTACAGATATTGGTTCCCACTGCGAACACCTTATTCATCATTTTAAACAATGTCACGCTGTATTTTTGGAAGCTAATTACGACGATGATTTGCTGGATAAAGGTCGATATCCTTTCTTCCTGAAGAATCGCATCCGCGGAGGAAACGGACATTTATCGAACCAAAAAGCCCTGGAGTTATTTCTTGATTACCGGACACCTCAGCTAAGTCATCTTTTTCTTTCCCATTTAAGTAAAGATAACAATTGCGCTGACCTTGTGCAGCGGCTTTTCGAAACACATGCAGGAGCTACGCATGTGATTGTGGCTTCCAGAGATCGGGAAACAGCGATTTATCAGATCAATGGATAACCCCATGCGAACCCGTTAGCGGACTTCCTTTAACGTGCTTCCCCAATCCCTCACTTCCAATTCATGCGTTAACCCACACTTAAGGGCATAATTGGCGCGTTGATGACCTACCGGAAAATCAAAACACACCGGAAAATCGAACCCGTTAAGTTTGTCCAGAACAATTTGTTCCAGGCTTCTCCCAAAATCCTCTCCTCCTTCTTTCGGCAATTTGAAACCTCCGATCACCAATCCATTTAGCTGATCCAGCTGCCCGCTACGTTTTAATTGATATAACATCCGGTCGATACTGTACAAATGTTCACCAGTATCCTCCAGAAAAAGAATTTTCCCTTTGGTGTGGATGCTCGAGGTAGTGCCTCCCAGGTTTTCAATACACCGTAAATTCCCTCCGATCAGCTCTCCCCTTGCTTTTCCAAAACGATTGTATCCATTGGGTGATGCCTCGTAATCGGTCGGTTTTCCGGATAGGGCATCCCGGATAGATAAAATGGTTGCCTGTTGCAAAGCATCTGCTTCTTCCCAGTGATCCGGAAAGCTATTGCACATTTTACTATGCATAGAGGCCACCCTCAGTTGGGTATTCAGGTGCATGTGCAGGATGGTAATGTCACTAAAGCCAATTAACCATTTAGGATTTTTCCGGAACCGGTTCCAGTGCAATTCATCTAAAATCCGGATAGATCCATACCCCCCACGAGCACACATGATGGCTTTCACCTCCGGATCGTCCATTAACTGTTGTAGATCCGCTCTCCTTTCGGCATCTGTTCCTCCAAATGTAAAATCTCTTTTTCCAATGGTTTCACCTATCCGCACATGGAAGCCCCAGGCTTGCATTTGACAAACAGCCGGTCCAATGGCCTCCCTGCTGATGTACCCTGCCGGACTGGTAATTCCAATAACGTCTCCCCGCTTAAGATAGTCAGGTATGCGCACTCCTTTTGCCGGCGTAGGTTGAATAGCCACATGTGCCTGCGCAATGGAAGGGGCTACCCCCATAGCAAGGACACTTAAAATAGAAGAAGACAAAAAGGATTTGCGGTTCATTTTAAATGGATTAAGCCTTAAAGATAAGTTTTTCCATGAGTGATTAAATTAATCTTCAGGAAAAACCATCTCTGCGGATAACAATTCTGCCGTGATAAGTTTCGTGTATTGAGTAATTTCATTCTTGAAATCCGTTACAGAAGCGCCCGATCGAATCTCTTCCAATCGTTTTTCCCATTCGCCGGTCAGTTCGGCCTGCGCAATTTTTTTATCTTTCACAATCTCATAAACGGCCAGTCCTTTGGGGGTAGGCAGGAGATTTCGTTTTTCCCGAACAATATACATACGTGTCAGCAGGGTTTCGATGATAGCAGCTCGAGTGGCAGGAGTCCCTAAACCACTATCTTTCATCGCTTCTCTCAATTCCTCGTCTTCAATCTCCTTCCCGGAGGTTTCCAGCGCTTTTAACAGGGATGCTTCATTATACATGGCTTTCGGTTTGGTTTGCTTTTCAAGAAGTTTTTTCTCAATCAGTGTCAGCTTTTCTCCCACCACCAACTTAGGGAGAGTTGGGTTTTCTTCTTCCTTTTTATCGTCTTCCCTGAGATTAAATACAGACCTCCAACCGGCGTGCTGAATTACGGTTCCACTCGCCAGAAAAACCTGTCCTGATTCGATCGTGATTTTGGTAATTTCTTTGAGGCAGTCTTCATGAAAAGCTTCCAACATTCTCCCGGCAATCAGGTCGTATACCTGTTGCTGCTCTTTTCCGAGGTATCCGGCTTTTATTCCTGTTGTAAGAATGGCATGGTGATCCGTGACTTTCTTCGCATTTACACTTCTTTTATTCAATGTCCTTTCCCTGTAATCGATGCTTTGTTGTTGAAACAATGGATGAGTTTCGAGCGCATTGATTAAAGCCGGAATGGTCGCAAAGACATCGTCGCCAATGTAACGACTTCCGGTACGGGGGTAGGTCACCAGTTTTGATTCATATAGCTGTTGAAGAATTCCCAACGTCTGATCTGCCGTATATCCGTAGCGCTTATTGGCCTCTTGCTGGATGCTGCTCAGATCGTGCAACAATGGTGGAACTTCCTTCCGGGGTTTGGCCTCCACACCGGTGACAATTACTCCCGGGTCTTCTCCTTCAAGTACCGGACTCACCGTTGCAAAGGCACTTTCGGCCATTTCTTTCGTCAAAAAAGACAATTGGGACAATGCTTTAAAATCTTGCGTTTCTTTTTGTAAGACCAATCCTATTTGGTAATACACCTGCGGAACAAAATTCTTAATTTCTAAATAGCGGGCACAAATCATTGCCAATGTAGGCGTTTGTACCCTCCCCAGCGACCAAACCGACTTGTTACCTGCCGAAATGCTAAGAGCCTGGGTGGCATTCATTCCTATCAACCAGTCGGATTCCGAACGGCAATGTGCCGAATTAAACAATGTATCATAAGCTGTTCCGGGCTTCAGATCTCTAAACCCCTGTTTAATTGCTTCATCGGTCTGTGAAGAAATCCATAAACGTCTGAAAGGCTTCTTACACTTAAGGTAATAGTATATGTAACGAAAGATTAATTCCCCTTCTCTTCCCGCATCGGTGGCCACAATGATTTCACTGGCCTCCTCGAATAACTTTTTAATAACGGCTAATTGCTTTACCGCGCCAGGGTCATCCGCCTGTCCGTCTTTTGTTTTCACTTTCCGGATGGCCAGTTTAAACTTAGGGGGTAACATGGGAAGGTGTTGTTTGCGCCAACCAATGTAGCCATAAGCCTGTGGCGGAGCCAATTGAAGTAAGTGTCCAAATGCCCATGTAAAGCTATATCCTTTACCCTCGATGTATCCTTCCTTACGGGTCGTGGCTCCAAATACTTTCGCCAGCTCTCTCCCCACAGAAGGCTTTTCTGCTATCACAACTTTCATGTAAAATTCTCGCTAAGAGCCATAAATATCTGAAAAATGATGAAGATTTGGTGAACTTATTTCCCTTTTAAGGCTATCTTCCTGGTTTTTAGGCTTTCCTCACCGAATGCCCTTTCAATACAATTCACATTTGTGTATGTCCGTTTTTTTTATTATCTTTTATGAAAGGCACAAAAAAACCGGGAACTATCAATAGTCCCGGTCATTCCTTTTTTAATTTTGGTCAGAGACCTACTTCTTCTGCGGTTTTGGCCCCATGTAAAAAGTCAACTTTCCACCTGCAGTGATGTCTTCGTGCTGGATGAATAAACGATTAAGCTGCTTTCCATTCAGTAGTACTTTTTGCACATAGACATTTTGCTCACTTTGGTTAATGGCTTCCACAGTAAAACTTTTGCCATTTTCCAGTTGCAATACTGCTTCATGCACTAAGGGAGATCCCAAGGCGTAACTCAGATCTCCTGGCGATACCGGATAAAAGCCCATGGCTGAAAACATGTACCAGGCACTCATTTGTCCGCAATCATCATTACCTCCCAACCCATCAGGACTTGGTTTGTATTGCATTTTCAGGATTTGTCTTACTTGTGCTTGCGTTTTATAAGGCTGATCTGTCCAATTGTACAGGTAAGCCACATGATGTGCGGGCTCATTTCCATGCACATATCCACCAATGATCCCTTCACGTGTAATGTCTTCTGTATGCGCAAAAAATTCGTCAGGCAAATGCATGGTAAATAAAGTATCTAAACGGGCAGCAAATTTCTTTTTTCCTCCCATTAATGCGACCAGTTCGGCAGGTTGATGTGGAACAAAAAAACTGTAATTCCAGCTGTTTCCTTCAATAAAGCCCTGGCCATGCGTACTAAATACATCGAAATCCTTCTTAAAGGTCCCATCCGCTAAACGTGGACGCATAAAGTCAATCGAAGCATCGTACACATTTTTCCAGTTGGAAGCTCTTTTAATAAACTCCTCATATATATCCGTCCGATTCAATTTTTTGGCAAGTTGTGCAATGCACCAGTCATCATAGGCATATTCCAGTGTATGTGAAACGGAATTCCCATTTATTTCTGCAGGTACATAACCCAAATCCATATAATAACCAATGCCCTCATAACTGCGTTTCTTCGCTGTAGCCACACAGGCAGCCAAGGCCTGATGCGGATCGCCGGTATATACTCCTTTTAAAATGGCGTCAGTTACTACGGAAACACTGTGATACCCACTCATACACCAATTGTCATTGGCATAATGCGACCAGATTGGCAACATTCCCACCGCATTTTGTTCGTAATGGGCCATCATGGATTTAATCATATCATTATTTCGTGAGGGTTGCACAATGTTGAAAAAGGGATGCAATGCCCGGTAGGTATCCCAAATGGAGAAGGTCGTGTAATGCGTAAAATTAGTTGCCTGATGAATGCCCTGGTCAAGCCCTTTGTATTGTCCATTCACATCCATATACGTGGTCGGGTTGATAAAGGCATGATACATTGCTGTATAAAAATTCACTTTATCGTCTTCACTCGCACGGATTTTTATTTTATTAAGTTCCTTTTCCCAGGCATTGTCTGCCTGCTGACGGACCTTATCGAAATCCCATCCGGTAATTTCACTGCGCAAATTTTGCAATGCATTTTCCTGGCTCACAGGAGAGAGCGCAAACTTAATTTTGATTTTTTCTCCTTCGTTGGTATCGAAATCAAAATACATACGTACCTTCTTCCCGGCGATCTCCGGAAAATTGCGGGTTTGGTCAAACTTCCCCCAAAAACCACGGTAGGGCTGTCGGCCATCGTAATTTTTCTGACCATATTCTTTAAATGGTTTTGAAAAAGTCATGGCGAAGTACACCGTTCGCGTACGGGCCCACCCCTGTGTCTGGCGATAACCGGTTACCAACGTGTCATTCACTACCCGCACATACGTCCATACCGTTTTATCGTCATAATTATAAATGCCCGACATCAGATCGAATATCACATGACTGTCTGTTCCTTTTGGAAAAGTATATTGATGCATGCCCACCCTTGCAGTGCTGGTTAACTCAGCCAACACATTGTAATCGTCCAGTTTCACTTTGTAATACCCTGGCTGAGCCACTTCATTGGCATGAGAAAAAGCCGACCGATACCCTGTACGCGTATCGCTAGCCACCCCAGGATTAAGTTTTAGTTTACCGGTGGTAGGCATCAGTAAAAAGTCTCCCAAATCAGAATGTCCAGTACCACTAAAATGGGTATGGCTAAAACCGACAATGGTTTTATCTTCGTATTTATAACCAGCGCAGTAATTATACACCTGGCCGTTATACTTTCCATTTACCTCATACGGAATGGTATCGGTGTCGGGGCTAAGTTGTACTGCTCCAAAGGGGACGGTTGCTCCCGGATACGTATGTCCCATCTTCTCGGTACCGATAAGGGGATTCACATACTTGGTTAAATTCTGGGCCTGCGCCATGAAGGAACAAACCATCAAGCTTAAAAAAAGAGTTTTTCTCATGTTAAAAAAGGGTATGAATTGCGAACCAAAAACCGAAGATATTAATTTTATAGCAAAGCGAAAAAACAATTACTAAAAGGTTTTAGTAAGCTCCAAAAAGGCCTATTTCTGAAAGCAAGTCAAACCCGTAAAATTCCGTATCTTTAATGCGAATTTTGAGAACATCATGCATCATTCCATTACGCTTCGCGATATTGCCCGCGCGTTAAATCTGTCTGTATCGACTGTTTCCAGAGCCCTTACAGACAGCTACCAGATTGGGCATCAAACGAAGCAGCGGGTATTGGCCTATGCAAAGGCGCATCAGTATGTCCCCAATCGCCTGGCAAGGGGTCTGAAAGAAGGCAAAAGCCGTGCTATAGGGGTAGTCGTTTGCTCTATCGACAATAATTTTGTGGCTCAAATGTTGGATGGCATTGATCAGTATTGCAATAGCGCAGGTTATCATCTCATTATTATGCAAAGTAAAGAATCCTTTGTTCAGGAAAATGAGTGCATTCATTTATTGCATGCTGGCGGGGCTGACGGACTTTTAATTTCTCCCTCCTATCAAACCACGGATTTTAGTTACCTGCAACAACTGCAACAAACCGGTTTTCCTGTGGTGCTGTTTGACCGTCTTAGCGAGGGAATACACACCCATATGGTGGCTGCTGATCATTTTAAGGGGGCCTATCAGGCTACTCGTCATCTTCTTGAAAACGGCTTCAGGCGCATTGCCCACTTCAACAGCAATACCAAATTAAGCATGGCCAGTAAACGATTTGAAGGATACCAGCAAGCCCTTCAGGAGGCAGGAATTCAGGTTAAAGAAGACTGGATTAAATTTATAGACACCAGCCATGTTGCTCATCTGAACAGCCATTTGGAAGCTGCGATTAAAGAAATTATGAATCTTGATGAACCACCGGATGCGATTTTCACCGCAACCGACCAGCTCAGTACGCAGTGCCTCATGAAACTCCGGGAAATGGCCATTGCAGTTCCTCATACCCTTGGCTTGATTGGATTCAGCAACACCGATATGGCAAGTGCTTTTTATCCATCGCTCAGTACCGTGCACCAGCCAGCTTTCCAAATTGGCGAACTCGCTGCTAAAAAGCTCATTCAGTTAATTAAAAACAAAAACGCTGACGTTTTCGAAACCGTACTGCTCGACACGCACCTGCAGGTGCGTGAATCCAGCCATCGCTAAACCATTTTTACATTCCGACGACCTCTGAATGCTTGCATTCATTAAAAATCACTTAACTTTGCCTGTTATTTAAAAAAATGAGTAAGCACGGACGAATTTTAGTGGCCATGAGTGGCGGGGTTGATAGCTCGGTAGCAGCCGTTATGCTGCACGAACAGGGCTATGAAGTGATCGGTTTAACCATGAAAACCTGGGATTATGTCACTTCAGGAACTCAGGGTAAGGAAACCGGTTGTTGCAGCCTCGACAGCATCAACGATGCGCGTACCCTTGCAGTGAATTATGGGTTTCCTCATTACATTCTTGATATCCGGGATGAATTCGGTGATTTTGTGATTGACAATTTCGTCGATGAATACCTTGCCGGACGTACGCCCAATCCCTGTGTATTATGTAATACCCACATTAAGTGGGAAGCCCTGCTGAAAAGAGCCAATCACCTGGACTGTGAATTCATTGCAACAGGCCATTATGCGAATATACGTTTACAAGAAAATGGACGTTACGTCATATCCAAAGGAAAAGATCAGCACAAAGATCAGTCTTACGTTCTTTGGGGGGTATCACAAGCCAACCTTGCACGAACAAAGTTTCCACTTGGCAGTTTCTCTAAAGCAGAAATCCGGCAAATGGCATTGGATATGGGGCAGGAAGAACTTGCAAAAAAAAGTGAAAGTTATGAAATCTGTTTTGTACCGGACAATGATTACAGAGCATTTTTGAGGCATAAAGTGGAAGACCTGGATGAGCGCATAGGACCAGGAAATTTCATCAATAGCCAGGGAATGGTGATTGGTCAACATCAAGGCTATCCCTTCTATACCATTGGTCAGCGTAAAGGGCTGGGGGTTGCTTTTGGAGAACCCATGTTTGTGACCCGCATTTTGCCGGAGAGCAATACGGTCGTATTAGGAAGAGCGGACGAGTTGCAACGGAAAGAAGCCATGGTTCGCCACATCAACTTGGTAAAATATGAAAACATTCATGACCCGATTGATCAGGTAGTGACCAAAATCCGTTACAAAGACGCGGGTGCATTAAGCACCATTGTACAGGAGAAAGACCAGATGCGGGTGGTATTTGATCATGCTGTGTCGGCCATTGCCCCGGGACAGTCGGCGGTGTTCTATGAAGGAGATGACCTCCTTGGCGGAGGTTTCCTCGTTTAACGTGCTGTTGCTTCCTATAGAAGAATTTGATTATTGATTTGGTAAGGAGAAGCGACCTTGATGCGTTTAGCACTGGAAGCTTCAAAGTAGTAGTCTATTCGTCCGAGATTAATGCCCGCATACCCCACCTGATTGATGGTCGTCAGCTCTCCGTCCAGATTTTTTACATCTTCGGGGACATCCATAAATGTATGTGTATGTCCGCCAATGATGAGGTCAATGTACCTAGTCTGAGAGGCCAGGACACTATCTGAGATCATTTGCGGGTTTTCATAGCGGTATCCTAGGTGCGATAAACAGATCACCAAATCGCAACGCTCCTCTTTTTTGAGTAGCGTGGCCATTTCGTTTGCCTTCATCACAGGGTCCAGATAAATGGTTTCTCCATAATTTTTAGGATCTACCAGGCCTTTCAACTGAATACCTAACCCAAAAACGCCAATCCGCAAGCTTCCTTTTTTAAATATTTTATAGTCCTGAGTTTTACCTTTCAGCGGAGTGGAGTTAAAATCGTAATTGGCCGTAAGAAAGGGGAAGCGTGCATGGGGCAGCTGAAGGTCAAACCCTTCTATACCATTGTCGAAATCATGATTACCCATCGTAGCGGCATCGTAGCCCATCTGACTCATCAATTTGATTTCAAGTTCCCCTCCGTATTTATTAAAGTACGGTGTTCCCTGAAAAATATCTCCGGCATCCACTAACAGGACGTTTCGTTGTTCTTCGCGAATACGTTTAATCAATGCCGAACGTCTGGCAACACCCCCTAAACCCTGATTACGGGAACCGTCCATGGGAAATGGTTCAATCCTGCTATGCACATCGTTTGTATGTAAGATGGTTATTTTTTCCATTCTTCCGTAAGCAAAAGCATCGAGTGCCTTTACATGGAGGGCAGCAGCCATACCAGCCATCCCCGCAGCTTTTACAAAATGACGCCGGTTAATTTTTAGTAATTCGTCCATCAAAAACAGTATTGATTGTTTCTCCCCTGGCTTGTACCTGTTTTACTTCTTTCAAAAGGGCATCCCTTATTTTCAGCCCCACTATCTTCTTCTCCAGAGGGCTGGAAAATCCACGTGCATTGTCTCCTCCACTGGCAATGTAATCCGAGGTCAATACCCGATACGTTCTGGCAGGATCAAATGCTTTCCCCTGAATAAACACCTGTTCAGGCTTTCCATTCACAATTTTCATTTGGAGACCGGCTACCGGTTGTCCGTCACTCACCGCGATAAAGTTGAGCAGCTCCTGCACATCCGTTCCTTTAAGTGTAAATACGATCGCTTCATTTTCAAACGGCATCAACTCAAAAATAGTGGATATGGTAATGGGTCCCTTAATGACATCATTCCTCAATCCTCCCTTCGTAGAAGGCATGGCAAAATCAACGTCCGGTACCAATTGCCTCACCTGCGACCATACCGCGTCTGCAAAAAAATTACCCAAAAGAGATTCGGGATAATCGGATTTTTTTAAAAGATCAACCTTTGTATATCCAATCACCTGGTTCATTTCTTCATCCAACGCTTTCTTGTAAGGAGCATAAATCCAAATGATGCTGCTGTCTGCCTCCAGTGCCGGATGAATTCGAAACTCTTCTCTTTCCGATTTGACAATGGCAAAACGGCTGTTGCAGGAGGTCACATTCATTCCTACTACCAGACACAAGCATCCTAAAAAAAGTGAACGCATACAGAAAATTACTGTTGAAGGATTACAATTGGCCGGTTAATTCCTGATCCATTGGTTTCACTGAAGAACGGTAACGATGAACGAGTTGTCCTTTTTCGTTTACCAAGAACTTTTCAAAGTTCCATTTGATATCACCACTAAACTCAAGACCTTCAACCTTTGTGAGGTAATCAAAAAGAGGATCTATATCCTTTCCTTTTACACTCACTTTTTTACTCAATAAAAAAGTAACGCCGTAATTTTTTTTACAGAATTCCTGAATTTCTGAATTTGTACCAAACTCCTGTCCTCCGAAATTTCCTGCGGGAAAACCAATAATCACGACTTTCTTCCGATAGTTTTCATGCAATTTCTGTAAAGCCTCGTATTGAGGGGTATATCCACATTTAGAAGCAGTATTGACAATCAACAACTTTTTCCCTTTAAACTGGGAGAGCTTCACCTGCCTTCCATCGAGGGTTTCAAATGAAAAATCATGAACAGAAGGGGTGCTTTTAGGAGTGAACCATAAGCTAAGGATGAGCAGGAGTGTATGCATACCAGTCAATTTTAGAGATGAACTTCAAAGAAACAAACCTAAAAAATCCCATGCACAAAAATGATCATTTTAAAGACATAATGACGATTTTTACAGACAGACGGGCTTTGAAGGCAAAAAACTAAGGGTTTTAAGGTATCTTTGATTTTTTTATGATCGCAATTTTGATTTTAGTCTAATTTATAGTTTTATTTGCAGAAAAACGATTTGAATGGCAAAAAATTTACTAATAGTTGAGTCACCAGCGAAAGCGAAAACGATAGAAGGATACTTAGGGAAAGATTTTATGGTGAAGTCCAGTTACGGACATATCCGCGATTTAGTAAAGGGAGATATGGGGATCGATACCTCAAACGACTTTTCCCAGACGTATGAAGTTCCGTCCGACAAAAAGCAGTTAGTCAGCGAATTAAAAAAGTTAGCTAAAAATGCAGAGATGGTATGGCTTGCTTCCGATGAAGACCGTGAAGGAGAAGCTATTTCCTGGCATTTATACGAAACTTTAGGGCTCAATGAGGCCAAAACAAAACGCATTGTTTTCCATGAGATCACTAAGCCTGCCATTCTTGAAGCGATAGCCAATCCCCGAAGCATAGATTACAACCTCGTAAATGCTCAACAGGCGAGACGAGTGCTGGACAGGCTGGTGGGCTTTGAACTCTCTCCGGTATTATGGAAGAAAGTAAAACCCTCCCTATCGGCAGGAAGGGTTCAGTCGGTAGCGGTACGTTTGATCGTTGACCGGGAAAGGGAAATTAATCGTTTTCAGGCTGGATCTGCCTTTAAGATCAGTGCTCGTTTTCATACCGGCAAGGCAAAGGAAAGTTTTAAGGCTGAGCTCCCCTCCCGTTTTCCCGAAGCAAAGGAAGCTGAATCATTTTTAAACGATTGCAAATCTGCTGATTTTCATATTCAACACTTGGAGGTAAAACCAGCAAAAAGAAATCCTTCTGCCCCCTTTACCACTTCCACTCTGCAACAGGAAGCGTCCAGGAAGTTAGGCTTTTCGGTAGCACGAACCATGCAAATTGCTCAACGCCTTTATGAGAGTGGTAAAATCACTTACATGCGTACTGACTCCGTCAACTTATCTGCCACCGCCCTGTCGGCTGCCGCTGAAGAGATTAAGTCGGCCTGGGGTGTCCAATACCATCATCAACGTATTTATAAAACAAAAACAGCGGGTGCGCAGGAAGCCCATGAAGCCATTCGCCCCACTTATTTTGATCAGCACACCGTTAAGGGAGATGCTGCCGAAAAAAGATTATATGAACTGATCTGGAAAAGGGCCATTGCCTCGCAGATGAGTGAAGCCATCTTCGAAAAAACGAACGTCACAATTGGCGTAAGTAGTCGTCAGGAAACTTTCCAGGCCGAAGGAGAAGTATTGAAATTCGATGGATTTCTAAAAGTGTATTTCGAATCGACCGATGAAGAGGAAGAGGATCAGCAAGACCATTCACTACTTCCTGCTCTGGCCGTGGGGCAATCTCTTCACCTAAACGACCTGTCGGCTGTTCAACGTTTTTCTCGTCCTCCGGCGCGGTATACAGAAGCCAGTCTGGTAAAAAAACTGGAAGAGTTAGGCATTGGCCGTCCCTCCACTTACGCACCTACCATTTCCACTGTACAAAACCGGGGGTATGTCGTAAAGGAAGACAGAGATGGTCGCTCCAGAGAGTTTCTCTCGATCCTTCTTAAAGACGGGCAGCTGCAGCAGCAGTTAAAAACAGAGATGACAGGTGCAGAAAAAAGCAAACTTTTTCCTACAGATATCGGTGAAGTAGTCAATGATTTCCTGGTCGAACATTTCAAAGGCATTGTGGACTTTAACTTTACCGCAAAAGTGGAGAAACAATTTGATGAAATTGCGCAGGGAATGCAGGAATGGACAAACATGCTCCATTCATTCTACGGTCCATTTCATCAGGAAGTAGAGACAACCCTCGAGCATGCAGACAGGGCGACGGGTGAACGTCTTTTAGGAGTAGATCCGGCCACTCAAAAAAATGTGTATGCTAAAGTTGGAAGATTTGGCCCTCTGGTCCAGATTGGAGACAATACCGATGATGAGAATGATAAACCACGGTATGCGAGTTTGACCAAAACGCAATCGGTAGCCACCATTTCCCTGGAAGAAGCACTTTCTTTATTCCGGCTTCCTTTTCAACTTGAAGATTACGAAGGAAAAGAAGTTTCGGTGGGTATTGGTCGTTTCGGACCCTATGTAAAATGGGGAGATACATTTATTTCATTGCCCAAAAACGAAGATCCACTCACGGTTACCAGTGAAAGAGCAATGGAGGTTATTCGTGAAAAAATGATTGCTGAGGCACCTGTTGCCACTTACGACGGACAACCAGTAACCAAAGGAACAGGACGCTTCGGTCCCTTCATTAAATGGAATGGTTTGTTTATCAATGTCCCTAAAGCGTACAATTTTGAACAGCTTTCCCCTTCCGACATTCAGGAATTGATTGAAAAGAAAATAGAAAAAGAAAACAATCGTTATATCCAGCAATGGGCAGAAGAAAAAATCGCTATTGAAAATGGACGGTGGGGACCTTTTATTCGCTTCGGTAAAGAAATGCTCAAGTTAGGAAATCACCCCGAAACCAAACAGAAATATACCCCTGATGAACTAAAATCACTTTCTCTAGAAGACGTTAAAAAACTGATCATCGCACAAAAACCAGATGCCTTTGAACAAAAAAAGAAAAAGGCACCTGCGAAGAGAAAAGCAGTTACTAAAAAGAAATAATGGGTTCTTTATTTAAAGAAACATCCTGATGCATGAAAGCCGATTTACCTGAGAATATCGTAGAAGACATGGGCATTGCCATAGCGCTCACCGGAGAAACAGCCGAAGCAAAAAGCTGGACGGTTTACCTGGTTAATTTCAAAGAAGTTGCTGTTCAAAATGCCATGATTACTTCAAAAGGCTATGGGGAAAAAGACGGAAAATCGGTCAAAACCTCTCTTCTACGTCATTTTATCGGAGACGTTCCTGCCCTCGCTTATGCAGGAGTAGAAGCCATTGACCCGGCTGTGTTTGGACTTACAAACGAATATTGGCTGAGTTATTACCTGAATGGAGATATATTCGATAAGAAGTTCATCTTTCTGCCCGAAAGTATTGTAGAAGGAAATCTCATTCACATCCCCGTTCTCAATAAACCAGGGGTATTGATTCGTTAACTTTAATTACGAAATTTCTCTACTTCGGATATGTATTTCTCTCATAAACATCCCCCTGCCAGGCCTCAGGTATCTAGGGTTAGGTGATAAGTGATTTTTATCTCCCTCTGTTGCTCTTTCGTTCCTGAGAAATTAGTTTATTCCCCCATGTGTGGTACGGGAAAATAGAGCTACTCAAAAAAACGGGAAAAGAATTCCCCAATGATCCCCAAAATCCAGGAAAGTTTCGACCGGCTAAATCAGTTATCTTTTCAATAAAAAAGCCATTTTCTTTTCAATGAGCGGATTTTACAACGGACGACATTCCTTTCTCAAAGTATGGCACTGGTGTTGTCTATGATAATACAAATGCTACCCTATGAAAACTGTTAAGATGTTTGGATTAATCACTGTTCTTCTGTTCTCCTGCTATACCATTGGTCGGGCACAGATCTTCGGAAGCTCAGCCCTGCAGTCACTCAGCCATTACAGCACTGAGTTACCTGAGGAAGATCAAACAGCCTATGCCTCATCTCAATTATCCTTTAATATGGGTTTTCAATCCGTTGCCCATGCTGATCTGGATGAGAAAACAGCTCCTTCAGGACTTCCTTTGAAAGGGGATATTCTGTTCGCCTTCATCGCCATCGCCAGCCTAAGCGCTTATCAGTTATTGAAAAAATAAATCCCGGACCGTTCTTCGCTTATTTATAGGAAAAGTCTGTAAAGAAGAAGATAAAACCATCCGGGATCAATTCCGCATTGCGCAATGAAATTATTTCCAACCGCCGCCTAAAGCTTTATACAAGTTAACTACCGCCTGCAATTTTTGTAAGCGATCGGCACTTCCACTTAATTGTGCACTCAATAAGCTCTGCTCGGACGTTAAAACATCCGTATAGTTAGTGGCTGAGCTGTACCTTAACAGTTCTTGGGTAAAATCCACTGCTTTTTCTAACGAAACAATCTGCTTCTCGCGGGTTTCTTCCTTTTCAACCGCAGTTTCATAGGCATAAAGCGCATTGGAAACTTCCTGTCCGGCATTTAATAAGATTTGTTGAAAATTCAATAGCGCAATTTGTTGCTGTGCTTCAGCGGTTTTTAAGCGGGCCTTGTTTTGATTACGGGCAAAAATCGGCTGTGTTAATCCGCCTACCAGATTATAAAATACCGACTGGTCGAAGAAATTTTGCAATTGCAAAGTAGACAATCCTCCTGAGGCAGTCAGGGTTAGAGAAGGATAAAAATATCTTTTGGCAGCATTGGTTTGTTCAAAAGCTGCCCGAAGTCCTAATTCAGCAGCTTCAACATCCGGTCGGTTACTTAACATTTGCACCGCGTATCCGGTGCCTAACCGGGTTTCGAATGATTGATCAGCCAATGTCCCCCGACGAATTTCCCCGGGAGCTACTCCGATCAGCACACTTAATGCATTCTCTGTTTCTCGAATACTTCTTTTCAAATCAATCAATCCCACTTCGGCTGCGTAGAGATTGGCTTCACTCTGGGCTACGGCCGCCCCTGTCACTATCGCAGATTCTTTAAGATCTTTCATTGTGCTCACATTGCGACGACGGATGTCAATGGTTTGCGAGGTTATTTTTGATTGTTCATCCAAGGCAAGTAACTGATAGTACAATTGAGCAATATTGGCTACTAACTGCGTTTGTACAGCTCTCTTCGCAGCCTCAGATTGCAATAAGGAAGCCAGTGCCGAACGTTTGGCACTACTTAATTTCCCCCAGACATCAATTTCCCAGCTGGTGCTTAACTGTGCGCGGTACGTTTGTGTTTCCAGGTTAATGTTAATCCCGGGAGGAAAATTCAGTGCCGCCCTTGACTGCTTATTGTCCGTGACCGAAACATCGGCCTGTACACTGGGCAGCAAGGCTCCCCTGCTCAATTGCAAATTAGCCGCTGCTATCTGAATTCTTTCGATAGCTATCTTCAGATCGGTATTCCCTGCCAATCCCCGGTCAATCAATTGCTGAAGAACCGGATCTTTAAACAACTCCTTCCAGGAAAGTAAGCCGATGGAAAGACTGTCTGCAGGAATAACCTCCCGGTACAACTGATCGTTTGCCAGTGCCGGACGTTCGTAACGTTTAGTGGCACAGCCAGCCATCAGCAACAGAAACAATCCCGTCAGCAGGTGATATAAGTGATATTTTATTTTCATGGTTGACTACAAAATTTGATACATAAACATCTTTTCTCTTTCTACTAATCGTGAGCTCTTTCATCAATCTCCGGGAAATCCAATGCAGGCTGTTCCGCGTGCACGTCCGGATAAAACGGCGATTTACTACTCACCTTTTCCTGTAATTGTTGGAAAATGATGAACAAAGCAGGAATCACAAACACGCCAAAGATGGTGCCGATAAGCATCCCTCCCACCGCTCCTGTTCCAATCGACTGATTTCCTGCCGCGCCTACTCCGGTAGAAATCATTAATGGCATTAACCCTAAAATAAAGGCGAAAGAAGTCATCAGGATCGGTCGCAGGCGGGCAGTGGCCCCTTCAATTGCCGCATTCATGATGGCCATGCCCCGTCTCCTTCGTTCCAATGCATACTCGACGATCAGAATGGCATTTTTAGCCAATAGCCCTACCAACATGATGAGCGTAATTTGTGTATAAATATTATTATCTATACTGAAAATCTTGTCGAAAATAAATACCCCTGCCAGACCTACCGGGAGAGAAAACAATACCGCTAAAGGCAAAAGGTAGCTTTCATATTGAGCAGCTAACAGGAAATATACAAAGATGACGCAAAGCAGGAAAATAAATACCGTTTGATTTCCGCTGTTCGCTTCTTCGCGAGATAAGCCCGAAAATTCATATCCAAAGCCGGCGGGCAGGTGTCTGGCAGCTTCTTCCTGAACGGCAGTGAGTGCATCTCCTGAGCTATAACCGGCATTGGGGCTTCCGGTAACGGAAATGGATGTAAAAAGATTAAATCGGGAAATTGCTTGTGGTCCGTATACTTTTTCCAGGTGAATGAATTCATTAATGGGAGCCATCTGTCCATTTGCATTTCGCACATAGATTTTATTGAGGCTCTGTTCATTGGCTCTGAAGGCGGCATCGGCCTGATACATCACGCGGTATTGTTTGCCAAATTTATTGAAATTAGAGGCATATACCCCACCATAATAGCCCTGTAACACATTGAGTACCTCATTAACTGATAAACCCGCTTGTTTGATTTTGGCCACATTCACATCAATTTGGTATTGAGGAAAATTCGGATTGAAAGAAGTGGAAGCAAACTGTATTTCAGGACGCTTATTCAAAGCAGCCAGGAAATTATTTCCTATTTCATTGAATTTACGAATATCGCCCCCTGTTTTATCTTGTAACTGAAACTCAAATCCACCACTGGTACCGAAACCCTGAATGGTAGGCGGAGAAAAGAAAATGACCCTGGCCCCTTTGATATGAGCGGTCTTGGCAAACAATTCACCAATGATGCTTTTCACATCCCGGTCTCTTTCTTTCCAGTGAACCAGCCTTGAGATCACCATACCGTACGAACTACCCGAGCCACTGATCATGCTTCTACCCACCACACGTAACGAATTTTTAATTTCGGGTACTGAACGGACAATACTGTCAATCTCCATAATGATTTGTGCCGTATTTTCCTGAGATGTGGCCGGTGGAAGGGAGATGTCGGACATGATGGTTCCCAGGTCTTCATTCGGAACAAAGCCTTTGGGGGTGGTATTCATCAACCATACAAAGCAGGCAGCAAAAGCAGCGATACCGGCAAGTGCCATCCATTTCCTGTAGGAAAGAAATTCTACCGCTTTCTTATAACGTCCCGTCATCCGGTCGAATGAAGTATTAAATGCAATGTAAAAGCGTTTGATAAAGCTCTTTGGCTGATCCGGATCAGCAGTATGGGGTTTTAACAAGAGTGCGCATAAAGCAGGACTCAGCGTCAATGCATTCACTGCCGATAATATAATGGCAATGGCGAGGGTTAGTCCAAACTGTTTGTAGAATACACCGGAAGAACCTTCTATAAAACTAACCGGAATAAACACGGCCGACATGACCAGGGTAATCGAGATAATTGCCCCACTAATGTCATCCATGGCGTCGAAGGTGGCCTTTTTAGCCGATTTATAGCCATGATCTAATTTGGCATGCACGGCTTCTACAACGACAATGGCGTCATCGACCACAATTCCAATGGCCAGAACAAGTGCAAAAAGAGTGAGCAGGTTGATCGTAAAACCAAATAAACTTAAAAAGAAGAATGTTCCAATGATGGCTACAGGGACACTGATAGCCGGAATAAGGGTGGACCTAAAATCCTGTAAAAAGATAAACACCACGATAAATACGAGGATAAAGGCTTCGATCAGGGTATGAATTACCTTTTCGATAGACGCGTCCAGGAAGTCATTGACATTGACGAGGGCAGTGTAATGCACGCCTTTAGGAAACGATTTTGAGGCCTCTTCCAGGGTTTGAATAGCATTTTCAATTACCTCTTTCGCATTGGAACCTGCCGTCTGATTGATGGCCACTCCCACCGAAGGATTTCCGTTAAAACGGGAGGAGCTGGCGTAACTCTGTGCTCCGAGCTCCAATCGGGCAACATCCTTTAATCGAAGGAGTTGTCCACTGTTGCCTGAACGAATCACAATATCTCCAAATTCTTTTTCACTTTTCAGCCTTCCGGAATATTTTAAGGTATATTGAAAAGCCTGATCACCCTGTTCCCCAAACTGACCTGGAGCGGCTTCAATGTTTTGCTCGGCTAATGCTACACTAATATCACTAGGAATCAATCCATAAGAAGCCATCACATCCGGCTTTAACCAGATTCTCATGGAATAATCCATTAACCCGAAGGCACTGGCATCTCCTACCCCATTGATCCGTTTAATCTGAGGGATGATATTGATGTTCGCATAATTCTGAAGGAATTTCTGATCGTAGGAAGGATCACTGCTATGAATGGTAAAAATCAGCACATTACTGGCCTGACGTTTAGCGGTAACGACGCCTGAGCGGGTCACCTCGGCCGGCAAAAGACTACTTGCTCTGGCTACCCTGTTTTGCACATTCACCGCTGCCAGATCCGGGTTGGTTCCCAGTTTAAAATTGACGGTGATGGTAGCAGTTCCATCGTTACTTGCCGTAGAAGTCATGTAAGTCATGTCTTCCACCCCATTAATCTGCTCTTCCAGGGGTACCACCACACTGCTCATTACGACATCCGCATTGGCTCCCTGATAGGAAGCGGACACTTGTACTGTGGGGGGAGCGATCTCTGGATATTGGGATACCGGCAACGTAATCAGCCCTAATATTCCCAAAATCACAATGATAATGGAAATAACGGTAGACAATACCGGTCTTTCTATAAATTTCTTAAACATAATGGATTATCTTCATTAAAAACAAATGCACAGACTACTTCTTTACGGGCGTATAAATGGAATCGGCATTGAGCACAGTGGGTTGAATAGCCATTCCGTCGCGCAATGATTGGAAACCTTCCAACACAATCTTTTCTCCCCCCTTTAAGCCTCCGGTAACGACATAGAATTTATCAATGGTATTCTCCATAATTTTAATTTCCGTAGACACGACTTTCGCTGAATCGCCCAGTACATACACAAATTTCTTCCCTTGCAGGTCCATAGTCGATTTTTGAGGAATTAAGAGCGACTCTTTTAAGGATTGAGGAATACGGATCACGGCGGTCCCTCCACTTTTTAATAGGGCCTGTGGATTAACGAAAGTGGCCCTCAAGGTAGCCGAGCCGGTATTGGTATTGATCTTGCTATTGATGGATTCAATCTTTCCTTCTGCCGCATAGGTATTGCCATCGGCCAACACCAATTGTACTGCCGGAATATTTTGCATCTGCTCCTGAAGGTTTTTACCAGGATACTGATTGGAAAAATCGAGCAGTTGTTTCTCGTTTAACGAAAAATAAACAAATACTTTGGAAGTATTAGACACAGTGGTTAATGCCTGGGCACCATTCGGGCTAACCAGACTTCCTGCTTTAAACGGGATCCGCCCTACCAAACCGTCTGCCGGGCTGACAATGGTCGTGTAACCGAGGTTCACCTTTGCATTTACCAGCTCTGCATTGGCCTGCGCCAATGCAGCTTTCCGACTCTCCAGGGTTAATTGTGCAGACTCCAGTTCATATTTACTGATAATGTCCTTTTCCACCAAAGGTTTTACCTTATTTACCTGCAATTGTGCTGCATTTAGATTGGCTTGTGCAGTCGTAACCGCAGCAGTAGCCGTTCTTACCAATTGTTCGTATTGAGGTGCATTGATTCGAAACAACACCTGTCCCTTTTTTACCATTGCTCCCTCATCCACGTAAATTTGTTCAATAAAACCGTCAATTTTTGGCCGGATATCCACGTCGGCTATTCCTTCGATGGTGGCCGGATACTCAGTGTACAGAGTGGCAGAAACAGGAAGGACTTCAAATACCGGATACGGTTGTGCCTGAGCACCGGCAGGAGTGGCTCCTTCTTGTTTAGAGCCACAGGAGCTCATAAAAACACCCAGGGAAATCATCACTGCAAAAGGGATTGTTGTTTTCATTCTGATGTAATACTTAATTTATATTTTTCTGTTGGTGAAGTGTACAAAATGTCAAAGATAATTTGCTGGCGCTCTTCCATAAGCTCCAAAAAAGTGGCTTCATCCATGTTAAATATGGATTTTTGCAAGCATTTGGTAATCATCGGATAGGCCATTAACGAAAAGAGGTTCATACAAAAATGACGGGGGTCCATCTTTTTAAGACGCCCCTCCTCCATTTCTTTTTCTATCTCCTTTAAAAAAGCCTGAACCACTTCCTTCTTCTCTTCTGGAATAATTTTATCGAACTTGTTAAATTCCCGGACCAGAAACATTTCCCGATAAGGGTACTTGAGGCATTGTTCCATAAATACACGGATCATGCGTTCCAATTTTTCTTTAAACGGAATAGAAGCAGCCATAGCCAAATCCAATAACCTGGAAAGCTCCTGACGAGCTTCTGTAGCTACCTGTTCAAACAGCACATCGCGCGAGCGGAAATAATAATTAAGCAGCGTACGATTCACCCCCGCAGCATCCGCAATCTCCTGTGTAGTGGCATGTAACTTCCCTTCAGAAAAAAAAATTCGTTTCGCCGTCTCCTTGATGTGGTGTTCGGTGCCGGTATCGCGTTGGGCCATTTACAGTATTGTTTAACAATTTTGTCAAAGTCAAAAGTAAACATCTCCTTTATCCTCCTTAATCCCTAACTAAAAAATCACGCTATTTTGACAAACGATTGATAAAATCACTTCTTTTTAGAAAAAGGAGATACCATATTTCTGGGCTACTTAAAAAAAATAAATTCATGACATAGGGGTAATTGCTTTTACAAATGTATTAGATATAAAAACAATGCCTATGCTACCTGCCCTTTGTTATTACCTCTATAAGAAATACCGATCTCGTTTTCGTTCCCCTAAAATTAACTGGGCTCGTCTCCGATCAGGAGGATTACTAATCGGCTTCATTTTGGCAGGAACCATTCCTGTAGTTGGGCAAACACAAACAAGACATTATCAGGTCAAAAGAAATGGCCAGGTGATAGGTGAATTGTCTTTTCAACAACAGGATTCGGGCGGACTTAAGGAGCTAAAAATGCAATCTCATGTTAAAACGCGATTACTTTTTGGCATCGAAGTACGTACAGAGGATTTCTCCACCTTTAAAGAAGGTTTGCTCACCTATTCATACGTAAGAAGAAACATTAACGGAAAACAAAAGGAATGGCGGGAAACCAAACGGGCAAATGGAAAATATGTATTTAGCCATTCTAACTCAAAGGTTAAGTCCGGATCCATTACTTATAACATGATGCGATTGTATGATCAGGAACCTTTAGCTGAAAAGGTAGTTTTCTCAGATCACCATCAGCAACTACTTGAAATTAAAATAATCTCTCCACATACCTACAAAATTCAGCTTCCAGGTGGGGGCTATAATGTTTATTATTATGAAAAAGGGGTCTGTCAGCGGGTGGAGGTCCATCATGCGTTATACGAACTCCATTTTGAACTGCTTCCATCCACCTTATTGACTCTTTCCAAATGAAAAACAGGGTATTTATCAGTGGAGCAACGGGCTTTATAGGTAGGGCGTTAAGCCTAAAATTGGCGGAAGCAGGGTTATTAGTTCATGCATTATGCCGGAATCCGGATCATCCTTTACTCATTCGACATCCGAGAATTATTCCTTTTAAAGGTGACATTACTGATCCGGTGAGTATACGTGCAGCCATGCAGAATTGTGAAGAGGTCTATCACACTGCGGCACTCGCCAAAATGTGGGTAAAAAACAAACAGGACTTTTATACCATGAATGTAACGGGCACTCGAAATGTGCTACATACAGCCTTGGAATGTGGGGTTCAAAAAGTGGTACACACTTCTTCCTGCGGAGTAATCGGCCCTACCTTTGGCTCAATAATGACCGAAGAGGATCCTCGCATTTCAGGCTTCCCGATCGATTATGAACGCACCAAATACCTGGCCGACTTAGAAATTCCCTTTTTCTTGCAAAAAGGATTAGCCATTGTAACTGTCTATCCTTCAAGGGTGTTTGGACCTGGTCCCCTGACCGGGAGCAATACCGTGGGCAAATTAGTCCAGGCTTATCTGCGAGGTCGGTGGCGTATTATTCCTGGCAACGGACAGCAGGTGGCAAACTATGCCTTTCTAAACGATGTTGTGCAGGGACATATCGCTGCTATGGAGAAAGGGAAAGCGGGGGAGAGATACATTCTCGGCGGAGAAAACATTGATTACAATCATTTTTTTGACCTGCTTCGGAAGATTAGTCAAAAAAACTACCGGTTGTGGTCGCTGTCACCCCGCTTAATTAGGGGGTTAAGCCACTTTGAATGGATTAAAAATCAGCTAACCGGTTTACCTCCGTTTTTCCTTCCTGCATTTGCAGAGCGCTTGTTTCAGGATCAGAAATACAGTAGTAACAAGGCGATCAACGAATTGGGTTACTGCCTTACTCCTTTTGAAGAAGCTTTTGCTCACACCGTTAGGTACCACCAATGTAAAACCAATGCACTAAAACATGTATTTTACGAATAATCCACTTCCCACCCATTTAACCGCCCTCATTACCGGCGCCAGTGAAGGACTGGGAAAAGCTTTTGCCTTTGAGCTTGCCCGAAGGAAAATGAACTTGGTGTTAGTATCGTTACCTCATACCGGACTATGCTCGCTGGCCAGATTGATCCGAAATAATTTTGGGGTGGCAGTAGAAACCATTGAAGTAGACTTAAGTGATCTTTCACAATGCGCACACGTCTTTCAGCAACTTCAATCGCTCCAGTTGAGAATACACTTGCTTATCAACAATGCAGGTATGGGCAATTGGGCTTCTTTTTTAGAGCGAAACGTTTCCTTTTATAAAACACAAATTGACCTGAACATTCATGCGACTGTACAACTTAGCCATTTGTTTTTAGAGCAGCTCGTTCCAGATGAGCCTGCTTATCTCTTAAATGTGGGAAGTCTGGGGGGGCAATTTGTGGTTCCAGGCAAAATCGTGTACGGAGCAACCAAATGCTTTATCCGTTTTTTTACCCAAGGTCTCCAATCAGAGAATGAACTTCCTGAATTAAAAATAAGCCTTCTAAGTCCTGGAGGAATCAATACCAAACCCGAACTCCTGATCCGAAACCACTTGTTAAGCGGTTTTTCTGCGGCCACCATTCTTGAACCTGAATTGGTTGCTCGAATAGCGATCAATGGGCTTTTTAAAGGAAAAAAAGAAATTGTTCCGGGTTTTTTAAATCGCGTACTCCTGCTGTTAAACCTGCTTTTACCCACTGGAATAAAATCCTTTCTGACCCGCAAAAACCTAAAAACAAATCTCCAGTCAGAAATTTAAGAGTATCTTTAAACAGTTCTTTTTCCCCTGATGATGAAAATACCTTTGAAGAGCGACATCTCAAAAAACCAACTCAAACTGCTTCGCTCAGGGCATAAAGAAACCTTTAATGAAGTATATCTCAGTTATTTTAAACCTCTGCAACGCTATGCCATGCAATTTACAAAAGAGGCAGAGGTGGCAGAGGAAATCATTCAACAAGTCTTTTGTCGTATCTGGGAACGTCGAAACCAGCTGAAAGAAGACGGATTGATTAAATCATTCCTGTATACCTCTGTATACCATGCCTGTATCAATTATTTAAAGCATGAAAAGATAAAGCAGCTTCATGCTGATCAACAGACACTTCCCTTTGAGCAACAGGTAGGAAATTTGCAAGAAGAGGTAACGGCGAACGAATTACAGTTCCAATTGCAATCGGCCATGGAGGGATTACCTCCTCAATGCCGTATCATTTTCAAAATGAGTAGAATAGATCAACTTAAATATAAGGAAATTTCTTCACTTCTCCAAATTTCTGTTAAAACAGTAGAAAATCAAATGGGCAAGGCCCTACGAATACTTCGAAAGGACCTTATCGATTTCTTGATTCTTTTATTAACCTTATTAACCACCCACCACCTATGTCCATGAATGTCCCTTCCCTTAATGATGAGTTGCTGGTCAAATTTCTACTGGGTGAAGCCAATGATGACGAGCAAAAAAAGGTAATAAACTGGTGTTCAGCGCATCAGGCTAACCAGCAATACCTGGATGATTTCAGGAAAATTCTGGATTGTAGCCGCCTTGAAGATGCAGACACCTCCCTCCCTTACGACGCGCTGAAACGCCTTCATAAACGTATGGACCAGGAAGGCCTTGGCTTCCACACCAGCTGGAAACGTTTCTTCCCATTGGCAATCGCAGCTATTTTTCTATGTGTTCTTTTCGGTTGGGGCCTTTATTTCTCTCTCAGTCCTTCCGTCAAACTCCTTTCGGTGACAAGTGCCGGAAAAGTACTGGATCAACGCCTTCCGGATGGAACGACTGTCGTTCTCAATAAAAATTCATCTCTCAATTATCCTTCCAGGTTTGCACCTGATCAGCGAAGCGTAGCCCTGAGAGGAGAGGCGTTTTTCAATGTGGTAAAAGAGCACAATAGCCCCTTCCTCATTAACGCAGGACAAGCCGAGATAAAGGTCGTAGGAACCTCTTTCAACATTGAGGAAAATGACCAGGAACTCAAAGTAACGGTGGCTACCGGCGTAGTAGAAGTCAGCATAAAAAATCAGAAAATCCGCTTGCATCCGAGGGAAGAACTATTGATTAATTTTGAAGAAAATCGCGCTTTAAAAAGCAAAAGACAGGACGCCCTTTATACCTATTATTTCAGAAAAGAATTAAAGTGTCAGGATACACCCCTCGCTACTCTGGTCAACATCCTGGAAAAGAAATTTCAGGTCACTATTCAGTTTGCTAACAACAAACTGGCGGATCAACGGATCACGGTCACTTTCCGCGAAGAAAGTCTCCCTCAGATTTTTGAGATTCTTGAACAAACAATGCGTTTAAAAGTCACCTTTAAAAATGAGCAGTATTTTTTAAATTAACACATGCGATTGGTCTTTGGCTTTCTTTTATTTTTCTTTCTTTGTTTCTCTGAAGTACTGTGGGCTCAGAAAAGCACCTTGCTCCAGCACCGCGTTCAGATCGAAGCAACTCAGCAGCCTTTATCAGCTATTCTCAATGAAATAGCCCGGCAAGGCAAATTTCGGCTATCCTATCCATCCAGCAGTATCCCGACAGATAGTTTAGTGACTATTCATGTTGTAAACCTCCCGATAGAGGAAGTTTTACACCAACTATTGGGTGATGCGTATGAATACAGGCAGACCTATGATTTTCTCGTCATACGGTATGCTCCTAAAGAAATGAGTTTCCTCCTTTATGAATCTGCGGGGACACCAGAAGATTACCGTATTTCCGGACAAATGGTGGATAAGCTAACAGGATCGGGGATTGCGCAGGTCAGCATTTATGACAAGCAGTTGATGGCAACCACACTGACTGACAGCGAAGGAAGATTTGCTTTGCGTGTAAAGAATGTACGTGAGGTCATCGGCTTAACTGCCAGTAAAGCCTTGTACAGAGAAGTCACCACCTACTTCCTTCCGGAAGTTCCCGTGCAAATAAAGAAGTCTTCTCCATCAGCAACCAACTATGCGGAAACGCCTTATGACCTGATAGAAGGCACTTGGTTGGGGAGGCATCTCATCCGTCCAAAACAAAAAATCCAATCGGCCAACCTGGATGGATTCATGAGCCGCGTTCCCGCTCAAATCTCGGCAGGTCCTGGCTGGGGCACACATGGAGCATTCAGCGGACACAGCGTTAATCACCTTTCCATCAATGTGACCGGCAATTACAATGCTGGAGTTCGGGGAATGGAGATTGGTTTTATGTTTAATCTCATAAAAAAAGATGTCCGTTATTTTCAATTTGCAGGCTTATTCAATTTAATAGGAGGTCGTATGGAGGGAATGCAAGTGAGCGGGTTGTTTAATCATGTAATGGAGAATAGTGCCGGCTTGCAAGTGAGCCTGGGACATAACTATACCGGAGGTACTTTTAAGGGAATTCAGCTAGGCGGGTTACACAATGATGTCAAAGGCACATTTAAAGGTAAGCAACTGAGTTTAGGAATAAATCGGGCACAAAGGGATTTTAGCGGTCTTCAGGTAGCTGGCTTTTCCAATGTGGTGTATGAAAGCTTTAAAGGCGCTCAGTTCAGTCTGCTCCATAACCGTCTTCGAACAGGAGGAAAAGGCTTACAAATTGGGCTAATTAACAGAAGTGAACAATCCTTTTCTGGCATTCAACTGGCTGTCCTGGCGAACACATCGACGGATATGAGAGGACTTCAGGTGGCTCCGCTGAACATTCTTCGCGGGGCAAAAGGGACTCAGATCGGTTTCGTGAATATTTCCGATGAAGCCGCCGCTGCCCACCTGGGATTGATCAACGTGGTGAAGGGGGGCTTGTTGAGGTTAGAAACACAATTTTCTGAGAAAATCAATTATCAACTGGCGATCAACAGTGGCCAATCTCGTCTCTTCAATCAGTTATCGTTCGGATTAAATGGCGGCAAACAACGGGCATATGCCTTTGGCTGGGGAATAGGAACTGAAAGGGACCTTTCTTTAAAATGGGCTTTACAACCTCTTGTACAAAACCAATACCTGTATCTAGGCACGTGGAATTACCTCAATCTCCTCCATCGACTGCAATTGAGTTCCGTATATAAAGTGCATCCCCGGCTCCGATTATTCGGGGGAATTGCCTTTAATGCACACTATTCGGATCAGCCGTCCGCTGTAGCTCACTACGCTTATTTTCGGAGTTCAGCTGCGCATCGGTGGTGCTTTTCTCCAGGCTTTCAATTCGGAATGAGTTTATTTTAATACCAACTGATAAATCTCCCCACGAGGGCCGGTCATCAAGATTAGTTTTCCTTTTTTTGCTTTCCTGACCGCATTGAAATTATGGCTGGAGACAGACTTCCAGTTTCGTCCTCCATCGGCAGAAATGTCCGTTCCAGAAGAACCGGTGGCAACCACATACCCTGGATCAATGAACTCCACCGCTGATCGATATCCTGACACCGGTGTTTGTGGTTTTTCCCAACTTTTTCCCCCGTCAAAGGTCAATAATACATTATTTTGATTCTCCTTATCCTTCAGGTAATTTCCTCCCACCACTACCCCCTGACGCTCATTATAAAAAGCAATCGAAAAAGGACCGGTGCTCGGCTCTCCCTGTAAAATAGGACAGGAATATATCCTCCAATTTCTACCAAAATCGGCCGAATGATAAATCTGTGAAACCGTGCCTCCCGTGGCTATCCATACATTTCCTTTCGGGCCCGTCCGGATAGAAGTTCCGCTGGCAGCGAAACCCGCTTCTCCTTCTTTCATCGGCTGTTTTAACTGATCTGAAATATTCCGCCAGTGATGCCCACCGTCTTCGGTAAAGAGAAGCGGCATTTTCCCATCAATGGGATCTCCAAACGCAATTCCTTGTTGCTCATTCCAAAAATCCATTCCATCGTAGAAAATAAGTGAATCGGTATTTCTATAAACCTCTTTCCAGCTCTTTCCTCCGTCCTCTGTTAGCAATAAGTAAGCGGGAGAACCTGCGTTTAACAAGAGGGCTTTCTGATCATTGAAGGCTTCGATGTCACGGAAATCGAGTTTTTCATACCCTAGTGGCTGTGTCCACTGCCAGGTCTTCCCTCCATCGATGGTTTTACCGACATGGCCATTACTTCCGCTTACCCAGGCCACAGAATCATCCACCACCGACAAACCTCGCATGCTGGTACGTTTCCCTGTACTTAATTCCTTTAACTGTACCTCCTGCGCAGAAAGGCTGAAACACAGGAGAAGCCCACTGCACATCATTCCATATTTCTTCATTCTGATTTCATTTATTTTACACGTTTCCAGCTTTCCGAGCGGCCAATTAACGACACCCCAATAAATCCACGAATATTCAGTGTGGAAGGATCTTTCAACGTTAGTATACAGGAATAGGTTTTCCCCGTTTTGGGATCGTAAATGGTTCCGTCTTCCCATTTACCGTTTTTAAAACTAAAATTTTTAAGGAGTTCCAAACCCAGAAGGGGTTTGGAACGAAGGGCCGGATCCGGATTTTTAATATCCAGCCGGGGTTTGCCTTTCTCATCATGGGGATCTTTCATCCATACCAATTTCCCGTAAACCTTGTCCTGGCGTCTGTAGATTTCAAGTTGTCCTTCCCCGCTTGGGTTAATCCACTTCCCTACAATCGCTTCCTCCTGCGCCTGCACGGAAAGGGTCAACACCATTAAGGAGAGTACATAAAGAATTTTTTTCAGTTTCATATGTCTTCAATCGAAGACCTAAAATACTGATCTCTTTGCTGAAATAAAAGAAAATTAACGTCAAGCGGGCGTAAAAGTCTGGGAAATCCCTTTCGATTCCGGTCCGGCGTATGCGGAATTATGTTATTCGTCTGGCAGGACGGCGGCGAAAAAACCTTTCTCCTTTAATAACCTGATAATTGCTGTGCATTCCACCATCCCATACTGGTTCTCAATCCTAAGAATATGTTCGCAATCATCCAGGGCAAAATGAGCGTGGTAACCTTCATATGCCTGGTGAATGAGCGTAATTAGTTGAGCGGCCTCTACCTCATTTTCTACATTCGTTTTAAATACTTCCACCATGGGGCTATATTTTCTTATTTATCGGTTAATTGATGATAAGAATTATAAGAAATTAGCAATATGGAAAAGAAAATCAAGGGAGAAAAACTAGCCAGTTGCCAACCATCCACCACGAGATGTCCTATCATCGCTGAGAGGTATTTAATTCCACAACCCACGTAGGCCCATTCTTTGAAACGTTTAGCCACAAAAGGGAGGATAAGTAAGAGTCCTCCGATAAAATGACCGATCCCTATTTCCATCGCCAGCCAGTCAGGAATTCCCAGATGCCGGGGGCCTTCTACAGCTTCGGGACTACCCATGAAAAAAATTCCCGGTAAAATAAACAATGTCAATAGTCCCGTGGAGACCCAATAAGTTATTTTCAGCTTCCTGGAAGCGGTCGATAATTGATTTTTTAACTGCATCTTACAGGGGTTGAGGTTGAGCAAAATTCACCATCCATTGAATGGCATATTTATCGGTAAGCATTCCAAAATAATCTCCCCAGAACATATTCTGAATAGGCATATGAATTGTTCCGCCGGCAGAAAGTTCTTTAAAAACACGGTCTGCCTCTTCCCTGCTGTCTACGGATAAAGAAATCGACATATTCGTCCCTGCTTCTACCTGGGGCATACTTTTAGGCACATCCGTTCCCATTAACAGGCTATCCCCGATTGGGAGACATACGTGCATGATCAGGTGAGCCTCTTCCGGATGGACATCCTCATTTCCGGGAATATCTCTAAACCGTTGTAAAACAACAAAATCAGCCTGAAAAACTGATTTATAAAAATTAAATACTTCTTCTGTATAACCATTGAAGTTTAGATACGTGTGTAATGTTGCCATAAATGTATTTTAAGAGGTAATTGATTCCAAGTGATTAGGTAAACGTATTAAACAAAGGTAGGTGGAGCCTGTTTAAAACACCCTTGCAATTAAGGTCAATCTTTAGGGGCATTTGCGACATTTTTGTACCTTCGTACTTAAAAGAACGGCAGATGAAAAAAACAGGCATCCTCATTACAAGACATACCAAGTTGTTGAGCATTGCCGCCGTGATCGAGGTACTTCGTACTGTAAACGAATGCTTGGAGGAACGGGGCATCGAAGGCGGAGGATTTGAGTTTACACTCTTCGCGACTACCGATCAATTTGCTTTCTGTAAGACAACGTTTGGGGAGGAACCGTTTTCACTTTCAAGCAATCCATCGCTTGATTTGCTTCTTATTCCTGCATTTGAGCGAAGAGCTCTGGAGCTACATCAGGCAGAATTGGTCCATTTAGTGCCTTTTATTTTGAAGCAATACGAACAACAATCGGCCATTGCCAGTTTCTGTACAGGGGTATTCCCTTTAGCTGCCAGTGGTTTGTTGGAAAACCGACACGCCACTACTCATGTCGAAGTCAGCGATGTGTTTAAGCGTATTTTCCCACAGGTTATCTGGAAAACAGATCATACCGTTACCCAGGATGGGCGTCTATATACCAGCGGGGGAGCGACCTCTACTTTTCACTTGTTACTTTTATTGATCCAGCAATACTGTGACAGTTCGATGGCCGTGCAAATGGCCAAAACTTTTGCGATCGATATGGATCGCAGCCGTCAGCGTTATTTTAGTACGTTTCTTCCCCCAAAAAATCACCGGGATGAACTGGTAGCTAGCATGCAACAGAAAATGGAAAGGGATTTTCATTTAGCGACCACTGTGGAAGAATTGATGAAAGATTTCCCTGCAAGCAGGAGAAACATGGCCCGGCGCTTTAAACAGGTTACTGGCATGACCCCTATTGCGTATCTTCAGCAAACGCGAATGGAAGCAGCCAAAAACCTGCTCACCAAAACAGGCAAACAACTCTCCGAAGTCATTTTTCATTCCGGTTATTCGGACCCCAAAGCATTCCGCAACCTCTTTAAAAAAAGTGTGGGAATGACCCCCAGTGAGTACCGGGAGAAATTTCAGTTACGTTAATCGATTAAAAAGGTCCCTTTTAGTGTTATTTTACATTTCATCCATGCGGGATGACGCTCATCCCATGTGGTTGATATAGACTTCCTCGGTTCTTCATTTTAATTTTGGGCATTCGTTTCCTTTCGGGAAAATCAATCCCTTTATCACCAAACCCTTTCATGCCTATTTTAAAATGATAAAAGTTCATTACCATTGTCAGTTAACCCACCCTCCCACCAAGTTCACACTGGTAAAACTCAAAAGACATCAGTCTTTTGCCGTCCATGTGGAAAGTAAGCTTATCTGCATCATTGAAAAGGATCAACAACAGTGGAAAAAGTATGGCGGAGAGATGCTTACCGACCTGATCTTTCATGACCTCTGTCACTACCTTGACCGTCATGAAGATACCCTTCATCAGGATACTTAAGTCTCGTTAGTTGCTGATTTCTGTGGAAGGACCAGGCAATGTTTCATTGCGACATGCATCCATAGAAATTTTTACGGGGCGTTTTTGCTCATCAATGGCTACCAGCGTAAATTCACCACTCACTGCCACCGTACGGCTTCGCGCATACATTTTTTCCACATGAATATCCACCTTGACTTTCAGGCTGGTTTTCCCTACCTGTGTCACCTTTCCGATCAATTCAATTATGGTCCCACCAGGAATAGCCTTTCTAAAATCAATCCGGTCGCTGGAAACGGTCACCATTTTTTGCCGGC
Source organism: Pedobacter sp. (assembly GCA_037190785.1). Lineage (GTDB taxonomy): Bacteria > Bacteroidota > Bacteroidia > Sphingobacteriales > Sphingobacteriaceae > Pedobacter. Next base: position 507,591 of record JBBCJN010000002.1, on the reverse strand, counting down.
TAAACCGGGTGGCTGTGATAAAAGCCACTTCATCCATTAAGGACATGGCCATTCCCCCAAACAAGGTGTCGTAATGATTGGTAGTGTGCGGGAAAACAGCCTTAAAAATCCGGCTGGTAGATTGTTCAATACGTTCTTCTAAAGTCATTTTATGATCCGTTTAATCTAAGTTCTTAAATTCATTTCACTCCCACCTTCCGTTGATAATTATTCTCTTCTGTTGAATGAATGACAGACCCGCTTTCCTTTTTCCAATTTAGGGAAAGCAGGCAGGGAATGAACAAATAAATAAGCTACAGGAGCCTTTCGGGTAAAAGAATAAGGACCATCCAGATAAGTCCTGCTTGCTATCGAAAAAAGCAATTCCTTTCTTAAATACAGGTGCAACACCACTGATTACATCCGTGCGCCAGAGAAAAAAGACCTATCATACCTGACCGAAAACTTCATTACGCGAAAGCATCGTTCATTCAACAAACGGCAGGTCTCCTGGCTTTGGCTCTTCTGATCGCCTTCCCATTTCCTCAAAAACAGTGGCATGATGGATCAAAAGTGGTATAACAGCACTTACAGTTGCGCGACAGCTCGTGATTTACACACGATTCCCTATTATCCTACCTTAGGTAGAACCGTTGTTGGTTGATGAAATAAAAGTAAGAACTTACCTCCTCAAAGGTAAACAATTCCCGGATCTCCAGGTGATATGTCCAATCGATTCCTTTTGTTGGCAGGCAAAAGACGCAAAAAAGAGTTCAGCTATTTGTCATTCACGGATAAAATCAGTATATTTACTATGGAGGCTTTTCTATTTATAATCCTGTTTCATTTCCCTTATGAGATATGCCATTTCTTAATGGAATTGTTTGTTTAGATTCATGTCCATCATTGTTCATAAAAAAAGCGTACCCGCAATTGCAAGGCACGCCTGTCATTCACTGTTACTAACCTGAATTTTTTCGCTCCTTGTCAGGAGTTTACATCATGGATTAGAAGACCGAAACCTATTTATCGGCAATCACCAGAACTCTCATCTTTCTTTTCTCTTTTTTCAATACAATCCCTTGTTTCGCTAAGCTGGCAATCAGCGCTGGTTCCTCTGTCAGATCGGAAGGAAGGTCCAGATAGACTTCTCCTTGGAAACCGGATTCGTCCAGAAAGGGCATGAAATAACGATTTCCTAATACCATCGTCAGCGTTCCTAAAGGGTAACCATACAGGTATTTCGCATCTCCTAACCGGTCTTGAATATTGGTTTCTTTCGTTATTCCTGCCGGTGGTTTTGTACGCAATGCTTCGGCAGAAGGAATAGACAAAACGAAACATTCGATCATTCGCTCATCGGCATACAAACGAAAATTGAAATAACGGTCCAGGTCGGCACGCATAAGTGCACGTGCACTGTCTATCCCTACTGGCGGACATGTCAAATCATAAGTAACATAGTACTTTCGCATCCATTCATCAAAATCTCCTTCATATTTAAAGTATTCCGGTTGCTTCGTTTCATACACGGTATGGTGGGTATGAATGTTTCTTAACTCAGGATAAGCCGCCAGGTATAAAGATTTTAAGGGCCTGTTTACATGGTGATAACCGGTTACCGTATCTTTACCCTTTTTACTAAAAAAATATACTCCTTGAATACCATCCACATAACCTGTTACAAAAGAACGGTATTTATACTCCATCGGCAGTTCCCCATTTCCGTTTACAAAAAGCGGCCGGGAAATATCCAGCATCTTCCTTTCCTGCGCCTGTGCAATAGACGGTTTGCCTGCTAACAACATGGACGCTATGTATGTTTCTTTGACACGATCCGCTTTGGTAATGGCCATTACTTTTTTATTCTTTATCCAGACAAAATGGGGTATCGTACTGTATGGAAAAAAATCCCTTAATTGTTCTGATTTTGCCACCGATCCACCCAATCGCTTTAAGGAAGGACGCTTCATTAGAAAATTCTTCAATTTAGGGATATCCTCTCCCGAGTTAACCAGTATGAAATCCAGTTTCCCTTGAAATTTTTGCTGGAGTTGCATCGATTCCGGAAACTTGGCAATGCAACTGCCACACCAGGTAGCCCAAAAGTCAAGGATCACCAGTCGATCGTCATAATCTGAAAGACGAATGATTTTTTCCCTGCCGTTCATATCAATAAATAAGAAGGGCTTATTCCACAAACTATCCGGAATGGTATCCCCCACCAATAATGCTTTTTTCTCCTGTGCATCCGCGCTGAGTGGGGAAGCACTTAGAAACGCCATAAACAATAAGAGGCAGGATAGAATTCCTAGCGGACTTCTCCGCTTTCTTCGCTTCAAGTTAATAGCCTTCATTTTGTGTCAATTTTACGTTTCGATCAATTTCTGATTGAGGAATAGGAAATAGTAACGCAGCTGCATTCCAGTTGGGCTTTAATGGAGCAATCACTTCCTGTGCCCAATTACTCCTTTTTAAATCAAACCAGCGATGCCCCCATTCTGCCATGAGTTCGAATTTTCGCTGCTTATGGATTTCACTTAAAAGTGTCTCCGAAGTCTGTAATGAAATCGGGGTCAAACCAGCCCTTTTCCTAATCACATTGACATCACTTTCGGCCCCTGTGAGGTCATTCAATCGCACTTTTGCCTCTGCCCGGATGAGGTATTGCTCCGCTAAACGCAGCACAGAATATCTTTCCTTTACCGTTCCCACCGTGGCATTTAATTTATATTTAAATGGAATCGGATAGGATTTTCCGGCATTGACATTCACCCTCGTCCATTTATGCTTTCTTTGATCATCGGTATCAAAACTGTCATAAAAAGCGTTCGTAAACACGTAAGCAGGCAGCGACGTAGTCGCTGCGGGGACAAAATAATAGCCCTCCCAGGTGTCCCGATTCACGTTGGCAATTGCCAGTCCATAAATAATTTCCTTACTCGACGTTAAAAAAACATTGTCCAGGTTAGCTTCTATCTGATAGGTACCCGAATTAATCAAGATATTTGCTTCCTCCAATGCTTTTTGGTAGTCATTCAGGTATAGATACACTCTTGAAAGTAGAGCCGCGGTGGCATAATAGCCTGCACGTGTATTTTGAATGGAGTTTTTGGGCAGCATTGATTTGGCCATCTCCAGATCCTTCACAATTTGCCGGTACACCTCTTCCTTAGGAGAACGGGGCATTAATCGATTGACCTGGTAATCGGTCCCCAGAATTAGAGGGACATCTCCATACAAATTGACTAGGTTAAAATACATCCAGGCGCGGATAAAATGAACTTCTCCCAAAAATGCATTGCGCTGTGTAACTGTTAAAGATTTGCTTTTCCCAATTTCCTCAATACATGTATTGGCGGTATAGATGTAATTAAATGCAGAACTCCATTGGCTTAAAGCCTGGACATTGGTCGGCAGAAGTTGAGAGCTAAAGAACTCCGCATACGAGGTCGTACTCCCGGTCTGATAGAGTTCATCCGAAGAGAGGCCGGTCAACAATGTAATGCCTCCGGAACAAAAATCGAGTGCAACAGACTGAGTCATGCTAATATAAATTCCGGTAATGGCAGCATGTGTATTGGCACTATCCGAGAAAACAACATCTGTGGTGATCTGATTCCTTGGCAAATCAATTTCTATTAATTTTTTACAGGATAGCAGAGAAAAAATTCCGGTAATTAACAGGGAATATATAATGTATGATTTTTTCATTGTATAAAAGTTAGTAAAAACATGATCGCATTTTTTATAAATGATATTAAAGCGATAATTGAAGTCCGAACACCACCGTCTTCATGAGTGGAACCCCATAAAAACTCTGTGTTTCAGGATCATTGCCTAAGTAATTGGTAATAGTAAATAGGTTTTGAGCGTTGCAAAAAAGTCGCAGATTGGGTATTCCCATTTTATTTCCAAAAACATCATTGAAAGAATAAGATAAGGCCACGTTTTTAAGTCGGATGTAAGATGCATCTGAATAAACGCCGTTCGAATTATAAAAATTAGTTCCTGCCACATAGGCCCCAGTATACTCGGTAGTGAGCCGTTGAAACTGAGCCTGATCCCCTGACTTTTGCCAGCGATCCATAAACGTTGCCGGCAGGTTCATCGCTAATCCGGGAATCAGAGAGTATACTTGTCTTAAGTAATTTATTCCAAGCTGCTTTCTAAATTCAAGAAAAACATCCAAATGAAAGCCTTTATAAGAGAACGAATTCATCAATCCTCCAAAGAGCTTTGGATCCAAATGCCCAATGACGATATAATCATTAAATTGTCCTCCAGAGGCCTGCCTTGGTGTACTTGAGATCGTTCCATCGGCCTTATAAAACTGAAAGAGCCCGGTCTGTTCATTTACTCCGGCATAGTTAAATCCGAAGACACTGTTAAGTGATTTGCCTTCCACATAGGTAAGATTGTAACTTGAAATCGCCAGGTTAGGGAAAGCAATCAATTTGTTTTGGGGGAATGTCATATTCAAGGAGGAGGTCCAACGCAGTCCTTTTTCCTTTTGAATATTTACCGATTGCAAGGTCATTTCCAAACCGGTATTTGCTACCGTCGCTTCCCAGTTTGTCGGTAGAGTAACGAAACCCGTCATGGCGGGTAATCTGTACGTGACTAATTGATTGCCAGATTTATTTCTGTAATAGGCGGTATTCAACAATAAGCGATCTTTAAAGAAGCCCAATTCAAGCCCCAATTCTGTTTTCTGGGTGGAGGCCCAGCTCAAAGTAGAGTTAAACAAGTTTTGAGGTATAAAACCGCTCTGACCATCGTAGGTGTTTGAAGAAGCTGCCCACCGCGAAAGATACTGATAGTCTGCTGTAGCATCACTTCCTGTAATTCCAAGGGTGCTGCGTAATTTACCGTACGATAAAAAGGGCAATGAAGTTTTCATGAAATCTTCCTCGCTAAACAACCATCCTAACCCTACAGATCCAAAATTACCAAATTGCTTTCCAGGTCCAAATCTGCTTGAACCATCCCGTCTGGCAGTAAGGTTGAGCAGGTATCGATTGTGGTAACGGTAATTTATTCGCGAGAATACAGCTGCATACTTGTATTCAGAAAATCCATCCGTAATGTTTTTGGTTGTGGCGGCCGAAATGGATCCAATGAGGTTATCGTTTGTATAACCAGAAGCACTGATCAATGTACGTTCATTGTCATTGTATTGATAGGTCCCCCCGAGCAATACATCGAACCGGTGAGGTCCGACCACTTTATGGTAATCAATTTGAGGTTCAATAATGGTCGTGCTATATCTATTTTTACCAAAATTTGCTGAAGCAGTAGTACTAAATACCGGGTTTTGCGCCACTTTTGGATTTCCGTAATATTCACTATTATCGAATAAACTATAGCCGAAACTAGTTTTTACTTTTAAATTTTTTACTACCTCGTAACTCAGCAAGAAGTTACTGTTGAGGTGATTGTTTTGAAGATAGTAGGTGCTTTTTAAATAAGTTAAGGGATTATTTCTGGAGCCTCCTCTCCCCATTGAATGCCCTTGATAGGTCCAGACAATGTTGCCATTGGCATCCATGAGATCAGGGTAATTAGGCTCCAGCAAAAAGGCCGTTAAAATATCCCTTGAACCCGAAGAAGCATTCTTGTTATACGAATAATTAGCTGAAAAGCTCATAGCGAACTTATGGTCATTGGATGTATGGTTTAAATTAACCAGCACGTTCGCCCGCTTATCTGCATATGCTCCCGGATAGATATACGTTGTCCGATTATAGCCTCCACCAAGTCTAAACTGCGTCTTATTAGTCCCTCCCGAGACAGAAGTATTCAGCACCGTATTCTTTGCGGTTCCCCCCAAGAGAAAATCTTTCCAGTCAGTATATTTATTTTGATCAAAAACGAGTAGATCGAGCGCGTAACCCGCACTTGATTGAGTAAGATTAGGGGTAAAATTGCCATTCGCTATGGCTTCTTTCCGCATCTCAAGGTACTGTTCCGTAGACATCATTGGCATGGTCTTCCCGATGCTGCTCATTCCTTCTGAAAAATTAAGCTGAAAACCCGTTTTCCCGGTTTCACCCTTCTTAGTTGTAATTAAAACGACCCCGTTTCCACCTCTGGAACCATAAATAGCAGTAGCATCTGCATCTTTTAACACTTCAATACTTTCTATATCGGCCGGATTGATGCTGTTAAAGGGGCTAAATCCTCCTCTTGGATTATTAAAAATGGCTCCCACACCGGGCGATTGAGCAGATGCCATTTGATTAATATTTCCATTTTGGGGAGCAAAAGGAACACCATCTATAATGAATAAGGGTTGGTCTATCGGGTTAGCGGCTCCCAACGTTGGCATCAGGGTATTCTGTCCCCTTACCTGCACCTGAATGCTCGCGCCGGGTAACCCGCTGGCCATGTTCACCACCAGTCCGGCAACACGGCCCTGTAGGGCTGACAGTGGATTTGAATGCGCTTGTTTTTCCATATCTGCCGAACCAATCTTAGACACAGAACCGAGGTTATAGCGCTGTGTGGTGGTTCCATACGCAATTACCTGGATTTCATCCAGTTTGGAATTTGAAATAATCAACCTGATCATTCCCATCTCTTTACCAAACACGTTTATGGTTTTCGTTTCATAGCCCAGATATGAAATCACAAAAGTAGCTTTCTCTTCCACATTGGAAAATAGAAACTCTCCCCTTTCATTAGTGGTGACTATCCGGTTACTGCCTTTTAGCTTGACTGTTGCACCGGGAAGCGGGAGTTCATTTTCCCCGACTACCCGACCGCTGACATCTATGGAAAGAACTCGTTCGGGGAAGGACTCCTGAGTTTTCTTTTCTTTTGCTCTAATGACGATTGTTTTCTGATCGATGGTATAGGTCAGGTCTTGGTCCGCCAGACATGCCTTCATTACCTCTTCCAAACTGGCATTTGTAAAATTTGCCTGAATGGTTTTTCCGGTATTGATTACTTTGGGTAAATAAAATACATCGTAACCGGTTTGTTTATTAATCTCTTGAAAAACCTGCGCTATGCTTACCTTTCGTTCATTTAAAGTAAATTTCTGAGCATATCCTGCTGCAGCGACTTGTAGAATGGCAATGAACAAGATCACTACTGTTAATTTCATTGTGAGCAGGATTTTAGTTATAAGGGGACTTAACCCACTTCTTTTAGGGTAAAATTTGTACATTTGATTTTTTGGATAAATTCAAAATTGGTTCACAGACTACATTTTGGTTCATGTCCGAAAAATCTACCGGGAGTGTTGCAAGCGCTTCCGGTTTTTTTACGACATGAAAAGAAGGGGGCTATGGAGGATCGTATATGTGTGCTTGCATGCTTGTTTAGTTTTTTGCAAAGAACCTCTTTTATGAGATGGCATTGCATTGGGTGAATGTTTCTGTTTATTCTCTGGTGGTTGATAATTTATTCGACTAAAATTTTTCGGCCATCTACTGTGAAATGGAAAGCTCCTGTAAGCTCCATTTTAGTTAATACTTCACGAATGCTACTGTATTTACTAATGCGTCCGGCAAGTGGTTCCGCTTTTAATGCCTGGTTGGAATAGTTAATTTCTACATTATACCATCTGGCAATTTCTTTTAATGAGTGTTCCAGATCTTTCCCATCAAATCTAAAAAAGCCGTTCTTCCATTCGATGACGTGTAGTGGTTCTACTGGGAATACATTTAGCTTTCCCTGATTGTTCACTAATTGTTCATGCGGCTTTAGAAGGATGGATTCAGGCACTGGTCCAGTTGTTTGTACACGAACTTTCCCTTCCAGCAGGGTGGTGCGAATGACCGAATCATCGCTATATGCACTCACGTTGAAATGGGTTCCCAATACTTCAACTTTCTGGCTACCGGATGAAACGATGAAAGGACGCGTTTGATCTTTAGCCACTTCGAAATAAGCTTCTCCGGAAAGTGTGACGAAACGTTCTTTCTTTGAAGAAAAACTGACCGGATATGTTAAAGTAGAGGACGCATTTAACCAAACCGAAGTACCATCCGGCAAACGGACCTGGAACTGCCCCCCATTCGGCGTTTCAATGGTATTAAAGCCCTCATTTTCCCCTGTATTTACCGCAGATTGTACCTCATAAATCAATTGACCTTCAGCAGTTTTAGTAATACGAACTCCAACTTCCTGGGCAAGAACTCCATGCACGGTATCTGTCAGAGAAATTCTCTGCCCACTGGCCAAAGTCAGGTAAGCCTTGTTTCCTCCGGGCTGTATCTCCGTAGCCCTTGAATCCCGAGGTGCAAAGAAAAGTGCTTTTGGGTTGAAATAATAAACAGCTAACCCTAAGAGCATTAAGATCGCGGCAGCAACTCCAATCAATTTCCAAGGCTGCATTGAGCGATTTTCAGAAGGCAGTTTTTTCTGGATCCGCCCCCATATTTTTTGGCCCTTCGCTGAATAATCAATCGGATCCGTCATTTTAGGAAGACGCTTCCCTTCTGCTAAATACCAACTTTCCAGCCAGGCATTCTCTTCCGGAGTGGTGGTTCCTTCGCGGTAACGGCGAATCACTTGTTCGATCTTTGATGTTTCCATTCGTTTATATCCGATTCATGATACCATCTAAAGACGTTCAGGCTCACCCGGCCTCTCATAAAAAGTGAAGTTTTTTAGAAAAAAAAGAATAATCGACTGACTATCAGTTCAAAAAAATAAAATATAAAACGACCATGTCGCCAAATTTATCCTTTAGTACCTTCAAAGCGCGACTTACATTATTTCGAACTGAATTTTCGGAAATCCCCAATTCTTCGGAAATTTCATGGTAAGTTAAATGCGCATTGCGACTAAGCTCAAAGGATTTTCTTAAATTTTCAGGAAGCGAAGCCACTTCCTGTTCAATCAATCGACGTAGTTCTTTCTCTCTGACCATAAAATCGGTCTCACAAACCCCCTGCCTCAAAAATTCCCTATAGGAATCCGCGTATTTCTCTTTGACACGGGCATGGCTCCATTGATCAAATATTCGGTTACGAACCGCAGTATACAAGTAATTAGCGATGTTCGAGCGGAGATGAATTTGAGGTGCCTTATCCCACAGGTTTAAGAAAACGTCTTGAAGAATGTCCTCGGCCATTTCTTCATCCCGCACCATGTGCAGTGCATGACGGTAAAGTACTGCCCAATACCGACCATACATTTCTGCATACGCTTTCTGCTCGCCCTTTCGGATCAGATCAAAAAGCTGAACATCGCCATATGTTTGGTAATTTTTCATGCACTTAACGAGAAGCCAAATTAAGAAAAATGTTTTAAAAAGGCATCCAATGTCCCTTTTTGACGTTTCCCATCGCCATGGATAGGCAAATTCATACAAAAATTTGGTTGCTATCGAGAAAAACCAGCCAGCTGTTACAGTCAAAAATGGCCTTCATTGTAAATTGTTATCAAATGTTAAAATCCTCAAAAGCACCTTTAACAGCCAGTCAGATTGGCTATATTTGACTGGCCTTACTTCATCATGTCCTATATGAAATATTTTTTGCTATTGTTTTGTGTGTGTTGTCTCTCCTTGACAAATCCGATATCTGCGAATGAGAAAGAAACCGAAAAAGTGGCCACTTTCATCAAAATTTGGGGATTTCTAAAGTATTATCACCCTACGGTAGCTCAGGGTAAAATCGATTGGGACGAAACATTCCGCACAGGCCTAACTACCATTCAAACACTCCATTCAAAGGAAGCCATCAATGCCTATTACCTGGAATGGATAGAAAAGCTGGGGACGGTCAGGAAATGCAACAGCTGCCAAATGGAAATGGACGGTGAAAAAAAATTCAATCTGGACATGTCCTGGCTTCGGAATACCGACACTTTTAATGAAGCGCTGATCGCTAAACTCGTTTACATTCAATACAACCGAAATCAGAAACCGAATCATTATGTATCCGTCACAAAGGTAGGCAACCCTGTTTTCAGCAATGAAAAGAAATATAAAGACTCCATTTTCCCCTCTCCGGAGCTTAGGCTATTAACTTTAGCCCGTTATTGGAACATTATCCACTATTTATTTCCTTATCGTTACCAGACAGATCAACCCTGGGAGATGGTACTCCAAGAAATGATTCCTAAGTTTTCCGAAGCACCGAATGTTCTTTCCTATCACCTTGCAATCCTGGAGCTAACGGCTAAAATCGATGACAGCCATGCGAAATTTTCGACTCCCTATATCAACCAACATTTTGGCTTAAAATGGCCACCCTTTAAAGTTCGATTAATAGAGGATAAAGCGGTAGTGGTTGGGTTTTATAACGACAGTTTGGCCAGAGCACATGATATCCGAGTTGGCGATGTTTTTTTAAGTATTGATAAGCGTAGCATTCAGCAGCTTTTTGATGAAAACTCCAAATACATTGGTGCCTCAAACAAATCCGTAAAACAAAGAGACATTCCTGTCCTTCTTTTTAATGGCTCTACCGATACTGTCGAAACTGAGTATGAACGGGGGGGCGTCATTGGCAAGAAGACGATCCCAAGAGTACCTTTCAAACAGTTAGGCTATACCTGGGGACAAGACAATTCCAGAGACACCATCAAGATATTGGAAGGCAATATTGGGTATGTACATATGGGAAACCTCACCGTTAGCCAAGTACCGCGGCTGATCGCACAGCTTAAAGAAACAAAAGCGATTGTGTTCGATGTAAGAAATTATCCTAAAAGCACCCTTTATGCAGTGGCCGATTTTCTTAACAGCCAGCCAACTCCATTTGTGAAGGTGACCACACCAGATTTAACTTATCCGGGAAATTTCCGTTTCGCCAGGGAACTCTATTGTGGAAAGAAAAACCCAAATGCTTACAAAGGACAAGTGATCCTACTCTGTGATGAAACCTCACAAAGTCATGCCGAGTTTACACTGATGGCTCTTCAAACGGCCCCCGGTGCAACCATCGTGGGCAGCCAGACCTCCGGTGCAGATGGCAATGCCTCTTTAGTGACGCTTCCCGGAAATTTCCAGACTTACATCACCGGCCTGGGCATATTTTATCCCGACGGGAGAGAAACCCAACGAATAGGAATCGTCCCCGATGTACTTGTGAAGCCGACCCTAAGAGGAATACGTGAGGGAAGAGATGAAGTGCTGGAGAAAGCTTTACAACTGATATCGCAAGATAACCCTTTTCCAGGCAGACCTTAAAAAAAATTAGATGCAAAGACGATAAAGAAAATATTTGGAATGAAATATGTTTTTTTATTCTCTTTCATCCTGTCTTCCATGTTGAATAGCTTTTAATCAGGTTGTCGGATTTCGTTTATTGGCTCAGTGCTGCTTCAATACACGTCATTGTCCTCCTATAATTTAATTCTGTTCTCTTGCCCTTAAACACATTCGTTAATATCGTTTGTTCTGCCTGCTATATCAAGGCGTAAATTGAATTGTTCTGTCAGGGACAATAGCGGAAACTCAGCACTCTGAAGTTTTGAGTTACTGGAATCGAAATTTTTTCAAATCCGATTGCGCTAATGATTAAGGTATTTAGAAAAATTTTTCGCAATGTGAAGCATCCCGCAGTATCTGCATAAGTACCCACACCCACTTTTTTATAATAAATGGAAGCAAAAGCAATTTCCTTAAGATCGGATTGATTTCTCACCGTGCCGCTGATTTCCTGCGAAAAAACGAAATGAGTTATGCAAATAAGGACAAGCCATAGATTTCTTATAACCTGCATGAGTACGATGTTTAAAAAAATGTGACACGTGAAAAGCTGGTATAGTTTAAATCTAACACCATTTAGTTATTTACCACCTCATGAATCCAACATTTATTTCTGTCGGACCTATAGTATGTTTTTAGATAATGCAATGTTACAAGTTCACACTGTGGCCTGTTTTTACGGACTCATCACACGCGAAAGCAATCTTTAAACTGTTGATGGCATCCTCTGTGGGATGATCCAGGTTGATATCTTCTCTGATGGCTTTTAGGAAATACCGTTGTTCCCGATTACATAATTCCTGATGATCAGGTTCATCTGTGAGGTCTATCCATTTATCCTGTTTGGTGAACTCATTCTGGTCATTCAGATCGGCATAATGTACTTTTATTGATTCGGTTTTGGTATGGGCATCGATATTATCGGAATTTCCGGCAGCTGCCGCCTGTTTCGCCAAGATAGTGACGGATCCCTTTGGACCAAACACATCCTTAATGAAAAAAGCATGATCACTGATCATGGGGCCCCATCCCGCTTCATACCAGCCTACGGAGCCGTCTTCGAACCGGATTTGAAGCTGACCATAGTTGTAGTTCCACAGAGGGATGTCGTCGGTTAATCTGGCACCAATGGCATTCACCTGCAAAGGTTTGGAACGTGTCATCTGACACATCACATCGATGTAATGTACCGCGCAATCTACGATTGGACTGAGGCTCTTCATGAGATTACGGTGTACGGTCCATTTTGTACCATGGCTCTGTTGGTTCAGATTCATCCGCATTACCAGCGGCTTACCCACTTCCTGTGCAAGTTCAATGAATTTTTCCCAAGAGGGATGATAACGTAAAATATAACCCACCAACAATTTTTTACCTGCTTTTCGCGCCGCATCGGCTACCCGTTGTGCCCCTTCAACAGTGTCAGCCAATGGCTTTTCAATGAATACATGACATCCATGTTCAAAAGCTTTCACCGCAAATTCCTCATGTGTATCGGGATACGTGGAGATGCATACTGCCTCTGGTTGAGTAGTGGAGAGGGCCTCATCGTAATCCGTGAACAAAGCGTAGCCGCCGCCCAATTTTTCATTTAACACCACCTTGCTGTTCCCGGTAGACACCAATCCGCAGATTTCGAAACCATCGAGGGCATGGTAAGCCATGGCATGGGATGCGCCCATGTTCCCGCAGCCTACCACCAATACACTTATATTTTTTTTTTTCAACGACATATGGTTATTTATTCTCCAAGACTCCAACCCGGACGGTATTCTCTTTTAACAAATTGATTCACCTCATCAAAATTAGTGACGCGCAGGTGGTGTTTATCCCACATCAGTTTCATATCTCTGCCGGGATACACCATTCCTTTTCCATCTGCTCTGGGTCTTTGCACATCCATTCCGCGTATTGCAAGATTGGCGATCAGTAAGGTCTCAGTGAGGGGTCCCGCAATTTCGAAAGGCGAACTAAGCTCTATGTTTCCATAGCCTGCAATTGCCGCTTCGGCCCATTGCGTGTAATGTCCAGCCACATCACCAGGTACCCTTTGTACCTTTGGTTTGGTACGGTCTGATGTATTTTTAGTAAGCGGTAACAAACGAGGATTTGCTCCGTAGGTATCACAAAGCATCTTTCCCTTGGTACCAATAAATAAAGTACCGTTGTCACCGAAGGGTTCATTAGGCAATAGCTCTTCCGGACGTTTCGGTTTAATACCGCCATCCATCCAATGCATTTGGAGATTTCCTTTTGTTTTTCTGGTCTCTTCAAAGGTCATGATCACGTGACTTGAAGGTGGACAGCTTTCAGGGAAATAACCTCTCTTAAATTCATCCACATAAACGCTTCCCACACTGCACTCTACACTGACAGGGGTATCGAGGTTCAGAATTCTAAAAGGAGGTTCGACTAAATGGCATCCCATATCGCCAATGGCCCCTGTTCCATAATCCCACCATCCTCTCCAGTTAAAAGGCACTAATTTATCGATATAAGGTTTATAAGGAGCGCTTCCCAACCATAGATCCCAATCCAGTTCCGGCGGGATATTACCCGGCTTGGAAGGCCATTGGATTCCCTGAGGCCATACGGGTCGGTTAGTCCAGCAGTAAACAGTGTGTACCTTTCCAATCAGCCCTGCATCGAGCCAGTCCTGCAATTTCCGGACACCTTCGCCAGAGGAGCCCTGATTGCCCATCTGCGTCACTACTTTGTATTTCTTCGCGGCTTCTGTTAATACCCTTGCCTCATAGATATCATGAGTCAACGGTTTTTGCACATACACATGTTTACCCAGTTGCATGGCGGCCATCGCCTGCATGGCATGATTGTGATCAGGTGTGGAAATGACAACGGCATCTATATTTTTCGCCTCCTTATCCAGCATTTTTCGATAATCTTTGTAATAGGTCGCTTTCGGAAAACGTTTCACCGATCCGGCGGCTCTTCGGTCATCCACATCACATAGAAAGGCAATATCTGATTTCCCGCCACTAAATACCCCTGTCAGATCACTTTCCCCTTTCCCGCCCACGCCAATTCCAGCCACTTGCAGCCTGTCGCTTGGAGCTAAAAAACCTTTACCTCCCAAAACATGTCTGGGCACGATCATTAATCCTGCTGCCGCCAGGGACGTTGTTTTAATAAAATTTCTTCTTGAATTACCAGGAGTTAATTCCTTTATGTCTTCTCTAGTCATTAGCTATTATTTGAAAACAAATTATTATTTCTTAGTTAAATCTTTTATTCGAATATGTCTGAATTGTACCGGGGAGCCATGCCCCAGAAAACCGATATGCCCACTTTCTCTAAGTAGTCCAGGATGTTTCTTCCCATCTATCGCTCCATTTTTTTGGGCATCGCTTATATCTGCGTCGAGGATCACAGTCCCATTGAGAATCACTTTTATTTTAGTGCCTTTCACGATGACTTCTTCTTCATTCCATTCGCCGACGGGCTTCAGAAAACCTCTTTTAGCAGGGGCAATCCCGTAAATCGAACCATGGTATTGGTAGGCATGAAGGTCTTTATAAATTGGCGCTTCATTGTCTAAGATTTGTAACTCCATTCCTTCGTAGGCAGCATCTCCCTCTAAAGGCGCTCTTATCCCCAAACCATTGTTTGCCCCGGGTGTTAATTGAAACTCAAAACGGAAAATAAAGTCGCTGTATTGTTCTTTTGTAAATAAGTTACCTCCCGATCCCTTTCCCGGTTTAGGCCGAATGGCTATATTTCCATCTTCCAGAATGTAATCGGTGGTATTGCCTACCCAATGATGCATGTGCGTACCGTCGAAAAGGATTTGATACCCTTCTTTTTTCTCCTGCACACTCAGCTCGAAAGGCTTTGGCCTGGGAATTTCTTTAATAAAGATATCCCTATAGGCTACGGGAGAACCATGGGCCTGTAATTCAATTTGTTCTTCTGCAAAGATCGGAAGATCCCTATTCCAATAATTTTCGAGAATCACATTATCGGTGACCAGTTGACCATTCAGGTAAACAGTGACGCGATCGCCTTTCATTAAAATCCGGAATGTATTCCACTCATCGAGTTTGTTATCGGCTACCAGCAGGGGCTTACTCGGATGTACCTTGTTATTATACAATCCGCCTGAGCCCACCTGTGCACCTACATTTACCCGCGCATTGTCCCATATTTGTACTTGGGGGCTACCTCTTAAATAGATACCGGCATCCCCTTCCCCTTTTTGATCATCGATAATTTTCCAATCTACTAACATCTCAAAATCACCATATTTCTTAACGGTTGCCAGGTTATCTCCCTGACTCATGAAATGCAACTCCCCATCCTTCACCACCCAGCTTTCGCGCATCTTTACATCTGCCTTTTCTTGTGCTGCGGCCAATGTTGCGGCATCCATCTTCGAACGTTTAATAGGATCGGCAACCAAGCCTTTCCATCCGGAAAGATCCGATCCATTAAAGGCGGGTACAAACCCTTCCTCTTCCTTCATCTCTGAAAGGTATTTTCGGATCGCTTCTTTTTGGTATTCACTATCCGCTCCTTTAATGAGCTGAATGGTTTTGTTCAATAAGTGTTTTATGAGCGTTCCTTCGTATTTTCCAGCCAGTGTCACATTCATAAGCGTATGTGCAGCCGTCTGTTCCAGGCTTGTGTCGTCGAGGTATTTCCCCACAAAAACAAGGGTATTGAATGTCTTTGCCTGCCCTGCATCTTTCAGTATCTGTGTCTTCTGAGCAATGGTTCTGGCGACTTCCATTGCATTTCGGAGCATCAGCAATTTTTGCTCCGGTGTATCGGAAGAGAGTCGGATCAAACGAAGGTAACCTTTCAATGATTCATCTACATAGGCCTCGTTCACGGACTGACGTGCCACTTTGATCAATTCGGCCGCTGCTCCCTCGTCATTCCATGCTGCTAAAGCCTCCAACGCGGCCGTTTTTTCTGTTTCATTCCCTTCGTTAAAAGCAGCAGAAACAGCAGCCAATGCTTTTTCTCCACCCAAGCTGGCCAGGATCTTATAATAAAATATCTTCTTACCAGCCTCACTCGTACTTAATTGTTGAAGCACCATGGCTACTTGTGTCTCCTTACCGGCTGCCCCACTAAATGAAGCAATCACTGCTTCCTGGATACTTGTTAATTCCGCCTGATCGTTCGTTTCTTTCAATAAGGCATATAGCTCGGAAAGGTTCTCCGTCGTGACGGTGTGCTTTAATGCTTTAAACGCCGCTTTTCTTACTTCCGGATTTTTACTTTTTAGTTCAGCGTAAATGACACTCAGTTGTGCGTTTGCAGCGCGCGAGCCAAGAACATGAATCAATGCGACCTTAAGCGATGGGCTGGCTTTGGGTAAATAGGCCGCAATGGAGGAAGCAACTTCTTCTCCTTTCATGATCAGGAGCGCTTTAGAGACAGTAGAGATGTCCTCCGGGTTTCCCTTTTCGGCCATTTTAAGGAGATTTTCCAGTACAGCCGCCTGACCGATCTGCACCGCAGCACTGACAGCCGCGGCCCTTAAAGAGGCATCTTTATGCCGCAACAATTTCAACACATCGGGTAAAGCAGTCTGAGAATTACTTTCTCCAAGCATTTTGACGATGGCTATTTGGGTGTTGACATCCGTTTGCGTCATCTTTTTAAGCCATAATCCGGTATTTGCGGCCGTTAGTTGGGGGATAGCCAGTCTAAGTGCTGCCGCCCGGTATTCAAAACTGGGATCATCGATGGCAGCAGGGAGGTACTCTTCCGCCTGTTGCTGGCTATAATCTGCCAGTAACTTTAAGGCGGCTATTCGGATATACACCTGGTCATTGGCCTTTACCTTGGTCCATAGTTCTTTCGCGATGGCATTTGCCTGTGATCGATTTCCATGCTGCATCAATTTTTCGGCATACAGCAGATAGGCCGCTGTTGCATTGGTGTTTTCATAGGTAAATGTGCTTGCGCCAGCTGCTGCTGCAAGCACATCCTCAGAAGCAGGATCTGCGATATTGGCCAGTGCAAACAGACTTACCTTTCGTAAATTCTCCTCCGCACCAGCTAACTTAGATACAATTGCCTTTGCTGCTTCTTTTGAACCGGTATGCCCAAGCGACTCAATAATCGACAGTTGACAAAGGCGGTCCTCTGTCCTGGACAAGGCGTTTATTAGCGCCTGCTTGGAGGCAGCAGTGTTTATCTTCACTAAGGCCCTGGATGCAGCATCGGTAAGGGCAGGGTCTGTGACATATTTTTCCAGACAGGCGACAGCATCGTCTTTCCCCACTAACTCAAGTTGACTGATAATAAATGCCTTATTCTGAAGATCTGTTAATTTATCTAAAGCACTACAATAAGCTTTTACACTCATTTTCCGCCAGTCCTCCTGTCCCTGTTGGGTAACATAGGCAGAGAACCCGCTGATGGCATACTCGATTAAGGCATTACTGCCCTTCCCAGGGGTACTTAGTCCGCTGATGAGCACGACATATCCCTCCTCTCCCAACTGGGTTATTTCTTGCATATTCCCTTTCCACTGTTTTGCATTCCCGGCTGGAAGCTGGGCAAGTAAATCGGCTATTCGTGTAGTCACCGTACGTTGATCGTTCTTCTCCTGCGCTGCTGCCACTTGATGCAGCAGCATGATCGCAAACAGGATACATACTATTTTCTTTATCATTAATATTGTCTAAAATGTTAGCTGACTATTTGAGTAATTTAAAGGGTATAAGGTGCCCTCATGACCGGATTTATGTATCTGTTGGCGGCCTCATCATCAATGAATTCCTGCTTCACAGGGTCGAAGTTTAATGAACGTCCCAATCGAAGGGCAATTAACCCTATATTAATGATATTGCAGGAACGGTGTCCATTTTGCTCATTCAAAGCAAAGGGGCGTCGGGTTTTGACCGATTCCACAAAATCGGTCATTTGCGGAGCCGGTTCGGGAAAAGCAGCTAATTTTCTTTGCAGGTCGGGAATATCCGATTTAAAACCAGGGTATAATTTCCCTTTCGGACCTTCTATATACGGTACGTTGGCATCTTTCCCTTCTCCATCTAGAATAATCTGACATCCATCCGCATACGTATAGGTAATGCGACGCCAGGTACCCACCGCATCGCTGTGTTGTTGAGGGGCATCAACTTCAACAGATACGGGATTCGTATCGTCTTTCCCCAGGAAATACTGGATAGGATCAAGGTAATGTTGTCCCATGTCGCTTAATCCTCCGCCATCATAGTCCCAATAGCCTCTAAACGTCTGGTGTACACGGTGGGTGCTGTATGGTTTAAAGGGAGCAGGGCCTAGCCAGGCATCGTAATCCAACTCTGCGGGAACAGGCTCGACCGGAAGGTCCTCTTTTCCAACCCAGTAAAATTTCCAGTCATACCCGGTATGCTTACTTACGGTTACCTTCAAGGGCCAACCTAACAATCCACTATCCACCAGCTTTTTGATAGGTTGAACGGTGGTTCCCATTCCATAAAAAGTATCTTTAAAACGGAACCAGGTATTTAAGCGAAACATGCGCCCATGCTGCTGAACCGCTTCCATCACTCGTTTCCCTTCTCCAATGGTATGTGTCATTGGTTTCTCACACCAGATATCTTTGCCAGCATTGGCGGCGTCGACAGCCATAATGCCATGCCAGTGAGGCGGAGTAGCGATGTGAACAATATCTACTTCGGGCAGGCGAAGCATCTCGCGGTAATCTCCAAAAACTTTCACCCCTTTATCCAACAACGGAAGTGCTTTGGCCAGGTGCCTTTTATCTACATCGCAAATGGCGACCACTTGAGTCCCATCGTAAGCAAAGTGGCCACGTCCCATGGAGCCTACCCCTATGACTGCTTTGGTTAATTTATCACTAGGCGCAATAAATCCCTGTCCGCCAAGGACGTACCGGGGAACAATGGTAAATGCGGCCACTCCTACCGCTGTCTTCTTTAGAAAATCTCGTCTGGAGTTCGTTCGTTGTGGTTCTGTTGGGTTCATTTAGTTGAATTGTGTCTAATAAAAGCTTCTTTCTGTCGTTGATGGTTGCTGTGACAAGGCAGTCTTCTTGAATATTTGGTTAGCTAATATTAGTGAGAAGTTATCAAAAACACAACACATTCGTTAAATATTCATGTATGCCAAAAACTTATTTACTTTTTCAATAGAAGTTATATAACTTAGATAAAAAATTAGATTAAGTAAATGAATCTTCGCCTATTAAATAATCTAACGACTCCTTCCCATAAGAAGCAGTCTTTACAACGCTACCAGCTCATAAAGCACCTGTTTACTACCGGCCCCTCTTCTGTTTCTTCCTTGTGCCAACTAATGAACATGAGCAGCCCCAGCATTCTTAAGCTGATGAGTGGATTGGCAAAAGAAAATTGGATAGAGAAAAAAGGCTATGGAGCCTCTCTGGGTGGCAGAAAGCCAGATTTATACGGCCTTACCAATAGAAGAATCCTCATAATCTGTATCGATATCGAATTGTTTCATACGAAAATAGCGATTATAGATAACAATTATAATTTTCTGTTTCATCCTCGAACAATTGCACTTTCCATTTCGAAAAGCAGGTTTGATTTTTTCAATATTTTGCATACTCATCTCCAACAAATTCTTGCCGAACAATGCATTACGAAGGATCAATTAATAGGTTGTAGTGTAGGGATGCCCGGGTTAATCGATGCAAAAAAAGGAGAAAATTACAGTTATTTCCTGAGCGATCAGGAAAATATTCCCCTGACCACTGCTTTTGAAAAGAGGTTAAAGCTGCCGGTCGTTATCCAAAATGACGTCAATGGATCCTCCATGGCAGAGTTTACCCACGGCATGGCCAGGGGAAAGCAAAATGCCCTGATCTTGCTGATGGATTGGGGAGTCGGATTAGGCATCATCATGGACGGCAAATTAAGGCAGGGCACATGTGGCTTCTCGGGCGAGTTAGGACATATTCCATTTGTAGAAAATGGTTCTTTGTGTTATTGCGGTAAGCACGGATGCCTGGAGACCATCGCTTCAGGAAATGCCTTATCAGAAATGGCTAAAGAAGGTATTTTATCTGGCAAAAACTCGATGTTGAGTGACCTCTCGCAGGAAGAACTCGCCCGGATTGAACCCGCGTTGATCATTAAAGCAGCTAATAAAGGCGATCAGTATGCCATTCAGCTATTGTCTAATATTGGCACCCATATGGGCAAAGGAATCGCCATGCTCATTCAGCTGTTTAACCCTGAGATGATTATTTTAAGCGGAAAAATTGCCGATGCGAAACAATACATCACCCTGCCTATGCAACAGGCCATTAACACCTATTGCATGACCCAGATTAGAGATAAAACCACCATCGTCTCTTCAGAACTTGGTGAAAATTCGAGACTTTTAGGGTATGCCACGACAGGGATTGAGTATTTTTTGGAAACGTTTATTAACGACGCGAAAAGGGAACGATAAATCGACCTGTAAAATTGTTGATAAGCCGCCAGTGAACGAACACTTACCTTCTGCCTTTTAGCCTTATAAGAAAGCGGGTTTCCCCACTCAGCTTTTCCTCCGCTGATTAAGCACAAATAATTACCATATACCACTGATAACAAGACTGTTAATAATGGAACTAGCCGCAAAGCGTAGCTCCATAAAAAAGCCGCAGCACTTGGTAAGCCAGACATGAACGCATGGTGGCCTCTAATGCTTCAGCGTTACCTGTTTTGCAAGGGGCCTTAAAATGGATTTAACCGCGCAAAGGGAAGGACTGGTGTTCTTTTAACGGGTTCTGACGTTTGGGGATGATGATACATACTCTCATTTGGATAATACTTCATCGCATAAGTCGTATAATCCGATTCCTCCATGGCACCTTTCACCAGCGTTACCAGCTGATTTTCTGTAAATCTGTACTCCTTTTCAAGTTCGATAATGGCCTCGTATGCCCAAGAGGCAAGGTCTATTTTCAATTGATTGTCAAGCCCGCTCCATTTAACCGCAAGTCTCTGGTTACACTCAACGGTACAGTTGTTCAGGACATCCGTGTTCCATTCCCTAAATCGAAAATATTTGCTATACTGATAAATAGATTGTCCTTCATCCGTCATCTTTACCTCGATAATCCAGTTAGACGCTTTGCCCGGTTCATTCGTCGAGATGACATCAAGCTTCAGTTTATCCAATCGTGAATTGTAAATAGTTGAAAGAGCGACACGTCCAAATTTACAATACAAGAGAGTATATTCTCGCAAGAGATCTTCATTTGCCTGGTCCTGATAGAGTTCCCAGAGTTCCTTTCGAACAGCAAGATGCAACAGGGCGATCCCCCAAAAGCAGGAAAAACCCGAAGCGACATCTCCACTTAAAAAGGAAGGAATCATGGCCTCTATGGTGGTGTTCACCGACTGAAGAGCGCTTTGCTTTTGTGCTTTATCGGAGAGTCTCTGATAGTTATTTAAATTGATTTGAATTCCTTTTAAATCTCTCCTGAGCTTGGCAAGATTGTTAGCCGCAATTTTCTGATCTACCAGTGCCTCTACTTTATCTTTGATTTGATCCCAAATGGACACTTCATCGCTCGGCCAAAATAAAGACATGAGCACAGACAATACTCCTCCTACTTTAGGGATTTTACCCGCAATCATCATGGCGATCCTCTTGGCTGTTTCATTGTCCATTTGAAACTGCTGCAACAATGCTTGGTCCGGAGCAGCTGCGTTTATGATTTGTTCAATTTCTAAGGCAGTCAGTTTGTCTGTTGGTTGCATCATTTGGTGGTATTTTATTAATGGATTGTTCTTGCTGAAAGGCATTGCCTGCCTCCCTCCACTATTCCTAAAGAAACCAAGGCCTTCTGTGTGGTGAAACGAACGTCTGTTACTGTATTCTTCATCAACCAATGGTCTATAGGATAGATTGTATAGCTAAGAATAAAGGTATAGAGGTTTTTCCCCTCCTAATCGAGTAAAATTACCCGATTAAAAAAATATCGTTCGCAGTTCCTTCATCTTGAACTGTTAATCCATCAAATATAGCCGGCAACTAAAAAACGAGGTGAGGTATTACAGATAAACCTAAATTCAACCAATTCACCTTTGAAATAGAAAGCACGAAGGAAGACGCCATCTCACTAAATGCTCATTGATCAGCATATAAAATTGCTCATACGTATTTTAGGTTAATAGACAAGCGTTATGCTAAAATTAGGTTCTTCAAAATAAGCTTGCTGAACTTTTTTTTTGCCGTTCTTCGAAGATGTCGTTTGTCTCTTTTGCGTAGAATACAGTTGCCAATCTTTACCTAAAAATTTTGTATAAACAGTAGTAGGTTTCGCGGATTTTTTCAGGGTGTACCATGGACTTTGTCCAAGCCACTCTAATCCAATGTAGACACCTCCAACTGGTAATTCAATATGCAGATGAGCTAAATCAACCACCAGGATCTTGTCTTCTTTTCTGACTTTCAAAAACCCAGCATTTATCAGCAAATCGTCTTTGGGTTTTCCGGTATTCGGATCTACCGTATATAAATGCGCGCTCACAATGGCCTCTGTAATTTCAGGATGATTAAAGTGATTAACGCTATATTGAATCGATTTAATCTGACCTTTAACAGTAGCTTCTGTCTTCACTAAATAAGCAATGGTACGCCCTTTAAGTCCTGAAGTATACATATGATGCTTAGCCGATAAGTTGCCTATACGTAGGCTTTTCGTCTTCTTTTTGTCATTATATTTTTTCTCAGTAATTACCACTTCTTTTAAGTCAATGCTAAGCGGAACAAGGCTGATATTTATCGTATTTGTATTTTTATCTACGGGAATGAGATACTTTTCAAACCCCATGGCACTTATCATTAAGGTATCTCCCAAAATTTTCCGAATGCTAAAGCGGCCTGTCGAATCCGCATAGGTCCCCACCTCTTCCTTGTGATAATAAACAGAGGCATAAGGGATTGCTTTAAGATGGGAATGATCCAAGATCCTGCCTTTTATCTCTTGGGAAAAGGCCTGGTGAAAAGCAAAAACGAAAAACAGCATTGGTGTTTTTTTCATACGGAGAGCGTCTACAACGAATGAATTCAATCTAATACCCATACTCACCGCTTGCCGCATTTAACATTCCGTACATACATCCCCTAAGGATGGCATTGGGAAGTATCAACAGCAGTGAAGAAATTACTGCCCGTTGATCAAAATAACGAAATGAATACGTTTGAAATGATTTAAAATTAAGCGCCATCGTATTTCACTTTTCTTTGGGTAAATTTTTCCTTATTTCAATCAGATACAAAAAAATTCCATAAATCGGCCTTCTAACGACTAAAAAAGTGAGTGCAGATTTTTCAGCTCTAGAAATGCCCTGTCGTCGTGACAGGTCAAAAACGGCCCAAATACTTAAGAGCAAACACAGCGCACCAATAGCTCCAATGGCACTAAGCACAATGAATGCAGTGGGCCTTTCTAAGACGACCGTTGCGAAATGTAGTAGCATATTGGCAAATATATTCGTCATGACAACTAAAACATGAATATAATCAAAATAAATCGTTTTTTTAAGGCTTTAATTAACTATTTTGAGACCTTATACTGCTGAAATGGTGAATAGTGGAGATGTCGACCGGCCTTTTCAACATCAGTTGCATACGATCTCTCCACTTTCGGGGGACTCCCTGAAATGAGGTATCCAAAAGATGAGGAGTTGCCCTGATCCGATTGTTTACGCCCGATTATTTTTGGCGATCTGGAATGACATTTTTTTGTTTCACAGCGTTTTCCTATATTGCTTTGTCTATTAATACGATCATCCATTCAGGTAAGAATTTAGACTGCTTTTTCAGAAACAGATGGATGCGACCTCCCCTTAATGGATGACAAGGATGAAGAAAAGATCTGCAGAGATAACCGAAACATTTAATTCAATTTTAGACATTCATTTGGAAAAATTAATTTCGGGTGAAGTGGATGAGTACCTGGAAATTCAGGACATCGCTGAAATGATGCACATCCATCCCACTCACTTGAGCAATGTAATTAAGGACGTAACCGGAAAATCACCTTGTGCTATTTGCAATAGCAAAACAATAGATTTAGCAAAAAGGCTATTAAACAGGGAGGATACAACCATTGCTGCGATTGCGTTCAAACTAAGCTTCGAACCTTCCAATTTCACAAAATATTTTAAAAAGCATACCGGTGAAACTCCGCTGTCGTTCAGAAAAAATTTGAGTAAAAACGGAAACCTTCACCATTCATTTGAGACGAATACCCCTTACTTTTGCAGCATAATTCAGAGCACATGAAAGAATTCAAAGATAAAACAGTAATTGTAAGCGGTTCATCCAGAGGACTGGGTAAGAAGACGGCCATCGAGTTTGCCAAAAAGGGCGCAAATGTAGTGGTCAACTACCATTCGGGCACCGCTAACGCAGCACTGGTAGTGCAGGAAATCATTTCGGAGGGCGGGAATGCCATTTGCATTCAGGCAGATGTAAGCAAAAGCGAAGACGTACATAAACTTTTTGAACACACCCTCCAACACTTTGGCAAAGTTGACATTGTGGTGAACAATGCAGGAATGATGATCACGAAGTTTCTCAAAGATTTTTCTGAAGAAGAATTTGATCGCCAGTTTTCCGTAAACGTAAAAAGCGCATTCCTAATGATGAAGCAGGCAGCCGAAAAAATGGAAGAAAAGGGCCGTATAATCCATATTTCAAGCGCTACTTCCCGACTAATCATGCCCGCCTATGCGGTCTACTCTGCCACCAAACTGGCCGTAGAACAAATGACAAAAGTATTTGCAAAAGAAATTGGAAATAAAGGGATTACAGTGAATTCAATTTTACCAGGGCCGATGAATACGGAATTATTTTTGAAAGGCAAATCACAGGAACTGATTGACAGAATAGCCAGTCTGTCTGCGTTTGGCCGGATCGGAGAACCTGAGGACATTATTCCTGCCATTCTGTTTTTGGCATCAGAAGAAGCACAATGGGTGACCGGACAAAGTTTCGGAGCGAATGGAGGCATGGCTTAAGGAAACCATTTGAGATAAGAACACACCAGGGAGATAGCTTAGATTTACGAATTTCTTTCTCATCCATTCAGAAAGCGGATCAGCTATTAGAAAAGTCAAATTCCTGAACAACGGCGATTACCGCTTAACGCAAGATTCTCCCCCTATTGCCAACCGGGCCGAACGATCATTCATTTTTCAATCAGTGTATTTTCGATATATCTTATAATAGTCGCTAATAAATTATTTCGGTTCTTTGCTTTTTTCTCAAACTTAGTCAAAACCTCTTTATCTAATTTTCTCCCTTTTATAAAAACCATTTCCGGATTTTGCAAGGCCTGCAAATTAGCCAAGGGATTTGTTTTCAAGAGAATTAAATTAGCAATTTTGTTTTCCTCAATAGTTCCTATATTACTCATCACCTGGTGCGTTTTTGAAGGATTAATGGTTGCCGTTTTTAAGACCTCATAGTTGGAAAGTCCGGCTTGCCGATACAGCTGGAGTTCTTGGTAAATCGATCGTCCTGGGACGGTTATTCCTATCCCGGCATCAGTCCCGCAGACGATGTTTACTCCCGAATCAACCAATTTTCTAATGGTCAACAAATGAAAGCGGTGCTGGTCAAGCGTTTCCTTTTCAATGGAAGGATGATTCTTTTTAGCATTCTCCCATCGTTCAAATTGATTTTTACTGTCCACCATTTTAATAAGCGCATTCATGTAGCCCATTTCGTCTGACTGCAAAATATTCTCATTGCTTAACATGTTGTAAATGTTGTAATAGACGATCAGGGTTGGGCAGAATGAGGTATTTTTAGATTGAGAAAACGTTTTTACTACCTGGTCAAGCTTCGGGATATCCAACCGATAGTTCAATGGTTGCTGAACAATGTCTTCCGCATGCTCAATGGTAGTGATCTGTGCATTGAAGTGATAGGAATACGGCACTTTGTGAGAGGGGTGGGATACAATATCCATTCCGGAAATTTTTGCTTGGCTGATCAGAGCGTCGCCTATTTCTTTTGGCAAACCATTGTAGGTTTTTATGAAATCATAGCCTCTCTTTTTGTAACTTTTTACCTTTTCTATCGCCTCTTCTTTCGAATGAAGTGATAAGTTGTCGTCTCCATTGTAATCCGGCCCTGTAAGTTTGGGCCCGGTGGTGAAAAACATAGGGGAAAAAATCTTTTCGGCATTTATTTCCTTTTTCATTCTTAAATGCATTGGCATTCCCCAAACGTTTCTTACGGTGGTAACCCCATTGGCCAAATATAATCCAAGTTCCTGCTTATCCCATACATGTACATGCATGTCAATCAATCCAGGCATTAAAAATCCATTTCTGCCATCAATAATTTGTAGGTGATCACTTTCAACATTCCCTCCAATGGAGGCTATTTTTCCTTCTTTAATGAAAACGGTTTGATTGATCAAAATTGTGTCTTGGTTCATGGGTAGGACATTCACGTTTTTAATTAAATAGGAGTTTGTTTCTGCATCTTCAGTATGGCTAAGTTTTAAATAAGAAGTTTGTTGCCAATCCCCTATTAGGATCGCTAATACAGCTAGAAATAGAATACCTATAAAAAAGAGTACGTATTTTAACACCTTCTTTATTACTTTCATTCTTCGTTTTTAAATTATTTTGAATGCCCTTTCCGAGAAATCCCGGACGGGTTGAGACACGCTAAGTTTCAGTTTACAACGAATAAAAATCCTTATCAGCTCCATTAACACCCTTTTTTAAATGTTTAGGATGGTTTGTACGCATTCCGCTAATGATGGATGTCAATAATACGCTCGCATAGGCCCACATGAGCCAAGAGCCAAATGAGGCCGCCCTGCTTGAAGGCATGTTTGGAAAGATCTCCTTAAAAAATTGAATAACGAAAGTGTCGATCAGCATCCCTGGCAATACTAAAAGGATACCTGCAAGCGTAGTTTCAAGTCCTGATAATTTAAACCTCTTGAAAGTAAGGATTGAAATGAAGGCCAGCGAAGGTATGACCGCCACATATAAAAAAGTAAGTATCAGGGGTGATTCTGTACTAAAAAAATAGTGTCCTGCAAAACGGAAAGCCAAAGTTGCCAAAAGCCAAATTAAAAACCCTAACCCAAGAATGGGGATCAGGTATGGTCTGTTTGTTTCGTTCATTTTTTAGAAATCTTAACCGGTGTACTAACTAGCCGAAACTACTTACTTAGGCTTTCAGGTTTGCATTGAATTTATGTGAATGCTACAGGCCTATTTCCCCATTTTTCCATTGACGTTTTTCTTTGGATAGCTTTCTCGGGAAACGCTAACGCTGATGGAGAGAAGCACAAACTTTAACATGTATGTGGAACGAAGTCTTCAGCACACCGATTGCCCCCACTCTCTGATGAAAAACACTATTTTACACTTTCTCTAGATTGAAGTTCACTTTTTATCTTCTTGATAGAATTCAAATTAAGAACCACTAATGGCAATAGAGCAACGGGAATAATTGTCAATGTAGTAAACTTCTTAGTTAAGGTTAAATACATAGTCGAAATGAATAAAGCAATTAAAGATCCTATCAAAATTCCGGTGATGAATTTTGCCGTTTTAAGTTTATTCTTTAATTCTTCAGTGTTTAATTCGTTTAAGTTTTTCTTTTCCATACTTACTGTTTTAGAAATTCAATTTTTTTTATTGCTGTAATACGTAAAATTTTCTGAGCTAATAAATTTAATTATATTTTTTCATCTCATCCAAGAAAAACGCATGGACGAAGAGGTAGATAAATTGAGATGAAAATTCAATCTAGCAAGCACCTGGCCTGCGTGTTTTTACAGAAACTAATTACAAAAAATGAAGGAATGTGACATAGTCAACACCCAAAGATGCAATCACCTTCAATTTAGCCTTTTACCTGTAGTTTTTTAATATTTTGACTTCTCAAATCTCCTAATCAGGAGGTCTATTCTTCTTTTATTTTGTTGTTGCAGTAAAGATGGATAAGCATTCATTATTAAATTTACCATCAAAATGATCGATGCAAACAGGTATTGCTCATTCAGTATTTTTAATACAACGAAAATCATCACAAACAAAAAGGCGAACAAATGGTCTATTTCTGATTTCGTCATTTCTGTTCGCAAAGTCCCTAATTCAGAGACAGTTATTTTTCTATTTATTTTTAGTTTCTGATTAAAAAATTTGAAGAACGTATTTTTTACCATCCATTTTATTGCCCCCACCCCCATCAAATAATTCAGTTTCTCATTTTTTATGAAATTAAGAGTTGACAATTCCTTGTTATAATAAGTTGTTTTTCTCACCAGAGCGGTCAGTATCATGCCAACAATCCACGAAATAAATATTATGGAAATACTAAATGTTACGTAAGCAAAAATTATTTTCATTTATCTAAGGTAACATTCTTACTTGTAAGCTCCCCCCCATTTTTTACAAAATGGGGGGGAGTGAAGATTTTGGTATTGCCAAAACAAACACTTTTGGCAAAAAGTTGCTATTGAATGGCCTACAAATGCACTAAATACTTTTTAACTCCATTTTAACAACACCTTTTATTGGCTGGTTCTATTTCTTCTTGGCCAATTGCCTCGTGTTGTATTCAATATCTATAACAACCTTTATTGATTCTGATACAGCTAACACGCCTAATACCATTAACGCTCCAACAACCAGAGTCGGCAAGGCAATGAAAAGACCTTCTTCGCCTTTTGAGCCAAAATAAACAGCAAGAATGACGGCAAAAATACCCAGAAGCCATGCAAAAACTGTAAAAAATCTAGCTATAGTTCTTAATGCAGGATATTTATCTGTTCCCAAACTAATAGATGGGGTTGAAATTTCCGTCGTTTTTAAGTTTGCTTCTTGTGCTTCTTCAGTTTTTAATATTTCCGGGTCAGTAGAAAGAATATGTTCCACGATTTTTCTTTCCTCCTCACTCATATCTCGCTCGTAAAGGTGCTGTTTTAGCCCTTCATACCATTCTTTGTCCAGTGTGCTGCCTGTAATCCTGTGCAAACGCAATTGCTCAAGTAGTTCCTTTAATGATTTCTTAGAGTAAAATTTATTAAACTTATTATTTTCCATTTTTCCTGTTTTTTTTTATTCCTACTCGTTTGGCTTTTCAGTTTCGCCCCGTTTTAAATGGTTTCTGGTCTCCATTTTTGGAAATAAAGGATGATTGTTAATTGTCGATAATTGTCAGAGAGCGTCTAAATGAAAAGTCGGCGGTTCTCTTGTTTGCCGCGTTCCACTGTGCTGGCGTCTGGTAAATTGATCCATAACTGATTGTTTGGCAAATCCAATATGCC
Organism: Pedobacter sp.; assembly: GCA_037190785.1. GTDB lineage: Bacteria > Bacteroidota > Bacteroidia > Sphingobacteriales > Sphingobacteriaceae > Pedobacter. The sequence continues at coordinate 478,162 of JBBCJN010000002.1, read as the reverse complement.
TCGTAGTTCGGCCATCCTTCTCTACGGCCGTCCGTCTTTTTATCGAACCTAGACATATAAGAGGCTATTTTTTAATATTTTAGAGCAGAATAAATCACAAAAGGGAACAAACTGTAACAAAACATTCACTAAATAGCAAAGCAAAATTTTGTCATAACACCGCTCCGAATGCTGGGAGGTTTACAAACGGAAGTAGATCATTGCATAATGCATTTAAATCTGGACTTCTTGTCCGAAAAGTTTCTATCACAGTATAGGTCCAATGTATTAGACAATACCACAGGATGAGTGTAGAATAGAGGAAGGAATTTTTTCATGATTGAGAGGTTTATTAAATAAACTTAATCATAATTTTGCTTAAAACATAGATTATTTTAAACATCCCGATATTTTCCATATAGAAAATAGTATATTAGTATAGCAATACACTAATTATTATGAGCCAACATGGATAAAGACCCGGAACAAACTCCTGAACAAAAAAGTTTGGTCGAAAAAGCAAGTGCTCCATCCCCCCTTGACATAGAAACGCAGTCTACATCTGAACAAAACTATACGAGACAACCAATTTTAAAACAGGAAGGTATAGCAGGCCCTGAGCATCCGGATTCACTGGATGTAAAGAAAAAATTCAGCACCTATTTTAAAGAATTTTTGATGATATTTCTAGCCGTAACCCTCGGTTTTTTTGCAGAAAACCTTAGAGAACATTTTTCTAAATCTCAAAAGGAAGAAGGATATGTGAGAGGGTTTGTAGATGGCCTAAAAAGCGATACTGGTAGCATTAATTCTGTAATCATTTTTAATAACGAAAAAATAAAGGGACTCGATTCTTTAATCAGGCTAACCTCACAGGACATGAGTAGTTTAGAAAACAGAAAAACTTTCTATGCCCTCAGCGCTAAATATTTAGCAAATTATCTCATTTTTAAAGCCAATGACATCACTATGCAACAATTAAGATATGCCGGTGATCTGCGGCTCATTAGGAAGAATCAGGCTGCCGACAGTTTGGTTTCCTATGATACATTTTCAACTGCGGTGCACCAACAGGGGCAAACCACCGTCGATATGTTTATGGAAATTTCCAACCTTATGGAACAAACCATAGACTACTCTCAATGGCTTATTAACGATACCCCTGAAAGCAAAATGTCATTTCCCATTCGTGATCAACAGAAATTACAATGGCTTTTTAACAAAATCATTCTTTATCGGGCAGTGTTGGATTTCTATACCAACGCTCAATTACCTGAAAATAAATTAGAGGCTAAAAAACTTTTATTGGCCTTAATTAAGAGATATGATTTAACTGAACATGAAAAAAAATAATGGCTTCTTACCGGATTTTACAAACTCGGACAGGCTATTCACCATTAAAAAGAAGGTCAGGTATCAATTTCTCCTTTTCCTTCGGTTAGTCGAATAGTAAATCAACTACATCCGATGCTTTGGAGAATGGGATTTGTCTTTTTTTACTTTTGCAAAATCTTCCGAAAAACCTTCTGCCCAATCACAGATTGTGGGAATGATTTCATTTTCCGAAGCATCCATACATCCCCATTTCCTCATCTATTTCATACAAATTAAACCTTCTTTTCCAAGGCTAATCCGACAGCATTTTTTGGAGGGGCTTATCTTTGTGGTATGGGAGGGAATAGTACGACTTTCTCTACCTCCTCTATCGTATACCGGTGCTACGATTGCTCCATACAGCAAAAGACAGGTCGTACTAAATGTGATGTGTATATGTTTATGCATTTAGAATGGACGATTATTTCACTTCCTTACCTGTATTATCAATAAAGAATGTGCGACCGTCTTTTTTAACCTGTACCTTGCCATTCTTGAAATTGTTTGGTATATCCATTAAAAAGTCATATTCAAAAGGAATCATTAGTTTACCTTTTTTATCAATATACCCCCACTTTTCGTTTGACTTTACAGCGGCCAAACCTTCTGAAAAACTTGAAGCGTCATCAAAATCAGCATGGATAATTAGCTCTCCTTTTGCATTGATATAATTCCATTTTAAGTTTTGGAACGATTTCACTCCTCCCAATCCTTCTGAAAAGCCAAGTGCAGAACTATACTGATTTTTTATAACCTCTCTACCTTTCTTATCGATATAGCCCCATTTCCCTCCTACCATAACACCTGCCAATCCTTCTTTAAAATTGCCCGCATTTGCATAAGTAAAAGAAATTATTTCCTCTCCTGATTTATTGATATACCCATATTCTGTTCCCCCCAAACCTTTATCGGAAAACTTTTGAACACGGGCTAATCCCTCTGAAAAATCTGAAAAACTATAATACGCTAATGGAATGCTCTTTTTGCCATTTTTATTTATTGCTCCCCTTTTTTGGGTTTTGTGTTCTGTACGAATATTTACAACGGCTAAATCGTCTATAAATCTCCTTGCTCCGTCATAGTTGGGTTCAATCACTACTTTTCCACTTTCATCTTTATAACCATATTTGCCATTAGCATCTTTAAACGGTTTCAGTTCTTGTGCCTGCAAAGCTTTCACTCCCAATAGCATCAGACAGATTTTAAACAAGGTTTTTATTTTCATGCCATTTTGTATTTAGATGCCGATTATTTCAATCCCTACCTGTGTTGTCGATAAAAAATTTACGATTGTCTTTCCTTACTTGTATTTTACCATTTTTAAATAAATGGCTTTCCTCTTTTGGAAAAAGACCCCCTTCTCCAACTGCATCAAAAGTGAAAGGGATCACTTCTTTACCAGTTTTATCAACAAAACCCCATTTTTTTGTTTCAGATAATTGAACTGCCGCAAGCCCTTCTGAAAAAGAATGCGCATTGTGATACTTGGCTGAAATAACTTCTTTCCCCTTTTTATCAATAAATCCCCATTTACCACCCATTGTTCTATCATCTTCATAATGGTATATTCCTCCAATATTAACAGCAGCAAGTCCTTCAGAAAATTTTTTTGCATCACTATAATTTGCTAAAATCAGCTGTTTTCCTGTTTTATCTATAAATCCCCATTTATCGCCAAAATGAACTTTCACAGGTGCTAATCCTTCGGAAAAAGAGCCCGCATCATCGTATGTGCCCAGGATTAGTTTATCTGTTTTATCAATAAATATCCAGGCGACGCCCGTGTGAACAGCTGCAAGTCCCTCTGAAAACGCTTCTGCCCGTCCATATTTTGGCTGTATTATTACTTTTCCGTTTTGATCTTGATATCCCCATAGGTTAAACGCTCCACCTTTAGGCATAAACGGCTTCAGTTCTTGTGCCTGTAAAGCTATTGCCCCGAAAAGGGAAAGACAAATGGCAACTAATATTTTAAGGTTCATATTTTATTGTATTTATAATTGACGATTATTTCACTTCCTTGCCAGTTTTGTCGATATACCGAAAAGCGCTATCGCTAATTCTTACATGAGCTTTTCCGTCCTTGAAGTCGGAAGCAATCGAATATTTTAAAGGAATTATCTCTTTTCCTGTCTTGTCTATAAAACCAAATTTATACCCCGATTCATCTCTTAGGGCTACTCTTGCCATCCCCTCTGAAAACCTGAATGCTTGATCGTATTTAGGCTCTACTATTTCTATTCCTGTTTGAGCTATAAATCCATATTTTCGTGAAATAGGCGATACATTTTTCACAACAATGGCATATCCATCCGTAAAACTCTGAATTTGATCATAGGTAGGTGCGACGATTTCTTTCCCTGTCTTATCGATAAGTCCCTTTTTACCATTCAGGGTAATCTGGGCAATACCTTCAAAAAAACTGAGCGCTCCATCATATTTGGGCTTTATGATTTCTTTGCCTGCTTTATCTATATACCCCTTTTTTCCGTTCAAACTGATTATAGCCAATCCATCCTGAAAAGGCATTGCCCCTTCATATTTTGCAGGTATAACGATCTTTCCGCTCCTATCTTTAAATCCATACTTGAACGTCGTTTCATCTTTAAAGTATTCCAACTCCTGCCCCTGTACTGCCCTTGCTCCTATGAGCAGCAAAGCAATGGTGAACACTATTTTTGTTTTCATCGTCTGTGTTGGTTTTTTCATTTGCAATTATTTATTGAGCAACTTAGAATGTTTGGGCTAAATGATCAATACCAAATTTCCCGTATTTTTCCTGGCGTTTCTCATTACTGTTCTGGGATTTGCGATGGACGGATTTTTAGCACCAACCTTGACACGAAGAAACAGCTGATTTACACCTCCGTTACATGTGGCTCTATTTTTTGCGAACTATCGGTTTAGACTTGCCTACAACGGGACGGGTATTGCCTAAGGTGGCGATTACGAAGCACAAAACTGTCTGCCAGCACTGCACTTGATACGAAGCACAAATGCTCAATTAACCACTGAACCGCCACTCTCGCTAATCCCATGTTAGCGGCATGTGCTACTCTTCCCAAGAGTGTCTGTTCGTCCAAGTTTGCGGAAATGTTTGTTAGAGGTTTTGTTATTCCAGGGCTTTTTGCTGATAAAAAATATGAAACAAATAGCCATCATAAGAAAGGTGAGCACGATCAACCATGTTTGAAATACTTGCTGTCCCCTTCTTGCATTGTTTTCCTCTCTTTTGATGTCGCTAATTTTGTTGTCTAATCCATCTATTTTTTTATTTGCAAGAGTCAATTGGTTTTGGAGCAGATAAAATTTCGTCTCAACCGCTTTAATGCTACTTTCCTTTGCTAATTGAATTGTATCAACTCGTAATCTCTGCAACTCTTGAATATCACTAACAAGTTTTGCAAAATCGGATGACTGGATTTTTTCTATCTCAAGATTTAGCTTCTTGGCATTCTCCGTTACTTGTAGTATCTGTTCCTTGTCCATTTCTTTGTTTGGGAAAAAGGAAGCTGTCCACGGAAGTAACAGAGCAAAAATTGCAAGTCCAACCAGATATATGTTGATTGCCTTTGTAAACTTTGGATACTCTTTGTCTTTCTTACTGAAAAAGAAAAAAATCCTAAACAGCAGGAACAAGAAACTTATAAACGAAACAAACTTTGAAAACCAACTAGTAGAACTGCCACTTTTATAACCCAAAAGTTCATAGATAAGAGTGAACAAGAAGTTTTTAGAACCCTCAACCAAAATACCGTCATTAGTATTTTTATCAATTGTCTCAACTGTTTTTTTTATTACTCCAGTTTTTTCTTGTAGCGTTTTTAATTGGATAGAAATATTTTCCGTAAGAGAATCTATCTTGTTGAGTTTGATTGAATCCTGAATAACAATGAGAGTCTTTGAAGAATCACTTTTAATGACCGTCTTTTGAGCCACTCCTTGTCCATACGTCAGTAGAGTAAGCATCCAAATGGAGAGGAAAGTTTTTGCAAAGTCAATGTTCATCATTTCATCAGTCTTTTTGTGAGTAATGTCTATTTATTGCCCGTCAGTTTCAAGTTAGCACTGGTCGCCAAGCATTGCAGCTAACGTTTTGGGTATTGCCGAAGGCGGGGATTTTTAGCACAAAAGTTCAATAGAAATACTGTTGTTGAACCTTGCACAAATGTCCAATCGAAGCCGTTCAGCCTCGCTTTTGGCAATACCTTGTTAGCAGTTCGGCTTTTTTCTATTTCGTTAATGTCAGTCAATTTTAAGTGATATTTTATATTCTTGTCCATTCAATGTGAAATGAACTTTTTCTTTGTCGTGTAACATAATATTTCTGTCGCCATAGTCAAATTCCTTGTGGTGATTTGGGCAAAGAAGTAGAATGTTGTCTGTTGTCTCTCTACCTTTTCTATGTTTTGGTTCTATATGTGCTGCTTCAATGTAAAATGTCCCGTCTTTCTTTTTAATTGTTGTCGAACAGATTTGGCATTTGAAGTCACGCAAAATCTTTATTTGGACAACTGTCCGATTGTCTCTTTTGAATGATTTACTATTAATGATTACTTCTTCTGGGTCGGTCGGTTTTAGGTTTTTTAATTCGTTGATTATGTCTTGCTTAGTCTTATTTTGAATTTTAAACTCTTTGATTATTTCCTTCTGTTCGTGTTCGTCTGGCGCGTCTAAAGGAATTGCGAAATACTTATCATAAATACTACGCATTTTCTTCATATTTACTTTTTGAATTCCTTCATAATATTCGATATGTAGTCGCAGTGCCGTCAATGCGTTTGAAAGCCCTGTCGAGCCATAGTCTTTGTAAATGTTATCAAAGAAATATTCCATTGAATAAGCATTATTTGTCCTTGTAAAACGTCTGCCTTCAACCATACAGCGAAAGTTGTTGATATAGTCAGCCGCAGAATTAGGGTTCATTCTGTTGCCACCCACGAGTTGTTCTTGTCCTTCTTTAAAAGTCAGTTTACGTTCAAATACTTTTTTTGAAAGTTCATATGCTAATGGAGTTAATTCCTTTGGTATTTTCATTTTGTCTGTTTACTGTTTTAGTGCCGTTTTAAGCTGACCGCTAACGTTTTGGGTATTGCCGAACGCGGGGATTTTTAGCACAAAAGTTGACACGAAGCCCTTCAGGCCGTCTATTGCCAATACGATGTTAGCTGTTGTTTCTATTTCGTTTCAGTTTTATATAATACACAAGTTTTAAGTCGGTCATTGTTTGTCAATAAAGAATGTTCAAATTCATATTGTTTTTTCATTCCGATTTTTGTCATAATGTGTTCCGATTTTGCGTTAATTTTCGGTGCAATTGAATATACATTTTCAAGTTTTAATTCGTTGAAAGCGTATTCAAGACATATTTTCGCACCTTCTGTCGCAAAACCTTTGTTCCATTCATGACTATTTATTCTCCAACCAATGTCAATACAAGGTGTAAATTCTGCCTTATAAGTCTGCTCAGAAAGTCCAATGAACCCTATAAATTCATTGTCTTCAAGTTTATCAACTGCGAAATAGCAAAAACCTTTGTCCTCAAATTGATTTTTCATTCGTTCAATAAATTCTGTTGTCTGTTCTTTTGTCGGAATATTGGGGAAAAACTCCATCACTTTTTCGTCAGAATTTATTTCGTTCATTTTGTCAATGTCGGTTAAATTCCAATTTCTAAATCCTAATCGCTCGGATGTAAATATATATTTCTTCGTGTCGTCCATTTTCGGTGTCGGTCTCTTAAAATAAGGCATAACGGTTCGGGGCTTGGCACAGTGGCGGATGTCGGAGCACTGAACTGTCAATACACCACAAAAGTTGATGCGAGGCAGAATGTTCAATCAACCACTTCATCCGCCATTGAGCCAAACGCCTGTTATGCCTTGCTTTTAAATTTTCGTCTGTGTTTCATTATGTAATTTGTCGAGTCTGGTTTTATGTCAAATTGTTGAAATTTATATTGCTCATTAACGTCTTTTCCTTCATTTAGTTTATAGTCAAATAATTTTGTCAGAACGAATGAACTGTCGCTTAATATTTCGCCTTTCTTTTCTACTAAATAATACGCTCCAATCCAATTTACATAATACTGAATTATAATTTCATTCTTTTCTGTTTTAAAAATCCCTTTTCCCCAAATTGGATATCTGTCTTTGTAGTGTATTATGTCACACTCAAAATGCCTTTTGGCATTTTCAATAGAATTAAAGTCAATCAAACCACAATTCGCTGAATAGTCAAACGCATAATTTTCCTGGAACCCAGTCGAAATGCCAAATGTCAATAATGTTCCATCTTTATGCAGTGTCAGTGGCCTGATTTGCTTCTGTAAATATGGTTTTGTGCTGTCTTGGCTGAAACCACCGTATGAATTTTTATAATAAGGAAATGCCTGCTCTTCTTTTTCTTGGTAGTAATAACCGTCAGTTCGTATAGGTCTTAATTTGTTACCAACTTTGTCTAAATTTAAAACATATTTTTTATGATTAACAACCATACACGAAGTCAAAACCAACAATGTCAATATTGATATTTTAAATTTCATTTTGTCCATTTATTGTCGGTCTCTTAAAATAAGGCATAACTACCTTTTTAACGAAATAATGTTACGCCAAATAATATAATCCGGCTATAGCTTCCTTTTTAAAGGACTCAAAATCAAAGTCATTTTGTGTTGCCATATGTATGTCGATAGTTTAAAGTCACACTATTGACACAGTTTGTGAAACACCCTCAAATTCTCCCTTTGACTTACTCACTTGCGTTCCAAATGCATTTCCAGAATTAAAACTGTACATTCAACTAAGACTGGCCACTTGGGCAAGACTTCATCTCTTTCGTTCTGTCTTTACCAAATATTTATCCACAAAATCAGAAAAGCTTTTACGATAAAACTTTCCCACTTTTAATTCAAGTCCATTATTCATTCTTATGGTGTTGCCATTAAAGTATTCGATATGTTTCTGGGATATGATATAGCTACGTTGGAACTGTACAAACTCAGGATGGGATTTGAATATTTTTGATATTTCATTCAGAGACATATAAGTAAGTACATTCTTCTTTACAGTATGAATCATCACATAGTTTAGTTTGCTTTCTACCGCAACAACGTCGTCGTATTTGATGTTCATGATGTTATGGTTGTCATCCTTATTCTTTACAAAGAAAAAATCCTTATTCGCCATACCATCGTATTCGGGAAAAATCTTATTCATAGATATCATAAATTCCCCTAGACTAAATGGTTTAAGTAGATAATCATCTGCCCGCACTTTAAAGGCATCATAACCGTATTTTGTATGTCCAGTAGTAAATACAAGCTTACTGGTCTTACCCCTAATCTCCTTTGAAAGCTCTATGCCATTGATCTTTGGCATATCAATATCAAGAAGTATTAAATCTACAGGTTCCCCCTTAATAATTGAGGTTAACGCTTTCAACGGATCTGTATAGCTTGCAACAATTTCTAACCCTGGACAGGAATCTATATACTTTTCTAATCCAGTTATGGCATGATGGTCGTCATCGATTAAAATACATCTGAACATACATTTTAATAGTTTCTAACACTAATATAGACATTTAATATCTTTTCCCAGATTAACAAATGCTTTATAGTAAAAAAGCATTTTAGTAAAGATTAAATCTGTTTTGCATAGAAAAATTAAAAATGGCTTCTCCAATTCATAGGGATTAAATACATCATACCCTTCTTATCTACATTTTCAAATAACACAAAAAGTATTTCCCTATAATCGGCCTTTCTATATAGAAAACCTACTACCCTGTATAAATATTTTTTAAAAATGCAGAAAGAACCACAACTTATGTTAAATGGTTAAAAACATAACATGAAAAATTTAACACTTAATGGAGTTTTGTTAACCTCAATGGTTATCATCCATCCGCTTATTTCCAAATCGCAGATAAGTGAAGTACAGCATAATAATTCAAATAAATCTATGGAAACTCTAGGGAATGATAATAGGAATTTTAAGATTATTGACCTGAAACTAAATAAAAGCGAGAAAAATCTAAACGCATTCGGCGAATACCAGACTGTACAGGGAGCTAAAAACTGGAGTAATAATAATTCGACTATAATTAATAATCAGCAAGATGATACCCAGCTAAAGAGTCAAGCTAACAAATCAGTTATAAATGTAGCTATTGATAATTTCCAAAAGGATCTTGTAATGACGAACGAAACAAAACGAGTTTCTATTTCTTCCGTCTCGCCACCGTCTGTATTAAAAATGATTGCTAAAAATGTACGCAAGATGGTCACGGAACTGGAAAGCAGTCATTTCATTCCAAAAACGTCAACTCTGACATTAACGTCAGTAAAAGGAATGCTTTTTTTAAATGACAAAGAGTTAAGCCAAGAGGAATCTATATTCTATGGTTCTATAATGAGCAGCTTTCACATCCACAAGATTACTAGAGATCTGAAAGGAAATATAGCAATCGAATAAGTCTAAACAATAATGTTAAAACAATTAACGCTCCCTCTTCTTTTTCTATTCATGTTTATTTTTTGGAATACATTAGCGTTTGCTCAACATATACTCCAGGCTCAGCTAATTGGCTCAACTCAAGATAAAGATGGGGCTAAATTGACTGGTGTTACGATTGTTTTTGTAAATACGAATGATACAACGGTCGTTACCTATGCAGGTTCAAGCGATAGAGATGGTCGTTTTATGATCCCCATCCAAAAAAAAGGAGATTACAAACTTAGATTCTCTCTTATCGGTTATCAAACAGTAGATAGTCGTATTATAAAAATTGATTCCAATTCGGGTAAGCAGGACATTGGCGTTATAAAACTCCCCTTGATCTCATATTTACTAAATGAAGTTAATATTACCTCAAAAAAGCCACTTATTTCGTTTAATAATAATACAGCTATACTAAATGTAGCTGGACGTGCAGCACTTCTAGGTACTACACCGCTGGAAATTCTTAAACTCGCTCCGGGAGTTATTGTCTCTAATGGCACAATCCTGCTAAACGGGAAAAGTAATGTGATCATTCTAATAGATGGTAAAAAGCAATTTTTCAATATCGAACAGGCCATTCAATTCTTACAAAATAATCCTACTGACAACATTAGTCAGATTGAAGTATCAAGTACATCATCTTCAAAGTATGATTCGGAAGAAAGCGATGGAGTAATTAATATTATTACAAAAAAAAATTTAACAGACGGGACTAAAGGAACAGCTTCCTTTGCTTACAGTCAAGGAAAATACGCAAGATTATCCCCTGGTATAAACCTGATTAATAGTCAAAAAAATACCGTTATCTCGGCTACTTATAACTATGCTTATTCTGAAAATTTTACAAAAACGACTAACTTCCAAAAAGAGCTAACCGACCAAGCTCCTGTCCTTAATTCCGCAACAGATAAAGTGCAAAATGGAAATCTACATATTGTAAGATTTGGAGTTGATCATGCATTAGATAAGTTTCGTACCTTAAGCTTTTCTTCCAATGCTAACATTAGCCATGGCTCTGCCGAAGTGAATACATTTTCAAGGTATTATCCTTCTACAAATTCATTATACACGGTTAGCCAAATGGCTTATGAGCAAACAAACTATAGCTCTTTATTCAACAATCTAAATTACAACGCCAAAGCAGATTCTGGCAAAAAAGATTTTAATATCGATTTAAATTACGGTTTATACAGAAGCAGACCATTGATCAATTATTGGGTAGAAAAAACCGAAAATTCAACTAAAGAATGGGATGACCTTCAGGATAAAAAAAGTTCCATAGTCAATATTTTCACTATGAATGGCAATTACATCCAGAAATTTCGCAATTCAAATAGCATCGAATTTGGAACTAAGTTGAGTTATACATTAAGTGATTACAAAGTAGATTTTGACACGTTAAGAGCAGAAAGAAGTTTTACAAATCATAACATTTCAACCTTTTCGAATTATAAAGAATTCATTCCAGCCGTATACGGTATCTACAAAGGGACATTAAAAGCAATAAGTTACGACCTAGGTTTACGGGTAGAAGCAACACTTGCGAATATTGATTTTGGAACTAATGAAGTTAACTATAATTTACTCAACTATTATCCAAACATCAACCTTTCTTACAAACAATCAAAAACTGCTCGTATCATATTTGGGCTTAGAAAAGGAATCTATCGTCCACCTTACCTAACCATGAATCCGACCATAATTTATTATGATAAATTTAGCTATTTTCAAGGGAACCCTAATCTAAGACCTAGTAATACTTACGGATTTAGCATAACGCAAATTCTTGCGAATAGATACAGTATTAATCTAGGATACAGTTTAATAAAAGGCAGCATCGCGCAAGTGTATGAAAGAGATATAAATACAGATATAACAAAAATCACCTATTCAAACATCAACACAACCTCAAGTTATAGTCTTAATTTTTATCTACCTGTAAATCTTTTCAAATGGTGGGAAGTCAGTAATAATATCAGTTTATATTACCTTCATTATTTAAAATATGACAAAGAACTATTTCCTGACATTAATAAAGGCAACTTTATTAATAAAATTTCGAGTAGTCATATGCTTAGTTTACCTGGTAAAATATACGGGGATATATCTTTTTTTTACAACTCATCAAATAGATTCAATCAGACTTATATAGAACCTTACTTAACGATTGATCTTGGTCTAAAAAGAACATTTTACACTAACAAATTTACCGCCTTTATTGGTGTGGTCGACCTTACCAACCAAATCAGAAGAACGGGGATTACCTATTATAACTTAACAATCAGCGAAAACTCCAGTAAAGACGACTCAAGAAGATACAGAATAACATTGAGCTATAGGTTTGGCAATGCAAAAGCAAATAACTCCAGGCAAAGAAGAACAGGTATTGAAGAAGAACAAAATAGAACATCTACGCAACAATAATGCTATACACTTCTTATGCCTAATATCTGAGGCTTGGTGCCAGATATAAACTTAAACTTCAATTTATTATTATGAAAAGACCAGAATTTAGTCTAAAAAAATTCGCTGAAAAAAATGTGACCACATTTACCCAGGAAGAACTAAGGTTAATTAGTGGCGGAAGGCAAGCCGAAGATTGGATGTGTTCTCAGGAGAGTGACACAGACAGTGGAAGAAATTGCTCACTTAGCAATGATACGGATACTGTGGATGCTGAAGTACCGGTTACTCCATAATCTTCCATGAGATTAATCAAAGTCAATTAAAAAACACCTTACTGAAAGTTTAATCACTAACAGTAAGGTGTCTTTAAAAAGCACCGCTATGATCCTTATTATTTCAAACGAATACGAACCCACAACAGATCTAGTTATAGATTGGTTAATCTCAAAAAATGCCTGTTTTATAAGAATTAACAGTGAGGATATTTCGCAAGTTTTGCAAACAAATAAAATATCCCCCACAAGTGATGTCTTAATGGTGAATGGGAAGCAAATAAACTTTGATCAAATCAATGTCATTTGGTATCGAAGGTGGTATGACTATAGTAATTTCAGAATTGATGCGCCTACAAGACATATCAGGCAAGCAATTATTGAAGCCAAAGAGGAATGTAACAATATCAGCAACTTTTTGTTCAAGGCACTTTCCAATAAAACATGGCTAACAAACCCCTTTGTTAATAGGCTCCATAATAAGTTGTATGCTTTAAGAATGGCTAAAGCAATGGGTTTACTTATTCCAGCGACATTAATAACGAATAGTAAAAAAGAATTACTGAATTTTTATTACGAAAACGGCAATAACATTATAACAAAGCCAGCAAGTGATCCTTATGTTTTTATCGATGAAAAGACAGGAGACAATTACAAAAGCTTCACAGAAAAAGTAAGCAAATCTTTCTTAAATAAATTAAATGATTATTTCTTCACCTCCCTATTTCAGGCTTATCTTCCCGCCAAAAACGAACTCAGAATTTTTTATTTAGATGGCGAGTTTTATGCAACGGCCATTATAAATTCAAAAACTATAGATATAAAACTTAGTGTAAGTTACGGTGAAAGCAACGTCAATATGGCTGCGGTTCAACTTTCCGAAGAGATATCCACAAAACTTAACGCGCTAATGAACACCCTTCAATTAAATAGCGGTTCAATTGATTTACTACAGACTGAGGACGGTAAAATATATTTTATAGAAGTAAACCCTATTGGTCAGTTTATGGGATATTCCGGTTCACTAAACTATCGACTGGACGAAAAAATTGCAGATTGGTTAATTAAGAAAGACATTAATGAAAAATCAGAAAACAAAATTTGAAAACAACGTTTTACCAAAATCACTCGTCAAGCTATTGCCCCTTTTTTACAGAAATCTAAGAAAACTTCCGAGTGATTCAAAAAAGGCTATTGAAAATTTCAATAAACTTTCAGAAAGTTCAGCACACCATTCCAAAGGAATGCACTTAGAGTGCAATTACAAACCCAATTCAAAATATATTTTTACCGAACATTATTTATGAGTAAGTACTTTTCCCTGTATAGTTTTTGCATTCCCGTAAGAGGTAAAGACGCAGCAATCGTTTGTAATCTTCAAAATTCCTCATATACTGAGATCCCTTTATTTCTTTTTGAGATGCTAGAGTATTATTCTAATCTTTCTTTGAAGGAACTTGAAGAGCTCTATAATGATAAAACTCATTATATATTTAAATATTTAACTTTATTAGAAAAAAGAAATATAGGAAGATTTTCGCTCCTTCCAAATGAGTTCTGCAAAATTGACTTGACTTGGAAGAAACCGGAAAAGATTAGATCTGCAATCATAGATATTGATGATCGACAAAAGTTGAATTACTTTGATATATTTGATCAGTTAAATGATTTAAGTTGCAGAAACCTTGAAATTAGATTCTTCTATTCAGTAAATCAACGCTTTCTAGAAGAAATTCTCTTACATACGAAAACTTCAAAGATTAGAACAATTGATTTTATCCTTCCTTTTGAAGGATCTCAGTTTGACATCAAGAGATACAGAAAAAGTCTTCATCAACATAAGAAACTTTGCCATACCATTTTCTACGGCACTGATTTGAAAATTAATTATAAAAACGATTGTATCTTTTCTACACCGAAGGATCTCTCTTCACCTACTGCTTTTGAGGACATTCCGGAAGACAGATATATTATCAATACTGCTTTTTTTAGTGAATCCCAAAAATTCAACACATATTATAATGCTAAAGTTTGCATTGATATAAACGGAAATATTAAAAATTGCACAAGCCACGACAGGCATTTTGGAAATGTCAGAGACGGGAAAATAGAAGATCTAATTGACCAATCTGATTTTAAGCTATTCTGGAATATTAATAATGACCAGATTTTGGGTATTCAAGATTCACCCCTTCGATACATTTGGATGAATACTCATGATTTAGAACAAGTTGATAATACTTTGTACAAAATGAAATATGTTTGTAGGTAAGCCATTTCCATTTTACAGACAATATGACGCCATGGATTGCGGGCCGACCTGTCTTCGTATAATTTCTAAATTTTACGGAAAAAGAATAACATTGCAAACCTTTAGAAAGCTGAGTGACTATAATAAAGCTGGGGTTAATCTATTGGGGCTAAGTCAGGCAGCAAAAAATATAGGATTTGAGACATTAGGTGGTAGTATGGGTGCGGAGGAACTTTTCAATGAAGCTCCCCTCCCTTTAATTACAAGGTGGAAGGGCAATCATTTTGTAGTAGTTTATAAAATCACCAATAAATACGTTTACATCGCAAATCCAGCTACTGGTCTGTTAAAATACTCGAAACAGGAGTTTTTAGAGAACTGGATAGAAAAAACAGATAAAACGGAAGGTTTTTTTCTTCTGTTGGAGCCAACAGATAAATTTTATGAAATAAAAAACGAGGAAAAAAAAGCCGTAATTTCGGCTTTCTTATTAAAATATTTTAAAAAATATAAACGTTACTTTTTACACATGCTATTGAGCCTGTTCGTTGGCTCTCTACTTCAACTAATTTTTCCATTCCTAACTCAAGCTATTGTTGATAAAGGAATTAATGCGAAAGATTTAAACTTTATCACCCTTATTTTAGTCGCACAACTGGTTCTTTTTATTGGAAGAACCACGATAGAATTTACGAGGAACTGGATCCTTTTACATATCAGTGCTAGAATAAATCTTGATATCTTGAACGACTTCTTAGGAAAGCTATTAAAACTTCCATTTTCATTCTTTGACACAAAATCTTCGGGAGATATCATTCAACGAATTAATGATCATAGCAGGATTGAAAGCTTTTTAACCAACTCTTCACTAAATATTGTATTTTCAATATTTAACCTTGTTATCTTTTCGGTTGTAATCGCCACATACAATATCAATATATTTTTTATCTTTTTATTTGGTAGTATGTTGTACTTATTATGGATTCTTTACTTCCTTAAGCATCGGAAGATTTTAGACAATAATAAGTTTGGAATCAGCTCTCAAAGCTATAACAAGATCCTTCAACTTATTTACGGAATGACGGATATTAGGTTAAACAATTGTGAGGACGAGAAAAAGGAAGAATGGAAAATCCTCCAATCAAAACTCTTCAATGTAAATGTTCAAAGTCTGACTATAGGTCAATACCAACAGGTTGGTGCTTTTTTCTTCAATGAGGGAAAAAATATATTAATTACCTACTACTGTGCCGTTTCAGTATTAAATGGCAGTATCTCACTGGGTATAATGATTGCAATTCAATACATCATTGGACAATTAAATGGACCTATTGATCAAATGGTCCAATTTTTTCAATATTATCAGGACGCTAAGTTAAGCTATGAGCGTTTAGACGATGTTCAGCAATTGAACAATGAAGAGAGGGAGGAAGAGAACTTACTAAAAAAGCTCTCTGACACAAATGACATTAGACTTGACAAGGTGAGCTTCCAATACCCTGGCGCATCAGATTATGTATTAAAAGACATTTCTTGTGAGATACCTGCCGGAAAGATAACTGCTATTGTAGGCGTTAGTGGGAGTGGAAAAACGACTTTACTTAAAATACTGTTAAAGTTTTATGAAATTGAGAGTGGGAATATCTCTATTGGAACAGAATCTCTATCCCAAATAAGTCATTCCTTTTGGCGAAGCAGATGTGGAGTAGTTATGCAGGATGGTTATATCTTCTCCGATAGCGTTAAAAATAATATAAATATGGGCAAAGACAATGGGAATGATAAACGGTTAAATAATGCCGTGAATGTGGCAAACCTAACCGATTTTATTACTCCCTTACCCTTGGGATTAAACACCATCATTGGCTCCGAAGGAAATGGTATTAGCCAAGGTCAGAAACAAAGAATTCTAATTGCAAGAAGTGTTTTTAAAAACCCTGATTTCATCTTTTTGGATGAAGCAACCAATTCTCTAGATGCAAATAATGAAAAAATAATAGTGGAAAACCTGAATAGATTTTTTAATGGTAAAACAGTGGTTATAGTTGCCCACCGACTAAGCACAGTAAAAAACGCAGACAATATTATTGTTTTGGATAAAGGCATCATTGTAGAGGAAGGTAATCACGATACCTTGACAAAGAAAAAGGGACAGTACTATGCTTTAGTAAAAAACCAACTAGAACTTGGAATTTAATACAGGCCCTATGAACTTCATTCGCAAAAATACCGAACACGATATTTCCAAAAGCCCAACTAAGATTTTTATGATTAATTCATTTCTAAGTGTATTGATGCTTTTCGTAGTAGCTTTAAGCTTATTTTTTTTCCACTACCCTGACACTGTTCCTGTTAAAATGGTCATGAGGAAATATAAGCTAAAAGATGGAAATACTATATTTATCGGAGAGATGACCGTTCCATCCTCAACAGACGTACCTTTAAAAGAAGGAATGACGGTTAAAATATCATTCCAGAAATATCCATTAAATAAATATGGTTTCCTTGAAGGAAGATTAGCTACATTAAATAGAAATGAAGACCGTCTCTTCACAGTATTAACATCCGTACCTCCATCAAAAAAACTAAAAGGACTTTTAGACAAAACATCATTTAATGAACATTTAGTTGCTGAAGGGGACGTGTTAATTCGAGATCTGAGATTGTATCAAAAAATATTCAGATCACATTAATAAATTATTCATGACCTCCTCCCGGTTAATCAGACTGTCAAAAGTGGAATTGTGCACTTAATACAAGAGGCATCAATTTAAAACTAAACCAGGGTAATGATAAGAAAATAAAAGAGGGTGTAGAATAGGATAAAAATCCTTTGGTTTGATCCTTTGTTATGTCCCTAACTGATTTGATAAAAGCAATAAAACCCTCTAAATTGTGATATTTAGAGGGTTTTTGATAGACTTTGATAGCTATATTGTCGGGGTGGCAGGATTCGAACCTACGACCTCCACATCCCAAATGTGGCGCGATACCGGGCTACGCTACACCCCGATGGTGGTATCGATCTTTTCAATCAAGAAGTGTTCACTCCTTACCAAGACTTCCGTCTTTGGTGAGCGCAAATATAGGAAAAATATCTTTCTCAGCAATTTTAAAATCGTTATTTATTTAAATAAAAAACAGTTTTTTAAAGCGAATAAGACATTTATTTCATTTTCAATCAGTTAACACAAACGTTTCCTTTTCCAATCCTGTCTTTTTTCTTCTACCCCTCTTTTTACATGGTCCCTCTTCAGTTATCCGGTTGGCGAATCAGGCAATTCTCTTTCTAACCACCTCATAAATGCAGGTATGCGTCTACGGGATACCATCAGTCGGATAGGACATTCCAAATTTGTTTTCACTTCCAAATGGTTTCTTTTCAACGCGACCAATTCAACAATCGCTTTTCGATGGATCATCCAGCATCGGTGACCTCTAAAATAAGTGTGTGGACATAATTGCTTCTCACTTAACTCCATCGATTGTGCCCACATCCAATGTGTTCCCTTCTTTCCTATAGACCAACACTGCTTATCTGACACGTAAAGAATCAATGGGTCTTTTTCTTCACTTTCCGAATCATCTCCTGTCCCTGTTAAACTGCGGGGAGCCAGCCATCGGTAACGAATCAATCGTTTCATCTGCTGATCATCCTGAAAAAAATAGCTTAAAAAACCCAGATTGACCATAATGATAAACATCACAATAGGGCCAAATAGTTTCCTGAAGAAAGCCGTTTCCCATATCCAATAACCCTTCCAGGCAAAAAGTGCAGTGGCCATCACGATTTCAATCAGCACCGTAAGCAACACCCCATACTTTAACTGCTGCATTATCCAACGCATGTAATTACCCGTACCACGGTATTTTTTATGGAGACACCTGCTTACCCACTCAATATACCATAATAAAATTAAAGCAATTAGAGAGCTATAGCTAAGGGAAGCATAGTAGTAGGAGTGTCGCCATAAATGCCAAAGAGTTTCTGTACGTCCGTGTACTACCACCAAATGTCCAGCCATTAGGGCAATAAACAACATAACTCCCCATTTTCGTATCGAAAGGGGCAAAAGGGTATGAGAGCTTGCTCTTTTCTGCATTACCGGTAGATCGCTAATTACCAATCTGCGAAAAATTAATACAAGATACTAAAAAAGATGGACCGTTCAGCAAGAAAAACAGTACCGTTCGGCAAAAGAGCCGCTCAAAACAGGAAGGGATGGATTGGAGAGCATTTATCTTGGATGAAAAAAATTACTAAATAATAAAATTAACGTATGAAAAAGTATCTCTTTACTGAAGAGGGACTCCAGGAATTACTGGAGACTCTTTACGCACTATCAGACAAAAAGCTTCAACTGGAAAGTGATCTCCTTCGCAAGGATCCAATTCGCTGGATTGAATCACATTTTGAATTGGATGATCCTCAAAAAAACTTTCTAAAAAAACTTCCCTTTGAAGTGATTGATTTTTTAGGTTATCAGGGGAGTTTTGCCCTAGCTCATCGATTGCCAATACACCTATTAAAAGAGGGCATGAAAGCAGAAGGTTCGGGAGATCAGGACAAACTATTTAAACCTAAAACACAATTATCCATTGCCGCTGATCAGAATGGCAACACGGTTAGCGGTGGAGAATTGCTTCTGGAGGTTGCTTATTTATTAAAGCAATAGGATTAATTAATGGGACATATGGAGCAATCTGTTCTTTTTTCTCTACTGAAAGACATCCCCTGTTCACTTACCGTAAAACAGGAGTTCTTCCAGCTCTTTAACCCCCTTTCATTGGGAAAAGGGCAACTTTGGACCGGCCCCGAACACGATTGCTCCATCTGCGTGATGCATGATGGACTTATTCAATATCACCGCAAACACCGGGAGAATGGCAATACGGAACTGGTTCTTCATTTTCTTCGCCCTTCAGAACCTTTCCTTCTCCCACGACATCGATCAGTCACTCTCTACAAGGATTACTTACTCGCCCTCCATCCCTCCACCTTCTTTTATTGTGGTCAGGAGGCCATCTATCGATTAACTACCCGATTGCCAGAGGCAACGCGCATTCTTTTTTCCTTAAGTGAGCTGTGGGTGCAAAAATTCCTTGAAGAACGAACGATGCTACATTTAGAGCCTGCTGCCCTCCGTTATGAAGCACTGAAAGCTGAATTTGGGTTAACCATTCATCAACTCCCTAAACAAGCCCTGGCATCCTATTTACAGATTACGCCCAAACACCTCAGTCGCATTGAATGTGCCTGGATCCGAAAGAAGAAATAAAAGACATTTGTTGACAACCTTTCGTACAAAGGTCTCTTCGATCGATCGCTATACCACCTAACTTAGCTCACACAAACACAGCTCTTCCCTTACCCTGTTTTAACGCAAAATCTCGCTAAAATTCATTCCAAACACATGAAAATCAATTTATTAAAAACATCCCTTCCGTCCTGGCTGCCGTTGATGGCTTCCACCCTATTGATTCTTCTATGGGTATACACCGCGGCGAGTAAATGGGCCGACATGCGGGAATTCGAAAAACAGCTTGCCAATCAGGTATTTGGCAAATCATTTCGTCAGTTTCTAGTTTGGTTTCTTCCGGGAGCCGAATTCATGACTGCATTTTTATTATTCTTTCGTTCCACGAGAATGCTGGGCTTGTATTTCTCCTTATTCCTATTGGCCCTATTTAGTGCCTACATTGTGCTCATCCTATCCGGATATTACCCCCGCATACCCTGTAGTTGTGGGGGTGTCTTGAAGCAACTAAACTGGTGGTCTCATCTCTGGTTTAACCTGGGATGGATGGTAATTTGTCTTCTGGGAATTCGAAGCACACCACAAACACCCCGTGTATCAACAGGCAGATACTTCACTTAGGAAGAGAGGTATATGCGGTGCCAGTCTACCAAAAAGGCTGATAGAAAAATTTTAAAAACTAACTTTTTCGTCTGCTTTTTCAAATGCAAAACAGCAGTCATCAAAATGAAAAATTTAAAAAAATTTCTACCCCTATTTGCCTTTGTAGTAGGATTAACGCTGGTCTTCACACAAAGTGCGTTTAAAGCGAGTTCACCTTCATTTGATGAGTGGGGCCAATATACCGGACCCGATACCGAAGAACTTGAGCACGGGAAATGGTATAAACCGAATGCCTTGCCTTCTGAAGATCTTAAAGCAATCTGTATAGATGATATAGATCCATGCAGATATCAATTCAACGGAGATCCCAACAATGGGGGCACTAAAGAAGAAGGTAGTATGGAGTTGGGCGTATTCGATATTGTCAAAGACGAATAACCTATGTTTCCTAACTATAATCATTAGGCGTCTTAATTAAGACGCCTAATGATTTATCAACGAGGATTTTGTTCAACTTTACTACCTCTGATCTCGTCATCCGGCAATGGCAATGTATACCGAATGTCATTTGGCAGAAGAACGTATTCTATACCATTTAACCTTTTCTTAAGAGTCATTTTAAATTCGGGTTCCAAGTTAAATCTGCGAAGATCAGACCACCTCATCCCCCTAAAGGCTAATTCTTTTCGACGTTCAGCATATATCACTGCCAGCGCCTCATTTTTTTGATGCAAATTATAGGGAACGAATGTACCTGATTTGTATCTTTTGGATAAAAGCGTGTTCAAGTCCTTCAATCCCTCAGTTATTGATCCCACTCTAATTTTTGCCTCTGCGCTTATTAAATAAACCTCATCAGTTGCAAGTCCAGCAAACAGACTGGTGGATGAATTAGCGCCTGAATAAGTTCCCTTAAATAGTATATTTCCATCAGGGCGAACGTTATAAAAGATCTGTTTCCTTAAATCATTTGACTCATACATTGAAAATAGTTCGGGGTTTACATTTGCGAGAGTAGACGTAAAAAGAGCTATTTGAGCCATACGATCATAATATAAAATTTCATCATTCCCATTAGGAAGTGCATTCGGAAGAGGTCTAGTTGCAGAAACATTTAGGTCATTAAAGTCGATTAATCGATCATTTAATTTAAGACATGCTTGGGCATGCGACAATGCCTTTTCATAGTTCCCCATGTTTAAATATACTCTCGCAAGAAGCGCGTGTGCAGCTGCACGGTTAGGTCTAATTTTATATTTTGCATTTAATGGAAGTAGTAAAATAGAATTCTCCAAATCACTTAATATAAACCTGAAAGTATCTTCTAAATTACTTCTTTGCGGCAATACGTTCACATCTGCTGTAGTTCGTAAGGACAACCCAAGCGTTGTTTTGGATGTTTGATATTGGTAGGGCGGACAATAAACTTGAGCTAAATGATGGTAAGAAAAAGCTCGTCTAAATAAAGCTTCACCTCGAAGTTCATTATAAAAGTTAAGATCACTATTATTAGTAATTCCGTTTAAACCCTCCAATACTACATTCGCATAAAAAATATTTGCGTGGCCCGCATTCCATTCAGAGTTTACACTTCCTTCGTAAATATCCTTTTGCCATAAATAAGCATTTCTTACAGTTGGAGTCAATGTTACCATAAGAGCTGCGGATAATTCATAATCATCTGAGCTTACTAACCCAAGGGCAGGGACTAACTTAATATGTTCCGCATCTAAGAGAGCTCGAAAATCAGACAATTTATTTGGGACTAACAAACTTTTATCAGGTTTTTTATCTAAAAACCCTTTTTCACAGCTATTTAGCACAGAACCAAGTACTATGATAAATAATATTTTAATTTTCTTCATTTTTTGATTAAGAAATAATGGATTAACATTCTTTACAAACCTCATCGTCTTTCAGAATTGGTTCATTCTGTTTAGAAATCGCAACGAATTCCAAAGGCAATGGTTTTAGGAAGTGGGCCATCAATAAAATCTGGATCAACGCCTCTTTTATTAGCTGTCCATACTACCCCTAGATTATTTAAGTAGGAATATATATTGATTTTTGCTACACCTATTTTTTTTAATGCCCTATCATTCCATAAATAATTAATTCGAATATCCTGTAGACGTACATGATCTCCTCGCTCAACCAGAACTTGTGAATTTCTATAAAATACATCCCGGTTGGTATTTGCGACCAAGGGAAGTGAAGGGATAGATGTATGAATTTCATCACCGGGCTTTTGCCATCTCTTATACCAATCTCCGTGTCCTCCCAAGCCCATTACATTTCCATAACTAATAGAGCTTTGGCGAAACGCATACCCCAGCCGATAGCTTAAACCAATGGAGAGGGATAAATGATGATAAGAAAAATGATTATTAAGCATCCCATAGTAAACAGGTCTGGAAGGCCCGTTAAAAACAATATTATCTACATTGGCAGCGGCTCTGATACTTGTATAATCGCGACTTACGTTCCCATTTAAATAACCTTGCGGATCTCCTGTAGCAGGATCTAACCCTGCCCATTCATAACTATAAATCCCATAGAGAGGTCTCCCCATAACCGGGAAAATCCCTATTCCATTTCCTAATTGGATGATCGAGTTAATATCAGACTTCACTAGATACTTAGTGACCTTATCGGCGGAGTAGCTGAACACAAAGGTCGGTCGCCAATTAAATTGACCTGAAGATACGGAAGTATTTAACAGCACTTCAACACCTTCGCCTTGAATGTTTGCCGTATTACCTCTAAAAACAGTAATTCCAGAAGATGGAGCATGAGGAGTTGAACCTATTAAATCGTATCCCTTTTTTTGATAAAATTCAAAACTCCCGCTCAAAATTGAATTCTTAAGCGCAAATTCAAGCTTATAGTTATTTATAGCGATCTTTTCCCATCTCAATTCAGGGTTAGGAGGATTTACGATACCCGCATAAGGAACTTTCACAATTGTCGACTTCCCATCATCATATCTCGCAGTCGTATAACCTGACAAACTGCGATCTAAATTCCCACTATAGCCATATGTAACACTCGCTTTTAGATGGGGGATCAACTTCCAATGATAAAAATTCTCGTTACTGATATTCCACCCTAAGCCTGCCGACCATAAGGGTACCCCTCTTTGATTCGTATTAACTCCAAATAAATTACTTTGATCCAATCGTGCGCTACCAGAAATTAAAAGGCGATTGTTGAACGAATAATTTAAATTAAGGAAATACGATAAAAACCTATCAGAATTGCCTTTTTCATAATCCCTGTTTTCAATTGAAATCGAAGTTTGAGGATTGACAAAACCAGGATAGGTTCCAAAATAATCTACCACAGCACTTTTAGCATGTTCCTCATCATATCCATAGAGGCGATTGTTAACTAATGATTTATCTAGAGATTTGATCTCATAACCTGAAAAGAACCGGAAATGATGCATCTCCCCGTACGTTTTTTCAAAGGTGGTTTGAAATCGAAAATTATTATTCACATAATTATTAACCATCTCATCTTTGATACTTCCTAATGGGATTACCCAATTCACTATTCCATTTGCATCTCTTTGAGCCACTCTATTAATTAGGTTTCTTGTAAAATAACTATCCATACTTTGCAAATTCAAATCCGTTGATCGACCTCTGCTGAAAAGATATAAAAGACTAAAATTCCAGTTAACAGTTGGCCGATAAAACAATTTCAAATTAGCTTGATGATCTTCGGTACGAACAAAATGATTAGCAAATTCCAATTCTTCCAAAGGTTTAAACTGCCAATTTAAGAGACCCAAATTTTCTACATTCTCTATTGCTAATGCTCTGTAATTTTTGGCCACAGCCAATGCTTTTCCTTGTTCATCAACTATTCGTGTATAGGGGTAAGATGAGATATCATTGGGGACTGCGTTTAAGCCTTCCTTACCATTGGCTACCTGCAAGCTCAATCCAATCTCTAATTTTTTATCAAAAAATAATTGATTATGAAAGGCTTTAAAAGTGAATCTATTGTAAGAATTCCCCTTACGTCCGGCACGATTTTGATCATGCCCTAAACTGTAACTGTAGTGGTTATTTTCTGTCCCTCCAGAAAGAGAATAACTCTGTTGAAAATGAAGGCTTTTTTGAAGTAGATGATCCGTTTCCTCTTGTTTCAAACTATATTGCCGCAATAAGTTAATTTCTTTTTCAAAAAACGCGGCATTGATTTTCCCGTCTCTTTTAGCTATCAATAACTCTACTACCGGACTGAGTGGGGGTCTACTCAAAGAAACTTCATTATTTGTATAGTAACCTTTAGCGAATAACGCGATTTCCGTATCGATGTAATCTGACGAAGACATCTCCGGGACATAAAAGAGATTTCGTTTTTGCCCTACGGTGTTATTTAGGTTAGCTTCTACCTTGGTGTTTTGTTTATATTTTCCCGTCTTGGTAGTAATGACAATTACTCCATTCCCTGCCCTTACCCCCCAAATGGATGCAGCTGCCGCATCCTTTAACACGGTAATACTTTCTATGTCATTCGGATTAATATTATCCAAATCCCCTTCGTAAGGAAAATTATCCAAAACAATCAACGGTTTCGCATTTGCGAACAAGGTACTTTGACCTCGAATTGTAATATTATTTCTTCCCGATCCAACATTCCGATTGATCACTAGTCCCGGAACTATATCCTCTAATCTAGACAACAAATCAGTGCTTATACGTCTATTTAGCATTTCACTATCGACTTGTGAAATGGACCCTACTGTTTGTTGAATCTTTCTTTTATCGTAACCAGAATTTACTTCCACCTCTTGAAGAACGTGGTTTTGCTCCACGAGTGCAATATTCAGAAAGGATACAGTAGGGAATTCTACAATAATAACCTCTTTCACAAAACCGATGTGACTAATCTGCAGGACATGTTTTCCTATTGGAAGAGATATGGAAAAATCACCCAACTCATTTGTGTGTGTTCGAATATTTAGAGCAGGAACATGAATAGTGGCTTGGTTGAGAATTTCACCGCTACCGTTTATAGTCACCTTCCCTCTTAACAATTGTTGTGCATAATTATTTACACTAAACAACAATAAAAAAATTAGTACCGAAAATCTCATAATAATGACCAATCTTTATCTGTAAAAACTAATACTTCTTGCATATACTCTCCTAATTCAAATTTTAGGTGATACTTGCTCAACGACTCATTAACCTTATCTATATCCGATAGATTCGCCTCAACATCTAAATCGACCATTCCTAGATAACCCGTATCATTGATAATAAAGTAAGGTGACTTTTGCATAAAAACTGTCTCTAATTGGGTGGATAATCTGTCGATAGGAGCATTCCGAAGTTTTGCATTCATATGAGTAAATTTTGTTTCACGTTCCCCTCCTTTTGTAGCAATCAAATCTGTTGAAGATGTTCTTCTCAATGCCAGGCATTTCACCATTCTATATTGAATACTCACTTGATATCCAGGGAATAATTGGCCTAATTGAAAGCGCATCTCCTCAAAAATCCCTCTACCAGACTCATTATTCATTATCAATTCATAGCAATAACTATTTTCCAATCTCCAATCAAGATGCTCCTCTCTAATTTTGGGCGACGTGAGCTTATAGTTATTGGCAACTTCGAAATACAGACGCTTCCTATTCGAGAATTTATAACCTTCCCCATAGGCAAGTCCAAATAGCTGTGCAATAGAAAGATTTCGAGCAGTAATTTTTCCCTCACTAATTTTATCACCCGTAGAAAATTGATATCCTGCGCCAATACCTTCTGTATATTTAGATAATACACTTAGATATTTAATTACCGTCTGATTAAAGCCATTCCCATCAATGAAGAGTGGCATCGCTCTATTGTATTTTACAATCTGATCAGCCTTTAGATGTGTTACATTTCCTTTATTCAATAGGGCAGTTTCAATATTATCTTTCGTCACCTCCTCCTTTCCGGTTATGGCGATCACCTTTCCTTCCCTATTGATCCACACATAATGAGGCAGATATACATGTGGGAACAGCTCATGAAGTGTCCCATGATCGGTAAGCATTGGGATTTCCTGTTTAAAAGCGGTCTGTTTGGCCAATCGGTGTAAAAAGGGAAGGACTTCCTGTTCTTTTTGATAAGTAACTGAGAGAAACTGGAGCTGATCGCCAAATTCCTTCTGAAGGCTTTCCATCTTAGGCAACATGCTGACACATGGAGCACACCAGGTAGCCCAAAAGTCAAGAATAAGCAATTTGCCTTTAAAGTCGGAAAGACGTGCATTTTTGAGTTCCCTGCCTTTTTGATCCTTATAAAAATGAAGGTTAGTAAGCAGAAGATCAGGGACTTTCTCCCCGACCTGAATTCCCTTCCGGTCGCCTTTCGGCAGGGAGGTTCCCTGCTCCTGACCTTTGAGAGAAAAGCATAGCAAAGCCATGACGCTGAATAGCGCTATTTTTTTAATCGTTCGCATTTAGTTTGGTTTATTTAAGTGAAAAGATAAAGAAGAAAAGCCTGCCACTGCTTGATTTACCTGAAATTATACGGAACAATGGCAGGAAGACATCCTTACACCGGATTCTTCGGTTTAACAGCATATAACCTGTCAAACGGATAAAAAAATGGATCCATACGTATAAAGAAAATGAGTAAAATTAGATAAAAACCAGCCCTCACCTCCAATTCGAAGGCATTTCATGCGTTAAATTTGTTTTAAACAGAATTAAATCCGAACTTGGCAATAGCGATTCACCTTTGTACGGTACACCTTTTACCTGTTTAGAAACAGCACGGAGGGCTGGTACCAGGGAAACCTTCACCGGAATCTGATGTGCGCTCTCTCCACACAGACCCTTTTCAGTGTAAGCTTTCACTTCCTGGAATTCTGGCCATAACCTTACGATGGAGAACGAATAACGTTCTTTAATAAGAGTTTAAGGGATAGATCCGCACACTTCAAACAAAGCGGAGGAGAAATGACAGCAGTTAATTTTTTCGTTTTCATAAACGGTTCATTTGGTTATGTCAACGATGTGGCCCGAAAAAAGTGGAAACCCAATTGGTTATAAACACCAATAGGGCGAATTCCACTGCTTTTGAACTGGTACCGTCAAGAACCCACCCGGACTTTCGTCCGAGCTCCCCAAAAGACTTACGTGAAATTCGCCCTATTGAATAGTCTATCAAAGATATAAATATCCAATAGAAATGGCGAACTCACGAGTACTCACGGGGAAATTGACGGTTTCGTTCATGAGTGACATCGTTTCAGTAAAGCCTAAGCCCTACTCTTTCAGTCGCACTATTATACAACAATGATACAAAAAGTTTTTAATAAAACGTCAAACTTTTTCGAAATAAATTTTTATTAATATGAAGAAAATTAATCGTTTAGCAGAAGTGTTTGAGCAAAAGAGGGTCTACAATCGTCAAATTGCAGATTTTTTAAAAAAGTCTGAAGGAACCGTTTCAAGATGGGCCAATAATCATCGCCAGCCATCCGTAAATGACTTGTATAAAATAGCACACTACCTGGATGTGGATATCCGGGAGTTATTAAATAAAACAAAATGAAAGCCCCTTATTCAATTGCCTGGTGATCAAAACTGAAACTCCGAATCAGTTGCCAATCACTTCCTTTTAATAACCAGACATGAATAAAACGAGCTGTTCCGGCCAATCGCTCCGGCTGCTTTTCTATTTTTTCATAAAACCGGTGAAAACCCTCCTGCACCACTCCATACAATTCTCCATTCCTATACAGAGGATTTAAACTATTCTTTCCTTCTACCAATTCCCGTCGCGACTGGTAGGTATCCGGGGTAGCGCAAAGCCCGTTTTTCATATCGCTGAGAAATTTCTGTTTCCCGGCAATGCCTCCTTTATCATGATAAAACTCAAAATCCTCACTCAACAAACGCTCAAAAGGTCTCAAATCGCACCGATTAAAACCAACCGAAAACAACAAACTGTCATTCTTCATGATTTGCGCTTTCCAATCGACCGTTACGGAGATTTGAGCATGCAATTCAATCATTCCTGCAAACAGGATCAGGCATAAAATAAAAGATGATTTTTTCATAGTTAATTAAAGATGCGATTTTTTCATGCAAAAATAAAAACTACCCCAGGAAATGCCCGCCATGCTCAAGGCCCTTCGAAGCAAGAACCTCTGATAGTGCATTCGTCATGGTGCCACTGTCTCCCCCAAGGCAGGAATGTATCCTCCTTCTTGACAATGAGGAAGGACATCTACGATCTACCTCTCGACGAAAAATTTCCACATGTTCACCGTCCATTTGAGCACTTTTTCTCAAATACTTAAGGCGATCTTCTTCAAGACAAGAAGCTTCTTTTCCGCAAAAAACGAAAGGCCCTGTGCTTCCCACTACGCGGCAAATCTGCCCCCTCTTTTACGCATTCCCCGGAAGGCGGTGAACAAGAGTAATGTCCATTCGCTTGCATTGCCTTTCTCTCAAAGACGGCCCAATCAGCAACGAGTCGCTACCTGAACAAAATAGCCGCACTTATTCACATCAACGGCTCGAAACAGGGCTAAGCCACCACCAAGGTCGACTCGCAACAGGCATTTTCCTTCTGGTTGTCTTGTTGGATCAGCAAAACAATTTAACGGATCACGATCGATTTTCGGGAAACACTGTACGCAGAGAACAGCCCCAGTGCCCCTCCGGAAAAATTACCAGGAGGATTGGCAGGAGTGATCCCTCCGCCTGCGCCACCCCCCGCCAGTTGGTCAAGGGCAGAGAAATAAGTATATCCGGATGCATCGATACTGCGCATTTCGATGGTAATCTCATCACCGGGTTTCACTTCCTCCTCATCCCTCCCTGAAAAGAACAACGGACGTTGATTCACCTCCCCATTATTGGTATTGTCTGCAAAATGTGGATACCCCGAATCTCTTTTCCCGTTTACATATACCAGAAAACGATAGTAATTCCCTAAAATGGCCGGATCTGTAAATAAGGGGATAACATTATAGCGGATTTCACTTCCAAACTTTATTGAATTCTGCCTCAGACTATCGAGTTCAACCAAGGCCGGCATCCGGCTACTCGCCACATAGGTGGTTCCTTCAAGCAACACCTTCAATGTATAGGTCCGGCCCGGCTGACTTTCAAAAGAACTACTTTCGTAACGACCGTTGGCTCGGTGAACAAGCGTTTCTGTCTGTCCCAAATCGTCACTCAATACCACTCGCGCTTCTGTGATGCCTGGGTATTGATTTGGCGATGTAAAAGCCACCGAACGACTGATCTTTACCGTGTATGGTCCTGCTTCATTCGATACCGACCCTTCAATCACCAGAGCACCACTTTTATCCGCCAGCTTTAAATCGATTTCTTTTTCACAAGCCATCAGAAAGGTGGCCAACAGAAAGATACTTATTTTTTTAATCATAAAACAGGTGGTTAAAATTTAAAATTATAAGTTACATTTGGCACCCAACGAAAAAGCGCCGTCTGCATCGCCCTCGTCGTACCGGGTTTATCAGGATGATCCTCAAAGTCAATGGCATAGGCATTTTCTCGTCCGTACCCATTGTAAACACCAAAAGTCCAGGACCCTTTAAACTTTTTCCTGTGCGTCGGTTCATAGGTAGCACTCAAATCAAGCCGGTGATAGTCGGGCATTCTGTCTGCGTTTCTGCGACCATATTGGAAAATCGTCTGTCCTTCCAGTTCATATTTTCCCGTAGGAAAAGTCACCGCATTTCCCGTACCATACACAAACAACCCCGAGAGAGACCATTTTGGGCTTAACGTATAGGAAGCCACCACCGACAAATCATGCGTTTTATCCTGGCGCGCATTGTACCACTGATCGTCATTGATTCCCTCAATTTTTCGTTCCGTTCTCGAAAGGGTATACGATATCCAGCCTGTCAAAGCACCGTTTTTCTTCTTAACCATTAGCTCCAGTCCGTAAGCACGGCCTCTCCCAAATAATAATTCACTTTCCACATCGGCCACCGAACGAAGATCCGCCCCATTCTTAAAATCAATCTGATGCAGTAGTTGTTTATAATAACTCTCCACATTGATTTCATAATTATTTTGCTGAAGGTTTTTGCTCAGACCAACACTGTATTGATGTGCCACTTCGGGACGAACCGTATAACTGCTACCGATCCATTGATCGGTAGGATTACCTCCATTACTGTTACTTAGCAAATGTAAGTTCTGAACATTTCGCGCATATCCCATTTTAACACTGCTACTCTCGCCGGTCCGGTAGTTCATCGTAAGGCGGGGCTCAGCATTCACATAGGTCTTTCCGATCTTCCCGGCCTTTAAGTTTACCTGGCCCACTGCTTGCCCCTGTTTAAACAACTGGTAGGTATCTCCTCCCAGTACAGAGAACCCACTTAAACGAATACCTGCCTGAATAGTTAAACGGTCGCTCCATTTAAAATCGTCCTGGAAATAAAGCGCATTTTCCCATGAATCTCGCGCATTTTCAGGATAGCTGGAACGTACCGTTCCCGAATACGTGCCGGGAGTTAAGGTATGATAAATAGACTGAATCCCAAAACGAACGGCATGTTTGGGATGAGCAAACCAGGAGTAATCCTGCTTCAAATTCCAATCCCGAATCTGCGACTGAATCCCAAAATCAGTAGCTCCACTCTTAATCTGGATGCGGTATTGATAGTTGCTATAGATCAGGGAAGTATTCGAGAAAAGTTGGCTATTCCAGACGCTGTTCCATCGTAACGTAGCGGTGGCATTTCCCCAGTCCGTTCCAAAGGTATCTCCCAACCCTAACACATCCCTTCCAAAGTAACCGGAGGCATAGATCCGGTGCTGATCTGTGAGCTGGTAATTGGCCTTGATGTTTAGGTCATAAAAATAAAGACGGCTATCTTTTAGATCTTCCGTAGCCTTTAAAAAGAGGTCGGCATAAGTTCTTCTGCCCGATACAATGAACGAAGACCTGTCTTTTTGAAGAGGTCCTTCCACACTTAAACGGCTGCTGATTAAACCTACACCCCCATTGGTTTCAAAACGCTGGTTATTTCCGTCCTTCATTTTCACGTCTAATACCGAAGACAGACGTCCCCCGTACTGCGCGGGGCTGTTCCCTTTAATGATACTGGCATCTTTGAGTGCATCACTATTGAAAGTACTAAAAAAACCAAGGAGATGGGAAGCATTGTACACCGCTGCTTCGTCCAGCAGGATTAAATTTTGATCAGCGGCACCTCCCCTTACACTAAACCCACTACTCCCCTCTCCCGTACTCTTTACGCCTGGCAACAATTGAATCGTTTTCATCACGTCTTTCTCTCCAAACAATACCGGTAAACGGGCAATCGCCTGTATATTCAAAGTTTCTGTACCCATCATTGCGGAGGAAAGATTCTGATCCCTACGCGCGGAAGAAATCACGACTTCTTCCAAACGATCTTCCTGTTCCAGGAACCAATTTAATTTTGTTGTTTCCTTTAGAGTCACTACCAGAGTCGTATCGGCATACCCCACATAGCTTACCGTAATGCGATAGGTTCCATGCACCAGAGAAAGTGAATAAAACCCGTATTCATTGGCAACAACTGCCGTTGAGGGAAGGTCCATTACGCGAACAGTAGCTCCCGGAAGCAATTCCCCTGAATTTTTGTCCTTTACTGAACCACTAATGCTCGACCTCTGCTGAGCATAAAGAGACAAATGAATGAACAGAAAGAAGAAAGCGAAGAACCACCGAACGAAATGTAAGTACATAAAATCTTTTTTACAAAAATGAGCTTTTTAAACGATCTCCCAAGAAAAAGCATAAAAAAGCAGTACTATCCTGCTCGGAATATTGCTTTCCTTCATGACCGGCTATGCCTATTTAGGGACCGCTATGTTTCTTTCCTTCCCTCAACCAACACAATTTATCCCTTTGACAAAGACCAAATGGAAACAGATGGCGGTTTTGAAAAATACACCCCCGACCAAATGCGTCTTGGCTGTTGGAGTACCACATTGGCCCAAATCATGTATTTCCATCGCCTCCAGCCCTCAGGAAAAGTAAGTTACACTTCCACTAAAGGCCACATTATCCGGAAAAACCTCCATATTCCTGCTCCGCCCAATGAGTTGCCCCTTAGCCTCGACAGCCTTACGCCTGCATTCCTCGCAGAGGCCTTAGCGAGATACAACTATTATGCGGCACTGGCTATCCGAAAAGATTTTGGAACAGATCACTCCATGCACTCACTTGCCCCCGCCAATTTATTGGAACAACACTATGCCGTAAAAGTTCAACGGTACCTTTCCTGGAAACGAATGTTCCCTTCTAATTTAGGTAAATTATCCTATATTATTTGCGGAGAAATCAATCAAAACAGGCCCGTGTTACTCCATTTTTCCAATCTCAATGGCTTTGTACATTCGGTGGTGATAGATGCCTTTAAAATAAAGGAAAACAGGCTTTATGTCCATTTAAACCAGGGGCAGGGAGGACCTCAGGATGGGTGGTATGACTTTGACCAGGCCATTTTAAAGGAAGGCGATGATCAATTGAGGGTGATTTATACATTTAGGCCTCAAAAACAATAGATTCCCATCCGGAGGCAATAAAACCACCGGATGGGAATCCTTAGCGAAAGGATCTTTTAGATCGGGGCTGTTCAAAATAAATTGAAGAAATCCAAAGGTACCGAAACGACTAACTGTGTTCCGAAACCCTCCTTAAATTTTGTCAACTGATTTCGGGTATTGGTCACATATCCCACTACCAATCCCCCCTGCACCCCGCTTTTCTCCTCTTTTGAAGTCCCCTTCAAGAAATAAACAGGAAATGTAAATGCTAATTTCTCACTCTCAAAACCATACGTCAGTGAAGGAGCAATGGCTAAATGCGCTAAATTTCTAAAATTATAACGGTATTCTACCCGCAACTTATGGTCTCGTGCATGTTTCGGTCTCCCAAAAGAGAGCGACTGACTAACGCTGTGTGAAGTCGTCCCAAATGAACGGATAAACGTCTGTACACTGCTGGCTTCATAGTTCTGTGAATAGGTATAACCAATAGCAAAATACCCTTTGTTTAAACTTGGAAAAACCAGAGCAAATGTAAGATCGGGACTTAACTTAATTTCTTCCCCTTTGTTCAGACGGACACTATCGGTTACAAAGGAAAACCGGCTCTTGGTCATTGAAAATTTAAAACTCAGAAAAACAGGACTAGGATTTTGATAATTTTCCAGAATATCTTTATCGGTAGGAGCGGCAAATGGCAACAAAAATTCTCTGGTGACATCCTGCTTGTTCAATTGAGGTTGCTCTTTGCGGGCAGCGAGAAACGCCCTGTAAAATGCCTCCTGGTAAGCATCATCTCGCTGAATATTCCATAACATGTATTGAAAATCCACCCCAAGCGTGCTCCCAGGACTGGCTCCCTTATCAAAGTCATACAAAGTAGCACTTTGGTCTCCTTTAGAAATCTTCTGGTCTAAAGACAAACCCAAAGTCATAAAGGGGTGCGGCTGGTATTTCAAAGACGCTTTGGCATTCGTTCCACTTGCAAAGGAAGAAGAGACACTAAGATCGGAAAGCAGGTTGGTAATTAATCCATTTCCATTTGGAATAAAACTGCTATACCCTTCCACTCTTTTTTTAAGCGAATCGGGTGTTATTTTAACCCCGTCAGGAGCTATCGTTGTT
The DNA here is from genome assembly GCA_037190785.1 of Pedobacter sp. Lineage (GTDB taxonomy): Bacteria > Bacteroidota > Bacteroidia > Sphingobacteriales > Sphingobacteriaceae > Pedobacter. The sequence goes on along the minus strand of JBBCJN010000002.1, from coordinate 443,849 downwards.
TGCGCAACTGCTGTAAACCCAAGGGCAATGATGCCACTCATAATTAATAGCTTTTTCATAGGAATCAAATTTTAATGTCTATAAATCCTCCAGTCTTTTTGCCCGATGTGAAGTGATGAGAAAAGCTGATCGGGAATCCTTTCGCTACAGGCTCTACCGTTGCCTTAAAGCTGTAATCCGCCGCAGTGGGAGACCAGACCTCCCATTGAGCATCGTATCTTTTCCCAGGCTGAATAATGGCCGTTTTACTTTCATTATCCCTAAGTTTAAGGATGATTTTCTTATCCTCATCCCGAAGAACAACCATCAAATGACCATTTGCGGCTGTTGTAGAAATAGTTAACTTCATAATTTATATGTTTAATGGTTAAAGTGATCAACTTTGAGGAAAGTGTGGACCGTTCAGAGATCCTGTCCGAGAAGCGAATCAACGCCCTGGCTATTTCTATACGAGCCCTTTTTCATCTCCCTGCGCCAATTCCTTTCCATTTGGTCTTTTCAACATCAAATTTCCTCACTTAAACCATTGATAAACAAAGAATAAAATCCTTTTTTATTCCTAATTATATCCTTAATTTACCGGAATTATCCCCCCTGCTAAAGGGGAAAAACCACTGAAGGAGAATGCGTCAAAATGAGGATCATTGTGCATCGTTTCACATTATTAAATAAATAACTATGGACAATCTCCAATTAATTAATGGGCAAATTTCGGTTAAGGAAGCCCATGAAATGGTCAAAGCCTATGACCAGGCCAATCCGGGTAAAACCAAAAGTGTTTGGTTCTCTCTCGACAGAGTGGAAGATCTGCTGATGTTACTCCATGAAGATCACCTAAACAATCTTAAGACAAACGGGATCAGGATTTATTTTGGCCAGTACCCTGCTGATTATGATTCTCCCAAAGAATGGGCAGGCAGAGATACAATTCTATTTGTTTCTACGTATGAAGACGGGAATATCAACAGGGATTATTTCAGACATATTCGCAAGAAAGAACCCATCTTGCCTTTTAACAAGGGAGAAATCTGTCCGCCTCCATCCGATTGTGGAAATAACGGGTCTTTATTGTTAGATCCCAACTTTAACCCAACGGATGAATAATGAAGATCATTACGTTCAATATCCTCATTGAATTTAGTTGCCTGTTGACGGCCCTCTTTTGTCTCCGAAAGGATAAAGGCGTCTGGCCGTCTTTCTGCTGGTTCTTGCTCTATACAGTCCTCACTGAGCTTACCGGAAGATTTCTGGCCATCCATCAGCAACGCAACCAATGGGTGTATAACATCTATTTAATCGTGGAAGCCGGATTTATAAGCTACGTGTTCTGGAAATTCAGCACTAAATTTAATGTAGCCAAAAGTCCCTTTATTTGGGCCGTCATCTTATTCGTCTTGGTATATATGGCGGAAAGTCTACAAAAGGGGTTGCTCAGGTTTCACAGCCTGAGCAATACGGTGCTTTCCATGAGCATCGTGATTTTTTGTTTCCGGTATTATTCCCTGCTTCTTTCCGATTCGGGGTTTTTCAATCTCAAGAAAATGCCCGAATTCTGGTGGGTGACGGGCTGTCTCTTTTATTATTTTGGCAGCACCTCCGCTAACCTCATTTTTGACTGGCTGAGTGTACAGAATTCACTGGCCGTTACCATCCCAGTCAGGTATTACATTTTGAATATGTTGATTTTTATCTTATATTCATGTTGGTCATACGCTTTCATATGCAAATACAGAATCAGGAAATCATTATCTTCCTCGTATTAACAACGTTGGCTTTTCTGATTGCCCCTATTTTCGTTCTGGTATACATTAAAAAGTACAATAGCCGTAAGCAAAAAGATTACCTCGAGCAATTACATCTCAAGGAACGTTTTAGCCAGGAACTTCTTCAAACCAGAATGGAAGTACAGGAACAAACTTTGCAAACACTTGCCGCCGACTTACATGACAACGTGGGTCAATTGCTGAGTCTCACAGCAGCGACCCTTGAAGTGTCTGAGGGAGAAGGTGAAAACGATCTTAAGGAACGACTACAATCCGGGCATGACCTGGTCATTAAAAGTATTCAGGAAATAAGAGAACTTTCTAAAATGATGAACGGCACCTCCTTGCTTAAAAAGGGATTAGAGAATGCGATGGCCATCGAACTGGAATATATCCGTAAGACCAAATTGTTTCTGGTTGATTTTGCGTATACAAAGCAGAGCGAATTTCATCGGCCCGGAGATATCGATCTCATCATTTTTCGAATATTTCAGGAAATCATGAATAATATCATCAAGCATTCAAAGGCTGAAAAAGTAGCACTTCGGGTAGCAGATGAGCCGACCCAATTTCTCCTCATCGTTAAAGACAATGGCATTGGCTTCGACTATGAGAATACGCTGACTCAGCAGGGTTTAGGATTGAGTAACATTGAAAAAAGAGTTTCGCTCCTTTCTGGAGAAGTAGAGTTTCAGAAACTTGACCCCAATGGCACGATGGTCACCCTAAAAATTCCTTTTCCTCATGAATGAAAAAATAGCAATCGCAATCGTGGACGATCATCCGATTTTCAGAACCGGCCTGGCCGATCTACTGAAACGAAGCAAACAGGTGGAAGTCCTGTTCGAAGCTGAAAATGGCTTAGAACTGGAACGTTTTCTCCGATCAGGCTTAAATCCGATGGTGATTCTTATGGACATCCATATGCCCGAAAGGAACGGTTTCCAATCGTGTTTATGGCTCAAAGAAAATTATCCTCACATCAGGGTGATTGCACTGAGTATGAAAGATGAAGACGATGCCATCTATGAGATGATCAGAAATGGAGCCCGTGGATACCTTCTTAAAGAATCAAGGGGATCAGAGGTGCTGTCGGCCATTCATGCGGTGAGTGAAACAGGGTATTACATCAACAAAAAAGTATCCGGCAGACTGATCTCTTTATTGCAAAAGGAATCTTCGATCGGAAAAGAGGAAATTAAAATTTCGGATAAGGAGCTGGAGTTTATCCGTTTATGCTGTTCCGAATTAACCTATAAAGAAATCGCTACCCATATGTTTGTCAGCCCCCATACCATCGAAAATTACCGGGAAGCTTTATTTACAAAATTAAAAGTACGGTCACGGGTAGGGATCGTACTCTATGCGATCAAACATGAACTTTTTAGGTTTGATAAAGCAGGTACATCCACATAGATCATCACACCGAAAGAGAAAAGTGAGGTAAAATGCCTTGTTTTCCCGAACTGTTCTTGTCAGGAGGTTCGGGCTTTATTAAGAAGGCATTTAAAATTCCATTTACACCATAAAGGAAAGCTCATCAAATCGATAGCTCCAATAATTGCCAAAATTTCAAAATACACCTCCAAAAATTTTCAAAGCCAATCCTCTCTTAGGGCCTTCAGAAGTAAATCAACTTTGTAAAAAACGACCCATACCGTCACCTATTGTTAATCTTATCAGTATCAAAACGCATGTGGTCAACAAGGGGTATCGGAGATTTTAATCAACTGAAAATTCTATAATTTAACGTGAGTTCGGGATAAGATAATTAGGGTTTATAATTTATATTTATTTTATAAATATTTGATAGTCAATAAGTAAGCATATTTTGTTATATTTAAGTATCGAATTTAAACCCTAACATCCTATGCTTACTCCTTCTAAAATTATCGAAATTTTCTTTAAGGTCGATGACTTCTGCAAAGAATTTGAGTCTGAAATAGCCAAACACCAACTTGATGCGTGCAACTGCAAAGTAAGAAATCCTAAAGCTTCACTATCCGATAGTGAGATCATCACGATATTGATCGCTTTCCATAGCGGACATTTTACCAACCTCAAGCACTTTTACCTCTGCTGCATCTGCGCTCATTATAAAGCTGATTTCCCGGGACTGGTATCTTACAACCGGTTTGTCGAACTGCAGCAAAGAGTGGCCGTCCCCATGATGCTCTTCCTTAAAACCAATTGCCTTGGACAATCCCGGGGCATCAACTTTATTGATTCGACACATATCAGGGTCTGCCACAACAGGCGTATCCATAACCACAGAGTATTCGCCGCTGTGGCCGAGAGAGGCCAGTGTTCCATCGGTTGGTTCTATGGTTTCAAACTCCACCTGATCATTAACGACAAAGGTGAAATACTGTCCTTTTACCTGACAAAGGGCAATGTTGACGATCGTAACATCAAAGTGATGACATCCATGACCCAGAATATCTTCGGTAAATTATTCGGTGACAAAGGATACATATCGAAAGCATTGGCTGAGCTGCTGTGGGGAAATGGCATCCAGATGATTACCAAGCCACGTAAGAACATGAAAGACTTTAACATCTCACAGGCCGATAAAATAATGCTCCGCAAAAGAGCCATCATAGAGTGTGTCAACGACGAACTCAAGAACATCTGCAAACTTCAGCATACAAGGCATCGATCGGTCAATAACTTCCTGATGAACACGATGGGCGTTCTATGTGCTTATCATTTCTTTCCTAAAAAGCCCTCTCTTAATATCATCTTTGATGACTACGAAAACCAACTATTACTAACCGCTTAACCCGAACTCACGTTAATTTATAAAAATTTGTTACAAATTGTGTTTCCAAAACAAAAAAGGCTTCTGAATTAAGGCAAAAGCCTTTAGTTGTACCGTCCAGGACGACTATTTGGACCGGCTAGAGCGCTTCTGTAGGTTGCTTGAGCAAATAATTGAAGATCTAAAGGGCAAAGATTTTATAGATTAGTTATGATTTTTTCTATATATACGAAATGGTTTTACCTTTATCGGATTACTTCAGAACTTTTAATTTGGCAATATCCGAATAAACTAGTTTAATGATTTAAAATCGGCTAAAGCTAACAAAACGATTTTTTTGAAAATGATGCCGTTAACCCTATTGGGTTAAAAAGTTAAATGCACTTTATTTTAGGACAGTTACCAATCAAAAGGGACGAGTTATGCTAATAACTTAGTCATATTTAGGTTAAACAAAAAAGTATGTTTGAAGCAAAAAAGTACGCTCGAACATCCATTCGAGCTATACTTTCATTAAGTACCTATTAATTTATTCTAAAGTTTAAAGCTTTACTCCAATAACATCTATCTAGGTATTTGGCTGTTATTATCACCGATCAGACAAGATTATAAATCAGTGTTTTATGATTATAACACCAACCAAAAGATAAAAGATCATTTTTCCTTGTAGACATATTTGAAAATTTTATATCTTCTTGCAAATGGACTATCTATCGGAAACCACTAATACTCCCACCCCCCTTTCGGCCTCTATAATTTTTAGTCCATAAACTGCTAAACCTGTATTCAATACTTCTATATTGGAAAGATTACCATCAATCTGCAGATCCACCTTTCCTTGAATACCACTCTCGTCTACAAAAGGAAGTGGGTTGTGTTGGAGATAGATAGCATTCAAACGCCTGATAAAAAACTTGAACTCCGCATTCTGCATCCTACAACCTGTTGCATCATAAGAAGTCCTCGTATTTCCGCCACGGCTATATATTCCATCTGTATTGGCAATTGCCGTCAGCACCAAACATTTTCTACGCTCCATCACGAACTGGGTAGCATATTGTGGAAACATCCTATCCAAATCCTGTTGCATCAATTTAAAGGTATTTTTGACCATTTCACCAGAAGTAAACAATTCATAACAGAACGCGTTACCCGCCTTCTGCCAATTTTCGTATGATACACTTTTATCCATCCACCAAAGCCCAGTCGAGTCGCGTACATCATATCGTATCCGACTATTGGACAGCCACTCTCCGTTACCATAGGCAACCTGATAGAACCAAGTGATTGGCAGATTTTGTAAGACCACCCTGTAATTACTACTGGAACTATCGGGCGGATGGTTCCTGAAATTACTGACCAAGCCTGGCGTGTAACCAGTAAGAACAGAATGATATAATAGATTTGTTCCATCCCCACCATTGCCACCAATCAGAAAAGGCTTTTTTCTATCATAGGCGATCGGTTGATCATCTACTTTCATTGGCATAACAAAGGTGTCTGACGCCAACACTTCAGTAATACTTTTGCTATTTACTTTATCGGAACCTGTCTGTGCCCTGAGTACGCCCTTTGCGTCGATCCAGACATAATGAGGCAGCGTATTGTTTGGAAACAGTTGCCTCAATACCTTATCTTCTATCACCATCATATTTTTGTTTCGATAAGCATTCTGTCCAGGATATAGTGCTGCCATCCGACCGAAAAAACTAGTCACTTCCCCTTCCGACTGGTAGGCCACCGGGAGTATTACCAAGCGATCCCCGAACACCTTCTGCAGGCTATCCATCTTGGGAATCATGGCCACACAAGGCGAACACCAGGTTGCCCAGAAATCAAGTATTAACAGTTTTCCACGAAAATCAGAAAGCTTAGCGGAAGTTACAGCCTTTCCTTTTTTATCCCGATAATTATGTAGATTGTTAATAACAATATCAGGCACTTCCTGCCCTACTTGTATCCCTTTAGCAGTTAACTGTATCGGTTCATTACTCTGCCCAAAGGTAGAAAAGCAAAGGCATAACATAGCCATTACGGCAAAAGCCGTTATTTTTTTGAAAATCATATTTAAATTTTTGTTTTAACGTTCGTTTTGCACTATCCCACTATAAACAATTTCAGGCTGGGGTATCGGGAATACATATCGGGAAGAATTAGACAATAATACATAAGTACTACCTAGATAGGTTCGTCTAAGCTCAATAGCGAATCTAGGATCTTGATTTAACCTTCTTAAATCACCCCATCTCAATCCTCTCGATATCAATCCCTTTTTACGCTCATTCAAGACCAATAAAAGCGCCTCTTGTGCATTTTGTGCTTTTAACGGGATAAATGTACCCGTCTTCCACCGCTTAGATAACAGGGCATTTAGTTCGAGTATCGCTTCATCAGCGCGTTCTAATCTAGCCAGACACTCTGCAATCAAGAAGTATACCTCATCTACGGCTAGTCCGGTAAAGATTGTGCTATACCCAGTATAGCTCCCTTTAAATCTTTTTGTACTTGGATTAAAAAATAAGCTTTTCCTAAGATCGTTATCCACATATGAAGCGTATAATTCTCCATCAACCGTTACTTGCGTTGAGGAAATCAAAAAACTATAGTTATAAGTGGCTGAATGAAAAATCACTTCATCATTGCCATTGGGAAGAGAAACGGGGAAAGGTGGAGCGGCAGTTGGATTAAGCAAATTATAATCCATAAGGTTGGGAGTAAATGAACGGCATTCTATACCATCGGAAAGCGCATTTGTATAATCACCCATCAACAAATGTACTCTAGCCCTAAGCGCCAATGTAGCCGCTTTACCCGGTTTGCTTTTAACATTTGGTCTAGCAGGCAATAGTACATATGCGGCACTTAGATCTTCCAATATCTGTTTATAGGTTTCTTCCAAGGTTGCCCGTTTCGAAGGGATATTGACATCAGCCACCAATCTAAGCGGGATGCCGAGGTCTGTTGTCGCTGAGGTCTGCCTGTATGGTTTTGCAAATAGTTGCGAAAGCTGGTAAAAAGCATGTGCACGAAAAAAAAGTGCCATCCCTTTCACTCGATCGTAGTTTACTTCGTTGGTCTGATCTCTTTTGATCCCAACAAGAATATCAAGTACATTATTAGCGTAAAACACCTGCTGATAAGGAATATTCCAGTCAAAGGGTGTGTTGCTCTCGAAGATATCCTCATTCCAAAGATAGCTATTACGCTCCAGTGCTGCGGTTCCTGACAAATAACTATCAGTAGCGACAAACTCATCAGAGGCAATGATCTGCAGCCCTGGCGTAATGTTCATAATCGCTTCATTGTTCATCAGTAGTTCCAAATCCTCTAATGTCTTTGGCACTAAAAGTGCCTTATCCGGCTTAACTTCTAAGTAGCCTTTATTGCATCCCATAAAGATTGTGGTCAGTGTAAAAAAGATAATAAATAAGTGAATATTTTTCATTTTTATTTGTTTAAATAAGTTAAAAATTTCCCTTCAGCCCCAGTGCTATTGTTCGTGATGGAGGAAACTGGCTATTGTAATAATCAGGATCTAGCTTACTTTGCGATTTTTTCCAGACCACACCTATGTTGTTCGCATAGCAGTAAATTTGTAGTCTAGCAAAGGGCAATTGTGGGAACCTAGCTTTATCAAATACGTAGGCAAAATTAGCATCCTGTAGGCGCACGTTATCACCTCGATCAACAAGCACTGAGGAATACGTATATAAATTATCTCTATTGGTATTACCAGCTAACGGTATGGAAGGAATTTGAGTTGATAGCTCATCTCCAGGGTATTGCCAACGTAAAGGGTAATCTCCATGACCAGTCACCAAGCCCTGATCTGTACTATATCGAACACTATTCCTACGAACAAAGTATTTTAATCTAAAGCTCATATTTAATGAAAGAGAAAAACCTTTCCATGAAAACGTATTTCGCAGCGCACCAAAGTAGGTCGGTCTGGCACTACCATGATAAACTAACTCGTCGGGAGACGTATTATTTATTACCCTAGCATAATCCTTACTTGGCTGACCATTCAAATAACCCATTGGATCTCCATTACTACCATCCAGGCCAGCCCAAGCATAGCTATAAATTGCATAAAGAGGTCTACCCTCTAAAGGAACCATTACGCCTATGGTGTTTCTAGCATAGGCCAGTGCCGTTGCCCTAGTTTTATAGGACACTACCTTTTCATCGATATAACTCATCAAGAAGTTACTCTGCCATTTTACGACACCCTCAAGGTTATGGCTTTCCAACTGCAAATCAAATCCCCTGCTTATCGTACTAGCTGTATTTCCAGTAAAAGTCACTATCCCTGTAGAGGCAGCAAACGGTGTTGTCCCAATCAGATCAATACCATTCTTATTAAAAAACTCTATACTGCCTGAAAGTATATTTTTCTGTAATGAAAAATCAAGGGCCAGATTGAACACTTTAATGCGTTCCCACTTTAGCCCTGGGTTTGGGGGATTAACTATCCGATTATATGGCAGTCTGGTTTCGGTAGTTGTGCCTGCTCTAGCCGCTGTGGTATATGCTGTAACAGATCTGTTGATATTGCCGTTATAGCCGAAGGTAGCCCTAAGCTTAAGCTCTGGTAACCATGTTGAATTATAGAAAGCTTCTTGGGCAAGGTTCCAAGCAGCCCCTATCGAAAATAATGGGACACCACGCTGGTTAGCGCTAACCCCAAACAAATTGCTCTGATCTAATCTAGCGCTAGCTGAAAAAATATAGCGTTTTCTATAGTTGTATGCCCCATTAAAATAATAGGAAAGAAAGCGGTCTGTGAGCTCACGTCTGGAATCTAGGTAAGGTATGGGCAGCTGACCGCCATTGATATATGAAGTGTATGAAGTCAAATAACTTACCGCTTGTCCTGTAGCCAAATCATCATTATACCCATAAAGCCGGCTTATCTGTACATCTGATTTCTTATCTTGAACTTCAAAACCACCGATAGCATCAATACCATGACTATTCCATTGTTGATTATAGGCCAATTGTGCTCTAAATTGATGAGCAGCTATACTAGATGTATTCAGATCGCGTATCCCTCCTATTGGTATTGGTCGAGTAAGTGAACCATTTGGATTAACAGCAGTAAACTGGTTAATCTGACTTCTAGCAGCAAACGTTCCCAGTCCCTTGAGTGAAAGACCTTTTTCTTCCCCCAACATGTACTGGTACATTACTTCTGATCGTAAAACACTAGAAATACGATATTTACCTCCAAAATTAACACGGTAATAGATATTTAACCTACTTTCATCTGCATTTTCTAGTTCATCCAAAGGACTGTAACTCCAGTCTAAAAGCCCCTTTTCCTTAGCCAAGGTAACAAAGTTCTCCCTATAGGTAGTGTAAAGCCCAATAGGATTGCCCTCTTGGTCGGCAAAGCGTGCATAAGGATATAGGTATCCTATCCCGTTAGTTATTGCGGAGGTCATATTGATAATTCCGGGATGATTATTTTTCTCAGTACTACGTGTTACATTGACATTAGTAGACAGCTCTAATTTTGAATTAAAAAACGTAAACGTGTTTGCAGCATTTAGCGTCAAACGTTCGTTACTATTCCCAACCATGCCTGATAATCCTTTATCGTAACCTGTCGAAAAATTATATTTCTGGAACTCTCCTCCCCCAGACACAACCAAAGCATACTGTTTTTCTTGTCCCATTCTGTAATAGTAACGCTGATAATCTTCCCTGACATCAATTTTTTTCATATCGGCAACCTGTGCGTCTATTTCTGCAGAAAGATGTGGTTGATCCCTCTTTTTTATTAATAATTCTACTACTGGAGTAAGTGCAACCTTATTAATAGAAGTCTCCGCAGCACTATAAGCGCCCTTTGCAAATAAAGCCTGTTCTATATCAATATAATCAGCACTAGTAAGAACGGACTTATAGTACACATTCGGTTTTTGACTAAGGGTAGCATTAGTATTAAATGAAATTTTTGGTTGTTTACTTCCATAGTTTCCTTTTTTGGTGGTAATTACAATTACTCCATTTCCAGACCTGGCCCCCCATTGTGATGCAGCGGCGGCATCTCTAAGCACGGTAATACTTTCCACATCATTTGGATTGATGTCTGTCAACCTACCTTCGAAAGGAAAATTATCTAGCACAACCAATGGACTCGCATTTGAAAAAATGGTACTTTGTCCACGAATGCTGATCTCACTCCGGTTACCAGCATTGAAATTATCCTTGTTGAATACCAAACCCGAGGTTATATCCTCTAGTCTTGACAGTATATCTGCCCCTACCCTACGGTTCAGCAACTCACTATCTAAATGCACAAAGCTTCCCGTTGCCCGCTCTTTTGGCAGTGTCTGATAACCTGTATTCACTATCACCTCTTCCAACTCGCCAGTTGACTGCGCTAATTTAATATCGCCAAGTTCTTTTTTAACTCCTATCTCTTTTGCCTCATATCCAATAAAGGAAATCACCAGCACGGCTTTTTCATCTACACCAGTAAACGAAAACTCTCCCTTTTCATTGGTGATTATTAAACGGTTAGTGCCCTTAATTGAAACAGAAGCGCCAACTAAAGGCTGGCCCTTCTCATCCACAACCTTCCCTTTTACATCAATATTTAAAAAGTAATCAATTGCCCTTTCAATAATGGATCTTTCCTTTTCCTTGATTGTAATCGTTTTCTCGTTAATGGTATAGGTTAGTGGTTGGTTTTCGAAAACAGCATTAAGTACTTCCTGAAAATCCTGATTATTTACCTTAAGGTTTACAGGTTTGGCAATCTTTAACTGTGATTCGGTAAACAGAAAAACATAACCACTTTGGTTCTTCAGTTCTTTTAGTACACTCTTAAGCCGAGCATTTGATTTGGAAAGTGTTATTTTTTGCGCAAAGCTGGCAGCGCTTACCTGCATAAATGTAGCTATTAATATAAAGGTAATTAATCGTATCATCAGCCAGATTTTAGCGATATGCCGTTTGGACACATCATTGTCTATACTATTTTTTTTATACATTAGTGAATTGTTAGGTTCTTTGCAACAGGCCTTGTGTTTCGAAGCTGGGGCATGTTGCGGTTAAAAGATTGATCATTTTATCATTGGCGAGAACCAAGACATTAACCAGGCCCGACTGCAATCGGGTGCTGGTTTTTTTATGGTCGCCATTCTAAAGCCTCAGCTTATCTGTCGTAATTTTTTCTGCATATTGGTTCTTGTTTTGGTTAATTATTATCATTTTTATTTATAGACATATATTTTCTTTCCTTCTATCTTAAAATGGACTTTTCCTGTCGACTCAAGCGATTTAAGCACCTTTGAAACATGGTCGAATTTCGATACCCCTCCTAAAAATCTTTCATTGGTTACCTCACCAACGTATTCAATATCAACATTATACCACCTAGACACCATCCGCATTAAGGTCTGTATATTTTCGCCATCAAACAGGAACTGGTTGTTTTTCCATGCTATAACCGTTTCGGTATCAACTGTTGCGGTAGCCATTTTCCCATCTCTCGAAAGTGCAGCTTGCTGCCCAGGTATTAAGATTTTGGATAGCGTGCCAGTAGAGACCTTTACACTTCCTTCGATCAGGGTAGTTTTTTGGCTTGCTTCATCTGCATAGCTGTTAATGTTGAAATGTGTACCCAATACTTCTACTTCCTGGTTGCCAGATTTAACAATAAAAGGGTGTGCTTTGTCTTTGGCCACTTCGAAATAGCCCTCACCTGTAAGTGCCACTTTTCGCTGCTTCAATTTTGCAAAAGAGGCTGGATAGGTTAAAGAAGAGGCTGCATTTAAAAACACGAAGGAACCATCTGGCAAGCGCACCTTACTCTGTTCCCCACGTGTAGTTGTAAGTGTATTATATCCTGTGGAACCGGATTGCTCATGCTCTCCCGAAATTTCGTAAACGATTGTCCCATCTTCGGTTTTAGAGATTTTTACCCCCGACTGTTCAGCAATGTTTCCCGACAGCGCGTCGTTAATCAGTATTTTCTTTCCATTAGCTAACGTCAGCGTTGCACCGTTTTTGCCTGGGACAATATCAACTCCATATTCAGCTTTGAGGTTGGGCTGTTTAATCGTTTCTACATAATAATAGGATAAACCAACAGTTATCAATATAACCGCAGCAGCGGCGGTCCAGCGCGACCATAGGGTTATTTTCTTTGGTTGATTTAGTTTATCTAGTCTGTTCGCTACACGATCTGTAGCTGCTGTAATCATGTTATCAGTAAGCTCCGGATGTGTTTCTTCCCTGTAGGTATTGTACCATGTTTCTACCATAGCAGATTCTTCTGTACTAGCCGTACCGTTAAGGTATTTTTCTATCAGGGGCTTAAGCTGTTCTTTGTCCATAGCAATAGGTGTTTGTTTACCGTAGTTATAGACAAGACTATTAAGAAGGATTTAGGTATTAGAAAAAAATGAAAAATTAATGGTTAATTAACATCCACACAAAAGGTACCGCTCCGAGTTTAGCTTTCAATAATCGCAGTGCACTGTTGATCTGTGATTTAACTGTATTTTCGGAAATATTCAACTGTGCAGCAATCTCTTTATGGGAAAGTTGTGCATTCCGGCTGAGTTCGAAAACCTCCCTCATTTTTTTGGGGAGAGCCAAGACCTGTTTTTCGATGATTTCCCTCAGCTGATTTTCACGTAAACGATAATCGGTTACTGCATTTTCTGCGCTTAGGTTCTGCCAATGCCCCGAAAAATATTTATCTGCATACCCCCGTCTAGCGATAGTGGTAAGTACGGTATTGCGTGTAGTGGTATAGAGGTATCCGGCTAGGTTTCCGGTTTCGATATTGAGCTTTTCTCGTTTAAGCCATAGCTGTGCAAATACGTCATGTACCGCATCTTCTGCCTCTATGCTGTCTTTAAGTCTCTTATAGGCATGTACATATAGGATTCCCTTAAAGCGATTGTAAATTTCGGTAAATGCAGTTTGGTCATCTTCCTTTAACAAGCTGACTAAAACCATATCCGAAAATTCACTATACTTTTTCATCTGCTATTAAACACCTCCATAGAAGAAGGCTTGTTTGGGTAAATCTGATATAATGATTATTATCAGCGCTCAATGATAAATATTTATTTTGAATTATTGATAATAACCATAAATGTCAATTATCCTTTAATTAGTATTACCTAATGCAATGAATCCTCCAAAAAGAAAAGCTAAAAGAATAGCAAAGCATTCCAAAGATGAGAATAACACCTATTTCTAAAGAGGAAGATCAACTATTAACATTGATCGCAAGAATTGTGGTTGATATTGTCCTGAAAGAAATGGATGATGAAGAAAAAGCTGAAATTGAGAAAATGAAAAAGGATATGATTAAGAGGGATAATCAGACTGGATTTGAACACCATTAATAATCAACAAATTAACTGTAAAATACTAAAAATCAACCTAATGAGCATCTAAATAATCATTAACAGTCAAAAACACAACATGTTGATAGACAAAATGTTACTGTAAATCAAAACTAGTGTCCAAAGGCAAAAATTGGAAATCTTAATGAACATAAAAGCCTAACAATTTGATTGTTAGGCTTTACAGATTTTCATTTCCGTACCCGGAAGCAGATTCGAACTGCCACGCCGTTGCCAGCGCCACCCCCTCAAGATGGTGCGTCTACCAATTTCGCCACCCGGGTATTGAGGTTGCAAATATAACTTTCTTCGCTGGAAATAAAAGACAAAATTTACATTTACCCCCCTTTCCATAAGCGCTCTTCCTGAACAAAAAACTTCAGAAAAGCACTACAGACTGATTTTCAATCCGTCATAAGCCAAGTGGACGGAGGGAGGGAGTGTCCCTTCTACCTCCTTATGAAGTCCTAGATGGTGACTTATGTGTGTAAAATAGGTTGTTTCGGCTCCCACTCTTTCTGCAAATGCAATGGCTTCGTCTAGCGTAAAGTGAGAAATATGTGGTTCCTTTTGAAGGGCATTCACTACCAGCACCTTGCTCCCTCGCATTTTCGCAATCGCCTCCTCACTGACGGTTTTGGCATCGGTAACATACGTAAAATCGTAGATACGATAGGCCAGCACAGGTAATTTATAATGCAATACCTCTATCGGAATGACCGGATGACCGGCAATCTCAAAAGGCCGATCCGCTACCGTAAATAAATTGATCTGGGGCAGTCCCGGATAAGGAACCTCAGAAAAGATGTATGCAAATTCTCGTTTTAACGCTTCCTGTACTCTTTGAGCAGCATAAATATCAATTTTCTTCTTCAGAATATAATTGAAGGGGCGAATGTCATCTAACCCTGCAATATGATCTTTATGCTCGTGAGTAAACAGAATAGCGTCTAAATCCATCACTTTTTCACGCAACATCTGGTACCTGAAATCCGGCCCGCTGTCGATGACGAGGGTCGTTTCTCCTATCTCAATGAGTACAGATACTCTTAATCGATGATCATACCGATCGCTAGACTGACAAACCTGACAACCGCATCCAATCACCGGAATGCCTTGTGAAGTTCCTGTCCCTAAAAATGTGATTTTCAAAATTGGTGGTTCTTTCTAAGCTAACGGCCCCTTTATTTCCACAAAGGGCCTCATTCACAATAATACTTAAAAATGCAGAAATAAAAAAGGCTCCGAAAAAAGGAGCCTATATCATTCAAAAGTTCAACAGAATTACCGCAGGTCCACCACTTCCACATCCGGATACTTTTTAGTATCAAATGCAAAGGTAGTTTCCGGGACATTTACATTGGGCGAAAAACTTCTGACAAGATAAGTATACGTGTTTCCGTTTTTCTCATAAATAACGACATTTTCGATCTGTTTTGAGGTCTTTTCGATGCTTAAACGTACTTTAAAAATTGCCTTTTTTGTATCGGTAGGCGAAAGGTCAATCATCTGATACGTCTTATTTCCCACTTTATTTTCACCCGTATAAAGGTATTTAAAGCCTCTTTCGTAAATGGTGAATATTTTGGCTGGATTGATCGCATCCGGACTTAAATCAACATTCGTGATCTGTACTTCCTTATCATTTTTAAGGTACGTCCATTGCACCTTCCCATCACTAATCAGGTCCTGATTGGTCATGGCCACTTTATACTTATTGGCATTGGCCTTCACATACAAGGTTCCCTGCTGGGTCTCTTTTACCTTCGCCTGGGCATTATTTAAAGTGAAAGTAAAATCGGTTTTAACGATATTGTAAGACTTGTATTTCTTGCTTACAGCGGCTAAGATTTCTTTGGCTTTGGCATCGCTTTGTGCCATGACGGCAGTACTGAACAAGCTACTCACTAATAAAATGCTACTTATTATCTTTTTCATCATATTCCGGTATAATTAGGTACTCAGAAGGAGTTATTCCTTCTTTTGATCAAGATGGGACAAGAATTGTTCCAAAGCATATAAATCTGGCAATAAAACTTCACGGGCCTTGCTTCCTTCGAAAGGACCTACCACTCCGGCGGCTTCCAATTGATCGATGATCCGGCCAGCACGATTGTATCCCAGTTTCATTTTTCGTTGAATTAAAGAGGTAGAACCCTGCTGATGCGTCACAATCAACTGGGCTGCTTCTTCAAAAAGAGGATCCCGGTCATCCGGATCAAAATCCGTTTTCCCTGATTCGCCATTTTCATCTTCGTATTCCGGAAGAAGATAGGCTTCCGGATACCCACGCTGGTCACCAATAAAAGCTGACACTCTGTCCACTTCCGGGGTATCCACAAAAGCGCATTGCAAACGTATTAAGTCACTTCCACTGGCAAGAAGCATGTCTCCCCGTCCAATCAGCTGATCTGCTCCCCCACTATCCAGAATCGTTCGCGAATCAATCTTAGACAATACCCGGAAAGCCAATCGCGCAGGGAAATTCGCTTTAATCGTTCCCGTAATGATGTTTACAGAAGGACGCTGCGTGGCCAATACGAGGTGTATACCCACCGCACGGGCTAACTGAGCTAAACGGGCAATCGGTGTTTCTACTTCCTTACCGGCGGTCATCATTAAATCTGCAAACTCATCCACAATCAATACGATAAACGGCAAATAACGATGGGAGTTATTTGGATTTAACTTCCTTTTAACAAATTTCTCATTGTATTCTTTCAAATTCCTCACCTGCGCATCTTTCAACAGATCGTAACGCTGATCCATTTCCACGCAAAGGGAATTGAGTGTATGAATGACCTTCTTCGTATCGGTAATGATGGCATCAGCTTCACCGGGAAGCTTGGCTAAGAAGTGTCTTTCGATCTTATTAAATAAAGTTAACTCTACTTTCTTAGGATCTACCAACACCAATTTTAACTGGGAAGGATGTTTGGTATACAAAAGCGAAACTAAAATGGCATTGATCCCTACCGATTTTCCTTGTCCGGTTGCTCCTGCCACTAAAAGATGGGGCATTTTAGCCAAATCGGCAATATACACCTCATTGGAGATGGTCTTTCCCAATGCAATGGGCAGATCCATCGTCGTTTGCTGGAACTTCTCTGTGGCAATGACACTTCGCATGGACACCATTTCGGGATGAAGATTCGGCACCTCAATCCCAATGGTCCCTTTACCGGGCATGGGCGCGATGATCCGGATTCCAAGGGCCGCCAAAGACAAGGCAATGTCGTCCTCCAGATTCTTGATTTTTGAAATACGCACTCCAGGAGCAGGAATAATTTCGTATAAAGTAACGGTCGGCCCGATGGTGGCTTTGATCTTATCGATCTCTATATTGTAGTGATTAAGGGTTTCAACAATTTTGTTTTTATTGGCTTCCAGCTCATTGGCATTCACCGAAATTTTATTGGCACCGTAGTTTTCCAATAAATCCAGAGGGGGTTTCCGGTAGCTGGCCAGATCAAGCGTGGGATCATAATTACCAAATTGTTTCACGAGCTCTTCCGCCTTGGCATCCTCTTCGGTTTTTTCAATGGTAAATGCCGGCGCTGCGGGTTTTTCACTCACAGGAGGCGGATCTACCACCAATGGAGGGCTTTTGGGAAGCAACACATTCTCAGCTAAACTCGCTGCTGCCGGAGCCATAGGAAGGGAACGCTCTTCCTCCTTGGTCTTTTCCTCCTGGCGAAGCGGTACCAATACCTGCTGCTCTTTTTTCGCTTCTTTCTCCTTCCGGTAACGCTCATTGATACTGAACTCCACCGGTTCTGATTTTTCCTCGTTCATTAAAGGAACATCCTCAGGCACATCGGGAATGGTTTCTTCTTCCAAATCCTTCTTTGAACCGCTCATTTTAAAATCGATATTATAGGCGATGATGAGAACTGTTAATCCCAAAAAGACAATTAATCCCAGTACCCCGGTTGCGCCGATCTGGGCGGTTAACAACTGATTAGACCAATACCCAAACTGTCCCTCAAGAAAGTGAGGGGCATTGATAAAAAAGGCATGGGCATAGGCAAAGGTGAGCGAAAGAAACAACAGAAAGAAGAAGCTATAGCCAAATACTTTATCCAACGAAAAAATCTTTACTCTAAACAGTAAGCGATAGCCTATAACAAAAAAGACAAAAACAAAGAAAAAAGAAGCGACCCCGAACCACTCATAAATAAATTGATGAGAAAGGAGAGCCCCTATTTTTCCGAGCCAGTTTTGAACAACAGGACTGTTCACGCCTACTTCTTTTAGCTCATCTGCTGTTTTAGAAAGATTGGACCAGCCTCCGTTGGCCGCGAGCACATAACTCTGATCGTCCTGCCAGGTAAATAAATAAGAAGTAAATGCCACCAGGAAATAAATGGCAACCACGATGAAAAACAAGCCGCATATTTTGACGAAGCGACCATCTTTTAGATCAAAAGAAGGGAGAATCTCTTTTTTAGGACGCGCTGAACGTCCGGCTCCCCCTTTCTGTTGAGCT
The DNA here is from genome assembly GCA_037190785.1 of Pedobacter sp. Classification (GTDB taxonomy): domain Bacteria; phylum Bacteroidota; class Bacteroidia; order Sphingobacteriales; family Sphingobacteriaceae; genus Pedobacter. The sequence goes on along the minus strand of JBBCJN010000002.1, from coordinate 425,459 downwards.
CCAGATTCGGAATGTTGTTTGAAAGAATTGCCTTTAAATTGATTTCCCCTTAGCGACATCTGCGTTTATTTTTATCCATCCTTATTCTGTCAAGTTACCCGACCGCACCTTTTCATACAGCCGCTGTTTGATCAAACAAATATAAAACTTATTCATGATCGAAATGCTATGTTTCTCAGGAAATCCCTCTACAGAGAATTTAGTTTTTTTAAGATCCCTTTTAAACCTTTGATTTAAAATGCGGTCAAACAAAGACAAGTGATTTAGTTGAATACAGTTTTTGGTTTTTTAGATACGGAGTTAGTGAATCCTGCTTTTAACAAAAAGCAGGATTTTTTATGCATTATTAATTTAATATTTTGTTATTTTAAACTTTCAGTATTCAACCATCTAAAACTCGATCATTGAAATGAACGACACCGCGCTTGAAACGTTTATTGAGGAAAATAACCTGGAAGGTTTACGCCATCTGCTGGAGCATCAGCCTTCCCTGGCTACACAACCTACCTCCCATCGCATTTCGCCGCTTATGCTCGCCTGCTATTTTCAACGAAAAGAAATGGCCGACTTCATTGCCTCTAAACTTCCTGAACTTAGTATTTTCGACACCGCTGCCCTAGGAAAGTTCGAGGAAGCTACGCTACTGGTATTCAAGCAGCCTGAGTTGCTCCATACTTATTCTGAGGATGGATTCAGTCCGCTGGGGCTGGCTTGCCATTTTGGTCACAATGAACTGGCTCGTTTTTTTCTTCTGAAAGGAGCCGATGTAAACAGCCCGAGTAAAAATGGATTCAATGTCTTCCCTATTCATTCAGCAGTGTCTTCTGGCAACATAGATCTCGCACGGTTATTATTGGATGCAGGTGCATACCCCAATGTTTGTCAGAAAATGGGCATTGCTCCTTTACACCTGGCCGCTCAAAAGGGCCATATTGAATTGATTATTCTTCTTTTAGAAAATGGAGCCGAAGTAGGATTACGAATGGAAGGAGGAAAACTACCTGCCGATCTGGCCGCAGAAAAAGGCTTTCCCGAAATTGCTGAAATCCTGCGTGATGACGATTAAATCATCCCTTAGAAATAGCTTTTATGCATCCCATACCTTTAAACGCACCCGCTTCATGTAATTGCGGATATCCAATACGATGGCGGCTAACAAATAGAAAAGAATGGGAAAACCCACGGCAAGGAAAGAAGAATAAATAAAAAACAACCTCACCTTTCCCGTGCTCATATGAAGGCGCTCAGCCAAATAAGCTGACACTCCAAAACTTCGTTGTTCAATGAAAGTGACGATTCGTTGTAGCATGGCCTGGTTTTAATAAGTAATGTCCGATAGCACAATTTAAACATTTATTTTGACAACAATAATCTTTTTTTAATTGTAAAATGGCCTGCGACTGCCCGGCAGTCTTCACCTGAATGCCCGCTTTTATGAACGAGCGTACACTCCGATTGTCCTCTGCGTTTAACTTTTCCAGCCAGGAAAATGCCATATCCTGCAAAGCTGCATTAGCTACTGAACGGCCATACGCAAAAAGACAGGGGATCACTCCATTAATCAGCAACGATTCCATGGCCTGCTGCCCCATCCGGCCAATGCCTGGCCTGCTTTCCCTATGAAAATGAAAATGTCGTTCCCAAAAAGGAGAAACAGTAATTTCGGGCAGTTTGTTTGAAAAATCAGGATTTTTTTTGCGATCTATCAGGTTGGAAAAGCGATAAGCAGGGAGACATACCCAATGGGCAAACTGTGCCAGACGCAGGGTGGGAAAATTGGCCGGCCTTAATTGCTTGAAGCGCCATGTAGCTACATCAATCGGTTCCAGGCGATGTTTTTTCCTTAAAAACCGATATTCTTTACTGAGTTGCAGCGCATAAGCGGAAGAATAAGGAGCCGTTAAGAATCCTGCCTGTCCAAACAAGAGCGCCTCCACCCGCCAACGTTGATCACTGTATTTATAAATTAGACGGTATGGCAGACTTCGAGCCAACATTTCCATCGGAAAAGCATTTGCACTGAAGCCGAAACACTTCGCTACCAATTGATAGAAGGCGGCTTCCCAGTCGCCGTTTCCTCTTTCAATCAGGAATGAAATTGCCTTTGTTTTTTCCTCTAAACGAATGACTAACAGCTTTTCCAGCCAGAGCAACACGCGTTCCGGAGCCACTCTTCCTATTTGCTGTTGGCAGGGAAAATCGGCAGAAGAAAATAAAAAGGTCTTGTATCGCTCTAGCCAGCTACGGGAAATGTAGGGCTGCAGGCAAAGCGTTGGAATAGCTGAGCCGTCCCAGCGACTTACCTGACGGTTAAAGATATACACCACATGCAAAATCACATTGCCATAGCGATCATCCTCGTGGTGTCCATGCTGATACCATTCAGAAGAACGGCAATGCAACTCCACCTGCCCTACCCATTCGGTTCCCCCGATTTTTATCCGTGCATGGCTGAAATCAGGACCGTCATAAGGATTTTTCCTGCCCGGATGAATGACTTCCACTAATTCCCCGTCTTCCGTTTTCAATGCCGTTCTTCCATACCACCTGAATTGCCACCAATGGTGTAAAAAATCCTCGCCAAGCTCCATTTGCTAAAAATAAAAATTCAACAAACAAAAAATGCTCAAATAAGCGAGTATAATCAGATAGCACTTTACTAAAACGTGTTGGTAACGCAACACGACGGACTGAGCCGCTTCATCACTTTCTAAGCTGCCGATTTGGTTTTGTAGTTGGTAATGAATACCCCCAGAATAATTAGCGCGGTTGCAATCAATAAATCAACCGTCACCACTTCATCTAAAATGAACCATCCTAAAGCAATGGCAATGACCGTATTGAAATAAGAAAGAATGGAAACTTCCGTAGCACTCACCCTTTTCAAGGCATAATTGTAGGAGTAATACCCTAATACCGAACCAAATACAGCCAGATAAACCACCGCCATCCACCCCTCCATCGTCCAATCGCTGACTTGGATGGTTGGCGAAAAAATAAAGGCCAGCAACAGCTGCACTACCGCAGCGAAAGAGAACTGGTAAAGCAGGTCCAACATGATGTTCTCACTTTTGGTATTATACATTTTCGTATAAATGGTTCCCGCAGCCCATCCGGAGATGGCCACACTTAAACACAGAATTCCCGTCCGGTAATGGGGGTCAAGTAATTCGGCAAAGCCATCCCTAAAAATAAAGGCCACCCCAGTAAATCCAATCAACACCCCGGCAAAGCCTTTCCAGGTAGGTTTCTGAAGTCCCACAAATACACTCGCTACAAACACGATGATTGGCGATACTGCATTCAAAAGTGAAGTCAATCCACTTGAAATATGCTGTTCGGCCACCGTGGTCATTCCATTAGCAATGACGATCATGAGCATGGCCAGCAAAAACTGACGTTTAAAGGAAGTCCAGCCTATCCATTTAAGCTGTCCATTTTTCCAAAGAATGCCTAAGAGAATGAAAGCGGCAATGAACTGACGCATTGCTGCCACAAACCAGGGGGGGATGCTATGAACAGCAATCCGGATGGCCAGATAAGTGGTTCCCCATACAATGGCCACCACCAGCAGGGCAGCCAGCAGCGCTAAATCTGTCTTTTTTTTCATAAACCCGCCGCCGTCAAAATCGTCGCCATCTCCTGCTGAAGAATGAGTGCTTCCTCTCTTGCCCTCATCGCAAAATCGCGACCACTACCCGCATAAATAATACTACGGGCGGCATTGATCAATAGTCCACATTGCTTGTTCAATCCCTGTTCACACACGGCCTGTAAACTTCCTCCCTGCGCGCCTACCCCAGGAACCAGTAAAAAATGATCCGGTACCAATCGCCGAATGTGTGCAAAAGCCTCCGCCTTCGTTGCCCCCACCACAAACATCAATTGCTCGTCCGAAGCCCAGGAAGCAGCAGTGTGTATCACCTCTTCAAACAACTGCCCATTCGTTAAATGTTTCGTTTGAAAGTCTTTGCTCCCTTCATTTGATGTGAGAGCGAGTAAAATGGTCCACTTATCTTTGTACTGTAAAAAAGGAGCCACGGAATCTTTCCCCATATAAGGAGCAACCGTTATCGAATCAAAGTTCATCCCTCCCTTTTCGGGGTTAAAAAATGCCTCGGCATACATCGTGGAGGTATTTCCGATATCCCCTCTTTTGGCATCGGCAATGGTAAACACAGACGGGGGAATAGCTGCCCATGTTTGTTGCAAACTTTGCCAGCCCTTTACTCCATAACACTCATAAAATGCCGTATTCGGCTTGTAAGCCACACAAAGATCCTGCGTAGCCTCAATGATTTCCCGGTTAAATGCCAGAATGGGGTCCTCGTAGTTTAGCAGGTGGGCAGGGAGTTTCTCCATCACCGGATCTAAACCAATGCATAAAAAAGATCTCTTTTGTTGTATCTGCTCAAAAAGTTGTGTTTTATTCATGATCGTTGAATGGCATGCGGCTGCAAAGATGCGCAAATTTACACCCATTTAGCGGGGATAAACCGTATTTTGTGTAAATAGTTTTGAACATTTTTTACATTTTTTTTGCAGATTAAATTTCAAATACATACAATTGTGCCATAATTCTCGAATGTTTATCTGAATATCCCAGAAAAATTTCTTACACAAGTGTTGTAAAGCATACTAAAAAGGCATTTTACATTACTTTTTATTGACCTAATCATATCAAATTCCCGACTAACACATTCTAAATGTTAAGCAAAACAGATTTAACGGAAAAACTAACCGCAGAATTGCGCGAGTTAGCTAAAAATGAAGGAATCACCAATGCAGATGAATTTCGTAAAAACGAACTGATTGAGCAGATACTTTTAAAACAAGAACAAAACCAGTCTTCAGCGAAGGCTGCCGCTCCCACAAAAAAAGCAAAAGTACAGAAAGATACACCGGCACCTGCTCCGGTGGCCGAGGAAGTGGCAACAGAGAAACCGGCCGCTAAAAAAAGAACAAGAATAGCCGTCAAGAAAGACAACGCTCCTGCCGCACCCGCTCCCAAAATCACCCTTTTTGATGAACCTGAAAGTATCCCATCCCAGCCGGAAACCTACCCGGCTGTAGCGGAAATCGCTCCACCGGAAGTGGTATTACCTCCTGGATTTGATGCCCAACCTGAAAAGCTCGAAACCATCGCTGAAAAGCTTCAAAAACAGGCAGGTCAACATAAAAAAGAAAAGCCTCAAAAAGAACATCAGGCTAAAAACCAGAAACATATACCCGAGGATAAATCGACCAAAGAAAACAAAGGAAATTCCAAAGACGAGCAAAGCCCTAAAAATCAAAAAAACCAGAATCATCCTCACCAGCAGGGAGGGCAAAACCAGGCCAATCAATCGCAAAAAGCGTCTGAGACCAGTTACTACAATCTGGATTTTGACAATACCATCACGAATGAAGGGGTATTGGAAATTATGCCCGATGGATATGGTTTTCTACGCTCAGCAGATTACAATTACCTCTCATCTCCAGACGATATTTACGTCTCTCAGTCACAAATCAAATTATTCGGACTGAAAACCGGAGATACGGTGAACGGAAGTATCCGCCCACCTAAAGAGGGAGAAAAGTACTTTCCTTTAGTAAAAGTGATCAGTATCAATGGTCGTATTCCGGCGGATGTCCGCGACCGGGTACCTTTTGATTACCTTACTCCTCTTTTTCCAACCGAGAAACTCAATCTTTTTACCGACTTCAACAATTACTCCACCCGTATCATGGACCTCTTCACCCCTATCGGTAAAGGGCAACGGGGATTAATTGTAGCGCAGCCAAAAACCGGTAAAACCAATTTATTGAAAGAAGTGGCCAACGCCATCGCCAAAAATCACCCGGAAGTTTACCTCATCATTTTATTGATCGACGAACGTCCGGAAGAGGTAACAGACATGGCCCGCAGTGTAAGAGCCGAAGTCATTGCATCGACCTTTGATGAACCGGCTGATAGACACGTTAAAATTGCCAACATTGTTCTGGAGAAATCCAAACGCCTGGTAGAATGCGGACACGATGTGGTCATTTTGCTGGATTCCATCACCCGCTTAGCAAGGGCCTATAATACCACCGCGCCCGCCTCGGGGAAAATCCTGTCCGGAGGAGTAGACGCCAATGCCTTGCATAAACCAAAACGTTTCTTCGGAGCCGCCAGAAACATCGAAAAAGGCGGATCATTAACCATTTTGGCCACTGCATTGACGGATACAGGCTCTAAAATGGACGAAGTAATTTTCGAAGAGTTCAAAGGAACCGGAAACATGGAATTGCAATTGGATCGCAAACTTTCAAATAAACGCATATTCCCGGCCATTGACATCACCGCCTCGAGTACCCGTCGGGAAGACCTCCTATTGGAACGCGACATGCTTCAACGTACCTGGGTATTACGAAACCACCTGGCCGATATGAACTCGCAGGAAGCAATGGAGCTGGTACAGGCCCAGATTAAAGGCACCAAAACAAATGAAGAATTTTTAATGGGGATGAACGGATAAACCGGCATCTCCTCCCTGAAAGCGGTCCTTTAAAGGACCGCTTTTAATATCCCCACCATGATCAGACATATTCCAAATGCCATTACATGTGCAAATTTATTTGCCGGATGCATCGCGATGGTCCTCGCTTTTCGCGGGGATTTACAAACAGCGGCTTATCTCGTATTATTGAGTGGGATCTTCGATTTTTTTGACGGAATGGCTGCGCGACTCTTGAATGTAAAATCGGCCATTGGAAAAGAATTGGACTCCCTGGCAGACATGGTCAGCTTCGGAGTGGTACCGGGGGTGGTGATGTTTCAGCTCTTAAGTCAATTACCGGATATCCATCCGCTCGTTCCTTATGCGGGTTTTCTGATCACCATTTTTTCGGCCTTACGCCTGGCAAAATTTAATGTGGACGAACGACAGACAGAAGATTTTATTGGCCTCAATACGCCCATGAACACCTGCTTCATCGTTTCCCTTCCCTTTATCGCGGCCGACTATCCGGAATTCATCCAAAATACGTCCCTTTTATTGGGCATTTGTATCGTAAGCAGCTATCTCTTAGTGAGTGAGCTAAGGATTTTTTCTTTTAAATTGAGCGATACCTCCTGGCAAAAGAACAAATTCAAGTACCTTTTCCTTATCAGCGCCCTGCTGCTGGCGGCGGTAGCCCAATTCAAGTCCGTGCCGGTTATCCTGGTGCTTTACATTGTTTTTTCACTACTCCATTTCCGTGGCAAAGGATAAGAATCCGAGGAAGAAATTACTCCGCAGCTAAACTCCTTTTTGCTTCTTCCAACTGCACATATAAGCGTTTAATAAACTGGCGAACCGCCTCCATGGCCGCTGGGAGTTGTTCCAGCTGCGCTTGCTCACGACTGCTCTTTTCAATAAACTGCATTAATTCCCTTGCATCGTCTCTTCCAACATAATGAAAGGTAGGTTTAATCCGATGAGCATATTCACTCGTGGCTTTCCAGTCCCCGGCAGCAAACGCGTTTTCCAGATCCTGCATATACAGGGGAGTCTGCTTTTGAAACGCTTCCAGCATCTCAATCATAAATTCGGCACTATTGCCAGACATCTCTCTTAAATAAGAAAGATCGAGAGGTTCATTATTTTTATGTTCGTTAATCATGATTCCAAACTTAACTATTTTTATTTTTCCTTTATACGATCCTTTCAGAAATCTGTCATTCCAAAAAAGAATAAAAAAATCATAAGCACAGGCTGGTTCGCTTTACTTCCAGAGGATCTTTTAAGTCATCCAGTAACTGACGGATAGTTTGTTTCAGTACCGGATGAATGAGCGTCGGATTTATTTCTGCCAAGGGAATTAAAACAAATTTTCGACGGTGCATTTCAGTATGAGGAACTTCCAGCAAATCCACTAGGTGTATCACGTCTTCTCCATAAAATATGACATCAATATCAATCAATCGCGCCCCCCAGCGAAGACTGCGGACCCTTCCAAGCGACTCTTCAATTTCCAGGATACGTCGCATAAGTTGATCCGCAGGAAGGCTTGTCGCTACCTCCAGCGCCATGTTCAAAAAACCAGGCTGATCAGTCAATCCCCAGGCTGCTGTTTCATACACCGCCGATTGCGCATGTACAGCCCCAATGTTTTCTTCAATGAGCCTGATGGCATCCTTCAGTAATTTTTCACGCGGCCCCAGGTTACTGCCCAGTAACAAATAAACCCTTTTTACATCTAAAGCTAAAAGTGATCCCTGATCCATCCATATTATTTCCCATTCACGATTTTAATCACCAATGAAGAGGGGTTTTTATATATTTACAAAATAAACGTTTTAATTCGCACATGAAAGAATTTTTTAAATATGTTTTAGCTACCGTGGTGGGTATTCTACTCACATCGGTCATTATGTTTGTATTTTCAATGGTGGTCATCATCGGTCTGATCGCTACCATGGGAAGTGAGAAAACGACAGCCATCAAAGAAAATACCATCCTTTACCTGAACCTGGATCAACCTATTCTGGAAAGAACGCCCGAAAAAACACTTAACAATGTGCCCTTGCTGGGCAGTGGCGACCCCAAATCGATCGGGTTTAATGACTTGATCAAGGCCCTCAAAGAAGCAAAAACAGATAGTAAAATCAAAGGCATTTATATCAACGTAAGCGCACCTCAAGCGGGCATGGCCACCATGCTCGAAGTGCGGAATGCCCTCCTCGATTTCAAAGAAAGCAAAAAGCCGGTAATCGCCTATAGTGAAGTGTATAGCCAGGGCGCTTATTACCTGGCCTCTGCAGCAGACAAAATATACCTCAATCCGGAGGGAGGATTGCAATGGAAAGGCTTTGTTTCGGAACTCACTTTTCTAAAGGGAGCACTCGAAAAACTGGGTGTAGAAGCACAAATTATTCGTGTAGGAGATTACAAAAGTGCGGTAGAGCCCTTTACCTCTACCAAAATGAGTGATTACAACCGAAAACAGGTAACCGATTACCTCGAAGGAATGTACGGCACCTTTTTGTCAGGAATCTCCAAAAGCAGGCATATTTCTACCGATAGTCTTCGCTGGCTGGCCAATGAATACAAAATACAACAACCCAAAGACGCGCTTCAGTACCGCCTCATTGACGGGCTGAAATACAAAGATGAAATCCTGGATGAACTTCGTCTTCTCTCTAAAAAAGGAAAGAAAAGCAACATTCCCACCATTTCGATCAACGACTACATGAGCAATCTTTCTTCCGATTCATACAGTGTAAAAGATAAAATTGCCGTTGTTTATGCCAATGGAAATATCATGAGCGGAGAAGGTTCGGATGAAACCATTGGATCGGAAAGAATTTCGAGGGTTATTCGGAAAGCCCGGATGGATGAAAATGTAAAAGCGCTGGTATTGCGTGTAAATTCAGGAGGAGGAAGTGCATTGGCATCGGAGGTCATCTGGCGCGAGGTGGAACTGACTAAAAAAGTGAAACCCGTCATTGCATCCTTCGGCGATGTTGCAGCTTCCGGTGGGTATTACATAGCCGCAGCAGCCGATAGTATTTTCGTTCAGCCTTCGACCATCACCGGATCAATCGGTGTATTCGGAATTATTCCAAATTTTGAAAAATTGTTTACCCAACACCTGGGAATCACCTTTGACGGTGTAAAAACAGGAAAGTACGCGGATATCATGAGCTTCAATCGTCCTATGACGGCAGATGAACGTTTCATCATTCAAAACGATGTGAACCGCATTTATGACACCTTCCTAAGCCGTGTGGCCGCTGGAAGAAAGAAGACAAAAGCGCAGGTAGACAGTGTCAGCGGCGGACATGTCTGGGTAGGTACAGACGCTGTCCGGATCGGATTGGCTGATCGTGTGGGAGGCTTTAATGAAGCCATTGCTTCCGCGGCTAAAAAGGCCAAAGTAAGTGATTACAGAATAGTGGAATATCCAGAGAAAATAGACCCCCTTAAAGCGCTCATAAGCAACGCGAAGGATCAAATCCGTATCCATTTCATCAAACAGGAATTAGGTGAACACTATCCGTTTTATCAGGATATTCGCAACGTTACTCAGATGAGCGGGGTTCAGGCAAGAATGGATTACCAAATAAAAATCAAATAAATTTCTAGACACTGATCGCAAAAAAGCCTTTCTCCAACGCGTTATCCGGAGAAAGGCTTTTTATGTTTGAGCTATTTGTTAGAGAAAAATTAAGGCTATATTCGACACTTAATTGTCATTATCTGAAAATAGATGTACCATTTTTATGAATATATCCCTATCTTACCCTTAAAATAAACTCTATAATCACATCATGACAGGTACAGTAAAATGGTTTAATGACGCAAAAGGCTTCGGTTTCATTACACCGGAAGGGGGAGGCAAAGATATTTTTTGTCACCATTCTTCCATCAGCACATCCGGACAACGCTCCCTTAAAGAGGGGCAGCAGGTAGAATTTGAATTGAAAGAAGGACGTAAAGGTCCGGAGGCAGATCAAATTAAAATAATCGGTTAACAAGGATAATTCATGGGTTCCTCTTCCCATGTAACGCATACGGACAGCAGCAATGTGAACCAAATACCTTCTACCCGATGGTTGAAACGTTTTGTTCACATTTCCGTTGATGATTATTTTGCACTAAAAAGTCGTTTTCATGGCACCCCTTGCACAGAGCGGGTAGAAACCAATGAAAACGACTTTTTCATTAAATGAAGAATTACCTGTCTAATGAATGGATCATCAAAAGATGAACACCTAAAATCGCAAACTGAGCCCTATCCCTACGTCTACCGTGGCAGTAGGTTGCTGAATGGTGATCTCATTAGTCGTTAATCCCACATCTCTAAAGTCGGTTGTGGAAAACTTTGCGGCCGAATTGCGATAAGAAGCCCCTGCTTTTACACCGAATCCATTCCCGAATCCGTAATGAAAGTTCACTCCTGCCAGATAGGCGAAAGCCCCTCTGGAAAGAGCTTCCTGAGCATACTGAAAACCTGTGAGCTGCGGGATATTCACTGTGAGTTCCATTTCCGGCGAACGTGTTTGCTGCCAGCCAGCCAAGGCTCTGAATTCCAACGCAAACTCCTCATCATATCCAAATGGAATTTCGTAATAAACTCCCCCTAGTCCACTGTATTGTTTCCATGAGCCGCCTTTAAAATCCATGGAGACAACCGAGCTATACATGAGGAAGATCTGATCTACCTGCTGGGAATCCATCTTATTAACGCCCGCTCGTAAATCCACCGTAAATCCAAAGTTCGGCACCACTTCATAACGGTAGTCCAGAGACGCAAAATAACCTGTCTTTGCCAAGCCCGACTGTTCATCACTAAAGTTTTTGGAGGCAAATTTGCCCTGAGGAAAACTCGGACCCGCGTTTAACGACAATTGTGATTTAGGGGAAAATTGCGCATAGCCATGTGCTGCTGACAAGGCCAGGAGAATTAAAAAAGTAACTTTTTTTAACATATATCGATTAATTTAGTGGTTAAATGGTCTTGAAAGGAAGAACGAGCATTGCATTACTTACGCTACACAATTCAATCTAAAAATTTTTTACTTGTATAACGCATCCGATAAGCGAAAAAACGCAGTGCTGAATCAACAGTTTCTATTTTCCAAAGAGCGGCCCAATGCGCTGGTCCATGCTGCAAACATGCGACTCTCAATAGCCACCACTTCCCGGGCATGATCTTCCCATACAGGAGAGAATTCCCGAAGCTGTGCAATCATTTCTTCCAGATGGCCTTCTTCCTCCAGAATAATTGATTTTACCGTCACTTTACTCTGAAACTCAGTCAAAACTTCCTGATATACGGGATAGAGTTCATCTGCGCGCACCTCGATGGCATAGGTCACAAACAGATAAGCCGCATGCTTTAAGGCCTCTCCCTCCAGCTTAAAATTCTTTTTGAGATAACGACATACCTGTATATCAAGCTGATTCAGGTAAAAACGGGTATGTGCGGGGGTCAACAATTCAGCAGAAGTATAGGTGGGACAATCGGCATTTAGCTTGGCTAACTGCTTCTTCAAATAATAGGCATGACGATGTTCTTCTGCGGCATGTTTCAATACAATAAGTGAGACTTTTTCCTTATGCTCACAGGCAGAAATCTTTCTGGCTCCGGCATTCTCCATAAAAGACAAGGTATTTAACCATTTGGCATGGAGCGAATCACTCGCAACAATCTGATGTAGTACGGATCTGAGGGGCATGTTACAATTCTTCTAAGGCTTCTTCAATTTTTCGGTAAATGTACATTAAATCTTCATCAGAAATCACATAAGGTGGCAAAATGTAAATAATATTCCCCAGTGGACGAAGAATGATTCCGGCGTCCAGAAAAAACCGATAGAGGCGTTCTCTCAAAGAGTTCAGGTAGGAACTGGCCTCGCCAACCTCCCATTCCAGGGCCAAAATGGTTCCCGTTTGCCGTACGTCACGCAATTTAGGATGGCCAGTCACTTTTTTCAGGAATACGGTGTGCCTTTCAGTAATCCGGCGAATGTTTTCCAACGTTTGCTTCTCCAGCAACAAATCCATGCTGGCCAGAGAGGCAGCACAGGCCACGGGATTGGCTGTAAAGGAATGTCCATGATAAAGGGTTTTCCAATGATCTTCACTATTAAAAGCCTCAAAAATACGTGCATTGGTCGTAGTTACTCCCATAGGCATTGTCCCTCCTGTAAGGCCTTTGCTTAAACAAAAAATATCGGGTTCCTGCTGAAGTTGTTCACAGGCAAAATAAGTACCCGTTCGCCCAAAACCGGTCATCACCTCATCCGCAATGCAAGGGATGCCATGTTGCTGACAAGCAGCAATCAACCGATCAAGGTGTGCCGCAGCATACATTTGCATTCCACCAGCTCCCAGTACCAGAGGTTCAAAAATAAAAGAAGCCAAGGTTTCTTTTTCATCTTCAATGGTCGCAAGCAGCGAATCAATGGTTTGCGCATTCGGCAAATCGATAAAGACCACTTCAAATAGAAGAGAGGAAAAAGGGGTTGTAAACAAACTTCTACCACTTACAGACATCGCCCCAAAAGTATCTCCATGATAAGCTTCTTTAAATGCCAACACTTTCGTCCGGGTTCGAACACCCTGGTTATGCCAATACTGGAAACACATTTTGAGGGCCACTTCCACCGCTGTTGATCCGTTGTCGCTATAAAAAACTTTCCGTTGTTGACCGGGCAAGACAGCTAAAATCCGCTCGGCCAGACGAATGGCTGGCTCATGCGTAAATCCGGCAAAAATCACATGTTCCAAACAAGCTAACTGGGCAGCCACCTTCGCTGCAATATAAGGATGGGCGTGTCCGTGGATATTCACCCACCAGGAAGCGACCGCATCAATATATGATTTCCCATTTTCATCGTATAAATACACCCCTTCTCCCCTCACCACAGAGATGGGAAACTGCGTAGTTTTCATGGGTGTATAAGGGTGCCAGATCACCCGTTGATCTCTTTCAATTAAATTCATCTTTCGTTTATCTTATTCTTCCGTTTCTTCATTGACATCCTTCACCTCCTCCGGTTGTGGCAACGGGCACTTGACCGCTAAAAATAAGAGGGAGGCGAGTAATAAAAAAGTACACGCAACCGAACCTTCAATCCCAAATACTCCTCCCGACAAGTACGCATTTCCCCTGACCGAAGCGATCAGTATTCCTGGCATCTCTATGCCACTTACCGAATAACCCAGAACAATGCCCTGAACAAAATTCCAGGTAAAATGTAGACCCACCGCCCAGCTCACATTTTTCTTCCATAAAGTCACGTAAGCAAAAAGAATTCCCGCCAGGCTAATATTGAGCCAAGAAAGCCAGCTAAAGCCGGGATTAAAAAAGTGGACCATTCCAAAAAAAGCCCCATTCAAAAGAATGGCTACCCATCCCGGGTAGGTCTTTGCAAAATCATACAGCAGATATGTTCTGAAAGCCAGTTCCTCAAAAAGCGCTACCAGCAGAAAAAACAAGAGATAAATCACAAAAGCCACCCAGCCTATCTGCCCGGCTTCGAACTTCACGTATCCGCCCAGCCAAAGTATGAGGGCTAAAAAAGTAATCAATATGGCTCCCCATAAGCTTCCTTTCCAAAGACCTTCCCAGGTTCCTTTCTTCCTTACAAATACCGAATAAAAATCGAGGCGGTTTAAAATGGAAAACATCATTAGCAAGGCTCCACCAACCGACACCACCAGCGTGGCCTCTTCATATACCTTTATCCAAAGGGAAGAAGCGGCTGTCTCAAACCAGGGCAATAGCTGAAGAAAACTAAAAGGAAGTACCCATAAAAAAATGAATAGAAAAAAAAGAAGCATCCGTCCAATCGGATGGAGATAAAACTGAAACCGACTCATAAATCTTTGGATTTGAGAATTTTAACCACCGTCTGATCGGTCCGGAAAGTAACGTCCGTCTCTTCTAAGGTCTCCAAGGCCTTCCAGCGAAAAACCTGCTTTTTGTTTCCTTCAAAGTCGAAAACTTGCTCGCGGGGCTCGAAACCCAGAGGTCCTTTGGCTTGTACCAAATAATAAATACTGATGACCTGACTGTCGTTGAAAGACGATTTTTCATAAAAATCCGTCGTGTAACAATGCGACAATACCTCAATCACTGTGTCGCATTCTTCCACAAACTCGCGCTTCAGTGCATCGATCAGTCCCTCGCCATATTCAAGTCCTCCTCCCGGAAATTTGGTAAATCTTCTCCCTCCTTCGCATTCATCACTTAACAACACTTCATGAAGGTCGTTGAACAGGATTCCATAGACACGTACATTAAAATAAGTCATCGGCTAAAATGTTTTTGGTTTTTGGTTACATTTTCAAGGGTCCATGGGATTTCCCCTTCAAACGCGGCTGCTCTCACAGGACAGTCTTTCATTTTACAATAATGGCAACAGGCAGGAAGACAGGGGTCCGCGTGTATAAACAGTTCAGTGCGTCTGTCTCCGGAGCGATTAATGAGCTGATCAATATTTGAAATTTCAGTATGTACCTGGTTAAGATCGTAATAATAGGGCAAAGTGACGTGACAGTCAATGTGTAAATCAGCCCCATACTGTTGCGTGCGTAAATTGTGTACATCGATCCAGCTGTCAGACTTGTGTGTTTGCAACACCTGGATAATGTCACTGACCAGCACTTCATTGCTTTCGTCCATTAAACCGGCAATGGATTTCCGCGTAATCCGATAACCATTGTAAACAATGTACATCCCTATCAAAACAGAAATAAGGCTATCGAGCCATTGGTACCCTGAAAAATGAATCACGAGCACTCCAGCCACCAGCCCTGCGCTGCTTACTGCATCCGTCAGCAAATGTTTTCCATTTGCTTCCAGCGTAAGGGAATGCGCTTTTTTTCCTGTCCGGATAAGCCCGTATCCCACCAATAAATTGATCAGTCCCGTTGCCCCGATGATCAATGCACCATCGAACAACTGCTGAAGAACAATAGGATAAAAAAAGTTATACGCGGATTTTACCAGGATAATCACTCCGGCAATGGCAATTAGGATTCCTTCCAACAAAGCAGAAAAAAACTCTACTTTTCCGTGTCCGTACGGATGGTTTACATCTTTAGGTCTGGTAGAAAGATAAATACTGTAAAAAGCGAAAACACCCGCCAGAACGTTCACAATACTCTCGAGTGCATCGGTTAGAATGGCATTGGAATTAGTGATAAAATAGGCCGTAAACTTAGCAAGCAATAGCACCACACTAACGCCTAAAGAAAGTAATATGGCTTTATTTTTTAGCTGCAAAGGAGGAAATTTGAGGTCTAAATTACGGTTTAACGTTCAATTTTTAAGAAAAAGTATTTTTTTTAGCCCCTAATAGCACACGATTTCTATATTTGCTCATTCACAGTAACATTATGAGCTTTTTATCCAACAGAATCAACAATTTATCCGAATCCCAAACCATCAAAATGGCCAAATTGGGAAGAGAACTTGCCGCCAAAGGCGTGAGTGTCATCAACCTGAGTTTTGGTGAACCGGACTTCTTTACTCCAGCGCATGTAAAGGCCGCTGCTAAGAAGGCCATTGATGAGAATTTTTCTTTTTACACTCCCGTATCGGGATATCCTGATCTGCGTAAAGCCATTGCTGCTAAATTAAAGCAGGAAAATGACCTCAGCTATGAAATTGATCAGATTGTGGTGTCTACCGGTGCCAAACAGAGTTTAGCCAATGCCGTCATGTGTCTGATTAATCCAGGCGATGAAGTGATTGTACCTACCCCTTACTGGGTTTCCTATTCGGAAATGATTAAATTGGCTGAAGGAGAAACTGTTTTCATCAATGCAACCGTAGATCAACAGTTTAAAATAACAGCCGCCCAGCTAGAAGCCGCCATTACGCCAAAGACAAAACTTTTCATGTTTTCTTCTCCCTGCAACCCAACCGGCTCCGTTTATTCGAAGGAAGAGCTTGCTGCATTGGTAGCCGTGTTCGAAAAACATCCGCAGATTTATATTATTTCGGATGAAATCTACGAGCATATCAATTTTGTAGGCGGCCATACCTCCATTGCGACCTTTCCTTCGGTAAAAGACCGTGTGGTGGTTATCAATGGGTTTTCTAAATCCTATGCCATGACCGGATGGCGGATCGGCTATATGGCCTCCAATAAAGAACTGGCGGCCGCCTGTGATAAAATGCAGGGACAAATTACTTCAGGAACAAGTTCCATTACCCAGATGGCGGCCCTGGCAGCCTATCAGGGAGGACTGGAAGAGGTGCAATCCATGCGCGAAGAATTTAAAAAGAGAAGAGACATGGTATATCAACTTCTGCAAGAAATTCCGGGAGTCCACGTAAATCTTCCTGACGGAGCTTTCTATTTCTTTCCCGAAGTCAAAAGTTATTTCGGGAAACAAGTGAATGGAGAAGTCATTCAAAATGCCGACGACCTGTGCATTTACCTACTCAATGAGGCACATGTTTCGGTGGTAACGGGCGAAGCGTTTGGGAATCCGGACTGTATACGTATTTCTTATGCGGCTGCGGAAGATCAGTTACGGTTAGCCGTTAAACGAATTGCAGCAGCGCTGACAAAATTAAGCTAATCCCCACTTTTTCTGTAAGAAAAACAAATGCGGTCATTCTTCCACTACGTGCAGGATGACCGCTTTTTGTAGAGCCATAGGAATAAAAGCTACCAGTTGTGTAAAGCAAAAGTCCCACAAAACACAAACAAAAAGGCTCCGAATCCTCCCGTTTCTTATCCGGTCTTTCATTTCCATGAAATGGAGCAAGTGTCAGCCTCCTACTTCCATGGCGCTTTACGTCACAATGAATCAAAAAAAAGGCTATCCAAAAAACATTGGACAGCCTAACTATATACAAAGTACTAAAACGTTAACTTCTGATGGCTTCGACAGGATCCAGTCGTGAAGCTGAATACGCCGGCCAGAAACCGGAGATCATCCCTATGATGACCGAAATTCCTATCCCCAGCACAATGTTACTTAAATACAGGTTAATTTCTACATCCGCTGCGTAGGTAAACACCAAGGTAATGAGATACACCATGCCAAGGCCCAGTATCCCTCCCATGATACACAAAGCAATGGCTTCAAACATGAATTGCAACAGAATAAAATAATTTTTGGCGCCCAACGATTTTTGAATACCAATGATATTGGTTCTTTCTTTGACAGAAACAAACATGATATTGGCAATTCCGAAGCCACCTACCAGGATAGAAAAGCCTCCAATCAGCCAGCCCGCTACATTCACCGCACTAAACATCATATTGATCTGATTAGAAATCATGGTGGTTTTATTGAGTGAAAAGTCTTCTTCCTGTCCCGGTTTAATGCGGTGCAGGGAACGCATGGCTCCTTTCAATTCACTTTCCAGTTCGTCCAAACTCACGTTCGGTTTTCCTCTTACTGTAATTTCCGGATTGTAGCGTTCACTTTCAATATCAAAAATTCCTTTGGCAAAATTCAATGGAAGAAGGACGTTTTTATCTTTCGACATTCCCATCATGTCTTCTCCCTCTTTCTTAAATACACCCACCACCGTAAGTCGTCTCCCCATTACTTTAATTTGTTTCCCCACAGGGTCACTACTTCCGAACAATCCTTCGGCTACCTCCGCTCCTATGATGCAGACAGGACTTCCTGACCGTCCTTCTCCTTCGGTAAAATACCTTCCCTCCTGAAACTCTAAGTTCCATGTACGATCGTATTCTTGGGTAGCTCCGTTAATATTCACCCCCTCCACGCTATTGCTTTTATACTTGATGGTCCGGTTGCCGGAAGAGACTTCAAAGCATACCCCTTGAGCCATGGTCAGCCGGTCTTTCAGGCCATTGTAATCACGAAGTGAAGGCTGTGGTCTGTTCACATATTTCCACCAGGGAAAATTGTCGCTGAAAATCCAGGGCCATTTATGAACAAAGAGGGTATTGGATCCCAATTTATCCACGCTCTTCTCCAGCTTATCCCGAAGGGTATCGACGGCCGAAAAAACCGTGATAATTGTAAATATACCAATAGTAATGCCCAAGAGGGACAACATGGTTCTGAGTTTGTTCTGGCGAAGTGCATCAAAAGCAAATCTAAAACTTTCGCCTATTAGTCGTATAATTAGCATCATTACTTACTTAGACGAGTAACCTCCTAAAACGTTACAGGCAAAGTACATATTCTCTTTTAATTTATTTAAGAAGGACAGAACAAATCAGACAAGACCTTGTTATACCTAAATTATAAATTGCAAAAGATAATAAAAATTCGTAAATTTGCGCGCTAATTTATTAACATCATAAAATGAAATTATCTCAATTTAAGTTTAATTTACCTGATTCGCTTTTGGCGAACAATCCGGCAGAAAATAGAGACGAAGCACGTCTAATGGTTTTACACAAAGAAACAGGTAAGATTGAGCATAAAATTTTTAAAGATGTTTTAAATTATTTTGATGATCAGGATGTCATGATTCTGAACAACACCAAGGTATTTCCTGCACGGCTATATGGCAATAAGGAAAAAACCGGGGCTACCATTGAAGTATTCCTCTTACGCGAACTGAATAAGGAATTGCGTTTATGGGATGTACTGGTAGATCCTGCACGTAAAATCCGTGTAGGCAATAAATTATACTTCGGAGACGATGACCTTCTGGTAGCCGAGGTAGTCGACAATACCACTTCCAGAGGAAGAACCATTCGTTTCCTATTTGACGGGACAGACGAAGAGTTTCGGCGAAATGTGGAAATCCTGGGAGAAACTCCACTTCCAAAATACATTAAACGGAAAGCGACCCCGGAAGACAAAGAGCGGTATCAAACCATTTTTGCCAAACACGAAGGAGCCGTGGCCGCCCCCACTGCTGGACTACACTTTAGCCGCGAATTAATGAAGCGTCTGGAGTTAAAAGGCATTAACTTCGCCGAAGTTACGCTTCATGTCGGTTTAGGAACCTTTAGACCGGTGGAAGTCGAAGATCTCACCAAACACAAGATGGACTCTGAGCAATTCATCATTGACGAGATCGCCGCACAGGTAGTAAACAAAGCACTGGAAGACAAAAGAAAAATATGCGCTGTTGGAACCACTTCAATGAGAGCGATCGAATCGGCAGTCTCTTCTAACAAAAGACTGAAAACCTCCAGTGACTGGACCAGCAAATTCATTTTCCCGCCCTACGATTTTAGCATTGCCAATTCGATGATCACCAACTTCCACACACCAGAATCTACCTTATTAATGATGGTGTCTGCTTTTGGAGGATACGAAAATGTCATGAATGCGTATGAAGTGGCTGTGAAAGAAAAATACCGCTTTTACAGCTTCGGCGACGCGATGCTGATTATCTAAAAAACATTCGGCACGTTTAATTGTTTTTAACTGATACCCAAAGTCTATGAATTTTTATGCAATCATTGTTGGCGGGGGTTCAGGCAAGCGAATGAACAATGCCGTTGCAAAGCAGTTTTTACTTCTTCATCAGAAGCCCGTACTGATGCATACCTTAACGGCGTTCAGCAAGTCCGTGTATCAGCCAAAACTGATCCTTGTACTCCCCGAAGGACAACAGGCTTATTGGGAGGAACTCTGTATCAATTATCATTTTGATCTCCCGCATCAGGTAGTGAATGGAGGGGAACAGCGTTTTCATTCTGTTCGTAACGGGCTTTTACATATCAAACAATCGGAAGACGCATTGGTGGCCATCCACGACGGTGTAAGACCTTTGGTATCCACTCAACTCATTGACAAGACATACCAAACTGCGGATGAAAAAGGCAATGCCATCGTATGCATTCGTCCCAGCGATTCCATTAGGCAATTGAAAGATCAGCAAAGTAAGCTTATGAACCGGGACGAGCTGGTATTGGTGCAAACTCCCCAAACCTTTCGCTTAGACCAGTTACGTAAAGCCTATCAACAACCTTACAAAGACAGCTTTACCGATGATGCCAGCGTGGTTGAAAAGGCAGGTTATCCTATCCAACTCATGGAAGGAGAACGATGCAATTTGAAGATCACTTACGAGGAAGACCTGGAGGTCGCTGCTTTTCTGCTCGGAAAATCCGGACATTCTTCTCATTAAGCGGAAGAGTAAAGAAAATCAGCTCGACCCTTCCGCTCTGAATGATCTATTATGCTGCCCCCCGGATGACTCTCAGTAATACGGCTACGATGGCAATCACTAATAAAATGTGAATAATTCCGCCGCTGTAATAACCACCTAGAAAGCTGATGGCCCAAATAATCACCAGGATCACAGCAATGACATACAATAGATTTCCCATAATTTTAAGGTTTTAGGATCAATTAATTCGATTTGATTAATTTGATAACAATCCGTCCCCTTAAATTGTTCTGAAAATCATCCCCTTTTCGCCCGGCCTAAAAGACAAAAGGATAAAAGAAAAGTTGCTATCGAGCACAGAAAAAGACCCTGCAGATCTTCAATAGTGTAAAATGAATTTCTTCAATAGCAATAAAAAAGCCGCTTCTCTGAAACGGCTTAGTATGCTTGATTAATATTCATCTTCATTAAAGAAAAAGTCGTCTTTTGTTGGATAATCCGGCCAAATTTCCTCAATGGTTTCATATGGTTCACCGTCGTCCTCCAATGCCTGCAGATTTTCAATCACTTCTACAGGAGCTCCTGAACGAATAGCATAATCAATTAATTCGTCTTTTGTTGCAGGCCATGGAGCGTCTTCCAGGTGCGATGCTAATTCTAATGTCCAATACATATGCGTTATTAAGTTAATTCCAGTTACACACTTTCCGCAAAAAATGCTAAAAAAAATGAGCAAACCAAATATTTTTTCAACTATTTTACAGCCTTGGGATCCACACGTTTTCCGGGGCTCCTGCCAGGGCATTTAGTTTCCTTGCCAAAACAAATAAATAATCACTTAATCTGTTTAAATAAATTGTAATTTTGCTGTCAACAAAGTCATTTTCTGCCAATTCAACCGTCAGTCTTTCTGCTCTCCTGCAAACACAGCGGGCAAGATGACAGTAAGCTACCAACGTGGTCCCTCCCGGCAATACAAAGTGTCTTAGCTCCGGCAATTCGGCATTCATTGCATCCATTTCTTTTTCCAATAACAAAATGTCTTCCTCATGCAAATCAGGCACTTTCATTCGGGAACGTTCCGGATCGGATGCCAAAGAAGAACCCACCGTAAATAAACGATCCTGAATTTCCTTCAATAACTGTTGTTCATGGGGTGGAATATCCTGACAACCCAGCAGTCCCACATAAGAATTTAGCTCGTCTACAGTCCCGTAGGCTTCAATGCGTAAGTGGTATTTAGGCACCCGGGTTCCCCCTATCAGGGAAGTCTGCCCCTTATCTCCGGTTTTGGTATAAATTTTCATGTAAAAACCAATAATTTCTTGAGCAAAAGAAATGTCGAGTTCCTCCTTCCGGGCTGCGACGCATTAAAGGTAATCAAATTACATCGACTTTAGCCGGGACGAAAAAAGAAAAAACAAGCTATTGGATGCGCTCGAAATCGTCGCCCTTCTCCTGAAGCATTGTGAGACGTGGAGACACTTTTTTCACCTCTTCATTGATGTAATCTTTCTCAATCAATCCGTCTCTCATACGAACAATGCGATGAGCGTGTTGGGCAATGTCTTCCTCATGGGTAACCAGGATAATGGTATTGCCTTTGCTATGAATTTCTTCCAACAGTCCCATGATCTCAATGGAAGTTTTTGTATCCAGGTTTCCGGTCGGCTCATCTGCCAAAATAATGGATGGATCATTAATCAGCGCTCTGGCTACCGCCACCCGTTGCCGCTGCCCCCCTGAAAGTTCATTCGGCTTGTGCGTCACACGATTTCCAAGCCCTACATTTTCCAAAGCTCTGGACGCCCTTTCCGTACGCTCACTCTTATTCACCCCTGCATAAATCAACGGCAAGGCAACATTATCCAAAGAAGTAGAACGCGGTAAAAGGTTAAACGTCTGAAAAACAAAACCGATTTCTTTGTTTCTGACTTCGGCCAATTCATTATCCGACATTTGACTCACATTGGTCCCATTCAGAATATACTCTCCCTTACTGGGCGTATCCAAACAACCAAGAATGTTCATCAGCGTAGATTTTCCGGATCCCGAAGGCCCCATTAAAGCGACAAATTCCCCTTTATGAATCGATAAGCTTACTGATTTAAGTGCATGTATCGTCTCCGAACCGATCACGTATTTACGGCCAATATCTTTAATGGTAATGAGTGGTTTCTCCATTGCTTTTTCTTTTTAGACCATACTAAGGGGCAAAATGTTACAGCAAAAATCAAAAAAATCGCCTGTCAACTCTCCAAAATCTTCGGAACAAGAAAATAGGCGTCATTATGAACGGCTGCATTCTGAAGTGCTGCTGTCCGGTCGATTTCCTCTGTAACCTTATCCGTTCTCCATTGGTTCGGCTCCTCGTTCATGAAGATCAAAGGTTCAACTCCATCGGTATCGAGGGCATTCAACTGCTCCATAAATGTCAAAATCTTACTCATCTCCGTACGCAGTGAATCCATTTCTGATTCGTCGACTTCAATGCGCGCCAATGCAGCTACTTTTTTTATTACCTGAGGATCAATGTTCATAAAAGAAAAAATTAATTCGCTAGCCAACCTGTGCCAAAGGAGACGTAGAAAGGGCTAATTTACTACTAATTTTGCTAAAAACCAGTTCTTTGAGTTCATCCGACTGCTCAGGCAGCCAATGTTCGGTGGAAATAGGTGCATGCACATAGACCTGTCCCACTCCCGGACGGCTTCCTTCACGTGATCCATCATCCCACATGAGCTCCCAGACGTTCCGAATGCTCACCGGCACAATGGGTATTCCCTGTTCAATAGCCAAACGAAATGGTCCGTTTTTAAATTCATGCAGCACAGGAGGATACTCCTCACCGATTTTTCCCTCCGGAAAAATAATGAGGCTCATCCCTTGCTGAAGGTTCCCGGCAGCCCGCTTAAAAGCCCGAAAGGAAGAAATTTTACTCGACCTGGCCACTGCGATATCTATCGTTTTAAAAAAAACACCCAACAAAGGGTTGCGCATCAGTTCCTCCTTCCCCATAAAATGAAACCTGCCTTTGGCCAGCAGACAAAAAAGAAGGATGTCCAGGTTCGAACTATGGTTGGCGCAATAAATGTAAGTCTGATGAGAAGATAAAGGCCGTTCCTTTTCAAAACGAAAAAAAACACCGGCCAGGGCAGTACACAAAAACGAATTAATTGCACGCAATCGATTTAAAAGCAGGTAATTCCGCGGATTTCGGCTCAACGTAAAATAAAAAGGGGCAAAAAGCACAAAGACGAAAACGATACAAAATACAAAATAGGCATAGTGTATCTTTCTGAGTAAAGAGATCATTGCTTCAAATGTACAATTATTTTATTCCTGTCCAAAAACCCCATATTCTTCTTTCTAAATCAAATTTTCTTGCATTTGTCCATTTAAAATCGTAAATTACATAAGCGGCTTTTCATTAAAAATCAATGCATGCCGGCCAATTTCATCATGTTTTCTTCATAGAGAATAGTCCTCCATACCTATCCTACAGTGAAGCAAACGGTATTGCGATTCTGTTAAGGAGTCTAAGAAGCACGTACCTAAGAACCGGACCGCACTCCCAACGAATTTTGGCCGGCTGGCCGGCTTCTCTGCCGAATCTGAAAATTACATACATCAGCATTGTTTTAGGAAAATAGCGCCTGCGCGAAGGGAATTTCAGCGAACAGCATAAAAAAGAATCCTGGTTAGAGGGTAGCCGTTTTATAAGTTCTCCACGAAATGCCCTTAATTAAAAATGAAAACATTACTTTAGTGGATCATGTTGCATATTAGAGATCTCTCTGTAAAATTTTATGACCCTGAGGAAAAAGTCTGGCGTTCCGCTACCCAGGATGTAAATTTCGACCTTGAAAAGGGGAAAGTACTGGGCATTGTTGGTGAATCTGGCTCCGGAAAATCGGTCACTTCCTTCTCCATCATGCGATTACATGATTCAAAAAACACCAAAATTGAAGGAGAGATCACCTTTGAAAATCAATCCCTGTTAACGTTGCCGCCCGAGGAAATCAGGGCTTTCAGAGGAAACCGGATCGCCATGATCTTTCAAGAGCCCATGACCTCCCTGAATCCGGTGTTCACTTGTGGTTTTCAGGTGCAGGAAGCACTCATGCTGCATCAGGGAATAGCGAAAGAAGCAGCCCGCACACGCACCATTCGTTTATTCGAGGAAGTGAAACTTCCAAGACCGGAATCCATTTTTTCTAGTTATCCACATCAACTTTCCGGCGGACAAAAGCAACGAGTGATGATTGCCATGGCCTTAAGCTGCAATCCCGATTTGCTGATTGCAGACGAACCCACCACCGCCCTAGATGTTACCGTACAAAAAACCATTCTCGAACTTCTCCTAAAAATTAAGGAAGAAAGAAACATGGCGATGATCTTCATTTCACATGACCTGGGTGTGATTAGCGATATTGCCGATGAGTTAATGGTCATGTATAAAGGTCAGGTCGTGGAGAAGGGACGAGCAAAGGAAGTGTTCAGAAATCCACAACATCCTTATACCCGGGGCCTCCTCGCCTGCCGCCCCAACCCTCATTTACTTCTAAAGAAATTACCCACTGTCAGCGATTTTTTAGAGGAAGACAGTGAGCAATCAAATCCAGTATTTCAAAAAACCAATCAGTGGACAGAAGCAGAGATTGATGCACACCGCAACGCTTTATACCTTCAGGAGCCCTTACTGGAAGTTCGCGGACTCTGCACCTGGTTCCCTATAAAAAAAGGACTATTTGGAAAAACCAAAAACTATGTAAAAGCAGTAGACGACATTAGTTTTAAGGTATACCCCGGAGAAACTCTCGGCTTAGTCGGCGAATCCGGATGTGGAAAAACCACCCTCGGACGTAGCATCCTCCGATTAATCGAACCCAGTGCTGGAGAAGTCGTATTCCAGGGAAAAAACATTCTTACCTTGCCTACGGGAGCACTCAGAAGATTACGCCGGGAAATGCAAATCATTTTTCAGGATCCGTATTCCTCCTTAAATCCAAAACTTACTGTAGGACAGGCAATCGTAGAGCCTCTGCTGGTTCATCAACGCTTTCCTGACGAAGCCTCCTGCAAACAACACGCAGAACAACTGTTGGTAAAAGTGGGTTTACAGGCGGCGCATTTTAACCGGTACCCACATGAATTTTCAGGAGGGCAACGACAGCGGATTGTCATTGCCCGTGCCCTCGCTCTTCAGCCAAAATTCATCATCTGTGACGAGTCGGTATCTGCTCTGGATGTTTCCGTACAGGCGCAGGTTTTGAATCTGCTCCGTGATTTACAAAAAGAATTTGGCTTAACCTATATCTTTATTTCGCACGATCTGGCCGTTGTCAAACACATTTCTGACCGGATGATTGTGATGAATAAAGGAAAAATCGAGGAAGAAGGCTTCCCCGAAATAATTTATAAACAACCGAAAGCAGCTTACACTCAGAAACTGATCGATGCCATTCCCGGCGAAAAAATCCCCTATTAATCAGGAGATCCGGTTAGCTGTGGAAGCTTTGGGCATTGTGATTTTATATCTCTACCTTTGCATCATGAGAATGAGCGAAGGGAACCTGCCTTTCGGAACTAAAGATTCATACTATGGCAAAAAATAAAGCTTCTCAACTTAAGCTTATCCTCACTGAACTGATTAGTGGGGTATTCAATAAAAACAAAAACGTCGCCCTTAATCATAAACAAGTCGCCTCCAAATTGGATTTGGAAGATCCGGATGCGCGTGAAGCCATTCTGGAAGTTTTAAAGGAACAAACCCAAAAAGGCATTTTTATCAGCCCTGAACGGGGAAAATTCAAGCTAAAAGAGCTGAAAACCTTTGTTCTGGGAACTGTAGACATGACCGCAGACGGGTCTGCTTTCATCGTCCCGGAAGATGAGTTTGAAAAAGACATCTACGTAGGCCCAAGAAAGCTACGCAATGCGCTGCACGGCGATAAGGTGAAGGTCTATGTGTACGGGAAAAAGAGTGGCCGCAAAAACGAAGGGGAAGTGGTAGAGATTGTTCAGCGGGCAAAAACGGACTTCATTGGCGTGGCCAAAATTTCGGAGCGTTTCGCCATCATTATTCCGGATGACCGGAAAATGTTGCACGACATTTTCGTTCCGCTGGCCGATATTAACGGAGCGAAAAACGGGCAAAAAGTACAGGTTTCCATTACCGATTGGCCGGAAGGAGCGAAAAACCCCATTGGGAAGATCAGTTTTGTTCTTGGAGAGCAGGGGCAAAATGACACCGAAATGAATGCGATCCTTGCCCAATATGGTTTCCCCTTGCAATTTCCGGAAGCCGTAGAAAAAGAAGCAGAAGCGATTTCTCCGGTGATCTCTCCAGAAGAAATCCGCTTAAGAAGAGATTTTAGACAGGTACTTACTTTTACCATCGACCCCGAAGATGCGAAGGATTTTGATGACGCCATTTCTTTTCAGCCCCTGGATAATGGACACGTGGAAGTGGGCATACACATTGCGGATGTTTCGCATTATGTCCGACCCAAAAGTGCATTAGACAAGGAAGCCTACGAAAGGGCTACTTCGGTTTACCTGGTAGACCGTGTCATTCCCATGTTGCCTGAGCGACTGAGCAATGACCTCTGCTCCTTACGCCCCCATGAGGACAAGCTTTGTTTTTCGGCCGTTTTTGTGTTGGATGAGAAAGCCAAAATAGTGGATCAATGGTTTGGGAAAACCATCATTCACTCCGATCGTCGTTTTACTTATGAGGAGGCGCAGACGGTCATTGAAACAGGAAACGGAGATCATGCAGACGCTATTCTGCGCTTAAATGAACTGGCGCATATCCTCAGAACCAACAAATTTAAGCAGGGGGCGATCAGTTTTGAAAGTACCGAAGTTAAATTTAAACTGGATGAAAAGGGACGTCCGCTGGGGGTCTATGTCAAGGAAAGAAAAGAAGCGCATAAACTGATCGAAGATTTCATGCTGCTTGCCAATAGAAAAGTTGCGGAATTCATCGCCAAAAAAGGAAAAGGAAAGAAGAAATACACTTTTGTATATCGTTCTCATGATTCCCCTAATCTGGAAAACTTAACTAATTTTGCGCTTTTTGCTGCACGTTTTGGCTACCGGCTCAATCTGAATTCTGAAAAAGAAATTGCCCGATCTCTCAACCACCTGATGGAGGGAGTGGAAGGAAAAAGGGAGCAGAATATTCTCAGTCAGCTCGCTATCCGATCCATGGCAAAAGCCATCTATACCACGAAAAAAAGCAGTCATTACGGACTGGCATTTGATTATTACACCCATTTCACCTCGCCCATTCGCCGTTATCCGGATGTGATGGTACACCGTCTGTTGGAGCACTATCTGTCTGGAGGAAAATCCGAAAATGAAGCTTATTATGAAACGGCCAGCAGTCATTCATCCGCTATGGAAAAAAGAGCTGCCGATGCCGAAAGGGCCTCTGTGAAGTACAAACAGGCCGAATTCCTGGAGAATGAGATTGGGAAGGTATTTCAAGGGATTATCTCTGGAGTTACCGAGTGGGGCATGTATGTCGAAATTGTAGAAAATAAATGTGAAGGAATGGTACGTTTACGGGACATTACAGATGATTTTTATGTACTCGATGAAAAAAACTACTGCCTCATTGGTCAACGAAAAAAGAAGAAATACCAATTAGGAGATGAAGTCAGTATAAAAGTAAAAAAAGTAGATTTATCGAAACGTCAAATTGATTTCTCGCTCGTCCAGGAATAATCAGCAGTAATGAAGTACGTATGCATGTTTTTTTGTTGTCTTTTGGCAAAATCGGCCATAGCGGAGCGCCTGCATGGCAAAATAACAGATAAACAAAGTGGCGAGGTCATCGCCGACGCGTCCATTTATATCCGGGAAACTAACCGCTACCTGATCAGCAATGCAACAGGAGAGTTTGTCCTTCCTCCTATCGAATCACCATTCACACTCGAGATAAGTCATTTGAACTACCGGACTGAGAAAATTCACCTGGCATCCCCTGTTCCCGGCCAGCTGGCGATTGTCCTTCAACCGGCAGATATCCTGTTAGCAGAGATCACCATTATCCCCGTTGACGCTAAAAAGCTGCTTCTCTCCGCGTTCAAACGGGCGAGGCGGCCGCAAAAGAAAACTTATTTCCACAACGCCTTTTTCAGACAATTGACCGCGACGAATGGAGAAGCCTCACAAGTAATCGAGTTTGTGTACGATCTTTTATGGACCAACAGGAAGGTAGAAGGATGGAAAGTGGGCCAGAGCCGCTATGCAGAATTGCCTCAAAAAATCGGAATAGGGCTTCAAAATGCCTCCTTTCTCACCTTTAGCCTGAGTGGATATTATTTTCCGAAATGGGGAATTCAACTGTCCAATATAAACCACTATCACATTCATTTAAGTCGCCTGATTGTGCAGGACAAACAAACAGTGGCAGTCATTCATTGTCGCTTAAAGAATCCGCCAGCCAAACAGATGTATGCGAATTCCATCTATTACATCGGAGTAGCTAATTCAAAAGTCTACCGTTTGGAAAATGAACTTCATCAGGCATCCTTTCATTTATCAACTGGAAGCAGCCTGGCACAGGCCTCTTTCATCCGTTCAGAAGCTACTTTTCGGGTAGATCATGGGGAAATGCCCGTACTCGAACGGATCCGTATGTCCCTTGAATTTGATTTAACCGTACAGGAACAACCGGTGAGGTCGCGCATCACGACTCTGCTCTATGTCGATCCCCCAGCACCTGCTGAACGCTCCTCAGAAGGCTTCCTCCGCAGCTACAAAAGCACTCAGGATCATTCGCTGGCCCGGCACAGCCCTTATAACGAAGCCTTTTGGAAAGGTCAGGAGGGGCTTCGTCAACACCCCTTAGAAGACCAATTTATTAAAATGATAGAAAGCCGAAAGGCTTTCGGCACAATGATTAATCCATAACATACATGCATCATCCAAGTCAGTTACAACCCCTTATTGAACAGGCCATTTCGGCATTGGCTTATCCCGGACAACCTGAACGTTTGTATTTGCCGATCCGCTATATCATGAACTTAGGAGGAAAACGAATACGTCCTGTCATGGTTTTAATGGCCAGCGAATTGTTTCATCCGGATATCCAAAGGTCGATGGACGTGGCCCTCGCAGTAGAGACTTTTCATAATTTCACCCTGGTTCACGACGACATCATGGACAATGCGCCTCTTCGGAGAGGTGCCCCTACAGTTCATGAGAAATGGGGTGTAAACAATGCCATTTTAAGTGGAGATGTCATGATGGTCGAATCTAACAAGCACCTGTCGAAGGTACGCGTTGAAGTGTTAAAACCCGTATTGGACACTTTTAATGCCACGGCACAAGGAGTTTGTGAAGGACAGCAACTGGACATGGAGTTTGAAGCGAGAACGGATGTCAGTATTGCCGAATACATCGAAATGATTCGATTAAAAACAGCGGTACTTTTAGGAGGAGCGATGAAGTTAGGAGCCATTACCGGGGGCGCAAATGCTCTCAATGCGGATTTGTTATACCACTTCGGTGAAAATTTGGGCATCGCTTTTCAGCTTCAGGACGATTTATTGGATGCTTTTGGAAGTCCGGAGAAATTTGGCAAACAAGTGGGGGGAGATATTCTTGCCGGGAAAAAAACATATCTCTATCTGAAAACAGCCGAAATAGCCACAGAAGAAGAGCGTTTCACACTCAATGCCCCCCTGCCCCCTGCCGAGAAAATAGCCGCCGTCATTGACCTATATCAGCGTTATCAAATCAGGGAAAGCACCCTCCACCTGATGAATGCCTACCTGGAAAAAGCGATTGCGGCTCTTCAGGCAGTGGAAGTACCCGATGAAAAAAAAGAAGCGTTCCGCAATCTTGTGAAGGAAATCCTTCATCGGGAAAATTAAATTCCTTCTGGGCAATGCCTAAAGAAAAAGCCATCCTGAAATCAGGATGGCTTTTTTATAACGGAAAAATTGCTTTTCTTATTCAGCAGAAGTTTCTTCGTCGGCTTTTGCCGCCTTCTTTGCAGCTGGCTTAGCTTTTGCTGCCTTAGGAGCTGCCTGCACTTCTGTTTCTACTTTTGCCGCTGCTTTTTTCGGAGCTGCTTTTTTAGCTACCGGTGCATCTTCCGCTGCAGGGATAGGTAAAATAGAAACGTATGATTTATTGTCTTTTTTCTTTTTGAACGCAACAATTCCTGGGACTAGTGCAAATAAGGTATGATCTTTTCCGATACCTACTCCTTTATCTGGATGATGTTTAGTACCACGCTGACGAACAATGATGTTTCCGGCAATTGCTTCCTGACCGCCGAAGATTTTAATACCTAAACGTTTGCTATGTGATTCGCGACCGTTCTTGGAACTACCGGCTCCTTTTTTATGTGCCATTTCTATGTATATTTTAAAAGGGTCGAACCCTTAAGTGAAACAATTAATGAATTACAGACTAATTCCTTCAATCTGAATTTTAGTGAATGACTGACGGTGACCGTTTTTCTTTTTATAGCCTTTTCTACGTTTCTTTTTGAAAACGATTACTTTATCACCTTTTAAATGAGACACGATTTTAGCTGTCACAGAAGCGCCTTTTACTGCAGGTGTTCCTACGGTAATTTTTCCTCCATTATCAACCAACAATACATTGTCAAATTCAATACTAGCGCCTTCATCTCCTTGTAAGCGGTGTACATAAAGATGCTGGTCTTTTGCAACTTTGAATTGCTGTCCTGCTATATTTACTATTGCGTACATTGTTTTTTAATTATTTTTTAATTGTTTTTTATCGAGGTGCAAATATAGAACAAAATATATTCAGTTGCAAATCAAATAAAAACATTGCTCAAAGCGGCTACACACTAAATGCAGGCCTTTTGTAAATAGCCCCTCAGGAGAAAAATTGTTCTTCCTCCGGAAGCCAAGACAAGAACTGTGGAAACTGGAACGTCGAACCGGCTATTCCCTGCCCTTTCCTCGTCCTTCCACCCGTCCTTTAGTTCTCCCTTTATTTCTATCTCTTAACCGGTAACCGAACACTCCTCAGGCGCGTCTCATCGAACATGATGAATTTGAATAAAAAGATCCGATTTGTCCTGTGGGGAGTCCTCCTGGCCGTCAGTGATCCCCTGCACATGCATGCCCAAGGACTGGAGAACCGTATAGACCAGGTGATCAATCCTAATTTTGGCACACCAAACGGCCCCGGAGCTGTTTTTATGGTGGCACACAAAGGACAAGCAATTTATCACAAAGCCTTTGGAAAAGCCAACCTGGAACTCGAGGTCAACATGACCACGGAAAATGTTTTTCAATTGGGTTCTATCACTAAACAATTTACGGCAATAGCCATTCTACTGCTGGAAGAAAAAGGGAAATTAAACGTAAAAGATATCCTGTCCACTTACCTGCCAGATTATCCCCAGGGAAACAAAATCACCATCCATCATTTATTAACCCATACTTCAGGGATAAGAGATTTCACCGGGATAAAATCTTTACCAGAAATAGCACAAAAGGAACTGACTCCAAAAGAAATGGTTGATTTCTTCAAAAATGAAAAACCCGCTTTCCTTCCCGGCGAAAAATTCGAATACAACAACGCCGGTTACGTCTTGCTGGGACACCTCATCGAACTGATCTCCGGAGAAACCTATGAAAATTTTATCAAAAAGCACCTTTTCGAAAAAGCCGGGATGACTCATTCCTTTTATGCAAATGACAGGCAAGTGATTCCCTACAGGGCGGCCGGATACCATAAAAAGGAGCACAACTACTTAAACAGGTCGATCATCAGCTTTAGTGTGCCCTTTTCCGCCGGCTCACTCATGTCTACTACCGGAGATATGCTGAAATGGCAAAATGCACTTACTCATCACCTCCTGCTCAGCGCCTCTCAATCACAAAAGGCATTCCGCACCTATCTTACCAATAAAGGAGAACCCATCAATTATGGCTATGGCTGGCATATTAGAAAAAGAGAGAATCAACACAGCATCGAACATGGGGGAAGCATTTTCGGATTTAAAACCATGGGGATTTATCTTCCGGACGAGGATTTGTATGTCATTGGCTTGACTAATTGCGACTGCAACTCGCCTACAAAAGTCGTGGGCGACATCGCCGAAATGATCCTCAAGATGCTCAAAAAGAATTAATATGACCTCAAGACAAACGATTCTTCGGTCATGATAAGGCTCCGGTTTCATGAAATTCTCTATGGCAGATTTTTTTTTAAAAATTAATTAAGCTCAAAGTATGTTATAAAGAGTAGTTTATAAGATTAATTTTTGTCTCGCGCAACGATTTTGGAATGGTGCATACTGCATTTACTTTCGCTCATTTTCCTTGGAACATCAGATACTAAAATCAAAAAGTAGGCGGAGTATTGCTATATTTTCAATTTTATCCACTTTTGACTTTTAAAGAAAAAACTTCCCCCAAGTGGGGCATGCTTGGGGCTGATTGTCATTTATAATTACAAAGTTTGTGATTTCCAGGAAAACCTGACGTTGAATTGGGTATTCCTTGTAAAAATCATAAGCTATGAAGTGCACGAAACGATAGGAAATAGGTACATTTGTTCAATAGATAAATGAATTATAAGGCAACTTGTAACGAGAGATAGTGAACCTTACGACAGAAATAAGAAATCTATACAAACCTGTTCAACCAACTGTCAGGCAATCGGCTGAAAATGTAATGTACATTGAATTCCTGCCTGACATCAAACTTCAACCATTCCTTTATTGTTATTGGCAACTCAAAACCACTCAAGAATTATCCGAACAATTTAATTATCGTGTTGTGGCCGACGGCTGCATTGATATTTATTTTGAACTCAACAACCCAGAGGAAAATTATGTAATGGGTTTCTGCAAAAAGTTTACAGAATTTCCGCTTGACAACACGTTCAACTATGTAGGCATTCGTTTTTTGCCGACAATGTTTCCGCAGCTTTTTCGAATTAATGCGATGGAACTAAGCAACCGATATGAATATTTGCAATTGGTTGTTCCGTATTTGTCCAATTTTATTTCAAATAGTTTTCATGAAAAACAAAAAAAGGAAGAAATCAAAGTCTTGCTTGACAATTATTTTCTCGAACTGATTAAAAAAATAGAACTTGATAACGACAAGCGATTATACCATGCAATGGACATCATTTTACAAAACTGCGGAGTGCTCGATGTTGAGAAAGACTTAAACACAGGTATCAGTCAAAGACAACTTCGCAGAATTTTTGAGTTTTACGTTGGAGACACTCCCAAGGCATTTAGCAAGGTTATTCGTTTTCAAAATATTTTAAGGGCAAAGCCCTCAAAGCAAAGTTTGAGACAGAATAAATTATTCTTTGACGCAGGTTACTACGACCAATCACATTTTATAAAAGAGTTCAAAAATTTTTATGGTGTTACGCCAAGCAAGGCATTTGGCAGGTAAGTTTGTCCGATTTTTACTATTCTATCGACTTCACTTGTTGAAACTTTGTATCGTTAATCAAATGAAATGGATAGTTTTAATCATTGCCACATTTTGCTTAACTGCAAATGTATTTTCTCAATCAAGTTCAACAACTAAAAATCAAATTAAGATGAAATTAAATGCAGGTATCATCACGGAAAAATTAGCAGAGACAAAAGAGTTTTACACTAAAATATTGGGTTTTGGTGTAACATTTGAAAATGAATTTTACCTTTTGCTGCACACACCCAATCACCAAGCGGAAATTAGCTTTTTACTTCCAAACCACCCAAGTCAACAATCGCTTTTTCAATCGCCTTTTCAAAATAAGGGAGTTTATCTAACCATTGAAGTAGATGACGTTGATAGTATCTACAACGAACTGAAACAAAAAGGAATTGAAATCAAAATAGACATTCGCAACGAACCTTGGGGCGATAGGCATTTTGCTATACAAGACCCAAACGACGTTGGTATTGACATTGTAAAATATTCACCACCGCAGGAATAATGGCCAATAATTTAGAAGGAGCAAAAAATATCGGTTCAACGATTGAGCAACATCTAAATGAAGTAGGCGTTTTCTCACTTGCCAAATAGCTAAAAATGAATACAAAATGAAAATAATTGAAATCACTTTTGACGACTTTACAATTACGACAGATAAATCCAAAATGGATATTGTTGCAATCCACGACTTTTTATCAAAATATTCAGGTTGGAGTGACAATATTCCCTTTGAAAGAGTAAAGACTTCAATTGAAAATTCTTTAAACTTCGGACTATTTCATAACGGCAACCAAATTGGGTTTGCAAGAATCATATCGGATTTTTCAACAATTGCTTACTTAGGGGACATTTATGTTTTGGATATTTATCGAGGACAAGGACTTTCAAAAAAGCTAATGGACGCTGTAATCAAACATCCGAATTTACAAGGATTAAGGCGGTGGATTTTATTGACATCCACAGCAGATTGGCTTTATGAAAAGTATGGCTTTAGTAAACTGCCCAAACCAGAATTATATATGGAGCTATTCGACCCAAATGTTTATAAAACAGACAAAAAAAAGTTTTAGTAATTATTTGATTGATCCTATGAATAATCTATTCTAATCATGCAAACAACATCAAAATTATTCAAAGTTTTAATAAGCGCTCTTATTCTAATGAATATTGCTTTTTGTCGGCATTTTTTTTTTAAAAAAAAAATGCACTTTATTACGATATTTTCGTAGATTTACGAAAAAAACATAATTATATGAAACATGTATGCATCTTATACCTTGTTTTCTTCTCATGTACGACTGCCTTCTCACAAGAAACCCCCATTGCAATAGGCAAAGTGAATTATCAGTTTATTCATGTGAGAGATACCAATGACCGGGAAAATCCGCACAAAGAGGAGATGATTCTTCTGATAAACAAGCAGGTTTCCAAATACACCAGCTATGTTCGGATGAACGAAGACCGTCAAATGAAAGAAAACCTAAATCAACAAATTCGAAATAATGGAGGAGTAGTCGACGGCATTCGCGTTTCTGCGATCCAAAGAACGCCCACCATTCCGCAGGAGTATTTTCAGTTTCACCAGGAACAAAAGCTATACATCGTCGAACGATTAATCAATAATTATGTAACCACGGAAAGCTTACCGGTCTTATCGTGGAAAATCCTGAAAGATACAGCTGATTTTTCGGGGATTCGTTGTCAAAAAGCGACTACCCGATTTGGAGGAAGAGAATGGACAGCCTGGTTTGCTCCTGACATGCCTTTTGTAAGCGGCCCATGGAAATTAAACGGATTACCCGGATTAATTATGGAAGCCTATGATGCGACACGCGATGTGCAATTCTTATTCAGTGGTTTTGAAGCCGTGGACGCAGAAAAGATACGCACGCAGGCAAAAAATCAAAAGAAAAAATCTGATTATTTAAACATTGAGCTGATGGAGCATGAAATCAAAATCCCCAACAATGTCCTACATGCCACCAAAGCTGAATTGGATCAGTTGAAGAAAATACGCCGGGAGGACCCTATGGGATTTGCCAAAGCTCAGCTCGCTGGAAACCCCCTGGGAAAATTACTGGAAGGAAAAGTATCCGTACCCGCCATGCCTCCAAGCACCTTAAATAATCCAATCGAACTTCCTTAAATGTCTACTTATTAAGTGACTAATTTTTTTGAAAAATGAAAATCTATTTAAGCCTTTTTATCTTTTTTATAAGTGGCATGCTGGCCTTCGGTCAGCTCCCTGAACCGGCTTTGGCACGGGTGACTTATACTTTTATTCATCACAGGGATACCACCCAAAAAGAACCTTATACGGAAAACATGCTCCTGGTTATTGGCAAGAATGCTTCCGTTTATACCAGTCTGGAGCAAATTGATCGGGAAATTTCTTATAATAACCCTAACAGAACAGCCAGCACTGCTCCCTTTAAACCCCTCACCACCATTGATTATTATTCCTTTGTGAAAGAAAAAACGGTCATTACGCGGGATAAGATATTGACCAACTACCTGGCCTCGGAAGAAACCCCTCCCATTGCGTGGACAATCAGTAAAGACACACTCCATATCGAGGGAATCGTGTGCCAGAAAGCCACTGCTTCTTTCAGAGGTAGAAACTGGATCGCCTGGTTTGCGCCTGATCTTCCTTTCCAAAGCGGTCCATGGAAACTCCAGGGATTGCCCGGTCTGATTGTGCAGGCATACGACAACAAAAAGGAAGTGCAATTCTTATTTGCCGGTATGGAAAAAGTAACCGCTTCGGAAGCTAACAATAAGCGGGAGGATAAATATGCAGGGAATATTTTCTTTGGTGCAAACATTGTATTTCCAAGCGATGCTAAAAAAACGACCAAGCGGGAATTGGATCAGCTAAAGGAAGCCTATGAAAAAGATCCGAAGGGTTTTATCAGTGCAGCAACCGGGACTCCAAAAGACAAAATTTTCATGGGCAGAAGTGCCACTGGTACTGTACATTCTACCATTAACAATCCGATTGAGTTAATCAAGAAATAAACGGCATGTCTATGCGAATATTCATTTATTCATTTTTTTTGCTTCTGCCCTATCCGATTTTCGCCAGGCAAACAGCGGAAGTGAGGGCCAGGGTTCACTACCTGTACGTTAACGAAATGGACACCCTGAAAAATGGGCAACCCCGAGTCGAAAAAATGGTATTGTTTACAGGGAAAAATGCGTCGCTCTACACCAGTGAGGACAAAATAAATTATGAACGTTCGGAAGACCAAAAAAGCAAAGCGCGCGCACTGGCACGCGCCGCTGAAGGCAGTGCTCCCCTTGCCGTATTCATTGATAAATCCGCCGGCGAGTGGTTAACCCGACGCAACTATTTTTTCTTTTTTGACGAACGCAAACACTACGTCAAAGAGACCCTCTTTCAACACTACCTGATTGAAGAGGTCTTTGCCACTCCGCAATGGACTCTTCTGCGAGACACCCTGCGTATTGCGGATATTCGCTGTCAGAAAGCCATCACTCAGGTTGATGGAGAAACATGGATAGCCTGGTTTGCCCAGGACCTGCCTTTTCAAAGCGGGCCCTGGAAATTAAATGGCTTACCTGGCCTGATCATACAGGCAGAAAATCAAAACGGAAAGATCAAATTTCAGTTCAATGGGTTCGCCATGAGCCAGGTAAATGAATTCAACCGCATCGATGATGTCCGAAAAAGCCCAAGGTATAGCCCGGGAGCGCTTAACACTATTGACGTATCCATGGGAACAGAAGTTGCCGCCGCTTATTTCGACCTGCGCATTGAGTTGCCCAGCTACGAAACCGTTGCTACCTCCAGGAAAAACTTTGAACAACTTAAAGCGGCCTATCTAAAGGACCCAAAGGGCTTTCGAAAAGCCATCTATGGATTTTAAACAAGTGTTTTAGCAATGATAAAGTTAATCGTCCCCCTTTTATTACTTTTCCATGTAAGCTTTCCCACGCATGGCCAACAGCCCGACCAGGTGCTGGCACGCGTCAGGTACACCTACATTCATGAAGGAGACACCCTTAAAAATGGAAAGGTTCGCCAGGAAAACATGTTGCTGTTCATAGGTCGGCATGCGTCTATTTTTACCAGTTACGACCGCCTTATCCATGAAATCGCGGAAGATCAAAAGGCCTTGGGGAAAGCCATACAAAGCGCAGGCAGTGCTATGCCAAAAGTAATTCAAATAGACCAATCCGCTTCCGAGTGGTTAACCACCGCGAAACACCTCCATTTTACTAAAGAACAGAAAGCTTTCGCTATTGAAACCATCCTTGGACAATCGTACCTTTTAGAGGAGACGTTGAAAAAAATCCCCTGGAAAATCAGCAAAGATACCGCCA
Organism: Pedobacter sp.; assembly: GCA_037190785.1. Lineage (GTDB taxonomy): Bacteria > Bacteroidota > Bacteroidia > Sphingobacteriales > Sphingobacteriaceae > Pedobacter. Next base: position 387,123 of record JBBCJN010000002.1, on the reverse strand, counting down.
CATTTTCAGGTCTCCTCTGTCAAAAGGCAATTGCAGAGTTCGATGGAAAAAACTGGGTCGCCTGGTTTGCTCCTTCCTTTTCCTTTCCGCATGGACCATGGAAACTTCAGGGTCTTCCGGGACTGATTATAGAAGCATTTACAGAAGATGATCAAATTCGTTATCAGTTTGCCGGCATTGAAAACGCGAAAGAAGGAGACTTTACCCGTACAAATGATGTCAGAAAGAGGGCTGGTTATGAACCCGGAGACATCAGTGCCATTGATGTACGCGTGGGAATAGATGTCGCAGGCGCTTATTTTGATAATCGAATTTCCCTTTCCAACTACCGGCTTGTAAAGACCAGCCCTCAGGAACTGGAAAAATTAAAAGCTGCTTACAAAAAAGATCCTCAAGGTTTCAGAAAGGCTCAATTCGGATTTTGACATCCAGTGTCTGATCCTTTTTTCCAGTCAAAGAACGTTAAAAATTGTTAAAGGATGTTAAATGGTTTGATAAGCTACGAAATAATCGTAGATTTACGAAAAATTAATTACACAACCACTTATTGCATATGAAAAAGATTTTATTCACCATTTTTGCTTTAGGCTACAGCGCAACCCTTTTTGCACAGAGTCCTGATAAGGCGTTATCCAGAGTTACCTATACATTTACACATGTTCAGGACACAAACAAAAGAGACGAACCTCATGTGGAAGAAATGTTACTGGTGGTGGGTCGGAACGCCTCCCTATACACAAGCTATGAAAAAATTAAACAGGATGCGGAATCACAACGGCAGATTCAGGAACAGCTTAAAAACCAAGTGTCTTCCGGAGGATCGATCAGCCTCAAAGTCGAACGTAATACAACTAAGCGTTTAACAGATATTGACTATTTCTTTTTCTCAAAAGAGCAGAAATTTATTACCAAAGAACGCGTCTTTAACAACTATCTTATTGAAGAAGAAATTCCCAAAATACAGTGGAAAATAACCCGTGATACGGCCACCTTTGCAGGAATTAAATGTCAGAAGGCAACAGCCTCGTTTAAAGGCAGAAACTGGATCGCCTGGTTTGCCCCCGATTTGCCTTTCCAAAGTGGCCCCTGGAAATTAAACGGCCTGCCCGGCCTGATCATTGAAGCACAGGATGAAAAAAATGAAGTCCTCTTTCAGTTTGCAGGAATGGAGAAGGTGGAAGAAGACGGAAAAAAATCTGAAACAGAAAACCTGCCACAGATCATGGCCGAAGGCAATAAGGCACTGGTACGTATTGTAGGAATGGATAGTGGAAACAGCTACATGGGCAATGAGATTACGCTACCAGCAGACGCCATTAAAACCTCCCGCAAAGAAATCGACAAGTTGAAAGACGCGCGCGCCAAAGACCCACAGGGTTTCATGCAGGCACAACTGGCCGGAAGTGGTGTACAGATAGGCCGAAGTTCCAATTTTACCATGAGAACAAATGCGCCAGGCACCAAATTCGTTGTAAATAATCCAATCGAATTGTCCGAGAACTAATCCTTCTTCGCGAACAATCCCCTCTATCATACGACTATATTCACACACAAATGAAAACTAAATTCATCAGCCTGCTGCTCCTCTTTGTATGGAGCAGCATGGCCGTCTTTGCCCAGAAAACAATCAAAGGGAAGATCAAAGATGAAAAAGGAACACCGGTTGGTTCCGCAAATGTCAACCTGAAAGACGGGGAAGGAAATATCCTCAGCTTTACCCGCTCCAATGACAAGGGTGAATTCACATTGTCCCTTTCAGAGGAAACCACCGATCTGCGCATCGAAGTGACCAGTATTGGCTTTGAAAAAAAATCAATGGTGGTACAAAGCAATGCCAACGAATACACCTTTACCTTGAAAGAAAGTGAAACTTTTTTACAAACGGTCGTGGTTAAAAACAAACCTGCGTTAACGCTTAACGGGGACACCCTGAATTACCGAACTGCCGATTTCGCCGATCTACAGGACAGATCTATCGGAGACGTTCTCCGTAAAATGCCTGGCATTGAAGTGTCAGAGAATGGAAGGGTGAGCTATAATGGAAAACCCATCTCAGCCCTTTATGTAGATGGTGAAAATATTCTCGATGACAAATACAGCCTTGGCACAAAAGCCATTCCTCACGATGCTGTCAAAACCGTTCAGGTCATTGAAAAAGATCAACCCATCAAAATGCTTCGAAAAAACAACATGAGCGACGATGTCGCCATCAATCTTGTCCTGAAGGATGAAGCGAGGCTTAAACTGATGGGCGAGATGAAAGCCGGATTAGGTACGCCGGATCGCTTTGACGGCAATGTCAATGCCATGATGTTCAAAAAAGAGTTAAAATTCATCAACAATTTAAAGGGAAACAACATTGGCATAGACCCGGGAAGAGATTTGACATCCTTCAACGTCTCGGATTATATGAAACGTCTAGAAAATGACAAGCCCTCAAACTTCCTTTCGGCAGGAGCCGCAGGTGTCCCCACCCTTCCCCAACACCGCACCCTTTTTAACAGAGCAGGCCTTGTTAACCTTAATAACCTTTACAAATTTAATGACGATTACCAGGTAAAAGCAAACATCTCTTATTTATACGATCGCCGTTACCAACAATACGACAAATTATCAGAAACCTACTTGCAGGGACAAACCATCGCGTACAATGAATTTCAGGAAAACCGCGTAACCCCTCAACAATTTCAATCCAAACTGAACGTAATTGGAAATGCTGAAACTTATTACCTGAATAATACGCTCACAGCAAATTATGCGCCCTATCAGACCAGCTCTTTTGTCGCCATTAACGGAGTGGGGGCGCAACAGGCCCTCCAACAAAAAACCTTCGATATCTCGAATGAATTTACCTACCGTAAAAAACTGAAATCGGAGAATACGTTTCATTTCTATTCCTATTTAAACCATACCAACCAGCCAGAAGTACTGAAAATTAATCCCGGCTTGAACGAGGACATCCTTAATAACGGACAGCCCTACGCCGGCTTGCAACAATACATCCAGCTTCCTACCTGGTTCATGAACAATTACACAACCTTCGGTTTTGTTCGACGCAATTTTATTCAGACTTACAAAGCTGGCTTCAGCGTGCAAAAACAACACCTTGATTCTGAATTATACCGGCTTCAAAATGATCAGACAAGAGAAATCATCAATCAATCCATGACCAATAACCTGGACTGGCTCAAAACCAGGTTCTATACGGATGCCCTATACGAGTATAACTCAGGCAACTTCAAGACCAGCCTAAGTCTGCCGGTGAGTTATAATCTGATTACTTACAAAGATGATTCAAAAAGCCTGGAAAAGCAGCTGAACAAATTTTTTCTAAATCCTTCGTTCAATCTGCGTTACCAGACAGGCATTGAAAATTACATCCAGGCTAATTATTATTATAAAAACGATTTGGGAGGAATGGACGACATCTACCGGGGTACTATCCTCAAAAATTACCGTTCTCTCTTTGCCAATGATGCACCCATTTCTGAACGTAAAACACAGGGAGTTGGAGGTACCTTCAATTTTAAGAGAGCGATGCAGATGTTTTTCTTTAACATCGGTGCAAATTATCAGGAAACCACCTTGAACACGATCTCCTCGTATACACTGACCAATCAGGTACAGGAACGGGTCGTATTGCCTTATGCCAATGATATCCGGAGTCTGAGCATCAATGCAAGCACCAGTAAATATCTTTTCAAACTGAGAAGTACGGTGACGGCGGGCGTTAGTTATTCGCAAACTGAATTTGAACAACTTCAAAACAATACCCTCTTGCCTTTTATCTCGGAGAGTACAACTTATCGGGCGTCCCTGGATTCAAAGATCAGCAATTTTCTTAACTGGTCGTATAGCTCTCAATTAACCCTTTCCAATAATAAACTGGCTGAAGGAAACGGAATAAAAAACAATAACCAACAATTAAGGCAACAAACCTCCCTGACAACAACCTTGTTCAAACGATTATTTACTACTTTTTCGGCAGAGCACATCTTTACCCGACAACATAGTCAGCCGGATCTGAAATACCTTTTTGCCGACCTTAATCTTCGTTATAAATTAGTGAAACACAAAATGGATCTTGAATTCAGCCTGACCAATCTGGCCAATGTAAAAAAGTTTGAAGCGACCTACCTGTCTGCCAACTCTTTCTCTACAGGGACCTACCATATTCCGGGAAGGGTAGCCATGATGAAAGCGACCTTCACTTTGTAGTCGCCCTTTTCAAACATTCCTATCAGAGATCCTCCGCTTAAATGCAGAGGATCTTTTTTCATTTCTTCCCCTCATTCTTATTCGGGCAGTGCGGCACTTGAAGATTACACACCCAGAACAGTCAAAAGAGTAAATCAGCAAATCCCGGGAAGATAAAACCAGCTTCGATCCTTGAATGAGGCTCCCACCCATCAATGAACCACCGAGTGAATGCACGTCTCCTGTAAAAAGATTTCCCGCTATTCCTCCGCACTTTGCACGAAGGAATAGCCCTGTTTCGGCACTCGTAAAACAAGTAGAATTTTAGTCTGTAGAAGCAGGCATAAGAGAGAAACAGGCGGTCTATTCAGCTTTATGAAAATTACTTACACTGCACTAAACTTCCTTCCTTGAAAAGCTGAAAAGCACCGCATACAAAAGAAAACCACCATAAGAAGATCCCCTCTAAGGGAGGTGAAAAAGAAAGAACTTCTTTCACATGCGGACTTCAGAGAGACAGAAGTTAAAAAAGGTTATAACTTTTTACGACCTGTCACGATGACCTCGTCCATGTCTATATTATTTTTGCGGACGATCACACTTTTTACTTCATCGGAAGGAATGTTCTTCAATTCTTCGGGGGCAATTTCTTTTCCATTCAGAATAAACCGAATTTTCGTATTGTGATGAAAACCACTGTCAGATTTAATGGTATAAGACACCACCGCTTTGCCATTTTCGCCCTTAGGGATCGAAGGAACACCTCTCAGGCGAATGACATTTTTCACGTCTCCTGAGCTTATTTTTTTAAATACGATTGAATCAGCCGTCGATGCATCTCCTTTATCTCTTTGTAATTTTTCCAACATTTCCGTTGCCATGGCAATCTGTAGCTTTTCGGACGCCTCCTTCTCCAGCCCCTGGAACCTGGCTTTGCTCATGGTATCGGTATTGATGTAAATGGTACCAATCACATATGACATTATCTTTCGGGCGGTGGATTCCTTTTTCACCGGCACTTTCTCCGTCTTATTGTTGAGCTTTTCGGAGTTCACAGTTACAGCTATATGCTTTGGTTGTTCCACTTGCTGTGCTTGTACAGGAGCAGGGATGTCTACCCTAGTCTGTTGGGCAATTGCTTCCTGAATGGGCTTTAAATGCTCTTTGATTTCCTTTTTTGTAACAGTGAAAGAAAGTGTAATCAATAACAATAAGGGCAATAACAACAGGTAACGACTCAGTGTAAGACGGGACGAACGTTTCACATTCATCATGAGAATACGTTTTTTCAGGTCAGACAGGTTGAAATTATTTACAAGCACGCTGGGCGCCTCCAATTGGCCCACACCAAGCAAACTGTATTGATACGTTTTGCGATCCACCCCTTTTTTCAAAATACGTTCATCTGTAATAAACTCGAGGTTCTCTTTCACTGCCTTCTTCATTAACCATACACCGGGGTTGAACCAGTAGAACACTACACTTAATTCAGCCAGCAGAATATCAATAGAGTGCCATTGCTTTACATGTACCTCCTCATGCGCCAAGATCGTGGAGATTTCCTTTTGCTGATGCAGGGAAGGGTTAATATAAATGGTCCGCCAGAAAGAAAAAGGACTCACGGTGTCTTTTAAAATTCTTACCGGATAATCCTGCAATGCGCCAGGTATTGACTGACGATGAATACGGTATAAGGAATAAAACTGAAAAGCAAGCCTTAATCCAAAAACCAACACCCCGGCATAGAAAAACCAGACCAGCACATCCCAATAATTAAAAATAAATTCATTAGAAATAAAATTGCTCACTTTACCGTTCAATGCCGGTACCAAGGCCACCATTCCTTCTTGGTACTTTACCTGCTGATGAAAGAATTCCGTTAAATCAATAAACGGATACAAACTGGAAAATAAAATTCCAAACATCAGAAATAAACGATTCAAAGAATAGAAAGTCAGTCGACGCAAAACCAGGTAATAAGCTGCTGCAAACAACAGCAACACACTATTAATTTTAAGCAGGACAAGCAGCAATTCAGGCATGGCAATTAGGGTTGAGGGTTTTCAATAAGGTGTATGATTTCCTTCAATTCTTCGGCACTAATCTTTTTATCCTTTGCGAAGAAAGCAACCAGCTCTTTGTAAGAATTTTGAAAATAGTCTTGTACAAAACCATTCATGAAACGTTTCTTATAATCCGCTTCCTTTACTTTAGCGCTATAGCGGTTGGCATTTGCATACCGCTCACTTTTGAGATACCCTTTTCTTTCGAGATTCTTAATGGTGGAGGCCAGTGTTGTATAGATCGGCTTTGGCTCCGGCATGGCGTCCATAAAGTCCTTAATAAAACCTGCACCAATCTGCCACACGGCAAGCATGGCTTCTTCTTCTTGTTGTGTTAACTTCTCCATTACTTACGAATATATCGTAAAGTTACGGAATTCACGTTTAAAAAACAAGCTTTTTTTACTTCGAATAGCGCTGATGTGCAGCGTCGATCACCGCTCTAACCAATTGATTTACACGCATGGCCGAATCGATCAGCAAAGGTGCCGCTCCCGACCCTTCGAAAATCACCAGTCTTTTGGTCCTCTGGCGATAATTCACCTCTAACTCGTACTTCATTTGCCCCTCTCCCATGGGTTTGCCCACCGTATCCGGCAACCTCCAAAAGCCTAACTCACTTAACTTTTGATGGAGATAAATCCGGTCATTTGGACGTAATTTAAGGGAGAGTTGCAGGAGGGAATCCCTTCGGTCGAGGTAGCGATAATTCCCTTCTCCGGCCGATTGATAGCTGTTTTCTAAAGGAGATCGATTTCCCCACTGGTAAGTCAGATGAACAAAATCACCTACCTGATAAGGCGACTTTTCAATTTTACTAAAATAAACCCCGACCAATACCAGCAAGAACACTGTGCCAAACACACTCCCTATCAATGCGACTTTTTTAAAATTTTTCATCTTGCAGAATTAGGGCTGTTTCGCCTGTCTGTTTTCTATATCAGCCAGGGTTTGTTCGATGACCTTCTGCATGGCGACTGCAGCTCCCTTCATGCGCGTTTTGCCATTAAAATTGGCATAATAGATCACCTCCTTTGATTTCCGCTGATAATGGAGCACCATTTCATAACGCAGCAAATCTTTCCGTTTCATGTCTTCCGCGTTGTTGGCTACAACTTCCGGGAGATTCCAAAACCCCTGACGATGAGCAATGCTGTCCAGATAGAAAATGTCCCTTTCATTGAGATAAATCTTCGTTTTTACGAGTGAATCGTCCTTACGGAGATAGGTATAATCTCCGGTTTTTGAGTCATAGCGATTTTCCAGCTTTTCACCCACACCCCACCTGTATTCGAGCGAAACGAATTCTTTTGATTTAAACGGAGCATTCCGGATAATGGGTGCATAATAGACGATACTGTAAATCAAAAAAGGGACGACCACTGTCATCACCAGAAATATTTTCTTCCCTCGCGAACTCATACGCTCAGATCTGTACTGTTAACTGCATTTTCATCAAACTCTCCTTCCCATTTGGCAATCACCACCGTAGCCAGACAATTTCCAATCACGTTTACTGAAGTACGCGCCATATCCATTAATTCATCGACCCCAAGAATGGCCGCAATGATGTAAGTCGGCAGGCCGAATTGGTCGGCTGTAGCAATCAAAATAATCAGAGATGCCCTTGGAATGGCAGCAACGCCCTTACTGGTGATCATCAATGTAAAAACAATTAACAATTGCTCCCCAAATGACAAGTGCATGCCTGCCGCCTGTGCTACAAAAATAGAGGCCAGTGACAAATAAAGAGTGGTTCCATCCAGGTTAAAACTGTATCCTGTAGGAATAACGAAAGAGACAATTTTTCGTGGCACCCCGAATTTTTCCATGGCACTCATGGCTTTCGGAAGTGCTGCATCCGAACTGGTCGTAGCAAAGGCGATAGAAACCGGTTCTTTTACTGCCTGAATAAATTTGCCAATCGGGATGCGCAAATACAACGCTACGGGCAATAGCACAATCAACATGAACCCAATTAATGCCAGGTATAAGGTCGCTACCAGCATAAACAAATGCTTCAGAATATCTACTCCCATATGACCTACTGTATAAGCCATCGCTGCTCCCACACCGATCGGAGCAAAATACATAATGAGGTTGGTAAACTTAAACATCGTCTCTGATAAACTCTCACAAAAGTCTACCAGAGGCTTTCGTTTCTTTTCATCTACCATGGCCAGGCCAATTCCAAACAGTACCGAGAAAATAACAATTTGAAGTACCTGAGCATCGTAAACGGCCTTCACAATGTTTTCAGGAAAAATATTCCGGAAGAAAGCAAAGGTCTTGTAGATCCAGTGCACCGAGTCGGGAAGGGTACTCAATAATTTTTCATCGCCGGCGTCTTTAGGTGTTGAGGGCAACTCTTCATGAGCCATATTACTGGTATCTACGCCTACACCGGCCTGTGAAATATTAATCGCTGCGAGACCAATAAATAAGGCCAGCGTCGTCGCACAATAAAAATAAAGCATGGATTTCCAAGCCATACGACCTACCTGCTTTAAATCGGAATGTCCGGCAATCCCGTAAACCAGAGTAGCGAAAAGAATAGGCCCCACAATGGTTTTAACCAGCTTTATAAATCCTTTGCTAAGCGGTTGAAAGGCGACTGCCACATTCGGAAAGTCGATCCCTACAAAAATACCCAAAAGCATACAGGTTAAAATCCAGGTAGTCAGATTCTTCTTCATAAGGGCGTATACCACTACCTGAATGCCCACGATCCATCTTACGGCCATCATGACCTGATCAGAAATAGCTACAAGGTTAAACTCTTTCAGTAATGTAATAATAATCGCTAAAGTGATCGTCACGAGGGTGATAAACCCTACTCTAAATTTTTTCATGCAGCTTTCTATTGGTTTTCGAAGCAACAAAAATAATTATTTGAGCGAAGCAAGCAAACATTTATTAACTTAGCTGCAGTTAACCGTGTAACAATTGTCGTTCAACGGCATCTAAATAAGACACTTTTACGCTTGTCAATGAATCAAAAAGATCAGCTATTTAAGGAAATATTTGACAAAAACTCTAAAAAGATATTCCACCTTTGTTATGGCTACACGGGCGATAAAGACTCAGCCAACGATCTTTTACAGGAGACTTTTCTAAAAGTGTGGCAAAATCTGGATAAGTTTCGGAACAAATCCTTAATATCTACCTGGATTTACCGCATTGCAGTGAACACCTGTCTTACTTATTTGCGTTCAGAAAAAAGACAGGCAAAAGATGAATTAACCGACAACATTATTGAAAACAAGATAGAGGAATATTCTGAAAAAAACGAACAGGTGGCTTTATTGTATAAGTCCATTTCCATGCTCGAAGAGAATGACCGTCTCATCATCACCATGGTTTTGGACGAACTCCCTTATCATGAAATCGCCGATATTTCGGGCATTAGTGAAGGAAATTTAAGAGTAAAAATCCATCGCATTAAACAAAAACTAACTGAATTATATAATCAGCATGCAAGAATTTAATCAGATAGAAGCACTCTGGGCAAGGCATACGGTTGATATACAAATATCTGCAGATGAGATGCTCAGTCAGGCCAAAAAGGAACTAGGCAGTATTCGGACCAAATCCCGTTTTACCATTGTCGGAATGGTGCTTTTTTTCTTCATGGAGGCTGCTTTGTGGTTATTCTTCGACTTCAATTCCTGGACCACTCATGCCGGTTTCAGCATTTTGGGTATTGCTGTGGGCATGTATACAGTCTTCCTCTATGATAATTATCGAATCATTGCCAATAGTGATTTCACCGTAAACCCTGCTCAATTTGTAGATCAGTTAACCAGGTATCAGCTTAAGCGTCATAGCCTTTACCATAAACTTTTCTGGTTTTACATGATGGCCCTCACTTTGGGCACCTTCCTTTTTTCATTTGAAATACTGGCCTATATGTCCAATACTGCGCAAATCATTTTTTGGGCGCTTTCATTGGGATGGATCATATTCTGTTCTACCATCGTACGAAAAGCGGTGATTAAAAGAGACAAAGAAAAGATTGGCGTCCTCATCGAAAAACTACAACGCATCAGTCAGCAGCTCACCAATTAACCGTATGTAAAGGGGCAAGGTTACTTTATTTCTTCTACTGCAAAACGCTTACCCTCCAAACGGTACCTCAATGTTTTAACCGGAGGGGTCTTGTCCAGACTGTCTGCCGGCAAAAGGGCTACTTTTCGATAAAGTGAACCCTCTTTCATGTAAAATTCATCGTTGCCACGGGATTTCTTTTTCATTTCAGCAGATAAGCCAGGGAAGCTAATTTTGTCAAAACCAAGCGGAGAATACTCATAAACATGCAGGTCATTGACATTGCCGCGAACCACGTATTGCACATAAATTTCTGGATTCCCATCATTATCCATATCCATATTCCAGGCATCTCTTAAGAGGCCATTTCGCTCAGCAGCCACCGAACGATAAGTATTTTTTAGTGAGTCGGACATCAATATTAAAAAGCCACCGAGCGTATCGACCCCCCTTCCCCAGCTCACTACCTCAAAATAAAATCCGGGTTTCACCTCAATCTGTTTGTAAAAACCAAAAGGAGAAGAGGAAGTGGTTTGAACTAAGCTATCTTTTGTTCCCGCATTGGCCTCTTTTTTTTCTTCAGAGGAACAAGAAAATACACAAGAACTGACACCGAATGCCCATAGGCCAGTCATCAGCAAACAACGAATTTTACGCATGGTTTTCATACGAGTAAGGAAGGTAAATTAATTATTCATTACTTAAAATTGTTTCAGTCACGACACTGCGACGACCACTTGGCGCAATGACAATGGTTTTGAGGGTCTTTCTTTTCCCCTGAGGAACCCTCACTTCCATAGGATGGCGGTAAGGGCTTGCGTTTTCGGAAGGGCGGTAACCATCCAGGGTATAGAAAATACGAGCGCCTTCAACCGGACTTTTTAGCTCAATACGAATTTTTTCTCCTTTAAGAGTATCGGTCGGCAGACCTAAGGGCACGGGCACCCAATAATTCGTCCCCGAAGCATCAAGCTTAGCCAAATGAACAGGCAAACGAATTTCTGAAAACTGTTTTAGATTCTTTCGCTCAGGAAGGGTCCAGGCAATCTCAGACAACGCCAGCATCCGCGGAAATAGCATATACTCTACTTTCGCAGGTGTTTCGAGGTACTCAGACCACATATTGGCCTGTACTCCGATAATGTATGAGTGTAAATCCGCATGAAGATCGGAAGGAACCGGATCCTTCGCATATACCTGCGCATAAGTAGACAATCCACCTATCGTCAGCGGTTCATCCTTCGAATTCGATTGTTTATGATCAAAATAGAGCCCGTTAGAGGCCAGGGTAATGATCACGTCCTGACGCTGGCTCGCTGCCTCTATGCCCTCCTTAGGCCCTCTCCAGGCCATTACTGTAGCATTAGGAGCCAGCCCACCTTCCAAAATCTCATCCCATCCGATGATCGAACGCCCTTTGGAATTAATGTATTTTTCTATACGTTGAATGAAGTAGCTTTGCAATTCATGTTCATCTTTAAGGCCTTTTTCTTTGATTAACTGCTGACAAAATGCAGACTCCTTCCAGTAGGTCTTGGGGCATTCGTCTCCCCCTATATGAATGTATTTTGAAGGAAATATGGCCATTATTTCATCCAATACGTTTTCTAAAAAAGTGAACGTATTTTCAGAGGGAACAAAAACATCGTCAAATACCCCCCAGGTTTGCTGTACCTGTTTTCCGGTCCTGGGTCCCGACCAGGGAGCGCCGGGAGCTATATAGGTATCCCGATCGGGGAAGCAACTCAATTCCGGATAGGCCGCAATGGCTGCTGAAGCATGTCCCGGCATCTCTATCTCGGGAATCACATTGATGTGCCGGGCCGCAGCATAAGCCACAATTTCCTTCGCTTCTTCTTGTGTATAAAACCCTTTGTAAACTTCATCATCCGTTCCACCCGTACCAGGATAATTTCCTACAATCGTCCCGTTTCTGCTTCCTCCCACTTGAGTCAGCTTTGGGTATCGTTTAATTTCAATCCGCCAGCCCTGGTCCTCTGTTAAATGCCAATGAAAATTATTCATTTTATAGTAGGCCATCTTATCGATGTATTTCTTAATAAAAGAAATAGGGAAAAAGTGACGGGCTACATCCAGGTGCATTCCCCGGTAGGAAAAGCGAGGGTAATCGACGATCTCTATTCCTGGAATTGTAAAATGATCGTTTTCTTTCACAGGCCATAGCTGCATTAAAGACTGCAAGGCATAAAAAAGCCCCTTTTCAGAACCTGTAATTTTTAATTGCTGAGGGGTAACCTCCAATCGATAGCCCTCTGCGGGCAGCTTATCAGCTCCCTTTGAAGTGAGTATAATCGCTTTCTTCCCACTGGGCAAATTCTTCTCTTCCCTTAACGCAAAACCACCACGTTCAACAATAAATGCATTCAGAAGATCGACCGTATGTGCATTTGTCGGCTCATTACTTACCAATACAACGGTTTTATCTAAAATAAAACCTGTTCCGGTCTTCTTCACCGTTACCGGTGCTGGAATAATTCCGGCATAATCGTCGATCTGTGCCCATAACGGACAAGAAAAAAGCGCCAGCATGCAGCATAGCAATAATTGATGTATTCTCATTTCAACAATGACTTATGAAGCCCCTATGGGGGTAGGCTATAAAACTACTAAATCGTTTTAATAACGATTTCCCAAGCAATATAAAAATTTATTAAGGCATTAAAAAACAAAAAAAGTCCCCATGACCATGGTCATGGGGACAGGTAGCTCATTTAGCTGGTTTGTCTGTTAAAAAAGCACTTTTACTTCATCATTTTTGGCTGCCAGGTAACGTTCCGCATCCAGTGCCGCCATACATCCCGATCCTGCCGCAGTCACAGCTTGGCGGTAATAATGATCCTGTACATCTCCGCAGGCAAAAACCCCCTCAATATTCGTTTTGGTCGTTCCTGAAATGGTCTTAATGTAGCCTGTTTCATCAAGAGTTAACCAGCCTTTAAAAATATCTGTGTTGGGCTTATGGCCAATCGCCACAAAAAATCCCTGTACATCAATGATACTGCTTTCGCCGGTCACATTGTTGCGCACCTGGATGCCGGTCACATTTTTCCCATCGCCTAAAACTTCAGTCGTTTCCGTCTGGTATATCACTTCAATATTAGGGGTATTCAATACGCGGTGAACCATCGCTTTAGAAGCCCTGAATTCATCCCTGCGAACCAGCATATAAACTTTTTTACAAAGTTTCGCCAGATAAGTCGCTTCTTCCGCAGCCGTATCCCCAGCACCGACGATGGCAACATCCTGTCCTTTAAAGAAAAAACCGTCACAAACTGCACAAGCGGAAACTCCAAAGCCATTGTATTTCTGTTCACTTGGAAGTCCGAGCCATTTCGCTGTGGCACCCGTGGCGATGATCACTGTATCTGCAGTAAGCGTTTTCGTGTCGTCCACTACCACTTTGTGCGGAAGAGACGAAAAATCCACTGCACTCACATATCCGAAACGGATTTGCGTACCAAATCGTTCCGCCTGCTGTTTGAAATCCTCCATCATCTGCGGACCCATGATTCCCTGAGCATATCCGGGAAAATTTTCCACATCATTTGTTTGCATCAATTGACCGCCCATTTCCATTCCGGTATACAACACAGGTTTTAGATCAGCGCGTGCGGCATAGATGGCAGCAGTATATCCGGCAGGCCCTGACCCAATGATCAGGCATTGTACATGTTCAAATTCGTTTTCTTCTTGCATCATTATAGGGTTAAGCTACAAATTTAACGCTTACAAAGGAATGTGCCAAACAAGGACACCACATCCTTACAGATTATTATATCCGGATTACGATTCCTTTCAAGGTCGATTGGCTCTTAGAACCCGAAGGAAGTTTCTCCCTGCAATCTGCTCTATGGCTTCCTGCGTATAACCTCTATCCGCAAGTGCCTGTAAAACTTTCGGATAATCAGCTACGCTGTTGATCCCCAAGGGAAAGGATTCGGCCCCGTCAAAATCCGCACCTAAACCCACATGTTCTACTCCGATCAGATTCACGATATGATCAATGTGATCTATCAGCAGACTTATAGGGGGGCGTAAATACGCCGCTTCATCGGCATACCGAAAAATAAGCGTATCAATCGCATTGCTCCGTCCCCACTGTTTACTTAATTCCTTCAGCTCCGCAGCATGTCTTGTCAGAAAGGTTTGTTGCTTGCGGTGGTAGGTAGAATCTAAAAAACCACTGTAAAAATTAAGAGAAACCAGCCCCCCATTCACCTGAATGGCCTTTAGCTGTTCATCCTTCAGATTTCTTGGCACCTGGTTAAACGCATGTACTGAACTATGTGAAACAATAACCGGTTTGGTGGTTAAACGAAGGGCGTCATAAAACGTACGCTCCCCGACATGAGAAAGATCTATCATGATCCCCTTTTTATTAAGTCGTTTAATCACCTTTGCCCCAAATTTGTTTAACCCTGCATCCCGAAAAGCAATTTTCCCTGACGTTTCTTCTGCAGCAGAACTCGCCCAGGGAGTGCTGTTATTCCAGGTCAATGTTAAATACAGCATTCCCCTGTCGGCCAGCTTATCCAGGTACCCCAATCGGTTTTCAATCATGTGTCCACCCTCCACTCCAATCATTGCCGCTAACTTTCCTTCAGAAATCGTTCTTTCCAGTGATGTGGCATCCTTCACCAGAGCAATACGATCCGGATAACGACCAATCAGTGCTTCCAACGAATCGATTTGCCGGTTAGCTAAAGAAAAGCCTCCTAAATGATCACACCACACTGAAAACACCTGAGCATTTAACCCCCCTTCTTTTGCTCTCACCAGGTCAAAATTACCCGTAGACTGGCGTTGTCCAATGTCTATACCTGATTTGATTTGATTAAATAAAATATCTCCGTGTGTATCCACCAGCAACCTCACTTTCGGGAGATTCGATAGCTGGGCATGCGCAAGCAAAGCCAGCGAAAGAAGAAACATTGTTCCTATAAGCCTGATTTTGTTCATTCTTAAAAGAGGATCATTCATTAATCATTCATTCTTTTCTCCCGTCGATCTGCAGCCTTGCTCTTTGTCTGAGAAATCATTACATCATTCTCATACAGCTGTGTCCGCAGGCCTTCAAAAAGAATCCAGGTCCCTTCCTTTTTTCCCTCAACATATTGTCCTTCTACGTCAACTGTTCCATTCACATGGTATTGCAGGTATTTACCATGCATTTCACCATTCACATAGTTTATATTTTTAAATACACTTCCATTTGGATAATACGTACGCCACTCTCCTACCTCAGCTCCATTTTCAAACGTGCCCTGTTGGTACACAAAACGATGTTGTCCTTTTAGTTTAAAATTGGTTTTATACTCCTTATTAAATTCGTACAAATCCAAATAATACGTAAACTGTCCATGTGGAACAGCTAACTCTTCATCGAGGTAAGAGCCGGTCATGGTCAGTTGATCATATAAATCGTAGACTTTGATCGCCCACAGTCCTTCCAATTCCAATTTTCCATATAACGCATATGAGTCCGCCTTCTTTGGATCATGAATGACCTTATCATTGGATAAGTAGATGTGTTTGTGTTGCGCATGTGTTCCTAAACCAATGCCCATTAAAAGAAGAAACGAGAGTGTTTTGAAAAGTTTCATCAGCTATTAAGTTTGAATGACACCTACATTATATTGCCTGGTAACAGGTGCCTGATTGGCGGCTTCGATCCCCATGGAAATCACCTTGCGGGTCTCCAAAGGATCAATAATTCCATCGACCCACAGTCGTGCCGCAGCATAATAAGGGCTGGTCTGTGCATCGTAACGTTGTTGAATTTCTTTAATGGATTTTTCTTTTTCTTCATCACTTATCGTGATTCCTTTTGTTTTCATTGCCGATTCCTGAATCTGCCACAATACATTGGCTGCCTGTGCCCCACCCATTACTGCGATTTTGGCACTCGGCCAAGCGTAAATCAATCTCGGATCATACGCCTTCCCACACATGGCATAGTTTCCTGCACCGTAAGAATTCCCCATAATGATGGTGAATTTAGGCACCACGCTATTGGCCATTGCATTCACCATCTTGGCTCCATCCTTAATGATTCCCCCATGTTCCGACCGGCTGCCTACCATAAAACCAGTTACATCTTGTAAAAACACTAAAGGAATTTTCTTTTGATTGCAATTCATGATAAAACGGCTGGCCTTATCCGCGCTATCACTATAGATAACCCCTCCAAACTGCATCTCTCCTTTCTTAGACTTGACCACTTTTCGCTGATTTGCCACAATGCCGACTGCCCACCCGTCAATCCTTGCTAATCCGCAAACCAGACTTTGACCATACAGTTTTTTATATTCTTCAAATGCACTATCATCTACCAGACGTTCAATAATTTCCCTGACGTCGTAAGGTTTTTCCCGGTTATCGGGTAAAATCCCCAATATTTCTCCGGTATCTTTTTTCGGAACTCTCGGGGCGATCCGATCAAACCCCGCCTGTTGTGGGGCACCCAACATATGCATGATCCGGCGAATACTGTCAAGACAAGCAGCGTCATCCTTATGTTTGTAGTCTGTCACACCTGAAATCTCACAATGGGTACTGGCTCCACCCAATGTTTCATTGTCGACCTGTTCACCAATGGCTGATTTTACAAGGTATGAACCAGCTAAAAATACCGAACCGGTTCCTTCTACGATCATCGCCTCATCGCTCATGATGGGCAAATAGGCTCCACCTGCCACACAAGCTCCCATAATTGCCGAGATCTGAACAATTCCATCAGCAGACATCCGTGCATTATTTCTAAACATTCTTCCAAAATGCTCCTTGTCCGGGAAAATTTCGTCCTGCATCGGCAAATACACCCCGGCACTATCTACCAAATAAATGACCGGCAATCGATTTTCCATGACAATCTCCTGAGCCCTTAGATTCTTTTTAGCAGTCATTGGAAACCAGGCACCTGCTTTCACCGTAGCATCGTTCGCGATGACCATGCATTGCCGACCACTCACATATCCTATTCCACACACTACTCCTGCCGAAGGGCAGCCGCCCTCATTCGCGTACATCTCGTAAGCGGCAAAGGCCCCTATCTCTAGAAACTCCGTCCCGGCGTCCAGCAAATAGGCGATACGCTCACGTGCAAGCATTTTCCCTTTCTCTTTTTGCTTCGCAGCACTTTTTTCTCCCCCACCCTTATAAATGACTTTTAGACGGCTTGTTAGCTCATAAATCAGTTGTTTATTAATGTCTTCGTTGATATTAAAAGTTAAATCCATGCGGCAATTTAAACCTTAATTTTATAAAACTAAAACCCGTTTTGGTATTCATATCAACCCTTTCAACGCTCTTTTGAGCCAGAACACCCACACCTCAGGTAAGGTTCCGTTCTCTGAACCATACATCATCCGGCAAAGCGGAAAAAACTTCCATTTTTTCCAACAAGACTTCAGGTGCGCTTTCGTTCATAACCAGATCGCGATTGGCAGCCTTCAAAAACCGATGTTCTACCATTAAATCTAACTGTTGAAACAAAGGATCATAAAAACCGTTCACATTCATCACCCCGATTGGCTTTGCATGTAAGCCCAATTGCAACCAGGTAAGCACCTCAAAAAACTCTTCCATTGTCCCAAAGCCCCCGGGAAGCACCAGAAAACCATCCGAAATATCTGCCATCCGCTGCTTTCGTTCATGCATATTTCCCGTCACAATCAATTCAGTCAGTCCCAGGTGTCCCACCTCTTTTTCCATTAAAAACCGGGGGATCACCCCGGTAACTTTTCCTCCTAAACGAAGAACTTCATCCGCAATTACCCCCATTAAACCCACGCTGCCTCCTCCATATACCAAGCGGATTTCTCTATGAACCAATTGGGCGGCAAGTAACTGAACTGCTTCTAATAAAGCAGGTTCCCCATTAAAATTTGCGCCACAGTAAACCGCAAGTGCATTTATTTTTTTCATCTTCTTTAGCTCCTAAAATAGCAAAAAAACCTTTCTTATCCAGCAAAAATTCCCTTCACTAAAAAAGGCGTCCTCCCGGACGCCTTTTTTAGTGATTTTTCCCCTTAGCGGGTATAATTTGGAGCTTCTTTGGTGATGGTAATATCGTGCGGATGACTTTCCCTCATTCCTGCTGCTGTAATTTGAACAAATTTGGCTTCCTGAAGCTGGGAAATAGTTGCCGCACCACAATACCCCATACTGGCTCTCAATCCACCAACATATTGATACATGACTTCCGCAAGTGTCCCTTTGTACGGAACCCTTCCTACAATCCCCTCAGGAACTAATTTTTTAATATCGTCTTCTACATCCTGGAAATAACGGTCTTTTGATCCCTGTTCCATGGCTTCAATCGAACCCATTCCTCTATAAGACTTGAACTTTCTCCCTTCATAAATAATGGTTTCACCTGGTGATTCCTCGACACCTGCAAACAAAGAACCTGCCATTACCGTGCTCGCTCCGGCGGCAATGGCTTTCGCAATATCCCCGGTATGCTTTATTCCACCATCTGCGATCACCGGAACTCCGGTTCCTTTTAGCGCCTTTGCACATTCGTAAACCGCATACAATTGGGGAACCCCCACTCCGGCAATAATTCTGGTCGTGCAAATCGAGCCCGGGCCAATTCCCACTTTTACCGCATCTGCTCCGGCCTCGGCAAGGGCAAGAGCCGCCTCTCCTGTCGCGATATTACCGGCTATCACCTGTAGTTCCGGATAGTTAGTCTTCACCACTTTTAATTGATCAATCACTCCTTTCGAGTGACCATGAGCAGTATCGATCGCGATCACATCTACCCCTGCTTTCACAAGCGCATCCACGCGCTCCATCGTATCTGCTGTAACGCCAACCGCGGCACCTACACGCAAACGACCCTGCTCATCCTTGCACGCAAGCGGATAATGTTTTACTTTTTGAATATCCTTAAAAGTAATCAAACCCAACAGATAGCCCTCTCCATTTACTACCGGCAACTTCTCAATTTTATTATTTTGAAGAATTTCCTCTGCCTGTGTTAAGTTAGTACCTTCGGGAGCCACAATTAAATTCGCGCGGGTCATCACCTCATTGATAGGCTTGTTCATTTGCTTTTGAAAGCGCAAATCCCTGTTCGTAATAATGCCCACCAGCTTATTCTGTTGATCCACTACGGGGATACCCCCAATTTTGTGCTCTTTCATGATCTTGAAAGCATCTGCCACTACCGCGTCTTCCAACAAAGTAACGGGATCCTGTATCATTCCACTTTCTGACCGTTTCACTTTACGCACTTCATTCGCTTGTCTCTCAATCGTCATATTTTTATGCAACATTCCCAACCCTCCATTCTGGGCGATGGCAATGGCAAGAGCTGCCTCAGTGACCGTATCCATAGCCGCCGCGACCAAAGGAACGTTCAGCTGAATTTTTTTGGTCAAAAAAGTCTGGGTATTCACTTCGCGCGGTAAAACTTCAGAATACGAAGGCACTAATAGCACATCATCGTAAGTAAGACCAGTAGCGACAAATTTGTGGGGATCGAATTGCATAGCAAATAATTTAAGTATTCTTATTTGCCGGGCAAAGATATATATTTCTCACAAAAAAATAAAAAAAACTTTCTGCGTTCTTCCTGCTAAACATCTTATATTGCAGGGAAATTTAACCGTTAAGCGGGATTTCCATTTACCCGAACGCTAATTTAACCCCTCTATTGCCCATGCCATTGAAAGCCCTTTTTCCCCTCTTTTTCCTTCTCTCTTTTCTTACAGCGATTGTGCAAGCACAAACCTTTAAATATGCCTTTGTCACAGATACCCACATTGGCACAGAGACTGGAGAGGCCGATCTTCGCCGAACCATTACCGACATTAATGAACAAAAAGATATTGACTTTGTAGTGATCACCGGCGATGTAACCGAAATGGGAACCTATGAAGAAGTTCAACTTGCCTACCGGTTGCTGGCTACGCTCAAAATTCCCTATTACATTATTCCCGGCAATCACGACACGGGATGGTCCGAGTCGGGAGGAGTTGATTTCAACAACAGATTTGGAGATGATAAATTTACTTTTGATTTTCAGGGATATCGATTCATCGCCTGTGCGTCCGGACCTTATGTACGAATGTCAGATGGACACATCCCAAGGAATGCGATTGTTTGGCTCGATAGCCTGTTGGCATCCACCCCCAAAGAAATGCCACTCATTTTCATTAATCATTATCCATTGGACGAAAGTCTCGACAATTGGTACGAAGCCATTGACAGACTCAAAAAATTTAACATTCAATACATCATCTGCGGACATGGGCACCGTAACAAAGCCTATGATTTTGAAGGCATTCCTGGCACGATGGGGCGTTCCAATCTGCGGGCAAAAGATAGCATCGGAGGTTACAATATTGTATCCATGACTAAGGATACGGCTTTTTTTTCCACCAGGCACCCCGGGGCTAACTTTCTTCCTCCATGGCAAAAAATTGCGCTTAAGGCCTTCAAGAATAATGAAAAAAGCTACCCCCGGCCAAACTATGATCTCAATGCAACCTATCCACATGTAACTCCTTTGTGGACTTATCACAGCAATGCCAACGTGGTCAACACGCCTACCTATACCTCCAGTACCGTCTTTTTTGGCAACAGCCTCGGTTTCCTAGAAGCGTTAAACCGGAAAAACGGCAAAAAAAAGTGGGCTTTCCAAACTGGCGGGGCCATTTATTCGTCGCCGGTCATTGCTCAAAGACAGGTATTGTTTGGGAGTGCGGACGGGCATATTTACGCTTTAAATACCCGCAATGGGAAGTTAAAATGGACATACAAAACAGGACATGCGGTACTTGGTTCTCCTCTTGTTCATAACAACGTCCTCTACATTGGCGGAAGTGATGGCCATTTTAATGCCCTTGAAGTAAGCACTGGAAAGGTATTATGGCGCTTTCGGGGAGTAGAAGGCGCCATAGTGGGGAAACCTGCTACCGATGGCAGCATGATCTATTTCGGTTCATGGGGCAGGCACTTGTATGCTCTTGATCTAAAAACAGGACTTCTTCAATGGAAATGGAACAATGGAAGTACCAACCGTATGTTTTCTCCTGCAATGTGTACGCCGGTAATCCACCAAAACATGGTCTACATTGTAGCTCCCGACAGGGTACTGACAGCGATTGATGCGAAAACAGGGAACACACTATGGAGAAATAAAGAAGCCTCCGTAAGGGAATCCATTGGCCTTTCGCCCAATGGAAACACCATTTATGCGAAAACCATGCAGGATGAAATTGTAGCCTATCACAGTCAACCTACAGATCCTGGTATTGCCTGGCGCTACCAGGCCGGTTTCGGATATGACCATGTCCCTTCCATGCTTACCGAAAAAGAAAATACGCTTTTTTTCGGCACCCGACTGGGAGTCATCTATGCCATTGACCTCGTGAAAAAAGAAACCAAATGGGCCCATAAAATAGATCACTCCATGGTCAACACCGTTCATGTTGTTGATGGAAGAAATGTAGTGGCCAGCACCATGGACGGAAAGGTGACCTGGCTGCAGGTTCGTTAACCTTCTTTTTTTCCCACTACCACCTGCAGAAAGTGCTCACTTTGAAGATAGATCTGCGCAATTTGCTGGACCGTTTCCGGGTTTATTTCTTTTACCACCTGAACATAATGATCGTAGTAATCCATGCCAAGCCCTGCAAAATAAACGTTCTTAAATTTGTCTGCATGGGAAAATATATTCTCGAGGCTCCCTAAAAGAGATCCCAACATGTAATTTCTAACGAGGCTCAACTCTTCATCCGTTACTTTCTCTGCCTGCAACAAATGAACTTCTTTATAGATTTCTTTTAATGCTTCTTCACACACATGGGCTCCCACTTCTGTGGCGATGAAAAAATAGCCAGCATGTTTTAAAGAGACTACTGCCGATCCAATACCGTACGTAAATCCTTTATCTTCTCTGATGTTGGCCATAAGTCTTGATCCAAAATAGCCTCCTAATAACGTATTTACCACCTGCAAAGCCGGGAAATCGGGGTGTTTCCTGGAAATAGCCAGCCCCCCCATCCGGATGGCAGATTGGACACTTTCAGGACGTTGAAGAAAGACTGGCTCGGACTTAGCAGCTGTGAACTGAAAAGAATTTAAGCTGGCAGGCAAGCTCTCCGACCAACTTCCACCAAAGAATGTCTCCAGCAAATCGAAGGCCTTCAACACTCCTCCGCCTGCAAGTACTATCGTACAATAAGCCGGTTGAATCGCCGCCCTAAAATAGGCCAGCAAATCGACCTGTCTTAAACGATCGTAATCCGTCATTTCTATTCCTGAACCATAGGGTGTCTGCCCAAATAAGGTGGCGGCAAAGGTACGACGTGCAAGGAAATCATTCTTCTGCAAATTGACCTGCAATTTCTGCTTTTGGTTTTGCACATATATTTCCAGTTCCTGCTGAGGAAAAACGCTCTCTGTAAGCAGATTTTGAAGCAATGGAAGAATTTCAACAAGCGAGTGACTCAGGCTATATAAAGTAAGGGTAGTCTGATCCGCACCGTATTCTGTCTGAAAAAATGCTCCATAATAATCTACTTTTTCAGCAATTTCTATCGCTGATAATTGCCGGGTACCGGCGTTCAACAGACCACACGTAGCGAATGCCAGTGCAGGTAACTCCGGGTCCCAGTTCACGTGTTCAAAGATAAATTCCAACCTTACCAGCCGTTGATCGGAGGCTTCGAACAAAAAAACGGGAATACCATTCTTCAGCTTTTTCTCTAAAGGATGGATAAAATGAATATCTTCAATGGATTTAAAATCCGGCGACAGGGTTCTATTGAGCATTGGCAAAATAATATAAGGTGGATGATTTTTCTTTTACAAAGGTCTTTCGAGAGACCTCCCGGATACGTTCAGCAGTTACTTCCTGATACCTGAGAATTTCCGTATTTAACCATTCGGCATCCCCTAAAAGCTCATAATACGCTAAGTTCATCGCTTTATCCAAGAGATTCATTTCCGAAAAAGCCATGATGGATTCCGATTTATTTTTCACCTTGACCAGTTCCTTCTCCCCCACATATTCTTCTTTCAATTTGGCCAATTCTTCCCAGATAGCTGCTTCCGCCTGCTTCATTTCCACGCCCTCTATAAGTTTTCCTTCCACCATAAATAATCCGGCATCAAGGCTTCCCATGATATAGGCGTTGATTTCACTAAAAAGTTGTTGCTCTTTAACCAATCGTTGAAATAAACGGGAAGACTGCCCCTGAGAAAGAATGTCACTCACCAGATCGTAAGTCTGATAATCCGGGTGAAGACGTTCTTCCATCTTAAAAGCGATGTAAATCGAATCAAGTGGTACATTTGCTGTCACACTTAGAGACCTTGCACTCGTTTGTTCCCTTTCTTTCGGGAGATTGCGTTCATATTTCCTCCCGGAAGGAATCGGTTCAAACCATTTTTCAGCCAACCTTTTCACCTCGTCCAAGGTAACATTTCCACCCACTACCAAAATGGCATGTTGAGGCTGGTAATGCTTTGCAAAGAATGCCTTCACTTCCTGCATCGTGGCTGTTTCTATTTGGTGAAGGTCCTGTCCTATGGTGGCCCATCGATAAGGATGATCCTCGTAAGCCAATGGCCTTAATTTTAACCATACATCTCCGTAAGGCTGATTGAGGTAACGCTGTTTAAACTCCTCCATTACCACATTTCGTTGTGTTTCAAGACTTTTTTCTGAAAAAGCAAGACTCAACATGCGGTCACTCTCCAGCCAAAAAGCCGTTTCCAAATTTACAGCGGGTAATGTGATGTAATAGTTCGTAATATCGTTGCTGGTAAATGCATTGTTTTCCCCTCCCACCCTTTGTAAAGGGGCGTCGTAACTCGGAATGTTGACAGAACCTCCAAACATCAGGTGTTCGAATAAATGAGCAAATCCTGTTCGATCGGGGTCTTCATCTCTCGCACCTACATCGTAAAGAATATTTAAAACCGCCATCGGAGTGGTCTTATCTTCATGAACAAGGACGCGCAGACCATTTGTGAGTGTAAAACGTTGAAATGTAATCATAATTTAAATCAGGGGGGTAAAGATAATGGATAATCCCAAGAGCCAAAAGGACCAAGCGTAAAAGCTTTGTAATAGTGACCGAATATCTGTTGAAAATCATGTTTTACGCGGGGAAGAATGCTACAGGAGTTTTTTTTATCTTTGCCTTTATGAATACGGCTGAATTACTACAAAAGGCTTTGCATTTCGAGGGGCTAACCATGGAAGAGGGCGTGTATCTGTTTCATCATGCAGAAACAGCAGCCTTGACCTGGGTAGCCAACGAATTACGGAAAGTACAGGTACCTAGTGGAAAAGTGACCTGGCAAATTGACCGGAATGTCAATACCACCAACGTATGCATTGCCAATTGTAAGTTTTGCAATTTCTTCAGGCGACCCGGTCATGACGAAAGCTACATTACAGACATCGAGACTTACAAAATAAAGATTGAAGAAACCTTCCGTCTGGGTGGTGATCAATTGTTATTACAAGGAGGGCACCATCCCGACCTTGGACTGAGCTTTTATAGTGACTTATTCAAACAACTGAAATCCCTCTACCCTGAATTAAAACTGCATGCTTTAGGTCCTCCAGAAATTGCACATATTGCCAAACTAGAGGGAATTTCCCACACGGAGGTCTTAAGTGAACTGAAAGCCAGCGGACTTGATTCATTGCCTGGGGCAGGGGCCGAGATTCTCAATGACCGTGTAAGGCGTCTTATTTCAAAAGGAAAATGTGGCGGTCAGGAATGGTTAAATGTCATGCGGGCAGCCCATCAATTGGACATTACGACGTCGGCAACAATGATGTTTGGTCATGTAGAGACCGTCGAAGAACGCTTCGAACACCTTGTCTGGATAAGAGAGGTACAGGCAGAAAAACCAGCACATGCAGATGGCTTCCTGGCCTTTATCCCTTGGCCATTTCAAGACGACGGAACCTTACTTAGACGACTTCGCGGCATTCGAAATAATGTTTCGGGAGATGAATATTTACGCATGCTCTCGCTTAGTAGAATCATGCTACCCAACGTTAAAAATATCCAGGCGAGCTGGTTAACAGTGGGAAAAACGGTTGCTCAGCTTTGTCTTCATGCAGGCGCAAATGATTTCGGCTCGATCATGATCGAAGAAAACGTGGTATCCGCAGCAGGCGCACCACATCGATTCACTGCTAAAGGGATTCAGAATGCCATTCGCGAAGCCGGATTTGAACCTCAGCTTAGGGGACAAAAATACAATTATAGAGAACTACCTGATCAGCTGGAAGAACAAGTGATTAATTATTAAGTGCAAATGCAGGGCATTTTCAGCAGGCATTTAAAAGAACAATTCTTTTTTCATGCCGTAATTTTCAATATATTGGCTTATTAAAACCATTTTACCGTGTTAAACGCCATTATAGTTGACGATGAAGAATTTGCTCGCTCATCATTGTATTTCCTTTTACAGGAAAACTGTGAAAATGTGCAGGTAGTAGGCATTGCTAAATCTGTCTCTGAAGCCCGTGGGTTGCTTCATCAACATCCCGTAGATCTGATTTTCCTGGATATCGCTATGCCCGGTGAAAATGGCTTTGAGCTCATTTCCAGTGCACAGGAGAGTCATGCAAATGTGATTTTTACAACAGCTTACGATCAATACGCCCTAAAAGCCATAAAGGCCAACGCGCTCGATTACCTCTTAAAACCCATTGACATTGATGAGTTAAAAGACGCTGTAGAAAAAGCGGTTAAATACTTGAAAATTAACAAATCGGACACGCATGAGGAAGCACGATACAGAAGCCTTAACCACGATTTAACGACGAAAAGCATTCACAAAATTACCCTTCCAAGTGCCCAGGGATACCGTCTAATCGACATTGACGATATCCTCCATATCGAAGCCGACAGTAATTATTCCGTCTTTCACCTTCTTAATCTCGAAAAAATTGCCGTTTCAAAAGTATTAAAAGATTATGAAGAGATTTTGCCCGAACAAAAATTCATTCGTATTCATAAATCCAGTATCGTTAACCTAAAATACATTAAAGAATACCAAACTAAAAATGGTGTACAGGTCATCCTTCACAATGGGGAAGTCATCAATGTGTCCCGGCGTAGAGCCAGCGATTTTTTTGAAAAGCTAAAATCTTACACGAATCTGCAAAATGAAGAATAGGTGGATTCTCTATAGCTGCTATCTATGGGGCATCCTGTTCCTCGGGATTCCTTTTCTGGCCTTCTCCCAAACCCTTTATTTGCCTCATTATACCACAAAAAACGGTTTGCCCAGTAATAACTGTTACTATACCTTACAGGATAAAAGAGGATACATCTGGGTGGGTACGGATGCCGGAGTAAGTCGTTTTGATGGGACGACTTTCGAAAATTTTTCAGTAGATGATGGCCTTCCAGACAATCAAATCCTGCAACTTCGGGAAGATAAAAAAGGGAGAATATGGTTCCTGGCTTTAAATGGTCAGTTAAGTTATTTTTACAATGGCCGGATTTATAATGCCAAGAATGACCCCAAACTTAAAGCATTGAATTTTGATGCCGTGATTGTTTCCTTTCTCGAAGATAGCCGGGGGCGGTTCTGGTTTGGCACCAATAAAAACATCATTGGGATGTGGGATGGAAAACAGGTACTCAAATTTGTTTCCGGAAACCCTCAAAAACAGTTGATCAATGCATATCTCTACGAAGATCAAAACGGGCAGATCTGGTCAAACAGCAGTCATGCGCTCCACCTGTTTAATAATAAAGAATTTGTACTCATTCGGGAAGAGGTTGTCCCCTACTCTTACAAGACAGTAGTTCCCGCCAAGCAATCAATCTATCTGTTACATAAAGATGGCTTATATTACCGTGCAGGTATTTTTCAGCAAAAAATTCTTTCCGTGCCCCCTGCTATCCTTGAAAACAACCCTGGGTACATCCATGTGAGTAATGATGCCCTTTGGCTTGCCAATGGCAACGGGGTATATATGTATGCCTTCGAAGGGAAAACAGAACACATCCTGCAAGGCGTTGAAGTCAGTCAGGTGATTGAAGATGTCCATCAAAACCGTTGGTTCACCACTAAAAACGGGATTTACCGTCTACCTCCTCAATTGGAACGGCTCTATACCCTTAGTGAAGAAAACGGTTTAAGCAAAACTGCCATAAAGAGCATCCTTAAAGACGATCGTCAACAATTATGGCTGGGCATGACGGAAGGTAAACTGGATGTATTGAATCAGGGCAAATCTGTAATTAAGCGTATTCAGCTAAGTGATAAAAAGAAATTTAGTGAAATTAAACAACTATCCTTTGATGAAAAAAGGCGAAGCATCTATTTTTCTTCTGAATACGGGCTGGGGAGGTTCAGTCACCTGGAAAAAAACCAACCGGATCTACAGTATCTCCGGGAAAGCCACAACTCGATGTTCGTGGTTAAAAATTTCAGTATAGATCAAGATCGACAATTGGCAGTTGCTTTATCCTCAGGAGTCGTCATCGTAAATGACCGGAACGGCTTATTTGAGTTTACCACCATGATCGACCGGGAAGACTATTTCAAAGAGCGTTCCTACCGTGTTTTTTATGATCGGCGTGGCACTTTATGGTTTTCCAGTTTAAATGGAGTCGCAGAATTTAATGGCCATGAACTGTTTCGATACAACCGCCTTAATCAACTGTTTACCAGTCGGATTAATGACATGCAACAACTTCCTTCAGGAGTGATGGCTATGGCCACCGATGGCTATGGCATTCTGTTCGTGAAGGACCGGAAACTCCTGCACCACCTCACTATGAAAGATGGTTTGAACAACAACACCATTAAAAGATTATTTGTGCGGGGAGAATATATATGGACCATTAGTAACAGCGGCATTAACCGCATCTTATTAAAAAATGGAAAAATAGCCGTCCATTCCTTTGACTATACCAATGATGTATTATCTGACGACCTGAATGACCTGTATATTGACCGGGATACAGCTTATTTTGCAACCAACAATGGCTTGGTTTATTTTGTACATAGTCACACCACTCAATCCACCCCTTCGGCAAAAGTATACATCTCTGCCATGTCGCATCAAAAGACCCCTCTGGATCTGAGCTATTCCCGCTTCGTCTTTAAACCCGGTGATCACAATCTCATTTTTAATTACAGTGCGATCGATTTTAAAAATCAACGCATCATTTACCGTTACCGGCTAAAGCCAGATGCACCCTGGACGGAAACGATCAGCAAACGCCTTGAAATTTCGACTTTGGAACCTGGCAAGTATGTATTTGAAGTGGCAGCCAAAAGTCAGGACAATCAATGGAGTGCTCCGGCCAAAATTCATTTCGAACTTCAAAAATATTTCTGGCAGACCTGGTGGTTCATTTCTCTTCTTATCCTTATCAGTGCTACCCTCCTATACCTCATCACTGTACGCATTACGCGGAAGCAAAAAAATAAAGAGCAGGAAAAACTCTTGTTAAAGCACAAGGTACTGATGCTGGAACAACAGGCTTTGCAAGTGATGATGAATCCCCATTTTGTATTTAATGTCATGAATTCCATCCAACATTACATTAATACGAACAATACGTCCTCTGCCAATAAAGTATTAACAGGATTTGCTCGCCTGATCCGCAAAAACCTTGAGATATGTACACAAAGCTATATCGGTCTCGATGAGGAAATTGCCTACCTCAATCTTTACCTAAGCCTCGAGAAATACCGTTTTGGGGAAAAGTTAAGGTATGCAATCGAAATCGATTCGTCGATTGATAAGGAGGAAACTTTCATTCCTTCCATGCTTTTACAACCTTTTATTGAAAATGCGATATGGCATGGAATTATGCCCAAAGAAGAAGGCGGCAGCGTACATATCCGTATCGTTCCGGAAGGAGAAGATTATTTAAAGATCAGTATCATTGACGACGGGATTGGAATTGACAATTCCCTAAAACAAAAACAACAGGGACATCAAAGCAAAGGAATGACATTGACCAGGGAGCGCGTTCAATTGCTGAATAAAATAGAAGCAAATCCTATACATCTCAGTGTAGAACAGTGTGGTCTAAGTGGGACAATGATTTCAATCCGTATTCCTTTACGGAGTTAAAATACCGTTTACTCAATTATACTTACCATTCACTCATTTTAATCGGTTACTTGGCAAATTAGCACTAAACTTGTTATAAGATATTAAACAAGTATTCTTATTTGTATAAAGAGCGTTCTTATAGGATTGACTAAAGATATTTTTTACCTAACCTAAAACTATATCTCAATTCAGGTTTCATTTGTGTGTTAAAAGCGTCCCGATAGTAAATTAGGACGCTTTTTTTATACCGTATGGTTTTCAATCACCCCCGTTTTTAAAGAACCGCAAAAAGCTTAAAAACTAAAGTATTGACAGGCTGCTGGTTTCTTTAAAAAAACAAAAAAAAATTTTTGGTAAAGTCTTTTTGTTTTAATTTTGATTTAAGAAATCTTAAAAAAGATATTTACAGCAATTAAGATTTTTTGTATTTTTAGATGACGATTAGAACCTTGCTACAATTTACATTATTAGTGATATGAAAGCGCCCAAAAAACCGATTCAAAAGAAACCAGTAAACAAGCCTCTTTCCAAGAGTGAAGCAGAGGAGGAAGATGATGATGATATCCATAGTGGGGTATTAGATGACGATGATGATGATTTTGATCTGCCATTGGACGATCTGGACACCTTTGATAGTTTTGATGACGACGACGATGATGACAGTTATTAATAATTAATTTCGATAAATGCATTTTAAAGGCACCTGATCAGGTGCTTTTTTTTTACTTTTGATTCACATGAAGATTGTAGCTGTCAATAATTCCGCCACAGAAAGAGCCTTTCTGGAGGTTGTTCAACTAATTTATAAGGAAGACAAGGCATATATCCGCCCTTTAGACCAGGACATCCGTAAAATTTTCGATCCCCAACAAAACCCCTTCTATCAGCATGGACGTTGTGAAAGATGGATTCTTCAGGATGAACAAAACCGGACCATTGGACGCATAGCCGCATTTATCAACGAAAAAAAGGCCTACAATTATGATCTTCCAAGAGGGGGAATGGGCTTTTTTGAAAGCATTGACAATCAGGAAGCCGCCTTTCTGCTATTTGACACGGCAAAAAACTACCTCGAGGCGCAGGGCATGAAAGCCATGGAAGGCCCGATTAACTTTGGGGAAAATGATACCTTTTGGGGCTTGTTGGTAGAGGGCTTTATTCCCGCTTCCTACGGCATGAATTACCATCGTCCGTATTACCATGCGTTTTTCCAAGATTATGGATTTACTAAACTCTACGAGCAGCTCACCAATCAAATCGACCTCACCATTCCATTTCCTGAACGCTTTACCAAGATTGCCAACTGGGTCGCTAAAAAGAGCAACTACGAATTCAGGTCTTTTTCAAAAAAACAGTCCGACAGGTACATTGATGATTTAATGGAAATATACAATGACGGATGGAAGGACTTCGAGAATTTCGTCCCAATTAAACGGGAAACGCTCGTCCAGAGTTTCAAACAAATGGAGATCATCATGGACGAAAATCTCATCTGGTTTGCCTATGTAGATGGGGATCCCGCTTCTTTCATCGTGCTCATACCAGATGCAAATCAAATGATTAAAGGACTAAACGGGAAACTCGGACTTTTCCAAAAGCTGCGATTCGCTTATCAACGCTGGATCGGAGTGAAACGCATGCGGGCAGTGGTCATGGGAACTAAATCCAATTATCAAAAACACGGACTTGAATCAGCCCTTTTCATTAAATTGGGAGAGTATGTTCTTCCTAAAAATCAATACACCGAATTGGAATTATCATGGGTAGGCGATTTTAATGAAAAAATGATCGCCATCCACGAAGCAACAGGGGCTAAATTTTCAAAAAAACACCTGACGATGTTAAAAGTCTTTTGATTGATTTTTTTGTCTTAGCTCTTCATAAAGTTCAATTACTTTTTTCTGAAGAGAAATGATCTCTTCTTCTTTATACGCTAATTTACTCTTCAGCATGGCTATTTCTGAGGCAATGTTTGCCTGACTTACACTCCCGTTATCAATAATATCCACCACAGATACTTCAAATAAAGTCGCGATCTGTTCCAGTCTGGACATATTCACGTCGGTAATTCCCGTTTCGATTTTGGAAAAAGCAGGAATGGAAATCTCTAATCTTCTCGCTACTTCTCCTTGACTCCAGTTATTCTTTTGTCTCAATTGTCTAATATTCTTTCCTATTGTGTTCATGAGGTACTTTAATGTTAAGTTACATTTTTAAACATTCAATTCACATGCCAACTTCTTCAGGTCTAAGCCTCCAAAAGTGCCTGAACTCATCATCAAGAGATTCAAATGAGTTACATTCAGTCCTTTAAGAAAACTTTCCAAGGAATTCCGATCATCAAAAAAGAACAGGTCGGGAGAGGCAAAAGCTTCCCTTATAACCTCTTCTTTTAAAAGATTCATTCCTTTTTGTCTGGCAGCAGCTTGGTCAACATATACGACTTTCACATCTGCCCGATCCATGCAGTGATGGTACTGAGCTAAAAACTCTGTATTTAAACTACTAAAGGTATGTAGCTCCATACATGCAACGAGTTTATCGTTTGGAAATTGTGTTTTAACGGCCTCTATGGTCGCTTTTAACTTTGAAGGAGAGTGGGCAAAATCTTTAAATAATTTGGTGAGAGACGTGTTTAATATAAGTTCTAATCGTTTCGAAGCACCTTTGAAAGTAGTCATCGCCGAGTTAAAATCAGCCGCTGAAACTCCCAATTCCAAACAAACCATCCTTGCTGCGCTTAAATTCATAAGGTTATGATCTCCAAAAATTTTCAGAGGAATATTTCCTTCGAGGTAAGTCACTCCATCACGGGTCTCGGCAGCGGCAGGGCCATAGGGAATCCTTTCAATTTTTACTTTTGCCTGATGAACTACTTTCTTTAGTTCATCATCGTTTTCAGCATAAAATAATTTTCCATTGGGGAATATCGTGTAAATAAATTTATCAAATTGTGAAATGTAATCCCCGAAGGTGGGGAAAACATTGATGTGATCCCAAGCTATCCCACTGATTACAGCGAGGTTAGCCCGGTACAAATGAAACTTTGGACGTCGATCTATGGGCGAAGAAAGGTATTCATCTCCTTCAATGACAATCACAGGTGCCTGCGTTGTAATTTTCACCATTGTATCAAAACCATCCAGCTGCGCTCCTACCAAGTAATCAAAATCCCGTCGATAGTGATTCAATACATGTAAAATCATGGAAGTAATGGTCGTTTTCCCATGACTTCCCCCAATAACCACCCTGGTTTTATCTTTCGACTGCTCGTAAATGTATTCGGGATAAGAATAAATCTTTAAGCCTAATGCCTGGGCTTTTACCAGTTCGGGATTATCTGCTTTGGCATGCATCCCTAAAATGATGGCATCCAATTCGGGAACAATCCGGGAGGGATTCCAACCTAAGGTCTTTGGCAATAAGCCATGTTGCTCCAAACGACCCGCAGCAGGCTCATAGATCACGTCATCCGAACCACTAACCGCATAGCCTTTAAGGTGCAAGGCGATGGCCAGATTGTGCATAGTGCTGCCACCAATGGCTATAAAATGAATACGCATACTGAACGACGTTGGGTTAGCGCCACAAATATCGTTAAGTTATAATTAACTTTTATTAAAATGATTGCTTTTTTTAAATCTGGCAGCTACCCAATCTCCCTTTTTGCGGTGGTCGAGGTATTCCATCCCTTGGTTTTGTGCAGCTTCGCGAATCATTCCCAGATCCGGATTTTCGTAAAATCCGCTAAATAGAATAGTTCCACCCTCTTTAAGTGCCCCTCCATAATGGAGCATTTGATCAAGGAGAATATTTCTATTGATATTTGCGAGTATCAGATCGTACGTTTCTTCAGGAATTACTTCCTTCCCCCCGCAAAGTGAAGTCAGCTGATCAACGTGATTTAAAAGCGCGTTTTCCTGTGCACTTTCATGACATACCGGATCATAATCGATCGCCAGCACACGCTTTGCTCCACGTTTTGCGGTCAATATGCCCAAAATTCCTGTACCTGCTCCCATGTCGAGCACTTCCAGTCCTGCACAATCAGTTTCCAGTAAATACTGCATCATGAGCGTGGTGGTTTCGTGATGACCCGTTCCAAATGCCATCTTTGGATCGATCATAATTTCATAAGGAAATTCGGGTTGTGGTGTATGAAAAGTGGCCCGTACATAACATTGATCGCTTATCAACAGCGGTTCAAAATTCTTTTCCCAGGTTTCATTCCAATTTTGTGCTTCTATCTTCCGAACGTGGTAGGTGTATTGCAGCTCATCCCCCCTGTCCATCAACACTTCTACTAAGGAAGTTTCCTGATAGTCACCTGCGGGCACAAATGCATTAAACCCTTCTTGTGTATCTTCAAAGGTTTCAAAGCCGATCTCAGCAAGGGCTTCAATCAATAAATCTTTACGATAGTCGGGCTCGTGGCCGAACTGAAAACTAACTTCGATGTAATCCATTTAATTATTCAACGCTTTCACAATAGTGGTAAAATCCCTTGATTTAAGTGAGGCACCTCCGATCAGTCCTCCATCAATATCCGGCTGTGCGAACAAAGCGTCTGCATTTCCTGGATTACAGCTTCCTCCGTAAAGAATCGTCGTATCATCTGCCGTCACCCATCCATATTTCTGCTCAATTTTAGAACGAATAAAGGCGTGAATATCCTGCGCCTGCTCCGGAGTCGCTGTTAAACCTGTTCCAATAGCCCAAACAGGCTCATACGCCACAATCACCTTCGCAAAGGCTTCAGGAGACAAGTGGAATAAACCATTTGCCAACTGACTTTCCAGTGTCTGAAAATAACTTCCGTTGTTGCGTTCATCGAGGGTTTCTCCTACACAAAACACGGGGATAAGGCCATTCTTCAAGGCCACATTGGTTTTTTGAGCCAACAGCTCATCCGTTTCTGCAAAATACTGACGTCTTTCTGAATGTCCCACCAACACGTGGGTGGCCCCCACCGAATGAATCATTCCTGCAGAAATCTCACCGGTAAAAGCGCCGTTCTCCTGATGATGACAATTCTGTGCACCTAATTGCACCGTCCCTGCACCTAAGCGGGCGAGGCTGTTCAGGTGGATAAAAGGCGCGTGAATAATGACCTGCTGATCTCCCTTTTTCTCATCCCTAACCATATTTACAATTTCTGAAAACAAGGATACCCCCTCTTCGTAATTCAGGTTCATTTTCCAGTTTCCGGCAACAATCTTCTTTCTCATGATTCAAATTTCCTATATGCTTTTGTCCATTCAAAAACATTTGTTAAAATAGCTTTTTCAATCTCATCTAAGGGGATATTTCTTCTCTTCATCACCTCTTCGGCTGTCTCCAGCATTTTATCTAGGGCATATACTTCCATTCCCTGAACGCCGCCCCAGGAAAAATCGGGGACATGCACTGGAGGAAAACCAGCACCAAATACATTTGAGGCGACCCCACAAACCGTCCCGGTGTTAAACATGGTATTGATCGCTGTCTTTGTATGATCTCCCATGATTAATCCACAAAACAGTAACCCTGTTGAACGAAAAGACTCCTGTTCATAATCCCACAGCTTCACCTCTTTATAATTATTTTTAAGGTTCGAATTATTGGTATCTGCGCCAAGGTTACACCATTGCCCAATGACCGAGTTTCCCAGGTAACCTTCGTGACCTTTCGAAGAATACCCCCAAATTACACTATTATTAATTTCTCCTCCTACCCGACTGTAAGGACCGATGGTTGTCTTTCCGTAAATTTTTGCTCCCATTTTCACCTGAGCGTGATCACACAACGCAAAAGCACCCCGAATATGCGATCCTTCCCATATTTCTGCAGATTTCCCCAAGTAAATGGGTCCAAAACGGCTGTTAAGCGTACTACACTCCACCTGGGCTCCTTCTTCCAGAAAAATATCTTCTCCCAGCAGGGCGTTAGATGAACTAATCGGCGCCGAAGACCGCCCTTTGGTAAGTAACGTAAAATCCTTTCTTAACTCCTGATCATTATACGTAAAAATATCTTCGGGATAACGCAACCGCAAGGATTCGACCCTGACGTCCTTCGGTTTCAAACATTTCGTTGCCTCCTCCGGGCCAATAACAGTTTCACTCCGATAAGCAAGTACGAGAGCACCCTGAAGCAATACTTCACCGCATTCTAGACGTTTAATTTTGTCTACCAGAATCTCGTCCGGGCATACGGCCCCATTAATGTACCATTCACTTACCAATAAAGGGTATTTGCGATTTAAATAGGGATGGGTAAGGTAACCCGCTTCCCCAGAAAGAAATTTCTCCCACTTTTCCGCAATCCTTAAAATCCCAATTCTTAAATCAGCGACAGGACGCGTGTAGGTGAGTGGCCTAAGCGTAAACCAGGAATGATCATCAAACAGATTGAACGTCATAAGCCACAAAAATAAAAAAAGTCCCGAAGCATTTGCCCGGGACTCTAAAAAATATTAAGAATACCTTCTTATTTCTTTGCGTAACGAGTTTTGAATTTATCGATACGTCCTGCTGTATCAACCAATTTCATTTTACCAGTGTAGAAAGGGTGAGAAGTATGCGAAATTTCTAATTTATACAATGGATATTCGTTACCATCTTCCCATTGAATAGTCTCTTTAGTGTCAACACATGATTTTGTTAAAAAAGCATAATCGTTAGACATATCTTTAAATACAACAAATCTGTAGCTTGATGGATGCAAATCTTTTTTCATGTTAATTTCTTATTTGTTTTAGCGTCATAAATCCGAAACCCATCTACAGCAGCGGCTCCATGAACTATCTTTATTAATTAAAGTCTATTTTTAGAGGTTGCAAATATCCTAATTATTTTTCACAGAACAAAATCATAATTCAATATTTTATTTCTCTTTTTCCACATCTTTCTTAAAAAGAGGAGCCTCCAAATAAAATAGCGTGATGAATCTTCTTTAAAACGACCTTTTTAAAGGATTTGAAAAATAAAAAAAACAGAATTCCTCTCTAAGTTGTTCTTAGTCAAAACACTACTTATAAAAAACAAAATTATGAAAAAATTAGGATATCTAAGTATGATTGCCGCTGCTTCATTGGCTTTTCAAGCTTGTGGCGGATCGAACGACTCCAAAGACACTGCTGACAGTCTTAACTATGCAAAAGACACCACTTCCAATGTAATGGAAACGGGGGGAATTGCCGTTGTAGAAGACGATGCTAAATTTGCAACAACCGCGGCAGTAGGCGGAATGGCAGAAGTGGAATTTAGCCAATTGGCCCTGGAGAAGAGCTCAAATGCCCGGGTAAAAGAGTTTGCCCAGATGATGGTGAACGATCATGGAAAAGTAAATGAAGAACTGAAAACGCTGGCAGGAGTAAAAAACATCACGCTTCCGATCATGTTGGATAACGATCATCAACGTGTAAAAGATGATTTGCAAAGCCTGACTGGCAGTGATTTCGACAAAAAATATGTCAATGAGATGGTAGACGGTCATAAAAAGACGTTAGATCTCCTTGAAAAGCAGGCCAAAGATGGTGTTGATTCAGATTTAAAAGCATTTGCTTCGAAAACCATTCCAACTGTAAAAGCGCATTTGGAAACCATTCAGAAAATTAAAGATGGCATGAAATAAAGTAATTTATTGACGATCAACCCTCATTCGGAAACGGATGAGGGTTTTTCCTTTTAGGTCTTCGGGAATTAGACGTTGGAGAGGCAAAGCAACTCTATAAAAGAAGAAGACTATATACATAATACATATTCAATCGCTCTTTCACGCCAAAAAGAAGGCAATAGGGGTGGTCGATGATTATTTCAGAATGAACGCACCCTCTCCTTCTATTTATTACGTAAAAACTTTAAAGTAAATTTTGCATAAAAGTGGCTCTTTTCAGAATAAACGACAAATGCGCTTATCCGGTTGTCTGCGTAAAGATACCTTACCAAGAATGCTCGTTTTCTTTTTGGGAGAAGCAAAATAACTCCTATCTTTGAAAAATTAGTTCCCTTCCTACAAAAGGAATTGATTCATTACCTTCAACTCATTTCACTCGCTGATGAAGTATTTTATTCTTCTTACAGGTGTATGGCTCATCCTCACTTCCTGCTTTCCGTGTCAGGACTCGATGGATTGCACAAATGATTTGTCTGTGTCGCAGGTAACAGAAAGAACACATCCCCAAGACTCTCACCAGCTGGAGCATTGCCCTCCTTTCTGTGCGTGTGCCTGCTGTGCAATTCCTGCTTTTCAACTCGTCCCTACCTTTCATGAACACATGGCACGTATGCATGATGCAAGAATGTATCCGGGACATCCTACCGAAAACCTTTCTTCCTATCCGGCTGGAATTTGGCAGCCTCCCCAAAACAGCATTGCTTAGAGAAATATTCTTCTCTCCGTATTCACCTATTTATTTACAAATCTTTTCCGGTTAAGCAATTGATTCTACCGGGCGTTTTCTTCGTCTGAAATCAATTTTCGGCTGGGAATTAGTTTATATTTTATGCTTCAGAAAATCATCTATTTAAGCATCAAAAATAAGCTGGTGGTTCTTGCTTTTACTCTGGTTCTCATCATCTGGGGACTGTGGAGTGCTACTCGTTTATCCATTGATGCCGTTCCTGATATTACCAATAATCAGGCGCAAATCATTACTTTGTCTCCAACGCTGGCTGCCCAGGAAGTAGAGCAATTCGTGACTTACCCCATTGAGCAAAGTCTGGCCAACTTGCCAGACCTTACTGAAATGAGATCGATCTCCCGTTTTGGCCTCTCGGTCATTACAGTTGTTTTCGAAGAAAAGGTAGATCCTTATTTTGCAAGACAATTGCTTCTTGAACGTTTAAAAGAGGCGGAAGAAAAAATCCCTCCCGGTATGGGGAAACCCGAACTGGCTCCTCTGAGCTCCGGTCTGGGAGAAATCTACCAATACATTTTACACCCCGTTAAGGGAGCCGAGAGCAAATACTCTGCCATGGATCTCCGAATTTTACAGGATTGGGTAATTGCTCGTCAACTCTATGGAACGCCGGGGGTGGCCGAAGTGAACAGTTTCGGTGGACTCCTCAAACAATACGAAGTTGCCCTGGATCCTAACCGGCTAAAGGCAATGAATGTATCGATCAACGAAGTATTCACGGCATTGGAGAAAAACAACCAAAATACCGGCGGAGGCTACATCGATAAACAACCCAATGCGTACTTCATTCGGAGTATGGGCATGATGAACAACCTGGAAGACATTCAAAACACAGCAATTAAGACAGATGCTTCAGGGGTACCTCTTTATATTAAAGACGTGGCGAAAGTACAGATTGGACACGCCTTGCGTTATGGGGCTTTAAGTTACAACGGCGAAAAAGAAGCCGTGGGGGGCATCGTCATGATGCTCAAAGGAGCAAACAGTGCAGAGGTCGTCAGCAATGTAAAAGAAAAACTGGAGGTGATCCGCAAATCACTTCCAGCCGATGTGGAAATTGAGGCGTTTATTGATCGCACAGATCTTGTAAAAAGAGCTATTAAGACCGTGGAAACCAACCTCATAGAGGGAGCCCTGATCGTTATTTTCGTCCTGGTCCTCTTTCTTGGCAATCTTAGGGCGGGGCTCATTGTGGCTTCGGCCATTCCCCTATCGCTACTCTTCGCATTGGGCATGATGCAGTGGTTTGGAGTGAGTGCCAACCTGATGAGTCTGGGAGCAATTGATTTTGGGTTAATTGTTGATGGAGCATTGATTGTGGTAGAAGCCACCATGCATCATTTAGGTTTACGACGAAGAGCTCAGCCTTTCAGTCAGGAGGAAATGGATAAAGAAGTATTTCTTTCTGCGTCTTCCATCCGTAAAAGTGCCTCCTTTGGAGAGTTGATCATTCTGATTGTATATATCCCTATTCTTGCTTTAACGGGCATCGAGGGCAAAATGTTCAAACCCATGGCACAGACAGTCAGCTTTGCCATCCTTGGTGCGCTGATCCTTTCACTGACCTATATCCCGGTCATGTGCAGTCTTTTTCTGTCCCGCAAGGCATCTTCAGGAAAGACGTTCTCAGATCGGATGATGCACTTTTTTCATCGGATGTACCAACCGCTTCTTCTCCGCACACTAAGAGCGAAATCGCTGGTAATCGGTCTCTCCATTGTCCTTCTTTCGGGCAGCTTACTGGTGTTTTCGCGCTTGGGAGGCGAGTTTATCCCTCAGCTTCAGGAGGGCGATTTTGCCTTTCACTGCATTTTGCCCCAGGGGAGCTCTCTTTCGCAAAGTATGGAAACCTCCATGCTTGCACAGCGGATCATCAAATCCTTCCCTGAGGTTAAAACAGTCGTCAGTAAAACCGGAAGTGCAGAGATTCCTACAGATCCCATGCCTCCGGAGGCCAGTGATCTGATCATTACGCTCAAACCACGCAAGGAATGGAAGAGTGCAAAAAGTTACGAAGCCCTGGCAGCAGAGATGATAGAAAAACTCGAAGTGATCCCCGGGGTTTTCTTTGAGGCCACTCAACCCATTCAAATGCGTTTCAATGAATTGATGACTGGTGTAAGACAAGATGTCGCCATTAAAATATTCGGGGAAAACATCGATACATTGGCGGTTCTCGGACAGCGCATCACTGGACTCATTCAGACTATTCCGGGCATATCTACCCCGCAGATAGAGCGAACTACAGGGCTTCCCCAAATTACGGTTTCCTATAACCGAACGCGCCTGGCTAATTATCAACTCACTATTGAGGAAGTGAACCAATCGATACGGACAGCCTTTGCCGGGGAAGCCGCCAGTGTCATCTACGAGGATGAACGGAAGTTTGACCTGGTGGTTCGTCTAGACAGCACCTATCGTCGGTCAATAGAAGATGTCTCTGATCTCTATATTGCTGCGCCCGGTGGCATTCAGGTACCTTTATCGCAATTGGCGGAAATCAGCCTAAAGGAAGGACCTGCACAAATTAGCCGCGAAGATGGCAAAAGGAGATTGGTGATCGGGTTTAACATTCAAGGGAGAGATGTTCAATCTGTGGTTCGTGAAATTCAGGCAAAGTTGGACCAACCTGAAAATGCACTTCCCACGGGTTATTCATTGAGCTATGGCGGAACTTTCAAAAACTTTGAAGAAGCCGCTGCTCGCTTAAAGATCGCTGTTCCCCTGGCTTTATTACTTATTTTCATCATGTTGTATTTCAATTTCAATAGTATAAGGCAGGCGCTACTTATTTATGTAGCCATTCCTTTGAGCGCCATTGGGGGAATTATCGCCCTGTGGCTGCGCGATATGCCTTTTAGCATTTCGGCCGGAGTAGGTTTTATTGCCCTCTTTGGAGTGGCTGTTTTAAATGGCATTGTTCTTTTAAGCACTTTTCAACAACTTGCCAGACAAGGAGTATCAAATCCGGCAAGGAGGGTAATTAGTGGCACTAAAATGCGGTTAAGGGCGGTCTTAATGACTGCATCGGTGGCCTCGCTGGGATTCCTGCCGATGGCTCTCAGTACCAGCGCCGGTGCGGAAGTTCAAAAACCCCTTGCAACAGTGGTCATCGGCGGACTTGTTTCTGCCACCCTCCTTACCTTACTTGTTATTCCATGCCTTTACCTCCTTAATACAAGATCCTTCTTCAACTTTCGAAAAGCGAAAGTCCCCCTAATGATCGTTCTGTTACTGGGTATTTTTTCTTTTTCTTCCCTAGCCCAACAGCGCATTAGCCCCGAAGCTGCCGTTGATACAGCTTTGCTTCATCATCGTCAAATAGCGCTTAACCAACTCCAGGTAAAAAAAGCACAGTATGCCTTAAAGGGTGGAAGAGAGATTCCGAAGACAGGTTTCTTTGTGGAGAATGAGGATATACGTCCTTCCGATTCGAAAGGGATCTTAAAAATGGGGGTTTCGCAAAGCATTGCCTGGCCCGGTTTTTACCAGGCTCAAAAAGCCTATTTGAAAAGCCAGCTCAAAAGAGCGGAGTTACTGGGCAACTCTTACGAAGTAGATTTGAGGAAAGAGGTTCTTCAAACGATGTACCAACTTTGGTATTTACAAGCACAGCACTCCATGTATCAGCAGCTGGACAGCCTCTATCTTCAGCTCGAAAAAACAGCTGCACTGCGTTTTAAAACCGGAGAAGCCGCCGGGCTGGAGAAGATGGCTGCCAGCGTTAAGAGCCGGGAAATCAACAACCTGTTACTTCAGAACAAGCAGGAAATGCAATTACTTCAACAGCAATTAATGCTTTTATTAAATCAGGAAACCTGGTTTTTACCTCCCGATGCTCCCTTACCTAAATTAATGGCAACAAATAAGCCAGGGAAGACATTATCTCCCTTTCTGGCAGTTCAGCAGCAACAAATTGAACTGGCGGAAGCCAATCTGAAAATACAACAGAACGCGGCAATGCCTGAATTCTCCGGGCGCTTTTTTAGTCAGCGTTTATACGGTGTGGCAGATCCGTTCACGGGATTTTCTGTTTCTGTTGCCTTGCCTTTGTGGCCGTCCGGAACCTATAAGAATAAAATTCGCGAAGCCAAAGTTGAAAAAGAGGTACAGGAACAGCAATGGCTATGGGAACAACAGCAATGGGTCACTGCCACCCGCAACATGCAAAGCCAGGTAGAAATGAATCGGCAAAAACTGCTATTCTATGAAGAATCAGGGAATAAACAGGCAGATGAACTGATCCGAACCTCGCTCCTTGGCTATCGATCAGGAGCGCTTAGCTTTGCAGATTTACAACAATTCTATACCCAGGCAATCGGTATGAAACAGAATTACCTGGAAGCGCTCAATCAATACAATCAATCCATTATTCAATTAAATTATTATCAATATACGACTGACTAACTATGAAAAAGATCTTTTTATTTCCCGCGTTCCTGTTATTCGTAACTTTGTTATCCTGCGGGCATGAAACCGATAAACATTCGCATGAGTCTGGGTCGGGCGAAAGTGTTCATGAAGAAGAGGAAGTCCTCAGTCTTACCAATGAACAAATAAAACAAATCGGGATTACCTTTGGCTACATTGAACAAAAAGAACTCACCAACGCCATTAAAGCCAACGGTATCCTCACCGTTCCTCCTCAGAACAAAGCATTTGTAAGTCCCCTTTATAGCGGGGTGATCCGTCGTTTACTGGTTCAACCAGGATCATCTGTCCGTGCCGGTGATCTCATCGCTACCCTGCAAAATCAGGACCTGATCCAATTGCAATCCACACTGACAGAAGTCCGGATGAAAACCTCATTAGCGGAAAAAGAATGGAAGCGTCAGGAAGAGTTATACGAAGGCAATGCAGGCCCGCGGAAACAACTGGAATTGGCTTCCTATACTTACGAAAGTTTGAAAAGCCAGTTAAAAAGCCTGGAGCAACAATGGAAAACGATTGGAGCGGGTGCTGGTTCATCCACCATGATTCAGATAAAAGCGCCAATTAGCGGCACGGTAAGTAAGGTAATGTCACAATTAGGGAGTGAAGTAAACAGTGCCACCCCGATTGCCGAAATCGTTAATAATTCCCAGCTCCACCTCGATCTGTATGTGTATGAAAAAAACCTTCCACAACTAAAAGTAGGGCAGGTCATTCATTTCAGCATTACCAATCATCCCGGTAAAGAGTACGATGCGGAAATCTTCTCCATCGGTGCCGCTTTTGAACCCGGAAGCAAAACCATTCCTGTTCATGCCCGCGTAAAAGGTGAAAAAACAGGGCTTATTGATGGGATGAGTATTACTGCGCTGGTGAGTTTAAATCAATCGACAGTGACTGCTTTACCAGACGAAGCCATTGTCAACGATCAGGGAAAGGACTATATCTTTCGTATGGTGGATAAGCAGCCGGGTAAATCGGCGGGCGGATCGCCCGATTCTTCCGTGGAATTTGAACGGGTTTTGGTTGCCAAAGGCACTTCCGACATTGGCTATACGGAGGTAACTTTACTTCAATCCATTCCTTCTCAAAGTAAAATTGTCGTCAAAGGCGCATTTTTTTTAATGGCTAAAATGAATAATACAGGAGATTCTCACGCACATTAATGAGCCATTTCCATTGTACAGGGTATCTGAGGGCTCCCTGTGCAATGGAAATCTCCTAAAATAAAACAAGGGAAATCCATAAAATCTTCTTATTTTAGAAATTCAACCACCTGTATGAACATGCCTGTATTTGAATGTCTATTTTTTCTTGAAAATACTTCGATGTACATCATTGAAGTCAAAAGAACCGATTTGCCTGCCGATGCAGAACCTTCTCACAAGTTCAAATGGTTGCGTATTGCAAAAACGGATCTGGAAACGGAAACGCTGATCTTTCAATCGATGGATTCTGCCGGAGATCTGGAAGAGCGCTTTTTCGAACAGGGCTATCTTAAGTTTAATGAGATAGAGGGCACCTTTATTGAGAAGTACAATTCGGGTCAACACCCTCTTCACCATCGTAAAAACTGGAAAATATCTACCGAGTTGTCGAACCATATCAGCGATTACCTGCAAAGAGGCTGAAATAAGCCTGACGTGTTACTCCACTCCACCTGGGGGTACAAATGTACTTTTAATTGTGTATATTTGTAGGAATGAATCCTATCAGGCAATCCTTCCTTCTACCCATTGGGCTGCAGCAACAATTGCGGATGGCATTCGCTATGTTTGGTCGTTTTCTATCACTACAGTACAATCTTGGTGATTCCTTCCTTAAAAGCAGTAAGGACTTTATAAAGTAAGCCCCGCCTCCTTACCAGGCCGGGGACCTACCTTCTTGTTTTTAATAATCTTATTCACCTTTTATATTTCACATCATGCGTTTTATGAAGGCGGCTTTGATGCTGCTTATCGCGATTGATTTTGTCGTGATCCTACTGGCAATCTGCGTTGTTCAGCCTTTATGGATTCTTCTGTCTCTGGGAGCTGGCGCCTTATTGAAAGGCCTCCATCACCACTGGCGGATCAGACATAAAATCAATCATTATTTTCAACTAAAAAAAGAGGCGGGAACATTTCTCAAATAGGAAATGAAGCTGTCTGTTCGCCATTAATTTA
Organism: Pedobacter sp.; assembly: GCA_037190785.1. GTDB lineage: Bacteria > Bacteroidota > Bacteroidia > Sphingobacteriales > Sphingobacteriaceae > Pedobacter. The sequence continues at coordinate 342,723 of JBBCJN010000002.1, read as the reverse complement.
TTCACATTATGACTATTTCATCCATTCAAATCAATGAGACACCTGTGGTATTGACCACGGGTATATATGATCTTTTAAAAGATTACATTAGAAGACGAAAACTAAGTGCAGCGAATGAAACTGCTCTTGAGCTTCAGTTAAAAAAAGCACACCAAGTCCTTCGGAGAGAGTTACCCTCCAATGTAGTGACTGTTGGCTCTCAGGTCACTGTAAAAGACCTTGGAACAGGGGAAGAAAGTCTCTTTCGTTTCCTGGCTCCAGATAAAGCCCGCAGAAAGAACGGCACCGTTTCCATTTTGTCTCCGATGGGTATCGCCATGATCGGCTATGCCGAAGGGACAGTGGTCGAGTGGGAATTCGAGGGAAAAGTGAAGACCTATGAAATTACGGAAGTGAAACCTTTCAATTAATTCATCCTGCTTACTGTAAGAGAACAGGAAACACCAAATCATAGCGGGCACCTATTTTAGGTGCCTTTTTAGTTCCCTAGTTCTGGCATTCCCTTAGCTTTGCTTGCGCAGGTACTTTGTTAGAATAACGATCAGTTGTCCTTCTACCCTTCCTTCAATCTGCTCCGGGTTTCCAGGCACGAGCCGAATATTTTTAACAACAGTCCCCAATTTCGCACTTAAACTGGATCCTTTTACATCTAGAGTTTTGGTGATCACTACGCTGTCTCCATCAGCTAAGGGGGCCCCGTTGCTATCCACATGAATCCCTTCTTCCTGAAGCTCATGGTGATCTCCGCTTTCCTTTGCCCAGGAAAGGGTTTCGTCATCCAGGTATAACACATCCAAATGGTCCGAAGCCCAGGCTTCATTTTTAAGTCGATTAAGCATTCTCCATGCGATCACCTGCACTGCCGGCACTTCACTCCACATGGAGGTCCCCAGGCAAGTCCAATGAGCGGCATTCATAGGTTTCGTTTTTTCTATTTGTGAGCGGCATTCCGCACAAACCATCAATGCATTCTCCGGCGTAGTGAGTACATCTGGTTTAAGCTCTAAAAGGGTTAATCCTTCAGAAGCTCCACACAATTCACATTCCTGGGCACTTCGCTGCTTAATTTGTTCTTCTGGTTTCATATGACGATAAGGAAATTTCAGGCGAAGATACGCTTTTAAAGCCATAGGAATGGGATCCGAATACATTCTCCCTTAAAAAACATGAAAAAATGCGGATTTCTCCCTTTTTTTAGGTATCTTTAATTAGAGACTGAGTGGATTGTTTTCCATTCCTCTTATGAACGCTTGGAATCGTTACCTGGCAAAACGCAGCGTTATAAAAAGGGCGATAACAACCTCACCATCTTTTCACTGAATTGCCTCATTCGGGAACGTTTCATCCATTCTTCCAGACGTAGCTCCGCTGAGTTTTCAAGATCTTCATAAAACAGCATGGCTAAGGCTTCCGCCTGCTCCTGATCATAGACAAAAGCGGCCACTTCAAAGTTGAGATCAAAACTCCTCAAGTCGAGATTAGCTGTTCCTACAGATAGTAACTTTCGGTCAGCAACCATTGTTTTGGCATGTATAAAGCCTTTTTGGTATCTGAATATGCGAACTCCTGCTCTCATTAATTCTTCATAATAAGCTTCTGCTGCTTTGTTAACAATGAATGAATCTCCTTTCTCGGGCACCAACAAGCAAACATCCACTCCCCGTAAAGCTGTCATGATTAGTGTTTGCTGCAATTGTTCATCCGGAATGTAATAGGGAGTGGTTAATAATACTTCCCTACGGGCCAATTGCATGGCCTGAATCAATCCATAAAGGATAGAAGAGCTGTCTGAATCTGGCCCACTAGACACAATTTGCACAGAAGAAGTCCTGTCCTTTTCTTTAACCTCAGGAAAATAATTTCGTTCAATCCCGATGTTTTCTTTACTACAGAAATTCCAATCAGACAGAAAAATCTGTTGCAACAAGTAGGTACCTTCCCCTTCTATCAGCAACTGTGTGTCTCTCCAGTACAGGGTGGATGTGCCGTCATTCCGGTACTTGTCACAAATATTTATGCCTCCTACAAAAGAAACTTCTCCATCAATCACTGCAATTTTCCGATGGTTCCTATAATTCAGCCGGTTCGCTAAAGCAATTAACCGTATTTTGTTAAAAGGATAACACTTCACCCCATTCCTGATCAACTCTCTGACAAACCTGCCTCTAATCCCTTTACTGCCAAAGTCGTCGTAGATGAACCTCACCTCTACCCCCTCCTGCGCCTTGCGTATCAGTATCTCCTTGATTGCATTTCCTATTCGATCATTTTCGTAAATGTAGAACTCCAGATGAATGTGATTCTTCGCCCCCTTCAATCGCTCCGTTAGCAAAGGAAAGAAAGATTCGCCATTCAACAGGATTTCCACCCGGTTGTGTTGTAAAAGAGGGGAATACGCGCCTGAGTTGAAGTTGGTAAGCAAAGTAATCAGTGGCCGGTACGATTGGATCGACTCGTTCTCACTGTGATCAAGCTGCTTCTTTTCTTCCAGGATCTTCTGCCTAAAAGTTTCCAATAGTGCGTCATCGACCTGTAGCTTTTTATTGTAAATTTTTCTTTTCCGGTAATTGATTCCGAAAGAAAAATAAAAAACCACGCCCAGAATCGGAACAAAAATTACCAGTAAAAGGTAAGCCAGCGTTTTGCTGACCGATCGTGTATCCCAGATGATCCGTAAACACACCCCTATTAATAACAATAAGTAAGTAATTTCCGCCAGAATAACCCAGGAGAGATGTCCCATGTTAGTGAATAAATGATGTAACTAAATGTAATAAAAGATTTTGTCTTTCTTCTTCCAAAAGAAAAACACCAAAGGGGATCGTTTGAGCCAAAGTGAATTGCCCTAAGTCCTTCACTGCCCTACAAAACAGACATAAAGACCTCTCCTGTATGGAACAAGGATGCTGCTAAAGAACGGCACGTGAAGGCTTACCGATGCCATAGAAACAGGATTCCCCCCTTTTCAGGGGGTCAGTCAAAAGAAGCAGCACAGACAGACCCTGTCCTCAATGGGGGAAAGATCCTTTGTCATATTTCCTTTAACAACCCTATTTTTAACAATTGCGGAACTTACGGATTCATACAAAGTGTCAGCAGAAAAAAAGTCTCTCTTTTTGCCTTTACACCATGAATAATTCCCTCCTGAAGCGCAATCATTTGGCCTTTTGTTAAAAAAGCACTTTGATCGTCGGTTTGAAAATGCAGCTCTCCTTCCAATACCTGAACGCTGATCACTCCGTTGGCTTTATGAGGTTTGAGCGCTGCGTTTTCATGTAAACCTATCAGAACAATTCGCATGGTAGCCGACTTGAATATCGCCATTGAATTGCGATCACTTTCAGCCCAGGTACTTTCCTTCTTAAGCTGATCGATAAAGTGGTTTAAATCCATTTCCACTAAAGGCCCGTTTAAAAGCCGGTCCCCTTCCGGTCGTTGGGGAGTGGCATTATTTGATGCTGTTTCCATACCTGATTTTAGTAACTAATTTACGCTATTATCTTTTCATCTGCGCGCTCTTTTTAAAGAGGGCGTTTAGCGGTTTCCTATTCCTCGATGGAGGCCATTGTCCACAAACAGGCCGTTCATTTTTCCGGCTGCGGAAATGAACGGCCTGTTTGTGGAAGGCAAGGATACTTTCCTTGGCAGCTTGCAGTCAGCGCGACGCTACTCAGATGGCTATTGTGTCAACTCAAGGATGATCTCCACCCTTCTTGCCTCGTCTGCCTTAAGCGTGCTATCCGCGCCATGATACAAAATCATGATATTGCCCGGATTCACACCGCGGCTAATCAGCAATTGCTTCACAGCGTCCGCGCGTTTAAAGGACAATTGGTTATTGTAATAGGCGTTCCCTACTTGACTTGCGTAGCCTTTAAGTACCACTAATACCTCATTCTTTCTTTCCTGAATAAGGGGAACCAGATCGGCAATCGCCCTGCGATCCTGTACACTGATAGTGGTCGAATTGTTAGCGAAAAAGACGGGATGTCCTTTCAGCACCTCGCGCGTTCCTACTTCCCTGTTATTCGCTGTTCCGGAGGGAACCATGGGGATAACCGAAGAAGAAGGAACATTCACTGTCGTATTTCCCGGGCTTCGCGGAACCAAGTTGGACTGATACAAGAGAAGATCCAATTTGTATTGCAGGGTTCGAAGATCCGGATATACACCCTGATCCTGGTAAGCGATTCGAGCCTGAGGATAAGCCGGTAAACGAAGAGACTGCTCTTCCTGGCTTTTCTTTCTGCGTTCCGCAATTTTCGTCAGCAACGATTCCAGCTCTTCGCGGGTCATCACAATTTCTCCTGTTTCCTCGGTCTTATTCTTTTGCGCGTAGCTTTCACCTGCATGAAGGAAACCCATGAGCACTCCTACCAAGCCCAGGCAAAGACTCCGATTGAATATATGATATCTTTTCATGGTTACTTTTCTTTAAAATGAAAACCGATAACCTACTGCTACCTGATTATTTCTAAATGCTCCCCGAATGGTGTAATCCGCGGTCAGTTTTCCTTTTCCCAGCTGATAGGCTACTCCGCCCAATACATTGGTACTCAAACTGAAGTCGGAACCCAGGTTATGAATTCCCAAACCAAGTCCTGCGTAAGGAGTTAATCCCGCGGCATTGGTTTTGAAAGGAATGACGCCATTGGCACTTAAACCAAAACTAAAGCCATCTCCAAAAGCCAGGTACGCTTCAGGAACGAACATGATTTTGGTATTATCGAGGGCATAATAACGGCGTAAACCTACGTTGAATGTTCCCGCATCACCGAAATTGAAACCGATGTAGGGAGTATAGCCCAAAGGGAGGTGGTTGATATTGTCTGAAGGAATTTCAGTGACTACCGGAGTGCCTGGTGCCGGCGTGCTGGTCACAGGTGCAGGACTGGGCACAACGGTAACCTGTTTAACTACCGTGGTATCTGTACGACCTGTTGTGCCGTTTAAACGCTTTTGTTCTTCCAGTTCTGACCTCAATTGTCTCAGCTCGCGCAGCAAGGATTCGTCTACTGGCGCCTGCTGTACAGGGACGGTCACGGGATTGGTTCCTAGCACCACAGGTGGTGTTTGAGCGCTCATCATCAACAATTGCTCAATACGTTTCAACCTGTCTTCCACAGACAATTCATTCTGTTTGTCTACTCCGTCCAGCACTTTCTCGATGAGTTTCTCTAACTCGGCAGGAGTAAGGCGTACCTGACCTGCTTTGCCTGAGCCTGTTTTTCCTGATTCGATGTACTTCACTGAATCGACCGACTTCTTCTCTTTCATGATGGCCATGGCTTTCTCCGTATCGTTGTTTTTGTACGCATCTTTCAGACTTTGTTCCAAGGCCTGAATTCTGGCATCATATTCACTTCTCTCGCCCTCAAAGCGACGATCAAAGGCCCTGTCGGTGGCACGGTCAGTATTTGCACGTTTTCCAACATTAAACCGTAGACCTGCATTGTACATGGTGTGTCTGTACAACTGGTTAGCGCTTTGTAACTGACTAACGTCTGCCGATTGATCCTGCATGGTATACATCAGGTTGGCAGCACCAAATACTTCTACATAACTGGAAAGTGGAATGGAAACCCCTACTCCTCCTTTTGCAAAGTAACCCGAAGAAGCGGGCACAAATCCGGTGACCTGTCCGCCGTTTCCAACGATCGGTTTGCCCTGATAATTATCCCGTACATTCAGGTATCCCCCTCCCACTGAGATATAAGGAACAATTCCCCGGGGAACATTCAGTTTTCCTACGAAATCTGCTCCATACATTTCCAGTTCATCAAAATCAAAAGAAACCTTTTCATTTTGGGTGGCTCTGTAATAATAGCCCTGTAAGCCGGCATAATGAGAAAAGTCAATGCCCAACACTCCTCCTAAGAAGTAGGCATCTCTGTAGGCAGATTTGTTATTGAACTGCACATAAGCGCCTGCCGGAGATAATGTCAGCTTCGTTCCTGAAAGTCCGCCGCTAAAGCGACTCTGGTAAGCTCTGTCCAGCGCATCCATCTCTTCATTTGCGCGTCCGCCAAAATAAAACTGAAGTCCGGCCATCACACTCCAGTTGTACATTGTGCTGCGATTGGTGTTGTTCACCCAATCATCAAAATCGGAACTCCCTCCCTCATTATAGAGTAAGCTACCCGGATTCATGTTGTACACGATCCCTCTTCCTTCCAGGTTCAGTGTGGTCCGATCTCCAAGTGAAATCTTAAATCCAAGCCCACCACTCCCGTAAAGGTTCTCATTTTTGTACGAAGTTCCCGAAGACAATTCCGTCTTGAACTTTTGCACACCGGTACCCAGCACAAGGTAAGGTGCAAAACCATTAAGAGGTAAATTTGTTTTAAACTCTCCACCGATACGGCTGACTTTCACCGACCGGTTTTCAAAATTAAAATTAGGGAAAAGCTCTTGTATGTCGGATTCATACCGCCCGAAATTCTGCTTCAGGTCTAAAGAGCGCTCCCAGATTCCTCTTAGCTCCATCACTTTCCCAAATCCAAAACCGGCCTGAACGCCGTACATGGACCCGTTGTCTACCGTTGATTTTTTATCAAACCAATTATAGCCAATCTGGGGGGTGACGGTAATACTTACATCATTCACCTGTGCGCTCACAGAGGACGTAAATATTAAACTTGCTGTTAAAAGTAATAATCTGTTTTTCATAGACTTTTGTATTACTGTTGTTAATTAAACATAATTTGACTCCACTTCTTAACAAACTCGTTACATTTTTGTTTGCAGGCATGCTATACAACCCCTGTATTAATTAAATAAGTAACTATTAATCAAGAAACTAGCGAAGATGAAATTTATCAGAAAAGGCAATTCCTTCTCCCTAAAAAGACCTGAAACTGCGCGGTAAACAGGAACGGTCCAGCAACACTCAGACACCGAAAAACAACCTGACTTGAGAAAACGCTGCTTAAATTCCCTGCCCTATCGCCGTGCAACGTCTTTCTTTCGTTTAGCCTGACAGTTTGAAGGCGCTTACTTGCAGGAAACACCAATGGATTTGAATGGCCTTTAACCGCTTCCACAGACATATGGCCACTATAAGAAAAAGTGGAGCCGGGTTTCCTCTCCGATCAACCAAGGTACTTTCCGACAGTTCCAGAATCACTTTATACTCAATTTCAAGAACTGCGATGTCCACTTAAATTTCTGCCATCAACGAATGGATTTTAGCTGAATCCCTTGGAATCAGCATTTCAACAATCGGCCCTAAAAAACCAACGACGACCTCATTCTAAATTCGTCTGAATATTTCCTTCGCAAAATTCCAGGCCACAAAGGCAAAGGACTCACCAAGCCATAAGAGGAAAAAAGGAGAACTAGGGGGGGTATAGAAAAGAAAATCCCTTTCAATGAATAGAAAAGCCATGTGCGATCTTCCTTTAGACAACCCTATTTTTGGAAGAAAAAGATTTAATTGGCGCCCTGCTCTCGGGAATCCTTGTATTGCCATCACACATTTACAATTTTCCAGTCCCCATTTAATTTAACCAGGTGCATATAGTCTATCCAATCATCAGCAATTAATTTTACGGAAGCGGTACGGTCGGATATATCCAATAGCAGCGCTTCTTTTTTAGGTGAAGCCGGGAATTTATCCCCCCTCACATGGTAACTTTCGGCAAGGAGGATCATCGATTCGGTCGTCGTTTCGCGCAGGTAGTCTTTCCCTGTGGTCTTGTCTTTCCAAAACGTCCGTTTCACCATCCTCGGATGCAGGGAACGTTCCATTTGCCCTGGGTCTGGACGATGCTGGGATTCGATATAGTTTAGCACTGCCTGTTTTATTTCTATACTGTCTTTTCGGGATTGTGCAAGGAGCATCTGGCTAGTAGCGCTCAGCCCCAGGCATAAAAGGAGAAAGGTTCATTTCATGAAATGCGCGTTTTACTTGATTAGTGGGCAGATTTGACTCTGCATACGCAGGTGTATTGACTTGTATTCCTCTCTGCCCCTGCAACTATACCCATTCGCCGCATTTACTCCAACGAATAAAGCTTGCTTTCTTATTCTTTCCACTCAGTGACCTGAATATGGCTTTCTTTCAACTTTTTTAACAGATAAGGACGGTGAAAAAAGCCCGTGATGACCACGATTCTTTTTTCCGGTTGCTGCCGGATAACCTGAAGGGTATTTGACGCAATCGCTTCATTTCTTAAGGTGCCTTCAAAATGAGCCCAGCGAAGAAAATTGTCTTTCACACGCACAGTATCCTTTTTGGAGTCAATCATTTTTGTGCGGATGAACACCGGATGCCCTTTCACAATTTCTTTTAAACCTTCGTACTTATAGTAAACTAAACTATCAATCACCTGATCTGATAAAGGCTGATTAATGACTTGAAGTGTTTCATTCTTTAGTTCTTTTGCCAGGCGGTCAAAATGGCTCAACTTGTCAAGCAGTTGCTGTTCTCGCTGAGATAGCTGTTTCTGGGTAATGATTTCATTCATCACCCGTTGAAAAGCCTCGCCCGGTTCTGAAAAAATCCCGACCTTTTTCCGATAGGCATTTCTTCCCTCAAACTCAATGGGTCTTACTTGAACCTGCGGATTCTTCATCACATACCGAACCGTAGCAACGTATTCATTTTCATCGTACAAGTGCTTAAATGTAAAATCAGGATAAAAATTTGTTGAATCAGCTTCTAAAAGGATGAGGTCAGGCTGAAAGCGTTGAAGAGCCCGAAATAATGAATCGGCATTTAACCTTTCTGTAGGAAAATGCACACTACCCAACACCAGAATGGCCGGGGAGGGAGTAGACAGGGGTTTCCTGACACCACAAGCAAGCAAGCTGCTCAGAAGGAAAAGAATAAATAAACGTCTCATTTTTTACAAAGACGCAGTGGCGACTCAATTGTTGCATGCCGAACGCCTCTTCTTTCCCTTTATGGTACCCTTCCCATCCAACAGAAAGGTATCCATGACCGTTGCTATGAATTTAGACAGCGTTACCCCGCTCTCCAAGTCCACCATAGATTCCTTGCTTCCTGCAAAAGAACCCTGCCCGGGCTACTGGTCGTTTCCATCCTTTTTTTCGACGTCTTTTAGCGGCTCACCTCCTCTAATAAAGTCAGCTCATCTTCGTGCAAAACCAAACTGGTCGCGGCGAATAAGGTAGTTAACTGCGTTTCATTGGTCGCGCTGGCGATGGCTGCTCCGACAGAAGGCTGCGCCAACAACCACGCTAGTGCCACACTGGCGGGTTGCGCCTGGTGGTTAGCGGCAATGGTATCCAGGGCATTCAATACGGAAAACCCCTTTTCATTCAGGTATTTTCGGACTCCTGCTCCTCTCGGACTTTTAGCCAAATCTTCCTCCTTCCGATACTTCCCTGTAAGAAAGCCGGCTGCAAGCGACCAATAGGGGAACACCGTCAATCCATATTGCTCCACAAAAGGCAGGTAGTCACCTTCATAACCGGCCCGTTCCAAGAGGTTGTAATGCGGCTGCAGGGCCACGTATCTGGCAAAATGATTTTTCTCGGCCACCTCGAACGATTCTGCCAACCTCGCCGGAGAAACATTCGAAGCGGCTATGTAACGTATTTTTCCGGCTTTGATCAACTCGTCGTAGGCTGCTAAGGTTTCCGCTACCGGAGTAACCTGATCGTCAAAATGGGTATAATAAAGATCAATGTAATCGGTCTGCAAACGCCGGAGGCTTTCATCCACCGACTTGAAAATATGTTTTCTGCTAATATCATAGCCGTGTTCTTTCGTTTCTGAACCTACTTTCGTGGCAATCACCAGCTGCTGACGATTCCCTCTTTGTTTGAGCCATTTCCCAATAATTTCTTCGGATAAACCGCCCTTTCCATTGATCCACCAGGGATACGTATCTGCCGTATCCACAAAGTTAAACCCGCCCTCTGCGAAAGCGTCCAGCAATTTAAACGAGGCGCTTTCATCCAATGTCCAACCAAAAACATTCCCACCAAGATTGATCCGGCTTACCGCTAAATCTGTATTGTTTATTTTTATTCTGTTCATCGTCGAAAAGTGTAGGTAAGAAATTTCATATTAAAAGTGCAGGACCAACTCGCCCGCTCCCTTCGGCTACGAGACATGCCTCATTAAAAAGCCAGTTACCGACCGTCATTACCGTCAACGGCGGTGGGCCGTTACCCATGTCTAAAAGAAGGTAGCAGGGGAAAATCCGCCTGCTGCCAAGGTAAGCACAGCGAAGGAACTTTTTGTCAAAGATTTTCCATATATCAGCAAAAAATTTGGCGGACGGTTCGGACTAACCCCTTTTAGGAGTATTCAGAAGAGAAAACCCTTTGATGAACGAACAAAGCGTCCAAGCTCTTTTTCCATGCTTATGAGGAAATAATTTCCATTTTGCTCTTTCATGGGAGGATCTAAAACGAAGCCCTTGCTGTTTCCTATTGCTTTGTACAGGTTATCAGGTAAAAAGGATAATTTTCTTTTACTTCCGCAATCTCCAACAGGCCGGCTTTCCCAAACTCTTCCTGAATGCTATCGCGGTCATAGAAAAACATATGGACCCCTCCAAACAATTCATAACGATCTTTTCCAATACAGGTTCCCTGTCCGTAGGTGGAGGCTTCTTTGGTAATCGCGGTAAATACCATGCATCCATTTTCTGCCAGTTGCTGATAACAATCATCGATTAGTTTTTTTCTTTCTTCCCTGTCCAGTAGATGAATCAAACCATAGCAAAACAGACCATCGTAGGTTTGCTGGTCGAACGGCATTTCGGAAACCGATCCGTGGTAAATGGTCAGTTGATCTCCAAAATGCTTAACAGCCATGTCGATTGCTGTGCGGGAAATCTCGATTCCCGTCACCTTCATCCCACTATGGATGAAGAGCTGCGCATTCCTTCCATAACCAATGCCCGGAATGAGGACTTTTTTCACCTGGCGGCTTTTAAAAAAAGCATGCACCAATTCGGCAGATAATGCGGGCGTTAATCCCCACATTTCCTGTTTATCTTTAAACGCTTCTTCCCAGAATTCTGTCATTTTCTTTCTTTTACCGGAGGTTACCCTCGCCGGGGTGTGTGTGAATTCAATTTAGCTGCTAAAAACTTCCCTTCCCTGTTTTCCTTCCCATCGGATACTAATTTACCCTCTCCTTTTCCTCCTTTTCGGCTTCGGGGAAATGCAAGAAGAGGTATTGCCTAAATGTAAGAAATAAAAGAGGTATCAAAAATTGGTTTGAACGATTAAAAATGTATCAAATAGTGTTATTGATCCTATTGAAGACCTCAATTAGTCTTTTTTTCTTCTTTTTTTAAAAATAATGTAACATTTCCTGTCTTCAGGTATTTGTATATCAAATGAATTTCGAAAGGATCTACCACATGTATGCCGCTAAAATATTCAGGGTCTGCCTTGGATACTTTAATGATGTAGATAAAGCGAAAGACCTGACCCAGGAAACATTCATCGTCGTTTTGGAACACCTCCACTCTTTAAAAAACACAGAAAATATTTCGGGTTGGATTTACCGTATAGCCACGAATAAATGTTTAAGACAGCTGGAAAAGGAAAAACGACATACACAGGTATTGAAGGAGGACTTTGCGCCGGTCGAAACGACCGCTTTACCTGGAGAAGAGACGGCCCTTCTCCAATTAAGACAATGCATTCGTGAACTGAAAGCACTTGATCGTATTCTTATTGGACTCTACCTGGAAGATCTCCCTCAGGATAAAATCGCAGAAATTGTAGGACTCAGCCATGCCAATGTAAGGGTACGAATTCATCGAATAAAAGGACTTCTGGCTAAAAAAATGAAAAAACATGAACGATAGTTTTGATCAATTAAAGGGGATATGGCTTTCCTCAGAAGAACAATTCCTCCCCACACTAGACAAAGTACAGGCAGAAATAAGTCACCTGAGACAACAAAAAAAAAACCGGATTGCCGGCTGGTATACTGCATTGATTTTTTTCTCTGTGGGGGTCGTTGGTTACGTGCTTTACACCGATGAACTCAAAAGCCGCTATCAAAGTCTCTCAGAAATCATGCTTCTTCTCACAGCCCTCTATCTTTTTCGTCATTCCTGGAAGATTCTCCATCAGCAAAGAAAAGAATACCTGTTGAGCAATCTGGATTTTGTAAAAACCATCGGTCTTGAAGAAAGCCACCGCACCGGCAAACAACTCCTTGTCCTCTGCAGGTGCGGGAGTCTCTTTTTAATCGCCCTCTTTTTCCATTTTTTACCCTTATTGCTGTCCTCTCTCCTTTCCATTTTTTATGGGTTGGCTGTGTTGATTGCGCTGCTCCTGAGCATCTGGGTGGGCATAAAACCTATCTATGGCAAACGAATTGTTGCCAACCGTAAACATCTTTTAACTAAAACAGCTGATTTTTTAACACACATTAACGATTAACCCACATGAGAACCCTATTCGCCTTTATTTGTCTCCTTTGGACTTCTTCACTGCTGGCTCAGACCAACCAGTTCATCCACAATGAAGTCAAAAGAAAATACATTCTCTATACGCCGAAAAATTACAACCCTCAGAAAAGCTATCCGCTTGTCTTCCATTTTCATGGAGCCGGGATGACTCCTGCTGAACAGATGCTCTATACGCGTTTCAATGAAACCGCCGACACACATGGCTTTATTGTGGTCTATCCCAAGGGCATCAATGAAGATTGGAATGTAGGTTTTGGCATGTCCTATAAAAAAGGGCCCGACGATATCGGCTTTATAGAGGCCCTGTTGGATCAATTGGAAAAGGACCTTCCAATCGATCGCCGTAAAATATTTGCCATGGGACTTTCGAGAGGCGGTTTCTTTTGTCAGCGAATTGCCGCCGAGCTGGCCCACCGCTTTTCTGCTGTTGCAAGTATTGGGGCTACCTTACCCGATTCTGTGGCCTATTACCACGCTCATAAAAAAGAAATAGGCCTGCTAATGGTTCATGGAAAATCGGATAAAATAGTTCGATACGAGGGGAAAAAAGGAGGATATGCCTCCGCTATTGACAGCTATCGTTATTGGAAAACCAGCTCCTTTGGGAAGGACAAAATTGTCAAAATTGATAAAAATCCCGGGGACGGAACGGCAATAGAGATTCTGGAATCCTCTTCTTCAAAGAAAACAATTGGCCTTATTTCGATAGAGAACGGCGGCCATACCTGGCCAGGAGCAGATTCCTTTAACATTGGATTACCCATCGGCTTAACTTCCATGGAAATCAACATCAATGAGTATATATGGGCCTTCTTCGAAAAACAAAAATGAGGGGAAACAGCAAGCCTGAATTTTCCATTCTAAAAATCTATGCAAAAGCGGGAACAGGTATCCCGCTTCTTTTTGTGTTTTTACTTTCTTTTCTCAATTGGAAGCCTTCCATTTCCCTCCTCTTCTTCCCAACCATCCAGTTCTTTTCCAGAGGTCTCCCTCTTGCAGTCGTCTTCAGTCAAGGAATAAAAGTTGCTTTTGAGAACAATGCTCATCTAGTCACTTTCCATCCAAGAAGGTGAAAAATCTTTCATTTAGCCCACAGCTACCCGACTACCTTCATTGCCTATAGAGGTTAGCGGCTCTGTCACTCCATGCGGCAACGCAATCGGGAATGCCATTGAATGAAAAACAAGAAGCGGCGGAAGGAAAAAGGAAGGGGGAAACAGGTGGCACGGGATGATCCAATCAACACATTGTGAGTCAACTATAAAACCAATTTTACACAGGGGAGTTATACCTGTTTTTCCGATGCGGGTTTCAATTTTTCTTTTTTTATTTTAGATTAGTCTGCGACTGTCTGCCCCCCAAAATCGTTGGGAATTTTCACCAACGAAAGGTTTTCTCCCCGGGGTTCAGTCCTGCTTAACCTCTCAAAAAAAAGAAATGAAAAAGACACCATTCAACTGCCCTCCCCCATTTCACGGATCTGAAATTGACACCTCTACCCTTGTTTGCCGCCTGGGCAAATTTAATTCGACGATCGCTTTTTTTCATTCATGGAAAGATTGACTTTCCTATAGAAACTGGTTGTCTCAGGAAACTTAACCACATGGTGGAGAGACTCCCCGCGACCTGTTGAATACCTGGAATCCGTTTTTATCTCATTGGATCATCCCCGTTGCCTGATAGCCCAATCGTCTACGGCCTTCCCGAGCTCATGATTTCCCCATTTGAAACAAATCATTCCAGCGACAAAAGGACGCTTTGACGACATCCAACACGAGACATCTCTTGAGTACCGCATTCCGTTCCATGTTACCTTGACGGCTTCCCTTTCTCCAGAATGAAGGGACCTTTTTTTTAATATCAAATTTAATAATGATGAAATTACGTATTCAAGAAACCGCTGTTTGCCGGACCGCTGCATTCCCTTTAGGGGCAAGCTTAGAGGAAGTCTGGGAAGATTTAAAAATAAGTATTCGGGAATCCTCTCCTGAATTTTATGCGGTCATCAAGACCTACCAAAAGGATGAGTTGAAACTTCTCGATAAAAAAATACGATTTACCTTGTGGAAATACCTCAACCGGGCAACCTACCGGGCAACCCCCTTTGGGAGTTTCTCGGCCATTAGCCTTGTCCCTGTCAGGATAGAAAAGGCCTGTACCATCGAATTGAAAAGCGCATTGGTGCGCCACCATTGGAGAGATTGGCGCGAAGCAGAAGAGCTGATTCCGGATAAGAACAGCCTATTCAGCGCCTCCACTTTGTTTTATAAAAACTCATCTGCTTACCTGGTCGCTAACGAAATAAGGTACCTGAGATCCATCCATGGAAAATTTGAAATTACCACTCTTGTCTCCTCTCCGGAGTTAAAAAAGATCCTAGAAATCTGTCATACCTATCAACCCTTAGAGGAGATTATCCTGCAGATGGAATGTACTTTCCACTGGGATACGGAGACCACATTGGATTTCATCAGGCAGCTTTTATCGCTTCAATTGCTCATTACAAACGAATTTCCGAACATCACCGGACCAGATTACTTTGAACGCATGGGGAGTTCAGTGTTTCCTGGAGATTCTTCTTACCTAATCGCAGAAAGAGAATACAGCAAAGGACAGCTATCTTATCAGGAATTGGCCGATATTCCCGGTCTCATCCATCTGATGGCCCAATACCTGCCGATGCCCGAACAGACGGATCTGGCCCAATTCAAACGTGACTTTTTAAAAAGATTTGAATACCGGGAAATACCCCTAAGCCTAGCAATGGACCCAGAAACGGGGGTCGGTTATGGTTCTTTTGAGCAATTTTCTTCTCATCCGCTTATTCGTGCATTGAAACGAAAAGAAAAAAATAAAAACGAATTTGGCGAAGTCACCTATTCTTCCTTTCATGCGTTTCTTTTAGACCAGCTGATGCTTCCGGGGCCACTGCAATTAGCTGATTTTAAGCAGGAAAAAAGCGGTTCTGCGAACATCCTTCCAAATACATGGAGTGTTCTGCTCCATTTCTGGGACGATGTACCCGTGATTGAACAAATGGGCGGAGTTACAGCGACAGCCCTTTTAGGCCGGTTTACGCCGGTAAGTGGGGCATTTGAAACCCTGGCCCACGAACTTGTCGCCATCGAAGAAAAGGCAAATCCAGCCATTCTTTTCTTCGATATTGCCTATCAGGCAGAAAAAACAGTCGACAATATCAATCGGAGAAAGCAAATTTATAAGGAAGAACTACCTATTTTAACCTGGTCAGTTTCAGAAAGTCCGATCGATTTTGATGACATTCTGGTTTCTGTAAGAGCAGACCGTGTATTTTTAAGATCAAAAAAACGGGGCAAAAGACTGATTCCCCGAATCGCGTCCGCTTACAATTACAATCGTTCAGATCTTGCGGTGTATCGTTTTTTGTGTGACATTCAACACCAGGATGTACAGACAGATTTGACTCTCCATCTGTCTCATGCTTTTCCCTCTCTTCAAAAATACCCGAGAGTCCTATATCGACAGCTCATTGTAGCTCCTGCCATGTGGCGTGTCCCTTCCGAATTTCTGGAAAAAAAACCGATGGAACATGCGCATAAAATGACCGCTCTGCAGAATTGGTTAAAGAAAGAGGGAATAAGGGATTTGTTCAAGGCCGGATCAGGGGACAAGACACTGCACTTTGATCCGCATTCGGTGGAAAGTTTGACGGCATTTTTACGGTATTGCCTGCAACAATCCGATCCTGTTTTCTACATTTCGGAGGCCCTCATTGGCCGGAATGGTAAAGTAAAGGACGAAAAAAACCGCCCCTATTCTGCGCAGTTCATCCTCAACTATTCCCATGAGCAAAAAATTCATGAGCCAATGACAACAACACGGGAGTTGTCTCCTTTGGCTTTCTCTTCTGAACGCATCCAATTGCCCGGTAGCCACTGGCTTTATTACCGGTTAACCGTTTTTCCAGGAAGGAGTGATCGATTTTTAGTGAAGCAGATAGCGGATTTCATCAAAAAGGTCAAGCCATATATCCGGCAATGGTTTTTTGTTCGCTATCCCATTCCTTCTCCGCATCTGCGTTTAAGATTGCATCTGAAAGAACCGGCTCTTTTACCCGTTATTCATTGTCGCCTGACGGAAATAATCGCGCCAGCAATGCAGAGCGGACAAATCAGTCAGTTCAGCATCGACACTTATGAAAGAGAGCTGGAAAGGTATGGTGTTGATCGCATGCATCTGGTGGAAGGCTTTTTTCATACAGACAGTGAATATGCCTTGTGGCTCATTAAAAAAGTCCACCGCCCCGAACAACTATACGCGTCCACGCTGCATACGTTAGCTAACTGTTTCCTGCCACCTCTCGGTTCACTGGAAGAAAAAATAAATTTTGTGAAAGAAACAGCCAGCCAATTTTACGAGGAAATGTGTCTGGATTCTACCCACTTCAAAGAACTCAATAAAAGCTTTAACGAGCTAAATGAACGCCTGTCCGAATGGCGTATTAACCTCCCTTCCAGCAGACAACAGCGGTATTCTCGCTCCCTGGCAAAGGTGTTGGATAAGCTGAGCGGATCGCAGAAAAGAAACGTATTGGCCGATCTTATCCACATGCACATTAATCGATTATTTGTCTCAGATCAGCGGTTGCATGAAACGGTAATTTATCATTTTCTCTTTCGTCATTTAATGGCACTTCGTGGACGGTCAAACTAAGCAATGGGATCCGGATCTCTACTTTAAAATGTTTTCCATCGTCTTCGTACCAGGTGAAAGAAAAGTGTTCTCCATAGGTATGAAGTAGTCTTTTTTGAATATTTTGAAGGCCGATCCGGCTCCCCTTAAGTCCTGCCCTTCTGTCAATCAGGTTATCGGTGCGCAAATAAAAATAAGCTTCATCCACCTCCAGGTTAATCAGCGCCTCATGACCCACTTCGGTGAGGTCGCCATGTTTAAACATATTTTCCACCAGCGTCAGCAGCACGAGGGGGATGAACTTTACTTTTCCAACATCCTGCTGAGCGGTAAGCTGAATGTAAAGGGCATTGCTTTTTCTCAACTGATGGAGGTAGATCAGGTTTTCGACCTGGGCGATCTCTTCTTCCAGAAATATATACTCCCTATCTTCGTAAGGCTTTATGGCATATCGCATCATGCGGGATAATAAGATGACGGCTTCAGTGGCCTTATTGGTATCTCTTTCAATGGTATGGTAGACAAAATCGAGCGTATTGAACAGAAAGTGCGGATTAATCTGAGCTTTTAGAAACTCATTCTGGGTCTTCACCAATTCGGTTTCGATGGCATGTTGCTTTAAAAGCGATTGCTTTTCCATTTCATTTACTTTCTTTTTTTCCCGGAGATGATCGAGAATGAAATAGTAGCCCGTGGCAAAGCCTAGAAAATAAATGCACCGGTAAATACATGTCAACGCAAACTGATGGGTAAATTGAAGTTCGGTTAGATGCGTAATGATCTTCATATGAATTAACCAGACATCTCCCCAGTAGGCAAGCAGCATATAAAGAACAATTTCAAAAAGAATGACTGCCGGAATACGCCACAACGCATTTCTTTTTTCTCGCAAAGCCCAGGGAAAAAGCCAGAGGGCATGTAAATAAAAGACGGAAATATTAATGGCATAATGGAGTAAATACGTGATCGGGCTTCCAAAAGACTTGGAGATTAAACCAACCACTGTAATCTCGTAAAGCAGAAACAGAGACCAGACAATGAGGTCTATCTTATGATCCAGAAGCCATTTTGAGTAAAAGTTTTTCATTTAAGTAAGTCTTTCTATATAGCATATCTGCTCTTCTGTACCAGTTTTTTCAGATCGTTTCAATGAGTGACTAAGTTTCCTAAAAAAGCCAATATGAAACAAGGAACACGCAAAATTACCCCAGACACGCTGGTACAGTACCAGCAAATTCAGTCTTTAAAAGACAGTCGGAGTACAGACCCTACAACTACCACTGTCACCTCTACCACCGTCACCGGGATGGGTTTCCGGACAAAGCAACGGAGGTGACAAGTCTACCCGAGGCAAAGCGTTACGTTTTTCGCTTTGCCTTTATCAGGTGAGTCGTCAGGAAATCGGTGAAGCTTTTGCGGTAGTAATCTCCTACGGTAACGGTCACCCCATTGGTCATTCGGATGCTATTTCCATAGATGTAATCAATGTGTTGGTAAGAGATAATAAAGCTCCGGTGAAATTGTGCAAAGTCAGGATGTTCCTTAAACAGCTTTGAGATCTCGTTAAGCGACATGTAAGTCAGCACTTCTTTACTGGTGGTATGGATAAGAACGCAATTTCGCTGACTTTCCACCACAATCACATCTTTGTATTTGATGTTGACGGTCTTGTGGTTCTCTTCTTTATTTCTTACAAAGAAAAAATCATTTCTTGACAGGCCTTTATCGTCTGGCAATACCTTATTCATCGAGATCATAAATTCCCCCTGAGTAAAAGGTTTGAGCAGGTAATCATCGGCATTAATTTTAAATGCCTCATACGCATATTCGGTATGTCCGGTAGTGAAGATCAGTTTTCGGGTTTTATGCCTGATTTCTTTCGAGAGCTCTATTCCACTGATCTTGGGCATGTCAATATCCATGAAGATGACGTCCATCATTTCCGCATTTGCAAGGGCGGTTAATGCCATAAAAGGATCAGTAAACCCGTCTATCAACCTGAGACCAGGAAAAGCGCCGATATATTTTGCTAACCCATCAATGGCATGCTGATCGTCATCAATTATTACGCATTTATACATAGGTTCTTAAGAAGGTGTCCTACTAATATACTATTATTTTGGGATTTTATCCTGTTAAAAGTGAAGAAATACGGGGAATTTCTTTTCACTTTTCCTCTTCCTGAGCTGAGTCATTTCCAGGGAGACAACTCCCCACCGGGAGAACCTCCCTCCGCCTTCTGAGCCATGAGCATCCAATGCGGCCTACTTCGTATGCCTTTCCCGTTCCAACTTATTCCCTCAATTCGTCCTGTCTATCCTACATCTTATCCATTTCATACAATAATTAATAAAAATAAACTATAAGTATAATAATTTGATATGTGGGTACTAACCAATACCTGTTAAACAGTATGAAAAGTAAAAAATTATTGGAACTGATCAAGAAGGTGGAAGCCGCTTCTGATCAAGAAAACAGAGATTTCATTTCACTGAATGATGAATTGGCCATTAAGGTGTATGGTGGAACAGAAAACGCAACCAACACCGGTTGTACCAACACCAGCTGTACTGCGGGTTCGAACAGCACCTGTACCAATTATGGCTGTACCACCGGAACTTCGAATACCGGTTGTGACAACCTCCCAATTCAGCAGATTGATTAACCTGGAAAAGGTCCAATTAATTGGACCTTTCCTCTCCTTCCTTCCGCAGGAGATTCTGCCCATTTCCAACCTTTATAAAACTTGAACCTATGTTAAGTCCAAAAAAGAAGCTTTCTTATTACAGCATTTTCACCGATGAAATAAGTGAAGATAATAAAAACCGCATTCTGTTTTCAACGAGAAGTAGCCAGGCCTTTGTAGTAAACGAGAAAATTTATCAGGCACTCACGAATGCCCAGTTTCAACAGATCCCGAAGAAATTCAGGCAGAAATTAATGAACGGGCAGCTATTGGTGGATGAAGCGGAACAGGAGCTCCAAACGATCATCGCGGAAAACAATCAGCAAATAGACACGAACAATGTACTCTATCAGGTCATTCAACCTTCCGCAATGTGTCAGCTAGGCTGTGACTATTGCGGACAGGAGCATAAAAAAGTGAATCTTTCCCATCCCTTAGCGGATAAGCTGGTGGAAAGGTACCGTTTCAAAATACTTTCCGAGCCCGAGCGTTACAAAACACTTTACATTGGCTGGTTTGGAGGAGAGCCACTCATGGCCCTTCAGGAAATTCGCTTGATGACGCGACGTTTTCAGACACTCGCTTCCGAACTGGGGTTGAACTATGGAGCTAAAATGGTCACGAATGGCCTAAGTCTGAAGCCCAAATTATTCAGGGAATTGGTAAAAGAGTACAAAATCAATCATTTCGAGATCACCCTGGATGGAGTGGCCGAATTTCATGATTCCCGCAGACATACCAAAGAAGGGCATCAAACCTTCGACCTCATTTTCGAGAACCTTAAAAAGATATTTGCATTGCCTGACTTCAGGGAATTGAATTGTACAGTTTCTATTCGCTGCAACGTGGACAAAAGAAATTACATGGGGGTTTCTCCCCTCATAAAGCAAATGGCAGCCCATCAATTTCAGGATTTTATCAGCCATTTTTACGTGGCATCGGTCTATTCATGGGGCAATGATGCGCATTTAAAATCCTTTTCAAAGGAAGAATTCTCCGAAATGGAGATCGACTGGCTCATCGAGCAATTTGAGCATGGTTTTACCCCTGGTCTCATCCCGGGGCGGGTGAAGTCGGTTTGCCTCTCCGTAAACCCATCCAACGAGATGGTAGATGCTTATGGAAATTTATTTAACTGTACCGAGGTCTCTTATGTAGATGTGTATCAAAATACCCCCTATGTTCTTGGAAATCTGAAACTGGATAAGACAGACAGCGTGTATGAACGGCCCCTGGCCAATTGGAATGAGGAGGTATTAGAGAATAAATACCAATGCCATAGTTGCCGGATGCTGCCTGTTTGCGGGGGAGGTTGCCCCAAATCATGGCATGAAGATATGCGAGCCTGTCCCACCAACAAATTCAACATTACGGAGAAATTACTCCTTGCCTATTTACAAACCAAATTGGAGATCACTGAAATCAAAAATTAATGGGCTTTACCTTCTATAACCAACAAGATGCAGCTGATTGTGGTCCTACCTGCCTAAAGATGATTGCCAGGCATTATGGCAAGGTGGTAGACAGTGAATACATCAAAAGAAAAACGTTCGCCAACAAGGATGGAGTCAACTTACTAGACCTTGAGCAGGCTGCGAAACACCTGAATTTTGACACCCTCAATGCGCAAACGACGTTGGAAAAGCTGGTGGAACATTCGCTCGTTCCCTGCATCTTATTCTGGAATAAAAATCATTTTGTCGTGCTCTATGCCATTCAGGTAAATGCCCGGGGAAAGCGTTCGTTTCGCATCGCCGATCCGAGCTCCGGGAAAATCACCCTCGATGAAGAAACCTTTAAAAAATTCTGGTTACCCAATGGAATCGATAAAGGATTTTGTCTCTTTCTGGAACCTAACGAGCATTTCAGTAGAGAGAAAATAGAAGCGGAAAAGAAAGTAAACATCTGGCATTTTCTCTACAGAAACATCGTTGTTTATAAATCTCAGTTTCTGTTGATTCTTATTCTGACCCTTATTTCATCTGCCTTCACCTTTGCTCTTCCCTTCGTGAACCAGGAGATCATCGACGTAGGCATTAAGAACAACAATCTGGAGTTCATAAAATACATGCTCTATTTCCAGTTATTCTTTTTTACATCGAATACCTTATCCAATGTATTCCGCGCGCACATTCTGCTTCATACCAGTAACAGCATCAATATTAAGATCATTACTGATTTTTTAATGAAAATCCTCCGGCTGCCTGTCCTATTTTTTGAAACCAAAAGGACCGGAGACATTCTTCAGCGAATAGAGGACAATAAACGGGTAGAAGACTTTGTCAGCAGGTCTTTCATTAGTACCTTTTTTTCCTTGGTTAATTTGATCGTTTTTATCAGTGTATTGGTCTTTTACCATATTTACATTGCAGGTATTTTCATTCTGGGGAGTGTCCTGTCTATTGGCTGGACTTTATTTTTTCTTAAGAAAAGAAAAACCATTGATTACAAAAGATTCATTGAATTATCGGATAATACTGATGAAATTTTTGAGATCGTCAAGAGCATGCCTGAAATAAAACTCAATTCTTTTGAGGACTACAAAGCCCGGCAATGGCGAAAGATTCAGAATAAGGTATTTCATATCAATATGTCTTCTCTCAAAATAGATCAATTTCAACTAATCGGGGCCGACTTCATTACCCAGATTAAAAACATATTCATCACCTTCTTTTCGGCTTATGCGGTTACTCAGGGACAAATGACCCTTGGAATGATGCTAAGCATCGGCTACATTATCGGACAACTGAATGTGCCGATTGCACAGTTAACCAACTTCATTTCAACACTGCAAACGGTAGGCATATCCTTAAAGCGAATTGGAGAGGTACATAATCAGAAGAATGAGGAATCGGACGAGTATGCACAACAGCGAACGCTGAGCAGGGAGGTATGGGAAGGGAAGCTGATTTTAAACAATTTAAGTTTTCAATACGGCGGAACAAATTCTCCATTTGTATTAAAGAATGTAGATGCAATCATTCCTTTAGGAAAAGTCACTGCCATTGTTGGAGCCAGTGGCAGCGGTAAAACCACATTGCTTAAACTTTTACTTCGCTTTTATGAACCCACTGCCGGATTCATCCAGATAGGGAAACGACTCCTCTCAGATTTGTCCCCCGCACTTTTCAGAAAATCCTGTGGAGTAGTGATGCAAGACGGAGTCATATTTTCAGATACCATTCTCCGGAATATCGTAATGGATCACGATTGTGACGAAAACGACGAACGAATGATTGAAGCGGCAAAAATTTCCAGAATTCACGATTTCATTGCAGGACTTCCTTTGGGATATCAAACGAAAGTGGGAAATGTGGGAATTGGCCTGAGTGAAGGACAAAAACAACGAATTCTTATCAGCAGGGCAATCTATAGAAATCCCGATTTTTTATTTCTGGACGAAGCTACCAGCTCACTGGATGCGGAAAACGAACGTTTCATCTCTGAACGGCTGAACGAAGTTTACAAAAATAAAACCGTGATCATCGTTGCTCACCGCTTAAGCACCGTGCGAAATGCAGATCATATCATTGTCCTGCACAATGGCGCAATCGTGGAACAGGGAAGTCATGAGGAATTAATTAAATCCAGAAGAAATTATTACAATCTTATAAAAAACCAGTTAGAATTAGGAACATGAAAAAGAAAGTCGACCTAGAGGATGAAGGTGTGCCAAAGCTGCTGCCAAACATCGTGTTGTATTCCCTTGCATTTATCCTATTGGTGATCGCTGCTGCAGGAATCTATTTTTTTCTCGAACTGAAGAACTCACCCACCAGGTGGCCTCTTTTTTAACGGGTTAAACGGACGTATCGACCTGAAAAATACCCGGCGTAAAAAAATCAGAACAGGACTAAAATGCAGCAAATACTCTCACAAACATTCCACCAGACCTTCTCGAAACACGTTGCAGTCTTCGTCGGGGAAACTTCATTGCCCCCTAAAAATAATCACCCGTCCCCATATGGTTAACCCACTATGCCTATGAAGTATGATTTATGCCTATGGAGTGCCTGCCTCCTACTCCTCGTTTCCATGGGTTATGCACAAACCAAGGAACCGGTGTCTTATGGGCGTCCACATTTATCTTTCTCTCTGACCATCCGATTACTCAGCGATGAAGGAGAAGGAATACCTTTTACCAAGGTAATGCTGATGAGGGATAGTCTCCAGCTCCTCAGCTCCAAAGTAACTGGTCCCGACGGACGGACCACTTTTCATGTGGCCGACAGTTTGAACGGTAAACTGCGCATTCACATCAAGACATTGGGCTACGAGGAATTCAGCTCCTCAGTCCTTTTTGTGGATTCGGCAAATGCCCCTGAGCAGGCATTCAGATTAAAAAAGATCGATATACAACTGGCCGAAGTGGAAATTTTTCAAAAAAGGATAATCAGTGAAGGGGAAAAGCTCATTTATCATATCCGGCAGGATCAATTCTCGGCGGCAACCTCTATGGCAGAGCTATTTACTAAAATGCCGGGACTGGTCCTTTCTTCCGGCGAGTTGAAACTGAATGGGAAAAGCGGAGTACTGATTCTCATTGATGGAAAGGGTGAGTTAAAAGGACAGGAAGAGCAGTTAATGATGCTCGCCGGGCTTTCTTCCGATCAGGTGGAAAAAGTAGAAATCATCTCCAGTCCTTCGGCAAAATACAATGCCAATATCAATGCAGTGATCAATGTGATCACTAAAAAAGTAAAGGGGTTCTCCAACTTTAGAAGTGGCTATTCACAACCCTTCTTTGCGGACGGAAAGGACTTCGGATTGAAGCATCCCTCAGGAAGCACGGGTACCAATTTAAATTTTCTACTGGGAAAAGTCAGAACCGCCTTATTTTTTCACATGAGTAATCAGCGAGGACTGGAAAATTCTTCTGAAACCCGTTCCATTCGTCCTCTTTCGCGCTACCTCGGAAACAGTTATTCGACCTTCTCCAGTTTTAGCCTCATGCCGAACATTTCGTTTGATTACGACCTTCACAAACGTTCTTCGGTGGCGTTAAATGTCGATTTCGGCCTCAATCCTTCTTACCAGAAAAAAACCGATTACCACTATCTGTTTTTTGACTATGCAAACAATCAGCTAGATTCAACCGTGCGCACTTCCAATACTTACACATCGGATTCCTGGAGAACGAGACTAACCGGAAGTTACAAATACAAAATGGATACCTTAAAAAATAGCTTCTTGTACCTCCATCTGATTTATTCTTCTAACCCTTATACACAACATCACTATTTATTCAATCAACTAGACGCCGCTCCCTTGTCGCTGGCAATTGCCAGCCACCTAAAAGGACAATTTGAGATTTACAGTGCGTCCCTCATTTTCTCAAACCTGGTTAAAAAGAAATTTTTATCTACTGAAGCAGGATTAAAATTTAATTCACTGGAAAATGAAACAATGCAACAGTTCAATCAGGAAAGCTTCGATTTCCGTTATTCAGAACAATTAAGTGCGTTGTTTCTTACCGCCCGGTGGAACATAGGAAGGTATACACTGACTACCGAGTTTAGAAATGAGTTCTTACAAGCGGTTGCGCGCTTTAAAGGCGGCCAGGCAGAGGAAGTATCTCATGAGTACTTTAAAATCTATCCACAACTACTCCTTCAAAGACCCTTCGGCAGCCATGCCACCGCCAGTCTGGGCTATAGTAAAAGGGTAAGAAGACCCCCCTCTGTCTATATGAACCCGTCTCAGGCTATTACGAATTACTATTACCGTCATTCGGGTAACCTGGCTTATCTACCGGGGTATTCGGATCGGATCGAAGGACAACTGCGCTACCGCAATTTTGGAGCAACTCTTTACATGGATCACTCCATCCACCAGCGGGTGATGCTCCCTACCTCTGACCCCTACGTATTTCAGGGGCTGAACAGTGGAAAATTCAATAGTTACGGAGCTTCCCTGAATTATAGCCTTCAAATTCAAAAATGGTTCTCTTCCAACAACAGCATTGACCTCTCGCATACCGCTCAGGGACAGGATGATTATGTGTACAGCAGGGATCAGTGGGGTGGTTTCAATGTGGCTTCCTCCAACGATTTTACGCTCGGTAAAAGAACGCGCCTGCAAGTGGGATTGTATTATAGCTCCAACAGTTATTCAGCGTATGGTGTATTTGGCCGTGTATTTTCCAGTTCCATTGATCTAAAACAATTATTCTTTAAAGACAAACTCAGCTTCAATATGACCATCGAAGATCCTTTTGGCATTAAAAAATTAAGGTCAAGCAGTGATTACCCAATGCAATCCCAGCAGGTAAGACAACTCACCAACAACCGGATCCTTTATTTTCAGTTACTTTATAAATTTCGTTTTGGGAGAAATTTCACGAAACAAGGCTTTAAAGATAAAAATGATGGAGAGATAAGGTATTGACTTTTGCGGGAAAGACGCGCTCAACGCTCCTTAAGGCGTTTACCCACCTCCTCTA
Organism: Pedobacter sp.; assembly: GCA_037190785.1. Lineage (GTDB taxonomy): Bacteria > Bacteroidota > Bacteroidia > Sphingobacteriales > Sphingobacteriaceae > Pedobacter. The sequence goes on along the minus strand of JBBCJN010000002.1, from coordinate 316,511 downwards.
CCAGGTAGCCGCTTTTAAAATACGCGTATATATCTTCGCCCGGACAGGTAGTTTGCTGGCTGTGATCCCGATGCGTAGAAATTTCTTTGGGTGAGATTCCATATTTCACGCATTGATCTGCCAGAAGGTTCACCAGTACGTTCACTAATTTTTCATTCAATTGCTGCTCATTGTAATTTCCCAGAAAGCAAATCAACAAATGTCCTGTGGGATCGTATTCGGTATTGGTTTCCCCGACTACCAGAGGATTTCTCCCTTCAAAGACAGTTCCATCAGGAGCAATCAGCAGGTGATAAGGAATATCGGCCCATTTCCGGTCGGGTCCCATGCCCCAGGTCTGAATGTTCTTTAAACGCTGCCGGGCATCGTCTTTTTCTGTTAACAGTCGGCCTCCTTCATGATGCACGGTAATTTTTACCGGAATATGCGTCTTGAACGGTCGTCCTTCCACTCCTTTCCATTCACTCTTAGGCGAGATTTTAACCGTATCAGTTCGCTCTTTGAAAACGGATACAGACTGTGCCGCACTCCACTGAATAAATACCCCCATTAAGGCGAAAACAATGGGAAACACTCTCTTAAAATTCATAGTTGACTGAAAATTGATTTAATTCAGGGAGAAAATTAGGATTAATTATTGACCTGACAAAAGCAAAATTACCGCTGCGGCACTACCTCTCTGAAAATCCTCCAAATAGAAAGAAAGGCTCCCTCCTGCCGGTCTCCTATCAAGCATTTTACGGCTGCTGAAAAAGCGTACTCGTATAATCCAGCAGACGCTTATCTCCATAGGCACCATGCCCCGGGATAACAATTTTTATTTCAGGATAGGCTTTTTTAACCCTGTCTATCGTCGCAGACCAATGAGCGACATTCGCGTCTCCCAGATAGCCCTTCGTGGCATCCATTTCCTTTACCAGGCATCCTCCAAACAAGATCTCGTCTCCTGAGAAATAACCAACTACATTATCTTTTGTGTGCCCCTCCCCAAAAAACGTGGCCACGATCTTCTGATCCCCCACTTTTAGGATAAGGGAATCAAGAAAACTATTTTTAGGAATGGCAAAGCCATTTTCTGTTGCCAGTTCCACTGTTTTCATGTAGGCATAGGAAGGAATGGATTCATTTTCAAAAGCAGCCAGTCCTCCGAGACAATCCTTGTGAAAATGCGTCGGAATGACGGCCACCATTCGGCATTGCAATTGTTCTTTTACCCATTTAATCAGTGCTGCCGAACTTTGATCGTTGGCAGGTGTGTCAAAAACAATCACTTCCCCTTGATCTCTCACTATCAACCCATTACAGGGCACTTTTCCAAAATCGTCTGTCTGCAGAAAAGAAGTGTGCATAAATGAGTTCTCCGCCACCTGGGTGATGACTAAATCATCGGATCGGTAGAGTTCTTTTTCTTTAAACGCAGACTTGGAAAGGTTTCCACAAGCGATAAACACCATCCCCAACAGGGAGAAATACACGATTTTTAGAAAGGATTTCATCAATGATTCAGGTTAAGTAAAGTGCAGGGGAGCCGTCCTCCCGAAAAAAAAACTAATCAAGAGCATAGATGACCTTGACATGCGACTCAAATTTTATTTTCTGAAACTCGGTAAAAATAGGCTCTATAGTCTTTGTCGCATAGGCGTTTGTCCCCCTCAGCTGGATGCCAGAGGCTTTCCCCTGCAATGCGCCCGAGAAACTATTGGCATCTAAAATATAGAGGGCTTTCCCTAATTTTTGATTTAATGGCCTCACCAGTTGTTCGGCATTTCTCCGGGTTTTTTGTACCGCTTTGGATTTTAATGAGGCGATCAGTTCTTCTGCTTTTGAATATTCGACACGTTCAATGCCCACATTAGAAATACCGGCATTTTCTAATTCGGCCATCACTTTCCCTGCGCTAACGGCATCCCTTACCAACAAGGTATACACCTTGGATTTTAACACATTTTGTCCTTTTAACAAGTAATTTTTGAAATTACTTGTTAAATCGAGCAGGGAAAGATCTTTCTCCGTATCCAAGTTCAATGTCTTTAATGTGGCCTCGAGCGTTCTTTCCAGCTCTTCCACCGACTTTTTATTTTTGCTATCTGCCTCATTTAACTGAATGGAAAGGTAAATCCGGTCAGGGATTACCAGCGAATCGGCTACCGCACTTGTTTCCAACTGAGGTTGATCCACGTAATTCTTCTGTGCAAAGCACAGCGAAAAGGAAGTAAAAAGAAGGAACATTGGAAGGTACTTTTTCATCATTTTATCTTTTAGGTAAATCTTCAATTGAATGGAAAGTCGGAAGTTCACCGGCCTTACAGACGAAGTTACCATTAAATTCGTCATCGTTGGCATCCCATTCAAAATAATAGAACCTATCTCAACCGGTCAGTCTCCTGATCCACAAAGACTGTCTTAACAAATCATTGACTACTGTAGATCATTTAGGAGCTTCCTCTTAAGTTTATCTTATTCATTAACAAATAAAAAGTTGCCTATATCCGCATTTATTTGTAGCTTATGAATACCCTATTTTTTTAACCGGCGACGACTTCTTTCTTACCACATTGCCTTATCCTTCCGGTAAGTCAAGTACTTTCGGAGAGGTGTGTCGTAGTACTTCATCGCAAGAAAGGCAAAGCCCACCGACCCCATGACTCCTGAAATAATCAGCAAAGTGAGTGTCCAGGAGGATGGCTGATACATGGTATAATAATTTCCAAACAACCACAACACGCTGTAATGAGTCATGTATAAAGGATAAGAGATCTTTCCGGAGAATGCACAGGCTTTTTTCAGTTTTCCAGCTACCTGCGCTCCTGCCCCTAAGGCTATCAACAGTGGAAAATAAAAAAGGACCACCAGTGGTTCCGTGAGCCAGTTCCATCTGGAATAAGGCATCACAAAGGCCAGAGATAACAATAGCGCTAAACCGATAAAACCAAGCTTATTTTTAATGAGGTAGTTGGATCGGCACAGCAGCATTCCGGCCAAAAAGGAATACGAAATCCGGGCAAAACCATCCCAGAAGGTAGGTCCGCTCCAGCCTCCCAACAAATGACCTGAACGCAGGGCTACCCCAAAAAGGGCTCCTGCAGACAATACCGTTAAGCCCCACAGATATGTGCGGCCTAATCTATACAGAAAAAGGGCATAAAGAACATTCGCCACATACTCCCAGAAAAGAGACCATGACGGCGCATTGAAACCAAACAAATTTAAACCGCGGTCGACCATAAAAGGGGCTGGAATTAACCATACCGAACATATAAACAATCCCGCCATCTCCGCTGCACTGAGGGTTTCGGTGTAAACCGCAAAAGGATCGAATAAATAAGCGATCAAGCCCAAAAGGGACCCGAAAACTACTAGAGGCTGTAAACGGAGCAACCTGGATTTAAAAAAGAAGAATTTCCCCTTCACAGCGATTCGATCATCATACGCATAAGCAATGACAAAGCCGGAAAGACAAAAAAAGAAATCTACCGCCAGAAAGCCATGAGCCATCACATTCTGACTAAAATCGGGGAAGACCCATTCCATAAAATGAAAGATAACCACTGCCAGGGCCGCAATGCCTCTCAGGCCATCCAGGATCTCAAAATGCGGTTTAGAAGTGTCCGTCATCGGGTCTCATACCCCCCTAATATAAAAGATGTCTGGGAATTTTGAAAGGCTGATGAAGCGATTCTTGTCCTAAAATGGAGGTTCAGTTTGGAATGGCTCATCCGAAAGAAGATCTTCTCTGTGGTGAAAAAGGCCGATCAATAGGGGCGGTCCGTCCCCTCCTTGAGGCATCGTGATCGACATGCCCATGAAGGGGGACTCCATAAAGGGGGGGGCTGTTTCAAATGCCGGATCTATCTTTCTAAAAAATGTGTGTAGCTCTGCGCAAGTCGATTTAAAGAAATATACGCCCTCATAATTCAGTTCAACTTCCGGACCCACTTCAATAAAGAGGCATCGATCATCCTTATCGTATTCCACTTTGATTCCATCCGTTTCAAAATAATCCCTTTGTGGCTGATACCAGCCTTCAAAATAAGTATCTCTTTCTTCTTCCATAAAGACATAAGGTTGATTTAACAGCGTCCTGAGCTCCGTTTTGCTCATTCCGAATCTGATTTCCCCGACCCCTTTAAAGGGACTTAAAGTCGCATTCGCTATTGCCATATCAGTTTTATTAAATCCTTTCTTTCTTTTGCAGAGATCAATGGTTGTCCCCCGTGTTTATAAGAATGCGCGTAATCAACAGCCTCCTCCATTCCCTGTGCAAGATAAGTCCGGTCTTTAACTGCGGCGTTGGTAATTGCTTTCATGTTTTGAATATCCATTGCCATGGCTTCTGCAAATTTACCGGATTTCAACAGGGCAGTTTGCTTTGCCCGCCAGGCTTTAGCCGCATGGGAAGAACCTGTTGAATTGGCTATTCGATGATCTTCATAATCCATCGTAATGGCCGGCCTGTCGTCGTAACTAATGGAACTATAGGGGGTTCCTTCATAAGAAGAAGAGGCGGGAAAATGATTGCTTTCTACCAGGAATTTTTCAGAGTTTTTCTTCGTGGTTCCGTGCCTGCCTCCCAAATCCACGCGCCCGCAGCCGGGAGGGTTATGCACCAGAATCCCGCTCTGGGAGACAAAATAATTATGGGCTTTTTCTACTTCAAAATTATACACCACCAGGGTGGTATCGGGTACCATGCGGACAGACCGGACGGGGAGGTAAGCCGGTTTTTCTGTACCTGGTTTCATCGTTTGATGGTTTCTGTTAAGGCTTAACACCGATGATTTTTCGGTTAAGAAGCGGGCTTCTACCCATTCGCCCGTAGCGGTATAAATTGGATGCTCCGGGGTCACGACAATTGTATCACAACAACCGACCGTAAAGATGACCAGTCCTGTCGCTACCCGCTTAAACAATTTGGTGACGGCATATTTTTTGAACGAGGCGGTCTCTGTGTCCCAGCCAAGAATTTCATCTCCAACATCAATCTGTTCAATTTTTTCTGCTCCCTCTTCTGTCTGGACGAGTGTTCCCTGAGGGAAAGACATGGGGCAGGTCTTGGACAAATAGGCGGCTTCACTCTCTCCTTTGGTCGCGATTTGCATTTCCCTGTCTATCAGCGTTGTTTCCGCTTTTAAGGCTTTCGCTCCTTTAGAAGCCTTCCCGATTAATGCACCCCCGAATGGTACGGCGTCCAGTGCGACGAATAAACCGTTCACCAACGAAGGTTCTTGCGCAAAGGAATAAGAATCGTACGTAAGAAAAGCCACGTCTGCTGCTGTAAATGCGACAGTGGCTGCGCTGGTGGTACCAATGGCGACTGATTCGGCCGCCACCGCACCAAAGGCAGATAGGGCGGCACCCGACGAAGCCACTACCGCCACTCCTGCCGCCGCACCGGTAATAAGGCCCACCCATGTTTCCGCAGCGGCCCAGTGCCACTGCGCAGGGTTAAAGTTTCCATTGGCAATACTTGCTCCCAGATACGCCCCCACTATCAGCCCCACTACCAAAGCGATTTCAAAAAACAATTCCCCATCCGGGTCAATTCCGGATAAAGGATCCCCATTCCCATAGATGTAAGGACTGAAGTATTGGTTGGCCGGGTCAGGACTGATAAAACGTCCCAGCTGACCATCGTAATACCTGCTGCCAAAATAATAAAGTCCAAGCGCTTCATCGAGTTCCTTTCCGGTAAATTTAGCCCGGAAATTATCTTCGCCGGTACTGTTCACATCGTCGATCGCTCCGTAGGGTTTGTAGGAAATGCTGTTGGTCAAGCCCCCATTTTTATCTGTTACAAGAGAGGTGCTTCCTATCTGATTATGGTGATAAAATCTTTTTTCATTTTCAACAGGAATACCTGCTCCATTTTTTCCGGGAGTCAAATTGGCATAAGAAAGGTGGGCATTGGTAAGGATCAGGGCAGCGATCATCAGTGTGGCCCACTGAAATTTTTTCCAAACAGACCAGGAAGACCGCCAACTGCCTGAAAAAGACAATGCAAATCGTTTAAACCCCGCTCGACAGAAAACAAGAATCCCCCCTGCCAAACCCAGGAAAAGCCATCCATACGTCCCGAAAAACAGGTAAATAAAGCTTCCTTCCGTTTTGTTCGCTGTAGACAAGGTTTTCAGGAGCGTAGCTGCTCCTTCAATTTTTACTTCATTTTCATTCACCGTTTCGGAATAAATCACTCCCTGTTCATCATGTACATATTTGGTGTACAGCATTTTGGAAGATTTCAGAATCGTCGCCTCGAAATAAGGAGAAATATAGTAGGTATGCACACTATCTGTGCGACCGGCAATCCGTATCCCCTTATCGTTATAGGTGAATTTAGAAACGGTATCCACACCGGACGATACTGCCCGAAGGCTTCCATCTCCATCAAAATGGTACCTGAACTCCATGTCTGGTTTGCCTGCGGAGGAGGAAATCACCCTTTTGCTTTGTAAAGAACCATCTGCCGAATAGGCATAGTGTGCCATCTCCTGCTGATCGCGGGATACATTGACCAGCTGATGCTTTTTCTTCGCATCATAGGTGTATACGTCTTCGTTTCGGGTGAGCTGATCGCCCGACGCATTGTAACTATAACTTTCTTGCCCGTAGGCCCCGGAGGCACTTTTTAACCTGCCGGCAAGTGAATAAGTAAACGTTTGGCTCATGTCCATTTCTGCCACATCGCGTATATCGGCTATCTCCAACAACTTATTTGCTTTACTCCAATGATAGGTGGTTTCATAGAGCTGGTAAGCTCCCTTCTCCGTTTTACTCTCCGTTAACCTTCCCCAGACATCGTGACGAAATGAAGAGCTTATCCCATTCGCGTATTTCACCTGTCCTACCTCTCCGGAAGGAGCGTATTTCGAATAAACAGACAGCGTGTCACCCTGGTAAATCGTTCGGCTGATATTTCCTGCCAGATCATAGTTGTAGTCTAATCGGCTATTGTCCGGATACACACAGGAAAGCAGTCTGTTGGCGGCATCGTAAGAAAACACATGAACAAAAACCGGAGTTAGGTGTGTGATCCTGACTGATTTGGAGACCACGTTCCCCCGGTTATCGTACCCATAGGTATAAGAAAAATCCCTGGAGGCTACTTTCGACAAACGTCCCATGCTGTTCGTGGAAGCAGAGTCAGAATCATACGTATAATTAAATTCCGAATTGATCGATCCTTTATTGTTTTTAATCGTCTTCCTGATGACACGAGCCAGGTTGTCATAATTCCACTCCGTTTTTCCACCGGGTGTAATGCTGGATATCATCAGACTATTGGCATTAAAACTATAACGCGTAGTGTCTGTGGATGGCGAGTACTCATTGATCAGGTTTCCCAGACTGTTGTACTGGTACCGGTGTTTTTCGCCCAGTTGATCCACTGTTTCCGTTAACTGATCTAAGGCATTATAGACAAAACTAACTCTCCCAAAATTCGCCCCTTCGGTACCTATGGACACATACGGTCCGGATTTTTCCACTACTCTTGCTTTGACATCGTATCGTTTCTTATAATACACCCATTTCTGATCATTTTCAGGAGAGGGGGTTTTCACATAAACTATCCGGTCATCTTTCTCATCTCTGATGAATTCCTTGGAAATCACAAAGCCGCCGGAACCGTCCGGTGAAGGGGCTAATACCTGTTTTAAGTACCCGTGCCGGTCATACACATTCTGGTAATGCAGGGTATCATTCCCCGTAAGAGGCCTCATCTCTCCCGTATAATAAGGGAGGTACTGTCTGGAAACCCTCCCCTGCATGTCGTAGCTTACCGGACTGGCAATCTGCTGGTTCTGGACCTGGCTATTCAGTTCCCTATTAACCGTTCGTTCAAACCCGTCAAAGACATCCTTTTTATATAACCAGGTAGAATCCGGGCTAGATAAGGAGGACCAGTCAGTGGCCGTATACGAATGAACACTATAACCGCTTTCTTTCAGCCGCTGGTAATTGAATACACTGACATTGACCAGTGCTTGGCCACTTGTTCCCACACTTTGAGCAGTTAATATGCGGCCAAAACCATCCATTCCGTTTGCAGGAATATGATAAAGGATATTTCCGTTCGGATCTGTTTCCTGAACTTTTATCCCAAAGCGGGGATCAAATGTATAATAAGATATTAACCGTTTTCCCTGGTTATTTTCAGGCGATTTGATCATCACCGGAAAAGTATGAAAGACGGGATCATATACGGTCAGTATGCGGATACTGTCGGTTTTATTGGCGTTAGAGAGAGTGCTGAGGGAAGTGGTGTTCCCATATTCATCAAAAGTGAATGATTTTCCCACCCAGGTATCCTGTATGTCCGATCCATTGGTGTTGAGATATGCGGTGTTTTGCCACACATTCATTTTCGAATCATAGCGGAATTTTTTCCAGTACAGATCTCCCGGCATCCATTTGTCCCAGCTCACCAACGCAGTGGTATCGCTTTTTGCTTTTTCATCCAGCGGATAAAAGGAGGTCCACCACCGGGGCGAATTTTCATCAAAGGGACTGATCCGGAAGTAAGTAAACGTATCATCCTGTGGATTGCCCACTTCTCCCAGGTCATTGATTTGTATGATTGATCGGCGGGCATCGTCATAAATGAATTCTTTCCTTGTAGTGTAATTAAAATTTCCCTTGGTATAATGCTGTAGTTCATATACCGTGTTCCACAACTGATACACCCCGGAGGAATGTACTTCCTGAGAGGCGTATTGGTAAAACGTTTTACCTAATACCTGAGAAGGATTTGCCCGGTCAACAATGACTTTTTGATCACTTACTCCAAGATAAGGAAAGGCTACCTGATAACGTTCATTGACGATCGATTGCGTTTGTTCGTCTGTCGTTAACTTGTTCCGAAATCCCATAAAGCCCCGATACTGATCAATGATGGCTCCCGAATAGCTCAATTCATAGCGTAAGCGGGACGAGGGCTTTTGAGGATTCTCAATTTTCTCAAAATTGGAGACAACAAAGTGGGGGAATTGTTTTTCAAGAAGAGGATAAGTGACAGGTATCTTTGAAGCGGCATAAACGGTCGAATCCGTGATCGGTTTGTAATTGATTTTTGAAACAGCTCCAATCCCATTATTTATTTCCAGTAACAGGTCTGGTTTGTTATTGGAGTTATTAAATTTGTGTGACACCAATACCGGCATGGACGTAAACCCGCGCTTAATGGCGGCAATATCCACTAGGCCATCTCCATTAAAATCTCCTATGAATCTATTCACCCCCGGGTCATTGATGTAGCTTTCGATGGAGGACGGAATGGGTGCAATCGAATAATTAAACTGATTCTGAGCATTGGAGATAAGGGCAGGTATTTTATTAAGGCCGTTTTTAAATGCGATGATATCGGTTACCCCATCTCCGTTAATATCTCCCAACACTTGTTGTACGTCCGGGCTATTAATGTATGCCTGGTTCCCATCCGGAATAGGGAGAAGATCTCCCCGGAAATTTCCGTCGCCTTTCGCATAAAGTACCGGCACAGACTTTAAACCGTTCAGAAAGATAGAAATGTCCGTTACGCCATCTCCGTTAAAGTCGCCCAGATATTGCTTAACCCCATTGGCGTTAAGGTAGGGGCTGACATTTTCTGGGGCTTTCTCCATCGTTACCCTGAAACCCAGTTTTCCATCAGAAAATAGAATAGGAATACTCTTGTAGCCGTTTTTAAAAATGACAATATCTACCAAGCCATCTCCGTTAAAATCGCCCGATTCCTGACGGGTTCCATCCGCGGTCAGGTATTTGTAGGTATCTGCGGGTAAAGGGGCCAGCGTTCCCCTAAAGGTGCCATCTGGTTGAACTGAAAGAATGGGCACTTTGCTGTTTCCGATTTTAAATCCGGCAATGTCGGGCAAACCATCTCCATTGAAATCGCCTAGGATTTTCTTGACAGTTTTCTGGTTGATGAGGGTATTAAAATCAGGCGGAAGATCAACCATCATTCCACCGAACTTCCCCCTACCCTGTGAATAAAGAATGGGAATTTTATTGGAATTATGCTTAAAAAACAAAAGATCAGTGAGTCCGTCTCCATTAAAATCTGCGGTAAATACCTCCACATCCGCGTCTTTGAGATAGGAAGAATAGCCTGAAGGAACTGCGGCGTAGACCATGTCAAAACCTCCCTTGGCATTCGTACTAAGAATTGGGATCGTCGTGGCATTGCTTTGGAGCAGGGCGATATCTATTTTTCCATCGCCATCAAAATCTGCCCGTACCTTGTCCACATCATTGGAAAGCGCCTTGGCAAAGCCCTGTGGCAATGCAGAAAGGGTATCCGAAAAAAGGCTGACCGGCTCCGCTCCCGACCAGTTGAAAGTCGTAGCGGCCATGCAATTGCCGGCAACATCACATGCGGTAATGGAATCAATCACACTGCGCTTCGTTGCAGCCCCACTCCGGTAAGTAATCAGATACTGCTTTACAAGATTACCCTGATCTTCCAGCTTTTTTCCATTGCCATCTCTATCTACAAATGTGGAAATGCTTCGAAGACGTTTATTGCAGGAGAACTCTTCTCCTGCCAGGTAGTGAATAATGGAATCCTGTCTACGCTCGTATTCAAACTGAATTAGCCGCTGTGGTTTTAAATCAGTTGTGCTATTTCCAGTATAGCGGATTTGATAGGGATAAATGGCTCCAATGCCCGAATCCTGGTGATAGGAAACGGTGATGTAATTTCCGTTCCGGTCAGTAATCCTGTTAACAGCCCATGAGCTGATGGCTGCATTCGTGGAAGTTCGTTGTTTTGAGTCTGTTGAATTAGCAAACTCCATCACCGAACCGTCTTTATGATGAGCTACAAAGGAACAGGGGCCTCCGTCACAAGATCCTTTCGAATACACCCTCACCCAGCTTTCTATCTCTGTTCGATACTCCGTACCTTCTTTTCCATAGGCGGCGTTTCGCTTTTCGAGCGTGTTCAGCAAATTCCCATCCTTGTCTTTATAGGCGATCAGTCGCTGACCGTTGATGTTGAAGCGGTCTTCAATGGTCAGGGTCACCCCGCTCTTTATCCCGTCCTGGGGAATGGATTTGCCTGTTCTGCTTATGATGGAAAGACCGTTTAAGTTCCAGCCTACTCCGAGAATCCCATTGCTTGCTGCATTCGTATAGGCGAGCTCTATATGGGGTTCCACCCCGTTGATGCCGGGTGGAGAGGCGATTTGGATGGTGAAACTGGGTGTCCCGGTTGGAGAAACTGCCAATTCACCGGGGATATAGCCTACAGCAGCAGGATGCGCCGTTTTTAAAAAAGCGATGCCCGTATGGCGTGCATTCCCATATATATAGAAAAGACCGACGAATACCGCTAATAACGCTGATATCCCCGAGATGAGCAGCAGGTTTCTTTGACCGATTTTCATGTGATTAACAAAAGAATGAACAACTGTTCTTCGCCTTACACAAGGTAATGGTCGTAAAAGCGAAGCATATCATTTAACTGGGTGTCGGCTTTCTGTTCGCCAAACAAATCCCTCTGTATGGAGGACGCCTCGCGCAACGCCTGGTAAGGCTCCGATTTCAGAACAGAAAGAATGATCTCAAAAACACCGGTTCGCATTTTGTTCTGTTCGTAATCCAGGGGATAGATTTCCTCTTCCAGGTACTTCAGGATATGCGCTCTTACCGGTTCATAAGTTTCTTTTGGCTGCTCCCCCAACAGGATTCTTTCAATAAGGTCTATGGAAGAGCGGGCCAAATCCAGCTCTTGTTCCAATAAATAAGGAGCGGCCTCTTCGTAAGTCGATTTGCAATAATGCAAGGCTAATAAGAGCTGTATGGTTGGCGGGAAGAATTCCATCTCCTGAATGGCGACTACTTTTTCATCGGGAAGTATCGGCAACTCCATCATCTGCCGTATATTGAGCTGATCGTTTTCCCCGAACAATTCCTTTATCCGTTGGTAAGGATATTTCGCGCACCCGATCGACACAAAAAGGTGCCGTTTATCCACCGTTTTTTCCTGTGTATTCATCAGATCGTAGGTTCTACTTGCGTAATAACGACATTGACCGTGGGCGAATTGCCGGATTTCGGAACCCCTCCTCCATTGTCTAAATCATAATTTGAAGAAGAACCAGTTACATTTCCACTATTTGCACTGGAGTACGGGATATCAAACTTGAAGGTAAACTCTGTGGGGTGATCCAGACTATCCGTACTTTTATACACAAAATACCCTTCGGTTCCGGTGGCGCTGCATTGAGCTCCCTGTGCTTTGCAAGTCACCTTCACTTCCGACGCATTCGCCGGCACTTTAATCTCTGAAGGTGGATTGGATGCCCATTTACCCCAGTCTAAATGCTGTTCTTTCAAGGTAAGTTTAAAAGGAGTGCTTACATTTTGATTAATTTTCAAAGTAATGTTCCATGTAATGTTTCTGTTCTCTGCCATTGTTTTTAATTTTTAGTTAGTTATTCATGCACTATCTACGTTCAAAAAGCATGTCATATTTTCTTTCAAATAGATATTTTTACACAATATAGTTTATTTATTTTATTTTTAATTATTTTTTGAAAATAAATTTTTCAATAATTAAACAAATGCGCTTCAAATATCTTTAAAAGATAATTTATTTCTTAAAATACTTATGTCGATCACTTACCGACTGGCATAGAAACCTTTCCAATACCGCAAGCCCTTCGACATCCTCACGATAGAGAGTCTGGCTTACCGCTGGCAATTTTAAGCCAACAAACCATGCGCCTTCTTTTCCGTAGTCGCTGTTCAACTTCCCTGCCCGGAATCTCAGATCACTAGGGATTTCGTACCTTATCAGCAGACAGGTCAAATTTATTTCCGAATTTTTTCTTATTTCATGTAAGGATCTGCCCCATTTGGCCACTAATAAGGAAAACAATCACATGAAACGATTTTTTACTTCCTTCTTCATTGCTCTTTCCCTGAGCGCTCCTGCCCAATCCCTAAACGCTCATGAAAAATTGACGAAGTATCTGGCTATCCAACACGAACGACTCGGTTTTAGCGGGACGGTATTCGTGACACAGAAGGGCCAAGCCATATTTCACCAACACATAGGAATGGCCAACATGACGTACGACATTCCTATTTCCGAACAAACCGTCTTCTCTATCGCTTCCCTCAGTAAAAGCTTTACGGCCACTTTAGTATTACAGGCGGTTGCTGAGCATACACTCTCCCTTTCAGATACGCTGGGGAAATTTTTTCCGGAAGTTTCCGATTCGGCATGGAGAAGCATTACCATTGATCAGCTATTAAGCCACCGCTCCGGCATTCCACACAACGAGGGCATTCCCGGTTACTGGAAAGAAAAATCGACTCTCTCCTATGCCAGAGTGCCGGCAATGAAAGAAATATTTTCTTTAAAGCCGATCCACCCTCCGGGCACCCAGGCCCACTACTCCAGTCCGGGATATTTCATCCTGGCTTCTATTCTAGAAAACCTATATCGTACAAGCTTTGCACGTTTACTCAGAGATAAAATTTTAGAACCTGCCGGACTAAACCATACCGGACAGCTCAACCATCAAGAAGTCATCAAGCAGCTAGCTTCCGGTTACCTCCTTACGAACGGCCAGTCCCAGATCGCCCCTTACCGAAATTATTCCCTGATGAAAGGATCCGGAGATCTTTATTCTTCTGCCATTGATCTCAGCACATTTATCGAGGCGCTGGATCAGAGCTTGTTAACTGAACCCTTTAAAAACCTCTTGTTTACGCCTCATTCCGCACAGCCACTGTCCCGCGGTGACTTTTACGGATATGGCTGGTATATCCGGGAAGCTGATCCGGATCACCACAAAGCCTTTTACCATGGAGGCGGCTCATTTGGGGTATCTGCAATGATGGTGAGATACCCGGAAGAAAAAATGACGATGATCATTCTTTCGAATCGTTCTGTAATGCCTATCAATGAGTTGTGGTCCGACATTGAGAAGATCGTCTTTGGCAAAAACCTTGCCCTCCCCACTATCCGCAAAAAGGAAGTGATCGATGAACACATGCTAAAACAGCTGACCGGAAGGTATGTGGCCGACAATCATACCGAACTTCACATTGCAGAAAGCGAAGGAAAATTGTATGCCCAAATGCAAAGTCGTCCGGCGTTTGAGATTTTCCGCGAATCTGCCCTTCAATTTTACGGAGAAAAGGTTGCTATAGACCTTATATTTGAAATAAACAGCAAAGGAATTCCCGGCCGCATTACGGTGCTGAGAGGAAGCCAGCGTCATCATTTTTATAAAAAATAGGCATGGAAGAACAGCTTTTCTTATCGCTTATTACCGCTAATCAGGGAATTATCCGGAAAGTATGCCGTCTATACAGTCATGACATGCACCAGGAAGAAGACCTCTTCCAGGAAATCATCCTGCAGTTATGGCGCTCCATAGACCGCTTTAGAGGAGACGCTAAAATAAGCACCTTCATTTATCAGGTAGCGATCAATACAGCCTTGTCTGACTTCCGAAAAAGGAAAACAACACCGCTGGTTGAATACACCCATGAGCTGCCGGACATGCAGGAAAACCCCACAGATGAAGTATTGAAAGACAGGGCCAGCGCATTCACCAATGCTCTTAAAACCCTGCCAGAGATAGACCGCGCCATCATGGCCCTCGTACTCGATGAGTGGAACTACCGGCAGATTGCAGCGGTGATCGGCATTACTGAAAATAACGTGGCTGTGAAGGTGAGCCGCATTAAACTCAAACTGAAAAACATTTTAACCCGTTAAGAGATGGAACTACAGGAAATGAAAGCTTTGTGGCAAATCAGTGCAGCCACGCCCTTATCCGACAAAGAAATTCAACAAATCGTTCGTCAAAAGAGTAGCCCCCTATACCGGGCAATCACCCGCCAATTGCTATGGGAAATAGGAATCTGGATGGCTGTCCTCTTTTTATATTCCAGTGCCTTTGACGGAGCCAACCGTTCATTGGGTGCCAACCTCGTATTGATCGTAGGCCTGCTACAGGCCATTGTGTACAACCTGACCGGTTATTTTGCGGCCAGAGACCTGATACACGGTTCAAACATCTTTGATTCCATCCAGACATACATCCGGAAGCTGCATCAGTTCCGATGGATAGCACTCGCTTCCCGCTTAGCCCTCATGATCTCCATTCTCGTCTTTTTCGGATACCCCATGAAGTTAAATCCTCAACGAATGATCTCCACCGGAGCTATTTTAGGGATCTTCTCTTTCCAGCTCTGGTTGATTTATCGTTCATGGACAGAACGCATCGTTAAACTGCATTCACTGATTCAGCCCTTTGACCATTTTGTTTAAGAAAACCCATTTGGTACATGATCCTGCGGGTCATCATTCAATTATTTCTCTTTCCTTTCCTGGAGATTAAAAACGGTGCCGGCAGGATCGGTGATCCAGTGCATATTTGCGGGCAACTCTTCCAGTTCATCGCAGGTATTTACCCCCTTCGTGCTCAGGTAATCAGCGGCCTTGTTTATATCCGGAACGGTCAGCTGCAACCAGGTCTCAGAATGGGTGTAATTATCCACACAATCCAGCCATAGAACATTTCCTCCAAATTTTACGGCATGTGTTCGGGAAACGGTGGGGTGCTCGATGGGTCTTTCTTCCATAGGCAATTGGAGAATATCCCTGTAAAAGGCAATGGTCTTTTCATATTTATTTTTAGGAATTTTAATGGCGATATTGATTCCCGCCTCGAACATTGGATTGGTCATGTGGCATTGGTTTATTTTAGGTGTTCGCGGATTATTTTCCTGCCCTGCACAGGAAAACGGCCGGGTATCCATCCCGGTCTACTCCATTAGGAGTTTGGTCAGGCATCCTCTTGTTCGCTTGGAATTTTACTCATATCCATAAAGAAAAGTTCCCAGGTATGCCCGTCAGGATCTTCAATGGTGCGTTGTTGCATAAAGCCATAATCTTTCATTTCACCAGATTCCACTCCTCCGGCCTTGATTCCATTTTCCATGAGTTCATTTACTTCATCTATTGCCGAGAGCGCCAATGAAAAAAGTCCAGCCACCGCATTTTTTGTGTCTGCGATGGGCTTCGTCGCAAACGTGGAAAACTTCTCGTGCGTCAGGAGCATGACAAAAATATGATCGCTCCAGGCCATGCATTTAGCTGTTTCGTCCGAAAATTGAGGATTATTCACAAAACCCAATGCGGTATAAAAGTCCATGGATTTCGACAAATCCTTCACGGCTAAATTGATAAAAACTTGTCTGTTCATAAGTCGTTCTTTCTTTAGTTATCTATTGTTCTTAAGGGTATGGTTTCATAGGAATGTGTCCTGCTTCAAGTCTTAACAGCAATAACCTTGGCCCCCTCTTTGCCGACTTATCATCCTTCTCCCACGCGGCAGGCATGCTCCGGCCCGGGTTAACCGGGGGATAACCGGGGTGGGTATTTATCTGCAATAAGATTTAACCTGAGTTGGTACTCCAGATACGCTTTTAGTCCATCCAATACGGTGGTAAAGCCACCTGTGCTGTCTTTAACCACTTCAATTAGCTCATCTCCGGCTTCCAGAAAACCGTAATTCCTAATCACAACATAGGTAGATTCTTTATTGAATGCAGTAAACGCATAATCGACGGTGGTGGCAGGTACTCCCCATTCTGTCGAAATAAACTGATCGACAATGATTTCTTTTGTCCAAACGGCTGTGGAAGCCCCATACATTTCCCATTCCCAGGTTACGACCTTTCCTACTTCCAGCGGACCACTCGACTTTGTAAACCAGAAATGGGTGGTAATAGCGGGATCAATAAAAGCCTGAAAAACCTGAGACACGGGTTTTCTGATCAGCATCTGCACTTCTACGATCGGTTTCTTAGGTTCCATACAAATGGACTTATGGTCTTTTTCATTTGTCCGTTAACAATACAGGCATTTGACGCCCTGCATACATAACCAATACGCTTTGGATAGCTGAACGGGGGGCATTCTCTAAATTACAAAAAAAAATCAATATAGGCAAGCTGAAAATAATAGGAAACAAAACCCATTTTTGTAAAAAATCTTTAGCCATTTTGGTTCTTCGAGACCTGCAGTCAAAAGGAAGAGGGCGTTGAATTCATGGTTTCTGCCAGCTCTAATAGAAAGGCACGAAAACCGGGTTCCTGCATCCATTCGCCACAAATAGAGCCTCCCATTTCTACGTACAGCCGGACACTTACTGCATTCAGGGCCGGAGAAAAGCATGGCAAAGACGGAAAGGACATGAAGGGATGTGACTCAATGCCTCACTAAGGGTAAGAAGTCCCTTCCGTGTCAGTGAGAAAATCAAGCATGGCCTCGGCTACCTCCTCCGGCTGCTCTTCCTGGGGAAAATGTCCGCTTGTTTCCAACCTCAGCACCTTTGAATACCTAAAAGCAGTGAGAAATTTATCCAGATAAGGGGGCTGAATAACCGGGTCTTTCATTCCCCAGATAAACAATACAGGCTTATTAGAAAGCACATTCCTTTTTTGCCAGAGTTCCTCAAACCAGTCCTGATCATTCAGCAAAGAAAAAGCAAAAGCCACCGTTCCGTTACGCTGGTTTTTATTGCCAAATGGACGTGTGTATTGTTTCAACAATTTCCTGGAAAGCTTATGATCCCCAAATGTCCGGGGTAAAATGAATTTGGCCGAAAAGTTCAGATAGCGATACAATAAAGGCAGGAAGGGGCTTTTCAATAGTTTAGTCACCTTTACAAACTCGGGATCGTTTTGACTGCTCCACAACCAGGAATTGAGTATCATCAATCGGTTTATTTTATCAGGATGCTGAATGGCAAAATTTAAACCGATAGGTCCTCCGAAATCATGAAGAATGAGGGTAAGGGCATCTATTTGCTTTTCCACTATAAAACGTTCCAGGGTTTCACTATGTTTCTGTGTCGAATAATCGTAGCGCGCCGGTTTATCCGATAATCCAAATCCGATATGATCGATGGCAATACATCGATAGTTGTTCTTTAGCAATTTGATGACATGCCGGAAGTCAAAGCTCCAGGAAGGTGTTCCATGAATAAATAACAGGATATCTCCCACCCCTTCATCAATGTAGTGCAGTTTATGCCCCCCCATGTCGAGGTAGTTTGAAGTAAAAGGATATTCAATACTATCCAACCAGCGATTTGCCATATCAATTTTTATGCAAACCTATGAACTGTTTCTGAAAGGGATATTGGTCTAAACCAACATCAGAATTGAACGCTATTGAACAGCTTACTGAAATTGGTGGGATCAATTGCCAGATAAGAAGCGATGTATTTATGAGGCACTACGCCTAGTAAATGTGGACTTCGTTGGCAGAAAGCTTTGTATCGCTCCTCGATGGTTTTGCTGTGTAACTCCATGTGACGGTTAATGAATCCAGCTAAAACGGCTTCTGTCATTCGCCTGAAAAGACGCTCCAGCGGTGGCGACTGATTGAACAGTTCATGCAGTGCTTCAAAAGTCATGTAATCCATCTCACTGTCTGTAAGACAGGTAAGGAAATAAGTGGACGGTGTCTGAGATTGAAACGATTCGGGAATCGCACATACGTTCGGCGAATAGGTAAATGCGATCACGTGCTTCTTGTCATCGTGATGAAAGTAAGACATTTGTACGCCACTTTTCACAAAGTAAAGTCTCCGCTGTACCTCACCCGCAACGGTGATAAAATCACCTTTTTTAAAAAAGGTCTTCTTCAGGCGTTGGCGAAACAACGCGTACTTGGAAGCATCAATGGGGTGAAATAGATTAAAATAGTCGTGCTGTTCCATGGCATCATGAATCATCTGGTGAAAGGGCGAATCTCCCCAATATACGAGTTCAGAGAAGATTTTGAGAGTAACTTTTAAGAAAATGCGGCCTATCCGGTATCACTCCGGCCTTTTCCAGGTGCTTCAGAAAGCGCATCACGTCTCTTCATGCTAATGAAAGGGCTCTTCATCAGGTACAAAAAGGTCTGTTTCTCCTCTTCTACAAATTCGTTTAGCCCATACCGTATTTGCTCAACAGGAATAAGTTTAAATGTCCCGAATATTCTATCCCACAGAATAAAAATATCAGCGAAATTGGAATCCGTATAAAATTGCTCCTGGTGGTGGTGTAAACGATGGTGATCGGGCATCACAAAAACCAGACCCAACGAACGATTCAGCCATTTAGGATAGGTTAAATTTGAATGTTCCACAAAGAAAAAGATATAAATAATGAAATAATAGAGCGCCAGCGAGGTGACGTCTGCTCCGAAAAGGCCGGCGGTCAGGATATTTCCGGTTTGGTAGATCAAAATCAGCTCCAGCGGATGAAACCTGAACGTAGTGGATGAATCCATGGTGGTATCACTGTGATGCACCCGGTGCAATCTCCATAAAAAAGGAATTTTATGAGAACATCGATGAATCCAGTAGGTGGTAAAGTCGTAAAAGAGGACTCCCAGAAACAGGCGAATCCAAAAAGGAAATTCTACAAGGTACAACAGCCCGATTTTTTTAGCATTTAACCACTCTACACAGGATATAAGAACGGTGATAAAAAAAATATTGAGGACTGTCAGACTGATTTGAAAAAGCAGGTTGTGGAAAAGATGTATCCCCCTCTTTTTGAACCGGAAGGGAGTCTTGGAGACTTGTTCCAGTGTAAAAAATACCGTTAGCAGGCCGATAATCACGTAATTCGGATCCACACTCAAAATTTTATTCAGTATTTCCATAAGGTTTATTTTTTATCATTTAAGCGACACATGAAAGAACGACGAACACTGACACGGGTTCCCTGAAACCTGTCCACTCTCTCGCATTTCTGAACTTGACCCTAATTTCGCCTTCAGTATCTTCTCCAAATACCCTCCGCAAATGAAGACAGCGCTGTTCTTTACCTGCTTTTCGGCCAATTTTAAGTCATGACTTTACTCAAATATACTGCTTATTCTGCTTTCATAACAACAAATTTTTTCATTAAATTAAATGGTAAAAATTTATACAACAAGCAGTTAGATGAATTTCTACCCCTCACCCTTCACTTCCTGCAAAAGCTGCATTCATGGGCTTAACCGGAGGGCATTGGAGCCATGCATCGAGCCTAGTTCTGTCTTATTCAATGATGGGGGAATTGCCTGAAAATAAAAACGCGCTTGAGATCTTGAGGAGTGAAGTAAAGGGCTAAAGGCAAGGCCAAGCATTTGTAAACGCATTATTTGGAATAGGCAGTTTTTCGACTATTCCGAAGGATGAAGTAGGCAATTTTACGATCATGCTCCCTACGTAAAAAGTAGTTCATGATAACTCACAGAAACCCTCATTTATTTAACCGCTATTTTTTCCTTGATTTTTAGTTCGAGGTCCTCCATATCAAATGGTTTCGCAATGAAATCATCTGCACCACAATTCTTCGCAATTTCCGCTCCGTCCGTACTGGCAGAATACATAATGACAGGAATTTCTGAAAAAACGGGGTTGAGTCGTATTGTTTTTAATATCTGATCTCCGGTAAGAACGGGCATCCAGATATCTAAGAGGAGGAGATCAGGTCTTTCCCTCTCTAAAGTCTTCAGTACTTTGATGCTATTAACCTCGGTAACTACCTCATACCCTAATTCGTCCATTACCATCTCCATCATCTCCAAAAGGCCATTATCATCATCGCAGATCATAATCTTTTTAGGCATTGTGGCTTTCCTTTCTTTCGCTCCCAATGGGTAGGGTAAAACTAAATAGTGAACCCTCATTGATTTTGCTTTCGACCCACAATGTACCCCCATGATTGGTGACGATCTGTTCGCAGATGTAAAGTCCTATCCCCAAACCAGGAAAACTTTTTTGCGTGGCACTCACCCTGTAAAATCTTCCAAAAACTTTGGTGATCTCATCCTCACTGATACCCATACCGTAATCTTTGACAGAAACCTTGACAAAATTGCTGATTAAAGAGAGGTAAATTTCAACATTCTGTGATTCGGGAGAATATTTGATCGCATTGCTAATAAGATTGGTAAGTACCTGCACAATATGCGATTCGTCTCCATTGAGCAACACTCCTGTTTTTCCTAGCACATTTATCTTCACCGAAGGAGTCGCGGCCTGAAGCCCCTCGATGGTATCCCTGACCATCTTATCAAAATCAAATGGTTCTTTATGTAACTCTATATTTCCTGTCTGTATCTTAGACATGTCTAAAAGTTCGGAGAGCAGTTGATTCAATCGCCCTACATGAGTGTCTGTTTTCTCGATGACATTTCTGAACTTTTCACTGGCATTCTCCGGCATCGTTCGTTTCATCATCTGAACATATCCCATCACAGTGGTCAGTGGTGTCTTGAGTTCGTGACTCGCAATGGAGAGGAAGTCATCTTTACGCTGTTCAATCGCTTTCCGTTCGGTAATATCTTCAATCGCAAGTAAGATCCTATCCTTGAAGTCACCATCAAATTCCACCCTATGCGCATTCAGCAACATGATTTTTTTTCCAATGTAGGGGAACTCGTGTTCCACCTCATAATCAAGTACAGGGTTATTCTTAGGCAGAATTTCCAACATCACTTTTTTCAGTTCCGGGATATCCCACTGACCATTTCCGAGCTCATACAATGTTTTTCCTTTGGTTTCGTTCAGACTTACTTTGAATGTATTTAGAAAGTGATTATTGACACTAAGTATTTTATAATCTCTGTCCATCACCACCAAACTCTCCCTGAGGGTTTCAACGATACTTGAAAGGTATTCCTCACTATCTTTTAGCATTCTGGTACGTTCATTTACTTTCTGTTCCATTTCCGACTGATCCAATTGTAGATCCAGTTCTGCTTTCTTTCTTTTACTGACATCATTTTGGACACCTATAAAATGAGTAATCTGGCCACTTTCATCCTTCACAGCAGAAAGATACAATTCATTGTAGAAGAGTTTGCCCTCTTTGGTATAATTGCGGAATTCGACAACGCAGTTTTTTCCACCTTCGATTGCTTTTTTTACCGTTTGTCTTGCCTGTTGGCTACGATCTTTTCCTTGCAGGAATCTGCAGTTGTGTCCAATAATTTCATCCCTCGAATATCCGGAAAGGGTTTCAAATGCAGGATTGCAATAGATAATTGGATTGTCAGGCAGTAGGTTATCTGTAATCACAATACCGGTGTTTGTTGCTTCCAGAATTTTTGATAATAATACATTATTGGGGATATTCCACGGATTAATTGTCATCTATAGCTATTTTTTAATTTTTAGATTAACAAATTTTGGGAGCTATAGTTTTTACTAAGCAATTCGCCCTCCATCAATTTCTCGATTATTCAATTGTCAATAGCCATTTAAAACATTCATCGTAGACCATGAAAGAAGATCAAAAAAGATGATCAAAAGGAACATTCTTTTTAAAGATCATCGGGTAGCAAATCTTCCTTTCAACACCATTGGCACACCTATCAATGTGAAGCGCCCTCGGATTTTCGCAAAACGCACCTTACATGCAGCACAGAGAATCGTCGCAGAATGTCTGATATTGGCTTAGTTCACACGTTGCTCTGTTCCTGCTTTGCTCCTGCTCTGTTCCTGCTTTGCTCCTGGTTTGCTCCTGCTTTATAGTATGTAAGCAGAACTTGTCCAGAAGGAAGGTAGAATACATGCAGGACCTGAACAATAGCAAAGCAGCAGCTGTTATCCGCTATACTTAAACCATACGTCACTGGAGTTTTTACCTTTGAGTGAGGTATTTATAGAGCAGATTTAAAAGAAGAGTATGCGATTTGATGAATATAAAACACAGCGCACTGGATGATGGGTGAATTCTAGAAGATGGCGGTTGAGCTATTGAGATTAAAGAGCTATCGTCTTATGTCTAAGCTTCAAGTGCTAAACAAGAGTGTACTGATGAATGGCATGGGCTGGGTGAGCAAATGATCCATACTAAAGGACTTTTGCTTGCCGGAAACACCGAACAAATTGATTTTAAGATTATGCGAATAAGGCCGCGCAATAAATCTTCCATTAAGCGCAATTAACGAACGATTTTGTATTAAAATCAATAGTCAAACGATGGTAATCAATTCATTAAAGCCTTGTGTAGTCTTCCAAAATTATTCCAAACAGCCTCTATACCTGGAAACTATTGCAAATGAAAAAGAACTAAACAAAAAAATAAAGGCGCTAGCATCCGCCGCATACCTTTATGTCAACTGTTCATTACCTGAGTTGCTATCTACAAGACGATTGAAAAGGGAAAAGGGGTTAGGTGAACGTTAATTTTATGGTTAGACGATAGTGGGATTGAGCTAAAAACGAGGGCGCTCTACCAGCTGTTCCCTCGTTTATTAACTATATATTTAACCCGAAATTATATTATGTTACTTAAGATGGGTCCTTATTAAAGAAATGAACTCTAGAACTGCTTTTGGATCCCTAGGTATTTCGACGTTCGTATCAATTACTTTACCCTGTTTATCAATAATTATAAGGTGTGGATACCCCCATATATTATAGTGTTTCAAAATAGGATGAAAATAACCTTTGCCATCGGTATAAAGGTTAACACCTTCGGGATGAGTATATTTGCCTTTTTTAAGTGACTTTATCCAGATTTCGCGTTTCGCGTCAACGCTAATTGTAACAAACACTACTTTTTCATCCTTTAAATTATGTATGATGTCCTTCATTCGTACAGCGAGCACCTCACACGCCATACATCCAGTGAACCAAAAATCCAACACTAATACTTTTCCCTCAAAGTCTTTTAAGTTATGAACTTTTCCAGTTGAGTCGGGCAATGAAAAATTATACGCAGGCATATGTTTTCCCCTAGACTGACTGATCAATGAAAACATCTCCCGGTACATAGGAAGGGTCAACATTCTTTCAAGTGATTTAGAAAGATTTATGTTCTCGGAACTACAAAATTCAATATAATATAAGAGCAACATCTTTTCTTTTAAACCTCCAACATATTTTAATTTAATGCTATCTAATAGGACATCTGTATTTATTTCAGTCGTTGGATTTGGCAAAAGAGATTTTAAGCCCATCTTTTCCTTTTCGTACAAATAATCTGTAACATAGAATGCATAATGCGGGGCGTTCCTAAAAAGATTGGAAGGGTCAGTTAAATAGTTATGATGGGTAGCTAATGCCTGCAAATAAAGAACTGGCTTAGTAACACGGAGCGCTTTTATACACCCTATCATCCTGTATTTTGCCCGAGCGATACATTGCCAGCGCAGGTATTCATATTCTTCCACCTCCAGCTCGCTTTTATATTTTTCTAATAATGTAAGCTGCTCAGCCATTTCGGTTTCCAATAATTGCTGTTCTTCCCCTAAATAAAGCGAAGCATCAGCTTGAAGCCTTGGTTTTCGACGACTGTTAATGATTTTTTCGAGTTTGTACTGCAAATTCATCTTTGCAGCTCCAATTCCGGTAAAAACGACAGAGTCTTTAAATACCTGGCACTTTAATTTGTCGCCAGCTGTAAGAAGAAAAATGCCATTGAATGGAAAAGTTGATCTTAATCTGAATCTTATAAAACTGAATTTAGCAGGTAATCTAAGTTGTTGAGCTATTTGTTGGCCATGAGGTAAGTTAATCTCATAGCTTTCGGTGCCAGTAGCTATTTCATGAACTGATGAATAAATTTCATAAACATCTATTCCTAAAGCTTTTGAGGTAGTGGTTTCCGTGCCATTTCTTATGATGCTAATACTAGCAGCATATGCGTCTGATACCATTTTTGCATTGGCGCTTATTGGAAGTGAGTTTATGCATAGCATTAACAGCAATGTAATTCGAGTTAATTTTTCTATAAATGTCATTATCTTTTATTTTGTTGTATACCACTAATTATAATTTCTTGGTCTGGTATGGGGAACACCCATCTCGAATCATTTGGAGGAAGAGAATAAGTAATACTATTTATAGAGCGTTGAAGGGTTATTCGAGCACCATCTCTATTAAACCGTTTAAGATCATACCATCTTAACCCTCTCCAAATCAATTCTTTTTTCCGTTCTAACAATACTTTTTCTAAAGCATCTTCACTTGAGGTAGCTTTTATAGGCGTAAATTGATTGGTAGCAAATCTTTTAATAAGCAGTTGATTCAATTTATCCATTGTAGTAATTATTTGCCCTCTCCTTGCTAAGCATTCAGCTTTAATTAAAATAATTTCATCAGTCGCTAAGCCCGTAAATGGGTAACCTCCACCAGTATATCCTCTCTTTAAATTATAATTGTTTAAGTTATTTTTTATAAAAAAGATATCCTTTCTTAGGTCACCACTCTCATACAGATTGTAGAACTCAGGATTTACCTTTACAGCGGGAGCATTTCCATAAACTGTTAAAATATATGTGTTAACAACCTGTGCGGAATAGTAGATAATCTCTGCAGCCGTATAACCGAAAGGGGTTGCCGAGGTTTTACTTATCTGGTTGTAATCTATTATGTGGTTGTGCAGCATTAAGCTACTATCTGCATAAAGCTCAGCATCCTTATAATTTCCTTGATAAAGAAATACCCTAGAAAGCATTCCGTATGCAGCTGCTTTTGAAGGCCTATTTCTATTAAGAGGCGATACAGCTGGATCCAATAATTTGGCAGCTTGAAAAAGGTCAAGAAATATTTGATCAAAAGTTTCTTCCAATGTAGCCCGTTGTTCAACCACGTCTACACTAGGGTCTAACCTAATTGGTACGCCCAAGTCAGTAGTAGCGCTTGTCTTATCATATACTTTGCAGAAATTTTTAGCTAAATCAAAGTATGCATAAGCCCTATTAAAGTGAGCCCAGCCTCTGGTTCTATCACTCTCCTTTTTATCGCTAAAACTTTTCTCATCCAGCACTTTTAGCACACTATTAGAGCAGAAAATTTGATTATAAGGCACCTCCCAGTCTCGCTGTGCTTCCCCCTCATAAATATCTGAAGCCCATATATAACCGTTGCGCTGTGTTGCATTAGGCAATGCAAAATAATCCTGATCGGAAGCGATTAGGTACTCGTCGGCAGCGATATGGGCCATCCCTCCAGTACCGTATAAAGACAAGCGTTCCATAAGACCATTGAGATCGCTAAGGGAACTTGGTGTTAAAATATCGGAAGAGGGTTTTGCATCCAAAAAATCTTTCTTACATCCTGTAAGAAAAAATAATATTAATAGATAATAAATAGAATTTAGTTTCATAATTTTTTAAATTAAAAATCAGCCTTTAGACCAAATGCAATAGTTCTTCTAAAGGAGGTAATATTAATATCCGGCCTTGGCACATCCGGATCCAAACCCAGTTTATTCGCCTTCCAGATATATCCCAATTGATTCGCATAGCAATATACCTGCAAGTTTGAGAAGTGACGCTTAACCCATTTATTGCTTCCTAAATTCCAGTTTAATCGAATATCTTGAAGTCTAATATTGTCGGCGCGCTCTACCAAAATATCTGCATAGGTATATATATTACTTCTTGTTGCTACATTTGGATATCGAAGGATAGGAACAGATGTAATTGCTTCATCACCGGGTTTAGCCCATTGCTTCTCGTAATCAACATTGCTTGCGAATCCGCTTGTAGTATAAATGGAACCATTATTTAGCGAATTACGTCTAAAGGAGTATCCTAGGCGGTAAGTAATATTAAATGATAGCTCCAAATCTTTGTATGAAAGCGTATTACGGATGTTACCAAATTTGGTGGGCACAGAAGAACCCATCAATCGGATATTATTTCGATCTAATGAATTTGCTAAACCCGCATAATTTTTACTTGGGACACCATTTAGGAAAGCCTGGGGATCTCCAAGTTGATCTAAACCTGCCCATTTATAAGCATAAATTGAATAGTAGGGATTACCGACAATCGGATTAGCCCCTGTTGCTGTGATGACTAAAGAATTGGTACTCTCAGACAAAAGATAGCGTGTAACTATTTGCTTGCTTGAACTAAATAGAAAATTAGTTGACCATTTAATAGCTCTATCTATATTTAGGGTATTTAAGCTCAAATCCAGGCCTTTGGTATTTGTGTTAGCTGTATTACCTCTGTAAGAAATTTTCCCTGTTTGGGGAGCCAAAGGCCCATCTCCAAAAAGATCTATTCCTTCTTTAACATACGGCTCAATACTTCCGCTAATCCTGTTGCCGTTGGTGCTAAAATCTAGCCCTACGTTTACTATTTTCACTCTTTCCCATCTTAACGAGGGATTAGGAGGATTTACAATTATATTTACGGGAGCACCATATACATTATTCGCATCAGGAGCTGCCGTTAGATATGCCGATAAACTTTTGTTTACGTTACCTGAATAGCCAAAGCTTGCTCTTAATCTTAGAACGGGTAGCCAATCCAACTTGTAAAAATTTTCATTATTCAAGCCCCACAATAAACCTGTAGACCATAATGGCACCCCTCTCTGATTTGGCTTAACTCCAAAGAGATTAGATTCATCTTTCCTCGCACTCGCAGTTAGCGTATATCGCTGTTTATAACTATAAGCTAAATTTCCAAAGTAAGAAAAATAACGATCAAGGGCGTAACCGCTAGATTGTCGTGCATCTAATCTTATTGAGCTGGCTGGATTGTAAATTAGGGAGTAATCTCTCGTAAAGTCAATCGTAGCATTTGCATTGGTATACAAATCCGGATTAAATCCATACATCCGTTGTTCCAGACGATCCGTACGCGTATCTCTAATTTCTGTACCTGCAATTGCATTTAATTGATGTGTTTCATCTATCAATGTACTATAATTTACTTGAAATCGACCCTTATTTGAATTCAATTGTGAATTGTTATGATCTAAAATACCTCCTAATGGAATCGGTCTCACCACGCTATTTGTTGCTGTGTTTATTTTAGAAATTCTATTAATTAAATCCCGGGTAAAGAACGATTCTTCATCATAATCTGTTTCTCTTTTTATAGTCTGCTTTTGCATTTGATAAAGTAGCGATAACTTCAATCCCTTTAACACGGTATAATCAGCACCAAGGTTTATAAGATAGCTGGTAAGTACATTTTCGGTTCTAGGTTCTAGTTCATCTAATGGGCGATAATGCCAATCTAAGAGCCTTCCCTTCCCCACGGTATCAATATACTTCAATCGTAGTCCATTACGGATCGCTAAGTGTGTACCGCTCCCATCTATTAACCTTTCATAGGGAGAACCTGGCTGTCGGTAAGATTGATTGTTAGTCAAAGATTTTGATGAGGTAAAATTAATTCCCGCAGAAATCTCCATTTTATCTTTGAGCAATTTGTAGGTATTACTGGTATTGAATGTGAAACGTCTGTAACTATCGGTAACATCCGTATTTCGATTATGATCGTAACCCGCCGAAACAAAATATCTGTTTTTATCACCACCCCCGCTTATGTTCAACGCATATTGCTGATTTACACTAGGTCGATACAAATATTTAAGCATATCGCCGCGTACATCATATTGTTTTAACTCATTTATTAGTCTTAAGGAATCAGCTGCTGAAATTTCATTTCTTCTGCGCTGGTTCATCATCTCTACAGCAGGAGAAATAACTCCATATCCATTGTTAATTACCGTATTGTAAGCCCCCTTATTGAATAAAAATTGCTCGATGTCTAGCCATTGTGCAGAGGTGAACCAAGGTGCCTGATACAAATCTGGCTTAGCGCCGATATTTACATTGGTGTTTAAACTGATTCGTTGTTTACTTTGATAATTGCCTTTAAAAGTTGTAATAACAATTACTCCATTTCCTGCCCTGGTGCCCCATATAGAAGATGCAGCAGCATCTTTTAGAAGAGTGATACTCTTAACATCGTTAGGATTGATATTTTCCAAATCTCCATCAAATGGAAAATTATCTACTATTATCAATGGTGCCTCTTCCCCAAACAATGTACTTCTACCCCTAATCATTAACTTATTATCTACCCCACGTAAGCTACTCTTTGTAGTTAATAACCCACTTGTAACACCGTCTAACCTATCCAAAATACCCGTACTAACACTTCGATTAATTAATGTGCTATCCACTAAGACAAAGCTTCCAGTAGCTCTTTCTTTCGATAAACTCTGATACCCAGTATTAACTATATTCACCTCTTCCAAACTCCCCACCTCAAATCCTAGTTGAATACTACCCAATTCTTTTACGGCTTTAACCTCGCGGGTGGTGTAGCCCATGGAAATGATCTCAAGCACCGCATCATCGGCTACGTTCTTTAATATAAACCGGCCCTCAGCATCTGCAATGACCATAGTACTCGTGCCTTTAATGCGAATGGTTGCCCCAGCAATCGGTTCTCCCTTCTCATCAACCACCTTTCCGGTTACATCTATTTGTGTAAAATAGGCAATCACTCTATCTAGTAGAGACTTCTCTTTTTTCTTAATTACAATCGTTTTTTCTTCGATAGAGAAGTCGAGCTCCTGCCCTTTCAATATTCTTTCTAGGGCACTTTCTAGGGGTACATCTACCAAGTTAACGGCAAAGGGTTTTATTTTGTTAATCTGGGCAGACTCGGCAAGTACGACGTAGCCAGTTTGCTTCCTGATTTGCTGAAAAACATTTTTCAGCGTTATGTTTTCGCTTTTAAGGGTAATGCGCTGGGCTAAGCTCGAGGCGCTGACCTGCAAGAGAAAGCATGTCATTAAGATAATGCTAAGCCTCATGATCCGCAGTATTTGTTTGGGCACAATAAAAGAGCTAATGCACCCAAATAGATAATTTAATTTCATAAATTTGGTTGTGTTTGGTGAATTGCAAAGGCCATGCAATCGTCGAAAATGAATTGGCCAATGCAGCAATAAATTTATTAGCCAGTACACTTAACCGGGGGTGTTCTAGCACTTCCGGTTTTACTTTTCAGTAAGGTGGTTAATCAAGTGAACGGATACCAGATGTATGTATTTACCTCATTACTAAAATCCTCCTCCCCTCAATCTTAAAATGAATTCCTTCTGTGAGTTCTAGTTTCCTCAATACTTGCGAAACATTATCAAAGCGCGATACGCCACCCCAATACAATTTATTCTGATCCACATCGGCATCGTACACCACTTCTACATCGTACCAGCGCGCTACACGCCTCATTACACTATACAGCGGCTCGTCTTCAAAAACAAACATTCCATTTTTCCAAGCCACCGCGTTTTCAACATCTACCGGTAGTACCGTTAGCTCGGCACCTTTTAAAACGGCCTGCTCGCCCGGTTTTAATACTTTTCCAGTCCCATTCTGCCCCACCTTTACACTACCTTCTAAAAGGGTGGTACGAATGGCCGATTCATCAGCATATGAATTAATGTTAAAGTGCGTACCCAACACCTCTACTTGTTGACCAGCAGCATCTACCCTAAAAGGATGAGCCTTATCTTTGGCCACTTCGAAATAACCTTCGCCCGTAAGGGTTACCAGACGTTTGTCTAGCTTGGCAAAACTTGTAGGGTAGGTTAATGACGATTCGGCATTTAACCAAACCGAAGTACCATCGGGCAGACGAATCTGCACTTGCTCCCCTCTTGAGGTAGATAGCGTATTGTATTGAGTACCTTCGCTATCGCTCGCAATAACCGTGTACGAGATTTGCCCATTTGCTAATTTGCTAATTCTCACTCCGCTTTCATTTGCAATGTCACCTGCAAGTGCATCATTAATTAAAATCTTTTGTCCATTAGCCAAGGTAAGCGTTGCCCCATTTTTACCTGGAGCAATATCGTTAGCTATGCTCAAGGCTCCTTGATCTTTGCTCCTTAATCCTTGTTTTTTAGAATAAAAATACCCACCTATAAGTACAGCAAATACAATGGAGGCAGCAACCGCGATTCGAGGCCAGAGCTTCGCCTTTTTTTGTTTTGTTTGCGGCATGGTCACAATGTTGGTAAGGATAGCTTTGGAATTTTCTACGGTTACCGTTGTAAAATCGGCTGGGGACAAATTATCCCACGTGTGACCAAAAAATTCCTTGAGGGTATGTTCTGCCTCTGGTAGCGAAAGCAATTCTTCGAACTCTTGTTGTTCGGCACTACTAGCGATCTTCTCGCGATGAAGTAGATATAGTTCAATTATTCTGTCTTTGGTCATAAGAATAGGTCGATGTTTTAGTATGCGCTTAACATCACTTTCTTACAAGACACGCCAGAATTAATTTAGGGGATATAGAATTTTAAAATAATGAGCAATGCCCCAATATCTGTGCGTTTGGAGACATAATTGCGCAGAAAGCGCAAGGCTAATTTCATATAAGTTTGTACACTTAAGGGAGATAGGCTTAGCTTTTCGGCCACTTCTTCGTATTTAAGTCCCTCTTGATGGCATAACTGATAGACTAAGCGTTGTTGAGGGGGAAGTGCCGCAATGGCTTCTTCGAGTATTTTCTTGGTGTCGTTTAAAATAATATGCTCTTCGGTATCATTATGGTTTTCTGTCCAGTCGCTACTCATCCTCTCACTGGCAGATTGTTCGAGTTTTAAGCGGCGAAGCATGTTGTAAGCCGTATTTTTAGCGATGGTTTTTAAATAGGCATCTAAGTGATGAATGGTGGTAAGTGCATCGCCCATTTGCCAGAGCTTTAGCATGGTTACTTGCATTACCTCTTCTGCTAAAGTTTGAGCATTTAATATTTGCAAGGCAAATACATAGATCTTTTTGTGATACTGCTCATACAATATTCCAAAGGCATGCTCATCTCCCATGGCTGTTTTAGCCAGCAAATCTTGCTCGTTATAGAGGGGTTTTAGGGCCAATTGATTTAATTTTCGGAGATTAAAACAGAAATAAAAAATCAATTATAAATAAATTAAGGTAGAATGCTATAAAATCTGTAATGATTTTCATCCGTCAATTGCGAGTGAGGAAGGAAACGAAGCAATCTTTTTAGGAAATTCCTTTATGAGCTTGCTTTGTTTATTGCTATGAGATGAAATAAGGGTACCGACTTCGTAAGCGGGCACTTGAACTGCTAACTTCCTAAGTCGATTTAGGAAACAAGTTTTGTTATTTAATTCCGGTGAATGTCTCTTCCACCTGCTCCACAAATTTTCTTGAGTTTCCTATCTTAATGTCTTTTTTATCTTTTGGATCTGGGAAAGGGGGCTCTGCTGAGAACAGCTTACCTGATCTAACTATCATTACAGTTGGATAACTCGTAATATTATATTTTGCCAGCAAAGGATGCCTCTTGCTTATCTCAATCCCATGACCTGCAACATATAGATTAATTGAATTGGGGTGAGTATATGGTCCCTTGGCAATACTCTCTAACCACGACTTTTTATGACCATCAACACAGAGAGAAACAAATTTTATTCTTGGATCATCTTTAAATTCCTCAATCATTGGTTCCGTTGCTCTATTGCGCATTAAACAACCTTCAAATCTTATACATTAAAACAACAAAATCCGAAAAGCTTAAAACCAAAATTGGTAAATGGATCAATGTATCGTCCAAAATGCTTCATGCCAACAAAAATAAATTATGGCACACCTGTAACCTTATGATAAACGGTTATATCCGGATAAAAATATAAACGAGGGCTCCCTATCGGATGTTCCCTCGTTTATTGTTATTAATTAACGTTTGTATTCGGTAGTCTAAAATCCGTTTCTGTAATAGTGAAAAAAGCTTCTTCAATGCCGTTTATTAACTTCATTTCCTTGGAAATCGTAATACCTATGACACCTAGCCATTTGATGATATCTTGCTGTATATAGCGATCTACCTCAAGTTTACTAAGGTGGTTGGGTAATCTAAATGAGTACAGATAAGTATTCTGGCCATTCCAGGTAATCGATGCAACATCTTTAGGTTTGAAATATTTTGAAGGATCACTCACCTTTAAAATAAAATTCTCTTCTTTAATTTTCTGATTTTGATTCAAAGCGATTTCAATAAAGCGGGGAATTGAACGGGTAATAGACATACTTTTAATCCCTGTGTTCTTATCGTCAGTTAATCCGCCTGCAATGTTTACTCCATCTATTGTAGCCATAAAGGTGGAATAATATAGAAATTGAGGTTGTTTAACCCCAGGTTGCGCGAAAGTGAGTAGTGGTTTCCTTCTATCGAATGCAACAAACTCCCATTTAATAGGTAGGTTTAACTCCTCTCCGTTAATTAGCTTTTCAATATTTTCTGCGGTAACCTCTTCGTAACTCGTTAGGGCTTTTACTACGCCATTTTTATCTATCCAAACGTGATGTCCCAAAGCACGATACGGAAAGAGTTGCTTCAATACTTCATTTGATGCCCCAATGGGTAGTTTTACTTGCTTAAATATATGACTTTTCCTTAATCGGGGTTCTTCTTTCCACTTGCTTTCCTTGGTAAATGCGAGGGTGATTACTTGCAGATCATCCACAAATTTGTTTTGCAGACTGTCCAATTTAGGCATTGCTGCGATACAAGGCATACAGGAAATATTCCAGAAATCGAGAATGACAGCTTTTCCTTTAAGTTTCGCAAACTCAATTTCCGATTGTTTACGATTTAAAATATCGGTGACTATAAAATTTGGCACTTTATCGCCGATCTTCAAAGGACGCTGTGCCTGGGCGGAAAAAATAAAAGTCGCTAGAACATATACAATCGTTACTATTTTCTTCATAACATTATTTAAAATAAGATGTAGAGAAATTTATTTATCTGGGATTTTGTTTCATTCCTGAAATCGCAATGATATCCTCGGGAATTGGCATCGCATAGCCAAGGCTGTTGGGAAGAAGGATGTATTCTTGCCCATCCAAATTTCGTTTCAGTATAATTCCAGCACCCTCTCGATTTAAGCGTTTGATATCCATCCACCTCAAACCTCTAAAAACAAGTGACTTTCTGCGTTCAATTAAAATTTTGTGAAGGGCTTCTTTCGAGTCGACCGCTGTAACCGGAATAAACGTCATGCCTTTTTTCCATCTATTGACTAGTACTTTATTTATATCTGCAAGTGCTTCTGAAACTCTATTCAATCTTGCATAGCATTCTGCACGCATGATGTACAATTCATCTGTCGCGATGCCATAGGCTAACGAACTTGTTCCCTGATAGGACCCTTTAAATATGTTTATAGTTGAGTTCCCTCTATGATATAATGTTTTACGCAGATCATTTTCATGATAGCTATCGTAAAGATCCGGATTTATCTTTCCGAAAACCAATGTTTGCGGGGTGCCACCAGTTCCTGAATCATAAACAACCTCGGGATTAAATCTTAAAAAGGAATACTGGGCCGACGGATTTATACCACTATTACTGTTATAATCCAATAGGTCGCTCTTCAAATTCAAAGAAAGGTTAACATATTTAAAACAGCTGTCCGTTTCGCCCATGGAAAGATAAACCCTCGCCAAATATCCATATGCAGCCGGCTTTGACGGACGTACCACGTGAATTGGGGTAACGGGCAGCAGTTTAGCAGCCGTTTTGAGGTCAGCAACAATCCTGTTGTAAGTATCATATAAATTAGCTCTTACCGAATTTTCGTTGTAATTGGAATTTAAACGTAAAGGTATACCCAGGAGTTCCTTTGAGTTGCTCTTATCGTATCCCTCAGCCCATATGAGTGCCAACTGGAAAAAGCACCTCGATCTCAGGAACAATGCATGTCCTTTCACTGTGTTCCACTCCTGCTCATCGCCACTGCTTCGTGCTATTCCGTCAATATGGTCAAGAACTGTATTCGCATAAAATACTCCGGTATACATTTTAACCCAATCGTTAGATCCATTGCTAACAAACTGATTTTCTTTATTCCACGTATATAAATTTCTATTTGTTTCACTTAGGCTTTTCCAATCTGAAGTTTCTAAGAAATAGTCATCAGCAGCCGACTCTACACTTGAAGACTGATTATCATTTAGGAGCGTTTGATCTTCCAATAGCGATTGTAATTCTCCAATGTTTGTAAGTGTGGCTAGTTTTTGATTTGATTTTACCTCGAGAACCTTTTTACAACTGAGACTCAGCAGGGCAAGAACAAAAAAGTAACCTAAGCTGTTTTTTAAAAAATATCTATTCATTTTACTAATTTTTAATAGTTGATTCTAACTCCAAAAGCCACTCTTTTAGAGGGGAGTAAACCGCCCTCAAAGTCTGGATCTGTTATTGTTTTATCTGCCCGCCAAAGAACACCAAGATTGCTGCCGTTCACAAAAAGGTTTAAATTATCAAAAGGCATATTTTTAAAAGTCTGCTTGGAAAGACTATAGCTAAGATTAATATATTGCAATCTTATATGATCACCTTTTGCGATTAGCACTTCAGAAGAGGCATAAAATTGATCTCTTGCTGCAACAAATGGATATACCAGTGAAGGGACGTTAGTGTACATTTCGTCACCGGGCTTTTGCCAACGATTTGCAAAATCACTATGTCCCCGTCGATTATTAAGCTCCGAATACTGCAACGACAAGCGTCTAAAGTAATAATCCAATTTATAAGAAATACGCAGACTTAACGAGAAACTGCCGTAGGTAAAAGAATTCCCGATCGATCCGGTAATATTTGGCATATTATTGCCGATATGAATCAGATCTGAAAACTTTGTTTTATTAACAATGTCTATGTAGTTTTTACTAGAAAGTCCGTCAAAATACCCAATTGGATCACCGGTAAGCGGATCCAGGCCTCCCCATTTCAGCGCAAACATTGCACTAGTAGAATAACCTTCTAATAGTGAAAGTCCTTCTCCACCTGCATAAACGTCTGCGAATTGTGGCTGCTTTTTTAGCTTTACCACTTTATCATAATAATTATTAAAAATGATATCGCTTTGCCATTTTAACTTTCCGGTAGTGTTCAGCGTTTTCAGCTGTATATCTAATCCATGCCCTCGTGCAACACCAATATTTCTAACCACCGCCCCTGAGCCTATTCCTGTAGTTCTATCGATTGGAAAGTTGCCATACAAATCCTCCATTTTTTTCGTATAAAACTCGATACTACCTTTAATCCTCCTTTGCAGGGCGGCAAAATCGAGACCTAGATTGAACATTTTTACCTGTTCCCATCTTAAATCAGGATTCGGATAATTATTGATCTGGCTTACGGGGGTTTGTGTAAAACGATTTGTAGAATTTCCGTAGCGAATAGTCGTTACAGCGACTTTCGAAGGGTCAATGTTTCCTTGAGCGCCATAGGTTGCACGAAGCTTTAACTCAGGAAAAGCGCCCAACTTGTAGAAACTCTCTTTCGATAAATCCCAGGCCAATCCAACTGACCATAAGGGTTTCCATTTATTGTTTATTTCGACCCCAAAAATATTTGATGCATCTCTTCTGGCACTTCCAGAAAGTGTATACTTCCCATTATAACTATACGATCCATTGGTATAAAATGACAATTGTCTGGTATCTGTTTTTCCAAAACCTTTGGATTGAGGAATAAAAGACGTTGCACCTGAAACTAATAGAGGGTATAGATTTACAAAATCTACATCCACATAGCTAAGAATAGCGGGATTGTAACCATATGTCCGGTTATTGGCCGATTCAAAAATAAGTTCGCTGATCTCTGCTCCGCCAAGAAAACTAACATTGTGCTTTTTCCAACTTTTATTTGCGTTCAATTGCGCCCGTAAATTTTGTGAATTAGCTGTTCGTGTATCCTGATCCAATATGGCTCCTTTCGGAATTTTATAAGTGACAGCACCGGTTGTTGCGTTCATCTGGCTAAAGTTATTTATAAGGTCTCTTGCCATATAACTTTCTACACCGTGCATATATTCAACCTTGGTCTCTTGTTTGGCATACCGGTATTTGACGTCGAAATTTAGAGCGGAATTTAGTTTATAGTTTAAACCAAAGACTACCCCCATATCTTGGATACTAATTTTTTGCGTATCGTGCTTATAATCTTCCAACGGATAATATCTCCAATCGAGGAGCTTCCCATCGCCAAAATTATCTATAAATCCTTGTCTATATTTATGATAGAGTGGCAATCCGTTTCCGTTTTCATCAGTAAACGACGTATAGATGGGCAAACTTCCCGAGCTGGTCGCAATACTTCCCCAAGAGGGCTTTCCGGATCTTGAGCTACTTGCGATGTAATGGAGATCTGCGGAAAGGCTAAGCTGTTCATTAATCTTCTGTTGATTCGATGACCTAAAGGTGAGACGGTCATAAGTTTCACTTGTATGGCCTATATTTTTATCGTAACCCGCATTAATTGCCCAATTCATATTGGCAGAACCACCGCTTAAGTTCAGCGCATTTTGCTGATTAAGTCCATTGCGATAAAAATGTTTGCTAAAATCATGTCTAACATCGTTTTGCCTTAAACGGTTGAGCCGCTGCATGGCCTCCGCATTTGTTATTTTTCCTGCCCTCTCTTCAAAAAGTATCTCGTAGGCTGGGGAAAACGGTGGGCGGGTACGACTCGCAGTATCCGCAAAACGATATTTTTGACTAAATAAAAGTTGTTCTACATCAATTAGATCTGAAGAAGAAAGAAGCTTTAAACTCATTAGGTTTGGTTCTTCTATGCCGGTTAAATTGCTGGTGAATCCTACCTTTGTTTGCTGATTGAATTTTCCCTTTTTGGTTGTGATTACAATGACTCCGTTGGCAGCTCTGGCACCCCATATCGATCCGGCAGCTGCATCTTTAAGCACAGTTATATTGTCTACATCATTCGGGTTTATGTTCGCCAGGTCGCCTATATATTCAAAATTATCTACAATCACTAATGGCTTTTGTATAGATGAAGTAAAAGTACTCAACCCTCTTATTACCATAGACATGTGTTCAAAACGTCTAGCTAGTGGTGCTATTCCGTTGGTAATTGTTGTGATTCGGTCTAAAGCACTTGTTCCAATCTGCTCGTTGTATAGGCTTTCACCTATTTGAGCAAAACTCCCCGTCGCCCTTTCTTTCGGCAAACGCTGATACCCCGTATTCACCACCTGCACCTCTTCCAAACTCCCCACCGCAAATCCTAGTTGAATGCTACCCAATTCTTTTACGGCTTTAACCTCGCGGGTGGTGTAGCCCAGAGAAATGATCTCAAGCACCGCATCATCGGCTACATTCTTTAACGTAAACCGGCCTTCAGCATCTGCAATGACCATAGTACTCGTGCCTTTAATGCGAATAGTTGCCCCCGCGATAGGTTCCCCCCTCTCATCAACCACCCTCCCACTTACCTCAATAGCGGCAAAGTAATCGACGACCTTTTCTAAAAAAGACTTTTCCTTTTGCCGAATGATGATCGTTCTGTCTTCAATAGCGTAGGTTAAATTGCCAATAGCCACCACTTTGTCTAATACCTCTCGAAGCGGGGTGTTTACAAAATCGACATTAATTTTTTGGGCGGTATTAAATGTGGTGTTGTTCATTAACACGTCATAGCCCGTTTGGCTCCTTAACTCAATAAATAATTTTTCTAAGGTGATGCCCTTATGTTTAAGCGTAACCTTTTGTGCTAGCGATGCAGCGCTTACCTGCATCAGTGATAAGATTAATATGAAAGTGGTTAATTTCATATACCATATTAATTTCTTTGTTAATTTCTTGTGCATGTTGTCCGTTTGGACCGTAAACATAGCGGTGCAAATGCATCCCCCTATTGCATTTACAGGCAATATTGTCTATGTTTACGTGTCTGTTTAAGGCTTTACGCTAATTTTGAAGAGCTAGACGTAATGGCCAGGTTATAAAATAATTGTTTGATCAATGTTTTTCAGACAGAAGGATTTCGGCTTCAACCGGGATCCTTTCTTATTGTCTACATGGTGCTAAGGTGCAGTATCTTTTCTCATCATATTAGTTGGGTTGTTTAGGTGTATTTGATTTTACTTTTACTTGATTTTCTTCTATTTCGAATGCCACTTCTTTCGTTTTTTCCAGCATCCGCAATACCTTCGAAATGTTCTCAAAGCGAGATACCGTACCAAAGAAAGTCTGACGCTTTAGCTGTTCATCTTCGAATATCACTTTTACCTGATACCATCTGGACAGCCGCTCCATAATCTCTTCCAGGCTTTCTGAATTAAACATAAAATAGCCATTTTTCCAGGCTACCGCATATGTGGCCTCCACATCTTTTACCCTAAGCCTTGATGCCAACAAACTGGCTTCCTGCCCGGGTTTTAAGGTGACCGTTTCTTTC
This sequence comes from Pedobacter sp., assembly GCA_037190785.1. Classification (GTDB taxonomy): domain Bacteria; phylum Bacteroidota; class Bacteroidia; order Sphingobacteriales; family Sphingobacteriaceae; genus Pedobacter. Next base: position 277,480 of record JBBCJN010000002.1, on the reverse strand, counting down.
GAGGCCGCTTTTGCCGTCACTTTTACCGATCCTTCTAATAAGGTAGTACGAACGGGTTCTTCTGTAGAATAACTATTTACATTAAAGTGAGTTCCTAATACTTCGATTTCTTGGGTTGCTGTTTTCACGATAAAGGGGATGTTGGTTTTACTTACTTCAAAATAGGCTTCACCGGTAAGGTCTACCTCTCTTTTTGCCAAGCCATTAAATGAGGCTGGATAGCGAAGTTGGGAAGCTGCATTTAACCACACTTTCGTTTGATCGGGCAAAATGACCATATAGGTTTGTCCAAGGGTAGTAGAAAGCGTATTCATACTTCCTGCTTGTGCGCTACTATTGTTTACTGAATAAACCAACTGGCCATCGGCCGTCTTGGTGATGGTTACTCCTGCCTCTGCTGCCAAAGCGCCATCATTGGCCTTGTTCAAGTCTATCTGTTTACCTCCCGCCAAGGTTAGCGTTGCCCCATTTACACCTGGCGCGTGGTCGGCAGCATAAGCTGGCTGTACTTGCTTTTCTTGTCTGTTGTAGAAATATAAGCTGGTAACAAAGGCTATTAATACAATGGCAGCAGTTAGGGCAATGCGTTTCCATAAGGCTAATGGCGAATACATTTTCACTACTTTTGCCGGTGCCACAATAGCATTAAACATCTGAGTTGCGGTGTTCGCAGAAACATCGGTTAAAGTTCTGAAATGGAGTTCTTCCCAGGTTCCACGCATCAGCTCTTTTAGCAAAGGCTCGTGCTGCGCATCGCGCAAAATGCTTTGCCATTCTAGGAGCTCCATTTCGGTAAGTCGTCCGACGAGGTACTTTTCGTGTAGTACAATGATTTGTTGTTTATCCATCTGTTAAAATTGGAATAAGAAGCACATAAATAGCCCCTTTACGCTATAGACGTATGAGGCCAAGTCTGGGGTCAATGCAACCTATAATAATTTTAAGATAATGAGAATGACCGTAATATCGGTACGGGAACCTGCATAACTGCGTAAAAATTTTAAGGCTAGCTTCATGTGCCGCTTTACTGTTTCGGGCGATAGCTCTAGTCGTTTAGCCGCTTCCTCGTGTTTTAAGCCTTCGATACGGCATAGCGTGTACACCAGTTGCTGCTGTGGGGGCAGTAGTGCAACGGCATCATCGAGAACCTTTTTGGTATCACGCAGTAAAATGGCTTCTTCGGTATCGTGACTAAGCTCTTCTGAAGCGGCTTCTAAGGGAAAAGCATAGGTTCTTTCTAGCTTCATGCGCCGAAGTACGTCGAGCGCCCGATTACGGGTCATGGTTAACAGGAAGTTATTGAGGTTGCCAATATCGAGCAAACTATGCTCCATACGCCAGAATTTGAGGAATACCTCTTGCACCACTTCTTCTGCTGGCTCTGAAGATTTGAGGTATTTTAGTGCAAAGGAATAAATTAGCGGGCGGTAATGATCATACACCGTTTTAAAAGCACGATGGTCTCTATTGGCTATTTGTGCCAACCACTCTGCTTCGAGATGAGGTGGGTGTTTGATCATTGATAAGCGGTTGGTTATACCTCTGTGGCTTCAATGATAAGGAATTATTTTTAATTTCTTGAATGGGTTGAGGAATTAGCTAATTAACAAATTAGCTAATACCAAAACGAGGGCGCTCTACCAGCTGTTCCCTCGTTTCTTGCTATTAATTAACCTGAAAAATTCTATATTTAGTTACCTTCTTTATTTTCGATGTGCGATTGTGACTTCAGAAAACCCTCAATATTTTTTTCGTTAATCTCTTCCATACCCGTGATAAACCTCACCACACCAGCTTTATCAATCCAGATATAATGAGGCAAATAAACATGAGGAAAGAGCTTCTGTAACGTTGTCTCTGAGAAAACGAACGGCAATAATTCGCTTTTTCCGATCTTCAATCGATCGAGGATAGGCGTTATAACTTCCGCTGACTCATATGTTACTGGAATAAATTGCACCTGATCTTTATACTCTATCTGTAGTCGCTCAACCTTTGGTAACATCGCTAAACAAGGACTACACCAAGAAGCCCAAAAATCCAGGATAATAGATTTCCCTTTAAAATCTGATATCTTCGCCGATTTAGTTTTAAAATGCAGTATATGTTTGAGTACCAAATCAGGTAATTCTTGGCCTGGGGCAATACCCAGCTTAATTACATCAACGGCCACTTGTGCATTCACACGCTGTGACACCAAAAAAAGACCACCTATTAACAACGCAAATCTCCACATAATTCTAAATTTCTTCATATGTATACAAACTAATGCTTAACCGTATCAGAAATCACCAAAACATCAACTAAAGCCTCCTTAATTACAAATTTTAATCCATATTTTTCAAGTGATTTGTTTAGGCTTTCTATGTCATTTAGGGGAGCAGCTAACTCTATATCAATCATACCCATATATGCTGTTTCATCAACAATGGGCAACCAATAGTGCTGGAGATGTAGCACCTGAAAGGGTGTAATAAAACTCTTTATCGTTACGCCTCGAAAAATTCCATTTTCATTCGCATTATTTACTTGTCGAAAAGGAGTAAGTTCTTTTTTTGCCATAAAGCCTTCTCCTCCTGTCCTTATCAACGCAATGCATTTCATCTTTCGTTTTTGAACTTCACCAATATATTCAGGAAAGTAATATGGAAGATCGTTTTTTATTGCAGGATATAAAGATCCCACCTGGTTGAATGGTACAATTCTCTCATAACAGACACTATACTTTCTTCTCCAATCAAGGAGGGATGGGCCAGACAGACCTGCCGGATTAATTCTAATACTGTCTTTTACCTCATATACGGTATTCACATTCGTGAAAAGTCCATCATTTGTAAAAGCAGCCTGAAAAATTTTGCCTATGGCAGAGTTAATCACTGTAAAACGTTGACCTAAGATTGAGTCGGCTGGATATGTTGCTTGGCTGCCATTAAGGCCCTCAATATACCTGGTTAAAATAGACAGTTGCCTTACCTGATTGTTTTGGTCAATAAAACCCTGATTAACTAGAAATTTGCTCCTATCCAATTTGCGATAGATATCCGATTTACTGGGCATGGTAAATCCAGTATTTTCTTGTGCATTAAGTTTAAAGGCAAATAAAACCCCTAAAATAATATATACATATTTCGTTATTTTCATAATTTATTCTAATAAAAATCAATTTTGTTGAATGCCACTTTCTCTTATTTCATCATCTGGGATTGGGAACACATATCTTGGATCGTTCGGAGGGAGGATGTAATTAATTCCATTATATGTTTTTGAAAAAGTTACAGGATATTTGCCCTCTAGGTTTAAACGTTTAGCATCAAACCATCTCACACCTCGCCAAACCAACTCCTTTCTCCTTTCGTTTAGAACGGCACGCATAGCTTCATCTTGGCTTAGATTACTAAAAGGAATATAGGTTCCATTTTTATACCGTTTGAGTAGAAGCGTATTTAGCTGTTGCAAACCAGCTTCTACCTGGCCTGTTCTGATCTTACTCTCTGCACTAATTAAATAAAGTTCGTCATTTGCCAAACCATAATAACCACTGAAATAGGTAGCACCAGAAGCTACTTTATAATAATAAACAGATTTCCGCAAATCATTATCATGATATAAGCTAAATAATGAGGGTTCAACCCTTAGCACGCTCCTTGAATAGAAACCGTAAGCTACACGTTGAGAAAAGAAAATAATTTCTTCATAATTATTCGGAAGCACAGAAGGAAAAAGATCAAAAGCCCCAATTTTAACATCATTAAAGTCAATCAATGTTGCATCCTCACTTAAGCATTTCTCAGCATATAGATTCGCCTCTTCAAATTTCCCCATTGAAAGATAAACCTGTGCGCTCACCATTCTGGCCGCTCTCCTACTTGGACGATTTTTAATACTTACCTTGGCTGGCAAATAGCTCTCGGCTTCTGCTAGGTCCTGTAAAATACGGTCATACGTATTTTTTAGACGACCACGTCCAGGCCGTATATTTACATCAGATTCCAATGGTAAAGGGATGCCTAGATCAACCATGGCAGTACGTTCATTATAGGCTTTGCAGAATTGACTGGCTAGTGATTGAAATGCCTTGGCTCTATAAAATAAAGCATTTCCTTTTATTTCTCGCCAGATGGCTGTGTTTTGAACCGCGATTTCCATTTTCTTAAGTCCATCTAACACAATATTTGCATAAAAAACCTGTTGATAGGGAACATTCCAATCAGACACAGTTGCTCCTTGATATGGGTCTTTTGCCCACAAGTAAGTTTCTCGTTCAGGAACGGTTGTGACTTGGGATAATCCGTTATCTACAACGATGAATTCATTTGCTGCGATGCAAGGAAGTCCAGGTGTAATGTTCATAATGCTGATATTATCCAACAAGGCTTGCATATCCTCTAATTTAGAGGGTACAAGTAAGGAGGTTCTTGGTTTCTTTTCTAGAAACTCCTTTTGGCACGATAGTAGGAAAACGGCCAACAACAGTATTAAAATAAATCTCGTTTTCATTGAAAAACAAATAGTTAGAAGATATAATTAAAAATTAGCTCTAATTCCGAGAGCATAAGTAGTAGGTATAGGCAGGCTATATACAAAATCGGGATCAAAAGACAGTTTGCTTTTTTTGTAAAGAATTCCCAAATTATTTACATAAGTATATACCTGCATAGTGGAATGCTTTATACCACTTTTTTTTGTTCTAAACTGGTAACTAACATTTAGATCCTGTAATCTAATGTGATCAGCAGATTCTACATTATCGATACTTCTTGCATAGAAATTATCTCGTTGATTATTCACAGTAGTTGGAATAGAAGGTATATGCGTAAAAACTTCGTCACCACTTTTTTGCCATCTCAATGCATAATCACCACTTAAACTATTAAGTCCATAATTATTCCCATATATAATTGTCGGTCTGCGATAAAAATGCCCTAAACGATACGCTATTGAAGCAGATGCAGTTATGTTTTTCCAGCTAAAAGTGTTTCTTACCGCACCAAATGTTGTCGGGCGCATTGGACCAGAATAGATTAAATCACTAACTAAGGATGTATTTAGAATAGCTGCATAATTTTCTGATATTTCATTATTCAAATACCCCCGTGGATTACCGTTGACAGGATTGAGACCAGCAGAAGGATAGCTAAAAACATTATATAACGGTTTTCCAACTATTGGACGGTATTGCCCATCAATATATTGAGAGGGACTAGCAACAATTAAGTAGTCGGTCACTTTTTCATTGACATGGCTTAAAATTATATTGGTGTTCCATTTAAAGGTGCCTATTAAATTATTTAGTGATAATACCATATCTACTCCTGCAGTACGTGTATTTGCATAATTTCCTCTAAAAGTTCGAACCCCACTTGAAGGGGGGAAAGGTGTGTCGCCAATTAAGTCAATTCCTTGCTTAATAAATCCATCAATGCTACCACTCACACGATTAGAAAACAGTACAAAATCGAGTCCAACATCTGATATTTTTACCCTCTCCCATCTGAGTTCAGGATTTGGGGGATTTTGAATAACTGCATATCCTCTTTTTACTAACGAATTAAGGCCGTTCGTCGACGCGGCTCTATAGTTTGCAGTTGTATATGCTGAAACCGTCTTGTCTATGTTACCTGTATATCCAAATGAGGCACGAATCTTTAAACTAGACATCCAATCAATCTTCCAAAAAGGCTCTTCAGTAATCACCCACGAAGCACCTACCGAAAAAAGAGGCACTCCTTTTTGGTTGGTTTTCACGCCGAACAAATTACTTCGATCTAGACGCGCACTACCTGTAAGAAAATATTTATCTTTATAAGAATATCCTAAGTTATTGTAGAAAGAAACGAATCTGTCGCTAAACCCTTCTGTATTATTATTATAGGGAATGAGTAAGCGGCCGCTAGCATTAATTGAACTTTGGAACTGAGAAATATAATCTACTGGCAATGTCACCCCAAACTCATCATCATATCCATATACGCGATAACTTTCACTCAGGGCATTAAGGGTTTTCATTTCATATCCCATAAGTCCTGTTAGCTTATGCTCATTTGTCCAACTTTTATCTAAGCTAAGTTGCGTTCGCATAGAATGGTTAGTGTTTGTATATAAATCTCTATCCATTATCCCACCTAGTGGTAATGGACGGGTCAATGTTCCATCAGCAGCTAACTGTGTATATGTATTTATTAAATTCCGAACGAAATAGGAATTGGATTCATTAATCGACTTTTGATTTGTTGATGTTGATCCAAATTGATAGTTAGTAGAAACCTTAAGTATTGGTAATAAAGCATATTCTAATGCAAAATTCAATCGATTATCATTAAGTTGCTTCTTGTTGTTATTTAGTGCTAACTCATCTAAAGGTTTATGATACCAATTTAAAAACCCTGCATTTACGCTACGTTCTATAAATGGAATTCTATAGTTTGGTACAGTCGCGGAATTTCCTAGATCGTCTCTTAACATCGTATAAGGTGAGGGTGCATAAACTGATGCGTTTTGTTGAATTACACTAATAGAGGAGAAAAGAGCTGTTTTAAACAAAAGTGTATTTTTAAAAAAACCAAACTCTCCCCTCGCTTGCAGCGTAAATCGTTCGTTTTCATTCCCTACTCTTGATGTCAAATTTTTATCGTATCCTCCACTAACGAAAAATCTAGCATTAGCCGATCCGCCCCTCATGCTTAAGGCATGTTGATGGTTTGCAGATGTCCTATAAAAGTAATTACTTACATCAGATCTGGAATCCTTATTCGCATATACATTAATCTGTCTTTCCGCTTCCTCATCAGAAATCTTACCATCACGTTTAAGAATCAAGATTTCAACCACTTCTGGCAATGCAAAGTGAGAAACGTTATTAATAGAACTCAATTCAGTGCTTCTATAAAAATTCTCATTAAATAGCCGCCTCTGTATCTGGATATAATCAGCGGTTGACATACGAGGCTGATAGTATAAGTCTGGGCGCTGTCCAAAAGTAAAATTCGAGTTTACATCAATATCCAACTTCTGATTAAATTTTCCATTCTTTGTTGTGATTACAATTACCCCATTGCCAGCCCTCGCTCCCCATATTGCAGCCGATGCAGCATCTTTTAAAACAGATATACTCTCCACATCATTTGGATTAATAGAACTTAGATCGCCATCGAACGGAAAATTGTCTAGTACGATTAAAGGGTCTGTATTTGCGCTGATTGTGCTTTGACCTCTAATAGAAATATTTGTTCGATCTCCATATTGAACCTGTTTATTAAAAATAAGACCTGGAACCAGATCTTCTAGCCGCTCTAAAATTGTAGTTCCTACCCTTCTATTTAGCAGTTCCTTTCCAACCGTAAAAGTTGATCCTGTAGCTTGTAGTTTTGAAATACTTTGATAGCCAGTATTCACAATTGCAACTTCCTCTAGCTCATCTATGGAAATGTTTAGTATAATGCTTCCCAATTCTTTAGCAGCCTTAATCTCTCTAACTTGATAACCAACATACCTAATTTCAATAATCGCATTATCGGCCACATTATTTAAACTAAAATAGCCATCGCTACCTGAATTGGTTTGGATAGAAGTGCCTTTTATTCTTATAGTCGCCCCAGCAATCGCCTCTCCCTTTTCATCTACCACCCTCCCACTTACATCAATAGCCGCAAAATAATCGACTACCTTTTCGAATAACGATTTTTCTTTCCTCGAAATTAGAATCGTTTTATCTTCTATCGAATACGACATATCTGTTCCGGCAATTAAAAAGTTAATCACCTTTTCGAGTGGAGTATCTTTAAAACTTACATTAACGCGGTGGGCAGTATTGAACTTTGCATCCTGCATGACTACCCCATAGCCGGTTTGTTTCCTGATTTCCGTAAAAACCTTCTCTATTGCAATATTCCGCTGGTTTAGGGTTATGGCCTGACCAAACGATGCGGCACTTACCTGCATCAGCGAAATCATCAATATGAAAGTGGTTAATTTCATAATTCGTATGAATTTTCTATACATAGTTATCTGTTCTTTTTTGCAGACAACCTTCTTATCTTGGCAATAAATACGCCAACGCTTATTGCACAAGCGCGCAATAATCATTAAGTTTGATTGTCTGTTGACGTGTGTGCTAAGCCTTCGAAATCTAATCGCACCGCCAGTGTTGAAATATTTTTATTTTATCTGAGCAGACAGGGCCTCGACCTGTCGGGGTCCTTTTTTAAAGACCTACTTACGTACTATCTTTCTGTTTCTTCATTTTCTTATTTTGGTTTGTTGATTTAATTTGGATGGTTAGTCCTTTTTGCTAACGATAATCGTATTATTCTTGATTTCAAATTTTACATCACTGGTTTTCTCTAATAGTTTTAACACCCTCGATACCTTATCGAACCTGCTTATCGATCCAAAAAAGACCAGTTCTTTTAACGAATCTTGTTCGAACACCACTTCTACGTTGTACCATCGGGCTACATCGTTCATAATATGTGATAAAGGTTGTCTATTGAAGGTAAAATAGCCTTCTTTCCAAGCAATTACATCGTCTACTTCTACATCTACAACAGCAAGCGATGCTCCGCTTATTCTGGCCTGCTGGCCTGGGGCAATTACAGCAGATTGTTTAGAAGCGGCATTCGATACACGTACACTTCCTTCTACCAAGGTGGTATGTATATCTTGCTCATTGGAATAGGTATTCACATTAAATTGTGTTCCTAATACCTCTATTTGTTGCCCCCTAGCGCGTACTACAAAAGGATGACGTTTATCTTTACTTACCGAGAAATAACCTTCGCCGGTAAGCTCTACCTCTCTTTTAGCCGTTTGTACAAAACTATTTGGATACCTTAACGAGCTTTCGGCATTTAAAAACACCACCGTACCATCGGGTAAACGCACTTGCGATTGTTGTCCGCGCGAGGTGGACAAGGTATTATAGGCGAGTTGAACGCTATTGCTACCTGTAAGTTCATATACCAGTTGCCCGTCTTTTGTTTTCGAGATCTTTACCCCTGCCTCTGCTGCAATGTTTCCTACCGAAGTCTCGTCAATTAAAATCTTTTGTCCGTTGGCTAAAGTTAGGGTAGCTCCATTTTTGCCAGGTGCAATATCTTGTGTAGCCACAAGGGTATTTTCGTTTACTTGGGTTTTATAAAAGAAAAGCCCTGCACTAAGCATAACCAGCACTACTGCAGCAGCTACGGCAATTCCGATACGGGTTCGGGACAAGTAGCGTGGCCAAAGTTTAATCCTTTTAGGCTGTGCAACGGCAAGACCAGATTTTTGGGCAATAGCCGAAAAGATCCGTTCTCTAAGTTCCTGCTCGGTTGCAGCGCTGGTTATTTGAAGTGGCTGCTGGTCGTCGGCCAAAAGCCAAGCATAATATTGCTTCAACTCTGTGTCGCTAATGCTTCGATCTGCAATTTTTTGCGTAAGGATGTCGATCTGTTTTTGGTCCATGGTTGGGCTATTTATTACATAGTCCGATCATGTTTGGCGAAACCCTACCTTTTAGAAAATTTTATTTAAGCAGCTCTTCGCCCAATAGCAAGAACAGTAGTGTTGGACCAAGATTTTTTCTCAGCACCTTTAAGGCATGGGTGATGTGTTTTTCGACTGCCTTTTCGGAAATGCCTAGTTCCAAGGCGATTTTCTTATTGGTATACTCTTCGCTCCTGCTCATTTTAAACACCAGTTGGCATTTATTTGGCAGGTTAAGTATGGCTTGATCTAGTTTAGCCTGTAATTGTTCGAAATATTCTTTGCTAAGATCGGGCAGTTGACTGGCTAGAATTTCCTTGTCGGCTGCTTTGCCCAGCTTTTGCTCGATGGCGGCACGTCTGATGGCTTTTTGCCTACGGTTAATGATTTGATAATGCACGGCACTTACCAGATAGTGCTCTAAGTTTTCTCTCAGTTGCAGCCTAGCGCGGTTATCCCACAGCTTTAAAAAAATATCTTGAACAGCTTCTTGAGCCTCGCCCTCGTTGCGAAGTTTTTTGGTGGCTATATAAAAAAGTTTGTCCCAATACTTGCGATAAATTAGGCCAAAGGCTACCTCGTCTCCCACTTTTAACAGCGAGAGCAGATCTGTATCTGCATAATGAGCATAGTGGTCCATGGCGAAATAAAGGGTTAGCTTTTCGCAATGATAGGAAATTTCGGTTAAATTCTAGTGGTTTTAACGACTTACGAAGTTGACGGCTAAGGTGCCGACTTCGTAAGTTGGCACTTGAATGGTCGACTAAGTCGGTTGAAATGAAATAGTATGAGAGATTTTTTGAACTCACCTGTTAGTTGAAGATGATACATTACGAGAAAAGTTCTTTCCTAAAATCTTGAAGAGTGATTTTGGTAGTTTTCCCTGATTTAGCATCCTTGATCGCCTTTTCAGTATCTTTGTTGTAACGAGGTACTTCGAGTCCACTCCGCTTATCTATTTTTATTGTGAGTTCCATGTCCGTACATTTTTATGATGCTATCCAAAGTTACGAAAAAATAAAATTCTTCACTACTCATTAGTTAAAGATTGAATTTGGTAGATGAATCTAACGACTTACGAAGTTGACCGCTAAGGTTCCGACTTCGACTAAGTTGGCACTTGAACCGTCGACTAAGTCGGTTTATGTAAAACGAGGGCGCTCTACCAGCTGTTCCCTCGTTTATTAACTAAAATTAACCTAAAAATCCTCGATACCTCTCTTATAAAGCCGCCTCAATCAATCTAATAATCTCTTTCCCATCATCCTTTCTTGGATCTGTTGGACTAGTACTTATAATTTGTCCATTTTTTCCTATTATAAAAAGATGGGGATAGGATAGAATATTATAATGACTAATAAACGGATGATTATAACCAGTTTCCCCTGTATTTAGATGAATTTGACGCTTATCAGAATATATTCCCAAATTCAATCCTGCAATCCAGCTCTTTTCATACTTATCAATGTTTATGCTCAAGAATTCTACATCTTTACGTCCTTCAAATTTGTCGATTATTTTACTCAAAGATGGAACTATCTGAATGCAACCCGAACAGCCGTGGAACCAAAAATCAATTAAAATGACTTTGTTCTTAAAATCATCAAGGCGAACCGTTTTCCCATTCCTATCTAAAAACGAAAAGCCAAATGTTTTTGCGCCTACAGACATTTTATTTCTCCAATTTATCAAAAAATCTTTACACCAGTTATTCCCCATATTTTCAATAACAGATGGAGCTAATTCCATCGCCTTATCTAAACTCTTTTTAGAATTATCTATATAAAGGGCCACTAACATTTTGTCATGCACATAACCTTTATAATTTTTCACCTGTGAAAATATATAGTCGAAAGTCTGTGGCACCTCTTGAATAGACTTATTAGCTTGCATCCTTAACATTTCAAGTTTCATTAAATATTCTATATGCCATGGTGATGATGATAAGCTATCTATATTAAAAAGCATACTACTTTCTAACTTTTGGTTTTTAAAAAAATATGCTGATATTCCACTTTTTTTTATTTTGGAACCTACTGCATATTGTATAGCTACAGCTCTGGCAAAAATGAACTTATCATATCCTATAAGATCTTGTTTAATAAGCTCTTTTAGTTTATTTGAAACATTAAATTGTTTGGAAAACAAAATTTCTAGTTTTTTATTTATTTTGTCTGAATTTAGCCTATCATCTTCTTCTATATATTGAGTGAAAGATTCTTCTGTAACCTCTTTGAAAGACTCAGGTGAAATCCGCTTAACTTCATTAATCTTTAGTTGGCAATTTAAGATATCTCTACTAAGGCCCATGAATACTGCTGTATTTTTAGAAAAATCCACATTCAAATTTATATCTTTCCCAGCTTCTATTAAGAAACGACGTGCAAACAAAACACTATTGAGTTGTAAATATTTATTATCTATAGGAATACGAATGATGAATTCAAAGTGGTAGATTGATTGTTTAGGTTTATCGAATTCGATCGAAAAACTGCCATCTTCAGCAATTGGAAAAGTATATGTTGCTATTGGATCATTTAAAGAGATTAATTTATCGGTATCGAAAAGTCTAAAGACTATGCTATCTCCTCCTAACTGTCTACCTACAAACTTTCCATGAAACTTATTTTTTGCTGCCTCCACACTTGTTACAAGTAGGAGGAGGCTTAGAATTGTTACTATTTTACGCATTATATTTTTGTCGATGTCTGATTTATCTTTGATTTTGTTGTATACCACTTCTCGAAATTTCATCTTCAGGAATAGGCAGTGCGTATTTTGGGCTATTGACTTGCAAAATATAGTCCATACCGTTAAGGCTTCTTTTTAGGGTTATTCCCGCACCTATCTGATTCAATCGTTTGATATCACCCCATCGTATTCCTCGCCATATTAATTCTTTCCTTCGCTCGATAAGTACATGAGCTATCGCCTCTTCAGTACTTGTTGCTACTAACTTCACATAAGCATACCTGTTATCAAATCTTTTAAGCAATAATGAATTAAGCACATCCATAGCTTCCTGAATTTGATTACGTCTCGCTAAACATTCTGCTTTATTGAGGATAACCTCATTGGTTGCGATGCCCGAAAACGGATAGTTCCCCGAGCCATAGTACCCACGTTTGAAATAATAGCGTCCACTTGTATTTATCCCAAAGTAGATTGTCTTACGCAGATCATTCACTTTATAGGTAGACAACAATTCTGGATCAACCATAATTGCCGTATTCGAAACGGTATTGATTGTAATTCCATAATCTGAAACCTGAGCGGAACTAAAAATAGTTTCAATATTATCAATAGCAAATGGTGAAGCATTGGTTTGCGAAACAGTATTAAAATCAATGAGCTGATTGTAAAGTATAAGAGCACTATCGGCATACTTCTCCGCCTCTACAAATTTATTCATGCTTAAATATACTCTTGACAACATGGCATAAGAAGTCCCTTTATAAGGCCTATTTCTATTCATTGTTGGAAATTCAGTACCCAATAATTGACTAGCTTCGAGCAAATCATTCAGAATCAAATCATAGGTCTGTTGAAGACTACTACGAGGCAAAACTTCATCAATATCTGCGCTAAGTCTAAGCGGGAGTCCCAAATCGGTGTTGGCTGTTGCAGGATTATAGGCAAGGCAGAAAGTCTTAACTAAATCATGGTAAGCAAAAGCACGAATAAACAATGCCCATCCCCTTAACTGATTAGCCTTCGCAGTATTTTGCAAGTTTGATTTTTCAAGCGCCTCCAACACATTATTAGCATAAAAGATAGAAATATAGGGTCTGTTCCAATCCAGCCTGGAAACTTCCCCATCGAAGGTATCTGTAGCCCATATGTAGGAATTTCGTTCAGTAGCAGTGAAAGTAGCTTGCCATGTCTGATAACTTACAAACACATACTCATCTGCTGCCATCTGACCCAATGCCGAAGTATAGTTCAATACGGTTGTATTATCTAACAGCGCCGTAAAATCATCGAGTGTTTTAGGTACTAATAAGTCAGTCTTAGGTTTTGCATCCAAAAAAGATTTTTTACATCCCAAGGCTGATAAAAGAATTATTATAATTAAAATTCGGTTTTTCATAATTTTACAGTTAAAATGTTCCCCTAAATCCAAATGATGTGATATTTGTTTGAGCAATAGTTGGACTATCTGGATCTAGTCCTTCCTTATTGGCTTTCCAAAGTAACCCGATATTACCCGCATGAATAAAAAAACCTAACTTATCAAACAAAGACTTTTTCAAGAAAATAGAACGTAAGTCAATATCTGCTCTTATATCTTGAAGTCTTAAATGATCGCCCTTTACTACTAGCACCTCCGAAAACTTATAAAGGGCAACGCGGTTAGCTACTACCGGATAGGTCAATGCAGGCACATAAGTAAATTGTTCATCTCCAGGTGCCTTCCAACGCTTATCGTAATCAGGTATCATAAAACCTCCGTTAAACAAAGTTGTGTTATCTAAAGAATTCCTTCGCAACCAATAACCTCCCTTATAGATCACATTAAAAGAAAACGTCACCCCTTTCCAACTGAAACTGTTAAGAATTGAACCAAAAGCAGTTGGCGATCCAGACCCATGATATACCAATCCTTCTCTATCAGATGAATTTCTTATCAATGTATAATTATTGCTTTCGGTATTACCGATATATCCTTTTGGGGACCCTGTTTGATCCAAGCCACCATAACGAAATGAGAATTGAGCATTATAGGGATATCCAACTAAAGGATTTCTGAAGTTTCCACTTACTATATCGTAATTGGTGCCTGGGAGTACATTAAATTGAACGACTTCATCTTTAACAAGGCTTAACAATATATTAGAATTCCATTTGAATTGACCATCCAAAGCCTGCACATTCACTGTTAAATCCATTCCGCGAGTTTTTAGATTTGCAGAATTTCCTTTATAAACGCTGATACCAGTTTGAGGGGCAATTGGAGACAAGCCTATTAGATGCATACCATCTTTTCTATAGATCTCGCCATTAAATTTAATTCTCCCTTTAAGCATATGTGCTTCAAGACCAATATTTATATTTCGTACCTGCTCCCAAATTAGTGATGGATTTGGGGGGTTAGAAATGGTGGCCTGTGCCATACCCCATCTATTGTTTGTTGAGCTTGGGTTTGCTGTAAGATAGGCAGAGGTAGATTTATCAACATTTCCATTAAAACCATAGGTTGCTCGTAGTTTTAAAACATCTAAGAAAATACCCTCCATAAAAGGCTCTTTCGTTACTTCCCATAAAGATCCAATACTCCAGAGCGGAACACCTTTTTGGTTAGATTTTACACCGAAGATATTCGACTCATCTTTCCTTGCGCTACCCGACAGTGTATATTTTCCCTTATAGGTATATGCGGCATTGGCATAATAAGACAAGTACCTATCTATCGTTCCTCCGTTCAATTGTCCGGTTGGGATCCTACCTGTAGCGCCACTGTAGAAATTTATAAAGTTCTTGCTGAAATCAATACCTTGATTGCCATTTGTGCCCAGATCAGGATCATAACCATATACCGTATTTGCCCTATAGATGGTGCTATTGTCTGACACCTCTGCTCCCATTAAACCTGATAGTTGATGATCGGATAAACTCCCATTATCAAACACAAGTTGCAATCTGCCATAATTTGCAAATGTCTTACCCTCATAAGCATTTAATATATCACCCAAAAGAAAAGGGCGCTGAACTTGAGCGTTTAGTGGATTTATCACAGAATACGTATTGATCATATTTCGTGTATAATAGGAGTCTTGCTTGAACAACCTCATATCCTCTATTTCACCCTGCTGATACATATAATTTCCTGAAAGCTTCAACTGTTTGGTAATTGTAGCACTAAAAGAATTATTGATCCTTACGTTTAGGCGATCAACAGTATTATTTGCTTTATTCTCGTCCAATGGTCTATAATACCAATCTTGTAAACCTAATGCCTCTGCTTTGCCAACATACCTTAAACCTAACACTCCATCCGTTACAGGAAGTGATCTTCCTTCGAAATCCATAATGTGTTCATAAGGGAATTGCGGAGAATTAGCAGGTCCAGTCTTTGTTGTAGTATTCGATAATTGGAGCCCTATACCAAACGTTAGCCTGTTATTAAATAGCCCATAGGTATTATTGATATTAAGCGTTTTACGACTGAGGTTATTAATATTCCTACTCTCCAGATTTCTATCAAACCCACCTGATATATAATATTTATGGCCAGAACCTCCACCGGAAATGTCCATCTGATATTGTTGATTGACTGGTACACGATAAAATGCATCTAAATATTGTTCAAATACGTTGTAACTAGATAGCGAATCCAACATCTGGTTACGCCTGCCTAGATCAATCTGTTGTTGTCTATACAGCAACATGATCTCTACAGCAGGTGAAAGTGCGCCATATCCATTATTGATAGTCGCATCAAAACGCCCCCTGTCGAACAGGTATTGTTCAACTTCAACATATTCACGACTACTTAGGTGAGGTTGGCTATGAAGGAGGGGTTTCTGCCCAATAGACATATTTTGGCTGAACGACACTTTTGCTTTTTGATTAAACTTTCCAGACCGAGTAGTAATTACAATAACTCCATTTCCAGCCTTAGTACCCCAAATTGAAGCTGCTGCTGCATCACGCAATACTGTTACAGAAACAATATCATTAGGATTGATACTTCCTAAATCTCCCTCAAATGGAAAGTTATCCAGAACAATTAATGGTTTAGGATCTCCCAATATTGTACTCCTTCCTCGTATACTAATAGCAGATTCATTAAATCCAACTGCGTTCGTATTTTTGTTAAATATCAAACTGCTGGTTACTCCATCTAGCCGATCAAGTAAATTTGTACCTACGCTTCTATTTAACAAGGCACTATCCACTAGCACAAAACTCCCCGTCGCCCTTTCTTTCGGCAAACTCTGATACCCCGTATTCACCACCTGTACCTCGCTCAAGCTCCCAACCGCAAATCCTAGTTTAATATTGCCCAGTTCCTTTACCGCTTTCACTTCGCAAGTGGTATAGCCCAGTGAAATTATTTCAATAACGGCATCCTCAGCCACATTTTTCAAAGTAAACCGGCCTTCAGCATCGGCAATAACCATGGTATTGGTACCTTTAATACGAATAGTAGCGCCTGCAATCGGCTCCCCCTTCTCATCAACCACCCTCCCACTTACCTCAATTGCTGCAAAATAATCGACTACCTTTTCTACAAAAGACTTCTCTTTCGCCTTAATGATTACCGTTTTTTGTTCTAGTGTGTAGGTTAATGGCAGTCCGGCTAAAAGTTTTTCCATAACCTGCGCTAAAGGTTCACGGTTAAAATTGGCGCTGATTTGCGTTGATAAGGATACCCCTGCCGAAGAAAGGAGGATATTGTACCCGGTTTGTTTCCTGATTTCTTTAAACGCTTTCTCTAATGAAATGCGGTTTTCTTTCAGAGTAATGTGTTGGCCAAAAGTGGCCGCGCTGACCTGCATCAGCGAAAAAATAAGTATGATGACGGTTAATCTCATAATGAGCAGGAATTTTGGAATATGGCTCTTCAGCCAATAAAAATGATACATTTTCATCGTGTTGCGACAGCACTCAATAGGCCGATGAATAGCCTGCATCTTTGCTTTGCTAAGCAAAAATGTTTAAGTTTACTGTCTGGTTTCTAAAAAATTGTCTTACCGATCGTTTAAGGATCTACCAGAATAAGGGCTTCGACTGCAATTCGAAGTCCTTTCTTTTTTTGAGATCCGCCTGTGCTTATGGGTCTTTCTCGTATATCTTCATGTTTTGGTTGTTAGGTTATTGATTTTGTTTTTTATTGAATTTCCTGACGGTAATTTTACGCCCTTTTACACTGAAACGCACTTCGTCTGTGGATTCTAGCATGTGGAGTAATTGACTTATATTTACCGAACGACTGATCATTCCCCAGAATAATACGTTTTTAGCTGCATCTTCTTCATATACCACCTCAATGTTATACCATCGGGCAACATCATTTAGAATATCTTCTAAGCGCTCTTCATTAAACATAAAGTCGCCATTGCGCCAAGCCATCACTTCGTTGGTATCGATTGGTATTACGCTTAGCTTATCGGTAGTAAGGATAGCTTGTTGCCCGGGATTAAGTTTTAGGTTACCCAAAGCCGACGATACGCGTACGCTTCCCTCGGCCAGCGTTGTTTTGATCTTCCCGCCATCGCCATAGGCATTTACGTTAAAGTGCGTTCCAAGAACTTCGATTTGTTGCGTAGCAGTTTTTACAATGAAAGGAATTTTACGCTCCACACCCATCGCTTTACCCTTTACGCTTTCTGCTCCACTCTCCACGCCCCACGCCTTGGCTACCTCAAAATACACCTCTCCAGTAACCTCCACCAGTCGGCTTGCTTTACCTACAAAACTAACCGGAAAGCGAATACTAGAAGCTGCATTTAACCAAGCCTTGGTGCCATCGGGCAAACTAACTTCGTGCTGACCACCATTTGGGGTGTTCAGTGTATTGTATAAGGAAGATGCTTTGGGGCTAGTTGAAAAAACGTAGCGCAATTGCCCATCTGCAGATTTAGTGATCTTTACCCCTTCTTGTTGTGCCAACTCGCCAGTTGCAGCATCCGAGAGATTCAATATACGTCCATCAGCCAGCGTTAACGTAGCGGTATTTGTACCCGGGGCTACATCATTGGCATAGGTAGTTGGCTTTTCATCTGGCTGATAAAAGTAAAAAGCAATTGTAGAAAGGAGTACGATAGAAGCGGCAACCGCAACAACTTTCCATAGCTTATGTAGTTGGGTAGGTTGTGCAGCCGGACCATAACGTAACGGCAATCGTTTGTCGATATCTCGTAAATCGCTCGCCAATTCATTTTCATTTAGTCGCAAATCTGGGAAGTCGCCAAACAATAACCATTGTCTGATTAATTCCTTCTCGGCATCGGTAGCCGTGCCGGCATTAAACCGTGAAATTAGTGCAGCTGCGTCGTTTTTAGGTATCATGGAAAGCTAATATTTAGGGCAATCTAATGATAAGACGGGCAAGTATTAAGCTAGGGTGAAATAAATATTAAAAAAATACCAAAAAGAAGAATGACCCTAAGCGTGATTTCAATTGCTTTAAAGCATGGTGCATATGACTTTTAACCGTTTCTTCTGAAAGAGACAATTTTATAGCGATCTCTTTTCTGGAAAGTTGCGTTTCGCGCGACAGTAAAAACACTTCCCGCATTTTAGGTGGCAATGCCGCAATTTCTTTATCAATCAGGATGGATAGTTCTTTATGCCGGATGAGATGATCGGTATTTTCTACGCCCTCGTCCATATAACTGGTGAAACTATCGATGTATCTACCCTGAATTTTTTTGTGTGCCAACAGATCGTAAATGCGGTTACGAGCCGAAGTGTAGAGATAAGCGGCTAGCGAACTCGTTAACGTTAAAGTGTTATGCCGATCCCAGATAGTCAGAAACAATTCGGCAACCAGATCTTTCGCTTCCTCTTTATTGCCCAGTCTACGCAAGGTAAAGGTGTACAATAGCGACTTGTAACGTTCGTAGATTTCGGTGTACGCAAACGAATCGCCTTGGCTAAGCAAGACGACTAATTGTTCGTCTGTATGATGGGTGTACGTTTCCAAATCTAGTTGCCGGGCTCGGGACTGCCGGCTTCAATAATAGGGAAATTTTGCGTTATCTCCGCTACGCTATACTAGAAAAGAGTGTTCCTATGCGGAGTGATTTAGCATAAAACGCTAAAATTGTTTACTGGATTGAACAATTTTTATGTGTTTTTGTTTACCTGACTAAACAAATTTTATGTACTTTTGTTTATTAGAGTAAACAAAATGGAAGAAATTAGAGATAGTTTTCAACGTAAATTACAGTATACTTCTACAAACTTTATACGATCGGTGATGGCATCTATTAACTGGGATGCTCGACTAATTGGGATAAAAGGGACTAGAGGTATAGGGAAAACGACGTTGCTCCTTCAACACATAAAGCTTCATTTTTCTAATGAACTGGACAAAACACTCTACGCCAGTTTAGATAACTTCTGGTTCAACACGAATAGTCTTTATGGCTTGGTTAGGGATTTCGTAAACAAAGGAGGTAAGTACCTTTTTTTAGATGAAGTCCATAAATATCCTCAATGGGCACAAGAGATAAAAAATATTTACGATGATTTCCCCGAGCTAAAAGTGGTTTTCACAGGATCTTCCTTATTGGAAATACTAAATGCAAGAGCAGATTTGAGCAGAAGAGCGGTGATGTACACGATGCAAGGCTTCTCTTTTAGAGAATACTTAACCATAGAAACTGGACAAGACCTCCCTATATTTAGTTTAGAAGAAATAGTAAACCATCCTGGCCAACAGGCTGTTCGTATAAATGAGTTGATCAAACCATTTCAACACTTAGAAAATTATTTAAAGCAAGGCTATTATCCATTTTATTTAGAACAGCCGGATCTTTATAAATCACGATTACAGGAAGTGATTAACATGATCTTAGAAATCGAATTACCTTTATTAAGAGGAGTCGATATTTCGTATGTGCATAAAGTGAAGCAACTGCTAATGGTTATTGCTGCATCCGTTCCTTTTATTCCAAATGTGAGCAAACTGAGTGAAAAGATCACTATCAATAGAGCTACTTTTCTTACCTATTTACATTATTTGGAAGAGATTAATCTAACTCGAAATCTCTTTAAAGATGCGAGCGGAATCAGCAAACTGCAAAAGCCTTCTAAGATTTATTTAGAGAACACCAATCTCATTTTTGCGTTATCGGCAGACAATGCGAACTCCGGAAATATTAGAGAAACATTTTTTGCCAATCAGCTTGCCTATAGTCATCAGCTAAGCTATACCGAGGTAGGTGATTTCTTAGTAGACGACAACTACATTTTCGAAATTGGCGGTAAAAACAAATCGACCAAACAAATTAAAGATATGCCGAATGCTTATATCGTAGCCGATGATATCGAGTATGGTTTTAATAATACGATACCTCTTTGGCTTTTTGGATTCTTATATTGAGTTGGTTGTAACTATATATGGTAAAGAGTTCTTGAATATTTTTTGTAAACGCTGTATGTAGGATGGATAAAACAGGAAGCAGCCAGCACTCGTTAAAAAAATAAAGGCGCTAGCATCCGCCGCATACCTTTATGTCGACTGTTAATTAACCTGAGTTGCTATCTATAAGACGATTGAAAAGGAAAAAGGGATTAAAGTCCTGAAACCGCCTCATTAATAAGATCGATCATTTTTTTGGTATTTCCTTTTTTGGGATCTCCATTATCGCTGGTTGCTGGCCTAGGTGGGTCTGAGTGATAAACACGCCCATTCTTTAATAAAAATAATTTTGGAAAGGAATTAATACCATAAGCCTTTACTAAAGGGTGTTCCTTTTCTGTAGAAGCCCCTTTACCACCTGCATGTAAATTAATAGACTCGGGATGTGTGTAATCTCCCGTAGCGACACTTTTTAGCCAGAAATTTTTATCCGCGTCAACACTTATCGATACAAACTTGACATTTGGATTGTCCTTAAAATGCGCCAAAACTGGTTTCATATTGGCATTCAACGCTTTACATGGACCGCAACCTGTGAACCAAAAATCGATAAATACGACCTTATTATTAAAATCACTTAGCTTCACCATTTCACCCTTATCATTTTCTAGTTCAAAAGCATAAAACGGCCTTCCTGTTTCCATTTGCCCCTTTATTTCCTCAATTATGGCTCTATAATCAGCCTTTTTGACAATATTTAACGCACTATCTACAAAACTGACCGCGTCTGCGTCTTTCTTAAGATTCAAGAAAAATGTCGTCAAGAGCTTTTCGCGTACTACACCAGAATATTTGGTCACGATTCTATTGAACATCCATCTCCTTGCTTCTAATGATGAATGATCTCTGTTGCCTGTTTCTTTTTGATATTCAAATTGAGTAAGTAAACAAATAAAGTCTATATAAATAGGCGCCGCTATTAATAGATTGGCATCCGAAAGCTTTTCCATGCTTCTATTAATTTCAGAAAAAGCCTTGCTACTAACGAAATCCTTAAATTTTTCTGGTTGTTTACGTAATCCAAAATTTCCTCTTAACCAAGTAAAATACCTTAAACCATAGCAATTAATTTTGATAATTTCATAAATTTCCTTTTGAAGTAAGGGTTTGAAACGTTCTGCAATGGCAAGTCGTAAATCTAACAACGAATCTAGATAGTGACTCTCCAGTTCAAAATCTTTCTTTTTATCTTGTATATAGAACTGCTGCATTCTTTTAATAGATGGTTTAATTTTAAAGATTTCATTTTGGCAACTCAACTTAATCGAGCCCTTTCCTGAAAACGCTATATCACTGCCCTTTATCTCCATACTTATTCGGTCGCCTTTTTCCAGAAGGAATATTTTATCTATAAAAGTTCCTGGCCCTTGTGAGAACGTCATATGCAGATAGAAAAGAGAAGCAGGACTAGGAATTGTGAGCTTAAACTGATTATTTCGGTCTGCTTCCACAATGTATTTTTTAAATGGTGCCCAACTCAAATTTCCCGGAAATGCTGATACTGAAATCTCTACTGTAAATTTCTGATTAGGTTTTAACTTAGTTGTGGCATCGTCAATCCTGCCTTCAATTATGACATCGTTTGGATCAGTGGATTTTGCTTTCAATTCAGGTAATCCTATTGAAAAAATAAGCAATAGTATATATATATAACGTTTCATGTTATAGTTTTTATTTAAAAAATTTATGTTATTGTTTTGTTATCTCAGATTCTGCTGAATACCACTTAAGGCGATTTCTTCGTCAGGTATAGGAAATATATATTTTGGGCTGTTTGGTGGAAGCGAGTAAATAGTTCCGTTCAAGTTGCGGTTTAAGGTAATATTGGCCCCCTCTTTATTTAATCGTTTCAAATCATCCCAACGAAGTCCTCTCCAAACTAATTCCTTCCGTCGTTCCAGCAAAACTTTACTTACGGCTTCTTGTTGGTTGGCGGCTGTCCTATTTTGATAGGGTTGAGCTGGCGTTGTTGCAGCAGGATCCCAGCGCTTCACAAGCAGTTGGTTGAGTACAGTCATTGATGCGTTTATCTCACTACGTCTAGCTAAGCATTCGGCCTTGATCAGATATACCTCATCCGTAGCTAAACCAACAAATGCATTTACGTTAGGACCATTGTAACCACGTTTTACACGGTAACTGCCATCTGTTTGTTTAGTAAAATAAATTGCCGGTCGGAGGTCATTTGGCTCATAGAGATTAATCAGATCTGGAGCTATTTTTACAAAAGTATTTGCTGTGGGAGCTAGCTGGGAAGTCAATAATGGATATCCTGATTTGGCATAAATCAGTTCATCGTGAGCTAAAGAAAAGGGTTGGTTAGCTGTTTTACTGAGGGTATTGTAATCAATAAGTTTACTGTAAAGTGTTAGACTAGTATCTGCATGAAGCTCAGCTTTATTATAATTTCGCATGGTCAAATAAATCCGCGCAAAGAGGGCATGAGCAGCCACTTTTGATGGTCTATTTCGATTAGCAGCTGGGATATTTACCTCTAACAACTGTGAGGCTCCAGACAGATCCACCAATATCCTTTCGTAATTTTCTTTAACTGTGGCTCTTGGCAATAAAACATCAATTGAAGGATTTAACCGTAGCGGTACTCCTAAATCAGTAGCAGCGGTCGTGTTATCATATGTGGGGGCAAAGTGACTTACTAAATCATAATAAGCAAATGCCCGTATAAACAATGCCCAGCCCTTTAGGTTATTCCACCGGGCTTGATCAAAAGCGCTAACTTTCATATCGTCTAAACCCTTTAGTATATTATTTGCGTAAAAGATCGTAGCATATGGTTTATTCCAATCTTCTACTCTTTCTCCATCATAAAGGTCTTTGGCCCAAACATAGGCATTTCGCTCAGTGGCCTTATTTACTGACTTCCATACCGTTTCATTATAAAACTCGTGATCGTCGGCAGAAACCACTCCTAAAACCACAGACGAATTATTTACGCCGAAATTTTCCAGCAGACTTTGAAATTCCTCAAGACTGCTAGGTTGTACTATAGCCGTACTGGGCTTTTCATTTAGAAAATCTTTTTTGCAACTCCCCAAGAAAACAGCGGTTGCAATTAATGCATATAGGATAAAATTTGTTATTCTCATAGTAAGTTGATTTAAAAGTTAGTTTTAATCCCAAAAGCTATGCTGCGAGGATTTGGAAAGGCAATTCTAAAATCGGGATCAATATCCTGCTTACTTGCTTTCCACAACAGGCCAAGGTTGGTGGCATATGCATAAAGATTAATATTAGAAAAGGGTAGTTTAGCTATTTTTGCTCTTGAAAGCGTATAGTTTAACTGAATATCTTGCAATCGAATATGATCACCCTTCTCAATTAAAATGGCAGAATTTTGGTAAAAGTCAGTTCGTATAGCCACATTCGGGTACACTAAGGCTGGTACATTGGTGGTAAGTTCGTCTCCAGGGTTTTGCCAACGTTTATCGTAGTCTCGTTGTCTATATGTCCCAGAAAAAATGGACCCGTTGCTTAGGGACGACCGCCTGAAATAGTAGTTAAACTTATAGCTCACATTAAACGAGAGCTCGAGGCTTTTAAAGGCAAACGTGTTTCGCAAACTTCCAAACACATTCGGCGTGGCCGAGCCTAAAAATTGTAGCTGATTACGGTCATTGGAATTTCTGATTGCTGTATAATCTGTACTGATTTCGCCATCCAAATAGCCTTGTGGATTACCTTGGTTATTCAATCCTGCCCAAGCATAACCAAAAATGGAATTGATTGGATAACCTGCTAAGGGCGACAGACTATATGTAGAAGCCGCTACTATAGATGCGTTGTTGCCAGCCGCTACTTTATAATCGGTAATCTTATCTTTTACATAATTGAAAATAATAGTACTATTCCATTTTAAACCTCTATCTATGTTCTTGGTATTTAATTGAACATCTACTCCTTTTGTATAGGTGTCTGCCGCATTCCCTGTAAATAACGTAATGCCCGTTTGGGGTGCGATCGGACTTGAAGCAATAAGGTCTACACCAGATTTTTCGAAATATTCCATACTACCCGTTACCCAGTTATTCCTCGTTGAAAAGTATAAACCAATGTTTCCGTTCTTTACTCTTTCCCATCTTAAATTTTCATTCGGTGGGTTTACAATAGCAAAACCTAAAACACCGTAAGAATTATAGGTAGAAGAAGAAGCGGTTAGATATGCTGATATGGTGTTGTTTACATTTCCATTATAGCCATAACTTGCCTTTAATTGTAAAGAAGGTAACCAGTCTAGATTAAAAAAGCTTTCCTTATGTACATTCCAGGCCAAACCTGCCGACCAAAGTGGAACACCTTTTTGGTTCGCCTTTACACCGAAAAGATTCGATTCGTCTTTTCTATAACTCCCTGATACAATATATTTTTGGTCAAATGTATAGGTGGCATTACCATACATGGAAATATAATGATCCGCAGAACCGCTTTGATTTGTTGGTGCGGATATACGTTGATTGGAATTTGGATTATAGAAAATGGGAAATAAACTGATTTGATCTACAATCGCGCTATTACCGGTTTCTGGTCGATAGCCATATACCGTATAAGAATTCCGTTTAACATTGTCATCACGTATCTCGTAACCTGCTATGGCTGATACCTGATGTTTGCCCTTAAAAACCTCGTTAAAGTTTAATTGTGCTCTTCCATAATTCGACTGTCTATTAACGAAAACCGGGTTGTAGATACCTCCATAAGGAATTGGCCGGGTAACTTCGCCTGTAGTTGCATTTATACTCGAATACATATTAACCAAATTCCTACTGTAAAACGAGTCCTTATCATTGTTGTTTTCAATCTTGTTGTTTGCGTGATAGTATTGATAATTCAAGGCGAATGCTAAAGACTTGATAAACTTGTAATTTAGTCCTAAGTTCAATCTGTAATCTGTTAATTGGTTTAATTGGGAAGAGCCCCGATTTCTTAATTCCTCTAAGGGGCGATAATGCCAATCCAAAAGGCCGTTATTACCTAAGTTATCCAGATATGAAGATCTTAATCCACCGATGCGCAATGTGGGTAATGCGTTCCCATTTGCATCGGCTATCTGTTCATAGGGCAGAAGGGGTGTATAGCCACCAGTTAAATTGTCAGTTTTAGATTTTGAGAAGGTGATATCCGTATGTATGTTCAACCGATCGTTTAAAAGCAGGTAGCTATTGTTACCTTTTAGCGTGAGTCGATCGTCTGATTGTGCTACCAAGTTCGGGGTGTTTTTATCATATCCCACAGAAAAGAAATAGGATTGAATCTTACCTCCTCCACTTACATCGGCAGCGTAATGCTGTACATTGCGTTGTTGGTAAAAATGTTCGCTCAGCTGGTCTCTGACATCTATATTCCGCAACGCATCAATTTCTGAATTTCCCTGGGCGGCATAGCTTGGGTTTAGCCTAATATTTTGGAGAATAGAAACCACAGGCGATATGGTCCCCCATCCATTATTAATCGTGGCGTTATAGGCACCTTTGTCAAATAAAAATTTCTCAATATCAATATATTCGCTTGAACTCATTTGGGGCATATAATGCAAATCAGGTTTTTCGCCAACGGTAAGGTTTGCATTGAAATTAATAGACGGTGTTGTATTTAGACGCCCTTTTTTAGTCGTCATTACGATTACCCCATTTCCCGCTCTTACTCCCCAAATGGAGGCCGCAGCGGCATCTTTTAACACAGTAACGTTTTCAATCACGTCAGGATTCAGGGTATTCAAATCACCCTCAAACGGAAAATTGTCTACAATAATAAGTGGCGTAGTATTGGAAAAAATGGTACTCCTTCCCCTCACACTAATACCCGTAGCATTGCCTGTGTTATTGTCAAAAAGCAAGCCATTTGTTACACCTTTAAGTCTGCTTAATAAGTCGGATGAAACCGTGCGGTCCAAGGTCTTATTATCAATTACTGTAAACGATCCGGTAGCCCTTTCTTTCGCTAAACTCTGGTATCCAGTATTCACTACATTCACCTCTTCCAGCTTCCCTACCTCAACCTCCAATCTTATACTCCCCAAGTCTTTAGCCGCTTTAACTTCTCTAGCCTGATAACCGACATACGTAATTTCAATAATCGCATGATCGGCCACATTCTTTAAACTAAAATAGCCATCGCTACCTGAATTGGTTTGAGTAAAGGTTCCTTTTATTCTTATAGTTGCTCCGGCAACTGGATCGCCCTTTTCATCCACTATTTTCCCTGAAACATCAATCGCTTTAAAAGCTTCAATTAGCCGGTCAAGAAAAGATTTCTCTTTCTCTTTAATTACGACGGTTTTCTCGTCGATGCTATAGGTTAAATTTTGATCTTTTAAGCAGGGCTCTAATGCTTGTTCGAGGCTAACGTTAGTAAGATTAAGCGATATTTGCTTCGCCTTCTTCAGGTCGTAGCCGTTATAAAAAAAATCGTAGCCCGATTGCTTTTTGATAGATTTGATCACTTTTTCGAGTGCCGCGTTTTTTTCGATGAGAGTAATCTGCGCGCGGGTGGTGGCGCTAACCTGAATAAGCAAGGTGGTGATCAGGATTACAATTACCTTCATGATACGAATAGTTTGTCGAATAGGCCTATGCCTAACGAAGTTGGTTAAATTCATTATCTTTGGTTGTTTGGTTTGTTTCTGTTGATTCTCAAAATGAAATGTAAATGGACCAAACGTTAGCCAGGGATAGGTCGAAGCATCCTTGGCTTTTTATTTGGGCCATTGTTTAGTTGTATTACTTCATAACAATGACCCTCCTTCCTTCTACTTTAAAGTGAACTTTATTGGTGGCTTCTATTTTGTTTAAAACTTGTGCAATGTTATCGAAACGGCTCATTGAGCCAGAGAAATCATTATAGGCTGGAAGTGATTGGTACGATACCTCTACATTATACCAACGTGCCACCTTACGCATAATGCTCTGTATATTTTCGTTGACAAAGACAAACTTTCCTTGCTTCCATGCGATGGATTCCTGGGCGTCGACATCTGTCACCTTAAATGCTGAATTGATTAGTTTAGATTCTTGGTTAGGCTTGAGGATGACGGTTGGGTTGGGCAATTGCTCTGCTTCACTCTTTAGTGCCTCACGTAAGGCCGCTACCCTTACGCTTCCTTCCAATAGCGTTGTTTTAACTACAGGTTCATCATTATATGCATTCACATTAAAGTGGGTACCCAACACTTCGATTTGTTGCGATGAGGTTTTTACGAAGAACGGGAGGCTTCGCCTAACGCCCAGCCCCTTACGCTCTGTGCTCTGCGCCTTCGCTACTTCGAAATAGCCTTCACCGATTAATTCTACACTCCGTTCTTTTAAGGAAGCAAAGTTAACCGGGTAGGTTAGGGATGAGGCTGCGTTTAGCCACACTTTACTCCCATCGGGTAATACCACCGCGTATGTCTCGCCTTTGGCAGTGGTAAGGGTGTTGTAGGCATTAGGTGGGGAACTTAGAGCTTTGGACTCCAACACCTCATAAATAATCTCGCCCTTCGCATTTTTTTTAATCTTTACGCCTGCCTCTTCTGCGAGTTGACCATTCGTAGCATCGCTTAAGCGGATCTTTTTACCGTTGGCAAGGGTAAGCGTTGCAGCATTCCTACCGGGAGCAATTTCTGTTAATTGTACCGCATTGTGAGTGCCGGAATTGAAGGTATAGAAATACGTTCCAAGTGCTACGGTAATTAAAATGACCGCAGCAGCTGCATACTTGTACCAAAGTTTAAGGGTTTTAGGTTTGGCTTGGTGAATTTGCTGTTCAATTTTAGTTAATAAAGCTTGCTCGTAGGCCTGTTCGCTAATGGCCACATCGTCAGGTACTAAAAACGCTTCGTCTTTATATTCATTAAACCATTGGTCGAATTCCAATTGCTCTGACGCATTAAGATTACCCTTAAGGTATTTATGCGCTAATTCCTGCAACCTGATGTTCCTTTCTGTGAGTGCCATATATAAACAAGTAACCCATCCATGGCAAATGACACGCGCAGGATTGATAAAAAAGGTAAGATACTGAAAATGAGAAGAAATAATTTACAATAGAAAATTCATTAGGAATGAATTTAACCCGTCGCGCAATTTCTTTTTGGCACGTACCAATTGTGCATTTACCGCTTTCTCTGTCATGCCCAACTGGTCGGCAATCTCCTTATGGCTCTTGCCCTCTTCTTTATTTAACTTAAAAATAAGCCGGGCATGAGCGGGCAATTCGGCTACCAGTTTTTCCAATCTATGTCTTAGTTCTTCAAAATCGAGGTATTCCTGGGTAGAATTGTCCAGCAGGTCGCTACTTAATCTATTCTCGTTATACAAGCGTTCAGAACGTTGCTTATCTAATCGTTTAAGCACCCTATATTTCACCGATACCACCAGGTAATTTTCGAGTGTAGCGGTAATGGTTAACGTTTTATGCCTTTGCCAAAGCGATGCGAACACGTCTTGCACGAGATTTTCTGCATCAGGGAAGTGGCCTGTTTTCTGGTTTGCAAAATAGAGCAGCTTCTTCCAGTAACGCTGATAAATGGTCTTAAATGCGGCATTGTCTCCATTTTTTAATAGATCAGTGAGTTGAATATCGCTAAGCTGAGAGTAATCGGACATGCGCTTTGTTAGAGTTGTCCAATATTAATTAATTATTCCGGAATTTGAAAAGAAGTCATCCTAAGCCACTCACAGGAGAAGCAGTTAACAGTTTAGGGTTATTGGGCGAATTTTATGAAAAAGCGTCCGTAAAAGGTAAATGATACCTCACCGGGTATTACAACTGATTAGAGAGAAACATGGTTTGACGCCCGAAACCAAACCGATAGATTTTACCGCCTATCTGGTTAATGCAGATGGAGAAATGAAATTATTTGGCACAAGTTAAATCCCTCTAAAATTATAGTTCCCTCGATTTTATGTTAAATCGAAGGAACATTTATAAGAATTAACGACAAATTATAGGGCCATTTTTGCATAAGCAACGAGGCGTTTGTATCTTAATTTGCCGGGCTCATATTTGGTTAGCCATTCGTCGTTAGGACTCAAAAACAAACTATTTTCTTCTACTTTCTTATCAACAACCCCCTTTTTAATTTTTTTGGCATTGTTATAAACCGCCCTAAAATAATAATGGTTAAAAAGCCTGTTAAACTCCGTAAAATAGATATCAGCTGTTCTTCTATCGCCCTTTATAATTATCATGTTCTCATCATTTGAATTGGTAGAGGCATCACTGAAGTTTGCCGATCCAGTTACAATCACGGGATTGGGACCTAAAGGATCCACCAATAAAAATTTTGAATGGATGAAAGCTACATGCTTGCTCAGTTTGAGATCTCTCGCCGAAACCTCACGCACAAAATCATAGATTGGATCTTTAATATAACTTCCCCATGCTGAATAAACATTTTGTCTTGCACCCACATAAACAAAAGGATCTTTACTTCCTTCTTTTTTCACATCCTGTTTCTCTAGCAACATAAACGACAACTGATTTATTTCTGAATTATCTTTAATAAGGTCTTTAAACACCTTATTGATACCAAATGCTAAAGTTATACAAGAAAAATTTTCAGCACTACTAAACATTTTCGCGTAAGACTTCAAAACTTTGGGAGTTGTTCTCGGACTAAAAACCGGAGTGATACCGTCGGGAATGTCATCCCATTCGCTAAACTCAAAGTTAGGGTGAAGCGTTTCCACATCTCTTCTTAATTTATTCATGTTCGTTTTGCCGGTGGCCGCATCGTCATGGTCGGCCTTGCCGGGATCCTGGCTGAGTAACTCCCAATATAGTTCAAACTTTTTAGCCGTATCGTGATCTTTAATCCAATGGCCCACATTTGTTTGACCTCTGAAACCACTGCTCGAGATGTTAGTTGACCCTGTCCAAACCTCGCTTTTTTTATTTTGGTTAGTATAATTTAATACGATAAACTTATTATGCTGAATGTTGTTCTTATTTGAACATCTTTGAAAAACAATTTGTTCGTCGTCTATCTTTAAGGGAATTTTCGCTTGTTCTAATGCCTTAAGATTGACTAACCGTGGAAAGCTATCCGATTCTTCGCCCGTTTCTTTATTGATACTCGCATTATTTTTGCAATCAATTATCAGCTTTACTTTAACACCTCGATCTAATGCGGCTTTAAAAGCTTCCAATACGGGTTTAAAGTGAAATTCGTAAAAACAACCAAGTAAAGTATCTCCAGCTTGCGCCTGGTTAACAAATTTAAGAATCGCAATATCCAAATCTCTACTTAACCAACTATACGCTTTTTGCTGCAATGTTGGATCTTTGATCAAATCAGGTCTTAAATTATGGAATTTTCTATTGTACGCCTGGCTACTCGCTACCCCCCTATTAAAAAACACATTATGTTTTTTGCCAAAAAGAGTTTCCGTACTAATATCAATTGCAATTGGCATGAGGGTGCGGTCTAGCTGTTCAGGCGATCCTTTTATAGGATAAAAATAATAGGTAAAACTAGCGCCGGGTGCACAGGTAAAATCATCCCAATAAAAACTTTGAACTGGAAAGTCCATCGTACTTACTTTAGTTTGCTTCCCTGCATTTTTCACCGTGTCCTTAAAAACCTTATATCCTTCCATTTCTTTTTCGATAGCAGGTTTACCCGAGATATGCTGGAAACGTTTCACACCAAAACCTAAAAGTCCTTTGGTATCTGCATTTCTAAAATCAATTGCGAATGAAATAGTATTCGTTCCAGAAACGGCATATATTTTATAGCCATCCTGTAATTCAGATGAATTTCTCATTTTTAAGTAGCGTTAGTGAGAGATCAATTTATTTTATCTACCTGGTAGACGTATGTTAAATATACTACAATAATTACTATTAAGCAATTATTTTGAATTAAGCGTAAAAGTGGGGAAGGTATTAGACGGGTATTTTAGAAAGCTGTATTCAGTCGAAAAACACGCTAAAAATTAGATCATGATGTCTCCCTAAAAAACTGGAGTATTTAAAAGTAGAGGATTCGGGATTGAATTACTAATTTTAAATATGAGGAAACAGGATGAAAAGATCGAAGTTTACCGAGCCACAGATCGCCTTTGCAATCAAGCAGTCAGAGACCGGCACTCGAGTTGAAGAAGTCTGTCGTATGATAGGCATTAGCGAGGCCACATCCTACAATTGGAATCATAAATACGGTGGTTTATGGCTTCCAGAGCTGCGAAGATTACGCCAATTACAAGAAAAAATGCTCAGTTAAAGAAGCTGGTTGCAGACTTAAGTTTAGATCAGCAAATGTTTCAGGATGTGATAAAAAAAGTTGTGAGACCAGCCTACAAAAACGAAATGGCCTGTTAGGCGGGCAGCAACTACCGAGTATCAGCACAACGAGCCTGTCGTCAAATATATCTGGGCAAATCGATGTACTATTATGTTCACCACCGCCATCGGGATGACAGCCTGCTAAAAATGCGGATGAATGAAATTGCCCACACCCGTATCCGTTATGGGTTTGTCCACATTTTGGATTTGCTACTGCGCGAAGGTTATACAGAAAATCATAACCGTGTTTATCGTATTTACAAAGTCTGTGAATTGAACTTACGTGTCAAGCGACCAAGGTGAAGCGCTACTCACCAACTAGATCGTCCACAGATTACAGCTATAAAATCAAGTTTGAAGTATGGGCTTCCTACAGCATGCCCTGTATAATGAGCAGCTTTTCCAGATCTTAGCTGTAGTGGATAACGGCAGTAAATATGCTTGGGATTACTTGCTGGGAAATCATTAAAAGGTGCTGATGTCGTCAGCTGAGCTAGCCAAAATCTGTTTGATAGAAGGATGCTATCCAGAAAGAGCCCAGTGCAACAATGGCGGCAAGTGTATATCCAAAGACGTGGATAGATGTTTCTATGAAAACAAGATAACGCTGGATTTCTCCAGATCTGGAAAACCCGCTGACAACCCATACATGGATTCTTTCAATAAAAAATTTAGAGAGCGTGTCCGTCAATCGGTTTCTATCACTCGAAGATGCCAGGAATAAGATTGAAAACTTTAGGTGGGAATACAATCATTGCAGATCACAAAGCACACTGAATGATTTAACTCCCAAAGAATTTGTTAACTTACAAATTCCGAAATTCCACTTTTGACAGTCTGATTAACCGGGAGGAGCTCAACCTACTGTCTACCGCCTAATTGTGAGAATACTTTCATTTTATTTTTTTCTAAAGTTACTTATTTAATTTCAATTCCAAAATTATATTATAGTTAGCATTAATCGAGCCATAATCAATTATAAATTTCTTTTTCTTGGGATCGGTCAAATCGGCAGGAATTTCTTCATTTATAATTTGATTATGATAGACTTGAACCAAGTGAACACTAAGGTTTTTATAAATCCTTTTATTAGGAAAAATAAGAACATCAGTCTTTTTGCTAAAAGTGATGTTAGGCAGACTATCAAAATGCATTGTTGTCGTTTTATCCGTCAATAGTTTTGAAATATAGTTTTCAACCCTAACCTTAAAGCGGTAACGGAGAATCGAATCTTTAGGAGGACACTTCTCGTATAGTATACAAAAACTAAAGGCTGAGGTATTTTGGTCTAAAATAACTGGAGTAGTCAAAATCGTCCCAGGACTCATTTCTACAATCTCTAAAATTTTGAATTGTCCAGGGCTTTCATTGGTATAACCATTTAAACAATGTGTAGCTTCTGATTTAATTTGCTGAGAACGTTCTGTTTCTATTTCACAATTGCCATTATCGTCAAATAAGTACGTTTCGCGGTCAGAATTAATCACAACAAATTCCAAAGCTCTTTTCCTGAGAAAATCTTTTAGATGTGGCATACCATAAATGCTAGATTGATCAGCATTAACTAATTTAGAGAGTTCTGGTTTTCTCCTTACCCAACCACCTTGCGGGTTACTTACATCATTTAAACTACGAAGTGCTTTATTAACTGCATCTGACACTTTTCCTGACAAATCATCGGCAGTTGTAAACCAGCCAACATTACAATTAGAATTTTTCACATCATTAATAAAACGTACCAATTCTTTTTTACCTGCATCAGAAAACTCTATCTGATCAGCCCTAAGATGATTATAATCTCTTTCTCTTATGAAGCAAAGGACTTTAAGCAATCCCTTCCTCTTTCGAGCAAGAGCATATCTAAATTCTTTTTCGGTGAAACTAATTGGAACTCTATCCTTTGTTGTTGAGCCGTACCGGTGTCCAATAATCAACAAGTAAACATCACTTGTATCTATATTTGATTTAATAATTTCCCACGATTTTTTATCGTTAGCATTGAACATTTCCATGCCAATAGGAAAATTGTAACTACGAAGTATTGTTTCAATAGCTTTATTCCTTTCATCCTTCAAGTCTTCATATGTAGAACTTAGAAAAAACTGATATTT
Source organism: Pedobacter sp. (assembly GCA_037190785.1). Lineage (GTDB taxonomy): Bacteria > Bacteroidota > Bacteroidia > Sphingobacteriales > Sphingobacteriaceae > Pedobacter. The sequence goes on along the minus strand of JBBCJN010000002.1, from coordinate 243,529 downwards.
AACTTCATCAAAAGTTGAGTGAGATGTTAATTTATTCATTTAGAATTGATTAAGTGCAAAATCTAATTTAATCAAAAAAACAATCTATTAATCGCAATCAAATGAATAAGTTTTCAACAAAAGACATTTTAATAACATTGTTAGATATTAAAAAAACTTCTACTTAAGCGAACTATTTATATCATGCAAAGTTATTGATTATGTCCATTATTAAGCAAACTATCAACCTCTTATGAACTTTATACCGATTGGATAATCTACAATATACTGGCTTCTTTTTAAAATTTAATACTTAATGAAGAAGAAGGCATTACCGGAAAAAGAGATACCGATTTTAATACAGGTTGAGGCTGTTTTCCCTGACCTCCTTTAGATTTACCTAAATAATAAAAACTTGGATTTAATCTATTATAAACATTGTATGCTCCCATGTTCCATGTTGCATTTAAACCGGCCAACTTAAATTTATACGCTGCAGTAATATCCAGTTTATGAAATGGCTTCATTCTATGATTTCCACGAACTCCTTGTTCAAAAAGGTACTTAGAGTCCGCATCTACCATAAGATTGCCGTTCAAGTAATCCGACTTAAGAGCTAAAAAGACACTTTCCGGGACACTTACGGGTTGTCCTGAAATAAACATCCATGAAAGCCCAATATTCCATTTACTGTTTATAGTCCAATTGGCTACCACATTAAAGTTGTGTCTTCTATCCTGTGGTGGAGAAAATGACAAACCTTTATTCAAGTCGGCAAACGTATTGGTAGCTTTTAGAAAAGTATAGTTTATCCATCCATTCAGCTTACCTGTTCTTTTTTCCAGCATTATTTCCAGCCCCAAATTTGTTCCTTTTCCAGAAGCCATTAGTGCTTTGTAATCATTTGCCTGATATATAGCACCATACATCAGGCTACGTGTATCATAACCATCTCTAAATGAGCTAATATTCCACAGTCGTTTATAAAAAGGTTGTATACTGAAAGAAAATTCTTCGCCATCAAACTTGAAATCCTTTGCAAACTCAATAGAAAAATGATCTGCTATTTGGGGCTTCAAATCCTTTCCAGAAGAAAGGATTATATCCTGAGGAAGACCAAGGCCTGGATTGGTTAAACGCTGTATGGGCTGAGTCATTCTAGAGTAAGCCATTTTAAGTGAAGACCGATTGTTAAGTGGCTGTAAGTAGGAAACCCTAGGTTCTAAAGAATGATACGCGTAACCATCGCTATAGTAATTATTATTTCTCAATCCCAAATTCAACTTCCCATTTCCAATAAAATCTATTTCACTAGCCATAAATAAACTTAAATCTGTTGCATCAACTGGTAAAATAGTTGTTTTTGAAAGCATCTCACCAAACTCTTCGCTGTTAAATTGTGTGGGCTTAAATTGATGTTTTACAAGATCGACCCCCATTCCTATCTTAAAAGCATTGTGGGTATAACTCAAAGTGTTTTTAAGTCCAATATCAGCAACCGATGATCTGAAATCATAGAGATAAGACAAATTAGTGTTTCTTCTTTCTTCACTCAACCTACTGGTATAATCATTTGAATAAAGGATGAGGTCATTGGTAAGTACATGGTTAAACCTATGTCTCCAATTCAAGCCGAATGCACTTTGCTTCTTATCAGAGCTTCCTTTAGATAATCCAGTTTCAGTTAAGATAGTTCCCACGGCATCGCTTTCCTGATAAATACTCAATTTAATTCTGTTTTTAAGATCAGGTTGAAATATCCACCCTAGGTTATAATCTTGAAATTTGAAAATATCTGCATTTCCTTTACCAAACAAATTAAATAATACATCATAATAAGATCTTCTTCCCGCTAAATAAAGAGTAGACTTTTGTTTAAACATAGGTACAGCCATATTGAACTTTCCTGTGGTAATGCCTAACTCCGCTGTACCTTGAAATGACTTTGAAAGGGTGTCTGAGGATACGATACTGATAACTGATGATAATCTCCCTCCAAAATGAGCTGGAAAATCTCCTTTATAAATTGTCGCATTGGAAATTGCCAAAGGATTAAAAGAAGAGTAAAGACCAAAGAGGTGTGTTGAACTGTAAAGTGGTATATTATCAAGCAATACCCTATTCTGATCAGTTCCTCCTCCTCTAACATTCATTTCTGCACTCCCTTCAGTAGAACCAGTCACACCCGGCAAAAGTTGAAGAGCTTTTACAGGGTCCTTCTCACCTAGTAAAGCAGGCATTCTTTCTATTGTTGCTTTATCCAGCTTTTCAACTCCTGCTGTTATTGCATTTACTTTATTTGAATTTCTACCTTGAATGCTTACCTCCTCAAGGATTATTCCTTCAAAAACTGGTTCCAAAATCAAATTGAAAATGGTATCCTTTTTAAGCCCTACATAAACTTCACGTGATTTAAACTCGGCTGCCTGGATACGCACCAAATAATCTCCCTTTGGGAGATTGATTGAGAATTTACCTTTTTTATCTGTAAAAAAGGATTTATTTAAACTTAACACATCCAGCTTCACACTTCTGATCGCTTTTCCCGAAGGGCTTTTTATCTCGCCTTCAAAAAAATAAGATGGCTGGGTTTGTCCAAGGCAACACAGAGATAAACCGATTACTAATGATATCAGAAATATAGTTCTCATCCCCTATTATTTCCTAATTGCCCGTACATTTTTCAGGTAACTTCCAAAAACGCCAAGTCCCCCATTAATATTACCAGCATTTGGTATAAGTCCTTTAAAGCCCGAAATAATATCCGTGAAACCTGCGCTGTTTAAGTTCTCTATTACCTCGAGGGTGAGATCTGATTTCCTGCTGAATGCTCCAAAAGCTTTATCTCTGGTTAGAAGTACCGCATTTATAGTATTTGCTTGAGCCATAAAAATTTCTCTTTTTACACTATAATTATCATTCACTATTGCGATACCCTCATTCATACGGTCAGAAATATTAACGGTAGGCACCATGATATTTACACCATAATCTACATCTTGTCCTAAGTTATTCGCCTGCCACGATCCAGAAAAAGTATAGTAATTATATGCTTGTGGGCCTGAGAGTTTCGCCTCTTTCCATATCGCAGCATTTTTTGGGACAAGGGTTTCTGCTATAACTTCTCCTATACTGCTTTGAACGTGCAGTCTATAGGTTTCTCCTGCCATTATTGGGAAGTCAAGCTGAGAACACGAATAGATAGAACTGCCCGATGAATTGAGAAACAATCTTTGTTGTTGGCCATGTAGATTAGAAATCGTTACCATTGCCGAAGCCTCCATAAAATCAGAAAGCTGATAATCATTTTTTCCAAAAGGTTGAGATTTGCCTACATATATATTTATTCTTTCTCCTGGAGAAATAAAACCAACCACTACCAATTTACTTTTCCCATTATTACCATATGGCACAACTTCCTCCCTTACACAAGAAAGAAGAAAACTGAGTACTAATAGTAAACTTATGACACAATAGATGTTAATTTTTATTCTCATAATTCTTGTTAAACGTAAAAATAGGACTGTTGCCTTCCCGGAGTTAGATTTTTAACAAACTTTAACCAATAGAAAAAAAAATCATGCTTTTTTGTTTACGGTTATTGAACGCATTTTATGAAAAAGCGTCCGTAGAGGGCAACAGATCCCTAGTAGGGATATTGTTTCCTGAAAAAAGGACCTATGATGGGGCTGTATATCGAACAACCCACAAGAACTTGGGAACGAATCTTATCTACTTGAAAAATAAACAATTAAGATAAAAAAGGGACAAAAACCTTTAGAAAAGTCTTTGTCCAATAAAGGGTTAAACATGGTACAAATTTCATCGCGTTTTCTGGCTGATTTGAAGCTATTGGCCGATTTGAAAAGAAAAATGGACGAGATGGATGCAATAGGAAAGCGGTTAAATCTATAGACTATTTTAGTCCACGAAAATGATTTTTTGTGGACATGATTTCATCACTACTAGAGATGTCGAATTATCTCTAGTAGTGATGAAATATTTTAACTAAGTTAAATGTTAGACATCATTTTATTAAAACAATAGAGGAAATGTTTTACTAAAGTTGCAGCAACTCTTTATTTATATTCCATTTGGGTGGATACCAATAAGCAATTTCTTCAATGATCTTTTTATAAATCTGTTTAATTCTTTTTCTATCAGAATAACCCACAATATCTGGGTGAGCTACCCTAGCATATTTATCGGTTTCACAAAATAAATTCTGACAGTCTATTAACTGCAAAGGTCGCCCACCTAAACTCTTAAAATCTAAACCCAATCGTTCAAATTCACTTTCTTGATTATCTGTAACCCAACGTATAATGTCAGCTTCTGAATAATCACCATAGCTAATAAAACACTTCTTAATTCCATCTTTGGCGCCAGGACCCGGCATCACGAAATCCATTTCACTGAAATTCGTCAGTTCACTGTAGTTAATGTCAATTGCATACTGATAAGCTAAAAAACTACCTATTGTAGGTAAATCTCGTAACAGAGAATATACACTTTCTAAAGTCTTACAACTCTGAATACCCTCTAGAAACTCAGGTTTTAGTATATATTTTTCTATTAATTTTAAATGATTTTCATGCTTAAAGTCATAGCCAAAAATACTTTTACCGGAGGTCATAATGTAAGCACCAGAATAAATAGCTTCTTTTGCTTTTCTTGCTTCGTTTAAGATTTTATTATATCTATTAAAACTAAATGATTCACTTGAAATGTTTCCTATCTCTTCCTCAAGTAACTGCCAAGTGCTTATTTTGTTGAATATTTTAAAGAGTATAATCCGAAAAAGAATATCTTGCTGAGAATAATCACGTTTTTTATAGATAACATCTCTTATTAGGTATTGACTAACCCTATCAGATGCTCTATAAGCATTCGTGAATTTATGTCTTAGGAATATTGGATCTTTGGTTAATATTTTTTGTTTCGCAATCCTATTAAAAAAAATATTCTGACGTTCAAATGCAAATTTCCAATAGGTATCAAAAACTACACTTGGTTTTGGTTTCGATTTTTTCGTAAGTATCAATGATATATAGGAATTTCCCCAAATTTAACAATTTTAGTTTTTTCCCAAATAGGTAAGCTTCCTATTTTTAATACTAACTAATACTCTACCACCTCCATTTTTCCTTAGTTCATCATACACTTTATAAGAGTTTATAATTGCAGTTTCCCATTGTTTCTGCGTGCAATTCTTTACTTCTATTCCACTAACTAATTTTTGAACAGTTTTTAAAATCTCGGTATCTACGCTATTACTATATTTGAACAATTGGTGATCCCTACCATGACTGTAAATATAAAGGCTAATTAATTCTTCGGTAATAGCAGCCCTTGCTCCATCTTCTATCTCATCTGTGGTACTATCACTTTTCCTTTTTATTCCCATTAATTTTCTTACAACTGGAGACCAACCCAAAAATGCCACATAGCCAAAATGAAAAATATCATGAAATCTATAGCCATCATCTTCATGGGAGTTATCAGTAATATCATCTCCTAATTGAGTGCTATTTGTATTATTAGTAACTCTTACTTTCTCTTTCCCTTCTTCATTTATAATATCAAATTGTATTTCAAATTCACGGGGAAACTGCTCTTCTTTAGGATATTCTGCATCATATATGATAAACCTCTCAGAATGTTCTAAATCAAATCTATCTTTAATCTTCAAAAGATTATCTGATGCGATTTCATCAAGCTGCAAGCCATTTTCAGTAGCTATTGTAGCAATATACCATAGCAAATCTCCAAGCTCTTCTTTAAGCTTTTTACTATAACTAATATAAGCTTTCCCATCCCTCAGGCTTTTTTTTAGTTCTGTAATAACAGAACCTGCCTCACCTATTAGTCCCAAAAATGGCACTAATTTATTTGCTTCCTTTCCTTGAATATATTCTTGGATGGTTTTTTTAGCTTCCTGTTGATATAACGAAAATTCCATAATATATTTCAATACAGTTCTTTAATAATTAACCAAGTTGTTAAAATCAATACCTTGACCTAATGTTAGCAGCCTCGCTAATCCATTTATTTAAGTTATCTTTTATACAATTGTATGCATCGGTACCTGGATCATAGCATTTAACGATAGTAGAAAAATTTACACCACGAATATTGTACTTTTCAAAAGGATTTTTTCCTTTATTACAAACCCCATTCTTAATACATTTTATATTATGTATATAAATACCCATTACTGGTTTACCTAACTCCCAGGCTTTACGTATTTCATAGTCAACCCAAGGTCTCTCATGCGTTCTCTCTCCTACTAAAACGACTACAATGTCTTTGCCTTTAATATTTTCATCAATCCAGTTTTCAACAGCCTTTTCACCATTTCGTTTGATGGTTTCCCATTCATTCGATTTAACTGGCTCGTTCCCCTCAATGACCCCAATATTTCTAATCTGCTGCACCCTAAACACATCGTTATCGAAATGAAAACTATAAAATACTTTTTTCTTCATATGACTATATATTAATCGTCTTAATTATATTTACAATAATTTCTATTATTTCTTTTTCTGAGATTTTATCATCAGTCAATTTTTCAAGAAAAGGTATTATATCCTTATTAATAAGATATTTATCCTTGTTTGCTAATACTTTCTCATAAATTTCTTTAGCTACAAACCCTGTAGATGGAATTGGAATTGGAACGAGACCTTTAGCTATTGCTATTTCAAATTCTTGTGATACACCATTTGCATTAACGATTACTTCATTACCGGTTTTGCTATCAACTACTTTTTTATTGCCAAATACAATTAAGATTACACCTGCTAACGAAATCATGTTTTCTCTATATTCCTGCCATAACTCCGAAAGTTTCTTCTTCCCCGTCTCAAACTGAGGGAATGGTCTGATTGTTAGCTGATCTTGGGAAAATTTATCTGGTTTCTCATAAATACCCTCTAATGAACCGTTAATTACAGCACTACCCACTCCCCAGCCAAAACCGTTCACTATGTTAAATCCATTAGTAATTATGGACTTACTAAGTTTATGGATAAATGCCTGTGCAGCTTCTCTTCCCATATCACCATAATCTTCAGCACTCCCTGATATAAAAACTGTGGAAGTTTTAAATCTATTCTCAATTTCTGTTAGTACATCAGTTATCACATCATAATCATCAACCATTAATACTTTTATACCGTAACGCTTTAAATCATTTACTCTAAGCTGTTGCTTTCGAATATTATATTTATAGATGTCATCGCTATCTTGCCCTTGAGTAACCTTTTTCATAAATGTATAATGTTGCCTCATATTTCCATAAAAACGAAGTCGTAACCTACTCAACACATAGTCTAGATTGGGATCAGTAAAACTAAATCCAAGAAATAAAAAAGTTTTAGAAATTAAATCACCGCTAAGTGCCGTAATGAAAAATTCATGTGTTCTATGATATTCTTCATACTGTTCCTTTGTAAGAATAGACTTGGAAGGATGATTAACATCTCCATGCATCTTATATATAACAGCGTCCCTTTTAGGTTTTATATGAGACAACTGATCTACATCATACTTTACATCAACTATTTTATTTACCTTCTTTAAGCTATCCTCAATTAGAGTATCATAATTAGTTGTCCAATAGGTCGATATTGGTAAGCGAGAGAGTATCTTATGGTTTTCCGTTTCTTCAGCTTGTTCAGAAAATTCTTCTAGGATTTTTTTAATAATCTTAGCTTTACTACCTCCAAATTCATTTACATGGTACTGTGCTAATGATATTAAATCATGCTCCACATCCACATTTAACCCTATCTCATCAGCAATATCTCTCAATAAATCTGGCCAATTTACATAGCCCGCCTGCTTTGACAAACCTGCTCCAGCAAATATACCTACATTTTTTTCTCTTAGATCTTTTACAAAATCTTTAATAAAAGCTTCTATTTCTCGTTCAAATTTCTTCATAATTATTTGTTCAACCATTCACGTAATGAAACCTCTTTGTTGTCAGGATAGATCACCTTATAATAATCGGAGGTATACTCACTTTCTTCTAATCTGGGATATATTTGAAGATATTCATTCCCTTTCCAAGTAAGCCTACTATCAGCCAATGGCAATATGCAGATTTTGTCACTCTGCAATTTATATACATCGCCAACACCAACTTCCCAATTACACCACTTTGAAATGAGAGCATCATTGGTAGCAAGTAGTACAAACTTGTCATTTTGAATAATCTTGTTCTTAATCTTAGACGCCGTAATACCACTCGTCCTTTCTGGCATTGTTTCATCTGACCAATCGACATAAATACTTATGCCTAATTTTTCAAAAAAAACTTTTGCTTGTTCTACAATTGACTTGTCTTTATGGGAATGTGATAAAAATATACTTGTATGCGCTGTAGATTTAGAAAAGGTTCTTTGTTCGCTCAAGGTATCCCTTAAACCAAAAACACCTGCTTTACTTCTAGCTATCGCTTCGAACTCCTGTTTAGTAAAAATTGCCATTGTTAAACTTTATACTTCTTCCAATTAATAGGATCTCCTTGAATACCATTTTCATAATTTGCTTTTAGCCATTTCACCAATCCGTCAGCCTGTTCAATAGGTATAGCTGGACCTTTTACGTTTCTGCCATCGTTACATATTTTCTTATACTTTTCTGGAACTTTAATCGCTTGATCTCCGAAATAATAGAACTCTGTGGCAATCAATACGTACTCTCCACGTGTATCCGCCAATAGATGACCTTCGTTCTTAATTCCTTCAATTTCGGAATGTGCCGAATCCTCCTGTATCCAGTTTCCATCTTGATCCTTGTGATAAACATTATCTCCGTAAAGCTGTACTATACTTCCGTTCAATACCGGTTTCTTATATTGGAACCTAACATCATCCCAATATGCTTCAAGACTTATTTTTTCGGAAACTTTCATAGCATACACTAAATACCCCAAATTCTTTAATTTGGCGCTACCAGTACCGAAAATCCAATCTCCAATTTTCAATCTTTTACTTCTTCGAATATCACCCTTGCAGATGGCCAATGTGCAATATCTTCCAAAAGGATTAGGGGCTAGCCCATAATCATGTTCAACTTTATATGAATAATATCCCATTTTAAGCAGCTTTGTTACATTTTACCCTTTCAACGGAAAAGACTGGCTTTCTTTTATCACCCTCGGGAGTTTCTGAAGGTAAAGGCTTACCATCCATAGCATCTTCCAATTTATCTAATGAATTCCAGCCTAAAATCGGGCCTCCATACTTTACAAGATTTTTTGGAAGCTCAACGTCATCTTTACAACCATGTAAGAAAACACCCACAATAGTTTTCCCCTGTAAGTGAGCTTGCTTTATCTCATAATCTACCCACTTGCTTTCATGTGTCTTCTCTCCGATCAAACAAACAAATGTCCCTGCCCAAGAAATCCCATCCTTTAATGTTCTTTTTATTGTTTCATCTGACGGACGTTTAGACGTATGCTTTGTACTATCTACCGAACTGTTTCTAATTACATTGCCTTTGTCGGTCAATCGCTTTTTTAGACCTTGCACATGGTCATCATCTTCCCCTTGATGACTGATAAAAATGTTTTTAGTTTTTGACATAAAACCCCTTTCTTAACTTTCTTAATATTTGGTTAACTCATGTTCAATAAAAAAATCATTGAACTTTTAATCAGTATAGCCGAAGACGACAATTGGGATATATTTAAAGAAAGCTCAGGATAACATTTGCAAGAACTGCAAACTTTTATACCTTTGCGGCTGTTTAAAAAAAACCAATCGACTGCCTTCTGGCTGTTCTTGTATAAGGTAGGTCCGCATCGGTCGCCAAACTTTTTGCGGACTTTACCTTTGTAATTTCAATCAAAACTGTGCCATTATACTACATTATTTTACCGAATATCTTTCGGGGATAAATAGATTTTCATTGGGCATGATATTTGCTCATCAGGCAAAAAAAAGTAACTATTGATTATTATTACAACTTATTAGAGTAAAAATTTCCCCATTATTCTACATTACTTTAATATAACTTTATTACTATCTAATCAAAAAAAAATAGTTATTAACTGACATACTCAAAATCAATCGACAACAAATAACTGCCAAAATGCCACTTTTTGCAGTTTACTTAATTGTCTATGGCAATTAATCGATGCAAGATAGTCTGATAGATACGCAAAATACTTACGGAAAACCGTAATTCCACATTATTATCATATCATCATTCTTAATATAATTCAAACGAACCAATATAAAATGAACTTATATTTACGTAAGAGTAAGTACAGATGAGCAAATGCGTCAAGGTTATTCACTTATCGAACAGGAAGAACGGCTTCTACAACATTGTAAAATCAACAACATTCATATCGAAGGCATATTTCGTGAAGACTATTCGGCGAAAGACTTCAATCATCCCGAATGGCAAAATCTTATCAAAACGATCAAGAGAAACAGGAATTGACCTCCTGGAAATACTATCTTTCTTAAGTGGGATCGTTTTAGCAGAAACATTCAGTATACCTATCAAATGATAGGTATACTTAGGGGATTGAATATTGAGCCAATGGCAATAGACCAGCCGATAGATTTTGATATACCAGAGAGCATAGTAATGTTGGCTGTTTACCTATCAATACCGGAAGCAGAAAATAGTAGACGTGGAAAAAATACTTCAGATGGCATAAGGAGAGCAAAAAAGATGGGACGATGGCCCGGCAGAGCTCCAATAGGGTACACCGATGTAACGTCTGCGGAAGGAAAAAAAATAATTGTACCAGTTCAACTGCATGCTAATTTCATCAAATGGTCTTTCCAACAATTAGCATCTGGTTTATTACAATAGCTCATGTCAAAAGGATGGCCATTTTAGATGGCTTCAATTGTGGAAGAAACAACTTCTGGCGAATTGTACATAACCCAGTTTATTGCGGACTTGTTAAATTATCAGAAACTAAGGACGAAGAACTACAGTATATCGAAGGAATTCATAAGCCCATTATCACAAAAGAATTATTTGAGAAGGTTCAAAAAATCTTAAAAAGTAGAAGAAAGAAAAATAGGTTAAAAGAAAATTTAACAAAAATATTTCCATTAAGAGGCTTTTTAATCTGTCCATACTGCAATAGAAAGTTAAGTGGGAGCTCATCTCAGGGAAGAAAAGAAAAATATCGCTATTACCACTGTTGCAGTAATAGATGTAAAGGGAGATTTAGAGCTGATGCATTGGAACTAGCTTACGAAAAATAATTACGAGACATCAAAATTAATGTGCTAGCAAATAAAATTTTCAAATACGTACTTGAAGATGATAACGTATTAACAACCCGAAAAGTCCTATTACAAGATCATAAATCATTGCTTAATAAGTTAGAGGATGAAAAAAACTTTATAGCTAAGATTCGAAGACTATTTATTGAGGATAAAATCGACCATGAGGACTTTCTTAGTCTTAAAAAGGAACAATGTGAAAAAATTGGCTCATATCACGAAAGGCTGAATAAATTAGAAGAAAAAATTAAGACAAATGAGATAAACTCATTGCAGAAAATAGTATTTAATGGAAGCGATATATTACGATGTTATAAAAATCAAGAAATTGAGGGAAAAAGATATATCCTCAGCCTTTTCAGTCCCTCCTCGATAAATCCAAGCAATCGGATTCTAGCACCTATTGAAGTAAACCCAGCAATAGCCCTAATCATTATTAAAGAAAATAATTCAACAGTCATCGAATTTGTCCCAACTGATACATTCAAAAAATCCGTTCAATTTTTATACAGGGCTTCCAAAAGTTTTTCTACGAAAAAAGTTTCAATCAATAGAGTAATTGATATGCTTAAGCGAAATGGAATACAAACGAACGAGGATCAAGCAAAAGTTATTCTTGAATTTTTATACCTGATAGGAAGTATTTACTGCTTAAAGGAGCAGTATTTGATTTCGCAACCATAACAGTTTTTCGAACCAAAAACATCATCTACAATTGCCGTCAGGGCGCATTCCAACTCGAAAATTTTACTTATGTCAGAAATTTCTAAAAATCTCGAACCGTTTTACCAAGACAGCTTTTGGTCATGATCCCTTTTTCCTCTTCAGATTAACTAAATTATTTGCTTAGTCCACAGCTTTTGGTCATGATCCACAAAAACAGACATCTAAAAAACAGCGAATTACGAGGCAAAAAAAAGGGACAAAAACCTTTAGAAAAGTCTTTGTCCCATAAAGGGTGGAATATGGGGCTCGAACCCACGACCTCCTGAACCACAATCAGGCGCTCTAACCAACTGAGCTAAAACCACCGTGTTTTGAGGATACAAAGGTAAGTTTTTTCTAATTCCAAGCAAATATTTTTAATCCAAATACACAAAAAATAATTAAATCACTCATTATCAACTTCATTTTATGCCTTCCAAAGTGCTGCTGCCCTTTCTCTTTGCACAATAGCGGCTTTACTATTGGTATAACGTCAATTAAAGATTAATTTAGTAGCAGGAAAGGATACAAGAACATCTCCCTTAGCCTAACAGACCGAAAAAACGTCGGATTCTGCGCATTTGAACCCAAGACCAATGAACATCATGAAGAAAATAGTATTTCTTTTACTGGGATGGCTCTGCTCCTTCCAGGCCCAATCGCAAGACCAGAGTTCCTGGATGCGTTACCCTTCCATTTCGCCGGATGGAAAAAGCATCGCCTTTACCTATAAAGGCGATCTTTATAGAGTTGCCAGTAGCGGCGGAACAGCCCAACAGCTCACCTTTCATGAGGCGCATGACTTTATGCCACAATGGAGCAAAGACAGCAAACAGATTGCTTTTGCTTCCGATCGTTACGGAAATTTTGACGTATTTATCATGGATGCCGATGGAGGCCCTGCTACTCGTCTCACGTTTCATTCGGGGAATGAATACCCCTATAGCTTCAGTTCGGATAATCAATCTGTTCTCTTTGGAGGCATCCGGCAGGATGCGGTCAGTCACCGTCAGTTTCCTACCGGCTCTCAACCCGAGCTGTATAGTGTTCCCGTGAAAGGCGGCCGTATCCAACAGGTTTTCACCATCCCTGCTGAGTATGTGCAAAGCAGCAAAGATGGCTCGAAACTGATTTATCATGATAAAAAAGGAGGAGAAAATGAATGGCGAAAGCACCAGCGTTCCTCCATTGCACGTGACCTGTGGCTGTACGACAAAAATAAGGATACGCATGTGCAACTCACTACTTTTTATGGCGAAAACCGAACTCCTGTTTTTTCGGAAAATGAACAGGACATCTATTACCTGAGTGAGGAGCAGGGCAATTTCAATGTCTTTAAAATGCCTCTAAAAGAAAAAGCGAAAGGAACACAGGTAACCCACTTCAAGACATTTCCTGTTCGCTTTCTTAGCATCTCCGCAAATGGCACCCTTTGTTTTGGCTACGATGGATCAATCTACACCCTCCAGGAAGGAAAAGAACCTCAAAAAGTAGCTGTTCACTTGCGCACGCAGGATAAAACCAATAATGAAAGTATTGTCAACATCAACGGGGGAGTGCGCGAAATGGCGATTTCTCCGGATGGGAAGGAAGTGGCCTTTATTGCCCGTGGGGAGGTTTTTGTAACCTCGGTAGACGGAAAAATGACCAAACGTATCACCAACACGCCTGAGCAGGAACGCTTTCTTTCTTTTGCTCCGGATGGAAAATCCCTTATCTACGCCAGCGAAAGAGAAGGGAAATGGCGAATTTATGAAAGTCGGAAGACACGGAAAGAAGAGCCCTATTTCTTTGCCTCCACGGTGCTGGAAGAAAAACCTATTCTGAGCAACGATCAGGACAATTACATGCCACAACTTTCGCCGGACGGGAAAAAAATCGCTTTCATTGAAGACCGCCGTCAGTTGAAAGTGATGGACTTGGGCAGTCAGAAGAGCGTGACGCTTTTGAACTCTGATCAGCTCTTTTACATGCAGGACGGCGATCAATATTTCACCTGGAGCCCGGACAGCAAATACCTGCTGGCCACCTACCGTCCCACTATGTCGAATGGAGAAGTGGTCCTACTGGATGTTAGCGGCAAAGAAGCGATGCGCAACCTTACCAAAAGCGGCTATGGCGATGGCAATGCCAAATGGGTAAACGAAGGGAAGCAAATGATCTGGTTCAGCAACCGGGACGGAATGAAGGCACATGCCAATAGCGGCTCTTCGCAGCGGGATGTATACAGCCTGTTTTTCACTAAAGAAAGCTGGGATCGTTTTCTACTCAGCAAAGATGATTTTTCCTTACTGAAAGACCTCGAAACCGCAGAAAAGAAAGCAAAAGAAGAAGCAGAAAAAAAGGCGGCAAAAGATTCCAAAGCCAAGCCTGAAAAAAAAGACTCCAGCCTTGTTTTCGACTGGGAAGGAATCGAACAACGAAAAAGCCGCTTAACCATTCATTCCTCTTCTCTGAGTGATGCTGTATTGTCCAAAGACGGGGAAAAGCTTTATTACCTGGCGAGTTTCGAAAAAGGAACCAACCTGTGGAGCACCAATTTGAGAACAAAAGAAACCAAAATGGAAATTCCCCTGGATGGTCCAGGAGGAAGTTTGATGTGGGATAAAGCCTTCAAAAACCTCTATCTGTTGAGTGGTGGAAGAATTTCAAAAATAAACCCGGAGAATAATAAGCGCGAGGCCGTCACAATAGAAGGGGAAATCAGTCTGAACACTGAAGCCGAAAGAGCTTATATGTTTGAACATGTATGGTTAAGAAACAAAGTCATGTTCTATACACCAGACATGCATGGAGCTGACTGGGACGCTCTAAAACCGGCCTATCAGAAATACCTTCCTCATATAGGCAATGGCTATGAGTTCGCAGAAATGTTGTCGGAAATGTTAGGGGAACTGAATGTTTCGCACTCCGGTGCACGCTATGGCCGCAGCGTTCCTGATGGAGATGCCACGGCGTCGCTCGGTATTTTTATGAATTACGCACATACGGGAAATGGGCTGCTCATCGACGAAATCATTTCTGGCGGTCCGCTGGACAAAGCAAAGTTTAAGCTCCGGCCGGGAATGATCATTGAAAAAATAGATGGAAAACTGATCGAAGCGGATCAGGATGCGGCAAAATACCTGAACCGTAAGGCAGATCAGTTTACACTGCTGGATGTCTGGGATCCAAAGAGCAATGAAAGACAACAAATGACGATTAAACCGATTAGCCTGGGTGCTGAAAACCAGTTGCTTTACCGGCGTTGGGTAAAAATGAACCAGGATGAAGTTGCCCGCGAAAGCGGTGGCACCTTGGGCTATGTCCATATTCCAGGCATGAGTGACGGTCCTTACCGCACCATTTACGAAGAAATGATGGGCAAATATGCAGACAGTAAAGGCGTTATTGTAGATACGCGCTTTAACGGTGGCGGAGACCTTGTGGCGGATCTGGCCATGTTTTTTACGGGCGAAAAGTTCCTGGATTATGCAACTGCGCAGCGTTCCATGGGCTACGAACCCACTTTCCGGTGGACTAAACCTACGCTTGCGATGTTTAACGAAGCAAATTACAGCGATGGTCATTGTTTTTCCTGCGGATATACCGACCTGGGTATCGGCAAAACAGTCGGCATGCCTGTTCCGGGAACCTGCAGCTTTGCTGGCTGGGAAAGTCTCCCCGACGGAACCTCTTGGGGATCGGTGCCTATCAGTGCTAAAAATAAAGCGGGTGAATGGCTCGAGAATAACGAAACAAAACCCACCTTTCAGGTGAAAAACATGCCCGGTTTCATTGACAAAGGAAAAGATCAGCAACTCGAAGTAGCGATAAAAGAACTGATGAAATCCGTAAATTAATCCTCCGGCTTCCCTCTCAGGTCCTCCCCTTAAAAACAGGAGGACCTGATTGTTTTTGGTAAAAATTCCGATTATTAGCCAGAAAACTTAGCTTTGCAGAATGATCGAGATGTATACAGATGGTGCTGCAAGTGGCAATCCGGGTCCGGGGGGATATGGAGTGATCTTAAGATCCGGTGCGCATTACAAAGAATTTAGTGGAGGCTTTCGCATGACGACCAATAACCGGATGGAGCTGTTGGCCGTGATTGTGGGCCTAAAAGCGCTGAAAAAACCCGGACAACAGGTCACCATTTATTCCGATTCGAAGTATGTAGTAGACGCCATTGAGAAAAAATGGGTCTTCGGCTGGGTGGCTAAAGGTTTCAAGGATAAAAAAAACCGCGATTTATGGCTTTCCTTTTTAGCGCTCTACAAACTGCATACCATTCGCCTGGTGTGGATAAAAGGGCATAATAACCATCCCGAAAATGAACGCTGTGATCAACTTGCGGTGGCCGCTTCCCAGCAATCCAACCTGGGCATCGATGCGGTTTTTGAGCAAGAACGCCGACTAAATTCGCTCCTTTAAAAAACCCAGGTACACTCTTCCGCTACGTTTGAAATAGCAGAAGCAATCAGTGCCGCCCGGAACACTCCCGATGAACTAACGCATGTAAGTGTGTTCCCTTCCCGTCTTCACAAACGACGTTTTAATGATAAAGAATTCGTTGAAAGAACCTTCGTTACCCCAGTGAGTGGTTTTCCTCTTTTCCTTTCGGGAGCAACAAACATCTCCCCCTGCAATTGTCTTCAAATTTTCAGCAACCTGTGCTGCTGAGGCGGATCTTCCCTTCCCCTTTTTCAGCACACTCCTTTTCCTCTCCCCGGGTTAGCAAAGAAAGAAATGCCCTCCACATAGGGGCCTTACAAAAGACACGCGTCCCCCTTTTCATCCTTCCAAGCACCTCGTGTATTCTTTATCCATTTAAAAGAAGATGAACTATCCACCGAACGACCGGTGGCACTTCGTCTAACAAACAAAAAAACAATGCAAGAACGTTCAGGCCATCATCGAGAGATTAACCCACCCTTTCGGAAGCTTTTTCGAGGGGGAATACGGGCGAATGTGCTGCCATCAACGCTTCGGCGGTTTTTACCATTTTTGGAGAACCAATAAAGATGGAAGTACGCTGATGAAGCTCCGTTGGGACGATATCCAGGATACGGTTAAGTCCGTCGGATGCAATTCCTCCAGCCTGCTCCACGATGAAGGCCATTGGGTTACATTCGTACAGCAAACGCAGTTTTCCGTTCGGGGAAGCGGCAGTAGTTGGATACATATAGATTCCTCCTTTGATAAGATTGCGATGAATATCGGCCACCATTGAGCCAATATACCGGGAAGTATAGGGCCTTCTGGAGGCTTCATCTTCCACCTGTGCGTATTTAAGGTATTGCTTTACGCCATCCGGGAAATGCACATAGTTCCCTTCATTAATGGAATAAATGACCCCGTCATCAGGGATCTTTAAGTTGGGATGTGACAGGCAGAACTCTCCGATGGAGGGATCGAGCGTAAAGCCGTTGACTCCTTTTCCCGTGGTATAAACCAGCATGGTGGAAGAGCCATAAATGATGTATCCGGCAGCTACCTGATCGGTTCCTTTCTGCAACACATCCGTCAAATTGGCAAGGCCATCGGTCGACTTACGGCGATAAATGGAAAAAATGGTCCCTACAGCCACGTTCACGTCGATATTGGAAGAGCCATCCAGGGGGTCGATACATACAATGTATTTCGCGTTTTGGGAGACCGGCGAATCGATGGCCACAAAATCATCTTCCTCCTCGGTCGCGACAATGCAACATTCTCCACCGCTGGTCAGCGCCGATATAAACTGTTCATTCGCATATACGTCGAGCTTCTTTTGTCCTTCTCCCTGTATATTGGTGGTTCCCGCATCTCCTAGAATATCTACCAAACCTGCTTTGTTTACTTCGCGATTGACGATTTTGGCAGCAATTCCGATATCTCTCAAAAGACGAGAAAGCTCTCCTTTGGCATATGGAAAATCGGTCTGTTTTTCTATAATAAACTGACCCAGTGTCTTGATCCCCGACATATTTTACTTAGTGTATTTGTTACGTTATCTGTTTCCTAATTCGATGGCCACTAAGTTATGTATTTTTTCTTCCGAAATACAAAATCGAATCAAAGTTCTCACTTTGTGCCAACCGTGTTTTCCGGCCGCACCGGGGTTTATATGGAGCGTGTTGATTTTTGGATCGAAAACGACTTTTAAAATATGGGAATGACCACTAATAAAAAGACCGGGGGGCTTAGTGTATATTTCACGCTTTATCCTTGGCGCATATTTTCCGGGATATCCCCCAATATGGGTGATCCAGACATCCACCTGTTCGCACCGAAAACGAAGATCTTCCGGAAAGTCCCTGCGAATCTCTTTATCATCAATATTTCCAAATACCCCTTTTAAAGGTTTAAAAGCGCTCAGGGCAGCAGCGACATCCGGGCCAAAATCGCCTGCATGCCATACCTCATCACAGGCATCGAAGTGCTTGAACACAGCGTCGTCAAGATAGCCATGGGTATCGGAAATCAGGCCAATGGTTTTCAAGCTTACTCCTTTTTAATGGCCTTAAATGTTCCGTTAGGTTGTACAAAAGAAACTGAAATTACTTTTCCCTGCTCATTGGTTTCAAAAAGCAGGCTGTAACCCTTCAGCGCTTTCAGGTCAAAACGGTCTTTCTCTGTAGGTACTGTTTCATAGTCGGGTTGACCGGGAACAAACACCATTAGCACCTCTCCTTTCAGATAAACTTTTACATCTACCCCTCCCAGCGCATAATTTCCAAGATACTTTTGGAGTTGCTCTGGCTTCAATGATAGGGCATCGGGTTTAAATGCAAAAATTACCGGATCGCCCCCTACGTCGATCGGCACCCGAACCCCTTCAATTCTGCCCTCTTCATTGCTGAAGAAATTAAAGGTATAAGGAAGCTTTACCGTATCAGCAGGCGCATCTTTGGCAAATGTAAAGGTTTCAAACACATCGTAATGACGGTGTCGAAGGTGGATCTCAGTGATACCCGCCTGGGCCAGAAGTTTCCCTTCTTTTAGGGAAATCCGCATCTTTCCAAAAGCGGGATGATCAAAGCCTCCCGTATAAGCCGTTAGCGGATGAGAAGGTTGTGTCCCCTGGACAATGTTCGGCTGCTGACTTTCTCCTCCTTTTTGCGCCTGTGCCCGGGCATCTAAGCGCTGTTTCTTAGCCTTTCCGTTCCAATCTACCGGCGAAAGACCGAACATCCGATCGGCAATGGTATGACAGACGATATCCGGAATAGAAGAAGCGTTTTGGTTAGTCAACACCACGACTCCCAATCCATCGGTCGGAAAGAAAGCCACGCTGGCGGAAAAACCGTCTATATTTCCCCCATGTTCTACTTTAAAATGGCCTCTAAAACTGTTGATCATCCAGCCATATCCATATCCTGAAAGATGCACGTCCGGCTGACTTTTGGACACGCTGCCGTTGATCATCATTTGTGCGGTAGAGGCCCTGTTGACATAGGCAGAAGTCAATATTTCCTGTTGTTGAAATTTGCCTCCTGCGATCCACAATTTTAACCAGTTCGCCATGTCATTGACAGAACTGTTAATACTCCCCGCAGGGCCCATGCCATCGATATTGTAATAATCCGTTTTCTTCAACAGTCCTTTCGCATCATTGTAATAAGGCAAAGCCGCATCCGGATCGTTCTTCATCAACGCGATGGTCGTGTTGGAACGCTTCATTTGTAAGGGGATAAAAAATTTTTCGTTGATCAGCGTTTCCCAGGTTTTACCGGTTAAACGTTCAGCAATCATTCCCTGTGCCAGGTACATAAAATTATTGTATTGCCACCTTTCCCGGATTCCCGCATTCGGCACCATGTATTTTACCCTTGAAATCAGACTATCTCTGTTCGACGTATTGAAAAAATACCAGGAAGCATCGTAACGGGATAGACCGGTCCGGTGTGTAACCAGATCTTTCAGCAGCAACTGGTCATTCATTTGGCGGTTATTGAACTGAAGCTGAGGCAATAGTTGAGTAGCCGGGTCATCAAAGGACAGTTTCTCTTCCTTTTCCAGTATCCCCAGCAAGGCGGTCGTAAATGCTTTCGAGCTCGACCCAATAGCGAATAAGGTATTTGGCGTAACGGGTTTCTGTGCAGCCACATCCCGGAAACCGAACCCTTTACTGTAAATAACGTCATTTCCTTTCACAATAGCCACTGCAAAACCGGCAGCTTCCTGATCTTTCAAAATACGTTGAAAAACCGTGTCTATGCCATTTAATTTTTTTAATGCTTCCGAATCAAGGGCTTTCTGTGCCAAGGCAGAAAAGGAAAACAAAAAAGAACAAGCGTAAATAAGCGGTAAATAAATTTTCATAAATGTTTGATGCTTCTAATTTTATCGGTAGGATGATCTCCCAAAAAACCAATTTTAGGCGTCACTAAACTACAAAATATCTTTCAATTTCAGGAAGGATAACCGGGTCGAGGGGAAATCAATATGCCAGAAAAAAGTCTTTCAGCCAGCGTTTATAAGTCTCGCTATGCACCTTTTCACCGGCATAAATATGAAATACTTCCTGCGTGGGAACCAAAGGAGGTACCCGTTGAAAGGCCAGGATACTGCGAATAACGGGCTTCCCCGAATCTGAATGAATACCTACCTGATGACTAAGGTACAAGGAATAACGGAGCGCCTTTTGGACCAGCCGTTCTCCCTGCTTAACGGGCAATATCACCCAAAACATCCCTTCTTCCCGAAGCAATGTGGCCACCTTTTCCAGTAGCTGGTCAAAAAACAACTCGTGCGTATGACGGGCTAATCCTTTTTTTTCTTCCGGATTACGAAGATCATTGACAAAAAATGGCGGGTTGGATACCACTAAATCGTAACGCCGATCACTTTCAAATTGTTCAATCGCCTGATGATGCAGGTGAAGGCGGTCTTTAAAAACAGAACACTGAAAGTTAAGCCGGGCCCGTTCACTAGCGGATTCGTCAATTTCGACGGCTTCGATGAATGCCTCGGGGTAGCGTTGAGCCAGCATCAGCGCAATCACTCCCGTGCCAGCCCCAATGTCCAGAATGTGTAGAGGACGCGGATGAGACGCACGAGCACCCAGCAATACCCCATCCGTATTCACCTTCATGGCACAACCCTCCTGATTTACTTCGAATTGTTTAAACTTAAAAGTATTCCCCATGATTTTTCTGCTGATTTTTTTACGCCAATGAGCAAAGTGGCTTTCTTCCCCATCCCTCTAACGTACTGAAATCAAAAAACTTACCACATGAAGGAGTAAGCACGTACTGAGCAACTCTCCGCAGATTTTCAGTTTCAGCCAAAAGTAATAAAACCGGAATATATTCCTTGTTTTGATGGCATTTTTAAATTATAAAACTTAAATTTGCCTCTTCAAAAAACAAGCATGATTCATTTCTTTTTAGGTCAGTCTGACGAGGTTTTTGTTCTAGAAACCACTCAAACACTTTCACCGGTCGATATCACAAAATTAGAATGGCTTTTTGGCGGTGCCCTTTTAGCGAAAAGTGACACTTTGGAAGGCACTTTTATTGGTCCGCGCGCCGCCATGATTACTCCCTGGAGTACCAATGCCGTAGAGATTACTCAAAACATGAGCATGACCGGAATTGCCCGGATAGAGGAATTTAAAAAAGTAAATGCTGATTTTAATGCGTTCGACCCAATGCTTTCTCAGAAATATGCGGGACTTCATCAGGATATTTTCCACATTGACATCCAACCGGAAGCCATTCTCGAGGTGACCGACATTGCGGCTTACAATAAACAGGAAGGTCTTTCGCTGAGCGATGAGGAAGTCAATTACCTGAATGAATTGGCTGCAAAATTAGGGAGAGCACTTACCGATTCGGAAGTATTTGGTTTTTCACAGGTCAATTCGGAACACTGCCGTCATAAAATTTTCAATGGTCAGTTTGTGATTGATGGAAAGGCGCAGGAAAGCTCTCTGTTTAAACTGATTAAGAAAACTTCCGAAACACATCCTAACGACATTGTTTCGGCCTATAAAGACAATGTGGCTTTTATTAAAGGACCACAGGTACAACAATTTGCTCCCGCAAAAGGGGATGTTCCTTCTTTTTATGAAACGAAAGATTTCGAGTCCGTCATTTCATTAAAAGCGGAGACGCATAATTTTCCCACCACCGTGGAACCATTTAACGGAGCTGCCACCGGGTCCGGGGGCGAAATCAGAGATCGACTGGCTGGCGGCCAGGGTTCTCTTCCTTTAGCCGGAACAGCGGTGTACATGACCGCCCTTTCTCGTCTGGAAGCCAACAGAAACTGGGAGAAAGGAATGGAAGCTCGTAAATGGCTTTACCAAACTCCAATGGACATCCTGATCAAAGCATCCAATGGAGCTTCCGATTTTGGAAATAAATTTGGTCAACCGCTCATTGCGGGTTCCGTTTTAACTTTCGAACATGAAGAAGAGAAACGGAAATTAGGTTTTGACAAAGTCATCATGCTGGCAGGTGGGATTGGCTATGGCAAAGCCAGTCAGGCCAAAAAACAGGAACCACAAACAGGCGATCAGATTGTTGTTCTGGGAGGAGAAAATTACCGGATTGGGATGGGTGGCGCAGCTGTTTCGTCTGCGGATACCGGAGAACACGGTTCAGGAATAGAACTCAATGCCATTCAGCGTTCCAATCCGGAAATGCAAAAAAGAGCAGCCAACACGGTGCGAGCCATGGTAGAAAGTGACCATAACGCCATTGTCTCCATTCACGACCACGGCGCAGGAGGTCACCTCAACTGCCTTTCCGAACTGGTTGAAGCAACAGGAGGAAAAATTGACCTGGATCAGTTGCCGGTTGGCGATCCTACTCTTTCGGCTAAAGAAATCATTGGCAATGAATCACAAGAAAGAATGGGACTGGTCATCGGAAGCGGAGACATGGCTACGTTGAAAAGAATTGCAGACCGCGAACGTTCGCCCATGTACGCGGTGGGCGAGGTAACGGGTGATCATCGCTTTACTTTTGAATCAGCGACAACGGGTGCCAAACCGATGGACCTCGCTTTAAGCGATATGTTTGGCAGTTCGCCTAAAATGATAATGGAAGATCAAACCATTGAACGCAGGTATGAAAAACTTCAATACGATCAAAACGATATCCATACTTATTTAACACAGGTATTGCAGCTGGAAGCAGTTGCCTGTAAAGACTGGCTAACAAATAAAGTAGACCGGTGTGTGGGCGGACGGGTAGCTAAACAACAATGTGCCGGTCCGTTGCAACTCCCGCTCAACAATGTGGGGGTAATGGCGCTCGATTTTCAGGGAAAAGAAGGCATTGCCACCTCCATCGGACATGCCCCTCTTTCCGCGCTCATTGATGCCGCTGCAGGCAGCCGGATTGCGATCGCTGAATCCTTATCCAATATTGTCTGGGCACCTCTTAAAGACGGGCTGAAAAGTGTATCTCTTTCTGCCAACTGGATGTGGGCCTGTAAAAATGAAGGAGAAGACGCCCGTTTGTACGAAGCGGTAAAAGCGTGTTCTGACTTTGCCATCGAGCTGGGCATCAACATTCCGACGGGAAAAGATTCCTTGTCGATGAAACAAAAATACAAAGACGGAGAGGTGATCGCACCCGGGACCGTCATTATATCCGCAGCGGCTCACTGCGACAATATCCGTCAGGTAGTGGAACCGGTATTGAAAAGGAATGGCGGAGACATCTATTACATCAACCTCAGTAACGACCGTTATGCGCTTGGAGGCTCCTCTTTTGCACAAATTCTCAACAAAATAGGAGACAAAAGTCCGGATGTAAAGGATGCCGCAAAACTGAATCATGCTTTTAATGCATTACAGGAGTTGATTAAAGCGGAGCTGATTGTAGCCGGACACGATATTGGCAGTGGCGGTTTCATCACCACCCTTCTCGAAATGTGTTTCGCAGATAGACACCTGGGAGCCGAGATCGATTTATCTTCCCTAAATGAACCTGATTTAATCCGGCTATTGTTTGCTGAAAACGTCGGTGTGGTCTTCCAAGCCGATACGAAAATAGAAAACATTCTTCGTGACAAAGGAGTAGCCTTCCATCACATTGGCCGCGTTTCTCCCCACGAACAACTCACCATTGCACACGGAGGAAGCAACTACCATTTTGACATTTCAGAGTTACGTGACGTCTGGTACAAAACTTCCTATCTGTTAGACCGCAGACAAAGTGGTGAGCAGAAAGCGAAAGAACGGTATGAAAATTATAAAAATCAGGGATTAGAATTCAAATTTCCTGCTCATTTTGAAGGAAAAAAACCGCTGATTGATCCTTCCAAACCTCGGCCAAAGGCGGCCATTTTACGTGAAAAAGGCAGTAATTCGGAGCGCGAAGTAGCCAATGCACTTTACCTTGCAGGTTTTGACGTGAAGGACGTACACATGACCGATCTTATTTCCGGCAGAGAAACCCTCGAAGACATTCAGTTCATTGGTGCTGTGGGTGGCTTCTCCAACTCGGATGTATTGGGGTCTGCCAAAGGATGGGCCGGCGCCTTCCTATACAATGAAAAGGCACGCATCGCTCTGGAGAACTTCTTTGAAAGAGAAGATACGTTATCGGTAGGCATTTGCAATGGTTGCCAGTTGTTTATCGAATTAGGACTTATCAACAAAAGCCACCAACAGAAACCTCGAATGTTGCATAACGACAGCCACAAACACGAAAGTGTCTTCACTTCGCTGACCATTGGAGAAAATCGCTCGGTGATGCTCTCCAGCCTTGCCGGCAGTACCCTTGGTGTATGGGTATCCCATGGAGAAGGGAAATTTAACCTTCCTTATGAAGAGAATGAATACCAGATCGTTGCCAAATACGCGTACGAAAGCTATCCGGCCAACCCGAATGGATCTGATTACCATACTGCCATGATGTGTGATGACAGCGGTCGTCACCTGGTGATGATGCCTCACATTGAGCGCTCCCTGTTTCAATGGCATTGGGCGCATTATCCTGAAGGGCGTAAAGATGATGTGAGCCCATGGATGGAGGCTTTTGTCAACGCCCGCCAATGGATTGAGGCTCGTACGCATGCTTAGAGAAATCATCCCTCCTAAAAAACGGCAGTCTTAAAGGCTGCCGTTTTGTTTATACGCCGTTCGCTATCCATTACAGGAAACAATCCCCTTTCTTAAAGGATGAAAAAATCATTAACTTTCCATAAAATTCGAACTTCTTTTTCTTAAAAAAATCGTAGTTTTAAGTTATTAAGGCAGGCAATGAGCCGGCATTCATTTAATCAGTAGTCAGGCATGAAATTAATGTACCGGGAGGGATTATGGGCGGGATAACAGGCTTTGTAGACCGGGGCGCCCAGGTAAGCGAGACACATTTCAGAAATGCGGTGACCGCACTTCATTTTACCAGTCTAAGCAATCAACCGCCACTTTATTACACCCATACCCATTTCAGTGTAGGAATGGGCAGCAGGCAATTACCCACCATCGCGCTAAACAATCCCGACTCTCAACCCATCACTTCCTCTTGCGGACAGTATAGCATTATTCTCTCCGGCACTTTATACAATTACATTGAACTGAGAGAGAATTTGATCAAGTATGGAGTGATCTTTAAAACACTCACCGATGCGGAAGTACTGATTGAATGTTACAAGAAATGGGGATACGGGGTATTTAATTACCTGGATGGTTCTTATTCTTTTTGTATCACGGATTGGAAAAGGAACCAGATGATGATTGCAAGGGATACCGTGGGCAGTAAACCGCTTTATTATTACCGGAATGAACAGATGTATGTCTTTGCTTCCGAAATAAATGCCCTTTTCCACTATCCGGGAATCCGCAAAAACCTTCACCCAAAAGCCATGGCTACTTTTTTCCGCTATGGACATTTTTCGGGCGAAGAGACCATTTACGAGCATATTTATGCCTTTAAAAAAGGAACATATACCATTATCGACCTCCATAGTGGCAATAGTTACGATGCGCCTATCCTTTTAAAGGGCAGTTCCCTGCCTGTTGGGGAAGATGAGCCAGCCATTCTGTCTGATCTGGAAGAGTTACTAACAGAATCCATATTAAAACGAAACATTGCCGATGTGCCCACCGGTGTTTTACTTAGCAGTGGCTACGAAAGCGCGACCATTGCTGCCATTCTTCAAAAGCACCAACATAAGCGAATTAAAACATTTACACTACAGATTGAAGATAAAAAAACCGACGAAACGAATAAAGCATCTTTAATTGCCCAGCATTTACGAACGCAACATACCGTATTTCCATTCGGTCAGAACGAGGCAATCAGATTGCTGGAAAAGATGCCGCTTATTTTCGAACAACCCGTGGGGAATATGGGGGTATTGCCTTTTCTATCGCTTTCGGAATCGTTGCAGCAGGAAGTAAAGGTGATTTTAGGGGTCGAAGGTGGGGAAATTCTTTTTGGGGGCTATCAAGCCTATCTGCGCGCGTTGCAAACCCGGCAGTACATTCGACAGGCTTCTCCTTTAAAGAAAAGCTGGGATAAGCTATTTCAATTTCATCCGGAAAGAAAGCGTGAAATTACGCAATCAGACAACCTCATTGCCATTCATAAAAACCTGAATGCTCATTTCACCTCTCTTGAATTGAAACATCTTCTTCAGGAACCCGCCTATTTTGATCCCGATTTCACCCCTCTAAAAGACGATGTAAGAGACTTGATCGAATTTGACAAGGCTTATTTCTTATCGGACGCCCTTCTTTCAAAGGCAGATAAATGCCTCAGCTATTTTGGCATTCAAAATCGGGATGCTTTTCTGAAAACGGATTTGATCGAATACCTGTCCCGGCTGGATTCCCACTATTTCATTCGTTCCGGACAAACCAAGTATCTTCTTCGGCAAATTACCCATCGTTACCTTCCTCCTTCCCTGCTCAACACGCAGCGGAAAGGCTTCAGTATCCCGCTGGTGAAATGGCTCCGCGGTTGCTTTCGTCCGTATATAGAAACTTACCTGGATGAAAAAAGATTGCAGACACAGGCGCTCTTCCAAGTCAACCAGGTAAAAGAAATCCGTCGAAACTTTTATCGATACGGCCGGGTAAATGACGCAAAAAAATTATGGTTGCTACTCCAATTTCAACTATGGCACGAAAGATGGATGTCTTAGAACAGAAAAAAGCTGCCCGCACGTGGCAGACAGCTCTTGACGATCAATTAACCTTAAAATAAATTACTTATTCAACGTATAAACAATGGGCATCGTATATCGGACTCGAACATTTTGTTGATTCTGCTTTCCGGGCTTCCATTTAGGGGATTTTTTAATTACCCTCACCGCTTCTTCATCGCAACCGGCTCCGATGCCTTTCAATACTTCGATCTGTGATAAGGAGCCGTCTTTTTCAATGACAAAACTGAGAAAAACACGTCCCTGTACCCCGCTTTCCTCGGCCATGTAAGGATACCTGAGATGGCGTCTGATAAATTTAGCCCAGGCTTCCATGCCGCCGGGAAATTCCGGATACACTTCTACTCCGCCCACATTAAATACCTCATTGGTGGTTTCTTCTGGGGCCGTTCCCATTCCTATTCCTCCTGGATTTGCGGTTTCTGAGGCAATGCTGTTTCCCGGAGTCGCTAGGCCTTCCTGATCCGATGATCCAATAAGTGACTGAAGTAATTCTTCTGTTAATGGCGCTTCCTGCTGGGTTTCCTCTACCACGATCATTTGAGCACTAAAGTTTTTCATCTGTCTGGCTGGCGCCTTTACTGCTGGCGGCGTTTCTTCGGGCAAGGAAACTTCCTCCTGCTTTAGCGGCTGTATAGCGACCGGCACATCTTTCCATTCCAAGGGTTTTACCGGGTCTTCTACTACCGGCACACCCGCATGAATTCGCTGATATACCAAAGGGGCCACAAAAAGAGCGATAAATGCCATTGACACAAAGAAAAGCGCCCTCGTTAAAGTTGAATCTGCCTCCCTTCTTAAACGGTAAGCTCCATAACTCTGATTTCTTTTGTCGAATACGACCGCAAGCCACTCGCGGGCATACACTGTTGAAGCGTGGTTAAACATGGTTTGAAGTTTTAGTATGTATACATAGGATGCAGAAAAGCGGAGATTCCATAAATAGACTTCTCTTTTAGTTAATCTCCTTCCGGGGTTTTACTTTCCTTTAATTCCTCCTTCAAAGCAAAAGAACCTACTTAAATATACAAAAAAATACCAAAAATATCCATTATTCACAGAAAAAAGTTGAAAATAGATTCATTTTTTCCACATTTTTAAATTTTTATAAAGATTTTTTAGAAATAAGAATTATTTTTGAGCAAAATCTGACACAATCAATGAAAAATTCACGAGCAATAGCACTAAAAGCCGCGCAAGAAAGAATTTTACCAGAAGTAAAATTAGCTTCTAACAAAATTTCGGACTTCTTTGGCGTAAACGTTTTCGACAAGAAAAAGATGAAAGATTATCTTTCGAAAGAAGTTTATGGGAAACTTATTTCTTCCATTGAACAGGGAATTCTTTTAGGTCCGGACGACGCCAATCATATTGCCACGGCCATGAAAACCTGGGCAATGACCAAGGGAGTCACCCATTACACCCACTGGTTTCAGCCGCTAACAGGCTCTACTGCCGAAAAACACGATTCGTTTTTTGAACCTTCTGAGGATGGCCCGATTGAAAAATTCTCGGGCAGTGCACTTGTTCAGCAGGAACCGGATGCTTCCAGCTTTCCAAACGGAGGAATTCGCAACACTTTCGAGGCGCGTGGATATACTGCATGGGACCCTTCCTCTCCCGCCTTCATTATTGAAAATAAAGCAGGGAAAACCCTTTGCATTCCTACCGTTTTCGTTTCCTATACCGGCGAAGCGCTCGATTACAAGGCTCCCCTCTTAAAAGCACTGGCCGCCATGGACAAAGCCGCCGTGGATGTTTGCCAGTATTTTGATAAAGGAATCACAAAAGTGAATGCTTCATTGGGAATTGAACAGGAATATTTCCTCGTGGATTTATCTCTTTACAACGCCCGACCCGACCTCGTTCTTACCGGGCGTACTCTTTTTGGCCACATGTCGGCCAAAGGGCAGCAATTAGAAGATCATTATTTCGGTTCCATTCCGGAGCGTGTGTTCAGCTTCATGGTTGATTTCGAAAACGAAGCCCTAAAACTGGGCATTCCTTTAAAAACACGACATAATGAGGTCGCCCCTTCTCAATTTGAATGTGCCCCTATTTATGAAGAGATTAACCTCGCCATTGACCATAACCAATTGTTGATGGACCTGATGGAAAAAGTAGCCAAAAGACATCATTTCAAAGTGCTGCTTCATGAAAAACCCTATGCCGGCATCAACGGATCAGGGAAACACAACAACTGGTCGCTCATTACCGATACCGGCAAGAACTTACTTGCTCCCGGAAAAACGCCTAAGAATAACCTGATGTTCCTGACATTCTTTGTCAATACCATCAAAGCTGTTCATGAGCACGCAGACCTTCTAAGAGCCAGTATCAGTTCGGTAAGTAATGACCACCGACTGGGTGCAAATGAAGCGCCGCCAGCCATCATTTCTATCTTTTTGGGTCAACAACTGGACGAAATTCTCGACGAAATAGAGCATTCCCGAATCAGCAAAAAGATTAAAGAAGACAACGCGTTGTGGCTGGGCATTCCGAAAATCCCTCAGATTCTACTCGACAATACCGATCGTAACCGAACCTCCCCTTTTGCGTTTACAGGAAATAAATTCGAATTAAGAGCAGTGGGTTCTACCGCTAACTCTTCCGGACCTATGACGGTGTTAAATGCCATCGTCGCAGATCAATTGGTGAAATTTAAAGCGGATGTAGATAAACTGATTAAAAAGGGTGATAAAAAAGATGTGGCACTGCTAACCGTGATTAAACGCTACATTAAAGAATCGAAAGACATCCGCTTTGAAGGGAATGGCTATAGTCAGGATTGGGCCGAGGAGGCAGAAAAACGCGGGCTATCAAACATCAAAACCACTCCGAAAGCACTGGATGCCTATGTGAGTGGAAAAACCGTTGAGCTTTTCCAACGGACCCAGATCTTCAGCGAGCGCGAATTACATGCCCGTCACGAAATCCTGCTGGAAAATTACTTCAAAAAATTACAGATCGAAGCGCGGGTAATGGGTGACGTCGCTAACAGCCAGGTACTTCCTGCAGCTATCGCCTACCAAAATACGCTGATCGAGAACGTGAAAGGATTGAGAGAGATTGGCCTTAATGAGGACCTCACCAAAGCGCCAATAAGCATCATTCAGAAGCTTTCCACGCACATCAACATTGTTAAAACCACCATAGATACGATGTTGGAAGAACGTAAAAAAACCAATACGATTGAGGACACGCGTGAAAAAGCAATTGCTTACGATGAACGAGTAAAAGTATATTTCGATGATATCCGTTACCATACGGATAAACTTGAACAAATTGTGGATGACAGTATCTGGCCATTGCCTAAATTCAGAGAACTGCTCTTCTTAAAATAATGATCCATTTTTTAAGGTTAGGGGCGCGATTGTAACCGGTTGCGCCCTTTTTTATGCGACCCGGATAGATCGACTGAAAGACGATTCCATCCTCATTAATTATAGAATACAGCGGTATTTTTTAATATATTTGCGCCAATGAGCGACAACAGGTATAACCAGCGCGGGGTCTCCGCCTCTAAAGAAGATGTACATGCTGCAATAAAGCATATTGATAAAGGAATTTTCCCGAAAGCTTTCTGTAAAATCATTCCCGATATACTTGGTGGTGACGAACACTATTGCAATATCATGCATGCCGATGGCGCAGGAACCAAATCTTCACTGGCGTACACGTATTGGAAAGAAACCGGCGACCTTTCTGTCTGGAAAGGCATTGCCCAGGATGCCATTGTAATGAACCTGGACGACCTGATCTGCGTGGGCGCAACAAACGACATTCTTTTATCGTCTACCATTGGCCGCAATAAAAACCTGGTCCCTGGCGAAGTCATCGCGGCCATCATTAACGGAACGGAAGAGATCCTTAGTGAACTCAGAGCGTTGGGAATCGGAATTTATTCTACCGGTGGGGAAACGGCCGACGTTGGAGACCTGGTGCGCACGGTGATTGTGGATTCGACCGTTACCTGCCGCATGAAGCGAGACGAAGTGATCAGCAATGACCGCATTCAGGCAGGAGATGTCATTGTAGGTCTGGCCTCTTACGGACAGGCGACTTACGAAAGCGAGTACAATGGGGGGATGGGATCGAATGGCCTGACCTCGGCCCGACACGATGTGTTTGAAAAATCAGTCGCCCAAACATACCCCGAAAGCTATGACCCGGCAGTTCCTTTCGATCTGGTTTTTTCAGGCTCGAAACAACTGACCGATCCGATTCTTATTGGGGAAGGAAAAAGTATTCCCGCAGGAAAACTGGTCCTTTCTCCCACCCGCACCTATGCCCCGGTGATTACCAAAATCCTCCATCACTACCGGAAAGACATTCATGGGCTGGTGCATTGCAGTGGTGGTGCCCAAACTAAAGTTTTACACTTTATCAACAACGATATTCACGTCATTAAAGATCATTTATTCCCCATTCCTCCGTTGTTTCAGCTTATTCAGGAACAATCCGGAACCCGTTGGGAAGAGATGTACAAGGTATTCAATATGGGACACCGGATGGAAATCTATCTTCCCGAAGCACTTGCCAGCGAAGTGATTGCCCTTTCACGAGAGTTTCAGATCGATGCCCAGGTCATTGGCCGTGTGGAAACAGCGAGCCGTAAACAAGTCACGATCCATAGTGAAAAAGGAGAATTTGTTTACCACTGATCCGCTTCATCGGACACAGACGAATCTTTTTTAGGACTGTATTTTTTCCAGATTTCGACTTTGGCCTCCTGACGCTGGAGGTAGGTCTCTGCGATTAACTCGGCAGCACTTAGCCCTTCAACCGTTTCCAGTCGTTTCTTTAATAACTCCTGATCCACATCGGCACGGTAAAGAATCTGTAACAACTTCTGAAAATCATTATTCATTAGCCAGTCGAACGCCTGGCTGAGTGCCTGTTTCAATTGGTTCCGATCCAGATGAGCGGGCACCTCAAAATCTTTATTGACGAGTGTCTGCAGTGAGAACGATGGATATTCCATGAGTTTAATTACAATTGAGTGTTCTTGAGTAACGACGAGAGGGTCATTCTTACTTCCCAGAAGGGTCAGCGCACCTAGTTGTGCTGATTGCTTCCAGAAGGTTATTGAAATGTAAAAATGCAGTTTTTCCCTTTAGGATCATAGGAAACATTGGTATTGTTAGTAAACTTTTTTTGTATCTTTGTCTATAAAATTTATATACAACGATATTTTATGGAACTTCCTATTTATTTAGATAACAATGCCACTACTCCATTAGATCCCAGGGTACTGGAGGCCATGCTCCCTTATTTCACCAATAAGTTTGGGAATGCAGCCAGCCGTAACCATGCTTTTGGCTGGGTGGCCGAAGAAGCGGTCGATTATGCGCGTGAGCAGGTGGCTAAATTAATTGGTTGTACTGAAAAAGAAATTATCTTCACTTCTGGGGCTACCGAAGCTGATAACCTTGGTATTAAAGGGGTTTTTGAGATGTACCAGGAAAAGGGCAATCACATTATCACCGCCACAACGGAGCACAAAGCGGTATTAGATACTTGCAAACACCTTGAAAAACAAGGCGCGCGTGTCACTTACCTCAAAGTGAAGGAAGACGGATTGATTGACCTTCAGGAACTGGAAGCGGCCATGACACCCGAAACCATTCTTGTGACGATTATGTATGGGAACAATGAGATTGGTGTCATTCAGCCAGTGAAAGAGATCTCGGCCATCGCTCATAAACACGGTGCGCTCTTCATGACTGATGCCACACAAGCGGTTGGAAAAATTCCCGTAAATGTCAATGAAGACGGGATCGATCTGATGGCCTTCAGTGCGCACAAGATGTATGGTCCAAAAGGGGTAGGTGTTTTGTATGTAAGAAGAAAAAACCCACGTGTCAAGGTAACTGCTCAGATAGATGGAGGCGGTCACGAAAGAGGCATGCGATCAGGTACGCTCAATGTTCCGGGCATTGTAGGCCTTGGAAAAGCCTGCGAGCTTTGCCGTCTGGAAATGGACCAGGAATCAAAACGTTTATCGACATTGAGAGATAAATTAGAGGCCTCCCTGACCACTCTTGAAGAAAGCTATGTCAACGGGAATAAAGAACACCGTTTACCTCATGTAAGTAATATTTCTTTCAAATACGTAGAAGGAGAAGGGTTAATGATGGCCATGAAAGACCTCGCCGTATCTTCCGGATCTGCCTGTACTTCTGCTTCCCTGGAACCTTCGTATGTCCTTAAAAGCCTGGGTCTCGATGATGAGCTGGCGCATTCTTCCATTCGCTTTGGTTTAGGACGTTTTACAACGGAAGAAGAAATTGATTATGCCATTGAAAACACCAAAAAAGCGGTCAATCACCTGCGCGATCTTTCTCCCCTATGGGAAATGTTTAAAGAAGGGGTTGATCTGAGCAAGATTGAGTGGGCAGAACATTAATAAAAACCAAAGACCGGACAGGATTGTTTGGTCTATCAGATACATTACAAAGAAACTATTCCTTCTTCGCGGGGTTTAAACCTTCCGAAGAATTTTAAATCTAACTATTATGGCTTATTCAGAAAAAGTAATCGATCACTATACCAATCCCCGCAATGTCGGTACTTTAAATAAAGAAAGTAAAAATGTCGGCACCGGATTGGTTGGAGCCCCTGAATGTGGGGACGTAATGCGTCTTCAAATTGAAGTGGATGACAATAACGTGATTACCGACGCCAAATTCAAGACCTTTGGTTGTGGTTCTGCCATTGCTTCCTCTTCCCTTGCAACTGAATGGTTAAAAGGAAAATCCATTGATGAAGCATTGGCCATCGACAACATGGACATTGTGGAAGAACTGGCATTGCCTCCTGTAAAAATTCACTGCTCGGTATTGGCAGAAGATGCGATTAAATCTGCTATTAACGATTACCGTGTTAAAAACGGTTTAGAAGCCTTAGAACTTCCAAAGTCACATCATTAACTCATCGCCGGTCCCAGACCGGCACCTATCCTATCAAGATGATTACCATTACCGACAAAGCAAAAAACAAAATTGACCACCTGATGCAGGATTCTGAATTAGGATCTGATTACTTTCTACGGGTATCCGTGAAAGGTGGCGGCTGCTCCGGTTTATCGTATAACCTCGATTTTGATAATGAATCGAAAACCGGAGATCAGTTTTTTGAGGATAAGGGAATTAAAATTGCATTAGATATGAAGTCTTTTCTCTACCTCGCCGGAACAGAATTAGACTTTAGTGATGGCTTGAATGGGAAAGGATTCAATTTCAATAATCCAAATGCAAGCCGTTCCTGCGGTTGCGGAGAAAGTTTTTCTGTTTAATTAATATTTCTCATAATGAAAAAGCACCTCTCAAAGGGTGCTTTTTCTTTTTGAAAGGGTTTCAACGTCCTTTCTGAGGCTATTCTAAATTAAGGTTGCATTTTTAAAGTCAAAAGTTTATCATTGTCGGTTCATAACCAACCAACTATAACGTACCATGGTCTCATTTAATGAATTTTCTACTGTTCCCACGCTTTTAAGAAATGTCGTTCAGAACATCCATCGCCCAGAGGAAACTTTTCTTATTCATAAAAAAAACAACCAGTGGGAAGAAACCTCATTTAAAGAAACCCTGGCACACGCAGATGCCATTTCTGCCTTTTTCATTGCAAAAGGCATTCAAAAAGGAGATCGTCTGGGCTTGATGATCGAAAATTCACCTGAATATGTATACTACGACCAGGGGATCCAACAATTAGGGGCGATTAATGTCTCCATCTACCCCACCCTATCTGAACAGGAAGTAGCTTATATCATTAATGATTCGGGGATCAAAGCCCTGCTCATCGGGAATCCGTTCCTGTTTAAAAAAATACTCAAGGTAGCAAGCAATTGCCAGGAGCTAAAGTACTTGATTCCCACCTTTTCTGAATTTGAAAAAATTAGCGTCCCGGATGAAATTAAACAAGCGATCATCTCCTTCGATTCGCTTTTAAATACGCAGGTAGACGAGGCGGCGCAGACAGAAATTGATCAGCGTCGAGCCCAAGTGCTTCCGGCAGATGTCTCTTCCTTGATCTATACCTCAGGAACAACCGGCACCCCAAAGGGAGTGATGCTGACTCATTCCAATTTTGTTAAAAATGTGGAAGTTTGTCTGCAGCAGATTCCGGTAATTGACGAAACAGAAACTTTTCTTTCCTTTTTACCCTTGTCGCACGTCTTTGAACGCACAGCGACTTACCATGTATGTTGTGCACAGGGTTGTAAAATTGCTTTTGCCCAAAGCCTGGAATTACTGGCAAAAAACATGGGGGAAGTGAGACCTACCGTTATGGCCTGTGTGCCGCGCTTATTGGAACGCATTCATGACAAAGCCATTAAATCGGGAACAGCGGCAGGCGGAATGAAAGCGAAAATCTTCACCTGGGCCTTAACCACCGGAAATCGTTACCGGGTTACGAAAGAAGCAGGTAAAAAACCAGGGTTACTGCTCAATGGAAAAATGAATCTGGCAGAAAAGTTAGTATTTAGTAAGATTAAGGAAAAAACAGGTGGCAGACTTAAATTCATGATTTCCGGAGGAGCAGCTCTTCCTAAAAACGTGGGCGAGTTCTTTGGTGATCTGGGCATTAAAATTCTGGAAGGTTTTGGCTTAACGGAGACCTCCCCGGTAATGGCAGTGACAGAATATCATCGTCAGGTATATGGTACAGTAGGTCGGATTATTCCTGGCATCGAAGTAGGGATACAAAATGTCGATACAAAAGTGATCGTTGAAGTTCAGACACATGAAACCTTCCGGGAAGACTTTGCATGTGAAGAGGGAGAGATCATTGTAAGGGGGCATTGTGTAATGAAAGGCTATTTCAATAAACCTGCTGAGACCGCTGAAGCGATCGATAAAGATGCCTGGTTTCACACTGGCGACATCGGTCGTTTTTACAAAGGCAATCTTCAGATTACGGATCGCCTAAAGAACATGATTGTGAACGCTTATGGAAAGAACATTTATCCAACCCCGGTAGAAAACATTTACCTTAAAAGCCCTAAAATTGATCAGTTATTTTTAATTGGCGACAAACGTGAATACATTACGGCCATCCTTATTCCTAATCGGGAAACTTTACAGGAAACTTTCCAACTAAAAGATGAATTCTTTCAAAAGAACGATGAATTTATTCAAGAAAAAGACATCAACGAATGGATGGAAAAAGACATCCGAAAGATATCCAACGAGCTGGCGAAATTTGAACGAATTAAACATTTCATCATTAAACGTAATCCATTCAGCATAGAAGAAGGGGAAATTACTCCTACTTTAAAAGTGAAACGTCGTGTGGTGGAGAAAAAATACGCGCCACATATCCTAAAGATGTACGAAAAGGAAGTAGAATCTGATTAATCCGCGTCTTCGGGTAGACGGGCGTAAAACTGTCGGATCTTTCATCAAAAAAAATCGCTGTAAATCATTATTTTTGCAAAAAAACAATTTAATGAGTACAGGATTATCAGAACAGGAACAGCTGCGACGCGAATCGCTTCAGCAATTGCGTGCCTTAGGGATTGAACCTTATCCGGCAGAAACATACGAGATCAATGCCTATGCGGCAGATATTTTAGCCAACTACGAAAAGGATAAGACCGCCTATAAGACCATTTCTATCGCTGGCCGGATCATGGGCCGTAATATCATGGGGGCGGCTTCTTTTGCCGAGTTACAAGATTCAACCGGACGCATCCAGATTTACCTGAAACGGGATGAAATATGCCCCGGAGATGATAAAACCTTGTACAATACCGTTTTCAAAAAATTATTAGACATTGGTGATTTCATTGGCGTAAAAGGATTTGTGTTTACCACGCAAACAGGCGAGATTTCTGTGCATGTGACTGAGTTTACCCTACTTTCAAAAGCCATTCGTCCTTTACCGATTGTTAAGAGAGACGATGAAGGCAATGTGTATGATGGTTTTACCAACCCTGAACTGCGTTACCGTATGCGTTACGTGGATCTAACCGTTAATCCTCATTTTAAACAAATCTTCATTAATCGGTCGAAG
This sequence comes from Pedobacter sp., assembly GCA_037190785.1. Lineage (GTDB taxonomy): Bacteria > Bacteroidota > Bacteroidia > Sphingobacteriales > Sphingobacteriaceae > Pedobacter. Next base: position 206,459 of record JBBCJN010000002.1, on the reverse strand, counting down.
GTGATCCATACGATGCGGAACTATTTTGATAGTCAGGGTTGGATGGAAGTGGAAACCCCTATTTTACAAGCGGTTCATGGAGGTGCAGCGGCACGTCCTTTTGAGACCCACCACAATACCCTGGATATGCCCCTTTTCTTGCGCATTGCCAATGAGCTTTACCTGAAACGTCTCATTGTCGCCGGTTTTGACGGGGTCTATGAGTTTGGCAAAATGTTCCGTAATGAGGGCATGGATCGTACACATAATCCCGAATTTACCTCCATGGAGATTTATGTAGCCTACAAGGATTATGTATGGATGATGGAGATGGTTGAAACCTGCCTGGAGCAGGTAGCGTTTGCCATTCACGGGGATAGTACGGTAAAAGTAGGTGAACACACCCTCCAATTTGCAGGCCCATATGAACGGTTAAGCATGTACGAATCGATCTTTAAATATACCGGAATTGACGTTTCAGCAATGGATGAAAATGCCCTGAAAGAGGTCTGCCGCCAGCTTGAGATTGAAATAGACGATTCCATGGGCCGTGGCAAACTAATTGACGAATTATTCAGTGAAAAAGTAGAAGCGCAGCTGATACAGCCGACGTTTATCACCGACTATCCGATCGAAATGACCCCGCTTGCAAAGAAGCACCGTAGCAAAGATGGCTTGGTGGAGCGTTTCGAACTTTTCGTGAATGGAAAAGAAATTGCCAATGCTTACTCAGAGTTAAATGATGCGATCGATCAGCGGGAACGTTTTGAGGAACAACTTCAGCTGGCTGCACGGGGAGACGATGAAGCCATGGCCATGGACGATGATTTTGTCCGTGCACTGGAATACGGAATGCCACCCACCTCCGGTTTAGGAATCGGCATCGATCGGCTTGTGATGCTGATGACCAATCAGTCTACCATTCAGGAAGTTCTCTTTTTTCCACAAATGCGCCCTGAGAAAAAGGCAAAAATCACCACTGATCAGGATTTCGTAGAGGCCGGAATTCCTGCAGGATGGGTACCAGTGGTTCGTAAAATGGGTTTCCATACAGTGGAGGATCTGAAAGCTGGAAATCCAAACAAGGTATTCAATGATTTGGGAGGAATGCGTAAAAAGATGAAACTGGATCTGAGCATGCCTAGCAAGGAAGAAGTTATGCAATGGTTCAGTTAACAAAAGAATAACATTAATTTAAAAGCCTGTGAATGAATACATTCACAGGCTTTTTTATTTTTACTTACCAATAATTAGACTCATGGAAAGAAACTCGGTAATTGAAATTACAGCGACTGAATACTGCATTAAACTAAAGAAAGAAGCGTTTAGCTTATCTCTGGTACGCGAATTTATTAAACGAATCCAATCGGAAGAACGCTTCTTTTCCAAACAGGAAGAAGAAACAGAAGGAGAAGAAGAATGGAGAAATCAGGTCTCTATATCTTCCTTTGAACATTTTGACCACCTCTCCGAAAAATAAAACGCTGCAAATGAAAATACTCATTTACAGCGTTTATATTGTCTTAATCTCTTTTATCTTACCTGCTATAACGGATGTGCTGTTGCTTATCCAACAAGCCCATCTGATCTTTCATCTGTTTAATTTGGTCGGCTAACAGTTTATTCTTATCTGCCTTCTTTGCTTCCGTCAGATACATTTGCGCTTCTCTTTTATTGCGTTTTCCCATGGCAATCCCCGCAAGACTTAGTTTCGCCAATGCGACATTGTGGTCCATGTGCAAACCAAGATTCAAGGCGGCTTTAAAATATTTCTCAGACTTCATCGGCGCTCTTCTGGATTCAATCAACCCTAACAACAACTGGAAGTAGCCATGCTGCATTCTGTTCAATTGCTTCTCATAATTAGTAACCCTTCCCAAAAACACCTCCGCTTTCTCCATATTATCTTTTCTCAAAAACCATTGGGCGATGAGCATATTTTCGTTATAGAAATAGGTTACAAAAAGAAAAATACTGAGAATAATCAGGAGAATTCCCCAACCCCAATGGCCAAACACCATCAATGCAATTGCCGCAGCCACAAATGCAACACCAATGATCAGACGTACTAAATTTGTCATACTTATTATTTTTCTGCAAATATCGGGTTTCTGGCTTAATTTTCCCTTAAATTTTTAAATAAAGACATAAAAAAGCACCTAACTATTTTTTCTGCCCTCCCCATTGTTTACCTTTACTCCTATTGGCATTTTTCGGGATTAACGAAAGCAAAGCCAATGACCACTAACTATCCTCTATATGAGAACTTTTTTTCTTTTCATTCTGTTTCTTTCATTGGGATACCGCACCATGGCCCAAGAGTTAAATAAAAAAATTGAAGATCCTTACAGACATCAACAAGTCATGCTCAATCAATGTACCCGCGAAGGCCTCATCAGCCTGGAAGAATTTAAAGCAAGCTACGAAAGCAATTATCAGTCATACACGGTTGATTCCACCCAATTTGAGTCACTAAAACCCTTGCTTGCCGATAAGAAAATCACCATTGTATTGGGCACCTGGTGCGGAGACAGTAAATTTCAGGTTCCTCATTTTCTAAAAATCACCGATGCATTGGAATTCCCTGCAGATCACATCAGTTACATCGCGGTAGACGGTCAGAAAAAAGCAGAAAATGGATTGATTGACCACCTCAATATTCAGCGGGTGCCTACCTTCATTGTGTTTAATCAGGAAGGGAAGGAAATTGGTCGAATCATTGAACGTCCACAGGAGAGTCTGGAAAAAGACCTGCTTAAAATTCTCCAAAAGACGGACTAAAATGCGAATTACCCTCGAAACCGGCTGGCTTTCTGTTCTGGAAAAAGAATTTGAAAAGCCTTACATGAAAGCGTTGAAAGATTTCTTACTACAGGAGAAGCAACAACAGCGGCTGATTTTTCCGAAAGGAAGTGACATTTTTAACGCCCTAAATCACACCCCATTCGACAAGGTAAAAGTGGTCCTGCTGGGACAGGACCCCTATCATGGAGTGGGCCAGGCACACGGATTATCGTTTTCAGTCCCGAAAGGCATCGCCATTCCTCCTTCTCTCAAAAACATGTACAAGGAGCTATCTACCGATATCCCCGGGTTTCAAATTCCTTTGCATGGAAACCTTACAGAATGGGCAGATCAGGGAGTACTTCTGTTAAATGCAACTCTCACGGTCAGGGCACATGAAGCCGGCTCTCATCAGCATAAAGGATGGGAAATATTTACCGATACGATTATCCGACAATTATCCGATCGAAAAGAAAAAATCGTCTTTCTTTTATGGGGCCGATATGCCCAACAGAAGGAAACACTGATTGACCCTTCCAGACATTACCTGCTAAAAGCGGCCCATCCTTCCCCATTTTCAGCTTACAACGGCTTCTTTGGATGCGGACATTTTTCCAAAACCAACGCCTTGTTAATTGGCCAGGGCGCCACTCCCATTGATTGGCAAATCCATTAAAAGCGAAAAAACAGGATTAATATTCCAAAGGAACAATCGGTTCCTTTTTAGTGGTCGACATGATCATCATGGTCTGGAAAGTCTTCACCACAGAAATCTTACTGATTTTATCCATGATTAACCGTTCATAGGCTTTGATATCATTCACATACACTTTTAGTAAAAAATCAGCCTGACCTGTTACGTGGTGACACTCCGTCACTTCCTTGATTTGATTGACTTCATCAAGAAAAATCTGAATGGTGTTATTTTTATGAAAATCCAACTGAATTTGGATAAAGGTTTTAATGCCCAGCCCCAGTTTTTCCTCGTCTACCAATGCATGGTAACTTTTAATGTAACCTGACATTTCAAGTTTCCGGACACGCTCCAATGTGGGAGCCGGTGAAAGACCTATCTCCTGCGATAAGAGTAAATTGGTAATTCTTCCGTTCTCCTGAAGAAGTTTTAAAATCTTAAAGTCAGTTTTGTCAAGTTCTGCAGCCATAAATGTTGTTTGTAATTCAAAGTTAACACATTCCTCTCTTATTGACAAAATTTTATTCTAAAATAACACAAGAAAATTACTTTTTATTTTATTCTATTTTTTTTAGATTTGTCTAAAATTATAGTTAGCTTAATAATCATGCCATCTTTCACCGAGGAGAATTACCTGAAGATCATTTATCATCTGTCCGGACAGGACACTGCGGTTCAAACCAATGCCATTGCCGAGAAGATGCAAACCAGGGCCGCTTCCGTGACAGACATGTTAAAAAAGCTTGCTGAAAAGGAGCTGGTCCATTATGTACGTTATCAGGGAGTTCATCTAACCCAAAAAGGTCGGGCGGCAGCCATTGACATTATTCGTAAACACCGCCTGTGGGAAGTGTTTCTGGTAGAAAAACTTCAGTTTAAATGGGATGAAGTGCATGAAGTGGCGGAAGAACTGGAACACATCAGATCCACCCGTTTAATTGAGCGGCTGGATGCTTTTCTGGGCTTCCCGAAAGTGGATCCCCATGGAGACCCTATTCCCGATCAACACGGTCGTTTCAGCTCCCTTCCTTTCATTACGCTAACTCAATTAACGAACGGAGAAACAGGTACCATTACCGGTGTTAGTGACCATTCATCGGTGTTTCTCAAATACCTGGAAAAACTACAACTTACCTTAGGACAGGCATTGAAGGTCATCGATGTCATGGACTTCGATGGGTCGGTGGAGCTACTCGTTTGCGAGCAGTCCATTCATATAAGTAAAGAAGTTGCTAAACACATTTTAATTACGAAGTCATATGTCTGAAAAACAGTCGCTCAGTGAAGTGCATCAGAGTGTGCCTACCGGCGGACACAAAGGTTGGCGCCGAATCCTCGCTTTTCTGGGTCCGGCCTACCTGGTAAGTGTAGGCTACATGGACCCCGGAAACTGGGCGACAGACATTGCCGGAGGAAGCCAGTTTGGATACCAACTTATCTGGGTATTGCTGATGTCTAACCTCATTGCCTTACTCCTGCAATCCTTAAGTGCACGTTTGGGCATTGTAAGAGGACTGGATCTGGCACAGGCCTCAAGAAATGCGTATCCGAAGTGGGTAAATTTCCCCCTATTCCTGTTAGCCCAGACGGCCATCGTTGCCTGTGATCTGGCAGAAATCATCGGAATGGCCATCGGGCTTCAGCTTCTTTTCGGGATGCCGCTTATCTGGGGGGTTTCTATCACTATTCTGGATACCGTTTTATTGCTTTTTTTACTGAACAAAGGAATGCGTAAAATGGAAGCCTTCATTGTTTCCATGGTTTTCATTGTGGGCTTGTCTTTTCTCATGGAGATGTTCATTGTTGAACCTTCAGTTACCGACATCCTTGCAGGCTTCGAGCCTTCTGCCCTCTCTGGGGAAGCGTTGTATATCGCCATCGGGATTATTGGGGCCACCGTGATGCCGCACAATCTTTACCTGCATTCTTCACTGGTTCAAACACGTAAGTTTGAGCGAAACCTGAAGGGGATTAAAGAGGCCATTAAATTCAATTTCATTGATACTGCCGTTGCGTTAAATCTGGCTTTCTTCGTAAATGCCGCTATCTTAATTCTTGCCGCCGCGGCCTTTTATAAAAACGGGTTTCATGAAGTAGCTGAAATCCAGGATGCGCACCGTCTGTTAAGCAATATTTTCGGGGAGGTAGCTCCCGCATTATTTGCCATTGCGCTTATTGCCGCAGGACAAAGCTCTACCGTAACAGGCACCCTTGCCGGACAGATCATTATGGAAGGGCATCTTAATCTTCGCATACAGCCATGGCTCCGTCGATTAATTACGCGTCTTCTCGCCATCATTCCTGCTTTTTGCACTATCTTGTATTTTGGAGAAGATGCGCTGGGAGGCCTCCTTATTCTCAGTCAGGTAGTCCTTAGCTTACAATTAGGGTTTGCGGTTATTCCGCTCATTCACCTGACGTCCGATCGGAAGAAAATGAAGGAGTTCACGATTCGGCCCTGGGTGAAAATATTGGCCTGGCTTAGCGCGGCCGCTATTGTGGCCCTGAACATCCAATTGGTGATCGAAGAAATCAGGGGATGGATGAAAGAAGCCGACGGATGGTATTTGTATTTCCTTGTGATCCCTATCGCCATTGCCATTGGCCTGCTGCTCCTATATATATTTATTTACCCTTTCCTTAGCCGGAAACAGCGCGGAGGAAACGTCCCACATGGAGACGCCCTCGCCATCTCTCCAATCGAAAAGATCAATTACAGCCGCATTGGCATCCCGGTCGACTTTTCCAAAAATGACCGCAATACCATTCGTCATGCCCTTATACAGGGAGGAAAACAAGCGCACTATTACCTGATCCACATTGTCGAAACAGCAGCAGCACGCTACCATGGAGAATCGGCAATGGATCATGAAACAAAAACGGACATGGAGAATTTAGAAAAATATGCCACCAATCTTTCTGAACTCGGGTACATGGCCTATCCGCAGATTGGATTTGGACATGCCGCCACCGCCATTGCCGAAATTAGCCGGGATAATGAAATTCAACTCTTGGTAATGGGAGCGCATGGCCACAAGGGCATTAAAGATCTCATTTTCGGCACCACCGTTGATTCAGTAAGACATCGGGTAGAAATCCCTGTGCTGATTGTACGCTAAAGCGCTCTATTGCGGTTTTAAAAAAGGCTTATACTTGGTCTGAGAAAAGATTTATTGAAGATTTGACTAATAAATCACGATATTTGCAGCATGGCCAAAGATTTACAGATAAAGAATAAACGTGCGTTCTTCGACTACCATATTCTTGACAGCTATGTCGCCGGCATTGCGCTATTGGGGACAGAAATTAAGTCTATCCGTCAGGGAAAGGCCAATATGACCGATTCCTTTTGCATGTTCATTGGTCCGCAATTGTATATACGCAATTTACACATTTCCGAGTACAGCCACAGTTCTTTCCGTCATCACGAAATTAAAAGAGATCGTGTGTTGCTTCTTCAGAAAAAGGAACTACGTAAATTACGAATGAAAGGGGAAGAAAAAGGATATACCATTGTTCCTTTACGGATTTTCATCAATGAACGTGGTTTTGCCAAGGTAGAAATCGCGTTAGCACAGGGTAAAAAAGAATTTGACAAAAGAGATACGATCAAAGAAAGAGAGAGCAAAAGGGAACTTGACCGTGCCATGAAATTTTAATCCTACCAGGCCTGATCCCCAACCAGAGGAACGAAGCGAAAGGTATCCAGTTCAATCCGTTCATAGTCATTTTCACTTAAACGGATCACGGTGATCATTTTTTGCGTTTTCTCATCTCCTACAGGAATCACCATCACTCCTCCAATCGCCAATTGCTTTAGCAGAGCCTCGGGAACAAAGGGTGCCCCGGCAGTCACGATAATTTTCTGATAAGGAGCATGTGATTCCATTCCCTTAGACCCATCCCCTAAAAAGAAATGTGCCTTATAGCCCATTCCGGGCAATACCCGAATGGTGTGATGGTAGAGGCCCGCCTGGCGTTCAATGGTATAGACCTCTGCCCCAAGTTCCATCAGAATACAAGTTTGATACCCTGAACCCGTCCCTATCTCCAATACTTTATCTCCTTTATGGATATGCAGGAGCTGCGACTGGTAAGCCACGGTATAAGGTTGTGAAATGGTTTGTCCGTCTCCGATCGGGAAGGCAATGTCTTTATAAGCCTGGTTCCAAAAAGTTTCATCAAAAAAGAAATGACGTGGCACTTTACCGATGGCTTTCAAGACCTTTTCATCCGTAATACCTCGGTCTCTCAGTAATTCAACCAGCTTTTTCCTTGCGCCCCGCTCTCTATAATTATCTACAAATTTGAATGCCATTTGTTTCAAAAATAAGCTTTTGTTCCGGCTAAAAAAACGAAATAACCCAACGTTTTCCTAAGCGACACGCTATCAATTAAAAAAAATCCACCTTGGCCATTCTTTCAGCGCTACAACCATTGCGAATATCAGCTTAGTAAGGATCGACGTCTACCTGTACCCACACACTTCTAAAGGCCTTTTCACTCGTGAAGACCCGAATGGTTTCTTTAATCGTTTGCTTTACTTTTTGAATTGGAGCAGTTTTTTCTACTTTAACCACGATTTGACGGATGTAGTAATTGCGTACCCGTGCAATCAGCGGCTGTTCAGGTCCCAACACGCGATCGCCGAGCTGTTGTTTTAGCACCTGCGCAAGTTGATGGGCCGCCTGTTCGATCACACGTACGTCCTTGTGTCTGAGATACAATATCAGCATCCTGGAGAAAGGTGGGTAATGATACTGGGCTCTTTCTTTTAATTCCTCTTCGTACATAGAAGCATAGTCATTGGTCACCACCTGACCGAGGATGCGATGGGATGGCTGATATGTCTGAATGAGCACGTTCCCCTGACTTTCTCTTCTTCCAGCTCTTCCACCTACCTGGGTAAGCAACTGAAAGCTTCTCTCAAACGCCCTGAAATCCGGATAATTAAACAGCGAATCTGCACTAATCACCCCAATGAGACTCACTTTGTCGAAATCCAAGCCTTTAGCTACCATTTGTGTCCCAATCAGAATTTGCGTTTTTTTGTCCTGAAAATCCATCAAAATCTGCTGCATCGCATTTTTGGCACGGGTGCTGTCCAAATCCAAACGCGCCATGCTCACTTCCGGAAAAAGTAAACTCAGTTCTTCTTCGATCCGCTCAGTACCAAATCCTTTCTGCTCGATATGTACCCCGCCACAAGCCGGGCAATGTCGCAGAGACTCCTGGTGATAGCCACAATAATGGCAATGAAGTTTGCCTGACGACTTGTGTAAAGTGAGATTCACATCGCAATGAATACACTTGGGTGCAAATCCACACGTTGCACAGATCAGAATGGTCGCATAGCCCCTCCTATTCTGAAAAAGAATGATCTGTTCTTTATTTTCAAGGGCCTCACTGATCCGTTCAATCAGCACACTGCTAAAGTAAGACACCATCTTTTTACGTTTCATTTCATCGGCGATACTTACTATTTCATAAGTAGGCAATACCGACCCGCCGTAACGTTCCTTGAGTTCTACCAGGCCATATTTCCCAGATTGTGCATTGAAATAACTCTCGATAGAAGGCGTAGCCGAACCCAGCAATACCGAAGCCTTAAAAAGCGTTCCCAAAAACACAGCCGCATCTCTGGCCTGGTAACGCGGGGCTGGATCGTATTGTTTGTAGGAAGGTTCGTGCTCTTCATCCACAATCACTAATGACAGGTTTTGAAAGGGAAGAAAAACGGCCGACCTTGCGCCAATAACGATTCGATAAGTCCCGTCTGCTACTTTATGCCAGATCTCTACCCGCTCATTGTCATTAAATTTAGAATGATATACCCCCAACTGCGCGCCAAAATACTGCTGAATGCGCATCACTATCTGAGTGGTGAGTGCAATTTCAGGCAATAAAAACAATACCTGTCCCCCCTCTTGCAACGCTTTTTCTATCTGACGGATATAAAGCTGTGTTTTTCCTGAAGCAGTGACACCATGAAGCAACACCACTTTCCCTTCCTTAAAAAAACAATTGATCTCTTCCTGCTTCTGGTGTTGAAGGGGCGTTAACGCTACCTCTAACGGATTTTCCTCCTCAGCGGTATTCAATCTGCTCACAGCGGATTTTTCTATAGAGAAAACCTCCTTGTCTATGAGCGATTTGAGCGCGGAGGCCCCACAGGCACTCGTTTCCAATAATTGGGACTTCAAAACAGACTTTCCGTCACGGGAGAGGTGCAAATAAGCCAATAGCGCATCCAGTTGTTTGGGTGCTCTCTCCAATTGACGAAATAATTCAGCCAAATGACCTTCTTCCTCATAGAATACCTGTAGTTTAACAAAAGCTTTCATCAAGGGTTTGTACTTCGTCACTACTTCTTCCTCTATCATGAGTAATTCACGGCCTAGCAGTTTATTTACGATTGGGTAAACAGTTTTCTGACCCAACAACTTCATGACCCCTTCCATGGTCAGTCTGCCCTCCTTCTCCAGGTGGTCTAAAATTGAAAGTTCTTTCGCTGACAATGTCTCTCTTTCTATCTCTTTATCCGGACGAAGAGAAATCATCGTTTCACTTGTTAGCTTTAAGCCCGAAGGAAGCGCAGCGTTCATAATTTCTCCTTCATGACATAAGTAATACTGACTCATCCAATCCCACAACTCGAACTGTCGTTCGTTCACGACAGGTTTTTCATCCACTACATCAATGATGTATTTTGCTTCATAAGCTTCGGGAGGCTGATGCGTCAGATTTTTGATGATCGCCGTATACATTTTGTGCTTCCCAAACTGCAAAACCACGCGCTTTCCGCGGGCCACCTGTCCGGACAGTTCAAAAGGAATACGATAGGTATAATTGAGTGCAAGGGGAAGCGGCAATATCACCTCTGCGAACAGCGTTTCACGCTCCTCAAAATCACTTTCTTTAATTAAGAACATTGTCACCCTTTAATGCAGAAATCATCAAACACCCCCAACCTCCAATGAGGCACAGCCCCCCAATTGGCGTTACAGGGCCAATCCATCCGGATATCCCCCATTGTTTCCCCATATCTATGGTCAGCAAATAAAGAGACCCGGAAAAAAGCAACATGCCTGCCACAAAAAACAAGTACGCATAACGAAGCCATACCTGTTCTTTCGTGTACAAGCCCAGAAACAACAAAGCCAGGGTGTGATAAAATTGATAATCGACTCCTTTCTGCCAGATTTCCAATCCGTAAGCACTGACCCATTGTTTAAGACCATGTGCGCCAAAAGCGCCCAATGCCACTGATAAGGCACCTGAAAGAGCCGCCGTAAAGAGTATTTTCCGTTTCATCATGACTAGAACTGCCTATTTTTATCCTCTATAGAATTTACAAACGGACTGTCAGCCCTTAAGAATTTCTTCTAAGAGGATCGGTTTTTTACTTCCGAAATGGCTAATTTAAGAAAATAGAGGCATTATCTTGAGGATTAACGCAGATTAAATTAAATTTGCTTACAGACATGAAAAGAATCATCATTACCATTGTGTGTTTGTTTGCGGGAATGCTGGGGATGGCTTACCTCTACTTTTCAACCATGAAGAGCGACCACGAAGTAAACGATTACCCGTTAAATATCGTTAGTGCACATGCATCAATTGTCTTTAGCTACGGCAACGACAAAAGTTTCTATGAAATTCTGGAAAAGCAGCAGTTGTTTGGCCACCTCCTTGGGAAGGAAAAACAGGCGCTGTTTCAGGAATTACGTAAAGAAATGAGCAAAACGGAAATTGCTTCCATTGTCATGAAAGGTCAGAAAGTCTACCTTGGAATGATTCCTGGAGATAAAAACAATGTTGATTTTCTAATTAGCACCTCATTGACGAATGATAAAAAAGCTCCCTTTTTTCCCGATTCAAAATTAAAACCCGTGCCTTCCAAAGCAAACATCTCCATTTATGAGTATCGCTTAGATACCGGAAGCGTGTTTATCTCCTTGAAAGACCAAACCTTATTGCTTTCCAATACGGCAACCCAACTTGAAAAGGCATGGAGCAATGAACTTTCTAAGAAATCTACATTTTCTTCGTACATCAAAAATCAGCTCCGCTTTAACAAAAATTCCCTTGCTTCTCTTTTTATCAATTTTGAGGAACTCCCTTCTTTCTTAAAAGCAATAATCAATAGCACTTTAACTGGTGAATTAAGCATTTTTCATCAACAAAAGGCTTTTGCTTCCTTGAGTTATAATTTTAGTAAAGATCACTTACTATTTACCGGGAGCACTGAAATAAAAAATGAGAATTATCTCCAGCTGTTTAATCAGCTTCCCGGAGAAAAACTGGTAATTGACCAAGTGTTCCCCCAGCGTACGGCCAATTATCAGGTGTATGCAATTAACCAGTACAGCTCCTGGCAAGCAGGGCTAAAAAAACTGTTAGATAAACGAAAAGAAACGGAGAAAATCAAAAACCAGCAGGCACAGATCAAGCAACATTACGGATTGGATCTGGACCAGGTTTTCCCCCCTTATTTCAAGGGGCAATTTGCTGTTTTTCAGTTAAAAAGTGGAGAGAAGCTTGGGGCCATCCGTTTAAGCAATGGCGAAAAAGTAGGGCAACTTCTCCTGGAAATCAGTTCTTCTTATGCTCCAGAAATACAGTTAATGCGCAGTTCGGCTATTTTTTACCACTACTTTGGGGATCCTTTTAAGAAGTTTGATAAGCCATATTATACGATTATTGACAACTTCCTCGTCATGGCCAACCATGCAAGCACCATTCAAGTATTTCTTAATGATTACCGGAATAATCAGTTATTAAGCACGGAGAACGAATACCGCCAAATCGCAGATCAATTATCTCCTGCTACTGTCACTTATTACGTGGGAAACCACCAGTCAAAAACACTCTTCAGCAGACATCTTCGTCCTGCTTACTACCGGCAATACCTTTCCAGAAACGGATTCTATGATTTTCCCGCCTTTACTTACCAGATGACGGGTGATAAAGGAAAATTTGTCACGAACCTGCTTTTAGTAAAAAAGCAGGCTGCCTCTACAGTAGCAGCGGAGTAATCACACGACTTTTTTAGGGGTCGTAAAGACAAAATCCTTTAAATAAAATGGCTCCATGTAAGCCACATCCGCAAAGGCCTGGTTTTCAAAAGCCTGATAAGCCAAGGAGCTCATAAAGCGGGCAGAATTATAAATTTTATCACTAAACAAAGCCTGCGGATTTTTTTCAAAAAAGGGCATGCACTTAGCAGCTCCGTCTCCTATAAAAACAAGCGTTTGGGCCTTGAATTCCTCTATAAAACTGTATTCATCTACAATTTTAGCATTCACCTCCTGGCACACATTTAGAGAAGGATCGTAAAGTGCTGTAAAGACCTCCATCCGTCTGGCATCAATCATAGGGCAGATCAACCCCTCATAATTCGGATGAAGCTGCATGTAACCTGCCGCCATCATTTTCAGCGTAGGTACAGCAATTAAAGGCAGATCCAGCGCATAACACAAGCCCTTTGCGGTGGAGACCCCTATCCGGAGACCAGTATAAGAACCCGGACCCTGACTAACAGCCACTGCACCCAATTCTTTGTAAGCTAAGGAAGCCTCCTGCATTGCCTCCTCAATAAAGAGCGTCAGTTGAGAAGCGTGAATGTTAGGCGCTTGCACTTCTTTCAACACACGAGTAATTCCACTTGTTGAGATCGCTACGGAACAGACACTGGTAGATGTTTCAATTTGAAGGAGATGGGCCATGAGGTCAGGTTTGATGAAAATACGTACAAAAGTAAAATTAAGCAGGCTAAGTTCTGTGGGAATGAGAAAAAAGTAGCGGCACCAACGCTTTTAAGGCACAGGATCGTGTCCATGCCCTCCCCAGGGATGACAACGGCCAATTCGTTTTAAAGTAAGCCAGCCCCCTTTAAAAGGGCCATATTTACGAATGGCTTCCAAACCATATTGAGAACAGGTAGGTGAATACCGACAACTTGCTCCCAACAGCGGAGATAATAACCATTGATAAAGACGGATAAGTCCTAAAAATACGAAAGAAAACAACCGATTAATGATCTTCATGAGTAGCTAAGTTCGATTGTAGTTTTTTAAATACCTGCAAAAGTCGCTTCTCTAAAAACCGGTAGTCGTAGACTTCTTTTCCGATGTACTGGATTGCAAGCAGAAGCATGGTTTCTTCGCAACGGAGGGAAGGATAGAAGTGTGTCGATTTGTGAAGACGGTAAGCTTCTCTTACCTTTCTCTTGATCAAATTTCTGTCTACCGCTCTTTTATAGCGTTTTTTAGAAACATTGATCACCACCTGAGCCGGATAAGGGGAGTTGGAAGCCGTTTCCAGATAGAGAACCCGGTAGGGGTATACTAAAAAAGAAGAACCATTGGCAAATAAGAGGTCTAACAACTTCTTACTACATAATCGTTCTTCTTTTTTAAATGTATTCATTTTTGATTGCTTGAAAGCAGCTTCTTTGATCAGCTACAACACCTGAAAGGTGGCAATCAAAAATTATGCTTTATGACGACGTTCGTCAGAAACACTCAATTTCTTTCTTCCTTTTGCACGACGAGAAGCCAATACTCTTCTGCCGTTTGCAGTAGCCATTCTTTCGCGGAAGCCATGTTTGTTTCTTCTCTTTCTTTGCGAAGGTTGGAATGTTCTTTTCATAACTATATAATTTCTTAAAAGAGTTTTTTAAATAGAGGTGCAAATGTAAAGCTATTTTTCAATATATGCAAGCAAGACCCAACAATATTTTCCACAATGACAAGGCAATCTATTTTGGGACGCGAAGGACCCGTCGCCTCGCCGGATGGATCATCACCAGCCTAAAGCACCTTTTAACCGGACGTATCCCGCCTTACTCACCGGAAGCCATATCCCTGATTTAAGTAATACGACATAGCTATCCTTCTCCTTTAACTCAATTTTGGTAACCTGACTAAGGTTAATCATATAAGACCGGTGAATACGTACAAATTGTTCCGGATGAAGAGTCTTCTCAAAATAGCTCATTGTCTTATTCTTCATAAAACTTCCCTCCGAAGTACTCAGTTTCACATAATCATCGTCTGCCTCCAGGTAATTTAACTCCTCAACGGGGATTATTTTGATGACTCCACTGTTCTTCACCACCACGCGGTTCTGTGAAACCATCTGCGGGGCCATTCCCTCCAACAATTCTTTAAATTCTTCTGGTTTGGACAACTTTGCGGGGACCTTTTGCATTGCCTGTTCAAAGCGATTCTTTTCAATCGGCTTTAATAGATAATCGATCGCATTTACTTCAAAAGCTTTAATGGCATATTCATCGAAAGCTGTGGTAAAGATTACGGCCGGATGTTTATCCAGCAACTCCAGCATTTCAAACCCGCTAATCTTCGGCATTTGTATATCCAAAAAAATGAGGTCCGGCTGATGGCGTCCTATCGCCTTTAATCCTTCAAACCCATCTGAACATTCTTCCACCACCACAATTTCAGGGAAATCTTTCAGGTAATGCTTTACCACATCCCTTGCCAGCGACTCATCATCAATTAGTATTGCTTTTATCATGGTTTTGTGGAATTATTAGCGTCGTGATATACAAATTATTATTTTGCGTTTCTGTCTTTAAAAGTTGAGTGTCAGCGAACAACAAATATAAGCGTCTTCGAATAGAACTTAAACCAAAACCGGTACCTTTACTTGTTTTTGTTTCAGGGTCATAGGGATTGCTTACGCAAATCATGAGAGAACCGTTCTCCATCTTTACGTGTACCGTAATCGTAATGGCATTAGAAGTATTGTATAAACCAAACTTAATGGCATTTTCCACAATGGGTTGTAACAAAGTGCCAGGTAAACAAAAATCCATTGTTTCAGGATCTACCTGCATTTCCACACTCAGGCGATGGCTGAACCTCACTTTTTCGATATCCAAATAGAGTTGGATGTATTCCATTTCTTCGGCTACATTCACCCAGGTTTCATCGTCTCTTTTAAGCGTTCCTCTTAAAAAAGAAGCCAGTTTTGTAATCATACTCCCCGCCTCTGAGGGATTGACAATGGTAAGTGCATACACAGAGTTGAGACTGTTAAATAAAAAATGGGGCTGTAGCTGATGCCGTAATTTATTCAATTCGGCCTCTTTAGCCAAATTTTGAGTCGCGAGGAGGCGTTCCTGCGACGCAGATTGCTCTTCCAACCGGTACCACAGCAGGTTAGCAATAGCGCACCAGGAAAGAAATATAAAAATAAAGATCGCCCGGATTGGCCAGGCCATTTCAAGAAACAGCTGGTAGGTCTGTTGTCTGTAAAACAGGTAAGAAAGACCGTAATTAGCTAAAGCCACCACCAAGAGCGTAAATATGGCCGTTAGCAAAAAGAGAAATAAAATACGCTCGTTTTTTGGTTGATAATACCCCAACATATTGCTTAATACCACACAGGCAATGGCCAGCAATGAATTATATACCAGGCCATCAGCCACGGCCTGTTCCCATGAAAAATGAAACACATAATAACCTGCCAAAACAGTGGCAAGTGTCCACACGATAAATATCGCGGCAGACACCATCCTGATTTGCCTTACTGATAAAGGGGTGGTTGTCAATGTTGTTTCTTGCTTAAAAGTTCCTAATTTCTACTCCGCCAAATAAGGCAACGCCTTTTATAATTAACATTTTTTGATGATCTTCTAAATGCGGGTTAATTGCCCTCTTATCATCCAGGCCTCCCAAAATGGCAGTGACTTCCGATTTGACTACCCAGCCCGGTGGAACGACAATTTTGGTCCCGCCAAAAATAGCAACGACTTCTAATGTCACTACCCCCTGGAAATCACATTGCGAGAGATTAACTTCACAACCTCCAAAAACCGCAACAATCTCTCCACCCTTAAAATTCTTGGTAAAAAGACGCTGATTGGTTCCTCCAAATACATTCACTGATTCCAAGTAATCCAATGAACTGGGCTCTGCCGTATTGGCTCCCATGTCAACAGGTGCTCCTGAATCTTCTGTCGGTGGTGGTGGTGTTGTATAACGCGTCTGATATTTCCATTTCTTTTCCTTTTTACAAAAAGGTTGCTTTTTAGGCCTTAACAGAATAAAGGCTCCAAGAATGAGTAGAAGAATAGGAAACCCTATTTTCTCAAAATCAACGTAGTTCTCAAACGCTTTATCCAGCGTAAAATAACTTCCAATAAGCACCAATATAAACCATCCTGTATTTCTGAACTGAGATTTAATCCCCAGCACCAAACCAATCAATATGAGTAAGGTCCGCCAACTGAAAATCCAATGAGGCAAACCAGGAATGATATTATTCATCAAAAGTGCTACCCCCACCAGCAAGAGAACAATCCCTCCCCATATTCTGCCCGATTTTCCGTCATGCGCTTTGTTGTAATTTTCCATGTCTTAATTTTTTGTCAAATCTATATGCTAAAGTTCTAAATAAAAATACTGTCCTGTTCTGTTCCCTCAAATAACCGGTAAAGCGGCTAATTTGCTCGGTAAATCCCACCCTCCCCAAAAAAAACGCTTCCTTACATAGAAGTCCTCAATTTTGGTATATCATCAGTTAATATCTGCTGCACGCCTTCTTCTCATTTCCCTTATCTTCATGAGATCAATCACTAAAGATAAAGAGTATTAATTATAAGTTTATAGTTCGAATTTAAATAAAGCAATTGGAATGAAATCACTTAGTTTAAAAATCACCTACTACCTACTCATATTCAGCACATTCCCTTTAGTAAGCCAAGGACAGGGCACATTAGCCGATTACCAACGGGCTGAACGTTTGAATGGACTTATTCAGCATAAAATTTACGATTCTCCCACGCAGTTTAAATGGCTTTCTGGTAAGAAGCAGTTTTTTTATCAGCTACTCACCAAACAAGGCACTTATTTCAGCCTAGTGGAGCCTCAGAAAGGGCAGATAAGCCAGGCTTTTAGCCATCAACACCTGGCAACAGCGCTTTCGAAGGCTTTGAACAAAGAAATCGATTCGCTCCGCTTACCGGTAAGCCAGCTCACCATGGATT
Source organism: Pedobacter sp. (assembly GCA_037190785.1). Taxonomy (GTDB): domain Bacteria; phylum Bacteroidota; class Bacteroidia; order Sphingobacteriales; family Sphingobacteriaceae; genus Pedobacter. Next base: position 188,985 of record JBBCJN010000002.1, on the reverse strand, counting down.
CAAATGGGCGTCAGGTCACATTCGTTAGTGATGGACGTCGTTGGCTTTACAGTCCTGATTCGAGAGAATTAAAGGAGAATGGTCCGCTCTCTCTGAATCGCAATCAGGGTTTCTGGGGAGATTCGTTCGATGAACGAGCCCCCAGAGAAGTCATTTCACCTAACGGACAATGGATTGCTTATACGAAAAATAACAATCTTCATATAAAATCACGTCAACATCCCGAAAAAGAAATCGCGTTGAGCTTTGATGGCTCTCCCGGCGAGTATTATAGTTCGCTGATCTACTGGTCTCCCGATTCAAAAAAGATTGCTGTCAATAAAGTTCGGCCCCATGAGCCTCGTACATTGTATTTAATTGAATCTTCTCCGACTTCTCAGTTGCAGCCCATCCTCCATACCCGTAATTACCTGAAACCCGGAGATGCTTTACCCCAGAAACAACCCTGCTTATTTTTGATAGACGAGCAAAGACAACTTCCATTGCCTACGCATGGGCTGGAAAATCAATACAGCATTTCCACCCTGGTGTGGCGTAAAGATAGTCGTGCATTTACTTTTGAATACAATCAACGTGGCCACCAAAAATACAGCGTGATGCAAGTAAACGTAAGGGGTGAAATGACTGAGCTCATCAAAGAAGAGAGTAACACCTTCTTTAGTTACAGTGGCAAAAAATTTCGCTATGATCTGGAAGATGGGAAGGAAATCATTTGGGCTTCCGAGAGAGACGGGTGGAACCATCTTTACCTCTATGATGATAAAGGAAAAGTAAAAACCCAGATCACAAAAGGAAACTGGGTGGTAAGAAATGTTGTTTACGTTAACGACAAAGAAAGATGGATGATCTTCGAGGCAAGCGGTTTAGACCAAGACCAAGACCCCTATTTCATTCATTATTTGAAAATAAATCTGGATGGTACCGGGCTCACCAGATTGACCACTGAAAATGGAAGTCATCAGGCTTCTTTCACTTCTGACGCCCGCTATTTTATAGATACCTATTCACGCGTTGATGCTGCTCAGGTTACCCAATTAAGAGATGCACGAACTGGAAAAGTGATCCGTCAGCTGCATCAGGCACAGATCGAAGACCTGCTGGCAACTGGCTGGCGTTTACCTGAGGTGTTCAGCGCCAAGGGCAGAGACGGACAAACCGACATCTGGGGGATGATTATTCGTCCCAGCAATTTTGACCCCACAAAGAAATACCCGATCATTGAATACATCTACGCCGGACCACACGATTCATTTGTTCCCAAACGATTCGTTAATGACTCCAGAGGCTCTTTGCATGAACTTGCTGAGCTTGGCTTTATCGTAGTTCAATGCGATGGCATGGGCACTTCCAATCGTTCCAAAGCTTTTCATGATGTTGCCTGGAAAAACCTGAAAGATGGCGGGTTTCCGGATCGCATTGCCTGGATCAAAGCGGCCGCTAAAAAATACCCCTACATGGACATCGAACGGGTAGGCATTTTTGGAAATTCCGCTGGCGGACAGAGTTCGCTTGGGGCACTCCTTTTTCATCCTGATTTTTATAAGGTGGCTGTCTCTTCCTCTGGCTGTCACGATAACCGAATGGATAAAATGTGGTGGAATGAACAATGGATGGGCTACCCTATTGGGCCACACTATGCAGAATCCTCAAATGTGGAAAATGCGTATCGTTTAAAAGGAAAACTCTTATTAATCCTTGGAGAGCTAGATGACAATGTCGATCCTTCTTCCACCATGCAGGTCATCAATCAACTTGTAAAAGCAAACAAAAACTTTGATTTTCTATTCGTACCGGGGATGAAACATTCGCTGGGAGGGGATTATGGGGAACATAAACGTCGGGATTTCTTTGTTAAACACCTGATTGGAACAGATCCTCCCGAATGGAACTGGAACTCAGAGATCGCTATTCCTAAACCCTGAGAAAAATGTAAGAGAAGACGATAGCAAATTTATTCGGGCTTTTTTATACTTTAGTCCGGCAAATCAATTCCTGCTTGGAATCGGAATAATTGCCTGACTAATTTTCTTAAAAAATGAAAAAAACAGCTTGTTTTCTCTTTTTGGCTTTTTTTATTTCCTCTGCTCTTTTTGCACAGGACATTACGCGCCATTTCAAAATTTACGATGTAAAACTTCAGAAAACCATTCAGCTCGATGACCTGATTGCAAACATGGGTTCAGTAGATGTTCTTTTCTTTGGAGAAGAGCATAATGACTCTGTAGGACATTACCTGGAGACCGAGATTTTTAAAAAGATGGCCCATGCCTTTCCCGGACGTATGGCATTAACCCTGGAAATGTTCCACACAGATGTGCAGGGGATTGTGAATGAATATTTGAAAGGATACATTACAGAAAAAAATTTTATACGGGAAGCCCGGGCCTGGAACAATTACAAAGATTATCGTCCGATGGTAGAGTTTGCAAAAGCAAATCAACTGGACGTGGTGGCTGCCAATGCTTCAAGTCGTTACAGCAATGCGGTAAGCAGATCGGGATTAACTATTTTAAAAAGCTTTCCTGCCGCCTCCAAAAGCTATTTTGCTCCTCTTCCGATCGATACCGCAACGGGGAGGTATCATGAAAAATTCATGGATCTTTTAGGAGGACATGGAATGGGAACGATGAAAGTATATCAGACACAGAACTTCTGGGACGCCACCATGGCTTGGTCGATTGCCTCCTACCTGAAAAAGAATAAGCAGAAAAAGGCTTTTCACGTAAATGGAAAGTTTCATAGTGATGAGAAATTGGGGACTTATGCCAAATTAGCCGCCTATCACCCTAAGTTAAAAATGGCGAATATTTCCTGTTTTCCTGCCAATGATTTTGAAAACCCGCAATGGACAAGCTATCATCCCCTGGGCGATTACATCATCCTAACGGATCCAACCGTTAAAAAAAGCTATTAACAAAACGGCCATTTCAAGATGAAATGGCCGTTTTATTTTCTTACAGTCCTTGATTATTTTTTTAAAAGGTCTCTGATTTCCGCAAGAAGCACTTCCTGATTGGAAGGAGCCGGTGGCGCTGCTGGTGCAGCCACTTCTTTCTTCTTCATGCCATTCACAGCTTTGATAATGAGAAATAACACCACTGCAACAATGAGGAAAGAAATCACCTGAGATAGAAAATTCCCGTACTTAATGGCTGTACCAGGAACGGTCAGTTTACTGAGATCCTCCAGACCCGCAGCACTCAGGGCAGGTCCCAATAACGCCGGTGTAATGATGTCTTCGACCAACGAGCTAACGATTTTTCCAAAAGCGGCTCCGATAATCACCCCCACTGCCAGGTCAATGACGTTTCCTTTAACGGCAAACTCTTTAAATTCTTTTATAAAACCCATAAACAATTTTAAATGTTATTAATTACCTTTATTAGTTAAATGTAACAAACATTCTATTTAAAACAAGTATTTATGTGATTTTTTGGCGAAATAAAAATCCATCCCACTATATTAAAAAGCAAATGCTTAATTTCGCAAAAATATCCTTATTTTCAAATTATGCTCAAGCAACACTTACAGCAAAAGCTTCTTCAAAAGCTGTCTCCTCAGCAAATTCAATTTATAAAATTGCTGCAGGTACCTACCGTTGCTTTAGATACCCGGATTAAAGAGGAGCTGGAAGACAATCCCGCATTGGAGGATCCCAGTTTAATGACCTTAGACGAGCCAAAAGGAGAATACGACGATCTAAACGACGACCGCGACGAATACGATTCGGAATCTGGAGACGATTTATCTTCAGATGAGTTTAATGTAGAGGATTATTTACAAGATGATCAGGGATCGGATTACAGTACCTCTTATCATCAGGATGACGATGAGGATAAAAAAGAAACTCCCATCGCCATTGAGCGCACTTTTTTTGAAAATCTGCAGGCCCAACTGGATTTGGTTCCTCTTTCAGATACGGATTTTATTGTCGGAAAACAGATTATTGGCTCTCTTGACGACGATGGCTATCTTCGACGCCCCATCACTTCGATGATTGACGACCTCGCCTTTTCTCAAAATGTCATGGTGGAAGAGGAAGAGGTATTGGATATGCTGAAGGTTATCCAGGCATTTGACCCGCCAGGAATTGCTGCCAGAGATCTTCAGGAATGCCTTTCGCTCCAATTAAAGCGGAAAGACGCCCATAATCCAATCGTGAAAAAGGCCATCACCATTGTTGAAAACCACCTGGACGAGTTTACCAAGAAGCACTACGATAAGCTGGAGAAATCGGTGGGGTTAAATAGTGAGGAATTAAAAGAAGTGGTTGCCGAAATTTTAAAATTAAACCCAAAGCCAGGGGATTCCAATCAGGTAACCACCAAGCAATTGCAAATCATTCCGGATTTCCATATTACGAATAACGATGGGCTATTGGTTCTTACCCTGAATGCCAAAAACGCTCCCGAGTTGAGGGTGAGTCGTTCTTATATGGAAATGTTTGATCACTACGATAAAGCTGCCCAAAAAGACAAGAAAATGAAAGAAGCGGTGCAGTTCGTAAAGCAGAAGCTGGATTCGGCCAAATGGTTTATCGATGCCATCAAACAAAGACAACAAACCCTGCTGAAAACCATGAACGCCATCATGCAATATCAGTATGATTATTTTCTAAGTGGAGACGAACGGAAAATAAAGCCAATGATTCTCAAAGACATCGCCGATAAAATAGGAATGGACATCTCCACGGTTTCCAGGGTAGCCAGCTCAAAGTATGTCCAGACAGAGTTCGGTACTTTTTTATTAAAATCATTCTTTTCTGAGGCCATTCAAACGGAAACAGGAGAAGAAGTCTCCAATAAAGAGGTGAAAAAAATTCTTGAAGACTGCATTGGCAATGAGGACAAACGCAAGCCATTGGCAGACGAAAAATTAACTGAAATCCTGAAAGAACGGGGCTACAATATTGCCAGGCGTACCGTTGCCAAATACCGTGAACAAATGAATATCCCCGTGGCGAGACTTCGCAAAGAATTGTAAATCTAACTTCGCCTTCTTACCACATACGAAAACCACCCATGGCCCGCTGAATTTGATTCAACTGAATGCCTAATACGATTTCGTGACTTCCATTGCTAACTTTGTTGAGGGGCGAAGTAGAGACTTCATAGGCATACGTAAGGTTAAACATACGGTTAATGTTCAATCCGGCTACACCGGCAAAAGAATCTTTATAACGGTAGCTTCCACCTATCCAAAAGCGATCTCTAAAAGACAATTTAAGATTGGTATCAAAAGATAACGGAGCCGGCTTAACGTATTTAATCATGATGGAAGGGATGATGGAAATTTCATCATCAATAAACAACTTATAACCTGCGGTAAAGAAGCTGTGCATGACCTCCTTTCCCGTATTGTAAGCAGCATCTTTGGTAAAGGATAATTTTTGCGGTAAAATCTGCTGAAGCGACGCCCCTGCATAAAATTGGGCCCCATACAACCAGAGACCAAGACCTAAATCGGGCTTGGTTTGTCCCACTACAGTGTTTTGTAAAGCAGGATCGTAATTGCCCGTTTCTGGAAACTGAAGATTATCTGTATTTAAGTTGAATCGGGTAATCCCCGCAGCAACTCCAACTGACAAATTAAGGGTTCCGGATAACGGCAAATGATACGCATAAGTCAGACTGGCATCTATCCGGGAGAGGGGTCCCGCCTTATCCATGACCACCATTGCCCCCACGCCGTGGTGCGCGGGTGAAGCCGTGTAATTCTGCATGTAATTATCCGACATGGGGTGATCCTCATCGGTCGGCATACTTAAGGCATTTTTCCAAAGATACGTATCTCCTAAACTCCAATGAGCGGAAGCGAAAGTTGTTTGAGGAGCTCCTTCAATTCCGACCCATTGCCTTCGCATGCCCGCTTTGAAATCAATGTCATTTTCAATGCCGCTCAGAGCTGGATTGAGCAAATAATGATTTAAAAAGTATTGTGTATAATGAGGCCTTTGCTGGGCATAGAGTCCAACGTGCATCCATAAAAAAAGCCCTATAAAGTATATTTTTCTCAATTTATCTAATAATTGTTAATGCGCCAGAAATCTTCTTTTTCCCATTTTTTGGATCAATCATATAATAATAAACCCCTACCGGCAGCGGTTGATTCTTATAGGTTCCATCGAAAGGAGTCTTATATCCTTTACTTTCAAAAACCCTTTGTCCATTTCTATTGAAAACCTCTACCAATACGTCCGGATAAGAGCCGATGGCATCGATGTTCCAAACGTCATTAATGCCGTCTCCATTAGGGCTAAAAATATTTGAAGGCTCCAGATCCTTTAGAACCACTACATCTACAGATACTGTGATGTCGCAGGCATTCTTCACCTTTATGGTCAGGGTATAATGGGTATCTTCTCCAATAAACACTTCCGGATTAATGATGTCGTCCTGGCTTAAACCCAGCGATGGGGACCATTGATAGGTGAAATTCTCCCCTTCATTTTTAATCTTGACCCCAATGGGCATCCGGCCTCCGGCCAACAGGTATATTTTATCTTTACTTTCTACTTCGGGAAGTGCGAACACTTCAATATCCTGCGCCACGCTATTAATGCATCCATCAGAAGACGTAAATGTATAAGTAATCGTATGCACCCCTACTCCTGCTGCCTTCGGATCAAAAAGACCATCCACACTCACCCCTTTGCCGCTAAACTCTTTACTCGTTGCGCTAAGACCTAATGTTTCTGCGGCCGTGAATTGTACCTTCTCGCCATTCACGCATACAGGGTCAAGCGCGCTAAAACGAATTACCGGAAGGTATTTCCGAATAGAAACCGATTTGGTCACTTCCGACCAGCAACCCGAGGGGGAGGCAACCGCTAATTTCACCTGATACGTCTTGGCTTCTTTAAAAATAACCACCGGGTTTTTATCCGTATACGTTTCTCCATCAATTTCCCATTTCCAGTCACTCACCAGGCCGTCACTTAACTGGCTTCGGTCAAACAACTGAACCTCAGCTCCCGCACAGATATCTGAGGGCACTTCAAAATCGGCACTCGGAACAGCCGTAATGTCCGAAGTAAATGCAATTTCTACCGACGAAGAGGTAAGGCATTTAGGAACAGACGTCGCATTTAAATTAATAAGTGCGGTTACCACCGTTGTTCCGAGCTGATTGAACCGTTTCTTCGCCGGGGTTACGTAATGGTAAACCCGTTGCCCGGTCACTTCTCCGATCGTATAGGAAGGTTTGTTGTCCACAAAATTGGGCGTTCCATCACTGAATACCCAGGTAATGCGATCTACCAGATAGGGCAGCGTAAGCTTTAAATCGTTTTCTTCTCCTACACATGCAGAAGCATTCACTGTCTTATACTTATTGTTTATAAACTCTAAGGTCTGTGTAGACGCCAGACTTGTTCCGGCAGAGTACGCATACGACTCGAATTCTCCCATTCCGTAAGCAATGGCATTAAAACCTTCGGAAGCACTCAATGTGAGACTTTCATCGTACACCGGAATCTGAATATACGCGTAATCAGCATCGGAAGGCATCCGTTTCCAGTTATACTGTGGAGCCCCATTCATGGTAAAGGTAGCTGTCTTATCGTATTTCATAAAGACATTGATGTAACGCTCTCTGATTAATCTTTTGGGGGATGAAAATAATGTGATCTGTTTAATATTAAATTCCACGGGATTTAATAATACCATTTCAGGATCTCCGTTAGCGGTCCGTTCACCTCTTATTCCGGCACAATTTTGTGAATAAGCATACTGGGCCACACTAATGAGATTGTTCGATTTTATAATCAAGGGTTCGGTATAGGTTCTTTCAAAATATTGGCCCTTTACCAAAATGGCGACCTGTACTCCATTCACCTCGACCGAAGTATTGTCCTCCTGAGCGAGCACTCTTATTATGTAACGCTGTTCCACAAAAGGAACCACGCCATATACCCTCCCCCAGTTATTTACCGCATACAATTGCTGTATAAGCGGGTCACGCCCATCTCGACATCCTATACTGACCGAAGTACTTCCAGAGAAGGCTGCAAATGATTTACATTCTGAAGTAAGCGGATCTACTTCTACCGACACTCCTGTAATATCTTCCGCCTCCTCGGGCATGTATTGATACACATCCCCTTTCTTTTTCAAATTGACCGAAACAGTCCCTCTCATGTAGGTATGAATGAGTAAATCCGTATCATCTTCCGAAGCGACCAGCACAAGAAAATTGCGATTCGTGGTATTTCCGTCATCGTCTTGCGTATAATTCATAGAAAAATACTTCTGACCCAACGCTTCCACAGGAAGGATAAGGGTGGCCCCCGACCGATTTCCGGCATGAACATGGCTGTAGGCCACTACCTTTGGTTTCCCTGGGCTTACTTTTATATGAATGGCACGATTGGTAATTGACCGGTTGGATTCATTACTAGAAATATAAGACACTTCCCTGGGAATGACAAACGTGACTACACGATTTGCAGGAATGGCCGTGATTGGGCTTGACCAGGTGCCACAACTTACAATGACTTCTGAATTGCTTTTGGAAGTGACATTGATATCGACCGTAGCCACACCCGAATTATTGTGATCATGAGAAGGGAAAACCGCCCAAAATTCCAATCCTTCATTTGAAATACTTTGAGCACTGGCTCTTTGCATCTGTAGACAGCAAAAGAGACCAAAAATCAACCACAGGATTTTCCTCTTCATAAAAAATTAAAGCGCTCTGAAATAAAGTTGTTTGGTAACTCAGTTATTACACAAGTATAATCATTTCAAATGATAAACAAAGGCATATAAAAAGAAAATTATTTTGAGAGAACAGACATCTACAATCCAAAAAGGGAGGAAAAATCTGATTGAAAATGGCCGCTTTAAAAAAACCTCTTATTAAATTAATAAGAGGTTCAAAAAATTTCCTGAAAATACCATTAAGACAACAGATTCTGTCTGGCCAGAAATTCCAGCTGTTTATTGACCACCAACAGCTTTTCTGTTAATTCCTTATTTTCTTTACGGAGTGTATAGATTTCTATGGCTTTTTCTATATTAATTCTCAGGTCTTCTTCCATCCAGGGTTTTTGGATGTAACGATATACCTGCCCCTTATTAATCGCATCAATCACTGCGTCGATATCGGTGTAACCGGTCAGGATCATTCGAATGGGTTCCGGATGGTCCTCCAGGATCGAAGCTAAAAACTCAACTCCGGTAGTTTTAGGCATTCGTTGATCGGTAATAATTATATGTATTTCTTCCTTATCTAAAATTTTTCTCCCTTCTTCTGCTGATTCAGCAGTGAAAATTTTGTACAGTCTTCTGTAAGTGGCCGCGAAGGCACTGAGGTTATGCGGCTCATCGTCTACATATAAAATATTTGCGCTCATTGGATCTAAATAAAAGATAAAAATACTTTTTTATTATTATTCTTAAAAGACTAATTTAGTTGTTTTAACATTTAATTGTATATTTATTTCAACTAATCCTTTTTCATACTTACAGAATGCAAGCCCAAACCGGTCTAGATTTAAAGCTGTCTCAATGTATTGATCACACTCAAGCACTTCACTCCATATATAAGCCTCTGTTTTTTAGGCATGCAGATCCCGATCAACGAAAAGCCTTGGAATTGTTACTGGACAACCAGTCAAATGTACAGGTTTTTGACTATATCAAAGATCAGGTGGCAGAATTTGTCAAATGTCGCCAGCCAACCCTGGCTCTTTTCCCACCAGCGGCCCTAGAAAAAGCCATCCAGGAAGAATTTGGAGATACGTCTTCTCACGATTACGGGGTGTGGGTATATTATCCATGGTCCGCAAAACTTATTCACCTTTTGGATGAACCTGCGTTTACAGAGGTGCGGACAAACCGAAATAAACATAAAATTACGGCATCGGAACAAGCCTTATTAGCCACCAAAAAAATAGGGGTCATGGGTTTGTCGGTGGGACAATCGGTAGCGTTAACCCTCGCTATGGAACGGGGATTTGGTGAACTCCGCATTGCCGATTTTGACGAAATTGATTTAAGCAACATTAACCGCATACGAACCGGTCTTCACCACCTGAAAATAAAAAAAACAGTCGTTGTAGCGCGTGAAATAGCCGAAATAGATCCTTTTCTGAAAGTAGTCTGTTTTGAAGAGGGCATTACAAAAGACAATATCCACTCCTTCTTTACTGACAATGGAAAGCTGGATCTCTTAATTGATGAGTGCGATAGCTTTGACATCAAGATCAACTCCAGAAAACTAGCAAAATCCTTAGGGATTCCTGTCTTAATGGAAGGCAGTGACCGCAGCACCATTGATATCGAGAGGTTTGACCTCGAACCCGACCGACCTGTACTACATGGGATGGTGGATCACTTGGATATGAGTAAGTATGACAGCTTAACAAGCATGGACGAAAGAGTCCCATACATTACGGCAGTTACGGGAGTAGAAACCCTGTCTCCCCGAATGAAAGCATCGGCGGTAGAATTAATGGCCACCATCAGCACCTGGCCACAACTGGCCAGTGCGGTAACGTATGGGGGTGGGGTGACTGCCGATCTGTCGCGCCGCATTTTACTCGACCAATTACATGTATCCGGACGGTATTTCCTCGACCTGGAAGAATTAATTAGCAATCACCCTCTTCAGCCAAGCCAACAAAAGGAATTACAAGCACCCGGTGAAGCCCCTCTTCTGTCTACGGAAGAAGCAGAAAAGTTAGTTCTGAAACATGCTGCTCACTTTCCGGAAGGAGCAGATGTCCTGACCGAGGATCAACTCTTGCAATTGGTAAAAGCCGTGAGTCAGGCTCCTTCAGGAGGAAATAATCAGCCTTGGCACCTCCATGATCACCACGGATTGCTTCACCTGTTAATGAATAAAAAAGCGGCCTTTGCCTATCTAGACCCAGATGGAGTATCTTCCTTCACCTCACTAGGTGCCGCTATAGAAAATATTTTGTTGGAAGCTGCTCGTTTAGGCCTTGAAACGGAATGGGCACTTACACCGGACCTCGCTCCCGATCATATTGCCTGGTTCAAATTTAAGCAAGGCTATTCTCCCACTCCACTCGACCTGCAGCTTGCTGCGCAAATTCCTTTCCGCCATACCAATCGTAAAATTGTGACTCGCGAAGAATTGCCGGAAACGGACCGTTTCTTTTTGCACACACTTGTTGATCAGATTCCCGGAGCTCAACTTAAATGGGTCACAGATGTCCCCTCCATTCAGGCGATTGCCGGCATTTCGGCACAGGCAGACCTGCTCAGGATGTTTATTCCGGAAGCCCATATAGATTTCATTACGCGTGAAATGAGGTGGAATCAGGATCAGGTCGCACATAGTGAAGATGGGATAGGAATTCATACGCTTGACTTGAGCAATAATGACCTGATCGGGATTCGTTTGCTTCGCGACAGAAGAATGATCGATTTTCTTCAGCAAATTCAAGGCGGGAGTGGTTTTAAACGGCTTTCCATGCAGCAATTTGCCTCGGCATCTGCACTCGGTTTGATCAGTACCAGCAAGAACGATCTGACAGCTTACCTAAATGGAGGACGAGCTACTGAAAAACTATGGTTAGGAGCTGCTTCTCTAGGATGGCAAATTCACCCCCTGAATGTTCCTCTGCTGTTCTTCTATAAGAACAATCATGAACATTGTTTTAATCCTACCATCGAATCGCAATTACATCAGGCCGAACAAAAACTAAGAAGTATATTTGGCTCCGAAGAAAAAGAGGAGTTGATCCTAATGTTTAGGATTTTTAAGAGCAGCCCCTCTCCGGAGAGAACCATCAGAAAGAATACTCAAAAAATTTACAGCCGTGGAAGAGCCTAAGTTAACTATCGATCACCTCTATTTTAAATCCTTCAGAGCGGTTGACGACCGTGCCGCGTGCATGCGGTTTATTGAAGGACACACACATGTATTGGAAGTTTTCGGTATTACTCAAATTACTTCGGCAAAAATTGACTGGGTATTAAATCCCGACGTGTATGTAATCATTGTGACTGCGGAAGAAAATGGAAGGGCACTTGCAGGAGGCCGCATTCACCAGGCAAACCGTAAAAACCCTCTTCCCATTGAGGATGCTGTAGGCTATATGGATGAGCGAATCTTTCAGATGGTAGAGGACCGGACAGACGCAGGGACAGGAGAACTCTGCGGATTATGGAACTCCTGGGAAATTGCCGGTCTGGGAATTGGTAGCATGCATCTGAGTACCGCATGTGTTGCCTTCGCAGATCTGATCCAATTAGATACCCTCTTTGGTTTGTGTGCCCCGGCCACTTACCGTAACTCGATCAGGGGAGGCTTCCGGGTAATTTCTGAGATTGGCATCAATGGCAAATTTTACTACCCTAAGGAAGACCTTACCGCTACTTCCATTCTGATCGATGATGTTAAAAACCTTCCTTTAACCCATGAGCCCGAACGAAGCATTGCCATGAATATGAGAGCAAACAAGTCCTATCAGCAAGAAATCCAATCTAAAACAGGTGAAAAAATCACCTTACATTTTGATCTAAGCATCTAGCATAATGAAAAGAATTTCTTTCATCTACAGGCTCTTTATTTGCTTTTTTCTGATAGCCTACAGCTCTCAGGCCCATAGCCAGCTACTGTCTAAACAGGGGTTTGATGTATCAGTATTTCGGGACGGCACAAACCGCATCAATGTGGAGGAAATCCTTCAACACGATTTTGTTGCCGCTGAAAACGATGTGTTTAACTACGGAATAGATACCGCGACTTACTGGATCAAACTTACGGCAGTGAAAGATTTTCCCATGAACCAGCATACCCTGTTCATTGATCAATCTCGTCTGGCAACTGCCGATCTTTATCTTTTTGAGCAAGACGGTTCCCATTCTCAGATTCAACGATTTGAAGAATTTCCTTATAAAGGAAACCGTTTATCGCAAGGAAAAATATTCAAAATTAAAAAGCAAATCCAGCCAGGGAACAGCCTTGTTTTGCAATTGCGGTCCAATGAGACCTTTTTAGCACCGGTAAGCATTATTGACGATGCGACTTTGTTGAACACTTTTTCAATGAGAGGTATTTTCTTTGGTCTTTATACAGGGATAATGGCCATTATGTTCATCTATAACCTATTTCTGTACCTCATTATCCGAGATAAAAGTTACCTCTACTATATCTTTTATATCCTATTTACGTGGTTAACCCAAATTTCCATCCAGGGCTATTCATCCAAGTATTTCTGGGAAGAAGGATCCACCATCAGTACCTATGCGGTCGTTCTTTTTTCGAGCATTACTCTGGTATTTACAAGTTTATTTACGCTTTCCTTTTTAAACACGAAGGTATTTTCCCGCCTATGGCATAAACTCATCACTTTTTTCTTTTACCTGACATTGGTGAATCTGTTTGTTTTGTTTGTATTCGGGATTTATCCCGCATTTGTTCTGATGCAGATATTGACCATTATAGGAACCATCCTTGGTTTAAGTGCGGCCAGCTTTGTATATTTTAAGCGGCACTTTAACCCCGCCGGCTATTACCTTGTTGCCTGGTCAGTTCTTCTAATCGGAGCCATTTTATTCATCATGAAAGACTATGGCGTAATCCCTTACAATAACTTTACGATTTACCTTTTGCAGATTTCTTCGGGCATCGAAGTAATGTTGTTATCTTTTGCCTTAGCAGATAAGATTAATTTCTTTAAAAAAGAAAACGAGGTGGCCCAGGCTCAGGCACTGCATGCCTCTTTGGAGAATGAGAAATTAATCCGCGAGCAAAACATCGTATTGGAGAAAAGCGTACAGGAACGGACACTTGAACTTCAAAACGCCAATTCAACTTTAAGTGTTACTCTTCATAATCTGAAAGAAACGCAAACTCAGTTGGTAGATGCCGAAAAGATGGCTACACTGGGTCAATTGACTGCAGGAATTGCCCACGAAATCAATAACCCTATCAATTTTGTCACTTCCAACATTCGTCCTTTGGAGCTCGACATTAATGATTTGAGAGAAATCATTCAAAAATACGAGCAGATTGATTTCGAAAAAGATGTCAGGGAACAACTTGAAGAAATTGAGGCTTATAAAAAGCAAATTGATCTCCAGTTCGTTAATAATGAGATTTCTTCTCTTCTATCAGGCATTAGTGAGGGCGCTAAGAGAACGGCAGAAATCATTCGTAGCTTAAGAAACTTTAGCCGGGTGGACGAAACCGATATGAAGCCAATTGACTTAAATGAAGGCTTGCAATCTACCCTTGTATTGGTTAGGAATAACATCCCTGATAATTTAACTGTGGTAAAAGAGTTTGGCAATCTGCCAAAGGTGGAATGCCTGCCGGGAAAAATTAACCAGGTGTTTATGAATTTGGTGACGAATGCCATTCATGCGATTTCATCTAAAGAAATTCAACACGAAGAAGAGTTTCTTACCATTAAAACCTGGTATGAAAATCAACAGGTCAAAATCAGCATTAAGGATACCGGTACAGGTATGACTGATGAAGTCAAAACTAAAATATTCGAACCCTTTTTTACCACCAAAGAAGTGGGTGAAGGAACCGGCTTAGGATTGTCCATCGTATTCAGTATTATTGAAAAACACCGAGGTCACATAGATGTTATCTCAAAAATTAATGAAGGTACAGAATTTATTATTACCTTGAACGTAAATACACCTTAATTTATACGCACATGTCGACGCCGAATGTCAAAGTACTGTACATTGATGATGAAGAAAACAACCTTCAGGCATTTAAGGCAAGCTTTAGAAGGCAGTATGAAATTTATACTGCGATCTCAGCAGCGGAGGGATTAAAAATTCTTGAAAACGTACCCATTCATGTCATCATTGCTGATCAGAAAATGCCCAATACTACGGGGGTAGAATTTTTTAAAAGTATCATTCATTCGCACCCTGATCCTATTCGCATTCTGCTCACAGGCTATACAGACATAGAAGCATTGGCCGATGCCATCAACCATGGCGACATTTATCGTTACATTACCAAGCCATGGAACGACCTGGAACTACATAACTCCATCAAAAATGCGTATGATGCCTACAAAGCTAAAATCGACCTACGCCGTAAAATAGAGGAGCTTGAGAAAACCAATGACGAACTAAATCGTTTTATCTATAGTATTTCGCACGAACTTAGGGCTCCGTTGGTCTCAGTAATTGGGATTGTAAATTTGGTAAAAATGGAAAACCTGTACCACTCAAGTGGTGAATACTGGGGCCTGATTGAGAGTTGTTCGAATAAATTGGATTATTACATTCAGAAAACGCTTCAATATTACAAAAACAATAAAACACATGCCGATCATTCGCCCGTAGATTTTAAATTACTCGTTAATGAGCTGATTAATTTATATGCTTATGCCAACAATGACCTTCAGTTTAATATCCAGGTGAATCAGTCGGTTGTTTTTAAAGGAGACTTGTTCCGGATTGAAGTCATTTTGGGAAATTTGATTTCGAATGCCATCAAATATCAGAAAGTGAGCGAGCTCAACAAAAAGGTAAGTATCGAGGTGGATGTCAGTCCACAGTTTGCAGAGATTACTATCTCTGACAATGGAATTGGGATTCTGAATGAGCATCTCGAGAAAATATTTACCCAATTTTTCAAGGGAAAAAATCAACATGGAACGGGTCTGGGCCTATTTATTGTAAAAGAAGCACTGAACAAAATCAATGGTCGGATTGGAGTGAATTCGAGTGTTGATCAGGGAACCACTTTTAAAATTACGATTCCAAATGCCAAATAGCCAAAAAAAAGTAATGTTAATCGATGATAATGAAATTGATCTGAAGATCAATGCCAAATTCATCCAGCTGACGGGCCTTTTTGAAGACATTCTTATTTGTTCGTCCGGAGAGGAAGCATTGGATTACATTGGGAAGTACCTCCATGAACCGGATATGCTTCCGGATTTTATTTTACTGGATATCCAGATGCCTGAAATGGATGGCTTTGAATTTCTAAACCACTACCGGAAGTTTCCAGCGACCTTTACAAACCGGTGTCCGGTAGCGATGCTTTCTTCCACGCTCGATTTTGGAGATATTACCCGCGCAGAAGCAAATCTATACGTCATTAAACTGTTGAAGAAACCCTTAAATCCGGCAGAACTCATCGCCATTATCAAGTAAACAAAAAATGCCGGCAAATACCGGCATTCTATACGTTAAGTTGTCAATCAAGGATTTAGAGTTTGAAACCGTAAGCCAAACGAAGGCCTACATAGCCATTGTTTACGCCATTTTTAGACAATCCTTCATATTTCACGCCTAAATCAAGTCCACTGCCCCAAGAATAGCCCAAAACCGGTGAATAGACAAAAGAAGTTCCCGCACCTGACTCCGTCCCAAACGCAGCTCCGGCTTCTGCCAAACCGTATGCACCTGTTCCACTGTCACTGAAAAAATATTTCAATCCCGCTTTTACTGGGATGTAACCAAAGTTTACTTTATAGGTCGTTCCAGCAATCTGAATATCGTCTCCGCTAATATGGGTGTATCCTGCCGTAATTGGGATGGACAATTGCTTATCGACATCAAATTGATACCTTAAATCAGCCCCAATGGCAAAATTGTAACCACTTTGAGTGGGTGCACCGGCATTTAATCCTACCCCAAATCTTGGGTTCGTCTGTGCCTGAGCGTTCGAAGAGAAGAAAATAGCCAATGCAGCTACTGCGCCAGCTAAGAATTTAGTAGATTTTTTCATTTGTTTTTTGTTTTTAGCGGGTTTCACCTGTACAGCTTCACCCCCGGTGTTAAAGCGTTTCATTTGATTATTTAATCATACACCTATTAAAACAAAATACATGCCAGTGTGTTTGAAAAAGATCAGGCTAATTATCTTCATAAAAGTCGCCAATTATCTCTATGGCCGCTTTCTTTAGAGAAGTCGCTCCTGCAGAGGCATTTAACCAATGAATGTCAATTCCATCCTTTTCCATTTTCCGGAAAAAAGTCATTTGACGCTTCGAAAATTGACAAATCGCTGTAAAAAGATCGGTTTTAAGCTGATCGTAAGAGAGGATCCCCAGCAGGTATTGGGTCGCCAGTTTATACTCGAGCCCATAATAAATCAGCTGATCGGGTGACACTCCCGTATCGAGAAGCCCCCGGACTTCTTCAATCAGCCCCTCCCTCAACCGGTTTTCCAACCGATGTTCAATCTTAGCCCGGCGAACAGCTCTTTCATCCATCAGGCCCACTACCAAAGGCTGTATTTCCGGATACGGTGTTAAATTCAATGGTTGCCGTTGCAAATATTCCGCTACCTCGATCGCCCTAATCAAACGCTTATGGGAAGATGGGTCTGCATGTGCGGTAAATTCATCGGGATAATGTTTAAGGATGGTTCGCAACTCTTCCTTACTTGCCATTTCGTGTTCCTTTCTCAAAAGGGCATTGACAGGAACCCCTGTAAAATCATGTTTTTGCAGCAAACTATGAATGTACATTCCTGTTCCTCCGCATAAGATCGCCCGTTTTCCTCTCTCCCGAATCTGCGCATAAGCCCGGTAGAAATCTTCTTTAAAAGCATGCACCTGATAGGTTTCTCCTGCCTCCCTGATATCAATCAGGTGATAGGGAATGTCCATCCGACGGTAATCTTGGAGGTCCTTTCCTGTACCGATATCCATCCCTTTAAAGACTTGCCGGCTGTCGGCACTAATGATTTCTGCCTGAAAATGCGCGGCCAGCTCTACAGCTAAAGCCGTTTTCCCAGAAGCGGTTGCTCCTAAAACGATCAATAAGGGCGATGCTTTCATCTGAGATACAAATGATATTTCAGATTGCCAGTATTGAATACCTGACAGTAATTCTTTTCTTTTAGAACACCTGGCAATGCTTCTACAGATACGGTTGCTAGGGTCGACCTGAGAGATAAAGGCAATCGGTTAAACGGGAAACGGTTCATTGTTGGCAAATGTACATACAAAAACCAGGGTTGCTGAGTTTCTGTTAATTCGAAATGCAGTTTTTTATACACCTCTCCCAATGACCAATCACGATCCGCATACGTCATGATATCGGTGGGTTGAAATTTTTTCACGTAATGCCGGAGTAATTTACTAAATCCGCCACTCACATTTACTCCGGCTTTGGTCGCAAATCGGGTAAGCTCGGAAGAGTAATAACTCTTTCCTTTACTAGGAAGAAGAATGGGTTTATTGAAACTGCTGGCGGCTACCAGCTCCTCTCCTTTAAACAGGCCTATTTGAACGGAACTTTTTACATAGCCCTGCAGGTGATAAGTCTCAAAAAACTGCCTGGCCAAAGGAGTGGGAAGTGCCTTAACCAGAGTTTCACGCCCATGTAGCACCTGATTTAGGCCAAAGTGGGCATAGAGACGATTCAATACCTGAAAACGTCTATTGATCCATATATCCTCCCATAAATGAATGAGAAGCACTCCCTTTTTTTGAAAATGTTCCTGCAGTTTGATGAATATAGCGGGTTGCCCCTCTCCCTTTAAGTGGACAGGATGGATATAAAGGTGCGGATGACACTTGATTAATTGAAAGTCTTCATAAATGACCCATTGCAACTGGTGTCCCCGGGACTGAAAATAATCCATCAGTTCTTCCGGCCAGCTGCCAACTACACCCACGCTCTTTCCTTAAACAAACGGTATCCCGCAGCCAGTACGTCGCTGATTTGATTCAACAATTGATCATCTAGCTGTTGGATTGAAAAGGATTTTTCATCCCGCAAAGCCAATAAGTCTGAAGGAAAAAATCCGGCAATTTCCTCCGTTGTATGAACAGGCATGAAGTAGAAACCAACGGTGTGTTCGCGAATCATTACTGCGGCAAAAAACACCGGTGCCTTTTTACCTTCTGAGGTTTCCAAGGACTTCTCAGTCCACAGCTCATACAAACGTTCTGTATGGTTCATTACCCCGAAGCCCGAAGCCGCATAAGGCTGCATGGTTGCCCGGATACTTTGAAATATTTCCACTAAATCCGTTTTCATAGGCCTAATATATTAAACTGTAAATCGTCAAAGACGAATGAAAGATCAACACGCCTGGCAGACCATCCAGGGGCTAAAAATAACACAATTTGTGCTGCATTAAAAAAAAAGCAGCATTCTACCGTGTTCTTTAATTAATTCTTTTTTGGAACTCTTCCACTCTTACGATCTTCCGCTCTTCCAATCGCATAACCTGCTCCTGCACCGGCAAGCCCTCCAATCACTGCTCCCCGACCATCTTTCTTATCCACCAATACACCTGTTAAAGCCCCTAGTCCTGCCCCTATAGCTGTTCCTTTCGCCGCATCACTCCAACCTTTTTTTGTCGGGGATGCCTGTGACGTATGAACCGGAGCACGCGTATTTCCTGCCCTGGGTTTATACCCTACATTCGCTTCTTTTTGCGTATTTTCGGCCTTCTGACGAGCCTCTTCCTTTAAAAAGCTATCCAATTTGAGGCTATCCTTCAGCTTTGTGAGTGTTTCCTGTTTCCATTGTTCTCCTTGCGAATTCATCGATCCCCCGGATTGAGGTCGCTGCTGACAAGCCATTAAAAATAACAAAAGACCTGTCATGGGTATGGCAATTCTTTTCATTTTCATTTTATTTAATCGTTGATTCCTTATCCGCTCCAGCAAGCGGTTCAGTTCAAAACTTAATAAAATGATGCCAAAAGAGGAATACCAGAGCTAAATGGAATATCTATCTGCGACCGTAGCCAGTCTCTTCTAAAAATTGCTTTCCATCAAAAAATTAATAACTTGCACCCTTAGAGACGATAAAGCATTCCTGTTCTTATCCTTTTTCATCCTTACATCGGCACATGAAATTGACATTTTGGGGAGCAGCCCGGCAAGTGACCGGAAGCATGCATCTACTGGAAACTGAAACTTACCGAATTTTAATCGATACCGGTCTGGAAACAGAGAAATCCACCTATCAGGAGGACAATGAGCACTTTCCATTTGATCCTTCCTGCATCGATGTGG
Source organism: Pedobacter sp. (assembly GCA_037190785.1). GTDB lineage: Bacteria > Bacteroidota > Bacteroidia > Sphingobacteriales > Sphingobacteriaceae > Pedobacter. The sequence continues at coordinate 169,043 of JBBCJN010000002.1, read as the reverse complement.
TGATTTTAACTCATGCACATATTGATCATTCGGGGAATCTACCTACCCTGGTACGAAAGGGATTTAAAGGACAGATCCTTTGTACCGCTGCTACTGCAGCCCTAAGTGAATTATTACTCATGGATTCGGTACGGCTATTCTTAAAAAAATATCACCGGAAAGGGCGAAAAAAAATGAGAGTGGGTCCCCGGCCCCTTTATTTGGAAAAGGAGGTAGAGGAGACCCTTGAACGAATGGTTCCTATCGGTTTTAATCAGGCCTTTCAATTAACCGGAAGCATCCAACTGACCTTTATTCCGGTGGCTCACTTACTGGGCGCAGCCGCGGTTATTCTAAAAATAACAGAAAACGGGCACACAAAGAGCATTGGTTTTTCCGGAGATGTGGGCAGAAAAACAGATCCGCTTCTTCCGGCCCCTTTAGCCCTTCCTCCTGTAGATTACCTGGTCTGTGAATCCACCTATGGCGGGCGTCTTCACAGTGAAGGGCAAAGCATCAGTGCTTTCTTAACCGAAGTGATTCAGAATGCCTGTTTAAAGACACCGGGAAGACTGATTATTCCCGCTTTCAGTATTGGACGTACCCAGGCATTATTGTATTTGCTTTCGCGTCTTTTTTCTGAAAGAGCTTTGCCCCCTTTGCGCGTATTCGTAGACAGTCCGCTGGCAGCTCAGGCAAGCGCTGTATACGATAAATTTCAATATCTATTCAAGGAAGAGGCGCAGCAATTTTTCAAACAACAAGGATTTACGTATTCTTCTAACATTCAATTTACGACTTCTGCAGAAGACAGCCTCTATGCACGACAATACCTGGATCCCTGTATAGTGATTTCTTCGGCGGGTATGTTAGAAGGAGGAAGGATACAGGATCATCTTTATTTCCATCTTCAGAACTTTTATTGCAGTATTCTGTTCATCGGTTATTGCGCCAAAGGGACCTTGGGCGATCGATTAATGCGGGGAGATCCCATCGTACGCCTTCGGAATAGGGATTTAATGGTGTATGCCACCATTCTAAAAACTGACCTGTTTAGCGGACATGCCGATCATCAGGGGCTGTTAGATACGATTATCCAAATTCCGGACCTGAAACAGGTTTTCCTGGTTCACGGGGAAAACAGCAGCTGTGAATCTTTAGGAAAATCCCTGCTTGAAAAGGGAGTTTCGGTCTGCATTCCGGAGAAGGGCAGTTTCTACGAACTCTAAAAAACCAATTTTTCGTTCAGCGCGCTCAGCGTTTGCAGAAGATCTTGACTATATCCCGGATGTACCTTCGAGGTCTGGATCACCGTACTTCTGGTGGCGGTTAACCAACGAAAACGAGAGGCCATATCCAACTTTCCTATAGGTCCGGCAGTTTCATGTCCCTCACAAATCAGGCAAATGGCCTGTAGGTTCTCTTTCAGAAACTCGGGGTCCAACGTGCTCGAAAATAGGGACAGACGTTCAGTATTCAGATGAATTTTACAGGCAAGGAACTTGCGTTGCGCACAATACAGAATCACTCCCACATTGAGAAATTCCTCTCGCTCTACCTGAGGAACGATTCGAATCACGGCATACTCATATAACACTTTCTCTTGCATACTGCACCTCCTTGATGATTTGATCTGCGTGTTGAATTCGACTATTTAAAAATTGGGCATAAGCGGCTCTCTGAGCTTTGCCAGTAGAAAACAGAGAGGTTTCATTGAGCCATTCTTCTGGAATTAGGGCCAGAATTCGCGCAATTTGGGTAGGATTAAACAAAGCCCGATACTGCTCATTCACTTCTTCCAGATTTGCGGCTTGAGCTAATAACACGTGGTCTTTAATTAAAGGGAATGGTTTTACCGCCTGACTTTCCCAATTTTGCCAGGAATGATGGAAATACAAAGAGGCTCCATGATCTATCAGCCAAAGTTCCTGATGCCAAAAAAGCATATTGGTATTTCGGGGAGTACGGTCCATGTTCATTAAAATGGTATCTAACCAAACAATCTTTGAAGCAAGAACGGAATCAATTACCCGAACCACCGGATCGTAAGTAATGGCTCCGGAGAGGAAATGGAGTCCGAGATTGAGCCCTCGACTGGCTTTCAAAAGATCCTGAATTTCCTCATCCGGTTCGGTACGTCCGAAACCTTCATCCACCTGTGCAAATACCAGTTCGGGCACTTTCAATCCAGCCATACGCGCCATTTCGCCTCCAATTAATTCGGCGATCAATGCTTTTACTCCCTGACCTGCACCACGAAACTTGAGTGCATAAAGAAATCCATCATCGGCCTCTGCAATCGCTGGCATAGATCCTCCTTCCCGTAGAGGGGCCACATAACGGCATACATTCACTGTTCTCAACTGTAAATCCATAAAACCAAAGATAGAAAAACTCTTCAGACCTAGTGGAAATGGCAAAAAAAAAGCCGGAAACCCGGCTTTTACATAAAGAAATTCTCTTTATTCGGGATTCACAATATGGTAATCAAACGAGGTCGTACTCGTTGCATCAAACCAGACAGTGTATACCTTGCCACCCTGAAAGGAACTTCCTGAAATGGTGCTAAAAGGAACACCCGCCAGAGACAGCTGAAGGTCTGTATTTGCCTGAATGGTCAGAAAATCGGTTACGGCACCAAAACTGAGCGAAGGAGTCACATTGTTACTTCCCTGCTGCACATTAATTCCTCCACCCAGCTGTACACCTAAATGAATAAAGCGAACTTTTGCCTTATCCGAATCGGGAGCCGTGCTCTGACCAGAAAAACCGGTTAATCGGGTTTCACCGTTATGATCACTGTAATAAAAAGCGAGGTACGACAAATCATTTTGCAAAGCCGCATCGGAGGCAATGGTAATGGTCGAAGTCCCACCGTTTCTCATTATCAACTGGCTTAACCCAGATTTAATGGTGAAATAGGGACTGGCCTGTCCGTAACTAATGGCCTGATCACTGATCAACTGATTATTTTGATAAAAGTCCTGAGGAGCCGAACCCCTCAAAGCATTTACAATCTTAATTTTAGCCTCACCCTCTTCAAATTCGTAGGGATCTTTTCGCTTACAGGCATTCAGCAAAATAACTACTGTAATCACTGTGATCAGTGTTTTTACAGAAAAATGGTTAAAAATCCTTTTCATCGTTCTATTCTATGTTTGTAGAGCCATTCCACAAAAATGATGCTAAAGTGACTCATTATTTTAAAAATAAGTCAAAAACATCTCTGTGGTATGGATTTTCCAAACACACACTTCCCCCCTTTCTTAGAAAAAATCGTTGACTTCTGAGACCAATCATTTTTTTAATTGAAAATGAATTAATCAAAATTATAATTTGAATTTTAATTTATTTTAGAATATTATTTTGTATATATTTATAAAAACAAATTATATGCTTATATTGTTTATGAGTTTACTGTGTTGGATCTCTACGGAGGTCGTCGGACAACCTCTCCCCGGCAGCCGGCTGGGAGGAATGGGCAATAATGGGATCGCTCTTTCCGATGACTGGGTGATCCATTCCAATCCCGCAGGGCCTGACCCTAGCCAAGGAGTTCGATTGATGACTCTCCTGGAAATCAACAGTTTTGCTCCGGAAGTCAAAAGGCAGGGAGTCGTTATTCATGTTCCTGTCCGTCAAGAACTCATCAGTTTCTTTAGTGAGGTGCAGGGAATGTCCCTTTACAGAAAATGGATTGCCGGGGTCAATCTGGCGAAATCCTTTGGTCACCATTTTTCTCTCGGACTTCGTTTTCAACTAAATGGTCTACAGATGGAAGTCTATGGAAATGAAACTGCATTTTCTTCTGACGGTGGATTCCGCTATCAATTATCACCCCAATGGTCATTAGGAGGGACGATACATCTTCGTCGGCTTGCAGACAAACGTTCCGGGCAGCTTTACAAGCCTCATTTCCGAACAGGCGCAGCTTTTGCCCTACATCCCAAATTACTATTTGCCGGTGACATCTATGTTTCCCTGGATTCATTCAGACCTGGCATCGGACTTGAATACCGGCTCAATGAATCCATCCGCTTTCGGACAGGGAGACAATTGGGTTCTTCCGAACTGTATGCTGGTTTGGGCATGCAGTTTTCCTCTATCACAGTGGATCTTGCCCTTCAGAATCAATGGCAGACTACTTATTTCCCTCAATTTACCTTGTCTTATGCGTTTTAGTTACCTCTTTCCTTTATGCTTTTGTTTGCAATTTAGTTATGCACAAGAACAGGTAGTGGATCCGGTGATCCAGGCCTATACCGATGAAGATACGCTGGACGAACCGGACGCTTTTGAGCTCCATGATCAATTAACTTATTTTCGGAAACATCCCATTTCTCTCAATCATTGCAGACCGGAGGAACTCAAAAAACTAATTTTCTTAAGTGCAACACAAATTCATCAGTTTTTTGCTTATTTAAAAACACATGGAAAATTGACCAGTATCTTTGAACTACAAGCCATTCCGGGCTTTGATACTGAAACAGTGATTGCGCTGCTGCCCTATGTTCAAATTGCAGACCATCAGGTAGGCAGTGGGGTTAGCTGGAACCGCTTATGGAGCGAAGGGAATCACGATATCATGCTTCGGTATGGACAACAAGTTCAGCGATCAAAAGGATATGTGAGGGAGGAAGGAAGCCGCTATTTAGGTCCGCCAGGTGCCTGGTTAGCGCGTTACAAATACCAATTCGAAAAAAGCCTTTCTTTTTCTCTCCTAATGGAGCGCGATGCCGGTGAACCGACAAGGCCCTTCCCTTTTGATTTTATTTCTGCCAGTCTATCTTTACAACCCTCTGGCAGAATCAATAAACTGATTATCGGTGATTACCAGCTTCAATACGGACAAGGGATTACCCTCTGGTCCGGCACAGCCTTCACGAAAGGCAATGACCTCACCCAACTGGCTCGAAAAAGTGTGGGAATGAAACCATATAGTTCCAGTAATGAGCTTCACTATTTTAGAGGAATTGCTGCCGAAATTCGCTTATCTTCCGCTGTTCGTCTTCACTCCTTTCTTTCGGGAAGAAAACTCGATGCTTCTCTGGACGAAACAGCGGATGGATCTCTCCGCATCAGCAGTTTACTGCAAAGTGGTTACCACCGAACACCGAACGAACTTGCCAATCGGCAAAACACTTCACACCAAATGAGCGGTTTAAGTCTGCAATGGGAGAAAACCCATTTTCAATGGGGAGTGATTTACTACTACAATAGATTTGATCAATCTTTTACTCCCGGCTCTCTTCCCTACCGGAATTTCTACTTCTCCCATCGTGAACTCCAACTTACCGGCGTTCACTACGAATGGAATCGGGCAAATTTTCATTTCTTTGGAGAAGTATCGAATTCCTTTCCTGGCAAGATTGCTCAAAGCCATGGCGTCCTGATGAGTTTTTCCAAAGACGTATCGATGGGCGTGTTGTACAGGGATTTCCCTGCTACTTATTATAATTTTTGGGGTAAACCTTTTAGTGAGTCAGGAAACACCAATGAAAAGGGCTTGTTCACCACTCTCCAATTTAAACCTCATCCACGGGTTCTTCTTTCTGTTTACCATGATTTGTTTAAGTTTCCATGGCTTAAGTACAGGATCGATGCCCCGTCCGAGGGGCATCAAACCCTTCTTCATCTGAGTTATTCTCCTTCGCGAACAGAAAAGTGGACATTCCGATACAAACAAACTCAAAAGTATCAAAATGAAACACAAGCAAATTACCTATTTCGGCAAGAGAAATTAATTCAAGAATCTTTCCGCTTAGATTTTCACCGACAAGTAGCAAATGAACTTGGCTTTCAGAGCAGATTAGCAGTTTCCAGGTACCGAAAAGGACATCAGGTAAAAGAAATTGGATGGCTGATTTATCAGGATGTTGCCTACCGAACTCCTCAACATAAATGGGCGCTCCATTTTCGAATGGCCTATTTCAGAACTCCTTCCTACTACAGCCGGCTGTATGCCTACGAGCAGGATGTATTGTATTATTTTGGTTTTCATGCATACAGCGGGGAAGGAATCAGAAGTTATCTTAATTTGAAGGCAGGCATTTTAAAAAAGACACAAGCATGGTTAAGGTATGGCATTTTCAATTTTCGTCATCAGACAAGTACAGGAACAGGTTTAGATGAAGTTTCCGGAAATATCAAGGCGGATTTCAAGATACAATTGAGGCATCAATTTTAAAGCCGTGGAAAAAAAAGAGGAACTGATCTTTGTACGTCTGCTCATTCCCTACCTACTCGGTTTGGCCACCATTTCCTTCATTCCCTCCAATAACATTGTTTTCCTGTGTACGTCGCCACTGTATTTTATTTCCTTATTGCTCATTACGACGTCGGTCATTTGCTACAAAAAGTGGCATGTTTATCGTCAACCGATTCTTTTTTCGGCGTTTCTGCAACTACATTTCTTTTTCTTAGCCTTATGGATTTATCAGGATCAGCAGGAAGACCTGCGGCCCGATCATTTTTCAAAACATTCCTTTCCCTTTCACCAGGTTTGGGTGAGTGAGGAAGCTCGTTTTCAAGAGAGATATGTGCGTCTTATCGTTAAAGTAAGCCGCGGTATGTCAGATTCATCGAGCATGGTTCTTTCAGGAACGCTTCAGTTAACGATCGGACCAGTTGATAAAACTTATCTTCCCCCTCTGTATGGAGAAGAACTGCTGGTGTTCAATCGCAGTACAGAAACAGTGGGACCGCGCCAACCAGGTGAGTTTAATTACAAACAATGGCTTGCCAACCGGCAGATTCTCCACCAAAGTTTCCTTCCTCCGGAGGCCGTTTATGCAACGGGAAAGCAAAGAGGTTCATTTATCAAGAAAAAAGCACTGTCCATTCGTCGTCGGCAGGTAGAACGCTACCGGAAATTACTAAAAGACGACAGTGCCTTTGCGGTAGCGAGCACCTTAATACTGGGCGACCGTTCAGATATTTCAACTTCTCTGATGGAGGCTTACAGTAAAACCGGCACTCTCCATGCGCTTTCTGTATCGGGAATGCATGTAGGCATGATCTATGCCATTCTTCATTGGGTATTGTCCTTTCTTCCAAATCGTCTTTTTTTTAGACTTTTCCAACTTCTCTTGATCGGTGTATTTATTTGGGCCTATGCCCTATTGACCGGTTTTTCTCCCTCTGTCCTTCGATCGGTAGTGATGTTAAGCGTGTTGATTGTTGCCAAATCTTTTCGACGTCGAACAAATGGCTACAATATCTGGGCCTTTACTGCATTGGCACTACTACTCTTCCAGCCTCGTTTATTATGGGACGTGGGTTTCCAGCTTTCTTTCCTAGCCGTATTCGGATTGATTTATCTGTATCCACGGTGGAAAAAACAAGTTTATTCTCCTTACCGCTTACTCAGGGAGGCCTGGTCGGCCATTGCACTTAGCGGTGCTGCTCAAGTGGTCACTTTTCCTTTGAGTATTTACTATTTTCATCATTTTCCCTTGTATTTCCTCTTCGGGAACCTATTCATTCTGCTTCCTGTTTCATTCATTATGTATATGGGCATATTGTTACTGGCTTTTCCTTTCTCTTCACTTGCTTTTCTCTTGGAATCTCTCCTTCTCTTCATGAATGAAGGATTAAAGTGGATCTCGGCTTTACCATTTTCGGGAATTTCAGGAATTTGGATTACTCCTTTTCAGCTGATTTTGCTTTTCACCAGCCTTTTTCTGTTATTAGAGTCTTTTTTCAGGCGAGAAAAAAGAATGGTATTCAGTGGGCTTGCCGGCTTACTGCTATTGGAATACAGTCTCTGCTGGTCAGTGGTCAAAGCCTCTCAGCAACGAAAAATCTTTTACTACTCCTTGAAGAATGAAACTGCCATTGCCTTTATATATGGAAGAAATGCCCTATTGGTCACTTCCCTGCATCCAACATCCTCCACCTACCTGTTCTCAGTAAAACCAGCCCTTGAATTGGCCAAAGTGAAAGAAACTCATTGGTTACCACTGCATGAGGACGGCCAGGCAGGTCCCTTCCAAAAAAAAGGACATCAGGTACTTTTTTTCAGCCATGTCCTTTTCATCATCGATGATTGCTTTCCTTCACTAGGGTTTCAACCGCTCGCTCCTCACACATTTTACTGGGTGCGAAATCATCCAAAAGGAGATTTCTTTAATGATCAGCGATTTAAACAGATGGAGTCTTCCACTTTCATTTTTCAAAAGGAAACTCCCCCCCATTATGATCCTTTAATCTGTGAAATCACCAAAAAAAATGGTGTACAGGTGAAGATTTTAGGAAAAAATAAAGCATATTTGGTGGATCTTAAGGAGCAAAATGATAAATGAAGCGATCGTGACTTATGAGCGGCAGGACCGCATTGGCATTGTTACTCTCAATCGTCCGGATAAACGGAATGCACTTAATCCTGAGTTAGTGGAGCGCCTAACCGATTGTCTCAAACAGGCGGGTGAGGATGAAAATACAAAAGTAATTATTCTGAAGGCCAATGGGCCCGTTTTCAGTGCAGGGGCAGATCTGGCCTATATGCGACAGCTTAGGGAGTTCAGTAAAGAAGAAAACATTGCAGATTCTACTAAGCTTAAGAATCTTTTTTCAACCATTTTACTTTTACCTAAACTGGTGATCGCGCAGGTAGAAGGGCACGCCATTGCTGGCGGATGTGGTCTGGCTACTGCCTGCGATTTTGTTTTCGCTGTTCCTGAAGCTCAGTTTGGCTATACAGAAGTAAAATTAGGGTTTGTTCCAGCATTGGTTTCCTGCCTGCTTATACGAAAAACAGGCGAAACGACTGCCAAACGGTTGCTTTATACAGCCGAACTTTTTAGTGCCGAAGAAGCACTGAAACTTCAGTTGATTCATTTTGTAACAAATTCGAATGAAATTAGTCAGACAGTAAGGGATTTTGCTCTGCAGCTATGTGAAACGGCCTCTTCCAATTCGCTTCGGCTAACAAAACAGTTGATCAATCAGACCACCTACAAAGAGTTGGATCAATGTCTGAATGAAGCCGTACAAATCAATGCAGAAGCAAGAGCACACGAAGACTTTAAAAAGGGCATCGACGCTTTTTTGGAAAAGAAAAAAATAAATTGGTAACTAATTATAACTAAATCATATGTTAAAATCGATTAAAACAGGCGTTCTGGCCTCCCTGCTTTTGGCAAGTGCAGTTGTGGCACATGCCCAAAAGAAACAAACTGAAGGAACCATTACTTACGCGGCTCAATATTTTCCAACGGACGAACAAAAAGCAGCAGTGAGCATGTTGCCCAAAGAAAATAAAATCAAGTTTAATGGAGATTTCATTAAGTTAAATATTGAAAATGGCCCGGCCATGATCACCATTATTCAGGACCTTAAAAAACACGAAGGTTTAACTTTAATAGACGTACCTATCGCGCAAATGCAATTTGCTGTAAAAACCGGAAAAGCGGAATATGACCAGCAAATGGCTTTGAGCCCAAAATTCGCAGATTTCAAAGCGACTGGCGAAAAGAAACAAATTGGTGCATATCAGGCTGAGCGCTATACTTATGCGGACGATAAAGGAAACAGCTATGAGCTATGGACCACCCAGGATTTACACTTACCTGAAAACTTTTTTAGTGAAACTTTCAAAGATGTGAAAGGAACCTTGCTTGTTTACACCACCTTTCAACAGGGATTAAAAACCACCTTTACCTTCAAAAGTATTGCAGAAGACAAAGTGGGTGCGCTTTCTTTAGAGGTCCCAAGTGGATACGAATTAAAAACCATGCAGGAAATCATGTCCATGCAGGGCGGTGGTGAATAATCACTAACTGCTTATTTACCTTATCTTATCAGGCTTTTATTCGGGTTTTCTCAAAGGTTGAAATCGCGTTTAAAAGCCTGATTTTTTACCTGAAAAATCAGCGAGTAGGAGACCCGGTTCAACGAATTGAAGTTTCTTTTGTCTACTCGTTTACCCGTAAAATAACAACTAGTTGATTTGCAAAATCAATATTTTTTGCTTACCTTAGTGATAAGGGCCATATGTGTTTCGATGGCCAGCAAATTATTAACGCATGCCCACTCCAACAGCTCGATTGCTGATCATTTACAAAATGGCTTCCACCTGCATGGTGAGCGCTCTCCTGCCGCTTGCGCAAGGGCCTGCATTTTCTCCAATCATTTTTATTTCTTAATTAATCGCTCATGTTCAAATCTATTCAAAAAGGTCTGTTTGCCTATCTGTTAATGGGAAGCGCCGTTCTTGCTCATGCCCAGAAAAAATACACGGAAGGCTCCATCACTTACCACACCACTTACTTTCCTACGGAAGAACAAAAAATGGCGGCCGATCTCCTCCCTAAAGAGATCATCTTCTATTTTAAAGATAATTTTGTTAAAAATACCATTCAAATAGAGAAGGTGGTAGAAGTTACCCAGATTCAGCATCTTGAAAATTTTGAAAGATTGATGCTCGTTGATATGGCTGCGCTGGACATGAAAATCGCCACAAAAATGAATAAAGAAGAGTACATGGCGGAAGCCGCAAAACAGCCAAAGCTCATTGACTTTAAATCCACGGGGGAGAAGAAAAAAATCGGCACCTATCAGGCAGAACGTTATACTTACAAAGATCACAAAGACAATTCGTACGAACTATGGGCGACAGAAGATGTCCTTTTACCCACCCATTTTTTTGGGGAAGAATTTAAAGATGTAAAGGGTACATTGCTCATTTATACCACCTTTCAAGACAATCTCAAAGTTACCCTTACATTTAAACAACTGGAGGAAGGAAAAGTAGATCCGATTTCCCTGGAGGTCCCAGAAGGGTATGAATTAGTAACTGGAGAAGAGTTCAAAACCATGCAGGGAAGTGGCAAATAACCCATAAGTTGCTATTCTTTTCCTTCATCAGGCATTTATTCCGGTATTTTTCTAATTTTGATACCCATGTTTAAAAGCCTGATTTTTTTTGCCCGGATGGCCCTTTGCTGGCTACTTTATTTTGCCTTTGACCGGGCACTTTTCTTATTGATTTTCAAAGAAAAAACCGTCAACATTCCGCTCGAGGAAATGGCTAAGACATTCTATTATGGCTTGAGACTGGATCTTTCGATGACGGCCTATGTCTTGAGTATTCCGATGTTATTCTATTTTAGCAAGTGGTTTATCCCTGGGCAAACTTTTAACTATCAACGTTTCAAAAAATACCATTTTACGCTGCTCTTCCTTTTCAGTTTGCTTTCCATCATTAATTTTAATGTATACAGAGAATGGGGAGCTAAAGTCAATGTACGGGCATTTGATTATTTGTTACGGAGTCCGAATGAAGCACTGGCTTCCAGTGCTTCCTCCCCATTGGGCTTTAGTTTTCTGATTTTTAGCGCCTTGGTCATCTGTGGATGGTGCTTACAACGCTGGTTACTCCGGGCGCCGCAGCCAGAGCCAGATAAACAAGCTGGCCGCTTTGTTTACAGGATTGCTTTCGCAATTCTTGTGTTAGGTTTCAACTTCCTGCTAATCCGTGGAGGGACCGGTGTTTCGCCCAATAATCAAAGTATGGCCTACTTCAGCAAGCATCCTTTCTTAAACCAGGCGGCAGTCAACACCCACTGGAATCTCTCTTCCAGTTTTTTGGCATCGAAGAATAGCCATAAAAACCCTTACGAGCGGATGCCTTTCTCCACAGCCGCCAATATAGTCGACACCTTGTACCAGGTGAAAAATGACAGCACTCTTCAAATTTTAAAAACAGATCGACCCAATATTGTCCTGATCCTCTTGGAAAGCTTTACCGCACAACTAACATCCCGATTGGGACAGGAGCAGGGGATTACCCCGCATTTTGATCAATTAATGGAAGATGGCTTTTTATTTTCTTCCATCTATGCCGCCGGCAACCGTACCGACAAAGGATTAGTCGGAACTCTTTCCGGTCACCCTACTCTGGGGACGGGCAGCATTGTCAAGTGGCCGGAGAAAATGGAAAAATTGCCAGCGATCAGTACTGATCTAAAAACAAAGGGCTATTCCACTTCTTTTTACTATGGAGGAGAATCGGAGTTTGATAATTACAAAGCCTTTATCCTAGGGCATCACTACGATCAATTAATTGACAAGAACCACTTTCAACAGAAAGACATGAACTCCAAGTGGGGGGTTTATGATGGAATGGTCTTTCAGCGACAGCTCGAAGATCTGCGACAAAGTCCTCAACCTTTCTTCTCCACACTTCTTACACTGACCAACCATGAACCTTTCGAGCTTCCTTCCAAACACAGATTTGGGAAAGCCGATCTCGTTCAAAAGTTCAAAAGTACAGCGTATTATACCGATTCATGCATCCATTCCTACTTGCAACAGGCCAAGAAAGAATCGTGGTATGCACAGACTCTTTTTGTATTTATTGCGGATCATGGCCATGTCTACCCTAAAAACAAATATGAAGTATACATGCCCGAACGTTATCACATTCCTTTACTTTTTTATGGAGAGGTCATTAAAGAAGAATTCAGGGGAAAAAGCTGGGATTTGACAGGTAGTCAACAAGACCTGGCGGCAACCCTGCTTTCCCAGCTGGGTCTTCCCTCCAAGCATTTTAAATGGAGCAAAAACTTACTGAATCCTTCGGCCCAATCTTTCGCTTTTTTTACATGGGATGACGGATTTGGTTTTCTAAATAAAGAACATTGTGTTACTTTTGACAACCAGGGAAAGCAATTACTATATAACAGTCAACCAACACAAACCAACGAAACCAATCGTCTTCTTCAGATAGGAAAAGCTTATTTGCAGGAAGTATATCAACAATTTATAAATCTGTAAACATGAACATTTCGAAATTTCTAATGGTCATTTCGTGCTTTATTGTATGGCTTAATCCGTACGCAAAAGCCCAAAGAGGTGGCGCAATCAATTGGACAAAAGAAGGGAACGCCTATTACCAGGTAGCGGGCAATGAAATTGTCACTATCAGCCTGCCAGGCAATGAGCGCAAAACAGTTATTGGCCGGGAACTGCTCACCCTGCCTAACGGATCGCCCATCGCCATTCGTAGTTTTCAATTAAGTGCCGATGGAAATAAAGCCCTAATTTATACCAATACCCGTCGTGTTTGGAGACAAGACAGCCGTGGAGATTATTGGGTAGTAGATATCCAACAAGGAACCCTCACACAGGTAGGAAAAGGGAAACCGGAATCTTCCCTGATGTTTGCCAAATTTTCCCCGGACGGTACCAAGGTAGCTTATGTTAGCGGACACAATATTTATGTAGATGACCTGGCTACTCAGACCACCAAGGCATTGACCACCAATGGCACCTCGCGAATGATCAATGGTACATTTGATTGGGTGTACGAAGAAGAATTTGGATGTTTAGATGGTTTTCGCTGGAGCCCGGATAGTAAACGAATTGCCTATTGGCAAATCGATGCCACCAAAATCCGGAATTTCCTCATGATTAACAATACGGATTCGATTTATGCGTATACCATTCCTGTAGAATATCCCAAGGTAGGACAAGATCCTTCTGCCTGTAAGATTGGTGTCGTAGACCTCGAGACAGCTCAGACCAAATGGCTGGCGGTTCCAGGCGATGCTGTACAAAACTATATTCCGCGTATGAACTGGATTCCTCAAAGTAATGAAATCATTTTACAACAGCTAAACCGCCAGCAAAATGTAAGTAAACTATTCGTTATCCATGGATTGAGTGGGGAAGTAAATGAAATTTATCAGGAAAGCAATGACAGTTGGGTAGAAGCAGCTAATGAATGGACCTGGCTCAATGGCAACAAAGAGTTTGTAATGGAAAGTGAGAAAGATGGCTGGAGGCATTTGTACCGGATCAGTAAAGATGGAAAAAAACAAACATTGATTACCAAAGGCGACTACGATGTGATGGATGTGACTCTGATTGATGAAAAAAACAACGTGGTTTATTTCATGGGTTCCGCTGAAAATGCTACTCAGCGTTACCTCTACAAAACGCGTCTGGATGGAAAAGGAAAACTGGAAATGGTGACTCCTTCTATTTTAAAAGGAACCCACAGTTATCAGATCTCTCCGAATGGGCTGTTTGCCCGTCATTCTTATAACAGTTCCATTGTAAGTCCGGTCAGTGAGTGGATGAACTTTAAAACGAATACTCCTTTAACCATGGAAGGCAGCATTACCAGTCAGTTGGCCAAGCAACAACCTCCTAAAAATAAAGTAGAGTTTTTTAAAGTCACGACAGAAGACGGAGTTGAAATGGACGGATGGATGAAGAAGCCGGATCAATTCGATCCCAATAAAAAATATCCGGTTGTTTTTTATGTATACAGTGAACCTGCTTCCCAAACCGCAGGCGACGTTTTTGGAGCGGGCAGGAATCGTCTCTACCAGGGCGATATGGCCGCAGACGGATACATTTACATTTCGATGGATAACCGGGGAGCTCCGGTGGCAAAAGGAACCAAATGGCGTAAAAGCATTCATAAAAACATTGGTATTCTGAACATTCGTGATCAGGCCATGGCTACGAAGAAACTCTTGGAAACCTATTCGTTCATGGATAAAGAACGGGTGGCCGTCCATGGCTGGAGCGGTGGTGGCTCTACGACCTTAAACCTGTTGTTCCAATACCCTGAGATTTATCAGACAGGAATTGCCGTTGCCGCAGTCACGAACCAGCTTACCTATGACAATATTTATCAGGAACGTTACATGGGGACTCCTTTTCCGAGCACGGAAGCCTATATCCAGGGATCTCCTGTCACACATGCCAAAAACCTGAAGGGTCACTTGTTGTATATCCATGGAACAGGCGATGACAATGTGCATTACCAAAATGCCGAAATGCTTATCAATGAACTTGTAAAACACAAAAAAGTATTCCAATTAATGAGCTATCCCAACCGGGCCCACGGCATTTACGAAGGCGAAGGAACCAGTGAACACCTTTCTCTGACATTCACTAAGTTTTTAAAAGAACACTGTCCCCCAGGTGCAAGATAACCCCCTTATAGAGAGGATACACTGAAGTGTATCCTCTTTTTTTCCCCAGCTATTCTATTTAATGGAATAATAATTACCTTTATCTTTCAAATGTCATCCTGCTTTGTTCAAGCTATATACTTATAGAACTCCCGAAAAATTTGCTTCTGCATTTAAAACATTCTATACGGATGTCAATCTCAGGCAGGTTAAGATCATTGCTTCTATTTTCATTACCATCGCCACTCTTGTCAGGATTCTTTCCGTTCCTTATTACGAAAAGGTGATCCAGATGCAAAATTATGCTGAGTTTTCGCTGGGAAATTGGACACAGATTGCCGGAAACCTGTTTTTTTTAGGGTGGGGATATTTTCTTTTAAAATGGTGGCCAGAAGCCTCTCGCATGAAACGCATAACGGTACTGGCCTATGTATTGTTTATCTTACTCATGTCTTTTTGGGTCACTTATACAGTCTCTCAGAACAATGCTAAAAATACTTTAACCGTTTATCTTATTGGGATTTGTGCCGTCAGCCTTTTCTTTTCCATCGAATACCTAGAAATTCTTTTCCTTTCCCTGTTCATGTTTCTCGTTTTTGTGGGCTCCATGGTATTTAGCCCTATTGATTTTGATCAGAAGATGCTGAACCTGGTTGCTGGTTTTATTTTAAGCGCCATTCTGTTAAGCTTTTCGAGGTATAGCTATTATTACAAATCCCAGCATTTCGTTCGCTTAAAGGAATTGGAAGAGAAAAACCAGGAAATCGCTCATCTGTATACAAAGCAGGGAGAAATTTTAGGTTTCGTTGCACATGATTTACGCAACCCGCTTAATAACATTGAGGCACTCGGCAATCTTCTGTTGGCCGAAACACCTCAAAAAGAAGAACTCAAACTCATTAAACATGCCAGTTTGCAAGCCAAGACCATTATTAACGACTTGATAGAAGCGGTGAAGGCCGATCAAACTGAACTGGAAGTCAAAAAGATTGATTTATCTGTTTTTTTGCAGAGAGTTGTTGAAAAATGGCATCTTAATAATCCAAGACACCTACACCTGCATCTCAAAGAAGGACCTTTTTATGCCCTGGTCAACGAATCTAAAATGGAAAGGGTCTTGGACAATCTGATCAGCAACGCCCTGAAGTTCTCCGCCACCTCTCAGACGGTGTCGGTTCATATGGATCGGATTGAACAACAGATTTCCATTCAAATTGAAGATCATGGCATTGGAATTCCAGCCCACCTGATCGATCATATTTTTGAACAGTTCACCCCTGCCCGCCGTACCGGCCTCTATGGAGAAAAATCAATCGGTTTAGGTCTTCATATTTCTCAGCAGATACTTCATAGTCATGGCGGAAGTATCCGTGTAACCAGTGAAGAAAATAAAGGAACCACTTTCACCATTTTAATTCCAACTTTATAAAGATTCGAATGAATCGTCTTCATTTGTCTCTGCAAACAATTTAGGCGAAAAATTGACGAGGAACAGTTGCAGTCGAGCCCGTGTCACAGCCGTGTATAGCCAGCGCAAAAAATTCAGATCCACCTTGTCTTCTGTCAGAAAACCCTGATCTACAAAAACAGCATCCCATTGCCCCCCTTGTGCTTTATGACAGGTCACCGCATACGCAAATTTAATTTGCAGGGCATTGAAGTAGGGGTCCGATTTAATGGCCTGTAAACGTTCTCTCTTATTATCGATAAAAGCGTAGTCCTCCTGCAGGCCGAGGTAAAGTTGCTCTTGTTGATGGGTGGTTAATTGGGCCGAATCGGTTTGCAACGTATCGAGAATTACCTTGCAGGTGAGCGTGCTCATTTCCTGGAAATCGGGAAAATTTAAATGAACGGTGGCAAAACGCAAACCATACCGCTCCTCCTCCCCCCTTACACTTATCACCGTTGCCAGATCTCCATTGGCAATAAAACCACTTTCTTCCTCCGGATTAAGCCAGAAATAATTGTTTTTAACCACCATCAGTTGATCGCCTCCGCTTAATTCCTCCTCCCGGTACAATAGGCGTGTCCTGATTTGCTGATTGTACTGATTCGCCGCCTTATTGGAACGACAAACGACCAATGTCCGGTCAATTCCAAACTGATGATACGCATATTCCAAGCCCTCTACCATTCGAATTCCATTCATGCGGAACACATCCTTATAGTTTTTGAAACGAAACCGAGGCAGCTTTATCGGACTCTCGTCTTTAAAAATAAGTTTTCGCAACATGGTTGCGTTTGATAAAATCCCGGATTTCTCTTTTTGCCTTACCACCTCCCTCAACTCCACCATCTCTGTCTCCAGTCCGTACTTCCGCTGAAGATACATTTTATCCAGCGCCGGGCTTTCTTCGCTTCCTACGGGAGGCAACTGTGCAGTATCTCCCACCAATAGTAACTTACATGCTTTATCCTCTCCCTCATTCCCCTTTTGAAACACATAGCATATAAGATCGTCCAAAAAGCTAGAGCCCAGTGCCTGATTCCATTCATCCGCAATCATAGAAGCTTCATCTACAATAAAAAGGGCATTTTTTAAAAGATTAGGCGCTAACTGAAAAGTCATTGCGGGATCTACCGCCGACTTGCGCCGGTAAATTTTTTTATGGATGGTAAATGCGGGCAATTGAGTATATGTACTCATTACCTTGGCAGCTCTTCCAGTGGGGGCCAATAAAACCGGTTTCATTCGAAAATGTGCCAGTGTTTTCACCAGGGCCGCCACACTGGTGGTTTTACCTGTTCCCGCATAACCTTTTAGAATCAAACAGGAAGCAGACTTGTCCGAAGACAGGAAATCGGCAGCCTTTCGGCAAAATTGCATTTGCTCTTGCGTGGGTGAATGGGAAAAAGCATCAGCAATAAGGGAGGATTTATCCATTTAACAAAGATGCGATGGTAATGTTATAGAAAAAAGAATTATTTTTGTGAAACATGAATCAACAACAAAGCTTTCTGTTCATTGATCCTGATTTTCATCAGGAAAAGGCAAATCAATATGAATTAACCATCAGAATAGGTCCCGAACAGTGGTCCTACCTGGTTTGTGATAAAGAAAGGAAAGCACTTGTATTGGCTGATGAGTTAACGTGCCATCCCGAAACAGCCCTTGAACAGGCATTGCAGCAAGAAGGTCAGCTGCTTCACCTGGCTTATTCGAAGGTACGAATAGTGGTTGTGGGTGCTTCTGTAGTCACTTTACCGGATGAATTGCATAGCGATTCTGCCTTAGAAATTCAGCGAAACTGGTTAGGGGCAGGGGAACAACGCATGTATCAAAATCGGGTGAACGATGAAAGTTTACATTATTTCTTTACGCTACCGCCGGACCTGGAAAAGCTTTTGACAACACACTTTCCAGAAGCCGTTCACCTTTCCTACCCACGGATGGCCTTGGAAATAGCCGGATTACAGAAAGAGGATGTGATTTTCGATTTTAGCCTGAAGACCGTTCACATCAGCATTTTTCACAAGCAACAGGTATTGTTTCAAAAGCAATTTGACCTTGCCGACGCTGAGGAATTGAATTATTACTTGCACCTTCTCACCCACCAGTTTGGAATCAGTTTTAAAGAAAAAACGGCACGAATAGCAGGCATTATCCATGAAAATGATGCCTTTTATACGACCCTGCAAGACCATTTCTCCCAGATGGAGCTGCTCCCTGTAGAAACTGAACCCGAAACAATATTCACTCACATGCCCCTCCACTATTACAAAACCTTAATGGTTGCTTCTACATGCGAATAATTGGCGGAAAACTAAAAGGACTTCATTTACAGGCTCCTGCTCACCTCCCTGTGCGTCCTACCACAGACATGGCAAAGGAAGCACTTTTTAATCGTTTATATCACCGATATGACTTTGAAAATTGCCGGGTACTTGATCTGTTTAGTGGCACAGGAAGCATCAGCATTGAGTTTGCCAGTCGTGGGGCACATCAAATTACTTCTGTGGATCAACATGCGGGCTGTATCCATTGGCTAAAAAGTACAGCACTCAAGCACAGGCTGTCTAACATCGAGGTACAAAAAGCAGATGTCTTTAAATACCTTACCCAGCCGCGGCAGGCTTACACTCTTATCTTTGCTGATCCGCCTTATCATCTATCCAACATTCCGGAAATTGCCCAATTGGTTTTCAGTCAGAACTGGCTGGAAGAAGGAGGTCTTCTCATCATTGAACATGCCACGCTCCTAAAATTGGATCATATAGCGGGTTTTACAGAAACTCGTACCTACGGTCAATCCTCCTTTAGTTTCTTTGAACATTCATTGTCCTGAAATCCGGTAGGTCTTTCTTTGTTTTTTATCTTATCTTTGATGTATGAAAGTTGCTCTGTTTCCAGGTTCCTTTGACCCCATTACCATAGCACATGTGGACATCCTCAGCCGCGCCCTCCCCTTATTTGATAAAATTGTGGTAGGAATTGGCCTCAATAGCGCAAAACAAAATCTGTTGTCGGCAAGCACCCGCGAAGAGATGGTACAAACCATTTTTGCCGGAGACAATCGGATAGAAGTCCAACTATATGAAGGATTAACGGTCGATTTCTGTCGCAGGATTAAAGCCCATTACATGGTACGCGGAATTCGCTCGGCATCGGATTTTGAATACGAGCGCGCCATTGCTCAGATTAACCAGACAATGATGCCGGATGTAGAAACCATCTTACTGCTTAGCAAGCCGGAGTATTCCGCCATCAGTTCAACGATCGTAAGAGATATCCTCAGGAATAAAGGGGATGTGAGCCCTTTTGTTCCGGAAGGCGCATTGCGTTTCCTTTAAAAATTATCCGATACCCGCCACCTCCAATACATGGATTATCAAAGGAAAGGTATTGCCTCGCTTTTCGCTTATTTGGGCAGGATTTATCCAAACAGCTTCGGTAATTCCTTCCTCTGTCTGGGGAGACAAAGAGGGACGACCTTTAACCCGCATGGCGTACCAATTTGTCTTTTTTAAGACCAGTTTACTGCCTGCCTCATAGATATGGTATGTTTTACATAATTTATCGCCCTGCTGATGAATGTCGATTCCACATTCCTCCTCCACTTCACGAAGCGCGGCCTGCTTCATTTTTTCTCCTTTTTCCACCTTTCCTTTAGGCAGATCCCATTTTCCATTTCTGAAAATAAACAAATACTCCCCTTCCTCATTTTCAACTAAACCTCCCGCAGCCTTGATCAGCTGGCAATGCTCCTTTATTTTTCGGAATGTTTTTTGAGGATCATTACTGAACAGTAAAAAGTTGGTTCCCTGCGCCTTGTGATACTTTTTATAAAATGTTAGCAAATCAAAACCCTGTGAATCAATTTGTTGAACATTTTCAATCAACTTACAGGCCGGATCGGCAATTAACAACGTGTTTTGGTTGATATAAATTCTGTATTTTTGAGCCATGTATAATAAAAGTGATATTGAATTAAAGGTAGCTGAATTTTTATTACAAATTAAAGCAATTAAATTACAACCTGCACAACCATTTACATGGGCTTCGGGCTGGAAATCGCCGATTTATTGTGACAACCGGGTAACCTTGTCCCATCCTTCGGTACGTACGTACATTCGTCAAAAACTGGCACAACTTATTCAGGAAGAATACGGCGCAATTGATGTCATTGCGGGCGTAGCCACTGCCGGCATTCCCCAGGGAGTTCTTGTAGCACAGGAACTTGGATTGCCTTTTATTTACGTAAGAGCAAAGGCCAAGGAACATGGGACGGGAAGTCTTATTGAAGGGGAAGTGATTGAAGGACAAAGAGTAGCGGTAATAGAAGACCTCATCTCTACCGGAATGAGCAGCCTAAAGGCGGTAGAAGCATTGCGCGCCGCAGGCCTATCCGTAGCGGGTCTGGCCGCCATATTCACGTATGGTTTTGACCAGGCAGACGAGCACTTTGCCGCTGCGAAATGCCGTTACGCCACTTTATCCAATTATAATTCACTCATTAATTATGCCGCTGAACAGGGATTTATCGCTAAAGCAGACCTGGAGCTGTTAAGCAAATGGCGTCAAAATCCTGCCGAATGGGGCAAAGAATTACAAACAGAAAACTCCATATGACCCATATCCAGAGTAGCACCGAATTAAATGTATCGATCGAACAGGCTTATAACTTCCTGAACGATATGAACAATCATCAGCAATTAATGCCTGAAAACATCTATAACTGGTCCTCTACCCAGGACGAAGCCAGTTTTACCATTCAAAACATGGCCAAACTGGCTATTAAAATTGATGCCCGTATTCCGCATACAGAAATTACTGCTATTCCTACGGAAAAACCTCCTTTTGACCTTGCACTAAAATGGTCACTGGAAGCAAAAACCCCGGAGGTCACCATCGCTACACACACCATTTCTGCCGATCTGAATATGATGATGAAAATGATCGCCTCTGGGCCGCTCCAAAAGCTGGCTGATTTTCAAACAAAGAAACTAAAAGAAGTGCTAGGCTAATCTGTTTTAGCCCTACCCGTGAAAGGAGCCCAAGCTCCTTTTTTATTTTTACAATACTAAAACGTTTTACTTGCATCTATGCAAGAGATTCAATACCTTGGAGGTTTCGCCATCATTGTATGAATCGCCTACTTTTATCCCTATTTCTGCTGTTTCCTTCAGCTTTCTTATTCTCCCAGGAGAAGCCTTCTTTTTGGATTAAAGAACTAAAAACAGAATACCTACAGACGCCGATCGGCCTAGATGCCCCACAGCCACGATTTACCTGGAAAATGGAGAATCACCACAAGGGGGCTGCTCAACAAGCCTACCGCTTACTCGTGGATCAGGATTCACTTGAGCTTGTCAAGGGAAATGGAAGACTCTGGAATTCAGGCTGGCAGAATGACCCCTCGCAACTGGTTTCATACAAGGGAGCTGCCCTAAAGGCTTTTACCAGGTACTATTGGAGGGTAGAAGTCAGTGACCAGCGGCAAAAAGGTGTTCAGGCAGCTATTTCCTATTTCGAAACCGGTTTATTAGACAGCCCCTGGCAGGGTGCATGGATATCAGACCGCGAAAACATGCATGTAAAACCGGCACCATATTTTCGCAGAGCCTTCCGCCCCGCCAAAAAGGTCATCGCTGCAAGGGCTTATATTGCCGTGGCCGGCCTCTACGAACTCTCTATTAACGGAAAAAAAATTGGAAATCACCGGCTGGACCCCACATATACTCGATTTGATCGACGCCTGCTGTACGTTACCCACGATGTCACTGCTCAATTACAATCAGGAGATAACGTAATTGGCGTTCTCTTAGGGAATGGCTGGTATAACCATCAATCGACAGCTGTTTGGAATTTTGACAAAGCCAATTGGCGAAACCGGCCTACCTTTTGCTTAGATCTCCGGCTCACGTATGAGGATGGGAGTATAGAAACCATTCGGACGGACAAAGAATGGAAAACCAGTTTAAGCCCCCTTATCTTCAACAGCATCTATACAGCCGAACATTACGATTCGCGACTGGAACAAAAAGGTTGGGACGAGGCTGGCTTTGAGGATAAAGACTGGAAGACCGTGATCTACCGGCCGGCTCCTGCCAACCAAATTGTGGCTCAGGCCCTCCACCCTATCCGAAATGTGCAGGAAATCAACGCTAAGAGCATTCGAAAGATCAATGATACCACTTACTTATTTGACATAGGCAGAAACATTTCTGGAGTAAGTCAGCTATCCATTCAAGGGCCTGCAGGCACGAAAATTAGGTTGAAACATGCAGAACGGTTAGGGGCTGACGGACGCGTAGATCTTTCTAACATTGATCTTCATTACCGGCCTAAAGATGACACTGATCCCTTTCAAACAGATGTATTCATTCTTCATGGGAAAGGGCTGCAGCAATTTATGCCTCGTTTCAATTACAAAGGATTTCAGTATGTTGAGGTGAGCAGCAGTGTTCCGTTAAAATTAGATCAAGGTTCATTGAAAGCCTATTTCATGCATAGTGATGTCCCTGTAGCGGGAAAAATCAAGGCTTCTGATCCGCTGTTGGAAAAAATTGCTGATGCCACTAACAACTCTTACCTTTCTAACCTGTTTGGATATCCTACCGATTGCCCTCAGCGGGAGAAAAATGGATGGACAGGCGACGCAGCGATCGCGGTTGAAACAGGTCTCTATAATTTCGATGCGGTCACTATCTACGAGAAATGGATGGCCGATCATCGCGATGAACAACAACCCAATGGAGTGTTACCGTCCATCATTCCGACCCATGGATGGGGATATGAATGGGGAAATGGCCCTGACTGGACCAGTACCATTGCCATTATCCCTTGGTCGGTATACCTTTTTTATGGAGACCTTAAAATCCTGAAAGACTGTTACGAGCCACTCAAAAAATACGTTAATTACATTCATGCCCGTTATCCTTCAGGGCTCACTTCCTGGGGACTGGGAGATTGGGTTCCTGTCAAATCAAAGGCTTCTGTAGAACTTACCTCGACCTGTTATTACTATGCGGATGTCGTAATTTTGGCCAAATCGGCTAAATTACTTGGACATACGGAAGATGAAAAATATTATACAGCACTTGCCGAGAACATCAAAAGTGCCTTCAATGCCAAATTTTTGAATACTGAAACCGGCATTTATCATCAGGGATTGCAAACCGAACAAAGCGTTCCGCTTTTCTGGGGCATTGTGCCCGAGGAATCCCGTCAGAAGGTAGCGGATCAGCTTGCCAGCAGAGTAGAGGCAGATCACTTTCAATTAGATGTGGGATTATTAGGTACCAAAGCCATTCTAAATGCATTAAGTGAATACGGATATCCCGAAACAGCTTACCGCCTTGCCTCCCGCAAAACCTATCCAGGTTGGGGGTGGTGGATCGAAAATGGAGCAACTACCTTGTACGAAAACTGGGATATTCAGGCAAAAGCAGACATCTCCCTCAATCACATCATGTTCGGTGAAATCGGTGCCTGGTTATTTAAATCTCCCGGAGGAATAAAACCCGATGAAAAACAACCGGGATTTAAAAATGTGGTGCTTCAACCTCAGTTAATGGGAAATCTACAACATTTTGAAGCCAGGCACGAAAGTCCTTATGGCACGATCGTGTCCCGTTGGGAGAAAACAAAAAAAGGGGTATTGTATACTTTTGAGATCCCCCCCGGCTCTACAGCGACAGTGGTTCTTCCCCTCCAAAAGGGGCAAGCCCTGCAGCTGGATGGACAACGCTTGCCTTCTTCTACCTTCCAGTTAACCTCGGGAAGGCACCAGGTAACTGCCCACTCATTTTAAGCGGGTTTACCAGAGTCCATTTCGAGCGGCAACAGGTCATTTTTTCAGTTCAAAACACTTAATATCAGTCATTTAGTCTTAAAAACATAAAAAAAGAGACAAAATTTCCGATTTTCAGCTTTAACTAGCGATGGCATTTGTTTTGAATAAAAAGAGATATGAACTTCAACAATTTTACCATAAAAGCACAGGAGGCCATCCAGAAAGCTTCCGAAATTGCACAAGGCAATCAACAACAAGCCATCGAGACAGCACACCTGTTAAAAGGGTTGCTTTCTGTTGATGAAAATGTAGTTTCTTATGTGCTAAAAAAATTAAATGTTAATCTTCCTCAGGTCCATCAGTTCCTCGAACAAGCCATTGAAAAATTACCAAAGGTATCTGGAGGGAACATTTACCTTTCTGCCAATGTAAATACGGTCTTTCAAAAAGCTCAGGCTTATCTGAAAGAGTTTAAAGATGAGTTTGTTGCGGTAGAACATCTTTTATTAGGGCTTTTAGCCGTGAACGATTCGACCTCCAAACTTTTAAAGGAACAGGGAGTAAATGAAAAAGACCTTAAAAAGGCAATCATCTCTCTTCGCGGAGATAGTCGTGTAACGGATCAAAATGCAGAAGCTACCTATCAGGCTTTAGGAAAATATGCGCGAAATCTTAACGAGTATGCGGAAAGTGGCAAACTGGATCCGGTCATTGGCCGTGATGAAGAAATACGCCGTGTGATACAAATCTTATCTCGCAGAACGAAAAACAATCCTATTTTAATCGGTGAACCTGGGGTAGGAAAAACAGCCATCGCAGAAGGGATTGCTTTCCGTATCCTGAAAGGAGATGTGCCGGAGAACCTTAAAACAAAAACCGTTTTTTCGCTAGACATGGGAGCGCTCATTGCCGGGGCAAAATACAAAGGAGAATTTGAGGAGCGTCTGAAAGCCGTCGTCAAAGAAGTTACTCAGAGTGACGGAGACATTATTCTATTCATTGATGAAATTCACACCCTAGTAGGTGCAGGAGGCGGTGAAGGAGCCATGGATGCAGCCAACATCTTAAAACCTGCACTTGCACGTGGTGAATTGCGCGCCATTGGTGCCACGACTCTTGATGAATACCAAAAGTACCTTGAGAAAGATAAAGCCCTTGAAAGACGTTTTCAAAAAGTGATGGTCGATGAACCGGATACACAAGATGCCATTTCAATCCTTCGGGGCTTAAAAGAACGCTATGAAACCCATCATAAAGTTCGCATTAAAGATGAAGCGATCATTGCCGCAGTAGAAATGTCTCAACGTTACATATCCGATCGTTTTCTACCCGATAAAGCCATTGACCTAATGGACGAAGCGGCCTCCAAGCTCCGAATGGAAATGGACAGTGTTCCTGAAAATGTGGATGCGCTGGATCGGGAAATCATGCGACTTGAAATTGAGCGGGAAGCCATTAAACGGGAAAAGGATGAGAAGAAAGTGAAAGAGTTAAGTGAAGAAATTGCTAATCTGGCAGCCGAAAGAGACGAATTAAAGGCGAAATGGCAGGGAGAAAAAGACCTTGTTGATGCAGTGAATACCGAGGTAGAGCAGATTGAGGCATATAAACTTGAAGCAGATCAGGCTGAAAGAGCAGGAGATTATGCACGGGTCGCTGAAATACGCTACGGAAAAATTAAAGAATCACAGGATAAAGTAGAAAAACTTAAACAGCAGTTGGAAAGTCAGCAATCGGCGCACCGCATGCTTAAAGAAGAAGTAACCGCCGACGACATTGCCGGAGTAGTGGGAAGATGGACCGGTATTCCCGTTACCAAGCTCATTGCAAGTGAACGTGAGAAACTACTTCATCTCGAGGAAGAATTACATAAACGTGTTGCCGGCCAGGATGAAGCCATTGAAGCCATTTCAGATGCTATCAGAAGATCGCGGGCAGGTCTTCAGGACAAACGTAAACCTATCGGTTCTTTCATTTTCCTCGGAACAACAGGCGTCGGAAAAACAGAATTAGCGAAAGCCTTGGCTGAATTCCTTTTCAACGATGAAAATGCCATGACCAGGATCGATATGAGTGAGTACCAGGAAAGACACGCCGTTTCCCGTCTTATTGGTGCGCCTCCGGGATACGTTGGTTACGATGAAGGAGGGCAGTTAACTGAAGCAGTAAGACGTAAACCTTATTCAGTGGTTTTGCTGGATGAAATTGAAAAAGCCCATCCCGATGTTTTTAACATCCTTTTACAGGTATTGGACGACGGACGTCTTACCGATAATAAGGGCCGGGTGGTTAATTTCAAAAACACCATCATCATCATGACTTCTAACATTGGCTCACATTTAATCCAGGACAATTTCAAAAACCTGACCGACGATAACCGGGACTCGATTGTCGCAAAAACGAAAAACGAGCTTTTTGAACTGTTGAAACAGACCATTCGTCCCGAATTTCTCAATAGAATTGATGAGTTGATCATGTTTACTCCGCTTAACCGCTCAGAAATCAGAAACATTGTGCAATTGCAGTTTGCTCAGGTACAACAAAGTCTGGCTGAGATGGGAATTGAGATGGATGCTTCTGTCGAGGCCCTGGACTGGCTTGCAGAGTTAGGCTATGACCCTCAGTTTGGTGCCCGTCCGCTAAAAAGGGTGATCCAAAAGCGCATTCTCAATGAGCTATCCAAGCAGATACTTGCCGGAAAAGTCAACAAAGACAGTAAGATTCGTTTGGATATGTTTGATCACCAGTTTGTTTTCCTCAATCAGGACGAATAAAGCGGCTTCCATTGAACATTAAAAAGGGCAAGCAATAAATATTGCTTGCCCTTTTTAATTGTTATTCCAATTTACTTTCTGCTTTTTTCACGGACCGCTTTAAATTCAGATCCATCCTTCCAGGCGGGAAAAGTGCTTTCGAGGCTAAGACGATAGCCAACCTCAAACAGTAAACGAAAATCTTCTACCATTCCTGAAAAATCCCAGCTCTCCGCGACAAAATTATCTGCCGGAGCATGGTACCTGTTTTTCACATAATCCTCCTTCATGGCCTTTCCAAATTCTTTTCCTTTTTCGACATGGTCATCCCCGTTTTCAATATACAATGCCGGAACACCTACCTTCGCGAAATTGAAATGATCAGAACGGAAATACAATCCGGCACTCGGGTTGGAGTCCTTGACTACAATCCGGTTTTGTTTCGCTGCTGCTGCGCTCAGGTAATCATCCAATTCCGACTGTCCAAAGCCAATTGCGATGATGTCTTTTGTCCTTCCAAAAGCTTGTAAGGCATCCATATTCAGATTGGCTACTGTCTTTTCCAAGGGTACTAATGGGTGCGTAGCATAAAATTCGGAACCTAACAAGCCCTGCTCCTCGGCCGTAACGGCCAGAAACATGATGGAACGTTCAGGTTTGACTTTCGCTTTCTGGAAAGCATCTGCCATCACCAACAACGCAGCCGTTCCGGTGGCATTATCAATTGCTCCATTATACACGGAGTCCCCATTCACGGCTTCTCCTATTCCAAGATGATCCCAATGGGCTGAATAAATGATGTATTCATCTGCCCGCTTAGTTCCCGGAATGATTGCCGCCACATTCTTGGATTTCGACTTTTGAATGGTATTTTTTACCGAGACACTTAATTTCACACCCAAATCTACCGGTTTGAATCCCTTTTTCCCGGCTTCGATCATTAACTCTGGGGATTTCCCTGCCAACGTAAAAAGCGCTTTTGCTTTTTCCTGGGTCAGCCAACCTTCGATCAGCGCTCTTCCGGCATTTAAATCACTGGCATCAAGGTACAATTTGGATTTCGACCAACCACTCCGAACAACTGTCCAGGGGTAACTGGCCGGAGCGGTGTCATGAATAATCAAAACCCCGGCTGCGCCTTGTCTGGCAGCCTCCTCAAATTTATACGTCCAGCGACCATAATAGGTCATCGTTTCTCCTTTAAAAAGATTTTTATCCACAAAACCGGGATCATTGACCATCACCACCACCGTTTTTCCTTTCACATCCAGTCCTTCATAATCATTCCAGTCATATTCGGGAGCCACAATGCCATAACCTGCAAAAACCATTTCGCTCTGATCAATTTGAACCGCTTCTTTGACATGTCTGCTGGCTGCCACGAAATCATCAAGAAATTTCAATGCTAAACTTCCTTTTGGCCCCGCCATACGCATATCTCCTACAGGGGTTGACAGCAATTCTACCAGCGGTACTTCCTGAAAATAACTTGCGCCATTCCCGGGTTGGAGTCCCATTTCTTCAAATGCCGCACGAAGATATTCCACTGTTTTCGTTTCTCCATTGGTGAATGGTTTTCTCCCTTCAAATTCGTCCGAAGCAAGAATAGAAATGTGTTTCGCAAGACTTGTATCATTAATCGCCTGCAATGCCACCGAATCTGTAAGATCGGAGGACCCACCTCCCGATTGGCTGCAACCGCCAAGAGCCAATGCTGCGAATAAAAAGAGTCCGGTATTTTTTTTCATAAATGATAAGAATTAATTGATATTTTCAAATAAGTGAGGTCTTTTCCTTTCCTAAAATAAGGCTTTCTTTAAACATAAAAAAATCCCGGCATTCGCCGGGATTTCTCTGATCAGTTTTTCCGTTCTATTTCTTTATCCATCTCTACCATATTGACCTCCGTAGATTTTGAAAAATCACCTAACAGGTAATTGTTGAAATAATCTGCAAGACGCCAGAACATGTACTCGGTCATGTCACCAAAACCGTGACGCTGACCCGGCACAAGAATATAATCGAATCGTTTATTTGCTTTAATTAATGCGTTCGCTACACGGACGCTACCGGCAGGGTGTACGTTATTATCCATATCACCATGCATCAATAATAAGTGTCCCTTCAAATTTTTAGCTAAATCCGGATTTTTATCAATGGAGTATTTAAACGTCGTATCACCTCCCAATGAAACCACTTCTTTAATTCCGTGATGTTTTTCACTCCACCAGCGGTTATAAATGCTATTGTCGTGATTTCCTGCAGCAGAAACAGCCACTTTAAAGAAGTCAGGATACACTAACATTGCAGCAGTAGACATAAATCCCCCTCCGGAATGTCCTGTAATCCCCACTTTTCCGGCATCAATAAAAGAGAAACGATCGGCCAGCTGCTCGATGGTCGCTTTTTTATCGGCCAAGCCATAGTCGCGTAGATTTCCATAGCCATAATTATGGTACCACTTGGATCGGGCAGGGTGTCCTCCCCGGTTTCCTACTGTTACCACGATATAACCAAATTGTGCCAAACGATCCACACGATCCATACTTCTGCCAAAAGCTTTATTCACCGCCTCCGTTTGTGGTCCTGGATAAACGTAAAGGATCACAGGGTATTTTTTGTTGGCATCAAAATTAAATGGCTTATACATTACCCCGTACAAATCAGTCACTCCATCGTCCGCTTTTACAGTAAAAGGCTCTGGAAATTTATATCCGGTGGCCATTAACAAAGAAAGATCTGCTGTTTCCAGTTCCATCACTTTGTTGCCATTATGATCAATCAAATCCGATTTGGGTGTTGTGTTTACCCTGGAATAATTGTTCACAAAAAAACGGGCCTCATCGTTCATATTTACGGAATGGTCAAAGTTGCCCGTATTCAACAACTTTAATCCAGTTCCATCGAAATTCACCCGGTATAAATGTACGTAATAAGGATCTTCTTTCGATTCGCGTCCGTTGGCCGTAAAATAGAGCACGCGATTTTTGTGATCTATTCTTTCAATACCTTCACAATGAAAAGAACCGGAAGTGATCTGGTTTTTTAGTTTTCCATTTTCATCGTACAAATAAAAATGACCCCATCCGTCTCTTTCACTCCAATGAATAAGTTCTTTTCCTCCATCCACTAATCCCGGACGTTGAATCTCGATATAGGTATTGAAACGTTCTTCAATGAGAACTTTCACATTTCCGGTGGCCACATCAACGGTACCAATATCTATTCTTTTCAAATCGCGGCTGGTTCGCGAAAAGTAGAATTTTGAGGGATCCCCTAACCAAATAGAAGGCTTAAACTCATCGTCCCGGTTTTTATTCAGCATCTCTCTGGGCCATACGCCTACAGATTGATCTTTGAACGCATTGATATTTAATTTCTTAAACGTTTTGGAGGCAAAGTTAAAAAGTAACACATCGCTTTGTGCCGACTCCTTTTCGCCTGCCATGTGATAGCGGTAGGTCTCGAGTTTCGGTCTTCCCGGACCAAGGCTATTGATTACCCAAAGATCCTTTACCTGTCTGGAGTCTGTTCGTTGCAAGATAAAATGTTTTGAATCAGGCGACCACATGACCCATGCACCCCGACGTTTTTTATCATTTTTTAATTGTGTTTCATTGTCTTCTCCATCTCCATTACTTCCATATGGATAATATTTTTCCCCATCCTTTGTTAACTGGTGCTCCACAATGGTACTGTCTTCTTCATTTTTCACAGCCTTCAGATAATTCTCTTTATCCATCCAGAAAAGGTTGTAATTTCTTGAAAAAATAATTGCACTCGAATCGGGAGCTACAGATCCCCAGGAAGGTTTAGGCTTTGGTCTGGAAAAATCCTTGATTTCTGTGAGCTGCCGATTAACCAGGTCATAATTGAACAAGAAGATTTTCTTCTGCATGGAATCGGCCGCCTTTTTGTCCTTACGATCCTTCTTTACCTCATCAATAGTACTCCTTATCTCAAAACGAATGCTTTTCTCGTCTTCGGTAAATTTAAGATTTTCAATGGGAAGGTGTTGTCCGTCAAATGGATCCCGAATGATTCGTGTAATTTCTGCTGCCATTCGTTCATTATCAAACAAAGGGCTCTTTTGTTTTAATACCGGGTCTACAATGTACCAATACTTTCCGGCAGGTGTTTCATACGGATACCAAAACCGGTGACTTCTTTTTAGCCAGTGCGGATCGACAGCTGTTGAATTGATGACTTTTCTTAACTTGGAAGGAGAAAAACGGGCGGCTGCCTGATAGTTTGCCCGCTCAGGTGCAACGGTAGTTTCCGTTAACGAAATGGTTCTACTTTGAGCCATCGCCTGAAATCCCCCCAAAAATACGAGCGCTGAAAGAAAATAAAGTTTCTTCATTAGTGTTTGTTTGATAGGATTAATAATGGCCTAAAATATCTAAAAATACCCGGCAATCCCTGCTTCGTTTGTAATAAAAAAGTTAAACAGGCATTTCCCTGCCTTTGAAGTGAAGCGAGGGTGCCGAACTCCGAAAAAATATTCACATTTTCCCCCTAAATGAATCCCTTTTTTTAGTTTTGTATAGCGGCTGTCATAGACGCTGAATTAAGTCCTTCTTCCATGAAAAAACTATTTTTATCGACCCTATGTACAGGGATATTATTATTCATCGCCTCCTGCAGTTCCCATACCCAAGAGAAAGTTAATGGACCGCTTTCTGCAGATAGTGTCACTGTGGATGTCTCCGCTCCCGGTATTCCACCTGCCGATTCAATAAGGGTTGCAGATGCAGCGACCATTCTTTCCCGAAAACAGGTACCTATTTTATGCTATCACCAGGTGCGAAACTGGAAGGAAACAGATGGAAAAGTGGGCAAAGATTACATTGTTGAAATCGAAAATTTCAAAGCTCATATGCAAATGCTGGCCGATAGTGGGTATCGAACCATTCTCCCGGATCAACTCTACGCCTATCTGAATGAAGGAACTCCGCTGCCTGAGAAGCCTGTGATGCTTACTTTTGACGATACCGATCTGGACCAGTTTACTCATGTACGTCCCATCCTTGAAAAACATGGTTTCAAAGCCGCGTATTTCATAATGACTGTCGTCATCGGAAAAAAAGGAAAGTTCGTAGAATACATGAACAGTGAGCAGATCAAACAACTTGCTGACGAAGGAAATGAGATAGGACACCATACCTTCGATCATAAGAATTTTAAGAAATATCAGGGGACTGACTGGGAAGAACAACTCGACAAACCGACTAAGCGATTGGAAGAAATTACCGGTAAAAAAATGAATTATTTTGCTTACCCCTTTGGCCTTTGGAATGCGGAAGGTATCCCCGAATTAAAGAAAAGAGGATTTAAGATGGCTTTTTCCCTTGCCGATAAAAGAGACCCTAACGACCCGTTATTTACGGTACGTCGAATCATTGCCAGTGGATATTGGAGTCCTAAAACCCTTCACAACAGTATGTTAAAAAGTTTCTAGTATGCGTTTTAAGCTGAATTTACTTCTTCTGGGCACTCTTTTTTGTTTGTCCGTAAGTGCCCGTCAAGAAACAACGCCCTTTTTAAAGGGCGAGGTGGAAATCGATATGAATCGAGGACTTATTTCGTGTCGTTTTTTACTTTCTGCCATTCCGGAGCTAGGAAAATCCTATCAACTTCTTCTCAACAAGGGTTTCAACATTAAATCGATTTCAGATTCAACGGGCAAAATGCTGAAATACGAAGGCTATTACAATGGAAAAATGCGCGGGGAAGGCTTAAGTTATTTGCCCTATTCCGACCATCAACCCATGGAAAACCCTGGCACATTGTTCATTGAATATACGGGTGCCTTCCCCGTGTATGATGGCTCTTATAATTTTACTGATTTCAAAGGACTGATTGCTTTCAACGGGCAAACCGTACGGGCCACCGATCAGGCGAAATGGTATCCAGTGATCTACGATGTGGCAAAAGATCGGCAACTGGAGGAAGTGCGTTACGAAATTCACCTCAAAGTTCCGGGAGCGAAGACATTATTTATAAATGGAGATCTGCCTAAAAAGGGACCTGAAGCGACTTTTTCTGCACATAAAGCCACTGCCCCCCTCCTATTTGCAGGTAATTATGAAGTACAGGAAACCCCTAATGCCCTTTTTCTAAACACCCATATGAAAGAGGAACAATTAGCCCTGTTTGAGCAATACATCGCGGAAATGAAAAGTTATTATAGCCGGCAATTAAAAATTCCCGATGTCCAAAAGAATGTTTTCATTGAACATCAACCCATCGAAAAATTTAATAAAGGCAGAAGCTGGGGTTTCGTGACTTATCCGGTAATTGCTTTTGCGGGCACTCCCTTAAGTGAAATGATTGACCTGAATAAGAAACAGTTAACAGATTCTACAGACTATACGTTTATTGCTCACGAAATTGCCCACTATTATTTTGGAAATGTATTGCGGCCCAATGGCCCTTTGAGTTGGTTTTTTCTGGAATCTACCGCTGAATATCTTTCTTTTAAAGCGAGCGAAGCTAAATTCGGACCTTCCTTTGTGAAAAATTACCTCACCAAGCAAACTGGAAATCTTCAAAAATTTAAGGGCATTCCCCTCTCAGAAGTGATACAAGCGCAACAAATTAATAGTACTTACCGCTATCAGTATGGGCCGCTCCTGTGGCGGGGATTAGAGCAAATAGCAGGAGAAAAAGCAGTATTTCAGACATTCAGAAACATGCTTGCCGCTCATAATGAGTATACAGATTATTCTTTTTTTAAAAAGCATGCACTCACTGCCGGGATCACCCCCGCCCAATGGCAGCAATTTGAGGATCAGTTTATAAAGAGTGAGAATGCGTGTAAATTAATTGTTATTTCATCCTGAGACAATGAAATTTTTAACCACTAAAATTATCTCCTATGCATTCATAGTTGCCTGTTTTATCGGTAGTGGATGCCAATCGTCGAATCAGACGACTGCAGAAACAGACACCACGCTTGTTTCTGTAACAGAAAAAGCCCCTGCCGTTCAAATAGCCGATGCGGCCACCATTCTTGCCCGCAAAGAAGTTCCCGTATTGTGTTACCATCAGATCAGGGATTGGAAACCTACCGATGGAAAAAGAGCGAAAGATGACATTATTCCTCCGGCTAACTTTCGTGCACATGTAAAAATGCTGGCCGATAGTGGGTATCAATCCATTCTGCCCGATCAGCTATACGATTACCTGGCCTACGGAAAAGCGCTGCCTGAAAAGCCCATCATGTTTACATTTGATGATACGGATTTGGACCAGTATACAGTGGCCTATCCGGTTCTGAAGGAACACGGTTTTAAAGGAGTGTTTTTTATCATGACAGTATCGATCGGGAAAAAAGGCCGTATTCATTACATGAATGCAGCACAAATTAAAGAGTTATCAGATGAAGGCAATGTAATTGCCAGCCATACTTATGACCACAAGAATTTTGCCCATTTTACAGAAGAAGACTGGGAAGTACAGATTGCCCAGCCCCTTCGCAAACTGGAGAACATCACTGGAAAAAAAATCACCTATTTTGCCTATCCTTACGGAGTTTATAAAGCCGAATTTTTACCGCGTTTACAGGAATATGGGATTAAAGCCGCCTTTATTTTATCGACCAAAAGAGAGGAACAGTATCCGCTTTTCACCATTCGGCGTATCATCGATCCCGGTCATTACACCCCTAAACAATTAATGAACAGTATTCAGCGAAGCTTTAAATAAACCGGTTTACAATATGGTTAACACCTTAAACTGTCGGTTATTTAGCAGAACAAACTCTCCTGCTTTCTTGCCTAAAAGAATCTTTCCCATAGGAGAAACGGCCGATATCGCATAAAAGGCATTTCCCTCCTGCTCAATCATTCCGGCACCGATACTGAGGTAAAAGCCACCCTGATCCGTCAATACTAAACTCCCCGGAATGACCTGTTGATCTACGGATACATTTTCTAGGGCCAGCAATACACTCTTTTGACGACGGGCTTCTTCCAAAAGTTGCTGATGGCGACCTATTTCCTGTTGCGCCATCTCTCTTCCGGTTTCAAACTTATCGCCCGCACTGCTCTTTGTATCGTTTGTGCTGGATTCGGCTGCCTGCTCAAGTGCCTCAAGGGCAGTGCGTATCCTTCCATCCACCCAGGAAAGACATTTTTCATAAAGTTTTTTTTTCACTCTCTGTGTGCTCATTTCCTCTATTCCTTCATCCAGCGAATCTTTTCGGTCATTGGCGTTCGGTTGGCACTTCTGCTTTCTTCCTGGTGGTACCCCAGATAAAAAAGACCATAACATTTTTCATCCGAACCTAAGTCTAGAAAATCACCCAAATGAGCAATTAAAGGAGGAGAACTCCAATAGCCGCCCAAGGAAAGAGATTCTGCCGTCAAAGCCATGTTTTGAACCGCACAAGCGACCGATGCAAGTTCCTCCCATTCAGGAAGCTTATCTGGATGAAACTGGACACCAATGGCAATAATTGCAGCAGCTTGGCTCGTTTTTACAGCAAATCCATCGTATTTTTTCTGCATAAAACGCTCTTCGGGAATGGTCTCTTTATAGATTCTTCCCAACTCTTCGCCCAGTCGGGTTTTTGCTGCTCCTGTCAACACCGTAAAACGCCATGGCTGACTGAGTTTATGGGTAGGCGCATAATTGGCACTTTCAAGTACCTGAAGCAACAGCTCCTCCGGAATCTCTTTAGAAAGATAGCTTGCGGGAAAAATGCTCCTCCGTTGCTTTATGATGCGGATGAGGTGTTCATAACTTTCATTCATGTTTCAAAAATAAGTTTAAATCTGTCAACCTTTGTAGAAAAGTTGTCATGTTTACGGGCTTTCCGCACAGCACACCTAGTTTCGTCTCTCCTTTTGCAGCTGTTTTCTTACCTGCTTGACCTTTGCAAAAAAAGCGATACTTTCTCTGTCTAACAGAAAATCCATTGTTGCAGGCAGTTCTTCGACAATCCATGCGTGTCTATGTCCGAGATTCGCTAAAATACTGAGACAATGTGATTTTACAGCGACAGGAACCGTTTCTTGTATCAGCCAGGAAAAGCTTGCCGCAGCAATCAGGTCTGTATCCTGTCTTTGAACCGCTAATTTTATTTCGAGGGGAGCCCTCCGGTCGGTTAGCAGCGCCATCACCTTAGCTATATTTCGCCAGGCCGCCGGATGATAGTGGGAGGGAAAACGGTCAAAAAATAGCGACAGCCACGGAAGCAGGGTTCCCGGACGATACAGATATATATTTTCAAGCAGCCAGGCCGCACGAAAAGAGCAGGTCCCGTCCGGGTGATTACACAAATCCATTACCTGATCCATCGGAAATTCATGCTCCACTAAATGGATCGCCAGCGTAGTGATTTCAACTTTCGACAGTGTTGTTTTTAAACGTAATTCCAACTCCATAAGACCGAATATAGGGATTATCCGGGTTTTTCATTCACAAATCAACGATCCTGTTCGTGAAAGATAATGGCATTCCGGCTTTAAACTTCGCCGAATAAACCGTACCTTTGCGTTTCATTTTAAAAGCATGATTTCAGTTTCTAATTTATCATTGCGTTATGGAAAACGCACTTTGTTTGAGGATGTTAACCTAAAGTTTACCCATGGCAATTGTTATGGTGTCATCGGGGCGAACGGCGCAGGAAAATCTACATTTATGAAGATTTTAAGTGGGGAAGTTTCCGCTACCACCGGAAGTGTGGCCTTTACCCCAGGCGAACGCATGGCCGTATTAAAACAGAATCACTATGAGTTTGATGAATTTTCTGTTATCGAAACAGTCATGATGGGTCACCAGCAACTCTATGCCATCATGAAGGAAAAAGATGCCATCTATATGAAAGAAGATTTCTCTGAGAAGGACGGTGAACGAGCCGGAGAACTCGAGAATCTATTTGCCGAAATGGATGGATGGAATATGGAGAGCAACGCAGCCACCCTCCTTAGCAACTTAGGAATCAAAGAAGAATTTCATTATAAACTGGTAAAAGAACTGGATGGAAATCAAAAAGTGAGGGTATTACTTGCACAAGCCCTTTTTGGAAATC
This sequence comes from Pedobacter sp., assembly GCA_037190785.1. Taxonomy (GTDB): domain Bacteria; phylum Bacteroidota; class Bacteroidia; order Sphingobacteriales; family Sphingobacteriaceae; genus Pedobacter. The sequence goes on along the minus strand of JBBCJN010000002.1, from coordinate 132,106 downwards.
CCGATATCCTCCTATTGGATGAGCCTACGAATGACCTGGATATTGACACCATCGCCTGGCTCGAAAATTTCCTTGCAGATTATCAAAACATTGTATTGGTTGTAAGTCACGACCGCCACTTTTTAGATGCCGTATGTACCCATATTGTAGATATTGATTTCGGAAAAATGAGTATTTATACCGGAAACTATACTTTCTGGTATGAAAGTAGTCAACTTGCGTTAAAACAACGAGCTGATCAGAACAAAAAACTGGAAGATAAAGTAAAAGAACTGCAGGAATTTATTCGTCGTTTTAGTGCGAATGCTTCTAAATCAAAACAGGCCACCTCCCGTAAGAAGGCGCTTGAGAAGATTGACATTAGTGAGATTAAAGCTTCTAATCGGAAATATCCTGCCATTATGTTCAATAATAATGGCCGTGAGGCGGGCGATCAATTGCTGCAAGTGGAAAAACTAAGTAAACAGTTGAATGGCGAATACCTTTTCAATGACATCAGCTTTATGCTGAATAAGGGAGATAAAGTGGCCGTTCTTTCGCAAAACAGCCTGGCCACCACTGCCTTTTACGAAATCCTGAATGGCAATGACCCGGATTTCTCCGGAACCTTTAAATTTGGGGTAACCATCAGCCCTGCAGACATTCCCAACGACAACAGTAAATTCTTTGTCAACAAAGATGAGAACTTGATTGACTGGCTCCGGGAATATTCAGGGACCGATGCGGATGAGCAGTTTGTGCGTAGCTTCCTTGGCCGAATGCTTTTTAGTGGCGAAGAAGTGCTAAAAAATGTAAAAGTTCTTTCGGGAGGAGAAAAAATGAGATGTATGTTCTCGAAAATGATGTTGCAACAAGCTAATTTTTTACTTTTTGACGAGCCTACCAATCACCTGGATCTGGAATCCATTACCGCATTGAACAATGGAATGAAAGATTTCAAAGGAACCATCCTTTTTACTTCCCGTGACCATGCCTTGACCGAAAGTGTAGCAAACCGTATCATTGAACTTACGCCAAAAGGAATTATCGATAAGCTAATGACCTATGACGAGTACATCACTAGTGAAGATGTGGCGAAATTGCGTAGTCAGCTATACGCCTAATTAAGCAGCTCCTCTACTCATCTATCTTAGCAGGCGTTGTCTTTATTCTGTGATCATTGCGCTCTATCCTACTTAAGGGATAGACAAACTTCCTTTCACACAAAAAAATAGGTAAGATTGATCGGGACCGAAAGTTAGGAAGGAAAACCTAACGAATTTGAGGAACTCTGTGGATTGGTGAGCAGTTCCGTTGGCAAGAAAATTCTTCTCGATGGGTTCTTTTTATACGACGACAGTGGAAATGAAAATGATTTTCTGTCGGGCGCTACCTATTCTGGAAAAATTCAAAGCCCCGCATGCCGGTGACAGAATAGGTACTAAGTCGTCAGAATCATGCGTACCAGTCTTACTAAAAGTCAGCATATCGTCTTTTTTATTGATTCATTTTAAATGCAACAAAATTGCATTTATATTTGTCGAATGAAAACGTTTACATCTACCCTATTAGACCGTCTGGGAATGGGATCTGCACTCGCCTGTGCAGTACATTGCGCGCTTTTACCTTTCTTAGCAGGTTTTTTGCCTTTAATTGGCTGGGGATTTTTGTCCGGATCAGTCGTTGAATTTTTCATGCTGAGTTTATCTTTTATTCTCGGATCCATTTCCTTAGGCAGTTCCTGGTTTACACATCGACAGTGGAAGCCCTTTATCTTTTTTTTAATGGGGCTACTTTTTATTTTCGCTGGTCATTTGATTTGGCATGAAGATGAATCCTGGTTCGTGGCACTCGGTGGAATGCTCCTTGCTCTGGCCCATTACTTCAACCTGCAATTATTAAGGAAAAAGGCTGCGTGCCCCACTCATTCATCTTCTTAAAATCAAGTATAGCAAATACTTTACACAATAAATCCCTCAAATTGCCGGCTTATGTTAAATTTGTAAGCTTCGGAAAAAGAGAAAAAGCCATTGAAAACTATTTTTCTTAAAACAGGCAGTTTATTCCGGATAATGGACCTTTAAAATAGTCACACACACATGATCGCTATTGAGTCAATTAAGCATACGTATGCCAATGGCCTGGTCTTAGATTTTAAGGACTGGCACATTCAACAAGGAGAGCAATGGCTCTTACTTGGCGAATCTGGTAGCGGAAAGACCACTTTAATCCATATACTGACAGGTATTCTCCGGCCTGAGACTGGTGCTGTAAAGATAAACGGTGTTTCCCTTTACCAATTGTCCTCAAAAGAGCTGGACCGCTTTAGAGGACGGAATGTTGGGATTATTTTTCAACGTCCACACCTCATTAAAAGCCTTACTATCAGTGAAAATCTCCGATTACCTCAGAGTTTTGCAGGATTGGAGATAAATCAGTCGCGCATTGATGAAGTACTGGCTTCCTTAGGAATTCTGGATAAAAAAGACTCCTATCCGGATTCGCTAAGTCAGGGCCAGTTGCAACGTGTATCCATTGCCCGTGCAGTCATGAATAAACCGGCATTGCTCATCGCAGACGAACCCACTTCCAGTCTGGACGATAAAAATGCTCAGGCGGTTTTATCCCTATTACAGGAACAATCCGCCCTTCATCAGGCAACGCTCATCGTCGCAACCCATGATAAACGAGTAAAAGACGCATTTACACATACTTATAATTTAGCATGAGCCCTTTTAAAATCAGTTGGAAAAGCTTATGGTCTAAACCATTAAGCGCCCTTTTGAATATCCTTTTGATCGCTTTCGGAACAGGCATTCTCACCCTATTGTTGTTAGCTTCCACCCAAATTGAAGAGAAACTGGAAAGTAATTCTAAAGACATCGATTTGGTAGTTGGTGCGAAAGGCAGTCCTTTGCAACTTATCCTGAGTTCCATTTACTACATTGATTTTCCTACAGGGAACATTCCATTGAAGGATGCCCAGGAATTAATGCGCAATCCTTTTGTAAAACGGGCTGTTCCACTTGCGCTGGGGGATAATTACAACGGGATCCGTATTGTTGGAACTGACACCAATTTTATTGCTCTTTACGACCTGAAAGTAAAGGATGGCCAATTTTTTCAGGCTCCTCTTGAAGCCACGATCGGCATTTCAGTAGCAGAAAGTCAGCAGTTAAAAATCGGGGACACTTTTTTTGGAGGGCACGGTTTGACCGAAATGTCTGATCAGCACACGGACCATGCCTACAAGGTAGTTGGTATTCTGGAACGTCAGGGAAATGTGACGGACAACCTGATCCTTACGCATGTATCCAGCATTTGGCAAATGCACGGGGATGAAGAAGAAAATCATGACCACACTCCCAAGGAAGAGGCTCATGATCATGCTCACGACCACGATCACGGGCATGCACATGACCACCCTACACAGACTGCGCCACTTAAGGCAGTCGTTGCGGAAGAAGCCGGAGATCGGGAGCTCACATCTTTGCTGATTCAATACCGTTCCCCGATGTCAGTCGCCATGTTTCCAAGAATGGTGAATCAAATGACCAGTCTGCAATCTGCCGCTCCTGCTATAGAAAGCACCCGTTTATTTTCATTAATTGGGGTTGGAGTGGATACTTTACAATGGTTTGCCGCGTTAATTATGTGTATAGCCGCTATAAGTGTATTTGTGAATCTGTACAATTCGTTGAAAGAGAGAAGCTATGACTTGGCCATCATGCGGATTCTGGGAGCTTCCCGTTTAAAATTATTCTTCATTGTCATTTTGGAAGGCCTGCTGCTCACCCTGGCCGGAACCCTTTTCGGCCTCCTAGCCGGACACCTCTGCCTCGAACTCATTGGTCAATCGCAGGAAAGCAGTCAGGCGAAACTAACGGGGATGGTCTTTTTAAACAGTGAGGTTTACCTCTTGCTTGCGGGAATTGGGATTGGTATCTTTGCATCCATATTACCTGCCGTTCAAGCGTATCGTTCAAATATTTCTAGAATACTTGCTAAAAACTAAACATCATGAAAAAGCTAATTTTGATCCTTTTTTTATTTGCCGGCCTGGGATTTACTGCCTCTGCACAACACGATCCAGATGATTTAATTGTGTCAGAAAACTGGGACGTGATCGGAACTGTTGATTTTAAAACAGTGAAGGAGACCGAAATGTATGCGATTTTCGGCAACGAAATCAAAAAACATGCAAACAAATCCTTCGAATTGGAAGGGTACATCGTTCCTATTAAAGACGGGATGAAACAATCTAAGTTCATGCTGTCCACTCTTCCCATTAATCAATGTTTCTATTGTGGAAAGAACGGTGTGCCTATTATGGTCATGGTGGAGCTGAGTGAACCCATTAAGTTCACCTACCAAACCGTCGTGATCCGGGGCACCCTCAAGTTAAGTACTGCGAACGCCATGGACCAGCCTCCCGTAAGCCTGATCAATGCCAAAGCCATCTAAGACCATGCCTTCTTTTGAACCTTCAACCGTATTAAAGCAGCATCAGCTAAAACATACCCGCCAACGAGTGCGGGTACTGGAAGAAATTGCCGCCGAAAAAGCAGCCGTTTCCCAACCAGACCTTGAAAAAAAGTTGGGAAATGAAATTGATCGGGTGACATTATACCGGATTCTCAATACCTATGAGGATAAGGGGATTCTCCATCGGGTGTTGGATCAGCAAGGAACGGCGAACTACGCCATCTGTTCTTCATCCTGCTCTGTGCATGCGCATCATGACGAGCATGTTCATTTTAACTGCCGACAATGTCATAAGATTTATTGCTTGGAGGTGAATGTTCCTTCCATGAACTTGCCCAAAGGTTTTCAGACCGATTCATTTCACCTGACTGCCTTTGGGATATGTGAAGCCTGTCAGTCTTAAAAATAAAAAAGAGGGTGAAAATAATTTTCACCCTCTTTATGCTAAATGCTTTCCTATTCCTTAATGTCCGGCATGCCCGTCCGCCCCATGCGCATGTCCATGGCTTAACTCTTCTTCCGTTGCTTCTCTGACCATCAATATCTTACCTGCGAAAATAAGATTTTTTCCTGCCATTGGATGATTAAGATCAACCGACACAAAGTTTTCTTCTACAGCGGTTACCCCTGCGCGAAAATGATTTCCCTGGTTGTCCTGTAAAGGAATAACGTCTCCTACATTCGGAAGTTCACCAGCCTCTTTAAACATCTCAACAGGAAGGTCTGCGTGTGCTCCAGGATCCACCTCTCCATACCCATCAACCGGTGAAAGCTCGAAGGAATAATCATCCCCTGCCTGCAGGCCGGATAAATGCGCTTCAAATTTCGGCAACATCATACCGACCCCGTATAAAAATACAAGGGGATTTTCTTCATTGGCTTTCTCCACAAAAACCTGCTGGCCTTCCGGCGTAGTCGTATGTAACTCGTAAGTTATTGACACGACTGTGTTTGGACTAATATTCATTCTTTTTAATTAAATTGACAATTGAACCGCTTCTGCCACTGTTTTCACGGGCAGTTGACATGTTTTATTTTTACAAATATATATTTTTGTTTCTTCGCCCGGCTTATCTTTTAACAATGGTAACTGCGCATTTGTTCCGCCTGAAAAAATTTTATTCGGGATATAGTGCATTCCAAACTCTTTCCGGATCGCTAAAGGTATTTTTCCGGTGATTACAATCTCATTGATTCCCTCTACTTCGTTAAGTAATTGAATGGCCCAGTTGGCATAGGCCGATCCATAAGACTTCATCGGTCCCAATACCGAATTCAACATTTGACCAGCCTGCTCCCGATAAGGTGGGTGATCAAACCATAGCGATAACAGCTGAAGGTTTTGTGCCATGACTGAATTTGAAGAGGAAATTACATTGTCCATCACTTCATGCTTCCTGGCAATCAGGCTCTCTCCTTCTGAGGACGTATAAAAAAACATAGCCGTCTCATCGTCTTCAAAATGTTCATAGACATAGTGCGTGAGTGTCTTCGCCTGATGAAGCCATTTTTCGTCAAAGTCATATTGATACAGGGCTAGACATGCTTCAATCAAAAAGGCATAATCGTCGAGAAAACCAGGGATCGTGCTATTTCCAGCTTTGTAGTTACGGTACACTCCGCCATCCGTCATCCGCATCTTCTCCAGTAGAAATTGAATCACCTCACGAGCCTTTTCATAATAGACATCCCTTCCAAATACCTGCGCTGCCTGTAGCAATGCGGAGGCCATCATGGCATTCCAGGAAGTTAAACATTTATCGTCAAGCGCGGGTCTTATTCGTGTAGAACGAGCATCCAGTAATTTCTTCTTTGCACGCTCAACCACTACTGTCAATGCTTCTACCGTTAATCCATGCGCTTTAGCTACCACTTCTTCCGGCTTCCGTCTTTGCAATATATTGACCTGCTCCTCTTCCCAATTCCCCTGCCCGGTCACTTCATAATAGGAAGCCATCACTGCAGCATCTTCCAAAAGTACCTGATCAAAAGCATCCTTTGTCCAGGTATAAAATTTCCCTTCAACCCCCTCACTATCGGCATCGAGAGCGGAATAAAATAATCCTTCCATAGATTGCATCTCGCGCAGGGTCCAGGCAATGGTTTCTTCTACCACCGTTTTAAAATCGGGCGCTTTCAGCCACTGATACGCTTCGCTGTAAAGATGGATCAATTGGGCATTGTCATACAACATTTTCTCAAAATGGGGAACATGCCAACGATCATCTACCGAATAACGGGCAAAACCACCGCCTATCTGGTCATATATCCCCCCTCTGGCCATGGCATGCAGGGTTTCGGTGGCCGCCGTAAAACATGCCTCATCCTGCTTCAGAAAGGCATACCTCAATAAAAAAGTCCAATTATTGGGCAAAGGAAATTTTGGAGCCCGGTTGTATCCTCCCTGTACCAAGTCGAACTGTCTTTTCCAGGGGCTTAACACTTCCAATAAATCCCGGTCTGTAAATACTTGCGACTCTCCTGGGACTAATTTTTCAGCTTGCTGAATACCTGCTGTTAACCGGGTGGCATAGTGTATTGCCTTCGCCGGCTCCTGTTTCCACAAGGTAGCTAACTGCAAAAGGATATTGATCCAATCGGGCTTTTGAAAGTAAGTCCCTCCATAAATGGGGCGCTGATCAGGAAGACAAATCACATTCAGAGGCCAGCCACCATTGCCATTCATCAATTGGACCGACAACATATAAATTTGATCGATGTCCGGCCTCTCCTCCCTGTCCACTTTCACACAAACAAAGTGACGGTTCATGATTTCAGCCACCTCATGACTTTCAAAACTTTCCCCCTCCATCACATGGCACCAGTGGCAGGCAGAATAACCGATGCTGATTAATAACAACTTATTTTCCGATTTTGCCCGGTGCAGGGCAGCTTCCCCCCACTCATTCCATTCTACCGGATTATAGGCATGTTGTAAAAGATAAGGGGAACTCGCATTGATCAATGCATTAGGCACTTTCTCCATTTGGGTAAAGTTACCACATCCATAATGAAAATGGTGTTTTTTAAACATTTTATATTAATTACCTTTAAAAAAAATACAAATTCCAGCAGATGTTGCCGCCCATCATCCACAAATTATAAAAACAGCTCAATGAAAATCATACGTACCGAAATCTACCGCTTCAGCATTCCAATGGAAGCTTTTGTCATTGCCACTGGCACCATGCACTACGCCCAAAACGTATTTCTGAAAATCATTACCGATGCAGGAATCTATGGGGTGGGCGAATGTTCTGCTTTTCCCATGATCGTAGGGGAAACGCAAGAAACCTGCCTGGCCATGGCGAAGGATTTTGCCACTATTCTTTCAGGGAAAAATCCGCTCGATATTCCTGCACGAATGAGTGATCTTCTTTCGTATGCCGATCACAATGCGACGATAAAAAGTGCTTTTGACATGGCGCTTTTTGACATTGCGGCAAAGCATTCAGGGAAGCCTCTGTATCAATTTTTAGGAGGAAGCAAACGCACTGTTGAGACGGATATGACGATTGGCATTGATCATCCGGACGCCATGGCGACCACTGCATTGACCTATCAGAAAAACGGCTGCCGCATCCTCAAAATAAAATTAGGCAAAAACCCTACCGACGATATCGCAAGAGTAAAAAAAATCAGAGAGGCAGTCGGTGATTCCATGACCATACGACTGGATGCCAATCAGGGATGGAGCTTTGACGAGGCTCTTTTCGTCCTTGGAGAGCTCGAAAGTCAGCAAATTGAGTTTTGTGAGCAACCTATGCGAACCTGGTACGATGATCGTTTACCTGAGTTAAAGGCCAATGTAGGGATTCGGCTGATGGCCGATGAAAGTTGTTACCATCACCACGATGCCCGACGCCTGTTAGATAGTCAGTCTTGCGATTACCTGAACATCAAATTTGCTAAATCAGGCGGAATTCTGGAAGCGCAGAAAATTCATGAAGAAGCGCTCAAACGGGGAGTGAAATGCATGATAGGCAGCATGTTGGAAAGCCGAATTGCGCTGACAGCCAATCTTCATTTTGCACTTGCCAGCCCAAATGTACGCTATTTTGATTTGGACACCTGCCTATTAGGCCATCTGGTAGATCCGGTAATCGGAGGACTTCACTACGAAGGCTACTTGTTGAGTGTTCCGGAAAGCCCTGGAATCGGGGCTGATGCGGACCCGGCATTTTTAGAAACGTGTGAACGCTGGGTGATTTGAAAAAAGAGGGTTTCCTAAGCCGTCTACCAAAATCAGCTAGGCCCATTTAAAAAATGATAGATTGAATTTGGAAACCGGTGAACAGCGATCGGACACCCTCTTTTGTGAAATTATTTAAACTTACTTACTTAGCTCCGTAAAATATTTATGGAACAAGGGCAAAGTCTCAATCCCTTTATAATAATTGTACTCATCATACTTTTCATTTGGCGAGTGGAGCGCGTCACTGTCAAGTCCAAATCCGAAAAGAACCGATTTGATCCCTAACACTTCTTCGAACAGAGCTACAATGGGGATACTGCCCCCACCCCTGGTAGGAATTGGTTTTTTCCCAAAGCTTTCTTCAATTGCCTTTTCAGCAGCCTTATAAGCGATACTATCTGTCGGGGTCACCACCGGTTCGCCGCCATGATGTGGAGTTACTTTCACCTTTACATGCTCCGGAGCGATGCTTTCAAAATGCTTAGCAAAAAGGGCGCTGATTTCCTCTGAACTTTGATGAGGGACCAACCGCATGGATATTTTTGCATTGGCTTTGCTTGGCAACACCGTTTTAGCACCTTCCCCAATGTAGCCACTCCAGATTCCATTCACCTCTAATGTAGGCCGGGTTCCGGTACGTTCCAGTGTACTATAGCCCTTTTCACCCCATTCCGATTGAATCTCTAAATCTTTTTTATACTCTTCCAAATCAAAAGGAGCCGAATTTAGCGCTTCCCGCTCGGCGGCACTGAGCTCTGCTACCTGATCGTAAAAACCAGGAATGGTGATGTGGTTGTTCTCATCATGCAGAGAGGCAATCATTTTACAAAGAATAGTTGCGGGATTAGCCACTGCTCCACCGTATACCCCGGAATGCAGATCCCTGTTAGGGCCCACCACTTCCACTTCCATATAAGCCAACCCGCGCAGTCCTGTTTCGATGGAAGGATTCTCCATGCTGATCATGGACGTATCAGAAATCAATACCACATCCGCTTTCAGGCGCTCCTGGTTGGCTCTTACAAAAATCCCCAGATTTGCCGAACCAACTTCCTCTTCTCCCTCAATCATAAACTTAATATTGCAAGGCAGGGAATCCGTACGCATCATTAACTCAAAGGCTTTCACATGCATGTAAAACTGACCTTTATCATCACAAGCACCACGTGCGTAAATTTTCCCATCACGAAGGGTTGGTTCAAAAGGCGGGGTATGCCACAATTCCAAAGGATCCGGTGGTTGAACATCGTAATGCCCATACACCAGAACAGTCGGCAACGAAGCATCGATGATCTTCTCTCCATACACAATCGGATAGCCGGCTGTTGGACAAATCTCCACCTGATCTGCGCCTGCTTCTTTCAGCTTTTCGGCTACGTAATCTGCCGTTTTGAGTACATCGTCTTTATATTTTGGATCAGCACTTACTGAAGGAAAGCGCAACAATTCAAATAACTCTTCTAAAAAGCGTTTTTTATTCGCTTCAACGTATTTTTTTATTTCCTGCATAGTCCTTTATTTTTTTCAAATATAGTTCTTTCGAAGAGATAAGGCTAATCTTTTCCCGATTAATTCCTAGGAAAAACACCTCAAAATGATATATTTGCATGAAATGATTCATCTTCTCTCTCAAGTCTTTTATTCATGAATTCTCCATTTAGTAACGAAACCATCTCAATCGATCTTCTTCCACGTTACGAAGAAGTTCCGCTTGCTCCCCCCCATCCCAATTACTGGAAAGTTATTCTATTGAATATTTTTGTTTTTTACTTTTTTATTGCTATATTACTTATAGGATTATTTGTTCTCGAAGAGGGCCTTCCCTCATATGCCCCCTTTATCGCAGTCATTTTGTATGTGATTCTTCTTGCGGCCACCCTTTTTATTTACCGCATCAGTTTTCGTAAGAGGGGCTATGCCCTTCGGGAAAGAGATATTTTGTATAAAAGCGGAGTAGTGGTAGAAACAACGACTGTGATTCCGCTCAACCGCATTCAGCATGTAAGTCTGAATGAGCGTGTGTTCTCCCGAATGTTTGGCCTGGGTTCACTCCGAATACATACCGCTGGCGGGTTGGGGGGCGATTTACACATTCATGGTTTACCCATCGAAACTGCTAAACAAGTGAGAGAAGCACTCGTGCAACAATTGATTCCTGTGTCTTCCAAATCCGCTCTTCCTAATGAAGAATGATTTTAGTCAGCCGCAAAGGCAGTCCGCCGCCGGCATTTTGCTTATTGGCTTTAAAAAATTACGAATCCTTATTCAGGTAGTAATTTTTTCCATACTGGTCCGTATTTTCCGTTCAAAAACGGATGAGATCATAACTTTACTGATTATTTTCGGCATTTTGGTAGTGCTATTTATGGTATATGCGTATATTTATTACCTTCGCTTTACCTTTCATTTAAATACCGAGCGACAGGAATTCATCATCCGCAAAGGAATTTTTAACCGAAGTCTTCTTACCATTCAGTTAGATAAAATTCAACAGGTCAATATAAATCAAAATTTTATCCAGCAAGCCATCGGCGTATATAGCCTGCATATCGATACCGCAGGTAGTGAAGGGAAAGAGGTGAGCATTGAAGCGGTTGACGAGGAAACCGCATTGGCGCTCAAAGCGGTCCTTCTGCAAAGGAAGCCAGGGGAAAAAGAGGCGACTATTGCTCCTGCCGAAGCACAAAAAATAACGCCTTTCTTACAAATTAGCAACAATCGTTTATTTAAAGTAGGCCTCAGTTCCGATTATGCGAACGGTTTGGTCTTGCTGGCAGGCCTTACCATCACGCTGATCCAAAAACTGAAAGATATTCTTGAGGCCTTTGACCAGGACGAAGAGAGTATCCATGAAGCGATCCGCGAGAACCTTTCCCTCTATGCCATTTTATGGACCATCCTTTTCTTTTTCATGGTTTTTATTCTAGTGAACGTGCTGCGTACCTTCATTCGATATTTTCAGTTCGAGATGAGCCGACATAAGCATTCTTTCTTAATTTCAGCAGGGCTTTTTTCTAGAAAAAACACGCTCATTAGTCCAGAAAAGGTACAAATCACCACCTATAGTCAGAATTACCTTCAGAAAAAAATGGACATTTTCAACCTGCGCCTTAAGCAAACACAGGCCGGAGAAAATGAAGAAAAAGCAAGCCAGGGGAAATCCAATCTCACTATTCCAGGCTGCAACGCCACAGAAAAGGAAAAAATATTGCAACTTATTTTAGGTAAAATTCCCGAGGGGACTGCTTCCCTTCGCCCGGATATCCGGTTTTTCGTCCTTCCGGTGATCGTACAGATCGTTCTTCCGGTCCTTATAGTGGGTGGACTGATGCTTGCCGATATCGTTTCCCTTTCCTACCTGAGCTATCTGTTTGTGTATAAGCTTCTTGTCATCGTAATGATTTACCGGAATTATACGCAGTATCGCCTAAGCATTCAGGAAGATTTCATTATTAAGCGAGAAGGGGTATGGGATATTCGCCATGAAATTACACAGGCCCATAAAATACAGGCCATTTCTGTTAGCCAGTACCCCTGGCACCGGAAAGCAGGTATCGGACATTTAACCCTTCATACCGCTGCCGGTCCACTTTCATTTAAATACGGGAATTTTACTGAGATCAGAAAATGGGTGAATTATTGGTTATACCTGGTTGAAAAAGGGGATAGAGACTGGATGTAACTTCCCTTTTGTCCCTGGATGAAAATATCCTTTCAATGGAATACAAATAAAAGGCATTCGCTGTCCCGGCTATTGGCCTGGCAGGAAAGGATCTTTTTTAAGTTTCCCTGCGATTAAGCAACAATATTTCTTATTTTTGAATTTTAAAAACAGGAGTGCATTTGGATTACTTAGCAGGATTAAATCCCCAACAAAGGGATGCGGTAGAAAATACAGAAGGACCAGTGATGATTGTGGCGGGTGCCGGCTCTGGAAAAACCAGAGTAATTACCTACAGAGTAGCACACCTTATTCAAAAAGGGGTAGATCCTTTTAACATTTTGGTACTTACTTTCACCAATAAGGCGAGTAAGGAAATGCGTGAACGGATTAGCAGGGTAGTGGGAAATGAAGCCAAGAATATCTGGATGGGCACTTTCCACTCGGTTTTCGCGAAAATATTGAGAGTTGAAGCCGAAAAAATTGGCTATCCGAGCAATTTTACCATTTACGATACAGACGACAGTAAAAGTTTGCTACGCAGCATCCTGAAAGAGATGCAGCTCGACGACAAGCTTTATGCACCAAACGTTGTATATAACCGGATTTCCTCTGCGAAAAACAACTTGATTTCTGCTACTGAATACCTGGAGAACGACCAAATTCAGGCTGAAGATGCCGGCAATAAGCGACCTTTGCTTGGACTGATCTATGAAACTTACCAAAAAAGGTGTTTCAAAGCTGGTGCCATGGATTTTGATGATCTCTTATTTAAGACCAATGTTCTGCTGAAAAATCATCCCGAAGTATTGCATAAATACCAGCACAAGTTCAGGTACCTGATGGTAGATGAGTACCAGGACACCAATTTTTCGCAATACACCATTGTGAAAAAGCTGGCTGCTGCCCATATGAACATTTGTGTGGTGGGAGACGATGCCCAGAGTATTTATGCTTTCCGGGGAGCCAACATCCAGAATATCCTCAATTTTGAAAGAGATTACCCGGAGCTAAAAGTCTATAAACTGGAGCAAAATTACCGTTCCACCCAGCACATCGTGGATGCAGCCAACAGCATCATTGCCAACAACAAGAATCAACTTGAAAAAAGTGTCTTTTCAGCCAATGAAAAAGGCGATAAAATACGGGTTGCGAGAGCTTTCACTGACAATGAAGAAGGAAAGCTGGTCGCAGAATCCATTCTTCAGGACAAAATGAACCTGGATTTACAGCACAAGGATTTTGCCATTCTTTACCGGACCAATGCACAGAGCCGAGCCATGGAAGAAGCCCTTCGGAAACTAAATCTTCCTTATAAAATTTATGGCGGACTTTCTTTTTATCAACGGAAAGAAATTAAAGATCTCATTGCTTATTTTCGGTTAACTTTTAACCCGGCAGATGAAGAGGCAGTAAAAAGGGTGATTAACTACCCCCGCCGTGGTTTAGGAGATACCACTTTAGAGAAAATATCGGTAGCTGCCGATCAGCATCAGGTGACCATGTGGGAGGTCATTTGTCATCCCCAACAATACATTTCCGGCCGGATCGCCAACCAGCTGAACGATTTTGCCGTGATGATTCAAAGTTTTGCTGCCGAATCTAAAAAACTGGATGCCTACGAAACGGCACTTTACATCGCTCAACACTCCGGCATTTTAAAGGAACTTCATTCAGATGACAGTGTAGAAGGCCGCAGTCGGTATGAAAACATTCAGGAATTGCTCAACGGCATCAAAGAGTTTGCGGAAAGAGAAGACATTGAGGATCGAAGTTTGGCCATTTTTATGCAAGACATTGCTCTCCTGACCAATGATGACCGGCAGGACGACAAAGACCAGGACACCATTTCCCTAATGACTATTCACTCCTCAAAAGGGCTGGAATTTAAACACGTGTATGTTGTCGGACTGGAGGAAAATCTCTTTCCTTCCCAACTCTCTCTTACTTCCCGAAGTGACCTGGAGGAAGAAAGGCGACTTTTTTATGTCGCCATTACGCGGGCCGAAAAGAAGTTAACGCTGACTTATTCTACTTCCCGTTATCGCTGGGGAACCCTGACCTCCTGCGAGCCCAGCCGTTTCATTAATGAAATCAACCCTTCCTACCTGGAACTGGAAATTTCTAAAACCGTCAAATCCGCCTTTAGCAATACAGGAATGGACACTGAGCGGAAAAGCTGGAGTCAGCCGCGCGAACTAGCCCCTAAGAGCAATTCTGCAGCTCCTCGATTTAAAACAACCGCCGTGTTGCCCAAAGCGCATGTGCCTACCCCTGGTTTTACGCCAGATGTGGCCTCTTCGTTTCAAAACGGCATGGAAGTAGAGCATGAAAAGTTCGGTTTTGGCAAAATTATCCAGCTGGAAGGTACCCCAACCGACCTAAAAGCCACTGTTTTCTTTCAAGGTTTGGGAAATAAACAATTATTATTAAAATTTGCTAAATTGCGAATAGTTAAATAAGCACTATCTTTGACAAAAATTTGATTTCAACGCCTATCATTCTTTTCGTCAGGCAAAAACATAAAACATGAATTTCGATTACAATACCACCCGCAGCTCCCTTATTTTAGCTGAGTATGGACGCAACGTCCAAAATATGGTGAAATACATTCTTCAGTTACCCAGTAAAGAGGAAAGGAACAAATATGCACAGGCCGTCATTGACCTGATGGGATTTTTAAATCCTCACCTCCGGGATGTGGCGGATTTTAAGCATAAATTATGGGATCATCTTTACATCATTTCTGATTATCAAATAGATGTGGATAGCCCTTATCCTAAACCTCTTCCGGAAGCGGCCCAATTTAAACCTCCTCATATTGGTTACCCTCAGCAAAAAATCAAATACAAGCATTACGGGAAAACCGTTGAAAAATTAATTGACAAAGCCATGGAGGAGGAAATTCCCGAGCGTAAAGCAGCCATGGTACAGGGCATAGCCAACTTTATGAAAATGGCTTACGTTACTTGGAATAAGGATAACGTAGCCGATGAAACCATTCTTAAAAACCTCGCTGAATTATCGGAAGGAAGCCTTGCGCTGGAAGAAAACATGAATCTGAATAAAGTGGAATTCAGGCCGGCAGTTAACAATGTCCGTTCGAACAATAACAATCGTAACCGAAATAAAGGACGCCAAAATAACAATGGCAGACCGCAGCAACGCAATGGGAAGCAGCGCCATTAATAACTACTTGGATAGCTATATATAATCTATGAATGCATTTGAAATTATAGGTGGTAAAAAACTGAAAGGGGAAATTACGCCTCAGGGGGCCAAAAATGAAGCCCTCCAGATATTATCGGCGGTACTACTGACGGAAGAGAAAATAACCATCAGCAATATTCCTGACATAAAAGACGTCAACAAATTAATCGAGTTGTTAGGAGATTTGGGAGTGATCGTGGAACGTATTGACAAAGATACCTATACTTTTGAAGCCAAAAATATCCGATTGGATTTCTTTCAGTCGGAAGAGTTTAAGGCCAAAGGCGGAGGATTGCGGGGTTCCATTATGATCGTCGGACCTTTACTGGCTCGTTTTGGCAAAGCGGCGATCCCAAAACCGGGAGGAGATAAAATTGGCCGGCGCAGGTTAGACACGCACTTTCTTGGCTTTGAAAAACTAGGAGCCAAATTCGTATACGATTCCAAAAAGGCATTTTTTAATGTGGATGCCACCAATCTGAAAGGGGCCTATATTCTTTTGGATGAAGCGTCTGTAACCGGCACCGCGAATATTGTCATGGCTGCTGTTCTGGCCAAAGGAACGACCACCATCTACAATGCCGCCTGCGAACCTTACCTCCAACAGCTATGTAAAATGCTTAATCGCATGGGAGCCAAGATCTCCGGAATTGGTTCAAACTTACTGACTATTGAAGGAGTTCAACGATTAGGAGGAACAAGCCATCGCATGCTTCCGGACATGATCGAGATTGGTTCTTTCATCGGTTTAGCCGCCATGACAGAGTCGGAAATTACCATTAAAAACGTGGCCTACGATGAATTGGGCATTATCCCTGAAGTATTTAAAAAACTAGGGATAAAGCTGGAAAGAAGAGGCGATGACATTTACATTCCCTCGCAGAAGCACTATGAAATTGACACCTTTATCGACGGTTCTATTTTAACCATTGCTGATTCTCCCTGGCCAGGCTTCACTCCAGACCTCCTAAGCATCGTGCTAGTGGTCGCTACACAGGCAAAAGGAAATGTGCTTATTCATCAAAAAATGTTTGAAAGCCGCTTGTTTTTTGTGGATAAATTAATTGACATGGGGGCTCAGATCATCCTATGTGACCCTCATCGGGCGACAGTAAACGGCATTGACAAAAAATACAAGCTTCGTGGAATAAGCATGACCTCTCCGGATATCCGGGCAGGAGTATCCCTGCTCATTGCTGCTTTATCTGCGGAAGGTACCTCCACCATTTACAATATTGAACAAATTGAAAGAGGGTATCAGGACATCGACATTCGTCTTCGTTCCATTGGCGCCCAGATTAAACGAGTAGAAGGAAAAGGCCCTCAACATTGAGGGCCTTTTGATTTTTATCCGCTGATCGCTTCAATTATATCGTATTGGGTAATGATTTCTATCTTCCCATCCTCCCCTTCTACCAGCACCGCACTATTGTCTTTATTAATCATCGCCGAAATTTTATCAATGGAAATATTCAGATCCACAAAAGGTAAGGAAGCCGTCATTATTTCCTTCACGGGATTTGATTTTAACAAAGGATTTTCCAATAGTGACTCTAATACATTACTTTCAGTCACTTTCCCTATCACCATCCCTTGTTGCGTGACCGGTAATTGAGAGATATTTAGGGTCTTTATTATCTGGATAGCTTCGGCAATGGTCTTTTCACAATCGAGCGTTACCACTTCTTGATGAGATCTTTTGGCCAAAATGGAACGGGCTGTCAGCTTTTCGTCCTTAATGAATCCTCTTTCTCTCAACCAGTCCTCGTTGTACATTTTAGCCATGTAGCGACTGCCGTGATCATGGAAAATGACCACTACCACATCTTCCGGTTTTAATTGATCTTTCAGCTGCAATAACCCGGCCACCGCTGCTCCAGCGGAGTTTCCTGCAAAAATACCTTCTTTTCTGGCAATTTCGCGTGTCATTAAGGCCGCATCTTTATCCGTCACTTTCTCAAAATGATCAATCACTTCAAAGTTGACATTCAAGGGAAGAAAATCCTCCCCAATGCCCTCCGTAATGTAGGGGTATATTTCATTTTTATCAAAAACACCGGTTTCTTTGTACTTTTTAAATACAGAGCCATAAGTATCAATTCCCCAGATTTGTATGGCGGGGTTCTGTTCTTTCAGGTATTTTCCTGCTCCCGAAATAGTGCCTCCGGTTCCTACCCCCACCACTAAATGGGTGATCTTTCCATCAGTTTGCTCCCATATTTCAGGTCCTGTCTGCTCATAGTGAGCCGCACTGTTGCTCAAATTATCGTATTGATTAGGTTTCCAAGAATTAGGGACTTCCCTTTCTAAACGCGAAGAGACCGAATAATAGGATCGCGGATCAGCTGGATCTACATTGGTGGGACAAACAATTACTTCTGCCCCAAAAGCCCTTAAAGCGTCGACCTTTTCTTTGGATTGTTTATCTGTAGTGGTAAATATACATTTATAACCCTTGATAATGGCCGCCATTGCCAATCCCATCCCCGTGTTCCCAGAAGTCCCTTCAATAATGGTCCCGCCGGGTTTTAATTTCCCGCTCTTTTCTGCATCCTCAATCATTTTAACTGCCATCCTGTCTTTAATCGAATTTCCAGGGTTCGTTGTTTCAATTTTGGCGAGCACAGTTGCAGGAACCTCTTTTGTCAAATTGTTTAGCCTTACCAAAGGTGTATGACCGATGGTCTCAAGAATATTGTTATACCACATAGCGCAAAATTACGGAATAGCGTCCAATTTGGGTGATTTACGCCCCACATCCATATAATATAATAAAAAACAACTGGATTTCAAAATAAAATTTTAAAACCCAGTAAATAAGTCTATAAATTCAAAATATGTTTAGGCACGCTGATAAATTCTTCCGGGCAAACAGATAAGAAAACCTTTTATTTCTAACTGAAGTAACCACATGGCCAGGTTCCCCTGATCCATCTGGGTATGCCGGGCCATCTGATCCAGTGTTTTTGCTCCGTCGCTCAGCATTCTCATCAACTCCTGCTCCTGCTCATTCAGGCACGAGTCACATTCCATTTTAAGAGCAGCCGTTGAGGTTCCTATTACCGGCTTTGTCCATGAAAGGTAATCCGCAATATCTTCCGGAGAGGTTAACAAATGGGCGCGGTGTGTCTGGATAAGAAAATTTCCTCCGGCAGCTCCCTCTTCATTGATCTGTCCCGGAAAGGCAAATACCTCTCTATCATAGGAGTTAGCAAGTTCCGCAGTAATCAATGCCCCGCCTCCCAGCGAGGCCTCTACCACTACCACCGCTTCACTGATGCCTGCAATAATCCGGTTTCTTTTCGGAAAATTCTCCCGTTCAGGACGGGTTCCGGGCAAAAACTCAGTTAATAATCCCCCCTGCCGGAGCATTGCTGCCGCCACCGTTCGGTGAACCGCCGGGTAAATCCTGTCCAGGCCATGTCCCAACACGGCTACCGTGGGGATACCTGCGCTCAAACAGGCTTCATGAATGCGGATATCCACCCCATACGCCAATCCACTCACCACAGCCACTTCGTAATTTCTAAGAAACTCAATCAACCGTTCACAGAGGTATCCCCCATACTTACTCATCGAGCGGCTCCCTACCACGCTGATCAGTTTCCGCTGATTAAATTGATAATCCCCCTTCAGGTAGAGAATTACTGGCCCATCATCACAATGTTTTAACCAAGAGGGGTACGCTTCATCGGTATAAAACAACACCCGAATCCCATGCTTCAAAATAAACTCGTTTTGTATTCGAGCGTCTTTAAATGTTTCTTTCTTTAAAAGAGCGCGGGCAGTGAGCTCTCCTATTCCCTCCACGGCCAATAATTCTGGTCTGGAAGCCTCAAAAATGGCTCTTGCAGAACCAAAAGCACGCAGCAATTTTTTTGCCTGACGATCACCTACATGCTTCGTTAATGTCAATGCTATCTCATGTATCCGGCTCATCCCTGCTAAATTAGCATTCCGCTAAAATTTCAAGGTTGAATAAAAAAACTTGAACTGATTATCAGCAACTTAAAATAATAGCAACCGTCCATTCACTCCTCTTACTCTTCACTGAAAGAAAAGAAAAATGTGTGCTAATCAGATAGAAACAGGAATTGAATAACTAATTTGCTTACTGAGGAATGTAAACCACATACTTTGTTTCAAAAAAGGATTCTTCAAAGTAATCAGAAAGAGGAATCAAATCTGCTTTAAGCTTTGTTTCCCTGATCTCCTCGGCCAGATTTCCTCCTTTGAGGTATAGAATGCCACATGGAAGCACATTTCGGGTAGTTGGTGTGAATTTTCCCTGAACCCAGGGATAGAAATCCTTTAACCGCGTCACGGCTCGTGAAACCACAAAGTGGTATTTGTCTTTGACCTGTTCTGCTCTCAGATGGCTCGCCTTCACATTTTTTAGCCCCAAAGCTGTCGCTATTTCGCTCACTACTTTTATTTTTTTACCGATCGAATCTACTAAATGGAAGGTCGTTTCAGGAAACAAAATAGCTAAGGGAATACCTGGAAAACCTCCACCCGTACCTACATCAAGCACCTTTTCCCCCGGCCGAAAAGTACAAAACTTTGCAATTCCGAGCGAATGAAGCACGTGTCTTTCATACAACTCATCAATGTCTTTCCTCGAAATCACATTGATTTGCGCATTCCAATGGAGATATAAAGCATGTAGCTGTTCCATCTGTGCCTTCTGCAAATCGGTTAAGGCCGGAAAATAGCGATAAATTAAATCAGCAGGGGAAGAATTTAGGTTCATAGTCTTCATTAATGATTACTTCCATCCGTCTTTTCTAACAAAAACAGACAGCAATGAACTGAAAATTAAAAATAAAGCCAGCAATACATCGAGCAATGGGAACCACCAGCGCAACTCTGAATAGCTCAATCTTTTCAACAAACTTGGATAAACAAAACTACGCATTAAGATACTAAAGCCCAATACTCCCAAGGCAAGGTAACGGGAAGATGGCCAGGCAATGGCAACAGCGAGCACTAGGTAAAAAAAGAATTGAGCAATCGCCTGTATCGTTAAAACCACGCGATGACGCGTTTTGTACAGCTTCCCTGCCCCATAATGACGCTTCTTTTGCTTTAAGAAATCGAGAATAAACGTTTTAGGTTCGCTCCACACCTGGGCATCCGGATGAATGACGATCGTTGTATTTGCTGCCGTGGCATTCTGATTAACGAATAGATCATCGTCTCCAGACATCACGTGCATATGAGAAGCAAAACCTTTATTCTTAAAAAACAACGATTTTCGGTAAGCCATGTTTCTGCCTACGCCCATGTAAGGCATTCCCTTTAACGCAAAAGACAGGTAATTGACCGCTGTGAAAAAAGTCTCAAAGCGAATAAACACATTTAACAAACTTCGTTGCTTAAAGTAAGGAGAATATCCCAGTTTGATTTCCAAGTTTTCTTCGGGGGGATTCATTCCCTTGAGCCAATGAACAGAAGCCGGTTCACAATCCGCATCAGTAAATACCAGCCAGTCATGGCTAGCTGCCTTTATACCCATGGTAACGGCAAATTTTTTCCCAGCGATAAACTTCTCTCCTTCTCCTACCGTGACCACCTTAAGTTGCGAATATTGGGCACTGAGCTCCCTTAAAAAATCAGCGGTACCATCCCAGGAGCGATCATTGACCACCACCACCTCAAATTCTGGATAATCCTGAGCCAGGACCGAAGGAAGGTATTTTTCTAAACGGGCCTTTTCGTTCCGCGCACAAATAACCACACTTAAAGGCCGAAGAGCTATGGCTGCATCCCCATTTTCGATTGGAAACTTTAAAAGCCGTAAATGTACAAAAAAGGTAAAATACAGTTGAATAAACAGGCACAGAAGCAAAGTGCCGATCAGTAATAAGCCTATTAAATCGAGTTCAATCATGAAAGAGAAGAATGGCTGCAAATCTCTTATTTTTAATCTGTAATACCCAAAATGTTGATAAAAATTAGAAATTGCAAAAAAGGCGACCATTTATCCATTTCTTAAGAATTAAACGTTATTAAAAGGAATATTTTGGCTATTTTTGTCGGATTTTTGAAGAGCAATTGATGATATGAAGTTTGAATTACAGGCAAAAGACCCGCACTCAAGGGCCCGCGCAGGACGAATGATCACCGCACACGGGGAAATAACCACTCCTATTTTCATGCCTGTAGGAACGGCGGGAACAGTAAAGGCAGTCCATCAAAAAGAACTGAAAGAAGACATCAAGGCTCAGATCATCCTCGGAAATACCTACCACCTGTACTTACGTCCGGGATTGGAGGTACTGGAGCCCGCAGGCGGGCTTCACCGCTTTATTGGATGGGATAAACCCATCCTAACGGACAGTGGAGGCTACCAGGTTTATTCCTTAAGTAAAGTACGTAAAATCAGGGAAGAAGGGGTCACCTTCCGTTCGCATATCGACGGATCCAGACACCTTTTCACTCCAGAATATGCCATTGATATCCAAAAAAGCATCGGAGCAGATATCATTATGGCTTTTGACGAATGTACTCCTTACCCCTGCGATTACCAATACGCCTCCAAATCTTTACAAATGACCCATCGATGGTTAAAACGTTGTTGCGACCGTTTTGATCAGACACCAGCCAAATATGGCTATGAACAAACTCTTTTCCCCATTGTACAAGGCTCCGTATACAAAGACCTTCGCGAGCAATCCGCTCACTTTATTGCCGCAATGGAAAGGGAAGGAAATGCCATCGGAGGCCTTTCTGTAGGAGAACCGGCAGAAGAAATGTATGCCATGAGCGAACTGGTCTGCAACATCCTCCCCGAATCCAAACCCCGTTACCTGATGGGAGTCGGAACACCGGTGAACATTCTTGAAAACATTGCGCTGGGCGTAGACATGTTTGACTGCGTGATGCCTACCAGAAATGCCCGAAATGGCATGTTGTTTACACGTAATGGGATTATCAACATTGGAAATAAAAAATGGGCAAATGATTTCTCGCCGATTGAAGCAGAAAGTGATCTACCTGCCGATCAGGTCTATTCAAAGGCCTATTTACGCCATCTTATGCACTCCAAAGAAATCCTGGGAGCGCAAATTGCGACCCTTCACAACCTCCATTTCTATCTGTGGCTCGTGAATGAAGCCCGCGAAAAGATCGTGAGCGGAGAGTTTTACAACTGGAAAAACAAAATGGTTGCTATATTAGGGCAGAAATTATAAATGAATTACCTAAGACGACGTCTGAAAATTATCGATGCCTTCATCATCGGAAAATACCTGGGTACTTTTCTGTATACCCTCGTGCTTTTCGTGGTAATCATCGTGATCTTTGATCTTTCGGAAAAATTAGATGATTTTCTTGAAAACAACCTCAGTATCTGGGAGGTCGTTAGCCAGTATTATGCAGGCTCTGTTCCCTATTACGTCAACATGCTTTCCCCCCTCATCAACTTTATTGCCGTCATCTTTTTTACCGCGAAGATGGCAGACCAAACAGAAATCGTTCCTATTCTGAGTGGAGGAGCCAGTTTTAACCGTTTCTTAAGACCTTATTTTATCTCAGCCTTTATCATCTTTTCATTACATCTTTTCTCTAACCTCTTTGTACTCCCCTATACCAATCGGATTTACAACAAGTTTCTGAATGAAGTGGTGAAAAAGGACGATCCCTACACAAAATCCAATATTCATATGCGTCTGGATAGCAACACGTATATTTATATTGGCAACTTTGACAATAGAAGCAATATCGGTTACCGTTTCAATTTAGATCGCTTTAGTGGCGATCAGCTGAGAGAAAAACTAGTGGCAGAAACGATCCAGTGGGATTCTCTAAAACGGAAATGGACCATTCATAATTACTCCGTACGTTATGTAGACGGCATGAAAGAACGCCTTGTCTCCATGTCTACTGTACCCAAAGACACTACACTCGACGTTCGACCGAACGACTTTTCAGTGTACGACAATATTTATGAAAGCATGACCAACCACGAACTGAGTGAGAAGATCGACAAAGAGAAAACACGGGGTGCAGGAATCATGAGCGACCTCCTTTTTGAGCAATACAAGCGTTGGTTTCAGCCGCTTTCGGCCTTTGTACTGACCATTATCGGCGTTGCCTTATCTTCCCGAAAAGTGCGCGGCGGAGTGGGTTTACCTTTAGGAATAGGCATCATCCTTAGTTTTATTTACATTGTACTTAACCATTTTGCCAAAATGTTCTCCACTAAAGGAGGGTTACCACCACTGGCTGCCGTTTTGCTTCCTACCCTTTTCTTTACCATTTTGGGGCTCTACCTCTTACGCAGAGCACCGAAATAAAGCTCATTTATAAACGCTTTTTGAAAATACCACTCCCCCAGCGGCCTTTCATTTTCTTCTACACACAAGAGGCCCATTGCAGCGCATCAATTCCGTTCCAATACGGTATTGATCGTTTAAACCACCTTCAAGCTCTAAAATAAAGACACCAATTTTCCTTACTCCAGCCGCATCTCAATTACGCTAGCTCAGCCATCTACTAAAAGAGCAACACATCCGTATTTCCAGCCCGCTTACTTCCTGCAAATACAGGATTCACCCCTTGCTTAGTTCTTAAAAAAACTTTATCAAATACGCTTCTTACCCCCTCCCCAAAAAGGCGATTGGCTAACACGAAGTCCGCCATAAAATAGCCTCCTGAAAGACGACAATTCAGCTTCATTCCATCCCGATACAGAAGGCATAAAAAAGAAGCCGCATCCGTACCTTAGAGGCTTAAAAAGGCCACTAAAAAATCTATCCCGATCAAAATATAAATTTGACTAAAAGTCGCGCATCGTTTACTTAAAAATATTCACTAACTGAGTAAAATTCCAGTGCGGACTCCTATAAAAAGTCTCAAAAAATTATTTTTCCTTTTCCGGGGTCAATGAACTTTCCTGAAACACATACAGCTGCCATTAAAAGAATCCAAAAAGCATTTTCAAAAAATGAAAAATGGGCCAATTCGTCTGAAAATTTAACAAAAAAAATCCACACTTAGTGTATTATTAAACAAAAAAAACATCCACATAAAACAACTAAACAAGTTAAAATAAAACAAAACTAAGTCAATTTGTCAGCATCCATAGAAAACAAATTTCAGTTTTAGAGGGACCTCATTTTTCATGGTGCTTCGGATCCGCCAGATCAATGACAGAAAAACACGTTCGAACGAAGGAATGACAAAAATTTTCCGACCGTTGTACAGGGCTATTTTGACAATTAACCGCCTTCGAGAACCGACCCTAAACATGCCAAAAAACCATTCAAATTCTGCCACTTTTTTAGTGCAGCAATTAAAAATTGATTAAAAAAATTGATTCTAAAATGAAAAAAAAGAGATGATTTTGTATACAAAAAAAATAATTTATCCATTTTTTGTTACCTGTTTTTCATCCAAATAGTGTATCTTAATCTTCTGAAAAAAAAGGAAGGCAAAAAAGACATTGAAGATGAATTTAACGCTCCAAATTCATTAAAAAACAACTAAAAATCAACAAACAAACCTTTCAATTATATTAAAATAAATTATTAAAAATCAGATATTTAATTTTATTTATTTAATTTTTAAGTTTATAATAAAACGCATTTAAAACCCACTAAAAACTAATATAATTAGCATTCTAAATACGCGATTATGAATAAAACAAACAATAACCTATTAATCAGTATCTTATCATCATTTATATTCTTATCAACTTCACCTACAGTTTTTGCCCAGATTTTCAACAATAATCAAAGCCCTCTTAGTGTAAAATGGAGGGAAATCAAAGCAGGGGGATTTCAATTGATCTACCCCAGCGAACTAGAAGCAGAAGCGCAGCGAATGGCTACCACCCTACCCGCTATTTATCCTCAGGTAGGACGATCTCTTCAACGACAACAAACACAGCTGCCGATCGTATTTCAGAACCGGCTAACCATGGCAAATGGCTTTGTCCAGTTAGCGCCCCGCAAATCGGAATTTTACAGCACTCCGCCTCAATCTTTCGATAGTCAGGACTGGCTCAACAACCTGGCCGTTCACGAGCTTAGGCACGTAGCTCAATTTGACAAATTGACAGGAAACAGAAAACATCCTTTCCCTGAAGAAATCTTCTTTGCATATATCGGACTTAGTGTACCAACATGGTTTTTAGAAGGAGATGCTGTCAGTATCGAGACTGCCCTTACCAGTGCAGGGCGAGGAAGGCAGCCCTCCTGGATCATGCCCTTTCGCACAAGCCTTCTCCATCAAGCATCAATTTCCTATTCCAAAGCTTACTTCGGATCACAGAAAGACCTCACCCCGGGCTACTACCAATTAGGGTACCTGATGACATCGCTGTTAAGGAAAGAATATGGAGAAGAAAGCGTCAATACGTTATTGCAGGAAACCTTTCAAAAACCGCTACGTTTTTACCCCTTTTCACAGAGCCTGAAAAAGCTGACCGGAAAAAATACGCGGCAATGGTTTAAACACACGAACAAAGAACTTAAAACCCTGTGGGATCAACAGGAAAAGAACAGCCCTGGAGAAACTTATGAACTCCTTCACAAGCCTTCCAAAATCGTCACCAGTTACCACCTCCCTACCGCCCTTGCCGACCGGGAAGTACTCACTTTGAAACATAGCAAAAACGACCCTCCTGCTTTTGTCCTTATCGACTCTGTGGGTCGGGAAAAAAAACTTACCAGAATTGCCTATCAGGAGCAGGCCTGGCTTAGTTATGGAGGAGAAAAGATCGTTTGGGACGAAATCCGTTTTGACCCCCGCTACAAGAACCGCAGCTACAGTGTGATCAGCAGCTATGATCTTTCCAATGGAAAACGCCGGCAACTCACCCACAAAAGCCGCTTGTACGCACCCGCTCTTTCCGGAGACGGGCAGAAACTGATCGCCATTTCCATCGATCTTTCTAACCGGTCTTCTTTGGTCGAACTCGATCCACAAACCGGACAACACCTTCAGAGCTACCCTAATCCCACTAACGAATTGCTACAAACACCTGCCCTCAATTACAATGGAAGCGAAATGGCCTGGATCAGCGTAGATGAACGTGGAAAATCGCTTTGGTACAGAGACAAAAACGGACAAACACACGAGTTAATCCCTAAAACAAATCAACAACTCAGCAGGCCTGTCTTCACTTCACAAGGAATCGCATTTAACGCCCACCTAAACGGATTAAACAACATTTACGAGGTAAACCCCCATTCAAAAAAAATAGTTGCACTGAGCGCCTCTAAATACGGCGCATTTAACTTAAGCTCCTCACTTAACTCTTCCGTACTTTTATTCAACGACTTTGGAATAACCGGATACAATGCCGTTCGCGCGACACGAGAAGAACGACCCATTGGTGAAAACCATTTTGTGTACGTTGGTCAATCAGCCACCGAACAGGAAGGCGACAAATCAATTTTTCGCAATTTACCAGAAAAAGAAACCCATGATAGCCAACCTTATCGTCCACTTGCGCATCTTTTTAATTTTCACAGCCTAAGTCCCTACGTGGAAGACGAAGACATCAGCGGACTGGAACTACGCTCACATGATTTGCTGAATACGCTCGATACTTATGGAGGAATTAGCTACAACAGCCAGTTGCGTGGGTTAACCTACAAAGCAGGAATCACCTACAAAGCACTTTTCCCTATGTTTAGCGCCGTATGGCAAAACAGGCCCAGAACTACTTTTTACAAACCCGACAGCACCGTTTACCAGGCAGACTGGCGAGAAAACCACCTTCAGTTTAAAGCTGTCATCCCCTTAAGTTTAAACGCATACAACCATACATACAGCTTTATTGCGGAGATCGGCACTACCTATACCAACAGACAATTAAATACGTTTGATGCCAAATACATCCCTAACAGTGTCCACTTCCCAATGGTGTATCGTTTATCTCTCGGACATGCCGTGCGAAGCGCCGAAAGAGACGTTAGCAATCGCTTTGCCCAATCACTCACCTTGCGCTATTTTCATCAGCCCTTTGACAATCGGTATGTAGGAAAATTAGCCGCCCTGGAAAGCTATTTTTACTTTCCGGGCCTGCTGAAAAATCATGGTTTTATCGCCAGCCTGAACTTCCAAAAGTCGAGCGGCATTTTCCGATACAGCACCGAGATTCCTACCGTATATGGATACCAGCAACTCACCAATTTCCAAGACAAACTAAACAATACGCTTCTCCTTAATTATCGTTTCCCCATTTTATTTCCCGACTGGGAAATTGGCCCACTCGCTTATGTGAAAAATATTCGCGGGGGAGTTTTCAGTCATTATGAAAACCTAGGAAAGGGAAGCAAAATCGATCAACCGAAGACTTATGGTTTTGAGTTGAAAAGCCACCTGCATCTGTTGCGCTACCAGCCGCTGATTGACGTGGGTGGACGCATGATTTTTTCCAACCGGCAGTACAACCAGTCGCCCGTATATGAATTTACTTTTAGTTATAGTTTTTAAAACAATCCTCGTATCTTCATCCTGAAAACAGCGAATCTGCCTGCAAAGGGCCGATTGATACATTTTATTTTTTCACTATGAGAACCAAAACGATTTTCATCATAGGAGTCACGGTGCTGCTCACCGTGTTCTTAATGGTTAACCGCGATTCGGTAGAGTTCGATTTTATCATTGGTGCTCCGGTCCCCGTCTCCAAATTACTGGTCATTGGAATTTGCATCCTTATTGGCTTCATTCTTGGCTTCCTGGTAGGCCGACCGAGAAAAACGCTAAGCAGTTACGATCCGGGAATAGAGAAAGAGCTTCCACCGGAAAACTCCTCACCTCAGGAACTAAGTGACGAAGACCGCGATTACATTAGCTAAACACCTGCAAGTATTCTAAAAATCCAATGCCTGAGCGACATCAGCAATGATGTCGTCAATGTGCTCCAGTCCGATGGACAAACGGATCGATCCCTGCTCAATGCCCGCCATCCGTCGTTCTTCTTCGGTGAGTTTACTATGTGTACTAGAGGCAGGGTGAGTGGCAATAGAGCGGGTATCCGCAAGATTAGCCGAAATAGAGAACATGTTTAGGCGATCCATAAATTGACGAGCCCCTTCCAGTCCTCCTGCCACTACAATGGTGACAATTCCACCACCCATTCGCATCTGTTTCTTTGCAATCTCATAATGCGGGTGCGAAGGTAGAAAAGGGTATTTCACCAATGAAATCTTAGGATGTTTTTCAAGATACTCTGCCAGGGCAAGCGCATTGGCACAATGACGATCCATTCTCACCGCAAGTGTTTCCAGACTTTTAGAGAGAATCCAGGCATTGAAAGGGGAAAGTGCCGGGCCACTGTGACGGGCAAACCCCTCAATTTCAGTAATGAGCTGCCGACTTCCTAAAATAATTCCTCCCAGAGTTCTTCCTTGTCCATCAATGTATTTTGTTGCCGAATGCAGAGAGATATCCGCTCCCAACCGGATTGGCTGTTGCAAGTAAGGAGTAGCAAAACAATTGTCTACTACCAGAAGTACCTGGTGCTTTTTGGCCAATGCAGCCAAAAAAGAAAGGTCTATCAAATCGATACCAGGATTGGAGGGCGTCTCCACAAACAGCATTTTGGTAGAAGGCTGAATAAGCTTTTCCCAGTCGTCCGGACGATCCAGATCTGCATAATCAAAATGCACACCCCATTTCGGAAAAAGATTACTTAACAATTGGTGGGTAGAACCAAAAACAGAACGACTTGAAACCACATGATCCCCCTGTTTTAAAAAGGTGGCAAAGGTGGTAAAGATCGCAGCCATGCCGGTAGAAGTAGCAAAACCATGCTCAGCACCTTCCAGCAAAGCCATTTTCTCTATGAATTCAGAAGTATTGGGATTGGAGTACCTGCTGTAAACGTTTCCTTCCTTTTCATTTGCAAACAAAGCCCGCATCTCTTCGGCATCGTCAAACTTATAACTGGAAGTGAGATAAATGGGTGCAGAATGTTCTTTATGATTACTTCGTTCAGTTTGTGTACGAATGGCAATGGTTTCAAAGTTTTTCATGGGGATATACCGAATAAAAGGCGTTTTTATACGACTTATTTTTTAGAATGAATTTCATAGGTAAAGTGAATCTCAGCCGATTTTCCTAAGATATGAGCTACTGAGCAATACTTATCAAAGGTCATTTGCAGTGCTCTTTTCACTTTACTCTCCTGCAATGTCCCTTCCAATATAAAATGGACATGGACCTGTTCAAAAATGGCAGGAATTTCCTTTTCTCTCCGACGAGCGTCAATGGCGATGCGAATGCCTTCGAGCGGTTCCTGCTGTTTAGCAAGGATATTCACCACATCAATCCCACTGCAACCTCCCAGCCCGGCCAAAAGTGTTTCCATTGGACGAAATCCATTCCCTTCTCCTCCAATTGCCGGATTGGCATCCATTAACAATTGAAAACCGTTTTCATTGGTCGCCTCAAAATTGAATTTTCCTTTTTTCCTTATGAGATTAATTTTCATGGATCAACCGGGGTTAAATAGTGGTGTTACTGCAGGAAATCTGCCTTATGCCTCTTTTCTGATATTTTCAAGATCAAATCAGGTCGACAAATGTACCAATTCTTTCAGGCACGAAAAAGGGGTTTTAAAAAAAAGCAACGAAGAAAAAATCAGTAAAAGCGGCCTTCCCCCATAAATCATAAATTATGAATCTCCTCCAGGCAATGAGAAGACCTGAAAACGTTTTTTCAGGGAGCTTAATTCGGGTTCATTCTCAAAAATGGCAAACAAGGTGGATCCACTCCCACTCATGAGTGCGAACAAGGCGCCCGCTTCATAAAGTTCACTTTTTATCTGAGCCAGTTCGGGATAGTTTGGAAATAGAAATTTTTCAAAGTCATTTACCACCAAATGTTCCCAATCGCTCATTGGATACCTCAATGCTTCTTCCAACTGCAGTAAAGGTTTTTGAACCTCCACCTGCCGGTAGGCTTCTGCGGTCGAAATCGAGAACGAAGGTTTAACGATGACAAGACGATAAGCAGTCAGATTTAGGGCACAAAAACTCAACTCATCCCCTTTTCCCTTCCCATAGGAGGCCTTATTATGAATAAAAAAAGCACAATCTGCTCCAAGCTGGCGTGCATATGACTGCATCGCCTCCTCATCCATCCCTAATTCAAACTTTTCATTGAGCAATTTAATAACCGTTGCCGCATCTGAAGAGCCCCCGCCCAAACCCGCTCCCACCGGAATGCGTTTCAACAAGAGGATTTTTTGGGGAGGAATGGCAAAATCTTTCTGAAGCAATTTCAATGCCTTCAGACAAAGATTGTCCTTCACCAAGCCAGGAATCTCCTCGCCCACACTTTCAAAAGAATTCTCTTCAGCATCCATCAGCTCTACCACATCATACAATGCACTGACGGGATAGAAGACCGTCTGTAACTCGTGATATCCATCGGGTCTTTTCCCAGTGATCAATAACCCCAGATTGATTTTGGCATTTGCAAATCCCACCATACAGCTTAGAATAGGCTAAATTTGATAACGATAATGGCCAATCACTTTCCAGGAAAAGAGGCAATCAGCAATTTCCTGCCCATTCGCGATGTTGTGAACGACGAGAAACCGTTTCCCATCTGCCGATTTCTGATCGATCACGATCCCAATATGCGCCATTCCCTTTCCTAAATCCCAGCACACCAGATCGCCCGGTTGATAATCCGCCAGATTGGTAGAAAGGGGTTTCTTTAAACCATGCCTGCTAAAGTAGGTCATTAAATTATATACTCTGCGATGGTCAATATTGCGGTCTGTTGTTTTCCTGCCCCAGTTTTTGGGATAGCGATCGAAATGCTGTTTCATATCTTCATGAACATTTTTCTGCAAATCAATTCCCAGCTTTCGATATGCTCTGATCACTACATCCGTACACACTCCTTTTCCTTCAGGGACATCTCCATTCGGATAAGCAATCCGATAATACGACGGATCATATACCACTTTTTGAAGAGTGAGCGCTTTTGCCGCTTCCACTAATTGCTGTTCCTTCTTATTTTGCGCATAAAGCCCCAATGAAAGAAAGCACCCGACTACACACGTTAGAATTATCTTCCCCTTTAACATACTAAATTTAATCACCTACAAATAACATCTTTCAAAAATACATTATTTACCCTATTCGAAAAAGGATCTCTGTGGAAAAAAGCACCTTCCAAATGGCTTTTAATTTTATAATTTTGTCTTACATTACCGCCTCAATTGATTTAAGATCCCCACTATGAAACAATACCTTGATTTAATGCAACATGTCTTAACGGAGGGCACCCAAAAGCACGACCGTACAGGAACGGGCACCATCAGTGTGTTTGGTTATCAGATGCGCTTTAATCTTCAGGAAGGGTTTCCGATGGTTACCACTAAAAAACTGCATTTAAAGTCCATTATTCATGAGTTGATCTGGTTTTTAAGTGGTGATACCAATATCCGGTACTTAAAAGAGAATGGGGTTCGCATCTGGGATGAATGGGCAGACGAAGACGGCAATTTAGGCCCCGTATATGGGGCGCAGTGGCGTTCATGGCCAAAACCAGACGGGAGTACCATTGATCAGATCAGTCAAATCATCGAGACCATTCAGAAAAATCCGGATTCCAGAAGAATCATCGTTTCTGCATGGAATGTTTCCGAGATCGCAAACATGGCACTCCCTCCCTGTCATGCCTTTTTTCAATTCTATGTTGCAGACGGAAAATTAAGCTGTCAATTGTATCAACGGAGTGCAGATATCTTTCTGGGAGTCCCCTTTAACATTGCTTCCTATGCCTTATTAACCATGATGGTTGCCCAAGTCTGTGGACTGGCCTATGGCGATTTCATTCATACCTTTGGCGATGCGCACCTGTATCACAATCACCTGGAACAAACCCGCCTTCAACTCAGCCGTGAGCCAAGGCCACTCCCCAAAATGCATTTGAATCCGGAGATAAAAAACATTTTCGACTTTAAATTTGAA
Organism: Pedobacter sp.; assembly: GCA_037190785.1. Lineage (GTDB taxonomy): Bacteria > Bacteroidota > Bacteroidia > Sphingobacteriales > Sphingobacteriaceae > Pedobacter. Next base: position 99,627 of record JBBCJN010000002.1, on the reverse strand, counting down.
GATTTCACCTTGACGGATTACGACCCGCACCCACATATAAAAGGAGAAGTGGCCGTTTAATTCGCTCAATATCATCCATTCAGCTCATTTACATGATTTCCATTTCACTCGTAGTCGCCATCTCTTCCAACAGAGCAATAGGCAAAGACAATCAATTGCTTTGGCACTTGCCGGCCGATTTAAAACATTTCAAACAACTTACCTCTGGACACACGATCCTCATGGGGCGGAAGACCTTTGAATCGATTGGAAAACCATTGCCAAATCGACGCAATATCGTTATCAGCAGACAGGAAGCTCTTTTTTTTTCCGGAGCGGAAGTGGTGAGTTCTCTGGAAAAAGCATTGGAGCTGACAAAAGACGAAAAAGAAGTTTTCATTATTGGTGGAGCCGAGATTTATCAGCTGGCCCTCCCCATAGCCACCACCATTTACTTGACCGAAGTGGAGGCCACTTACGAGGCCGATGCTTTCTTCCCTGTACTCCCGGATGATGAATGGAAACTTTTGCACAAAGCGGCTCATTCCCCTGATGAAAAAAATAATCTTCCCTACACTTTTTGCGTGTTTCAACGCAAATCAGAATAGTTGGTTAAAAAATTGAAATTAGCCGTCCTATTATATAAAAAATTAATTAGATTTGCCGACTTGTTTAAAAAACAGCACATTATAGAAGAAAAATAAATACAAACAAATGCAAGGTAAAGGTTTTATTAAATTTATGGCAATACTTCTGGGTATTGTCTGTGTGTATTCACTCTCATTTAATCTGGTCACATACCAGGTAGAAAAGAAAGCCAAAGCTTATGCGAATGGTGATGAAGCGAAAGAAAAGGCCTATTTGGACTCCATAGCCACTGAGCCTGTTTACCCTTTGTTGGGACTTACCTACCAACAGGTAAAAGGAAAAGAAATCAATTTAGGGCTTGACCTAAAAGGGGGTATGAATGTGACCATGGAGATTTCTCTTGCTGAATTGACCAGGTCGCTTGCGAATAACACGACAGATCCTAATTTTAATCAGGCACTGTCGAACGCACAGGCCCAGATGAATGCCGGAGGAAAAGACTTCATCGGATTATTTATCTCCGAATATGAAAAGCTGGTACCCAATGGAAAACTTGCTGACTTCTTTACCACTCAGGATAATTCCCAACAGCTAAAAGCGAATGCCAGTAATGCAGATGTAAAAAGTTATTTAACTAAAGAAGGAAATAGTGCCATTGATCGTTCATTTACGATTCTCCGTAGTCGTATCGATGGATTTGGAGTCGTTAGTCCCAACATGCAAAAGCAGGAAGGTTCTAACCGGATCTTCATTGAAATGCCCGGTGTTCAGGACAAAGATCGTATCCGCAAGTTACTTCAGGGTTCTGCTGAGTTGCAATTCTGGCAGGTTTATCAAAATGAAGAAGTGTATGGTGTTCTTGAGAACATCAACAAAACCCTGGCATTAAGCGCTCAGCCGGAAGAGACAGAGGCCAGCACCCCCGTAACCACTGACACGACCAAAAAAGACAGTAAATTAGCTGGGCTTACAGGCAATAAAGCAGCAGCCGATACCAATATCGTTAAAGACGATGCAGCAAAAAACAATCCGTTATTCAGCCACCTAAGTATTCCAACTTACCAAGCAGAAAACGGACAACAGGCCCTTCGCCCAGGTCCTGTCGTAGGTTGGGTTGCACAAAAAGATACCGCAAAAGTAAATCAGTATTTTGCCAGAACTGACATTAAATCGCTTATCCCTGGCACTTTAAAGTTCATGTGGGGATTGAAGCCAATGACAGGCACTAAAATCTTCGAACTTTATGCGATTAAAGTCACCACCATGGATGGCCGTCCAGTATTGGGCGGAGAAGCTATTTCCAATGCCATGCAGAGCTATGATGATAAAAATCAACCTCAGGTGACGATGTACATGAACAGTGAAGGAGCTGCAAAATGGAAAAAAATTACCGCCGAAGCTTCTGCTGATCGCAACAATAAAAAAGCCATCGCCATTGTGCTGGACAACACCGTTTATTCTGCCCCTACCGTACAAACGGAGATTGCAGGAGGTGTATCGACAATTTCAGGCAGTTTTACCCTGGAAGACACAAAAGATCTTGCAAATATCTTAAAAGCGGGTAAATTACCTGCTCCCGCCCGAATTGTGTCTGACTTCGTAGTCGGACCTTCTCTAGGACAGGAAGCAATTGAAAGTGGATTGACTTCTTTCGTGATTGCGTTCATTGTTATCCTGGCGTTTATGGCCCTCTACTACAATAAAGCGGGATGGGTAGCGAACATTGCCTTGGTGATCAACGTATTCTTCATTATGGGGGTACTTGCGGCCTTCGGAGCGGTATTGACACTTCCGGGAATTGCAGGGATTGTTCTAACCATAGGTTTATCCGTAGATGCCAACATCCTTATCTTTGAACGGGTAAGGGAAGAGCTTGCTCAAGGCAAAAACACGGCTACTGCCATCAAAGAAGGATTTAAACACGCAATGTCATCCATCATTGACTCCAATGTGACCATCTTTATTCTAGGAATTATCCTCTTCATCTTTGGCTCAGGTCCTGTACAGGGTTTTGCAACCACCTTGTGTGTGGGTATTGCCACCTCCCTCTTTGCAGCCGTGCTGATCTCGAGGCTTGTATTCGATAACCTATTAGAGAAAAAAGCAGTCATTACCTTCGATAACAGCATCACACGTAATGCGTTCAAAAACATGGCTTTCAATTTCGTAGGCCATCGCAAGTTATATTACATTATCTCTACCATTATCATCATTTTCGGTATTGGCTTCTACATCAAACACGGTGGGCTCAACCTTGGCATCGACTTTAAAGGAGGTCGAACTTACATCGTTCACTTTGATAAGGATATGCGTACGGATGAGGTGAAAGAAAAATTACAGGCCAACTTCGGAGAAGAAGAAGAAACACAAGTGGTAACTGCAGGTTCTTCTAAGGAGTTGAAGATCACCACTACCTATCACATCACTGATCATGCCGATGATGCAGATAAGGTGGTAGAGTCTGCTTTAAGAAAAGGACTAGATGCCACTGGCGCAGCCTATACCATCGAAGGGGGGGCAAAAGTGACTCCTTTGGTGGCCAACGATATCGTATACGGGGCATATGGAGCTATCCTTTTCTCTTGCCTTGTCATGTTTATCTATATCCTGATCCGCTTCAGAAAATGGCAATATGGCCTGGGTGCAGTAATTGCTCTTTTCCATGATGTGCTATTGGTACTTTCGTTTTATACCATCCTGGATGGTGTGCTTCCTTTCTCTCTTGAAATTGGACAGGACTTCATTGCGGCCATCCTAACAGTAATGGGCTACACCATGACAGAGACGGTCATCGTATTTGACCGTATTCGTGAAAAACTCAATGCAAGTGGTAAGGTAGACGTGTATGGAGAGGAACGCAATCAGTTGATTAACTTTGCACTGAACAGTACTTTAAGTCGTACCATCCTAACTTCATTAACCGTATTCTTTGTACTTATCGCCATTTTCATCTTTGGCGGAGACAGTATCAGAGGTTTCATCTTCGCCCTGTTAATTGGACGTATCATTGGAACTTACTCATCTTTATGTATTTCAACACCTATTGTAATCGATCTTTCCAAGAAAGAAAGTCGTCAATAGACTTCCTATTTTTAAAAAAAGCTGCCTGTTTCCTGACAGGCAGCTTTTTTTATAAACAACATCATAAAAAGGCAATTTATTCCCTTTTCATGACCAGTTCCTTACTTAAACTGATATATTTGTAAACCATCGAGTAGGTTTTTCAGTTTAAATGCTATGGAAAACAATAAAGCAAAAATCGTCATTGTAGGCGGAGGTTTCGGCGGGATCGAACTCGCTAAAAAACTCAGAAATCAACCTGTTGAAGTCACCCTTTTGGACAGGCATAATTACCATACTTTTCAACCATTGCTTTATCAGGTGGCGACCGGTGGTTTGGAAGCCGATTCGATTGCATTTCCTTTACGTAAAATTTTTAAAGGTCAAAAAAACCTCACTTTTAGAGTAACAGAGGTGTTGGAAGTCTTTCCGGCTAAAAAAACATTGCAAACCTCCATTGGTGAAATCCCTTATGACTTTCTTGTGATCGCAACAGGTTCGACCAGTAATTTCTTTGGACAAAAAGAGATCGAAGCGAATGCCATGCCTATGAAGTCCATCCCGGAAGCTCTAAATCTGCGTAGTCTGATCCTCCAAAATCTGGAAGCAGCTTTAATCGCGAAGGATTCACAAACAGAAGCAGCGCTTCTCAACTTTGTGGTGGTAGGTGGCGGACCTACAGGCGTAGAGACGGCCGGCGCCATTGCCGAACTGAAGAAGCACGTATTGCGAAATGATTATCCTGAACTTGACCTTCATAAAGTAAACATTTACCTGATTGAGGGCTCTCCACAACTACTGGGAGCAATGTCGGTTCAGGCCCAACAGAAAGCGCAGAAGTTCTTGACAGAGCTCGGAGTAAGCGTACTTACAGAAGGTCGTGTACAATCCTACGATGGAAAAACAATTCAGTTAATGGATGGCCGCAACATTCCTTCTGCAACCGTCATTTGGAGTGCCGGTGTAAAGGGCGAAGTACTGAAAGGTCTGAATCCGGATATCGTGGTAAGAGGGAATCGACTAAAAGTGAATGAGATTAACCAGGTAGACGGTTATGAAAACATCTTTGCAATTGGAGATGTCGCCGCAATGATTACAGAAGAAACACCCAATGGACATCCTGGAGTAGCTCCGGCTGCAATTCAGCAGGGAAAATGGCTAGCTAGAAATCTTATTCGTCAAATCCGCGGAGAATCTACTCAACCATTTACCTATTTTGATAAAGGAGCCATGGCAACTGTTGGTAGAAATCGTGCAGTTGTGGATATTAATAAAATACGTTTTCAAGGCATTTTTGCGTGGTTTACCTGGATGTTTGTCCACCTGATGACCTTGGTGGGCTTCCGAAACAAATTAGTCGTCTTTGTCAATTGGGTATGGAGCTATTTTAGTTATGACCGTGGCACCCGCCTTATTATTCGCCCTTACGTAAAACCTTCTGAGGTGAAATCCGAAAAGTCAATCTCTTCTCCTACTCCTACGAGCTAACGATATGTCGTCCAAATTAACGTTAATTGAATGTCCGAGGGATGCCATGCAGGGTTTCCCTGAATGGATTCCTACGGAAACAAAGATAGCCTATCTCAACCTATTGCTGGAGATAGGTTTCGACACACTCGATTTTGGCAGTTACGTCTCTCCAAAGGCTATTCCGCAGATGAAAGATACGCAGGAAGTGCTGGAACAACTTCGTATAAACTCCAGCACCCGCCTATTGGCGATTGTAGCCAATGAAAGGGGCGTGGAAACGGCCGTTCAACAAGCAGCGATCCATTATCTGGGGTATCCCTTTTCGATCTCTGAAACTTTTCAGCAACGAAATACGAACCGTTCCATCGCCGATTCTGTTCCACTGGTTGAAGCAATGTTAGAGCAGTGTGCGAAATATGGTAAAGAGGCCGTTATCTACCTCTCGATGGGTTTTGGAAATCCCTATAATGACCCTTGGAATCCTGAAATCGTCAGTGAATGGGCATACACCCTCATTGAAAAGGGCGTGCATATCCTCTCTATTGCCGATACGACAGGGATCGCAAAACCAGAGACGATTCTAAGGGTCGTCTCTCCCTTGATCCTCAATTTTCCTGGCACTGAGATCGGGGTACACCTTCACAGTCAGCCATCGCATCGTCTTGACAAAATAAATGCCGCTTACGAGGCGGGCTGTCGTCGTTTTGACAGTGCTATTCTTGGTGTCGGGGGGTGTCCAATGGCAGAAGATAAGCTGACGGGCAATATGGATACCGGAGAATTAATTGCTTTCTTAGAACAAAAAGGAGTGACTCTGAATCTGGACAAAGAAAAATGGCTTGAGGCCACGATGATGGCCCAACACATTTTCAATGGGGCTCATTAAATACATCTCCCTCCTTTTGCAACAAAACCAACGATACTTTCTCTATTTATGTAAAATGTTTTAGACGTTGGAGTCAAGTCTGTGTTTCCTTTTTTATCTTTAGTGCAGCACACGCTCTGCCTGACTTTTAATCAACCTAAATTATTACTCCCAATCATGAAAAAAATTTTCTTGTATCTGCTGGCAATGATCTGTAGCATTCCAGCCTGGTCACAAACAGATGAACCTACTGACTACCTGAGCAAAGAATTTCACGCGGGGCGTCGGGAAGCTCTCCGCAAACTAATGCCCGAGAATAGTGTGGCGGTTTTCTTTGCAAACCCCGTAAGGAACTATTCCAATGACGTCGATTACATGTACCATCAACATCCGGATCTTTACTATTTTACCGGCTATAAAGAACCTGACGCCGTATTGTTTGTATTTAAGGAAGCGCAAACCGATGCTCAGGGCAAATCATTTACAGAGCTTTTTTTTGTGCAACAACGAAATGCAGCCCAGGAAAGCTGGACCGGCCGCAGGCTGGGGGTTGAAGGGGTACGCAGTCGCCTGGGAATAGAAATGGCTTTGAATGGGGCTGAGTTCAAAGATTATCCTCTTGATTTTTCAAAATTTAGTTCCATGCTTTACAGCTTTCCTGTAGATATTGCAAGCTCCAGCAATGAAACGGCCCGTCTCAACGGCTTAGTCGCTTCCTTTAAACGCAAAGCACAGCTGGAGGGCGAACCCAACCTCGCCCGTACCAGAGATGCTTACCGTCTTTATATGAAATTGACCGGCGAGCTAAGAGAAATCAAAACTCCGGAAGAAATTGTTTTGCTAAGAAAAGCAGTAGAAATCTCCTGTCAGGGGCAAATTGAAGTGATGAAAGTGGCTCACGCAGGGATGAGTGAATTGGAAATTCAGGGGCTGCATGAGTTTATTCATAAGAAATACGGTGCTGAACACGTGGGCTATGGTTCGATTGTAGGGGCAGGGGAAAACGGCTGCATTCTCCATTATGTCACAAATAATAAAACAAAGGTCGGAAACTCATTAATCCTCATGGATGTAGGTGCAGAATACCATGGGTACACGGCGGATGTGACGCGTACCATTCCTGCTAATGGAAAATTCAATCCTGAGGAAAAAGCGATTTACCAAATTGTGTACGACGCGCAGGAAGCGGCATTTAAAACGTTGAAACATGGATCGAAATTTTCTGATGCCAGCAATGCGGCGAGTGAGGTAATTGCTGAGGGCCTCCTCAAACTGGGGATAATTAAGGATAAAAAAGAATACCGCAAATACTACAAACACGGTTTAGGGCACCATATTGGTCTGGATGTACATGACCGCAGCAGTTCCAATGTACTACAAAAAAACATGGTGATTACCATCGAACCTGGTATCTATATTTCTTCCGAAAGTGATTGTGATCCCAAATGGTGGGGCATTGCCGTTCGCATTGAAGACGACATTCTCATTACGGAAAATGGCTACGAGATGCTCTCTGTCTTTGCTCCAAGGAGCATTGCTGATATCGAAAAGAAAATGGCCCAGAAAAGCGAACTGAGCAAATGGGTCTTGCCTGCATTAAAATCCGCAAACTAATCTGAAAAGTCCGCCATATAAGAGAGCGCTCCCAAAAAGGGAGGCTCCCTCTTTTTTATACAGTAAAGTCTTCGCTATTCTGTTCTCTTCACCATTCGACAATGGAGGATACCGGCCTCTTCAAACGTTTCTCCTTCGGCGACAAAGCCAAATTTGGCATATAAACTAACTGCTTCAAGCTGAGCATTCAAATAAATATAATTGGCTTCATAAGGTAGATCTGCCAACACCGTGGCAATTAAAGCCCTTCCAATACCATAGCCCCGGAATTCCTTTAGTACGGCAAATCGTTCTAATTTATAGCCCTGAGCGGTTTTACGCCAGCGGGCTGTTCCACAGGGGTAGTGATCCGAAAGTGCCAGAAAGTGAATTGAGCTTTCTTCATGCTGCTGCTCCAGCTCCAAGGGGCAACCCTGTTCATCAACAAATACCATTCTTCTCACGGCCAGAGCCTTTTCAAGATCTTCCGGATGAATAATTTTATGTACCTGAAATGTTTCCATGCTATTTAGTTTTGCAGACGTTTTTCCTTTTTCTTCGCCACTTTTCTGGCAGCATCAATGGAGTGTGAAACGTGGATATCTGCTTCTTCCTTGGCTAGTCTTGCCAATACCACGTAATAATTGTGTAATTGATCCAGCTCACTTTCCGTAAGATCTTCGATGTCTACCATCCGGTTGCTCGTTTCTTTGTGCGCTGCGATGAGCTCATTTAGTTTAAGCTGAATGGCTTTATTATCTTTATTTTGCGCCTTTTGGATCAAAAAAACCATTAAAAAGGTAATGATGGTGGTGCCGGTATTAATGACTAATTGCCAGGTTTCCGAGTAGCCAAATAAGGGACCTGAAACTGCCCAGGCCACCACTATAAGGACGGCAATCGAAAAAGCTCCTGAACTTCCGGTAAAGCGTGTAGCGGCATTTGCAAAACGTTCAAACAACGGGCTATTTTTGCTACTTTTCTTCATGTTTTCTATTTTATGGTAAAACAAAAAAAACGCAAACAGGTTTGCTGTTTGCGTTTTACTTTTATCCATTACTTTTAAAGCTTAGAGCTTATTGTTTACATCCAGGCAATTGAGGTCTTCAAAAGCTCCTTTTAGACGGCTCACAAAGGCCTCTTCTCCCTTCCTCAACCACACACGTGGATCATAGTACTTTTTATTGGGTTTATCTTCCCCTTCAGGATTGCCTATTTGACCTTGTAGGTACGCTTCATTTTTTTGATAAAAGGCGAGGACACCTTCCCAAAAAGCCCACTGCATATCTGTATCAATATTCATTTTAATGGCTCCATAAGAAATCGCTTCTCTAATTTCCTCCTGTGTAGAGCCAGAACCTCCATGAAATACAAAATTTATTGGTTTTTCTGCTTGCAGCCCGTATTTTTCACGAATGTATTCCTGCGAGTTTTTGAGGATAACAGGTTGTAATTTTACATTTCCCGGTTTATATACTCCATGCACATTTCCAAAAGCAGCAGCGATGGTAAAACGCTCGCTTACTTTACTTAACTCCTCGTAGGCATAAGCCACTTCAGAAGGTTGCGTGTATAGTTTAGAGCTATCCACATCACTGTTATCCACTCCATCTTCTTCTCCCCCGGTTACCCCTAATTCTATCTCGATGGTCATCCCCATTTTATCCATTCGTTTCAGGTACGCTACACACACCTCAATATTCTCTTCAATCGGCTCCTCCGATAAATCCAACATATGAGAAGAAAAGAGGGGCTTACCAGTTTCCTCAAAGAAACGCTCTCCGTGGGCCAATAAGCCATCAATCCAGGGGAGTAATTTTTTTGCCGCATGATCGGTGTGCAATACCACCGCTACCCCGTAATGCTCTGCTAAAAGGTGTACGTGTTTTGCAGCAGATACCGCCCCCAAAATACAAGCGTTCAGTCCTTCGTTGTCGAGTGATTTGCCTGCATAAAACTGCGCTCCGCCATTAGACAGCTGGATCATTACTGGAGAATTCACTGCTTTAGCCGTTTCCATAACAGCATTAATGGTATTTGTACCAGTCACATTCACTGCCGGTAAGGCAAACTGGTGTTGTTTTGCTTTTTCAAATAACTCCTGAAGCGCCGCCCCATGAATTACCCCCTTGTATTCTTTTAAACTCATTTTGATTTTTTTGAAGTTTCCGAAGTTAAAAAAATTATTGCACTTTTCGGGAATAAGAAGCCATAAATAAGGCGTATAAAGGGTTTTAAAAGGCCCTATCCAAATGAAAATGCTCTTTTCTTCACTCGTTCTTCCAAAAGAGTTCCTTGTCAAATAGCTTGATCTTAAATATTTTTTTGTTTCTTTGTACTCGCATTTTTGATATTTAACATGGCTTGGTTCAAGAGAGAAAAAAAGGGCATCAGTACCACCACCGAAGAGAAAAAGGAAGCGCCTGATGGTCTTTGGAATAAGTGTCCCAACTGCAAAAAAGTGCTTCACAGTGCTGATTTGACTGAAAATAAATACGTTTGTCATTTTTGCAACTACCATTTGAGGGTAGGATCCAGAGAGTATTTCGAGGTTTTATTTGACAATAATGAGTTTACCCCTCTTTTTGACCACCTGACTTCAGGAGATCCGCTTCAATTCGTGGACAGTAAACCTTATACCGACCGAATCAAAGAAACCACGGCTAAAACAGGCTTAAAAGACGCGATCCGTGCTGCGCATGGGAAGATTGAAGGACAACCCATTATGATTGCCTGTATGGATTTCAACTTTATAGGAGGATCAATGGGTTCAGTGGTAGGTGAAAAAATTGCCCGTTCTATTGATTATAGCCTGAAACACAAAGTTCCATTCCTGATGATTTCAAAATCAGGAGGTGCGCGGATGATGGAAGCTGCATTTTCATTGATGCAGATGGCCAAAACCTCTGCCAAACTTGCTTTATTGAGTCAGGCCAAAATCCCCTATATTTCCCTGCTGACTGACCCTACTACTGGGGGTGTCACCGCTTCTTACGCCATGCTGGGAGACATCAACATCGCTGAACCAGGGGCATTGATTGGCTTTGCAGGACCTCGGGTGATAAAAGAAACCATTAAAAAGGACCTTCCTAAAGGATTTCAAACCTCAGAGTTTGTATTGGAACATGGATTTTTAGACTTTATCGTTGACCGTAGAGAAATGAAATCCAGGATTGCCACCTTCTTAAAAATGATGCAACATTAAAAAGACTTAATTAAATACTCCATCAAAAAGGGCACCCATGCGGTGTCTTTTTATTTACCGGTTATTTTTCATTTTATTGAATGAAAAAGTGATTGTTTATTCGTTTGAGATTCTCTGAAATCTCTGTCACAGCCCAAACCCCAAAAGCCAATCCTCCATTTAATAAAACTTTATCAGCTGAGATGGGGAGCGGAAGATTAGGGTAGGAAAATATATCAATTGGTTATTTTAAAGACCGGACCTGTCACTGCTTTTTGAAAGAGAGAACCAAAAGAAATTTTGCGGGGCACCTGACTCGTATGGCAAAACTAGTTGACTCCGGAGTGTGGGTGCTTGCCCTTCCTTTTGGAAAGAATGAGTAACATTATCAGGGAATTTTATTTGAAACGTCAAAAACAGCCCAGAAGCGAAACCGCTATTAAATACCGACAACCCTTAGGACAGGAATTACTGATGCCAGAATGTATTCCTGGTATGGGTTCTTCCTCTTTACCTTAAACCTCAGGAAAAACAGGAAAAATTCAAGACATAAATCAATTTAATACCTTTTAGCTCCTTATCCCACAGTTAATTCTTCGTAGGCAGCGTTCAAACTACGGCCTATTCCTTCTCCTTTCCATTGTTCGCCTCCCGGAATAGACGTAATTTTTAGAATTTCTTCTTTAGATTTCCCTGCTTTAATCTGTGTAGAAACCTCTTCCAATAATGCTTGCAAGTAATTTTTGAACGCATGGATATCCTCTTTATTTCCGGTCACCTTTTCCGGATCGAGGCTGTGTCCAAAAATAAAGAGCGTATCTGAATCGAATTGATTCTGTATCTGATCAAGTGTCTTGATCCAGTTGCCAATATGGGCTCCATTTGCTTTATCAATATAGGGATATCTGCGATTAAACACTAAATCCCCCACATGAGCAATATTGGCCTGTTGAAAATGATAAACCACATCTCCATTGGTATGAGCAGAGCCGTAGTAGTAAGCTTCAATTTTTTCATCTCCTACCGGTGCACGCCATCCTCTTCCAAAAGTGACATCGGCAAATAACTGTTGTTCGCTATTATTGGCTTTTTCTGCCGCCAGCTTTTGGTTAACAACGGCATTTTGGTGTGCTACAACCTGCTGTACCAGGCCTTTAAAGGAAATATTCCCTGCTGTATGGTCTCCATGGTGATGCGTATTTAATAAATACTTAAAAGGCTTATTTCCTAATCGTTTCAACTCTTCAATGACTTGAGAAGCTGTAGCAGGAAATTGAGAATCTACCACTACAAAACCACTTGAACCATTTAACCATCCAATAGTACCCCCCTGTGCAGTAAAAATACCCACATCTCTACGCAATGCTCTGAATTCGTTCAGACCTTTTACCGCAGTTGCGCTTGCGTTCGCCCAGAGACGATCATTGAATAATGCCATCGCAGCCATAGCAAGAGCCGAATGACGAATAAACGTTCTTCTTTGCATTCCTTGGAGTTTTTAATATCAGCCCTAATATACAATTATTCTCCGGTGCTTTATACCCCACTTCCAGGAATTGTTCCGGGTTCATGTCCTTCTCCCAGAGGCGGATGGCTCCTCCCGTGATCTTTAGAAAAATGCGTTGTGCCTATAGAAGAGGAGCTATTTTTCTCAATGCCTTCCTCTTTTCTTTTTTCCTCTTTTTTTTCAGGGTTGATCTCTTCGGGGATCACCCTATTTTTCCTGGGTTCCTGTTTTTCTTTCATGGCAATAAACTTTTTGTATAAAAAAAGAACAAGGAAATCTATTTTTTGTTTATTCTTTTCGCTGAACTTTTTGCTTCATTTAGGCCAGCGCATTTTGCTTTACCAGCATTTTTACTTTCTCGAGGACATGATCGATCTCTTCTTTGGTGGTATACTTACTAAAAGAGAACCTGACAGATGGCCTGTTCGGATCGGCTTTTATTCCGTTTAATACGTGTGATCCGATGTTAGATCCCGAAGAGCACGCACTCCCACCGGAAGCACATATCCCATTGATATCCAAATTAAATAGCAACATATCAGCCATGTCCATTTCCGGAAAAGAAACATTCAATACCGTGTATAGACTTTGCTCAGCTTCTGTAGCTCCATTAAATGCGATGCCCGGGATTTCTGCTTCCAGCTGACCTTTAAAATAATCTTTTAGCCCTTGTATGTGTACCTGATGAGCATCCATATCCCGATAAGCAATTTCCATTGCCTTGGCCAGGCCTACAATTCCGTATACATTTTCCGTTCCTCCACGCATATTCCGTTCCTGTGCTCCCCCATAGATCATAGGTGGAATTTTAATCGCGTTATTTACATACAAGAAACCGACACCTTTAGGTCCGTGTAGTTTATGGGCGGCACAGACAATAAAATGTGCTTTTAGGTTTCTCACATCATGTTTATAGTGTCCCATGGTTTGTACAGTATCGGCATGATAGATGGCGTTGTATTGTTCACATAAATCACCGATGCGTTCCATATCAGACAAAGTCCCCAACTCATTATTGGCATGCATCAGGCTCACAAAGCTTCGCTCATTTTCTTTCAGCAAGCTCTCCAGGTGAGCATAATCTACATTTCCTTTGGAATCCACATCCACATAACTTAATTTATCAATTACGCCATTCTTTAACATCATTTCCAAGGTATGTTCAACGGCATGATGTTCTATTTTAGAGGTGATGGCATGTTTAATTCCATAGGCAGAAATTCCACAACGAATTGCGGTATTATCTGCTTCCGTTCCGCCGGAAGTAAAAAATATCTCAGAAGGAGTGGCGTTTAATAACTGAGCCACGGTCTTGCGCGCTTTCTCTACCAACGTTCTTACTTCTCTTCCCAACGTATGAATCGCGGAAGGATTTCCATAGAAGTTTTCCATCACATTGGTCATTTCCGCAATTACTTCTTTATCTAAAGGGGTAGTAGCGGCATTGTCTAAATATATTCTTTTCATAAGGGAGCAGGAGTTAGCTTAAGTTTAATAACTGGCGGATATCTGTCATGATTTGTTCAGCAAGGTCGTTAGCGCGTTGCTCACTGGCCGCTTCACTATAAATCCTGATGATCGGTTCTGTATTAGAGCGGCGTAAATGTATCCACTCCTTATCAAATTCCAACTTTAACCCATCAATAGTGGTTTGAGGTTGATCTTTATATTTTTCCTGAACACGCAGTAACAAACCATCTATATCCATTCCTTCCGTCAGCGTGATTTTGTTCTTAGAGATGTAATAAGCCGGATAGGAAGCGCGCAAAGCTGTCATAGACAGGCCCGATTTAGCCAGGTGGGACAGAAATAAAGCGATGCCTACCAGCGCATCTCTGCCGTAATGCAATTCCGGATAAATGATTCCTCCATTTCCTTCTCCTCCAATTACAGCTGCGTTGGCCTTCATTTGCTGAACAACATTGACTTCTCCTACAGCTGCGGCATGGTATTGTTGTCCGGCCGCTTCGGTCACATCACGTAATGCACGCGTAGAAGATAAATTTGACACCGTGTTTCCAGGTTGATGGCGTAACACATAGTCAGCCACCGCAACGAGGGTATATTCTTCTCCAAACATACTCCCGTCTTCATTAACGAAACATAGACGATCTACATCCGGATCAACGACAATGCCTAAATCAGCCTTTTTTTCCTTAACTAAACTGGAAATATCGGTAAGATTCTCAGGAAGCGGCTCTGGATTATGTGGAAAATGTCCATCGGGCGTACAAAATAACTCGTACACAACGTCCACTCCCAAAGCTTTCAACAAAGCCGGCACAAAAATTCCCCCCGTAGAATTCACTCCATCTACTACAACCTTAAACTCTGCCTGACGGATAGCCGCGACATCCACCAAAGGAAGTGCTAAAATGAGGTCTATATGTTTGTTCATATAGGTATCGTCCTTTCGCACATGGCCCAAATTGTCCACTTCCGCAAAACGCAACGAATCACTGTCGGCCATCTCCAGCACTTTCTTTCCTTCTTCATCACTGATAAACTCTCCTTTATGATTAAGGAGTTTCAAGGCATTCCATTGCTTCGGATTGTGACTAGCTGTCAGAATGATACCTCCTCCTGCGTTTTCGAGAGGAACAGCCACTTCTACAGTAGGGGTTGTTGATAAACCAAGGTCAATCACCTCAATTCCCAATCCGACCAGTGTTGCACTCACCAGTTGATTAATCATTTCGCCCGATATACGTGCATCCCGTCCAATGACTATTTTTGGATTTTGAGTCTGTTGAATGACCCACTGACCATAGGCCGCTGTAAACTTAACCACGTCTAGTGGAGTAAGCGAATCGCCTGGAGCCCCGCCTATGGTGCCCCGAATTCCAGATATAGATTTTATTAAAGTCAAGGTAAATCAGATTTTTCCAAAATTACGCATTTTTTAAAAAAAACCAGCATCACCGATCCCTCTCCCATTTATTTTAATGCGACATCAATGCATTAAAAAAATATTTCACATGCGTTGCTTCACAAAACACTATATTTGTCTTTCATATCAGCGAAACAGATTACATGCAGCGAAAATGGTTTCAATACTGGTTTAATTCCCCTTATTATCATGTCCTTTATAGCCAACGGAATGATGAAGAAGCTGAATTTCTTATTGACCAGTTGTCCGCTTACTTAACACCTTCTGCCAACAGTAAAATTCTGGACGTTGCCTGCGGAAGGGGCAGACATTCCGTGTACCTTCACAAAAAAGGTTATGAGGTAACGGGTATTGACTTATCCGAGCAAAATATTCGTTTCGCGCAGCAATTTGAGCAAAAGAGATTGCATTTCTATGTGCATGACATGCGGAAGCTGTCCTTTATTCATTATTTTGATATCGCCCTTAATCTTTTCACCAGCTTTGGTTATTTTGACAGTGAAAAAGATCATATCAATGCCTTAAAAGCCATTCGTAAGGGTTTAAAAAGAGATGGAACTTTCGTCCTGGATTATTTTAACACGCAAAAAATTCTTCGAAATCTCACCAATCAGGAAACGAAGACCCTGGAAGGAATCGAGTTTCACCTTCATAAATTTGTTTCTGAGGGAAAAATTATCAAGCACATTAATTTTGAGCATAAAAACAAGACCTATGCTTTTGAGGAACGTGTTCAGGCCTTTTTACTGTCAGACTTTGAACGAATGATGGAGAAAAGTGGTTTTACCATCGTAGACAAATTTGGAAACTATCAACTGGAGCCGTATAAAGAGAATAGTTCCGACCGTTTAATTCTTGTTTGTCGCAAAACATGATTAGTGAATTACAACAATTGGACACAGAATGGTTTCTCCAGATTCATCGGGGAATGGCCAACCCATTTTTTGACTGGCTAATGCCCTTGGTCCGAAATAAATATTTTTGGTCTCCCCTTTATCTTTTTATCATTGTTTTTTGTATCCGGCAATATGGGAAAACGGGGTATTTTATGATTGTCGGCTTGCTGGCTACTTTTGCTTTAGGAGACCTTACCGCTTCAAAAATCATTAAACCCGCTGTAGAAAGAATTCGCCCATGTAACGACCCTGCATTACAGGATCAACTGATTAGGCGAGTTGTTTGTGGAAGCGGCTACAGTTTCCCTTCTGCGCATGCCACGAATCATTTTGGTTTAGCGGTCTTTATCATAGGTCTTTTTTATAGAAAGTGGAAAGCCATCCTCCCCATCGGACTGAGCTGGGCAGCCCTTATTTCTTTTGCTCAACTATATGTTGGTGTCCATTATCCGATCGACATTTTCGTTGGTCTCTTGTTGGGAACCCTATTAGGAGGAGTAACTTCCTTTGTATTTAAACGCATTTATCCTGAATATTAATGGAACTTTGGAAAATATTGCTACTGTTTTTTAGTGCGCTCGCCGGTGGACTTAGTATTTTTCTTTTTAAGCAACAGAAAGCGGACTTGCTAAAACTCATTCTCTCCTTT
The DNA here is from genome assembly GCA_037190785.1 of Pedobacter sp. Classification (GTDB taxonomy): domain Bacteria; phylum Bacteroidota; class Bacteroidia; order Sphingobacteriales; family Sphingobacteriaceae; genus Pedobacter. The sequence goes on along the minus strand of JBBCJN010000002.1, from coordinate 82,946 downwards.
AGTGGAGCTTATTTATTTTCCATCACTGTCCTACATCTCATCCCTGAAGTTTATAAAGGACCTTCTCATGAATTGGTCGGTGTATTTATCCTTCTTGGATTTTTGCTACAGGTTTTTTTAGAACAATTTTCTGAGGGGGTAGAACACGGGCATTTACACAAACATCATGAGGAATCGTTCTTTCCTTATGGAATCATGATCAGTTTATGTTTGCATGCCTTTCTAGAAGGCATGCCTTTGGTAAAAGAACAAAATCATGAATTGATATTCGGCATCTCCCTGCACCACATTCCAGCGGCTTTTGCGTTGGCAAGTATCCTTTTTCAAAATCATTCCCCTAAGAGTCAAATCATCATTTGTCTTGTGATTTTTGCTTCCATGGCACCTCTGGGTTTTTATTTTAGCGAAAGATTGAGCTTGGCCATGAGTAGCGGGATGGAAGTTTATTTCAATCACATCATGGGGGTTGTCATTGGCATTTTCTTACACATATCCACCACCATTCTTTTCGAGTCGAGCGCCGGGCATAAAATTAATCAAAAGAAAATGACCGCTGTGCTTCTCGGTATCGGGATTGCCCTTGCCGGTTACTTCAGCAGTCATTAATAAGGCCCTGTTAAATTCGAAACTTATTTAAAAGCGTATTTAACTGCTCTGTTTCTTCTAAGGACAACTTAGAGTCAATGATTTTGATCAGATTAATTTCTTTTTCAAGTTTTTTCAGAAGGCCTAAACCGCGCTCGGAAAGCAAAATATCTACGGCTCTTTTATCTGTAGAATTGGCATTCTTAGACACATATCCCTTTTGTATCAGCCGATCAATGATGCGCGAAGTATCACTCATTTTATCAAGAATATGTGATCTCAGCAAATTAATGGTACAGGGACTAGGGTAATGACGCTTCAATATCCCAAGCACATTGTATTGCTGTTGCGTAATATGGTAAGGTAGAAGAGCTTCTTTAATTCGTTGTGACGCCCATTGAGAGGTAAGAATAATATTTACCAGTGTCTGATGAAATACGTCTTCCGTAGAGGGCGCAGGTTGTTCCTTAAACAATTGCATTATCATTTCTTTGGTTCGTTAGTCATAGGAGATGAGGAATTTTGACCACTTTTTTTCCCAAATTTCCAAGGACAATGACGGCATTTATTCTTACAGCAATACCCCCGCTTCCGGTGATAGGCCTCCGTAAATACCATTAAGCCCTCTTCATTAAAGTAGTAGTCTTCCTTCTCTTTCATGACTAAAGCAATTTAACGACCAAATTATCAGTGAAGTAATTTTGAAGTTGTTTTCCATCTCCATGGGTGGTCCATACTTCCCTTGGATTCGTTTCAGCAATCATCGTGAGTAACTCCTTCCAGTCTGCATGATCCGAAATATACAGGCTGAGGGACTGACCGGCCTGTTTTTGTTTCCATCCGGTCACGAAGATACGGGTAACATTGATGGCGCGAATGTAACTGTGATAAACCATTGGTGGCACGATGTAGATAAGTCCATCGTGCTGCTTCATGACCTTTCTGTCATACACTTCGTAATTCCCTAACTGTCTACCAAATTGTTCATAAATTTTCATCAGGGGCATGATCCGGTGGTGCATCAATATCCGTTTTGTGGGACAGTGTTGAGTGATGAGTTCCACTAAACGCTGGCTTTTTCCGAGTGCATACGCTCCCAATAGAAGATTGCCTTTTACCTCATTCAGCTTTTTTATTTCTTCCGTTGCTTCCGGATGTTGCACCTGTGGATCTGCAAATGTGGTTTCCGTTATCAATACATCCGCTTTTATAAATTCCAGCGGTTCACAGGTTGGATCATGCTGCAACTTAAAATCTCCCGTATAAAGATACTTTACGCCGGCATATTCCATCAATACTAGAGAAGAACCCAAAATATGTCCTGCGGGATAAACACATAATTTCACCGAACCAATGTAAAACGGCTTCCCGTATTCCTGGACCAACAAGCGATCGCCTGCAAATTTACCATAGCGGTGGATCATGATGGCAATGGTGGCTGCTGTTCCGTAAACTTCCCCATTCCCATTCACTGCATGATCTCCATGGGCATGCGAAATCACGGCCAATGGAACGGCTTCCTTTGGATCAAGATAAAAATTCCCGTATTTGCAATACAGCCCCTGCTGTCTGACTACGATAAAATCGTCCAGTATGTTTCTCTCCGGATCAGTTCTTTTTAAATTGCTCATGAAAATACAATACCTGCCGGATAATGGACTGTCCTTCTACATTTCGAATAAATCCATTGGCTAATTTTTCTTTTTCTTCTTCTTTCCATTGTTTCGCCATCCTCGCCCTCACCTGTTCTTCAGAGAAACCATCCCTCTTCCTTACACGAGAGATCCGGACATCCTCCGGGGCTGTTACCAACAAATTGAAGTCGCATTGCAGATAGGAACCACTCTCAAAGAGCAGGGCGGCTTCTTTAAGGACATAAGGAACACCTGGTGGGGTTTCTGTTAGCCATTGATCAAATGCCCTAAACACAGCCGGGTGTACCAGCTTATTCAACTGGACAAGCTTCGCTTCATTTTCAAAAACAATGCTTGCAAGGTAATGACGATTCAGACGTCCCTCATTGTCATAACTTTCTTCACCAAAAAGTTGCTTAATTTCATCCATCAGAATTAGATCGGTAGTCATCACCTTTTTCGCTTCCGTATCAGCATAAAAAACCGGTACTCCGAGGGTTTCAAAAACCCGGCATACAAGGGTTTTTCCACTGCCGATTCCTCCTGTTATTCCAACTTTCTTCATTAATTTACTTTTCTACAATGTAGTCTATTTTTTGTGGGGTGATGCTCACCAGATTGCAATACTCGGGAAAACGGGTCAATAGTACCGTCAATTGCGGATGTTTCAGGGATCGCCATTCGTCCATATCGACACTGGCAGCAATGAAATCTGCATCTACTTCATGATAACGAGTAAGAGCCACCAAAAAAGTAATTTTCACTCTCTTTGGGAAGAGCCGAACGTCATAAAACTCCTTATTGTTGATCACATTCAAGGGGACCTCTACCGTTTTTTCTGTAAATTCATCTATAGGTAGATAAACACCAATGTTTGAAGGATATATATTGATGTTGGGGTAATTGTTTGCTTTGATCGGCACCGTCGTTTGAAGACTTTGTTTCAGGTCCCTCAATTTCAAGGTGTCCGTTTGCCAATGGCTTATTTTTAGTAATTCCTCCTGGGGCCCGGAGATGTTCACATAAGCAGGTTTAAGTGTTATCTCACTAGCAATACCGTATTGTTTTGCGAAGTGCAGGTGGGAAAGTAATTTTACAGGCACCCGCTTGCTGGTTCGTCTGGAAAAATCGAAATACAGCGTATCTGGTTTTACTGAAATAACTTTCTGCGAACTTTCTAACTGTTTATTAACCTGAGTCAACTGCTCAGAGAAAAGCACGAAATTACGTTGATTGAGCTTTTCAAGGCTTACCCTTACAGAGGGCGGATTAATCCTCAGGCGCGCAAAAAGCAATTGCCAGCCTGTGCCCTCAATCTGCAGGTCAACCGTGTCGGATTGCAACGCCTTAAAGGCTCTTTTCTGTGGAAAATCTTTGTACTTGAGAATGGTTTTGGCCGTGTAAACGTAGGTATTATTAAGTGCCATAAACAACCATGCCGCCATGGCAAAACACAGGCAACAGAACAACACAAACACACGCTTACGCTCAAACTTGCTTAATTTCATGAATGGCATCAGGTAAAAATACAAAAAAAAAGCCGCTCTATATAGGATAGAGCGGCGCTTCTTTTTTTTGTTTTCCTTTAGGCCTTTGCAGGAGCTGCAGGCTTATTCAATGCTTTTGTGGCATCTAGGGAAACGGCCGACTTATCGAAGCGAATTTTTGATCCCCCTTCTACTTCTATTAAAAAAGTAGTTTCATTGGATCCGATAATTTTGCCGTGTATGCCCGCAGTGGTCACTATTTTATCTCCTATCTGTAGTTCTTCGACCATTTTTTTATGATCTTTTGCTTTTTTAACCTGTGGTCTGATCATAAAGAAATAGAAAACCACCATAATTAAGATCATGGGCACAATGGTTCCCATCATGCTGTTGTTTGACTGAAGTAATACTGTTGATATCATATTTATAATTTAGAATGAATTGAATGCTTTTATTTAATCTCTATTAATCTTTCTTTGCTTTAATCTCCCCAACCACATGAAGGCTAGAAACCGTCGGATTTGCATTGGAGGTGATGGTTACCACTTTATCCTGAACACCGAGTTTTCCCTGGCTATCAAAGACGACCTTAATGATTCCACTTTCTCCAGGCTTAATAGGGTGTGTGGGGTATTCAGGCACTGTACAGCCACAGGTAGCCGTGGCATTGGTGATAATGAGCGGGCTTTCGCCGGCATTTGTAAACTTGAACTCATGCGTTACCTGGTCGCCAATGGTGATGGTTCCAAAATCAAAGATTTCTTTGTCAAATTTCATGACGGGAGCATCTTCAGGAGCAACTTCCTTTCCTACACTATCTACATGATTTTCTGCGGATTCGGCATTGTTAGCCGATTGGCATGCACTGAAAGCCACCATTAAACAGAGGCCAAGACAGGTCCATATTTTCATATTACTCTTCAATTAATCCTCTTCCTATTTTTTTAATACTATTTGATCTTTTCAGATCATTTAAAATTTTGTCCAAGATACCATTTATAAACGAATTACTTTTGGGCGTACTGTAATCTTTTGATAACTCAAGGTACTCATTAATGCTTACTTTTACAGGGATGGACGGGAAATTCATTAATTCACAAATCGCCATTTTCATTAAAATGGTATCCATCAAAGCAATTCTGTCCGATTCCCAATTTTTGGTCCTTTCCGCAATCATCTCCTGGTACATCGGATCATTTTTTATAGTATAAGTATATAAATCTTTCACAAAACGACTATCTTCTTCCCAGTCGGCGCTGATTTCAGTTAATTTATTTTTGAAGGGATCTTCGCTTTCGAAGTTTTTAAGCGTCTTGGCCACCATTCCTTTCATTACTTCATTATCGACAGGCCAGTTAATAAATCGATCTTCAAAAGCCTGAAGAATATTCATGTTTTTCAGAAGAATTTTCCGGAAGATAAATTTAATGATCTCTTTGGAACTTTCCAGTGTTTCTGCTGATTCATCTGAAAGATAAGCCTGGTACTCTTTGCTTTGTTTCAGTTTATTAAAGATGGTTTTCACTAACTCAGGATCTGCGTGCCAGTTTACCTGATATTTATTGACTGCACTGATGTAGTCTGGATTTTCTTTGAGAACACAGGCAAATTTATTGGACAACAATTTTTGATTGGGGCTTAAATCTTCCTGGGTAGGAAGATGTTTATTGGCCCTTTCCATGGCATCATTTGCGGTATACTCGGTCACATCAACGATGAGTGCCAACATGCGAATATACATTTCGTATACGCTATCGATACTTTTCATTAATGATTTCTGACCATTTAAGAGGTCTTTTTTTTCTGTCATGTGCCATGCAAAAATGCTTTGCAAAGCTTTGATCCTTAAATGCCTTCTGTTTAACATGAATATAAGAACGAGGGGTGGTAAATTTTACAGATTATACTTCGAATTAATAAGATGATTTGATGCGTTTGATATCAAAAATACGTTTCTCCGCAATACGGGCTGCGGCCATATTGGTAGGGATGTTTTCCGCCTTCGACAGCTGAATCACTTCTCTGGTGGCATTATAAATGTTTTCAGTGAGTTGCATGGTTCGCTTTTTACCGAAACCGGTTAATTCAGAATAGCAATTAATTAAGCCGCCTGCATTGATCAGGTAATCGGGTGCATAGAGGATGCCTCTGTCTAACAACAGCCGTCCGTGAATCTTTTCATCGCTTAATTGATTGTTGGCTGATCCGGCAATAATGGCAAACTTCATGGTCTTGATCGTTTTGTCATTGACCGTCGCTCCTAAGGCACAAGGTGCATAAATATCCGCACCAATACTGAAAATTTTGTCTGCACTTATGGGCTTTGCTTTGTATTTTCTGGCAACCTGCTGAAGTCTTTCTTCGTTGATATCACTGATGTATACCTCCACATTTTCTTTCCTGAGCAAATCGACGAGATGTTCACCTACATTTCCAATTCCTTGCACCACGACCGACCTTCCGGCAAGCATATCTGTCCCGAACACTTCTTTAACACAGGCTTTGATACCCAGATACACCCCCTTTGCAGTAATCGGCGAAGGGTCTCCTGTTCCCCCGATCGACTCCGGCACACCCGTTACATGAGAAGTTTCCATCCGGATATACTCCATGTCCTTCGTAGTGGTACCCATGTCTTCGGCGGTTACAAACTCTCCATTCAGATTTTTGATAAAACGGCCATAACTACGCATCAACGCTTCGGATTTGGATTTCCTGGAATCTCCAATGATCACGGCCTTTCCTCCTCCCAGGTTTAAGCCCGAAATAGCGGCTTTATACGTCATCGCTTTTGATAAACGCAAGACATCTTCCAGCGCCTCTCCTTCTGATTCATAGCTCCACATCCTGGTGCCTCCAAGCGCAGGCCCGAGAGTTGTATCATGAATGGCAATGATGGCTTTCAACCCCGTATCGGGATCGTTACAAAACACTACCTTCTTGTGCCCTAAAGCACTTAATTGATCTAAAACGGAAGTTACAGCAGAATTAGTTGCAGACATACAATACCGAATTGTTGAACTACAAAACTACGATAAAAAGTATTATCTTTCTTAGATTAATTAAAGAAAAAAATTCCTTCTTTTGCCTACCTTTACCGCACATGAAGCATCTGTCATTTCTAAACAAATACTTCCTGAAATACAAATGGAGGATCCTTCCCGGCGTATTTTTTGTGATCATTTCCAATATCTTTGGCGTGATCCCGGCGCAGGTGGTAGGACATGCCTTTAATCTCATTACCGACAACATTGCCATATACCGACTTTTCGAAGGATTTGACCAACGACAGCTGATCTACGATATTTTCAATTACGGATTACTTTTTTTTGGTTTTCTCATTCTTTTTTTGTACCTTTTAAGAGGGTTGTTCCTTTTTTTTATGCGACAGACGATCATCCTGATGTCACGGCATATTGAATTCGATATGAAAAACGAAATCTATGCCCATTATCAGGTACTGAGCATGGCTTTTTATCGTCGAAATCAAACCGGCGATCTCATGAACAGGGCAACGGAAGATGTAAACCGCGTGAGAATGTATGTTGGACCGGCCATTATGTACACCATTAATACAGCGGTTTTATTCTTACTGATCATCTACTTTATGTTTTCAGTAAATGCCGAACTGGCGTTGTATTGTCTTCTTCCCCTTCCTTTCCTGGTATACATTATCTATTATGTTAACACCCTGATTCACCAGAAAAGCGAAAAAATTCAGGAACAGCTTTCCAGGTTGTCGGGTTTTGTACAAGAACGTTTTTCAGGGATCAGAGTCATTAAAGCGTTTAATAGGGAAGCGTATAACAGGTCCGTTTTTCAAAAAGAAAGCCAGATTTATCAGCAAAATGCCATGGGACTGGTAAAGACACAGGCCCTCTTTTTCCCTACCATGCTCCTGCTCGTTGGTTTGAGTACTACCCTCACCGTTTATATCGGAGGAAGGCAGGTCATTTCAGGAGCGATTACTCCCGGAAACATCGCCGAGTTTATTGTGTATGTGAATCAATTAACCTTTCCTGTCACCATGTTGGGCTGGGTAACCACACTGATTCAGCGAGCCGCAGCTTCCCAAAAAAGAATTAATGAATTTTTACAACTCTCGCCCGATATTCAAAATCCAAATAATCTTGCTTTTGAGCTTAAGGGAGCCATTTCGTTTCAAAATGTCAGTTTCACTTATCCCGACACAGGAATTACCGCACTAAAAAACATATCCTTTGACATTCGCCCCGGAGAGTTTGTCGCCATCATAGGACGTACTGGATCCGGAAAATCCACTCTGGCCAACCTGTTAATGCGCATGTACGACACCTCTGAAGGAAATATCCTGGTGGATCAGCAGGACCTCCAATCCATCAATTTGCAGGATTACCGAACGCAAGTAGGTTTTGTACCCCAGGAAGTCTTTCTTTTTTCTGATACTGTTCGCAACAATATTGCTTTTGGCTTAGACAGCGTTGCTCCGGGTAAAGTGGAAGAAGCTGCCAAGCAAGCCGCTGTATACCAAAACATCATGGAGTTTGAAGCTGGTTTTGAAACGCTTGTAGGCGAACGTGGCATTACTCTTTCAGGAGGGCAGAAACAACGTGTATCCATTGCACGGGCACTGATTAAATCGCCGGCTCTACTCATTTTTGATGATTGTCTTTCTGCTGTAGACACGAAAACCGAGGAAGAAATCTTGGGAAACCTGGGACGATTGATGAAAAACAAAACCAGTATTCTCATTGCACACCGCATTTCAACGATAAAAAATGCGGATAAAATTCTAGTCTTAGAGGACGGAAAATTACTTGAACAAGGTACACACGAGCAACTTATGAGCAATGAAGGAATCTATAAAGAAATATATCTACAGCAATTACTTGAAGAATAATGCGAAAACTCGCCTTTTCTATTTTGAACTTTCATAATTATTGCATTATATTTACCCAACCTTAAACCAATACTACACACAACAATGGGAGATTTTGACAATAAAGAGAGAGAAGAGGTTTTTTCAAAGAAAGTAAGAGCCGGAAAACGCACTTATTTTTTTGATGTGAAAGCTACACGCTCAGGCGACTATTACTTAACCTTGACCGAGAGCAAGAAGAGATTAGAAGATGGTGTATTTGTAAAGCATAAAATTTTCTTGTATAAAGAAGATTTTGAAAAATTTACGGAAGGATTAACGGAAACCATTGATTATATCAAATCCAATCAAGAAGTAGTAGAAAAAAGGTACGAATTTTCGGAAAACAATGACTTTAATTCAAAGTCTGGCGACGAATTTTCCTACTAGACTTCACAATGTCTTTAAAGTCTCTCAAGCCGAGGGACTTTTTTTTATCCCTATCCCTTCTTTCCATGGATTTACGAATCATTATTTTTTTCCTGTTGTTTTTATCGGGCATCTCCCTCGCTGCGCAAACAGAAAAAAAAGATCAGCGTTTGCAAAAGCTACTTGATGAGCTTGTAAAAGATTTCCAGGGAGAGGCGGGCATCTATGTAAAATCTCTAAAAACCAATCGTTGGGCTGGTGTAAATGAAAATCAGCTCTTCCCTACCGCCAGCATGATCAAAATACCGATTACTTGCGGTATTTTTGAGCAAATCGCACAAGGGAATCTCGATTATAAAAGCAAACTCATTTACAAAGACAGCCTGCTTTACGCAGGAGAAGACATTCTGGGCTCTTTTAAAAACGGAGAAAAGATTGAGCTTGGAAAAGTGTTGATGCTCATGATTACAACCAGTGATAACACTGCCAGCCTGTGGGCTCAATCATTAGCAGGCACCGGTTCTGCCATTAATGAGCTCATGGAACGTTATGGACTAACACATACACGGGTTAATTCTCGAACTCCGGGGCGGCAAGAACCACAGCGACAGTACGGGTGGGGACAAACGACACCTAAAGAAATGGCCTCCCTGCTCACACTTATCCGATCTGGAAAAATGATCAGTCCGGCAGCTTCCGAAAGAATCTATCGCAATCTGATCCGCATCTATTTCGACAAAGAGGCTCTTTCGCAAATCCCTCCTTATGTGCAGGCGGCTTCCAAATCCGGAGCCGTCAATGCGGCCAAATCGGAAGTGGTATTGGTCAATGCGCCACATGGAGATTATGTCTTTTGCATCGCTACCAATCGGCAAAAAGACACTTCCTGGACATACGAAAATGAGGGAAGTGTGCTTATTCGGAAACTAAGCCGCTTATTATGGAAATATTACGAACCCCGTTCCAAATGGGAACCACCGGTTGGAATGGAGCTCTATCACTGATATTACTTAAACAGTGGCCGTGATGGTTAACAAAATCGTTAACAGGTAAAAGCCAATAAAAATAATCACCAGAATTCCCCAGAATTTAAACAGGGATTTTAGATGTGCCATGGCATTGTCCAGGTTTGCCTGCTCTCCGTACAACACACCCGCTTTAGCCTTCGAGGCGTACTTGAACATCATGAGACTCGGATAAAACACAATGAAGGCTTGAAGCAGAAACACAAACGTAAAGCTCATGGAGCCAGCGGCGGCGGCACTCCCGGCCATGCTTTGAAAAGCCGGATTGGATTGAATCAAAGATCCGATCGTAAAAGAACCAACCACCATGATCCCACTAATGACAAAACCAAAAATTGCCAGCAAATTGGCCCATTTTGTGGTTTCATAAATGTAACTCCGCATCTCTTCCGTCACTACCAAGCGCGGATTTTCTCCTATTTCAGTTTCCTTTTCCATCTTTATTTGCCCTGTATTTGTACTCCTTCAAATATAAACATAAATTAATTATGAAGCATCTTGAGTTAAATATCTTTAATTATACTTCTTTCTTTTATTCATTTTCAATTTCTCCCCCATCCCGTAATTCGTCGTCTTGGCATTGCTACTTTTCTTCAAATGAAAAGCTTTATCCAGGATATTTTCCTCCTCCCTGTCTGTCTGCAAATCCGGAGAGGCTCCTTTTGTTTTTTCCTCCACCAACAGGCCATCAGGAATTTCCGGCCGTTCCATTTTAATTCCGGAAGCTCCTTCTATTTTACGGATCAACGGAAGTTCGAGATCCGTGGCAAAGGTGATGGCCAATACCTCTTCGTCTTTCCCGTCTGTTCGCATCCTGTCGAGGTATATTTTCTGATCTTCAGGCATATCAAAATGAATGATAAAAGGAATGTCATTGGGTTCTTCCTCCAGTCTTAGTTCATTTGCCACCACCAGCACCCGTCCTTCGGGATCGGCCTTAAAATCGGCCATCGTATCATACCCTGCTTCGTCGAAGAAAAGAGGCTTACATACTGAAATGCCTTTCCCCTTGCCATCAAACAAATCCCGAGCCAGTGTCTGAGCAGTTAAACGTGTGTTGACGAACACCACTACTTTGTGAAACACTTCCTCATCCGCCAATAATAGATTCAGTAAATTGAGTTTGGTCCTGAAATTAGGGACCTGGTATAACCATTGAGGAATGAGATTCAGTTTTTCCTGGATGATTTCTTCCACTTCGATGATCGCCGGGAACCGAATAAATGGTTCTACCAAACGATTCAGTTTATCGTGAATCACTTCTGTAAATACCAGGTGCTGACATTTTTGAATGCTATTGGCCAACTCTGTAATGGGCAACTGGAAACCTTTACGAATCATTTCTTCCGCATCATCGATGACCATCATCTGAATTTTATTGGTATTCAGCCCTAATTTCAGGTATACCGCCCGCGCTCGGGAAGGCACAGCGATCACAATATCTACACCATCTGTCAGCTCATTGACCTGTCCTTCCATGGAATCCTCTGTAGAAAGGCCGACAATGCTAAAACTGTCATTTTTATTCAGCAGAGCGAACTGTTCCAGTACATACTGCACTTGCTCATTGGAAGGCACCAAAATCAGTGCCCTTGGTGCCTCGGCTAACCCATATTTTAACCTCATTAAGATCCCCAAAATATAAGTGGTCGTTTTGCCACTTCCCTCTGGGCCAATGGCAATAAGATCTTGCCCTCCGATGATTCGGGACATGCATTTTTCCTGAATAGCCGTTCCTCTCAGATACCCTGCGGCTGTCATAGACAACCATAGGCTCTTACTTAATTTTAATTTTTCTAAAGACAAAGAATTTGGTATTTATAAGTTAAATTTCTGCGAAAATGGAAAGCCCCACCCCAATTTATACTAGTTAACCGCTAACTTTCCTCGCTTCACTTCTTTAAAGCAGCATGGTGAATCGCAACAGAATTTCTTCCGCTTTTCCAAAAAGACAAATTTAAGTAAAATAAAAACAAATAGAGAGAGTTGGCTTTCCCCTTCGGGCATGCATTAATCAAATTTTTGATACAAATTTGAAATTACGCCTCAACAATTTGTAAGTTTATAGCTTGTAGCAAAACTTTATCCGGACGGGCATCTAGTGAAAATAAAGCCACTTCCGGAGAACTTAAATTCACTGTCCAAATGAAAAAAATCTTTCTTCCTCTCTTATTTCTGGCATTCGGGACCACCGCCAATGCACAGGATGCGATTCCGTATCAGACTCCTCCCAAAGAAATTACCGAATTGCTTTTGGCTAAACCAACGCCTGTAGTCAGTATTGACAGCAAAGCCGAGTGGATCGTTTTTAGTGAGCGAAACCCTTTGATTTCGGTGGAAGAATTAGCCATGGCGGAACACAAAATTGCAGGCATGCGCATCAATCCCAACAATTTCTCCCCAAGCAGGCAAAGCTTCATCAATAACTTCAGCCTGAAGAACATCAAAACAGGAAAAGAGAGTAGTGTAAGCGGGCTCCCTCAACCACTTTTTGCGTCGGGGCTGAGCTGGAGTCCTTCGGAAACCAAAGTTGCTTTCATGCAGACCAATGCCAATCAGGTTGACTTATACATCATTGATATTTCCACTGCTCAGGCAAAAAAGATCAATCAACAGCCCTTGCATGCGCTGATGGGAAGCGGCTTAATCTGGGTGGATGATCAAACCCTTCTTTACCGGATTGCCCCGAAACCTGCCTCACAGGCTCCGGTTAAGCCTTTAACGCCTACAGGCCCTACTATTCAGCAAAATTTGGGCAAAGCAGCCCCAAGCGCCACCATACAAGACCTGATTAAAACCCCTTACGATGAAGTCCTTTTTGAATTTCTGGCCACTTCTCAGTTGGTGCAAAACAAAGATGGAGTAGAAAGTCCCATCGGACAACCAGCTATCTATACCAGTGTGTCCTTGTCACCCGACAAGAATTACCTGATGACCAGAACATTGCGCAAACCATTTTCGTACCTGGTATCTGCTGCTGGCTTCCCGTCTACCGTTAACCTTATTGATCGAAGCGGTAAATTGGTAAAGACACTGGCTGAACTCCCTTCCACGGAGGTACGTCCTTCCGGCTATGACAATGTGCAAAATGTACCACGCAGCTTCGACTGGAGAGATGACGAAGCGGCCACGATCACATGGGCTAGTCCGCTCGATAGTGGTTTAATTAAAAACCAAGTTCCTTTCAGAGATGTAGTATATGCTTTAAGGGCTCCTTTCACCGGCCAAGCCACAGAGTTGCTTAAAACGCAAACGCGCTTTGGAGGAATTAGCTGGGGGAACGGACAAATCGCTCTCGTCAGGGAGATGTCGAGAACCGCTCAAAAATCAAAATTAAGTCTGTTTAATCCTAGTACAGGTAGTCTTGAAACCTTATATGAACTTAATACAACAGATGCTTACAACAATCCTGGAAGCCCGGTAACGACAAAAAATCAGTTTGGACGTCAGGTAATATTAACCATAGACAATGGTCGTAAACTCTTATTAAATAATACTACCGGAGCTTCGGCTCGCGGAGACCTTCCTTTTCTTGCGAAGTTCGATCTTAAAACAAAGAAATCAGAGATTATCTGGCGCTGTCCCGAGGGCACATTCGAAATGGTCACTGATGTATTGGACCCGCAGAAACTGGTTTTACTTACACGTCGTGAAAGTCAGAAAGATGTGCCCAATTATTTCATCAAAAATCTGACACTGCGCATCGCTGACCGGAAGATTACGGATTTTAGCAACCCGTATTCAATCATGGAAGGAGTCACCAAACAGAAAATAGCCTACAAGCGGGCAGATGGAATCGACCTCACAGGCGATCTTTATCTTCCGAAAGGATATAACAAAGAAACAGACGGTCCTCTTCCTGTATTGATCTGGGCTTATCCACGTGAATTTAACTCTGCGGCAGACGCTGCGCAGATCAGAGGTTCGGAACACCGTTTCACAACCATTTCCTCCGGTGGGCCTTTGTTTTTCGTTACCCAAGGATATGCCGTATTGGATAATGCAGAAATGCCGATTGTGGCCAAAGAAGGAAAAAGGCCAAATGATTCTTTTGTGGAACAATTGAAATTAAACGCTGAAGCGGCCATCGAAAAACTAAGCGGCATGGGCGTAGGCGACCGTAACCGCATGGCTGTTGGCGGACACAGCTACGGCGCATTTATGACCGCCAATTTATTGGCGCATACTTCTCTTTTTAAAGCCGGAATTGCACGGAGCGGGGCCTATAACCGCACGTTAACTCCTTTCGGTTTCCAAAACGAGGACCGCACTTATTGGCAGGCACCTCAATTGTATTTCGACATGTCGCCTTTCAGCTATGCAAATAAGATTAAAACACCCATCCTCCTTATTCATGGAGAAATGGACGATAATCAGGGGACTTTTCCAATGAATAGTGAACGCCTATTCAATGCCATTAAAGGACATGGGGGAACGACCCGTTTTGTATTTTTACCTTACGAAGCTCATGGTTACCGTGCGAAAGAAAATGTGTTACACCAACTGTGGGAAATCAACACCTGGTTAGAGACCTATGTGAAAAATGCGAAATAACCTCATCGAATAATGTTACGAAAACCTCCTATCGTCTATCTGTAGCCATAGGAGGTTTTTTATAAAATGTCCCCGCATGTCTGCTGGTATTAGAAAAAAACTTGTTTTTTTGCTTTATTTTTCCTATATTTAATAGGCACCTTTCCAACTGTTGCTGCACTAAATCCCTTCCATGGTCATCACTTTCTATTCGGGCAAAAACGATGAGGCTCCTATCAGCTTTGTTAAAGAGGCCAGTGACTGGGTTTCACAGGTTCCTTCCCAATTGCCCTTTGAATATCCTTCCACCCGTCATTGTGATCGTCTTCTGTCTTTGCCAAGAGACCCTTATCCGTATGTTATTTTCCTAGATACGCGTCGGGAAATGCCTGCACAAAGAGCCGCTTTTGAAACACACATAAAAAAAAGAGGAGCCTGGCGCGGCTTTCAATTCTCAGCCTTTTCGCTCAGTCTCTCCATTTATCCCCAAAAGTGGAACTGGTACCATGCTCATTTTCTGGAAAGCGGCAATACATGGCATCACACTGTAGCCCCCCTCCCCTTCGAGGCCGCTCAAAAAACACTGAAAGAAGGCCTATTTATCCCCTTTAAATCTTCTCTAAAGGAGGGGCATAAATGGAAAAAGGAGTTCCGTAAAAATCTGGATATTGAAGTGTTCCTTTCCATTCATCCTTCCCATTTCCCCTTAGGAATCGGACCAAAAAGCGATGAAATAGGCTGCTCGTTTCCGGGAGAAACCGGAATCATCAAATATCAAATGATGTATATCAACATGGAACATGCGGATATGAATTATCAACGGAAACACGACAATCAGGCCACTTCTCTCTCTTCTACTTTCGAGAAAACTGAACAGAATCAATTTATTGCAAATGGCCTTAAATGGCTTTTAAAAACTTAAATTATGGAACGAATTTTTCGCACCCTGCGAGCCAGTCGCCACAGCCTTCTTCGCCGATTAGGAGATGTCTCGGAAGAAGACTTTAATTTCATCCCTCCAGGTTTCAACAATAACCTCGTCTGGCAACTAGGTCATATCGTGGTCAGCCAGCAGTTATTGTGCTACCAGTTGTCGGGCAATCCCCTGGGCATCCCTGAAAACTGGCGAAACGAATTCAGAAATGGAACCAAACCAGAAAAGAGGTACCAGAATAGCGAAATAGACGCCCTGAAAAACGCCCTGCTGCAAACACTTGACACATTGGAAGAAGATCTTAAACTAAATCGTTTTAGTCACTTTCATCCTTATACCGTTTCTACCTATGCCGGTTTAGAACTAAAAGACATTGAGGATGCGCTCACGTTCATTGTTTCTCATGACGCATTGCATTATGGTTGCTGCTTAAGTCTCAAAAAGTTCCTTCCTAAATCCTGAGAAATGTCCCCCTCACACTGATTTACTTAAATCGTATGGCTTTTAAAGGCGATATGCGGCTTACTAAAAGCGCCGGTAAGATAAGAACAACCACTCCTGCAAAGGCAGTCCCGATGTTGAGTAAAAGTACTTCTGTCCAGTTCACTTCGATCGGGACATATTGAAGATAGTAATTGGCTTGATTCAGTTTAAAGAAATTGGTTTCCTGCTGTAAAAAAGCAAGACCGAGGCCAAGGGCATTTCCTAAGACCAATCCTAAACCTACCAGGTACATGGCATGGTAAAGGAATACCTTTGATATAGCGGTACTGCTCATTCCCATGGCTTTCAGAATACCAATCATATTGGTTCTTTCCAAAATCATAATTAATAAGGCTGTCACCATATTGATCAATCCGACAATCAGCATTAACCCCAGAATAATTTGCGTATTCACATCCAAAAGAGAAAGCCAGGTAAAGATTTCAGGACTGCTTTCGATGACAGATCGGGACCTTAGTTTGATTTCCAATTGCCGGTACACTTGATCCGCCACCTGAGGCAAACGATCAAAATCACGAACCCGTAGTTCCATTCCACCCATTTCATTGGGAGCCCATCCATTGATTCTCCGTATCAGCTGGATATCTCCCATCACAAAAGATTTATCCAGCTGCTCAATTCCCAAATCATAAATTCCCTGTACCACAAGCCTTCGACTCCGGGGGGGATCCTGGACAAAATGCATCAGGAACTGGTCTCCTACCTTTAGATGAAGACGATTGGCAGTATAGGCGGATAGCAATACCTGGTTACTGTGGGTCGAATCATTGAAATGAATTACCGTTCCACTTACGAGATGTTTCTGAATAAAAGACCAGCGATACGTGGAATCTATTCCTTTAAAATTAACCCCTTCCACCTCATCATTCACCGAAATGATGGCAGGTTTCGTTGCAAAAGGATAGAAAGCCACCACTTCAGGATTATTCTTCAGTATCTGGATCGTCGTATCACTCGGGACAAAGGGAGATTTTTCAAAAGAGCCGTTCAGATCAAATCGAAAAATCTGAATATCTCCGATAAAACCTCTTACTTTTTCTTTTATCTCGGCCTTAAATCCACGAATGATGGATACCGACAGAATCATCACTGCCAAACTCAACATTACCCCTGTAATCGCAATGCGTACAATGAGCTTTGAGTAGGTCCTGGTAGACTTCATCACGGTGCGTCTGGCAATAAAAGAAGATATATTCAATTGTAATAATTAATTGTAACTTAGCAAAAGTGCTAATTCGAAACGGAATAAGCACATAATTATTCACAAAACTATTTATAAACCCGGATACGGTAACCCATTAAATAAAAAACCGTATTCTTAAGCAACCTTCCTGTATGTTACTTACCTCCAAAAAAATTGCAGTTACTTTTTGTGCGGTTCTGATCGCTTTACATGCCTGTGGTCAGGGAACCTCCAGCCGTCCCCAAGGTCCGTTCGCAGCAACGGAACAGAAGGCTCCGATTAAAACCGGCGCTGAACAAACGGAAAAATACCTTCCCTTATTAAAAGGTAAACGGGTTGGAATGGTGGTGAATCCAACCTCTGTTATTGGTCGTCAGACTACCGTAGACAGCCTGCTAAAAAGAGGGGTAAACATTGTGAAAATCTTTGGTCCCGAGCATGGTTTTCGGGGAGATGCAAGCGCAGGGATCCACGTGGATCACAGTGTGGATGAAAAAACAGGAATACCCGCCATTTCTTTATACGGAAAAAACAACACTCCCACCAAAGAGCAACTTGCAGACCTTGACGTGCTGATTTTTGACATTCAGGATGTGGGCGTACGCTTTTACACCTATATCAACACCTTACAAAGAGTAATGGAATCTGCTGCACTTTACGGAAAAGAAGTACTGATTCTCGATCGCCCTAATCCGAACGGCTTTTATATTGACGGGCCTATTCTGGAGATGAAAAATAAATCAGGTGTCGGAATGCAGGCCATCCCGATTGTTCATGGGCTCACCGTGGGAGAGTATGCGCAAATGCTGAATGGGGAAGGCTGGTTAAAAGATAAATTGAAGTGCAAAATCACCATCATCAAAAATGCAAATTATGACCATGACATGCCTTATGAATTGCCTGTTAAACCTTCTCCAAACCTGAACACTCAACAGTCCATCCTACTCTACCCAAGCACCTGTCTGTTCGAAGGTGTCTATGTGAACCATGGAAGAGGAACGCAGTCTCCATTTACCATTCTTGGAGCGCCTTATTACAAAGGAAAGTTTGATTTTAGTTTCACCCCGGCTAGCATTAAGGGCATGGCTGAGACCCCTATTTTCCAGGATCAGGTATGCTATGGTCTGGACTTAAGCAATTACGACACAACAATTTTCAGAAAAACAAAACAAATTAACTTAAGTTGGCTTATAGAGTTATACAAGGCATCTCCTCGTAAGGAAGATTTCTTTAACTCCAAATTAAGTAACCAAATGCTTCCCATTGAAAAACTGGTGGGAGTAGATGCGTTCCGTCAACAAATCATCGATGGAAAATCGGAGCAAGAAATCCGGAAAAGCTGGGAACCTGGCTTAAGCACCTACAAGGAGATGCGTAAAAAATATTTACTCTATCCTTAATCTGAATGAACAAAATTAAAAAGAAAGACCCCAATTCGACACCCTCACAAGAAAGCAGTGCTCCGGTTGACCCAGGCAATCAAGTGGTCAAAAAACCGGAAGACGAAACCTATATTCGAAAAGAGGCAATGACGAAAGATCGAAAGCCGGCCCAAACCCGGGAAAAAAGCGAACAACCGGTTCATCCCATCAAAAAATAACATACTATTCTTCCGGAACAACCGTTTCGGAAGAATAGTATCAGCTTAGTTTTTACCTATGAAACAGAAAATTGTCATTGCCGGAATAGGGGGTGTAGGTGGCTATTTTGGCGGATTAATTGCCCGGAATTACGCAGAAAGCAAGGAGCTCGAAACCTATTTTGTAGCTCGTGGGCAACACCTCGCAACGATTCGTGAAAAAGGACTCGAAGTGATCAAAGGAGACATGCGCTTTCTCGCACGTCCTACGCTGGCCACCCATAATCCAGCACAAATAGGCATCGCAGATTACCTCCTGATATGCACCAAAAGTTACGATCTGCAGGAAATGTTGCAAGCCTTGCAACCTTGTGTCGGACCAGATACACTGATCGTTCCTCTGCTCAATGGCATTGAACCGGCCGAACAAATCCGGTCTTTCTGGCCAAATAGCCTCGTTGCTTCAGGATGCACCTACATTATTTCCTCCATCGTGTCGCCCGGGGTGGTCGAGAATTCCGGACATCGTCAGTACATTTTCTTCGGACTGGAGCATCGCCAACATCCCCGTTTCAATTCTCTTGAACGCTTGCTCCGTGCGGCAGGCATTGAGGCTACCTATAGCCAGGACATTGCCACAGAAGTATGGAAGAAGTTTATTTTTCTTTCAACCATCGCTACCGCTACTTCCTACTACGATCAGCTAGCCGGCGTACTCCTTCAATCCCAACCTGCCGAATTACGCCAACTGATTGATGAAGTCGCGAGTCTGGCCGAGGCAAAACACATTGTTTTACCAGATGATATCAGGTCAACTACATGGGCTCAACTGGAAAAACTTCCAATCGATTCCTCGACTTCCATGCACCGGGATTACCTACAGGGAAAACCACACACCGAAGTGCATACACTCACCGGTTACGTGGTCAGGGAATCAAAACGACTAGGACTGAAAGCTCCTCTGTTTAGAAAAGCATATGAAGCACTATTATTCCGCGAACAAGCGCTTTATTCATCGCAATAGAATGGGGGACTGAATTTTTCTTTTCCACATTTAGTCTCTCACTGCCCCTGATCTTGTTCTATTTTTAGTTATTTTGCAAATTCTTAGCACTAGCAGTTTTGTTTATGAGAATTGTATTTATGGGTACGCCCGATTTTGCGGTAGCTTCTTTACAAGCCCTAAAAGAGGCCAATTTCGACATTGTGGCGGTGGTGACCGCTCCTGACAAACCTGCTGGAAGAGGACAGAAGCTGAATGAAAGCGCCGTAAAAAAATATGCACAGTTTCTCGAATTGCCTATTCTACAACCACAAAAACTTAAAGACCCCGCATTTATTCAGGAGCTGGAGGCGCTTCATGCCGACCTTTTTGTGGTCGTTGCTTTCCGGATGTTGCCGGAGGTGGTATGGAACATGCCTCCAAAAGGAACGATTAACCTTCACGGCTCACTTCTTCCCCAATACCGGGGCGCTGCGCCGATCCATCATGCGGTCATGAATGGCGAAACCGAAACCGGTGTCACGACCTTTCGGCTTACACACGAGATTGATACCGGAAATATGCTCTTTAGCGACAAAATACCCATTGGTCCAGAAGATAACACCGGCCAAGTCCATGATCGTTTAATGGCAACAGGTGCACGCTTACTTGTCAAAACGGTTAAGGCCATCGAGTCGAACGACTTCATCGAACAACCGCAACCCGAATTAACTGATTTGAAACATGCGCCCAAAATTTTCAGAGAGTTTTGCAAAATCGATTGGGATCAGGATACCATATCCATCTATAATTTCATACGAGGGCTTAGTCCTTACCCGGTGGCTTATACTGAATGGAAAGATAAGAATTTAAAGATTTATAAAGCCTCCATGGAAATAAGACAGCATGGATACTCACCAGGCGAAACCGAAACAGACGGAAAAACCTTTCTTAAATTTGCGACCAGAGACGGTTTTATCCTCGTATCGGATGTTCAATATGAAGGAAAAAAAAGAATGTTAACAGAGGATTTCTTAAGGGGTTTCCGTCATTAGATAAGGGGATTTACCCATTCGTTTAATTTGAGACTCAATACTTTGGCTACTTCATTAAAATACCGCTTGCGGCCATAACCCATAACCCAGCGAATGCCCGAAAGCGCATTCGTCACAAACACTTCCTCAGCTTCTTTCAGGATTTCAGGACTGATCTGAGCTTCTATGAGCGGAAGGTGATGCGTCTTTGCCAATTGTAAAACCACCTTTCTCATTACCCCCGAAACGCATCCTTCCGATAACGCAGGGGTGTAAATCTGCTTTTGGTACACCACAAACACATTGGAACTGGTGCTTTCACACAACATCCCCTTGTTATTTAATAAAATAGCCTCGTCTAAGCGATGTTGCTGTTGATAAAGTCCGGCCATCACATAACAAAGTGCATTATTGGTTTTGAGATTTGCTAGTTTATCCACCGATTTAGGAATTTCATCAAACACGTCGATGATAAGTCCTTTTTTATTGAACTCGTAAGAGACGCCTTCCAGAGGAGTGGCCTCCATCAAATACGCTGTTTTATTGTGAACAGGTGTATACAGACCTTCTCCATCCCGGTAGAGAGAAAGCCGGAAACGGACGTTGCCGGACATGCGATTTCTTTTTTGCAGCTCACTCGTCTTTTGACGCAAAAAATATTCATCCAGGAGTGCTCCCCCCTCCATCTTTAATACCTTCAGGCCCTCGCGAATCCTGTCTGCATGAAAATCGGCAAACTGGAGCTTCCCGTTCATCATCCGCATCGTTTCGAAAATCCCATCTCCATACCTGAAACTCCGATTAGCAGCTGTAAGAACCGGCTGATCCACTCGCAAAAATTCATCATTTAATAATAAATAAGGCATAGACTCACGAAATTGAAGAAGCATACTGACGCCACTTGTTTAACACCGTTTCAAAATCCTCCGGCAAAGGAGCAGCAAATTCCATATAAGCCCCGCTACGAGGATGGATAAACCCTAATGTCTGCGCATGAAGAGCCTGCCGTGGCATGATCTCAAAACAGTTCGTCACAAACTGTTTGTACTTTGCAAAAGTACTGCCTTTTATTATTTTATCCCCTCCATAATTCGAATCACTGAAAAGAGGATGACCTATGTGTTTAAAATGAGCACGGATCTGGTGGGTTCTTCCTGTTTCCAGTTCACACGCTACCAGAGTCACATAGCCCATCCTTTCCAGCACCTGATAGTTCGTAGCAGACCATTTCCCTTTTTCTTCATCGTCATACACCTCCATCACTATTCGGTTCTTGATACTACGCCCGATATACCCCTCGATTCTTCCTCCCTGCTCTAAATCACCCCATGCCAATGCCAAATACCTTCGATGAATGCTATGATCAAAAAACTGTTTGGCCAGCTTGGTCATCGTCATTTCATTTTTACTGATTAAAAGCAAACCCGAGGTGTCCTTATCTATCCGATGAACCAGACCAGGCCGCCCATCATTTCCCGGAAGGGTAGGAAGTTGTTTAAAATGAAAAGCCAACGCATTTACCAATGTCCCCGTATAATTATTATACCCGGGATGAACAACCATTCCCGCCTCTTTATTCACTACCAGAAGATCTTCGTCCTCATACACAATCTCCAGTGGAATGTCTTCCGGGTAAACTTCGGTATCCCGGGGCGGATGAGCAAAGACAATCGAAATATCATCTGATGGTTTCACCTTATAACTGGACTTCACCATTTTCTTATTCACCAGTACATTACCCGCATCAATGGCATTTTGTATCCGGTTACGGGATGCATTCTCAATCCGATGCATTAAAAATTTATCAATACGCAATAAAGACTGTCCTTTATCCACGACAATCCGAAAATGTTCATATAAATCCTGTTCTTCCTCTTCCTGATCCGTATGGTGCAAATTCATGAATAATGTTTCTTCTTTTAAAGATATAGATACCCTATTGTATAACAGTTACTTAGAAAAAAATAGACCGGGTAAATCTGTCCTTTTCATCCCTACAAAAGTAAAGTTTCATACGGGATATCTCTTATATTTATTTTTTTTGGCTTATTTTTTGATAAACGAGAACAAAGCTACCTCCTATGAAAAATTTTACCCGAAACATCAAAATCATTGTGAATTTTTTTCCTTATCTAATAAGAAAAATCTATTTTCGCCCCTGATAATCCATTTATTCAGAAGCGAAAATTTAAAATGAAAAAGACCGTTGTAATTAGCCTGTTCTCCCTTTTTATTGTATGCTTCTCCGAAAAATCCTACAGTCAGGATAACATCGGCGAATTTTTTAAATCTGGTCCCGAAGACGCGACGAAATTAGTAAATGCCTATATGAGTCCCTTCTTTAAGGGAATTGGTTCTGGTCTGAATGGCGGTTGGACAAATACTGCTCGTTCAAAAAAGAAATTCCAGTTTGATCTGAGATTCTCCGCCTCACTGGCCTCCATTCCAAATTCAGACAAATCCTACGACGTGGACGACCTTCAATTAAAAAACATCCGCCCGGTAGATCCCCACAAGACGGTAGGACCTACATTCTTTGGAGAAAAAACTGAAGGGCCGGAAATGGAGTTATATAGCAACGGTTTTTCGACCGGCAGTATTCGTCTACCAAAAGGGGTGATTTCGTACGCACCCGCCCCTCAGCTCCAATTGACAGTAGGATTACCTGGAAACATCGATGTTTTTTTCCGCTACGTTCCTTCAGCTAAAATTGACGAAGGAAAACTCGACGTCTTTGGAATTGGTGGTAAATTAGAAATCCTTCCTATCTTCCTCCCTAAAGGCAAGAGCGCCCCTATTGATGTTGCAGTTGCAGTAGCTTATAGCAAAGTCAATTATAACTTCCCGTTGGATTACAACAACACCACCATTTCTGATCAGAAAATTGAGACAGAGATCAAAGGATTGAGTACCGACCTCATTGTGTCAAAAAAAATAGGATTTTTTACTCCTTTCATAAGCGTTGGTCAGCACCAGTCTAAATCTTCCCTGAATGCTCTTGGGACTTATTACGTTGATGCCCCTACCCCATTAGACCCTAATTACCAAGAGGTATACAGGGATCCGGTTAAGCTCAACAATACAGATATCGATGGACTTAGAACTTCTCTTGGCTTTCAATTGAATTTGTCCATTTTGAAAGTATATACTTCTTATACGCTCGCTCAATACAATTACCTGAATGTAGGTCTTGGAATTGGCTGGGGTAAATAACGACTTTTCAAAAAAGCTTCCTGAAAAGGAAGCTTTTTTGTTAACAAGAAACATGTCTCATGATGGTAAAAAGCCCTGTCCAGCAAATTTGCTTTGCGCATTATCCGCCCATATGGGTAAAAAGGGATGATCTGGCAGATCCTTTTATCTCGGGCAATAAATTTCGAAAGTTAAAATATCACCTGATAAAAGCACGGACCTTACACCGCCATCACTTGGTCACTTTCGGAGGTCCCTATTCCAATCACCTGCTGGCAGTAGCCGCAGCCGCTTCAAGGGAAGGCTGGAAAGCCACCGCCTTTGTCAGAGGAGAAGAGGTTCATAATGAAATGCTGCTGTTATGTCGTTTATTCGGCATGCGCTTTTATTTCACTGAACGTTCACTCTATAAGAACAAAGCAGCTCTCTTCGACCTTCATTTTGGAAAGGATCCAGAAGCTTTTATGATTGATGAAGGAGGAGCTGGATGGGAAGGTGCACGCGGATGCATGGAAATCGTCGAAGAGTTGGATACCTCCTTTGATCATATCTTTTGCGCCGCAGGTACCGGCACTACCGCAGCAGGCTTACACGCAGCACTGCATCAGAAACAATCCAATGCCTGCCTTCACGTTATTCCGGTATTGAAGGGAATTGATCTGATAGACACCATCAAAGCACAGCATCCTTCTTCTTCCCTTTCTCTTCAATACCATACACACTATCATTTTGGTGGATATGCCAAAACCAATGAGTCACTTTTACAGTTTATCTGTGATTTCACGGCACAAACAGGATTGTTGGTCGATCCCGTATATACCGGCAAAATGTTCTATGCTATTTATGATCTCATTGGAAAAGGGGTGATCCCTGAACACCAAAAAGTATTGGCCATCCATACGGGAGGACTGTTTGGCATTCTCGGCATGAAGGATCGGTTCCGCACTTACGTGGAGCATTAAAGACCTTCTGGATCACTGCGCAGATCCAATAAATCGACCGTACTTGCTTTCCACTCAAGGTAACCTTGTTGCCTGCATACTCTTTCCACTTCCTGCAAAATAAATGGAGGTACATCATTCACTACTTTCCAACGAATGGAAAACTTACTATTATACGAAAGATAAATAACGACATCCTCTAAAAAGGGTTCTTCGGGTTTTAATTTCTTTAAGTGAACATCGGCTAATTCTATGGCAAGCTTTTTTAAACGGGCCTCCATTACTTTCCACAGAGGGCGGGCTCTATCGGTAACGGAATCAAAAACGGGTACTACAGTAACGATCATAAATACTAAAAAATTTAGTAAATGTAAGATTTATTTTTAAACTTCGCAAAGCTATAGGAGACCTTTAGAAATTATTTTAAATTCGTATTACGATAACCGTATAAAATTGATCTGATAATGACACCACGAACATTTCGCTCGCTTTTCTGCCTGCTCTTCCTTTTTCTTCTCTCTGCGAATACCTCACAAGCGCAAAAAACATACCGGAAAGCGCTGGAAGAAATTCTCCAAAAGCACGAAGGGGTGGGACTTGCGGTAGCGGTTGTAAAAAACGGAAAGCTGGTCTATACCGAATCGGTTGGATGGAAAAACCTGGAAACGCATACCCCCCTTGAAGAAAAAGATCTTTTCAGAATTGCTTCCATTTCCAAATCCTTCACCGCTACTGCCATTATGCAACTCGTTGAAAAGGGATTCCTTCGCTTAGACGATGAATTGGGACAATGGCTGGGCTTCCCGATTCGAAATCCGGCATTTCCAGATGAACCCATTACTCTTCGGATGGCCCTTTCGCATACCTCCGGGCTCAATGACAGTCAGGGATACTTTCTGCTGGATGTCATTGACCCTTCTAAAGGCAAAGAATGGCAAAAATGTTACCAGCCCGCAAAGCCTGGGACAGCCTACCTTTATTGCAACCTTAACTATAATCTACTGGGAGCCATTATTGAAAAAGCCACCGGAAAACGCTTTGACAAATACATCGTCGAAGAAATTCTTCAACCACTGGGAATCAGCGGTGGCTATGAAGTGGCCACACTCCCGGCCGAACGGCTGGTAACCCTTTACACTTACGACAAGGAAAAAAATGAATTCTCCCCCTCGACCGCAGCATACGATCCACGTACAAATGATATTGCCCATTATCAATTGGGATATAGCACCCCTGTATTCTCACCCACTGGCGGAATGAAGATTAGTGCTGCAGATCTGGCCACCTATATGATCATGCACATAAATCAAGGGAATTACCATAAAAAGCGAATCATTTCCAAAAAAAGTGCAGGTTTAATGCAAACACCTGGCCTTGCAAACTATGGACTGGCCTTAAGCCAATCCACTCAATGGGTAAATGGACTTACCCTGACTGGACATACCGGATCCGCATACGGATTGAATAGTGTCATGTTTTTTGATCCGCACCAGAAAGCAGGGGTGGTGGTCATTACCAATGGGAGTAATACAGGAGCAACCAATGGCATTAATCACCTGCTTAGCGAGAGCTTTCGACTACTCTATCAAGAAATTATTCTTCCCAAGGGCAAGTAATGTTATTCACACGATGTGAATAATTTTAGAAAGCATGTTTCAGGAAATTGCCCTAACTTTCTGCTAATAGAAAAAGATAAAAAAGTCCTGTGAACGGGCAATCCGTGTAGGGCAGGCAGCACATACAGAGGCGTCTTCGACCTATTGTCGTGAGACGCTTCTTTTTTCTATCCTCTCCATCGCAGATTAACGCTTCACCTGTTAAAAGAAAATCAGCAAATTTTGATTGAACGGAGCTTCACCAACGCTTATTTTAGGCTCCTTTTTGTAAAATTTCTTTTTCCTTCTTCCCGCTTTTTAGCGTGTTTCGGTTCAAAAACCAAGTTTAAAACGTTTAAACCTACTTTTTGATTTTTCACTCAAAAAATGCGCTGATTGCATAATTTCGCACTTTTTTGTACATTTGAGAAGACCAATAATTATTATATGTACCAACTGCGTATCTCTCCTGAACAAGTGAATAAGAGTCTTAGCCGTCACATTCTTGCCGATGGGTATGACCTCACCTTTGACATGGAAAAAAGTGAAGGTGTATACATCTATGATTCCAAATACAATCGTAGATTGTTAGATTTTTTTACCTGTTTTGCCTCTGTACCGCTGGGCTACAATCATCCCAAAATGACCGGTGATGAAATCTTTAAAAAAAACTTATTGCAAGCCGCGATAACGAACCCGTCCAATTCTGACGTTTATACCCAGCAATTTGCCGAGTTCGTGGAAACTTTTTCCAACGTGGGTATTCCTTCTTATCTTCCCCATGCTTTCTTCATTTCAGGAGGCGCTTTGGCGGTCGAAAATGCCCTCAAAGTGGCAATGGACTGGAAAGTTCAGAAAAACTTCCAAAAAGGGTATAAAGAAGAAAAAGGGTTCAAAGTGCTCCACTTTGAAAAAGCCTTTCATGGCAGATCAGGGTATACCTTAAGTCTGACCAATACCCTCGAAGACAAAACGAAATGGTTCGCTAAATTTGACTGGCCAAGAGTCAGTACTCCCCAGATTAAATTCCCTCTGGAAGGCGCACATTTAGATTTAGCACTGTCTACAGAGGAAGCCTCTCTTCAACAAATTAAGCAAGCATTTATAGACCATAAAGATGACATTTGTGCCATCATTGTTGAACCCATCCAGTCAGAAGGCGGCGACAATCATCTCCGCGAATCTTTCTTAATCAAGTTGAAACAGCTGACCGATGAAAACGAGGCTCTCCTCATTTACGATGAAGTGCAAACAGGAGTGGCATTGACTGGAAAATTCTGGTGTCATCAACATTTCAGTGAAGCTGCTCAACCAGATATATTGGCTTTTGGAAAAAAAATGCAGATTTGTGGAATTCTTGCAGGAAAAAAAGTCGATGAAGTAGAGGGAAATGTGTTTAACGTATCTTCAAGGATCAATTCTACTTGGGGAGGAAGTTTAACTGATATGGTTCGTTCCACTCAAATCCTTAACATCATTGAGGAGGATCGTCTTAGTGAAAATGCGGCCACTGTGGGCAGCTATTTACTCGAGAACCTCCATGAACTTGCTTCTTCAAACGACAAAATGCAAAATGTTAGAGGAAGAGGCTTACTTTGTGCGTTTGATTTTCCTAATTCGTCTATGAGAAACGATTTTATTCAAAAAGGAATGGATCAGGGAGTCATGTTTCTAGGTTGTGGAGAAAAATCCATCCGTTTCAGACCTGCCTTATGTGTCGAAAAGAAGCACATTGATGAAGGAATGGACGTGATTCAACGCCTCTTACCTACCCTGTAGATGGTTTCGCAAAAAATCAAATGACAAAGAACAGACTATACTACCTGCTTTCTGCCTTTGCGGTCCTGATAGTAGCGCATTTAATCCATGAAATGATGCAACAACCAGGTGTAAATGACCTTCCCGGTGGCTTTGAAGAAAAACTTTCCTATCGAAACGAAAACAATACCGGCCCCATTCAGCGGATTTATATTGTTACCGTAAAGGATACATCCAGCGCCGCCTTTGAGAGTTACGGGGACCTTATGCCCCATAGTAAATATGGTCTTACAAGAGTCTATTTTTTCCTTACCGGGAGCGAACTTCCTTCAACGTTAGTTCCCGGTGAGCGAAATTTTGAGGAAAAATACGATCGCTCCTATTTCGCAGTGTACGAAAAAAGTGCAATGGGACAGCGTGGTTTCATTAAAAACAAACGACACGCTGCGCGCTAATCAATGCAGGTGAAACAGCTGATCCACTCCTAAGAGCTTCGACGAAGTAAACCCTTCTCCATAGACCCCTCCTACACTTTTCCCAAACTCGCGTGCCCGTGCGATGACGGATTCTAAAAATTCCGGGCTTGAAATATAGGTTTGAGGAGCCGATGTATCCGGGCTGTCAAATTGCGTAGCAAACGCACGAATGGCAGCCAGTTTGCGATCCATATATACCGAAATATCAATAATAATATCGGGTTTCAAATAACGGTCCTGAATATATTGCAAAATCAGCCGCGGCCTCCATTCTTCCTGAAATTCACCATCCAGGTTGGTTTGAATTTTCCTCAAGCCCGACAAAAAAAGCGCGTCATTCGCCAGGGCTCCAGCCCTTCCATGATCCGGATGACGATCTTCCCGTGCATTTATCAATACAATTTCTGGACGATATTTACGAATCACCTGTATGAGCCTTAACTGGTGCTCTTCATCATTTTTAAAAAAACCATCCCGGAAACCAAGGTTTTCACGGCAATGTAATCCAAGGATAGCAGAAGACCTGACAGCTTCCGCATCTCGGGTTGCCGCAGTCCCTCTTGTGCCTAGCTCCCCTCTTGTAAAATCGACCAGCCCAACTTTCTTTCCCAGGTCAATATGCTTCATTATCGTTCCAGAACAGCCTAATTCGGCATCATCCGGATGAACCGCAAACACTAAAAGATCTAATTTCATTTTTCTTTATTTTCGGCAAGTAACTTTTGAATTTTCTTTTTAATTTTTGCCGATCCGGGTTTCGTGAAAGGATAAAAATAGTCCACCACTTCGCCCTCTCTATTCACGAGGTATTTATGAAAATTCCAACGAGGAGTGGAATTAATATGTCCATTCAGTTTTTTATCCCTCAGAAACTGAAACAGTGGATGTGCATGTGAGCCACGCACCATTACTTTCTCAAAAACAGGGAACTCAACGCCGTAATTTACCTCACAGAAAGATTGAATTTCTTCGCCATTGAGTGGCTCCTGCCGACCGAAATCATTGGAAGGAAAACCTAGAATCTCGAAATCCTCCGATTCATAGTGCGTTCTTAATTCCTGAAGTTCCTTTAGCTGAGGAGTAAATCCACACCCGGAAGCAGTATTCACGATCAATACCACCTTGTCCTTATAGGCTGATAGATCCTGCTCTTTTCCGTTTATTTTTCTAATTTTAAACGGATAGATGGTTTGCTTTTGACTCATTTGAATTTATTGATAATAACCGGAATTGACAATTATCGACTCAATATCTCTGTCTTCGGCGGCACTATAGGTAGATTTCAAATTATGTCCCACCACTCGGGCAATTAATTGATAAGAAAATGCAGCAAATTTACCCTTGGTTTCTTTGACAATATCAAACGTTGTTCTTCCCACTTCCCTGTCAATCAGTTTTGTTAAGATCTGTCCCTGGGTAACCGTGAGGTCTTTGATCTCTGTATTAAACATTTTTTTGATTTCGTCATCGCATTGCTTAATCAGTCGCTTTTGCTCTTTCTTCGCGCTGGTGAGAGCTAATTCCCTCTCCAATTGTTCATAACGTCGCTTTGCAAACAGGGCATAAGGCATTACTTTCAGCACATTGTATTTTAACCGATTAAATGCCATTTGCTCCGCTGGCGATTTGAAGGTTCTTTTTCCAATAATCACCACTTCCTGCAAGGCTATCCAAGGAATCATGTATCCGCCCTCATTTGTTGCAGCCACACGAATAGTGTCATTTTTCCCCAATACCGGATAAATCCCCTCAGGCCGCACTATCTGGGCATGCAAGGCTCCTCCAGTCATCAGAAACAGCAATACCAAAAAGATGTTGGAAAAATTCATAATTTTATCGCTGTACAAAAGTAAAGGTAAATTTATATTATATATCGCACAAATTTCATAAATATTGTAATGAAAAGATCATAAGTGAGCGACAACCCCTTTTCTTACTCTATTTATATCCATCTGTTTGTAATTTTCATTATATTATAACCGAATATAACCTTTTTTAATGTAAATTACCAGTAATCGCGGGAAGACACACACATGAAGAATACATTAGTCATTGATCTTGAGGCTGAAAAGCAGGAAATACTAAAACGCTACCGGGCTTTACTCAGAGCATCGAAATCCACTTTGCAGAAAGGGGATAAAAAGGAGATTCGTAAAGCGTTTGAAATGGCTGTTGAAAGCCATAAAGATATGCGTCGCAAATCGGGCGAGCCCTACATTTATCATCCGATTGCGGTAGCTCAAATTGCGGCCGAAGAAATCGGATTGGGCACCACTTCCATTGTATGCGCACTGCTGCATGATGTGGTAGAGGATACGGACATCACCCTAGAAGACATTGAAAGAGAATTTGGGAAAAAAGCCGCAAAAATTATTGACGGACTGACCAAAATATCCGGTGTATTTGATTACAACAGTTCGCTACAAGCGGAAAACTTCCGAAAAATGCTGCTCACCCTTGCGGATGATGTGAGAGTAATTCTTATTAAACTGGCAGACCGTCTTCATAATATGCGGACCATGGATTTTATGCCGCGACAAAAACAGCTAAAAATTGCTTCAGAAACCATTTACCTCTATGCCCCCCTCGCGCACCGTTTAGGATTGTATGCCATTAAATCTGAACTCGAAGATCTTTCCATGAAATACCTCGAGCCAGACACCTATAAATACATTGCTACCCAGCTAAATGAGAAAAAAGCAGAACGAAATGCCTTTATAAAGGCCTTCATTGAGCCAATTAAAGGAGTCCTGGAAGAACAGGAACTGGTAGCCAACGTCTATGGACGTCCTAAATCCATCCACTCCATCTGGAATAAAATGAAAAAGAAAAGCATTCCTTTTGAAGAAGTATACGATCTTTTTGCTATCCGCATCATCCTAGACAGTGCCCCTGAACATGAAAAGGCGGATTGTTGGAAAGCTTACTCCATTGTCACCGATCTTTACAGGCCTAATCCCGATCGGTTGCGTGACTGGGTTTCCTCTCCGAAAGGGAATGGATACGAATCCTTGCATACCACGGTGATGGGCCCTAAAGGGCAATGGGTAGAGGTTCAGATTCGCACCCAACGCATGAATGAAATTGCAGAAAAAGGTTTCGCTGCACATTGGAAATACAAAGAAGCTTCCAATGATAACGGATTGGACCAATGGATCCAAAAAGTAAGGGAAATGTTGAGCAATCCGGAAGCCAATGCCCTCGATTTTCTGGACGATTTTAAAATGAATCTCTTCTCTGATGAGATTTTCATTTTTACGCCAAAAGGGGCCCTTCTACAACTTCCTTTAGGAGCAACGGCGTTGGATTTTGCTTTCGAGATTCATACCGATGTAGGGGCAAAATGTATCGGGGCAAAAGTGAATCACAAATTGGTTCCTTTGTCTCATAAGCTTCAAAATGGAGATCAGGTAGAGATCATCACTTCCGGAAAACAAGTCCCTAAAGAAGACTGGTTAAATATCGTTGTTACTGCAAAAGCAAAGTCTAAAATCAAATCCTCTCTCAAAGAGGAAAAAAGAAGGATTGCAGAAAACGGTAAAGAAATTTTAGAACGCAAACTCAAATCACTGAAAATCACCTACAACACGGACAACCTTAACAAGCTCACTTATTTCTTTAAATTACAGTCTACACAAGACCTTTTCATTCAAGTGTATGAAGGTAAAATTGAGTTAAAGGACTTGAAAGATTACCTTGCCAGCGAGAAAGAAATTGAAAACAGAAGTACAGACAAAGTCCCACAGGAAGGGCAACATATTGAAGCGCTTCTCAATAAGGTCAAAGGACCCGAATCGGATATTCTACTGATTGGAGAAGATCTTCAGAAAATTGATTACACCCTGGCAGCCTGTTGCAATCCCATTCCAGGAGACGATGTTTTCGGTTTTGTAACCGTGAACGAAGGCATCAAAATACACCGGGTAAATTGTCCCAATGCGGCCCAACTGATGGCCAATTATGGGTACCGTATTGTAAAAGCAAAATGGAATCGACAAAAAGAACTTACCTTCTTGACAGGGCTGCATATTGTAGGCATTGATGATGTGGGATTGATCAACAACATTACGAAAGTCATCTCCAATGATTTTAAGGTGAACATGAGATCCATCACAGTGGATACGAACGATGGAATTTTTGAGGGATCCATTAAAGTATTTGTTAATGACAAGGAGCACCTGGACCAGTTAATTTCTAATCTGTTGGAAGTAAAAGGCGTTACGGGCGTTACCCGTTTTGATGCTTAACCAGGTAAAAGTGGAGGTATGCCCTCTAAATCTCTTAAAGGTTGAAAGGAATCCTGAGATTTAAAGGATAAACCTTTAAACATTGAAACAATTTTAATAACTTTGAAAGGAGTTTAAAAGCTATGTCTACACAGAATACCAATGAGTTGGTGAGAAAAATTTTTGAAGCCTATCTCGAAAATAAAAACTTACGAAAAACCCCTGAACGTTTTGCCATTTTGGAAGAAATCTATTCCAGGGACGATCATTTTGACGTGGAAACGTTGTATATCCACATGAAAAATCAAAAATATCGGGTAAGTCGTGCCACTGTTTATAACACATTAGAATTACTGGTGTCCTGTGATCTGGTCACCAAACACCAGTTTGGAAAAAACATGGCACAGTTTGAAAAGTCCTATGGGTATCATCAGCACGATCATGTCATTTGTATTGACTGTGGAAAGGTCGTTGAATTTTGTGACCCCCGAATTCATCAAATTCAGAGCATGGTTGGTGAACTTCTCAAATTCGATATCAAACACCATTCACTGAACCTATACGGTGTTTGTTTCGATTGTAGTGCCGCAGCAACAATTAAATCAGCGGCAACTCAAAAACAACATGCAAATTAATTTTTCGAAATAATCCTAATAGAATGACGCAAGTAGATGTACTACTCGGCCTGCAATGGGGCGACGAGGGCAAGGGGAAAATTGTGGACGTGCTTAGTCCGCAGTACGATTTGATCGCCCGATTTCAGGGCGGTCCCAACGCAGGTCACACCCTGGAATTTGACGGCAAAAAATTTGTTTTAAATACCATTCCCTCCGGTATTTTTAATGAGAAGACAATGAATCTCATCGGAAATGGAGTCGTTATTGACCCTATCATCCTTAAAAGAGAGTTAGATAACCTAAAAAATGCAGGTCACGACCCTGTAAAGAACGGAAAACTAGTCATCGCCAGAAAAGCACATCTCATTCTTCCCACCCATCAGCTTCTGGATGCTGCCAATGAGCTTAAAATGGGGGCAGGAAAAATCGGATCCACCCTGAAAGGAATCGGCCCGACTTACATGGATAAAACCGGAAGAAACGGGCTACGCATCGGTGATACAACACTTCCCGATTTTAAAGAAAGGTATAACCGATTAGTTGAAAAACACAAAGAATTGCTTTCTCATTATGATTTTGAGTACGATCTTACGGAGAAAGAAGCTGCCTTTTTCGAAGCAATCGAGTTCATTAGGAGCATTCCTCATGTAGACAGCGAGCATTTTGTCAATGATTACCTTCGCAAAGGACAAAAAGTGCTTGCAGAAGGAGCGCAAGGAACGCTGTTGGACATTGATTTCGGATCCTACCCTTTTGTCACCTCGTCTAATACCACCACTGCCGGTGCTTGTACCGGACTTGGGGTGGCTCCCACCAAAATAGGGAGCGTATATGGGATTTTTAAAGCTTACTGCACACGTGTAGGGGGTGGTCCATTTCCTACCGAATTAGATAATGAAGTAGGTGAAAATCTCCGCAAGTTAGGTCATGAGTTCGGTGCAACTACCGGTAGAGCCCGTCGTTGTGGCTGGATAGATCTTCCCGCTCTCAAATATGCCATCATGCTGAATGGAGTCACCGAGCTGATCATGATGAAAGCCGATGTTTTAGATACCTTCGAAACCATTTATGCCTGTACCCATTACGAGTACAATGGGCAGACCATTGATTACATGCCCTATGACATCATTTCCATTCAGCCCACTCCTGTATTGAAAGCCATTAAAGGCTGGAATCAGGACTTAACCGCCGTAAGATCAGCCAATGAGTTGCCTGTGGAAATTACCGATTACATTACGTTTCTGGAAAAGGAGCTTGAAGTTCCCATCAAATTTTTATCTGTAGGTCCAGACCGTGTACAAACGTTGTCTTTATAAAGAATCAAAATAGAGTCTTCCATGGCCATCCTAAACGGGATGGCCATTTTCATTTTGGCTTCTTTCATCTTTTGGTGATGAAGGCTTTTGAACGAATTCCCTATCTCCTGTCAATTACAAACGAAAGAGAATAACAGAGAAATTTTCCTACATTTAACCAGGAATAAATCTACTCTACTCTATGTTAAGTCTCTCAAAACTCAATACCTATTATCGGATAATTTTTTTAGTGCTCTGCATTTGCGCTCTATTTTTTCTCTTGTATTTCATTTTATACATTTATACTGAACGACAGGAAAAAAAGGTATATGAATCCACCTTGTATGAGTTTCAAGGTGAAGTCAATTCCATTTATAAATTAAATATCAAACCCCACATGTCCACCCTGACGGACGTGACCTATTGGGATAGCCTCGTTGCTTTCACCAAAACAGGTGATAAAAACTGGTATAAGGATCACATCGCTTTTGAGTTTCCGGCTTATGAAGTAGATTTAATTGAGGTTTATAATCTTGACAAAGCACTGCTTGCGTCCACCCATTCAAACAAGCTTCGTTCGGCCTCTTTTCTAAATGAAGAAGCCTTCCAATGGATTGTCCAGGAGAAATCCACGCGTTTCTATTACCGTTTACCTGAAGGAATTGTGGAGGTATATGCAGGCACTATTCACCCATCAGATGATTCGAACAAAACGAAGCATTCCCCATCAGGTTTTTTTGTCATGGCCCGCCTTCTGGATCGGGAATACCTGAATCATTTTGAAGGAATTACCAGCTCTTTGGTCGCGATCGACAGCCTCCGCATCACCTCCCCTTTGCATGAGCACCTGCTCACGCAGATCGCTTTAAAAGACGAACAACAACAAGTATTGTCTTACCTTACTTTCAAGCGAACGTTCAATCTCAGCTTTCAAACATCGAGGCAAATCCTGTTGATCATTTTCCTGGTCACTGTTTTTAACTTGTTTGTATTCCTTTATTATTACCGGAAATGGGTATACCGTCCATTACAACTCATTACTCAAATTCTTGAAACACCTGACCGAAAAAGTATTGAGCAATTAAAAATGACCAGTGGAGAATTCGGACGGATAGGGAATCTATTTGACGCATATAACCAACAACGAAAGCAACTCGAGATTGCCAAAAGGAAAGCGGAAGAAAGTGACCTCCTGAAATCTGCGTTTCTGGCCAATCTATCGCATGAAATCCGTACTCCTATGAATGCGATCATGGGGTTCAGTAAGTTAATCAATGAGGAAGCGTTGTCCGAAAAAGAAAGAAGTAATTACTTGCAAATCATTCATGAAAGTGGAAAAAACCTGACTTCTATTATCGAGGATCTAATTGAAATGTCCCGAATCGATTCCAAACAAATCACCCCAAATTACAAATACATTGACCTCGATCAATGCATGACTGATTTGTACCATAGTCTTCGCATCACCATCCCTCCCCATAAGAATCTGAGTCTGCACCTCAGCAAAAAGAACACCTCCCTTCCTTTCAGAATTCTGATGGACGAAGTAAAGCTTAAACAAATGATTACCAATTTGGTCACCAATGCGATCAAGTTTACAGATACCGGTGAAATCAGGGTAGCGTATTCGGTCGACGAAAAGAAAGGGCTGTTACTTTTTAAAGTGACCGACACAGGATTAGGCATTGAGAAAAAAAACCTGCGAGTGATCTTTGACCGTTTCAGAAGGGTGGAGGACGATATTCATTTAGAGCGAGGAGGCTTGGGGTTGGGACTTTCCATCACGAAAGCCTATGTCGATTTGATGGGAGGAAAAATTACCGTCGATTCCACTCCTGGAAGCGGCACCACTTTTCTCATCGAGCTTCCTTTTCAAGCCGATACCTGTCCATTGGAAATTGCCACCGATCCTGCCGCCTATCCCTCTCCTTCTCCACAGGTTCGCCTGAAAGACAAAACCATCCTCGTTGCAGAAGATGACGACATCAATTATTTATTAATCAATAAACTTTTACAACTAAAACAATACCGTACATTAAGAGCCACAAATGGTTGGCAGGCCATTGAACTTCTTAAGAATCATCCGGAAATTGAATTGGTTTTGATGGACATAAAAATGCCCAAACTGGATGGCTTTGAAACGCTCAAGCATATTCGGGAGATGAAGCTAACAATTCCTGTGATAGCCAATACCGCTTATTCCTCTTTGGAAGATAAAGAACGAATGAAAGCAGCAGGCTTTGATGGTTACCTTCCCAAACCCGTCCAGAAAAACGAAATGTACGACCTTCTGGAAGTACTTTTAAGCCGTTTATCTTCGTCGCCTGAAAGTCAGTGATGAGTTTTTTGCAAGGACTTCGCTGACATTTTACTTCTTAGCGATTCGTAAATAATCAGTTTTTTTTTGCATTAAGTTATAAATTTGCGGTGTGTGATGAAAACCAACGATTCTGACTTATTTAAAGAACGGGCGATGCAATGGGCTACTTCCTTTGAAGTATGCTGCTGGCTAGACTCCAACCACTACAAAGGGGCCTATCATGAGTTCGACTGCCTGTTGGCAGTCGGATCCCGGTATCAGGTAGAAGGAGATGGGGTGGATTCTTTTACGAAGTTAAAATCATTTTACGACACACAGAAGGAATGGATGTTCGGATTGTTAAGTTACGACCTGAAAAATGAATTGGAGAACCTGCACACATCGCATCCGGATAAACTGGGTTTTCCGGAACTTTTCTTCTTCGTCCCCACTTATCTATTGGCTATAAAAGATCGTAAGATCCGTGTTTTGAGAGGAGATCCGGCGTGTCTCGAAGTCATTAACTCCCTTCCGCTCGATAAGGGAAGTATACCTCAGCCCATTAAATGGAATCAACAGATGAGAAAGGAAGCCTACCTTGACACCATTGCCCGCCTCAAATCACATATTCTTCGGGGAGACATCTATGAAATCAATTTTTGTCAGGAATTTTTTGCTGAAAAAGCGAACATTGATCCATTGAAAACCTATCAGGCATTAAATAGGGTTTCTCCCACTCCTTTTTCGGGTTTTTTCAAAATAGGCGATCGTTATATCTTGTCGGCCTCTCCTGAGCGCTTTCTGGCAAAAAGAGGATCCCGACTAATTTCTCAGCCCATCAAAGGGACTGCGAAAAGAGAAAAAGAGCCTCAGGCGGATGAGTTACGTAAACAATCTCTAAAAGAAAGTCAGAAGGAACGTTCCGAAAATGTGATGATTGTAGACCTTGTAAGAAACGATTTAACGAAGACTGCCGTGAAAGGCACGGTCCATGTAGAAGAACTGTACGGTATTTATACGTTCCCTCAGGTACACCAGATGATCTCCACGATTACCTCTGAACTATCTGATGAATTTCACTTTGTTGACGCCATTCAAAAGAGTTTCCCAATGGGTTCCATGACAGGAGCTCCCAAAATTAGCGCTATGAAATTGATTGACACTTATGAAAAGAGTAAAAGAGGTGTTTATTCCGGAGCGATGGGTTACATTAGCCCGGAAGGAAATTTCGATTTGAATGTCATCATCCGAAGTCTGCTGTATGATCGTGTTCAGCAATACCTTTCCTTCCAGGTGGGAGGAGCGATTACCTATGCTTCCGATCCCCAAGCGGAATATGAAGAGTGCATGCTAAAAGCAGCGGCAATCTTTAAAATTTCGGAATAAGAACACTGGATGTATTTAACAAAGGAGAAGTACTGGTTTTCCTTTTAAATTACTTCTTCGTATAATATTTCATTGCCTCCGGCAAATCTCTCTTGATTTGCTCAATTCTACTGGCATCCGTAGGGTGAGTACTTAAAAAAACAGGAGGCTTCGCGCTTCCATCGCTGGCAGCCGCCATGCGTTGCCAAAATTCGATGGCATACTGAGGGTTATAGCCTGCCATTGCCATAAAAGAAAGCCCCATTTTATCCGCTTCCAACTCCTGTTTACGGGAATTAGGGAGAATATACAAACCCTGGGCACCGATTCCATAAAGCTGATTTACGGCAGCCTGGGTCACTTCCGACTTATTTGCGACGGCCACTCCTGCGACGGCCCCACCTACCTGCGCCAATGTCACCTGGGAAGCTCTTTCTGCTGAATGCTGCGCAATGGCATGAGCAATTTCATGCCCCATGACTGTAGCCAATCCATTGTCATCTTTAGTGATCTTTAAAATCCCCGTATAGATGGCTACCTTTCCTCCGGGCATACACCAAGCATTTATTTCAGGACTTTCAATTAAATTAAATTCCCATTTATAATTACTAATCTGATCGCCATAGCCATTTGCTTTCATGTAATTGGTCACTGCAGCAGCGATGTTGTTCCCAATCCGTTTCACGCGCTGGGTCTCTGCATTATTCGTTGAAATCACTTTCGTCTTAGGATCGGTCAGCAACTGACTATATGCTGTGGCAGCCTGCTGCTGCAACATGCTGTCATCAATTAAACTCAAACGACTTCTTCCGGTAAGCGGAACAGTAGAACAAGCAGACGCCAAAAAGCACGCTGCCAGTGCGACCGGAATAATTGATCTTTTCATACCCATATTCATTTTAATACTTTTCACTTAAAAATAAACACTTTTAACAATCAGAAGTTTTCTTACGTCGAAAGAGATATACCTTCGATTCTTTCCCTTTCAATAATCGCTCCAAATTCTTTTGATGTGTAACCAGAATCAGCACACATACACAAATTCCATACAAGACCTCCGACTTAATGGAAGATTGAAAAATAAACACGACACTGATAGGGAAAGTAAAACCTGCACAAATAGAACTTAAAGAAACGTATTTTGTAAGCAGGAGCACAACCAGAAAAACCAGCACGCATAACAGTGCCGCGCTGGGATTAACTGCCAAAATCATTCCGAACAAGGTAGCCACCCCCTTTCCTCCTCTAAAACCTGCAAACACCGGGAACAGGTGTCCCATCACCGCGATGACGCCGAGAGCCAATTCATAGTTTACAAATTGAAGAGAATTTTGCGGACCGGTGACTGAAAGACCAATCAGATGTGCCAGATTGGTGGCGGTATATCCTTTAAAAATATCGATCA
Organism: Pedobacter sp.; assembly: GCA_037190785.1. Classification (GTDB taxonomy): domain Bacteria; phylum Bacteroidota; class Bacteroidia; order Sphingobacteriales; family Sphingobacteriaceae; genus Pedobacter. The sequence goes on along the minus strand of JBBCJN010000002.1, from coordinate 43,031 downwards.
ACATGACCGCTATTCCCGCCTTCTTCCCTAATACCCTGAAAGTATTGGTTGCGCCCGCATTTCCACTTCCGTATTCACGTACATCTATACCATAAAACGCCTGGCCAAGCCATACGGCTGTTGGAATAGACCCCAACAGGTAAGCAGCAATCAGTGCCGAAATAGAATAGATCGAAATCATAGACCTGCAATTATACTAAAAATATCAGATTCCAATTTTAAGAGACCATTAAAATGCTTTTAAACTCAAATCTAAACTTTTCACAGAGTGGGTCAGTGCGCCCATAGAAATGTAATCTACCCCACACGCTGCATATGCAAGAACGTTATTTTCATCAATTCCACCCGAAGCCTCAGTGACAAATCGATGGTCGATGAGAGCGACTGCTTCTTTGAGTTGGGCCGGACTGAAATTGTCGAGCATGATCCGCTGTACCTGTCCTGTATGCAGGACTTCTTCCAGCTCCTGGCTGTTTCGGACTTCAATTTCGATCTCCAGTTTTTTCCCAGTAAGGCGAAGATATTCATTCGCTGCGTGAATGGCCTGGGCAATACCACCGGCATAATCTACATGATTATCCTTGATAAGGATCATGTCGTACAGACCTATGCGGTGATTCACCCCCCCTCCTATTCTCACTGCCCACTTCTCCAGGTAGCGAAGACCAGGTGTAGTTTTACGGGTATCTAACAATCGGGTAGGATACGATTCTAACGCTTTAGCAATACGATTGGTTTTAGTCGCGATCCCACTCATCCGCTGCATGCAGTTCAGCACCAGGCGTTCAGCTAGTAAAATGGAATGTGTACTTCCAGTCACGGTAAAGGCAATGTCCCCTTTTTTTACAGCAGCTCCATCCGTCCGCATGATTTCTACCTTTAAATCAGGGTCTATTTCATTAAAGATCATTTCAGCCAATTCTACGCCTGCCAATATGCCCTCTTCTTTAACGATCAGGCGCGCAGCTCCGGTGGTATTTAAAGGAATAGTTGAAAGGGAGGTATGGTCTCCATCACCTACATCTTCGGCAATGGCATTTTGTATGAATGGGGTCAGTATATTTTTATCCAAGACGCTTTTTTTGACACAAATTTAGCAATTATATGTTTATAAAGCTATTGTTTATCCTGTTCAATGCGAAGTTCTGTAATCAGGTAGGTATTAGGAAGTTTTTTCATGAGAGTAATATTCACTCTAAACTTCTGATTTCGGGTATGCAAGGAGATAATTCCGTAACGATAGTTTGGGTTGTTGCTTAAACGATGCACCACGGAAGATCGAAGCGGCACATTCTTCGCAAAAAAATCTTTTAAAATCTGTTCGGCTTGTACTTTACTGTAGACATCCTCCTGATCAATAATGATTAAGTCGACCGTTGGAGCAAAATTTTTGGCGATTTCTTTGGTATTCCCTGTCTTAAAGTGAAGGGCTAAATCATCAACGATATCCGCCTGAGGCACATTATTTGTCGATAATTGAAAAAAAAGAAACAATAGCGCAACGAATGGTTTCATGGAGTGTGCTGTAGTACAGTCCAATGACAGCTAAAATTATGCCACTAATGCATCATATTGTATAAAATATTACCATCTAAAACAGCAATAGCCGTATATTTGTTTGAGATAAGAAAAAAATAAATTTCAAATTCAAATTAAGGGCCACTTCTTTCGGGGATACAGCCATCAACAATTCATATAAATCGCACACACATGAGCAAAAAAATCGTACTTCTTATTCTTGATGGATGGGGTAATGGCAAAAAAGATACTGGTGATGCCACTTTTCAGGCACAAACCCCTTTTTTTGATTCCCTTATTTCCAAGTATCCGCATGCGCAGCTGGCAGCCTCTGGTGAAGCCGTGGGACTGCCTGAAGGACAGATGGGAAATTCGGAAGTAGGGCACATGAATCTGGGAGCCGGCCGGGTAGTTTACCAGGAATTAGGAAGAATTAATAAGGCTATTTCGGATGGCCATTTGGCTCAGAATGTATCCCTTTTGAAAGCGCTTAACTATGCCAAAAAAGAAAACAAAAAGGTTCATTTCATTGGTCTGGTTTCGGACGGGGGTGTTCACGCCCATATGGAACACCTGAAAGCCCTTTGCGACATTGCTCATCAACAGGGGAACGATCGTGTGTTTGTTCATGCTTTTATGGATGGCCGGGACACTGATCCCAATGGCGGATATACCTATATAAAAGACCTGCAACAACATTTGACCCATACGGGGGGTAGGTTAGCCTCTTTAATTGGGCGGTATTATGCCATGGATCGGGACAACCGTTGGGAAAGAGTGAAAGAAGCCTATGATCTAATGGTGAAGGGAGTTGGGGAGAAAAGCACCGACGCATTAACCAGTATCCGCCAATCTTATGAAGCAGGAATTACAGATGAATTTCTCCGTCCTGTTGTTTTGGTCAATGACGCAGAAGAGCCTTTGGCCCTTATTGAAGAAGAAGATGTGGTGATCTGTTTTAATTACCGGACAGACCGCGGACGTGAAATTACCTCCGCCTTATCGCAAAAAGATTACCCGGAGTATGGTATGAAACGGCTGAATCTTCACTATCTCACCATGACTGTTTACGATGAAACTTTTGAAAACATCGAAATCATTTTCCTAAAAGATGATCTGACCCAAACCCTTGGTGAGATCCTGGAGCAAAATCAAAAAAATCAGATCCGTATTGCTGAAACTGAAAAATACCCGCATGTCACCTTCTTTTTTTCAGGAGGAAGAGAAAAAGAATTTACCGGAGAAAAGCGAATACTGATCCCCTCTCCTAAAGTGGCGACCTATGATCTTCAGCCGGAGATGAGTGCAAAGGGCATTACGGCAGCGATCCTGCCCGAGCTTGAAAGCGGATGGGCAGATTTCATCTGTCTTAATTTTGCTAATCCAGATATGGTAGGACATACAGGTGTATTCGACGCCGTAGTAAAAGCGGTGGAAACTGCCGATCGTTGCATGGAAGAAGTGGTGACCTGCGGGCTGAAGGAGGGGTACTCCTTCCTCATTTTAGCAGACCATGGAAATGCTGAATTCATGTTGAATGAAGATGGATCTGTAAACACCGCACATACCACTAATCTTGTTCCCTGTATCCTGATTGATCCGGATTATTCCGCTTTAAAAGATGGAAAACTGGGCGATATCGCTCCTACCATCCTTAAGTTAATGGGAGTGGAAAAACCGGCAATAATGACAGGAAATGAACTGGTTTAAATGCGTCGTCCTTGCAGGCTTGCTCCTGACACTCCATTCCTGTTCGCATCCTGAAAAAGAATCGGGTAGTCAAATTCTTTATTTTGATTTGAAAGGGTATTTTCAGAGAGAGGCGGGGAAGCTCAATCAGCAGCAGCGGCAGGTGCTCAAAACGGTGTCTGTTCAGAATAAAAAAGAGGTTCAACGCTTAAATGTAGATTTCGAAAAGGAATTCGCCTTGTTTTTAGGGGCGGATATCAACAAAGCCTCCTGGCGGGACGCTTATGAAATCCGTCAGGAAGGAAACCAGGAAATCTATGAAACCCGGTCAGAGAAGATTCCGGTGAAGCAGGTAATCCTTCACAGAGAGAACGGAAAAATCACCTATATTCGGATTAGCCAGTTGACCACCAATCTGCTCTACAGGTCGGCAGATACCCTTTCCTATTATCCCGACAGTTTATACCTTATTCAGAAAACGCAAAAAATTACATTGTTGTCAGAAAAAAAATACCGTATTGAGGGGCTAATTGGGGAATAGCTTAGTGAAAATTATTTGAGCGAAGCCACCTGCGCCTTTACATAATCGTTTAAGCTAATAATGTCCTTTCGGAGCGGCTGAAGCGTAAGAATTTTTTGAAAGTCTGCGATAGAGTTGTTAAAGATACTGATGCATGCTGTTTTTTCTGCTGCTTTTTTGATCTTATATGAGCGGAAAATGGCGTAGTCTTTATAGGCTATTCCTCTGTTTTGCAAAATTTGTATATCTTCCTCTCCATTCAACTCCATGGCTTTGGTGAAATCCTTAATGGCCGAAGTGTAGAAACTGTCTCTCAGCTGACTAAGTGCTTCTTTGGGCGAATTAGCAATATTTAAGCGGGCCTTACCCCGATAATAATACGCAGAATAATCTGTAGGTTTGAGTGAAATAACTTTACTGTAACCGGCTATGGCGTTTTCATAATCCCCTATCTGGTAGCAAGAATAAGCCAGGGTCTTCAATACATTTACATTGGAAGGATCCAACTCCTCTGCCTTCTTTAACTGATTCACAGCCTCTTTATAATCTCCTTTCGCCCAGGCCTGCATCCCCACTTTCTCAAAATTTGCTTGCCCATAGGTGGTGAGACTTCCAGCCATGGCCAGAAACAATAAACAGGTATTTCTAAGGTAACTCATCCGTTTCTTTGATTAAAAATTAAAGCGACAAAGTATTCAAAAATTCCTTTTCGGGTTTAAAATGTATTCTTCAGATAAAATCATGCCATTTATCTAAACACTGGAATAACGCTAAAATATAAATATTATGATAATAATAGGAATAAATTCCTTTACAGCTGACTTTTTAACATATAATTTAATCCTGTTCTTTTTTGGCACAGGAGTTGAAATAGGGTCATGATATCAGAAATGCGTCTTACAGACTATCGAATCTGTCACATTGACGCAACTGAATTAATTTAAAAATTTAATGAGTAAAGACGACCAATTTGATTTTAGCCATTCGTTACCGCTAATCACTGAAGATACTGAATTTTTTCCTTTAATGTCTCAGCAGGATGAAGACGAAATGAATAGCGAGGAAACCCCTGAGATTTTATCCATTCTCCCTTTAAGAAACACTGTATTATTTCCCGGAGTGGTTATTCCGATCACGGTAGGCCGCGATAAATCCATCAAACTGATCAAGGATGCCTACAAAGGCGACCGGATTATTGGAGTGGTGTCTCAAAGAGATGTGTCTATCGAAGATCCTACTTTTGACCAGTTAAATTCGGTAGGAACGGTAGCTCACATTATAAAAATGCTGCAGATGCCGGATGGAAATACCACCGTTATTATCCAGGGAAAGCAAAGGTTTCAATTGGTAGAGCAAGTACAATCAGAGCCTTATTTTAAAGTCATCATTGCGAAATTTGCTGAAACCAAGCACCGTGCTGACAAAGAATTCAAAAAACTTGTAGCCGCTATTAAAGAGATGTCGGCACAGATTATTCAGCTTTCGCCGAACATCCCAAGCGAGGCCAGCATCGCCCTTAAAAATATCGAAAGTACTTCTTTTCTGATCAACTTCATTTCTTCCAACATGAACGCAGACGTGGTGGATAAACAGAAAATGCTTGAGATGGGCAATCTGCGTAAGCGGGCAGAGAGAGTCATGGAATTACTGACATTGGAGCTGCAGATGCTGGAATTGAAGAACCAAATCCAATCTAAAGTCAGAACCGATCTTGATAAACAACAGCGGGATTATTTCCTGAATCAGCAGCTCAAAACCATCCAGGAAGAACTGGGCGGGAATTCATCAGATCAGGAATTTGAAGCTCTTAAAATACGTGGAAAAGCTAAAAAATGGAAAACCGAAGTCGCTGATCATTTTCATAAAGAGCTTGAAAAACTGGGGCGCATGAATCCTGCTGCTCCGGATTATTCCATTCAGATGAATTACCTTGAATTATTACTCGATTTACCCTGGAGTGATTTTTCGAAGGACAATTTTGATCTTAAAAGGGCTCAACGTGTCCTAGACAAGGATCATTATGGATTAGAAAAAGTAAAACAGCGGATTATTGAATACCTAGCCGTTCTTAAACTGAAAAAGGACATGAAGGCTCCTATTCTATGCCTGGTGGGCCCTCCGGGAGTGGGGAAGACCTCTCTCGGGAAATCCATTGCGAAGGCCCTTAACAGAAAATATGTCAGGATGGCATTGGGAGGGGTAAGAGACGAAGCGGAGATCCGGGGCCACCGTAAAACCTATATCGGGGCGATGCCGGGAAGAATCATTCAGTCTATCAAAAAAGCAGGAACCGCCAATCCGGTCTTCGTATTAGATGAAATTGATAAAGTAGGATCGGATTTCAGAGGAGATCCCTCATCCGCTTTGCTGGAAGTCTTAGACCCTGAACAGAATAATGCGTTTAACGATCATTATGTGGAGGCGGATTATGATCTTTCAAATGTTTTATTTATTGCCACCGCCAACTCTCTCAGCAGCATTCAACCTGCGCTGTTAGACCGGATGGAGATCATTGAGGTGAACGGGTATACCATCGAAGAGAAAATTGAAATTGCCAAAAAATACCTGCTGCCAAAACAAAAAGAATTGCATGGACTGGCTTCTAAAGACGTGCATATCAAAAATCCGCTTCTGGAAAAAGTCATTGAAAACTACACTCGCGAATCAGGGGTGCGTGGTTTGGAGAAAAAAATAGGCAGTCTTGTCAGGGGTGTTGCGACGAAAATTGCGATGGAAGAATCGTATGAATCAGTCCTTGACCTGACTGCGATCGAACGAATTTTAGGTGCCCCGCTTTTTGATAAAGATTTGTACGAGGGCAATGCCGTCGCGGGAGTAGTCACCGGACTTGCCTGGACTCAGGTAGGTGGGGATATCCTCTTTATAGAAGCCAGTTTAAGTCCTGGAAAAGGGAAATTAACCCTTACCGGAAACCTCGGTGAAGTAATGAAAGAATCGGCCATTATTGCACTTGCCTACCTCCGGGCGCATTCGGATTTGTTTGGTATTGAAATAGATCTGTTTGATCAATACGATGTGCATGTGCATGTGCCGGCTGGCGCCACACCGAAAGACGGCCCTTCTGCAGGCATCACGATGCTCACGGCATTAACTTCCGCCTTTACACAGCGAGAGGTGAAAGCTCATTTGGCTATGACGGGCGAAATCACCCTAAGGGGAAAAGTATTGCCGGTGGGAGGAATTAAAGAAAAAATTTTAGCAGCTAAACGGGCAAACATTCAAGAAATTATTCTTTGTAAATCCAATAAGAAAGACATTCTTGAAATCAAGGAAGACTATATTAAAGATCTCCGTTTTCATTATGTAACGGAAATGAAAGAAGTGATTGATCTGGCACTTCACACACATAAAGTAAAGAATCCACTGCCCATTGAACTAAAAAAGAAGCTTCCCTGATGCGCATGAGCAAGTCACCGTTTTTTTTTCTCCTTCTTTCCATCCTCTTTCATGCGACCGCAAACAGTCAGTCGTTTAAAAATGAATTTGGATTTCGGAGTGACAATGACGCCTACTTGCTGTATGGACAGGATCGTTATTATACCAATGGTTTGTTTCTTTATTTCAGACATGCCACAAAACAGAAGGATCATTCGGCCAAGCTCGAAAAATTCATCTATGAAATAAGCGCCGGACAGGAAATGTATAACCCTAAAAGTGGTTATGCGCCCCTTCCCACATTGCATGATCGACCTTTTGCCGCATACTTATACGGGGGGATAGGCGCAAACTTTTATTACAGCAATGAATCTGTTTGGCGGTTTTCTCTGAAAGGGGGAACTGTTGGCCCCGACGCTCTGGGAGAGGACGCGCAGCAACTATTACACCGCCTGGTTGGATTTTATCAGATCAAGGGATGGGAGTACCAAATCGTGAATGAAAAAACCCTGAATGCCTCGGTGAATTTTGCCAAAAAACTGTACCGGGGACCGGGTGCGCAGATGGATTTAAGCTTGGATACTTACCTGAATGCCGGCACCACCTTCAACGGGGCGGGAGTAGGGATTTTATTTCGTGCAGGCAATGTCAATCCGCTTTATCAATCAGCTTCCTTTCATAGCCGTCTTTCCAACCGGAAAGAAGGCTTGGCTCCAGCTATTGAAAGTTTCTTTTATCTCCGGCCACAGTTCCATTATGTGATGTACGATGCAACGGTGTCCGGAAGTTTGTTCGACCGCAAAAGCCCCATCGTTTTTGACACGAAGCCTTTGGTATTTGCCCAACAGATTGGTTACAATTTCAGTTCCTCCCGTTTCACCATTGATTTCAGCCTTCTTTTTAAATCTAAAGAAATAAAGAGCAAGGCTCTCCCCCATCAATATGGAACGATCGCCCTTTTTTATCGTTTCAATTAGTCCAGTATCGGCTTTTGACGAAACTGCTTCTTCAGTGCGCGTTGTCGCTTGTCCCATTTTCTTTTCAGCTTTTCACCAGACGAAATCTTCGTTTCCTTCCGTGGCTTTGGCACTTTCAATGCTTCATTCACTAAAATTTCCAACCTCTCGAGGGCTTTCTTTTTATTTACCACTTGACTACGATCTTCCTGTACAACTACCTGTAAGTTTCCATCTGCATCTATTCGGTTATTTAGCCTACTGAGAAGGCGTTCTTTTTGTGCTTCATTTAAGACATCCAATGCGGATACCGTGAGCACCAGCATTACCTTACTCGACACTTTATTGACGTTCTGTCCTCCCTTCCCTCCGCTCCTGGACGTTTTAAAGGTTACGGCTTTAAGCATTTCAGCTGATTTTATCCACATCTTACAAATGTAATTCTATTTTTTTCAATGTAGATTTAACTTATATTATCTTTGCCGTCATGAGAAAAAATCTGGTGATTGCTATCGACGGGTATTCCTCCTGCGGAAAAAGCACCCTGGCGAAAGCGCTGGCTAAGCAATTAGGGTTTATTTATATCGACAGTGGGGCCATGTACCGGGCCGTTACACTTTACTTTTTACGGCATGCGACCGACATCGAAAACGAAGAGGCGGTCAAAGAAGCACTCGGCCGGATTGAACTGAATTTTCATGCCAGCGATTACGAATCGCACATTACGCTAAATGGAGAAGAGGTATCCGAAGAAATTCGAAAGATGCCCGTTTCTGAAAACGTGAGTAAAATTTCCGCTCACCGGCTGGTGCGACACGACATGGTAAAACAGCAACAAAGAATGGGACGTTCCAAGAACATTGTCATGGATGGTCGAGACATCGGAACAGCAGTTTTCGAAGATGCGCAGGTGAAGTTTTTCATGACAGCTGATCCAAAAATAAGGGCTGAACGTCGTTTTAAAGAATTGAGAAGCAAGGGGGATTTGAGTACCAGTCTGGAAGAAGTTTTTGAAAATCTGGCCCACCGTGATTTTGCCGACACTACCAGAAGTGAAAGTCCGTTGGTACGAGCAGAAGATGCCATTGTATTAGACAACACGAACCTGAGTGAAGCAGAACAATTATCCTTTGCACTCGAAAAAGTCCAACCCTTCTTAGCCGCAGAATAAGCGCTTCTACACATTTATCAGATTAATTCTTATCTTGGAGCTATGAAATACAAATTCCTCCTGCCCCTCATCCTTAGTTGTTTCCTGGTTTCTTCACTTCATGCACAAAAAGGCTGGATTTCTCTTTTTAACGGTAAAGATATCAAAGACTGGGTGGTTAAAATTTCCAAACATGAAGTTGGAGAAAATTATGCGGAAACATTTCGGGTAGAAGGTGGGCTCTTAAAAGTGAAGTATGATGGTTACGATCAATTTAATCAGCAATACGGTCACCTGTTTTACCGCAAACCCTTTTCTCATTACCTGTTAAAACTTGAGTATCGTTTCGTAGGGGAGCAGGTAAAAGGCGGGGAAGGCTGGGCATTGCGCAACAGTGGGGCTATGTTGCATTCGCAAGCGCCTGAAACGATGTTAAAAGATCAGGATTTTCCGATCTCTGTGGAAGCGCAGCTCCTGGGAGGAGACGGATTGCAGGAACGCCCAACAGGAAATGTATGTACTCCGGGAACCACTATTGTTTTCGACGGAAAACTATTTACTCCACACTGTCTGAACGCGAAGTCCAAAACGTACCATGGAGAGCAGTGGGTAACTGCTGAGTTTCTGGTATTGGGAGATTCCGTCATTAAACACCTCATTAACAAGGAAGTCGTCATGGCCTATACGCATCCGAAAATAGGCGGAGGGAATGTGGCGAATTACGATCCAAAAGTAAAAACCGACGGAAAGGCGCTGACTTCCGGCTACATTGCCCTACAGAGTGAAAGCCATCCGATTGAATTCAGGACGGTAAAGTTATATGATCTTTCGTCCTATGTAAAACATCCGGTACAGTTAGAAAAACGGATTGAAAAACTCCTTCAGGAAAAATAGCGGTTAACTTCTTTTAACAAGGCAGGTGTGGGTGCTTTTATCTTTTTCCTTTTTCTTTTTCCTCAGAAAGTAAGCCATTAAATATCAGCAGGATTTATAAAATAATGTTTGTCTTTAATAAAATAATAACTACCTTTGCAGTCCCTAAATAGGGAACAAAGGAGATTATTAATTAATGGCAAAAAAACAAGTTGCAGAAAAAGAACTAGAGGCTAAAACAGCCGAATTGCAGGGTGCAGATGCTCGTCTGAACCAGAAAGAGACGATTGAATCAGAAGCTGATTCAGTATCGATCGAACAAATTAAATCATCTTTAGCTACTCCGGATCAGGATTTTGATTGGGATGCAGATGACAAAGTATTTGGAAATTACAGCGATGAAGACCGTAAAAAGTTTGAGGCGATGTACACCGATACTTTCAACCAAATCAACCAAGGTGAGATCATCACCGGTACAGTGGTATCAATTAACAACAAAGATGTGGTATTAAACGTAGGTTTTAAATCAGACGGTTTAGTATCCTCTTCGGAGTTCAGAGATATGCCTGATCTAAAAGTTGGCGATAAAGTGGATGTATTCGTTGAGGCTCCAGAAGATGCAAATGGCCAATTAATTTTATCTCGCAAGAGAGCAAAAACTCAACGTTCATGGGAGACCATTAATGATGCGCTTGACAATGATGCGATTATTAACGGTTTCGTAAAAAGCCGCACTAAAGGAGGTCTTATTGTGGACATCATGGGTGTGGAAGCCTTTTTACCAGGGTCTCAGATTGACATTAAACCGATCCGTGATTACGATATATACGTAGGCAAAACCATGGAATTCAAAGTGGTTAAAATTAATCATGAATTCAAAAATGTGGTCGTTTCTCACAAAGTATTGATCGAAGACGATTTAGAAAGTCAAAAAGTAGAAATTGTCTCTAAATTAGAAAAAGGACAGGTACTGGAAGGTACGGTAAAAAATATCACCGATTTTGGGGTATTTATCGATTTAGGTGGCGTAGACGGTTTACTACATATCACCGATATTTCATGGGGCCGTATCGAGCATCCGAAAGAAGTATTGTCATTGGATGAAAAAATCAATGTGGTTGTATTGGATTTTGATGACGAGAAAAAACGTATTGCTCTTGGCTTAAAACAATTAACTCCACATCCTTGGGAAAATCTTGATACCAACTTAACGGTTGGCTCTAAAGTGAAAGGAAAAATTGTTACTGTAGCTGATTACGGTGCATTCCTTGAGATTATTCCTGGTGTAGAAGGATTGATCCACGTTTCTGAAATGAGCTGGTCACAAAACCTTCGTTCACCACAAGAATTCCTTAAAGTAGGTGACGAAATCGAAGCTGAAGTATTGACTTTAGACAGAGATGAGCGCAAAATGAGCTTAGGTATCAAACAATTGACACAGGATCCTTGGCAAAATGTAGCAGAGAGATATCCTATCGGAAGCAAACACCAAGCAGTGGTTAAAAACATGACTAACTTCGGGGTGTTCGTAGAAATCGAAGAGGGAATTGATGGATTGATCCATATCTCTGATCTTTCTTGGAGCAAAAAAATCAACCATCCGAATGAGTTCACGAAAGTAGGTGACACCTTAGATGTGGTTGTTTTAGAGCTGGATGTCGAAAACCGTAAATTAAGCTTAGGTCACAAACAATTAGAAGAGAATCCTTGGGATACCTTCGAAACCATCTTTACTTTAGACTCTGTGCACCAAGGAACGGTTGTGAAGGTGACTGATAAAGGAGCTGTAATCGCATTGCCGTACGGTGTGGAAGGTTTCGTACCGACTAAACACATGGTAAAAGAAGATGGCGGAACAATCAAAGCGGAGGAAACCAATGATTTCAAAATCATTGAGTTCAACAAAGATGCCAAACGCATCGTTGTTTCTCATGCCCGTATCTGGGAAGAGGCGAAAGCTGAAGCCATTGCTGAAGAAAGAGCTTCTAAGAAAAAAGAAGCGAAAGCTTCCAGCTCTGCTGTGAAAAAAGTAAAAGATTCTGTAGAGAAATCTACATTAGGTGATCTTGATGTACTTGCACAGTTAAAATCACAAATGGAAGGTGAAGAGAAAAAAGCCAACAAAGGCTAATTTTTCCCTTTGATCTTAACACATAGAAAGCCCCGGAAATCCGGGGCTTTTTTTTTAATGAATGCGCAGTACTTCTTGCGCTCTTCCTTGCGCTTTTCTCTTTCCTTTTTTATATTTGACGGGAGCACTTACTGAAAAGAAACGCATCAATGGAGAAAAAATATCCTTCCAAAATCGGAGCTGAACTCGTCATCCCTTTGGTGATTGTCATGGGTGGAAGTGCTCTGCTCATGCTAATCCCCACCATTACCTGGATTGGTCTTTGCCTTGTTCTTGCGATCAGCATTTACCTCCTTTACATGTTTAAAAACACATTCTATTTATTGAAGGAAGAAACATTGTATGTCAAATGCGGTTTTTACACCTACGCTAAGATACCCGTACCTCACATCCGAAAGGTGGAAGAGACACGAAACTGGATCAGTGGTCCTGCTACTTCCATCGACCGCCTTGAAATCACCTATAACCGTTGGGATCACGTACTCATTTCGCCTAAAAACAAGAAAGAATTTATAAACGACCTGTTGGCATTACATCCCGCGATTGAAATCGCCAACCGTTCCAAGCCCTAAATCCATGTCTACACCCATTCGCATTATTGGAGCAGGCATTGGAGGATTGACTCTCGGCCTTCACCTGAAACAGGCGGGCAACACTTTCCGGATTTATGAAGCTGCAGAATCGATCAAACCTGTAGGTGCAGGAATTCTTCTGGCAAGCAATGCCATGCAGATTTTCAAAAGGCTAGGAATGGATCAGGAAATACTGAATTCCGGACAACGCATTACGACGATACAGATTAGCGACGCAAAAGGACGTCCTTTATCCATCATGGATATGAGGCCTTTTGAGAAAAAATATGGGGTAAGCCAAGTCGCTCTTCATCGTGCGGCATTGCAACGACTGTTAGCAGACAAAATAGATCCTTCCTCCCTTTTTCTGGGTAAAAAATTATTCAAAGTAGAAGAAGGGCCCATGTCCCGTTTACATTTTGAAGATGGCAGTCAGGACAGGTTCGGATTACTCATTGGAGCAGATGGTATCCACTCTGTTGTTCGCAAACAATTCGTTGGCAATCAAGAATTAAGAGACAGCGGTCAGGTCTGTTGGAGAGGCGTTTGTACCTACCCTTTAGGCGAAGCGCAAAGAAATCGGGCCAACGAATGGTGGGGGCGGGGAAAACGGTTTGGCTGGGTGGCTATCGATTCTGAAAGAGTGTATTGGTATGCTGTGGCGAAATCAGTACATCTGCCTCGGGCCATGGCCGATTTAGGGGATCTATTTAAGGAATTTGGCACCCAGGTATCCCAATTTATTCAATCAAGTGTGCCAGAAGAGATTCACTTTACTCCTTTGCAAGATCTCCGTCCACTCGACCGCTGGCATACGGAAAAAATAAGCCTCCTGGGCGATGCCGCGCACGCCACCACCCCGAACATGGGGCAGGGTGCCTGCCAGGCCATTGAAGATGCTTATGTACTTGGGGAACTGCTAAAGCGCGGAATTCCTCCTCCCCAGGCTTTTCATCGATATCAACAGATCAGGGCACCTAGAGCCGTTCATATTGTCCGACAGAGCCGATGGATCGGCCTCATTGCCCATCTGGAAAATCCCTGGCTAAGTGGGGCAAGGAACCTGTTCTTTCGGTATACTCCCCCGTCTTTACAACGACTTTCCTTCGATCGTTTGTATAAACTTCCTTCCTTCTAACCCTGTTTCTTTCCAAACTTCTTTCGTCTGAAAGAAATCGTGCAGCCTCTTGCATTCCAGCAGAAACAGTCTTAGCTTTATACGCAATTAAGCGAAGTGTTATGCGTCCTTTTACCCTGATTCTTTTTTTTTCTCTCTCCACTGTTGGCTTTATGCAGGGCCAATCATTGATTCCGCAGCCCGTGGAGATGCATCACGGAAATCCTGCGGAGCATTTCTCTTTAAGTGCACAAACATTGATACATGCGCAGGATCCACGTACCCTGAACAGCCTTAATTTCTTACACCAGTACCTTCAACAACACTATAAATGGAGTTTACCTCATACGCAACAGGATGAAAAATCCGGGGAAAATCAAATCCGTCTACTTCTTGATCCTAACCTGAATGAACATCCACATCAATACCGTTTAACCGTTGATCGCAAATCCATCACCATAACAGCTACGAGCGATACCGGTTTGTTTTACGGGATTCAAACCCTCATTCAATTAATTCCTCCTCAAAAGAGCCACGTACTTTCAATTCCTTCGGTCCACATCAACGATTATCCCCGTTTCGGCTATCGCGGCATGCACCTGGATGTAAGCCGGCATTTTTTCGACGTGGCATTCATTAAGAAATACATTGATTACCTAGCGCTTTATAAACTTAATTATTTTCACTGGCACCTCACGGACGATCACGGATGGCGCATTGAAATCAAAAAATATCCCTTACTAACCACCATTGGTGCCTGGAGAGACGGAACAATCATTGGCCTTTATCCCGGAAAGGGAAATGACGGCAAAAGATACGGCGGTTATTACACACAGGAGGAGATAAAAGAGGTCATTGCCTATGCCGCTGCCCGCTACATTACCATTATTCCGGAAATAGAGATGCCTGCTCACAGCATGGCCGTATTGGCGGCTTATCCTCAGTATGGTACAGAGCCCACTAAAAAATCGAAGGTAGCAGAAACCTGGGGAATGTTTAATAAATTCAATAATGTTCTTCAACCGAAAGAGGCTACCTTCAGCTTTCTGCAAGAAGTGCTTACGGAAGTGATGGATCTGTTTCCTTCCCCCTACATTCACATTGGCGGAGATGAGGCTTCAAAAATCTGGTGGAAACAATCTGCTGAATCGCAGCGGATCATGAAAGAGAAAGGGCTAAAGGATGAGAACGCTCTTCAGAGTTATTTTATCCATCGAATAGAAGCTTTTGTTAACAGCAAAGGAAAAACCATTATCGGATGGGATGAAATTTTAGACGGGGGCTTGGCGCCCAATGCCATCGTAATGAGCTGGCGGGGTGAAAAAGGAGGAATAGCTGCGGCAAAGGCAGGTCATAAAGTGATCATGACTCCCGAAAACAACCTTTATTTCAACCATGCCCAATTCATGAAAGACGACAGCCTTACCGCGGCTAAATACCTTCCACTCCAAACTGTTTACCAATATGAACCGGTCCCTGACGAACTCAGCGAACCGGAACGTCCTTACATTTGGGGGGCGCAGGCGAATTTATGGTCCGAGTACATCTCCAATCCCGCTAAAGCAGCGTACATGCTCTTTCCGCGTATAGCTGCCTTGAGCGAAATCACCTGGACACCCAAGCCAAAGAGAAATTATACCGACTTCCTTAAACGGTTAGAAAACCAGTTTCGTTTGTATGATTTATGGGGAGTTACGTATAGCAAACGGTATGAACGCTAAGGAAATTCGCGTTTCTTCCAACGAAGATATTTTAGAATAACCTATTGCAAGTCAAAGAGTTATTTAGTATATTTATAGATAGACCTATTGGATTACTTCAGCCTGGCATGGAATTCTTTTAACTGAAAAGCGCCGGGCGTCATTCCTTCCATTTTCTTAAATGCGCGAATAAAATAATTGGAGTCACTAAAACCGAGTTCATAACTGATCGCCGCCACTTTGCTGCCAGGCCGTTTCAACATCTCTTTTGCACGGTTCATTTTCTCTGTCAAAATAAAGTCGTTTGGACTAACCCCTAATTCCCGTTTAAACAAGCGATAAAAAGTGGCTTTACTCATACACGCTTTACTGCTCAGACTTTCAATAGAAATTTTTTCGTTCAGATTCGACTTAATGTAACCAATCACAAATGCCAGTGGATGATGATTGCCCGCATCGCCGGTCAGCATTTTTAAATTCTGTGTCTGCATGATGCGTACCAGCAACTCTTTCAATGTCAGGTCGGCCAAAATGTCCTTTTCCCTCGACTTCTCACTGCATACCCGGATGATCTTATTAATCAGGTAAGCGATTTCTTCATTATTGTAAAAATGGTATTCATCGTAATTCAGCTTCCACTCCTCTCCCTGTTCGTGCTTTGGAAAATTTTCATTCAGGTAACGAATGGTCTGACGAATTTGCTCCTGATCAATGGCCAGGGCAATACACTGCGTGGGATTATAGTCATTGGCCTCCGGAAAATCGATTCGCATGGTTTCCGAAGGAGGGACAATCACCGTTTCGCCCGGAAGGTAGGCAAATTCCTTCTTATCTGCCAAGTGCATGACTTTCTTTCCGCGGATCATGCTGGTAATCACAAAATCATTAAATGTAAGAGGTACCATATAAGACTCCGTATACGTCTCAAAGATACTTAGCTCACACCGTTCCAGGGTATAGGCGGTTCTGTTTTCGACCAGCGTCTGCAGCTGAGCTTGCTGACTAAGGCCAACCAAATCGAGTTTATGAGGGGTCATAGCATTCCAATTTCCAGAGATAACGTCGTTCACTAGGATAAATATATTGATAAATCAGATGGCTTTCCATTTTATTTCAATTCAATTACAAATCCTGACACTATAGTGCTATTATTTGAAACAATTCTACTATCCCAAAGAAAATTAACCACTTAGGTTTGTAATAACCAAATCTTAAATAGCATGGAACAAATTATTCAAAGACCATCGTTCAAGTCACATTACGACAATTATATCAATGGGGTATTTACCCCTCCGGTAAATGGAAAATACTTTGACAACATTTCTCCTATTGATGGGAAAGTGTTCACAAGAGCCGCACATTCAAGCAAAGAGGACCTCGATTTAGCCATTAATGCAGCGGATGAGGCATTTAAAACCTGGGGGAAAACTTCCTCGACGGAGCGAAGCATCATCCTGAACAAAATTGCTCAGCGGATGGAAGATCACTTGGAATACCTGGCAGCGGTAGAAACCGTTGATAACGGAAAGGCGGTTCGGGAAACATTAGCCGCCGATCTCCCGCTAGGCATAGACCACTTCCGCTATTTCGCCGGGGTAATCCGGGCCGAAGAAGGATCCCATACCGAGTTGGATGAGCATACCGTTTCTTTAATTGTCCACGAACCTATTGGTGTGGTGGCCCAGATTATCCCCTGGAATTTTCCGCTATTAATGGCTATCTGGAAATTGGCTCCGGCACTGGCTGCCGGAAATTGCGTGGTGCTTAAGCCTGCTGAAAGCACTCCCACTTCGATCATGGTTTTAATGGAACTCATTGGCGATCTATTGCCTCCGGGAGTTGTGAATGTTGTCAATGGATTTGGTGCAGAATTGGGCCGTCATCTGGTAACCAATCCAAAAGTTTCCAAAGCTGCCTTTACAGGATCTACGCCTACAGGCCGAATGGTGATGCAGTATGCCACTGAGAATATTATTCCGGTGACTCTGGAACTTGGAGGAAAATCTCCGAATATTTTCTTTAGTTCGGTAATGGATCACGACGATGCGTTTCTAGATAAAGCCGTGGAAGGAGCTGTGCTATTTGCCCTCAATCAAGGAGAAATCTGCACCTGCCCTTCCCGTTTACTTATTCAGGAAGACATATATGATCGCTTTATTGCCAAGGTCATTGAACGTACCGAGGCCATCAAAACGGGCAATCCGTTAGACAGAACAGTGATGATGGGAGCCCAGGCATCAAAAATTCAGTATGAAAAGATTGCTTCCTACATCAAACTTGGAAAAGAAGAAGGGGCAGAAGTGTTAACCGGCGGAACGGTCAATCAATTAGAGGGTGACTTGGAAAGTGGGTATTACATCAAGCCTACACTTTTCAAAGGACATAACAAAATGAGAATTTTTCAGGAGGAAATCTTTGGCCCGGTATTGGCGGTAACTACGTTCAAAACAGTCGAAGAAGCTATTGAAATTGCCAACGACACGCTATATGGCTTAGGAGCTGGGGTATGGACCCGCGATGCGCATGAACTTTACCAGGTACCTCGCGCCATCAAAGCAGGTCGTGTTTGGGTGAATCAGTACCATTCTTACCCAGCAGGGGCCCCCTTTGGCGGATACAAACAGTCCGGAATTGGAAGGGAAAACCATAAGATGATGTTGGGTCATTACCGTCAAACAAAAAACATGCTGATCTCCTATAATAAAAATAAACTGGGTTTCTTTTAACACCTTGCATCCACCTGAGGAAGAACCGTTGATTCATATAAACGGCTCTTCCTCACTGAAAAACATTCGCCCATGCAACTGATATCAAGATTAGACGCTACCCAAAAAGCCATTGAGCTGATCAGGGAGCTGAAAGGCGTACATGGTGAGCTCATGTTCTATCAGGCCGGGGGCTGCTGTGAAGGCACTCAGCCGCAATGTTTCGAAAAAGGCAGTTATTACCTGCGCCTAAATGACGTATGTATAGGAACAGTAGAAGATTGTGATTTTTGGGTAGACCGGGATCTGTTTGCGTATTGGAAACATGCTCACTTTACGCTGGATGTTTTAGATGGATTCGGTGTGGGTGGCTTCTCGCTCGAAACACCTTTAGGAAAAACCTTTAAAATTCATTACCGCCTCTTTTCAGAAGAGGAGCTCCCTCATTTAGCGCCCATCACACTGGCGCCCTAAAAATAAGTGAGATTTATATTTTGGTTTGATTAGAGTCGGCAAGTCGGGTACTTGTCGGCTTTTTTTAATGAGATTTTAGTCCCTACCCGATCACCTAGAGTGGTCTACAGTGCTCAATCATTCATTTTTGATAGATTAGACTTCCGAAGGTTCCAGCATCGTTAGTTAAAAAGCCTCTCTGCCAAGGATGGTTATCCATGTGACACTACCAAAAACCCAGTGATTTGTGTAAGTTTACCCGGTATTTTTCACTTTCATTTCTTCATCAAACGCATGAACCATTCATTATCTGAGCAAGACTTTCGGCAAATAGCTGCCCAATTGGCCCATCCTTCCGGCGAGAACGGGAATCGCGTAGCTGACCAGATGCATGAAAGCAATATTGGGATGACCCGACAAACCATTGCTTCCCTGCAGTTATTTCCAAACTCTCATGTCTTGGAGTTGGGGCATGGCAGTGCCAGGCATGTCCCCGAGTTACTTGAAAAAGAAGACAACCTCCATTACGATGGTTTGGAAATTTCAATCCTCATGAATGAACAAAGCAAGCAACTCAATGCACAGGCCATTGCGGAGGGAAAAGCGGCTTTCAGTCTTTATGATGGCGGGCATATTCCTTTTCAGAAAGCTTCTTTCGATCGGATCATGACGGTAAATACCGTTTATTTCTGGAGAGATCCTGCGGCTACTTTTCAGGAACTGGCCCGGGTGTTGAAAAAGGGGGGCCTCTTTTGCCTGACTTTCGCAGACAAATCGTTTATGCGACAACTCCCCTTCACTGAGTATGGTTTCACATTATACGAACAGGAGGAACTTATTCACTTAGCCGTTTCAGCCGGGTTTACGTTCAAAACCATCAGCCGCCATGAGGAACGGATCCGAAGTAAAAGCGGGGATGAAGTAGAGCGTCTTTTTTACGTAATGACCCTCCAGCGGTAGGCATTTTTACGCTAAAAACCTGGCTTTTAGTTCGGGTGTGGGAATGAGACACTGCTCACTTCTCCCCCACCACCGGTAGCGATTTTGACTTACCCAACGATACACGGCATTGCGCAAAAAGGGAGGAATCCATCCCAACAGGTAATACAGCAGGGGCCAACCACCGTGTAGTTGTTTCATTATCCTCAAAAAGGCTGTGCTTTGCTGATACAACTGTGTCCCTTCAAGTAAATAGAAAGTAGCTGAACCAGCAGATTGAATTTGATAGGCTGCCAGACGTTTTTCTGCATACGCACTTTGAAGGGAAGAAAAAAGAAACTTTTGTTTAGGATCCCGGCGAATGATGAACCGCACTGCACCGGTACAGAGGTGACAGTGACCGTCAAAAAAAACAATTCGCTGTGTAGAGTCCATTCTCAAAATTAAACATAAAATCTCCCATTGGGAAGTTGATTTATCTAAACGTTCTAAATTTTCGAAGAAAGCGTTAACTTTAAAAATGAAATATCCTTTCCTGTTTCTTTTTTTGATAGGTTTCAGTTATCGGGGTGCTGCTCAGCAGGAAAAAAGACTCCGCGACTATGGTATCCGCATTGGGGTGATGTCTCCGGGACCAAAAAATGCCATTACAGATGTAAAGGGCGTTTTAGTAGGACACAGTACCCTGATGATTGGGGATAGTATCCGAACGGGCGTTACGGCTATCCTTCCCCACAGTGGAAATCTGTTTCAGGAAAAAGTTCCGGCGGCGGTATTCACTGGAAATGGTTTTGGAAAACTGGCGGGGAGTACGCAGGTAACTGAACTTGGAAACCTGGAAACCCCCATTATTCTAACCAACACACTTAGTGTTCCTACTGCCATGAACGCCCTCATAACCTACACTCTTCTCCAGGAAGGAAATAGTGAAGTTCGATCGGTCAATGCACTTGTAGGGGAAACGAATGATGGATACCTGAATGACATCAGAGGCCGTCATGTTCGTGAGGAACATGTACTGGAGGCCATTGCAGTGGCCCATTCGGAAGCTGTAGAAGAGGGAAATACGGGTGCAGGTACGGGCACCGTCTGCTTTGGCTTTAAAGGGGGGATCGGCACTTCCTCCCGACAATTACCGGAAAGTCTGGGGGGCTATACCGTGGGCGTACTGGTACAGAGCAACTTTGGTGGAGTTCTCCAGGTTGACGGAGTTGCGGTCGGTGAAGCCCTGGGTCGATTTAGTTTTCGCAATCAGTTATTGAACAATGTGGATGGCTCTTGCATGATCGTTGTCGCTACCGACGCCCCATTGGATGCGCGCAACTTGGAACGTCTTGCCAAGAGGGCTTTCCTCGGACTCGGTAAAACAGGAGGCATTGCCTCCAATGGAAGTGGAGATTACGTGATTGCTTTTTCCACCGATCATTCCTTACGCGCCCAACACAACCCTTCCGAAAAATTACAGACGAACAAGCTCCTTTTAAACGATTACACTTCGCCGTTATTCATGGCAGCTATCGAAGCTACTGAAGAAGCCATCATCCAATCACTATGGATGGCGCAAAGCATGGGCGGCAGAAACCAGCATACCATTGAGCAGCTTCCTATCCCGGAAGTTCTGGAACTATTAAAAAAACATCAACGCATTAAAGAAGATGAGTAAATACGTATTTATCAATGATGCTTTTATTCCTGAAAACGAAGCACGTTTGCATATTAGTGATCTATCCTTTCAGAGAGGTTACGGCATTTTTGATTTCCTGAAAACGTTGGAAGGTTCTCCTATTTTTCTGGAGGATCATTTTCATCGATTTTATCATTCTGCCGCAGAAATGGGATTAGAAGTCCCCTATGACCGGCAAACCCTTCAGAACATTATTCTGGAGCTTATGAAAAAGAATGACATTCCTTATTCGGGCATCAAATTTCTATTAAGCGGTGGCTATTCGGAGGATGGTTATCAACCCGCAAAGCCTAACCTGGTCATCCAACAAAGTGCCTTTACCGTTTCTCCTTCTCAACATCTGACAGGGCTAAAACTGATGACCACTCCTTTTCAACGGCAATTGGCATCCGTAAAGACGATTGACTACCTTCAGGCCATACGTTTACAACCCGTGTTGAAAAAACAGGGAGCTGACGACCTGCTTTACATCGATCATGACTTTCTAAGGGAATGCCCCAGGGCAAATCTTTTTCTCATTCGAGGCAATGATGTGCTGACCCCCCGAACGAAAATATTGAAAGGAATTACAAGAAGTAAAATCTTAGACTTAAAGATAGATGGCCTTTCTTTTAGTGAAGAGGAACTGACCGTTGCTGATTTAAAGTCGGCAGATGAAATTTTCATCACAAGTTCAACGAAAAATGTCTGTGCAGTTATTTCTGTAGACGGACAGCCTTACACCGGAGGAAAAATAGGCCCTAAAACCAAGACTGTCAGTCAGGCATTTGAGCATCTTTTAGAAACACAGTACCAGAATTTAACCAACCCTCTTCCCCTTTCTTCCCGCTAACAAGAGGATTGCATTTGCTTATAAAAATCACGATCGTCTTCCCAATTCCCAAACATTTGTCTTATATTTGCCCAATCCTTGTTCCATGCAAAAGAGAACTTTACTAAACGGTAAAAAATTACAAATCACTATCCAGCGCTTATGCCATCAGCTGATTGAGAATCACGGCGATTTTTCAAACACGGTGCTTATTGGAATACAGCCCCGGGGAATTTATTTTGCAGACCGTGTATACCAAGAGTTGACTTCAATTTTACCCGGTCATTCGATCAAAAAAGGCCACTTAGACATCACTTTCTTTCGCGATGATTTCCGGCGAAAAGACGGGGTAGTTACTGCCAACAGCAACAGCATTGATTTTATCATTGAAGATACCAGAGTGATTCTGATTGATGATGTTTTGTGGACCGGAAGAACCATCCGCGCAGCGATGGATGCACTCCAGGCTTATGGACGTCCGGAAAAAGTGGAGCTTCTGGTATTGATCGACCGCCGTTTTTCAAGACACCTGCCGATTGAACCGACTTACATTGGTCAAGAGGTAGACAGTGTGGATTCTCAAAAAGTGAAGGTCAGCTGGAAAGAACAGGAAGGAGAAGACAAGGTCATTTTATTATCAGAAAAGCAATCGTAATATGGCAGGCGACAGACTATCAACCCGACATCTTTTAGGCATTAAAGACATTAACCGGAACGATATCGAATTGATTTTAGAAACTGCAGATAATTTTAAGGAAATCATCAACCGGCCTATTAAGCGGGTTCCCTCTCTTCGGGATATCACCATAGCCAATATTTTTTTCGAAAACTCAACACGGACCAAACTTTCTTTTGAGCTTGCTGAGAAACGTTTATCTGCAGATGTAGTCAATTTTGCGGCCTCTTCGTCTTCGGTAAGTAAAGGGGAAACACTGATTGACACGGTGAACAACATCCTGGCGATGAAAGTAGACATGGTGGTTATGCGTCACCCCTACCCCGGCGCAGGTGTCTTTCTGAGCAAACACATCCAGGCCCAAATCGTCAATGCCGGCGATGGAGCACATGAACACCCGACCCAAGCCTTGCTTGATGCGTATTCCATGCGGCAGAAACTTGGCGATCTCCATGGAAAGAAAATCGTTATTGTAGGTGACATCCTCCACTCAAGGGTAGCCATTTCCAACATTCTTTGTTTACAGCAACTCGGCGCTGAAGTGATGGTCTGCGGACCTACCACCTTAATTCCTAAACACATTTCTTCTTTGGGAGTGAAAGTGGAACACGATCTTCGTAAGGCACTGAACTGGTGTGACGTGGCCAACATGCTCCGGATTCAACTGGAAAGACAAGACATTAAGTATTTTCCTTCCTTAAGAGAATATGCCATGATGTATGGCCTCAATAAACAATTGCTGGACAGCCTGGATAAAGAAATCATCGTCATGCATCCCGGCCCGATTAACCGGGGTGTAGAGATTACCAGTGATGTGGCAGACAGCAAGCAATCCATCATTCTGGAACAAGTGGAGAACGGAGTAGCGGTGCGTATGGCTGTACTGTATCTTCTGGCCAGTCAGGGCTAAGTCCCCTGCTGTCCGGCTCCAACCCCTCCGTGTTGCGGATACCAATTTTAATTTCCCATCGTTAATGTTGTGTTATTAACAGATGTTAATTATTTATGTTGATATCCATATTCTTATCGTTTAATTTAGTATCGACCATAATTGAAATCTAATGCAAAAGAAATACCTTTTTATACCGCTGTTTTTATGGGCAGGTGCCACTACCGGTTTTGCGCAGACCAGTCCCTTAGATAAGCTCAATGCGAATTACCGAGCAGGACTTGAGCTTCTGCACCATGAGAAATTTGTAGCCGCCTCGCAGCAGTTTAAACTGGTTGAAAATGCGAGAAACCTCAGCAGTGCTCAAAAAGAAAGCAATGCCGAACTTTCGATCCTAAAGGAAAATGCGAAGTTCTATGCCGCTGTATGCGCGCTCGAATTAGGGAACAATGATGCAGAATCGCTATTTAAGTCTTTTATAGAAACCTATCCACTCAATCCCAACACTGTTCTGGCTTATTTCCATATGGGAAAGTCTTATTTTGCTCAAAAAAATTATGAGAAAGCACTTTCCTGGTTCGAGAAAACAGATCCAACCACCCTTTCTCAAAAACAGCGTGTGGAGTATCAATTCAAACAGGCTTACGCGTATTTTGAGTTAAACAACATTTTAAAGGCAGAACCTTTATTTGAGGCAGTGAAGCAGGAAGAATCCCCATTCAAGGAAAGTGCCACTTATTATTTCGCCTACATCAATTACCTTAACAAAGAGTACCGTACCGCCCTTTCCAATTTCGAGAAATTAAAAGGTTCGCCTACCTATGAAGCCAGTTATCCCTATTACATCACTTCCATGTACTACCTGGACGAACGCTACGATGAGGTGATCAATTATGCGCTGGCTGCTATCCAAAAGACCAAGCAGAAGTACGAGCCTGAGATGTTAAGTCTCATCGCCGCCTCGTATTTTGCCAAATCGGACTTCAAAAATGCCGAAAAATATTTTTCTGAGTTCTATAGCAAAGATAAGAATGACACCCGGAACAACCTTTTCATCTACCAGTATGGTTATTCTTTATACGAAAACGGCAAGTTTAGAGAAGCGGCTCAGAATCTGGAGAAGTTAAATGATGACGACGTATATCTCCAAAACGGAATGTATACCCTTGGGAAAGCCCTTCTCAAACTGAACGATAAATCGAAGGCAAGAAGCGCTTTTTTCAGAGCTTCCCGTCTTTCCATGGATCGAACGATCCAGGAGGAAGCGTGGATAAATTATGCCAAGTTAAGCTACGAGCTTGATTTCAATCACCAGGCATTGGAGTCGACCCAAGGCTTCCTCAAAGAGTTTCCTCAATCCAGAAGATTAAATGAAGCCAAAACCCTCTTAGGTGAAGTCCTTCTTACCGCAAAAAACTACCAGGCCGCCATCGATATTCTGGAACCAATCCCGAATAAAACCGTGGAAGCACGCGAAGCCTATCAGAAAGTCACTTACTTCCGCGGGCTGGAATTTTACAATGAACGAGCTTTCCCGAATGCCCTTTCAATGTTTTTAAGATCCGGAAATTTCCAAGAGGATAAAGAGATTCACGCACTAAGTGTGTATTGGCTGGCAGAGGGCATGTACGAGTTACGCAAATACGGGGAAGCGGTACGGACTTTCGAGAAGTTTCTTTCCCTGCCTGCCGCCCAAAAGCTGGAAGTTTATAACTACGCCAATTATGCTTTAGGCTATGCAGCCTTTGAGGATGAAAAATACACCAAAGCGGCAAATTATTTTGAGCGCTTCTTGAGAGGAAATGACAAAGATTCCAAAACGGTAAATGATGCCACTCTGCGCCTGGCCGACTCTTATTTCGTAAATAAAAATTATGGTGAGGCAATGACGAATTACAATAAAATCATCAGCCGCCAATTGCCTGGTGAAGATTATGCCCTCTTTCAGAGGGGGATGATTCAGGGGCTGCAAAAACAAGATGATCAGAAAATCGCCACCATGCAAAGCTTGTTAAGTAAGTTCCCTAATTCCAATTATGCAGACGATGCCGGGTTTGAGACAGCCTATACCTATTTTAACAAAGGAGAATTTGAACGTTCTAAATCCGATCTTGTAGAGCTTGTCGCAAAATATCCACGTAGCAGCTATGTCCCTAAGGCACTGATGACCATTGGTTTGGTTCAGTACAATCAGGATCAGGATGAGGCGGCTTTAACCTCTTTTAAGAAAGTGATCCAGGATTATCCAAGTGCTCCCGAAGCAAAACAAGCATTGGAAACAATTAAAAACATTTATGTGGATCGCGGAGATGCGAACGGATTTATTGTATATGCCGCCACTACCCCGCTTGGAAATTATTCATTAAGTGAGCAGGACAACATCATGTTTCAAGGGGCGCAGAACCTGTATTTAAGAGGCGATGCCGCTGCGACATACGAAGCGATTAATGCCTATTTCGATAAATTCTCTAAACCTATTCACGATAAAGAAGCAAAATTCATTCGCGCAGAATCCCTCGTAAAAATGGGCAGGTCGGCAGAGGCTATCAAAGATTACGATTACATTCTGAACGACTGGACCAGTGATTACACAGAAAGGTCTCTGGTCAGTGTATCTAAAGTCATGATGGATGAGAAAAAGTACAATGAGGCAATCGTTTATCTGAAACGTCTGGAAACCACCGCTGATTATAAGGTCCATTATACCTATGCGCTGCAAAACCTGATCAAGGCCTACCATGCCCTGGCGATGGCGGATGACGTTCTCAAATACGCCCTGCTCATCAAAGAGGATGACAAGGCTTCGGATGAGGAGCGTGTTTCTTCAGATTTGTTTGCCGGAAAGGCGTACCTCATGAAAGCAGATACCGTGGCTGCGTCCAAGGCATTTCATCAGGTAGTGGAACGGACTAAAACAGTCGCCGCTGCAGAAGCGAAGTATCTCCTTGCCCAAATAGAATACCAGCATGGAGAGTATAAAGAATCTCAAAAAAGCTGTTTTGACCTTATTAATAACCTGCCTTCTTACGATTACTGGGTGGCCAAAGCATTCATCCTTTTGTCTGACAACTACCTTGCTTTAAAAGATAAATTACAGGCAAAAAGCACTTTACTAAGCATCATTGATAATTACGAAGGCAAAGATGATATCATTCCTACTGCCAAAGAAAAATTAGCAAAAATCAATTAACATGAAGATGAATTTCCGTCAATCCATATACCTTATCCCATTCTCTCTATTCACCGCTGTGCAGTTACAGGCACAGGAAGTGAAACCCCCTGAGAAAGTCATTAGTGAGGAAATCGAAGTCATACGTCCTTACAAGCCTGTATTGGCTGAAGCAGTGAAGCTGAGAAGAAGCCCGGACCTGGACAATGTGAAAACCTACAAAGCCAGGCCGCAATACACGCTGACCGATCGCAAACTTGAACTCAACACAGATATTCAAAAGCTACAAGCGCAACAACTTGCCAGTGAACGCCAGGCACAACTGATGAACAACTATGTGAAAGGGGGCGTCGGTAATTTGGGAACCCTTCTTGCAGAAGCCTATGTGGGCATGGACCGGGATCAGGCCTTGCAAACTGCCGCTTTCTTCAGGCATTTTAGTCAGGAAGGCAAGCTGAATAAACAAAATGAAAATCGCCAACAATTGAGTTTGTATGGGCGTAGCATTGGCGATAAAGCAACCCTCAACGGAAGACTTAACTACCAGCGTCACGGACTTTTCTTTTACGGCATAGATGAAGAGAACCCTCAATTAAACCCGGATCCTGAACGACAGGTATTCAACCTGATTGAACTGGAGGGGGAAGCCATAAAAAGGTTTAGTGAAGCAAACGATGCGTTCTCCTATGCGGCAAAAGCCAATGTGTATTTCTTCAGTGATAAATTTCAGGCGAAGGAGAACATGTTATCTCTTCAAGGTTACCTCAATAAAAAGATGGACTTGTTCAATCTGGGTGTGGCTGCAGCAGCAGAAATTGGAAAGACCAGAAATAGTCTGAACTCCTACAGCAATCATCTTATCCGTTTAAACCCCTACATTGCCTTGAAAGCAAAAGGAGTGGACATTACCGCCGGCATTCAGTTTGTTCAGGAATTTGGAGAGGCCAGCAAAAGCCGGATTTATCCTGCCATCACAGCCGATTTCGCGCTTATTCCGGACTTTCTGCATGTATTTGGGGAATTAAAAGGGGATGTGAAAAGAAATACGCTCCGAGACTTTGCTGCCGATAATCCTTTCTTAGACCAGCATATTCATCTCCAGAACACGGTTGAAAAACTCAGCGTTACCGGAGGAATTAAAGGGACAGGCGGGCCCGGTTTTGGCTACAAAGCGAAGATATATAGCAAACAGATCGTGGACATGCCTTTGTACGTGAATAGCTTCACCAGCTTTAACAAGTTTGATGTTCTGTATGATTTTGGAACCACCAACTTGTTTGGACTGGAAGGAGAGCTTTCCGTTCAGGTGAGTGACAATCTTAAATGGACCGGAAAATTAACCATTGAAGATTACAAGCCGGCTTCTGAAGTAAAGAGTTATTACAAACCTCAATTACGTATTCAGTCGAATCTTCTCTATCATATTGATAAAAAATGGAGTATCAATGCGTCTCTATATGCGCAGGACGATGTAAAAGCCAAAGTGTACATTGCAAATCCGTTGGTGCATGGTTTCTATCCAGCGCTTCCGGATGAAACAGGCGAACACATGGTGAATGTAAAAGGATTTATGGAGCTGGGTGCTGGTGCACAATACAAGATTAACAACAAATTCGGGGCCTTCGTTCAGGCGAATAACCTACTAAATACGAAATACAGTCGTTTCCTTCATTACCAGATGTATGGAATGAATGTCTATGGGGGGATCAGCTATTCCTTCTAAAGGTTTGTTATTTTTATTGGATCATTCCGAATTAAAGTTTTATTTTTACCCAAATGGACATTTTATTACACCTTAGCCACTTTCTAGAAAACCAGCCTGCTGCAGGCCTGGAAGGCTTAGGTACTTTCGTTAAGAAGAAAGTGCCGGGACGATACGATGCCCACTCACATACCTTCCTTCCTCCCTCTTTTACGCTTGTGTTCGAACCTTTCGTTACAGCGGAAGAAGCCTTTCTTCAGTATCTGGCAGAACAGGAAAAGTGTACGAAAGAGGAAGCTCGCTCTTATATCCAATCGTTTACGGCTCAAATCGTTTCAGACCTGCAGTTACATCAGAAAGTTTCCTTACATCCCTTAGGGGACATGATACTTTCTGCGCCTGGTGAGCTCGCTTTTGAAGCAGCCTCCTCTCTTTCATTGGGTCATGATTTCTTTGGACTTCCATCGTTCCCTATACAGAAAGACAGAAAAGAAGAGGAAACGGCCCCCGTGTTACCGGAAGAATCCCTTCCTCCTGCCGAAGAAAAAGCCGAAGCCGAAACTGTGCTCTCGGCAGTTCCGGAAATGCCCACTCCGCAACCCCCTTCTGAGCCCGTTCAGGAAGAAGCCGTATGGAGACCTACCCGACATGAATATTATGGGTATGACCCAGGAGAAGAGGAGGATGAAAAAGAGGGTCGTTCCAAGACCTGGATAAAGGTATTGATTCTCCTGTTGATCATAGGCATTGCCGGAGCCGGTGTGTATTTCTTTTATCCGGATTTCTTTAAAAAGAAAGGAATGGATTATGAGCCTGCTCCATTGCCAGACACTACGGCCGTTCTTATAGATTCGATCCCACTTAATCTCGGGGACGAGTATTCGCAAGACAGCCTGCCCATACAGGAAAAAGACACCTTGGCTACAACAACTGCACCTCTCAGTCCCCCCCTTACCTATGAAGTTATCGGCGGAGCCATGAAAAGCCAGCAAAAAGTAGACGAAATTATTGGCAACCTAGCGCGTGTAAATATTTTTGCTAAAACCATTTTGCCTTCTTCAGGACGTATGATTAAAATCAGCCTTGGCTCCTTTACCGATTTTAACAAGGCAAAAAAATACCAGGACAGCATGCGCATCCGTTTAAAAAATCCTGGCATTTATATAGAAACCATTAAACACACAAATCAACAACCGAAATAATTTAACGAATGATGACATTGCTTATGATAGCTGTTGATACAGCTGCCCAGTTAGTGGATAGTGCCAATTACACCGCCACCGAAATTGTCCCCCCTCCTGCTGAAATACATTTCATTGACCTCCTCTTTAAGGGTGGATGGGTTATGCTTCCGCTGGCCCTGCTGGCCTTCCTTGGTTTAGTCATTTTTACTGAGCGTTACCTCACCATTCGTAAGTCTTCGAAAGATGAGACCAATCTGATGTTTCAAATCCGTCAGAATATTCAGGAGGGGCGTCTGGAAAGTGCCATCGCTTTATGCCGCAATACCAAATCGCCTTTAGCGCGCATGTTGGAAAAAGGGCTGAAAAGAATAGGACGACCCATTAAAGAAATTGAAGGGGCGATCGAAAACACGGGAAAACTGGAAGTTTCGAAGCTGGAAAAAAACATCGGAATCCTTGGGATCATTGCCGGAATTGCACCCATGCTTGGTTTCGTTGGAACCATTATCGGAGTGATTACCATTTTCCACGATGTCTCTATTCGCGGAGTGATTGAAATCGGTACGATCTCAGGAGGTTTGTACACAAAAATGATCACCTCTGCCACCGGATTAATCATCGGAATCATTGCCTATGTATTGTATCACATCTTAAATATGATGGTGGAGAAAATTATCCTGAAAATGGAAACCGACGCCATTGAATTTATTGATTTACTAGAAGAACCAGGAAAATAATGAACCTAAGAAATCGAAAAAAAGGAAATGTGGAGGTGCATACCGCGGCACTGAACGACATCATGTTCTTTTTGCTTTTGTTCTTCCTGCTCGCTTCGGCTGTTGCCAATCCTCAGGTAGTAAAACTTTTATTGCCCAGATCCAGCTCCGGCCAACAATCTACTTCGCAAAAAACCGTTACTGTTAGTATAGATGAGAATCTAAATTATTTTGTAGATCAGAAACGTGTAGCATTGGAAGATATGGAACAGCAGATCATGACGTATCAACAGGCTGCTGGAGAGTTAACCATCGTTTTGTATGTCGCTCGTGGCGTATCTATCGAAAACACCATGCAGGTATTTGATGTTGCGAACAAATTGAAATTGAAAGTTGTTTTAGCAGTAGAACAGAAGAAATGATGAATGCTTTCAAGGAAGAAAATAATTATCCTAAAGCCATTGCCATCTCTACGGGGATCATGGGGCTTTTTATTGTCCTGAGTTTCTTTTTGGTGATTGGTGCTTTCCAGCCTCCTACCGACCTCGGAATGGGCGGAATGGTGGTTAACTACGGAACCTCTGTGGAAGGAATGGGAGTCGACTATACGAGTATAGACGAGCCATCCATGGACGAAAATGCGAATCAGCGTATGCCGGATAAAATTACTCCGACCCAACAGGTAACTCCGCAGGTAACTTCTCAAACAAGTGATAAAAATATCTCTACACAAAATATGGAAGATGCGGTTAGCATCAATACCAACGAGACCAAAAAAAGCACCAATACCCCCACCAGCGTAAAGGAGACGAAACCTGCTGAACAGACCATCAATCAAAATGCCCTTTATAAAGGCAAAAGAAACACCGGAAGCGGACAGGGAGACGGCACAGGAAGTACGCCGGGGAACCAGGGGAGCATAAACGGTGATCCGTTAGCGCCTAATTATGGCGAAGGAGGATCAGGATTTGGGGATAGCCCCATCCCTCTTAGCCGTTTCAACAACCTCGTCACTCCAGCCGACGATGGTCAGCAAACGGGAAAGATTTATGTTCGCATTCGGGTAAATCGTGATGGAAGGGTTATTTCTGCAACGGCCGGTGTTAAAGGAACGACCTTTTCCGACAATGAACTTTTTAGGAAATGTGAAAAAGCAGTGCTCGACGCCACCCTGGATCGTGTTTCGAGTGGTCCGGAGATCAGAACAGCCATTGTTGTATTCAATTTTAAAGTAAAGTAACCACAATTATCCGCACCTTTGTTATTTCAGGGAGCTACAGCATTTGATATAAATGAATACAATCCCTTACGATCGCTGTACGCGGGCAAGCACCTCCTTTTTTAAGCTGAAGGGTTCCTCACTGAAAAATCTCCGGGTATAAATCATTCGTATCTGTCCATTTCTGTGAAAATTTTGAGACCACCAGATGTGTTCATCACATCGGTTCTTTTCCAATACGCGCGCGAATGATCTTCTCCCTTCTATTGGTTGTGTCATTGCTTATCGGGCCTTCCGAATGATTCGGTGGAGGAAAACTGAAAAGAATAAATTTCTCCGGCATGCTCAAACGCTCAAAGACCATTCATCAATCCTGCTTCTTCTTTCGGAGGGGCAATAGAAGAAAGAAAAAATTCACATTATGGAAATATAGAGGGCTTTTACATTTCGTATATTTGCCTGTTCAATTCATTTCATGAACTATCGCCAAACACTCGATTATCTATATGGAAAGTTACCTATGTTTTCCCGAATAGGAGCTTCGGCCATTAAAAAAGACCTTCATCATATTCAAAGCCTTTGCCATCTGCTGGACGAACCGCATACTCAATTCTCCAGTATCCATATTGGGGGAACCAACGGAAAGGGATCCACCTCCCACATGTTAGCGGCTATTTTCCAGAAGGCAGGGTATAAAACCGGGCTGTATACCTCTCCACATTTAAAAGACTTCCGGGAAAGAATTCGAATCAATGGAAAAATGATCCCTCGCAAAGACGTCATTTCTTTTGTATCTCGCTTACATTCTTCCATTGAAGAAATTCAGCCGTCTTTTTTTGAGGTAACGGTCGCCATGGCCTTCGATTTTTTTGCCCGCCAAAAGGTAGACATGGCCATTATCGAGGTGGGATTGGGAGGGCGACTTGATTCGACGAATATCATCCATCCTCAGCTATCCGTCATCACGAACATCAGTCTAGATCATGTCCAGCTTCTGGGTGACACCTTAGCGGCAATTGCTTCCGAAAAAGCGGGTATCATCAAAGAGAATACCCCCGTGATCATCGGAGAACATCACCCGGAGACAGCCCCTGTTTTTACTCAAAAAGCGGCATCGGTAAATGCCCCACTTCAGTATGCTTCTCCTCCTTTTAAGATACTTTCCTCTCACAGGGAAGACAACTTCTTCTCCATGGATGTAAAAAATGAAGATACAAAGGAGGTGATAAAGAATTTGCAACTGGATTTAACGGGAAATTACCAGCGAAAAAACCTTCTCACGGTATGCGCGGCGGTAGAGGTGTTGCGAAAGCAGGGCTATCATCTCCCGGAAAAATCGGTGAGACAAGGCTTAAGAAATGTGAAAAAGTTAACGGGCCTGAAAGGACGGTGGTATACGGTGAGTAAAGATCCCCTGATCATTTGTGATACCGGCCATAATGAAGCTGGCATCCGGGAAGTGATTACTCATTTAAGCGAGGTCAGCTATCAGCGTCTCCATCTGGTACTGGGCATGGTAAAGGACAAAGAGGTAGCAAAAGTACTGTCTTTGCTTCCTTCTGAAGCTCATTATTATTTTTGTGCTCCTGCTCTGGAAAGAGCACTTCCGGCCATTGAGTTGCAGGAAGCGGCAAACCGTA
Organism: Pedobacter sp.; assembly: GCA_037190785.1. Lineage (GTDB taxonomy): Bacteria > Bacteroidota > Bacteroidia > Sphingobacteriales > Sphingobacteriaceae > Pedobacter. The sequence continues at coordinate 9,622 of JBBCJN010000002.1, read as the reverse complement.
CAGGTTTAAAGGGTGTCGCTTATCCGGATGTGCCATCTGCCTTGCAAGCCGCCAAGGTGGCCTATCTACCGGGCGACCTGATCTTTGTAGGTGGAAGCACCTTTGTTGTCGCAGAAATATTATCATAATTCACTTTTAGTTTACCCTGCTTTTACTATTTTTACCCGCACCTAATTGTAAAATAATGAAACTTTTAAAGCATTTTTCCTTTTTCCTTTTATTGGCTTTAAGCAGTTCCGTTTCTGCACAGAAAACGGAAAAACCCGTAAAACACGTAAACTCGGCCCCTTATCCAGCTAAAATCGAACGACCTAAATTAGTGGTTGGTCTGGTGGTGGATCAGATGCGCTGGGATTACCTGTATCGCTTTTACGAGCGTTATGGAAACGGTGGTTTTAAGCGTTTGATCAATGAAGGGTTTTCCGCAGAAAACACCTATATCCCTTATACGCCTACTTATACTGCCTGCGGACATGCATCCATTTATACAGGATCAGTCCCTGCCATAAACGGGATCATTGGCAATAATTGGTTTGATCCGGAACTGGGGCGAGACGTTTATTGTGCGGAAGACAAAGCGGTATCCACGGTAGGAAGCACTTCCAAAGCAGGGGAGATGTCACCGAAAAACATGCAGGTTACCACCATCACCGATGAGCTGCGCATCGCATCGAATTTTCAGAATAAAGTGATTGGCATTTCTTTAAAAGACAGAGGGTCTATTCTTCCTGCCGGCCATTCGGCAAACGCCGCTTACTGGTATGACGGCGCCAGTGGGGACTGGATTTCGAGCACCTATTACATGCAGCAATTGCCTTCCTGGTTAACAACATACAATCAGAAAAAGATGGCCAACGTTTATTATGCCAAAGACTGGAATACATTGTACCCTATCGATACCTATCAATTAAGTACTGCCGATGAGAAAGCGTATGAGGGCCGATTCAAAGGCGCTACTTCTAGCAGCTTCCCTCACCAGCTAAGTGGCTTTATCGGAAAAGATTTCGGAAGCATCCGGAGCACCCCTTATGGAAATACGATGACTTTCGAATTGGCTAAATTGGCTGTAAAGGAAGAGAAAATGGGGCAAAATGGGCAAACAGACTTCCTGGCAGTGAGCTGTTCCTCCACCGACTATGTAGGTCATCAGTTTGGACCTAACTCCATCGAAATTGAAGACACTTACCTACGTTTGGATAAAGACTTGGAAGATTTTTTCAACTACCTGGATCAGACTCTTGGCAAAGGGAATTACCTGTTTTTCATCTCAGCAGATCATGCAGTAGCCCATGTACCCGGGTTTATGGAAGAACATAAACTACCGGGGGGATTAATCAGCAACAGCCTCCTTCGTAAAGGGCTCGATACCCTGATGATGAAAGAGTTTAACCTTCAGAAATCGGTGATTACCCTGATGAATAATCAGGTATATTTCGACAAAGCCCTGATTAAAGCACAAAAAGCGGATTTCACAAAAATTAAGAAAGCTGCCGTAGAGTACCTTCGGTTGCAGGATGGAATTGTGGATGCGGTTGACCTCGAGGCATTGGCGGCCGCCACTATTCCGGATATCCTGAAAAAACGGATTACATATGGCTATCATGCCCGTCGCAGCGGGGACGTATATGTGATTTTCAAATCCAATTACTTTGAAGGAGGCCGGACTGGCACCACACACGGAGCCTGGTATGCCTATGATGCACATATTCCTTTAGTATTTATGGGATGGAATGTAAAACCGGGCAAAACCAATAAAACCCACTACATGACAGACATCGCTCCTACACTCGCAGCTATGTTACGCGTTCAGATGCCCAGCGGAACTGTAGGCGAACCCATTACAGAGCTTACTCATCAATAAAAGAAAAAGAGCGGAACAGGCACCTGTTCCGCTCTTTTTTTACATAACAAAAACGAGTATAAGGGGGTTCAATGCCTATATTTTGCTAACTTTACAGACCAAATCATAAATCTTCTATGGAATCGATCCAACCCTATCAACCCAAAAATAAGATCCGTTTTGTGACTGCTGCTGCGCTTTTTGACGGGCACGATGCCACCATTAATATCATGCGTCGTATTCTTCAATCCTCCGGGGCAGAGGTGATCCACCTCGGACATAACCGCTCGGTAGATGAAGTAGTGAATTGCGCTATTCAGGAAGATGTGCAGGGAATAGCCATGACTTCCTATCAGGGAGGACACATGGAATATTTTAAGTACATGTACGATCTGCTACAGGAAAGAAATGCAGGGCATATTAAAATTTTTGGTGGTGGTGGCGGGGTGATCTTACCCGATGAAATACAGGAATTGCAGGCATACGGCATTTGTAGGATTTACTCTCCGGATGACGGTCGTAAAATGGGATTGCAGGGAATGATTAATCACATGTTGCAAGAAACCGACTTCTCTACTACCCAGCAAATGGCGATAGATCAGCTAACAGTTGCTCCCCGGCAGATTAAAGCCATTGCTTCCGCTATTTCCATGGCAGAGAATGATCCCGAAGGCACGCTTGCCTTTGTGGAGAGTCTTCAAAAGAATGTTTCGAAAGACAAAAAAGTACCTGTTCTTGGAATTACAGGAACAGGCGGTGCCGGGAAATCATCCCTGGTCGATGAGCTGGTGCGCCGCTTTTTATTGGAAACCAGCGATCAAACATTGGCCATTATTTCGGTGGATCCTTCCAAGCGTAAAACGGGGGGTGCACTTTTAGGAGATCGTATCCGGATGAATGCCATTAATCACCCACGCATTTACATGCGCTCCCTGGCTACCCGCCAGGCGAACCTTGCCCTTTCCAAACATGTACAGGAGAGCATCGATATTTGTAAAGCTGCCGGTTACGACCTTATCATTGTAGAAACTTCAGGCATTGGACAATCCGATACGGAAATTACAGAACACTGTGATGTTTCCCTATATGTCATGACCCCCGAATTTGGGGCCGCAACACAACTGGAGAAAATAGACATGCTCGATTTTGCCGACCTCGTCGCCATTAATAAATTTGATAAAAGAGGGGCACTCGATGCCATCCGTGATGTGAGGAAACAATACCGAAGAAACCACCTGCTTTTTGACGCGCCTGAAGAATCCATTCCTGTTTTCGGAACCATGGCCTCCCAGTTCAATGACCCGGGCATGAACAATCTGTTTGTCTCCGTAATAAAGGCCATTAAGGAAAAAACAGGAGTCCAGTTTGGGCAGTCTTCTTCTTTTTCGGAAGCGCAATCAGAAAAAATATACATCATCCCTCCGCACCGCATCCGGTACCTATCGGAAATTGCGGAGGCCAGTGATCAATACCGTGAATGGGTGGATAAGCAATGTCAGCTGGCCCGTAAATTATACCAGTTAAAAGGAACAATAGATACCTTAACCGAATCTAAACCGACAGCAGGCCTCCTCCTTGAAGGGTTGCATGAAATCTACGGGAACATCGAGGAACAGCTCGATGGCGAATGCAAGCGCCTTTTGCGCCAGTGGCCTCAAACCAAACGACAGTATAAGGAAGATTTTTTCATCTACAAAGTGCGTGACAAAGAAATTAAACAGGCCTTGTATTATGAATCCCTTTCTAAACTTAAAATACCTAAAGTAGCTCTCCCACGCTATGAAGATTGGGGAGATATCCTATTCTGGCTCTTAACGGAGAATCTTCCGGGCGAGTTCCCGTATGCTGCCGGTGTGTTTCCCCTTAAAAGAGAAGGGGAAGACCCTACCCGGATGTTTGCTGGTGAAGGAGGACCCGAACGGACCAATAAACGCTTTCATTATGTTTCTTTAGGGCAACCGGCACATCGTTTGTCTACCGCATTTGACTCGGTAACTTTGTATGGAGAAGATCCGCATGTGCGTCCGGATATTTACGGAAAAATCGGGAATTCGGGCGTGAGTATTGCTACCCTTGATGACGCAAAAAAATTGTATTCGGGTTTTGATCTCTGCGCACCATCCACCTCCGTTTCCATGACCATTAACGGGCCTGCGCCCATGTTGCTCGGTTTCTTTATGAATGCCGCTATTGATCAGCAATGTGAGAAGTACATTCGCGAAAATGGTCTTGAAAAAGAGATCGAAGCAAAAATAAAAAAGATTTACCAGGGCAAAGGAATGGAACGCCCCTCCTATCATGGCAGTTTGCCTGAAGGGAATGATGGTTTAGGTCTGTTATTACTTGGCGTTACCGGCGACCAGGTATTAGCTTCAGAAATCTATCAGGAGATCAGAGCGAAAGCCATCAGCGCTGTGCGGGGAACCGTTCAGGCAGACATCCTTAAAGAAGATCAGGCCCAAAACACTTGTATTTTCTCGACAGAATTTGCGTTGAGAATGATGGGAGATATTCAGAAATATTTCATCGATGAGAAAGTAAGAAATTTCTATTCCGTTTCCATTTCAGGTTATCACATTGCCGAAGCCGGTGCAAACCCCATTTCTCAACTGGCTTTTACGCTGAGTAATGGTTTTACCTTCGTGGAATATTACCTCAGTCGCGGAATGCACATCGACGATTTTGCTCCCAATCTGTCGTTTTTCTTTAGCAATGGGATCGACCCGGAATACGCGGTGATAGGGCGTGTGGCCAGGAGGATCTGGGCAAAAGCCATCAAAAATAAATACAAAGGGAATGACCGGTCACAGAAACTTAAATACCATATCCAGACGTCCGGGCGTTCGCTTCATGCGCAGGAAATTGATTTTAACGATATACGGACCACCTTACAAGCGCTTTACGCCATTTATGATAACTGTAATTCGCTCCATACGAACGCTTACGATGAAGCCATTACCACGCCTACTGAGGAATCCGTAAGAAGGGCCATGGCTATCCAGCTGATCATTAACCGGGAGCTGGGACTGGCCAAAAATGAAAATCCACTGCAGGGTGCTTTCATTATCGAAGAGCTGACCGATCTGGTAGAAGAAGCCGTTCTTTCCGAATTTAAACGGATAAATGACCGAGGTGGAGTATTGGGAGCGATGGAAACAATGTACCAGCGGGGAAAGATTCAGGAAGAAAGTTTGTATTACGAAACCCTCAAGCATACCGGAGAGTTTCCAATTGTGGGGGTGAATACTTTTCTCAATAAAAATGGCTCTCCCACGATTGTTCCCGGGGAGGTAATCCGGGCAACGGAAGAAGAGAGACAATACCAGATCCGCGCATTGGAAGCTTTCCACTTACGCAACAGCGCGGTATCTCCGGAAGCCTTGAAACAACTTCAACTGGCAGCAATCGAAGGAAAGAATATTTTTGAAGAACTGATGGAAGTCTGTAAAGTTTGCTCCTTAGGACAAATCAGCGCCGCCCTTTATGAAGTGGGGGGTCAATACCGTCGCAACATGTAGAAGCGGTTCCCTAAGGAAAGCCTAGCTGGCGCCAGGAGGAATGAATGTCAGGTAATTTTCTGAGGGGGATCATCCCCTAAGAAGGGAAATATACCTAGGTTTAACAATTCGTTTTTTACTCATGAACACCGTGAATTATACATCGGCCGAAGAGGCTGTCAAAACCGTTCAATCGGGAAATCGCGTTTTTCTTCATGGCAGCGCCGCCACTCCCGTGCCCCTCATTCAGGCCTTGTTAAACCGTTATGAGGAACTTGAAAAAGTAGAGCTTGTCAGCATTACCAATTTTGGCCCCCTGGATTTTGACCCGGAGAAGTATAAAGGGCATTTTTTCATCAATTCGCTATTTGTTTCAGCCAATACACGAAAAGCGGCTAACAGTGCCTGCGGGGATTACGTTCCTGTATTCCTCAGTCAGATTCCGCAATTGTTTTACAGTAAGCTGATGCCTATCGATGTAGCGATGATTCAGGTATCGCCTCCCGATGCACATGGATATTGCTCTCTGGGCACTTCTGTGGATATTGCACGAGCGGCCGTACAAACTGCCCATTACGTCATCGCACAGGTCAACCCACGAATGCCCCGTACCCATGGAGATAGTTTTGTGCATGTTACGCAAATCGATGCCCTTGTCTGGGCTGACATCGCTCTGCCAGAAGTGAATTATGAGCTGGAAGCTACCCCTGCTGTGGAACAGATAGGCCGGCACATCGCCTCACTGATCGACGATGGGGCGACCCTTCAGCTCGGCATCGGAACCATTCCCGACCAAGTACTTAAAAACCTGGAGCACCATAAAAATTTAGGCGTACATACCGAAATGCTCTCCGATGGAGTTATTCCTCTCATCAAAAGTGGAGTGATTAACAACAGTTTAAAATCCATTGACCGCGGTAAAACAGTGACCAGCTTCATGGCTGGAACACGCCAACTCTATGATTTTGCCCATGACAATCCTCACCTCGCTTTATTGGATATCAGCTATGTTAACGATACCAGCATCATCCTGAAAAATGCCCACATGATTGCCATTAACAGCGCCATCGAAGTGGATTTTACCGGCCAGGTATGCGCTGACTCCATTGGTACTTACCAATATTCAGGAATTGGGGGCCAGATGGATTTCATGCGTGGTGCTTCGCTATCCCCGGGAGGTAAACCGATCATTGCGTTACCTTCCACGACAAAAAAGGGACTCAGCCGGATTGTTCCGTTTCTGAAAGAAGGAGCAGGCGTAGTGACCACACGCGGACATGTGCATTGGGTGATCACCGAATACGGCATTGTTAACCTGTTTGGGATGAATCTCAAACAACGCGCAAAGGCATTGATCAGTATTGCTCATCCGGATCATCGTGAAATGCTTGAACGAAGTTATCACCAGCGCTTCGCCTATTGAAAGAAATAAGTGTTAATTCTTGGAATATTAAATTAATTTACTTATATTTAAGTAAATACGTTCCTTTCTCTACGTAACGAAAGGAGAGCCCTACATGGATTCCAGTTAAAGACATTAAAAAAGCCGGTTCACTATGGTGGTACCGGCTTTTAATTTTTTATGTTCCTTTAAGCATGAATCCAACTAAACTTGTATTCCATGCTCGGGTTCTTCATCCGTTCGGCTACCCGAAGTAAACGGGACGGCAATCCCATGATGTAATCCCTTGCTTTTTCTCCTGCCTCATTCAGTTCCTTCCGGCCTTCGATGTTCCATTCCTGGATTAATTGTTTCAGAATATCGACGTAATCGATAGCCGTATACACTCCCAGACGCTGTGCTGCATCGGTAAAGTGTCCAAATACCTGTCCAATCGGCATTCCTACCTCGCGCAGAAAATGAGCAGGCATCACGATCTTTTTGCGCATCATATCTTCAAAAGCAAGCATCGCCTCATTTGCATCCACTTCAAAAACCTTTTGAATAAAATTCTTATAGGCCTTCGCATGACGGGCTTCATCAGAAGCAATGACCCCACACATTTTAGAAAGAAGGGTATCTCCATCCTTTTTAGCCAATGAAGCCACGCGCCGGTGAGAAACATTTGTCGCCATTTCCTGGAAAGACGTATAAATGAAATTCCGGTAAGGATCCCGCCCAGTGCCAATATCAAAACCATCGGCAATCAGGTATTGTGTAGAGATTTCCATTTGGCGCATATCCACTCTTCCCGACAGGTACAGATATTTATTCAGTAAATCTCCATGACGATTCTCTTCTGCTGTCCAGTGACGAGTCCATTTCATCCAGCCCCCCTCTTCATCTAAAGAAACGCCTTCCACTGTAGTGAGCCAGGATTCATACGTAGGCAGTGCTTCTTCGGTGATGGTATCCCCAATCAGTACAGCGACTAAATCGTACGACAATTCCTTTGCACTTTCCTGCAAATCTTTAATCCGTTGAAAAAAGTCATCCTTACTGGAATCAGGTAGAAAATCGGTAGGTTGCCAGATTTCGTCAATTGGTTTGAGGTATTCCGGCATTTTCTCAAGCATAAAGTGCTCGATATGTTTCATTACTTCCCTTCGTTTTTCAACAAAAAAGCTCATTTGTGTGGATTTAAATTAATTGCAAAGATAACCAAATTATGAACTAAAAGCGATTAAAAATATTACTAAAACAGGATGTCCTGCTAAAAAGTGACGAAAATCATTTTCATTTTCTTCACTGTCCAGCATTGTGAGATGTATTTATATGCTATTATAACGAAGAAAACAGCAAAATGGTTTGGTATAGTATCTGCCCGGGAAATTTTACTTATTCAGGAGGTAGATAATTTCTCCTGCAGGGAGGTTTACGTTGAGATTTTCATTTCGCAAGCGACGCAGAAGGCTAAACTTCCAAAATACGCAGGAATAATCATTAAATGTCGTGATTTCATGGAAATCATAAAATAAAAAAGCCCCGGAGATAGCCGAGGCACTAAATGTTTTCACAACGGAATAATCCTTATTGTGATTTGCTTTCAGTACAAATATAAAATGAGTTTTTTAATTTACAATACGGGAAACCATAAATGGGTGTTCTTATTTATTCTTACTTTTATAAAAACCATCAAATTAAGCTGCTATGAAGAAGAATGTTTTAGGCCTGGATTTGGGCACAAACTCTATTGGGTGGGCACTTGTAGAACAAGATTTTGGAAACAAACAGGGGCAAATCCTTGGAATGGGAAGTCGGATTATACCGATGACACAAGATATAAAAGATGAGTTCGGAAAAGGAAATTCTATTTCCCAAACGGCGGATAGGGCTAAAATTTATGATATTCTTTCTTTGTGTTTTGTTGTTGTAAATATCAGTAGTTCAAAGAATGAAAGCAAATCACAATTGCCTGTTTTGTTTTAGCGTTTTCAATTAGGTTCTAGTAAATATCAGAGATTTAAAGATGTGCATTTCATTTTAGTTTCGAATGGAATGTATATTCATCTTTCTGATGATTTAGAAAATCTACTAAGGAAATAGAGCACAGGCAGGAAAATAAGTGCCAAGATGAAAGGCAAAAACCAGCTCCCAAGTCCATCAGTTTGTCCCTTTGCGTACTGTACTGTTTGCAAAGAAATAAAGCCAAAAACAAGAACGATAATGGTTTTTATAAATCTAATTAACCTCGTACCCTTGGTGTATTGAGTTAAAGCATTGCTTTCGGTAATCTCGGTCGGATAATTAAACATGTGTGGAAACCCATTCAAAAGGGTCAGGCCAATAAAAAGGATTGTCGCCACGATGGGCAGCGTGAATATATTCTCCCGTCCGCCAAATCCGTCTGCCACTCCGGCTCCATTGAAGTGGATTGGAATAATGTTGGGTAAACCCTGGTAGTTATATCCCGTAAACGTCCAAATGCCGACGACTAACAACCAGCCGACAACTTCCACCATTTTATTCGGTACCAGTCCATTTGATATCTAATCTCGGTCTTTCTTGCATGGGTAAAGGTTCACTCTAACAGGCCGCAAGGGGCTTGAAATAAAACATATTACGGTTAAAATAACAAAACTTAATGAAAAAACAGACATATAAAAGCGATAGGGCTGCTAAACTTTCCGATCTATCTGTCTTTCGGAGGTGATAGGTCATCAGATCACCCGCTTTCTGTGGCTTCGCAAAGGAGGGGCGAAGGCTACAGCATTTGTGTTTTTTATTTTAGTTGAATTTGTTTGTAGCGCTAAAACAAGAAAACCCTGCAACATAATGTTACAGGGTTTCTATAAAATTTGGCACCGACCTACTCTCCCACATGTTACTGCAGTACCATCGGCT
>JBBCJN010000001.1:0-504979 GCA_037190785.1 Pedobacter sp. | reverse complement strand
CAATGCGTCCGCAGAATCATTCAATGCTAAGATAAAGTCATTCAGAGCTCAATTCAGAGGAGTGAGAAATGTAAAATTCTTTCTGTTCAGATTAACTAAAATATATGCCTAAATCGAATCCCCAACTTTTAAGCTTGATCCGTGAGTAGGGCAAACGGTTAAAATTTACTCACCGAATCGCATATATCTGTTTAATGTACAGGTTGTTACGAACTGTACATCTTGTATGTTTTTAGTCGCAAAGCTACATTTGTTTAACTAAAATCGAGAGATTATGAAGACCAATTTTAGCCTGCTTTTCTATCTGAAAAAGCAAAAGAACTATTCGGGCGGAAACGTGCCGATCTACATGAGGATTACCCTAGAGGGAAACCGATCGGAAATGGCCACGAACCGCGAATGCGATCCGAAGAGGTGGAATGCCAAGGGAGGACGTGCAATAGGCTCAAAAGAAGAGACGAAGTTATTGAACACCCACCTTGACCAGATTCGGAATGCCATTTATTATGCCCACCAATACGTAGTTGAACTGGGAATACCTGTTACGGCCGATGCGATCAAGGCCGGCTACCTAGGTAAACTTTCGGGAACCCATACCCTACTTGAAGCAGTCGCAGACCATAACCTGAAAATGGAACAGCTCGTGGAAAAGGAATATGCAAAGGGAACACTTAACCGATACAGGCTTCTGGAAAGACACCTGAAGGTTTTTATTCCGCTAAAATATGGATTGGCCGACATGGATATCAGAAGCATCGATCAGTCGTTCCTTAACGGATTTGACCATTACCTGAGATCGGACAGGAACTGCGCCAACAACTATGTAGTGAAGAACATCAAGAATCTTGGCAAGATACTGCGTATCTGCATGGAAAACGGATGGATAGACAAATCTCCGTTTGACCACTACAAAGGCAAATCAAAAAATGTCGACCGCTTCTACCTTGATAAAAAGGAACTTTCAACTATCATGGCCAAGATTTTTTTATCCGAACGATTAAACCACGTCCGTGATGTTTTCATCTTCTGCTGCTTTACCGGACTTGCCTACGTTGATGTGTTCAAACTAAAACAGGATAACATTGGAACTGGGATTGACGGGGAGCGATGGATATTTACCAGCAGGCAGAAAACAAAAACAAGATCATCGGTTCCACTCCTTCCATCAGCCTCCGAAATTGTTGATCGGTATGCGGCCGACAAGGTCTGCCTGAACAAAGGTTCGCTCCTCCCAGTTCCCAGCAACCAGAAGATGAACGAATATCTACAAGAGATTGCAGACCTGTGCGGAATTAAAAAGAAGCTCACCTCCCATATTGCCCGCCACACATTCGCTACAACGGTTACGCTTTTGAACGGAGTTCCGATTGAAAGCGTTTCAAAGATGCTAGGCCATACCAATATCAGGACAACGCAACACTATGCGAAGATTTTGGACATAATAGTAAGCGAGGATATGGCTACATTAAAACGAAAACTAAGCCATTAAATACTTTATTTAGAAAATAGAAAAGTTCTAGACAGGTTTATATTTGGTTATAAAAAGAGCTATGCGTGGATGCGATAGCTCTTTTCTTTTTTATGGACCTGCTATCCTTGTTATTCAGCGTTTTAGGTACGAATTCATGTTGAGTAGTTATTTAATCTGTTAATTATTTAATGTCTAATTTAAGGATTTAAGATGAGTTTTTAAGACTTCTCGTCCCTCCCGTCCCTCTCTCGTCCCTGTGTTTTTCATAACAGTCCCTCATCGGCGAAACTAAGATATCCGTAATTAGTGAGTATAATGTGATCCCATATTGTTATTTCTAAGAGCAAAGCTCCCTTTTTCAATTTCTCGGTATGTGCAATGTCAGCGTAGCTAACTTTTAAACTTCCACTTGGATGATTGTGTGCGAGAATCAATGCACTAGCATTAGCTTTTAAGGCAATAGCGAAGATTATCTTAGGGTCTACTACGGTTGCACTTAATCCGCCTGTAGAAATATCTGCTACACCTAGAACTCGATTCTGTCTGTTGAGTAGAACAATTTTAAATTCTTCCACGAGTTCAATTTTGTCAGAGTTCCACTGCCTTCTTAAAAGCTGAAATGCTTGGTCTGACGATGAAATTTGGGGACGTTCGGACACCTTAAATTTAGGTCTGTAAGTTACCTCTACTTCAGACACTCTGTTTAATTCATTTACCATATGTTTTAAATTAAATATGGTAATGCTACTAAGCTTTCAACTCATTAAGCCAAGGAGGAACGGAATAAAAGGACTGTGTATAAGGCTATATGAGCGTTTATGCCGTAGTTCCTTGAAGTGTTTGAGGGGAAGAGCTTTAGCTTTGTAGAGTATTTAATGTAATATGTTTTCCCTCCTTAAACAGTATCCATTTAAATGAGTAGTTATTCTAGTTAGTGGGGAGGTGCAAGATTTTGGATATTAATTATCAAAGTTTAAGTCTGTGATCACTAGAAAGCCCGCTGTCTAATAGGTTAAAGATTTCACTTATTTTATACTACTTAAAACAGTCAAATTGCAAAGATTTCATAGTCAACCATTTTAAAACTGAACCAGCAAAACATGTTACCTACTCCTCATTAACTTCTTCGCTTATAGCTTTTTTTACTCTTTGAAATGTTTCCTCACCAATTCTTATCAGTTCATCCCAATCAAAGTATGACTGCTTAAGATTAGAATCATGCCAAATTTTCGACAAGTAACTTCTGAATATCATTGCCCTATTAAATCGATCGTTTATACTAAACGAATTAACTCTATCCTTAAGTTGTACACGAACATCCTCATCGAGAATTGGTGTGTCAAGAGACATTGCATCAAGGTACGAAAACTCACTTATCCAACGCTTTAAGTGGTAAGCTCCAATAGTCGTTATTCTAAAGTTTTCTAATTCATTTGACACTTTTAAATTATCGTCGTTCTCTTCGAAAGTCACTCTCTCAGCTGATTCTATTAGTTTTTTGTTATTTGTTTCGTTTATAGAAGAAGATATAGATGATGGAGAAAATCCTAAATTCTGCATCTCTAATAAAACCTTTTCAATATTCACATAACCATCTTTCGATTTATGTTTTCCATCAGAGTTTAAAAACCCCAATATAATTGGCGTCAAAAAATGTTCATTTGGGTTTACAGAATCAATGTCAAATAGGTTTAATGCCATCGATGAGTGCGGGTCATAGTGTGAGTATTCGCCTAAAAGTGCAGATTTCCAAAACTCATGCAACGGAATTACGTAATTTCCTTTTCCCATCATGTCGATTATTTTCTCTGCATCAACATTAGCACTACCAATAAATCTAGTTACAAAGCCAATTACTTCCCTAATATTACCGCCAGTTATGTTAGAAAGGAATTCAACTAATTTATCATTCCTTTTTAAAGAGAATAAAAGACATTTCAGAAATATTGATATATTGTTTAAATTCAAGTGTATATTTCCAAGATGATGGATTTGAATTTTGCCCTCGGCAATATCAAGCGCAAATTCCAATCTTTTTTCTATCACTAAATCGACTCTTGGTGGTGAAATCGTAAAAACTCTAGGCGGGTAAGCGGCTAGAGTTCCTGATTTTTTGGATTGAAAAAATGTGTGAGGTCTAACTGTTATAAAAACCACGGCTTGCCATTCCCTTGCAAAATTTTGTGCTATAATAAACGCTTCCTGCTGAACCGATATATTCCTCTGGTCAGCATTGTCCAAAGCTATGATTATTTGTTTCCTCCAGCCCTTTGCTAAGTGAGCTATAGATGCTTGAAGATGTTGGTCTATATGTTTCAGTTTTCCCTCCAATAGCTCCATTAGTTTTAGGTTGTAGGAAGAAACATCAGTATTCTTGAGCTCAGAAAAAATTCCTTTGTCGAATCTTTTAATTTCAGAATCATAAACGGCTTTAACAAAATTCGCTTCCCGAATATCTACCTGATAATTCTCAAATAGCTGTTTCTCGATCTCAATAATAACGAATTCGATCAGATTGTAGCTTAAAGCACCTTGCGAACCTAAATTTATATGTATGTATATAGCATCCTTGAATTCCTCATTTGCGCTAACCAACATTAGATGTTTTAGAAAAGATGTTTTACCTACGCCAACATCGCCGATGAGAACTATAGGCCTTTGTCTAAATGAAGAAGTAATTACTTCTTTATCGATTGCAAGTTCACCATCTCGCTTGGTAGCGGGTGTCACTAATGGACCTTGCTTACTTGGATTAAACATGGCCTCATAACGCGAAGCTAACATCTGCTTTCCCACTAACGCGTGTTGAGATAATGCTCCACTTTCACAATAGCATTCTTCATAAAACTGTTTTTCTGCATCTTCCTGATCGATGATATCGTTAAGCAATAGTTCCGAAATCGTACTAAGTGAGTTTTGCAAATCGCTAGGATAACGATATTTCGGGTAATCATTTAAAAAAGCTGACAATTTTTCCGGCAGTTTACTATCCTCACCTATTTTCAAAAACCTGTTTAAGCGTCGTTCGAAGACACCTTCGGGAGATAGAAGTTGCCAAATTGTTGGGAATTTATCATATAATTCTTCATAACCATTCACTACCAAACACTTGCAGTCTAGGGGACTAAGTCCGTCATTTCTCGTCGCGAAAAATGCAATTATTTGTCTGCCATTAGTAACCACAGCGACATCTACTCCTCGCTTAATACAATACTCTTGGGCTTGCTCAATTGCCTCTTTAGCATTATCATCTACTTTCATTATTGAAGGCAGATCTGATAAAAGATTTTTGTTGAAATTTGCAGGAAGGTCAAATACGTTTCCAGTACGTTTCGCTTCCCAAATCATACGCCTAGGATTTCCAAACTCGTAATCTGTAAATTTGCGTTCTTGGGGCTGTTCTAGACGAATCATATCTCGAGGCCAACCCAAACATTCCATCAAAATTCTATCGATTATCTGGAATCTAGTTTCAGCCTCATTCCAATCAAGATTATTGACGTTTATATCCTCTATTAATTTGCCGAGTGACTTTTGACCCTCTGCAAGGGTACATGTTGTTATATATGCCATAAAATCTGAATGTGGAGAAAGCTTATTAATATAAATATCAAATGTGTTAACCAAACATACATATAGAATTTATTTATACCAATAGAATATTGAATTGTTATTAAAAACTTGTATTCTAAAAATAATGTTTCAAATAATATAGTGTTGTAAATGCTCACATTCACAGTAAATTTTATGAGATAGAAAATTTATGGAATATCCTGCAAACTAAAAACTTGATAAATTTTCATCATGTTGAGTTAGAGAATATTGGATTGACTGATGATTTGTATATCAAGATGAATGCAAGAGGAAAGCTCCTGTCATCGTTTGAGAACTTCAAAGCAGGTTTTGAAAAATTGCTAAACGATAATAATTGGGAAGATGGGATTGGTGAAGTTGATAGCTTTGCATTTTTAATAGATACCAAATGGACTGATTTTTTATGGAAACATTTTCGAAAAAAGAATTCAGTTGACGAAGCCTTTATGAGATTTATTTCGACAATCGTAATGATAAGGCAAGCATTAGAAAGAAACGATGATAGAATTTCTATAATCACAAAATTACGGGAAAATCCTAATTCGCTTCGTCCAGACTTTATCTCATATAATACATTTCTATATTTAAAGGAGTGTTTTGACAAGTATGAACAAATTGTCAAACAGGATATTGATTTAACATTGTCATTGCCTTTCTGGAGACATCAAGCGGAAAACGGCATCTTAAGTCAAATTGTGTACGAATATAACGCATTTGCTCAGACAGATAGTGCATCTTATACTCAAAAAGTTCTTTTCTACGCTCAGACTGAATATTTATTGAGAGTCGACATCTATGATAAAGCTAAATTTTTAGATTGGATGCGGGTTATCAGAAATATCGTAGCGCGAGGGAGTTTAGAGAAGACAGGTATGAGACCAGATATTATCAGAAGTCCACAAACATTTGATGGGGTTATATATCTGGTATCTGAACTAGCTGAAGGTTGTCAAGACATATATAGCTTTTTATCTCAAAGAGATAAATTGAGTTCATCATTTGCTAAGTACCAAGTAGACGAAGAAAAACTTAAATCTAGGCTCATCCAACAAGAACCTAGAAATAGGGACTTGATTTTTGCAATTGAAGACAATGACCTACTCATGGGAAGAATCGAATTTGCATTATATTGCTCCGGATATGACGAGTTAAAAAACAATTTCGACTACGATAAAACTTTACAAATTCAAAAGGTTATATCTTCGTATTTTGATAAGGAGGCACCTATATCCAATGACTTAAGACGCGCATTGTTAACCATTGAAATTAATGGAAAGTATGAGTATTATGGCTATTGGTGGTCATTTTGGAATGTTGTTAGTGCCAATAAAAGATGTTTGATTGATAGCTTTCGAGAGCTTGAATTTTATATATATGGTAGTCATAGGGAATATTTTAAGAAACTTATTCTCAAATTGGTCGATGAAGATTTGCTGGCTATTACTGGTAATTTTGAACCTACGGAGAATTTCCCGAATTGGAAGTTGCGCTTAATCAATGAAAAGGATTTGCTAGATAAAAAAAGTAAAACTAATTACGTTGCAATACCACAGGATGATAGATCTTGCTATTTACTAAGAAGTAAAAGACCAAGAGATATCGAGGGATGTGAACAAATTATTTAACTTAATTTTACGAAATAAGCTAATAGTAAAAAAAAAAGTGTATTCTCATTTTTTGACAGTTATAAACTTACATGACGAAAGAATTTGTAACCAGTCCGAAAACAGGGAGGGTTACAAGTCATTTCGGCCCGATGCTGCCAGCTATTAGGGTTCAAAGGATACTTTACTCCCCATTATCCGGCAGATACTATTTTTGAAGTGTCCTCATTGTTTTCACCGGATGCATTGATTGAGATTGAAGCCATTGCTGTGGCTGATTCAGTGGCAGATTGGGAAAAGGAATACGAAAATAGAAACCATCACAATAAGGAGTAGCTACTCCTTATTTATTATAACCCTACATTTTCAAATAATAATATTTGCGTATGTTAGTATTTTCTGATATACTAAGTTTGACATGGGAAAAAAGCGCGCACTTCATCATTATTATTTTTCAATTCGGACAGAGGAGCATTCCATGGGCTTTACTAATTTTATACAGCTTCCTTATGATACAAAAAAAGCCAGATAACTTTGATTTGCTCAGATATTTAAGGTCTCAAAAAAATAATGGCCAAATAGCGCCTTATTATCTGGCATCAGAGGCGTGTCTTGAAGACTTGAAAATCACCCATCCCTTTAAAAACTACTTTTATACGATCGGTTTGTATTATGGTGAAGGAGCCCGGATCAGGATAGGCACTACCGATTATGATTTAACACGAGGAAGCCTGTTGACGATTGGCCCCGGAATGACCTGCCAATGGCTCAACACCAGCTTTCCCTCAACTGACACGTTGTTTTTTTATGATGATATTTTTGTAAATAATTTCAGTAGGTCATTTTTCTATTCCCTCGAATTTTTTTGCCCCGATGAAAAGAGTGTAATGCAACTCACCGACAGGCAATTTGAGGAAATGCAACAGCTTTTCAGCACACTTCGGGCAATCGCTGATAAGCCCGAAGCTGTATCGGGAATACTATATTCGATCCTGATTATTGCACAGAAATATTTCTGGAACCTGTACCGGGGCAATAAAAAGGAACTCAACGGTAAAGAACATACCGTTGTAAAGTTTAGAGAATTAGTTTCAAAGAATTTCTCGCAGTATAAAGATGTCGCTTTTTATGCAGAACAGTTGCATATATCACCAAAATACCTGAGCGAAATATTGGTTGAATACACCGGGCTTTCGGCGAAAAAATGGATTGAGTTTCATATCATGCAGGAGGCAAAGTACCTGTTGAGCTTTTGGAATATGTCTGTCAAAGAGGTGTCCTTTCAACTTGGCTACACAGACTCTTCTCATTTTTCCCGTGCATTCAGAAGCTACGAAGGTCAGCTCCCCACTGAGTTCAAAAATACGGTTGAAATTCCTGCATAATCTAGGGTTCTACATCAAAAACAGAAAAAACTACATTTTTTACCGTCATACTTACGGTATTGATGGCCAGGCTCCTTCCTATCTTCGTAGGGTGTTAAAAAAACGTACAACGAAGTTTAGCTAGGATGTTCTATCGGGAAGGGAAATGCTATCTAAAATACCCGTTCCGCAGCGTATCAGTGTTTCTTTCGTTACGAAAAGACAAGACAAATTACCTACGGAAGAAAAATAGCCTAAATAATTTGTCACGTTTTCAGCACCTCTTGTGTCAATAGACTAAACAGTGGTTGGCTGTACCAATTATCCGGCCACAACCTAACAGTAAAAAAGAAATTTGAAGGGAACGATGAAAGAAACAACGATAATAAAACACTTGTTAGCCTGCTTGTTTTTCTGCCTGAGGTACTTGCATAGCCCGGCGCAAATACCTGTAGAAATCACTTTGGGGCATTCTAGTTACTATTATCAGCATATGTTTTCCGGCAAAATCATTGCGGAAAGGCCGTTTGGGTTTTTTAATACCTCTTCTATTTTGCTTCCTTACGACCAAAAACGCGGGATTGAAGTGATGAGTCAATCGTATCTTACTTACGAAATAAATAAGCGCTGGGCAACCGGTTTGGGTTCTATTTATGCGCCGGGAAATCGGTTTGTGCCTTCGGCTTTTGTTTGGTATTTCAACAAAAAGGATGACATATCGTATCTCATTTTTACGAGAATGGATGTTTGGTCTCAACCCGGTTTTGAGCTGTTTGGTTTTGCGGAATATCAAGGCGGCAAAAATAAAAATCAGGAGTTCAATCTTTATGCGCGTTTGCAGCTTCAATATATTACTTCAATGCATTGGAACGGGCACTTAAAGAGTGTGCAATATGCCAGATTAGGAGTGGCGAATAAAGGAGTGCAATATGGTTTAGCTGTAAACTTTGACCAGTACGGGCCAACTACTAAACACGACAGCAACTTTGGACTTTTTGTGCGAAGAGTATTCTAACAGAAATTTAAAATGCAATTAAAGATGAATGTCAATAACAGCAAAATAGAAACACCTCACAACAAAAGGAAGAGCGTAACGGTACTTGGATTGGGGAATATGGGAGCCGCAATAGCCCATACATTTATCAATCAAGGTGACGATACTGTTGTATGGAACCGTCATCCTGAAAAATCTAAACCATTGATTCAAGCAGGGGCTACAACTGCAGAAACTCTTGGGGGAGCAGTTGCTGCCAGCAAGACGATGGTGATTTGCTTGTTAAACAATACTGCGGTAGATGAAGTGCTTAGACAGGTAGCTGGTGCAGTTGCTGGAAAGGTATTCATCAATTTAACGAGCGGTACGCCTGCGCAGGCTCGTATTTTCGCGGAGTGGGCAGACAGACATAACGCTTCCTATATCGACGGAAAAATCTTGGCAGATCCAACAGACATCGGAACCGCCAAAGCGCAGTTATTAGTTAGTGGTAAGCCAACCGTTTTTGATGCGCAGTATTCGCTGTTGGAAAAGCTAGGTACCATTACTTACAACGGGGAGGACGCAGGAGCCGCAGCTGTAGAGTTTTTAGCGCAGGTAGCAATTGGCTATGAATTTTTAATCGGTTTTTTGCATACCCTTCAATTGGTGCATCGGGAAGGAATGGATTTGGCTGCTTTTACACATCGGGTTGCGGGCAAGCTACAGGGCTATGGCCCATTGCTGTCCCGAATGGTCAATGAAATTAAGTTGGGGACACACCAGCCCGACTTGGGGCCGCTTCAGGTTCAAGCCGCGATGTTTGATGATCTCATCAATCATCGAAAATCAAAAAATGTGGAAAGTCTGCGCATGCAAGAAATCAAAAACCTCATGAACTGTAGGATAGCTGATGGGTATGGGGCGCAGGGATTTTCGAGTTTATTCGAACTACTGGGGAAACAATAGCCATTACCCGCATTAGCCACCATAGTTGAAGGAAATGTAAACAAGATATGAACTAGAATAAAAAAAGAAAATGATGAAAAAGAAATTCTTTAGTACAGACAATGATTATACAGGTCTGATTATTCGCCTGACAATCGGCATTGTGATGTTTCCACACGGAGCGCGGGCTATGCTGGGCTGGTTTGGTGGTTATGGGTTTACCCAAACTTTGGAGGGTTTGCAACAGATGGGACAGCCGTGGCTGGTGGGACTATTCGTTATTTTAATCGAGTTCTTTGCACCCATTTTTATAATAATGGGCTTTGCTTCCCGTTTTTGGGCGATCGCTATGGGAGGTCTTTTTACAGGGATCATTTTATGGGGAGGACATCTTGAGCATGGATTTTTTATGAACTGGTTTGGCGATAAGGAGGGCGAGGGATTCGAATATCACTTGCTGATGATTGGCTTATGCCTGGCACTGTTCGTTCAGGGCAGCGGAAAATATTCATTGGACAATTTGATGTCCAAAAAACACACAGGTTAATTTTAAACTGTAGTGACTTTTTCGAGAGTAAAAATCTTACCTTCAAAAAGCGAGCTAACAACAGAAAATATGGCAAATACGATATCAATAAAAGAAGCCATTTGGAAACAATTTGGCGCAAGCCTCGATATGCTGGAAAATGCAATTGTGATGTGCCCGGAGGAGCATTGGGATACGGAAACAAGATTTTGGTATGCTTCCTATCATTGCGTCTTTTGGACAGATTATTACTTAGCAACCGACCCAGGTAAATTTGCTCCACCAGCACCATTTACATTGTCGGAGTTTGACTCAAAGGGGAAAATGCCAGACCGGACATATTCAAAAACGCAAGTACTTACCTATTTGGAACATTGCCGACAAAAGGCGATTCTATTCATAGAAGCGCTTAGAACAGACCAATTAAATGAACGGTGGATAAACGAACACAAAAATTATACGTTGCTTGAAATTCTAATTTATAACCTAAGGCACATTCAACATCATGCAGCTCAGTTAAACTTGTTATTAAGACAAACCATTGGTAATGCACCGACTTGGGTGAGTCGAACCAAGCATTTTAATGCGAAAAAGTAGGGCATAAAAAAATAGTAAATTAATAGCTAAATGTTTAGCTGGAATGAGGTATGTATCAGCAAAACCGACCGAGCTAAAAGTTAAACGAAAAAGAAATAAATATGAAAAAGAGAATTGACATACAGCAACTTGAACCAGATGCATTCAAAGCAATGTTCGCGCTGGAAAATTACCTTCAAAATTCGGGACTTTCTAAAACGCATTTCTATCTGATTAAAATTCGCGCGTCACAAATCAACGGTTGTGCTTTTTGTATCAATATGCACACTTCAGATGCATTAAAGCAGGGCGAAACCGCACAGCGAATTTTCCTGCTCAACGCCTGGAAAGAAACCGGAGTATTTACCGAAGAAGAGAAAACAATTTTAGCCATCACCGAGGAGGTAACCTTAATCAGCCAAAACGGGTTAAGCGATGAAACGTACAGACAGGCCAAGCAACTTTTTAATGGAAACCAAATCGCACAAATCATAATGGCAGTTGTGACCATAAATGCGTGGAACAGGATGGTAATCAGCACCAGGAAAACGGTAGAATAAAAGAACAATGAACTAAAAAATGATACTACAGTATGCAAACAATTTCTACACCCCTAAAAATAGTATTATACGCCCTTCTACTTTCCCATATCGTTTGTATGGCGTGTATCGTCTACTTATACGTAGACCACAAGCAAAACTTTGATGCGGAAAGAATAAATATCAAGGATGCTTCGGGGAAAAATCGTGTCGTTATTGCAAACACAGACCATATTCCGCAACCCATTATTGCGGGGAAAACGTATAAAAGAGCCTATGCGCCAGCAGGTCTTATTTTCTATGATAAGAACGGCGACGAAAGGGGAGGCCTTGCCATTACCGATAACGGGGAGACCAACCTGAACGCGCTCTCATTTGATTATCAGAATGCCGATGCCATCGGTATACTGGCACAGGACAATAAACACGATAACTATTTCAGGGCCGGTCTATTGATCAACGACAAAGACCTGTCCGGTAAACCCGGCCATAACATCAACCGTATCAACCTGCTTACGGAAAACGGGAATGCGTCTTTGGTGATGAAGGATAACAACGAAATACCGAGGATTATTCTAAAGGTGGATAGTTTGGGCAACCCGTCTATCGAAATGTTCGACAAAAACGGTAAACTGAACTGGAAACAATAAATACAAGTCTTATGAAACAAACATTGAAAACCATTATCCTTATCATGCCCATCCTTATGGCGATGAAAACTTTTGGTCAACATAAAAATCAATTCAAAATGGAACAAAATTACAGCGAAGGGCGCACTGTTACGGAGCAGGTGGCCGTCATTGATAAAATCAGCATTCCCAAAAAAGCGATTGCGGCCTATGCTGAAAAATCGCTTTTCATCCGGAATACACTTCGGCAGCAGCCTGGCTTTGTAAACTATGAAATCTTTCAACAGACAGGCGATAGTGGCGACCTTCGGGTCATGACGGTTGCCACCTGGAAAGACCGGCAGCACATGGACGACGCCAGCGTGGTTGTGCGGGGGGCGATGCAAAAAGCGGGGATTAATATGCCCGCCTTTTTAGAACAACAGGGCATTACAATGGAAAGGGGTATCTACCAGACAGTCGAGGAATAAGCAAACGTACTCCATAATTACCTTCAAGAAAGCATAAAACAGGGATGTCTTAAAGTCTATAAAAAAATGCCTGGATTCCGCAAGAAACGGATTTTAATAGATGCAGGGTATCGTTAATTTTAAAAGAAACAGAAAAGCGGAGTAAAAAATCTTAAAAGGTACTATCAGAGGCACATTAAAAGTGATCCCTCCATTTTGTACTTCGGTACTCCCGTAGTACTTATTAGTACCAAAAATCCCAATGGCACAGATAATCTTGCGCCTATGTCTTCGATTTTCTGGTTGGGTTGGCGGTGCATCATTGGTCTTGGAGCTTCATCCCAAACAGCCAAAAACCTTTTAGTAACCAAAGAGGCTGTATTAAACCTGCCATCGGTCAACGAGGCAAAGGCAGTGAACCTGTTGGCAAGAACCACGGGTGCCCATCCTGTTCCCCACTCTAAACTATTAAAGGGGTATCGTTTCCAAGAAAATAAATTTGACATAGCAGGATTGACGGGAATCCCGGCCGAAACCATCAATGCCTACCGGGTTAACGAATGTCCTGTACAAATGGAAGCTGTTGTCATGGCCATTCATAAATTGGCAGAGGATGAACCATCACAGCAGGGGAAGGTGATCACATTTGAGCTAAAGATAAACAGGGTATATCTCGATAAGTCAATTATTATGGATAATCATCCAAGCCGGGTGGACCCCGATAAATGGAAACCGCTCATTATGAGTTTCCAGGAGTTTTATACGCTTGGCGATAAAGTCCATGAATCGACGCTTGCGGAGATTCCTGAAAATCTATACAATACCTACGATAGGAAATCAGCGCAAGAGAAAGTTTAATGAAAAAAAAATATTGATTAAGAAATGATAACAAAGGACGAAGTTTTAAATCTCGAGAACACCCTTTACGAAGCCATCAAAAATAGGGATACGGAAGTACTCGACAACCTATTGCATGCGGATTTACTTTTTGTAGTTCCCGGCGGTCAGACGATAACCAAAGAAATGGATTTGCAAACGTATCGGGAGGGAAACTTAATAGTAAACGAAATCATTCCCAAAATAGAAGAACTGAATATCATAGCGGATTTGGCGGTCATTACTTTGCAGATGGAGTTAAAAGGAAAGTATAATAACGAGCCTTTTGAGGCTAACTATAAATATATCCGTTTTTGGAAAAAGTTTCCCGAAGGCATAAAAGTAGTTGGCGGAAGCGGAATGGCTATTTAATCAATGGCCTATGGCACACGCGGCAAATCGGCAAAACAGTAAAGATTAACAAAATGGAACGATGCGATTATGTTTAAATAGATAAGATGAAAGAAAAATTCCTCATAACCTTCATAATGACCTCCATCAGCTGGCAGTTTTGTACAGGCCAAATTAATTCCATCAGTGAATACAATCGTATTGAATTAAATGGGGTCAAGCACAGCGTATTTATAAAAGGGGAAAATGCCCTAAACCCTGTTCTGTTAATATTGCACGGTGGGCCTGGGTTTTCTGATTTTTATTTTTGGCAAACACACAATAAGGAATTGGAACAGCGCTTCACGGTGGTTACTTACGACCAAAGGGGAACGGGCTTATCCTATAACGATACTCTAGCTCCCGGAAGCATAACCATTGAACAACTGGAAGATGATGCGCTAAGTTTAATACAGATCCTTAAAGAGCGCTTTAAGAAAGAGAAAATATATTTGCTTGGGTATTCTTTTGGTTCCATTATGGGCATGCATCTGATTCAAAAATATCCATCGCTATTTCAGGCTTATATGGGCGTGGGGCAGGTCACCAGTATGTATTTGAATGAAAAGGTTTCACTCCGTTATTCAATTCAACAGGCCAGATTGAAAAAAGACACTCTAGCAATGACTCAATTGCAAAAACTCCGAAGGCACTATCCGTCACGCTCAAAAAATGAATTATCAGACCTGTATTTATCAAGAAAATGGCTCAGGCATTTTCAGGGTGATTTTTGTGAAGGCACCCATGTTGGTAAGCTCTATAAAAATATGGATTCCTTTGCCAAGCGATATTATAAAGATAGCTTAATCGCGAAGGGACAAGCCTTCACAATGCATGCAATGTGGGATGAAGTAATGCGGGTAGATTTATTTAAAACGGTGCGGGAAGTAAAAGTTCCCGTTTACTTTATCGCTGGCCGCTGTGACTATAATGCTCCCTCCACCCTTGCTTATAAATTTTTCAGGAAATTAAAAGCGCCTCAAAAACAATTCATCTGGTTTGAAAACTCAGGACATTATGCCGCATTTGTAGAACCGGAAAAATTCAATAGGATGATGTTGCAGGAAGTTTTGGCCGATGAAGGAACATAAAGGCGGAAGTTTGCGAATATCAAAAATTGACTAGAAAGATGGAGAAACATTATAATAAGTTATTGACCTACGCCTATAACATCGTCGGTTCTTACGAAGATGCCAAAGATTTGGTACAGGATGTCCTGGAAAAATACATTACATTGGATAAATCGAACATCCGGCACGAATCAAACTTTTTGATTAAAAGCACGATTAATCATGCCATAAATTTTAAAACCCGCCAAAGTAAAACAGAAGTTTTCGGCGAATGGCTTCCCGAACCTGTTTCGTTTGATAATGCCGATGCAAAACTTATTAGAGACGAAACCGCAAGCTATGCCATGCTTGTGCTGCTCGAGTACCTGAACCCAAAAGAAAGAGCGGCATTCATATTGAAAGAAGGCTTCAATTATTCACATGCGGAGATAGCCGAACTGCTTGAAATAAGCATCGAAAATTCACGTCAGCTATTAAGCAGGGCCAACAAACAATTAAAAGAAAGTAAATACTCCAGTTATCGCTCCCATTCGGGTCAATCATTTGAGATCCTGACCAGGTATCAGAAAGCATTGGCTCAGGCCGACATCGTGGAATTGCAGCACTTATTGGTAAACGACATAAAACTCAGTGCCGACGGAGGTACGAAGGTGCAAGTAGTGAGCGGTTCGGAAATAGGAAAAACAGCTACAGCCACCTTATTGGTGTATGTACAGCAGCATTTTCTGATGGGAAAAACAGTAAGCTTTCAATTTTTCAATCATCAGCCTGCTATTTGTTTCTGGGAGCATGAAAAGCTCCATAACTGTCATATCCTCCAATTAAGCACCGATGGATTGATCCAGGAAATATATTCCATTGTCGACCCGGATAAACTAAAAAACATTCCCAAACTGTCACCTATTTAGCACGCGAACTGTCTTCGTAGAAAGAATAAAAAGATGAAGACATTATTAAGAATTGACAGCAGCTTACGTTTAAAAAACTCCTATTCCCGCAATGCGGGAGACCATTTTGTACGGGCATGGAAAGAACGAAATCCAGGTGGGAGCATTAACATACGGGATGTCGGTACCTCCCACATTCCCCATCTTGAGCAGAAAGTACTTGAAAAATTTTATACTGCCGGGGATACTTCAGATCGCCTAAAATTGTCTGACCAGTTGATAGCAGAACTATTCGGCTGTGATGAAATCCTTATCACAGTGCCTATGTATAATTTTGGTATTCCATCTTCGCTGAAAGCGTATTTCGACCTGGTGTTGCGCACAGGTAAAACTTTTAAATACGACGAGGATAAAGCGATCGGATTGCTTCAGAATAAAAAAGCATACGTCCTCTCCGCTATGGGCGAACTGGATTCAGCTTTGCCCAATCTAGTGGAAATGCATTTGCAGCAGATACTGAACTTTATTGGCATTAAGGAAATTTACTATTATTCATTGGACGGAACGGATAATAGAGAATCTGTCAAACAACAACTAAACCATCAAAAAGAATTATTTACGAATATCTTAAACAAATAAAAATGGAACAAGCAGAAAGAGCAATCGAAGCATTTGTAAAAGCTGGCGACAATCGTGATGTAGCAGCATTGGAAAGCATCTTACATGACGAATTTCAGAATATACAGGACGGTTTTTTCGAGGAGAAGGGGATTTTTGTATTCTCGAAATCTGACTATATTGAACTCATCCGTACCAAGCGGTTCGGAGGAAGCCCAAGGAGCCTGGTCATAAACAGCCTGGAACAGTCAGGTAATATGGCCATTGTACAAGTAACGTTGGAGAGCCAGTTTCTTATCTTTCATTCATTGATCATATGCATTCGGGAGCATGGACATTGGAAAATAATCAATAACGCACCTGCGATAAAAGTAAAATAAATTACCTGTTCTTAGGCAAAATCTAAACGTCATCCCCACATTCTATGGAAAAATATTACCATTATTGAGTTCATCTTTCTAAATTTATGGCCGCATTGAGGCCAAAAATGACAAATTACAGCGAATTTACGGAAACTGAACTTATTCTTTTGTTAAAGGAGAGGGACAGGCTTGCATTTACCGAAATTTACCAGCGTCATTGGCACATGCTCTATTTGCACTCCTATAAAGTTCTAGGGAATGAAGACGAAGCAAAGGATTTGGTACAAGATACTTTCTTCGCTTTTTGGGAGCGATCGGCTATACTGGAAATTAAGACCAACCTCAAAGGCTATCTTTATACATCCGTAAGAAACCGGATCTTTAGTTTAATACGAAAAAGAAAAGTAAACCCAGATTTCGTCAGCCTCATTGTAGAGGAGATGGAGGGGCTTGACAATGCAACTGCCGAACATATAGACGAGCGTGAACTGATCCGTTTGATTGACTGCGAAATCGAGCAGCTGCCGCCCAAAATGAAACAAGTGTTTGAACTGAGTAGAAAAGAATTTCTGACGAACAAAGAAATTGCCTTACGGCTAAACATGACAGAAGAAGCCGTGAAGAAACAGGTTCACAGATCCATACGTATCCTAAAAATGAAACTGGGACCGTATGCGGGAGTTTCGCTTGCACTGCTATCGGCGATACACCAAAAGCTTTAAAAAAGAACAAAGCTATCTTTTTTTAAAAAAACCTTACCAAAAAAGTCCCCCTGCCCGGTTTGATTGCGTCTTATAGATATAGAGATATTTATGGAACCATCAAAAAAGGATCTGGACAGGCTTCTGGATAAATATATTTCTGGCGAAGCAAATGCTGAGGAACGTGAATTACTTGAGCGTTCGTACATGAATGCGTCAATGCGTATGCCGATGGCCGGTGATCAAGAGCTGGATCATCGCCATCTTGATAAGCTGGGCAGGGAGAGTCTGGAAAGCCTTATCACGAGAATAAGCCCCAAAAAATATCGCCTATGGCCAAAAATTGCGGTTGCTGCATCTGTGGCATTGGCGGTGATCACAGGGGCGCACTTCTATTACCAATCCAAACATGCCGGTCACTCTTCAATGAGCACAAATCAAATTTCTATCATACCCGGCACCAATAGCGCTACCTTAACGCTGTCTGATGGCAAAAAGATTCGACTGGGCGAGGCTGCCGACGGCCAACTCGCAAATGAAGCCGGTGTTTCCATCAGTAAGGCTGCCGACGGACAATTAATCTACGAGATAAAAGAGAGCATCAACAATACAGATTTAACCAATACTCTTGTCACGGCTAAGGGTGAAACCTATCGGGTGCGTTTGCCTGATGGTACCGAAGTATGGCTGAACGCTGCTTCGACATTAATCTATCCGGCCAGTTTTGCCTCAGGCAAGCAACGCAGGGTCGAGTTGAGAGGCGAAGCTTATTTCGAGGTAGCGAAGGATAAAGTCCATCCTTTTGTTGTAGCTACAGCTACACAGAATGTAGAGGTATTGGGCACCCACTTTAACATCAATAGCTATGCCGATGAAGAAGTAGTAAAAACCACTTTGCTGGAGGGAAGCGTAAAGGTTGGTAGTGCCAGAACTGCAAAATATTACATTTTAAAACCAGGACAGCAGGCAATTAACGAAGCCGATAATTTTGTGGTTAAACCGGCCGACATCAGAAATGCGGTTGCCTGGAAAAACGGTGAGTTCAGGTTCAGCAATGAAAACCTAGAAAGCATTATGCGAAAGATCGCCCGGTGGTACAATGTCGATGTGGAATACCGCGGAAAGGTGACTAAAGAAGGCTTTTACGGTGGAATTACCCGCTCAAGCAATATTAATGATGTATTGGACATTCTGGAGCGCACCAAAACAGTCCATTTTAAAATCGAGGGAAGGAGGCTTATTGTGCAATAACTAAACCGAACAGAACCATAATGGCTAAAAAAACCACCACGTTTTGCACCGCGGTGGCCTGTACCTGGCTATTGAAATAATTTAAAAAACTATTTACGATCTGCGGAGCTCCTGCTGATGCTGGAAACATAAAAGGTGCTACGCATTAAAACCCAAGCAGAACAAATGTACAAATTTTACTTCAAAAATCTTGTGCAGCCCCCAGGCTGTATATGCAAAGCACTGTTGAATATGAGTTCGGTCTTTAACCGAATTAGGGATACAGATAAAAGAAAATGGATTATGAGAGCTAACCTCGCGACATTGATACTGATCACCACCATTATGCAGGTAAGCGCAAATACCTTTGCACAGCAAATATCATTGTCGGTTAAAGATGCCCCACTTAACCAGGTTTTTGACCAGATTCGCGACCAAAGCGGGTACAACTTCCTTTTTACCGCATCCATACTGAAAGATGCTAAACCGGTTACGCTCAAAATAACAAACGAAGAATTACCTGTGGTGTTGCGCAAGATATTTTCGGGCCAACCTTTAGAGTTTTCATTAGATAACAAATCGGTGGTAGTCACTGAAAAACAGCGCACATTTTTAGACAAACTCACCGATTTTTTCACACTTCCCATTGATGTTCGTGGTACGGTGACCGATAGCCTCGGTAGCCCACTCGCGGGCGCATCTATCAAAATCAAGGGCACAATGAGATCCTTTGTTGCCGATTCCAATGGGGCCTTTAGCATTACTAACTTGAAGGAGGATGATGTATTGGAAGTTCACTTTATCGGATACCGGACCAAAGAAGTTTTGGTAAAGGGTATCACTGGCAATGTTACGGTTACTTTATATGTAGAAACAGGAAGATTGGATGAGGTGGTTATTAATACGGGCTACCAAAAAATAAGACAGGAGCAGTTTACAGGTGTGGTACAGCATATCGGTTCGCAAACCCTACAGAACCAGATAAGCCCAGATATACTATCAAGACTGGAGTCGATTGGCAACGGGCTGAATGTAGATCGTGCCACAACAGACGGACGTATAACCATTAGGGGACTGAGCAGTATCAGCGGGCCAAAGGACGTTCTTGTAGTGGTGGACAATTTTCCCTATGATGGCAGTATCGACAACATTAACCCAAACGATATAGAGAGCATTACTCTGCTGAAAGATGCGGCAGCAGGTTCCATTTGGGGTACAAGGGCGGGCAACGGTGTTATTGTGATTATCACAAGGAGAGGCCGTTTTAACCAAGAACTGCAACTACAGGCGAATGCCAACAGCAGTATATTGCAAAAGCCCAATCTTTACAGGTTGGAACGTATGGCATCTTCCGATTATATCGATGTGGAAAGCTTTCTTTTTGAACAGGGCCATTTCCAATCGGCCTATAGCGACCCTGCCAGGCCCGGACTGACCCCCGTGATAGAAACACTATACAACGGCAGCCTAACCCAGCGCCAAAAAGAGGCACAGCTAGAACAATGGCGTAACTTGGACGTAAGGGACGATTTTAACAGACTGGTATACGAAACGGGGCTTAACCAGCAGTACAATGTGCAGGCCAACGGGGGCAATAAACGATATAACTGGCTGGCAACAGCAGGCTACGACCACAACAAGGACAATCTGGCCGCCCTGTACAACAGGCTTACCCTGCGCTATGCACTCGGACTGAAATTGGCCAGAAACCTGAACGCAGACCTGACCATCAATTACGCCAATGTTCAGAACAAGAGCGGTAAGACGGGATATACAAGCACAACAGCGTTAAATGGTACATTATACCCTTACGCACAGCTTGCCGACGCGCAGGGCGATGCTTTGCCATTGGTACAGAACTATAGGCTTAGCTATCTTGAAACCCTAAACATCGGTTTGACCGATTGGAAATACTACCCACTTACCGATTATCTGTACAATACAGACCAGACAAAACTGAACAATACCAACGTCAACCTTGGGTTGAACTATCAGTTTTCTGGCCTCAGCATTCAAATGTTGTATAGGATAGAGCGGCAGCAATCTGCAAACGAGCACTTTTACGATACCCAAAGCTATACAGCAAGGGACATGGTGAACAGTTATGCACAGGTTAGCGCGAACACCATTAATTATATTATTCCACCGGGCGGTATAAGGGATATGCAAAATGCCAATATGCTGGCGCAAAACCTAAGGCTGCAAACCAACTACGACAAACATTTTGGGGCGCACCATCTTACCGTCATGGCCGGGGCAGAACAGCGATCGCTACAGAACGAAAGCAGCGGCTATCGTTATTATGGAGTTGAGGCCAGCACACTAAATGTAGGTGTTGTTGATCTGACCAGGCGCTATCCCCACTATATCACGGGGAGTAGTAGCTATATTTCTGGTAGGCAGAGCCTAGGTTTGGCCAACAACAATTATGTTAGTTTGTACGGTAATGTAGGTTACGGCTATAAGGATACCTATTATGCCTATGCTAGTGCAAGACGGGATGCCTCTAACTTGTTTGGCGTGAGCACCAACAACAAGTGGAAACCGTTGTGGAGTGTGGGACTTGCATGGGACGTGGATAACGACATCAAATGGCTAAAGCCTTCCGCTTCCCTAAAACTGAGGGCAAGCTATGGCTTTAGCGGCAATGCCGACCCGTCACATACAGGGCTTACTACGATCAGTTATCTTGGTATTTCGCCCTATACTCAGAACACCTACGCATCCATTACACGTTTTTACAATCCCGATTTGAGGTGGGAAACCGTTGGTACCTTTAATGTTGGGGCAGATTTTGATGTGTTAAAAAAGCGATTGGACGGGAGTATGGATTACTATGTAAAAAAGGGAAAGGACCTGTTCGGTTTTTACCCCATTGATTATACGAGCGGAGTTGGGCCAATCATAACGAGGAACGTAGCATCGATGCAGGGAAAGGGAATAGACTTTAGGCTGCAGAGCCACAACCTTGTGGGCAAGGGCCTACAATGGAATACCGTATTCAACTTTAGCATCAACCATGATAAGGTAACTGACTACTACGATGTGGCAACCAAGGGGGGCGATTACATAGGCACCCGTACCATTACGGGGCTGGTTGGCAAGCCTGTGTATGCAGTTTTTTCGTACCGTTATGGAGGTCTGGACGGGCAGGGAAACCCGCTGGGCTATCTTAATGGACAGCCTTCTACCGATTATGCCATCCTTACAGGGAGCGGCAGCAACCTTGCGGACCTCCGCTATCATGGTTCTGCCCTGCCAACGGTTTTTGGAAATCTCATGAACCGCTTTAGCTATAAATCCGTTAGCTTGGAAATTGCTATAAGCTATAAACTGGGATATTACTTTAGGCGAAACAGCATCCAGTACACCACTTTGGTGGGCAGTGGGCTTGGTCATCCGGACTATGCCCTGCGCTGGCAAAAACCTGGAGATGAAAATGCCACTTTGGTACCTGCGTTTCAATATCCCTTGAATACCGCCCGCAACTTGTTTTATCAGCTTTCCGAGGTTCTGGTAGAGCCGGCAGACCATATTAGGCTGCAGTACATCAGTCTATCTTATCAATTAGGGAATAAACTTAAGCCTGTCGGTATTTACGATATGCGGTTGATGCTGAACTGTAGCAATATTGGGCTACTGTGGATAAAGAACAGCAAAAACATAGACCCAGACTATTACAGTGTTTTACAGTTACAGCCTTCCAGAACATGCTCGTTAGGTATCCAATTTAAATTTTAAGGCAATGAACAAGAAGATGATATATTTAATGTTAGCGGTAGGCATTTCTACTATGCCTGCTTGCAAAAAGTTCTTGGAGGAAAAGTCCGACCAGAAACTGGCGACCATCGAAACGATACGGGATATGCAGGCCGTATTGGATGATTATGCCAAGCTCAATTATTCCGACCCGGCCATGGGTGAGGTATGCGGCGACAACTATTACATGACCGATGCTGTGTATAACGCCAGGGAAGAGTACGACAGGAACCTATATGTTTGGGCACCCGCAAATATCTTTCAGCCCCAATACAACGTGTGGAACAATATTTATACACAAGTAAACGTGGCCAATACCATTTTACAGGCCGTAGAGGACAAATGGGCTACCATTGGTGACAGGGATGCGCTCTCGAAAATTTCGGGACAGGCCCATTTCTTTAGGGCAAAGGCATTTTTTAATGCGTTGAACGTGTGGGCGATGCCATATAATTCGGCCACGGCCACGGTTTTGCCGGGCATCCCCCTTAGGCTGACTGCAAATTTCAACGAGGTATCTGTACGTCAGAGCATTGCCGAGGGCTATGCGCAGGTACTTGCTGATTTTAAACAGAGCTTGATTTCTTTGCCGGCCATTGCCCTATCGCCCACCAGACCCTCTAAAGCGGCGGCCTACGGGATGCTTTCGCGTGTATATCTGCAAATGAGGGATTATGGGCAGGCCGCCAATTATGCCGATAGCTGCCTCCAATTGCAGAATGGTCTTTTGAACTATAATACCCTTACGCTCTCGGCCAACTTTCCAATGCCCCAGCTCAATGTAGAGGTGGTATTTGAGGGACGTGCAACTACCGCAGGTCCTGTAGTGCAGAGCAGGGCGCTCGTCAGTCCAGAGCTTTATGCCATGTACGAGGATGACGACCTGCGCAAATCCGCATTTTTTAGGGCGAGCGGTGGTGCCTATATTTTTAAGGGAAGTTATGAGGCGGGTGCTACACTGTTCAACGGTGTTACCTCCGCGGAAATGCTGTTGGCGAGGGCAGAATGCAGTGCAAGGTCGGGAAAAGTGGACGAAGCCGTTACCGACCTGAACCGCTTGCTCATTAACCGTTACCGTACGGGCACTTTTACGCCAATATCGGTCGGTTCACAAAGCAGTATTCTGGAAATGGTGAAAAACGAAAGGAGAAAAGAACTGGCTTTTAGGTGCATGAGGTGGCTGGACATTCGCCGCTATAATGAAGAAGGCGCAAATATTGTGATGAGCAGAACCATAGAGGGCAAGACCTATACCCTTGCGCCAAAAAGTAAACTTTACGCCCTGGCCATACCCGAAGATGTGATAGAGTTGAGTGGTATGCCCCAGAATGAACGCTGATAAATAAAATATAATTGACAATAAAGATGAAAAAAGCAATTGTTCTAAGTGTTATTGCAGCTTTATGCATTAACTTAAAAATTTCCGGACAGGTAAATAAACAAGTGCGTGTTGGAGATAAATTGCCAGAGAATTTTTGGCAACAAGAATACACTTTTTATCACGATGGCCAAATTACAAAACAGACTTTGACAGAATATAGGGATAAACTTTTAATACTAGATTTTTGGGCCACTTGGTGCGGCCCTTGTATCAAAAAGTTTGCCTTTGCCGATAGCTTAAACAAGGTTTTAGGTGATAAGGTGTCTGTTATTCTGGTGAATGCTGCTAATACGGGAGATACTGAAGCGAAAATAGTTTCTGTCATTCGAAATAATGCAAACGGGCTCAGCACAATTGTAGCGGACACCATTCTTAACAAGTTGTTTCCTCATGCTATTATTCCTCATTATATCTGGATAGAAAAAGGTCAATATCGAGCCGCAACAGGGACGGAGATGTTTAATCTACAAAATATAGAAGCTAATATAGAAAGGCGTGAACTACTTAATAAAATCATTCGTTT
This sequence comes from Pedobacter sp., assembly GCA_037190785.1. Lineage (GTDB taxonomy): Bacteria > Bacteroidota > Bacteroidia > Sphingobacteriales > Sphingobacteriaceae > Pedobacter. The sequence continues at coordinate 480,509 of JBBCJN010000001.1, read as the reverse complement.
ACGACAGCAGAAGATACAATAAATATTTTTATCTCAACGAAAAACATTAGTTCGCACTAAATAGGTTTTATTTATTATTTTATAAAAACACGAATTAGTTAACAATGTAGCTTAGCCGACGATTTTTCCTCCATTTCGGTTTTAAAATTGGGAGCCGATGCCCGACATGGGGGCAGGAAAAACTGTCGGATAGGTTATAAAGAGTGATTCTACCTATTTATTATGGGAATAAGCTCCATCATTCACATTAATAGTATTAGGTCGTTACTTTCAATAAGTTAGAGAGAAATAGGCGAATCCTCGCCCCTTTATATTTATTTCAATGCTGTATCTGGCTTTCATGATTTAACTATTTTTTAGATAGATAATAATCTGTTTCGTTCATGAAGTTTTTCAGATATATTCATCCGAAAAGTAATTTAGATGACTTTTGTGATCTAAATTATAATGCTTAGCATTTGCAATTAAAATGGATTATCAAAAAGGTATGTTATTCGGGGATTCGGATTTCAAAACCCCTTCAGATATTGTTTAATCGTTGTTCTTTGGGCAAGGCTCAAACCCCAGTGCCATTACAGAAGGCGCAAGAAATTGTGCCTTTTTCCATTTTTTCTGTCAAAAAATGGCGTTTCAATCTCATTTTTAACTCATTTTTTATCATTTAAATCATACTAACCTTAAGTATAACTGATAACAGCTCCTGCTTTGCTATTGTTGATGTCCTGTATTCATCCTACATTCCTTCTAAATAATACTGTTGCCTGCTGCTTTTCTGCAGGAACAAAGCAGGAACAAAGCAGAAGCTGAGCAGGAACAAGGCAGTAGTTGACTTAAGCCACGATCAGGCATTCTGCTAGGATTGCCTGTACGGAATGTAAATGTGTGTTTGCAGGCAATTGGAGGCTTCACTTCTGTACATGTTTATAGGCATTTATAAGCTTTTATCTTCCAAGCGCATCTTCCCTGATTGAATGGGGAGATCCGAATCATTTTTCAACGGTTAGAATGATGAATTTAATCCGCTGTCACATCGTTGGCGAGTAGGATAGTTCTTTACGGATTGATTTTTGGCAAATTTAGGTGCTGCCTTGCTCTTCTTTTTATTCCGTACTCAGGATTTCTCGCTTCATTAAACACTTAAAAGGAGGACGATTAAAGGCGAGAAGAAAAAATAACTCGCGATCGGGAGCCTCAGAGCACATGAATACCGTCTAAAAATAAGCGAATAAGGAGGTAGTTATTCACATAATCCTTCGACTATTTTTTTGATACGCAGGTATTTTTCTTTACAAATCCTATTTTAGTAAAAAAGATAAGGGTTGATGACATGCCGGCTCCATTAAAAATTGTGTTTTTCCTTATAGGCTTTCTTTGTATACACACGCTCTTTGTGATCACGCCGCTGCATGCCCGGCAGTCTTCCTCACAAGAGACGGTCGAATCGTTTCAAATTCTTGAGATGAAAGCGTTGATGGACGCAGGCGCTTGGGAAAAAGCGGTGGCACAGGGGAATGAGATACTGAGAGAGCAGCGGAGCGGTTCGGGTAATTTCAGGATGAAGGTGCATGTATGGATAGTGAAGTCCTTGAATCAGGCGGAGCGTTATGAAGAAGCCTTACACGAGTCAGAGAAAATAGACCGTTTATACAAGCAATCACTGGAACAACATCCTTCTTTCCTCAGAGAGTTTTATTTTCAACGGGCTTATACCTACTCTGGCTTGCATAATCAAAAATATGAAATCGCTTATATGCAGAAGACCCTCAAGGTCATGGAAGACCGGCCGGATCTTTTTTCCATGTTTGATTTCATACAAACCTATAATGACCTCTATTATTATCAGCTCAATTACGAAGACAAGGAGGGTTTAAACCTTACTTATGGAAAATACATCGCCTTCTTTCGACGAAAAAGCACCGCATTCACTGCGGAAAACTACGGATTTGCACGCAGGGTGCGCCGAAAAATGGAAGTGACCCTGGCGCTCTACCAGCACCGTCCAGAACGGGCCACCAACCTATTGAATCAGTTTTTAGCGGAAGTAGAAAAACCATTTACAACGCATGATCAGGCTTATTTAAACTCTTGCTACTCGCATATCAACAACTATTATTACTTTGCCAAGGCCTACGACCAGGCCATTCGGTTTGGGGAAGAATACCTTGCCTTTGCCCGCAAAACCCAAAGTTCATTCGATACGATGTTGGCTTATTCTAAAATTGGGACCTCTTACGAACAGTTGGGAAATTACGATGAAGCCATCCGTTACATTGACCTGTCGATGAACGCATTCGAATTTGGAGAATTCAGTGCCAGTCTGTTTGCATTGCAGATCATCAAGGCCAAGTGTCTTTCGGGCAAGAAACAACATGCAGCAGCTGCTCAATTGGCTGAAAATACGATCGAAAGGATCGTCTCCTATAAGTTGAAAAAACCAACGGCCATCATGGCGTATCCAATCGAGCAGCTGACCGATCTTAATTCAAATAATTACATCAATATTTTTGCCAGCGCCGGACTGATTTTATTGGAAAAATACAAGCAGCTGGGAACAAAAAGTGACTTGATCAAGGCAGAGAAAATACTGAAAACGTCTACGGCAATGTTTCGGGAATTTTACCTGAAAGGAGAGTTTAATGCCACCTTGTACCATCTTCATAATAAAAATGCGGAGGGCCTTTTATACATTGCTTTTGAACGCTATAGACATCAGCCAAATGCACTTATTCATTTGCTAAATCTCATTGAAGAAAATGCATCTAAGCATCTTTACCGCAGTTATCAACAGAAAGCAGGTACGAACCAGGAAAAGGGAAAAGCAGTGGGAATCACTGAGGATAATTTTAACAGGTTGATTCCCAGTGTGCAGGAAACCATTGGAGAAGATGAAGAGGTGCTAAAATATTATGTGTTGCCCAAAGACATCTACCGGATTAGGATGACCCGGCATTCAGTGGATCTGGATCGTCTGGCAAATAGCCGTCGGATACAAAGCAGTCTGCTTGAATTTGTGAAGGAAGTAGGGGAGGTAAAACTTAATTACAAAACCAACGGAAAGAAATTGGCTCGGCTATTACTGCCAGAAAAGTTAAGTGCGCAGGTAACCATTATCTCGGATAACTTTTTAAACTATCTTCCTTTTGAAGCATTGACCGATCCGGTCTCCGGAAAGTTTTTGGTGGAAAAGCATGCTTTTTCGTATGCCTATTCATTGGCAATCTTACATTGGAATCGTTTTTCGGGCAATCCTATGTCCTCAAAAAAGGCGCTTGTATTGAATCCGTATTACCCTGAAGGGTCGATTTACGAAGGGTTTTCAACTCCGCCGCTGCCCTTTTCGCAAAAGGAAACACAGGAAATTGCCCGAACAATGGACGCGGTCGTGATAGGAGAGCAGGTGAGAAAAACGGACTTCACCAGACGGGCAGATGATCATGGGGTGTATCACTTCGCCATGCATGCCTATCTGGATGAGAACGATTTTAGAAAATCGTGCCTGTTGTTTAGCGGAAATGAGCCCTTATTTTTCGAAGAACTTTATCAAATGCATATTCCGGCCGATATGGTTGTATTGGCCGCCTGTAATACGGGCAATGGCCGGATAAAAAATGGGGAAGGGATCATGAGTCTTTCTATGGCTTTTACATTTGCTGGTACCCGCTCAGGCATCTATAGCCTTTGGAAAGTTCCAGATGCAGAAACGGCGGGTATTTTAAGCACTTTTTATAAAAACTTAAAAAAGGGACTTTCCAAAGATGCGGCTTTAGCACTTGCAAAAAGAGACTTTATCCGCGAACACCCCCTAAAATCGCACCCTTTCTTTTGGGCAGGATTTATTGTTAGCGGAGACACATCCCCGCTTTTTGAGCCGTCGCAGCCATCGTGGCTGATTTGGGTATTAATGCTTATTCCGGTGTCCGTCCTCCTTGTTTTTCTCAGAAAAAAAACGGGAATTTAATTCTTTACGAAGGCGGGAGAGCTGTTCCTTAAGTTCGAAATCGTTTTCCTTTTCGAGGGCTAATAATACCTCATCTGCCTGGTTTACTTGGTTTAATTTCACCAGATTGAGGGCCTTATACCATTGTATAAAGGGACGGAGGGTGGTATCTGTCAGCGGGATTTTATCAAACATGTCTTTTGCTTTCTGATGTTCTCCCAGTTCCATTTCACAGAGTGCGCCATAGAATTGGGCTGGTAGATCGGAGGTTTCCGAAAAAAGCGTTGCGGCTTTTCGGTAGGCTCCCTGCTCATAGCTCACAAATGCCTGACTCAGATTGCTCGTCTGGGATTCTCCCCGAACCAGGGGTTGCACGATGTTGGGGAAAGATTCAAAATAGCTGTCATAAAGGCGATCAGCCGAAAATCTGCCCGTATACCACCAAAGGCTCACCGTTGCCGTGATTAAAAGGACTGCTGCTGCTGTAAGCCAGCTACGGTAAACTGTTGTAGAAGGGATTCGCTTCTTCTGCTGCTCAAAAGATTGTAGTTTCTTTTTGAGAAGGCTTCTTTCCTCTGAACGAATGGCTTGTTGTACCTGTTTCCGAAAATTTAATTCTGCTGCTACCGCCGGGTCCTGTACGATCAACGCTTCCAGTTCCAGTTGTTGAGTTTCGTTGAGTGTTCCCTCAAAATAGCCTTCTATAAGCTGTTCTTTATTCATAACCTCTTTTTTTTGAAGCCAGTTCCTTGAGTTTTTTTAAGCATCTCGATTTTTGACTCTTTAGTACATCTTTACTTTCATAACCCATGGTTTGCTGTATTTCTTCCAGTTTTTTTCCTTCATAGTAAAACAAGGTGAGCACCTTTTTACACACACTGCCAAGTTCCTTAAACGCTTCCCGTAATACCCTTACCTGTGGATCTTCTTCTTCTGGTTCGGATGGAAAAAAAGAATAAAGATCCGGCCCTTCTTCCAAGGGTACCTGTCGTTGCTCTTTTTTTAATAAAGCGTATATTTTATATTTTCCAATGGCAAAAATATAGGTGGAAAGGCTACTTTTTAGGGTGTCTAATTTTCCCTTTTTAACGTTTTCGCAAAAAGCGACCACCGCATCCTGATAAATATCCAGGGCATCTTCCTTAGAGAGAGGATACCTGGAAGAAAAATCTAAAAAGGCTTTTCTATTCTCTTCATAGACCTTTTTTAAAGCGGTATCATCTCCATCTTTTATTCGACTGATCAGTTGTTGCTCTTCCATCATTTAGTACAAGAATCGTTAAAAAGTAAACAAAACTAAAAAAATATCATTTGCATGTTTACTTTTTTAAATCGACTACACTAATACCATAGTGAGAGACATTTCAGCTTTGCCGTCGCTGCATTTTGGAAACAAAGGGTGGATTTCTTCATTTGCCGTGAGCTATTTGCAGCTACAAAAGGAGAGGTTCAAAAAAGCGGAGGTACACACCTTAACAGGAAAGGTCCCATCATCCAACCTAAACTAAAATAGAATAAATTATGAAAAACAGAATCATTGCCCTATTAGCCTTCCTCTTGTATATGCATAGCGCATCCGCTCAGATTATTGATCGGGTCATTAACCGGACAAAGGAAAAGGCAAAAAATAAGACCGAACAAAAGACAGAGGAGACCATCGATAAAGGGTTAAATAAAGTAGAGGAAGGAATTGGAAATATCTTTAAGAAAAAGGATAAGAAGGGAGACACAAAAGCAAATTCTCCGGCAGGGCAGAACACTTCGACGGCAGATACGGATTTTAGTCAGTACAAAGGATCTTCCTTTATCCCTGGCAAGAATGTGTTGTTCTTTGAAGACTTTGCGACAGCCAGGGTAGGGGCCGGAAATGGCAACTGGTATTTATCCGAATACGATGCTTTGGAAGAGGTAGAGAAGCCCGGGATCAAAACGATCGCTTTGGCCAATGGCCAATGGCTTAAAATGCCCAGGAAGGGGATTGCATTTCCCCACAGCTTCAAAAAATTGCCGGAACAATTTACCATGGAGTTCGATATGTATGCGGATCCTGAGAGAATGTCCGAGATGGAAAGCGGCTTGAAGGTGACGTTTGTGGCAAAAGAAGATCGGGAGGAATACAGTGTGCATTGGAGTACAGAACCTGCGATTTCGCTGGATGTACATCCTCATGGAAATTCAGCTTTGATTCATATAGAAGCGCTTATGGAATACAATGCGAACCTCAGTATGGATCAGATGGTTCTTTTCAGTAAGACTTTTGAAACAGGATGGGAGAAGGCCAAAGTCAATCGCGTTTCAATCTCCCGAAATGGCAAAGAGGTACGACTTTACTTAAATGGCAAAGAGATGTTACATCTCCCCAATGCACTTCCCAAGCAGGCAGCTTACCAGTTGTTATTGGCTACAAATATGTGGGGCGACGGTGTTTTTGTGTCCAATATACGAATTGCCGGAAATGTGCCCAACGCGACCAATGAAATTCAGACTGCCGGTAAATTCGTGACGAATGCTATTTATTTCGATGTCAATTCATCCCGTATCAAACCTGAAAGCTGGGCAACACTGAATAACACCGCTCAGGCAATCAAAGCAACTTCAGGAAACATCCTGATTATCGGTCATACCGACAGTGACGGGGCCGATGAGGCAAATTTAAAGCTGTCGAAGGAGCGTGCCGCTTCTGTAAAAAACACCCTAGTGAATGAATTTGGTATTGCTGCGACAAGACTGATCACCGACGGAAAAGGAGAAGCTCAGCCGATCAGCTCCAATCAGACAGCTTCAGGAAAAGCGCAAAATAGACGGGTAGAGTTTATTAAACAATAAAGAAAATCAATGATGAGCAACAGTTGGAGCAACAGCCTTTGTGCTTTGTTGCTGGTTTCGATCATTTCCTGTGGAGATGGTCAGCCCAAGATAGAAATTCCTGAGGGTTTTCATGCAGAAAAGCTAGTGTCTGCCCGGCACCAATTACACCAGCTCCTTACGGCGGAGATGGTGGCTCAAATAGCGAAGGTTCCGGTAGAGAAATTGGAACAGCATTCGAAAAAAATAGAAAGGGGCCCCGGACAACAATTAGTGATGTTTAGTTGGAAAACAGGAAAGACAAAGAACCTTGGAAATAATAAACATCAGATTGCAGAATACCACAGCCTGGGGATTGGCTTTGTATCTGAAATGAGTAGGGCCGCATTTGAAAAACACCATGGAAGTAACCAGGGCTTGCAGGAAGCCGTGAATCGAATGGTGGAAAAGGAAAATTTTACGAAAGAACTTGCCTTGCTAGAGGCCGGCTACCTTGCTGCATACGCCCGACGTCGTCACGTAGAGAAACTTGAACAGGTAGGTACCCTCGCTTTTTGGGAGCGGCCACTAAATGCACTGCATGTACTGGTGAATACGACCGCTTTTACCATTACTTCCAATAGCGGCGAAGATGAGCCACTTGCGAAGCGAAATGCTTTGTCCGCCCTGAAACTTATTTTGAAAAATTAACCATTGGTATGAGAGCATTATTTTTATTCATAACGGGGATGTTTGTAAGTGTATCGGTGTATGCCGATAAAGTGCTCATTGCCAATTGTGCGGAAGGCGGAGGATGTACCTTTGAGCTTTCCGATATTGAAAGTGATTTCCTGGATGGTGATTTCGAAAGAAAGATCCAGCCGGACGACATCCTGGTACTGGGGAAAAAGAAAAATGGAGAAGTCATTACCTATTTAGACAAGAAACCCAGAGAAGCAATTGATCAGGAATGGGGTGGCGATGGCTATACCAAGATTGGGCTCTTTAATCCGTATCTGCAACCCACAGACGGTACCTGGAGAGCTTCCTATGGAAGCGCAACGGGAAATGACTGTTATGGGATAGGAAACATTGGCTCATTCATTAGAAAAAGGCTAAATCCCGGGGCCGCAGGCACTGGAGATCTCTATTTTCAATACCCTTTCAATCCTTCGCAACTTTTTCCCTCCAACGAAATGCGCTGGGTCAAAACCGGCTATCACACGTATCGGGGCATGTTGGATTTTAGTAGCCTCCATTCAGCAGGAATGAAAATGCATTGCCAGTTAACGATCGTGGATCGCACTCGTATAGAAACGGTTTATTCAATTGAAGTACAGGTTCCGACCAAGGAAAAATGCGTGGCGAAGATCCCCTTAACCTTTACCTTGCTAAAGGCACATCTGGTGGAAGACCCCTTCGAAAATGAAGATCCTGTACCGGACGATCTGTTGCCTGTGCATCCAAAAAATCAGGCAGATGATTTAATGGAAGTGAAACCCAAAGACGACCTCCTGCCAGTCGAGCCGCGGAAAAAGCGGAAACCAACTATCCCTCGTTTAGAAGATCAACCGAACGTTCCCCGCTTAGATGAAACGCCTCTCCACCCCGTTAACGAAAAATAAGCGTATAGAAATAACACATACATCATTCAAATAAATTAACCTATATCAACGTATGAGTGAAAACATCCCTACCAATGCCTTTTCTGAGGGAAAAAGCATTGCTGTACTAGCGTACATTACCTTTATTGGCCTGATCGTAGCCTTTGTTCAGAACACGGAAAAGAAAAACACATTTGCCTATTTCCACATCCGGCAGAGTCTGGGGCTTTTGTGTACCGGCATGGCGTTAGGAATGATCAATATCGTCCCCTTTATAGGTTGGCTGGTTTGTATGACTGGCATTTGCGCTTTGTTTGTCCTATGGGTTATCGGCTTACTCAATGCCGTTAATGGCAAGCAAACTCCAGTACCGGTAGTGGGTCATTTATACAATCAATGGTTTTCGGGCATTCACTAAGAAGACGGATGAAAAGGAAGTATTCAATGTGTAAAAATAGCAACATATCTGCCATAAAAATGAAATTAGTACAGGTATTCGTACCCATGTGTATCGCTTGTTTAGTGTTATTTTCCTGTAATCAAACCGAACAAACGAATCAGCATAATCCGGAAATCCAATTAGATGCCGTGATCAATAGTCAATCGAAGGATCCAAATGCAAAAGGCGATAACAAATGTCTGCTGGCCTATCAGGAAAAATACGATGCATTGCTTTCCGAGACCGACGTGCTCAATGCGACCGGATTTTCAAAAGAAGTGTTGAAAACGAAATACAATACCCTTTTAAAAAATAAAGAATATCACGAATTCGTGTATGCCTTCAAAAATGACAGAATGAGCTCTGTGCCTGGATTTAATACGGAAATGTCCGTATCTGATCTCATTAATTTGCGCGCCATTCAGCCCATGTCGATGCAAAGTTTTCAGCAAAAATACCAGGCGGTGACTGATGAGCAAATGCGGTTGGCAAATGAAGCAATTGATGAAATCACGGAAGGCAATGTTAAAAATGAAGACGCAGATAAGGCATTGAAACAGGCTCAAGAGCAGGGAGTAGACAAGGAGCAAATCCGGAAAACAGGAGGGATGCTAACCAATGCCTTCAAGGAAGTATCAAAGGGATATCGAACCGTCGAGGGGGTAGGCGATGCTGCCAGCTGGAATGTATTTACCAATGAATTGCATGTGCTGCAAAAGGGAGTAAAATTTGAAGTTCGTGTCGATATCAGTAATGACAAAGAACGAAATAAATCGGTGGCTATTGAACTGGCGAATATCATTTTGAAAAAATGTCCGTAAAAATTGAAATGAAAAGGAACGATGGGGGAGTAATCGGGCTTTTTAAAACTAAACGTGTACTTAAATTAATGATGATGAAAAACAGTTGGTTCTTGCTTTTTTTTATTCTGTTTTTTTCTTCCTGTAATGCACAGAAGAAAGAAACCACACAAACCGTGGCTTTCTGTACAGAGGGAAAAGGTTGTGAGTTTTCAGAATTGACCCTCTCTGCCAGTGAAGTAGATCGACTTTTAGGAGAGAGCAATTTTTGGGCGAGGGCGACACCCTATGCCACCCTGATATTGAATAAATGTGCGCACATTAAAGAGGAAAAACGGACCCTTGCAGAAATAGATCAAAGCTATGGAGGAAATGGAAAAGACATCGTGCTCAAGAAGATGGATATCGAAAAATACCTTAGAGAAAAAGGCTGTGTTACCTGTCCGAACGCCACCAAGAAAATGTCTTTTTATGTACAGGCAAGCGGGGAAACAGAAGTGTCGGGCAACAGCTATTTTTACCTGAATCTGAAAGCCGGAGAAGCCTATATGCCGAACGAGGCATTTCATCAGTTGTATGGAAGTGAAGCGGGCGATATCGTGGTAGATCAGTTTATCCGGAATGGTAAAATAGAGCAATACATGATTGCTGAAGGTAAAAAATACCGACATTCGATGCCGATAGGGACGACGATATCTGTCATCAAAGAAGATGCGATGAATGAGAAGCGCTTTAAAACGGATTTCAAAAAGACCGGTAAGACAAGGAAACACCCTGGCACTCTCCATTTGGAAACTGAGCATGTCGGAAAGGACGACGATGGCAATACCATTCATTTTTGGATAGTGCCGTATCCCGAGGTGTGTCTTCCAAAGGGCAAGTTTGACGCGTTTGGATTTTACAATCTGGGCTATATCTCCGTCGACGGGATCACCTACCTGGTAACGGAAATTTCAGGTGCTGGTTTTCAATTAAAGCTGACAGGCATTTCGGATGCTTCCTATAGCTTTAATCCAACCGGCTACCAATCCTATTAATTCACCAGCGCGAATGAAAAGAACAATGCATTGGTTTGCCCTAATGTATCTCCTGGGTTCATGGAGTGCTTACGGGCAGGAATCCGATGGAAATAATCCCCAATCACCTCATTTCTCTGAAGTATGGGTGTGGGAATATACGACTACGGATGGGCAAAAAGCAGAGATGGCTATATATCGGGCGCCTCAATTGAATTATTGGTTGCTGACGAATGAAGCATATGGCCTGACAGATGAAATGTCTCTGTGGTTTATAGTAAAGCCCAATGGGGAAGTTATCCAGGCTTATCAAGATCCGGAAAGCATTCATTCTAAAAAGTTAATGTTTCATCGTTTATCCGTGGTAAAAAAAAGCAAATTGCCTTCATACTGGAAAGCCACCGGTGAAACCCGATTATTCGGGGATCGCAGTTTGGGTTTCCCCTTATGGCAAGGAAAAGGTTTTCAGGTCCGTTATTTGAAAAGCAGCGATAGGTCTTCCTTTTATCTCGCATCTACGAAGGCCGATTTCGCTTTACTCTCCTCTTTTAATTCATTGGACATAGATGCTAAGTTGCCCATTCAATTTCCAAAAGATATTCCGGCCCATTTGATTACTTTAAGTGAAAACACGACATTTCCGGGTGGAAATTCAATCCAGTACCGTTTTAAGTACATTTCTCAAGCAACTTATTTCATCGATGTCACTGAGTTTAAATAATCGTCTGCTGGATATTGTCTAAAAGAACGATCGCTTTAGGCAGTACTTCCCCCTTTCTTCAGGTGGAAAAGGAAGGATAGGATAAAATGCTTAGGCCGTTGATCCTATCCACAGCAAGCTTACAAGCCGGCAGAAATCTCTTTTTGATAGGTGGTGGGAGGGCTCCCTACCTCTAATATACTGATTTTTTTCGTAACTTACCATTAATTTTAATCTCATTTTTTACCTTTCCCTCAGCGGTATGTAATTCAGGAAAAAGGGAAATCTGATTCAGTGTTTCCCCGCATTACAGGTCAGTTTTTTAAAAATGCAGGGGTAAGTCATACACTGGCTGAATTTGTTAGCCAACAGTGTAAAGAACACTAGTTAAAAGACGAACCAATTCTTCATGTACCCAAGACGAATGCGCTGGCATTTCTTGGGACAGGAAAAAGGATAGGTAGATGGGAGGTGATGAAGGACTGGCAGTGGATAGCGGGTGGAGGACAGGATAAAAAAATCGATCGTAATGGCGTAGTTAACTCCGGGATCATTTTTTATGAAATGAAACGATTCAGTAGCAAGATTTTAGTGAAGAAATGCTTCACTGATGTGTCAGTATTTTCTTAGAAATGAGAAGGAAACATTGTTTATTTGTGATAAATAAATTACTGTAAGTTAAATGAATAGTGTTTTTCTGTTGAATTAGAAACATAGATTAAATATTCCTGTAACTGGCGCTTATAAGGAGCTCAGCTACCGGGTTTTATTTCCATAATAATCACCTCGCCTACATCAGAAGTTTGTCCTTGCCGGGTCGCTAAATTGCCGCTCAAGCGCGTGTATGGACTATACCCGATTTGTAATAATCAACGAAAATTTACTAACATTGGGCCACTAAAATGTAGGATTTGGATAGACGCATGCATCAATTTTCGGATCAGGACCTGGTCATTTCGTTGAAGAACGGAAACCGCGATGCGTTTGCCGGAATTTATGAACGTTATTGGTCACTTCTGCTAACGCATGCGATCCGGATGTTAAGAGATGAAGACCTTGCGCAAGACACGGTCCAGGATATTTTTAAGATGTTATGGGAAAAAAGAACTTCACTAAGCATACATACGTCGCTTTCTTCTTTTCTGTACACATCCATCCGGTACCGTATCTTAGATCAGCTTAAACGGCATAAAATCGAAGACAGGTTTCTGTCTACATTGCAAACGGAGCTGGAATGTGCGGTGGAAATTAAGGATGAGGCAATGTTAGAAAAAGAATTTGCACAGAAACTGGAGGCGGGATTAAATCAATTACCTCCAAAAATGAGAAAGGTGTTCGAATTGAGCCGGCTCCATGAATACTCCTACCGGGAAATTTCAAAAGAATTACAGCTTTCCGAAAATACGGTAAAAAGACAGATTAGCAATGCGCTTAAAATCATTCGTGAGAACCTTAAAAAGGGCTATTTCTATTTTTTTTATTAATTAGTTCATTTTAATCTAACACAAAAACCGTTTTCAATCTTCATACCTGTATACGAATGCGATACAATTAAACGGTCATGGGCAATCAGGAAGCAAAACAACTCTTAGATAAATACCTCGATGGCAATAGTCGTCCTGAAGAGGAAAGGTTGATCAAGCAGGCTTATCATAAAGAAATCCACGAAGATGAACTGGATATTTCTGAAGAGCGCTACGAAGAGATGAAAACGCAAATCTGGATAGGCCTGAAACGAGATACTAGGCCTTCTTTAACTGTCCGTTTATGGCCTAAAATTGTTGCTGCTGCAGTTGTTTTACTTGTTAGTGGGATTGGTTTATATTACTTCAGTACAGAGCGTCTCGGTATTCACGGGGCTACCTCCGTTTCTCTTTATCTCAATGACCTTCCTGCAGGAACAAATAAAGCTATTTTGACCTTGGAAAACGGGGAGGAAATGAACCTGAGTGATGCCCAGTCGGGGATTGTAATTAAGGGCTCCGGACTGATATATACAGATGGAAGCGTCGTGAAAGAGACGCATTCGCTGGTGGCAGGCATGGCAGCGATCCATACTCCCAGAGGTGGGCAATACCGCATTGAATTGCCGGATGGCACACGCGTTACCTTAAATGCAGCCAGTCGTCTCAAATTTCCCACTTCTTTTACCGGGCAGGAGAGCAGACGGGTGGAATTGTCCGGAGAGGCGTATTTTGAGGTGTCAAAAGATAAAAAACGTCCCTTCATCGTTCAAAGTGGAGAACAGGAGGTGGAAGTGTTGGGAACACAATTTAATATCCATACGTATCCCGACGAAGGAGGTACAACCACCACACTGTTGGAAGGAAGTGTACGTATTCATGCCGGGGGGACTTCTTCTGAAAGTAGAAGACTAATCCCAGGAGAACAGGCAAATGTACGAAATGACCGGATAGAGGTGGCGCAGGCAGATATGGAAAAGGTGTTGGCTTGGAAAAAGGGTGATTTTGTTTTTAACGAAGATATCCGCACCATCATGCGTCAAATTTCACGCTGGTATGATGTGGAGGTGGTTTATCAGGGAGAAGTTACTCATAAAGAGTTGGTGGGGACCATTTCCCGATCAAAAACCATTGTAGAAATCTTGAAGGTTTTGGAGGCAACGGGACAGGTCCATTTTAAAGTGGAAGGAAGGAGGGTGACAGTGATGCCTTAATGCTTATTTTTTGAGGTTAACAAGAACGGAAGCGTTGGAGCGCTCCCGTTCAACGTTCGGTTAACCTGATATTCATGCGACTAAACAGAATGTTCAATTATTAACCAAGACAAACAAATGTATAAATTTTACTATACAATTGGGCATGGTTTAACCAGCTATGCCCGGGGCACCCTTTATGCAGGGTGGCGACAAATTTACACGAACCCTGATTCTAGAAGGTGGCTTATGCGGATGAGTTTTACTTGCTTCTTTTTATTTTTTATCTTTTTGCAGATCAGCATGGCGGCGAATGCGCAGAAAATTAGCCTTCTCAAAAAAAATGCGAATCTGATAGAGCTCTTTAAGGATATCCGCCAACAAACCGGCTACGATTTTATGTTCCCGAAAGAGCTATTGCATCAGGCACATCCTGTTTCTCTTCATGTGAAAGACGTTGAATTGAAGGAAGTATTGGAGATATGTTTTAAAGATCAGCCTTTTAGTTATGAAATTACGAATAGAACCATTGTGGTGCGTCAAATCCAAAAATCCTTTATCGACCGCCTAAAAGAACGGCTTCGGCAAATGGAGGTAAGGGGCAGAGTGACAGATACCCTTGGCAATCCTGTGACGGGAGCTACCATTACCATTAAAGGCACCAATCAGCGTACCATAAGCAATGAAAAAGGGGAATTTTACCTGCCTCAGGTAGATGAAAAAGCGGTGATTGTGATTTCTTACGTGGGTTACCATACCCAAGAGTTGCCGGCTGCTAATGATTTGGGAACCATTGTGTTGAACGTGTCGGCAGGTAAACTGGAAGAAATCAACGTCATTTTAAATACCGGTTACCAAACTCTCCCCAAGGAAAGGGCAACCGGATCATTTGAACATATCAACAATGAATTATTCAATCGTCAGATAGGAACCAATCTATTGGATAGATTGGATGGAATTGCCAGTTCGGTCATGTTCGATAATCGCCCAAGCAGTTCAAGAGATATAAGTATCCGGGGCCTGAGCACAATTTTTTCTGATAGAAAACCATTGATCGTCCTTAATAATTTCCCTTATGAGGGAGATATCAACGATATTAATCCGAATGACATTGATAATATTACGATTCTGAAAGATGCTGCGGCTGCTTCTATTTGGGGAGTGAGGGCCGGAAATGGGGTAATTGTGGTCATGACCAAGAAGGCAAAGAAGAACCAGTCACCGACTGTTTCTTTTAATAACCATATCAGCATTGTTGAAAAGCCGGACATGATGCAGTTACCTTCTGCATCGATCAAAGAATACATTGAAGCGGAAAAAATGCTTTTTGATCTCCATTTTTATGATGCCAACGAGCAAATGGGTTTTATCCCCTTATCTCCGGCGGTGGAGTTGATGTATCAAAACCAGCGTGGTTTGTTGAGTAACAGTGAGTTGACACAAAAATTGAATGAATTAGCCAACTACGATATCCGCCATGAACTAAATAAATACATTTATCGCAGTGGCCTCAATCAGCAATATGCCCTCAATGTAAGTGGACAGAATGACCTGGTAAATTACTATTTATCAGGAGGCTATGACGATAACACGAGTACTACCAACGGAGGATACAAACGTTACAATTTACGGTCAGATAACACTTTCTATCTGTCGAAGAAGTTAAGTGCTGATGCCGGAGTGTTTTTTACGCATACACTTACCTCGCAAGGAAGGAGCACGGATTTTTCTACCCTATATCCTTATGCGCGTTTTGCGGATGATGCCGGGAATGCCCTTCCTATAAGCAGGTATTTTCGCGCAGGCTATCTTGAGGAAGCACTCTCTAAAGGATTTCTGGATTGGGAATACCGTCCTTTGGACGAAATCAATCTGGTGAACAACAAGGACCGTAAAAACAGCCTGATCATTCATGCGGGGCTGGATTACCGGATGCTCAAGGGACTAAATGCACAAATTAAATATCAGTATGAATACGCTCAGCTCATGGGCAAAGATCTAAGAAGTCTGGCAACCTATTATACCCGTAACGAAATCAACAGGTATTCACAGGTGCAAGGCAATGAAGTCACTTATCGGCCCATACCTTTAGGGGATATCCTTAATGAAAATATAAAAAATAACCATTCACAGTCTTTTCGTTTTCAACTTAACTATTCGAATACCTGGAATAAACATCAGCTTACCAGTCTGGCGGGAGCTGAAGCGAGACAGGCAGGGAGTGATGGCTTTCGATCTGTACAATACGGTTATGATCCAACGGTATTGACCTTTGGAGCTATTAATCATGATGTCAATTATCCCTTATACAATCCTTATGGGGGCAGCTCGAAGATTGCTTATGCTTACTCGGCATTTGACAATGCTGACCGATTTATCTCTTTCTTCACCAATTGGGGCTATTCATTCGATAACCGCTACCATGTGAATTTCAGTATAAGGAAAGACGGATCAAATTATTTTGGCGTGAAAAGTAACCAGAAATTCACGCCTTTGTGGTCGCTGGGAGCCAGCTGGACGGTCACTAATGAATCTTTTGTAAATAGTTCATGGCTTGATTTATTGAAGTTAAGAGCCACATTTGGTTACAGCGGTAACCTCAATCGAAATGTTTCGGCCCTGCCTACCATGCGGTATTACAATGGTGGGAATTTAATGAATGTTCCTTATGGAAGTATGACTAATCCACCGAATGCAAATCTTCGGTGGGAAAAAAATGGACAATTCAATGCCGGAGTGGATTTTGCGGTTTTAAAACAGCGCCTTAGTGGATCAGTTGAATTTTATCATAAGAAGAATACCGATCTGTTGGGATACATGCCGCTTGATCAGACCACCGGTGCGCTTAATCCGATCAATAGCCGTGGATTTAGCTATTTGGGAAATTCGGCCTCGATGGTTGGAAATGGGATTGATGTGCAATTAAAGAGTGTTAACTTGCGCGGAGCGTTGGAGTGGCGAACAGATTTGTTGTACAGTACAGTCAAAACCAGGGTCACCAAATATCTTATTCAAACCAACGAAATTGATAATTACATCAATGGTGGGCTGGTTATTTCTCCCCTGATTGGCAAACCGGCGTATTCAATTTTCGCTTTTCGGTGGGGTGGTCTTCATCCGGAAACAGGAGAACCGATGGGTTATCTGCAGGGTGACTTAAGTAAAGACTATGCGTCCATACGTAATCAGACAAACCCCGAAGAACTGATTTATTTTGGTTCTGCCACGCCGACACATTTTGGAGCCGTTCGAAATACTTTTTCCTGGAAAAGGGTAAGTCTGTCTTTCAATATCAGCTATAAATTGGGTTTCTTTTTCAGAAGAAGCAGTGTCTTCTATGGAACCATCTATAGTGGTACAGGGTTGCACTCGGATTTTAGTAAAAGATGGCAAAAGCCAGGAGATGAGTTATTTACTGACGTGCCTTCGATGGTGTATCCGCAAAACGCCAATCGGGACGGATATTTCTATCCGAGAGGAGCCATACTGATTTCAAAGGGAGATAATATCCGTTTACAGGATGTGAATCTCAATTATCAATTAAAATCATCCCCTCAGAAAGGAACCCTGAAAAAAGTAGAATTGCTGATGTATGCCACTAATTTAGGAATCATCTGGAAGGCTGATAAGCACGATGTTGATCCCGAATTTGGCAATTTATCTCCTTTAAAAACGATTTCTTTTGGTTTGAGAGCAGGCTTTTAAAAACAAAAATTATGACACGGTATTTTTATATATTACTAATGATCCTTTTTCTCTCCTCGGGATGTGAAAAATATTTAGATGTGAAACCTGATAAGTCGCTGGTGTTACCCACTACGGTCACCGATCTGAGAGCGTTGCTTTACGATACTTCCCGAATGAATGGGTGGTATCCGTCAATTCAGGACGGGATGACGGATAATCAGTTTTTAACGCCTGCGAATTGGCAGAATTTTAGTTCTTTGACGGCCAAAAATATTTATGGCTGGGAGGATGATTTATTTAATGATAGTGATATCAACGAATGGTCAATGATGTATACAACGGTATATACGTGTAATGTCATTCTGGAACAACTGGAGAAGATCGATCCTGTTCCTGTTGAAAAAAATCAGATAGAAGGAGAAGCCTTGTTTTTCCGGGCTTCTTCTTTCTATAATTTAGCGCAGCTATGGGCAAAACCCTATGACAAGAAAACGGCTCAAACAGATCTGGGAATTCCTCTTCGTTTAAATTCAGACATAGGGGAAAAATCTGTGCGGGCGAGCGTGGAAGAAACGTATCAAAAAATTCTTACCGACCTGGACAGGGCTTCTAAACTGTTGTCTGAAACCAGTCCCTACAAATCTACTCCGACCAGGCAAGCGGTGTTTGGTCTTTTGGCGCGTATTTATTTATCTATGGAGGCATACGACAAAGCATTGGCCTATGCCGATCAGTGCCTGGCTTATCCTACTGAATTGATTGACTTCAATCAACTGAATATGGGCAGTGCTACTTCCTATCCGCTGGCCCTTTACAATGAGGAGGTCATTTTTCACGCTACGGATTTTGGAAGGCAGGTAATGAATGTGACGAATGGGCGTGTGAATATGGAAATGTACACCACCTATGCCTCCAACGATCTTCGAAAAACCGCTTTTTTTAGAGACCGGGCCGGAACTTTTTCGTTCAGGGGACATTATTCGGGATCTTCCCAGATTTTTACCGGAATTTCCATCAATGAAATGTATCTGATAAAAGCGGAATGTGAAGCCAGGCAAAGGAATCTTCCGGTCGCTTTGAAGACAATCAATGAGCTCTTAAAAAACCGTTACAATCATTCTTTTAGTCCTTTTAATTCGACGGATGATGAACAGGTATTGCGATTTATCCTGGATGAAAGACGAAAAGAGCTGATCTGGCGTGGTTTGCGATGGGCTGACCTGAGACGTTTAAATAAGGACAGTCGTTTTGCGAAAACGATTACACGGGAGATCGACGGCAAAATCCGCACCTTGGAGCCAAATAGCCCTAAATACGTACTGCCTATTCCAAACAGCGTCATTCGGAACAACCAGATGCCTCAAAACCCGAGATAAGCAATTCGGTGCGCTCTTCAACAAAAGAGAGCACCTCTTAAATCATGTAAGTGAAAAATGAATAGTGTATATAAATCTTGTTCCATCTGTTTCATTGTAGTGACTTGGATGGTAGGGTTACTTTCGTGGCAGCAGGTATGTGCGCAGAAAGTAGCAGAAGTTTCAGTGAAAGCGCTTGAAGTAGGTGATAAAATCCCTGAGGAGTTATGGAATAGTCCTCTGGAAGTAGTCAATGATCCGCAGGGTCGAAAGTTCGTGACACTCAATGAATACCGGGATAAACTGATTATTCTTGATTTTTGGGCCACTTGGTGCGGTACCTGTGTGGCTTCTTTACCTCGACTTCACCAATTAGAAAAGGCCTTTAAAGACGACCTTGTGATCTTGCCTGTCACCGATCAGAAGGCCAGGGATATCGTCGCCTTTTTAAAGAAAAATCACCTCTTGTCTCCGTTGAATTTGTTCTCCGTTGTTTCAGATTCACTTTATAAATCTTATTTTCCTTATACGATGCTTCCCCACGAAGTCTGGATTGACCCCTCAGGAAAAGTGTATGCCCTCACACATTCTGCCGATGTGACGGCCGAAAGCATCCAACATGCTTTACAGGGAGGAAAAAGCACTATGAAGCTCAAAAAGGATAATCTTACCTACGACTCTGGTCTTCCTTTGCTTCTGAATGACAACGGGGCTGAAGCAGATTTCTTCTTAAACCGAAGCATCCTTACTCCACGGATAGAAGGCATACCGACTGTCATTTCCGTGCAGCCAAAAATTAATGAATCGGACAGTACCTTTCGGATATCGGCTACCAATACCACCGTTCGCGGCCTGTATTCCATGGCTTTTAGAGAATTACGGACTTTGCCGGCAAATCGGATGAAGCTGGAATTGCAGGGATCAGATGCAAATGTGAAGAGAAAAATTTTGGAGCAGGTATATTGTTATGAATGGATTGCCCCTTTAACTTCCTTAAAGTCTCTGAGAAAAAAAATAGCTTCAGAACTGAATTATCTGCTAAACGTATACGCGAGAATGGAAAAGCGAACGGTGAACGCTTACAGCGTCCAAATAATCGGTAAAACCACTTTACTGACCGGACGCCCGGAAAAAGGTCTTCAATACCTTTCCGCCTGGGTCCGAACCATGAATAAGGATGCCCGGCATGTTCCAGTGGTGAACGATTTCGAAGAGCTAAAAATCGCCATCCCTCTTATTCCGGCAGCCGTAGAGGATTTAACTGCGACCAATAAACTCCTCAAACCTTTTGGGATCGCCTTATTTGAGGAAAAACGGGTATTGGATTTCTTTGTGATTTCTGATGAAGGAGAGGATAATTAAGTAAAGAACTCAACAGGTTGCTGTTAAAAATTAGTTTAGTGAATGAGAAATCAGGTGCCGGACGGATGTTTGGCACCATTTCTTATGGTGGCGCATCGCTACGAAACCCAAGCTCCTTACTTATCTGGATGACTTTCTTATGCCGATTTCGTCGTTTGACGGCTACCCCTGTCCGTAAATTTTCAGTATGTAGGGAGTGATTTCATTGCCGGGTGTGTTCTTCCTGCCAAAAGTGACCACATTCGCTTTCTTGCATTTAATGCTTTGATAGCTACCGTAACTATCAACTCTATAGTTAATTATTTCTTTAAGCTAAATTCATTTGCTGATCAACCGATTTATTCTTTTTGAATATCCTTTTGGTCTTTTTCAGGCGATCAAATGGAGCTATCGTTTTGCAGGTTCTTTTTTGATCCTGAATACTGCGCATCCGTTAAAAGGATACTTTCTTAAAAACTTAATGAGCAGAGTTTTAGTTATCTTGTTTTACCATTCTGTTCATCTATTTCAACCAGCAGGCTTAATTGAGGCCGAAATAGCAAGAATGGAGCAAATCTTTCGCTAAGGGGTGTTAAAAATTAGCAACGTCGATTTAAATGAAGAAATTAGTATTTTTTTATACTTTTATAATATGTATTTAGTACTTTTAAAAACTAAATCACCTACGTATTGTCTTATAGATGAATTATCCCTTATTAAAAGACGTGATCCATTTATTGGAGCGATTTGAACACGCAAACGAGCGTGCGGTTTATTCGAAAGACCTGAACGGCTTTCAACGTTGGATTTACGAGCAGCAAAAAGAGCAATTGGTTTTGGGCGAAGATCCTGACTGGGAAGGAAAAGAAAACGGAAGGAGCGCAGAGAGTGTGATCAGCACGTTGTTCGTTCACTTAAACAGGTATGCGAGGTCTTATTCTAAATCGGCGATACATGGCTCAGTATTTTCTTCTCAAGAAGATTTTATCTACCTGATTAATTTAAAGGCCTTTGGAACGATGACCAAAATGGAGTTAATTAAGAAAAATATTCAGGATAAACCTACCGGGATGCAGATCATTAACCGTTTGATTAAGCATGGCTGGGTGAGGCAAACAAACTCGATGAGGGATAAGCGCAGTAAATTAATTGAAATTTCGGAAGAGGGGAAGGCATGTCTCGAAGCGCAAATGCATAAAATTAGACAAGCCACCGCGATGGTGGCAGGCGATTTGAGTTATTCGGAAAAAATGGACCTCATTCGTCTGTTAACGCGACTTAATGAGTTTCATCATCCCATTTTCAGGGAGCAGATGGATCCGGAGGAGTTGCTGCGAAAAATGAACGCACATTATTTAATGTCAAACCCTCACTGATGAAAAAGAAAATAGCCATTATCGGAGCTGGTATTTCGGGTTTATCGGCGGCGGCTTATGCGGCTCAGGCAGGAAACGAGGTGTATGTTTTTGAAAAGCACGATCAGGCGGGAGGGAGGGCCCGTCAATTCAGAACGGAGCAGGGCTATGTGTTCGATATGGGGCCAAGCTGGTATTGGATGCCGGATATCATCGAAGATTTCTTCCGTGATTTTGGCGCTCATCCTCGTGACTTTTTTGAATTGGTGTCTTTAGATCCGCAGTTTGAAATGGTTTTTGAAGAGGGCAGGGTAAAAGTTCCTGAATCGTATGAGGAATTGAGGGCTTTGTTTGAGTATAAGGAAAAGGGGGCTGGTCAACAACTGGATGCGTTCATGCAATCGGCAAAATTCAAATACGAAATAGGAATGCGGAATTTTGTGCAGAAGCCTTGCTATAGCTGGAAGGAGTTCCTATCTCCTGTCATTGCCCGAAGTGCATGGAAACTCAATTTGTTGAGCAATTTCAGAAGTTATGTGGCTAAATTCTTTGCTCACCCTCACTTAAGAGCTTTAATGGAGTTTCCTGTTATTTTTCTTGGAGCGTCGCCCACAAAAATTCCAGCGTTGTACAGTCTGATGAATTACGGAGGTTATGTGTTGGGCACCTGGTATCCTGTTGGTGGTTTTTATGAGCTGGTGAAGGCGATGCAAACCGTGGCAGAAAAACAGGGAGCAGTTTTTCATTTCCGGCAAAATGTGGAAAAAATTGTCACTGAAGACAAACAGGTAAAGGGACTTCGGATCAATGGCGTTTACGAGGCGTTTGATGCGGTTATTGCTTCTTCAGATTACCATCATACGGAAACACTCTTAGAAGCGGCAGACCGGAATTATTCGGAAAAATATTGGGAAAGCCGCACTTTTGCACCTTCCTGTCTGATCTACTACCTGGGTTTTAAAGAAAAAATTCCAGGATTGACGCATCATACACTTTTCTTTGAGCACCAGCTGGATGCGCATATCAGCGCTATTTACGAAGAAAAAAAATGGCCTGATCAGCCTTTGTTTTATGCATGTTGTCCTTCCAAAACGGATTCGGGAGTCGCTCCCGAAGGACATGAAAATCTCTTTCTGTTAATGCCGCTGGCCACCGGTCTGTCTGACGATGAAACCTTGCGTGAGAATTATTTAAACAAGATGTTGTCCCGGCTGGAGAAGCATACGGGGAGCCGCAATTTAAGGGGACAACTGGATTATCAACGGAGTTATTGCGTGAGCGATTTTATAAACGATTACAACGCGTATGGAGGAAACGCTTACGGATTAGCCAACACATTGGCGCAAACCGCTGTTTGGAAACCTTCAATTCAGAACAAAAAACTATTCAACCTGTTTTATACCGGGCAGTTAACGGTGCCAGGACCTGGGGTTCCTCCATCTCTTATTTCCGGAAAAATTGTAGCCAGGGAAGTCAATCAACTCAAAATGAAAAAGTATGAAAAAACTATTTGACGAATTATCTTATAAGGTAAGTCGGGCGGTTACGGAAAAATACAGTACCAGTTTTTCTTTGGGGATTTTAGCGCTTCATCCCTCCATTCGGCCGGCCATTTACGCGATATATGGGTATGTACGCCTGGCCGACGAAATCGTAGACAGTTTTCATGAGTTTGATAAGGCCAGGTTGCTGGAACGGTTTAAAACAGAGACCTGGCATGCATTGAATGAACGGATCTCGCTAAACCCCATTTTACAATCATTCCAGGAAACGGTGGAGAGGTACCGCATTGACAACTCATTAATTCATCAGTTTCTGCACAGCATGGAAATGGATCTGGAACACACAGCGTATACCACCGATCAATACAAAGAATACATTCTTGGTTCGGCGGAAGTGGTGGGGTTGATGTGTTTGCAAGTATTTGTAAACGGAGACAGAAGCGCTTACCATCAGTTAAAGCCTTATGCGATGAAGTTGGGTGCTGCTTTTCAAAAGATTAATTTTCTGCGTGATCTTAAGGAAGATTATCTTCTGTTGGGACGCAGTTATTTTCCTCATCTCCAGCTGTCTGTATTTACAAATGAAATTAAACAGGAAATTGAACAGGAGATTGAAATGGAGTTTAAAGAAGCGTTAAAAGGCATTAAGCAGCTGCCGGTTTCTTCCCGATTTGGGGTATACCTGGCGTACAGGTATTATTGGTCATTGTTTAAAAAGATAAAAAATACCCCTGCTGAAAAAATAATGCACGAGCGTATCCGAATTCCCAATGGACAAAAACTTTCGCTGGCGATGCAGAGTTATGTACAATATAAAATGGCGGCTTTATGAATTATTTGTTGTGCATGTATCTTTTTTTTGTCTTTCCTGATCCGGGAAAAAGCAGAGAGATGGATGAAATGGAACATGTCAGGATACACTATGTCAAAGCAGTAACTGATAAAGACATCTGCAAGCAGATGATTCAGGAATTGAGTGCACAAGAGCCAATAAATTCGGTAAAGAAAGCGTATTTGGGCGCATTCAAAATGCTTTGGGCAAAGCATAGTAGTAATCCCTTGGCGAAACTTAGTACATTTAATGCAGGGAAAAAGTACATTGAGAATGCGGTTAGAGAGGCTCCAGAAAATGTGGAAATCCGTTTTATTCGCTTATCTGTGCAAAAAAATAGTCCTGCCTTTCTGGGCTATAAACAGCAGATTGCGCATGATCGGCGGTTTATTGACCTTCACCGGGATCGGATCACTTCCCTTCAATTAAAAAAGATGATTTCAGGAATATACTAACACCTAGGAATGGTTTATCAATTAAAAAAAGAGCAACAACTTCATTGTGATCTTCGGCTTGCCTGGGAATTTTTTAGTTCTCCTTATAACCTAAGTCGCATTACACCTAAAGACATTGGTTTTAAGGTTTTGAGTGAGCTTCATCGCGTCCCTATCTACGAAGGAATGTTCATTGATTATGAAGTGTCTCCTTTATGGGGGATTCCATTGAGGTGGCAAACGAAGATTACACGGGTACAACATCAGCAGCATTTTGTCGATTTTCAGCAAAAAGGGCCCTATAAATGGTGGAGTCATCACCATGAATTTATTCCCAATGAAAACGGTGTGCTGATGAAAGATACGGTTCATTATGAACTGCCATTTGGAGTTTTAGGCAGAATTGCTCATGGCTTGGTTGTTCGCAAGAAGCTGGAAGCTATATTTAATTACCGGGAGTTGGCTTTGGAACAATTGTTTAATCAATCCATGTTAAAGGAATGAATTACGTGCTTGTGTTTCTCGTTTTTGTGTCGATGGAAGGTTTGACATGGCTTATTCATAAATACGTGATGCATGGCTTTTTATGGGTGCTGCACCGGGATCACCATGACCACGGAAATGAAGGAGTACTTGAGAAGAACGATTATTTTTTTGTGATTTTTTCTGTTCCCGCCATTGCATTGATGTACATGGGATCGCTAAATGCTTTCAATTACCTCTTTTACATCGGTTTGGGAATTACTCTCTATGGCATGGCCTACTTTATGGTGCATGATATCTTTATCCATCAACGGCTTCCGTTTTTTCGTGACACCAGGAATCCTTATTTTCTGGCTATTCGCAGAGCTCATAAGCAACACCATAAGCATATTGGAAAAGAACACGGAGAGTGCTTTGGATTTTTATGGGTGCCTATAAAATATTTTAAAATGTACCTTCAGAAAAAAAGTAAATGAAACCCTATACCTACCTTATAATTAATTTTTTAACTGTCATTGTCTGTTTTATTTTTTCGTTCGATAGGCGAATTCAATTTCATAAACAATTTCCGGCTTTCATTAAAGCAGCAGTATTGGTGGCTGTTCCTTTCATTGTTTGGGACAGCTGGTTTACCCGGTTAGGTGTATGGTGGTTCAATCCGGACTATACAGTGGGTTGGGAGGTGGCAGGTCTGCCGCTGGAAGAATGCCTGTTTTTTATTTGTATTCCATTTTCTTGTGTATTTACATTTTTCTGTTTTGAAAAATTCTTTCATCTCGATTGGGCAGCAGCCTTCAATACGGTGCTGGTGTTTGTGTCAGTAATCGGCTGTGTTACCATGGCCTTAGTGCACGCTGACAAATTGTATACGTTTGTGACGGCAATAGTCACGGCACTGACGTTGATTTATTTGCACTTTTTTGCACGGGTCGATTGGATTGCAAAAGCTTCCATCATTTTCTTTAGCTTATTGTTAGGTTTTTTTCCGGTGAACGGGGTACTGACCGGTACGGGACTGGAGTCTCCCATCGTTAATTACCGTGCGAATGATTTTTTAAATATTCGGATGTTAACCATTCCTGTGGAAGATGCAGTGTATGGGTATACTCTTTTTCTGTTAAATATTTATTTTTTTAAACTGTTTCAACAAAAAACGGAGAGCAATCATGAGAAAAAGGTCCTCATTTGAAATTATTTTTAGAATACATACCTCAATGGGCGTATCGGTCGTTATACCTCGTGTCATTGGCGAATAAGAATTCAGGGATTTTAGGATAATAGCAATCAGATGGATAGGAATAAAGTGATTTTGGTAAATGAGCATGACGAGCCGCTGGGAGAAATGGATAAACTAGAAGCCCACCAGCAGGGGCGTTTGCACAGGGCTTTTTCAGTATTTATTTTTAATAAAAGAGATCAGGTGTTGTTGCAACAGCGGGCTACG
Source organism: Pedobacter sp. (assembly GCA_037190785.1). Taxonomy (GTDB): domain Bacteria; phylum Bacteroidota; class Bacteroidia; order Sphingobacteriales; family Sphingobacteriaceae; genus Pedobacter. The sequence goes on along the minus strand of JBBCJN010000001.1, from coordinate 454,140 downwards.
CATAAATACCACGGAGGTGATTTGTGGACAAACGCTTGTTGTTCGCATCCACAATGGAACGAAGATCTACAACAAAGCGCCACTGAAAGACTGGCCTACGAAATGGGTTTAGATTGTTTGTTAGAGAAAGCTTTCTCCTTCATTTACCAGGCACCCGTAGAAAATGGACTGATGGAACACGAGTTTGATCATGTTTTCTGGGCCCTTACGGATCAGAATCCTGTCCCGAATGAGGCGGAGGTAAAAGCCTATCAGTGGGTAGATTCCGGACAACTGCTGAGTGCTATTCAGAAACATCCTGAAATTTATACCAGTTGGTTTAAAATAGCCCTGCCGCTGATGCTGGCTTACAAAGAGAAATTGGCGTATAAGGAAGATAAATGAACCCCTTTTATAAGGTGGTTGCTGATTTTTTTGTGGAATGGATTGTTTATTTTTCCTTGTTGGCTACTAAATAGATTGCGCTCATTTTTGAAAATACCTTAATTTATGAAAAAAGTGATGGTTGATCTGGCGGTGATTCCGGATGGTTACATCGAAGGGGCCAATGGCGAAATTGACTGGCGCATCATGGAAGAGGAAATGTGTTTTTCTGATTTTCTCTCGCAAATTGATCACATTTTTTATGGCCGAATTAGTTATGAGGCATGGGGACAGTATCTGCCTGCTGAAGTTGAAGATACCAGCGCACATGCTTGCTGGAAAAAGCTACATGAAAAGCAAAAACAGGTGTTTTCTCGCACAAAGCAAGGAGAAGGAGCCACGTGGTTCAGGGAGGTATCCTAGAAGCGGTAAGAGCCATTCAGGCACTAGGGGGGAAGATAGTTGGTTGTATGGTAGGGCCGGATTGATACGTTCCTTTATAGAAGCGACTTAATCGATGTATATCGTTTGTCTGTTCATCCGGTCGTATTGGGGGGCGGAATTCCTTTGTTTGGGCCATTGAAAGAATGATTAAATTTGCGGTTACCTCAAAACAGACACTTTCGGTCAGGGGTGGTGCAACTCATTTACGAACCTTTAAACAGGATGCCACCCTGAGAGCACCTACATGTATAGAGGTAAGACAAACTATATAGGCAATGAAGTCAATTGGATCTTTTTTCTTTTTACTGAACGTCATTTTCACTCTTCAGGGACATGTCCAAAAGAAGTCCCTCCAACAAATGCGTTTTCTTATCACTTTCTAACATCAAAGGCGCTCTCTTGTTTTCCTACCGACAAAACTTTAGGAGTCTATCTTTTTGATTCAGTTTGTCCGATTAAGCGTATAGGATTTATTTTTCAAACCTTTAATAACTCCCTCCGAAATCTCTTTACGTATTAGCCAGCGGAAACTCCGCTTTCTACTTCCTGAGCCTCCTATTACAAACGCATTCGGTAGCTTATCATTTCCCATTTTCATTTTAGATCCGTACCCCTTTGCGTTAAAGCGAGTAAAGGTTGTTCCTTTACAACCCTTTAATAATTGAATATTAGTTATTGTAATCAATGTCCAGATTGTATTTATACAGTAAACCACCCAAATTCAATGCGGAAAATTTTGCCTTTTTCAGCTTGTTGCCATCCGGGTCTATTGCAAAATTTGCGGCTGTCCTGAAATCAACTTTTTCAAGATTGGTATTGGAAAATCTTGCGGATGTAAGGTCGCAAGCCAAAAATTCCGAAGCAGTCAGGTCGGCTTCGGAAAACTCTGTATCTTTCAATGTACAGCTTTTAAAGACGGTTTTTTTTAGTTTTGCCCCGAAGAAATTGCTGTAATCCAAATAGCAGTCGGTAAATGAAAAGGAGAATGCGAACTTACTGCACCTTGTAAAATCGACACCTAGGATTTTGCAACCAATGAATTTTGCATTCCTAAATCCGGTATCCTGCACGTATGCCATTGTAAAGTTACATTGTTTAAATGTGCAATCTTCAAAAGCGTTTCCCTTTAAATCGCTCTTGCTAAAATCACAGCTCACAAATTCACATTTTACAAACTCCCTGTTCCTTAATTTCTTTTCTGCATAATTGACAGCTGAAAAGATTTTATCCTGATGAATTACTGTTTCCTCCATTTACCTATTTTGTTTTACATCTATGATCATTGATGGCTCATAGATTTTGAAAATACGTTAAGAACTACAACCCCTGCCACAATCAATGTAATGCCTATGATGGCTGGTAAGTCGAGCGAATGTTTGAATATTACAACAGAAACAATAGCTGTTAGGATAATTCCCAAACCTCCCCAAATTGCGTATGCAGCACCAAGTGGAATATGTTTCAATGCCAATGAAAGAAAATAAAAGCACAATCCATAAGATACCCCCATTATGATAGTAGGTATTGGCTTGGTAAATTGCTGGGAAGCATTTAAAAAACTTGAACCGATAACTTCGGATATAATCGCAAGTGCTAAAAAGATGTATTTCATTTTAAACGTTTTAAGTATTCAAACAATTTATCTTTTTCATCATTATTAAGTTTTTTACCTCCCATATTTTCATTGTACCATATACCGTCAGCAATTAGAAAAGTAACTAAACTCTTCATACTGAGTTCCTCATTATCTGAAGGCAAAATATTTTCATTATACCAATTTAACCATTGCTCCCTGTATTTTGGATTAATCATAATGGCTTGCAGAACAATACGCATTGTTTTTGTATATCTGTCATCATTTCTTTGCTCAAAAACGGATTTTAAATAGCCGAACGCACCATCTTTTTCTCCGTTTTCCGCCTTATATTGTTCTATCCAAGACTTAAGTTCTGAAAGGCTTTGTGACAGGAGTTCATCAAGCAATTCTTCTTTGTTCCTGAAATGATGTATGATACCTCCCTTGCTTAGTCCTGTTTTATCAGCAATAGCTTGAAAAGTTACCTGATGCCAATCAGTTTCCGCTCCTATTTCGGTTGCCGCATCAATGATAAGTTGTTTGTTCAGTTCAGGCTCTTTTTTTCTGTTATAGGGATTATTCGTGTTATCCATACGTACTTGCTTTTTATTAGTGTGTAATAGTTAGGCTAATTTATTAATATAATATTTGACACCTGTTCTTAATCCACTTTTCATGTTTGTTGAAGTGTTTTTTTGAATTATCAATTGTCTGTTTGGACATAGCATAATCAAACTATTTAGGCGTCACTTATCTTTCTCTATACGAGAAAAAACTTTTTCTAAGATACCGAACATTTGGTTTGTTTCAAAAAAAAACTTACATTTGCATCACTTTTTTTAACAAAAGAGAGGAACAGTAAAGTGCTTTTTAGATGGTTACCAGGACTTTAGAGCTAATAAATACAACAAGAACAATACTACGATTATTGGTAGCCTGTGCTATTCGGATTGTATCTATGGTGCTTCTTTTGTTGCCTCTTCACCGCCCTGTTATTATTGCTAATTTAAGTGTTCAAATTCCAAACATTGCAACACTTGTTGCATTCTGGTTCGTCCTGTTTTAAGCCAATACCTCTCTCTTTCTTTCTTTCTTATCATTTCTAAGGGCTGTCGGGTATCATTGATACGCACGTATTGGCCTCAACTATTGCTTTCAATTTTTAATTATATCATCATTATGCAAAAATCAATTCGTTCAATTTCATCAAGCGCAGATAAAAGTAACGTTGGGTTTTCCAAGAAACAATTTCGCGTTATTGGTTATACTGGGTTTGTCATATCTGCTTTATTAATGACAGGCTGCGGACAAGGTTATCAGGAACAGGGTGGATGGGGCCAAGAAGCTCCCGAACTTCCTGTCGATGTGGTAACACAACAAACGACAAGTGTAAAAAAAGAATACGCTGCAAGTATTGAAGGCATTACAAACGTCGAAATACGTCCACAGGTATCGGGCTATCTGACTAAAATTTATGTAGACGAAGGAGCTTACGTAAAAGCTGGACAACCATTATTTAAAATAGAAGACCGCGTATATCAAGAGCAATTAAGGAATGCACAGGCTTCTTTAACTTCTGCCGAGGCTAATCTTATGACGGCAAAAATCAATCTTGATCGTAAAAAAGAATTAGTAAGTAGTAAAGTTGTAACCGAACTTCAGATTCAGGAAGCACAGGCTTTATATAATGCTGCACAGGGTATGGTTGACCAAGCTAAATCTGCTGTAGAGTCCGCTCGGATTAACATCAGTTTCTCCACGATTAAAGCTCCTGTAAGCGGTTATATTGGTAGGTTCAACTACCGTTTGGGAAGTCTGCTATCACCTGCTAATGTGGCCGCCATCACTGTTTTATCGGACATAAGTCAGGTGTATGCTTATTTCAGTATGAGTGAAAATGATTTTGTGGATTTTCAGGCGAGGTATTCCGGTTACTCATTAGATGAAAAGCTAAAAAGTGCCCCTGTTGTGGATTTGCTCATATCCAATGGAAGTAAATACGAGCTTCAAGGAAAAATTGATGCCATAGACGGACAGTTTAACCAAACCACAGGCTCTATCACGTTGAGAGCAAAATTCAATAATCCAAAAATGATTTTGCGAAGCGGTAATACAGGTAAGATTGTTCTTCCCCAAAGCTATGAAAACGCTATCCTCCTGCCGGTTGCTTCAACAATGACGATACAGGACAAAATCTTTGCATTTATTGTCGATAATGAGAGTAAAGCTGTACAGGTTTCTATTCAGATTGCAGGTAAAGCGGAAACAAATTTTATCGTTACCGAGGGTGTAAAGCCGGGCGATAAATACATCGTAACGGGTTTTGAAAGATTGCAGACCGGAACGCCAATCGTTCAAGCAAAACAAAATCAGGAATAAATTACTAAAATTTTATAGCAACAATCAATGTTAAAGAATATAATTAAAAGACCAGTATTGGCAACAGTAATATCCGTGCTGTTAGTGATTCTGGGGATGGTCGGTATGGTAAGTCTTCCTGTTACAAAATTCCCTGATATTGCTCCACCAACAGTGATGGTTATGGCTGCATATCCGGGTGCGAATGCAGAAGCTATCGCACGTTCGGTTGCCCCTCCATTGGAAAACGCCATCAATGGTGTGGAGAATATGGACTATATCTCCTCCGTTTCAAGTAATGACGGTACATTAGCTATTACAGTTATCTTCAAATTGGGAACTGACCCCGACCAAGCAGCAATCAACGTACAGAACCGTGTAGCACAAGTAACCAACCAACTTCCTGTGGAAGTCGTACAAGCAGGTATTACCACACTTAAAAGGCAGAATAGTATGATCGCTATGGTGACTTTGACAAGTGAAGACGGCTCTATGGACGACCTTTTTCTTGAAAACTATGCCAAAATCAATGTTCTTCCTGACATTAAAAGGATTGCAGGTGTAGGGGATGCAATGGCTTATGGAAACAAAGACTATTCAATGCGTGTTTGGCTTGACCCGGTAAAACTAAGTGCATACAACCTTACTCCTGCGGATATTGGAGCAGCAATACAAAAACAGAACCTCGAAGCTGCACCGGGAAGATTTGGAGAGAGAAGCGAGGAGGCTATGGAATATGTAATGCGGTACAAAGGTAAATTTACCGAACCCGAACAATATGAGAACATTGTTATAAAAGCAACAAATGATGGTTCCATATTACGTTTAAAAGATGTAGCCAAAGTTGAGTTTGGAGCATACAGTTATTCAGTATATTCTAAATCCGATAAAAAGCCATCTGTAACAATGGCCGTATTCCAAATGGCTGGTTCTAATGCAAATGAGGTACAGATTGCCTTACAAGAGCGTATGGCTGAATTGTCGAAGTCATTCCCTGACAAAATGGTTTATCAAATTCCTTTTGCAACCAAGGAGTCGTTAGACCAATCTATCAGTCAAGTAATCGTAACACTTCTTGAGGCTTTTGTACTTGTGTTCTTGGTCGTGTTCATATTTCTTCAGGATTTCCGTTCAACGTTAATTCCGGCTATTGCAGTGCCTGTTTCTATTATAGGAACATTTTTCTTTATGAACTTATTCGGATTTTCAATCAATATCCTGACGTTGTTTGCCCTTGTATTGGCCATTGGTATTGTGGTAGATGATGCGATCGTCGTCGTCGAGGCTGTTCACGCTAAAATGGAAAAAAGGAAACTGAATGCAAGGGCAGCTACCATATCTGCAATGAGCGAAATTAGCGGCGCAATTGTTTCCATTACATTGGTGATGTCTGCGGTATTCGTTCCCGTAGCATTTATGGAGGGTTCAACAGGTCTGTTTTATCAACAGTTTGCCCTTACCTTGGCTATTGCTATTATTATCTCTGCTATTAACGCATTAACATTAAGTCCTGCATTGTGTGCATTGTTACTTAAACAGCACGATATAAGTGGACACGGAAAGAAATTAAATTTTAAAGAGCGTTTCTTTGCAGGGTTTAATGCCGCTTTTACTAAAATGACTAATCGGTATGGTAAATCAATTTTAATACTTATTAAAAGAAAATGGATTGCTGTCGCATTGATTGCTGTTTTCGGTGGATTATTTGCTTGGTTGTCATTGGTTACTCCAAAAGCGTTTATTCCTGATGAAGATCAAAGTTTTATCATTGTTACGGTAAACCTTGCTCCAGGCGCATCAATGCACAGGACGACTGCCGTAATTAATGATGCTGAAGAGGTATTGATGAACCACCCCGCCATAGATAATGTAATGTCTGTTGACGGATTAAATCTATTTAGTGGTTCTATGTCTTCTGCCGCTGCTACATTCTTTGTAAAGCTAAAGCAACCTGCAGACCGTGGAGAGGTGCAAAATATAGATGCAGTTATAGGGCAAGTTACGGGAATGTTATCACAAGATAAAAGAGCTAATTTCCTCGTCTTGAATACACCAACTGTAGATGGTTTTGGTAATACAAGTGGTATGGAATTGGTATTGCAGGACAGAAATAATGGAGAACTCCATAATTTAGGAAATGCTTCTTATGCACTGATGGGGGCTTTAATGCAACGCCCTGAAGTAGCAGTTGCATTTACAACATTTGATGTTTCTTACCCTCAATATGAAGTTTTGGTAGATGAGGGAAAAGCAGCTCAATTAGGGGTAGATGTCTCAAATGTAATGAGTGCCTTACAGGGTTATTATGGAAGTTTTCAAGCCTCAGATTTTAACCGTTTCGGAAAATATTACCGTGTTTTGGTTCAGTCTAATCCTGAAACACGTAAAGATAAAGAGTCTTTGAATGGTGTATTCGTAAGAAATAACCATAATGAAATGGTTCCTATCACCTCATTAGTAACCTTAAAGATTACAACAGGGGCAGAAGTCGTTGACCGTTTCAACCTGTTTAATTCTTCCAATCTGACTGTAATGCCTAATTGGGGGTACAGTACAGGGCAAGCTATGCAAGCGATTGAGGAAGTGAGTAAACAGGTATTGCCTCCGGGTTACACGTATGACTATAAAGGTATGAGCCGTGAAGAAAGTAAATCGGGAGCACAGTCTGTATTGATATTCGCTTTATGTATTGTATTCGTGTATTTTCTTTTATCTGCACAATATGAAAGTTATGTACTTCCATTGGCAGTATTGGTAGCTATTCCTGTTGGTCTAAGTGGTGTATTCTTAGGGATAACTTTTGCACATATTTCAAATAATATATATGTACAAATCGCGTTGGTGATGCTCATAGGGTTGCTGGCAAAGAATGGCATTCTTATCGTAGAGTTTGCCATACAAAGGCGTAGGGCTGGAAAAAAACTGGTTGCTTCTGCTATTGAGGGAGCGAAAGCCCGTTTACGACCTATTTTGATGACATCATTAGCATTTATTACGGGATTAATACCGCTTGTTTTCGTTGTTGGACCGTCTGCTTTGGGAAATCACTCCATTGGCTATGCGGCTATTTTCGGGATGCTTTTCGGAACGATACTTGGCGTATTTATTACACCTGTGTTGTTTGTGGTTTTCCAATACCTCCACGAGAAAATGAGTGGTAAAGCTGTTTCGGAAGCGGATTGGGAATATTAATCATAAAAATTTTAAAATGAGTTCGATAAAAAACATAACATATTTATTAGGCGGTTCTCTGTTTATTGCAGTGTCTGTGACTTCCTGTTCTGTTCAAAAGTACCAGCAACCGGGGCTTGGTCTTCCCGAAACTTACAGAGTGGAATTAGAGCTTGCCAATGATACTTTGAACATTGCGAAGATAGGATATAGGGATTTCTTTAAAGACCCGATATTGGTCAGTCTTATTGATAAATCATTAGAACAGAACAATGATTTAAAGGTAGCGTTGAAACAGATAGCGTTTGCCTCGATAGGATACAAACAATCTAAATGGGCATATGCACCAAAGATTGACGTTACTGTGGCAAGTGCCAATATCAACAGACCGTCCAAAAATAGTATGAACGGACAGTCTTTGGGTTATTTTCTTGGACAGAATTACCTTACGGATTATACCACCGCTATCAACCTTTCATGGGAAGCGGATATTTGGGGCAAAATAAAAGGTACGAAAGAAGAAGCATTAGCTGATTTCCTGCAAACGCAGGAAGCGGCTAAAGCCGTTCAGACAAGGTTGATTGCCGAAGTCGTGCAAGGGTACTATAACCTTTTGATGCTGGACAAGCAGTTGGCAATCAGTAACAGCAACTTGGCTTTTGCGGATAGTACGCTGACTATTTTGAGTAAGCAGTACGAACTCGGAATGATCAACTCGCTTGCAGTCGAACAGCAACAAATTGCAAGGGAACAACTATTAAAGAGTATTCCCCCGATTGAAGCATCTATCGCGGTACAGGAAAATGCACTGAGCATTCTTGCCGGTTCACTTCCCGATAAGATTGAAAGACAGGCAAGTTTGGATAACGTATTGACTCCTGAAACCATTTCAACAGGAATACCTGCCGAAATATTGAGCTATCGACCTGATGTAAAAAGTCAGGAATTAGCCTTGCGGAAAAGCATTGCCAGCATTTACGTCGCAAAGGCCAGCATGTATCCTGCCTTGAACATAACGGCACAGGGTGGTTTGAACGCGCTAAAAGCGACAAATTGGTTCAATGTACCGGGTTCTCTTTTCGGTCTTGCTACCGGAACAATAGCTCAACCAATTTTGCAAGGCCGTCAGCTCAAAACAAGGTACGAGCAGGCAAAAATTACATCCGAACAGGCGGAGCTTAACTTCAAGCAATCCGTTTTGGTAGCTTTTGGCGAAGTTTCGGACGCATTGGTACAGATTGACAAATTGGAAGAGCAGGAAACAATCGCTGTCGGATTGGTGGAAAAAGCCGATGTAGTGGTCACTAATTCATTGAAACTATATCAATTCGGCGAGGCGACCTATCTCGATGTGATTTTGGCACAGTCCAACAAATTACAGGCGGAGCTGGACTTGGCTACCGTGAAAACCCTAAGACTGAATGCGATTACCGCATTGTACCGTGCCGTTGGTGGTGGATGGCAGTAAGGATTATCTTGAATGACCAGGTATTATCTTTTTGATAATGCTGGTCATTCTCTCATACAGAGGTGGTTTACAGGTAAATTATTTGAAATGGAAAGCTAATGTAAAAAGCCATTATCGGTATTGGTCAATTAATCCAATAATAAACCCGAAAAACTATTCAATGACATAAAATTATGGCATTATTCAAAGTTTATCTTGGTTGATAATGATTTGGAGAGAATAAACCAATAGGCAATACTGATAGAGAACAAGGGAAAAGACGTATTTATTTTTTTAAAAAAAATTGATGAATTGAAAAACTTAGTCGAAAAGACGATAGGTAGGTCTCCCTTGAAGGTCTTACCGTACAGGTATTGAAATGAAAATGCAGAAAAAGTATAAATCGGATTTTATTATTATGATAATTGAAACAACGATTAGGCTAATCGAGAGTAAAGGGATGGCCATGTATAGCTCAAAAATGTGAACAATATTGCAGGCTGTTCCAAAAGTCATATCTATAATTATTTCGGGAACAGGCAGGGCATATTCGTGTCATGGAACCTCTTTTCCAAGAGGTGAAGATAATGGATTTTCAACTGTTTACCCTAAGAATTGAGTTTTACAGAGCCTACTTCATTGGCGAAAGGCTTTCCTATTAAAGAATAAAGTGCTGGAATTTTACTTTAAACGAGGTGTCAGAATAACAAAGGGGTCAAATGAGCTTAATAAGTGGGGCAACAATGGAAGATGTGCTTTTTGCCGATATTTCATCTAAGTATGGTGATGTGTACAGGGGGATAATGGCCTATTAATAGTTAGTTTTTCGGTAAAGCTGGAAACTCCTATTGCTCCTTGAAGTGAGAAATTCGTTTCTGCTATCAGAGGATAATAAAGAAACAGAACAAAAGGTACGTTCGGTATTTAATGTCAACCCAGTGTGTCCTATTAATATCTAACCTGCCAATTAATTTTTAAGCCTATGCTATGGAAGATAGAAAAGTTAGAGAGGGAATAATATTTATTCCTGATTTTAGTGGGTTTACGCAGTTTGTTTTTACCACCAAAACGCATATCGGAGCATATATAACAAAACAATTGTTGACTGTCCTCATAGATGCAAACAAGAAATATTTTTATGTTTCTGAAATTGAGGGTGATGCCATTCTTTTTTACAGGTATAATAAGAAGCCTTGCTATAAGTGTGTGATGGAAGTTTTGCAAAGAATGTATGAAGACTTTAATGATAAGCTAAATCAATTGGAAAGTGATTTTGCGACTAAAATTGATATGTCGTTAAAGTTTATAGTACATCACGGGGAGTTTTCGAGATATAGGGTAAAGTACTTTAACCAACTGTATGGGAAAGCAATAATAGAAGCACATCAGCTTTTGAAGAATGGTTATGCTGAACAACCGTCCTATATCTTGTTCAGCAATTCATTTTTAGCAGTTGCCAAAAATAAAGAACAGCTAAATTCAGAAGATTTAGTGCCCCTTGCTGAAATAGGTCAGATATATTATTTGGAGCTTGAATTACAGAAATCGATCACTACAGTATAAAGCTAGGGGATATTCCACAAGTGCCCCTTTTTTTCTTCAAAGTGGCTACAGAGTACGCTCTAAAGTATCTACCTAATCTCTCTAAAAGTAACCATTTGCCTGATTTAAAAGGGTTTTAACCATTGGAATTGTTTTTCTGGATAGATGTGTAACCACTATCTTTTACATGCTTTATAACTTCTTAAACTTGAGTAAAATTGAAAGATGGGTGCTTGGTCTGATATACTTGGATTCTCGTTCAGAATTTTACTTATAAACGGAGGAGATGTAGCCTTTTGCGTAGCGAAAGAGATTTTGAACGAGTAGCTGCTTGAAATTTCCTGGATCCTGCAGAATCGCTATGGGTATGGCTTTGCATAAGTTCAACAATGGGTTTGATGGGCAGCTTGGAACGAAAGGTGGTGGTTACTTTTGACGAAATCTACAACAATGGTGAATGTTTGAAATTTAATTACATTGAGTTACAAGGAAACGTAAAAAATGGGTGCGAAATACCGAAATATAAACAGTTATATTATAATAGTTGCCGACTGAATTGGTTACGATTTAGGAATCTAACTTTGCATTTTCAAGCCCCGACTGTTCCGGATCAAAATCAGGGCCTGCCGGTATACTTTAAACTAAAAAGCGTAGGTAAAGGACACCTGCTCTTTTTGAATAGCCATCATGATTTTCCCCAGAGAATTTATTACAGATTGCTTTCTCCAGATTCACTGGTCGCGGAAATTTCTGGTATCTAGAATGGAGCATTCACTTCGCGAACCTTCCATTACCACCGTCTTTTGTAATCGATAAATCTAGCAGGAAATTGTAAAAACGAATTGTCTGTTAAGTTTCATTTTATTTATAATCATTCTAAATAAGTAAGAATTGTTTACATTTGTCTTTCACAAAAGTGCTGTTTCAGGTGCTTGGACCAGGTTTGAACCTGACTCTACATTTACAATGAAAAATACATAAATGAGTAAAAACAAATTAAAGACATTCAGAACGGTAATGCAGGTAACGCGTAAGGAATACCTTACACCCCATTACATCCGGGTTTATTTGACGGGACCTGACTGGCAGTGGTTTGAAAATACCACCATCGGTGTAAATAATAAAATTCTGGTACCCCCCAAAGGAATGAATGAAATTCATTTTCCGGAATTTGACCAGGAAAAAATGGAATGGATTCAACCTTCGATGGAGGTGAGACCAGCGATCCGTACGTATACGCACCGGGGTCTGGATGCAAAAAGGAAGGAAATCTGGATTGATTTTGTGGCCCATGGAGACGAAGGCCCCGCTTCTGCCTGGGCCATTCATGCGCAGGAAGGGGATGTGTTAGGGGTGATGATGCACGACGGGAAGAGCGAACTTTATGCGCCTGCAGACTGGTATCTTTTGGCAGGAGATGCCACAGCCATCCCGGTACTGGCGGCCATTCTTGAAGACCTTCCCTCCACGGCAAAAGGAGTGGTTGTGATCGAGGTGCAGGGAAAGGAAGATGAACAACGATTGACAACGGCTGCAGGTATGGATGTTCACTGGCTTCATCGCTCTGACTTTCAGAAAAAAAGCCCGCTGGCCGATTTTGTGAAAGGACTTTCTTTGCCTGAAAACGATAAATTCGGTTACGTGGCGGCCGAATTCGAATCCGTTAAAGAAATTCGTTCCTACCTGCGAAAAGAAAAAGGGTGGAAAAGAGAAGAATTGTATGCGTATTCGTATTGGAAAGCCGGAAGTGCTGAAGACCAATCGACCGGCGAGCGAAGAGCAGAAAAGGAATCCATCCATTAAGCTAACCGCAAAGGGGGAGGTAGATAAAAAAGGGAATACGCAGGACGATATTCCCTTTTTGTTTAGTGACTAGTAGGAATACGGTACCTTATTCCAATGAACGCGCGGATTCCCTGATTAGGCCCATATACATAGCTGGGATCGAATGTAAGGCCATAAGGATTTTCTGCGGTGGGAACCGCTTGTCCCTGGGCATCAAATACCACCTGGCGATCAAAAGGATCATGTGACCTGGCAATTAAGAACGGATCTTTCTTTCCCGGGCGCCAGTTAAGGAGATTTTTTACTCCGCCATATACACTCAGATGCCCCTTAAAAGTTTTGGTCACCTGGATGTTTTGTATGCTCCACCATGGAGAATACGCACTTCGCGGATCCAGTTCGCTTAAAAGAGGAAGCCGCATCGGACTATACACATTTCCCGTATAATCCATACTCCAGTTTCCTGTGGGGAAACGGTAATTGATGTTCCAGGTACCCGTAAAGCGTTCCGTAAATAATTGCCTTGTTTTTTCGCCCCCCTCTTTCTGATGGACGTCCATGAATGTTGCTCCCAAACGTATCTGGAGCGGAGAAAGCAAGCGCATGTCAAGGTTAAGCGAAAGCCCCCTTGAAATGGCATAGCCGCCCAGGTTATCGTAAATAATCAGATTGGGATCTTGCTCATAATCAGCCACAATCTTGTTTGTGAAATGCGTATAAAAAACAGCCGCATCAATGCCTATAAAACGGGATCCGGGCAGGTAAAAATTCCTGACATAGTTGACGTTGGCATTCCAGGAGGTTTCCGGACGAAGGTCATTCAAAAAAACCACTTTCCTTGCACCCGTTAAGGCTGCGTGGTCCTCCGTAAATACATGGGCCACCCGATACCCATTTCCAATACTGATGCGAATAATTTCGTTCTGATCAATGGATGTGTGTTTGTAATTTAATCGAGGACTAACTATTGACCCGTGAATGGAGTTGTAATCGTACCGAAGGCCGGCCAACAGACTGTGTTGATCATTAAATCTGATTTCATCTTGCAGAAAAAAACCGGGTAAATGTGTGCGACTGGCATTGTTTCGTTGTTCGTCTGCAAGAAAAGTGGCCGGAGTATTGTCGTCATAATAGGTATAACGATAGCTTAATCCACTAAGGAGATCATGTTTCCCAAGGGCTTTGTTCCAGGTGAGCTGTGTAAAAGCGACATATTGGTCGGCGAGGTAAAGCATTTCTCCATACGCACTGTTCTGCTGGTGACCATTTGCACTGAACTGAAGCATAAGTAACTCGGTGCTCGGTAATTGATAGGTTCCCAAGGCCTCCCATCGTTTCGTATATATACTTTCTCCGTACACGTTATCACCTCCTCTGTGGCTGTGTTTATCCCAATTCATTTCGCCCCCCCATCGATCTTCGTAAATGTAACGGCCAGCCAAACGAAACACACGTCCTTCCGGCCTACTGATCGTCCATTTATTAAACAGGGAAAAGCGTTGTTGTAAGGTCACGTCGGTAAAATGATCATGATTATGGTCCATCGGCTGCTGATAATGAAAATAATTGATCCCGGTAAGTGATTGTATCTTCTGGCCTATTTTCCATTTTCCGGCGATGTCCAGCGTATGTTCCTGCCAACTGGTACTAAAGAGGTCTGCCGATAAAAGATCGCTTTGTTCAGGACTTTTGGTAATCACATTGATGAGCCCTCCAACCGCCTCACTTCCATATAGCGTAGAGGCAGGTCCTTTTACAATTTCTACCCGATCAATCAAAGAAGAGGGAATCCCACTGAGGCCGTATACCGTTGATAACCCGCTAACAATGGGCATTCCATCTAATAAAATCATGGTATAGGGGCCTTCCAACCCATTGATATGGATGTCGCCTGTGTTACAGATATTGCAATTTAACTGCGGACGTACCCCATTGATGTGTTGCAGGGCGTCGAATAGAGAGGGAGTAGGATTGGCCCGGAAGTAGCGGGCACTATAGACCTCTACAGGCACAGGACTGTCGAGTTTGGAAACGGTTTTCATGGTGCCGGTAACCACCAGTTCTTTGAGTGAGGAGGAGTGCGGCTCTAGTCGAATAGAGAGCGTTGAAGGAAGACTATCTGTTAAATGGATTGTTCGTTCTTCCTGTTGAAAACCCGTATGACTAAAGAAGACCTGCCAGGTGCCCGTTTTCAATTGTTTCAATTCGTAGTCACCAGAAGCATCCGTTTGTGTCTGTACTTTCAAGCCTGGAATACGGACTTGGATAGATTCTAGGCCCTTTCCACTGGCATCCGTTACTCTTCCTTTTAAAAGAAGGTGTTGTGCCAAAGTAGGAAAGGAGCTGATCAATAAGGACAAGAGCAGTAAAAATCGAATATTCATATAGACTAAGTTTTAAATTTATTATGCAAATATATAAAAGTTAGATTAATCTAACAATTGAAAATTGTATTATTTTTAACATGTGTCCCTGCGTTTATTTTAGTAAGTTTGTAGGATGTATTCTGCTGCCGAAGAGAATTATCTGAAAGCACTCCTTTCGCTGGCCAATGAGCAGCATGAAGTGAGTGTGAATGAGCTGAGTAAGCGTTTAGAAATAAAAATGCCTACGGTGAACAGTATGATGAAAAAGTTTGCTGAAAAGGGACTGGTTCATTTTGAAAGCTATAAGCCCATTCGTCTTACGGCCGAAGGGAAACGTCTTGCTGCCCTAATCGTAAGAAAGCATCGTTTAACGGAGATGTTCTTATATGAAAAAATGGGTTTTGGCTGGGAAGAAGTGCATGAAATTGCCGAACAGATGGAGCATATACAAGCCCCCAAACTCTTTGAAAAGATGGATGAGATTCTGGGTTTTCCCAAATTTGACCCGCATGGATCTCCCATTCCTGATGCACATGGTTTGTTGGAAACGCCCGATTACACACCCTTATCTGGTTTTAATGCCGGTGACTCTGTAAAACTGATGGCCATTTCCGATTCATCCGAAAGTTTTTTACGGTTTTTAAATCAAAAACATTTGCAATTGGGAACCCTGATTCATATCAAAAGTAAAGAAACCTATGATGGAAGCATCCGTATCTGTATCGGAGATGGCCCTGTCGAAATGCTCAGCCGACACGTAACGGAACGGCTTATGGTTCTTCCCGTATAAAAGATCGATTGAAAGAATTAAAATTTTAAGAACAGTAATTAACTTTTAGAATAGTTAATGCTATTTTAGCTAACGAATATGAAGTTAATTCGTTTTGGGACCGCCGGAAATGAAAAGCCGGGTCTATGGATTCATGGACAATATTTTGATGTTTCTTCAGTCATTGAAGATTACAACGATGCTTTTTTCGCCGGGAACGGAATGAAAAAATTAGCCGCGTTACTAGCCACGACCACTTTTCCTCAAATCTCCGATCAAACCCGTCTGGGATCGCCGGTGGCCCGTCCATCCAAACTGATTGGGGTAGGGCTAAACTACAGGGATCATGCCCACGAAAGTGGATTAGCCCTTCCTGAAGAGCCCATTCTTTTTATGAAAGCTACTTCAGCTCTTTGTGGTGGCAGTGATGACCTCCTTCTTCCTAAAGGCAGTAAAAAAACCGATTGGGAGATTGAACTAGCCTTCGTAATTGGGAAGAAGGCCACCTATGTTTCGGAAGAGGAGGCCATGGATCATGTTGCAGGTTACTTGTGTTTGAACGATTACAGTGAAAGAGACTACCAGTTGGAGAGATGCGGACAATGGACCAAAGGGAAAAGCTGCGATACGTTTGCGCCGGCGGGTCCATTTTTGGTGAGTAAAGATGAAATAAAAGACGTTCATCAATTAACCATGCGACTCTCGGTAAATGGAAAATTATACCAGGAAAGTACCACCAGCCAGCTCATCTTTAGAATTCCTTTTTTAGTGAGTTACATTAGTCAGTTTATGACTCTTTTACCAGGCGATATCGTGACGACCGGCACCCCGGCAGGAGTAGGAATGGGGCAGCGGCCGGATCCCGTTTTCTTAAAAGCAGGCGATCTGGTTGAATGGGAAATAGAGGGATTGGGCAGTAATCGGCAACGGGTGTGTATGCATCCGGAAGATAGAAATGAATAACCGAATCATGAGACAAGACATTCCTTTTTTTACACGGCGCAATGGTTTGAAAAATACCTTGTTGGTTATATTATGGCTGGCAGGAGTTGGACAAATACGCGCACAACAGGAAATTTATAAAGACCCTCACCAGTTACAGGAAAGAAGGGTGCAAGATCTGTTGAAACGCATGAGCCTGGAGGAAAAGGCTTCGCAGATGCATAATAAAACACCTGCCATTGAGCGTTTGGGCATTCCTGCTTACGACTGGTGGAATGAAGCACTGCATGGAGTTGCCCGGGCCGGACTGGCTACCTCTTTTCCGCAACCCATTGGTCTGGCTGCTACGTTTAACAAGTCGGCAATAGAGGAGATGGGCAAGATGATTAGTGATGAAGCGCGGGCCAAACACCATCAATTTGCGAAGGATGGGAAAAGGGAAATTTATATGGGACTGACTTTCTATTCACCAAATGTGAATATTTTCAGAGATCCAAGATGGGGCAGAGGACATGAAACCTTCGGCGAAGACCCCTTTTTGACAGGACAATTGGGGATCGCTTTTGTTAAAAGTATGCAGGGAGACCACCCACGCTATTTAAAAACAATCACTACAGCGAAACATTATGCGGTTCACAGTGGTCCTGAATCTTCCCGCCATTCGTTCAATGCGGTTCCTTCCAAAAGAGATTTATGGGAGACTTATTTGCCTGCTTTTAAGAAACTTACAGAAGAGGGAAAGGTGTATTCGGTGATGTGCGCATATAATCGCCTATATGGTGAACCTTGTTGTAGCGACCCTTTTCTTATTCAGGATATTCTGCGGAAAAAATGGGGTTTTGAAGGCTTTGTGGCCACCGATTGTGGGGCAGTATATGATTTTTACATGTTTCATAAAACTGCCAAAGACAGTATTGAAGGAGTAGCACAGGCCATGAATGCCGGTGTGGATAACCAATGTTACGGCTATCCTGAAGCCGTTATTCCGGCCATTCGTCAGGGATTATTGAGTGAGTCGGTGTTGGATACAGCAGTGGCACGCCTACTGAGGGCGCGCTTCAAACTCGGAATGTTTGATCCTGAATCAGAAAATCCATATGCGCAAATTCCCTATGACGTGGTCAATCAGCCCAGTCATCGACAACACGCGCTTTCTCTGGCCAAGGAGTCCATTGTGTTGTTGAAAAATAAAAAACAAACGCTGCCTCTGAGTCCGAAAGTAAAGCACATTGCGGTGATCGGGCCAAATGCAGCAGATAAAGAGGTACTTCTCGGGAACTATCATGGGGAACCGGCACATATTGTTACCCCTTTGGAGGGAATTAGAGAGGCATTTAAACAAGCGGTTATTCATTATGCGGAGGGATGTGCTTTGATAGATACGATCCCTGATCAGGTAGATGATTTTACTGAGGCGTTGGAAGCTGCACGGAGATCAGAAGTCATTCTCTTTGTTGGGGGGATCTCTCCACGCCTAGAGGGAGAAGAGTTACAGGTCAATGTTCCTGGTTTTAAAGGAGGAGATAAAACGAATCTGGACTTGCCCGCTGTACAAGTACGCCTTTTAAAGGAATTAAGACAACTTGATAAACCAATTGTATTGCTGTTAATGAATGGCAGCGCGTTGGCGATCAACTGGGCAGAAGAACAACTGGACGCGATTCTGGAAACCTGGTATGGCGGTGAACAGGCAGGAAAAGCCATCGGGGAAGTATTGTCCGGAAAGTATAATCCCGCTGGTCGTTTGCCCTTCACTTTTTATCACTCCATTGCCGATATTCCCCCTTTTGACGACTACAGCATGAAGGGAAGAACGTATCGTTATGCCGAAAAACCGGTGCTTTATCCATTTGGGTATGGCTTGAGTTATACACGGTTTCAGTATAAAAATCTCCATATTTCCGGAACAGAATTGCAGGAAGGAAAACCGTTGGAATTAACGTTCGACTTACAGAATGTAGGAAAATATGCAGGAGATGAGGTGGTGCAATTGTATATCCGGCAGGAAGGCGCAGAGATGCCTTTAAAAGAATTGAAAGGTTTTCAGCGCATCCACCTAAAGAAAGGGGAAAAGAAACAGGTACGATTTGAACTGAACGCAAGCGAATGGATGCATTACGATTCTGAGAAAGACGATCTTGGAATTATTCCGGGAATGGTAGAAATAGCCGTTGGTCCCTCTTCTGCTCAATTTAGCCTTTCTCAAACCATTCAGTTGAAAGGAAGTACCTCACATTAAACCAGTCGTACCGTAAAAAAGCTGGGGGACGACTGGTTCTTTGTTGGTTTATCAGGATTGAAGATCTTCCATGATTTGCCGGATCTTCCCGTTCAGTTTTTGTTCGGTTTTCTCAAAATCGGAGGCGGTTTCCAGCGGTTCCTTGACACTGCAATAGAATTTGATCTTTGGTTCTGTTCCGCTTGGACGAGCCGAGATGATCCCGCCATCGGCGGTATAAAATTGCAATACATCCGATTTAGGAAAATCTAATGTCTTAATATTCCCTGTCAGCAGATCGGTTTCAATGCCTTGTTCGTAATCTTTTAAAGTCACCACTTCAGCTCCCCCCAGGTGGGTAGGGGGATTCTTCCTGAATTTTTGCATCATGGATTTAATTTCTTCGGCACCACTTTTTCCGGTTCTGGTGATGGACACGAGGTCTTCTTTATACATGCCATATTCGAGGTACATTTGAATCATACCTTCGAACAAACTGCTTCCTTTATCTTTGTAATAAGCGGTCATTTCAGCGATGAAAGCACAGGAAATAACGGCGTCTTTATCACGAACAAGATCTCCGATCAGGTATCCATAGCTTTCTTCTCCACCGCCTATGAATGTTTTCTTACCGGCCAATTCCGTCATTCGTTTTCCGATCCATTTAAATCCTGTAAGGGTATTAAAATAGGTTACCCCTTTGCGATCACACATTTCCTTGATCAGACCGGTCGTCACGATAGTAGACACCACGTATTCATTCCCTGTTAGCTTTTGTTTTTCTTCCCAAGAATTCAATAAATAATAAATAAGTAAACTTCCTGTTTGATTGCCATTCAAAAGCACAAAATCGCCCGCCTGGTTTTTTACCGCAATGCCTACCCTGTCTGCATCCGGATCGGTGGCCAGTACGAGGTCTGCGTCTAGCGCTTTTGCCTTGTTTAATGCAAGGGTTAAAGCCTCTTTTTCCTCGGGATTAGGGTAAACGACGGTTGGGAAATTGCCATCGGGTGCACTTTGTTCTTCTACGATATGAACATTGTTAAAACCAAATGCACGGAGGGATTCCGGAACCAGTGTGAAGCCCGTTCCGTGAATAGGGGAGTATACGATTTTTAGATCGGATTGACGGGCGATAGCTTCGGGAGAAACCGATAATTTGCTTGTTTGCTCGATATAACGGGTATCCATTTCTTTTCCAATGGAATGAAGTAATTCTGGTTGACCTTCAAAATTTACCTCGCCGATATGCCGGATAGCCGCCACTTCATCCATCACCAGTTGATCGTCGGGATGGGTTAACTGCCCCCCGTCTTCTCCATAAGCTTTATAGCCATTGTATTCCTTGGGATTGTGTGAGGCGGTAATCATTACTCCACTTTTACAATTCAATTCACGAATGGCAAATGACAGTTGCGGGGTGGGGCGGAGGGCTTCAAAAAAGTGCACATGAATGCCGTTGGCAGTGAATACATCTGCGGTAATGCGTGCCAGCACATCGCTTTGATTGCGGCTATCGTGTGCAATAGCGACATGAATCTCCTCAGAGGGGTATTTTTTGTGAAGATAGTTGGCCAGGCCCTGAGTGGCAGTGCCGATGGTATACCGGTTGATGCGGTTGGATCCAATCCCTAAAATACCTCTCAACCCACCGGTTCCAAATTCAAGGTTTTTATAAAATGAATCGGTCAATTCTTTTTCTGCCCCTGCCTCGAGAAGTGCTTTTATCTGTTTTTTTGTTTCCGGATCGTAATTGCCCGAAAGCCATTTATCAATGGTTGCCTGGGTTGACTGGTCTAAATGCATAGTTTGATTAAATAATGCTGTTTCTTGCTGATAACAAATAAAAAATGGAGAAGAATGTTCTAAAATTCATTATTCCTTATTTTATTTTGTCAGGTTGGTAAAAATATAGTGGCTTTTCCTTATTTTCACGCCCCGTTACAAGTATAAGAAAAATACGACTTCTAATTAAAATGAAAATATTAAAATTTGGTGGCACCTCTGTAGGTAGTCCGGAACGGATGAAAAAACTTTTAGACATCATTCGTCCAGGAGAAAGACAGATTGTGGTATTGTCGGCTGTTTCCGGCACCACAAACAGTTTAGTGGAAATCTCTCAGCAATTACAACAAGGAGATAAACAGAAGGGAACCGAGTTAATCAAGCATTTGCAACAGAAGTATAACGACTTTATTGCGGCACTTCTTCCGGAAGGCGATTTCAGGGAACAGGGTCAGGAGGTGGTGGATTATCATTTTCAGTTTCTGTTAAACTTAAGCAATGACCTTTTTACGGGCATTGAAGATAAAGTCGTGTTAGCGCAAGGAGAATTGTTGTCAACCACATTGTACCATATTTATTTGAAATCAATCGGGGTTCCGTCGGTGTTATTACCGGCACTTGATTTCATGAAAATAGATGAAGATTCAGAACCGGACGTCGCTTTTACGACGGCCAATCTCCAACCTCTTTTAGAGAAATATCCGGACAATCATCTGTTCATTACGCAGGGATTTATTTGTAGAAACAGCTTTGGGGAAGTGGATAATTTACGCCGGGGTGGAAGTGATTATACCGCTTCCTTACTTGGCGCAGCTCTTCTGGCAGAGGAAGTACAGATTTGGACGGATATTGACGGCATGCATAACAATGATCCACGGATTGTAAAAGGAACAAAGCCCATTTCCCGACTTTCTTTTGATGAGGCGGCAGAGCTGGCCTATTTTGGAGCTAAAATTCTGCATCCTCAATCGGTTTTTCCGGCACAGAAATATAAAATCCCCGTACGTCTGTTAAATACGATGGAGCCGGAGGCGGCAGGAACGTGGATCACTACAGAGAGTGAAAAGGGGAAAATTAAATCCATCGCAGCGAAGGATGGCATCACTGCCATTAAAATCCAATCGAGCAGAATGTTACTGGCCTATGGTTTTCTACGTAAAGTGTTTGAAATTTTTGAACGCTATAAAACCCCCATCGACATGATTACCACGTCTGAGGTAGCGGTCTCTCTCACCATCGATGTGACCGATCACCTGGAAGCCATTAAAAAGGAACTCACTTCTTTTGGAAGTGTAGAAGTAGATACCGATCAGACCATCATCTGTGTGGTAGGCGATTTTGGAGCTGAAAAACACGGGTATGCAGCTAAAGTACTCGATTCCATTAAACACATTCCCGTGCGAATGATTTCGTATGGAGGAAGTGCTTATAACGTGTCTCTCCTGGTAAGCACGCCTGACAAAGTAGAAGCTTTAAGGAGCCTTCATAACCGTATATTTGAATAATTAACGGAAATAAAATAAGATAAAGAGTAAAATCAGAATCAACAGTAGAAAAACACGTATCTTTTTTTCGAAGCGCTGGCGGCTAATTACCTGACGTCTGTAATCAAGATAGTTTGCGGCATAAAGAATCAGAGCCAGTACCAGAAAAAGAATAATTAAAACTTTCAACACCATGTTTTCGACGAATACAACCGCCTATTTTTCAAAGATAGCAACCCCGTTTTATTATTACGACCTTAAATTATTAAGAAATACTTTAAAGAGTTGTAGAGAAGCAGCGGCGACCCATGGTTTTCATGTACATTATGCAATGAAAGCCAATTTTAACCCTGTGGTGTTAAAGGAAATCCAGACGGTAGGATTCGGTGCCGACTGCGTGAGCGGTGGGGAGGTGAAAAGGGCAGTAGAAAGTGGCTTTGGAAAAGAAAAGATTGTTTTTGCCGGTGTAGGGAAGTCGGATAGGGAAATTTTAGACGCCCTGGATTTTGAGATTTTTTGTTTCAATGTAGAGTCGATTCAGGAGTTGGAAGTGTTAAACGAACTTGCTGCTCTGAAAGGGGTAAAAGCCAATGTCGCGATCCGGATTAACCCAAATGTGGATGCGCATACCCATGCCAATATTACCACAGGACTGGATGAGAATAAGTTTGGTATTAACTCCTGGGATATCCCTGCCTGTGCAGAAACCTTAAAAAAAGCTCCCCATCTTCAATTTCTGGGCATTCATTTTCATATAGGCTCTCAGATAACCCATCTGGATGTGTTTAAAAGTCTCTGTATTCGTGTAAATGAATTCGCTGCCTGGTTCGAAGCACACGGTTTCAGGGTAAAGGTATTAAATGTAGGGGGTGGACTGGGGATTGACTATCATCAGCCCGAGAGTCAGATGCCTGATTTCCAGGCTTATTTTCAGATTTTTAAAGATTTTCTGGAGGTCAAGCATGGTCAGGAAGTGCATTTCGAATTGGGAAGAGCGCTGGTAGGTCAATGTGCTTCGCTCATTTCCCGCGTATTGTATGTTAAAAATGGACGTAAGAAAAACTTTTTAATTCTCGATGCAGGAATGACGGAATTAATGCGCCCGGCTTTGTATCAGGCCTATCATCAAATAGACAACCTAAGCAGAGAGGAAAGCGATACTCCCGTTAAATACGACGTGGTGGGTCCTATCTGTGAGAGTACCGATTGTTTTGGAAAGGAAGTGGTTTTACCCGAGACTTTCCGTCATGATCTGATCGCCATCCGAAGTGCCGGAGCATATGGTGAAGTCATGGCTTCTCATTACAATCTGAGAGAAACGGTTTCTTCCATTCACAGCGACATGCTGGAAGGTGAATAATGGCTTACCCTGCCTTTTTAGGCGATGATACTAACAGAATGATTCCTGCTACCAGGACAATTCCGCCCGCATAAGGAGGCCAGTTGACAGTCTTCTGTTTATCAGCGGTAATTTCAATAGGGCCAGCATCCACAATTTTTTCTTTTTTGGTGTAAGTGAAACCCGTCCAGGCAAGAAGCACAATGCCCAGAATAATAGCGATTAATCCAATTGTTCTACCCATATCATTTCATTTTTAATTTAGGGTATAACACTGTTCTACAACAAAATGTTTTAGAAAGCATAACCCAGCCCCACTTTGGCAAAAGACGCCCCGAAGAAACTGCCTGAAGTGTAGGTACCATAAAAACGATTTAGCTTGGCATAGAACGTGAAATCCATGGCAAGTTTCCGGCGCTCAATGAACTCTCTTTCCATAAGAGGAGCATAAAAGGTGTTCTTTTTCCAATTAATGACATAACCAAAAAAGAAACGAAGACCAAAATGAGCAGTGGCGTTGTTTTTCGCCCTCCAACTATATTCAGTGGCTCCCCCCGTCGTCCAGGTGTTCCTGCCCGAATGCAAGATGGTGTTGGAGAGGTCTGTTTGTCTGGAAAGATTTTCCCGGAAAGAAGCATATTGCCCTCCTTCGAAGCTTAGGGCATTTTCCCAGGAGAGGATTCTGAAATCTGCCCGCTCTCCACTGTCGTGCACTCCGAAAGATGTGCGAAGGGTAAGTCCTTTTACAGGCTTGTTGTAAAATTCTGGAAAATCAATGGTTTTATCTGTGCGCGGCAGGGATTCGGTTTTTCCCAAGAAAGCCGCTGTTCCTATCGCCCAGTTGATATGCGAATAGGTTTTCGCGAAGCTGTATTGAAAAGAACCCATTTCTATTCCATTTCCTGCTGATCCTCCGTTCATCGAACTGACCGAGTAATTGGCCGAAAAAGAATGCTTTCGGTGAATGGAGTCCGAACTGAGCGCCTTGGGGATGTAGCTCATGTCATTCCCCACTAAGGCCGGAATAAAAATGCTTGGACCTTTACAGGAGTAAAGGGATATACCGCAAATAAAAAAACACTTTAGTATGCTGATTTTCATGCATCTAGGGCTATTCCAGTTCAAAAAAATCTTCTAATCCGCCGAGGTAATGGTGGATAATGCCTTCACTAAAGTCAGCGTAATCTTCTTCGGGGATGTTGGTTTGCACAAACTCAAGGGAGGTGCCTTTTTTAGCTTCATGCAGCTTGATAGTGACGATGGAAGCTTCATTTTCTTCTCCGAAATACCATTGTTGAACAATCTTCTTCCCGTAATCAAAAGCGAGGTTCTTTCCTACAATATCTCCATCCCATAGGGAAAATTCGGTGTCCGGCTGTTCGGTAAAGACAACTGTTGCGCCTGTCCAGAGCTGAATGCTTTGTTCTTTGGTTAATGCCAGGTAAACTTCTTCCGGCGGAGCCGGAAGAGTAATGTATTTTTTAAATGTTTTCATAAGCAATGAACCTCATTATTGATAAATGACGGGCATTCAAATTATAAAAGGAAAATAGATTTTATTTGAAAGCATTCAACCCGGTGACATCCATTCCGGTAATTAACAGATGAATGTCGTGTGTGCCTTCATAGGTGACCACTGATTCGAGGTTCATCATATGCCGCATGATTGAATAATCGCCGGTAATTCCCATTCCTCCCAACATTTGACGGGCGTTTCTAGCAATGTCCAGGGCTATCTCGACACTGTTTCTTTTGGCCATGGAGATTTGTTCTGCGCTTGCCTTGTTTTCATTTTTTAACTGCCCTAACCGCCACACAAGGAGTTGACCTTTCGTAATTTCAGTAATCATTTCAGCGAGCTTTTTTTGCTGTAACTGAAAAGCACCGATCGGTTTGCCGAATTGATGTCTTTCTTTTGCATAGCGAAGGGCCGTATCGTAGCAGTCCATCGCTGCTCCCAAAGCACCCCAGGCAATGCCATAGCGCGCCTGGTTTAAACAACCCAAGGGGCCTTTCAGCCCGCGTATGTCGGGAAATAAATTGGCTTTAGGGACTTTCACCTGGTCAAATACCAACTCGCCGGTGGCAGAAGCACGAAGACTCCATTTTCCATGTGTTTCAGGCGTGCTGAAACCTTCCATGCCTCGTTCTACAATGAGTCCGCGAATTTTGCCTTCTTCGTCTTTTGCCCATACGACGGCCAGGTCTGCAAAGGGGGCATTTGAGATCCACATCTTTGATCCGTTCAATACCACATGGTCGCCGTCATCTTTAATTGTGGTTAACATTCCACCCGGATTGCTTCCATGGTCGGGTTCGGTTAATCCAAAACAACCCATCCATTCGCCGGTAGCCAGTTTAGGCAGGTACTTTTTCTTTTGTTCTTCTGTTCCGTAGGTATAAATAGGGTACATGACCAACGATCCCTGTACAGAGGCCGTGGACCTAATCCCCGAATCCCCACGCTCAATTTCCTGCATGATGATCCCATAGGCCATGTAATCCAGCCCTGCACCGCCATAAACAGGTGGAATGGTGGGTCCAAACGCACCAATCTCTCCCAGTCCTTTAATCAAATGATGAGGGAATTCTGCTTTTTGAGCATACTCCTCAATAATGGGACTTACTTCTTTCTTTACCCATTCCCGAACGGACTGGCGGATTAATAAATGTTCTTCCGATAAAAGTTCATCGATAGCGTAATAATCTGGAGATTCGTATAGATCTTTTTTGGACATTTTGTTCATTTATGTATTTGGTACTTGGTTCTATAACTGATTGATCAAAGGTAATTAAATTCGAAGAATGCGTGGTGAAAACCTTTTAAAAAATTAAATTTGCGGCAGTCAATTTTTTATGCTTCCTTTAATATGATGTATGTGCAAACAGTGGCTCTTAAAGAGGTAAAGTTTTTTGCTTTTCACGGCCTTTATCCTGAAGAACAGTTAACAGGAAATCATTTTTTAGTTGATGTGGAAGTGAAGTTTTTTCCCGACGCCACCGCAGATACAGAAAATATCGCACACACGGTGAATTATGAAGTGATCAATGAGCTGGTGAGGCAGGAAATGGAGCAGACACAGAAGCTACTTGAGACAGTCGTGAAAAATATCATGGATGCCCTGCTGAAACTTTATCCTTTTCTAGTGAGCGCAGACATTGGGATTAAAAAATTGAATCCTCCTATGAAAGGAATCGTTGGCCATTCCTTTGTACAACTTAGCTATATTGCCCCCTAAAATGATAGAATATTCGAAAATCACCCCAGAGATATTGGCCGCGATGAAAGAAGCGGTAGGTTATGAACAGGTTTTTGTGGATGAAGAAACCTGCGAACGTTACGGTCAGGATGAAACGGAAGACTTATTGTACCTTCCAGAAGTGGTTGTTAAGCCTTTAAATGTGGATCAGGTATCTGCGTTGATGAAGCTCTGTCATTTCCATCGGGTGCCTGTTACCCCACGTGGAGGCGGGACGGGTCTGAGCGGTGCGGCATTGCCGGTACATGGCGGAGTTTTGTTGTCTATGGAGAAATTCAACCAAATTCTGGAAATAGACATGGAAAATTTGCAGGCAACGGTAGAACCTGGAGTAATTACAGAAGTGTTTATCACTGCGGTAGCCGAAAAGGGACTTCGTTATCCGGTAGACCCCAGCAGCAAAGGTTCTTGTTTCATGGGGGGAAATGTGGCTCATGGATCCGGAGGTCCCCGCGTGGTGAAATATGGGACTATCCGGGAATATATTCTTAATCTGGAAGTGGTTCTTCCCAATGGAGAGGTACTTTGGACAGGAGCAAATACGCTGAAATACGCATCGGGATACAACCTTACACAGTTAATGATTGGCTCGGAAGGAACTCTCGGAATCGTGACCAAAATTGTGACAAAGCTCATTCCTGCAAGTACCCACGATGTGTTGTTGCTCGCTTCCTTTAAAGATCATCTTTCTGCCTGTGGGGCTGTTTCTGCTATTTTTCGTGCGGGTGTGGTACCTTCGGCCCTGGAGTTTATGGAAAGAAAAGGGGTTGAATGGGTGATTCAGTACGACGGAATTCGCTTCGAACTTAAAGAAGGCATAGAAGCTTTTTTGATGATTGAGTTAGATGGAGAAGAAATGGATCAGTTGTTTAATGAATGTGAAAAAATCAATCAGGTATTGGAAAGTTTTGGTTGCAGTGATGTGTTGTTTGCGGATACCGCTCAGCAAAAGGAAGAGCTTTGGCGAATGCGTAGAACCATGGCCGAGTCGGTGAAGTCGAATTCGGTGTACAAAGAGGAGGATACTGTGGTGCCTCGTGCCGCCTTGCCTCAACTGGTATTAGGAATTAAGGAGATTGGGGTAAAATACGGTTTCGAAAGTGTATGTTATGGGCATGCCGGAGATGGAAACCTGCATGTGAATATCATTAAAGGACAAATGAGCGAGGAAGACTGGAAGAATAAACTGAAAGATGGAATTGTCGAAATTTTTCAATTAACCGCTGCTTTGGGAGGAACTATTTCTGGAGAGCATGGAATAGGTCTGGTGCAAAAAGAATACATGACGGTAAAATATGGAAAGGTGCATTTGGATTTGATGCGTGCCATTAAGCAGGCTTTCGACCCGTGTCACATTCTTAATCCCGGAAAAATGATTCCTTAATCTTCTCTTAAGGGAGCGCTGTTCACTGATTGGCCCCTTTTAACTGCTCAAAGTCAATCATTTTCTGCCTTTCTTTCTCCGGAACGGGCGTTGGTTTTTTCGTATGGTAATCGATCGCCACGCAGGTAGTGCTGCCTTTGCTACAAGGGATTTCTTGTAGGTTGACCTGTTTAACGATGAGGTATTCAAGGTCAAAACTACTTTGTCCAATGCGCGAGGTACGAACGTATACATTTATTTTATCCTCCGGAAAAATTGGATGCAGGTAATCAATGGAGGCGTGCCGGATAACTACCCCGGTTTTTTTCCAGTCCCAGTGGATGGCGTGTTGCCAATAATGACTACGTGCGATCTCCAGATAGGTAAAATACACGGCGTGATTTACATGTCCCATGCGGTCGCTATCCGTTAAACGCATTTCTATGTGTGTTTTATACTTAAAATGGTCGATGTGGCTGCTGTTTAATGACTTTTTGTCATTGTTCTTTTGTTTTTTACGCCAAAATGTCTTTAATATCATTATTTTTTTGATTGGAACAAGGATTGATTACTCTTTACTAACATAGAAAAAATAAAAAAATTAGATAGGAGACAAATCACATGACTTTAGTAAAATTTAACAATCGTACACGCAACAGCGCCCCTTACTTTAACAATGTTTTCGACTCATTGTTTAGCGATGCTTTTAATAAAAACCAATATGTTCAAAAGTCGCCGGCGGTAAATATCCATGAATCGGAAAGTCAATACGAAATTGAATTGGCTGCCCCTGGTTTAGAGAAGGGAGATTTTCAAATCAACCTTAAAAAAGATACTTTATCTGTATGGGTTGAAAAGAAAAGCCAGGAAGGTACGATCGAGAAAGATTATTCAAGAAAAGAGTTTGATTTTAGTTCTTTTGCGAGATCTTTCATCATGCCTGAAGGAATTGATGCAGACCAGATCAATGCCGTATATACCAATGGAGTGTTGTACATCAGCATTGCTAAAAAAGACGAGGCAAAAGCACTTCACAGAGAAATTACGGTATTGTAATCAACGTGTTTTTTTCCCTCATTGGAGGGTAGTTTTAGGGTAGACAAGGTTGCTTATAAGGCGACCTTTGTCTTTTTTAGACCAATTCTATTCTGTTTTTTAAGTCGGTAAATGGCTTGTTTTTTATATTTTTGTAAGATGGAAAGAGAAATTCTTGATACGAAGCGAAAGGCCTTGAAAATTAACCTCGACACTCAGATTTACGGGACTTTTGCAGAGATAGGTGCGGGGCAGGAAGTTGCTCGAAATTTTTTTACTGCAGGTGCGGCTTCCGGAACTGTAGCTAAAACCATGTCTGCCTACGACATGACCTTTAGTGATGCGATTTATGGTGCGGAAAGTTCAGGACGTTACGTGAGCCAAAGCCGACTTCTTCGGATGCTTGAACACGAGTTCAGTCTCCTTAATGAACGCCTTTCCGGTGAGAAATACGATCATCGTACATTTTTCGCTTTCGCCAATACGGTAACTACCCTTAATTTTAAACGTACCAACGAGCCTCATGGCTGGGTGGGAATTCATTTTCAGCATGCAGCAGGTAGCCCTCCTAATGAAATTTTCTTTCATGTGCGCTTGTTGGATACCGACGTCAATATGCAGCAAAGGGTGTTGGGAATTATAGGGGTTAATCTGGTTTATGCAGCCTATTATTACCGGCACGATCCGAAAATGATGATTGAATCGCTGGTGGATAATTTAACAATAGGTTCCGTTGAAATTGATATGATTTCTGTTAAAGGGCCTTGTTTTGAGGGGATTAATAATATTTTGTTAAACCTATACCTCATCATGAAAGATTTTTCTGCCGCCGCCATTTTTGATGCAGATGGTCGTCCCCGTCAGGCCAAAGACCTGTTGTATAAAAAGGATATTATGATTTTAAGAACCAAGTATGGTCAAAAGTCAAATCCTAATTTTAATCTCTTTAATAAGGCTGTGGAGCAATTTGTGCGGACGAATGAAGTGGCTCCCGGAAACCTGAAAGTATTGATAGAAGTGTTGTTAACCAATGTGTTGACCGATGAACAGGAAACGCCTGAGGATGTGGATCTGGAAGCCGTTGCCCGACGAACTGAGGACATGTGCAAAACAGGAAATCTGGTGATTGTTTCTAATTTTACCCGCCACAACCGACTGGCCAAATACCTTGATCGTTGTCGGCCTGAAAGTGTAGGAATCTCCACCAATATCAATAACCTTAAATTTGTTTTTAATTCCACTAATTTTGGAGATCATTACGCCAGTCAGCTGCTCGCTTATGTGAGCGATACATTCTCTAAAAATGTGAAACTTTTCGCCTATCCATTTATGGATAAAAAGACCAATACGGTGATCACTACCGCCAATATGCCCGTTACCAGTGATGCGAAACCCTTGTTCGAATATCTGCTTATCAATGGCTATATCACCGACATTAAAGATTACAGCGAAGAAGATGTAAAAACAGCCTGATGATTAAAATGAAATTGGTCTACTAAAAGGTTTTAGTAATGTGTATATTGCGGTTTATTTAACCATAGATCGTATGAAGTTTCGTTTTTATCTTTTACTTATTGGGAGCTGTTTCCCCTTTCTTTTGAAAGCCCAGCTTTCTGGAAACCCTGTTTTTCCCGGTTGGTATGCCGATCCTGAAGCCATTATTTTCAATAAAACCTATTGGATTTACCCGACCTACTCCGCAAAATATGAGCAGCAGGTGTTCATGGATGCTTTTTCCTCCAAAGATTTGCTTAGCTGGAAGAAACATGCGCGAATAATTGATACTTCGGCTATCAAATGGGCGCATAAAGCCATGTGGGCACCTTCAATTACGGAAAAAGGAGGGAAGTATTATCTTTTTTTTGGGGCCAATGACATTCAGAATGATCAGGAAATGGGAGGGATCGGTGTAGCCGTGGCGGATCGTCCGGAAGGTCCTTTTAAAGATCATTTAGGAAAGCCACTGATAGACAAGTTCTACAACAAGGCTCAACCCATTGATCAGTTTGTGTTTAAGGATAAAGATGGCCAATACTATTTGATTTATGGCGGCTGGTCTCGTTGCAACATTGCCCGGCTGAATGCCGACTTTACCGGCTTTATTCCTTTTGAAGATGGCACAACTTTCAAAGAAATTACCCCTGAAGGCTACGTGGAGGGCTCCTTTATGTTTATGAAGGATGGGAAGTATTATTTCATGTGGTCGGAAGGTGGATGGACAGGTCCCAATTATTCGGTCGCCTATGCCATTGCGGATTCTCCTCTCGGTCCCTTTAAACGGATTGGAAAAATATTGAAACAAGATCCGGAAATTGCGACAGGTGCCGGACATCATTCTGTAATTCATGATTCCAAAAAAGATCTCTGGTACATCGTGTATCACCGGAGACCGTTGGGCGAGACAGATCGTAACCATCGGATTACCTGCATTGATGAGATGAAATTTGATTCGGATGGACTGATTGTACCGGTCAAGATTACGCATACCGGCGTGAAGAAAAATAAATTAAAATAGGGAAAAGCCGGATTATTATCCGGCTTTTCTTTATTGAAGGGCGCTATAGGCGTCTTTGATCACAATGGCTAATTGCGTTTCCGGATGTTCCAGCGCGCGGAAACCAAACAACTCATACAAACCGTGTGCATCCCGTGTGCTCAATTGGTAACGCCGAAGATCCTGAAGGTCGGGATGAAAAAGCATAAAAGACAGTAACTTTTTGGCTAATCCTTTTCCTCTAAAAGTGGCCAGGATGTACACATCACAAAGATAGGCGAACGTCGCTTTATCAGTGATCCATCGTGCAAAACCAATTTGTTGTTGATCCTTATAAATACCAAAACACACTGAATGCCGAATGGCATTTTCAACTTTTGCGAAAGGAATATTTTTCGCCCAATACGACTCCTCGCTTAGAAAAGCATGCACGGCATGGAGGTCAATTAGACGGGGGTCATCCGAAAAAATATATCCATTTTCTTCTATTTCCATAGAAATCAGTTAAATCTCTTAGTTACGCATGTTAATATACTGCAATGGCTGCCCGAAATCTTCTCCACGGCAAAGGGCAATGACTTTTTGAAGATCATCAATTTGCTTGCTCTGAACCCGTACCTGATCATCCATTATAGAAGCCTGAACCTTCAATTTACTATCCTTTATTTTGGCTATAATTTTTTTTGCAGTTTCTTTATCAATTCCCTCCTTGATTTTAACCTCTTTACGGATCATATTGCCCGAAGCGATCTGATTCTTCTCGAAATCCAAACTTTTTGGGTCTAACTGTTGTTTCATCATCCGGGAAATGATTGAATCCGTGATCGCTTTTAAGCGCATATCGTCTTCAGTGAGAATGGTCACCGTATTGCTTTTTTTATCCAGTTCGATGGTGCTCTTGGATTGATGAAAATCATAGCGGTTCAGAATTTCCTTTTTGGCGTTGTTGATGGCATTGTCGAGCGACTGAGAATCAATTTTGCTAACGATATCGAAACTTGGCATGGTGTAAATTGAAAGTGAACTATTAAATTTAACTAATAAAACCTTAAAAATCTATAAAATAAATGAAAAGTCAAAAAACTACCGCCGGGAAGTCTGTAAAGAAGAGAACCGGTAAAAAGAAAATAGAAAAGAAACTGACCGAGCGTTTTCTCGATGCTGTTCGTGAATTAGGCCATAATGCGGAAAATATCGCGGAAGACATTGCTGAAGCAAGCAAGGACATGGCGAGGAAACTCTCCAAGAAATGGAAGGAAGTGAAGACAGGTACGGATAAGAAAGTGACGGAGGGTAAAAAAGTGGTCCGAAAAGCCAAAAAAGAGCTGGATAAAGGGGTGAAAAAGGCGGCCGACAAAGGTGAGAAAGTAAAGAAACGGGTGGTAAAAGAAGTAAAAAAAGCAAAGGTTGTTGAGAAGAAACCGGTGGTAAGCAGCGTTAAAGTGAAGGAGCCAACGGTACAGGTACTCAAGGAACTGGAACAAAAAGCGACGTCAACACCTGTTTCTTCCAGGCAGCCGGCAAAAAAAACATCGGGCGCTTCCTCTTCAGCTAAACCAGGAGTAAAGAAAGCGGTAACGCAACCTAAGGTGACTGCAAAAGCGACTGTCGCAAAAAAAACCATTGCGAAAGCAACCGTCGAAAAGGGAACGGCATCCGCCAATGGTCCAGCGGAAAAAGAGGTAAAAAAGAAGGTGGTTCCTAAAAAAACCAGTGCTACACCAGCGCTTAAACCCACTCCGGAAACCCCCAATTCAGGTACAGAGGATAAGAAAGTGTGATTTGTCCTTAAATTAACATTGCCTTAACAATAGAATGTGCAGATTTGAAAATCTCCTAATGGCCGGGAGATTTTTTGATTTTGGCTATGACGAAAAGGAAATTCCCATTTTTAAACCGAGAGATCAGCTGGTTGTATTTCAATGAACGTGTGTTGCAGGAAGCGGCGGATGAAACGGTGCCTTTAATTGAAAGAATAAAGTTTTTAGCCATATTCTCATCCAATCTTGAAGAGTTTTATCGGGTAAGAGTAGCTACGCTAACGCGTCTCAGCAACATTAATAATAAAGCAAAAGTCTTATTGGGAATGAATCCCCGTAAAGTACTCAATGAAATTAAATCGTTAGTGCTTAGTCAGGAACGCAGGTTTGAAACTCTTTTTCAAGACATTTTAATTACAGAACTGGCACAAAATAGGATTTTTATTCTCAATGATACACAGCTAAATGTAGCCAGGGGTGCGTTTGTGAGAGATTATTTCAGAGATAAGATTTTATCTACGCTCGTTCCGATCATTCTTGATCCTGATAAGGATTTTCCTGAGCTGAAAGACAGGCACCTGTATTTTTATGTGGGTTTATCCAAGAAAAGGAGCCGGAAGCGCGAACAATATGCCCTGATCGAAATTCCGGAAAATATGTCTCGTTTCCTGGTACTCCCGGAAACCAATGATTTACGTTTCATCATTCTCATCGAAGACATTATTAAATATTGTTTAGACGATATTTTTTATGCGTTTAACTATGATGAGATCAGTGCTTTCACTATCCAGTTAACCCGTGACTCGGAACTGGACATTGATAATCATGTGAGTGACAAGTTCATCGAAGAGTTAAAGCTAAGCCTGGATAAACGTAAAAAAGGAAAACCCATGCGACTGCTGTATGATTCGGACATGCCCGCAGAAATGTTAAACGGCCTGGTGAACAGCTTAAAAGTGGATAGTGAGGGATTGATCCCCGGGAACCGCTACCATCGTTTTGGTGATTTTATTGCTTTTCCAAATGTGGGCAATAAGCAGTTGGAATACAAGCCCAATATTCCTTTGAAAGTAAAAGGACTTCATCGTGCTGAAAGTCTGTTCAATAAGATTGCCCATCGGGATTACTTGGTAAATTTACCTTATCAGTCGTATGATTACATTATACTCTTTCTAAGAGAGGCGGCCATTGACCCCAAAGTGGTGGAAATCAACATTACGCTGTACCGTTTAGCAGAGAATTCGAAAGTGATCCACACTTTAATCAATGCAGCAAAAAATGGGAAAAAGGTGAACTGCCTGGTGGAGTTGAAAGCCAGATTCGATGAAAAGGCCAATATTTTCTGGACAGCAAGACTGGAAGAGGAGGGAGTGAATGTGATGTATGGCTTGAATAATTTCAAGGTCCACTCCAAAATTTGCCTTGTTAAACGAATTGAGAAAGGTAAATCGAGCTATTACGCCATCCTTGCCACCGGAAATTTTAACGAAAAGACGGCGGGTGTCTACGCCGATCACAGCATTTTTACCAGTCGGAAAGAGCTGACAAGCGATTTGCAGAAATTGTTTATGGCCTTAAAAAGGAAGCGTGTAGCGAAAGGATTTAAATACCTCATTGTTTCCCCGTTGGAGAGCCGGACAAAGTTTTACCAGTTAATTGACAGAGAGATCAGGAATGCCCGGGAGGGGAAACCGGCCTCTCTTATTTTCAAAATGAATAGCCTTGCGGATGAGGGAATTATTGCCAAGTTGTATGAAGCGAATAATGCAGGCGTTCTTATTAAGTTAATTGTACGGGGCATCTGTTGTCTGGTGCCCGGTGTAAAAGGCTTTAGTGAACATATAAAAGTGATTAGCATCATTGATAAATTTTTGGAACATGCGCGGGTTTTTATCTTTGGAAATGGAGGGGAGGAACAAATGTATCTTTCGTCGGCAGATTTGATGACACGAAATCTCGATCATCGGGTAGAAGTAGGTTTTCCGGTTCTGGATAAACAAGTGCAACAAGAAATCCGGGCCATCATCGAATTGCAGTTGAATGACCATGTGAAAGCCCGAATAATTAATCGTCAAAATTCAAATAAGTACGTCAAACATAGCAATTCTGAGCCAGTGAGAGCGCAAGTAGACACTTATCAATATTTAAAAAATAAACATCATTAGATTTATGCTGAGATACGCCGCCATAGATATCGGCTCGAATGCTGTAAGATTATTAATCGCTGATATTTCCAACCATGGAAAGTCTATCACGTATAAAAAGAATACCCTGGTACGTGTTCCTTTACGATTGGGGGATGATGCATTTTTAGATCAGTATATTTCTCCAAAAAAGGAGAAGGATCTGTTGCATTCGATGAAAGCATTTCGTCATTTACTGGAAGTTTACCATGTAGATAAATACCGTGCTTGTGCCACTTCTGCTTTGCGGGAAGCGAAAAATGGCGGGGAATTGATTCGTTTAATCAAGGAAGAAACAGCGTTGGAAATTGAGATCATTGACGGACAGCAGGAAGCCAGCCTCATTTATGCCAATCACATTGAAGAAAATTTAGATCAGCATAAAAATTACCTGTATATTGATGTGGGTGGAGGAAGTACCGAACTCTCTCTTTTCATTAATCGTCAACCAATTGCTTCCCGTTCTTTCAATATTGGGACCATCCGTATGCTGGATAATCAGGATCGTGCCGAGACCTGGGAAGAAATGAAAAACTGGTTGAAGACCGCGACCAAAGAAGTTAAAAACCTGGCAGCGATCGGTACCGGAGGAAACATTAATAAATTGTTTCGTTTATCTGGTGAAAAAGAGCATCTTCCTTTGTCATTTATCAAGTTGAAGGCAATTTTTAACCAATTGAATGCGTATTCCTTGAAAGAGCGGATTGGGATCCTCCATTTGAATTACGATCGCGCCGATGTGATCATTCCGGCAGGAGAAATCTATTTAACGATTATGAAATGGTCAGGTATTAAATCGATATACGTACCCAAAGTAGGCTTAGCGGACGGAATCATTCAGCAGCTGATTGACGAACAATTCAATTAACCGGCCTCTGACGATTTTCTTGAAACTGTCAGAGGCCGGTTTCTTAGGAATGAGCGCTCAATTCGGAGGCGGCCGCTTCATCCACATACCAACTGAGATCGCCGTTTTCGGGATGGATTAATTG
Source organism: Pedobacter sp. (assembly GCA_037190785.1). Lineage (GTDB taxonomy): Bacteria > Bacteroidota > Bacteroidia > Sphingobacteriales > Sphingobacteriaceae > Pedobacter. Next base: position 417,464 of record JBBCJN010000001.1, on the reverse strand, counting down.
GGCCGGATAACGATCGGCTTGCAGTTCTTGCAATTCCAATACAGCCTTTAAAGCGGGGGCTTTCTGTATTCCGAAAGCCATGAATGCGACGTGTCTTGCCTGATTAATCAGGGGAGCCGTCATACTGATCCGGTAGGTATTCAGTTTTTCTACAAACACCATCTGTACCGACGCCGTCTTTTCTTCGACCAGACGGGTGCCGGGAAAAATAGAAGCGGTGTGTGCATCGTCTCCCATTCCAAGAAGAATAAAGTCAAAGCGAATTGGTTCATCGATAAAATGGGCCGCTATTCGATCCTGGTAATCTTTTGCAGCCTGTTCGGGGGAAAGAGAAGTGTTGACATAAAAAATTTGCTCCTCCCGAAGATCAAGGTAGTCGAAAAGATGTTCTTTTGCCATTTTTCCATTGTACTCAGCGTGATCGGAAGGGACATCTCTCTCATCCCCGAAGAAAAACCATACTTTATTCCATTCAATGGATTGATTCAAGTTTTTCGCCAGCCATTGATAAAGTGCTTTAGGAGAATTTCCTCCGGTCAGAACAAAATTAAATCGTCCGCGGGCGGCAATGGATTGATTTGCGACCTGAACTATGTAGTCTGCCAGGTCCTCTTGTAAATCATTCAGCGAAGTGTAAATATGTACGTGCATAAATAAATTCGTTATAAGCTAATCATTATTCTTTTATGGGAAGGGTAAACCAATGATAACCGTCTCTTGCAATAAGCGCTTCGGCTTCTTCCGGCCCCCAGCTATCTGCGGGGTAATTAGGAAATGCAAGGGATTTTTTATTTTCCCAGGTTTGTATAATCGGCATCACCAGTTCCCAGGCCGCTTCTACCTGGTCTCCTCGCATAAACAAGGTTTGATCTCCCGTCATGGCATCGAGTAGCAGCGTTTCGTAAGCTTCCGGGCTATCGTTTTCGTAAGTGCCCTTGTAGTCAAATATCATATCCACCGGATTTAACACCATGTCTAAGCCGGGACGTTTGGATTGCACCTGTAAACGGATGCTCATTTCAGGTTGTATGCTGATAATAAGTCTATTTTGTTGCCATGTTTCCGAAACGTTGGAAGCAAAAATATGGTGAGGCACATCTTTGAACTGAATGGTAATAATGGAAGAGGTTTGGTTTAATCTTTTTCCGGTTCGAAGGTAAAACGGGATGCCCTGCCAGCGCCAGTTATCGATAAAAAACTTGATGGCTGCAAAGGTCTCCGTATTGGAATCGGGGTCGACGCCTTTTTCAGAACGATAACCAGGCACTTCTTTCCCTTCTACCCATCCTTTACTGTACTGCCCCCGAACCGCATGTGAGCTGACTTCCTCCGCTTTGAAGGGCCGCATGGCTCGTAGTACTTCCACTTTGCGGTTCCGTATTTCGTCTGCATCGAAACTGATGGGGGCTTCCATGCCAACAAGACAGAGTAACTGCAAAAGGTGATTCTGAATCATGTCTCTTAAGGCACCCGCTCCTTCATAGTAATCGCCCCTGTTACCGACCCCCAATTGTTCGGTCACGGAAATTTGTACGTGTTCAATGTAAGTCCGGTTCCACAAAGGCTCAAATAAGGAATTGGCAAAGCGAAAAGCCATCATATTCTGAACCGTTTCCTTGCCCAGGTAATGATCAATACGGTAAATTTGTTTTTCTGTAAAGATCCCACTTAGCAGGGTATTTAACTCCCTGGCACTTTCCAAATCGTGACCAAAGGGCTTTTCGATAACAATCCGGCAATTATCTTCGTCTTGGGTAAGCTTGTATTTGCAAAGACTTTCGGCAATGACGGGGAAAAAGTTGGGAGCCACCGCTAGGTAAAAAATGACCTGGGTGTCTGATCCAAAATGATCTTTATAGGTATCGATGTGTCCTTTGAGATTTTCGAAAGTTTTTGGCGTATTGAAGTCGGTAGGGCAATAGATGATGCTTTCCTGAAAAGCACTCCATTTTTCCTTTTTTACTTTTCCGTTTCTCGAAAATTCATTTACCCCTTCCAATAATACTTCACGAAATTGTTCGTGCTGGTAATCCGTACGTCCGGTACCAATGATGGCAAAATTCTCCGGCATGTATCCTTCAATGAAGAGGTTGTATAAAGCCGGCGCAAGTTTTCGTTTATTTAAATCGCCGGTACCCCCAAAGATGACGAAGATGGTGGGTAACAGCTTGCTCTTTTTTTTCATTTGTATGATTAAGTATATGCACTATTAGGGACGATTAGACACCAGATTTATTCCAGTCTGCATGGAAAATTCCTTCCTTATCTGTTCTTTCAAACGTGTGGGCACCAAAAAAATCGCGTTGAGCCTGGGTCAGATTGGAGGGCAACCTTTCCGTTCGCAGGGTATCGACATAGGTCAATGCCGCCGCAAAAGCCGGCACGGCTGTACCATGTAACAATGCCTTACTCACTACTCGCCGGGTGGCTGGCAGTGCTTCCTGAATCTGTTCTGCGATGGCCTCGTCAAGGAATAAATGGGCTAAAGCCGGATTCTTTGTGTAGGCCGCATACATATCTTTCAGAAATGCAGCGCGGATAATGCATCCTCCTCTCCATATTTTAGCTATTTCTGCCAGGTTTAATGCGTATTGATAGGTAACAGAAGCTGTTTCGAGCAGGTGCATTCCTTGTGCATAAGCACCTGCCATGGCCAGGTAAAAGGCAGATTCCAATTCATTGATGGATGGAAGCTCCTGATTTGCTGATTGACCTGAAGGGATGATTCTGCTGACCGCTGTTCGTAAGGCTTTTAATTTGGATAAATTTCTGGAAGAAACGGCCGCATCAATTGTCGGGATAGGAACTTCCAGATCCATTGCGACCTGAGAGGTCCATTTTCCGGTTCCTTTTGATTTGGCTTCATCTTTAATCAAATCTACTAACAGTTGGCCCGTAGCCGCATCCTCGAAACGAAAAACATCTTTCGTGATTTCCATGAGGAAGGAGTGTAACCTGCCTTCATTCCAGCTTTCAAAGACGGACTGAATTTGTTCATTGTTAAACTGGTAGACCTCTTTAAGAATGCCATAGGTCTCTGCAAGTAACTGCATGATGGCATACTCAATGCCGTTATGGGTCATTTTTACAAAATGTCCGCAGGCACCCGGGCCAATGTAACTGACGCAGGGTTCTCCTTCTACTTTTGCCGAAACAGCCTCCAGAACGGGTTTCATGACATTGTAAGCTTCTTTATCTCCTCCAGGCATCAGACTGGGGCCAAAGCGTGCGCCTTCTTCTCCTCCTGAAATCCCCATGCCAAAGAAATGAATGTTCTTTTCTTTGAGTGCCTCTGATCGGCGTGCTGTATCCGTAAAATGAGAGTTTCCACTGTCGATGAGAATATCCCCCGGATGTAAAAGCGGTAAAAGTTCCTCGATGACCTGATCTACAATTTTTCCGGCCGGTACAAGTAAAATAATTGTTTTTGGCGATTGCAGGCTTTCGGTAAATTGCTGGATGTCGGCAAAACCTTTTAACTGATGCGTTTTTCCTTCAGTTTCTAAAAGAGAAAGCATTTTCTCACTTTTGTCATAGCCCGTAACGGAGAAACCGTGGTCGGCCATGTTTAAAAGTAAGTTTCTGCCCATCGTCCCTAATCCGACCATTCCGAATTGATACTTCTCTTTGTAATCGTGTTTCATTAATGATGTGTTTATGCTTAAATATGAATAGTTGGGTCTGTATACCAAATGAATGTTCCCGAAGTATTCCTAAAGAGGAACCCGTGTTTACTGTTTTTCCGGGTAAATCGTATGAATGTGGTACTTCTCTTTAGCTTTCCACAAGTGTGCCCCTCCCTTAATGCCGTCTTTATTACTGACCAGTGTGATGTTAGGATCCAGTTCAAAATCAATCTCGTCCGAATTTCCTCCCCCAATATACAGGTGATCGTAATTGAAAACCGTTTTATAAATTTCGATGATGTACTGCAGGCGTTCGTTCCATTTTTTCTTTCCTACCTTTTCCAATCCACGGTCACCGATGTAATCATCGTAGTCTTGTTTTTTAGTAACAGGAAGATGAGCTAATTCCAGGTGGGGGAGCAATTCTCCATCAAATAGCAGGGAGGTGCCGAAACCGGTACCCAAGGTAAAGACAATTTCAAATCCTTTTCCTTTTACAATCCCAAGGCCCTGCTGATCTGCATCGTTAATCAGGCGAACAGGTTTGCCAAATAAATCCGCAATTTCCCGCGCTAATGGAATGTTTGTCCATTTGTTTTTCGCCAGATTGGGCGCAGTTAATACCCGCCCTTCTTTGACATAGCCGGGAAAACCCACCGCAACTTTTTCAAAATCTGTTAAATCGTTGGTTAACTGCGCAATCGTCTCCACGATCGCTTTCGGGGTGGACTTTTCGGGGGTCGGCTTTTTTCGGAAAGGGGTAAGAAGTGTCCCTTCGGGACTAAGAATGCAGGCTTTTACATTGGTTCCTCCAATATCGATGGATAAAATGTTTCCGGGATTTATTTTTTGCTGCTTAGCCATACGGCAGGATTTAGTGACTTGGAATAATGGTTTAACAAAAATACAATCCTAAATGTTCTTGGGAGAATAATTCTTCAATTAGTTGGCCAACAGAAACAGCCGCGTGTTTTCCTCCTAAAGGCGAAAATTCTCAGGCAGAAACTACCGGTATTCTAGGAGAAGCTACCTAGATAATTGCGGATATGGGGTGTTAGGAATGTATACACCGGTTCACAGCTTTCATCAATGAAGCTGCTCATGAAACAATGAACATGCAACCTTGCCTCCATTCTCGAAAGATTTCTCAAAATTGAAATAAAAGGAGGCAAATGCGACTTATATCAGGCGAATGTCTGTGTATTTTCATGTCCATGTCATCTATTTTTTTGAAAGGATGGCTTACGAGAGTTCCTTTTATCTTTGTGGAGAAATGACGCGTCTGACGGTGGTCATTCCCCGGTTTACCTTAATAAAATGATATGGATCAACAAAGACCTTTATCCAATGTGGCGTATTCAGTGTTAGACTTAGCAAGCGTAAGGCAAGGCAGTCGCATTGCGGAAACATTTGAGCATAGCGTTCAACTGGCTCAACATGCCGAGCAATGGGGTTATTCGCGCTACTGGTTTGCGGAACACCACAATATGATCAGTGTGGCAAGTTCGGCCACATCGCTGTTGATTGGTCACATCGCCGGTCGTACGAAAGAAATCAGGGTAGGGTCTGGTGGAATCATGCTTCCCAACCATACTCCGCTTATTATTGCAGAGCAATTCGGGACCTTAGAGACTCTTTATCCAGGCCGTATCGACTTAGGTTTAGGACGGGCTCCGGGGACTGATCAGTTGACTGCGTATGCCATTCGGGGTGAACGGTTTCATGCCCAGCATGATTTTCCTAAGGAAGTACGCCAGCTACAGCAGTACCTTTCGGCAAAGAATAGCGGAGCAAAAGTAAGAGCCATACCGGGAGAGGGGACCGATGTGCCTATCTGGATATTGGGATCCAGCACCGATAGTGCTTATTTGGCTGCTGCTTATGGACTTCCTTATGCCTTCGCAAGTCATTTTGCTCCACAGCAATTGCTGAAGGCCATTGACATCTATCGAAATCAGTTCAGGCCTTCTGAATATTGCGAAAAGCCGCGTGTGATGGCCGGTATCAATGTCGTCGCCGCTTCGAGTAGGGAAGAAGCTGTTTTATTGTCCAGTTCACTTAAGCGCCTCTTTATTGGGGTCATTACCGGAGAGAGACAGCTTTTACAGCCACCTGTAGAGAATGCGACCGAAGAATGGGAAGATGTACATATGGCAGCGTTAGAGAGCATGCTGGCCGTATCCTTTATAGGAGATAGGGCCAGTATTGAGGCAGATTTGCATTCCTTTATTCAACAGACAGCAGTAGACGAGGTGATTGTTTCTTCGCACATTTATGATCCGGAGGCCCGTTTGACATCTTATCGTTTGTTAGCGGAAATCATGAGCGGAAAAAAAATGCCCAGTTAGTTTAGCGAAAATCTTTCAATAAAACGCTGCAAAGGTCGCTTGATTTTAAAAATACTAAAACGTTTTAGTTGTCGATTATTCGGATTGGGTTGCTCATGATCCGATGAATAGGGCATTTATCGGCTATTTCCATCAAACGCGCTCTCTGATGCTCGTTTAAGTCGCCTTTGAGGGTTACTTTCCGGGTGATGGTGGTGCTTTTATTCATTTTGTCTTCCGGACAGATACCCAGTTCTACCGTCACTCCGGTGAGTGGAAAAGATCGTCTGGTTGCATACATCCGAACGGTAATGGCTGTGCAACTTCCCAAACTGGCCAATAGCAAAGCACCCGGAGACATCCCTTCATCCGTTCCTCCCAGTGGTTTGGGTTCGTCCGCATAAATAAAATGTCCGCCAGAGAAAATTTTAGTTTTATAGCTTTCTCCTTCTAATTCGGTGATGGCCGTAATCGTCGCTTCTGACATATAAAATGAATTGATTTATCCTTAAATTTACAAAAAATATATAAGAATGGAAAATCCGATTTCTTCCCGTTTACTTTCTTTTCAAACTTTTTTAGGGAAAGAAATTACACAGTCTCCGTCTGCCTATATGAACTGGTTAAGACCTGTCTTGATAGAGGCCAATTATGGCTCTCTGAAATGCAGTTACCTCATAAGGGAAGAAATGACTAACCCGCATGCGATTCTTCATGGAGGAGTGACGGCCGGCATTATGGATGATCTGATCGGTGCAACGGTATTTACAATGGATTTATCCGATGCCTTTACAACGGTGAGTAACTACATCGATTATTTTGCTCCGGCAAAAGTGGGAGAACTCATTGTTGCAGAAACTTCTGTTATTAAAAGGGGAAGGAGCATTATTAATCTGCAATGCGAAATTTTCCTTCCTGTCAAGAAACGGCTTATCGCCCGGGGATATAGTAATCTGTTGAATGTAGGGAAAGGCTGAAAGCTGTTTTTGGAATTTTCTTTTAGTTAATATGTGAGTGCATCGCTCCGCTTTAGCTTGTTTTCATTCCCTCTTTTTTAAATAGAGAGGATGGTTTATTAACTTATTTATTGTGAAGTAGATAGCCTTTGTTCTTATTTGTAATTAAGTTCATTCTTAATAAGAATATTTAGGCGTATTGTGTTAAGTTTTTGTTAAATTCATTTAATAATAAAAACCTAATATAACAGTTATGAACACAAAAAAAAGCTACATTCTTTTTGTACTCCTGTTATTGACTTCAGTTACCTACGCTCAAAAAACCATTCGGGGAAGAGTGTCGGATGAAGCCGATGGCAAAGGACTACCAGGGGTGAGTGTCACTGCCAAAGGCGTTTCGGCGGCCATGACAGGAACCCAAAACGATGGAACCTATGTGATTAGTGTACCCAACCAGACCACCATCCTCGTTTTTTCTTACCTGGGCTATGCCACTCAGGAAATAAGCATTGGCAACCGCACAGAAATCAATGTAAGTTTACAGATGGCTGAACAGCTGTTGGAGGGAGTCGTTGTAACGGCATTGGGGATTAAGAGAAGTGAAAAATCAATTGGTTATTCGACGCAACAGGTAAGTGGGGAGCAACTTACATTGACCAAAGAAACCAACGTTCTTGGGTCACTGGCAGGGAAAATTGCGGGGGTTCAGGTAACCGGTTCTTCAGGTGCAAGCATGGGTGGAACCCAAAAAATAAAACTCAGAGGGGTTAATTCTGTTACCGGGGGAGGGCAGCCTTTAATGGTAGTGGATGGAACGCCTATTGCAAACAGCAATTTCAGCAGTTCTACCAGTAATGGGGTGGATTATGGGAATCTTGGACAGGATATCAATCCGGAGGACATTGAAAATGTTAGCGTTTTGAAAGGCCCCGCCGCCTCTGCGTTATATGGATTGAGAGGACAGTATGGGGTCATACTGATCACGACCAAAAAAGCAGCCAAAGGAGCCAAGAAAGTAGAGGTAAGCCTGAATTCTGCTTTCTCTACTGAACGTGTGGGTAATTTTATGCCTCTGCAGGATGTATATGGAGTAGGAAATAATCAGACATTTTTAAGCTTTTCTAACGGGCAGAAGTATGTAAATGGAAATGACGAAAGCTGGGGGCCAAAGATGGATGGAACGCCCGTGAGAATGTATTATAGTTTTTATCCTCAGGACCCTCAATTTGGGCAATTGACTCCTTTCGTAGCCCAGCCAAACAATATTCGTGACTTTTTTGAGACCGGATTCAATGCCAATAATGGCATCAGTGTGACAGGTTCTACAGAAAATTCATCCATCCGGATGGGTTACACCAATGCGTACATCAATGGAACTTATCCCAATTCCTGGCTTAAAAGAAACAATATGAACCTGAGTGCCAGCCTTGATCTGACCGAACGCCTAACAGTAGGAGCCAATGTCAATTATGCCAACAACAATGCACAAAGACCGGTTCAGGGGTATCAGGGTTCTTTTACCGGTGCCGTACAATGGTTTCAGCGCAACATCGATATTCATCGGTTGAGGGATTATCGATATCCCGACGGAACTGTATTGAACTGGAATGTTAATCCCAGTACTTCGGGAGCCACCCTGGGAACCATCGTGACTAATCGTCCTTCCGATTGGAATAACCCTTATTTTGACGCCTATGAAAATCTGAATTTAGATAACCGCAATCGTCTTTTCGGAGATGTGAACCTTTCGTATCAACTTTTCCCCGTCCTACGTGTCAGCGGTTTTGTCAGAACCGACCGTTACACGCAGAATATCAACCGTCGCAATGCCATCGGCGGTCGTTTAGACGAGAGCTACAGCACTGGTAAATACCAGAATGCGGAAGATAATTATGAGCTTTTGGCGCAGTTTTCAAAGAGATGGAACGATTTTGACGTAAATATCAATGCCGGAGCTAATTTATTAAAACAACGCTACGATTATGTGTCAGCTTCGACTAGCGGCGGGCTATCTTCTCCGGGATTTTATAGCATAGAGGCCTCTGTGGATCGTCCATTAACTTATTCTTATTTGAGACAGAAAGAGGTGAGGAGTGCCTATGCCATGACTTCACTAGGGTATAAGGATACCTATTTTGTGGATGCCTCTATCCGAAATGACGTGTCCTCAGCCTTACCGGATCATACGAATTCCTATTGGTATCCGTCGGTTTCGGGAAGCTTTTTGTTTAGCAACCTCATCCATTCAACATTTCTGTCTTTTGGGAAATTGAGGGCTTCTTACGCCATCGCTGGTTCGGATCTTTCTCCTTATGAAACGACGCTGAATTATAGCACCGGGACCGTGTATAAGGGAAGCAGTACGATCACGACAGGGTATGTACCGGACAAATTGAAAAACCCGAATATCAAACCCTCTTTTGCAAATTCTTTTGAGGTGGGGGCTGATCTTCGCTTTATGAAGGACCGCCTCGGACTGGATCTTACTTATTACAATCAGCGAAATAAGAATCAGATCATTGATCTTACCGTCTCGGGAGCAAGTGGTTTTACCAGTACGGTTGTCAATGCGGGAGATATCGAGAATAATGGAGTGGAGGTAGCTATTCATGCCAAACCGGTGCTTTCTTCCTTTTTTAAATGGAACCTGCAATTGAATTTTGCCAGGAACCGAAGCATGGTAAATGCCCTTCACCCTCAAATTCCTTCCTATCAACTGGATCTGAATACTTATTCCAGTCAGACGGTTTACCTCTACGCTTATATTGGTCAGGCGTTTGGCAGTCTGGTGGGACCGGGATATAGCCGTGACAATGCCGGCCGCTTACTTCTGGGCGCTGATAACCTACCTGTTCAGCAACTAAATAAAGATTTTGGATCGGTTGTTCCGGAATTTACGGGTGGTTTCAGCAACCATTTTAGCATAGGTAAATTTGATGTGGGAGCGATGATTGATTTTCAAAAAGGGGGGAAATTCTTTAGTTGGAGTAAAATGCTGGCGGTAAAGTCAGGACAGGCGGCGGAGACAGCTGTGCTTAACGAAAATGGTAAAAACGTAAGGGACCCTCTGGCGGATGGCGGTGGGGTGAAAATGAGCGGTGTATATGCACCAGGCACCCTGATTTCCGTGAATGGGGTCATGACAGACGTGAGTGGACAAGCGTTTGATGGTTTTGTAGATGCAAGGGCTTATTTCCGAAATAAAATAGGAACTCAGATTTACGAAGAATGGTTGTATGACGGATCTTATGTAAAATTAAGAGAGGTGAGTCTGGGATATACGTTTCATCGAAATAGTAGTAAGAATTTGCCTTTTCGCTCGATCAGGATTGCGGCCATTGCGCGAAATCCAGTCATGCTATGGCAAAAGGCACCTAAAGGCTTAGATCCTTCAGAATTATCTGCCGGAAGCGCCTCTATCAGTTGGATCGAAAAAGGAGAATTGCAGACAGTGAGGTCTTTTGGGGTGAATCTGAATGTCAATTTCTAGGGAAAAGAGGTGAATTTTATTCTTTAAATAGCTTGAATCATGAAAATTAAACATATCAAATACATTATTGCCGGGATGGGGATCGTTCTACTGAACAGCGCCTGTAAAAAATTCGATTCGGATCTAAATTCGGATCCCAATAACCCGACTTCCTTATCCAGCGTTCAGTTGATTGCGAATGCACAATTTTATTTGCCCGATATTAGTTCGTCTCCCAATGGAGTGCATTATCCGCAGTACTTGTCGCTGACCGCCTTTACAGACAACAGCCGGTTTGTTCCAACCAATTTTAATTTCTATACCTGGTATGCCGGACCGCTTAAAAATCTTGAAGAGGCGATTGTCAATGCCAAAAATCTAAGTGACGGGCCTGTCGCCAATCAAAAAGCGGTGGCTAAGATACTAAAAGCTTATTTTATGTGGTTCGCCACCGACAGGTGGGGAGATTTACCTTATTCGGAGGCGCTGAAAGGTCAGGAAAATTATACCCCTAAGTACGATAAGCAGCAAGACATTTATAACAGTCTGTTCGTTCTTCTGGATGAAGCGAATGCAGAGATCGTTACGACCAATGGAAATATTAAAAATGACATTGTGTATAATGGGGACATCAACAAGTGGAAACGTTTAGGGAATACGATTCATTTACTGATGGCTTTGCGTTTATCAAAGGTGGATCCCACCAAAGGACGGGCTGAATTTACCAAAGCACTTGCCAATGGAATCATGGCTGCCAACTCGGACAATCTGGCTTATCCGCACCTGGCCGAACAGGCGCATGAAAACTACTGGTACAATTCATTTACCCGTTTAGGCCGTAACTGGTATGCTTTGAGTCATACACTGGTGGACTATATGAAACCTCTGAACGATCCACGTTTGCCTTTTTATGGCAATGCGAATGCTTCCGGAACGTATGGAGGTCTTGAATTTGGAAAAGCATCGCCCACTACCGCCGATATCAATAATGCTTCTCTGTTAGGAACAAGATTACGGCAACAGAATTCTCCGGTATATCTGGTTACTTACGCACAGGCATTGTTTGCTCTGGCCGAAGCCGCAAAGCTTACTTGGATTCCAGGAGGAGAGGCGCAGGCAAAGACGTATTACGACAGTGCCATCACTGAATCAATTCGTCAGTGGACAGGCCTAACCACTGGTGCTGCAGAATTTATTCAGCAGGAAGCGGTTGCTTATACGCCGGCAGATGGACTGCGTAAGATCGGCTATCAGCGTTGGGTTCATCTATTTTTACATGGTTATGAAGGATGGGCAGAGTGGAGAAGAACCGGATTTCCTTTACTCACATTGCCTAGTGGAATTAACGGTGGACAGATTCCAAGACGTGACGGCTACCCTACGCAGGAACGTAATAATAATGCGTTCAACTATAATGCAGCTGTGGCTGCATTCCCTTATGGAGGAACGGATGGTCTTAATGCACGTGTTTGGTGGGACAAACCTTAATGCGGACAATTTAAAAAGCCGCCTGACATTCCTTTAGTGTCAGGCGGCTTTATTTTGCAGATCTTTAACCTGCAAATCGGTATTTACCAGATTTTTACACGATCTTTGGGCGCGAGATAGAGAGAATCTGTCGGTTGTATGTCGAATGCGGTGTAAAACTCCGGAATGTTACGTACCACCCCATTTACCCGTATGTTTGCGGGCGAATGAGGATCGGTGCCTATCTGCGCGCGAATAGACTCTGCTGTTGCCTTTTCTAACCATACCTGTGCCCAGCCAAAAAATACCCGTTGCTCGCCGGTAAATCCATCCATCACTTTTCCTTCTTTTCCATTCAGACTTGCTTTATAGGCTTTCAATGCGATGCTCAGTCCACCCAGGTCACCTATGTTTTCACCGAGTGTAAAAGTGCCGTTTACATGCAGGTCGGGAAGCACTTTAAAGGAATTGTACTGTGCGACCAGTGAGCCGGTTCGTTTTTCAAATTCCTTTCTGTCTTCATCTGTCCACCAGTTACGTAAGGATCCGTTTCCATCAAAAGTGCTGCCCTGGTCGTCGAAGCCATGACCAATTTCATGACCAATTACCGCCCCGATTGCACCATAATTGACCGCATCATCCGCTTCCATGTCGAAAAATGGAGGTTGCAGGATAGCCGCGGGGAAAACAATCTCATTTAAAGAAGGGTTATAATAGGCATTGACGGTTTGAGGAGTCATTTCCCATTCTGTCCGGTCCACTTTTTTGCCTAATTTTTCCATCATGCGCTGATAAGCAAATTCTGCAGAACGCTTGCGGTTGCCATATAGATCCTCTTTCGTTACTTTCAGGGCACTATAGTCTTTCCACTTATCCGGATAACCGATTTTAGGGGTGAATTTTTTTAATTTATCCAATGCCTGCTTCTTGGTTTCTTCTTTCATCCAGTCGAGCTCCTGAATGCTAGTTTCATAGGCGCCAAGCAGGTTTTTTACCAATTGATCCATTCGTTGTTTGGCCTCGGGCGGAAAATGTTTGGCTACATATAATTTACCAATCATTTCACCAAGGCGGTCGCTGACCACACTCACTCCTCTACGCCATAATTCTTCCTGCTCCTGGACCCCGTAGAGAGTCTTAGAATAGAATTCAAAATGTTGTTTGTCCATATCGGCTGTCAGAGAAGTGGCTGCCCTATGGGTGGCTTGCCATTTAAGATAAGCTTTCCAGGTATCCAGAGGGGTGCTTTTAAGAATGCCGTCGAGTGCCTTCTGATAGGCAGGTGAAGTAACCACCATGGTATCGTATTTTATTGCAGCTTCGTTAAAATAGGCCTCCCAATCGAAATTTGGCATCAGATTCTTCAGCTGAGAGGAAGCCACCGGATTGTACATTAAATTCATATTTCTCCTGTCTTCTTTCTTTGCCTGTTTCCCTGCCATGCTGGTTTCCAATTTAAGGATGGCCTCCGATTTTGCTTTGGCATCGGCTACACCGGCAATCGTCAGCATCTTTTCAATATGCGCAAGATACTTGGTTCTGATGTTGGTGGTGGCAGCGTCGGTCATGAAATAATATTCACGGTCTGGAAGCCCCAGCCCTGATTGGTCGGCCAATAACATGTATTTCCCCGGATCTTTAAAGTCGGCCATCACCATCATTCCGAAAGGGACAGCCATTCCGATCCTGTCGGCGTAGGCAAAATAAATAGCGAGCTCTTTTTGATTGCTGATGGCTTCTATCTTTTGGAATTCATTTTGCAAAGGCTTCATTCCAAGCGAATTTCTTTTGTCCATGTCCATGTAAGAAGCATAGAAGTCACCGATTTTCTGTTCATCAGAGCCGTCCTTTCCCGGGTTTTTAGCGGCTTCCTCAATAATGGCTTTTACATTATCCCTCGATTTTTCATATAGGATGTATCCCGCTCCCCATGAAGATTTGTCTGCGGGGATTTTCGTGTTCTTCATCCAGGTGCCATTTACATAGCGCGTAAAGTTGTCGCCCGGTCGTACAGTGGTGTCCATGTGATCCAGGTAGAGGCCTGAGCTAAGCTCTTTTTGTGGGCCAGATTGGCAGGAAACAATAACCAGAGGAATGACGAGCAGACCCCATACAACATTGATGCGTGTTTTCATAAATTGCTGAGTTTTAGGTTTTCACAAACATACAAAACAAAATGTAGAACTTATTCAGTGGAATTCCGGATAAAAGAAATCTTTAAGGAGCAGGGAGGCGCATCCATTTATTTTGGAATTCTTCTTGAAAGAAAAGGTAAAAAATACGCTTCAAAAGCTTTTTACAGACGTTTGTGGAACGATGCTAAAAAAAAATGCCTTCATTTGCGGAAGGCATTTTAGTGTTCCCGAAGGGATTCGAACCCCCATCATCAGAACCGGAATCTGACATTCTATCCATTGAACTACGGGAACAGTTTTCGGATTTGCTCCGCAAAAATATAAAACTATTTCATATATTAATAATTGGTATTTCTGAAAAGAAAAAACCATTTTTGCAAAACAAAGAGTATCAGATCGAAATGATGTCATAAAAAGAAGGAGAATTATGGAAGAACTGCTTGTACAAGAGGTATTGAATTTGATGGAAAATGATCATGACAGGCAGTTAAAGAATTATCTAAATGATCTGAATATCTCTGAAGTAGAGCATCTTATTGACGAATTGCCACAACACGCCGTTAAATTTATTGAAACTCTTTCCATTAAACGTGCGGTGAATGTTTTTAGAATTCTTGACTTTCCCACCCAGGAAAGAATCATTAAAAAATTACAAAATAATAAATTAACAGAATTAATTCGGCAATTGCCTCCAGATGACCGGACAGCTCTTTTGAGTGAGCTGAAAGGAGATGCGGCAAAGAAAATGTTAATATTGTTGTCTGATAAAGACCGCATAGAGGCCTTGAAACTATTGGGCTATAAAGAGGACAGTGTAGGCCGATTGATGACGCCGGATTTTATTGCTGTAAAAACCGATTGGACAGTAGCGCGTGTTTTATCGCATATTCGACGATATGGAAAGAATTCGGAAACGATTGATGTCGTGTATGTGATTGATAAAGACGGTGTACTGTTAGATGATATCCGGATACGTGAAATTCTCTTGGCAGATCCGGAGGTCGAAATTGGCGCTTTAACCGATAGCCGCCTGATTTCTTTAAAAGTAGATGATCCGCAGGAAGAAGCGATCCAGGTATTTAGAATGAACAATCGGGTAGCCTTGCCCGTGGTAGACGATAACCAAGTGCTGCTGGGAATAGTCACGGTAGATGATATTCTATGGATTGCACATGAAGAGTATACCGAAGACATTCATAAAATTGGGGGAACCCAGGCCCTGGATGAGCCTTATCTGGATGTGCCTGTTTTTCAGCTTTATAAAAAAAGAGTGGTTTGGTTGATTGTTCTTTTTTTTGGCGAGTTACTAACGATTACGGCCATGTCCAATTTTGAACACGAAATCGCCAAAGTGGTTATTTTAGCCACCTTTATTCCGTTAATTATTTCCAGTGGGGGGAACAGCGGTTCTCAGGCAGCTACGCTGATCATTCAGGCCATGGCTTTGGGAGAGGTGACGGTAAAGGATTGGTGGAATGTAATGCGTCGGGAATTGTTTTCAGGAATTATTCTTGGCCTTACCTTATGTATCCTTAGTTTTAGTGTATTAAGCATTTGGCAATTCATTTCTCCGGGGTTTACGGAACATTACTTGCTGATCGCTCTGGTGGTGGGCTGTTCATTGATAGGAGTGGTACTGTGGGGAACACTGATGGGTTCTATGCTCCCTTTGTTACTGAAAAAACTGGGGGCTGATCCGGCAGCCTCTTCTACCCCTTTCGTAGCCACCTTGGTCGACGTGACCGGATTAATTATTTATTTCTCCTTTGCCTTACTGTTTCTTAAAGGAGTATTACTTTAAGTTTATCCTATACATGATGGAAAATAAAACACTTGCCAGGCAATTCAGGCTGCTTGCTCAATTGATGGAGTTAAATGGAGAGAATCCCTTTAAAGTGAAATCGCTGACGAATGCCGCTTTTAAAATTGATAAAATGCCTTTCCCTTTGGCGGGTAAAAGCCTTCAGGAACTGGAAACGATTGATGGAATAGGAAAAAGTACCGCAGCTAAAGTCATCGAACTAACGGAAAAGGGGAGCTTACAGGAACTTCAGACCTGGTTGGCGAAAACTCCTCCAGGCATTGTGGAAATGTTATCGATTAAAGGCATTGGCCCTAAAAAAATAGCGGTTATCTGGCATGAATTAGGGATTGAAAGTATAGGTGAACTTTATTATGCCTGTAATGAGAACCGATTAATTGCAGCAAAAGGATTTGGATTAAAAACGCAGGAGGAGATCAAGCGATTAATTGAATTTAACATGGCTGCCAATGGCCGCTTTCTTTATGCACGAATGGAAGGGATGGCAAAGGACCTACAGGATATGCTTTCCAGATGGCTTCAGGTCAACGATCCTCAAGCCCTTTTAGGCGTTTCGGGACAATTCCGTCGTCAATGCGAAATTATTGATGAGTTGAGTTTTGTGATCGGGACCGAACAGAAAGCATTGATCAATCATTTGTTGCCGGAGTGGGAAGCTTGGACATTTCAGCCACAAGAACCGGATTGCTGGGTGGCGCAAAGCGATATGGGCCTCCGTATAGTGCTGTATCTTTGTGAAAGAGAAAATTTCTATTGGTCCTGGTGGAAGCATACCGGAAGTGAAACGCATGTAGCTGCTGTAAGCAGGCATCTGGCTCATCAAAACTTTCGCAGTGAGGAATCAATTTATGCAGCGGCCGGAATGACTTTTGTTCCCCCTGAATTGAGGGAAGGAAGAGAAGAAATAGCCTGGGCAAGAGCGTCCCAAATACCTTCTTTGATCACTTTTAAAGAGTTAAAAGGGAGTTTGCACAACCATTCTACCTGGAGTGATGGGGTTCATTCAATTGATGAGATGGCGCTATATTGCCGGGAGGTGTTAAAACTGGATTACCTGGGTTTATGCGACCATTCCCGTTCCGCTTTCTATGCCGGAGGATTGAGCGTTGAAAGGGTAAGGGAACAACACCAGGAAATAGATCGTTTAAATGAACAGCTTGCTCCGTTTAAAATCTTTAAAGGAATTGAAAGTGATATTTTAAATGATGGGTCATTGGATTATGAAAAGGAGGTACTTGCCACCTTTGATTTTGTGGTAGCCTCAGTTCATAGTAATCTACGGATGGACAAGGAAAAGGCTACCCGGCGATTAATCACGGCCATTGAGAACCCTTATACCACCATTTTGGGACATCCTACGGGTCGTTTGTTGTTGAGTAGGAAAGGATATGAAATTGATTACGAGCAGGTCATTGATGCCTGTGCAGCAAATGGAGTGGTCATAGAGATCAATTCCAACCCCTTAAGATTAGATCTCGATTGGCGATGGCACCGGTATGCGATTGATAGAGGAGTGTTGTTGTCCATTAATCCGGATGCGCATAGGGTAGAGGGGCTTCAGGATATGCATTACGGGATTATGGTTGCACGTAAAGGGGGGGTGACAGCAATCAATTGTTTAAATACGTTTAGTAAAGACGAAATTCAGGCTTTTTTTCAGAAGAAAAGATCGGGTGCTTCAACAAAAATATAGCTAACTTTACCTTATGATTAGTGAACTTGCGAACCGCGTATTTCAGGAGGCGATTGTTGCTTACCATCAATACGATCAGATTTATCAACCTTGTGAAAATCCTTATGAAAAGGGAGGGATTTCCTTTTTGTTGTATGAGAAAAACTGGATCGATACGGCTCAGTGGCACATGGAAGATGAGGTACGTCATCCGGACATCACTCCTGTTGAAGGGCTTCAATGGAAACGCGCCATTGACGCACAGAATCAGATTCGGACTGATATGGTGGAATACATTGACAGTTATTTTCTAGATCAGTATCAAGCTATCCAGCCACTGGACACCGCTCGTGTAAACACCGAAAGTCCGGCATGGGCACTGGATCGTCTATCTATTCTGGCCTTAAAGATTTATCACATGGAAGAAGAAGCATCCCGTAGCTCAGCGACGGTTCAACATCGCGAACAGTCACAGCTGAAATTAGCTGTTTTATTGCAGCAGAGGAAGGATCTTTCCCAAAGCATCGATGAATTGCTGGAAGACATTGCATCGGGGAAAAAGTACATGAAAGTGTATAAACAGATGAAAATGTACAATGATCCCCATCTCAATCCGGTGCTATACAATTTAAAATCCTAATGGAAAAAGCTGGAAAGTTAGTCGTACTTCGCTTTTCGGCGATGGGCGATGTGGCGATGGTTGCTAGTGTCTTAAAGGAGTTAAGCATTCATTTTCCTCATCTCCGCTTAATTATGGTCACCCGCAAAGCTTTTGCTCCTTTTTTTGAAGGAATTCCCGGCCTTACTTTCCATGCTTTTGAGCCAAAGACGAAGCACAGAGGGTTATTGGGGCTTTATCGTCTGTACCAGGAATTGAGGGCGTATCAGCCCACCGGCATTGCAGATTTACACGATCATTTGCGTACACGCATTGTCTCCTTATTTTTTAGATTGGATGAACGAAAAATTGTTCGGATAGACAAAGGGCGTTCGGAGAAGCGTCGGTTAACGAGAACCAGGCATAAAATACTCCTTCCCCTGAAACCTACCGTTGAACGTTACGCAAGTGTATTCAGGGAGTTGGGCTATCCCTTCCAGCTAAAGCATCAGCTCCAGCAGACCTTCCATTCTCCTCCTGAATCATTTGAACGAATCTGTATGCCGGGAAAAAAGCGAATAGCCATCGCTCCTTTTGCACAACATCCAGCCAAAGTATATGCTCCGCAAGGGATGGAGAAAGTGATGTCTGGATTGAAAGAATCGGACTACCAGCTGTTTATTTTTGGAGGAGGAGAAGCGGAAAAACAGCAGGCAGCAAAATGGGAGGAAGGGTTTTCGAACGTTACCAGTCTGATAGGACGTTATACGCTGAGCGAGGAATTGGCCATTTTATCCACATTGGACGCGATGATCAGTATGGATTCGTCAGGCATGCACATGGCTTCACTGGTGGGATTAAGAGTCATCTCTATTTGGGGACCTACGCATCCATATGCTGGCTTCTTAGGATATGGGCAATCGCTGGACGACTGTATACAAGCCGATTGTCCGGGGAGGCCGAATTCCGTTTATGGAAACAAAATGCTTTATTCAGGTGTTACCCCGTGTATAGATCTGATTACTCCGGAGGAAATCATCCAAAAAGTAACTCAGCTTAGCTAATTTTCTTATGGTTAAAGAATTATTACTTGTACGCCATGCCAAGTCTGATTGGGTTGCTGGACTTCAACGGGATTTTGATCGTCCGCTAAATCAGCGCGGGGTTGCAAATGCGCCGGAGATGGCTCAACGGCTTGTGGACAAAGAGTGGATGCCCGAGTTGATCGTTACAAGTCCGGCACTCCGGGCAAAAACAACGGCGCAGCTGTTTGCAGAAGTCTGGGGAGGCAGCGAAATCCGGGAAGAGAAAAGGATCTATGAGGCCAGTATCCAGACCTTATTGAAGGTAGTGAACGGGTTTGATAATTCCTTTCACAAGATTGCCTTATTTGGCCATAATCCGGCTATAACGGATTTTGTGTATGCGCTCAGCGATGCCTGGCTCGGCAATATGCCTACGGCTTCCTATTGTCTTCTGGAATTTTCCATCGACAATTGGGCCTTAGTCAGTGCCGGAACCGGGAAATTACTCGCTTTTGATTATCCGAAAAGTATTCTTTAAAGAATTAGAATTTCAAATGCTTAACGGTTAATCCGTTATTAATCAGTTGCTTGAGAGAATCGATGCCAATTTTTAGGTGGGTCTCTACGTAATTGGTGGTTACAATGCTGTCACTTTCAGTCGTTTTTACCCCCTCCGGGATCATTGGCTGATCAGACACCAGTAAAAGTGCTCCTGTAGGGATTTTATTCGCAAAACCTGTAGTAAAGATGGTGGCAGTCTCCATGTCTACAGCCATGGCCCGCAAACTTTTAAGGTACTTCTTGAAATTTTTGTCGTGTTCCCAAACCCTTCTGTTGGTGGTGTAACAGGTTCCGGTCCAATAATCCCGTGAATGATCCCGAATGGTGGTCGAAATTGCCTTTTGAAGGGCAAAAGCGGGAAGGGCGGGAACTTCGGCAGGAAGGTAATCGTTAGAGGTTCCTTCTCCTCTGATGGCTGCAATGGGTAAAATTAGATCACCGATCTGATTTTTCTTTTTCAACCCGCCACATTTACCTAAGAATAACACCGCTTTTGGCTGAATAGCCGTTAATAAATCCATCATGGTGGCCGCCATTGGGCTTCCCATTCCAAAATTAATTAAGGTAATGCCATTGGCACTCACACTTTGCATGGGTTTGTCCAGCCCCATGATAGGCGCATTGTCATGCCATTCTGAAAACAGGCCAAGGTATTTACTGAAATTGGTAAGCAGAATATACTGACCAAAGTCTTCCAATGGACGCCCGGTATAACGGGGCAGCCAATTGTTAACGATGTCTGTCTTTGATTTAAGACCCGATTTCACCGGAGATTCTACTTCTTTTGCTTTTTTCTTTTTTGGGTTAGTTGCTTGTTCTTTTTTGATGTCTTTTTCTTCATTCATAAATGAATTTCCTTTCTTTTTTAGTAAAACAATAAATTAATTAGTTTATAAAAAATCCTCTGGAGGTAGACCAGAGGATTTCATTTTATGCGGCTTTTAGTTTTTTAAAATCGGCTTTTTCAAATTTCTCTAGTGCGTATTCGAGATTAATATGGAGTTCCTTAATTTCCTTACTCGAGGGGACTTCGTACATGGCATCTAACATAATCGCTTCACATATTGATCTTAAGCCTCTGGCTCCCAGTTTGTATTCCATCGCTTTATCGACAATAAAATCAAGTACCTCTTCCTCAAAAATCAATTTCACATTTTCATAATCAAAAAGTTTGATGTATTGACGGATTAGCGAATTCTTTGGCTCTGTGAGAATGTTTCTCAACGCCTGTTTGTCCAGGGGATTGAGGTGTGTTAATACCGGGATACGTCCGATTAATTCCGGAATAAGGCCAAAAGATTTTAAATCCTGGGGGGTAATGTATTTATAAAGATTCTTCAGGTCCAGGTCTTGTTCTTCCTTATTGACTTTATAACCTACCGCCTGGGTACGTAAGCGGTTAGCGATTTTGCGTTCGATTCCATCAAAAGCGCCCCCGCATATAAACAGAATATCATTGGTGTTCACAGCAATCATTTTCTGATCCGGATGTTTTCTGCCCCCCTGTGGAGGAACGTTCACGATCGTTCCTTCCAGGATTTTTAATAAAGCCTGTTGGACTCCTTCGCCACTCACATCCCGTGTAATGGAGGGGTTGTCACTTTTTCGTGCTACTTTGTCTACTTCATCAATATAAACAATGCCTCTTTCTGCTGAAGCAACATCGTAATCTGCCGCCTGCAGGAGGCGCGTCAGGATACTTTCCACATCTTCCCCTACATAGCCGGCTTCTGTTAATACCGTGGCGTCTACGATACAGAAAGGTACATGCAGAATTTTTGCGATGGTTTTAGCCAGAAGTGTCTTTCCGGTTCCTGTTTCGCCCACCAGCATGATATTTGATTTTTCGATCTCAATTTCATCTCTTTCAACTTTCTGGCTTAGACGTTTATAGTGATTATAGACGGCCACAGAAAGGACTTTCTTCGCTTCATCCTGACCGATTACATACTGATCAATGTGTTTTTTAATTTCGGTTGGTTTCAACAGGGTAAATGACTCATCAAAAGCTTTACTCTTTTTATTTCCCAATTCCTGTGCCAGGAGCACGTTGGCCTGCGTGACGCATTTATCGCAAATAAACGCTTCCATTCCCTCGATCAGCATTAAGGTTTCCTGTTTTGGGGAGTTACAAAAGGAGCATCGTGATTCTCTATACTGTTTAGCCATATACTTTTTCTTTATGATCATTTTCCGGATCACATCCGGGAGTTATTTTAAGTTTCCGGAAGGGGAGACTTAGTTTTGCTTATTATTCGCCAGTACCTCATCAATCATCCCAAAATCTTTGGCTTCTTCGGCTTTCATCCAGTAGTCCCGATCGGAAGCTTTTTCTACCCAGTCGTAAGACTGACCTGAATGTGCGGAAATAATGTCATACAATTCTTTCTTCAGTTTTAACATTTCTCTGAGGTTGATCTCCATATCCGAAGCGACCCCTTGTGCCCCGCCGGAAGGTTGATGAATCATGACCCTGGAATGTGTCAGGGCAGCTCTTTTTCCTTTTGCACCTGCCACTAAAAGAACCGCTCCCATCGAAGCGGCCATTCCGGTGCAAATGGTCGCTACATCCGGGGAAATGTATTGCATGGTGTCGTAAATGCCTAAGCCTGCATATACCGAACCGCCTGGTGAATTGATGTAAATCTGGATGTCCCGATGAGCATCTGTGGACTGAAGAAATAACAGCTGAGCCTGAATGATGTTTGCATTCTGATCATAAATAGCATCTCCAAGAAAAATAATGCGATCCATCATTAAGCGGGAAAAAACGTCCATCTGGGCTACGTTTAACTGACGTTCCTCAATGATATAAGGGGTCATCGCTCGTGGCGAATGATTGGTGGAAGCAATAAAACGATCTACATTTAATCCGTTGATCCGGTGATGTTTAACAGCGTATTTTCTGAATTCTTCTTTGTCTATTTTCATATTTATAAATTTTTAAGAAAGCATGTATGGCATGTGACCTATACGTACGAAAGTCTTTAATTTCATGCCAAAGAAAGAATGCTTTTTTATCGGAACGGGTTTCAAGTTAAATAAAAACATTTTATTATCCACAGAATTCAGTTAAAATATTCCTTAAGTTGTTTATAATCAGGGTTTAACTCTTGTTTTTTATGAAATGTCATGGGCTTTTAATAAAAAGAGCAGCTATCAAAGCTGCTCTTTTTATTCTTTTTTACCTGCCAATAGGTCAGGTTTTCCTGCTGATCTGCCATGGATCAACGGTTTCTTATTAATTAAGATCTTTAAATTTTTGGAAATCGATCTCTTTTTGATTTAAAGTGGCTACCGAAGTAATGTAGTCAAAGACTTTCCGAGCTTTTACTTCATCAAAAATACGGTTGGCATTTTCTTTTTCCTGGAGAAAGGTAGTGGCGTATTGTGCCAATTGGTCTTCCGGAAGTGGTTGCGGACTGTACATGGCAAACTGAGCGTAAATGCGTTCTTTTGCTGTTTCAAAAACGTCTTTGTACTCAATCTTGATGTCGTTATCGTTGATGATTTTATTCTCGATCAGGGTCCATTTTAAGTTTTTCGCGAAATCCTCATAGCCCTGAGTCAATTCTTCATCCGTCAATTTTTCGTTGGTTGCTTTTAACCATTTCCGCAAAAACGCATCTGGTAATTGCATTTTGCTTTCGCCTGTTAATTGATTGTAGATGTCCTGTTGCAATTTACGATCAGCATCCTGACGGAACATGGACTCTACTTCTTCCGTAATTTTTGCTCTGAAACCCGCTTCATCACTGACTACTCCTGCTCCAAAAACTTTGTCGTAAAATTCCTGATTAAGATCCGATTCTTCCAGACGATTGACGTTTTTAATAATCACTTTAAATTTGCTGCTTAGCTGCTGTGCATCTTCTTCGCTGATATTCAGTAATTTGGAAATGACAGCTTCGTTTTTATCAAAGGCTTTTTGCAGATCCAGCTCCAGCTCATCTTCTTTTTTAAGACCTAAAAGTGATTTTGCAATTTTCTTGTCCGTTACCAGGTCGGTGCGGATAGATCCGGTGTGACGAATTCCACCTTCAAACTCAGTGCCGTCTGCGGCTAGCTGAATAAGCTCGGCATACAACACATCACCCGCTTCCGCTATTTCAGGATTGGTCATTTTCCCATAGCTCTTCCGGATATTGGTTATGCGTGAAGCAAGGGTTTCTTCATCTACCTTTACGTCATATTTGGTGAACTTGGTTTTTGAAGTCACTTCCACATCTACCTCGGGTGCCAGCCCTACTTCATAACTAAATTCAAACTCATCAGTATGATCCCATTTCAAATCCTGTTCGTCTTCCATGACAGGAAGTGGTTGTCCCAGAATTTGCAATTTTTCATCGCTCAGGTATTTTGACAAACTGTCGTTTAGAAGATGGTTAATTTCCTCCACTAAAATACTTTTGCCAAAAACTCTTTTAATGTGAGAAACCGGAACCATTCCTTTCCGGAAACCTGGTAAATTGGCTTTCTTTGCCTGTTCTTTAAGCGCTTTTTCTACACGTGCGTTATAATCATCAGGTGCCAGTTTAATCTTTACAACGGCGTTTAAATCGTCAATTTTCTCCTGGGTAATGTTCATTTTTGAAGGGGTATGAGATATAAAGAATACCTGTTCGGAACCATTATATCGTGTTAAATTATTATTTATCAAAGCTCTTTTAAAAACAAAACCGTTTCAATCTTCATCGAAACGGCTTGTTCTCTTGGTGCGGAAGAAGGGACTCGAACCCCCACGCCGTGAAGCGCCAGATCCTAAGTCTGGTGCGGCTACCAATTACGCCACTTCCGCAGTTAGGAATGCAAAAGTAGCTTTTATTATTAGAATTCCAAAATTACGACTAAAAAAAATACGTTAAAAAGCGGTATTTTCATTCAAATCGCTGTAAATTAAGGGAATTAATTTTAAGTAGTTAACTGCTTTTGCAATTCAAACAGGTAGGAAATGGCCTTTACCAGTCTACTTCCATACCAGGAAAACATCTCTCCATCTACCAGTAATACCCGCAGGGTGGGTAATTTTGACTGGATTTCTTCGAGGTGTTTTTGCTGAAAGGGATAGGGTTCTGAAGAGAGTAGGAGGTAATCCGGAAGTTCTTTTGCGGTTATCCCTTTCAGGCGCCCCAATTCATCTAAAGTTAATTCCGGGTAACGTGCTTCTTGAACGATGTTCGTGAGCCCTACCTTACGTAATACGTCGTCAATGAACGTGTTTTTACCTGCAAAAAGATACGGATCTTTCCAGATGGCATAAGCCACTTTTAGGTCTATTCTTTTTTGTACCGCCAACAATTGCAAATCGGTAAAACCTGCCTGAATAAGATGATTAAGGTAAGCCGCTTCGGGTGCTTTGTCCAAAAGTTCACCCACTTGTTGGATCATGTGAGTGGCGTCTTCCACTCGCTGAATATCACTGATCCAGACGGGAAAATGCACGGCGAGCGCTTCGATATCCGAACGGGTATTTTCTTCTTTATTGGCTATAATCAGTTCAGGTTGTAACTGAATGATCTTCTCAATGTTTAGCTTCTTAGTTCCACCCACTTTTGGCCTTTCAGCAAACTTTTCTACGGGGTGGATACAGAATTTCGTAATGCCGACGACTTCTTCATTAAGCCCCAAGTCAAACAACAATTCGGTTTGAGAGGGAACTACTGAAACGATTCTCTTTGGAGGAAAAGAAATGCAGATCTTTCTTTGCAGTTGATCGGTAAATTCCCTAAGCATAACGGGAATTAATTAACGCGTCTTATTTCGAAGTCGCCCACTTCAATTTTTCGTTCTTTATACAGCCCTCCAATGGCTTTCTTAAAGGCACTTTTGCTAATCTGGAAACGGGCATAAATTGCTTCAGGACTACTTTTATCTCCTAATTTAATCAATCCACCCTGAGTTTCGAGCGCGGCATAGATCAATTCTTTGGTGCCTAAAATATGTCCATAACCTGTTGGTTGAAGGCTAAGGTCAATTTTTCCTTCTTCTCTTATTTTTTTAATCCATCCCCGTTTTTGCTGTCCGGGTTCAAGATCGGTGAAAATTTCATTCCGGTAGAGTAAGCCGATATAACGTTGTTCAATGATGGCATTGTAGCCCAAATCACTTTCATCCCCAATCAGTAGAGAGACCTCTTCGCCTTCTTCCAGTGCAGCGGTATCCGAATCGGTAAACTGATCCAGCCGGGAGGAAGCGGTTAAGCGGTCGAATGCATCCAGGTAGAGATATACGACATAGCTGTTTCCTTTTAGCATGGGGCGTTTCTGTTCTCTTTTCGGAACAAATACATCTTTGTCAATTCCTAAATCCAAGTAGGCTCCGTCTTCTCCGGTGTCTAATACCTTTAAAAAACAAAACTGATGGACTTCTCCTTTCGCTTCGCGACTGGTAGCGATGAACTGTCCTTCTTTACTTCGGTAAACAAAGACCCGTAAAGAATCTCCTGTTTCCAAGTTTTTAGGGACATCATAAAATGGCAAATGCACTTCTTGAGTTCCATCTGTCAAACTTAATCCATTTTTATTTTTTCCCGCTATGGTGAGGGTTTGGTATTTTCCAATTTCCATATGATATGCCTTTTACCGGAGCTTAATTTTTTCAAAGGTAACTATTCCAGCGCTTATGAGATTAAAGAGCTTTCAATTTGATAAACATTTTGGAATGCCAGCTGTTTAAAAGAGAGTTAACAGATGTAAAACATGAAAACCTCGAAAGAAAGCCCTTCTACCGCCTCTCCTCAGCATCAGGATGTTCCAAGTGCCCATGCCAATCCTTCTGCCGAAAAATATACCCGGCAAAGACAGGAAAAAGCAAAAGCACAAGTAAAAAAAGATACAGGGGGCCAGGAGCCATCGAAAGATCAGTGGGCTGGCTGGACCTCTGTTAAATACATTATTCTTTGAGCCCTTTTGGTTGGCTTCGATCGGGTTCATAATGCAAGCCTGGCGATAACCAATACAATAGAACCATTCTCGAATACCGGTAATTAAAAGGGGCGAATACGACGGTGGTCAGGAAAAGCATACTTACAAAGAGCCATAAATTTTCGTATTCCAATTGAAGACCAAGGATGTATGCTGCCACACTTACCGTAATCATTTCAGCGACATTGAACGCATAACTTACAAACATGGCTACGTAAAAATAGCCGGGTTCTCTTTCAAATTTTAACCCGCAATGGTCACAGAATTCATTCATTTTTTGGGTTTTTAATCCATAGGTGGCTCCTGAAAACACCTTTCCTACACGGCATCTCGGGCATTTAGCGTGGGTGAATCCGTGCCATTCACCAATCTTAAAAGGGGCTTGTTTCATGTGTGAGTGAATTTAATTTTCTGAATTTATCAGGGGTGATTTCTTCGTATTTTTTAAAGAAACGAACAAAGTAGGAGAGGTCCTTGAAATGTAGGGATTCTGCAATCGCTGCTACGGAAAAGGATTGGTTCACCAGCATTCGTTTCGCTTCCAGTAGAATGCGTTGACGGATCAGGGTTCCTGCAGAGACGGCAAGCAGATCATTGCACAAGGCATTCAGGTGGTTGGGAGTGATGTATAATAAGGCGGCATACTGTTTTGGAAGGTGTAATTCCCTGAAATTTTCCTCGATAAGCGACTGAAAATTTTTGAGTAACCGATAATTATAAGTGCCACTTTCTTTTTTTGCTTGCGTGTGCGTAGTGAGAGTGGAAAGGGTAATTAAGAGTCGGAGAAGTAGCACACGTACCATGTCTTCAGGCGCCTCGGCTGTCGCCTCGGTTAACAGTTCTTCAAAAAGATGCTTCATTTTTTCTTGAAGTTCTTCTGAAAGTTGAAGTACCTGTTCGTCTACTTGGCCACTAAAAAAGTGGAAGTCGGCCACGTAATCGGCTTTCAGAAGAAAGGACTGAAAATAATCGGAAGAAAAGTTGATCACAAAGCCATCTGGAGGATAATCGAAGTTCCAGCTATGCACCTGGCCTGGAGCCATGAAATAGAGGTGCCCTTTTTTAACTTCAAATGTTTGAAAATCGATTTGATGGGAGCCGCTTCCGGAGGTAAAGTACACCAGGTGATAGAATGTATGCCGATGTGCGTGGTGCAGGTGTTGATGTCGTGCCGCGTAGTGGGCAAAACCGCTTATTAGAATACCCTCTTTTTTATAAGTATTCAGATTTTGAATCGCATATACAGGAATGGATACTTTCATCTCTCAAAGATACCTCAATCTTTGTATTAAGAAAAGTCATTAATGATGGTAAATATGGTACTTTTTACTTGTTTGTTGAATTTTTATTAGTTTTTTGTTTGAAATAAGCTTTTCGGATGGTGTTTTTTAAGGTGTGTTGCCTATAGGGTAGCTCTTTGACGGGAATTTTTCATGGTGTTGTAAGAGGAGGTGCAAAAGGTAATCATTGGAAGGGTAGGGTTTGAGAAAGGGCTTCAGCTCTTCGTATTGAGTAATCGGTTGATGGTCAGGTAGGTATCCCATTCCAATTAATTTCCCTTTTTCTACCCAGATACAACTTTTTTCCTGCGCATGTCTGCCCTGATCAATGATCATGAAGGAAGGCAGGCTTTCTTCCAATGCATTAAGCGCAAGATTTACACGAAAATTATAAGTTTCCGGTGCTTCTTCTCCGGTACAGGCCCCTTTACAGGCTTGCGAAGGCACCTGGGTACATGCAGCGTTTCCCTTTTGTATATAACATAATTTTTCGCATAATTGGTAGGTGGACACCAGTTTACGAAGAAGCTGATAACCGTCAAGTAGTTGTTGAAAGCAAAGCTGCGCTTCTCCATTTGCCCGGTATTTATCAATTGCTAAACGCAGGTAACCATTTTGGTCTTCAAATGCGTAGAGTGCGTATTTTTGTTCAAAACGCTTTAATGCCCGGTTATAAGGGGGCCATTTTTTTTTGATTTCACTAAATTCAAGGATAAAGGCCATTAATTCGGTCCCGCATTCCTGATGTTCAATGTGATGAATGTGTCGTAAAAATTGTTGCCTTTGTGCACTGTGATTGGTTCCTGTAAAATGCGAATTAACCCTTTGACGGATATTTTTCGCTTTACCGATATAGAGCACTTTTCCCTTTTCGTCCAGGAAAAAATAGACGCCGGCTTTCGTTGGAAGCTGGTCGATGCTGTTTGCAGGCAGGTGTGCAGGCAATTGTTGCTCTTTGGTTCCTCTTTTTAAAGAGCTGTTTACAAAGTCTTCCGCGTCCCGTGCCAGTAGTTTGCTGAATAAAAGAGCGGTGGCGGCTACATCACCTCCCGCGCGGTGACGGTCGTGCAGGGGAATTTCTAGTGACTGACACAGACGTCCGAGGCTATAAGAAGGCAAGCCGGGGAACAGCTTTCTGCTGAGACGAACCGTACACAACTTAGGGCATTTCAGCTCGTAACCACAGGCTTCCAGGTGATGACGTACAAATGAATAGTCAAAGTTCACATGGTGAGCCACAAATACCCTTTCATGAAGGAGTTGATATACCTGAGGGGCAATTTGGCTAAAATCGGGTGCGTTATTTACCATTTCATCAGTGATTCCAGTGAATGCCTGTATCGGAACCGGAATAGGGCGACCTGGTTTCACCAGCGTTTCATACCGATGAATGACTTTCATGCCATCATGAATGTGAATGGCTATTTCAGTAATGGCATTTCCTGCGGCATAACTGCCGGTAGTCTCTATATCGACGATTGCATATTCCATAAGAAAACAAATATGCTAAAAATATTAGTAATTCAATGGGTTTTGACGTCATTTCTTTAATGGCCAATTTCATACTTTACCACTACAGGGACCTTTAATTGCCTTGAATTCAAAAATAAATGCAGGTAAACTAACGAAAACGCGTCTTTCATGCATAGCTCTTGATACGTGAAGGAATACAGATATTCTTTATTCTAAGAAAAAATGAGCATTCAGTTTCACAATGATTGCTTTTAAAGTGTCAAACAATTTTTTGTTAAAAAAAATTGGCACATACTATCTGAAATAAACCACCGTTATATATTCGAGAGCGTTAATTTAGATTGGGGGGTGAGACGTCCTGTTTCACTCCCCTTTTTTATAGAAATGACACAAAGGCAAGAGGCAAAAAAGCCCCAACAGCATGCCACCGATGGTATCACTGACCCAGTGTGCTCCCAGATAAATCCGTGAAATAGGAATACTGAGAAACAATAACCACGAAATCCAGGCAATTCGCTTTCTCCATAGGGGTTTAATCTCTTTTAATTCTTGCATCAAAAAGATCATAAAGCCAAAAAACAACCAATAAGAAAGGACATGTCCACTTGGGAAACTTTCGTAGCGATTTTCTTCTACCAGCCTTACATAGGCACTGGTTGGTCTGGGGCGATTAATGAATGATTTAACTGCCAAAATCAGTAAGCCAGACAGCGAAATGCTGAGAACAAAATAAGCGACTTTCCGGTATCCCTTTAAAAAATAGCTCAATGCGATGAGCAATACCAGCAGCAGCGAATAAGGCAATTCACCAAAAAAGCTAATGCCAAGCATCAGGCTGTCCAATAAAGGATGGTGATAACGTTGAACCAATTTTGATGTCATCACATCCAGTTCGTTGATTGGATAATGATCCACAACAATGGCAAGACCGATAAAAGCGGTCAACAGAAAAAACATCCATCCAAGCAGGCGTGAAGACGAGGTCAACAAAAACATACGTAAATCTAAGATAGCAGTTCCTTTGTTTAGAAAAGAATAAAAGCGATTAAAAGCTGTCCCCCCTTCAGTAATGCCGATGGAAGAAAAGGGGAGTTCCCATTCCTTTAGCGTATACGCTTAAATTTTTTAAATAAAGGGTGTTTCTTGCTGTTTATCCAGTTCTTCTATCAGTTTCTTTTTCATAGCCGTATGGAGGTAATCTTTGGCTTCTGCATAAGAAATGTGATAACGCCTCTCTATATTTTTGAGTTTTTGTGGGAAGGGGGCCAGTAGTTTTTCGTAATAAAGGTCCAGTTCCTCCTCTTTGGGAAGCTCGTAAGTCAGTTTTAATTGAAAGCGTCTTAACAAGGCCTGGTCAATCAGCTCCACGTGATTGGTGGCCGCAACAAGCAAACATTCAGGAGGGAGATAATCAAATAACTGAAGAATGGCATTCACTAATCGTCGCATTTCATCGGAAGCGGAATCACCATTTTCATCGCTTCTCATTTTCCCGATCTGATCAAATTCATCGAGGAACAACACTGATTTTTCACGGATGGCCTTATCGAAGATGGCTTTCATGTTTCGGGCCGTCTCTCCGAGTTTGGAAGAAACCAGGGTGCTGAGATTGAGCAATACCAATCGTTTTCCCAAAGCATGTGCCAAGGCTTTTGCGGTGGTCGTTTTTCCACAACCAGAATGACCGTGCAATAGAATTTTATGATCAGCAGAAAGTCCGTATTCCTGTAGCTTATCTAAGTAACGGTGTTCTTTAATGAGCTGCTGAAGAATTTGCTTATTGGTTTCACTAAAAAATACTTCTTCCAAATCCACTTTTTTGGGATCGTACACAAGGAGTTCGGCAATATTCATACGCAGTTTATTGAATGGGGTGTAGAGAATTCCAGGTCGATTTTTCCATACTGTAAATCGCATTCAAACGGGATGGTTCACCGTAATAGGCCACTTCTTCTTCCCGAAGCAAGGAGGCACCTAATCTTTCGATGGCTTTTCGGGACCGAATATTCTGTGCTCCGATTTGAAAGATGACGGTATCGACAGTTTTGAAAATTTCATTTAACATAAGGGCCTTTACTATCGGATTAATGCCTTTCCCCCAGAAACGGGTTCCAAAAAAGGTATAACCAATAAAAATAGCGTTTTTATGTTCGTCATAATCGTAAAAACGAGTGCTTCCCATCACTTCACCTGTTTTTAAAGAGGTAATTTTATATGCGCATTGGCTAGCCAGGGCTCCTTCAAAGAAAGTACGGAATACAGGCTTCTGCCACCGGTTTTTGTTGGGATGTTGCGCCCATATCTTTTCGTCTGAAGCCACTTCATACAGCGCATCAAAGTCTGAATCTACTAGAAGCGTTAAGCGAATCTCTTCATTTTCAATAACCGGAGGAGCAGTAAAAGACATATCAATGCGATTGGTGTACAAAGCTACCATAAAATTTCATTTTTGATTCACTAATTGCCTTTTCAGGTGTTTCCTATAAACAGGGGAGTGATGTGCACTGAAAGCGATCACTGAATGCGCTTTCCATGAGCTTCGTTGCATTAACCAATGGGAATTTATATAATTGCAGACGAGATGGATCATTCACCGGAACAGGCTACAGAGGAAAAGAGATACCTCCTGCAAATGCAGGCAGGTGATGAAACGGCGTTTAAAATGCTTTATAACAAGCATAGTAAAACGATTTACTACAAGATTTTGATGCTGGTAAAGGTGGAAGATACCGCTGATGAGCTCACCCAGCAGTTGTTTGTAAAAATCTGGCAAAAGCGGCAGTTGTTAGATCCTTCCCAGGGTTTTCTCCTTTATTCGTTGAAGATGGCCGGAAATCTCGTGTTTGATTTTTACCGCAAAATAGCCCGCGATCAGCAGTTGCTTCAGGAAATCATGGAGCGAAGCCTGGAGGTATATTCTCCTATTGAAGAAGGTATTTATTTCAAAGAAAGCAGGCAACTGATCCTACAGGCGGTAGACCAGCTCCCTCCGCAGCAAAAAAAGGTATTTACTCTTTGTCGTCTGGAAGGGAAGAGTTACGAAGAGGTGAGCGAGATTCTGGGGATTTCCGTTGCGACCGTCAGCAACCATCTGCAACAAGCGAGCAGAAAGGTCAAAAACCGGATGGAGAGCTGGGATAAAGCCACCATCGTTTTGTTAATGACCTGGCTGATGATCCATTCTTAATTTTTTTTTCTCAGGGACTAGTGAGAAAGCTTTTTTAAAACGTATTATAGAAAAAGCAGCCTATGTTGGACAAGGATACACCGGATTCCGTTGATTTATACCATCGTTTTCTTACGAACCGATTAAGCAAGGAAGAGTCTATTCAATTAAAAGCTATCTGGGAAGAAGGCAATGAGGAGATTCTCCGCTCCTGGATTGCTGAGGGATTGGAACAGGATGAACGGTTTTCAGGAGTCTGGAAAGAAGTGCCAACAGTCCATATGGAGTATTTGTATGAAGGCATTCAGGAACGTATTTCCCGACAACGCAGAAAATGGTGGTATTCGTCTTGGGCTGCTTCCGCGGCCCTATTGGCCGTGTTGTTTTCAACGCTTCTGTACGTTTGGCCAGATAGCACAAAAATGGATGAAACACAATCCTTTCTCGCAACCCAGGTACTTCCTGGAAGCAATAAAGCTGTTTTAACACTGGAAGATGGGAGAAGTCTGACATTGGATCAAGAGAATGCGTACCAGGTAGATGGAACAGAAGGGCTTGTGGTTGCTACACAGGGACAAGGCCTACTCCACTACCATGAAAAAAAGACACATTTAGAAGAAACTGTATATCATCGTCTTGAGACTCCAAAAGGAGGGGAATACCTGTTACAACTGGCCGATGGCAGCAGAATATGGCTGAATGCGGGCTCCTCACTCCGTTATCCGGTGTCTTTTGAGGGCTTGAAAGAACGGAAAGTTGAATTAACAGGGGAGGCCTATTTTGACATTGCCAAAAATAAAGCATTGCCTTTTCGCGTAGTAAGCGGAGCACAAACGGTCGAAGTGATGGGGACTCATTTCAATGTTCAGGCCTACGCAGATGAACCGCACATTCGCACCACCTTGATCGAGGGATCCGTTGCTGTCCACGTGAATAATGAAAAAAAAATACTCCAGCCTGGTCAGGAGAGCTTATTGGGTGGGGATGGGAGATGGACAATACAGGAGGCAGACATGGAAACGGCGATGGCCTGGAAGAATGGTCGGATTTATTTTCGAGATGCCGATATCCGGCAAATTATGCGACAAGTATCCCGTTGGTACAATATAGAGGTCAGGTTTGAGGGCGAAATTCCACAAAGGACTTTCAATGGCGGGCTTTCCAGGAACTCCAGTTTATCGGTATTGCTTAAAATTTTGTCTTTAAATCAGGTTTCGTATGAATTGAAAAAGAAAGATCAACAAATCGAATTGTGGATCAAACCCTAAATATGAAAATAAATAAGCTGTTCACCTCAATCGAAAATGCGTATGAATAAAGAATAATGCTAATTATTGGTTAATAACGATCCCCTGATAAAAAAGCCGGATGTGCTCGTAACACAACCGGCAAAGTTAGGGGTTTAACCAGCCGCCAGGCGGCAAAAATCTGTGGATAGATCAATGATTAAAAACCTAAACCATCAAAAGTATGAAATTTTATGCATGCTTCCCCCTTCTGAAATTAAAAAAACAGGGGAAGCAGACGGTGCTTGCAGCACCTTTCCTGCAACGAAAAGTGATTAAATACTGGCTTATGCGCTTAAAACTCCTTTCTGTGTTGATTGTATGCGCTCTGCTAAAAGTGTCCGGAAGTTTGCACGCGCAATCCATCAGCCTTCAATTGGATAAGGTGCCTCTCGAGCAGGCATTTTTGGCCATTGAAAAGCAGAGTAACCATCTCTTTTGGTATGATAAAGCCTTGCTAAAAGGAGCTTCAAGAGTAAGTCTCCAATTAAAGAACGCAACGTTAAAAGAAGCATTGGACGGATGTTTTAAAGGACAGCCACTGACCTACGAACTGGTAGACCAAACAATTGTTGTTAAAGGGAAACCTGAGATGAAGCGTGTGTCGACAGAAAATCAGTTAAATTTTCTGGTAAAAGGAAAAATTGTCGATGAACAAAACCAGCCCCTTGCCGGAGTAAATGTGCGGGTAAATGGGTCTAATATACAGACAATGAGCGACTTGAATGGGGCTTTCAGCCTGGAAGTAGCCCACGGAGAGGAACGTTTAGTTTTTTCTTACCTTGGAAAGAAAAACCGGGAAATCAGCGCCTTTGAAGCAAACAACAAGACCATTGTTCTTCTGGAACTAAGAGAACAGCTGGAAGCCGTTAGTATTGTCAATACAGGCTATCAGCAATTGCCGAAAGAAAGAGCCACAGGATCCTTTGTACAGATTGATCAAAACTTGCTGAACCGCCGGGTAAGTACCCATTTCCTGGACAGGTTAGACGGAATTACCAGCGGGTTAATTTTCAATAAAACATTAAGTAATAGTGGGGCATCTCCCAGAAATGAGGTGTTAGGCATTTCTATTCGTGGAAGAAGTACGATCGATTCGAAAGTGAGTGCAGACCCCTTAATTGTGATTGATGATTTTCCCTTTGAGGGAGATCCCAGTCAGCTCAATCCTGACGATATTGAAAGTGTGACTATTCTAAGAGATGCGGCAGCGGCGTCTATCTGGGGCGCAAGATCGGGGAATGGAGTGATTGTCATCACCACAAAAAAAGGCAAGGCAGGCGAAGCGTTACAAATTCATTGGAACGCGAATACCACCCTTGGCGAACGTCCTAATCTTCAATACTCGCGGAATTACCTCGAGGCACCTGCTTACATCGCCATAGAAACCCATCTTTTTGAGAAGGGAATGTACGATACCAATCTGGGGAATAACACGACTTATCCGCTGATTTCACCGGTGGTGGAACTCCTGGCACAAAGAAAAGCAGGCAGTCTCAGCGAGGCGCAGTTCGCTGCAGAAATTGACCGCCTCAGTCAGCTGGATGTCCGTGAAGATATTGCCAGGTATTTGAATCGTTCCCTGATCAATCAGCAGTACGCGCTAAATTTTCAGGGAGGAACGGGTAAAAGCGCGTATTTGTTTTCTTCCTCTTTTGATCGTCAGTCGAGAGAGAACCGGAGCGATTTATCCAGATTGAGTTTCAATGCGCATTACCAGTTCAGACCCTTGAAAAATCTGGAGATACAGACCAATTTACGTTACAGCCGATCGGAAGAAATCCGGAGTTATGGGTATTCTCCGGCTTATCCTTATATACAACTGGCCGATGCGGAGGGAAATGCACTGGCGGTTCCTTATGGGTTTCGGAAAAGTTACCTGGAAAGCACCCTACAACAAGGTTATCTTGATTGGACATTGAAGCCTTTGGACGAGGCAGCAATGATGGATTTAAAAGTGCTTACTGATCATCTTCTTTTCAAATCTTCTGTCAAATACCGGTTTTTATCTCATTTTGACTGGAATGTCCTTTACCAGTTTGAAAACCAGTCGCGAAATGAAAGAAGGCATCAGCCATTGGGGAGTTACGCTACGCGCGATCTCATTAATCGTTTTTCTCAACGGGGCGCTACCGGCACGTTTACTTATCCCATTCCTTTGGGGGGCATCGTCAATAGCGAAGAAAGTCAGCTTTTTTCTCATAACTTCAGAACTCAGTTGAATTATCAGCAACAATGGAAAGGACGCCATCAGGTAAATGCGCTGGCAGGGGCAGAAATCAGGTCTATTGAGATGGATGGGAGTAATTACCAGTTGTACGGTTACGATAATGATTTGGGAATAGGCATCACGAATCTGAATTATGCAACGACTTTTCCTCAGTCGCCGGCAGGTCTGGGTTCGCGTGTCATTCCGTCTCCCTCAGGACTATTTCCCGGGCAATTGAATCGCTATCTTTCTTATTATGTCAATGCGGCTTACACCTATGCAGATCGTTATACCTTTTCGCTTAGTGGAAGAAAAGACGGGGCCAATATCTTTGGCGTAAAAACCAATGAGAAAATCACTCCTCTTTGGTCGGCAGGAGCTGCCTGGGAGTTGAGCAGGGAACCCTTCTATAGCTTAGAAGCATTCCCCTATTTGAAATTAAGGGCGACGTATGGTTTTAATGGGAATGTGTATAATGCATCAGCGTATCTGACAGCCTCTTACAGAAATGAAGCATTGAATGGTATCCCGGTAGCGACGGTGACCAGTCCTCCAAATCCTTTATTACGATGGGAAAAAATCCGAAATACCAACCTGGGTTTGGATTTCAAGACCAAGGACCATCTGTTTAGCGGATCCATTGATGTATACCACAAGCTGGCATCCGATTTAATTGAAGATGCCTTGCTGCCACCGTCTTCAGGTTTTAAAACCTTTAAAGGAAATGCGGCAAGTCTGCAGACAAAAGGAGTAGACTTTATTCTTAATAGTGAGCCGGTACGTGGCAAATTTGGATGGACTACGCAATGGCTTTTAAGTTTACAACGCGACAAGGTCGTTCATTTTGATACAGATTACAGTCCCTTGGCCTTAGCTCGTTTTGACCAGACCTCAGAGCCAGCGGTTCAGGGGGTGTTTCCCGTCATAGGCAATCCGCTGTTTGGGGTGTATAGTTATCGTTTTGCAGGTCTTGATCCGGCGAATGGCGATCCTGTTGGATACCTCAATGGAGAGAAGAGTAAAGACTATACTGCGATCCTGAATTCTTTATCCCTGGAAGATATTGTTTTTCATGGTTCTTCTCGTCCGAATTTATTTGGATCTTGGAGAAATACCTTCCAATATGGTGCCCTTAGTCTTTCATTTAACCTGGTCTATAAATTTGATTATTATTTTAGGAAAAAATCCATTCATCTCAATTACGCACAACTTCTTAACTCCCCTCATCAGGATTATTACCTGCGCTGGCAGCAACCTGGTGATGAGAATGATACGCATGTGCCCTCGTTGGTGGATGTTACGAACGATAATCGGAATACATTTTATCGCAGTAGTGACGTATTGGTAGAAAAGGCCGATCACATTCGTCTGCAAGACATCACCCTGTCTTATGATTTTGGAACTAAACTAAGACAAAGTAAATGGTTAAAGGGGCTGCAGTTTTATAGTTATGTGAATAATGTAGGTATCCTTTGGAAAGCCAATAAAGCAGGAATTGATCCGGATGTAAACGATCTAGGGATGGGCTACAGACCATTATCTCGCACATTTGCATTCGGTATCCGTGGACATTTTTAATACGATCAACATGAAAAAATACATATTAGTTACAGGGCTGTTGGTCCTTCTGTTTGCCTGTCAAAAACAAGAAAAATGGCTGGACGTAAAATCAACTAAATCGGATGTAATCCCGACCACATTGAAAGACTTTCAGGCCCTGATGGATAATACCTCTGTGATGACACACAGACTTTCCAGTATGGGGATCATTGGCAGTGATCATATCGCTTTGCTGGATGCAGTGGCCCTTAACAGCGGAAATGCTTCAGAAAGAAATGCGTATCGCTGGCTACCTGATATTTACAATGGACAATTCGATGTGGGCTCGGCCGATTGGGATTATCCTTATGCCATGATCAGTTATTGCAATATTGTGTTGGACGGGAGTACAAAACTGGTGGCAACCGGTGCGCAGGCCGAACAATGGAATGCGCTGGTGGGATCCGCGTATTTCTTTCGTGCACTGGCTTATTACCAGTTGGTACACCTATATGCCAGGCCTTACCAGGAGCAAACGGCCGCTACGGATTTGGGTATTCCACTGAAGTTAAGCTCTGATGTCAATGAAAGACCATCCAGGGGTACTTTGAAGCAAACCTATGACCAGATGCTGGAAGATTTATTTAAAGCCCTTGCTTTACTTCCGGAAGTTCCTTTGTATAAAACCAGGCCCTCTAAAGCCGCTGTAAACGGATTGTTGGCCAAGACTTACCTGCACATGCAACGATATGATTTAGCGTTAAAACATACCGAGGAAGCGCTGAAAACAAATCGAAGTCTGTTAAACTTTAATCAGCTCAATGGATCGGCTACACTGCCTTTTCCTACGTATCAGATTGGTAATCCTGAAATTATTTTTTACGCTAATACCATCAGCTATACCACTACCAGTATTTCTTCGATGCTGATCTCGGACGAATTGCTCGATCTGTATGCGCTTCAGGATTTGAGACGTACGCTTTTTGTCCGGGAAAATACCAATGGGACAAAAGGATTTAAAGGAAGGTATTCCGGAACAACGGCTTGTTTCGGAGGATTGGCGACCAATGAATTATACCTGATCAAAGCCGAATGTCAGGCGCGTACGGGTCAATGGAGAGAAGGTCTGCAGACGTTGAACGAGCTGTTGGTGACCCGATGGTTGCCCAATAGTTACCAACCTTATGCAGCAAGCAATGAAACCGAAGCCCTGCGCTATATCCTGAATGAGCGTCGTAAAGAACTCCCTTTTACAGGAAACCTGAGATGGGAAGATCTGAGAAGACTTAACCTGGATCCCCGTTTTGCCAAAACACTTCAGCGGGTAGTAGGAGGGGTAACGTACATCCTCCCGCCAAACGATCTAAAGTATACACTGCCCATTGTGCCCGCCGAGATGGCATTGAATCCAATGCCCCAGAATCCGCGCCAGTAAGAAGTCACCATATTAGAACTTACACATGAAAAAACTATTTTTTTGGGTCCTTTTAATGGGATCTATCACTTGTTTTGCGCAAAAACCAGACTCTGTGCGCATTCGTTTTATTAACGAAATAGAGCCTAAAAATGAATCAACAGACCTTCGTTTTTCCAGTCATTATATGGATCCGGTCTATGGGTGGATGACTACAGAGGTGAAAGCCGATTC
The DNA here is from genome assembly GCA_037190785.1 of Pedobacter sp. Taxonomy (GTDB): domain Bacteria; phylum Bacteroidota; class Bacteroidia; order Sphingobacteriales; family Sphingobacteriaceae; genus Pedobacter. The sequence continues at coordinate 378,282 of JBBCJN010000001.1, read as the reverse complement.
GACGGGAACGTATGTGTTTCCGCTCGCTAAAGAGGAGAAATTTGCCTATATTGAGATGACCACTGCCCTGAAGTTAAGTACCGGAAAGTACCTTCTCTATCGTCAGATTGCCAGTGCTGGGGATGACGTGATCATTACCCAAAAGGGAAGGGAAATGATTTTTTCGGGAAAGGGATATGAAAAATATGAAGCGCGGTACCGATTGTTGGGAAATACGAACTTATGGTTCAAATACCTGGGCGACTCTCTCAATCAACTCCCGCCTTCCGCTTTCATTCCGAATCGAAGAAAAGACACCGTCGGGTATAAACGGATGGCTGACACCTGGAAACAGGAGCTGCAGCGGGCAGACAGCAAATTGGGATTTCACTTAAAATTGCTTCATCAGTACCGGGAACGTCTGGATCCCATGCATTATGAATTGATGAAAATTGAGCTTCTTGCCAGCAAAACAGAAGAATTGTTGAGTGTGGCAAATGACTATCTGAAATCCGCTCCTGCAGCGGCAACGGAAAAGATGAAAATGGACGTCAAGACTTTTATAGAGAAAGAAGTGAGGAAGCACTGGACAGAGGCCATGGCGAACATGAATCCTGCATGGCGTAGCTATTCCATTGGCCTAGACCGGTTATTGGTAAGCGCATTGGAAAACAGGAAAGTATTTGGATTGGAAGATCCTTTTTGGATCCTTTCATCGTTCGATGAATCCCAAAGAGACCGCGCTTTGATTCACTATTATACAAAAAACAACTTGCGTAAGAAAGATGATCTTCTAAGTTTGCTTTTGTTGGATGAATGGGTGAAAAGTTCCTTTGCGAAGGAAATCGTCCGCCAACTCAAGGAAAGAAGTCAGGATCAAACGGCTATTTATCGTTTTTCCTTGACAGGCACGAAAGGGGAAGGGATTTCTTTAAGTAGTTTTAAGGGAAAAACAATCGTGATTGATTTTTGGTTTACGGGATGCGCAGGTTGTGTGATGCTGGCCCCTCATATGGAGAAAATTATGGAATCGGTAGAGGGACGTAAAGACCTGGTATTTCTTAGTGTCAGCATAGATAAAGACAGGGAAAAGTGGTTAAATAGCGTGGAAGGTGGATATTATTCAGGGCCTTCTGCCGTACAGCTGTTTACGGAAGGATTGGGTTCCTATCATCCATTGGTGAAGTATTTTAATGTGATTAGTTATCCCCGGTTAATCATTGTAGGGAAAGACGGAAAGTTGATTTCTGAAAACCCTCCAAGGCCTCATGACGAGGCTTCCCGTCAGCAGTTTATCGATTTGCTGAAATAAGGCGGTTATTAACTCCGGAGAAATTTTTAGTTTCTCCGGAGTCTCTTTTTTGTCATTGATCGCAATTGCGTTTGCAGTACGGTTTTTCTTTCTCTTTTTGATGTAATGACGGCCAGAAAAAGCGATTCTTTTTAAGGACTGCATTCACACAAGTCCATCTCTTCTTTCAAACGGCTCGCGAGGAAAATACCCGTTCTTTTACTCAATGAGGACTTTTACCGATCAATTCACATGCGGAAGCCGGATTATGCCGCGGAAAGGTTTGCGCTTCTATTTTTCGTTTCGTTAAACGTTCAGCGAAGAGGAGGTTACCTCGCCATGTATCCGTATGCAGGGCAGGATATGGTTATTGTTTCTTTTAAAAGGAAATATATCCGACGAAAATACCGGCTCAAGATTTTAGGCAATACACACAGCCTAGGAGGACACTTCTTTGGCTGTTTTTCGGCCCGGGTCCATGTAGCCCTCTTTTTGGGGTTAAAAAGGACCCCATGTGGGCGGCTACAGTCATATCTGTCAACCCGGAATGCGTGTGGGCCAACCACAGCTCCGTCCTGCAGGTATTCGACAGGTAGCTAAAAAGACGATGCTAATAATGAAGTTGATATCTGATGTCGGGCTTATTTATTATTTTTGTGTAACAAAATTTGTCTCATGTTTAGACATCAGGGAAAAGGACGTACGTATTCACATAATTTGAAATTGGCTTCTATCCTTTCGGGGGTAGCTGGTACGGTGAATATCGCCGGGGTTCTTTCGGTGGGAACACTTACCACGAATGTGACGGGTCACTTCGCCTTTTTTTCTGAAGTCCTTGTTCTGAAAAATTACCGGATGGCCCTGGCTTACATGCTGTATATCCTTTTTTTTCTGTTGGGGGCTTTTGTATCGGGCTTGCTGACAGAAATGGTCGCTAAATATAAATATCAATCGGCCTACGTCATTCCCATTTCCATCGAAATAGGAATTCTGGTATGGGCAGGCGTCGCCTATGGATGGCCGCCTGTGGGTGTTTTGGCTTCCCCGGTCGCGTTGTCACTGGCCTTGTTATTTGCCATGGGGATGCAAAATGCGCTGGTGACAAAAATTTCAAAATCTGTTGTTCGAACAACCCATCTCACCGGTCTTTTCACGGACCTTGGCATTGAATTGTCTCAATTTTTTTTCTATAAAGGTTCTGCAGAACAAAGCGGGCTCTACCGCAGTGTTTTCCTCAAACTGATGATTATTGCCTGCTTTTTTAGCGGGGGTGTTGTGGGAGGATTTCTTTACCTCAACTTGGGGCTGAAGACCTTACTTTTCCCCGCTGGCTTATTGCTGTTTGTATTGTGGTATGACCGATTGCTTTTTCGCTACTATCATCTTAAAAGAAGATTAAGATAGTGAGATAAGTATTTTAATCCGGTATTAAGTACTTCTTTCTATATTCGTAATTAGTCGAAACTTAGAAAAGAACTCATGAACATCACCATCCATACACACCAAGGACAAAAAATAGCAGAAATTACGTCAAATGAATGGGTAATACGTTCGATAGAAGATGCCACAGCAGTTCTTGGTGAGATCTATTACAGTGACACTGACCGGTTGATAATGCACGAAAGAAATATCACGCCGGATTTTTTTGAGCTAAAAAATAAAATGGCCGGTGAGATACTCCAAAAATTTTCAAATTACCGGATGAAACTGGTGGTGGTGGGCGACTTCTCGAAATATGAAAGCCATAGCCTGCGCGATTTTATTTACGAGAGCAACCAAGGAAATCAGGTGAATTTTCTGAAATCGTTGGAAGAAGCACTGACCGTTTTAGGTAAATCATAGCAGGTGTTACAGTCCAGTAAGCAATCTTTGGGAAGCCTCCTGTTTTTTTTCGATATTTATCGTCATTCACTTCATATGTAATGATGAAATCCGTCTTTTTTTCTATACTTCTCTCCCTTTTTTTAAGCTCTTGTGCTACCTTCATGAATGAGCCTTACACGTCTGTAACGATCTATACAGCCGAACCGCTTACCCTTGTGCAAGGGATGGATACACTGAAGACAGTAGGTGATAAAGTGAGCATTCAGGTAGAAAGAAAAAAGGATAGTTTATATGTAGAAGCGTTTACGGATACGCTCAAAAAAGCTTTTTGGATACCTTCTCAAAATTCGCTCATGTATTGGCTTAATATTCCGGCGAATTATGGGATAGGAATGTGGATAGATGCACGAAATCCCAAGAGATATACCTACCCATCCAGCATCTACCTCGACCTGCAGGATAGCATAAGTCATTACCGGCGGTATGATCAACGGGCCAGGAAGGGGCAGATATTCTTGCATATTTCTATGCCACACATTAATTCATTTTATCTGAAACCGGAGAAAGAAGGGGCAAAGACGAATACTGGATTTTGGGGCATTACGCTGGGAATGGATTACTACCATTCGGAAATGCAGTTTTTGAATGTGGGTGTATCGTTGGTATCCGATTTTTTTCTCCCGGTTCCTGCGGCCGTTGATCTAAGCGGCGAACACGAGCGGATGCATTCGAGATATTTGAGTTTGACTAATCATCACCGATTAAATCGTTTTACTTTTGGCTATGGTCTTTCTTTCGCCAAGAATACCTGGGACTTGAAGTTCTATAACCGTTTTGATCCACTTCCTTCTTCGCGAAATCCTGTTAAGAAAAGCAGGTACGCCTGGGGCTTAATTTTTCCTGCTTATTTTCAATTAGGCACGTGTTTTCATGCGGGATTGATCTATCGACCCACTTACTTTCGTCCGCAATCTTCGGACAAATTTGTGTACGAACACTTGATCAGTATCGATTTAGCTTGGAAGATCAGGTTAGGCAACTGAGGAGATTAAACGGATGGAACACTCCCTTTAATCTCCTTTTTTGTGATTTTTTGAAAAGGATTATCTAACAAATGGAGCTGCCGATGAAAGAGATCCGTCTATTCATTTTTAATTTAGTAATCTTTTTAACTTGAGTTGAGTCTGTGCAAACATTATTCGCGCTAATTTGCTGCTGACAAACACACGCCATCTGGGAAAACGGGGGTGTTCCATATGTTCGCTCACCATGATTCCTGTGACCACCAGCATGGCGATATCGTGACCTTTTGGTAAGAGCATGGGGAAGAGCATTAATGCCCAACCTGCTCCTACGCAATACTTTCCGTGATGTATGCCAAATAAAAGGGCATCTCTGCCGGCTTCCCATCCGAAAGCACTTAAGGGAGGATGCTGGTGCCCTAAGTTCAGAAATCGTTGTTTAGCGGGCGAAAATTGCCAGACCGTTCCTATTGCTGCCAGAATCATTGCCGGAATGTAAGAATTTGGCCATACCAAATTGCCAAGTAAAATGACCGGGATCATCAAAAGTCCAACACTAATCCACACTGCGCTGTATCCCAGGATGAAAAGTAAAACCGATCTAAATGCAAGGCGTCTGAGGCTCCGGTCATAGATGTAACAGATAGGGATGATCAGCTTTGGCAACATCATGGCGAAGACCATTAATGTCCAGCCTGCTAAGAGGGATGAAATCGGATTCATTTCTATCAGCATTTGAAAGGAAGCGTTGGAAGCTCCCGATGAAGAGACCACACAATGCTGTACCGTCAGGATATTTCCAGGGTTGAACAAGAGCACTATCCAAAAAAGAATACTCATTCCTAGGATAGAAACACAGATGGACAGATAGGTATGTTTCGCTATCATTGCTGCCCTTCTCTATAGATACTTATACGGTCCACGGTGAGAGATTCACTGGCCGGAACTTCATTATCGGGGAGGAGCACAACGTCCAATGAATCTTCCTGCAGCGAATTGTCGAGATGAAGGTCATCGATCGTGTCGGTAATGTCGATTAAAAATGTGAGCCCCGATCCTCCATGGGGACCATCTTCCATGGACGCTTTGCGAAGGCCAAAGAGAGAAACACTTCCTACCTGTTTTTGGTTGACAGAAACAAAGAGGCTATTGGCATCTATTTTTCCTCTGACATTTTCAAGTTGAAGATAAACCCGATCGGGAAGAGCAGCAGTAGATTTTTCAAACAAACTCAAAGCAACTTTTTGCCATCTGTTGGATTCAAGTCTCACTTTTGTACGCGCGCCTGAGCTTTCCAAACGGAGCTTTCCCTGATTGGCCCCTACAAGTTCTGATCTTGCCCCTAAATTCATGTTCGTTTCCTCCTTTATTTCCATTTTTTCAAAGCCTAATTTATTCAATCTTTGGTGAAGTTTGCTTACTAACTCGGAAGAAACTCCAGTAGAGAGACTTTCGTAGGTGTAATTTACTTTGTCCAGACTGTCCATTTGGGCTGGTGTATATATCCAGGGCGAACCATTGATGGGCATCACAAAGCCTCTTTCTCCGGAGGCAGCAGGTCCTTCCAGCCAGCTGGGATCAGTGGGATTGCTGTTGCCATTCTCATTCCAGGAAGCCCATAAACGGTCAATATTGCAGTGATGCAGGTAGAATATAGGATCCAGTGCTGCCGTTCCCGGATCAGACATTAATCCATAATCAGTGTCATTAATGTATCCTCCCACGGCGGTATGTACTTTATTATGGGGATTGCTTTCCAAATTGCCGCTTAATCGACCGTAATGAGAGAAGCCTGTAGGAGGTCCGCCATATCCCGGAAAAGGAGTCGAGGGATTACTTCCGGTATAAATGGTATTTCGCTGGCATTCCTGTTCAATAGGGGGAATTGGAATAAAGACATCGCCGGTATTATTTGGTCCGTACCGGGCTTTTACATAAAGCGGATTAGGGCTTCCATCTGGCAGGGTTTGTTCGGTAAATGCGGGAGGTATTTGATATTCTTGCGCAGGGCCGAAATAATTCCAGTAGGGGAGTGCCCAATGAGCAGGGCCGCCCATCTGAAGGATGACTTCTCTGATCTGGGCTTCCAGAGCGATGAGATAGCCCCGATGCCAGGGAGCAAAATACCAGCTTTGGTGTTGGCATTGATCCCAATACATGTCCCTCAGATTTTGGGAAGGAAGGGGGCTGGTAGGTACGTCAGGTTGTTGGGTAATGTATTGCCAGCCGGGGAATGTGGATTGCGGAGGGACGACGTACTGTCCGTGGATGGCGGCGAAAAACCACCAGCTGCGCGGGTCATCTAAAGGAAATGATTGCAGTACGGCTACGCCTTTTGCGTACCATACTAAATCTTCATTTTGAAATGTTCCTTCTTGATTCCAGGCATTTCTTCTGATAAATGAACTCATAAGTGTTTGATTAAAAGCGTTAATGGATATAAGCTGCAGTGAGCAAGGTAGGAGAGAGACGGCAAGGTATTAATTATAAATTTAAAAAATAAATTTAATAAGTACAAAATTTAATTACTCCTTTTTTGTTTGTTCTAATTCTTCGGCAAATAATTCAGTTAAATTTAGTTTAAATTAGGTTGAAGTTTGTTTTGTGCGATCTGACTTGGTTGGTTGAAATTTCTTTTAGAGAAATTTTTAGATAAAATTGCTTGCAGGTAATGTTATTAAAGAAATCTTTCGAAGAGAAGTGCCGGGAAAATGAATGAAGAAGAATTCATGTCCGGGGAAGGTTTTGAGCCAAGGGAGGTTTATGCATTACATTAAACTTCTCACCTTGTAAGCAAAAGGGGATCGTTAGATCGGAGCAAACAAACTCAAAGGTAACTCTAAACTATTTTTTGTGATTCCCATGACGACGATTGTACGAAAACGTTTGATATTTTCATTTCCAAAAAATAGGGTTCGAGTAAGGTTTTCATAATAAGCCATTGAGGGAACAACCATTACGAGAAAGAAATCGGATTCGCCTGTCACATAATAGCATTGCTGAATTTCAGGGACAGTTTCAAATTCTTTTTTTAAAGTGTCTATTTGTTCAATTTTTTCACTATCGAGAAAAATCTCAACAAGAATGGTAACATTGTTTCCTATTTTTTCCCTGTTCATCACCGTCACATCCTTTTCAATAATTCCCAGCTCACGCATTTTTTTTATCCGTCTTTGAACTGCCGCAGCAGATAATCCTATCATTTCTCCTATGTCTCTCTGGGGAGTGAGATTGTTCTTCTGAAGAATCCTTAAAATTTTATGGTCAAATGCATCGAGCATACAATACCTGTTTTATGAAACAAAATTGCAAAATAGAGCTCAAATTTAGTGAAAAAGCAACTTTTTTTTGGTGCAATTTTGCAAAAACTATAAATTCTAAATGGATACAAAAGCGAAAAAAGGAATAGTATTAGGAATAGTTGCAGCAGCATTTTGGGGAATGTCGGGAACATTGGGGCAATTCTTATTTCAGGAAAGAGGGATCAATGTGGAATGGTTGATTACCCTGAGGTTATTGATTTCGGGTATGGGGCTTTTAATTCTTGCCAAGTGCACTAAAAATGATATTTTAGAAATCTGGAACCATAAGAAAGACGCCATTCAACTTTCTATTTTCAGTATCGTAGGAATGGTGGGCGTTCAATACACTTATTTTGCGGCTATCAAACATTCAAATGCTGCGACAGCGACCGTTTTACAATTTGCAGGTCCCATTTTTATTGCTATTTATTTGGCTTTGAAGTATAAAAAAATGCCAAAGAAAATAGAATTATTAGCGTTACTTTTAGCGGTTACAGGGACATACTTATTGGTAACTCATGGAAATTTCCATACGCTTTCTATTTCGGGTATCGCATTGTTTTTTGGGATTGGATCTGCAATTACATTAGCCATCTATACATTACAACCCAAAGCATTGCTTGCAAAGTACAATTCCGCATTGGTTGTTGGTTGGGGAATGTTGTTAGGGGGAATTGTATTCAGTTTTGTAAAAGCACCTTGGCAAGTAGCAGGGGATTGGGATTTAAAAACATTTTTAAGCGTTGCATTTATTCTCATTTTTGGGACTTTGATAGCTTTTTATGCTTACTTAAATGCCGTGAAGATGATTGGCGGTCAAAAAACCAGTTTGCTCGCATCAGCCGAACCACTTGTGGCTGTTATCCTTGCCGTTATTTGGTTAAAAACTCCTTTTTCTTTCATTGAATGGATGGGAAGTCTTTGCATTATTTCAACCGTATTTTTATTGACAAAGAAATCGTAAGATTCATCTAAATCACCCTACGAAATCTACTCTCGAAGAGGTAATCCAGAAGCAATCCGGATTGAGGTTAAACAAACTTAGCGTAAATATATGATCGATTGCCGCAGCGTTTTAATTCAGTGCTCGACCGTAGGCTGCCCGGGAAGGGATATGTTGAACGTCAGCTTATGCTAAAGTGTTCAGGCCTGGCTAACAGATAATGGAGGATAAATAGCTGATGGATTACCAATAAAAAAGGGGAAACATCAAGTTTTCCCCCTTTAAATGGGCCATGCGAGAGATAACTTGAACCGCTTTATGGATGATTTAAAGGTTTTAATTGATTTAAGGAAGAATCAAACATGGATACGGGATGAAGATTGAACCAACTAATTAAATCTCACAATTTTAAATACTATAGAAGCTCTCACTTATCTAAAATTTTATAAAAGACCTTTTACCTGCTTCAACGCTAGCTTAACCCAAAGCTTCCCACATGCTTTACAATAGAAAGGCCACAAAGGAAATGCTTTATGGCCTTTCTAAACGACTCAAAATGATATAGTCCTAATAATTAATTATCATTTTGTAAATAACATCCAATTTACGCTTGTAATGAAAGTTGGTGTTATAGGAATTAACGGGGTGTTAGGGAATGTAGTTTCATGAGGATACTTAAACACAGATGACCTTTTTCACAACATCAACTTATTTTGTTACAGGAAGTCTTGAAACATGCGTAATAAAGTTCGTAGTAGTCAGACCTTTTACAGCGGTAGCGGCAACCCCGTCAAATTTAAACACAGATGATTTGACACCCGATCCTTCTTTATAAGTAATTGACATATATCCCGTGCCATCCAACGTAGAATGATTAAAACTGTACTCTGAACAATATTGTATGTCCGCAGCCTCAGGCGCACCTGTTACCCACTTAAAGGAACCATCATACACATTGATAATAGCAAATTTCGGTTTAAAACCATACCAAGTAACAGTTGAAGCATAAGGGTTTGGAATCATTCCACTAGTAGTACTGCCCGTAGTAATCATGTAATAGCCTTTGCCCAAGTATAATTTTCTGCCTACAACTTGGTCGGCACCTATCTTTTCTGATAGATTGATAAAGTAAGTTTTATCAAATTCTGTAGTGCCTTTGTTAATACGCATTACGCCGACAGGTGTATTACTTGCTCTATCCTTGGTAGTGTTGTTTCTGAATTGTGCTTTAGTTCCAATCACGTAAAAATCTCCTTTCTCGTCTAAATCTGCTCCGCTGGCTACATAGTTTCCAATGGAACCTGTCCTCCCATCACGGATTACTTTGTGGAGTTTCATTGACGGATACTCAAAAACGGCAACATAAGCACTATCCAAATGACTTGTAGAAAATGTCTGACCGCTATGAACGCTCCAATACGGGGCAAACACATAATTGCCCACCTTGGTAAAACTGTTGAAAAAGGCTTTTTCATTCTTTGCTACACCCCCAAATTCCACAGAATTAAATTCGCCCTGAGCTACAATCTGCATAGATTTGGTGTCAAAACGATACCATTGCGAGAAAGTTTCGGCAGGCTGCCAGGCCTGTTTCATCATTAGCACATCATCGTCTATGCTCCCATACACATGCATGGTCTCAGTTTGAAAGTCCGTTAATTTTTCTAATGCCTTGTTTGCATTTGCTTTATAAGCAGTTACGGATCCGGCACCGCCACCGCCAAACTTTAGGCTTATTAATGTTTTTCCATTCGTTACATAGTTTCTATCTCCGCTCTGTTCTATACCCTCAGCTTTGGTAACCAAACTTCCCTCATCTAGTGAGGTAGCGGTGTATAATATATCCGTTCCACTAACAGCTGTTCTCGCTGAGATGATATATACATATTCTTCCGTTGTGGGAGTAGGTGTTGGTTCCGGTTCGGGCAAAGGTGTACCTTGGTTCTTTTTACAAGCACTAAATAGCAATATAGCTGAACTTAGGCTAATGAATAGTTTTTTATAGTTCATATTAATTTTTATTTATTATTTATTTAAAAAATATCTCACTTTTATAGAAAATGACCTACCTGGCTTCTGAAGACTAAAGTTATCATATAGCTTAGCGTTCATGATATTTCTACACTCTAACCCCATATTGTACCTGCCATTTTTCAGCGTATAGACCAGGTTCACATCGTGTGATAGCTGTTTAGGAATGGTCCGTTTTGTTTCGGGTGCCCCATCCATTTCCCAATACAGATAAAATTTGTGTACATAGAGCATGTTATAACCTATGCTTAGCCTGTCTTTCTGTTCTAAAACATCATTTAGAAGTAATAAAGCATCAGCGTTGCCATATAAATAGGGTATGTTCGGTATTCTTTCATTGTAAGTAGGGCTAGGTAATGGTGGATCGGTCAAAATATCAGTACGGTAAGGGTGTTTATCCCGTATATTTTGATAAGTAAGGCTTGCCCCCAAAGTAAGTAACCGACCATAAGAATAGCGTATTTCCGATTCGATCCCTACCGAACTGACCTTTACCAGATTTTTGGTAACCAATTTGTTTTCTAAGGGACTAAAAGTATCGTACATATAGTTGTCGGCTTTTTTATAGGTACCTATGGCACTGATATAGAAACGATGGTCACGGATGGGCAAGGTATAATTTAGACCAATATTAACATTATCGCTGGTTTCGGGCAGTAGGTCCCAATTACCTTCGCGATAGACTACGTCGCCGAAAAGTTCGTCATGGTCGGGCAGGCGCAGTGCCTTCTCATAAGATGCCCTCATTTGCAATCGAGCTATAACAAAATAAGACATGGCCCCTCCGTACGTAAATTCATTTCGACCAACCTGTTTGGGGATATACAAGGTATCCGGATCTCGTGCATAATCTATATCTACTAGCTCTGTATGTCCTTTTTGCGCATAATACTTGCCAAATACCGTCAAATCAAGTTTTTTAGGCAATTCATATTGATAGCTCAGCCCCAGAATGTTTTTATTGTTTACCTGGGGGATGTTATCAATCTGCAGGGGATTCGCCAAGTTTTCTCCTTTCCGGTTGAACCGTGAAAAACTATTATTGAGTGCCAGGCTATGATTGTTGTTAATACGGTAAGCCAACGAAGCATTTACATTTCCATTGTTGTTTCTGTATGTATAGTGACTGTACATATACTCTCCGCCCTTACCTCGGTAAGTGATCGAGTCCCTCAGCCATCCGAACCGGGCGTGTACGGTATCTACATTACTAATTTTCCCTAAATTATAGTTAGCATTTAGGGTTATATCGAGGTGTTCGGTCAAAAAACCTTTCTTTCTGAACTTTATAGCAGGCATCACAATCGAGCCTCTCTCATGCCAGGCACCAAACACCACATCCTGCGTGGCCGCCGTCTGAATTTCTTTATAATACTGCCCCAGTGTAATCCCCAACAAAAGTTCATCTGCCCATTTCTGGCCTACTACCCCCACTTGTGCAATAGCCGTTTCGTTATGATAATTGTCGTGAAACCGACGTAGTGTGGTATCCTTCACATATCTTCCAGTTCGTATATCGGCAGCATCCAATGTTACCTTATAGTTATTATCCGAATAGTTCTGAAATGCATTTAGACGGAGTGCAAATCCACCTGGCGAAGTATAGCCAGTATTTATGTAAGAGCGATGTGTATTGAACGAACCGTAAGCATACGATGCGTCTACAAAATTTTTCATTTTGTTGTTGGTAATGATATTCACTGCACCACCCAATGCATCGCTTCCCAACCATATAGGCACTACACCTTTATATACTTCTACCCGTTCGGCCATATTTACGGGTATGTTATTAATCTGAAACGCCGAACCAAAGCCATCCATCGGTACACCATCTAGGAAAAACTTAATCCGCTTTCCGGAGAAGCCGCTGATGGAAAAATCAAAATCGGACCCAACCCCTCCGGTTTGGCGTAAACGGGCTCCCGGAACTCTATCGAGCACCTGCGCTATATCCAATGTAGAATTTTGCAGTTGTTGAGCATCAACCGCTGTGACGTTATAAGCTTGTCTATTGGCCTTTTGGGTTGCAGAATAACCAAAAACAGATACTGCCTTAAGTTTCAGTGTATCTGCAAGTAGTTGCTTAGATTTATTTTTGCTTGTGTCTGATTGCGCATAAGATGTTATTACAAAACATGATGTTATTATAACACAGCAAATATTTCTAAAGTATCTAAATTTAATGTATATCAAAATATTTTTTCTAAGCTTCTTTTATTTATACTAATTATAAATTAGCTTTGTTCGGCAAAATTATATTTATGCCAATTTCGGGGTTTATGAATATGGAAGTATTTATTATGAAAAGGGAAGTATTATGGGATATGAAATTTTAGGCTCCGACTTTAGTGACTTTGTTTCTTCTTCTGATGAGATTTATACCTCTATTAATAAAGAAAACATCAATCAAATAAAAGTGTCAACTCCCAAAGGAAATATTCTTTATAAAGAACAAGTTTTACATCAACATTTATCTATTCAAGAAGCACATTACCACATGCAAGATGATGTAAATATCTCGGGTAAAGGTGAGCACGCGTTATTAGAAATTCAACTAAATCTATCTGACAAAGGCATATTCTATAAGGATAAGTCGAACAAGGAACATATTACACCAGCCAGATCGGGCAATATTATGTTTCTTTCTGCCGAAGAAAACCAAGCTAAAATTCTTTTCCAAAAAGATATTTCGTATAACACTTTTGATATACACTTGCCCCTATCTATGCTAAACCGTTATGCCGGTGAATCAAAGTTGATGGATAGCTTCATTGCACAAATACATAAAGATATTAGCGGTAAGTTTTCGCAAAATAAGATTAGCATTAGCCCTGCTATTTACAATACTATACAAGATATCAAAACTTGTACCTACGAAGGCTTAACCAGAAGAATCTATCTGGAATCGAAAGCTTACGAGCTTATTGCACTACTTTATGAGAATGTAGAAAATCAGAAACAAAGTAATGATTTGAGCACTGCCGACCAAGAAAGGATACACCTGGCTGCTTCAATTATAAGAAACAATCTGGAAAAACCTTTTACTATTTTAGAGCTGGCGCATCAAGTAGGTATTAACCAAACAAAGCTAAAAACAGGCTTTAAAATTATATTTGGGAATACCGTTTTTGGCTATCTGCAAGATATTAGAATGCACCAAGCAAAAAGATTTTTATTAGATACTCAAATGTCTGTACAGGAAATAGGTATGCTTTTAGGCTACCAAAATACATCGAACTTTAGTATTGCTTTTAAAAAAACACACGGGTATTCGCCCATGAAGTTAAGAGAAAAATAGACAAAAAGTTCACATCATCTTATAGCCCCTCAGTTCGACAGCTTTTTACGCATTACAAAAGCGAGAACCAAAGTAAGCAAACCAGTAATTAACCACACTATATCCGTAGCAAACACGTAAGGTTGATGGTTTATAGATTTCCATAACCAATCTCCTGTAGAAAAGCCGTTGGCAAAAGGAATTGAACAAGCCAATATACCTCCTAATAAAAGAGAATAACGCATTATATTTTTTTCTGTTTTTAAGAAGCATCCTACGACAGTAAACAAAAGCCAAGCTAAAAAAAAGAGGGTATTTACTTTGTCCGCATGACCTGAACTCGTAGCCACCAGCTGTTCTGCATTAAAGAGTAAAGCTGTTGCAGGAAACAAGCTGAAGCAAATAGAAAGATAGAGCATCGTAATTCGATGATGGAAACGACGTTGACGATCGGTATAAGTTGGTTTATTTCTGGCTTCTTTCCAAATTAGCACGCCACTAATAATCACAAAGCAGGTAAATATCGATAATATAAAATATAGTGCCTTTAACAACCAACCACCAAAACTACCAAAATGGATTTTGCTAATGCCCTGTAAAATAGACTGGGCATAGTTTTTTTCGCCCGGCTTAATATCTAGTTTATACTTCCCAGAAATTAAATCTAAAACTACTGTACCATCTTGGTTAAAAGAATTGTTGTTTACCAAATCAGTACCAAGGGACGCTTTTTCTTTTCCCAGATTAATAATCTCCAAATAAGAAACCTGATATTCGGGATGGTCTGTACGTATTTTTTGAAGCCCTTGTCCAATAGGGATATGTTTTGCAGGCTGATTTTTTTCGTCATGTTTGTGGAAAGCCTCTGGCGGATAAATTCGCGTGACTAATTCCTGTTGATTTCCCTCAAACAAGACCACAACGGCTGGAGCCAACACCAAGATACTCAACATATAAAACGCACCTGTAATGGCATACATTAATTGAAAAGGTAGTCCGATAATGCCAAATACCGTGTGTGCATTTGTTGAGAACTGTTTTTTTACCTGTTTAAATGAAAAGGCATAAAATTTAGCGACAATATTTTTCCAATGGATAAGTAAGCCAGTTATGATGGCAAATGCAAAGAACAGCGAAACAAAACCAGCAATATAACGACCTATATACCAAGGTACCTGATCTAAAAAATGCAGTCTATAAAGTGTATCTCCTGTGGTTGAACCATCTACATTGAAAAGTTCGGTAATTTTATCTGTAACTGGATTGTATATGAAAGTAGCGTAGTAGTTTTCTGTAGCAGATTCTATGGGAACGTAAACCGTATATACTGGACGCTCGATAGACGGTAGTTTTACCGTCACTTCATCTGCATTTTTAGCTCCCGATTTTATAGAATCAAGGCGCAAAATCAATCGCTCATAATCAATATTATTTACAACAGGTATACGTGCAGCAGGATCTTCCCATTGGTACATCTCCTTTTTATATAAGGATATTGCTCCTGCAAAAAAGATAACAAACAACACTACACTAATTACAATACCGCTAACCGTATGTGTATGAAAAAAAATATTATAAGCTCTAGGCCCTAATCCCTTCATATCGTGCCTCCTCCACTATAGGCTATCAAACCAAATATTAATGAAAAGAGCAAATAAATGCCCCAAACTTTCCAGCCATTTCGAGCCAAAAAGGCCAAAACCATAAATACGGCCCAAAACAAAAATCCAGTAAATGTACCTGAAACCAGAAGATTAAAACCAATGCCGGGAATAAGGGCAAGAGCTAAGTGAAGTGATGTAGATAGTGCGTATCCACCAATAAGGCCTGCGCTTATTTTTAATGCCCTTTGACCGGGTGAACTCAGATATTTCTGCTTTGCGGGCATATTACAGGTTTAAAATCAGACCCAGAAAACATCCCACATGAAACAGGATAACAGCCATTGATCGGATGAGCCGGTTACAGTTAGCAAAAAACATAACCGAAGAAAATAAAGACATCATTAGTGTGAGAGATAATAATAGGCCAATTCCCCAACCTTTATTTATAACCAACATACATATAGGCAACAGAATACTTCCCCACCTCCACCAAACATTTCCCAGCCATGAGATAGCCTTCCAATCAGCAGGCCAGTATTTTGAGGATCGATAGCTTGTGAGTGCCCCAACAAAAAACAGATATACAGCAAGTGTTGTCATGTATCACAAATGTATTCGTTTTAGGCACGATCTATTTATGAATATAGAAGTATTTATTATGAAAATAGAAATATTCCGCCACTATTAACCGCTTTTCTTTAAATAATATATTCCTTTGTGGAGCTTTTATTCAATATCTTACAAAACATATGATTGATTTTATTCTGCCATTTTTTAAATGGTCTTTCATCATTGTCCTTTCCTTGTTATTGATAGGAATACTATTTGAACAGTATTCCAGATGGAGATTGGAAAAAAAGGCGTTCAAGGGAAAAACTTTTATTGAAATCAATGAAAAGCGTCTCCATTACGTAAAAAAGGGGTGGGGCGATTGTACGGTTGTCTTTGAGTCGGGGATGGGAAGCAGCCATGCCATCTGGCAAGAAATCCAAGATAGCATATCAAAATACGCAGTTACAATTTCTTATGATCGAAATGGATTAATGCTTAGTGAGGCAAATGACCTGGCAATTACCAATAATCAGGTAACAGACGAACTGGAAATGCTACTTGAAAAAACTAATTGTCCAAAACCTTTTATTATAGTTGCACATTCTATGGGAGGTATCTATCTGAGGCCTTTCATAGAAAGGAATAAAGAACATATTGGGGGTGTTATCTTTGCTGAGGCTGCACATCCAAAACAACTAGAAAAGGCTTCCCCACAGCTCTTAAAAGCTTTGTACGTTCCCCCCATTTGGTTAATTAGATTTGTCGTTAATACCGGAATTTATAGAACATTGTTTTCCTTTCTCCCTCTTTCTCCTGAAATTCCGATAGATCATCCCTTGCATCAATCAGAGAAGAATTTCTTTTATAGGTCATATGATAAATTACTCGAAGAGCTGGCGAACGACAAAATAAATTTCAAAGATGCCGAAAAGTACACGTCTTTCGGAAATACCCCTTTGACGGTGATTATGGGAACTTCGACAAATAGGTATGCAGCAATAAAAGATGTTGATGTGAAAAATGAATACCAATCATTAATCAATGAATTACAGCATGATCTTTTAAAACTATCCTCTCGTAGCAAATTTATACAGACAAAAAACAGTGGTCATATTTTACAGATCAAGGATAGCAATTTGCTAATTACTGAAATTAGAAATATGCTGCTCTTAAGAGAGAACTGAAAACCAATCCCTCATCTAAGATATTTGGTGTTAATCCGTCTTTCAATGCCAAGATCAACCTGTTCAGAGCACGGTTGGGGGGAGTAGGAGATATCCAATTTTTCCTCTTCAGACTAATCAAATTATTTGTTTTGCACAATTATGTGGATGAGCCAAAATTGTATGGGAAGAAAAATAGCTGCGAAAAATCTTGGAAATTTCGCAGCTATTTGTGAAAATTTGTGGACTTGAGGGGGCTTCAATCGAACTTTTTATTCCTCTTTTAACGTTTCTGGATGAGTTAAATAGCGAAAAACAGTTATCAATAACACTCTCGAATCCTTCGCCATTACATGAGAAGAATTCTCTGAATCAAAAGCCCAATAAAAAGAGACCAAGGCTACGTCCGTAATCAAAACTATTACTATATAGTGGTATTATGCTGAAGTTATAGTCTCTTCTAATGATTTATTAAGTCCGACGAGAAAATTTTCAGATTTGGACTTTTCTTTGAGTATTTCTACGAGTTGCTCCCAATAAGTTGCATCTAGTTGGCCTTTTAGTCCACTGCAAAGTAGGAATGCCAAATTTTCCTCGAACTTATTCCATTTTTCATTATAGATTATCTCATTTCGAGCCGAATTTAAGTCCAAACCTAAATTGCCTTGGAGATCAAGTATTATTAAAAATGGAAAGTGCCATCTAAGCATCGCTTTTTTATCGCGGTTAAAGTAGTCTGGAAAAAGACTCCCAGCGTAATTAATGCCATGAATGGAGAACTGAGATTTAGACTTTGCAAGGTTGCTATAACGTGCAGTTGATTTTATATTTCCTTCATCATCAATATCAATAGCTTTGCTCGTCTTTTCAATTTCATTCTCTCCAATTCTTATTTCCATGCTAAGATCAAAGTTGCTTCCGTCAATTTCCACTTCTTTTGAGACTTTATTAATCGAACTTACCGGAACACCATCTTTTTCCAATATCGCAATTAAAGCATCGCCTTGAAAACCATTTGTATTTAGAGGAACTTTAATTTCTTTAATATAATTTTCTGTAGCCCAGCTATAATCTTTCAACTCATCTGCAGTCCTTTTGATAAAATCGCCTGGAGTGTATGAAAGCTTTTCTTTGTCGGTTTCTATGTTAACCTGAAAAGGTGGATTTGGGAAGACCTTTTTAACTGCCTGAATAAACTGGGCCTCCGTCAACTTCTTCCATGGATTTTTCTCTCTTAGTAATAGCTTCGTACTTGTTCCAGGAACTTTTTTATCACTTTTTATAATGGTAAAGATGCTATCGTGCCCTTCAATTATAATTTTTAATGGTTTGTCGTAGTCAAATTGCTCTTTCAGCCTTTTTGTATCAACTTCTATCGTATCTGCAATCATAAAACATGATAAAATACCGATTCCGAATTCAGAAACTGGTGTGAAATCTATCGCACTTTTGGCTTTGAGTTCATAGAAATCTCTTGATTTATAAAATGATGACCCAATTTTCGAATAGTACTTGTCGATAATTTCTTTGTTCATCCCGATTCCATTGTCTAGTACTTCCAGATAATCTTCGCCCTCGTATGTGTAATACTTAACCGTAATTTCCGGAACATATGGAACGCCCCATTTCTCATGCAGAGACATACTCAACTTACAGGCATCTCTTGAATTTTGTAATAATTCTCGCAGCGCTACATCAGGACTACCGTAAAGCTTGGTGCCCATTAAGAGTTCAATAACCTGGTTCTTATTTAGTTCAAATGAGGTATTTTCATAATAGTAAATAGGGTCTCCTGAAACAATATCTTTTTCGGCCTCTATTTTATCTCTTGTAACTCTGACTGCCAGATCAATTTTATATGGATTAGCTTGTCCAGCAATTTGTTCGGGCATTTTTCCTAGTATGATACCACAATTCTTGAGTTCGTCATCTATATAGTCGCAAAATTTGCGGATGCTGGCCTCTATTGCCGGGTGTTTACATTTAGCGGAAAAGATAATCTCATAAGGGGTAATTTTCCAGGCTTGCATTGCACGGTGCTTTTGCCATTCTTCCAATGAAATAGAATTACGCACGGCAAGGTGAGAAAATAACACTGAAGGGGTACGTTTTGCATCAAAGTCCAGGAGGTCTGCTAGCCTCAGCACGACTCCGATAAATTGAAGATTTGTCACCACATCTTCGCCACATGGATAGTTCTGATCAAATTTTAACAATTCCATGGAATCCTCATTATGGCTAAAGCAAAGCTGTGCCAATTCATGAGTAATGTCCGCATCTCTATACCTGATTTTTCCAGCCCAGTCGCGACCAATAATTTCCTTAGCACGAACTGCATGAGTAGCTCGAATGTATTCTGAGATAAGATGATCATGAAGAAGACTGGCTTTCGCATCTTTTTTGAGTTCTTTTAGCCTCTTGATTTCATCTAACTTATCTGGGTATGTTTGCTTAAACCTTTCAAATTGGCCAAAAAGTTCTTCCTCTTCTTTTGAGGGAATATCATTTTCCCAATCTTCTTTCCATGCCCTGATCTCGTATTCATATGGTGCCATTCCCAGATCATGGAAAAATGCAGAAAGTATTAACAGCATCAAGTCAGGAACTGATAATAAAGCCACACGTTCTTTGGAGATAATTTTCTCCATATTATACAATACCCTGAAAAGATGTTCGCCATCATGAAGCGTATATTCAGGCATGTATTTGAGTATGAGCTTCGATTTTTCATAAGCATCCTTTACGCCATTATATACTATTGATGTTACCTGGCCTTTAATTGCATCGCCTTCGGCAGTAGCCTTTTCAATAAGGTTTTGATATATGAGGCTTTTAGCTAATCTAAGTTCTATTTCTGATCTCCAGTCTGTCATTTCATTTCTAAATTTGAGTGTTAATATAGCTGATTCATAAAGTTGCTAGTTTCTTCTTGTCCTAATGGCTTTTATGAAATCTTCTAAGATTTTTATATCTGCCAGGAACTCTGCAGCATCGGGAACTTGTTCATTTAAAGCACCAGCACTATCATGTCCTAAAAAATAGGTTGAGCATTTCGACATATTCAGATCAATTGTATCATAATCCGTTTGGTTAAGGTCAATGACCTTAGCAAGCCTTTTGGTTTGTATTTCGCGGCCAAATCTTTTTATTACTTCGTGTAATACCACTTCTTCTATCGCCCTTTCCCAGGTTTCACGCAATTTCCCGTAAAGTGGTTGCAATGCTGCTTTATATTCTTCTTCGGTACCATTCTTTTCAATCTGATCAATCTTTACTTGGTCATTTTTTAAGATACCAATTCTTGCTTTCACGGGTAAAGTATCCCATGGTGGATTGCCGGCAACAATACCTGTTTCCTGGGCCTTCCTTGTAAGGCTTTTTACTTCAGCGTTAAGCCCCTCTCTTTCACAATGCTCCTGAAGCATCATTAAGAATGAGATATCATGGGTAAATATAATAACCTGCCTGATCTTTGATTCTTCAACTATCCGCTGTGCTATTTTATTTCTCCATTTGTGATCTAGTGAGGAAACTGGATCGTCAAAAATTATCGCACTTGAGTGATCAGACAGTGTTAATTCAGACAAAAAAGTTGCCAGCGCTATGCATCTGTGCTCCCCCTCACTGAGGATATCTTTTAGTGATATACTACCAGCGTGTGGCTCATTCAGCTTTAAATAATGGTACTGTTTCCCTTTTTTACCTTTTGTACCAGCCTCAACTTTAATATTTTTAAATCCCAGCTTCTGGAGTTCTTCCTGAAACTTGGTTTGGAGGTTTTGTGTTACATGAGTAGAAGTAAGCTGGTTACTGAGTGTTGTTGAGGTATTAGTATTGCATTGACTTTTACACGCTGCAAGTAGCTTTGATCTTTTTAACCGAAAAATCTCTCTTCCTATGCGTGAATAGGATGCATGTAATTTCTTTGTATTGTTCAACTCTTTAAGCTCTTTTTCAAGAGGCTCTAATTCGTCTGCAATTGATAATGCTTGCAAACGTGTGATTTCGCTTTCAAGGTTTACGATTAAGCCATCGATAAATTCTTTTGAGTTTTCTGTTAACCCGGTTAATGGAGTAGCTGCTGTACCTTTTCCACGCAGATTCTTTAAATGAACTTCTCTGGCAGCCTTAAGTTCTGCAATATATGTTTCATTCCTGCTTCTAAAGTTTGAGTCATGCGTCTCTAGTTCAACTATAGTAGGCTCAAGATCAGTAAAATTAAAGTCTAAACTTACAAGTGTCTGGATCTGTTCGTTATATGTTTTTTCTGCACGATCAAATGCTTGTTGGGTATCATGTTTAATAAACTCCTCAAATGATCGGAACCTGCTTTTTGCCTCGGTATTCAACACCTGAAGGCACAACGGGCAATTGCTATCAGTTTCAGTTTCGGGAAAAACTTCTGAGTTTTTGCTTTCATTATAAAACTTACGTGCACTTTCCCAGAGTTGTTTCCAGGTATCACCTCCAACATTATTCAATGGTAATCCAAAAAACGCGCCTTCGGAACTTACCCTTAATGCATTTTCTGCCGTTACATAATTGCTTAATATAGTTTCTATGTTTTTCGTTGCTTCTGGTGATACCAGGCTTATTTCAAGGGTATTGAACTTATCTCTCAAAATTGTAAGCCTATTTATCTTTGCCCGGTTATCAGAAATAGCTTTTAAAGGATCAGTTGCTTTTAGCGCTGTAATAGAAGCCGTAAGCTGATTCATTCTCTGATCTTTTGCAGAATCCCAATAACAGGCAGCCCACAGTTGAGCCCGGGTAGTTGAATGGTTTAATCCATTAATAAATTGCTTGGCATTTGTGTTGTCTTCAAGCTGCAAAAGAGTTAAATCAAATTTCCCTGTATCCAGTAACGTATTTTCTGCCTCCAGCTCTGTTTCAATGGTTTTCAAACATTGTGCAAACTTTTCTATCAATGCAAGGCCTGTAGGTATAAATGCGATCTCATCTTCGCCATCTATATAATGCTGGGCGCTGAAAGAATCAAACACATCGATTTTTTTTAACATATTGTCACTTACTACACCATTTGATAACGATATAGTTTGAGAAGTTCCACCATTTTCTGAATAATCAACCTGGGCTTCCTTGCTAATAGAAGAACTTGTGGCGCTATATAAATTCGGGTTTATGAGGGGTTTGCTTCCTCTTGTGCTGCAAACATGTTTGAGTATTGAGGTATAGCTTGATTTTCCTGAGCCATTATCACCATATACAACCGTTAAACCACTATTTGGAAACTCTAAACTTGCTGCTCCGGAGAGCGCATTAATATTCTGTATTGCGTGAATCTTGGTAAGTGAAATATTGGAATTGGTGGAAGATCCCGAAATATAAGCCCTTAAGGCAACAAAATCTACCTGAGTATATGCTGTATTCTGTAGTCCATTTTCAGTTTTACAGATATCTTTTATTTCATCCAGATCATTCTTTGATAAGTTATTATTACGAATGAGCCGATCTATGGCTATTTGCCAGGAATGGGGCTTGTGTTCAACCCAATCAACAATTTCAGAGAGCATAAATAATGAATTTAATATCTAAAGTTAGCTTTAAACATTATATAAATCAACGATGATTGATTATAAATTTTTAACAATTACTTAAAAAGAAATTTTGAGATTTACTTTACATGTCTGCTCTATGGAACCAAGCAAATTTACTAGCCAAATGGAATTTGAAAAAGATATTAGATCTGATAAAGATGAGGAAAAACGAAAAGCCTTTGTTGATCTAATAGCCGAAATCATTGTTGATATCAGCATTAGAGAGTATCAAGAAGAAAAATCTAGAAAAGGATCAAAATAATTAATTGTAAATCAGTGATATACAAGAGTTCGAACCCCTTCGGCTCTCCAATTATTTTTCAGAAAAATACACAGGTTTCCACATGAATTTTTGGCAAAATAGTATTGCTATAAAATTATAACATATTGATTGTTAAATTAATAAAAAGGAAAGGGGATGGAGTTCGATCCATCCCCTTTAAGTGGAGCCGAAGGGGTTCGAACCCTTGTCCAGTTGTGTGATAAATGAGACCTTCTACATGCTTATTTTCCAATTGATTGTCGGGAGGCAGCGGGCTGGAAACCGACCTTACTGAACTCCTTAGGTGCTTTATCTCACCCTTACATCGCACCCTGTAAGAGCCAGCATTGTTATTTCGATGCCCCGGTTACTAACCTAACAATGCAGCAGTTAGCGGGACAAAAGCTAGCGTAATTCTAAATTAGGCAGCTAAGGCGTAGTTATTTTCGCCAGTTAAAAGTTGAACGTTATCTTTTAAGTGCTCTCCGTACAACGCACTGCATGCTTACCTCTTTAGCGTCACCCTGTCAAATCCAAAACGGCCCCAGAAGTATTTCCGGACAAGCCGGTGAAAAAGCAAAGATACAAAAAAAATGCCAGGGAAGGATCCCTGACAATTGGTCAGTGCCTTTATGATTGACGACCCGGATAAACGGCTAAGCCTTTTTCCAGACAGTCCATTGCTTTATGAAGGTCATCTACATTCAATACATAGGCCATACGAACTTCCTGTTTGCCTGAGCCTTCCGTAGAATAAAAACCGGTGGCAGGAGCCATCATCACAGTTTGCCCATCATGACTAAACTCTTCCAGCATCCATTGACAGAAAGCATCTGCATCGTCGATCGGTAATTTGGCAACCACGTAGAAGGCACCGCCGGGATTAGGGCAGAAAACACCCTCCATCGCATTGAGACGACGAACCAGTGTGTCTCTGCGTAAAGTATATTCCTGATTAACCTCTTCAAAATAAGAATCCGGTGTATCTACGGCTGCTGTCCCGGCAATTTGTTCGACCATTCCCGGACTTAAGCGTGCTTGGGCAAACTTTAGTCCGGCAGCAATGACTTCCTTGTTCTTCGTAATCAGACATCCCAGTCGCGCGCCACAGGCGCTGTAACGTTTAGAAACGGTATCCATGACAATGACGTGCTCCTCTAGGCCTTCCAGGTGCATCGGAGAAATAAATTCGCGTCCATCATAGCAAAACTCACGGTAGGCTTCATCCGAGAAAAGAAATAAGTCGTATTGAAGGCAAAGGGTTTTCAATGCTTCCAGCTCTTCTCTTGAATACAGGTAACCGGTTGGGTTATTGGGATTGCAGATGATAATGGCTTTTGTTTTAGGGGTAATCAGCTTTTCAAATGCGGCAATGGGGGGGAGGGCAAAACCATTTTCGATGTGCGAAAGGATCGGCTTCACGACCACGTTACTCATACAGGCAAAACCATTGTAGTTCGCATAGAATGGCTCAGGGATAATGATCTCGTCACCATCGTTGATGCAGGTTTGCATCGCGATCGTGATCGCCTCAGAACCACCCACAGTTACCAGGATATCGGAGGGTTCAATGCGATAGTTTAACTTATTGTAATAGGTAGCCAGCTTGGAACGATAAGCCAGGGTTCCTTCGGAAGGCGTATAAGCCCAGACATTAAAATCAATGTGCTTCACTGCGTTCAGCATTCCTTCGGGAGTAGCGATATCCGGCTGACCAATATTTAAATGATAGACTTTCTTTCCTTCATT
The DNA here is from genome assembly GCA_037190785.1 of Pedobacter sp. Lineage (GTDB taxonomy): Bacteria > Bacteroidota > Bacteroidia > Sphingobacteriales > Sphingobacteriaceae > Pedobacter. The sequence continues at coordinate 353,725 of JBBCJN010000001.1, read as the reverse complement.
TTTAGCCTTGTCGGCAAAAGGAGTTAATTTACGGATCGGAGAGGCGGGCATCAGATGGCCCTTTTCTGAAATCTTTGGCATGCTGCAAAAGTAGCAAGAAGCCGGTTGAAAAGCAATGGATGTATCTTTTATTTTGGTTACGTTCACTGAAACCATACATCCGCTCTTTTAGTAGCGTACTTATCTTATTAAGATACGAAATAAAACGGAAATATGCAAATTATATTTGCTGTTTATAGGGCATTCCTGCCTGTTGAGGGAAAGGTATGTGAAAGAAGAAGTGGAGGTGTTTGCTCATTTTCAAGTAAACCGATTGTTTGGTCATAGAGTAGCCAAACAAAAATGCCTGAAACAACTAAATTTCAGGCATTTTTTCTATGGTATAAAGAGGTGTTTTCTATGGGGCGGCTTCTACATAGGTTCCTTTAATGATCAATACTTTGGTGGTGGTCCGGGCATTTGAGCTTAAAGTGATGGATTTCACAAAAGGCATGGCGGCACCGGTGGGGGTGATGGTGATTTTCACGCTTCCCTTTTCACCTTTTTTGACCGGAGTCTGGGTATATTCGGAAACGGTGCATCCGCAGGTAGTTTCCACTTTAGAAATAATGATAGGCGCATCTCCCACGTTGGTAAAATTAAATACATGAACGGCAGCTTTTCCCAGCACGATGTTTCCAAAATCATGTACCTCGGTATCAAACTTAAATTCTCCGGGCTTGGTTTGTGCCTGGGCAAAAGAAAGAGAAGCTGTAACAAATGCAATAAATAAAATTAACTTTTTCATGACGAGGTTGTTTTTGTAATCGATGGTTTAAGTGACTAACTGTCTGATTTACAGTTTTGCTTAGGCGATTTTTTATTTCCTTAATTTAACAAAACTACTAATTTAATTAAGGACTACAAAAAGTATTCCAATATATTTATTGGCGGAACAGCTCCCTGACTTTTTAGAAATTTGCTATCTTTGCGGTCTAACCGAATCGCGTATGATGTCAAATAGTAAAGTGACTACGAAACAAATTGACGCTTCAGAGTTGAGTTTTGAAGATTTTAAAACCATCGTTTTAAATGACTACAAAATTGCTTGTGAAAGTCGCCAGGCGAGTATTTTAGGCAGGAGAGAAGTATTGACAGGGAAGGCCAAATTCGGAATTTTTGGAGATGGGAAGGAGGTTCCACAGATCGCCATGGCAAAGGTATTTAAGAATGGCGATTGGCGATCGGGGTACTACCGCGATCAGACCTTCGCTTTTGCCACTGGAATCGCTACTGTAAAGGAGTTTTTTGCTCAGTTATATGCCAATCCCGATGTAACCGCCGACCCTGCTTCGGCCGGACGTCAGATGAATTGTCACTTTGCCACCCGTTCTTTAAATGAAGACGGCTCTTGGAAAGACCTGACAGCCATGAAGAACTGTTCTTCAGATATTGCGCCTACAGGAGCACAAATGGCTCGTCTGGTTGGACTCGCGTATGCTTCCAAGCTATTTCGTCAAAATCCGGAATTGGCATCGTTAAAGGAACTGTCGCTGAAAGGAAATGAAGTTGCTTTTGGAACAATCGGGAATGCTTCTACCTCTGAAGGGGTCTTTTTTGAAGCCATTAATGCAGCGGGTGTATTGCAGGTACCCATGGCAGTTTCTGTTTGGGATGACGGTTATGGGATTTCTGTACCGGCTGCATATCAGACCACGAAGGAAGATATTTCGGAAATTCTGAAAGGCTTTCAGCGCGAAGAAGGAAGTAATGGATACGAGATTTATAAAGTGAAAGGATGGGATTACCCTTCCCTTTGCGAAATGTATCAAAAAGCCATCGATGTCTGTCGCGAACAACATGTACCGGTATTAATTCATGTCACCGAGGTTACCCAGCCACAGGGACATTCGACCTCTGGTTCGCATGAACGATATAAAAGTGCAGAGCGCTTAACCTGGGAAAAGGAATACGATTGTATCGCTCAGATGCGTAAATGGATGCTTGAGTCGGCCATTGCCGAAGAAGAAACCATCGTCCAGATAGAAGAAGAAGCGAAGAAATATGTCCGCGCTATGCAGAAAGAAGCCTGGGCAGAGTTTTTAGAGAGCATTCGTCAGGAACAGGGAGATGTGATCCGCATGATCAACCAGCTGGGACAGGGGCATGCGCGCTTAAGTAAAATCTCCACCCATCTTGCAGCTACCAGCGACGCATTGCGCAAAGATGTAATTGCAGCCGCACGTAAAGCTCTGCGTGTAAGTATTCATCAGCCGTCGCCTGAGCGTCAGCAGCTTGTGGATTGGTATAAAAATCAGGGAACGCTCAATTACGATCGCTACAATTCCAAATTGTTTACCGATGGCATGGACAGCCCCTTTCTTGTGCCACAAGTGCCGGTCCAATATGCCGAAGACAGTAAAATGATTGACGGCCGTGAAATCCTGAATGCGTGTTTTGACGCCAATTTTGGCAGAGACCCCCGGTTGGTCGCTTTTGGAGAGGACCTGGGAAATATCGGAGACGTGAATCAGGGATTCTCTGGCTTGCAAAAAAAATACGGCGAGTGGCGCATTACAGATACAGGAATCCGTGAAATGACCATTGTAGGGCAGGGAATTGGTCTGGCCATGCGTGGATTAAAGCCAATAGCAGAAATACAATATCTTGATTATTTGTTATTTGCCTTGAATATATTAAGTGATGATTTAGCTAGTCTTTCGTACAGGACCAAAGCCGGACAAAAGGCACCGGTCATTGTCCGTACCAGGGGGCACCGTTTAGAAGGAGTATGGCATTCAGGTTCACCCATGGGCATGATATTAGGCTCCCTCAGGGGATTGCATATTTGTGTGCCTCGTAACATGACACAGGCAGCCGGGATGTACAATACCTTGTTCCGTTCAGACGAACCTGCATTGATGATCGAATGCCTTAACGGGTATCGCCTCAAAGAAAAATTGCCGGCCAATGTAGGCGAATTTACAGTCCCTTTAGGCAAAGCCGAATGTATTCGTGAAGGAAGTGATGTGACGGTCGTCACTTACGGTTCTACACTGCGTATCGTGCAGGAAGCAGCCGAAGAATTGCAGGAAATGGGAATCTCCATTGAAATTATTGACCCCCAAACCTTGCTTCCATTTGATAAGGAACAACTTTGTAAGCAGTCTCTTGCTAAGACCAACAAATTGCTGGTAGTAGATGAAGACGTACCTGGAGGTGCAACGGCCTTTATTCTTCAACAGATCCTGGAGGTGCAACAGGGATATTACCACCTGGATGCACAGCCGAAAACGCTGGCGGCCCAAGAACACCGGCCACCTTATGGCTCGGATGGAGACTATTTTGGAAAACCTTCGGTGGATGACGTGATTGAAACGATCTATCAATTAATGAGTGAAAATCACCCCGAACGTTTCCCCGTTTTAATGTAATATTTCTTTTGATTTTAATATGCCAGGCTGTCTGTTTATTCAGACGGCCTTTTTTGTCTCACTTTTAAAGCGTATAAAGAAAGCGTTTACTATTCAAGCAAATAGCGGGCCTTGCGTTACCGGATGGTTTAAGTGTGGTGGTTCATGACTGCTGAATGAGCCTTGGGTTCTCAGACAGATGGACGCTTCCATAATGCCTGTTACCCCTGATCAAATATGGAACGGAAGCCTGGAACAAAAAATTCTAAACCTGAGAACCGTATTTTGTACAGCCATTGTACGTAATTACGCCTATTTGCCAGCAATATACACGTATTTGTTTTCCATTCGTCGTGGGACAAATGATTGGTTTGTAAAGGACTTTTTATCCTTGAGATCGCTCAGACTTCCGGTTTGTATTTTGTTGTCAGCAAGAAGACACCCCATCAGTGGCCTTTTACAAAGTGGCTCTTGCTGCTGATTTAAATATATTCAATCCTTCCTGAAGTGTGATGGAAGGTTTATTCCAACGGTTAAAAAAATACATTAGGACAAGTAATCCATTGAAGAGGAGAAGAATCATTAAGAAAAATGGGGTTAAATCGGGGAAATCAATCACAAATGAAAGTCCGGCATACAGCAACATCAGACTGCTCGTCCCTATCAGAAAAGCCATGAAAGGGAATGCTTTTTTTGGGTGGGTATAGAGTTGACATGGAGAATGGCAATGCGCCATTTTTTGAAAAAGAGCTTGCAGAAAATAAATGGCTGTTTTCCCGGTGGAAGGAGTATTTACTGCCTGTCTGAGGAGGAGGGAAGAACCATCTTGTAAGATGAGCCTGCAATAGTGAAGGGTATTTGTTATCGGATCGAAACCTTCGAGCTCTATTTTGCGGAAATGCCCATAGCACAGGAAACGATAATGGTCATCTTCCTGGTAAAACAGCCCTTCTTCCAACAAAATCCAGGAAGCGTTTTCAGTCTGATAAGAGACACTTTCGGAATGGTCAGAAGAAGGGGCAATGAGCGGTGATTTAGAAGAGTGACTTCGCATAGAGACCAGCTGGTTCAAGAGAGAAAAACACCATTATTGACAAATTAACGCTCTTTCACCACGTACAATTTACGGTTGCTGAGGAGTGCCAGGTAGTTTTTACCCTGATACTCTACGATATCCAGAATAATGGAGCACGGATCTAATTCCGCTGGCAGACGATAGTCCTTTAGGCTTACTGTCAGTCCGTCAAAAACACTAATCTTTCGACAGTTAGAGAAGCGATCTGTCACGATATGATAAATCTTCCCATTCGCTATTATTTTCCGTTCTACCCTGAATAGAAGGTCTTCACTCATGGTATATGCCGGCTTATCTGTGTCAATATTGTGTATGCTGTTTTGTTTATAGCCAAATAATTGTTGTTGAATGGTATAAAACATCCAATACGTATTGTCAAAACCTCCGGCAATGTTTTCTTGGGTAAATGTATACTGATTGCCCTGGCGGACTTGTTGTCCATCGTAGTACACTCCTCTCACCGTCTGCTTGGTAATTGTTCCCGTGGTCGTTTCCCCAAAGGCAAGTCCATTAATAAGTTGATTGTCGCTCGTCACGGCATAAGAAAGTGGCAGCCCGTCGATATTTGTTCTGTTTTCAAATTTTTCATTGCTGATATTCCATTGGTAAGTAACAGTGCCATCGTTTCCAAGAAGGTATAATTGATTGTTCTTTTGCCATAATTGCATATTTGATATAGCTATATTTTTTTGACCGTGTATGTTCGTGTGATCATACTTTCCGATGTTTTGAAATGCGCTGTTGCTCCATTTATAGAAGTAATAGCTATGATTGGTAATTTGGACTTGTCCCGACATTCCTGGCGTGGAATAATTCATAATTCCGTATAGGTTTCCTTTATAAGTAAATAATTTAATAAATACTTCATTGTCTTTCTGATAGTTTTGCCACCCGTTTGCACTCTTAAACAAAAACACATGAACTGGTTTTCCGGTGTCGTAACTGCTGGCGCTTAAAAAAACATTGTCATTAAGAATGGCCAATGAAGCCCGCTCATAATGTCCTGAGGCAACATTAAAGGACTGAACAATTTCCCAGTTAGGATTAGTCGTCGGGTTGTCTTCTTCGCCTGTTTTACTTTTCTTACAGGCAAGGAAGAAGAACACAAGACTGAACAGCAGAGAGGCAGTATATCTTTTCATGGGTATCGTATTAAAATTTTAAAATTGTCGACCGGAATAGTTCATTCCTAGTTGTTTGATTGAATATAAGCCATCAGATAGTCATTGTATTTGTCCAGTGCATCCAATACGGCTGCCTTGTATTTTTGAGGATCCGCTTTTACGATGAAGGTAAACTCTCCTGTGGCACGTCCACTTGCGATCGCTCCCCGACTAAAAAGATTGACCATATCGCCTATCACATCGCTTTTGAAGCGTTTAAATATTTCGGGAATTCCCTTGCTTGATTCTACCTTTTCTGCATAGTCAAGTGTGGAAATAATCGGTTTATGAATGGTCAGCACCGCATTGGAATAACTGTAATTATCTCCGGCAAACTTTGCATATGTGCCATCCCCCCGCAGGTTGATCCCACTTTCACTGGGGCCTTCGATGTTAATCGCCGGATAAATCGTTGCTTTGGAAGAAGTTGTTGTTGTGTTACGCACATTTGCAAGAATGCCGTACTCAGTATCTTTCGAAATGCTCTGTAGAATCTGCGCAAAATCAATGGTAATCAACACCTGGCCTACGGGATTTTTTAGTTCATTGCCCATCCGGGCCTGCGGACCTAACATTACCGGAAATTCAAGATAAGGCCCTTTATTAGCGGTGTATACTTCTGCTACCCCCCAGTTCTTTTTGAATGTTACCCGTTCATGTTCTTTTTCTGCCAGCACAGCATATCCTTTGGTTTGTTTAAATTTATCATTAACGGCATAACCACTCTGTGAAAATTTAGCCGATAGTCGTTGATAATATTCATCTGCGATTTCCTGAAACACTTGGTCATTTATTCCTTCCAATACTGCCCAGGAGATGACATTTCCCACGTTTCGCTTTTCTGTCCGTTCGCTACTGGCAAGTTTAAAGCGGAGGTTCACACTCACCAATCCCACTTCTGTGGCCTTTTTGAAAGGAGCCCGGTAAGTCCCTTTTGGTCCGAACATTTTAGATATTTCCTTTTCTGAGATCTGTGCCAATACCGGCAAACTGAAAACAATGGACAGTAGAAGGAGAAAGCCAATTCTCCGGTTGATAAATGATTTCATAGTTTTTAAATCTTTGTTGTTGTAAAATTCTTCATAAAAAGCGCATACAACCATACGCAACACTACGTATATTTACGTATCGGATTACCTCTTATCTCCAAATATGAAATCATTTAGATCATGGAGCTGTCTCCTTGGATGCATCTTACTAACGCTGATCTCTTCTTCGCACCTGTCTGCCCAGACAAAAGCAGCGGATGAAGAAGTGGAAAAATACCTTCAGAAGGTAAAGCAGAGTTTTGGTCAGCCAGACTCAATGTTACGGTACGCAAAGACAGCCTATGCGAAGGCTAAAAGTACCAAGCAAATCAACCTGAAGGCCAATGCGGCTAAGTTGTTAGGCGTTGCCTTGCATGTCAATAGTAAGAGCATGGAAGCCATCCCATACTACGAGGAATCTCTTCGTAATTTTGAAACACTGAAGGATACCCTCGAAATTGGGAAAGCCCATCTCAACCTTGCAATTTCTTACAGCGCCAAGGAAGATTTTAAGCAGACCATTCATCATGCGTTGCTTGCCCTCGATCAATTCAAATTGTCAATGAATGAAAGTGGAGAAGGAAGAGTCTATAATCTTTTGGGCATGATTTACAGTTCTCAAAAAGAAATGGCCAAAGCATTGAATTACTTTCATCAGTATGTGGCTCTGTCTAAACGGGCAGGCGATTCAGTGGAAGTGGCTTCGGCATACAATAACCTGGGCAATACGTATATGCAGATGAATAAAATTGATTCTTCGTTGTATTTTCTGCATTTGGGTGAACAATTAAACAGCTCCATCGGTATGGAACGAAACAATGGGGCTGTGTATCACAACCTGGGCGATATTTACCTTTCAAGAAACGATCAGACCAAAGCACTCCATTATTTTAATAAGTCCTACAACATTAACAAGGCGAGTAATCATAAACGGTTACAGGCGACCTCCCTGGTCAATCTGGCAACTATTGAGAGTCGCAAAAAGCTTTTTCAAAAAGCGGCGAACTACCTGAATGAAGCATTGGTATTGGGAAAGGAGCTAAATGATTTTGACGTGTTGAACAGTGCTTACAAAGGACTGGCGATGGCTGAAAATGAGTTGGGAAGACCTGCCGAAGCTTACCGTTTGCTAAAGGAAGCTTTTGTTTATCAGGATAGTGTCAATGTAAATCGCAATAATTCCGCTTTAATGGAATTACAAACGCGTTACGAAACGGAAAAGTCAACCCAGAAAATCAAAGATTTACATCAGCAAACCACCATTCAGGAATTGAAGTTGAAACAGCAACGTACCTTGCTCATTGCTTCTTTAAGTTTGTTGCTTGCCGTTTCTTTTTTAGCCTATTTTATTTATAACCAGCGCAGGCAAAAAGAATTGCAGCTAAAGTTAAAAGCCGAACTTGATCTTCAAAAAATGGCTTTACTTTCAAAAGAGAAACTCTTTGCTGAACGAAAAAGAATATCCAATGATCTTCACGACAATATCGGCTCTTATTTAACCTTTATCAATACGGCGATGGACGATATCGAAAAAGACCAGGAAGGGAAAGTAAAGCAACTGAAAGGGCTGACCTCAGAGACGATTAAGGAGTTGCGAAAAACGGTATGGCTGATCAATAAAGATGCTGTGAGCCTGGAAGAGTTCGAAATTAAATTGAAAGACTTCTTCAAGCATCTTTCTATCTTACAAATCAAGGTTTCCGGACAAAAAACACGTGTGTTAAATGCAAGTCAGGTAACTGAGGTCTTCAGGCTCATTCAGGAAGCGGTAAACAATGCACTGAAACATAGCGATGCAAGCCAGATCATCGTTCAATTAGCCGCCAGTGAGGAAAAATTGCAGGTGGAAGTCAGTGACAATGGAAAAGGGTTTGATCAGCGCAGCAATTCAGATGGATTCGGGTTAAATACCATGCGGCAACGCGTTGAACACATTGGTGGTACCTTTGAACTAAAATCCGAATCCCCTGGCGGTACGTGCATTACAGCCGTCTTTCATCTCTCCTAAATACGCAGGTATGCGTATGGACTGTAAGGAGCATTTCATCGTACCTTTATAAAAAAATAGAAATGAGTATACATCTTGCCATCGCTGAAGATAACCCGTTTGCTTTAAAGTCGGTCATCAATAAACTGAGTATATATCCTGATATTCTTATTAAAACCATTGCTCAGAACGGTGAGGAACTACTTGAGAAAATCAAAGATCAGGTAATTCATGTGGTATTGATGGATATTGAAATGCCGGTTATGGATGGAATCAGTGCAACCCGTTTCTTAAAAGAAAGAAATGCTCAAATAAAGGTAATTGCCCTGACCACGTTTGACGATGATGATAAAATCTTGGAAATGGTGAAGTCGGGAGCAGCTGGTTACCTGTTGAAAGAAGAAGGCCGGGAAGTGATTGAGCGGGCAATCCGGGATGCGCTGAGTGGGGGAGCCTCTATGTCGCCCTCTATTGCTTTAAAAGTAATGAATCTGTTGAGGTACCCCCTGACAGAAAATACACCAGCTCCAAAAATCATCCTGACGAAAAGGGAAATAGAGGTGGTGGAACAATTAAAAAATGGGTGTAGCTATCAGGACATTGCGGATAATCTTTTTATCAGCTATGGAACCGTCAGGAAACACATTGAAAACATCTATAAAAAGCTTAACGTAGATAATAAAGTAGCCGCAGTGAATTTGGTAAACAGTCACCGGTTAGTTTAAGTTCTAAATTAAGGGGTTCTTTTCTTTTTATCTCCCGTATACATTTTTTCACCAGCAACAATGGCGACCGCCAAATCATTTTCCTCCGGTGGAACGGGGCAGCGATAACCGTCGCTATAAGCACAATAAGGGTTATAAACTTTATTGAAATCGATGATCAGTTGTTCGTTTTGGATGTCACTGATCCTTAAATCAAGGTAACGCCCTCCACCATAACTTTCCTTTCCGTTTGTCAAATCTGTAAAAGGCAGAAAAAGGTAATCTTTGTAAGCCGGATTGATGGCCAATGCCATATTCCGGTATAAGGTAAGTTCCAGCTGCTGATCTCCCAATTTAAATTTGATACGGGCATATCGGATAAATTCTTTACTGGTGCCATCGTAAGTGGGCATATGAAAAACCTTTTGGTTTTTTAACAGCGTTACCGTTGAGACAATGCGGTAATTGCTGTCCGCATCAAAGAAATGCAGATGTCCAAAATCAGCTGCTTTAAGAGGGGCCTGCGGATTGTTTAAAAAATCGGCTTTGTATTTTTCCCGGTGTTCCTGTATTTCGGTAGCAAATTGCTGGGCATACAGATGCTGAAAAGAAAGAAAAAGAAGTAGAAAGAAAGAATAACGCATAACGACTTAATGAAGTTGAACGGTTCGGTTTCTTAAAAGGTGATCTGCGAGTACGAGGGCAGCCATGGCCTCCACAATCACTACTGCACGAGGCACTACACAAGGATCGTGGCGGCCTTTGCCTTGAATTTCACTGACTTCCCCTACCGCATTGATGGTTCTTTGTGAATGCATAATGGTAGCCACCGGTTTAAAAGCGACGTTAAAAGTAATTTCCATTCCATTCGAAATGCCTCCAAGAATGCCTCCGGCATGATTGGTTTCTGTGACAAACGTTTTACTCTGGGGGTCTTTCGGTAGCGGGATGTCATTATGCACGGAACCTTTTAACGCACTGCCGCCGAAACCGGATCCATACTCAAAGCCATGAACGGCATTGATACTGAGCATGGCCTTTCCGAGGTCGGCATGTAGCTTGTCAAAAACGGGCTCCCCAAGTCCGGCTGGGCAACCACGAATGAGTGCACTGATCTGACCTCCAATGGTATCACCAGCCTTCCGGGTTTGATCTATAAGTTCCACCATCTCTTCCGCCACCTTTGTATCCGCGCAACGAACCAGATTGCTTTCCCTCAATTCGGTTAACTCTGCAAAAGATAAAGAACAGTCTGCATTGCCCCGAAGGGGGCCTACGGCATGAACATGTGCAAAAACTTCAATGCCATAATGCCGAAGCAACAATTTGGCAATGGCACCCCCGGCTACCCTGGCTGCCGTCTCTCTTGCCGAAGAACGCCCACCGCCACGATGATCACGGATTCCATACTTTGAATCATACACATAATCGGCATGACTAGGCCGATATACCGCTATGTTATGCCCATAATCCTTGCTTCGCTGATCCTTATTTGAAATAAACAAGGCAATGGGAGTACCCGTACTTTTTCCTTCAAACACTCCCGAAAGAATCCGTACTTCATCATCTTCCCGACGCTGGGTAGTAATGCGGGATTGTCCCGGCTTTCGCAGGTCGAGCTCTCTTTGAATGAAGTCTAAGTCGATGGGTAATCCTGCAGGGCACCCATCCAGGATCAGCCCGATCGCTTCTCCATGCGATTCTCCAAAAGTGGTAATACGAAATAAGTGTCCAAATGAATTGCCGGCCATAGTGTATGATTTTTGGTGTTAATTTAAGGATAAGTAGGACAAATGTGAAAAGCAGTATTAAATCTTTTGATAACTAAAGCCTGCTTTCTCCAGGTCTTCCCAAAAAGCAGGATAGGATTTATGAACAACCTCCGGTTCTTCTATTTCCAGCTCAGGGATCACCAGAGCCAATGGCGCAAAGGCCATGGCCATTCGGTGATCTTCGTAGGTAGCTATAGTGGTCATTTCCGGGAAATGCAATTGACTACAGTCTAGATGGTAAACCTGATCCTGTTCTTTCAACTGTACACCTATTTTTAATAATTCTGTTTGAAGTGCTTTAATTCGGTCCGTTTCTTTTATTTTTAAGGTCTCAAGCCCGGTGAACTGACATTCGTAACGAAGCACTGCGGCAAGAACAATCAGCGTTTGAGCCAGGTCAGGGCAAGATTTCAGGTCAAAAAGAGTTTGGTCAAACGAGGCTTTGGTTTTGTAAAGCCATACGCCGTCCGTCTTAAAATCCGTTTCAACTCCAAAAGGACGCATCAGACTGGCAATTTGTCGGTCTCCCTGTAAACTGTTGTGCTTAAGTCCCGGCAGAAAAAGACGTGCTTCATCACTTAAAGCAACAATGGCATACCAATAGGAAGCGGCACTCCAGTCTGGTTCAATGTAAAGTTCGGAAGCTTTGAAAGATTGAGGACGAATGTGCAGGGTGTTTTCAGTCCATTCATGCTCGATGCCGGTCTGTTTCAGCATTTCAAGGGTCATTTCGACATAGGGGCGTGAAGTAAGTTCGCCGATTACGTTAAGTTTTAATCCTTGCGGAAGGCTGGGAGCAATCATCAACAAGGCAGAAATGTACTGGCTACTGATATCCCCTTGTACATTAATTTCGTTCTTGATTTGTTTCAAAGGTCCCTCAATGAGCAGGGGAGGGTACCCTGGAGATTCAAGAGAACGAATGTGAGCGCCGATTTGTTGCATCGCATCGGTGAGTATTCCAATGGGTCGCTGCTTCATCCGTTCGGTTCCCGTTAATACAAAGGTTCCCTTTTTAGTCGGTAAGAAAGCCGTTAAAAAACGCATAGCGGTACCTGCCGGGCCAATATCGACGGTCAATGGTTCATTTTTAGTTGCCGGCTGGTCCAGCTGATTGAGGACAGTATGGAGAGTCACGGTATCAGCCGCGATGGAATGGTTACGTACGTTAACCATTCCATTGCTCAAAGCACTTAGAATTAAAGCACGATTGCATTCACTTTTCGAACCGGTTAAAGTAATCTTGGTATCTAGGTATTTTTTACCTTGAAAAGAAAGTCTCAGGTGACTGGGCATGAGTGGTATATGAAGGTTATTAAAACGTTTTAGGCATGTGTTTCTGCAGCAATTCCTTTTTCTACTTTGCCTTCATTCATGATTTCGGTTTGACGACGAATCGACTCGCCGTGAACGAGCTCCAGAAATTTCTCGGTAAAAGTAGTGTCGAGTTTTAAGGCTTTTGCAAAAGCAGTTCTTTTTTGAAGAATTTCATCCCAACGGTTTACCTGTAAAATGGTGACCTGATTGTCTCTTTTGTATTCCCCGATTTTTTGAGTAATGCTCATTCTTTCTGCCAATTTTTGGATCACTAAATCATCGATCTTATCTATTTGGCGACGAAGATCTGCAAGTTTATCTGTAAAATCTTCATTTTTTGATTCCGGTTGACGAATGCTGAATTTGTTGACAATTTCAGCGAGGGATGCTGGTGTGACCTGTTGTTTTGCATCTGTCCAGGCGATTGAAGGATCCACATGTGACTCGATCATTAGCCCCTGCATGTCTAAGTCCAATGCTTTTTGAGCAATGTAGGGGATAAGTTCACGGTTGCCACAAATGTGGCTCGGATCGTTGATGATCGGTAATTCAGGGCATAAGGTCTTTAGTTGAATGGCCAACTCCCACATGGGTTCATTGCGGAAAGCACTCTTTTCGAACGAGGAAAATCCACGATGAATAGCCCCCAATTTAGTGATTCCGGCTTTATTGATCCGTTCAAGCGCGCCTACCCATAATTGAAGATCGGGGTTCACTGGGTTTTTTACCAGTACGGGGATGTCCACCCCTTGCAGAGCATCAGCAATTTCTTGCACGGTAAAAGGATTTACGGTAGATCTGGCACCAATCCACAAAATATCTACACCGGCAGCCAGCGCCTCTTCGACGTGTTTTGCGTTGGCAACTTCTACTGCAGTAGGAAGTCCGGTTTCTTCTTTGGCCCGGTTTAGCCAGGTTAAACCAATGCTGCCAATTCCTTCAAATTCACCCGGACGCGTCCGGGGCTTCCAGATACCTGCTCTTAATACAGTCACTTTTCCTGTTGATGCCAGCAAATGAGCAGTGGTAAGTAGCTGATCTTCCGTTTCTGCACTACATGGACCGGAGATTAATAAAGGCTCGTTTTTAAGATCGATCCATTCACTTAAAGGCTTGATGTTTAATTGTAATTTCATTTTGAGAAGGAATTAGTTCTCCCTTTAGGAGAAAATGTGTAGGTTAAATTTAATGATTAATTCAGGTGATTATACTTTGTCGTTTTTTATGTATTCGCCCATGATGTTGAAATTCACTGTGTACTTCAATACTTTCCGGATAGCCGAATCGTAACTTTCCATGTTATTCCATTCCATATCCACGTAAAAATAGTACTCATTGCGTTTGCCAAGGACAGGCATGGACTGAATTTTAGTAAGATTCACATTCAATTCTGCGAAAATGTGAAGGACTTTGGATAAAGCCCCCACATGATTTCCTACCTGAAAACAAATGGAAGCTTTATTAATCTCTTTCACCTCTTCAGTTTTGTTGTTTTTTAATACTAAAAAACGGGTGAAATTTTTCTTGTTCGATTCAATTCGTCTTTCAATGATGTTCAGACCATACAACTCTGCAGCCAGCGTGTTGGCAATCGCTACTGTATCTTTTAATTGTTCTTCCTTGATTTTTTTTGCACAGGCTGCAGTATCACTACTTTCGATGACCTGGATGTGCGGAAAATCATAAAAGAAATCCACACATTGCCGAATGGCGATGGGGTGGGAGGTTGCAAATTTAATGTCCTCAAATTTGACACCCGGTAAAGCCATCAGGTGCAGCTGGATGGGTAGATAAACCTCACCACAGACATCGAAATTATACTCTCTGATAAGGGTATAATTCGGGAGTAAACTTCCTGCAATGGAATTTTCAATGGCCATGATCACATAATCGCTCTGACCGCGCATAAGTGTATCACAGGTTTCCTTAAAAGAAGTGCATTCGATCGTTTCAATGTCCCGGCCAAAGAATTTGAAGGCCGCTTCTTCATGAAAAGAAGCTTTAATGCCCTGGATCGCTACTTTCGTTTTTGTTTTCATATGGGTTAAAAACAAAAAAGTCCCGGTGTAAACCGGGACTTTTTATATACAAATATTTTATTATTGTTTATACATATCAGTCCCGGCTCTTACTAAAGTAGTAAAAGTAGCCAAACCAATATGTAGTAGTTAATCTCATTTTTTGCTTATCTGTCGTCAAATGTACAGCTCCAAATTTAATTTGTCAATAGTTATTTTAAAATAATTTAAACCGAATTATATTTTACTCCGGAAAAACCATTGTGCGTCTGAGTTTTTAAAGGTCCGTTCTTCCAAGTTAGAAGTCTAAGATCAGTTTCCCGGCTTCCCGGACGCTTTCTGGTCCGATGGAAGACAGGGTCGGGATTTTACCGAGACAGGTAAGACGGCTATAGTTTAAAATGTAATTTTCAGAATCGCTATTCGCATCTCCATTGAAAATAATGCCTGCGATGGGTATTCCCCGTTGACGTAGTACTTCAATACTTAACAGACTGTGATTTATGCTGCCCAGATAATGTTGAGAAACCAGGATGACCGGAATTTTTAACTGTTCAATAAAGTCAATCAGGAGGTATTTTTCATTGAATGGGACCATCAGGCCTCCTGCTCCTTCCACAATGAGCGGACGCTCAGTAAAGGGAAGATGGAGTTTTTCTGGGGCTATGTGGATGCCATCCAGTCTTGCAGAAAGATGTGGAGAAAGGGGCTGCGTTAAGCGATAGGTTTCCGGGTGTATAACAGTTTGTGGATTGCTGATCAGTTTTTTTACCCGCATTGAGTCACTGGAGTGAAGGTCTCCGGATTGCACAGGTTTCCAGTAATCTGCGCGGAGTTTTTCCGTAAGAATGGCGCTGATCAAGGTTTTGCCAATCCCGGTTCCTATGCCTGTGATAAAGTAAGTGTTTTTCATGAAAGTGTTTGGAGAGCGTCTGTTAACCGCTCTATTTCGTTCGGTGTATTGAATAAATGCAGGCAGATTCGCAGACGTTCTTTGCCAATAGGGACGGTGGGACTAACAATAGGGCGGACATCAAATCCCTGCAATTGCAAATGGCTGGCTGCTTTGTGCGCTGAAGGTTCATCGCTGAATAAGACACCCTGCACGCAACTGTTACTGGGTAAAAGGGGAATTCCTTTGTTTTGTGCAGAGGCGCGAAATGTAGAAATGAGGGATTGAATCTGTATCGAGAAATCTTCCTTTTGAAGAAGGTGATAAGCGGTTCGAATAACTGCAATCTGGTAGGGTGCTAACGCAGTGGTGTAAATAAATGAACGGGCAAAATTGATAAGGTAGGAGCGCACTATCCCTGCGCTTAATACTGCAGCTCCGTGACATCCGAGTGCCTTTCCAAAAGTGACCACTCTGGCAAAAACTTTTTCTTCCAGGCCCAAATGGGCCACTAAGCCAACTCCATATGCCCCAAAAACACCTGTCGCATGCGCTTCATCCACAATCAGATGTGCCTGGTATTGTTGGCAAAGTTGACTGATTTCCTGAAGGGGAGCCTGATCTCCATCCATCGAATAGATGCTTTCCACGATAACGAACAAGTTTCCTTTTCCCAGTTTTAGCTTTTTTTCAAGATCGGTCAGATCATTGTGTTTGAATTTCAATCGATGGGCATGACTTAGACGACTTCCATCGATCAGGCTGGCATGAATTAATTCATCGCAGATCAGTGTGTCTCCCCGCTGGGCTAGGGAAGAAAGGAGGCCCAAATTAGCATCATACCCTGAATTGAAAATCAGAGCGGCCTCCGAACGATGAAATTTGGCGATCACGGCTTCCGTCTCTTCAGTGTAAGCCAGATTGCCACTCAATAGGCGAGCGCCTGTTGCCCCGTTTCCTGCGTTTTCCATTCTTTCCCAGGCCATCAGGCTCATGTTCTTTAAGTCTGCGGATCGCGCAAAGCCCAGGTAGTCGTTGGAGCAAAAATCGATCAGATCCGTCGAATAACGCAGACGTCGCAGACGATGCGCTTTTTCTCGGCTGTCTAACTGTTCCTCCAATACTTCTTTAAACGGTTGCATAAACCGCTGTTAATTTTTGTTTAACTGAGAAATGGACTTTTGCATCTGGGCCATCATCGTTGAAAGGGATTCTATACTTGGCTCAGCACTCGGTTCCGGGAGCGAAGTAGAGATGTAAGCTTTCGCTTTCCAAATCTCCAAAATGTCATTCACAGGAATTTGATAAGGTTCGTAAATCGGATTGTCAGAGATCAGCTTCAACTCCTTGTTTTCTTTGAAACGATTCCCCGCACGTTTGTACACCACTCCCTCATTTTTACTAATAATAATATACGTTTCTCCGGTTTTTACATCGTTCCAGTTGTCCAGGTACTCACCGATAATGATATTGCCCGGTTGTATCGGTAACATCGAATCTCCGGAGATTTCAAATGCACGGTAAGTACCCTGTCGTAGCGCAGGAATGGGAAGCTGGAATTTAGGCAGCTCCTGAATATACTGAGGATCGGAAAATCCGTTTAGGTAACCTGCACTGGCTTTTACCGGAACCAGCTCGATGTTCTCCCGGTCCTGCTGGTCTACCGAAATACTTAGTACACGTAAATTGGAACCCTGACTTTTAGGTTGCGGTTTCCAATCGTCATGAATAGTTTCGTTAATGAATTCATCAATGGTTAAATCAAAATGACTGGCTATTTTTTTTAGTAATTCGTATTTCGGCTCTGCCCGGTCTTCCTCGTATGCCCCGATTAATGATCTTTTAATTTCCATTAAATCAGCAAATTGTTGCTGTGTATACCCTTTTTTCTTACGCAGGTATTTTAAGTTGGCTGAAATCGTTGACATAAAATAAAAAATAAAAATAAATTTGTTTTTACTAAAAATGTTAGTATTATTGTGCCAATAAAGTTAGTAAAATATATTGGTATTCCAAACAAGCATCTAATTATTTTAGTTTTTAACCTGTTTACCCATGGTCATGAAAAAATTTGTATATATCGTTACCGACCGAAACCGTACCAGTTTACACGTAGGCATGAGTGCCGATTTAATGAAAACATTGGAATTTTATAAACAAATGCCCAATTTGTTTTTTGACAGTGCACAACAGCTAACGCGCCTGATGTATTTTGAAGAGTTTAGAACTGAAGCCCAGGCGCTAAGCCGCTTTAAGGTGGTTACCCGCTTTACACGGATGCAAAAAGAAAGATTGGTGCGCTCCTGCAATCCTGACTGGATTGACCTTAGTGTTGGACTAGACTTTGAAAATGTACTTTCCAAACCTCCCCTTAATTATCAGGCGGTTCTTTCTTTAAATACACCTTTATCTTGATTTTACACATCTGCCTCTGTTAAACAAAAAGCCACCTGCTAATTGGGTGGCTTTTTGTTTGTTTGCTGATACTGGATGGCTACCATCCGGGAGCAAAGGTAAGTCCAAAAACACCGGTATTTACATCCTTTCGCTGGAACGGGATTGCGTAATAAGGTTCCAGAATAAAATAGTTAAATACATTTACCCGTAAAGATATACCCATACTCATAGCGGGAACACGCTCTGCCGGCGCCCCATTAGGTAAAAGGGTAGTGCCAGGCTGATTTTTGAAAACTACTTTTGAATCTTCTGTCCAGGCGACACCTGCGTCAAAGAACAGATTCAAATCAGAAAAGAGAAATTTCGATGGAATTTGAGCCAGCTTTTTAGGTCCGGTAAAAGGTAAACGCAGCTCAAAATTAAAGACAGCGAATTTGCTTCCCGATAGTTGATTAATGTCAAAAGTGCCCGTGTTCTGAACACGACTGTTGTAAAAAGAGTTCGCTTCATATCCTCTGATCAGGTACGGGTATCCAATAAACAGGGGAAATAGATTCTCTCCCTGTTTCCCAAAACGCATGTAATTGTAACTTCTAAACGCCACAGTAAGTGGTTGAAAGCGGAAATATTTGCGTCCGTCTACTGTAAGCGCCGTGAAGTTGTAATCTCCAAAATATTTTTCCATTCCCACACGGTAACGGAAACCATCCAGTGGAGCAGCCATGCCAAAGATTGAATTGTCCCCTACAAAAGCCGCGCTGCTCTGAAATACATGAAAGGAATTCAGCGGAATACCCAGGGCGGTTGCTGCTTTAGAATTGGAAATCCGTTCCCGGTTTGAACCCAGGTAATAGGCCGGATAACCGCCTACATCCTGGTAAAAATTATTGAAACGGTCTAACCGATAACTGTAATAAGAGACCCCTCCACCTACATCAAAGCGGTGAATACGACTGAAAGGATAAGAACCAAATATCTCCAGTTTATCCTCAAATGTTCTTAAAATGTTGGTACTGATCGTATCAATCGGGTCACTGCCGGGATTGATATTTGGATTGTAAAATGACGCGGTAGTAAAGCCCGTAACGTAAGGGATATGCGATGCAGCTACTCCCCAGTTAACCCGCGATTTACGATTAATGTATCCGACTAATCCTCCGAAATCATAGATTTCCCCATTCACGGATAAGTTGGCTACAATCTGATTTCTTCCCAGAATATCACTAAAAAGCCCGACTATTCCTCCTTGTACACCCGTTCCAAAGCGACTGGTTTGGACACCTACACCGCTGTTGGCTAGGTAATCAAGCCTAAATTTAGGACGATAAGGAATTTCTTTCATCGAATCAGCTTCCACTTTCTGAAAACGATGAAAGTTGTTTAAATTCGAATTGACAATGTTCACCCCTTTACTTTCTGCCGGAGGAAGCAGGGCAGGACCAAAATTTACTTCATTGATCCCCACCTCTTTCGATCTGAAATTACTGTAAGGGGAATTATATAAAGTATACCGTTGGTAACGGTAATAACTATAAACAATGTCGTCATTTCTGGAAACTGAAATCGCCGGCGAAAATTCGGTGATCCCACTAATTCCTGTAAAATAATCTGTTAACTGTTTCGCTGTACCCTGATCTAAATCATATTCATACAGGTTTCTGAAACCATCTCTGTTTGATAAGAAGAAAATGCGACGACTATCGCCAGCAAATTGCGCATTCAGATTATTTGCTCCGGGGAAAACAGGAATATCTTCCAGACGTTGGTCTTTAAAATGATAAATGCTCAGATTTAAAGGATCCACAACTGTCTGGTTTCCGGCTTTCACGGAGACACGGTCGGTAGAAAAGACAATCATTGTTCCATCAGGTGAATAGCTGGGCGCATAGTCTGAGTACTCATCATCCGTAAGCTGTTTCACTTCTTTGGTCTGCAGATGATAGGTGTAAATGTCGCTCTGACCCTCTACCAATCCTGAAAAGGCAATTTCGTTGCCGTCGGGCGACCATGAAAGGTTACTAAACTGCTCTACTTTGCCCATATCCGTACGCAACAAATTTTTGCCTGTCTCAATATCCACAATTAGAAGTTGGTTTCGTCCTTTGCTGAAAATGCTAAATGCAAATTTCTTGCTATCCGGCGACCACGTTCCGGCAGATTCTATAAAATTAAAGTCATCTATGTGTGAATTGGCTGTCTGGCTACTCAGTTTTCGCAGAATTTTTCCTGTTTTGGCATCCGCTAAAAAGAGATCTATTCCAAAGAGGTCTTTTTCAGAAAGAAACGCAACGTATTTTCCATCGGGACTAAGGGCGGGCGCCACATTCATATTTCCGGCATTCTTGTTATCAATAATTTTTGTTCCGGAAATACGTATTTGAGAACTATCGGCCCTGAGCATAGGTCGATAATGTTGCTCAATGGCATTTTTCCACAAGCCTGAAAGTGTCCGGTCATCGTATCCAAAAATGTATCGAATTCCATTTTCATACCCAAAACGTGCCGTTGCTTTAAAAAGAGGGACAATGGTGGTATCTCCATAGAGGGAACCTACAAATGTCCAGAAGGCCTGTCCGTAACGGTAGGGAAAGTATTTGTTCGAATTAGTCAGATCCTTTAATGAAGGAATGTCTCTGTTCAATAGCGCATCTCTCATCCACATGGAGGTAAACGCATCTTTTTTACCTACCGACAGATACTCTGCCATCCCTTCCACCATCCATAAGGGCGTATTGCCAATATTCTCCAAACTCATCGAATCACGCTCCAACAAAATATGGTACTGGAATGCATGGACCAGCTCGTGACCAAGAACGTGACGCGTTTGGCTATTCAGGTCCAGCACAGGCATGATCACCCTGTTCTTAAATGCTTCTGTTACCCCTCCAGTACCCACACCAATTTCTCCATTTAACGCAGTGGTTTGCTGAAAATCCGGATGGTTATTGTATAAAATGATGGGGTTTTTCTTAAAGAATGTATCACGAAAAACCTCCTGATGCATTTTGTACCAGGTTTCGGCATCCTGAGCAAATTTCTTTAATAGCTTCTCATTTTTGAGGTAATAATAAATTTCAAAATGAGGGGTTTCGAGGACTTTAAAGTCTTCACTTTTATACCTAACCCGATTTTGGCCAAAATATTGCGCATAAATGGTATTGGAAGAAGCCAATAACAGCAGTAAAACCACCATTGGCTTAAAAAGAAAAGTAACTTTTATCTTCATATATATGGATTTAAGTATCAATTAGTCCCTTAAAATTAAGGATTATTTTTTTTTGTTGATTTGTCCTCCTTGCGCTGTTTTCTTTTTAATTCTCTTTCTTCTTTTTTAGACAATGGTGTCTGGGTAGCAGCTGCAGGAGGAAGTTTGGCAGGCAACGGATCTTCTTTTTTCTTTTCTTCTACTTTGGTAGGTTCGTGTTGAACAGGAAGTGGAATCTCCTCTAAATCAGGGATAGCTATTTCTAATGAGTCCATCCCGAGGCTATCCGTCTCGATGGTGTCCGTTCGCATTACCGGTGTCGGGCAATTATAGGCACGTGTAATTTCTACGGTTGGCTTGGGGAAAGGGCCGAGTGTATAACCTGATAATTCATCGCGGTACACTTTTTCCATGAATTTCCCAAAAATGGGAAGGGCTGTTCTGGAGCCTTCACCGGTTTCTCCATTCTTGAAATGAGCCGTTCTTTCATCGCACCCTACCCAAATTCCAGTCACCAGGTCTTTGGTAATGCCCATGTACCAGGCGTCTACATAATCAGACGAGGTTCCTGTTTTACCCCCAATCTGATTGTTTTTTTTCCAAAGATCCCAAGACCATAAGGCTCTTGAAGTCCCTCCAGGCTCATCCATTCCTCCGCGGAACATGTAAAGCATTAACCAGGCAATTTCTTCGCTAAGCGCACGCTTTGTTTTGGGTTTAAATTCTTCGATGAGCTGATCCTGCTGATCTGTAATGCGTTCCACCAGAATGGGCTCTGTACGTATTCCTTTATTCAGAAAGGTGCCATAGGCTTTTACCATTTCATAAACAGAAACATCGTTCGAACCAAGACTTACCGAAGGAACCGATTCTAAGTGACTATCGATCCCACATTCATGCGCCCATTTAACCACGTTATCCCAACCTACTTTTTCTGTTAACTGGGCGGTTACGGTGTTCACGGATTTCGCCATGGCCCAGCGTAAAGACATTTCCTGATAAGTGTTGCTCCAATCAGCGTTTCTTGGCTCCCAATACTTGGTTTCTCCTTTATCTTGATAAGCAATGCGGACTGGTTTATCCACTAACTGGTCACAGGGACTCATGCCGCTTTGAAGGGCTGCCAGGTAAGCAAAAGGTTTGAACGTGGAGCCAGCCTGACGTTTGGCCTGATTGACATGATCATACTTAAAATAACGATGATCAATGCCACCCACCCATACTTTGATTTTGCCAGAATGTGGTTCCAGGGTCATCATTCCCGTATTCATGATTTTTCCATAGTAACGGATGGAGTCCATTGTAGAAAATAAAGTATCGCGGGGCCCATTATAAGAAAAGATTTTCATCGGTTTCTTCCGATTAAAGTAATGATCAATGGAATCGGGCTCATCTTTGTATTTCTTTGCCAGGATAGGGTAAATGGGTAATTTCCTTTTTGCTCTTTCCGGATAATCCACTTTTTTTCCTTCCGAGTCTTCCCAGGGATCCTCATTTCCCCAAACACTGTAAAACCGCTTTTGAATAACCCGCATCTGATCAAAAACGGCTTCTTCGGCATATTGTTGTAAACGTGAATCGATAGTAGTATAGATTTTTAGACCATCCTCGTATAAATCGTAATCATTTTCTTCACACCATTTTTCGAGGTATTTATCCACGGCAGCTCTTAAATAGGAATCATTTTCACTATTTTCTTCCGTATTTCCCGCCTCCAGCTGAAGAGGCAGAACCCGGTAATTTGCCAACTCTTCCTCGCTAAGGTATTGGTACTTTTTCATTTGTGACAATACCACATTTCGACGTTCCAGGGAACGCTCCGGATACTTAATGGGATTGTAGGAAGTGGTGGCCTTTAACATACCGATCAATACTGCAGCCTGGGGTACGGACAGTTCGATAGTAGATTTATTAAAGTAGGTACGTGCCGCAGTTTTAATTCCGTAAGCGTTATTTCCAAAAGATACGGTATTGAGGTACATCGTCAGAATCTCTTCCTTGTTGTAGTTGGATTCCAATTTTAAAGCAGTGAGCCATTCTTTTAACTTAGGAATAAGGGTTCTTAGCAAAGGAATGTGTTTGACGAGCCCTGACGATTTATTGTAACGGGTTCGGTAAAGATTTTTCGCGAGTTGTTGGGTGATGGTACTTGCGCCACCTTCTTTACCGAAACCGACCACCGCACGTCCAAGTGCCTGTACATCGATCCCTGAATGTTTGTAAAAACGGACGTCCTCCGTGGCAATCAATGCGTCTATTACACTTTTAGAGATTTCTTCAAAGGCAACAGGCGTTCGATTCTCTCTAAAATACCGGCCGATAAGTTTGCCATCTGCCGTATAGAGTTCTGAACCTACCCGTTGTGATGGCTTACGGATATCGTAATAGGAGGGAGAATAGCCAAATAACCATAGAAAGTTGAGTTGCAGCGCACAAAAGAAAATGATGACGACATATACCAGTATGCTGGAGTAACGAACGTATCTATTTCTTATTTCTTTAAACATGGGATAAAGATGTAAAAAACGTCAATAAAAATACTGTTAAAATGTGTTAAAAGTCTTTACACAAATTAACGTATTTAATCGACTTTATTTTAACTTTTGTATCAAATTAATGCGATTTATTGTTTCACTAGGGTTGAACCAAGGGCTTATTTGCTGATTATGAGTAAAGTCGTCAAAAGCATGGACCTTAATACATGAATGAACGATCCATCGGAATTGTTTTGCTACACACCGAAAAAAGAAAAAATGAGTGGCAAACGCTTTATCATTTACTCCACTTTTAACTGATAGCGGCTTAAATCGGGGAGGTAATTTTTAGTTCTATTTAATTCATACTCGTAAATGATCCTGCCCAGGTGTTTCATGAAGGGGTAACAAACCGTTTCGTACTCATATTTCCCATCATTGTAAATGCCATCTTCATTGCTCTGGATGACAGCGGTCAGAAAAAATTCGATTTTCTTTTCAAAATCTACAAAGTACATATTGTCAATGATGAAGCCGTAACTGTCTCCATATTTATTAAATGAACGTATATGAGAAGGAGGAGTACTGCCCTTTTCGCGTCCAAAATACAACATTTTGGCATAATTAGGCCAGAATTCATTTGGATCATAGCGCGGTTCTTTGCTTTCCTGCGGAAGAATACCCATGTACGTATAAATAAGTGCATAGTCTTCTGGTGTTAGTCGAAAACGTTGTTCTTCCGGAAAAATCTCAGGAAAGAAAAGCCTTTGTATGAACGAATGTTGGTCGGGGAGGGTAAATACATTTTTATTTTCAAAACTATAAGGTTCATTTACCAATTGCTCCTGATGATCAAAATACCCTTTTCCGACAATGAGGCGTTGAAGAGTGAGTGGATATTCTTTCGGATCGTATTGCTCTGCCTGTTCATAAATTAACTGTCCCTCTTCAGTATAAAAACGGATAGGATTGGTATGTTTGGAAGCTTCTCCGCCATCCCCAATGGCTAAACGGTTTAAAATTCGACTCTTTTTCATTCCGTAATGATGAAGTTTTT
The DNA here is from genome assembly GCA_037190785.1 of Pedobacter sp. GTDB lineage: Bacteria > Bacteroidota > Bacteroidia > Sphingobacteriales > Sphingobacteriaceae > Pedobacter. The sequence continues at coordinate 329,244 of JBBCJN010000001.1, read as the reverse complement.
GATTCATTTCTGCCCGTCCAACAAACTCAAACAATCGGTTAAAAGCATCATTGTCACTGGTGAGAAGAATTTTCTTTATGTAATGCTTTACAGAGGGAAGCCCACTGGAAGCACTGGAATCTTTTTCTACACTTGTCTGATCAGGAAATTGCTGACCGGTAATCATGGTAGACCCAGCATGAAGGGAGGGAATGCGCAATTCATTGATTTTTTCGAGCGCAAAAATCACGGCAGCTAATTTAACGGTGCTTGCCGGGTAAAAATAACGAGTTTCATTCACACGGTACCCATAAGTGGTTAAATGAGGCACCTGATTTTGATCCCGATTTATTTGGGTATACAGCAGTTGAATTTCATTTTGATCCGGATGTTGCAGCACAGCCGAAAACAGATCAGGCCTGCTTTCTAACAATGTTCTCAGAAAAGAATCGTCATTTGTTTGTGACAGGGCGGTAGTGCTGAGCATAAGAAATCCGCATAAGGTAAGTAATTTCATCACACTTCTGAACAATGTGTAAGGTTTAATGTCTTGAATATAAGTAAAACAAATGAATTTTATAGCTTGATTCTGAAATTTGTAAGACCACAGGTTTCGAGGGAAAGGTAGTGCTACGGACCGTGTTTGACGGAATGGGTTCTTTGTTCTGGGTTCATGATTGAAATCTTTTATTACCTTTGCAATGCTTTTGGTTTCCGTTACGACCGGGATTAAAAGGGAATACAGTGAGATTCTGTAACTGTCCCGCAGCTGTAAGCTCTGTTGTGTTTTTCAATTCTATTGCCACTCATGCCTTTGTATGGGGAAGGCCTGGAAAACAGGAGTAAGTCAGAAGACCTGCCTTAGCATACTAATTTCATAGCTTTCGGGGATTGAAGCTTGGAGTACGGCATGTTTTTTACTTGCTCCTTCATTTCTGTTTGCTGTGGGGAAAACTCACAACAAAATGTTTGATAAGAGAATGACCTTATCTTATGGCTATTGGTCGTTGATAGGCCTGTGTTGGCTGCTGCAGATGTGGCGTGCAGAAAATACCTATGGTCAGACATTCGATACACTCCGAACCAAAAATCTTCGACCCATCGAAATTCGGCACCTGCCGCAACAACGGATTTTTCAATCGACGGTTCCGCTGCAAATTCTGACTTCCGCAGATCTTCAGCGAATCAATGGATTGTCGGTGGCAGAAGCCATTCGTTACTTCTCGGGAATGCAATTGAAGGATTATGGAGGAATAGGCGGATTAAAAACAGTGAATGTACGTAGCATGGGAAGCCAGCACACCTCGGTTTTTTATGATGGAATTGCCCTTTCAAATGCTCAGAACGGGCAGGTAGATTTGGGGAAATATAGCTTGGATCAATTAGAGGAAATCAGCCTGACACAGGGACAAAACGATGCTTTTTTATTGCCAGCCAAAAGCTATGCTTCCGCAAGCAGTATTCATTTGAAAACGCGGACACCCGTCTTTGAAAAAGGGGAGAAGCAGCATTTAAAAGTCGCTTTAAAGGGAGGCAGTTTTGGCTTACTCCATCCTGGAATGTACATCGAGCAACAGCTAAACGAAAAGATGTCTCTGAGGGCTGGTGTGGCTTACCTCTATGCCGATGGACGCTATGCGTTTCGTTATAGCAATGGTAGTTACGATACCACTGCCGTTAGAAACAATGGAGATGTTCGTCGTTTGAGAGTAGAGGCCGCTGCTTTTGGCACAGGAAAAGAGGGATGGAAATGGCAAATGCAATGGCACTCCTTTCTGTCTGAAAGGGGCTTGCCTGGAGCTATTGTGGCGAATAAATTTGATTATTCACAGCGAATATGGGATGAAAATCATTTCGCTCAAGGCAGTTTGAGTAAATTCCAGGAAAAGGGACTGTCCTGGAACTTTCAGGGGAAACTAGCTTATGACAGGGTCCGGTTTGTGGATCCGGAATACATCACAATTAATGGGTTTCTGGATAACCGATTCCATGAAAAGGAAGGATACCTGAGTGCCTCGCTTTCCAAACCCTTAAGCGCGGATTTAAAATTGTCTTATGCCGGCGACTATCAGTTTCAAACGCTCGACGCCAACCTTTATCGCTTCGCCTATCCCAAGCGACATTTGTTTTTAAATGTCGTGAATGCGCACTACCAGAGCCCCTCCATTACTTTTCAGGCCAGTGTTTTAAGTACCACACTGTTGGATAGAGTAAAAATCTACCAGTCTGCAGGCGATAAACAACTTTTTAGCCCTTCTTTTAGTTTTTCCTGGCAACCCATGCACGCCCGTGCCTTCCGTTTGAGAGCTTTCTACAAGGACATTTTCCGGATGCCTACGTTCAATGATCTCTACTATACGTTTATCGGAAATACATTGCTAAAACCGGAATTTGCACGGCAATATAACGTGGGGTTTTCCTATATGGGTACTGGCAAAACAGACATTGTAAGTCCTTTATCGCTACAGGTGGATGCTTATTATAATGAAGTCACAGATAAAATAGTGGCTCAACCGGGGGCAAATCTTATCCGTTGGATCATGTACAATATTGGAAAAGTGGAAATTAAAGGACTGGATGCAAATTTAAAATATGCCATTCAATGGAAATCATTTGTGCTCCGTACCGGTATACAGTATACCTATCAGCAGGCCGTGGATGTAACCACCCCTGGAGATGATTACTACAGACATCAAATTCCTTATATCCCTCGTTATTCAGGCTCCTTTGTTTCAGGGGTAGATATAGGCGCAATGAAATTCAATTATAGCTTTATTTATACCGGCAGTCGTTACAATCAAAAAGCGAATATCCTGTATAATTACATGGAGCCCTGGTATACACACGATGTTGCCTGGTCTTACCGTCCAGTGAAGAAGCTTTCAAACTGGTCCTTCCAGCTGGAAGTGAATAATTTGCTCAATCAGTTTTACGACGTGATCCCCAACTTTCCTATGCCGGGACGTCATTACCGTTTCACTTTAAATTATCAGCTATGAAAAAAATAATTTTCTATCTGGTATGGCTATGCTGCCTGTTTTCCTGTCGAAAAGCCCCGGTTCCTTTGCCCTCCGAAATAAGTAAAGTAGAAGCGGATCCCCATTCATCCATCAAAGGTTTTTACCTCGTCAATGAAGGCAATATGAACATGAACAAAGCTTCACTGGATTACCTTGATTTGATAAATGGAATTTATAAAAGAAATATCTATAATGAAATTAATCCAAATAGTACTAAAGGCCTGGGCGATGTAGGAAACGATATTGGTATCTATGGGGCTAAAATGTACATCGTAGTGAATATTTCCAATAAAGTGGAAGTTCTGGAGGTGAAGACCGGAAAACGGATAGGGCAGGTGGATCTTCTCAATGGTCGTTACATTCAATTTCATCAGGGTAAAGCGTATGTAAGTGCCTACCTGGGGAAAGTGGGTGATCCTGCTGCTCCTCGTGGGATAGTCGCGGAAATTGATACAGGAACCTTACAGGTGACGCGAAGGGTAGAAGTGGGGAGGCAGCCGGAGGAAATGGCTATCGTCAAAAATAGGCTTTATGTGGCTAACTCAGGAGGTTATAGTCCGCCCAATTATGAAAGTACGGTTTCGGTGATCGATTTGGAACAATTCAAAGAAATTAAACGGATCGAGGTGGCGGTGAATCTGCATCGTCTGAAGGCGGATCGTTATGGCGATCTGTATGTGACTTCACGCGGCGATTATTACGGCATTCCTTCCCGTTTGTTCGTCATTGATACTTCTACTGATCGGGTGAAAAAGGTCTTTGAGATTGCCGCCGGAAACCTGGCGATTGACGATGACCTGGCCTATATTTATAGCACTTCATGGAACTATCTGACGGGGAAAAATACCATCTCTTATCACCTTATTGATATTAAAAATGAACTGCTTCTCGAACGTAAATTCATTAACGACGGTTCAGATAAGAAAATTCAAATCCCCTACGGGATATCAGTAAATCGTTTTACTAAAGAGGTTTACCTGACCGATGCAAGGGATTACGTAAGTCCGGGTGTATTGCATTGTTACCGTCCCGACGGGACCCTGAAATGGTCAGTAAAAACAGGGGATATTCCCGCTCACATTGCTTTTGTCTATTAAACTAATACGTATGAAAAAAAACAACTTTAAAAAACAATGGGTGCTTGCCTGTTTTCTGCTTGTATTTGTTGCTTGTAAAAAGGAACGGAAAATGGCTCCTAAGGAGCCTGAAATTGAAGCTACCCAAGGGGTGTATGTCTTATGTGAGGGTTTGATGGATATGGAAAACAGTGCGATTTCCTATTATGATTTTACAACGGGAGCTTCTGAAAAAGATATCTTTCAGCGCGTAAATGGCAGAAAGCTGGGGGAAACGGCCAATGACCTTAAAAGCTATGGCAGTAAGATGTATTGTGTGGTTTCAGGAATTCAGCAAAAATCCAAATCATTTGTAGAAGTGATCGATATCCAAACGGGGAAAGTGTTAAAACAAGTGTCTTTTAATGGCGCAACTGGTGGATTTCTGCCCCGCTATGTGGCTTTTCACGGAGGCAAGGCTTATGTATCCCGATACGATGGAGTCATCAGCCGGATTGACACTGCTACCTTAATGATAGATAAAGAACTGCAATTATGGAACGGGAGTACGAAAGCGGGAGGTTTGGAAGGGATTGCGGTGACCAATGGGAAATTGTACGTGACCAATTCGGATCACCCTTACCATCCCGGGTTAAAAAACCAGGTAACCGTGATTGATTTGGAACGTTTTGCAAAAATTAAAGACATTCCGGTCACGTTTAATCCTGTAAAAATTGCAGCGACTGAAAGTGGGAAATTAATCGTGGCTTCCTGGGGTGATTTTATTTCCGGCGTGGACCCAAAAGTGACGATCATTGACAGTTCAAGTGATCAGGTGACAGCAAGCTATGAAATCAATGCCGGACCATTGGCCACTTATCAGGAACAGGTGTATCTGGTGACCGACTGGAATAGTCAGGTTAAACGTTTTTCTCTTCAAAATGGACAACTTTCGGAGTTAATTGCCAATGGTCATTCGCTGCAAACCATTTATGGGGTAACTATCAACCCATTTGACCAATCTTTTGTATTAACCGATGCGAAGGGCTACGCAGCATCCACTGGAGCTGCCGCTATTTTTCACTCAAATGGTATAAAAGTAGCTGATTTTGAAACAGCGGGGCTTCCCCAGCATGCGGTATTTAAGTATTCGTATAAATAAGAAAAATGAATCGATTTTCCTTCATCGCACTTTCTTTACTGTTATTGGTTTTTTTTCTTTCTGCTTGCAAGAAGAAAGAAAGGGAACCAGGGCTTGACGAAAAAAGCGCGTTTATTGCAAAAATACATGCTTACCAACCGGCCCCCGGTCAATTCATTAACGATCCTTTTTATGGGACATTGGAAAAAGCGCAGGAGCTGATTGGGGGAGTGAATCAGGGTTTAGTTTCCTTAGGCGCATTTGGCGGAAGTCTAATCTTTAGTTTTGATCATCCCCTGCTCAATAGACAGGGATACGACCTTGGAATTTTTGGGAATCCCCTGATAGGAGAAGGAATGGAATGGTCGGAGCCGGGGATTGTATGCGTCATGAAAGATTTGAATGGGAATGGTCTTCCGGACGACGGAGAATGGTTCGAACTTGCCGGTAGTGCTTACCATGATCCTTCTACTGTGCACCAATACACGATTACTTACTACAAACCGGCGGCAAATGAAGACATTTACTGGACTGATAACCAGGGGGCGAGCGGTTATATCCTGAAGAACCATTTCCATACACAGGATTGGTTTCCGAGCGGTCATCAGCAACTTACTTTTCAGGGCACCAAATTGGCCAATACCCTTCGAGAAGGAGGGATCATCACCAATCAACCTTTTGCGTTCGGTTATGCGGATAATGGATCTTCCCATTACATTCGTTTGCAAAACCAATGGGGAAGAGGCTACAATGTTTTTGACCTTGATTGGGCAGTTAATTCAGCAGGAAAACCAGTAAAATTAGATCAGATCGATTTTATTAAGGTATATACCGCACAGAATTGCAATGGGAATCCCTATCATCCTCAGACTGATCATCCCCGATCCAGGTACCTGGGCGAAATTTCTACTGAAATCGCCGGTGCGGTGGATCTTAGCTTATATGAAAAATGACAACAAAAAATAACAATTTTATGAGACGTATTTACTTTCTTTATTTGATTTTAATTCCCCTGGTAATTCTTTCTTGCAGAAAGGAAGAAACGCTTCCGCTACCAATGCCCATCCTGTCTATCACTGATCAGCTATTGTCCATTCCTGTCAACGTGGCTTATCCTTTCGTTGCGGAAGGAAAATATGAGCATAACTTTTTAAGTGAATGGATTTTAGATGGAAAATCAGTAAGTCAGGAACGCTATTTTGTTTTTAAAGCGTTTAGTGCCGGAAAACACGAACTTGTGTATAAAGCGACGAATAAACAAGGTTCTTTTACCTATACGTATCAGATTGAGGTTCCCGTCCCGGTGATTGAAGCGCAACCGGGTAGCAGTAAATTTATTAGCCGTATTTTTGAATATATGCCTGCACCGGGACAGTTCATTAACGAATTAAATGTGGGCAGCCCGCAGCAGGCTGAGAAGTTAGTCGGAAATGTCAATAACCTGCTTACATTGGGCGCCTACGGAGGGTATATTGTTTTTGGTTTTGACCATTCGGTTAAGAATGAAGTGGGGTATGACCTGGCCATTTATGGAAACCCTATCGGGGGAAGTACGCCCTGGGCCGAGCATGGCATTGTGATGGTTAGTCAGGATAAAAATGGGAATGGACTTCCTGATGATGAATGGTATGAGTTGGCAGGAAGTGAGTATTTTCATTCGTCTACTATTAAGCATTATGAAATTACTTATTACAATCCGAAAGGGTATGCAAATGTTCCCTGGACCGATAATCAGGGAAATAGTGGTGCTGTAGAGATCAACGCATTTCATAAACATAATTATTATCCTGAGTTCATCGCTTCACAGGAAAAAATTACTTTTAAGGGAACACTCCTACGTTCGACATGGGGTCAAATAGGAAGTATTTTCATCAATTCCCCATTTGATTGGGGATACACGGATAGCTGGTCGGTAGGCGATAATTACCAAACCAACCGCTTCAATAGTTTTGACATTTCCTGGGCAGTAGATAAGGATGGGAAAAAGGTAGAATTGAAAACGATCGATTTTGTGAAGGTATATACCGCTCAAAATGAAAAAGGAAATGCCCTGCTGGGGGAAATATCGACCGAAATTAAAGGAGCGGTAGATCTTCATATTAAGTAGGAAGATTGTGTATTATGTGAAAAATCTTTAGTTTTGTCTTATAAAGAAAGCCGAATGGATTCAAAAAATAGTTTCAGAACTGCTGTATTGCTCTTATTTATGTTATTAATTATCGGGTTGCGGGTCATTGCGCCATTGTCGCCTGATTTTAAATTCATCGCCAATTTTTCCGGAATAGGTGCCGTCGCTCTATTTGGAGGAGCCTATTTTAAGAGCCGTTTCAGTGCCTATTTGTTTCCTTTATTGGTTCTTTTTTTAAGTGACCTGGGACTGGTTTTTACCATGGGAAAAGAGTACGGTTTCTATAGTGGATGGTATTATACGTATATCGCTTTTATAGGTATGGTAGTGGTTGGACAACTGGCACTGAAGAAAGTGACGATTTTAAATGTATTGGGAGCAGGAATCACCGCTGTTTTTATCCACTGGATAATTGCCGATTTTGGGGTATGGTTCGGATCCACTTTCTATCCGCAGACCCTGGCAGGATTTTGGGCCTGTCTGGTAGCAGCTATTCCTTTTGAATTGAATTTTCTGTATGGAACACTTGTTTACGCTGCGCTGATGTTTGGTTTATTCGAGACCATTCAGGTAAAATATCCCGCCTTGAGAAACTCTCTGAGTATTCAAAAAAAATAAATTTCTTTTTTATATCCGATAAAACAGCTACAGAGAGCCTCTTTGTAGCTGTTTTATTTTGCAATCCTTTGCCGAGGATTCTTCATTGCCTATTCTTGCTTTCGGAGGAGGGAATACACGAAAATACCGATTCTTTTTTGGTAAAAACCAGGTAGTCATTCTTGATTGTTAATAGGAAATGAACCAAAATAGGCCTTTGTCTGAGCGGTAATTTTTGAAGAAATCCCGGAAGGATTAGCTATTTTTAGCGTATGAAGAAAAAACTGGTGATACTGAGTGGAGCGGGGGTGAGTGCAGAAAGCGGATTAAAGACATTTAGAGGGAATGACGGATTATGGGAGGGGTATCGCATAGAGGAGGTCGCCACTCCGGAAGCCTGGCAACGCAATCCCGAACTGGTTCAGCGGTTTTATAACGAACGTAGAAGACAGGTGCTTCAGGCACAACCGAATGGGGCCCATGAAGCTATTCATGCATTGGAAAAGGAGTATGAGGTGGTCGTCATTACGCAAAACATTGATGATTTACATGAAAGAGCAGGCTCCACCCAGGTCATTCATCTACATGGAATCATTACGAAAGCGCAATCAGGGGTCGATGCTTCTCTAATCTACGAGGTGGAAGGTGAAGAACTGAAAATGAATGTGTATTGCGAGCGGGGAAGTCAGTTGAGACCACATGTGGTCTGGTTTGGAGAACCGGTCCCCATGATGTCGGTTGCCAGCAGGATCTGTAAGGATGCGGACATTTTTGTAGTGATCGGTACGTCTCTTCAGGTTTACCCTGCGGCTGGTTTGATCAATGACATCCCCAGACAGGTGAAAAAGTACATCATTGATCCGATTACTCCGCCTCTCCCGGGCCTGACGGTGATTCCCATTCCTGAAACAGCGGTGAAGGGAATGCAAACGCTCTGTAAACTACTGAAAAACAATGACTAGGTTAAAATGTGTGTTGCATTGGAGTGGAGGGAAAGATGCGCTCCTGGCCCTGGATTATCTCCAACAACATCCCAGGTATGAAGTGGTTTCTCTATTGACTACTTCGGTAAACGGGTATGTGGACATGCATGGAGTTCCCATGAAGCTTCTTTATCAGCAGAGTAAGCAGTTGAACATCCCCTTGATCGAAGTGGCTCTTACTTATCCGGCCAGGGAGTATGAACAACGGATGCTGGAGTGTTACCAAAAGCTTAAAAAGGAAGGGATAAAGTGGATGGCTTTCGGGGATATTCATCTGGAAACATTGAGAAAATATCGATCGATGTTAGTGGAAAAGGCCGGCTTAGTGCCGGTATTTCCTCTATGGAAAAGCGTTCCAGCTCAATTGCTCAATAGGTTCTGCATTCGCAATCATAAAGCGCTGGTAGTGTCGGTGAGAAGCGATTTAATGGGTTTGCTGGGGCAACCGCTGGATGAAAATTTTGCAGGAAAAATTGGGCAGGGAACCGATCTCTGCGGGGAGAGGGGAGAATACCATACCTTTGTATACGATGGGCCTCTCTTTGCCCGAGCGGTTCACTTCGAGAGGGGCTTGCCTTTTGAACGCTCTTATCCTGATCCGGCAGAGAAGGGGAAAACAGTGTCGTATTCTTTTTTGGGCCTTCGACCCCTTTAGTTTTTACGAGCCACCAATACGTAATGGTTAAATAGAAATTCTTTTTTAATCACGATGGTCTGAAGCATGGTACAGCCTCGTTGCGTCAGCATCTGTTCGTACTCTGCAAGATCATATTGATGCGGATGAAGGATATCTGCCGGCTGAAGTCTGAACAGGCGCTTTATCCAGGAGGAATTATGCGCATCAATGGATACCACCAGGCTTCCTCCTTTTTTTGTACAGTCGTAGAGACGTTGAAAAGCCTCTTGCAGGTCTGAAACATGATTAATGGCATTGAGGCAAAACACCAGATCAAAAGATTCCTTTTCGGAAAAGTTTTCTAAAGCCACTGTCTGAAATTGGACATAAGGGTACATGGCAGGATCAAAATGCGCCAGATTCTTTTCATAGATCGAGAGGAGAGGATCAATTGCAGTGACCTGATAAGGAGCCAGAGCGATGAATATTCCTGCAGGTCCGCAACCGGCGTCTAAGATATGTTGATGGCCTGTAGGCTTTACAGAAGGATCGATGCGCTTTAGTAAGTCGTTCCAATAATTCCTTTTCCAGGTGAGATATTCATTTACATCTTTGTTCTTGAGGTAATTCTTCCACCATCTTAGTTCGAAATGTTGGGCCACACGCCAGCGTCTTGAGATCTTCATATACAATCGACCGAAGATAAGAATTTCTGGGTGATTATGGAGGCCTTTTTATTTTTTGCTGTTTAGCAATCGACTAAGGTTTGGTTTGATTCCAACCGCCAAAGGCAGGGTATGGAAGGTTTTTTTTTCGAGCGATTGAAAACCATGCATCCAGCCGGTTTCCAGAAAGAGTACGGCTCCTCCCAAAGCGTATTCGATTCCGGCTCCTGCTTCCATTGTAAGCATTCGATGGGATTGGTTGGAAAGTTGAATTTGCTGAAGCTGTGAATCCGATCTTCCTTTTGGAGTAAGGATAATTCCACCACCTCCTCCTAAGTAGCCATACAACGCGGTAGCTCCCCACCGTTTTCGGTAGCCCAGGTGCAATTGTAAAAGATAAGTAGTGGCACGTGCGTTCCGAAGAAGTTGAGGATGGCTTGGGGTGTTTATCTGTTGGTTATAGCCAAAGGCGTGTAAACTAACTTTGGGATATAAAAAAAGACCGCGATTTCCCAGACCAAGATTAGCCCCTAAGCTAGTGGATATCTTTGGACTGAAATAATCAGCCGTTTCACCCAAAGGAAAAGAAAAGCCAATGCCACTCATGCTGTAGAGTTTGTCTGTACGATCTCCTGTTTCTTGGGCAAAAGAAAAGGAGGGACACCCTAAGTACATTCCTACATGCAATAAGGTGAAAGATAAAACGATGCGAAATGTTGTCTTCATTTTTCTTTGAAATAGAAGGAAGAAAGATCGGAATTTTTTAATCAAATGTATGCTGATACCCTTAACAATCGAAGACCAGGCTTTGTTTGTAAAAAGGCCTGCGGCCTGCTGTCGAAACAAAACAGCTTTGCATAAATTTGGCGATTTTTATACCCAAATAATATTTTGTTTGTGTTTTAAGCTACTTATTTTTAAGTAATTATGTGCTTATACATGTACTTTTTATTTATTTATACAGCAAGTGTTCAGGCAAGCATGAGTTGTTTTGCCAAATAATGTTCTGAATGAATATATATATAATTTAAATACAATCATTTATGAGTAATATATAAAGTTTTTATTTGCGATTTGGTTTAAAAAAAACTCCCGACAGGAATGACCGGGAGTTCTAAAGAAAATAAAATAAGAGGCAATTTAACTATGAAGATTTATTGATGGCGTTTATAGGTTTCAAAGAAATCATTTTTCATCTGTTTGAAACGTTCAGCGACGGTGGCCATGAAAGGTTCATCCATTAATTGGAAAATCTCATCAACACCACCACCAGCTAAGTCCAGTTCGGAAATTTTGTAACTTTGTTCCAATGAACCTTGCTCACATTTTAGGATGTATTTTTGGTTCATTTGAAAAATGGTAATCTTGCATACCGGATGCGGAAGCTCTGCAACTACTCTCATACATTGGTTTTAAGGTAAAGAGCCGGACAAACAGGAAGGTTGTCCGGCAATGTTTTTTATAATTTAACCCCGATCTCTTTCAAGATAAAATCGGCCTTATCCACTTTCTGAGCAACCCATAGAACGTAGCGGATGTCGACGCCAATAGAGCGACTGTAACTCTCATTCCACGCGTAATCGTTTATGGTTGCACCATAGGCTCTGTCGAAATTAACCCCGATCAATTCTCCGTTGGCATTTAAAATTGGAGATCCCGAATTTCCTCCCGTTGTATCCATGTTATATAAGAAGGAAACCGGTACATCCTGCAAATCTTTCTTTGCAAAGCTGCCGAAATCTTTTGATTCCCATAAGTTTTTAATGACAGAGGGGTATGCAAAATCGGGAAGTCCGCTGTTGCCTTTCTCCAGAATCCCTTTAATGGTGGTGTAGGGTGACATATAGGTCGCGTCGGCAGGAGAATAACCGCGGACATAGCCATAAGTAAGCCGCAAGGTACTGTTGGCATCAGGTACGAAATCCTTCTGGAGGAATTTTTCTTTCACATTGACATAGTCACCCATTAATTTATTGAGAACCCCTTCTCTACGGTCTTTCTCGGGTTTTAGTTCGGTCACCAGTCGGTCGATTTCTCGTTCGAATAGAAGCAATCCGTCATTGTAATCGCTTAGAGATTTAACGGATTTTAACAGTACCTGACTGACGAAAGAAGTGTCTTTTAAACGGCTAATTGCGTAAGTGTCATGAATGTAATCCTGAAGGGTACTTTCACTATTGGTGCCTCTTCCCGCAATTTTATCAATGGCACTTATGCGCTGATTGGCGGGAAAGCGGGTAGCATCACTCATCATTTTCTTAAGAATAATTTTGTCTACCTCGAGATCATAGGCTCCGTAAATCGCACTGATTTGTTGCTTTACGCGCGCTACATTTATCTTAAAAAACTCTTCTCTTTGAGTGGAAGGGCGCGATTCGACAGCGGCTTTGAAGGAGTTAATTTGTCGTGCTACATTCACTAGGCTGGTCGAATTATAAATTTGGCTAAGCCACAAATCCCGTTGTGCATCGCTGTTAATTTGCTGATACAAACGTTCAATATCACTCATCAGTTGACCGTATGTCGCTTTTATTTCGTTGTTCTCGTTAATGAATTTGGCCAAGGCCATGTCCTCTTGTTTTTTCTGTCCTACCAGCCCTATTCCCTTCAATCCATTTAATTTACCCCGGTAATTCTTCATGACATTGGCATTTCGTTTAATGCGGGTCGCCAGTTTGATGGATGTGGCTTTGTCTTTTTTGCCTGCATTTTCCATTGTTTGATTTTGGAAATCAAACAAGTCGGAGGTGTAAGGCAGCAAGAATTTTTCCTGGTATTCCACAAAAGCGGCCGGACGATGCCTAAAGGTTCTTCCTGGATACCCGAGGATGAATACAAAATCCTCCTCATTTGTTCCCTCCGGATTTACTTTTAGGAATTTTTTAGGTTGGTAGGGGACATTGTCTTTTGAATATTTTGCCGGGCTGCCGTCTTTCGCCACGTAGGCACGCATAAAAGCGTAATCGCCGGTGTGTCTTGGCCATACCCAGTTATCGGTTTCTCCACCAAACTCACCAATCTGACGGTTAGGGACGTATACCAGTCTCACGTCCTGAATGATTTTGTAGCGAAATAAAACATACGTTTTGCCAATAAACATTTCGGAGACTTCGGCTTTGATTCCGGGATTGGCTTTTTCTGCTTCATCTGCCAGATGACGCATCACCTGATGAATAATTTGTATGCGGGAAGCGGGGTCGTTGACCTGCGCTACCGCTCCAAGTACTTTAGCAGAAACATCCTCGTAACTTTCTGTAATACGGCAAGTTAGTCCTTTGGCTTCTATCTCCTGTTCTAAGGAATGGGCAACGAAACCTTTATTTAAATAATCATTTTCCGGAGTACTGGCCAGTTGCACTGCGCTGAATGAACAATGGTGATTGGTGATGATAAGGCCCTGATCGGAAATAAAAGAGCCTGTACAGCCACCCACATTCACTAAGGCGTCTACCAGACTAATTCCTTTTGGGTTGTATACCTCTTGCTGATCGATTTTCAAACCCGCTTTTCGCAAATCCAATTTATGAATTTCACTTAAAGGAAACATTCCTTCTTCAGGAGGGGTGTAAGAAAAATGAAATATACCAGCGCTTAATAGTAAAGCAGTAATAAAGATTTTCTTTTTCATAATATGTTAATTACTAATTGTCAAAACTACTGAATTTTAACCATTACTTCGCGGCTTTAAATCGATTTTTCGATTCAAATTTGGTTGAGTGCTTCTTTTTTTGTATATTAAAAGAACGGGCTTCCCTGTTCGGGCGTAAGCATTACCGGTTTTACTGAATTTGCGTCATTTTAGCAATTTTTGTCCGCCGATCTGTGATTATAATGATTACTTTTACGCGTAGTTAATTGAATATGGCGGAAGATTTAATAATCAATAGAACCCTTAATAAAAAGGAACAATACGAATCCCTGATCCCACAGCTAAGCGCTCTCCTCTCAGGAGAAGACGATCTCATTGCTAATCTGGCCAATGTATGTGCGGCATTGAAAGAACAATTTCATTGGTTTTGGGTTGGTTTTTATCTTGTGAGAGGAAATGAGTTAGTACTGGGTCCTTTTCAGGGACCGGTCGCTTGTACCCGTATTCAGAAAGGAAAAGGGGTATGTGGTTCCTCCTGGGAGATGGAGCAGGTACTTCTTGTCCCGGATGTAGATCAGTTTCCAGGGCACATCGCCTGTGCTTCTGCTTCCCGGTCTGAAATTGTATTGCCTTTTAGTAGACAGGGAAAGATCATTGGGGTATTGGATGTGGATAGTGAATATCTCTCTCATTTTGATGAAATTGACGCCATTTATCTAAAGCAAATTTTAGCATTGCTGGATCGTTGATGTGTAGCGAAATTTCCTTTTTCCGCTTTATTTTTTTCATCGCTTTTTTCGTAATATTGACCTATGAACTTTGAGAATAGTTTAGACTTTGCCCGTCAGTTGGATGAACAGGATCCGCTTCATGAATTAAGGGAGGATTTTTTGTTCCCTTCGCGAGATAAAAAAGATTATATCTACTTGTGCGGTAACTCATTAGGGCTTCAACCTAAAGTGGCCGAACAGGCCATTAAAGATCAATTGGATCAGTGGAAAAACCTGGCTGTAGAAGGGTGGTTTGAAGGAGAGGAGCCCTGGATGTTTTACCATAAGTCGGTAAAGGAATTATTGGCCCCTTTAGTGGGGGCACATCCCCAGGAAGTATGCCCAATGAACACGCTTACAGTCAATCTTCATCTGTTAATGGTTAGTTTCTACAGGCCGACGTCGAAACGGTTCAAAATTGTGATGGAAGCCGGTGCTTTTCCGTCCGACCAATATGCCATTGAAAGTCAAGTGCGTTTTCACGGGCTTGATCCGGAAGAAGCCATTATCGAGGTGCAACCGGCAGAAGGTGATTATTTGTTAAAGACAGAAGATATTTTGCGCACCATTGAACAGCATGGGGAAGAAGTGGCGCTTGTACTATTTGGCGGAGTAAACTATTTCACCGGACAGTTTTACGATTTAAAAGCTATTTCGAGAAAGGGGGGGGAAGTGGGCGCCATGGTCGGTTTCGATTTGGCCCATGCCTCCGGAAACGTCCCTCTTTCACTGCATGATTGGGGGGTCGATTTTGCTTGTTGGTGTTCTTATAAATATCAGAATGCAGGCCCCGGAGGGATCAGCGCTGTATTTGTGCATGAAAAACACTTTGGGGATACCGAACGTCCTCGGTTTGCGGGCTGGTGGGGTTACCGGGAAAACAACCGCTTTAAGATGGAAAAGGGCTTCCAGCCGGAGGTGGGTGCTGATGGCTGGCAGGTAAGTTGCACACAGGTGCTCCCGCTGGCACTTTATAAAGCCGCTCTTGGTTTATTCCAAAAAGCAGGGTTCATGGAACCCCTTAGACAAAAAAGTATTGCTTTAACAAGTTATCTTTATTTCATTATTAATGAAGTAAATAAAGAATTGGGAGAAGAGTATTACAAGATCATCAGCCCTGCCTCTGCAGAAGAAAGGGGCGCCCAATTATCGATCATCGCTCATCGAAATGGAAAAGAAGTATTTGATCAATTGGTCGCGGCTCACGTATTGGGCGACTGGAGAGAGCCGAATGTTATCCGATTGAGTCCGGTACCATTGTATAATTGTTTTGAAGACATTTACCATACCGGAAAGATCTTATTAGACGTTAGTCGTTCACTACATGATACACTATAACCCCAAAGACTGGTTCAGT
This sequence comes from Pedobacter sp., assembly GCA_037190785.1. Classification (GTDB taxonomy): domain Bacteria; phylum Bacteroidota; class Bacteroidia; order Sphingobacteriales; family Sphingobacteriaceae; genus Pedobacter. The sequence continues at coordinate 313,344 of JBBCJN010000001.1, read as the reverse complement.
TTCATTTTTCACATTCATAAGGCCGATACCTTTAGAAAGTTATGGCCATTGATGATCAGTGTGGCTATTTTCTCTGGATTGATCGCTTATGTAGAGCTCAATTATCTTAAACTGGCCGAAACCACTTACATCAAGAATGTGGGCATGATGCATAACTTGTTGGGTTTTGTAATTTCCATGTTATTGGTTTTTCGTACCAATACTTCCTACGATCGCTGGTGGGATGGGCGCAAAATGATTGGAAGTCTGACCAATGTGAGCCGAAATTTGGCCATTAAAATAAACAGTCTTCCCTTAGATAAAGAGGAACGAGCGTTTTTCAGGTATGCTATTCCAAAATATGCGTTTGCCTTGAAGGAGCATTTGAGGGAAAAGCAATATTTTGGAAAAAACAGTCTTCTAATTGAGATAGATGGAGGTAAACACATTCCCAATCAGATTGCTTCCAGCATAGTGAGTAAATTGTATGACCTTCAAAAGAAAGGTCGAATTAGTCAGGAACACTTGATTACGCTGAATAGTGATGCAGGTCAGTTCACGGATATTTGTGGAGCTTGTGAACGCATTCGGAATACACCTATTCCTTATTCCTATAGTGTTTTTATTAAGAAATTTATCTTTATATACGTGCTCACTTTACCTGTAGGCTGGGTATTCAGTATCGGCTATTTTGTAGTCCCTATTGTGCCATTTATTTTATATGTGCTGGCCAGTTTGGAGCTCATCGCAGAAGAAATTGAAAACCCCTTTGGAACAGATGCCAACGATTTACCGCTTGATGAGATTTGTAACAATATCGAAAAGCATGTCAACGAGATTTTGCATTAGGCTCGTTTAGCCGAAAATTCATGTTTAAAGTAGCCTTTCACTCTATTTTCGCACATCCTTTACCGGAAAATCACCGTTTTCCCATGTTGAAATACGAGCTGTTGCCTGCACAATTGCTGCACGAAGGAACCGTACAGGAAACGCAGTTGTTTAGTCCGGAAGAAGTAGACGAGAAACACCTATTGTTAGTACATCAACGGGCTTATTGGAAAAAGTTAAAGCAGCTTAGCTTATCTCCATTGGAACAACGACGGATTGGTTTTCCTTTAAGCAAATTACTGGTGGAACGGGAAAGACGGATTGTTCAGGGCACGATCGATGGGGCATTGCATGCGTTGGAAGACGGGGTTGCTTTCAACATTGCCGGGGGAACTCATCATGCCGGCAGTGATTGGGGCGAAGGTTTTTGCCTGTTAAATGATCAGGCCATTGCGGCAGCATACCTGGTGAATAGTAAAAAGCTGGCCCGTATCCTAATCGTCGATTTAGACGTTCATCAGGGAAATGGGACAGCGGAGATTTTTATGAATCATTCACAGGTTTTTACTTTTTCCATGCATGGAGAAAAGAACTTTCCTTTCCGAAAAGAAAAATCTGATCTCGATATCTCCTTGGCGGATTCCACCGAAGATGCTACGTTCCTCACTCTTTTACAGGAAGCACTCGAAAAAATCTTTCAGCAATTCTCGCCCGAATTTGTATTCTATCAGGCGGGGGTAGATGTCCTGGCTAGTGATCAATTAGGAAGACTTTCTTTATCAAAGGAAGCTTGTCGTAAACGGGATGAAATGGTTTTGCGCTGGTGTAGAGAACATCACCTACCCGTACAGGTAAGTATGGGTGGGGGATATTCGGAAGATATTAAAATAATCGTGGATGCGCACTGCAATACCTTCAGGGTGGCCCGCGATTTGTATATATAGAAACCGTATAGAAAATGAATTTAGAAATTATCTATCAGGATGAGGCTTTGGTAGCGATCAATAAACCACATGGTTTATTGGTACACCGGAGTAAAATTGCCGGTGATGCTAAAGTTTTTGCATTGCAGGAATTGCGTAATCAATTGGGGCGACACGTAAGTCCTGTGCATCGACTGGACCGTAAAACAGGAGGAGTTTTGTTATTTGCTTTTGAAAAAGAAATGGAGGTGGCCATGCATAAACAGTTTATGAATGGAGAGGTGCAAAAACGCTACTACTGTATTTTAAGAGGGTACAGTCCATCTGAAATGACGATCGATTATCCATTGAGTAAAGAGGATGGAACCATGCAGGAAGCAGTAACTTCATTTAAAACTCTTGCTCACAGTGAAGTTCCTGTTCCTTTTGGAAAACATGCCACCTCGCGCTATTCATTGGTAGAGGCGGTTCCTTCGACTGGTAGAATGCATCAATTGCGACGACATTTTGCGCATATTTTTCATCCGATTATTGGCGACAGACGTCATGGTTGCAATAAACAAAACCGTTTTTTTAAAAATCATTTTGACATGACGACCATGCTGTTGCATGCCAGTGTGTTGCAATTTCAACATCCACAAACAAATGTACCCACAACCATTCAGGCACCTTTACAGGATGAATTTAAACGGATGCTTTTTGAATTAAATTTTGGAGAAAAGTATACGATTTAACCTACAATGGCAGTTATATGTTCATCTATGAAAAAAATATTCTCTGTATTCTTCGTTGTTTTAAGTCTTTTATTGACTAGTTGCTCTTCACTTTATTTACCAGGGGTGCCCAATACGCCCATGCTAAGTGAAAAAGGAGAAGTGGCTGGAGGAGCCCATATTTCTTTAAAAGGAGATTTCAACCTGAATGCGGCGGTGGCCCTGACCGATCATTTTTCGTTAATGGCTAATTTATCCAGTATGAAGAGTGATCGGGATAGACGAACCATTAAAAACCATCATACCGAGCTTGGTGCTGGATATTTTACGACATTTGGAGAAGAAGACCAACGTATTTTGGAAGTCTATGCGGGTTTTGGAAGAGGTAAAGTCAATAAAGTATTTAGAGAAAAAGATTCCTATTCTCAATGGACTCCTGAAGAAACCCAAAAATCCTTTTTCGATAAGAAGTTCATTCAGGTGAATTATTCTTCACGCAAAAAAAATGAATTCACATTGTTCGGTACCACTTTTGGACTGAATTATGGAACCGCCATTCGTCTTAGTTTTATGAATACGGATCGCTTTTATAGAAACGGGCTGTTGCAATCCAATGAAGACAATGTCTTTATTGAACCCGTGTTTTTCACCAGGATGATTTTGAGTGAGCAAGTGCAACTACAATATACAGCGGGTAGTAACTTTGGTCTTAAAAGTCGCCAATTTCTAAATGCAGGACATTCCGTTTTCAGTGTGGGTGCAGTAGTTAATTTACGAAAATCTGCCAAAAAAACAAAATAATTTCTTATATTTAAGAAGCTGGTAGTGAATGAAAACCGTCTGGATTTTTATAGGGACCTTTTTTTTTCTTTTTGAGGGAAAGGCTCAGTTGTTCGACCAAAAGTGGTCTAGCCTTGAAGTCATTCTTTTTGAGGGGGGAGTAAAAGCGACAATTGATGTACCTGAAGAGGTACTAAAAGAAGATCGTGCATTGAAGCTGATCCTATATGCGCTTCCCAATGGAAATACGGCAGCGCAGACGTTTGGAAAGCGGTTGAATGCAGGGGACGATTGGCATTTTGATATTCAGCACATTGGGGCACAAACGCAGTGGATTCGTGCATATGATCCCGCCAGTCAATATGTTGTCGTTTACCTGGAAAATAGTCAGAAAAGCTGGCCTGCTTGGCGCAGGAATACCCTGAATGCAGATCAACTAATAACCCGGGTAATCGATTCGTTGTATGCTCACTACGAAAAGTATACGCCCGAAATGACATTAAGTGCACATAGCGGAGGCGGAAGTCTTATTTTCGGTTACATGCGTCAGAACCAGGGTTTACATCCTGCCATTAAGCGCCTTGGCTTGCTGGATGCTACCTATGCTTACGAGACGTCGGAAGATTTGGGATTATTGAATAGCTGGCTTCAGAATCCGCATCATTCCCTTCAGGTATTTGCGTACAATGACAGTACTGTACAGTATAACGGAAAGCCATTGGTATCTCCTACAGGAGGCACCTGGTACCGCAGCAGACGTTTATTGCACGATCTGAAAGGTTCCCTCTCTTTTGAAAAAACGACGCTTCACGCGTATGATTATTGGAAAGGAAGCTCTCCGCGACAGGCATTTTATCTTTTGGGTAATCCGCAAAAGGCAATCTTACATACCAAAATGGTGGAAATGAATGGATTTATCTGTTTAGTGATGAGCGGATGTCCTGGATTTTTTCCCATCGATTATTTTTGGAAGGAACGTGTGTACAATTCCTATCTATTGAGGTAGATGGTAAGAAAAATCATACATATCGACATGGATGCCTTTTATGCGTCTGTTGAACAGCGAGATTTTCCGGCGTTAAAAGGAAAACCGGTCGTGGTTGGAGGTTCGCCTGATGGCCGGGGAGTGGTAGCTACTGCCAGCTATGAGGCAAGAGAATATGGAATAAAATCCGCAATGAGTGCCAAGGTGGCCGTTCGATTGTGTCCTTATGCGGTTTTCGTAAAGCCTCGTTTTGAAGTTTATCAGCAGGTATCACGGGCCATTCGTGAGATTTTTCAACGCTATACCGATCTCATAGAACCCTTATCCCTGGATGAAGCTTATCTTGATGTCACGGAGGACAAAATGGGCATTGGATCTGCAATCGACATCGCTAGGGAAATTAAGAATGCCATTCGAGAAGAATTAAATTTGACAGCTTCTGCAGGAGTTTCGGTCAACAAATTTATTGCGAAAATCGCTTCAGACATGGATAAACCGGATGGGCTTACGTTTATCGGACCTTCCAGAATTGAACGTTTTATGGAACAGCTTCCTGTTTCAAAATTTTTTGGCGTGGGAAAAGTCACGGCAGAAAAGATGAAGAAGCAACACCTGTTAACAGGTGCCGATCTTAAAAAACTTTCCGAGGAACGACTCGTACAACTATTTGGAAAATCAGGAAAGTTTTATTATCGAATGGTTCGTGGAATTGATCATCGGCCGGTCGTTCCACACCGGGAAATTAAATCCATCAGTGTGGAAGACACTTTTCCGGAAGATTTAGAAAAAGAAGAGGAGCTTTTTGAAAAGTTAAAATACCTGAGTGGCTTATTGCATCAACGATTGTTAAAGAAACAACTGTATGGCCGCACCCTAACGCTTAAAGTTAAATTTTCTGACTTCAAGCAACTCACCAAAAGTCTTTCTAAAAATCATGTTTATCGAGCTCCCGAAGAAATTTTAGCGACGGCTTATCAATTGTTAAAGGAAATGAATACCGCTGATCGGAAAATACGGTTAATGGGGATTGGATGTGCTAATTTTGAATGGCCGGATATGAGTTCCAGCAGTGATGTATACCAGCCCACACTTTTTTCCTAATGTTAATTTAGTGAAATATTAACACTAAATTTATTTGAGGGTGTTATATTTATGCATCATTTTTAACGCACATAAAAGAAATTATGGAATTTGATTTAACTACCGTTGCTATCATTTTGGTCATTGTCATTGCTTTCGTGATTTTTGTGATCAGGAAGAACCGAAAAGATCAAAAAGAACTGGAGCAGGAACTAAATGAAAAAGAGGTGAGCCCTAAAAAGCATGCAGGGGATAAAATTTAGTAGCGTAATCGGGGGGGCGCAGATTTACTTTGGCAGTTCTTCTACTCTTACCAACATAGGTACTGAAGAAAGGGAATGAAGAAAAGCGATGACTGCCTGTTTTTCCGAATTGCTTAAGCGAAGTCCACGAAGGAGTTTGTCATTTTTAGGCAACATCGGGTCATTTTGTTGTGCGGTAGTCACTCGTTGATTAGGCATTCCCATATCATACATGTTCATAACCCCATCAATGTCCGGAAAAAGGCCATTGTGAAACCAGGGACTTGTCCGCATAACATTCCTTAAGCCGGGGGTTTTAAATTTACCAACATCTTCCGGATTCTTGGTAAAATTATACAATCCAAGATCCTCGTATTTTCTTCCATAATAGGTTAAGCCGTTGTTGTGGAACTCGTTATCAGTAAAGAAGGGGCCATGGTGGCAATTTACACAACGTGCTTTTGTGCGGAATAAATGCAGACCCACTACCTGTTGATCGGTGAGTGCCCGTCGGTCGCCGGCTAAAAAACGATCAAAAGGAGTTCTCCGGCTAACGATTGTTTTTTGGAAAGTAGCTAAGCTTTCAAAAATCCTTTCAGTGGTAATTTCCGGGCTACCAAAAGCTGCTTTAAAATAGGGGACATATCCTTTTATTTTGGCAAGTTTCTTTGGCAGTTGTTTAGGATCCTGGTTCATTTCGTTATGCGCCAAAAGGGGCATTTCGGCCTGCTCCTGAAGATTTTTCGCACGTCCATCCCAGAATAATCGGTTGAAATACCATACGTTTTCCAAAGATGGGGCATTTCGGATATTCGGTTGATGATCATGCCCTATGGACACCTGACGCCCGTCGGCCCAATTCAGGTCGGGTACGTGACAGCTGGAGCAGGAAATCTGATTGGAACCGGATAAACGAGGGTCAAAAAACAATACCTTTCCCAGTTCTACAATTTTTTTAATACTGTCATTCTTTAAATCGACAGGTGAGGGGAGCAGCTGAGCCAATTCTTCATAAGCGACCTCTTTATCTACATTGGGTTGAGGCCATTCTGAACTGGGTTTGAGGTAAAGATTGCGAAGTGAATCCACTGTTAATTCATCTCCTGACCTGAAATCGGTGCTACGAAAAGACAAAAACAGCAAAAAAGCCAGGATAAAGCTCAAGCAAAGGATCACACGTTTCATCGGGCATCAAAAATACAGATTTAGACTGAGATTTGCGAATACGCGGTCATTTCCTGGTTGGGAAAGTATTTCCCGCTGCAGCGGTTGAAACTCACCCGATCTACGGAGATACTGTAAGCCCATTTTTAGTTGAGCCTGCAATACCTGGTACGCCGGAAAGGAATAAGATCCGTTGAGACCTACGCCGGCATAATTAGAAGTGTTGAAAAGATAATCGTGATAGATAACATACTTGTAAAATATCTTTTCGTTAATAAGAGGAACAACAAAGGTATTTTGTGAATGAAAGCTGTACGTTCCGTTTAAAGCCACGCTCCAGCTTCTTTCTCTCTCTAACAGTTGCTGGTAACTGAGACTGGCCTGGCCAGTATAGCGTTCATAACCCACATGATTTCCGGTGGAACCGTCCTGTTTACTTTGATTGAAGCGATTCACTTCGAGCCCGCCTTGTAAGGACTTTTTTTCACTGATACGGTGCTGAACCAATGCTTTGGCTGCCAATTGTTCCTGATCGAAGAGGTAATTGTTGTATTTGTAAATAACCTCGTCCGGACGATTAGTGGTCATTGCGCTGTTGGGGTAATAGAGATCTTTACCCTCGGTCATTCGATACGAAAGCTGGAAAAGATACTCTTGACGGGCAGCTTTATGTTGCCAGAACAGGTCGGCACTGATCAGTTGGGAATCGTAGTCCAGGAGAGCGGTGGTTGCAGTGGTGCTCGAACTGCCCTTCGCCATACGCACATAGTGATCGGTATTCTCCAGATAAGCGACTTTTAAACTCAGTTCATTTTTGTTATTGAATGTATAGGCCAAATTAGCGTCAAGACCTGTTCGTTTAAGGAGAATGGTATGTTCAAGTAAGCTGCTTAGGGAGTATTCTTCAGTGATCCCATATCCAGCCATGCGCCAGTTAATCTGGTCAAAAGGCCGGAGATTGGTGTTTTTATAACCAATATTGAGGTCCTCACGGCCGTAGCCATAACGGTAACTGACTCCAACTTTTAAACGATTAAACTGATGGGCCAGTGTAGTCACTGTATTCAGATTGAAATCTTTAATATCCCCTCTCGGATCATTATTGCTAAAATGAGTACCGATCCGATAATCAAAATAAACACTTAGGGGTAAGTTTCCTTTCAAGAGGGCTTTTTCTGCCATGGCCTTGAAGTTATACACCGAACGTTCATAATGATTGTTGTGGATAGATCCATGACTTAAGGGCATATTCGCAATGTTTCTGGTCTGATGCAGCCATCTAGTACTGTCTTCAAAAATTTTATGGTAATTGAAATTTCCAAAAAGCTGAATGCCGCCTAATTGTGCTTTTCCTTCTGTATTGAATTGATATTCCTGCGTTTGAGTACTCCCTTGGATGGGAATGTATTTTCCTTTGTCGAACTTTGAGGTGAGATCAATGGAGCTGTAATGATCAGGAAGGGAAGCATGAAGGTAAAAGGGATTATTTTTAGCATATTGGTAGAGGTAATTGCCGATTGAATCGTGCGAAAAGCGTAAATTTTGATAAGCTCTGGAATCCACTGTTTGCACAGGGGATTGTGCCAGAAGCTGTCCACAGCTTCCCACAATTAAACAAACAAACACAAACCATTTATTCATAAAATAATCCCTTTTCCTGATGTGATAAATTAATTAGCAAAACCAAAAGGGTTTGCCAGTGTCAAGTATACAAAGTCTTCGGAAGAGTTGTTCGTGTCTTGAAGAACCACGCGTCCGTTAACGGTTTTTTCAGTTTTTCTGATAACAGATTGAGAAGAATAGATTCCCCCAGGTACAGATGCGAAACCTGAATCGAAACTTGCATTGAGTTTTTTAGGAACGCGGGAGCTGGTGGCTACCGGTTGAGCCTCTACAGCATCTAATACATATTTATTTGGAATTTGAATGTACTTCGTGGCGCCGCTAGATGGAGCAGAAATGGTCGGATAGTGATATTCCTTGAGGTTTCTCGGTCCGTCGTTGATTTTGAAAATCGCATAGGCCGTACGTCCATTGGTGTCGAAAATCATGTCACGACCAAACATCTGAAGTACTTCTACATTGACAGAATTTGGATTGTCAATGTCAGAATCCAATGGGTTAGCTCCATTTCCCGCGTAATAAGCTTCAAATTGAGCTTTACTAAGATCGATCGTCAGCGCAGGGTTACGTACAGAAATGCTTTTGCCATCACTTCCCGTAAAAGGCTCTTTGTGGTTAAGTGCCGTTTGAGCAATGATGATGCTTTTTCCAGGCTCTACCGGATATTGTTTTCCTGTTCCTGGAATCATCGATAAGGCTCTTGAATAGATATAGTCGTTATTGGCATCGATGCTGGCAGGCATATCCTGAGATTTTTGCCAATCCAATTGTCCATCCCCCAGGATATGATAAGTGGTATTGGTGAAAGACATACGTCCGGTTAATTCTGCAAAATAAAGACTATCGGCATACAATACCTGGTCTGAATTATTGTGAATTTCAATAAATTGGTCTCTGTAAAGAGCCCCGTCAGTGACGTTTGATCCGGCATAATAGATTTGTTTAATTACCCAATCGCTGGTCGTACCTGCTACCAGGGTTAATTCAATCTGTTCATTAAAATCAGGAGTGATGATTTTATTACGAATGGAAGCGTTGTAAGTAACGGGTGCATTGGAATACACTCCGGTTAATTCGGTGTATTTTGTTGCACTGAAAGTAACTTTCGCAACGATATCGTAGGTGCCGGTTGCGAGAGAAGAGAAATTGTATTGTCCTTTACTGTCAGTCTTGGCTGTCTGTGTGGTATTGGTAGTTAGATTTTTGATGGTTAATTCCACATCGCTTAGCGGCATTACATCCGCATTTAAACGGTAAGACACCTTTACTGGCAGGTCCACAGGCTGAGCCTCCGGGGTTTTATTTTTTTTACAAGCAGTAAAGAAAGCGGCAATACAAAGTAAGTAGATTACTCTTTTCATGATATATTTATAATTTAATTGACAATTCTGCACCAAAAGTAGGAGAGGTATTAGGGGCGATCACCGAGGTACCTGTTGCATTCAGGTAACGTGGCTGGTAATTAAAAAAGTTATAGACATTGAAAGCAAACTTGAAACGCTTCTTGATTTCCTTCGCCACATTCAAGTGGTAATTTTTATAAATCCGCAATTGGTTACTTTCATTTTGTTCGGCAGCACTAATAAACAGGTGTTTATACAGAGGGTTTTCAGGGTCCGGATGAGGCAGATCAATGTAACTCCCGTCATTCTGATAATAACCCATCGGTATTCCGCTTCCCGGTTGAAAAATGGTCTTGTTAATAAAACTAAACTCAGCGATCAATTGAACCATGAGACTGATCTTAGGAATGTGGGTGGTCGAAGTGATCCGACCGGTACTGAAGTAAGTGGTTCGGGAGTTGTGTTGGTACACGGCAATGGCCGGGATTTCAGGAGCGGTATTCGATACGGTTAAAGCGTTGTACCGGTTATTTCCATCAAAATAATAGGAACGGGTAATTCCGCCACTTATCTGAAAGGAAGTGGCCAGCGCTTCGTACTTCGGCGTGCCGATCATCACTTCTACCCCCTGATTATCCGATTTAAGACGGTTGTTGAAATGATGGTAACTGATCAATTTTGTCTGGCGGCCTGTTTCTTCTATCAAAGGTTTCTGACCCGCGACAAAAGTGGCCCTATAGACTGGCAGATCTAAAGGCAAATAGTTTTGAACTGTATTAATTCCTCTGCTGGAGGCTTTGTGATAAGCGGCAACAGAAATAGTGTATTCCTTTAAACGATACAGTGCGCTCAACTCAAAGGTTTCGGATTTGAATGATCTTAATGAGGATGTCGGATCATATCGGTAAATGTAAAACAAACTTCTGCTTTCATTGACATTCCCGTTATAGCTGTTTAGAAGAGGAATTTCGACAAAAGCAGGTCCAGGGTATAAGTGCCCTAAACCGGGTGATTTAAATGCCAGACCATAAGCCAGCCCGAGACGTAATTGCTTATTCAATTGGTAATTTACATTGGTGCGTGGAGAAAGATTGTAGTAGCCGTTTTGCGCGTCGAAACGAAGCCCAATCCGGGAGTTTACATCTTTTCCGAATAGTTGAAATTTGAAAACGTCTTCTGCGTACACCCCGAAATCTTTCTGAGGAATAACCAGGCTAAAATCGTAATACCGTTCGGTAGGTCCGCTGCTCAGATTAGTCCCAGTCGTGTTAAAGCTGGGACGGGGTCTACTGGGATCTACGACACGGCCTAAACCGTTGTTAATGGCATACGAATAATTGGCACCAATGTTCAGGTTATGAACAATTTTCCCGGTGTGGAAGGTGCTGTTTAGATCGGTAGTTGCCGAGAAAGTGGTGGGTCGCCCGTCGATATGACTCACAGAAGTGTAGATCCCTTTATCGAAAACTCCATCCCATATACCTGTTTGCACCGCATCCGAGTACAGGATGTAAGCATAATTGAGGTACTGTTCTGTATAAGATACCTGGTGAGATTGACCGTAACGGAGATTCAGGCTTAGATTTTTAAAAAAAGGATGATTAAAACGATAACTGGTTCGGTTACTTAGACTCAGATTCCAGCTGTTGAAACGTACAAATCGTCCATAGGTATCATCCGGATCTTTTTTGATGCCATCCAGATTACGACCGTAATCAAAACTAAAGGTGTTTTTAAGACGCTTATCTTTACCAAAAGTGTTGGTCCACATGGTATTGACATTTAAACGCCTGTAGGCTTTCATTTTGTCCCTGTTATCTGCGAAGGAATTGACATAATTTAGACCGATGTTCAGGTCGCCTGCTTCGGGACTAAGTCGGAATCCCTGTGAATAGCCGTAAGAGGTGGCATTGTCACGCAATTGCATGCGTAGGTAGGCAGGTGTTTTTCCTGCTTGCCGCTCTACGATGATGGCTCCGTCTGTGAGGTCCCCGTATCTCGCAGAAGGTACTCCGGCCACGATTTCAATGCTTTCAATGTTTTCGGCAGGAATTTGACGTAAATCAATTCCCCCAAAAGCATAATCCCCACTGTAACTGCTGTTATTCGCATTGCTTAAACCGTAACTTGAACTACTTAAACTCAATGTCGAGTTGCCAATTCCGCGGTTTCCAGGGTTGTAACTCTGCATGTTGGCATTGTTACTGATGATGTTTCCATCCATTACAATCGCCACTCCAAAGGAGTTATTCTGTTGGAAAATTCCCCCATTGTAATTTCCTCTGAGATTGACATTTTGTACGGTTTGCAGGGAGGGAGGAGTAATTTTTCGATTGGGAATCTGATTTAATAAGTCGTTAATGCTTAAAGCGGGGATTTGCTCAATCATGTCTCTTCCAATGATGAGGGAAGAGTTAGAGCTGCCTTCATAATTCCGCTTGGCATTGATCTCGATGGTTTCCAGCGAAAGGTTTAATTCTTTTAGTACAATGGAACCAAGCTGTATCGTACTGGAATCGACCATTACTTTTTTGGTTTGACGTTGATAGCCGATCAGGCTAAATTCCAGTTGTAAGGAAGCTTTGTTTTTCTGTCCGAGATAGATACTAAAGCTACCATCCGCGGCACTCACGGCATACTGATTCGTTTCGGTGATGCGGATATTTACGAGTTCTAAGGGAAGTTGGTTGATATCCACCATTTTCCCTTTGATGTAATTTTGCGAAAATGCTTCTTGAAAGAAGCAAAAAAGAACGAATGATAGTATGAAAGTTAATTGTTTCAATTTAGACTAATTCTATTTGGCCGCAAAGATGGGGATTATTCGCTAAAAAATCAAGTTATTTAGAACAAATCTAATTAAGAGGCGAGACAACCAACTGACGTGTACGTCTTTGAAAACGCCAGAACAAGAGAATAGAAGCGGTAAGCAGTCCGAAGGTTAGCCCATACCAAATTCCTTTAACACCTATTCCCTGAACAATTCCAAGGTAATAGCCCAAAGGAATCCCAATCACCCAGTAAGAAAGAAAAGTGATCAGGGTAGGTCGGTTTACATCGGTTAAACCCCGCAATACGCCCAAGCCAACCACCTGTGTACCATCAAAAAGTTGGAAAAATCCGGCAATGATTAATAATTGCGCTGCAATGGCAACAACTTCCAGGTCGCTGGTAAAGATATAAGGAAGGTAATGATTGGCTAAAATGAACACGAGCGCAGTAAAAGACATAAAAGCGATGACAACATGGTAACTGGCAATGGCGGATTTTCGCAGGTCACCGAAGGACTTGCTTCCGAGGTGATTGCCTGTTTTAATGGTAGCAGCGGAAGCAATTCCACTGGCCAGCATATACGTGAAAGCGGCCAGGGAGAGTGCGGTAAAATGGGCAGCCTGTTCCACTTTTCCTATCGTACCAATAATGATTCCAGCTCCACTAAATGCGCTGATCTCAAAGGAATATTGCATGGCTACGGGCATTCCTATCTTTATGATTTTCAGCATTTTAATTCGTTGTATGGCTTTCAGGCTTACTTCAGTGAGGTAAACTTTAAAGTTGTTGGATTTAAAAACGTAGATGGCCATGACCAGTGCCATCAAAATACGGTCTATGAGGGTGCTTAAGCCAACCCCTTTGGCCCCCATGGGGGAGATGCCAAACAATCCTTTCACGAAAATGATTCCCAGGATGATGTTTACCAGATTGCCCCAAATGGTGATCATCATGGCCTGTTTAGTGAAACCCAACCCTTCTGTAAACTGCTTAAAGGTTTGAAAGATCATTAAAGGAAAAATGGATATTCCCATGTACTGCAGGTACGGGACGGCATGCTGAACCACTTCAGGCGATTGACCAAGGTGATAGATGGCGGTCTTGGAAACAATGTATACAAGAATAAACAGGATAAATGCGGAAAGAATATTGATCAGCAGGCTGTTGCATAAAAGTCTGCCACAGAAGGCGTAGTTTTTAGCGCCGTTTTCTCTTGCAATCAGGGGAGTAAGGCCGTAAGAGATTCCTAAGCCCAATACCAGAATAAGCATGAAAAGGCTATTTACCAGTGAAACGGCTGCTAATTGGGCGGTGCCGGCAAAATGTCCGACAATGATTCCGTCTGCCAGGTGTACCAGAGTATGCCCTAACTGCGCTACGACAATAGGCAGGGCCAGGGTCAGGTTTTCTTTGTAATAAGGTAAATAACGTTGGTAAAGACGGTTTAACATAGGACTGCAAAAATCGGCTTTTTATTCCGAAAACACAACATCTTTAACTTTCCTGAGGAGCCAGTGTAAAATATTCGTCTTTTTCTGAAGTGTGTGGTTGCAGGATTCCGGCCAGAATGAATCGGACCAAAATACGCCTTGCTTTACGGGTGGATGCTTGAATTAGCCGACTGTAGGTGGGCAGATCAATGCGTTCATGCGTATCCAGGTAGGTGAGCAGCTGTTTTTCGTCTTCCGTATACATCAGAAGTTGATCTTTTCCTTCCTGACGGGCCTTGATGACTTCGAGTAATGTTTTTGTGGCCAACACACTTTTGTCATGAATCCGGTAATATACCCACCATTTTCCTCCTTCATCTTTGGCATAATGGGGCTTTGTATCACTTTCCGGAATGTGTGCGAGCACTAGCATCTTTTCATCCACATAGATTTCTTCAAAACTGACTTCGATAGCCGGCTTACAATAATGATGAGCCGCTTTGTTAATCATGTAACGTTCTTCATCTTCCATTTTTACGCCATTGATCCGGCCCTCATCCGTGACGCCGATCAGTAAAGTGCCTCCCTGGCGATTGGCAAATGCAACCAATGTTTTGGCGATTTTTTCGAGATTGCTGATGGTTTTCTTAAAATCAAGCTGTACATTTTCACCACCCAAAATTAATTTCTTAATGGACATAGGATCTTCCTCAGATAGCTACACGTTTCTTTTCATTTGGGAATTGGTGACGCAGGTAAACCTCGTTCATGACAGTGGCACACAGTTCTCCTGCTTTATCATAGAGTTCCATCGGATAGGCCTTCACAAACTTTCCTTCGGTGGCCAGGGCATTTTCTGCTTCCCGGATCATTTCATCCGTAAGCTGAATGGTGAAATGAAGCGAGGTAGCCCCGGGTCGGAGGTACTGGATAGAAGCGCTTTTGAGCCATACACGTACTTTAAAGCCTTTTCTTTGCATCAACTGGTCGAATAAAATGGCATAAAATGGATCTGTAGCGGCATAGATGGTCCCTCCAAAAATAGACCCATTGTAATTACGGTTTAAAAAACTATTAGTGATTTTAACATCTACTCCCCTAAAATCCGGATGAAAACGCTTTACCCAAATTCGTTGAAACAGCAGGGGCGGATACAGACACATCGCCCATTTAAGGGTTCTTTCTGAAACGATCATTGGGTTAAATATCGTCAATTCAAATGAAGATTGAAAGGGAAAAAGGGAGGAAGGCTCGGGTTGCTTAACTAAATCGTTTTAGTATACGAATTCACCGGCGATTTAAAACGATCTTTTTCGTTATTTCGTTGTTTTTGCTTTTCCATATTTTTTGTAGCTTCATGCCACCAAACTTAAACTACATGAAACTCTCTGATAACCGGAATGCCGCATTGATAGTCATTGTCGCTGCATTGGGCTATTTTGTCGACATCTACGACCTTATTTTATTTTCTGTGGTACGTGTAAAAAGTTTGAAGGATCTGGGCGTAAGCGATGAAGAGATGCTTCGTGTCGGGGCTTACATTATCAATAGTCAGATGTTTGGAATGTTGTTGGGCGGGATTTTATGGGGAGTATTAGGGGATAAAAAAGGACGCTTAAAAGTATTGTTCGGTTCTATTATTCTGTATTCGTTGGCGAATATTGCCAATGGGTTTGTCACTTCAGTAGAATCTTACGCTCTTATTCGTTTCATTGCAGGGATTGGTCTGGCTGGGGAGCTGGGGGCCGGCATTACCCTGGTAACGGAAACGATGAGTAAGGAAAAGAGGGGCTATGGCACCATGATCGTGGCTGGCGTAGGCTTATTGGGAGCAGTGGCGGCAGCTCTTTTGAATGAACGTTATTCCTGGCAAACCTGTTATTTTATAGGAGGAGGCATGGGGCTGTTATTGCTTTTTATGCGGGTAGGTTTGTTCGAATCAGGCTTGTTTAAAGAGTTGGATTCCAAATCAGTAAAGAAAGGCAATTTCTGGATGCTATTTAACCATCCTCAGCGGTTAAAAAAATACCTCTGTTGCATTCTGATTGGTTTACCCCTCTGGTTTGTGGTAGGGGTTCTCATTACTTTTTCTCCGGAGTTTGGCAAAGCGCTGAATGCGACGGGGATCATTGACGCCGGAAAAGGGGTGATGTATTGTTACCTTGGAATTGCTGCCGGAGACATTGTAGCCGGCTTGTTGGCACAAGTGCTTCGTTCCCGTAGAAAAGTGATGGCTATCTTTTTACTGTTAACGGCCATTTCCATCGTAATTTATTTGAGGGCTGAAGGAATGAATGAACACACGTTTATTGCTTTGAGCCTGCTTTTGGGATTTGCTTCCGGGTATTGGGCGACTTTCGTGACCATTGCCTCCGAACAGTTTGGGACTAATTTGCGGGCCACTGTCACTACCACTGTGCCTAATTTTATCAGAGGTTCGCTGATTCCGATTACTTTGTCTTTCCAATGGCTGAAAACGAGTGTAGGCATTCTGCAAAGTGCCCTCATCGTGGGATTTGCCTGTGTAATCATCGCGCTATATGCATTGAGCCAACTCAAGGAAACGTTCAGTAAGGATCTGGATTACATTGAAAATTAACCGAAAGGATATTGTCAGGGCAATGTACTATCTGTATAGGGGCAATGAAAGCCATGAAATTAAGCGTAATTTTGATGCGTTCATATTATAGAAGATGATGTTTAGGGAAGAAGTTGTACAAGCGTACCAGAAGATCCAGGAGGAGATCTGCATAGGATTGGAAGAAGCCGATGGAAAAGGCCGTTTTAGAGAGGAATTATGGAGTAGAGAGGGCGGCGGCGGGGGACGCACCCGGGTCATTCAAGAGGGAAATGTAATCGAAAAAGGAGGGGTGAATTTCTCTGAAGTGTACGGGACGCTTCCTGAAGCGCTCAGGAAATCATTCAAGGCAGATAGCTCAGAATTTTTTGCTACCGGAGTCTCCATTGTGATCCATCCCGGTCATCCCTATGTGCCCATTATTCATATGAATATCCGTTATTTTGAAATGGGAGAGGAGCTTCGTTGGTTTGGCGGAGGGATTGACCTGACGCCTCATTACGTCATTCCCACCGATGCCCGTTTCTTTCATCACCGCTTAAAACAGACTTGCGATCAGTTTCATCCGGATTTCTATCCTCAATTCAAAGCAAAAGCGGACGATTATTTTTTCATTCCGCACCGCCAGGAAACCCGGGGAGTAGGGGGAATTTTTTACGATCGGCTTAGTCCTGCTACTACCCCTTTGGATTTTAAAGGGTTGGCTGATTTCTCTGTGGCGGTAGGACGTACATTTTTGCCTGTGTATACCGAGTTGATGGAGCGAAATCGTGATAAGACTTATACTTCGCGAGAACAGGAATGGCAATACTTGCGTCGTAGCCGTTATGCCGAGTTTAATTTGGTGTATGACGCCGGTACCAAATTCGGGCTGGAAACGAATGGACGCATTGAAAGTATTCTGATGAGTTTGCCCCCTTTGGCTAAATGGTCTTACGATCCGCAGGTGTTGCCCGGAAGTCCCGAGGCAGAAACGCTTGACTTTCTTAAAAAAAATATTCACTGGATTTAAATAATTCTTTTTTGTAAAAGTATTTTTAATTTTTATTATTACTAATTTTAATAGCTAATTAAATTTAAACATCTTCTTGATTACTAATAAAATTAGTAATACATTTATCCCATGAACAATGCGGATAAACATATCATTCACTTGGATCAGGATAGTTTTTTTGTGTCTGTAGAAATTCGGAAGGATCGACGTTTATTAGATCAACCGGTCGTCATCGGAGGGTTATCGGATCGGGGAGTGGTCGCTTCTTGTAGCTACGAAGCACGGAAGTACGGAGTGCGTTCAGCGATGCCTAGCCGGATGGCTAAGCAACTCTGTCCTCATGCTATTTTTATTCGTGGAAGTATGGAAGACTATAGCAAAGCTTCTCAGGAAATTACGGCCATGCTGCGCGAAAGAGTGCCGGTACTGGAAAAAGCCAGTATAGATGAGCATTACATCGACATGACCGGGATGGATCGCTTTTTTGGGTGCATGAAATTTGCGCATGAACTTCGTTCATATGTGATGAAAGAAACCGGATTGCCACTTTCTTTCGGGCTTTCCATCAATAAAACCGTTTCTAAAATAGCGACCAATGAATGCAAACCCAATGGAGAGCTTCAGGTAGAAAAAAAATTCGTTCCCTCTTTTCTAGATCCTTTACCGATTAAGAAAATTCCCGGAGTAGGTCAGGCAACCTTTCAACAATTGAGTGAGATGGGGGTTCGAAAAATACAGACTCTCAAAGCCATTTCGCCTGAAATGATGTTAAAAATGATGGGCCAGGCTGGACTAAGCCTCTGGCAGAAAGCCAATGGAATAGATTTTAGTCCGGTGGTGCCTTACCGTGAGCAGAAGTCCATTGGAAAACAGCTTACTTTCGAAAGTGACCGGATGGATGTGGAGGGGATCTATCTCCTCTTTACGGATATGCTTACGCAACTGGCTTTTGAATTACGGCAAAAACGGAAATTAACGGCCTGCATCACTGTAACCATTCGTTATGCCAATTTCGAAACGGTTTCTCGTCAGTCAAGTATCCCTTATACGTCATTGGATGGGGTACTCATCGCAAAGGCAAAAGAACTTTTTGACCAACTTTATAGCAAGCGCCTGTTATTGCGTCTTGTAGGAGTTAAATTGTCTCATCTGGTTAGTGGTTATGAGCAGATTGATTTATATGGGAAATCAGAGAAAACCTATTCGCTCTACCAGGCCCTGGACCGGCTGCGTCATAAGTATGGGGCGGATTCGGTAAAACTGGCGACTGTGTTCCCTTCTAAAAAACAATAGGAATGTTTTTGAATGTTCATTCCTGCTATAGCCTTCATTACGGTACCATGCCCGTAAAGGAGCTTGTGAAAGAGGCCTGTGAGAAAAAAATTCGGCGCCTGGTATTGACAGATATCAACAATTCGAGTGCGTGCATGGAATTCATTCGTGCCTGTAGGGAGGCAGCTCGTCCGGTATGGGATGAAGAAGGACATTTAACGCACCAAGGTCACGAACTACAAGCGCTCATCGGTATTTCCTTCTGGAAAACTAATCGGCCTCTTTACACAGGGATTGCGAAAAATCGGGAAGGGATGAAAGAGTTGAATGATTTTCTGACAGCGCACCTTTTGGGGCGAAAAGAACTCCCCGATGTGCCGCCTTATTTTGAAAATGCCTATGTGATCTATCCTTTTCTGAGTGTGGCGCAATGGGAGGGAAAAAAGTGGGAGGAACACGAATATGTAGGGATTCGTGCACAGCAGCTCAATCAGCTGGCGGGCAAAAAACTTGGGAAACTGGCTCAAAAGCTCATAGTTTGGCATCCCGTTACGTTCAAAGACCGGTTACAGTACCGTCTACATCAGTACCTGAGAGCCATTGGGTTAAATACCATTTTAGGAAAACTTAAAAAGGAACAACTTTGTAGCCCGCAGGAATATTTCATTTCTGAATCTGCATTAAAGGAACAGTATACGGGCTTTGAAGACATTCCTGCCCGAACGGAGGCCCTGTTGGATAAATGTACGACCGCGGATTATCATTTCGGAAAGAAGAATAAAAAGTATTTTACTGGCAGTAAGGAGTCGGATGTTCGCTTATTAAAATTATTGAGTTTAAAAGGAATGCGTTACCGTTACCCGATGGACCGCCGGGCAGAAGTAAGGCAGCGCATAGAAGACGAGTTGAAAGTCATCGATGAATTGGATTTTTGCGCTTATTTCCTAATCACTTGGGACATTGTGCGGTATGCGATGGAAGAAAAAGGATTTTACCATGTAGGGCGTGGTTCGGGTGCCAATAGCGTGGTTGCTTATTGTCTGAAAATCACTGATGTAGATCCGATTGAACTGAACTTATACTTTGAGCGGTTTCTCAATCATAAAAGAAGCTCCCCTCCGGATTTTGACATTGATTTTAGCTGGGATGAGCGAAGGGACATTCAGGATTACATTTTCAGGAAGTATCCACATACAGCGTTATTGGGCACAACGAGTACCTTTCGTGAAAAAGCGGTTATTCGGGAAATAGGAAAAGTAATGGGTTTGCCGAAAGCCGAAATGGATGAGTTAACGGATCCCGCTAAATCTTCTCAAAATAGCGATCGGCCCGCTTATCGCCGAATGATGGCGGTATACGCTTTTTTAGAAGGATTGCCTCATCAGCGTTCCATTCATGCAGGAGGGATTCTGATCGGAGAGGAGCCTTTAACGTATTATACTGCGCTGGATTTACCTCCTAAAGGATTACCTACCACTCAATGGGACATGTATGAAGCCGAAAAAATCGGCTTGGATAAATTCGATATTTTAAGTCAGCGGGGAATTGGACATATCCGGGAAGCAGTTCGGCTGATTGCTCAAAACAAGGGAGAAAGTATCGATATTCATCGGTTTCATGCGTTTAAGAATGATCCCCGATTGAATGAGCAGTTAAAAAGCGGTGATCCTATTGGTTGTTTTTACATAGAATCGCCGGCGATGCGTCAGCTCTTAAAGAAATTGGGATGCGACAATTACGCCACGCTGGTGGCTGCCAGTTCGATCATCCGTCCGGGCGTTTCCAGCTCGGGGATGATGAAAATGTATATCCAGAGTTACCATGATCCAGAAGGCGTAAGGTACTTGTCAGAGGTATTAAAAGAGCAGCTGAGCGATACATTTGGTATCATGGTGTATCAGGAAGATGTGATTAAGGTATGTTGCCACTATGCGGGGCTCGATTTAGCAGATGCCGATCTGCTGCGTCGTGGGATGAGTGGTAAATACCGCCAGAAAGGGACGGATTTTGATCGTTTATCGACCCGTTTCTTTCAGGGAGCGAAAGCCTTGCAGCGAGACGAATCGGTAACCTGGGAAGTATGGAGACAAATTTCCAGTTTTGCCGGTTTTAGTTTCTCCAAAGCCCATTCGGCCAGTTTTGCCGTGGAGAGTTACCAGAGTTTATTTCTTAAGACCTATTTTCCAATGGAGTTTATGGTAGCTGTTCTCAATAATTACGGGGGCTTTTATCAACGATGGGTGTATGTACAACGACTGCAAAAAATGGGAGCCATTGTTCATTTACCCTGTATCAATCACAGCCGGGAAGTTGTCACGATTCAAGAAACGAACGTATACCTGGGGTGGATCGGTATGCTGGGGCTGGAGTGTAAACTGATCGCGCTTATCCCTGAAGAACGGGACAGGAATGGGCCTTATCTTGATCTGGAAGATTTTTTAAAACGGACGGGGGCTTCTCTCGATCAGACACGTCTGCTGATTCGTGTGGGTGCGTTTCGGTGCTGGGGAAAATCGAAAAAAGCCTTGTTCTGGGAAGTTTATCTCCACCTGGGTTCATCCCCTAAGCCTCTCCCTATCTACGAATTGTTTGTTTCTCCCCGTCGAAACTATGTGTTGCCTTCTTTTGACCATCATGTGCTGGAAGATGCTTACCAGGAACTGGAACTCCTGGGCTACCCCGTAAGTATGACCGATTTTGACCTCCTCCAAAGTCGCTACCGCGGAGATGTGTGCGCCGCAGAACTTCTTTCAAAAGAAGGGCAAACGGTTAAAATGGTCGGTAATTTTGTGTGTCAAAAAACGGTTCGGACCGTTAAAAATACGAAAATGTGGTTTGGTACCTTTATCGATGTAGCAGGCGATTTCTTCGATACCGTCCATTTTCCGGCGAATACCCCCGTATACCCTTTTCAGGGAAGGGGATGTTATCTTATTCTGGGTAAAGTAGTTGTCGATTTCAACGTGCCTTCTGTAGAAGTCATACGCTTTGCCAAGCTGCCCATTCGTCCCCATCCGGCCCTGCACTAATGCTCATTTAAAAATTTCTCAAGAGGACAAAACTTTTCAACAAAAGCATTACATTGCTGCATATTTTGTTAAATTCGCAAGGTTATAATAATACCTCGTTTTAATTCGCTTATGGCGAACACTTTTATTTATGGCAGAAGATTTAGAAAATCAGGAAAACGATAAAATTATCCCTATTAATATAGACGAGCAGATGAAGTCTGCTTACATCGATTACTCGATGTCTGTTATTGTGAGCAGGGCGTTACCTGATGTAAGAGATGGTTTAAAGCCGGTACACCGCCGCGTGCTTTATGGAATGTTGGATCTCGGATTGGGCAGTGGAAAACCGTATAAGAAATCCGCCCGTATTGTGGGAGAGGTGCTTGGTAAGTATCACCCACATGGGGATTCATCGGTATATATGACGATGGTCCGTATGGCTCAGGAATGGAGCCTGCGTTACCTGATGGTGGATGGTCAGGGAAACTACGGGTCGGTGGATGGTGATTCTCCGGCAGCAATGCGTTACACGGAGGCCCGCTTCCAAAAAATAGCCGAAGAAATGCTGGCTGATATCAATAAGGATACGGTCGATTTTCAAAATAACTTTGATGATTCCTTGCAGGAACCCACCGTACTGCCTTCCAAAGTTCCGAATCTTTTAATTAACGGAGCCTCAGGAATTGCGGTAGGGATGGCCACCAATATGGCTCCTCACAACCTGACAGAGGTCGTGAATGCGACCATCGCCTATATTGACGATAATGAACTGACCGTTCAGGACCTTATGAAATACATCAAAGGCCCTGATTTCCCTACAGGGGGGATTATCTATGGGTTTTCCGGTGTACAGGAAGCCTTCGAGACAGGTCGTGGAAGAATTGTGATGCGTGCGAAAGCGGAAATTGAAAGCACACGTGACCGGGAAAGCATTGTCGTCACAGAAATCCCTTACCAGGTAAATAAATCCCAGATGATCGAGCGGACCGCTGAGCTGATCGGGGAGAAAAAGATAGAAGGCATTTCGACCATCCGTGATGAGTCCAATAAAGACGGGATCCGGATTGTATACGATATTAAACGCGATGCCAATGCGGGCATTGTGCTAAATAACCTGTATAAGCAAACGGCCTTGCAGACATCTTTCAGTGTGAATAACATCGCACTGGTAAATGGTCGTCCACAACTGTTAAATCTGAAAGATTTAATTCGGCATTTCGTGGATCACCGGCACGATGTGGTCGTGAGGCGTACAAAATTTGAATTGGCAGAAGCGGAAAGAAGAGCCCATATTCTGGAAGGCTTATTGATTGCCCTTGATCATATCGAGGAAGTGATCAAGCTGATCCGTTCTTCTGCCACTCCGGAAGATGCGCGACAGGGGTTGATGGAGACTTTCGGGCTTACCGATATTCAGGCTCGCGCCATTCTTGATATGACACTTCGTCGCTTAACCGGACTGGAACGCGATAAAATCAAAGAAGAGTATGCGGAGTTAATGAAAACCATAGACTATCTGAAGTCCATCTTGGCCGATCATTCTCTACGAATGAAGATCATCAAAGAGGAAATGACAGAGATGATGGATAAATATGGCGATGAGCGACGTACGACCATTATTCATTCTGCGGAAGACATGAGCATGGAGGACTTCATCGAAAATGAGGAGGTGGTGATTACCATCTCGCACGAAGGATACATTAAACGTACCCCAGCGTCCGAATACCGGACACAGGGACGCGGAGGAAAAGGGGCTAAAGGAAGTGATTCGAGGAATGAGGACTTCATTGAGCATTTACTCATTGCTACCAACCACAACTATATGTTGTTCTTTACCGAAGCAGGCCGTTGTTTCTGGTTAAGAGTGTATGAAATTCCGGAAGGCAGTCGCACCAGCAAAGGGCGTGCCTTGCAAAATATCATTAATATCCCGAAAGAGGAGAAAGTGAAAGCTTACATAAAAGTGGTGAACTTGAAAGACCAGGAATACCTGGAAAATAATTTCATCATGATGTGTACCAAAAAAGGAACAATTAAGAAAACTTCTTTAGAAGCCTATTCGCGTCCGCGTGCCAATGGAATTAATGCGATCAACATCAATGAGGGCGACCAGTTATTGGAAGCTACATTGACCACCGGTAGCAGTGAGATTGTCATGGCCCTTAAATCAGGGCGGGCTATTCGCTTTAACGAGCGCACTGTTCGTCCAATGGGAAGAACTGCCACCGGCGTAAGAGGGGTAACCCTGGCTCATGAGCAAGATGAGGTGGTGGGAATGATTGCGGTGAATGCTGCTGATGCCACCATCTTAGTCGTTTCTGAAAAAGGCTACGGGAAACGAACCGACCTGGACGATTACCGGGTAACCAATCGTGGTGGAAAAGGAGTGAAAACCATCCAGATTACCGATAAAACTGGCTCACTTGTTGCTATTAAGAGTGTAACTGATGCCGATGATTTAATGATCATTAATAAATCGGGTATTGTTATTCGGATCATGGTGAGTGAATTGAGGGTCATGGGGCGCGCCACGCAGGGGGTTCGTTTAATTACATTGAAGGGAAATGATGAAATTGCGTCGGTTGCACGGATTGATCATGAAGATGAGGAAATTGATGAAAATGAAGCGAATAGCGCATCCGACGGAGAGAATTCTCCTGAATTGTCTGATAACAATAATGTTACGGAGGGAGAAAACGAAGATAATTAACCTAAATTAGAGCAAAATAAAAAAAAATGAAAAAGTTGTTTTTGAGTATTTTATTCCTCGGTGCCGGCTTTGCTGTGCAGGCACAGAAGAGTGAAGTGAATGAAATTAAAAAAGCTTGGGATGTATTCGAAAATTTGGGAAGGAACCTCGGCTATGAAAAATCTCTGGCAAGTTTAAACGCCGGACTGAAGCGTACCGATGTGGCGATAGCCCATGATAAGTCTAAAGGGATGCCGGAAGCATGGTCTTACCGTGCATTATTTGCTTCGGCCATTGCAGTGGTGGATACGACGAGTGAGCAAAATTCGTATGAGAAACAAAAAATCGCGAAAGAAGCCATTCAGGAGGCCAAGCGTTTGGATACCAAAGGAACAGAAGCAAGTAAACTAGAGCTGGCCGACATTAATCTGCGCAACGCTTTGTCTGGAATAGGAGTGCGTGCTTACCAACGGAAGGATTATCAAACAGCTTTAAAGACTTTTAACGCAATCATTGAAGAGAATCCGCAGGATACTTCCATGTACATTAATGCAGGTGTAACGGCTAAATTGGTAGAGGATTACGACCAGGCATTGAAACATTTTGGAAAAGTGATCAGTATGAACCATCCCGATGCAAGGGGTTTCTACAGTGAGAGTGTTTATATGACTCTTAACAATCTGAAAGACACAACCAAAACGCTCGATTTAGTGAAGGAAGCATTGACCAAGTTTCCCGATGATTCAGAGTTTATAGGTGTCGAAACAGATATCTATATCGCTAGAGGAGATATTCAGAAATCACAGGATGCATTGAATAAATTATTGTCAAAAGATCCGAAGCGTCCTATCTATCATTATTTGATGGGCGAAACGTATTATAAACAAGCGTTAAACATGCAGACTGAAAGAAATGCGCTGGATGTGAAAAAGCAAAAGGAATTTAATGAATTGACGGCAAAGATGACTGCATTCATCGATCAGTCGATTCCTTTTTATGAAAAAACTTTAGAATTAGATCCTGTATTTGAACCCGCTTTGGAGACTCTTAAGCAAATTTATGGCTTTAAAGGAGATACCGAGAAGTTCAATGCGATCAAAAAGAGACTGGACGCGCTGCCACCATCTCAGCAATAATCAGTGAAATAAAAATAAATCTTTAGAGTGATAAAGGGGACAACGGGTTTGTCCCTTTTTTGTTGGCCTGTTTTTTGCCTTTAATGGATGAAAGCGATTTTTAAAAGATTTGTCTAAAGGGGAGTCATGCTTTCACTTCTTTCTGAAGACAATATTTTGTCTGTCGAAGGCTTTTAATTATTTTTGTCATTCATTGGAGCTTATGATTTACCTGCGATTTTCAAGTATTTTTATTTTTTTATGTCTTGCAGCCTTCGGTGCGCATGCGCAAAAGAGTCAGATCATCATTGCACAGAATAGTCTGGGTAAGCTGCAGGCCAGTATTTCAGCCAAAGAAGACCATAAAAAGCAAATCACTATTATAGGAGAGGGGATCAAAGCATTGGATGCGGCTCAGAAAGATAAACGAACGCGTCATTGGCCAATGACCTGGGCTATGAAAGGATACCTGGCTTCTTATCTGGCTGTAATCGATAATAATGAATCGAATGCCGACCGTTATTTTGATCAGGCAGTCAAAGCAATTGATACCGCCAAATTACTGGATAAATACCAAACTAATTCGGATCTGATCAATGCGGGTATCCAGAATATCTACGTGAAAAAGCAGGCGGAAGGGAATAAAGCGTATCAACAAAATGATTTTCTAACCGCTTTTCGTATTCTTCGTGAAGTGAGCGATTACCTGCCGGCCGATACATCCATTGCACTCAATGTCGCGATCTGTGCCCAACACATACAGGAGCATGACGATGCATTAACCTATTTTTTAAGAGCTAAAAATTCCGGTGTGAAAAACCCCTTGGTTTTCCAATACATTGCGCAATTATACACTTCTAAATTTGAGAATGAATTGGCTATTAAAGCTTTGGAAGAAGGACTGGCCCTTAATCCGTCGCATCCATTTCTAACCAATGACTACCTAAATCTGCTGCTGGACAATGAAAAATACGATAAAGCGGTAAAGGTCCTTAGCCAGTCAAATATGCCTGCGACCAACCATTCGAAATTAGTGTATTACCTAACAGCTTATTTGCAACAGTCACATCTAAAAAATTATAAATTAGCAGAGGATAATTACCGGAAAGCTTTGGCGATGGATCAGAATTATTTTGATGCGCTGTATCAGTTGGCGTTAATTTACATTCATCAGTCCAATGAATCCTTAAAGCATAAGAACGCTGCACAATACCAATCTTTGTTGAACCGGGCCGAATTTACGTTACTGAGAGCTTACGAGATGAACACCAATGATTCGAATACCATTCAACTGCTGATCGAGATTTATGAGCGAAAACATCGCTATGATCGGGTGCAGGAGCTTCGTCGTCGTTTGCGAGAATTTTAAAGATCAATGTACACTCATACAAGAGTGGAATGGTTTTTAGAACTTTCAACTTAACATAATATTAATTATAGGACAAAACTGATTCTAATTATTTGACAATCAATTCAATATGTTTGGGCAGTTTGTCGCTATAATGAACATTATGTCGGCGCTCCTGCGTCGCTTGCCCTGCGGGTAAGTAAAAAACGAGTTCTCGGCTCTGATTTGATGGAACGGAATTCGGCTTCGGATTGCAGACCGTTTTGTCCGATAATTGGACGTTATGTCTCCGCTGCGCTCCGGGCTTCGCCTAAGTAGCCGCTTGGCATACGCAGCCGATGGCTGGCAAAATTTTTACTGCGCCCTGAGATAAATATGCGCAGAAAATTTTGCTGGTGCCACGGCTGCTATGGCGTTATAGTATTTTTTAAAGTTTGTCTTTAGCCCCCTTAAAAGTTCTCGATCAAATGGTGGTCGCTTAGCTGGCCCGTAAAAAATGCAATGTGCGCCCTACGGGCTTTCTTTTTTGCATTTTTCCGGGCTGGCGCACGCGGGCGTTGCTTATTTGTTCTTTTGCCTTGATGCAAAAGAACCAAAAGATCAAGGCTCCGAAAAAATTGGCTAAAAATTACGCTGTAAGCCTAAACCCGCCGAACTCGCCATCGGAACTGTGTTGCGAGATTGAACGGAACGGTCAGGCTCAGACAGCGCCGGCTTTTTAACGGCTTCCTGCGTAATTTTCCTTACGCCATTTTTTCAAGGCCGGTCCAGCGACCGTACCTGGTGTAGTGTGTATTGGTTCAGCTCTGCCACGGCGTTGCGAAAGATTTTTATTTCCCAATTGGATAAATGCCGGAAGCGTTCGCCTTGCAGGTTGTTGATAAAGATATGGTTCGATGTGTTGAACACCGTACTGGGTATCAGGTATAGACTTGGCTCCATATCGGACATGTACAGCACGAGCAATATCCAACAATCGGCCTTTGGTTGGTAACCAAATACCGATTGAGGTATGTAGGCGCTCCGCGCCTCATCAAGGTTTAGCAGTTGGACCAGTATATGGTGTGGCCTGCCTATGGCAGATTTTACTACGAGGGTCTCCCCTTGCGGTTCGGGATTTTCTGCTACCACAGCGCAGCCCATTTTTTGTAAATGCTGTTGTAGTGCTGTTTTGGCCTGTTCCAGTATCGTTTTTCTATCCCCTGTCATATCTCAAATATCATCAAATATTTTGTTTAGGCCAGTTTTATCTCATCCTGTTTAAGGTTCATCATCAACATCGTCAAAACGTTGCTCTTTGGACAGGGTGATGGTGAGTTTTTGGTTTTCGCAGGTAATATCGAGCGTATGGCCGCTCTTGAAACCGATGTCTTCGAGCCATTTGCCGTGCAGGTTGATCTGCGGAAAGAAGGCGTAGATGCCCGTGCGCCGTGGCGTTCCTTTGCTCAGCACGGTAATGTGCCTTGTTGCTGGGGCATTGTCTATAGTGTTTTGCATAGCTGTATATTTTGCCCAAAGCAACGCTTTGGCGGCTATGTATGCAACGTTGTGGGCCTGTGTTTTACATGTAATTTATTATTGGTTTTGTTGGCTATTTATTGCGGAAATCCGTAATTTACATGGACGAAAAAATATAAATTTGCCGTATGATTAACTCTGCCATGAAGAAGAACAATAAGGTACATGAGGGCCGCAACGTGAAGCGTTTCCGCGAGATGATGGGCCTGAAACAGGATGCCCTGGCCATGGAGCTGGGCCACGACTGGAACCAACAACGCGTATCGCTGCTGGAACAAAAGGAAACCATAGAAACGGATCTGCTGGCGCAGGTGGCCACCATACTGAAGATACCCGTGGAAGCGATACAGAATTTTGATGAGGAACAGGCGGTGAATATTATTGCGAATACGTTTCAGGATGAGGCTGTGGCCTATGCTGAACATTACAAATGCCAATTCAACCCTATTGATAAATTAGTTCAACTTCATGAGGAAAAGATTGCGCTATACGAAAGGATGTTGAAGGAAAAGGACGAGATGATGGCGAGATTGGAGAAACTGATTGAGAAGAAATAAGTAGGATAATTATAAGTTACCTGTATTAGAGATTACCTAATTATTTAAAGAGATTATAGCATTTAGTGCCTATTTTTTTTTGTAAATTTGATATATGGAAAAGTTGCCTCTATATACGATCGGACATGGTAATAGAAAGCTGGAAGAGTTTCTTTCCCTGCTTCAACAATTTGATATAAAATACCTTGTTGATGTTCGTTCTCAGCCCTATTCAAAATTCAACCCACATTTTAACCAGATTGAACTAAAGTTCTTTTTGGAAAAACATGGCATTAGATACGTTTTTATGGGTGATAGCATTGGAGGCAGACCAGATGATCCTTCTTGCTACGATAATGAAGGTAAGGTAGATTATGAAAAAGTTAAGCTTAAAGATTTCTTTTTAAAAGGTATGGAAAGGCTCAAAACAGCATACGAAAATGATGTGAACCTGGTGGTGATGTGTAGTGAGAGCAAACCATGCGAATGCCATAGAAGTAAACTGATTGGTAGAGTTTTAAACCTAGAAAGTATTGTGATGAAACATATAGACGAAAAAGGAAGGCTTAAAGATCAAATATCTGTAATAAATGAGCTCAACAAAGGACGTTCAGATTTTGATCTGTTTGGAGATTCGGCTAATACTACATCACGCAAAGCATATTCGTAGACACTATGGAGTTTTTTACAATCGGGGTTTATAATTCAACGGAAAAAGAGTTTTTTGACAAACTAACTCACAATAACATAGATACATTTTGCGACATTAGACAACGCCGAGGTGTACGTGGTGCCAAGTATTCGTTTGTAAACAGTAATAAACTTCAACAAAGATTAAACGACCTCAATATACAATACTGTTATGTACAAGACCTGGCGCCTACAACAGAAATAAGAGATTTACAAAAAGCCATCGATAATGAAAAAGGTGAACTAAAAAGAGAACGGCAAACATTAGGGGCAGTTTTTGTAATCGAATACAAAAACAGAGTACTAAAGCATTTCGATTTTGAAGCCTTTATTGAACAACTTAATCAAATTGGAGGAAAAAGAATAGCCCTTTTTTGTGTGGAAGAGCATCCAGAAGCATGCCATCGTTCCTTAGTAGCGGAAAAATTAAGGAACAATCCTAGCCATAAAATTAATCATTTATGAAAGAAACAGTCCTCATACTTTCCAAAACTCAAATGAATAATGATAGGGTTTGTGTAGGAGGGCTAACGCTTAGCGGCCGTTATGTTAGGCTGTTGGATATGGCGGGCAACAACCAGCCTGCAGATACAGATTTGGAACCAAAGCAGGCTTGGGAAATCGAGTTTATAGAGCGTTCTAATAATACCCCACCTCACATAGAAGATATTTTGGTAACAACAAGAGTACGGAAAGGTAGTTTGAGAGCGGGTGTTACAATAAAAGATTTTATTGAGAAACGAAACATTCCGATTTGGCGTGGCCATCCAGACAGGCTTTTTGATAATCTAATACAGTGGACGGCAAGTGGCAGCGGCTACATAGATCATAATGGCGGTTTGCCTTTACATAGTGTTGGTTTTTGGATAAGTGATAAAGACCTTAAACGGAATGATTATGGAGATGCAATAAGATATCAGTATCCATCTTTTAATTGGAGAAGTATTAAATTTAAAGGTATAGAAGATCCTATTGACGTTATACCTCCCGGGACTTTATTAAGAGTTTCCCTTGCCAGATGGGTTACCTTAAAAGAAAATGAAACGCCTAAATGCTGGCTACAACTTTCGGGTTGGTACGATTTGGGTAAAGATTCTCATGAAGTTGACGATTTACCATTCTAACCAAAAAAACAATTAAATATGGGAGATACAGGTCTCCCCTTTTTTATGCCCAGAATGGATATATTGTAAAGTAAAATCACTGTAAAATCGTGTGTTTTACTCTGACGTTTTGAAGCTTATAGTTTATATTTTTATTGTTTAAATTAGTCAATATACACCATCACATCTCTTTTCTTATACCTAGATATGGCACATGAGTAAACTTGACATTAAAACAAACTTGCTGGATCATTCTGAAGCAAAAGTTAAGCTATTGGGGGAATATGTAAAAAGGTATCTAAACATTATAAGCAATGACGGATATACCGATACAATCCATATTCACGATTTATACTGTGGACCAGGTATCTACGATAACGGGGGACATGGAAGCCCATTAGTTACACTAAAACATGTTAAGCAGACTTATTACACGTTAATTGACAAAAAACCTCTTAAAAAACCGAAGATTAATTGCCACTTTAATGACTTAGATTCTACCAAGATTCAAACTTTGGAACGATCTATCAAAGACAAATCCCTACATTATCCTGTTTTTGGAGAACTTAAACTCTCAAGCAACGATTACAGAGATATAATTGTTGATTTGAAAGAGCGCTTTACGAAGTTCAAAAACGAGAAAGCTTTTGTTTTTATAGATCCTTATGGATATAAAGAATTGGTAGCAAATGATATTAAAGAACTTTTAGGCAAACATAAAAAAAGTGAAATTTTAATTTGGCTTCCAATTCAGTTTATGTACAGGTTTGCAGATGAAGGAACTCCTCCTGTGTTAAAAAATTTTATGTCCGAGCTAGGTATAGAAAATGAAGCTAAGACAACTCATAATGTTTGGGATTTCATTTATTTGCTCAATAAAGGGTTTCAAGATTTTTTAGGGCCAGATTTTTTTATAGACCATTTCTCTTTAAAAAAGGAAGAGAATACCGTTTTTTGTTTATTCTTCTTCACCTCACATATAAAGGGATTTGAAAAAATGCTGGAATCCAAATGGGAAATAGATACAGAAGAAGGACGCGGATGGGAGTACAATGGTAATGCTCCAAGTTTGTTTTATGATCAAAGGACTAACAGACTTGAAGTCTTTTTAAAAGATTTTTTAAAGAATTCGCAAAAATACAATTCAGATATTTATGAATTTGTATTAAGAAAAGGATACTTAACAAAACATGCTACAGAAGTTTTAACAAGCCTTCAAAAGAATGGTCAACTTGACGTTTTCCTTCAAAATGGTGAAAAGGCAAGAAAAAGTTCCTTTTATATTAAATATTTCAAGCAGACAGATGTCGTTAATAATAAAAAAGTTTTTTTCGTTTTAAAATAGAGCAATATGGCACAATCAAGTATAGAATGGACAGAGATGACGTGGAATCCTACGACAGGTTGCGATAAAATTTCTGCAGGATGTAAGTTTTGTTATGCTGAAATAATGTCTAAGCGCCTTCAAGCAATGGGAATTGAAAAATACAAAGATAACTTTGAAGTTAGAACTCATGAAGATGCGTTGACTATCCCTTATACATGGAAGAATTCCAAGGTGGTATTTGTTAATTCTATGAGCGATTTATTTCATAAAGACATACCATTAGATTTTATTCAGAAGGTCTTTAAGGTCATGAATGAAAATCCACAACATGTATTTCAGGTGTTAACCAAACGTGCAGAAAGACTTTTTGAATTACATACAGAATTGAAATGGACCCATAACATTTGGATGGGGGTATCTGTTGAAAATGATAAGGTCAGAAATAGAATCGAGTTCTTAAGTCAAACAAACGCAAGAGTTAAGTTTCTATCATTAGAACCACTTATAGGTCCATTAGCCAATTTAAATTTAAAAAATATTGACTGGGTTATTGTAGGTGGCGAAAGCGGACATAAACCAAGACTTATGAAGCCTGAATGGGTCTTGGATATACAGGAGCAATGTGAGGCAAATGAAGTTGCCTTCTTTTTTAAGCAATGGGGAGGAAAAAATAAAAAGTCAGCAGGCCGAATTTTAAATGGTCGTACCTACGATGAAATGCCTGAAATAGAATTGCAGCATAGTGTCTAGAATTTACATATGTAAATAATATCTCCGCCGATTAAAATCCGCAACACCCCACCCACCACCCCAGCGCTGTGTTGCGGCTGGTAGGCACATTGGGCTGCACATTGTGTATCATTTGGGCGTGCCCCCTGCCCTTTTGATGAGCTGTTTTTAGAGGAAGATTTTTAGGATCCAAGGCAGCGGTCGGGCTATCCGCTTTTACTCCTCGCTCGTGCCTCGCTGTGGGGTAACCGCTGCTATCCCTCACGCGGGTGTACCGGCTCTCGGGGGCTTTAAGAACAAACTTTAAAAGCCGGGCGGCTACGTTAACATAACGCAAACATTATGAGACAAATAAACTTAATTGTTCCACTGTCAACGTGCCAATCTTTCTGTGGCAATTTGCACAGACAACTGCTAAATCTTCCATCTTAGTTTTGTCTTTTGCTTCATAATCGGAAAGTGGTTTTAGATGGTAACACTCAATAAAATTGACACCTAAATCTCCATATCTTTCATAAAAAGTCAAATCCACAAGCTTCACAAGCTAATTTTCCTGTAGCATTCAATACCGCTTTCTTCTTAAAAGCAATTATCTTTTTGTTGCGTTCTCTATGTTTATGAAGTTTGTAAAGTAATTGTCCTTCCTTTACTTCGTCTGTTTCATCTTCATTTAAACTGACCCCATTAGGGTTTCTGAATCGCTCTTTATCCGGCCTGTTTAAAAAAAAGGTAACTGATTTAGAATTTTAGATAGCTCAACTATCTTAGGATTATCCGCGTCTATACTCCTCGGTTTGTATCAAAGTATAAGTCAAGATCGAGGATAATTTCATCTCTTTGCCATTTGGGATTTCTCATAATATTTCCAGAATGCAACAAATTTAATTATTTTAAAAGTAAATTTAAGGCATGATGTTTCCTACTCTTTCTTTTTCTTCACTATCATCGAACCGCTCCCTCCTGCTGGTGGTTATGCTCTTGTCGATGATTTTGTTAACTATTTGGATCGACTATTTATACACTTTTTTTCAAGGAACTCGCTTCTATATCTCTGAATCTCTTCTCTTTAGTACTTACTGGTTTTTATACCTTCCATTTGTTGCCTTATTGACCTATCTGAAGAAAAAGATACTCAAAAAAAATCAATATGTATTACTGACAACGATGGTTATTGCGCTTCATTTACTTACGTATCCAATGCTTGTTTGGGGGCTTTCGGCGGCGTTGTTTAGTCATACCTTTTCTTACCTACCCACGCTTCAATATGCTTTGTCTGCCTATTTCATCACCTCCTTAGTCATCTATTCTTTTGGAACCGCATTCCTTCATTTTTTCCATCAACAACGTTTGAACAATAAACGGTCGGCATTTCGTGAGACAAATTTTCTCCAATCATTGACAGTGTCTATCAATCAGCAAAAAAAAGTTATTCCTGTTCATGAAATCGCGTACTTTTCAGCAAATCCGCCTTACATTAATTTACACCATTCAACAAAGATTTACCTGTTTACGGGAACTTTAAAATCATTGGAAGAGCAGCTTGATCCGAATGAATTTATTCGTGTTCACAAATCAACCATCGTGAACCGTTCAATGATCCTCTCTTTCCAATCAAGACACAATGGGGATTATGACATACATCTTTCGGAAGGCAGTTGTTTAAGGCTTAGCCGGAATTATGTCCGCAAGTTTCATTCATCCTTCACTCCTTTTCATCGTCTTAGCCTAAAATAAACTCCGCTTATCCATTTTACATTGGAAATGCCAGTTGTTCTTTATCAAATTGCAAAAAATGCAAAAGA
This sequence comes from Pedobacter sp., assembly GCA_037190785.1. GTDB lineage: Bacteria > Bacteroidota > Bacteroidia > Sphingobacteriales > Sphingobacteriaceae > Pedobacter. Next base: position 278,770 of record JBBCJN010000001.1, on the reverse strand, counting down.
TGAAAACACGAACAACGATCCAATTCTTCCTTTTTCTGACGATCCTGTCTGCTGGTTGTCAGGCCCAAACAGATAAACAACAGGTAAACAAACCACTGCTTATTGGTGGCGGTTGTGATGGATGCGAATTGATGTATGTGGGCAAACCCGATAAACTATCGGCTACAGACAATAGTCCGGCCTGGACCGAAGGTGGTCAACAATTAGTCCTAACGGGGACGGTTTACCATTTAGATGGCAGAACTCCCGCCAAGGATATTGTGATTTATTACTGGCATACCAATCAGCACGGGGTGTATCCTTTCCGAAAAGATATGGATATGCGTTTAAAGGCACATGGGTATATCCGGGGTTGGGTAAAAACCGATTCAAACGGACATTACCGCATACAGACTATTCGTCCGGGATCTTATCCTGCTGAATCCAGCCCTGCACATATTCATTTAGCGATCAAAGAACCTGATCTTCCAAATGAGTATTATACAGATGAAATTAATTTTGATGACGATCCACTTTTGCTCCCACATATAAAAAAACATCCACCCGAAAATCGTGGAGGGAGCGGGATTGTCCGTGTGTTGATCCAAAAAGGACTACAGATAGCCGAGCACGACATTGTATTGGGATTGAATATTCCCAATTATCCTGCAAAACAAACAGAAGGGGTTTCGTCGGGGCTGCCGATTGGCACAGATCAACCTTCATTTACACCCTTTCACGCATATGGTCCGGACAAAGGAACCCAAACATGTCCCGTATGTAAATATGGCCGTTTTCATGGGATTATTTATTTTGTCGGAAATCATCCGGAGTGGACCGACATCAGGCGTTGGCTCATTTTTTTAGAGCGGGAGAGCGTTCAAAGGCAGAAATACCTGAAGGTTTATTTTGTGTATGGGGATGAAAATAAAGAGCGAATGCAACAAAGGCGTATTTCACTTGAGCATTTAGGAAACGAATTGGGAATTCGTCATATGGCTCTGACCTTTGTTCCCTCTTTTAAGGACAAGCAGACCGAGGTCTATCTTAATCAGATTGATGAGGAAGTAGCGAATACCTTTATCATTTATAAACATCGCCGTATTGTAGATAAGTACATCGGATTGAAAGCGATACCTGCGCATTTTGACTTGATCTCGAAAGCCTTGGAACGGACAAAAGGGCCTTATTTCAACTTGTCCGAACTGCCTTTTCATTGAGCAAACTAACGATACAGGGTGGAGGGCTAATGGCTACTCCCCCTCCTTTTAGCGATGTTGATCTATATAAATCACATTGCCGTCGGGGTCATTCAACATCAGGCTTGCCGGTCCTTGACTGTCTTCGTTCGCTTCGCTTAGTAAAGAAATGCCATTTTGTTTTAAACACCGCTGGATTTCGCGCACATCTTCGAAAGAGTCAAGGTTTAGAGCATTTTCATCCCAGCCGGGGTTGAAGGTTAAAACAGTTCCCTGGAACATTCCCTCAAAAAGTCCAATGAGTGCATTTCCATTTTTCATGATCAGGTAACGTTGCTCCATCCCACCTGCAAAAATCCGGAATCCTAATTTTTCGTAAAACTGATGGGAGGCTTCTAAATTCTTGACGTTTAAACTGATTGAAAAAGCTCCTAATTCCATGTAGCTAGGATAAAATAGTTAGTATCCTATAATATACAAATAAAAAAGGATAAATGCAAATCTATTTTAGGGAGAAATGATTTTTTCAGGCTTTATTGAACGGAAAAAAGGCAATCCCCGGATATGGAGACTGCCTTCATTATTGCTAACCTTATTTATGAAAATCGTTTAATTGCTTGATTTTTTGCTACTATCGTCGTTGCTGATACTCCGTTCATTTTTCTTAATCCCATCGGTTAATTTTCCAAATTTCCAGTTCAGACTGACATTTACACGGCGGTAAAAATTTTGTCTGACACGTTCGTGTATAAAATTGGCTCCTTCGGTCGTTACCCGAAATGTACGGTAGCGGCTAAAAGGATTGGCCAGCATGCCGGAAAGGGTAAGTTTGTCTTTGATGAGATCTTTGCTCCCACTGAAGTTTACGAAAAAATAATCGTTGGTTTGGCCTTGTAACATCACATCAGGCGCTCCATAGTTCATGGAAATACCCGCCTTCCAGGTATTTTCAAATTTATATTGACTATTCAAGCCGGCATAACCGGTAAGCCCTTCATTCTTGGCCATGGTGCCATTGATGGTTCCTTTTAACCAGATATAATTCAGGTTGGCATTGGCATTTACCGTCCATTTAGGAGTGATCGAAAGGTTGTAACTAATATTGGTTCCCAATAAATCATTCTGACCAACATTTGCCACGGTTCCTTTTGTAATCTGATCACTTTCATCGAAATGGAATATTCGCTGCTGGGTGCCATTGGCATAATTGTAGCTCAGGCTTACATTCAGAGAACCTTTATTAAAATTACCATAAGTTAACTCAAAATTGTGGCTCAGCACTGCTTTCAAATCCGGATTTCCACTAAATTCAAAATTTGGTCTCGATTTATCTACAAATGGATTCAGATCATAGATCGCCGGGCGCTGCAGACGTTGTGTGTAACCCACGCTAAAGCTCTGGTTATTTTTAAACTTTTTGTTAAATGAGACGGAAGGGATTAAGTTCAGATAGTTAGAGTTTACTTTCGATTGGGTACTTAAAAAGATTCCTTCCACATCCGTCGCTTCCAACCGGGCTCCTGCTTTCAAGGTCATGGTGCTATCCAGGTTGAGGGTGTACGCATTGTAAGCGCCAAAGATGGTTTGTTGATTATTGTATCGGTTACTTTGTGTAGGATCAAAGATGAGTTCGCCCCCTTCGGTGAGGAGCTGATAGGTGGAGAAATAGCTTTTTCCTGAACGGAGAATCCCCTTCACTCCGGCCTCTACCGTAATCCGTTTAAATGGATTTACATAATCTATTTGCGCTGTATGTTCTTTAGAAATGCTGTTGTTATTCTGTGTAAAATCGATTCCACTGTAATTCTGCTGTTTAAGGAAATTCACTTTGTTAATCTGTGGATTGCTGTCATCTGAGAATTTATAGGATAAAGTCATTAAGTGTTCTTTCTTTTTCTTAAATCCTTTTTGGTAATTAAAACTTGCTTCCCATCCCCCCCATTCGTAGCGGGTTTGTCCATCCATTCCATATGTGCTCCATTGTTGAGCCTCAGTGATGTCAAACTGTTGATTTTGAAATTGATGATTAAACCCACCGTAAGGATTGATCTCGGCTGTGAGAAGATTCAATGAATCAACCTCGTAACTGAGCTCAGCTCCTCCCCAGGCCCAGCGATTGTTGATACGCGTTTGCCCGTTGGACAGCATGGTTGAGTTGGCGGTTCCCGGAGAATAACGTTTTTCTGAATTGCTTAAACCATTCACTTCCCAAATTCCTGTACCTGAGTAAATGGAGGCCCCAAAATCACCCTGTTTGAAGGTCAGGTTGGCATTTATCCCAGGTCCGCCTGGGAATTGTTGCCTCGAATTGATATTTCCATTGTAGCCATTGGTGGCTTTTTTAGCGGTGATGATGTTAATGAGCCCTGCAAGACCTTCACTTTCGTAACGGGACGGAGGTGTGGTAATTACCTCTATCTTTTGTACGTTAGTAGCGGGCATGTTTCGAAGCACTTCTTTCGGATCGCGGGCGACCATTCCTGAAGGTTTTCCATTGATCAATATTTTATAATTTCCATTTCCTTTAAGTTTAATGTTTTCATCCGCATCTACAGACAAGAGCGGAATTTTTCGCATCATGTCTAAAACCGTCATGACCTTACTTTCAGGATCCGCCTGTACATCATAGCTAATGCGATCTGCTTCCTGCTTGATCAAGGGACGGCTGGTAACAATAGAGACTTCGTTTAATTGCCCAATGGCGGTGGTCACCAACAACTCGCCAAGGTCTTTATGTCCATTAATTGTCACCTGAATCTCCCGCCGTTGATAGCCTATCGCCGCAATCATTAATAGGTATTTTCCCGGGGAAACTTTATCGATGGTAAATTTTCCTTGTTCGTCACTCGTCACCACTTTTAGCGTGGTTGAATCCTTTTTTAATCCTATGCTAAAAAACTCGCCCGGTTGATGGGTAAGGGAATCTTTCAATATGCCTTTAATGTGGTAGGTGCCTTCTTGTGCGTACAGACTGCCCGACAGTATCCAGGTAGCGATAACCAAGCAAAAAATAAGTTTCAGTTTTTGTGTTCTCATGTGTGTTAAATAGATAAACTAACCACTCACAAGACGGAGAAATACATTTAACGTTGCACGTTACTAAGGCCTGTCTCATTAAAATTACATTAACTACCTCAGTCTATTCGATTTATTTTTTTCATCCTTAATGGATTTTCTGCGTAAAACTGAGGATTCTTCTTGTATAAACATAGGATGTTTGACTTTCCTACCTGCTGCGTTTTAAAAAGGAATGTGCCGATCTAATTCTTAATAATCGTACCTTCATGTCCTCAATTTTTACGCATGTTCAACTTTCAAATCAAAGAACAGGGCTTGCTTTCTCTACACTTGCTGGCGAAAGGAATAACTGATTTCCAATCCGCTGCTACATGGACTGCTGCCCTTCCATATCGCCGGAATAAAGAGAAGAGTTCACTGCTCTGCCTGCTGGAGGATCATGGAGGAACCTGCAGCACTAAACATGCGTTTTTAAGAAAGCTGTCCCTCGAACAAGGATATCCGGAGGTGAAATTGATTCTTGGAATCTTTAAAATGGATGCGGAATACGATCCGAAAATTGCCCAAACCTTGGCCAAAAATCAGTTGACTTATCTCCCCGAAGCCCACAATTACCTTCAAATACAGGATCAGTTTGTAGACTTTACCACTACCAAAGCCAACTATCTTTCTTTCAAGAAGAAGCTTTTGCACGTGCAGGAAATCGAATACCATCAGATCAATGAGGAAAAGATAGCTATCCATCAAACCTTCCTCCAGCAGTGGTTGAAAGAACAAAAGCCTGGCTGGTCACTTGCCCAGATTTGGAAAATACGGGAACAATGCATCCTGGATTTGCAGGAGGAATAAAGTAATGTTATCTTTTTTGGGCTTTTTGAACTAAAACGTTTTCTTTTGTAATAGATATCTTTAGAAAATCCTCTATGTTTAAAGCGAAGAAGGCGGGCGTGTTGTTCATCCTGATTACCATTTTAATTGATTGTATTGGCTTTGGGATCATTATTCCCATCATGCCGGATCTCATTCGAGAACTGACACAATCAGACATCAGTGAAGCTGCCCGTTATGGGGGCTGGTTATTGGTTGCTTACGCTGCCATGCAATTTCTATTTGCGCCCGTATTAGGCTCTTTAAGCGATCGCTTTGGGCGAAGACCAATTTTGCTAATAGCTTTATTTGGGATGGCTGTAGATTATATTTTTCTGGCTTTTGCCCCTACCATATGGTGGCTATTTGTAGGGCGTGTCTTTGCTGGCATCTCTGGAGCCAGTATTACAACAGCTTCCGCTTACATTGCTGATGTGAGTGAGCCTGAAAAAAGAGCCCAGAATTTTGGGCTGATTGGAGCCGCATTTGGGTTGGGATTTATACTGGGACCTGTGGTGGGTGGACTTTTTGCGCAGTTCGGATTGAGAGTGCCTTTTATGATTGCGGCCGGTTTATCCCTTTTAAACTGGCTCTATGGGTATTTTATTCTTCCAGAATCTCTCAAAACTGAAAATAGACGTAAGTTTGATTGGAAACGTGCCAATGCCATAGGAGCCCTGCAACAAGTACGTAAATACCCGGCGCTGTTAGGCCTGTTGGCCGCATTATTGATTTTGTATCTGGCAGCCCAGTCTACGCAAACCATCTGGTCGTACTATACCATTGAAAAATTTAACTGGAATCCAACCTGGGTGGGTTATTCGCTGGGATTTGTAGGATTGACGGTAGCGATTGTACAAGGGGGACTAATCCGTATCCTCATTCCGATGATTGGGAATAAAAACGCAATTAAAATCGGTCTTTGGCTGTATGTAACTGGCTTTGTGTGCTTTTCCTTTGCAAGTCAGGGATGGATGATGTTTGTATTCATGATCCCTTACGCATTGGCAGGAATTACAGGTCCGGCCATTCAAGGCATCATTTCAAAACAGATTCCTGCAAATGAACAGGGAGAAATCCAGGGGATCATGACCAGTCTCATGAGCCTGGCGAGTATTTTTGGCCCTTTAATTATGGCTAATCTGTTTTTCTTTTTCACTTCGAAAACAAGTCCCATTCATTTCCCGGGAGCTCCGTTTTTACTGGCAGCTATCCTTACTGTCTTAGCGATCATCATCTGTAATCGTTCCCTAAACAAATACCATTCCTGATCAAAGGAGTTCATTGGCCAGATTGGACAATTCACTTCTTTCTCCTTTAGACAGCGTGATATGCGCATACAACGGATGTCGTTGTGCGCGCGAAATAAGGTAGGATAAACCATTGCTTTCTGAATCCAGATACGGGGTGTCAATTTGGTAAATATCCCCGGTAAAGACCACTTTTGTGTGTTCGCCAGCCCTTGAAATAATGGTTTTAACTTCATGGGGTGTTAAGTTTTGTGCTTCATCTACAATAAAGAAAACTTTAGAAATGGTTCTTCCCCGAATGAAAGCAAGGGGTGCCACTTCAATTTTATCTGTCCGAATCAATTCATCGATCTTTAACTGCATTTTCTCATCATGCGAGAACTGCTCTCGAATAAATTTCAGGTTATCCCAGATGGGGGCCATGTAGGGATCTACTTTATCCTTGGCATCGCCTGGTAAAAAACCGATTTCTTTGTTACTCAAAGGTACAATGGGACGAGTTACATAGATCTGTCTGAATTGTTTTCTTTGTTCTAGTGCACTGGCCAGAGCTAACAGGGTCTTCCCCGTTCCGGCATTTCCCTGAATGGTAACCAGTCGGATCGCAGGATTCAATAAGGCATCTAGGGCAAAGGCCTGTTCTTCATTGCGGGGTTGTACTTGAAATACTGAAGCAGTTGAAACAAGACGTAATTCTTGCCTGGTTTGATCAAAAAAAGCACTTAATCGGGTATCTCTATACTCCATGGTATAAAAGTGATTCCGATCAAGGTAGGGCAAAGAAAGTGATTTTGCTGGCAAAAAACCAGTATGCTTTAACTGTTGGATATGTTTAGATGTACAGGTAACAGGGTGTTGCCCTGTATAAAGGGTATCCACGTCTTTCACTTTCCCCGTTTCATAATCTTCAGCATAGAGGTTGAGTGCTTTTGCTTTAAGACGAAGACAGATATCTTTAGAAACCAGAATCACCTTTCTTTGGGGGTATTTTTCTTTTAACGCGAGGGTTGCGTTCAGGATTCGGTTGTCGAACTTTTCTTTTCCAAATAATGTTTCGGCATTGATGCCTGCGGGTTGTTCGTCTAACAACACTTGGAAAAGGCCACTGTCATTGCCTTCTTTCAGCGATACCCATTCGCTCAATAGAAGATCTTTAGAAGCCATGTCTATGAGTCGGATAAAACTGCGTGCTTCAAAATTTCGCGTATCATTTCCACTCTTAAAATGGTCTAGTTCTTCGAGTACCAGGGCAGGCACGGCGACGTCATGCTCCTGAAAGTTATTGACTGCATGATGGTCGTAAAGAATGACGGAAGTGTCGAGCACGAAGATCTTTTTCAGCAAATTTTTCTTTCCCATAGGGTTTGTTTCGTCAAGGAGGAAATACGGAATTAAATTAAGTAAAAATGGCTAAAAAGCAAAACGGAGAACTGCCTCTTTCGATTTGGTTCTCCGTTTTTACCTTTTATTTAACCGTAATTAAAATAAGGTGCAATAAGTTCGTACGTATTGGCCTGAATTGAGTTACTGTTCTTGCGAAGCAGTCATTCATTTTCACGTATCTCCACAGTGCCACTCCGTAAAATGCAACTGCTTAGATGTTGGTTTGTGTGCGCTGTTTTAGCGTTGATCAGGAATCTCATCGATTTCGTTTCCGAAGACCGTAAAAGAGAATGGAACCGACTTCTTTACAACCAGCCCGGATGGATTTGTCCGAAGATACGATCCAACGTGGAGCTTTCTGCTGCTGAACGATCGGTAAAATGATGGCTCGCTAGGGTAACAGGTCACTGAACATTCCAATAGCTTGCTTCCGTAGAATGTGGCTGTTGGTTTTAATGTTCGTCAAACGGTCAAAGTACTTCCTTATTGTGATACTAAGTTAGTATAAAAAGCATTGCTTGTCAAGAAAAAACGCTTTGTTTTTATACACATTTTTTCCACTTAATTTCCTGATTTATTAACAGTTATAATTTGCTTATATGTTCTTGATTGGCTATTTTTAAAGAGTTATTCACAGTGGCAACAAACGAATTTATCCACAATTTTGTTTATTTACTCAGTGCCTTTGGAAGGATTGTTCGCTTAAAATAACCTGCCCTGCAGATTAAATGCTTTTCCCTGTAAATAATCGAATCTATCCGTAGCTTTGTAAGATGTTGAACCGACCGGTCAGAACCGTACACGATTTTCTGCTCAGCACCTATTTTGCTGATGGACTGCGAATTACCTTCGGAGTATTGTGTCCCTCATTGGTAATGGCTCAGTTTGGACTGCTGCAGTATGGGATGACTCTTTCGCTGGGGGCACTTTGCATCAGTGTGGTCGACTCGCCAGGGCCAATTGTGCATCGACGTAACGCCATGTTGATTACTACCCTGTTAATCGTAGTGATCTCCGTGTTGCTTGGCCTGACCAATAAAAGCACCTATTTTACGGCCATTCTTCTTACCTTGTGCAGCTTTATCTTTTCCATGTTGTTTCTTTATGGAGCCAGAGCCGCCGCGGTAGGTACTTCGGTATTGCTCGTCATGGTATTGAGTATTGATGACGTCAGACCCTGGCACGAAGTTCTTTTTTATGCCTTTCTATTGTTCATTGGGAGCATTTGGTATACCCTTTTAAGCTATTTCATTTACCGGATACGCCCCTACCGGCTGGTACAGCAAACACTTAGTGATTCAATTACCGAAGTAAGTGATTTTCTTAGAGCAAAAGCAAACTTTTACCATCAGGGCGTCAATTACGAGAAAAACTATGCAGAACTGCTGAAGTTACAGATAGCCGTCCACGAAAAACAGGATGAAGTTCGGGAAGTGCTTTTTAAAACCCGTGAAATTGTCAGGGAATCAACGCCTGAAGGACGCTTTCTGCTCCTGGTATTTGTCGACATGGTCGATCTTTTTGAGCAAATTATGTCGACATATTTTAATTATAAGTTGCTTCACGAACAGTTCGACGATATTGGAATCCTGACTCATTATGAATCGGTAATTCATCAGATGGCCGATTCGTTATCCGAGATCGCTTTTGCACTAAAAAGTGGAAGAAAACCTGAAATCTCTACCGCGCTAAAGGAGAATATCGAAAAGCTGAAGATCGAAATCAGTGAACTGGAAGCAGATAAATCAGCACATCATTACAATACCCATGGCCTGATCGCCCTCAAAAATATAGAAGTTAATCTCGAAAATATCTATAGCCGCATTCTCACGATCAAGAACTATTTTAATAAAGGAGAACAAAAAAACTTAAAACACCGCGATATTGACGTGGATAAATTTGTTAATCGGCAGAGTTTTGAGGTAAAAGTTTTTCGTGAGAATCTTACTTTTCATTCATCTACTTTCCGACACTCGGTCAGAGTGGCCATTGTGATGTTAATCGGTTACGTGGTGGCAAAAAGCCTCGATTTTGCCCATAGCTACTGGATTTTGCTGACCATTTTGGTGATTTTAAAGCCCGGTTACACGTTGACTAAACAACGCAATTACCAACGCTTAATCGGTACGGTACTTGGCGCATTTATCGGAATGGGAATTCTCGTGTACATTCACGATAAAAACGCCCTTTTTACCATTCTACTGGTGTGCATGATCGGTACTTACAGTTTTCAGCGTAAGAACTATGTCATCAGCGTGCTTTTTATGACCCCTTATGTGCTCGTACTGTTCGATTTTCTGGGGATGGGAAGTTTATCGATTGCGAGAGAACGTATTTACGACACCCTGATTGGATCGGGAATAGCCTTGATCGCCAGTTATTCCCTTTTTCCTAATTGGGAACATGAAAAACTGAAAGACGGCATGCGTGACATCATTCGGGCCAATATGAATTATTTTGAACAGGTGACCCTCCTTTATTTTGATAAGGCAGCACACAACCTCACTCTGTATAAGTTGGCGCGGAAAGAAGTTTTTGTAAATACGTCCAACCTGTCATCCCTGTTTCAGCGGATGTTCTCTGAACCTAAAAGCAAACAGTTGCATATGAAGGAATTACATCAGTTTACCGTATTGAATCATTTACTTTCTTCCTATATAGCTACCCTTTCTCTTTTTCAGAAAGATCATGATTTTGTGTGCCTGATTAACGATGAACTAAAACCAGTGGCTGGAAATACGCTTTATTTGTTAAATCTGGCGTTGGAACAAATCGATCATCCAGGACGTGAACCCAGCAATGTTCCGCTCATCCGCCGGAAAAATGAAGCCGCATTCAGTGACGAGGATCCGAACTCCATTATTGGAGAGCAATTTGATCTCATCCAGAAAGTAGCTTACGATATTTTCAAGTTAAGTGAAAAAATGGAGATCTGACAGGGAAACAACTTTCATTTTTCATTGTTCTTTTGTATAAACTACAATGGTAATGGAAAAAATGTATACCGCAGCAGTGACGGCCATCGGAGGTCGTGACGGGCAAGTGAAATCGAACGATGGCCTATTGGACCTCGAATTAAGAAAGCCGAAAGAAATGGGTGGAACAGGTGGAACCACTAATCCGGAACAGCTTTTTGCCGCCGCTTGGGGGGCTTGTTACCTGGGGGCTTTGGGAAGCATCGCCGAACATGAGGGCAAAGATATTCAAGATGCCCATGTAAATGTCAGCGTCTCTTTTAATAAAGAGGGAAATGCTTACGTACTTTCAGCTCAACTGGATGTGCATATCCCCGATTTACCCATCGATGAGGCGCAAAAATTAGCAGACAAAGCCCACCGAACCTGTCCTTACTCCAAAGCTACCCGCGGAAACATAGAAGTGCAAGTCAATGCAGTATAAGGCATAAGCTCAAAACAGGAAGCCTTATACAGGGGCTTCCTGTTTCGCCAGTGTGTTTGCTGGTCGGCCGTTTTTGAAAGCGGCTCTTGTCTGCAGACCCAACAGTTCAAACATGGCCATGTCTTCATTAAAAGCCGGATTTGGTGTCGTTAACAGCTTCTCTCCCGCAAAGATGGAATTTGCACCCGCCATGAAGCAAAAGGCCTGTTCGAGCGTACTCATCTCATTTCGTCCTGCGGATAAACGAACGACAGACCTCGGCATGACAATTCGAGCCGTCGCAATCATCCGTACCATATCCCAGATAGGTACACGTGGCTGATTTTCCAAAGGGGTTCCCTTTACCGGTACCAATGCGTTTACAGGAACAGATTCGGGATGTTTAGGCATAGTGGCCAAAGTCTGTAACATGGAGATTCGATCTGCTTCGGTTTCTCCCAGACCGATAATTCCTCCACTACATACCGTCAATTTTGCTTTTCGCACATTTTTAATGGTATTTAAACGGTCGTCATAGGTACGGGTAGAAATGATACGTTTATAATCATCTTCAGAGGTATCCAGGTTGTGATTGTATGCATACAAACCGGCATCTGCCAAACGTTGTGCCTGCGATTCGCTGAGCATGCCGAGCGTACAACACACTTCCAAATCCATGTCATTCACGGCTTTTACCATTTCAATAACCCGGTCAAAGTCCCTATTGTCCCGTACTTCTCGCCAGGCGGCCCCCATGCATAGACGGGATGCGCCTCCCTCCTTTGCTCTTACAGCCGCACTTACCACATCCGTAAGCTTCATTAAGGCATGTACATCCACTCCGGTATGGTAGCGTGCTGCCTGCGGGCAATACGAACAATCTTCTGCGCAGCCTCCTGTTTTAATGGAAATCAGGGAGCTGATCTGTACTTCGTTGTAATCCTTATTTTCACGATGTATGCTTGCCGCCTCAAATACCAGATCCAATAATGGCTTGTGGTAAATAGCCGCTATTTCTTCTTTTGTCCAATCGTGCCTTAGTTTATTCATGGTGTCTGTATCAGTTTGTCTATAGAGATTCTTCAGTTATAATAATAGTTTACTGGCCAAACCCAGAAGGATTAAAAAGCCAAAAACGTCTGTAAAGGTAGTAATGATGATCGAGGATGCAATAGCGGGATCGATCCCAACTCTTTTTAAAATCAGCGGAATGACCGAGCCCGTAAAACCTGCAATGATCAGATTGCCTGTCATCGCTAAAAAAATGACCAATCCCAACACAGGATTGCCATCGAACAGGGTCGCAAAAATGAACAGGATAAATCCCGTAATGGCCCCATTAATCAATCCCACAGTAAATTCTTTCAATACCGTGCGATAAGCCTGCTGGTCAGTCAGGTCATAGAGGGAAATTCGACGTACGGTGACGGCCAATGCCTGTGTGGCACCATTCCCCCCCATTCCGGCAATAATGGTCATGTAAGCTGATAAAATAGCTAATTGGGTGATGGTACTTTCGTAATGGCGCACAACTGCCGAGGCCAGAAAGGCGGTACCTAAATTGATAATGAGCCATGGAATCCGTGATTTGACTGCTTTTACCCAATTTCCACTTAGTTCCTCATCTTCCGAAACTCCGGAAATTTTTAAAATATCTTCTGTATTTTCTTCTTCCAACACATCAATCACATCGTCGAAGGTCACCAGGCCAAGTAAATGCATACTTTTATCCACCACCGGGATGCTGGGAAGATTGTATTGGGATATCAAGCGAGCCACTTCTTCCTGATCGGTATCGTCCTGCACATAGACAATATCCGTACGTACCATATCGGCAATTTTCGCATTGCCTTTGGCCTTAATCAGGTCTTTCAGTGATACCAGCCCCTGTAACTGCTGTTGTTCATTGACTACAAAGACGGTATAAAACTCTTCCATCTCTTCGCTCTGGCGCACAATCTCCTCGATGGCATCTTTCTTCGAGGCATTCATGGGAATACTGATAAACTCAGTATTCATTAAACCACCGGCTGTATCTTCGTGGTAACTTAATAAAGTTCGGATACTGCTGGCATCGTCTTCATTCAGGTCCTCTAAAATTTCCTGTTGTTCTTCTTCATCGAGTTGTGAAAGAATATCCGTTGCGTCATCATAATCGAGTTCTTCGACAATTTCTGTTCGTTTTTCCGGATCCAGTTGAAAGAGCAACTCCTCAGGGTGAGCCTCTTCGTCCATTTCACTAATAACCTCCGAAGCGATTTCTACCTCCAGCAGGTTGATGATTCGTTGACGATCTTCTTTGGGGATGCTTTCAAAAAGGATAGCGATCTCAGAAGCGTGGTATTCCTGCAATACCATCTTCAGTTGTTCATCACTTCCTAAAATGGCTTGCCTTAATTTACTGACATCTTTTTTATCCAATTCAAAAGATTGCATAGGCCGCTAAGATAAAAATAATTTGTTTTTTGACCCCCTCTCTTCCAAGTTTTTCTTTGCCATGGCTATTTAAACCATCCTTTTCGCCAAAAATAAAGCACTTGTAAGCAGGCAATGACAAACATAAGAATCAGCACATAAAGATACCCGTTTTCCTGGTAAAGCTCCGGCATATTGTGGGGCATTACCCGACCCGTTACCGGGTCTTCCCTCGAAAAGTTCATGCCATAAATCCCAGCAATAAAAGTCAACGGGATGAAGACAGAAGAGATGACTGTAAGTACTTTCATAATCTCGTTCATCCGGTTACTAATAATGGAAAAGTACATATCCATGTGGCCTGAGGAGATCTCTTTCATCGACTCCACCAGGTCTATAAGTTGAACACTGTGATCGTAGGTGTCTTTAAAATAGGCCTTATTCGCTTCTGGTATCCACTTACTATCGGTACGTAATATATCATTGATTTTATCCCGTTCAGGCCATAGCACTCTTCTAAGACTGATTAAATGCCTTTTTACCAGCTGAATATCATACATGACGTTTTTATCAGGCTTTTCAAATAATCGGTCTTCCACCAGGTCCAAGTCGTTGCTCCAGGTATTCAGTAAGTTGAAATAACGGTCTACGACAAGATCTGCCAGCGCATACAGCAGATAACTGCTTCCACCAGTCCGGATATTTCCTCTACCGGTTGCCAGGCGTTGTCTTACGGCCTCGAAACCATCTTCATACGTTTCCTGAAAGGTGAACAAAGCCCGCTCTGTCAGAATGAAAGACAATTGCTCGTTGTCCAGATTGCCTTCTTCATTGATGGATAATAAGCGACTCACCAGAAAATAATACGTCCCAAACTCTTCAAACTTGGGACGTTGATATCCCTGGGTGATGTCTTCCAAAACGAGTTTGTTGATTTTCAGTTCATCGGCAAGAACTTCAAAAAGAGACAAGGATTTAAAACCTCTGATTTCCACCCAATAGGTAAACCGCCGGTCATTTATCAGCCCTATAATTTCGGACAGGCTTTCCAGATTTTTTATTTCATAAGTGTCTTCATTGTAAATATAAATCCGGATTTTCGATGGAAGCGCATTTTCCGATATGGAGATCAAACCCGGACTCGCACCTGGCGAGGGAAGCGCAAAAGGCTTGCGTTTCTCTCTTCTTTTATATTTATTGTTTTTTGACATTAAAAATAATGCATTGATTGGGGTCCCTGGTTAAATAACAAATCCACGATACTTAAGTTGGGCAAAAAGGCATTTCGGTCACTAAATACCTGAAAGTAGGCTTTATTTTGATTTTCGTGTATGTTTTGTTTCGTATAATGATTTCGGAAATCTGTTCCTTCCCCGCCAGCCGTGTAATTTTCGGTGAACGAAAAATTGGCCTGAATCTTTAATAATTTTAGCGTTAACTCTACTAATTCTAAGTTGTAATCAAAAAGAAAAAGGAAATTCTTTTCGTAAAACGGAGCAAAATAGTCTTCGTAATAGTTGAAATAGGCAGCGCTGCGGTAACAATTCTGAAGACTTAACCAATGCAGTCTTTGCCATTTAACATCATTACTGATTCTGACATCTTTTATGGCGGTATGTCCTTTAGAACCTTTAATGACGGGAATAATGAGGTCCAGGCGCCCATTCGGACTGGAGATACTGGTCCGGTTTCTAAAAGTCTGTTTAGGAAAATGCTCCTGTTTTTCCAGCAGAACGTGAAAGTTTTGTGCTTTGATATCAGTAAAGTAACTTATGGGGGGGAGATAAAATAGCGGAAATATAGCGGAACTTTGCATCTTAAAATTTATGTTTGTAATCTAGCTTCCAAATTAATGATTAAAAAGGGCTTTTCGTATATAGGTATCTTTTTTTTATTGCTTCTTTCCCTTCTGCCTTTTTTTATACTCCAGGCTTTGGCAGCCTTTCTTTATTATCCCCTTTATTACCTCATTGGTTACCGCAAAAAGGTGGTGAGGGAAAATCTGGCTCGTTCTTTTCCAAAAAAAAGCAAGGAGGAGCGATTAAAGATAGAAAAAGCATTTTTTAAGTATTTTGTTCAGCTGGTCATTGAAATTGTGAAACTGTCTTCCTTATCGAAAAAGCAGCTTTTGAAACGGGTGAAATTCACTGATTTATCTTTAATAGAATCGTATTTTTCCAATCAGCAGAGCGTTTTATGTTGTTCAGGGCATTATGCTAACTGGGAGTTATGCATGGTGGCGCTGGGACATCATTTGAGTTGCCCTTCGTATGTGATTTATAAACCCATCAATAATAAAATCTTTGAAAAATGGTTTCATTACATCCGGACCAAATTCGGAAATCGCTTGGTAACCATGCGTCAAACCCTGCGCAGCATTATTGCCACAAAGGAGGAGACGACCATGTTCTGTTTTGCATTTGACCAAACCCCGGTGAAGTCAGAAGTACAATACGTATTGCGTTTTTTAAATCAACCCACGGCGGTATTATTGGGACTCGAAAAAATAGCCCTTCAAACCAATCGGCCAATTGTTTATTTTGACGTAAAATGCCCTGCAAGAGGATATTATGAGATTGATTGTCTGCCGGTATGCTTGGATCCGTCTGCTACCAAAGACCATGAAATTACCGATCAACTATATCAATTTTTAGAACGTACCATTGTGGCCAACCCTGCTTATTGGTTGTGGAGCCACCGACGATGGAAACTAAATGTGGAAGGAAGCCATGAAACCTAGTGTTGCTGTTGTTATTTTAAATTGGAATGGAAGGCACTTATTGGAACGTTTTCTTGCAAGTGTAGTGGCTACTTCTTACGAAGGCGTAAAAATCTATGTAGCTGATAATGCCTCAACAGATCATTCAGTCGCTTTTGTGAAAACAACTTATCCGGAGATTGAGGTAATCGTTTTTGAACAGAATCATGGTTTCGCCGGAGGTTATAACCTTGCCCTTTCTCAGATAACAGCCGATTACTACGTGCTACTTAATTCGGATGTGGAAGTGGAAGCAGACTGGATTTCGCCGGTTATTCAACAGATGCAAGCAGATCCACTGATTGCCGTTGCACAACCAAAAATTAGATGGGAACGAAAAAAAAGTCATTTTGAATATGCCGGAGCTGCAGGTGGCTTCGTGGATCAGCAGGTATTTCCTTTTTGTAGAGGCCGTATATTCGATGAAGTGGAAGAAGATCTGGGGCAATACGATCAATCGATGGAATTGTTCTGGGCCAGTGGGGCTGCATTTTTCATTAAAAGCAGTGCTTGGGCAGAAGCCGGGGGCTTAGATGCCGATTTGTTTGCACATATGGAGGAAATAGACCTTTGTTGGCGCCTTCAAAACCTTGGTTACCGCATTGTATATTGCCCTGATGCGGTGGTATATCATGTTGGAGGAGCAACGTTGCAGGCAGGAAATCCGCATAAGACCTATCTCAACTTCCGGAATAACCTGATCATGATGCAGAAAAACCTTCCGAAAGACCAGCTTTTTGGATTTATCTTTGTCCGTTTGTGGCTCGATCTGATGGCCTGGTTTCAGTTTCTTCTGAAGGGAAAACCAGCGTTTACCTGGGCCATCAGCAAAGCTCATTTTGATTTTTTTAAATATTACCGCCAAACCGCCAGGAAAAGAAGCACACATCAGCTCCCTTTTAATCGTTTACAAGGAGTATATCCGAAAAGCATCGTCTGGGATTATTTTTTTCGGCGAATTAAGAAGTTCAGTGACTTAAAATGGAATCAATCGTCCTAACTTAAAGAAAACTTTGAATAGCCAATTCGTAACTTTTTAATCCAAAACCAGTTAAAACTCCTTTGCAATTCTTTCCACTAAGGGAAATATGTCGGTATTCTTCCCGTGCGTAGATGTTGGATATATGGACTTCCACAACAGGTGTTGAAATGGCAGCAATGGCATCTGCGATGGCCACCGAGGTATGTGTATAGGCCCCTGCATTGAGAATAATTCCATCGTAATCGAAGCCCGTTTCATGGATCTTATTGATGAGTTCTCCTTCCACATTGCTCTGAAAATAAGAAAATTCAATATCGGAATATTGTTCTTTCAGTTTAGTTAAGAAATCTTCAAAACTGTCAGTTCCATAGATGCCGGGCTCTCTTTTTCCCAGTAAATTTAAATTGGGTCCGTTAATTATTTGTATCTTCATATGCTCTATGCATGGTGTATCGTGATGGATACAATGTTAACTAAAAACTCTAAATAATGAAAGAAGCTCCTTTCTTAAGAGATTATAAAAGTTACCTCCGACTGGAAAGGGCGCTGTCTCTCCATTCGGTGGAAGCTTACCTGAGCGATCTTTCCAAACTCATTCAATTTTTTGAACTTCAACAACAAAACTTTGATCCTTCAAAAATTCAGTTAAAAGATCTTCGTGCCTTTATTGAATGGGTGAACGATTTAGGCATGCTTCCCGCCACACAGGCCCGTATTATTTCGGGCATTAAATCTTATTTTGCTTTTCTGGTTTTGGAAGAAAAACTGGAGCAAGATCCCAGCGCTCTATTGGAAAGTCCAAAACTTCAACGAAAGCTCCCGGATACCTTGCACATTCATGAGATCAATCAACTTGTCGAAGCGATCGATGTGTCTACTCCTGAAGGATTTAGATCTAAAGTAATTATTGAAGTTTTATATTCTTGTGGATTGAGAGTAAGTGAATTAATAAACATGAAGATATCACTTATTTTTCCTGAAGGTGGCTTTGTCAAGGTAGTGGGAAAGGGCAATAAAGAACGCTTAGTGCCTATAGGCCATGAAGCGCTTTCACTGCTTTCACTTTACATTACTGAGGTGAGAACGCAATTAACGATAAAAAAGGACAGCGAGGATTTTGTGTTCCTCAATCGTTTTGGAGCGCGTTTGTCACGGATCTCTGTTTTTAATATGATCAAAAGTGTTGCCGTTCAGGCCGGTATTCAGAAAACCATCAGTCCTCATACCTTCCGGCATTCTTTTGCTACGCACCTAATTGAGGGTGGTGCAGACCTCAGAGCTGTGCAGGAGATGCTGGGACATTCCAGTATTACCACTACCGAAATTTATACCCATTTAGACCGGGAATACCTCAAGAGTGTCATTACTCAATACCATCCACGGGCCTAACAACCATCGGCTTTCTTCCATAAATGAATCGGTCGTTATTATGGATGTCTTTCTTTAATTGAATATCTATAAAATTATGTTTTTCAAGAAGTTGAATTAACTCTTCTGCGTAAGCATCGTTGATCTCAAAAAATAAAAATCCCCCGTCTGTTAATCGTTTACAGGCAAAGTCGGTAATGGCTTTGTAAAACAGAAGAGGGTCGTGCGCAGGAACAAAAAGGGCACGCCATGGTTCATATGCCAAAACATTGACATGCATGTCTTTTTCTTCTGCAGGTGTAATATAAGGAGGGTTACTCACTATAAGCTGGTAGGATCCGTCATTGAAATCAGGATAAAGTATGTCGGATTGAAAAAAATGCACTTCTGCATGGTTGCATGCCGCATTTCTACGTGCCATTTCGAGACTGGACAATGCTATATCCAGACCGGAAACATCTGCCATGGGGAGATGCTTTTTAAGCGCAACCGCAATGCATCCACTACCGGTTCCGATATCCAGGATGCGTGTCCCTTCTTTTGTTTGTTTCATTGATAGAATCCACTCGACCAACTCTTCTGTTTCTGGTCTGGGAATCAGCACTTCTCTGTTAACCTGAAATTTTAATCCATAAAATAGAGCCTCTCCCAATATATATTGAACAGGTTCCCCTGTTTTCAGTCTGTCGAGGATTTCCAATAATCTTTTTTGCTGATTTTCATCCAGTTTATTGGATTTATTGAGAAGGTAATGGACCTTATTCTTGTTGGTGATTGCCTCAAAGCACCATACAAAGAGACTAGAAGCTTCTTCTTCATCGTAGAGGGAACTTAATTCTTGGCGAAAAATCCTTTCGAGTTTAGCAATTTCCATAGGGAGTAAAATTAAAGATAATCCGGGAAAGCATTGCTTTGAAATAGATATTTCAACTACATTTGCTTTCATGGGAAATGAAGCATATATGCAACGTTGTTTTGATCTGGCTTCTAAAGGCTTGGCTTCGGTAAGCCCCAATCCGTTAGTAGGTTGCGTGATTGTTGCACAAGGACAAATAATTGGAGAGGGATTTCATGAGCAATATGGAAAGGCCCATGCCGAAGTGAATGCGGTACAAAGAGTCTTGGAACGCTTTGGGGAGACAGAAGGAAACGCCCTCCTGAAGGAAGCGACGGTTTACGTGAATTTAGAGCCTTGCGCACATGTGGGAAAAACGCCACCCTGTGCCGATCTGCTCGTGAAGAAACAGGTAAAAAAGGTGGTAATTGCCAATCCGGATCCGTTTGAAGGAGTCAATGGAAAAGGCATCCAACGCTTGCAACAGCATGGAATTGAAGTGTTGACGGGCGTGTTGACTAAAGAAGGAGAATGGTTAAACCGGCGCTTTTTTACCCGGATAAGAAAAAAAAGACCTTATTTTATTTTAAAGTGGGCCGAAACGAGTGATGGGTACTTTGCTCCCTTGAATAACCAACAACGATGGATTACCGGACAAGCAGCCCGAAAACTTACGCATCAATGGCGTCACGAAGAGGATGCCATTCTGGTGGGAAGTCGTACTGCTTTGATTGATGATCCGCTGCTCAATGTGAGAGAACAGGTGGGGAATGATCCCATTAGAGTGCTGGTAGATCGGGGGTTGAACGTTCCTAGCGACCACCGGTTATTTCAGGAAGGAGCACGCACCCTTGTTTTAAATGAATTAGAAAGTAAAATTGAAAATCACGTTCAATGGATACAGATGGAAGATATGAAGCACTATCTTCCTCAAAAAATAGCCTATCAACTCTATTTATTGGATCTGCAGTCCGTTATTATTGAAGGGGGTGCGACACTTCTGTCTCTGTTCATTGAGAACGGTCTGTGGGATGAGATAAGAAAATTTACCAGCCCCTCCATCTGGGGAGAAGGCTTGCCTGCCCCTAAAGTTCAGAGCCAGTTAATTGAAAGTTATCCTGTGGGTGAAGATTTGCTAACCATTTCCATTCCTTTTTCCTTCCCATGATTTATTTATTTCTAAGTATTGTATGTAGTGTAACTGTGGGGGTTCTATTGAAGCTTGCCAAAAGATATTCCATTCATTTACTTCAAGCTATTACATGGAATTACCTGTTTGCCATTGGTTTATGCTATATTTTTTTTAAACCTGAATGGTCGCTAATCGGTGTGCAGACCTTATCCCCTGTGTATATTACGCTCGGTCTATTATTACCTTCAATCTTTATTTTTTTAGGTTTGTCAGTGAAAAATGCTGGGCTAGCCCGCACGGATATTGCCCAGCGTTTGTCCCTTTTTATTTCGTTGGGAGCTGCCTATTTTCTTTTTAACGAACAGTTTGATCCGTTTAAACAATGGGGCGTAGCTGTCGGACTCATTGCGATCCTTTGTACGCTTTACCGAAAAACGGAAAGTCAGCGCCAGTCAGGACAAGCATTCTACCTCCTGCTGGTGTTTGCCGGCTTTGGTACGATCGATGTCCTTTTCAAAAAACTCAGCCAAATGGCATTACTGCCTTATACCACTTCTTTGGTTGTGGTCTTTGCATTGGCTTTTTTGCTTTCCCTCTCCTACCTGTTATTCTTGGTGTTCCGTAGACAGACAAGGTTGAGCGTTATCCATTTTGTGTGTGGCTGTATTTTGGGTTTGTTTAATTTTGGGAACATTCTTTTCTATGTAAAAGCCCACCAACAGCTGTCTGAGCAGCCATCTGTGGTATTTGCAGCTATGAATATGGGAGTGATTATTCTTGGTAGTCTTACGGGAATTTTTATCTTTAAAGAAAAACTGAGTAAAATAAATTACCTCGGATTAGGAATGGCTTTGCTCGCCATCATTCTGATCACCTTATCTAAGATATATGCTGTTTGACGATCAATACCAGACATTGGCAGGTCCGTCGGAAGGTATTTTCCGCGATAAGGGAAGTAAATTCATTGCTTACCTTTACCCTATCCGGCAGGAAGAAGAGATCAAAGGTATTCTTGCGGATTTACGCAGCCAGCATAGCAAGGCCAGGCATTTCTGTTGGGCTTACCGTTTAAGCCCCGATCGGAATGTATTTCGTATAAATGATGATGGCGAACCTTCGGGATCGGCAGGAAGGCCCATTTTAAATACACTGCTAAGTGCCGACGTTACCAATGTGATGGCAGTGGTAGTGCGTTATTTCGGAGGTACCCTTCTAGGGATTCCGGGGCTGATCAATGCGTATAAAAAAGCAACTGTCGAAGCGCTGGCATCAGCCACGATTGTTTCAAAAACAGTCAACGATGTCTACGAATTACAGTTTGACTATTTGCTTATGAATCCGGTCATGAAAATCCTCAAAGAGGAACAGTTAACTGTTTTAAATCAGGATTTTAATACCGCTTGTTCGCTTCGTTTTGAGGTTAGAAAAAATGAACTGAACAGAGTGCTCGCACGTTTAGAGGGATTGGAAGGATTGCGTTTACAGTACCTTTTCACCGTTTAGTTTATTTTTTTTAAGTTTGCTTAAGATCAAAATTCGATAAAAATGCAGCAACTATCTCCGGCCGATCTGATCATTAATTCTGACGGCAGCATTTATCATCTAAATCTTTTACCTGAGGATGTTGCTCCTACCGTCATTACTGTCGGAGATCCCGATCGGGTGAGTGCAGTGAGTAAACACTTTGACTCTATAGAGGTTCAGAAAGGGAAAAGGGAATTCATCACGCATACAGGATATATTGGAAAAAAACGGATGACCGTCATTTCGACCGGGATCGGTACGGATAATATTGACATCGTATTGAATGAATTGGATGCGTTGGTAAATATTGATTTTGCTACGAGAACCGTACGTGAAAAATTAAAACGTCTACGTATCGTTCGCGTGGGTACTTCCGGTGCAATTCAGGAAGACATTCCTATGGGTACATTGCTCGTTTCCACTTATGGTTTGGGTTTTGATTCCTTAATGAATTTTTACATCTCTGGCTCTTCCGTTAAAGAAGAGCGGCTATTAAGTGAAATAAAAGCTCATCTTAAACATTTAGACGGCCTTCAACCCTACTTAACCGCTGCTGATCCGGAGCTTCTGGAAATTTTTGGGACGAAAATGGTTCAGGGAATTACAGCGACTGCTCCCGGATTTTATGCCCCGCAAGGAAGGCAGGTAAGGGCAAAAACTGCTGTCCCAGATCTTATTCAACAACTTAACAGGTTTCAAGCGCATCATCTTCGCATTACCAATCTTGAAATGGAAACCGCCGGAATATATGCCTTGGCCAACGCACTGGGGCATCAGGCCCTTTCTGTGAATGCCATTCTTGCCAGCCGTGTGAAACAAGTATTCAGTACTGAACCGGATAAGATCGTCGAAAAAGCGATTATACAGGTCCTGGAAACATTTGCTGACCAGGATACTGTTTAAATGAAGACTTTGTAGATTGTCGTTTGTCTATACACTTCCCCTTTTCTTAATTCTGTGGAGGGGAACTCAGGAATATTTACTGCATTTGGATGGTGTTGGGTTTCGACACAAAAAGCTTCAAAAGGTTGAAATACATATCCTTTCTCCGCCATAGGAACCTGTAAATGTTTGGCGGTATAAAAGTGGGCCACCGGTTCAGTACTGTATACTTCCAAGGTCAATCCACTTTTAGCTTCGTATGTTCGACTTGCTAAGCCGAGCTGCTGGTAAGGCTTATCCAATACATAACTCTGGTCATAGCCATTTTCCGAATCCCAGTTGGCAGCAATTGGACGTGGTGTACGGAAGTCATGTATACTTCCTTCAACCGGCAACATGCGACCTGTTGTGACAAAATTACAGTCTTGCTCCAGGTAGTGAGAAGCCGGCATTTGATGCCTATGTTGATGTACTAAACCGCCATCCGGAGCTAGGTTGAAATAACTATGATGAGTGAGATTCAGGACAGTTGCTTGATCCGTTTCTGCCTGATACGTCAATATCAGTTCGTTTTCATTGGTTAATTCAAAAGTCAGATGAATCTGCAGGTTTCCAGGAAAGCCCTCTTCTCCATCCGGACTGAGGTAGCTAAAAGTTACCTTTGCCAGATCGGGCGAGTGCATGTTTACCTCCCACACCCGCTTGTCAAAACCGGTTATTCCGCCATGAAGACAGTCTGTTTCATTATTTTGTGCCAGCTGATAGACTTTTCCTTCTATTTCAAATTTTCCATCTTTAATTCGATTAGCATACCTGCCAATAACGCTCCCCAGATAAGGATAATGTTGTAAATAAACGGGATCAATATAATGAGTAAACTCATCAAAACCCAGGACAATAGATTGACTTTCTCCATTTCTATTTCGGACAAGAAACCGTTGAATGATGGTGCCGTAATTCAAAATTTTCACGCTTGAATGCAACTCATTAGTGAGCTCTACCGCATACAATTCTTTGCCATCTACGAGGGTATTTAAAGGAATAAGTTTACTTTTCATGTGTCTATTTTGTGGCTCTAAATTACGATAATTCATCCAAAACTGCTCTTATTACAGATATTTTAAATGAATGCGAAGAATTTTCTAATTTTGTCCCATGCGTAAATTAAAGCTGGACGAACTCAACCGGGTAGCGATAGAAGAATTTAAAGAACAGGAAAAATTACCGGTAGTAGTGGTCCTCGATCAAGTGAGGAGTATGCACAATGTAGGTTCCGTTTTCCGTACTGCAGATGGCTTCTCTATTGAAAAAGTGATTCTGTGTGGCATTACTGCACAACCTCCTCATCGGGAAATTGAAAAAACAGCTTTGGGGGCTACTCAGTCAGTAGATTGGGCCTACTATGCTGACACCTCAGATGCATTGGTTGAATTGAAGACAGCGGGATATGTGCTGGTCGCCATTGAACAGGCTGAAGGGAGTACTTATCTTCATGAGTTTAAGCCCGATCCCTTGCAGAAATATGCCTTGATTTTTGGAAATGAAGTCGAAGGAGTCAGTGAAAAAGCCATGAAAATAGCGGATGTCTGCATTGAAATTCCTCAATTTGGCACTAAACACTCTTTTAATATCGTCATTTCGGCAGGCATTGTCTTATGGGATTTTTTCGCAAAGCTGAGACTAGGTTCTTAACCCATTTCTGATGGAAAGCCTTCTTTTAAAGAAACTTCAAATGAAACCGGGCAGTCTCCTTATCTGGGTAAATGCTCCCGCCACGGTTCATCAAATTGCAGGACTGGAGAAACAAACAGATCTCTCATATGCCTATGACTTAAAACAACCAGCTAAGGCGTTTTTCTGGTTTGCAACGAGTCAAAAGGAACTGAGTGAGATTCTTCAATCTTATCACTCCTTTGTTCAAAAGGAGACCATCTGCTGGATTTTCTATCCGAAATCAAAAAGTAAGTTGGCAAGCGATCTTCATCTGAGGCACTCCTGGGATTTATTAAAAGCGTATGAATTAACCCCTTGTGCTGCTGCAGCGATCGATCAGGACTGGACCGCTTTAAGGATAAAGCCAGAGAGAAACATAGAAAAATCGGGGCTCAGCAATGCAGAAATTCAACAGGGACATTTTGCAGAGTATATTGATGTCACTCAAAAAAAAGTGCGCTTGCCCGAGGATTTAAAAGAAGTACTGGATCGCGATTCGTCAGTTCGCGATTTTTACGAATCACTTGCGTATTCTCACCGAAAAGAATATGTTATCTGGGTGCTTTCTGCGAAGCAGGAAAAAACCAGACGGGAAAGAATTGCAAAAACGTTCGATAAACTTCGTACAGGCAAGAAAAACCCAACAGAAAAATAAGACTTCTAATCGCCTTAAAAAAGCGCTGAGGAAGTACGGAAAAAAGTCATTTTTTTTATCCCCGCCTACTGTCACTGGAAGTTTTTATTGAATAATTCTATACGTCGTAAATAATGACTAAATCATCTTATCTAACAATTTATTTCTTTGAAAAGCCCGTGCTATTTAGCCATTTAGAAGAATACACCTTACTTAAGAAACCCTATTAAGTTACTAAAAATAAACGACATATACAAATCCAGCTATACGTTTGTGCTCATCTACTTTTCAGGCATACGCAATGGCTTCTTTCGAAGGTAATTGACTATACCCCATGAGGTATTCATCTACTTTTCTTGCGGCTTCTCTTCCTTCTGAGATGGCCCATACGACCAGCGATTGACCTCTTCTCATGTCTCCTGCCGTAAATATTTTGGGAATATTGGTCTGGTATTTCCCTTCTGCTGCTTTCACGTTTCCACGGTTATCCAGTTCTATTCCAAGTTTTTCCAGTAACCCTTCTTTTTGGGGGTGCGTAAATCCCATTGCTAACAGCACCAGCTCACAAGGGTAAACGCTCTCTGTTCCGGGAATCTCCTCAAACTTAAGTGGTTTTCCGGAAGTGTCTAGTTTCCAGGCGACTTCAACAACGATTAAACCGGTCAATTCTCCCAACTTATTGGTAATAAACTTTTTCGTACTCAATCCCCAATGTCGTTTCGCCCCTTCTTCATGAGAAGTGGTGGTTTTCAACAACATAGGAAAAGAAGGCCAGGGCATCCCGGAGGTGCGTTCGGCAGGTGGCATTGGCATGATTTCGAATTGCGTCACCGATTTTGCTCCCTGACGATTGGAGGTACCTATGCAATCAGAACCGGTATCCCCACCACCAATGACAATCACATTCTTCCCCGTAGCCAGCAGGTCATCTTCCAGAATGGCTCTTTTTCCGACCCGTTTATTTTGCTGCTTCAAAAAGTCCATCGCAAAATGAATGCCTTTTCCTTCTCTTCCGGGCACTGTCAAATCTCTCGGAACAGTAGCACCTCCGGCGAGTACAATGGCCTGGTATTCTCTTAAGAGCGTATTGATTTCAATATTCACCCCTACATTGGCATTGCATCGAAACTGAATGCCCTCTTCTTCCATAAGTTTTAGACGCCGCTCTAAAACATCTTTCTGTAATTTGAAATCGGGAATGCCGTAACGAAGTAAACCACCTGGCAGATCGTCCCGTTCAAACACAGTGACTTCATGACCGGCCTTATTGAGTTGGGTAGCAGCAGCCAGCCCTGCAGGACCAGAACCGATTACCGCGACTTTTTTTCCGGAACGTAATACGGGAGGTGTCGCTTTTACATAGCCTTTGCGAAATGCCATCTCAATAATGTGCTTTTCAATTTCTTCAATAGCTACCGGCGACCTGTTAATGCCCAATACGCAGGCGCTTTCACAAGGAGCCGGACAAATTCGTCCCGTAAATTCAGGAAAATTGTTGGTGCTCTGTAAAATATCGGCAGCAAGAGCCCATTGCCCCTGATAAACTGCTTCATTAAATTCCGGAATGACATTCCCCAGCGGACATCCGGACTGACAAAAAGGAACGCCACAATCCATGCATCGTGCAGCCTGTTGATTCAAGACAGGATCAGAAAGCAGACTAACGAACTCTTGGGAGTGTTGTAAGCGACTGTTAACTTCCTCTTTTACTGGCGCCATGCGCTCATACTCAAAAAAACCTGTAATCTTTCCCATATTACTTTGTGTTTACCTGTTGATGTTGTGATAAAACTGCTTTGTACTCTTTTGGAAATACCTTTACAAAATGGCTGAGCTGATGATCCCAATCATTTAAAATAAAAGCTGCTACCTGGCTTTTTGTCAGTCGTAGGTGGTTCTTTAATAAACCCTGAATACGCGCTTCATCTTCAGGCAGTAAAGGATCAAGGTCGACCATTTCGAGGTTGCATTTTTTAGCGAATGTTTTGCTGACATCGTAAATCCAGGCGATTCCACCACTCATTCCTGCAGCAAAATTTGTTCCCGTATCTCCTAAAATCAGGAGCTCTCCACCGGTCATGTATTCAGCCCCATGATCACCAATTCCTTCCACTACGGCTGTAGCTCCCGAATTACGTACGGCAAAGCGCTCGCCTGCCTTTCCGCGTACATACAGTTCTCCGGAGGTGGCTCCATACAGGGCTACATTTCCAATCAGAATGTTGTGTTCGGGACGATAAGTGATCGCAGAGAAAGGATAAACGACGATCTTTGCACCCGATAATCCTTTGCCCACATAATCGTTCCCTTCACCCTCCAATGTAAGTGACAATCCTTTGGCGGCAAAAGCACCAAAACTTTGCCCCGCAGAACCCATACACTTTATATTGATCGTATCCGGTGCTAAACCGATGCTTTTATGCTGCTTTGAAATCTCATTTGATAACATGGTCCCAATGGAGCGATCCGTGTTTTTTACTTCCACTGTTTCAAAAACAGGTTCATTGTGGAGAATTGCGGGCCAGCTACTTTCAATCAGACGATGATCCAGTACCTGCTCCAGGCCATGATTTTGCTCTTGTGTATTGTATAGTGTCTCTTCACCGGCAGCCTTGTATAAAACGGGATGGAGATCGACGTGTTTTAGCTTCCAGTCATCTTCCTCTATTGGTCGCATTTGAAGCATATGCGTCTGACCAATCATTTCATTCACCGTGCGGAAACCCAGTTCTGCCATGATTTCTCTAAGTTCTTCTGCTAAAAAGTGAAATAGATTGACCACATGATCGGGGTCGCCGGTAAAGAGTTTTCTTAAATCAGGATCTTGCGTGGCTACTCCTACCGGACAGGTATTTAGGTGGCATTTACGCATCATAATACATCCGGAAGTTACCAGTGCAGCAGTCGCTACTCCCCATTCTTCAGCTCCTAACAAGGCGGCTATTGCGATGTCTCTTCCTGTTTTGAGTTGTCCATCTGTCTGTAATACTACGCGGCTTCTCAGCCGGTTCATTACCAGTGTTTGATGTGCTTCGGCCAATCCCAATTCCCATGGAAGACCCGCATGTTGAATGGAGGTTAAAGGCGAAGCCCCGGTTCCACCATCGTATCCTGAGACGAGGATGACATCGGCATGCGCTTTTGCAACACCGGCAGCTATGGTGCCAACGCCGGCTTTTGAAACCAGCTTCACATTGATCCTCGCTGTACGATTGGCATTCTTAAGGTCAAATATCAATTGGGCCAGGTCTTCAATGGAATAGATGTCGTGATGTGGCGGAGGGGAGATCAGTCCCACTCCCGGTGTTGAGTGACGCACTTTGGCAATCCATTCATCGACTTTGTGTCCCGGTAGTTGTCCTCCTTCACCCGGTTTTGCCCCCTGTGCCATTTTGATCTGTAGTTCATCCGCATTTGTAAGGTAATGACTGGTTACTCCAAACCTGGCGGAGGCAATTTGCTTAATAGCGGAGCGCATGGAATCGCCATTGTCCAGTGGCTGGTAACGAAGTTCATCTTCCCCCCCTTCGCCCGTATTGCTTTTACCACCGATGCGGTTCATGGCGATGGCCAGTGTGGAGTGGGCTTCATGCGAAATCGATCCAAAGGACATGGCTCCGGTGGCAAATCTCTTTAAGATAGTCTGCGCGGATTCCACTTCATCCAATGGAACAGGGGGCTGATGATGGTAATTCAACTGAAAAAGCCCGCGTATCGTATAGGCTTGGCTGGTTTGTTCGTTGATGAGCTTCGAATAACGTCTAAATGTTTCGTAATCATTTTTTCTGGTAGCCAACTGTAAAAGATGGATGGTTTCCGGATTAAACAGATGCTTTTCCCCTCTTCTACGCCATTTATATGTTCCTCCGGCAGTTAAATTCGGAGCTCCCTGACTCCGAGATCCAAAGCTACGACGATGTTTAATAAGAGTTTCCCGGGCAATTTCGTCCAGTCCTAATCCCCCAATCCTGGAAACGGCTCCTGTGAAATGTGTGTTCACCACGTCCTCATGGATACCCAGAATTTCAAATATTTGGGCTCCATGGTAAGATTGCAAAGTCGAGATCCCCATCTTCGAAAAGATTTTCAATAAACCATTGTTTACCGCATAAATGTAATTCGCTGTGAGTTGTTCTACCGTTAAGTTACTCTCCTGATTAAACCTGCGGATGGTTTCCAATGCCAGATAAGGATTAACTGCAGTGGCTCCAAAGCCTATCAGCGTAGCAAAATGATGCACTTCCCACACATCTCCTGCCTCTACGACCAGACCTACCGCGCCCCGATAGCCTTTTCGGATGAGGTGGTGGTGAACGGATGAAACAGCGAGTAAGGAAGGGATGGCGGCATGGGTTGAATCAATGGCCCGATCTGAGAGTACAATCACTTGAAAGCCATCTTCAACGGCGTCGACCGCATAGCGACATAGACGGTCGAGTGCCTTCGCAAGTGCACCGGCTTGGCCGTTTGCCCTGAAATAGGTTTGAAGCGTTTTGGATTGAAAGAGGCCCGTATCGATACTGCGTAATTTCTCCAGCTCCAGGTTAGTAAGGATCGGGTGTTTAATCCCGACACAATGGCACTGCATTTGGTTTTCTTCCAATAAATTGCCATTATTCCCCATAAAACCGGCCAAACTCATGACTACTTTTTCCCTGATCGGATCAATAGGGGGATTGGTGACCTGGGCAAATAGCTGTTTAAAATAAGCAGAAAGATGTTGAGGTTGCTTGGAAAGAATGGCAAGTGGAGTGTCTGTACCCATCGATCCGATGGCTTCTTTTGCTTCGATGGCCATGGGTTTTAACAATAACTCAATGTCTTCACGCGTGTAACCAAAAACCTGCTGGTATTTAAAAACTGACTCGTCCGATAAATGGGTAAACATGACCCTCGGTTCCGGAAGTTCCTCTAAACGAATTTGGTATTGGTTAATCCAATCGGCATAAGGTCGGCGTCCACATACCTGGTCTTTTATTTCCTGATCACTAATGATTCGCCCCTGATCCATGTCAACGACAAACATTTTCCCAGGCGTTAAGCGTCCTTTTTTTATAACTGTTGACTGATCGATCGCAAGTGCGCCAGATTCGGAGGCCATGATGACACGGTCGTCCCTAGTAAGTACATAGCGGGATGGCCTCAGCCCATTTCTATCAAGGGTAGCTCCTATAAGCGCACCATCCGTAAATGCGATGGCTGCCGGTCCGTCCCAAGGTTCCATCAATGAAGCATGAAACTCATAGAAAGCTCTTTTTTGTGGATTCATTTCCTCATTTCCATCCCAGGCCTCGGGAATTAACATCATCAGCACATGTGGCAAGGAACGTCCTGCATGCAGTAGCAGTTCCACCACGTTGTCTAAACAACCGGAATCAGACTGTGTTTCATCGATGACAGGAAGAATCATCTGAAGCTCTTCAGGAGTAAAATAAGGAGAAGCAAAAGATTTTACGCTGGATCGAAACCAGTTTAAGTTTCCTTGCAATGTGTTGATCTCTCCATTGTGCGCAATAAATCGAAAGGGTTGCGCCAAGCGCCAGGAAGGAAAGGTATTGGTTGCAAATCGTGAATGTACCAGCCCAAAAGCAGACACCATCCGTTGATCGTTTAATTCGTCAAAGTAACTCCTTACCTGCAGGGAGGTGAGTTGTCCTTTGTAAATAATTGTTCTTGAGGATAGTGAAACAATGTAAAAATCATGCTTACTACCAGTGACACTATGATAAACGGTTTTGGTAATATAGGTTTTCAGTACAAATAATTTTCGTTCAAAATCTGCTCCTAGAGCCACATGGTAAGGACGTGCAACAAAAAACTGTTCAATTTCGGGTTCTACCGAAAGAGCGGTGTGTCCAACTCCGGCAGGGTTGACCGACACTTTCCGGAAACCCAATATTTCAAGACCTAATTTCTCGGCCTTTCGGTAAATA
The DNA here is from genome assembly GCA_037190785.1 of Pedobacter sp. Lineage (GTDB taxonomy): Bacteria > Bacteroidota > Bacteroidia > Sphingobacteriales > Sphingobacteriaceae > Pedobacter. The sequence continues at coordinate 247,520 of JBBCJN010000001.1, read as the reverse complement.
ATCTCCCTGCATTCCTCTCTTGCGCGGATTTCCTTAGGAAGGAAGAGCATTCCTACTCCATAATCACCGGAAGCCGGCAAACTAAATCCCGTGCGGAGGCATTCATCAAATAGAAATTCATGGGGAATCTGAATCATCAGCCCTGCTCCATCACCTGTATTCGGTTCGGCACCGCAGGCTCCGCGATGATCCAGGTTTTCTAAAATAGTCAATGCATCGGAAATCATTTGGTGTGACTTGCGCCCTTTTACATGAGCTACAAATCCAATTCCACAAGCATCGTGTTCAAAGCTTTGACGGTATAATCCCCGCGGTTCATTCCTATCTTCCATGCCTATATTTAGTTAGTGTATAATAAACACTAAGTTATTAAAAAAAGCTTAAGAATCACAGTTTTAGTATATTTTTAGGAAAAAAGTATTATTTTGATAAATTAAAACTCACATATTACAAGAATCTTAACCGAAAACGTTATCATTTAGTAAAATGATAATTTAATAGTTTCTTATTAGCTCTCTTCCACCTGTTTTGTTGACCACTTTGATCACCGGCATGAAAAATAATTGGTTAGGAATCAGCTGACTATTACATTTATTTAAAAATTAGGGCTTTTGTTTTTGGAAAATCAGGGCTTTTACTACCTTTGTGCCGGGCAAGTCTTTTACGATCAGCTCCCTTTGAACTCCCCCAGGTTGGGAACAAAGCAAGGGTAGAAGGTTGTAGCGGTGCGATAAAAGGTGCTTGCCCTTTTTTCTTTTCTAATAAAGAAACATTTCTTTCATTCCTGAATTCGATTCTTTCATTATTCCCCTATCTTTACGTAATATGAAATTTTTTATTGATACTGCCAATCTTGATCAGATCAAGGAAGCGCAAGACTTAGGTATTCTTGATGGTGTAACCACTAACCCCAGTTTGATGGCCAAAGAAGGCATTTCAGGGGATGAAAAAATTAAAAATCATTACAAAACCATTTGCGATATTGTGGATGACAACGTGAGCGCGGAAGTCATTGCGACAGCGTATGAAGAAATGATTAAAGAAGGAGAAGCATTGGCAGCATTGGATCCCAAAATTGTGGTAAAAATCCCAATGATCAAGGATGGTTTGAAAGCGATTAAATATTTTTCAGGGAAAGGCATCCGTACCAATTGCACGTTGATTTTTTCTCCCGGCCAGGCTCTTTTAGCGGCAAAAGCAGGTGCAACCTATGTTTCTCCTTTCCTTGGGCGGTTAGACGATATTTCTACAGACGGACTTCAACTGATCGAAGACATCCGTCTTATATTTGATAATTACGGTTTCGAAACAGAAATCCTTGCGGCATCTATCCGAGGACCATTGCACATCGTTTCCTGTGCTAAAATAGGTGCCGATGTAATTACTGCTCCACTTTCTGCCATTACTGCCTTATTAAAACACCCTTTAACCGATAGCGGGCTGGCTACTTTCCTTGCCGATCATGCCAAAGCGGCTTCGAAATAGATATTGAATGATTTTTCATTAAAACTCTCCCCTCTAACCGAGACCGGAGAGTTTTTTTATTTTGCTGAAATTCATTTTAAAAGAGAAAATTTTAACGGGTAAATCGTAAGTTTAATTTATATAAATTTACAAATGGCAAAAGAAGCATTTAAACCTTTCATTTCTGCCGACCGTCAGGTGGCTGAATTCACATTAAAGTCGATTTTACTCGGCTGTATTGCAGGAATTATTTTTGGTGCGGCCACGGTATATTTGGCGCTCAAAGCAGGGCTAACTGTATCTGCCTCCATCCCTATTGCGGTATTGGCGATCACTATTGGAAAGAAATTTTTCAAAACCACCATTCTTGAAAATAACATTATCCAGACAACGGGTTCTGCGGGCGAGTCCATTGCCGCTGGGGTTGTGTTTACGCTGCCAGGATTTCTTTTCCTTAGCACCTCGGCAGGAGGTGAAAGTTCGGGGGAAGCTTTTTTTAACTATATGACGATCCTTATCCTCGCCATTTTAGGAGGGATTTTAGGGACCTTAATGATGATTCCTCTCCGGCGGACCCTCATTGTGAAAGAACATGGGACGCTTCCTTATCCTGAAGGAACGGCCTGCGCATCGGTTTTACAGGCCGGTGAAAAAGGAGGTAATTTTGCTAAAACAGCCTTTTGGGGATTGGGATTTGCCCTGGTGTATGCCTTGTTACAAAAAATATTTCATGTCATCGCCGAAACCCCGTCCTGGGTAACGAAACAAACCAATAAATACCTTCCATCTGCTCAGGTGAGTGGAGAAATCACCCCCGAGTACATGGGGGTTGGATACATCATCGGACCCAAAATCTCAGGTGTCCTCGTTGCGGGTGGGGTTCTTGCCTGGTTGGGATTAATTCCTCTCCTGGCCACGCTGATTGATCCGCTGGTGGCCGCCCAGCAGTTGGTTAAACTCGGGCTCCTGGCCGATATCCAAAAGGCAGGTGGTGCAGGTTCATGGGACCCTGTGACGCAGACCTTCGCCGATTATCCACGCGCCATTTATCAGGCATTCGTGAAACAAATCGGCGCCGGTGCAGTCGCGGCCGGAGGTTTCATCACCCTCTTAAAAACAATTCCGACCATTGTATCTTCATTTAAAGAAAGTTTTAGTTCCATGAAGGTCACTGATGCACAAACGGTCGCCAAACGTACTGAAAGAGATCTTTCGATAAAAGTAGTGGGCATTGGTAGTCTGGCGCTGATTTTATTGATGGCAGTACTGCCTCAAATTCCGGGGGATGGGGTACTGAATAAACTCCTGATCGGAATGCTTGTCATTCTTTTTGGCGCATTCTTCGTCACCGTTTCAAGCCGTATTGTCGGATTGATAGGTTCCAGTAATAACCCCATTTCCGGAATGACCATTGCCACTATCATGGGAACTTGTCTCGTATTCATTACGGTAGGCTGGACGGGCAAAATATACGAACCTATGGCATTGGTGGTAGGCGGAATGATCTGTATTGCAGCAGCGAATGCAGGAGCAACTTCACAAGATCTTAAAACAGGATACATCATTGGAGCCACCCCCAGGTATCAACAAATTGCCTTGTTCATTGGGGCCATTGTCTCTTCCATTGTGATCGGTCTTACAGTGAAAATCCTCGACACTCCTACCGAAGCCATGGTGCAGCAAGGAATTTATCATGCCATCGGAACGGAAACCTATGCCGCACCTCAAGCCACTTTGATGGCTACCCTAATTAAAGGAATGCTTTCGTTTAATCTCGATTGGCAATACGTACTGGTGGGCATCTTTATTGCCATTACCATTGAATTATGTGGCATCAATTCCCTTTCTTTTGCTGTAGGAGCGTACCTTCCCTTATCCACCACCCTTCCTATTTTTGCAGGTGGTGCCATTAAAGGAATGGTCAATTGGAGGACAAAGAAAAAAGAAGCTTCCGCAGAGGAGGAGGATATCGCTCCCGGAAATTTATTCGCCACCGGTTTAGTGGCTGGAGGCGCGATTGCAGGCGTAATTGTGGCCATCCTGATGGTGATTCCTTCAGTGAGAGACCGACTTTCTTCCATTAATGTAGAACCCGCTTTCCTGCAATGGTTTGGCGAAGGAGGCTACCATTTATTGGGAGTATTGTTCTTCCTGTTGATGGGATTTGTGCTCTACAACGTAAGTATGAAGAAAACGGAAAAATAAAAAAAAGCCGGTTTTCCTTTCCAGCCAAAAAGTGAAAGAAAAACCGGCTTTTTAGCTTAGCCGCATGTATCTAATAAGCAGCCGTAAACCGCTTTCTTTCATGAGCCGGATGGGCAATTTCATCGGCAATGACGACTGCCAGATCTTGTACAGATAATAGGCTCCTGCGTTCAGCATTAAAGACGGGTTCTTCCAAGCCCAGTCGGTATTGACCGGTTTTTCCGCTAGTGATTCCGGGGTGCATTTCGATGGCCGGACTAAAAAATGTCCAGTTCAGCTCCTTTTCTTCCTTAAGATGATGTAAGTAATCTCTTGCCGCGGTGGCACCGGGTTTAATGTCGGCCGGAAATTCCGGGCTATCCACAAGCTGAGCACCGTTGACATACAGACTACCTGCTCCTCCGATCACCACATAACGCGCAGCTTTCACCTGCTTTACGGCTTTTTCAATCTGTAAAGAACCCTCCAAAAAATCCGCATATAGATTCGGGTTGGTCCAGCCAGCATTAAATGCACTCACCACCACATCCGCTCCCTGCAATGCGTCCACTAATGCCTTCTGGTCATGTATATCCACTGCCTTCGGATAGAGGTTGACGTGCGTCTCCAACTGTTCGGGATGACGTGCAATGGCATCTACCTCGTAGCCTCTGCTAATCAATTCATTTACTAACTGGCGACCTACAAATCCTGTGGCGCCGATAACTGCGATTTTCATAGATTTTATAATTTAATTAATGTTCAATAACTGAGTACGTTTGTTTTTAATGATCAGTAAACTGTGCAGAAAATCCGGCCAATGTATAGTTGCTCAAATGATTTTTCAACACCAACTCGGCCGATTCATAGAGTACATCCATGTGTTGATTAATTTGCTTTCCTACCGCACACAAAGGATTCGGTTGATTCTTTTGTTGCCCAAGTAAAGCGGAGCTTTTCACAAGATCATAAATCTCACTCAAGTAAATTTCCTCATGAAGATCAGCCAATGTGGCCCCTCCTCCTTTCCCCTCTTTCGTGATGATCCAATTTTTCTCTTTCAGAAGAATTAAGGCATTTCGCACCAATACAGGATGAATTCGTACACTGCCTGCTAAATACGAAGAAGAGAGATAGGTGCCCTTGGATCGGTGCAGCAATACCAGTAAATGCAGTAACAATGGAAATTGGCCATGATTCATAACTGTAATTATTATTATTACAGTTCAAAGATAGTTGAAGGTAGGTATTCACGAAAGAGAAAATAAATAAAATGAGTTTTAAATGAGAAAAGATCTTTCCGAGTGGAAGGAAGCACTCAAAAGAGAAGGAAAAATTTGTATTTTTGCGGCAAATGATATCAATTAATAATTTAACTTTTTTAATAGGTTCCCGTGCGCTTTATGACGAAGCGGATTGGCATATCAAGCCCGGAGACCGTGTAGGACTGATTGGGGCGAATGGCACAGGGAAGTCCACCCTATTAAAGCTGATTGTAGGCGAATACACTCCCAGTTCGGGGACGATTTCAATGGCCAAAGACATCAAAATCGGGTACCTAAATCAGGATTTGCTTTCCTATGATTCCCACCATAGCATTTTACATGTGGCGATGGAGGCATTTGCACGGCAAAACCAGCTGCACGATGAAATCGAAGCTTTGCTTAAGAAGATAGAAACCGATTATAGCGAAGAAGTCCTTAATAAACTCAGCGACAAGCAACAAGAATTTGAGGCCTTGGATGGCTATAACATTGAATACCGTGCCCATGAGATTCTGGCTGGTCTGGGCTTCAATGATGAAGATCAACAACGTCCGCTAAATACCTTTTCGGGTGGTTGGCGGATGCGGGTAATGCTGGCTAAAATTCTGCTTCAGGATCCCGATATTCTCTTACTGGATGAGCCGACAAATCATATGGACCTTCCTTCCATTAAGTGGCTGGAAGGCTATTTAGGAGGTTTTGAGGGGGCAATTGTCATTGTTTCGCACGATCGCTATTTCCTAGATAAAATTGTACGAAAAACGGTTGAATCACGCAAGGGTAAATTAACGGTGTACGCTGGTAATTATAGTTTCTATCTCGAAGAAAAAGCCCTTAGAAGTGAAATTCAGCACAATGAATATAAAAATCAGCAGGCCAAAATCCGGCAGGAAGAGCGTTTAATTGAACGGTTCAAGGCGAAAGCCAGCAAAGCCAAAATGGCCCAATCCCGTATTAAAGCGCTTGACAGGATGGAACGCGTGGAAGATGTGGACGATGACAATCCAACGGTAAACTTTAGTTTTAAATTTACCAAACCTTCCGGCAGACATGTCGTACGTCTAGAAAACATCTGTAAAGCCTATCCACAGGTGTCTATTCTCAAGAATGCGGAAGGGCTGATTGAAAAGGGAGATAAAATTGCATTGATTGGTGCGAATGGAAAAGGTAAGTCTACCCTATTACGGATTGTCGCCGGAAAGGAAACTTTCGAAGGAAAGAGTGAAACGGGACATAATGTGACCACCACTTTTTTTGCACAGCATCAGTTGGAGGCGCTTCATTTAGGAAACAGCATCCTGGAAGAACTCCAGTCTTTTGCTCCCGAACATTCGGATACAGAGCTTCGTTCCATTTTGGGTTGTTTTTTGTTTACGGGAGATGATGTATTCAAAAAAATCAAGGTGCTTTCAGGAGGTGAAAAATCCAGGGTTGCTTTAGCGAAGTCTTTAACTACAGATTCCAACTTCCTAATCCTGGATGAACCAACCAATCACCTTGATATTCAGTCGGTGAATATCCTCATACAGGCTTTACAACAGTACGAAGGGACTTTTATTTCGGTGTCTCACGACCGTTATTTTCTGGATAACGTGGCTAATAAAATTTGGTTCATCGAAGAAGAGCAAATAAAGGAATATCCGGGAACTTATGCAGAATATGAAGAATGGAATAGCAAGAGGGTCATTCCCGTTGCCAAATCCATCCCTGTAAAGCCGGCAGCGGAAACCAGCAAAAAAGAGCCGGTAGCGCCGAGTACGGATCTCAAACAACAATTGAAAAAGCTAAATGAGCGGCTAAAACGTATAGAAGAGGAAATAGCCGCTTTCGAAGCGAGTGTAAAAGTTATTGAGACAGAACTTAGCCGGGAGGAAATTTACGCACATCCCCAGAAATTACAGGAAACCAATGAGCGGTATCAGTCTGAAAAAGCATTGCTTACCAATGCCCAACAGTCGTGGGAAGTACTGGCTTCCGAAATCATGGAATTAGATCGTTAGCATACCTATGAAATCCTTGCGCTGGAGCCTTCCTTTGATTATTTGCGGCCTGTTTTCTTTCCACCAGACAGCGGCACAGGAAACACTCGGTGATCAGGTTTTGGATCCATTGATCAAAAGCGTGCAATGCTACCAAAGCAAATCAGAACAGTCTCTGCCGGTAGTCACGTTAAAAAGTAGTGAAACGCTGACAGTGAGTTTTGATGATCTTCGTGGGGGAAGTGCCAATTACCGTTACCAGATAGAGCATTGTACATGGGATTGGAAATCTTCACGGATCAATCCCCTGGATTATGTGGAAGGGATTAATGAGGGAGTGATTTCGGATTATCGTTATTCCTTCAATACCTTACAGCGTTTTACCCATTATTCATTTTCTTTTCCCAATGAGCAGATCCGTCCGAAGATCAGCGGAAATTACCTTCTAAAAGTTTATCGCAATAACAACCCTTCAGAAATCGTATTGACTCTTCGTTTTTATGTGGTGCAGTCGCAGGTAAGCATTGCTGCAGAGGTGGTGCCAAGTACACAGGTAGCCGATCGGACCCGAAAACAAAAGGTCAATTTTACCGTGAATTATCAATCCCCTATTCAAAATCCGCAACAGTTGTTCAAAGTGGTATTAATGCAAAATTTTGATCCGCATACCGCAATTATAAATACCCGGCCTAATTTTATCCGGCCTGGTTCACTGGTCTACAATGAAATGAATGCCAATGAGTTTTACGGGGGAAATGAATTTCGGAAATTTGATACACGCAGTTTACGCTTTAAAGCCGCAAATGTACAAGACATTGCCATTGAAGATGAAAATACCGTTACTTTATTCATTGACCAGCCATATTCTTCGCTCCGTTACAGCCATCAGTTTGATGAAAATGGGGCTTTTTTTATTAGAAATCAGGAAGGAAGAGACCATCAAACCGACAGCGATTACGCGCAGGTATTATTTTCACTAAAAACCCCGGCGCTGTCTGCGGGAAATAATGTATATGTGGTAGGTCGTTTTAACCAGTATCGTTTGGAAGTGAACAATCAACTTCAATACCAAAATAGCCAGCAACGTTACACTGGAAAACTAATGCTTAAGCAGGGCTTGTACGATTATAAATACATGGTGGTTGATGACAAAGGAGTTTACCAATATTCCTTAATGGAAGGATCTTTTTTTGAAACAGAAAATACGTACCAGCTTTTTGCTTACTACCGGAAACCCGGCACACGCTGGGACGAGTTGATTGGGTATAGTCAGATTCAATCGAAGCGTTGAATCCAGACGGACACACTCTTTGATAAGCAGTGGAAACGGGCATTCCCTTCTTGATCGGTCAACAGTTCTCCAGCATAATTCCCCAGTCCGTCTTCAAATGACTGGCTAGCCATCTGCCCTCCTAACGAAATGTCTTTATACCCTTCTTCCGTCCCATTACTCATTATAATGACACAAAAAATATTCTTAGATCCCCTTTTAATCTTTCGTATCCAGGCGATACAATTGGGATGATCGAAAAAATCTTGTTGGTACATTTCCTCACCTATCTCTTTTCTCCATTTCAGTAGTAAAGGCAATTCTTTTACTGGATTCAGTGCTATTTCCTGTCCATTCTCTTCGTAAGTAGCGCCATAGATATCTGGGTAAAAAACACAGGGTGTTCCTTCTTTTCTTAAAAGAATCAAGGCATAGGCGAGTGGGCGAAACCAATCGTCAACATAGGTCTCCAGGGATTGTAATGGTTGCGTATCGTGGTTGTCCACAAAAGTAACGGTACTATCGGGCTTTACAGCCAGCAGAGTATCTGCAAAGACCCTGCTTAGGTCAAAGGTTTCATGCGCCTTTGATGCCTCATAAAAACGTTGATGAAGTACTGAATCGAACAAACGTAATGGTGGATCACTTACTTCAAGGTACTGTAGAAGGGACGAGGTTCCCTCTGTTTCCCAATATTCACCTACCAGCCATAAATCCGATTCTGCATCATCACGCATTGTGCGAAGCCACTCTCGGATAAATTCAGGATTCATGTGTTTCAATGCATCCATCCGAAAGCCCTTTACCCCAAATTCATTCACATACCATTTTCCCCAATACGCGAGTTCAGCCCTTACAGAGGGGTTTCGGAAGTCAATATCATTGAACATCAAGTAGTCATAATTTCCCATTTCTTCCGATTCGACCTCTTCCCACTTATCGCCATATTGATTTTGAATTGAATAGATGGCCGATTCGTTCAGATTTTCTGCCCAATCTACCCCGCTGAAACATTGAAAATCCCATACAAAGGCCGAATATTTACCCTGTCTGCCAGGAAAAATGAATTTTGTCCAGGCTTCTATTTGCATTTCATCGGAAATGAATTCTTCCCGGCAATCGGGATTTACTTTTCGTACTTTAATCGTTTCCAGTTCGTCTCCACCTGCTTTATGATTAAAGATAACATCGGCGATCGCACTCACTCCCACTGTCTGTAGTGCCTGAATGGCTTCAAGATAGCCTTCTTTGGTGCCGTACTTGGTGCGGATACACCCCTTCTGGTCAAATTCTCCTACATCAAAAAGATCGTATGCATCATAACCAACAGAATGAATTCCATTTGTTCCTTTGAATGCTGGTGGCAACCAGCAGGCACTAAAGCCCCATTCTGCTAAATGTCCGGCTTCTTGGGAAACTTGTTGCCAAAGTTCCGCTTCTGGCTGCACATACCAGTGAAAAAATTGTATCAGTGTCTCGTTTTGCATACCTATTTATTCAAGGCTTAACAAATAACAAGCCTGAGTGTTTCAATAGGTCTCCAAAAAAGCCATGAGACGGACGCAAAGCTGTAAATTTACCTGCGTCAACTGAAGGATTTTACTTACTTTTGTGCCCGATGAGTATCAAAACAAAAACCCCGAAAGATTCATTCACCGTGATGAATGAACTGGTGCTACCCAATGACACCAACACCCTGAATAACCTAATGGGTGGGCGTTTATTACACTGGATGGATATTGCCGCGGCCATATCAGCGCAAAAACATTGCAACCGGATTGTCGTTACCGCATCGGTGGATAATGTTTCTTTTAAACAACCGATCAAATTAGGGGATGTGATTACGATTGAGGCAAAAGTGACTCGCGCATTTCACACTTCGGTAGAAGTAAGACTCGATGTATGGGCCGAGAATATCCCTTCCGGCACTCGTTTTAAATCGAACGAGGCATATTATACGTTTGTAGCAGTGGATCAAAGTGGTCGTACTATTCCTGTTCCTGAGCTTCTTGCAGAAAGTCCGCAGGAAATGGAATGGTACAATGGGGCTTTGCGTAGAAGGCAATTACGTCTTATTCTGGCCGGCAAAATGGCGCCCGATGATGCCAGTGAACTAAAAGCTTTGTTTTTTAAGGACTAAATACCCGATAAGATGAGCACCTATGCGATATTGATTATGTTAAGTGGGCTGGTCATTTTCTCTTATTTATTTGACCTTGTCGCGAGCCGTACACGTTTCCCATCGGTACTTTTGTTGCTTCTGCTGGGTATAGGTCTCAGACTTCTGGTCGATCATTGGAATATTCACACCGTCAATTTTCTTAAAATTCTGCCGGCTCTGGGTACTGTCGGATTGATTCTGATTGTTTTTGAAGGCTCACTGGAGCTTCGTTACGAACGGGAGAAAAACCGGGTAATCAAAGGAGCCTTTTTTTCTGCTCTGATCATTCTTCTCCTTACGGTGAGTATTTTGACATTCATTCTGCAACAACTCACCGGCCAGGATCTTTACCGTTGTTTCATCAATGCCATCCCTTTTAGCGTCATCAGTTCGGCAATCGCTATTCCTTCGGTGGCCTCCTTTGGAAAAAAAACGAAGGAATTTGTCATTTATGAAAGTTCGTTTTCGGATATTCTGGGCATTATTCTATTTAATTTTGCGCTTTCAAATTCGCATATTTCTTTCACTTCTTTTGCCAGTCTTACACTGAATACAGCATTCATCCTGATTATATCGACCGTTGCCTGCGTGGTGTTACTGTATTTGATGGGACGAATAAAACATTCGGTTAAGTTCTTTCTAATTATTTCCATTCTCATCCTTATTTACGCCATCGGTCAGTCTTACCATCTCTCTTCGTTGATTCTGATCTTGGCTTTCGGCCTCTTTCTGAACAATGCCGACACGATTAAAAATCCGGCTTTTAAAAGCCTTTTTATTTATAAAAATCTTGAAAAAGACCTGTCTCAACTGCATCAGCTATCGGCCGAAAGTGCATTTATCCTTCGGACTTTTTTCTTTGTCATCTTTGGTTTCACTATTCAAATTGAGCAGCTCAACGATCCCAGGGTCTTAGTGCATGGATGTTTTATTCTGATAAGCATTTATCTTGTGCGCTTCCTGTACTTACGACTATTTAAAAAGGAGCACTTCCTTCCAGAAGCATTCATTACACCTAGGGGGCTGATTTCTATCTTATTGTATTATAATTTACCAGAATCTCTAAAAATTCCTGAGATAGGAACCGCCTATTTATTTCTGGTGGTATTGGGCACGAGTACGGTCATGAGTGTGGGACTTCTTAGCTTTCGCAAAAAAACTACCGAAATCTCGCCCCCTTCTTCTGATGAGCGCTAAGATCGATTGACCTTTGCATAGGGACGAAGTTTTTGGTAAAGCTGAATAAACTTTTCGCGATTCCCTGAAACTTTCAAAATCAGTTTAGTTTTGAATAGTTCAGTAATGCCTCCGGTTAAGGCCCCACCTGCGATGCCTGCGGCAGTGAGTACCGCCACTCCGGTTAGCTTATCTTTAAACGAATCATGATTTTGTTCTGCAAAAAAAACACTTATTCCCGCGGTTAAGCCTAGGCCTGTTCCTCCACCAAGGGCATCCAAAAAATGGAGTCCTTTCCGACATAGTTTTATCCGTATAATTTGCTCCGGACGGAAGATGTAATAATTCCCACGAACATCTTCTAGTGCCAACCCTTCGCTATTAACCATTTGTAAAGTTCCCCTCACTGGTTGAAAGTCCTTCAGGAAAACTTTGACTTCATATTTCAAGTAGAGTTGTGCGCGCACCTGTTGCCAGCAAAAAAGGAACAGGAAGCATACACAGAAGATGCCTGTATTTTTCATCACTGTTCAGAAAGAGCCAGGATGTGGTCAAACTCTTCCACACGGACAGGCATGACCGATAAACGTCCTTGTTTAATCAAGGCAATGTCCTGCAGGCGGTCATCCGCTTTCATTTGGGCGAGCGTCACCGGCTTTGAAAGACTTTCCACAGGGACGAGATCTACCACCACCCAATTGGGATCTGTCGTCGTAGGATCCTGATAAAACTCTTTCACCACTTTTGCCACTCCTACAATTTCTTTGCCCTCATTGCTATGATAAAAAAGCACCAAGTCACCCTCTTTCATGGCTCTGAGGTTATTTCTAGCCTGATAATTCCTCACGCCATCCCAAAAAGTGCGTTTGTCCTGATTAAACTTCTCCCAGCTGTATTTAAAAGGCTCTGATTTGACTAGCCAGTATTGTGGTTTTTTCATATGCTGTTTCCCCTTGATAACTTCGTTTACAGTATCAGTATTGGCTTTTTTGTTTTCTACTTCACTACATTTGCCGGTATAAATTTAGGTAAAATTACCGAGAATGCATCCGCAACAATGCCTGCTAATACCATTCATTGTCTACCGTTTTATGACGGCCGGAAGGCATTCCAGCCTATCGACCTCGTAAAGTATTTGTCCCTGATTCGTCCGTGTAAACACGCTGTATCCCCAGAAAATGACCTCTTCAGCGGAATTCTGCGAATGAAGGGTAATTTTCTCATCTACAGTTCCCTATCCTTGATTTTTATACAGCATATATGTATATTGCAGGATAGTTCCCAGCTTAAAACATTTGCTCTATTTAACGCATTAATTCATTGAAAACGAACATTACTTTCTCTAAAAAGGTTTTTCTTTCTTTTTTATATGGAATTGGTTTTCTGGTTCTTTCCTTTCTTGCGTTGTATACCAATTACAACCTGGCTGGCGAAGAGGCACAAGTAAAAACAGCTCTGTTCGCGGATAAGTTCTTCCATTCACCTGCTTATGTCAATGATACTAATTTCGTATTTATAGATGTAAGTCGAAGTAAACAATTAATTCCTGCCCCAGACGGAACCGGCAACCGGGTAATTACCGACAGGAAAACTATAGCTGCCTTTTTAGATCTTCTTGGCCGTGATGTGCAACATAAAATGATTTTATGCGATGTATTATTTGATATGCCCAGTCCGGACGATGAATTGCTGTCTAACAGTCTTAGCAAAACAGGAAAACTACTCATTCCTTTTTCAAAAGATGCACAGGGTATCCTTCAGCCTTTATTCAAAGATGTCCCAAATGCTTACGCAGGTTATCAAAAGTCCAGTGGCTTTAAAGCCACTGGAAATCTCCTTAAATACGATTATTTTATTACTTCAGAAATACCGGGCGTCCCTGTAAGCATGTTTGAAATGGTGCATCAACATAAAATAGAATACCATATCGGATGGCTTGAGGTAAACGGAAAAGTCTTTTTAAAACAACATTTTTTTTACCCGCGTATCAGTGAAAAACGATTGAGATCTGAAACAGATGGATCCAAGATAATTCCTATTCATGAGATGAATGATTTGCTGCAGAATGACGTACAACTTAACCGCGTATTCTTTAAGGATAAGATCGTCCTTATTGGCGATTTCGAAACGGATATTCACCCCACCGTTGAGGGCGCAACGGCGGGCTCTTTAATTTTGGCAAATCTGTTTCTAAGTTTGGATAAAAACGATCCTCAGGTTACCATTTCATGGCTTCTTTACATCCTTTTGAGCTATATGGTCCTGAGTTTTGTTTTTTTTACGCCACCATGGAAACTAAGCATCCACAGTGCCTCCCGGGTAAGGCGCCTCCTGCGCGGTCTGCTTTCGGGTGTTCAAAAACAAAAAACTCTTAAAGGGTTAAGCCAATTGTCTTTCTTAAAGCTATTGATGAAGTACCTTAATTTTACACTTTGCCTCCTGATCATGTCGATCATTTCTTTTGTTATTTTCAGAAAACACATTGATCAGGTTTATGTACTCTTATACTTTTGGTTATTCAATATGTATCAAAAATTTAAACCTATAAAAAGATGATTTATATAGTCTTAGTTATTCATTTTCTTTTCACCGGCTTCAATGATCGGTATTACGTAGCCGCTGTTAAAGGAAATGTCACTCATAAGGAAAGTGGTCGACCAGTGAAGATAGGCGATCAGCTTTCCCTTCAATCGACCTTGCAATTTAAGACCATTCAGGATCAGGTATCACTTATTAGTCCAACGAAAGGAAGATTTATAGTTAAACTAAATCCCACTGCGAAATTAAAAGAGCACCATCCATTGGTAGCCATGATCAGTGAAGCCATGTTACCAGTAAATACCACTCATACGCTGGCCACACGCAATCATGTAAACTCAACGAATCAACTTAGGCTTTTTCTGACACAAGAAGCAAAAATACAGCAACAGCATCCCCCCCATTTCTTATTAATAGACAGCACCCGGGTCTATTTGGAGGGGCCGGATTTTAAAAAAGATACGGAGAAATTTTTTTTCATTAAATATCAGTATGCTGGTGAGGTTATTCATAAAAAATTAACCTATGTGTTCGATGAACAGAATGCAACTCTGGCATTTCTCATTGACCGACAGATTTTCATTGTGGATAAAAAGCCCATAGATCCCAATTCAATTGAATCATGTGCCTTGTATTATTACGATGATCGTGAAAAGGAATCAGAATTTATCTTTCCTCTAAAAATAGTCTTGGCAGATGTTTTCCTCCTCCGGCAACAAGCAACATTGGTTTACCATCATTTAATCCCTTATTACCACAATGATCCAATCCGGGCAGAAGAAGAAACCTGCCGGATGCTTGCGGAGGAATATGGCTATATTGACCGTCGCGATGTTCATCGATTATTGCATTAAAAAAACAGAAGAATGAATTTAAGAAGAGGCATCTGGATTCTTATCCTATTTTTTCCACTGGGCGTTTATGGACAATCCCAGGTATCCGTTCCCCGCCCTGAACTTATATTACCTTCGGGTCATTTAATGGGCGTTTCGGCTGTTAGTTATGCTGCCGATGGGAAATTTATTCTTACCGGTAGCTACGACGCTACTGTAAGAAGCTGGCTGACAGACGGAACGGAGCTAAATACTTACAGAGGACCAGTTTCTCCAGTGAGCGTATTGAAATTTTCTCCTGACGGAACGAAGTTCGCTGCCGGTCATCACAATGGGGAAATTGCCATTTGGGATTTTAAAAGCGGGCAATTAATCCGCACACTGAAGCTCCACCGAGACACTATTACAGGCATTGATTTTTTCTCAAATGAAAAAATTTTATCTGGAAGTAGAGACAGGACCGCCAAGATATACAATTTAAAAACAAACCGGGTGGAAAGTACCCTCTCAGAAAAGAAGAAACAAATTCGGTCGGTGGCTTACTACCCACAGGGAGATTTTATTTTGACAGGCGGAGGGGGATTGCCTGTAGCCGATCAAACCACTACAGAGGAAGATCCATCCGTAAAGTTATGGAGTCTGGGTGGAAAGATAGAACGAGGCCTAGGGGCTACTTTTTTGGGATCTCATGAGGCGGTTCATAGTCTTTTCTTTACTTCGGACGGGAAAACAGCCATTTCAGCAAGTGATTACCGTGTTCGAGTTTATTCGCTGACGGTATCAGGAAACAAGGGCCAGCGTTCTTTTGGTCCATCAAGCGCCTTCGCCAGCATTTCTAAAGACGAAAAGACCCTCCTTGTAGGGCGTTACAACGCACTGGAATTGTTTGACATTGCTTCCGGAAAATCCATACGGAAGTTCAAAGACTTAGGTTACGAGTTCATTGCAGCTGATTTATCTCCCGACGGCACTCAGGTACTCCTCGGAACAAGCCAAAATGTGGCAATCGTCATCGACGTATTGAGTGGCGACCTAATCACTACGCTCAAGGGACGTAGCAGCAGCGTCCTCACCGTGAAGTTTTCTCCCTATGGAAAATACCTTGTGACCGGAGGAAGAGATGCCACGGCCAAGTTATGGGATATTGAAAACGGGGAATTAATCCGTGTGATCGATCAATTTAAGAATAGCGTAGTGAGTGTTTCTTTTTCTCCAGATAACAAAAAAATAGCCATTGGTACCTATGATCATACTGGAAAGGTTGTTGACCTGCAAACCGGAGAGGTACTTTACCCGTTTAATGGCGGCTCTTCTACAGTGACCTTTTCTCCGGATGGCCGATACCTGGCGGCCGTTAACCGGACTGTGATTAACCCCTTTGGAAGCATGCTTGGTAACTTCGTAAAAATCAGTTCAGCTTTTTTATACGATGCGGAAACAGGAAAATTTATAAGTGACTTAACAAAAGGCAGCCTTCTATCCAACAGTGTGAACCGTACTTATACCTGTGCTATTTTTTCACCCGATAGTAAACTTATTTATATTGGCGGTAAAGAAGAATATCCGAGTGCGCGTAATCCCAAAGTTAATGTGTCTTATGGCAGAGTAGATATCTGGGATATTGAAAAAGGCAAAACAGCAGGCAGGTTTTCAGAATCTCATGAGGACATCGTGACAGACATTGCCCTATCTCCCGATGGAAAAACCCTGGTCACGGCAAGTGATCAAAAATCCATCGCCCTTTGGAACCGAACATTAGGCCGTCAGATATCTGTTTTTAACATTCATCATTCCAAGATTTCAACGGTGGAGTTCTCTCCTAACGGGAAGCAAATTCTGAGTGCCGGTTTTGACAAGAAAGCCATTCTTTTCGATGTGGAACAAAAGAAAACATACTCTTTTCTGGGACATACGGCAGAATTGTATGGCGCCAGATTTTCACCGGCTGATCAATACATTGTAACCAGTAGTTATGACAATACCACCAAAATATGGAGCACCCTAACCGGAAAAGAATTAGCTACCCTCTATCCGATCGATCTAAAAGACTGGTTGATCATCACCCCACAAGGTTACTTTGATGGCTCTCCAGGCGCCCTCTCAAGCCTGTATTACAATTATCAGTCACACATCATTCCATTGGAACAACTCAAACCACTTTATTATAAAAAAGGACTTCTCCCTATCCTTTTAGGCTATCAGCAGGGCACCTTACCTCAAGCGGAATTATTTTCTGTAAAGCATTTTTATCCTTCTGTTAAGCTGAGTGAAGAAATTAATCCAAAAAACCCTGTTCTACTTATTCAGGCGACTAACCTGGGGGGTGGAATTGGAAAAATCAATGTAAAGATCAATGGACAGACCGCTTACGAAGACGCGGGCACTTTATTGAAAGAAAAAATAACAGAAAACACTCCAGCCATTCAATTAGCATTGCCCTTATCAAATCTGAAAGGGTTAAAATGGGGAGCACAAAACGTCATCGAGGTAAGCATCGCCAATAAGGCGAATACGCTAAAATCTCCTACAAATAAGCTCACTTTTGGTTTATCGGCGAAAATTAATTAATAAAGAGATGAAGTTTAATTCCTGTGTCTTGTCTTTTTTATTTTTATGGTTAGCCCACACCACAGTGTTAGCTCAACAGGCAGAGGTGCTTATCCCTGTCGGACATCATGCACCGGTCCGTACCCTTTCTGCTTCTTCAGACATGCGCTATCTTGCTTCAGGGACGGACGAAAATGATGAGAAAGGTATTCGCAAAGGTGCCACCGTGAAAATATGGGATATTTCAGAGCAAACGGAGCTCGCACAAATACAGGGTTTTACTTCTTCGATCACGGCCCTTCAGTTTTCAGCCTCGGGAGAACTCCTGGCGATGTGTGACATGCATGGTAAACTTCTGGTATGGGATGTTAAAAACGAAATGGTGATCTATGAGTTACAGGCGGCTCCTCAAACCAGCCAACTCTATTTTACAGCAGATGAAAAGTTCCTCTATGGCATAGGAACAGAATTAAGGAAATGGAATTTAGCAGACGGGCGTCTCGTACAAAAAGTAAGCCTCCATCAGCGGCGGCTAGAGCCAAGTGCCTATGCTCCTAAGCAACAGTTAATGGCTTTCACAGGCCAGTCAAAAAACTTCCAAACAATGGGAGCGAATGGGGCGATTCAAGAGCTGGCTGGATTTTCTTTTTCTTATCAAGCCATGTCATTTGACCCACAGGGAGATTTAATGATGATTGGAACAGATCTCTTACTTTCCGGAGATAAACGTTCCTCTTTAAAAGTGTTTCGGTTCAAAGATAAATCCCTCAAGACCCTTCAAACTTTTGATCAACAAAATGCCAACCGGATACTTAGCCCCTTCCATCTCTTTACATATACCGATACGAGCTGGCAGGCCCAAGACCTTCAATCAGGCAAAAGCACCGCGCACATGTATCAGGGTCGGTTAACGGCACTGTACCCTGCAATGGATGGAAAAACAGTTTTTATAGCAGGTGTTGAAGCCACCGGAAAGATCACCCTCAGTCAGATAGACATAGAAGGCGACGCATTGCCTACGCATTTTTCAGCGCACGGGGTCCTTCCCGGAAGGGCCTATTTTTCCAATAAGGATTCCCTTATTCATATTCCTTTAGCGGGTGGAGAGCATGCTCCAGCCCGGTGTTTAGATTTCAATTTATTTTCTTCCGCCATTTATTTTCATGCGCTATTGCCCGAACAATCCTTATCCCCTTCAGGGAAATATCGTTACGAAAATGATTCTCAACAGTTCGCGCTCTATGAAGTGAAAACCAATAAACGAATAGGTGTTATTCCGTCTACGACGGCTATATACCGTTTTTCCGAAGATGATAAATACCTTCTTACCAAAGGAAATGATGAAGACCGCACCATTCGTTTGTGGCGTACCAGTGATCTGAAGCAACTAAAGACCTTCCTCTCCATCAGTGAAATCAACCAACTGGCTTTTTTAAAATCAGGGAAAACATTTATCACCGTAAGTAATGATAAGACCGCACGTCTTTGGGATATTGAAAAGAACGCCATTCTAAGAACTTACCGGGGACATCAGACGGCAGTTAAGGAAATGACTATCTCTCCGGACGAAAAGCTCTTAGCGACTTCTGATGAAAACAATCAGCTGATCTTATGGGAGTTGGAATCTGGGAAGCTTTTGAAGCAGTGGGCTGGTCATCGGGAAAAAATCAACACTTTAAAATTCTCCGATCAGTCGCATTACCTTTTAAGTACAGGAAATGATTATGCGGTAAAGCTTTGGGATTTAAAGGATCTGAGCGAGAAATTAGCCGTGTATGTGGTAGATAGTACGGAATACTTTGTGCATACTTCATCCGGGTACTACATGTCTACGCCTGGTGCTTCCAGAAAAATCAGTTTCAAACTGGATAATAAGCTATATCCTTTTAAGCAATTTGATTTGCAATTTAACCGTCCTGATCGTGTTTTTTCCTCTATTCCAACTTTTCCGCCTGAATTGGTGAATCATTACAAGCGGGTGTATACCAAACGAATAGAAAAAATGGGGTTTGATCCTGCCCATGTGGAAAGACAACTGGCCACCCTCTCTTTACCCCAAGTGACCATTCTTCAAAAAAACTTGCTGCCCAAAAAGACAAATTTATCGACCATTGAAATCCAGGTACAGGCGAAGGATCAACATCTTCTATTAGATCGTCTCCAGATCTATGTGAATGGTGTTCCGCACTTCGGATCCGCCGGTTTTTCGCTGACAGGAAAATCGGTTAAAGAGACTTCTCAGCGTTTCAAGCTGCCTTTAAACGCGGGCCTCAACCGAATTGAAGTCATGGCCATGAATACAAGCGGAATTGAAAGTCTAAGAGAAAAAATAACCGTGGAGTGTGTGCACCCCTTTCCCGCCCAGAAAATTTATGTGATCAGTATCGGAGTAAGTAACTATGTAGAGGCCAACAAAAATCTTCACTTTGCGGCGAAGGATGCCCGTGACATACAAAGCGTTTGGGAACGACATCCTTCTCCTTCTAATCGACTTATGCCCGTTAAATCGGTTCTGTTACTGGATAAAGAGGTGACGCGCTCCAATGTGCTAAACTTAAAGAAACTCCTGCTAAATACCACCGTAAATGACCAGGTGATCCTTTATTATGCGGGTCATGGATTGTTGAATCAGCAATTGGATTATTACCTGGCTACTCATGATGTATCATTCGCGAATCCATCTGTCAATGGGATACTTTATTCAGAACTGGAAGATTTACTGGATGGCATCCCGGCAAGACAAAAAGTACTTCTCATCGACGCCTGTCATGCGGGCGAAGTAGATAAAGAAGAAGTGAAGCTACAAGAACAGAGTAAAAAAACGAAAGAGGTCATTCAGTTTGTGAGAAATGGAGACCTATTCCTTCAAAATAAACGAGCTATAAGCTATTTTGATCTAATGAAGGAGTTTTTTGTTGATCTAAGAACGCATCATGGAGCCAATATCTTTTCTTCTTCGGGTGCGAAAGAATTTGCATTGGAAGGCGATGAATGGAATAACGGTGTATTTACCTATCATCTGATTCAGGCGCTAAAAGAGCAAAAAGCAGATAGTAACAAAGACAAAAAAATCCATCTGTCAGAACTCATCCGCTATGTAAGTGAGGAAGTTAGAAAAATGACCAAAGGGCAACAGGTTCCTACTCCACGGGTGCTTAATCTGGATCAGGATCTGTTAATATGGGAAGAACCCTTTGAATGATAGGACTGTTTTACTATCGCAAAGATGGCTCATTGATACCGGATCACAATGGTAGAGGATGAAGCGGGCTCACCACTTCCCTTCCACTTAATCAGTGTTGGATAACCCAATGAATGGCTTTCAATGGTAAACTTCTCTGCTTTATTCCAATCGGGTAGATCGACGGGGGCGGCATTTCCTCGTTGAACTTCTTGAAACACCTTTGAAGGATGGTTCTGAGAAACCACTTTATGGAAATGATAAGGATGAAAACCCAATTGTTGAAATGCCGCATATAAATAATGAGGGCTCGTATCTGACTGAAAATGTGAATGCAGGGTAAACCAGGTGGCTCCCCCAGGAAAATCAGGTGGCAGTGGTCCTGATGGTGGGACGAATTGTGCGGAACGAAGTACATCATTTCCTTGGTATTCGAAAGAAATATATCCTGATTTCCCACTCTGTGCTGGGCGATCGAAATCTGTAAGGTATTCAATCAACTTCGGCATCCTGGAATTTTCGGTATAGGTATAACGGGAAATAACAGCGCCTTGTGAAAGACCAATGTAAATGGGCCCATCATTGTTCCTGGTATGACGATGATAGATACTATCGGCCACTATTCGGGATATCCGTCCCTGAGAATCCCATTCGTAGCGAAGTTTTTCAATGTATTCCATCCTGAGCTGCTCGTATCCATCCGTAAACCGATGAATGCGGGAGCTGACCACCCGATTGGTTCCATTGTACTCAAATTTGCGGTCGTTCACCTGAATAATGCGTTGTTGCCCATCGTACAAGAAAGTGTAAGTTTCTGTTTTAGGTGAACTGCCCGAAATGGGCGACTGGGTGGTTTCTTCGACAGAGCTTATCCTCGGAGGGTCACCCAGTGGCAGCACCTGTTTTTTTCCACAGGACAATAAAAACAAAACGGATAGTATAGAAAGATAGCTGTTTTTCATATTCTTAGCTCCAAATGTACATTCTTTTATAAATAGTTGATCGAATTATCAGGTAAATATCCTGTTTCAATCAATTCATTAGGTGATTGTAAATGTATCAGGTGCCCATTTTGTAACAGAACGAGCCTGTCAGAAACTTGAATCACTTCTCTGTAAAGATGATCCGTTAAAATAATCCCCTTTTGTGCCCTCTGGTTGCGGATGAGTTCTTTCACCTCTTCCACGTACAAAGGATCCAGCGCCCTGAAAGGTTCGTCCAGGAATAAAAAAGAGGCCTTTGAATGAAGGACAAGAAGAAGCTCCAACATTCGTCGTTGCCCTCCTGACAAGTGAGCTGCACGCCTTTTGGCATATTGGACAACCAAAGGATGACTTTCAATTAAATCGCGCAAAGAGCCTTCGCACATGAAAGAAATGAGTGCTTTTATTGACGCATGTCCGGGTAGAAAGCCATGTTGAGGCAGGTAATGGATGTGCGCTGCACTATCTGTAAGGCGATCGATCTTCTTTTTCCCAATTCTAACAAATTTATGATCTGACCGAAACAATCCGAATATCAGCTTTAACAGGGTCGATTTCCCTTCTCCATTCTTTCCTAAAAGGCCAATGATCTCTCCTTTTTGTACACTCAGAAAAATATCGTGGAGCAATTTCCGTTCACCTATTTGAAGCTGAACGCTGTCTATTTCTAGTTTGCTCCAATCATCCATACAAGCAATAGTTGGAAAACACTGAGCAGGGCAGTAACTATCCACAGTGCATATTTTTCTAAGCCAAAGTTATGATAGAAATAATATTCGGAGGGATAAATCATCTCATAGATAAAGTAATGAAATAAAGGAAGAAAAAAGAGCAGAGCTATGCTGGTTCCTGTAAACAGATTTCCGGGGAAAAAGAGTAGAGAAAGGCCGATGGATAAGGCTAGTGCAGGAAAGAGCAATCGGCGATAAAATAATAGCAATACACGAATCAGTTGTCCTGTTTTAATCATAAGAATAGCTTCGCTTAACACAAATATACGCATAACGGCTAAAAATCACCCCATTTCTTATTTTTGCAGAGGCAAAAGAAGCCCGCTAATTCTTTTATGAAAAATTTGGATTCTTACTTTTTTTGCTTATATTTAAACTTATAACCAAATATAAATCTAAACGGATCTCATGATCAATTAAAAAATTAGCTACCCTTACGGGGTAGCTTTTTTTTTAAAAGTATTTACTCATACTTTAATGCTTTTACCGGGCTGGCCGCGACAGCCCTCCCCGATTGAATGGTAATTGTTAACAAGGCAACCACAAGCGAAGTGAGCCCGGCTATTAAAAATGGCCATAAAGGAACATCAATGCGGTATGCAAAATGACTTAGCCACTCGGAAGACCACCAATAAACCAAGGGCCAACTGATCAAATTTGCTACGACTACCAGCCAGAGGAATGATTGATTGAGCATTTTAATGAGTTGAAAAGAAGAAGCTCCCAGTACCCTTCGAATAGCCAATTCTTTCGTTCGTCTTTTGGCCATAAAAGCCGACAGTGCGAAAAGTCCAAGTAAGGATAGACAAATGGTAATGATACTAAATAAGAGTATCATCCTCATTAATCGTTTATCATTCTTTAACAATACCTCGAGTGCCTGTTCACCGGTGGTGTACTGCATTGGGAACTCCGGAAAAAAACGATTCCAGGTGGTTTCAATTTGGTCGATCACTTTCGACGGATGATCGGATTCTATCCGAACGAGGAAATTATTGGTGCTGGAGGTGCCTCCCAGCTGGCTGACTTTATAGATTGTGGGCAAAATTGCTTTATCAAAACCTTCATTATGGTAATCTTTGATGATTCCTACTACTTTAAACTCATGCCGGCCTCCCGGATACTCAAATTGATAGGTTTCTCCCAGCATTTTCCCTCCCAGCAATTGATTTGCCGATTCATTGAGTACCACACTGTTTATCGTGTCCTGTCCATAGGCATTCGAAAATAGACGCCCCTCCTTAATCTGCACTCCTAATGCCGGGAAAGCATCCATGGTGAGAGTCACCGTATTAATGCGGTGCTTTGTCCCCCTGTAGGAAATCATCTGTGGTACATGAAAGCTATTTCCCATCACCTGAGTGGTACTTCCGACGTATTTCACCTCCGGAATACGCTTAATCGCTTCCAGAAAGCCATCTTCAGTCGAATAATTGGTCAGGATATTCATAAGTTTTCCTTTTTCAAATCCTAAATTCTTTTGACTGAGGTAAGCTACCTGCTGATACATGATCCCGATACTGATCATAAATCCTACCCCGATCACAAATTGGAGTACAACAAGGGCATTGCGCAGGGCCATTCCTCTGAAACTTCTTTCGTAGTTGCCTTTCAAGACTTTTATAGGATGAAAGCGGGATAACACCAGTGCCGGGTAAAAGCCTACCAGGAGAGTCACCAGTAGAAAGACCATAGCTAATTGAAAGAACAAACGTCCTAAGGCAGGACTTCCCCAAAAGCTAAGCGGCACCTCAAAATAGGCATTAAATAAAGGTGAAAGAAGCTCCGCAAGCATGATGCTTAAGAAAAGAGCGATCAGACATTGCATAGCCGCTTCGGTTAAGAATTGTTTTACCAATTGACCATGATTCACTCCCAATACTTTTTTGACTCCGACTTCTTTCGCTCGCTGAACTGATTGAACGGTCGAGAGATTAATGAAATTAATGATAGAAATCAGCAAAAGAAAAACGGACAATACCATCACCGGACCTGCCTTATTTTTCCATGGAGTCGTAAATACCGGTTGTGCGTGTACGTCTTTCATCGCTAAGGCTTTTAAGCCTCGCTGTTTTCCTTCTTTATTAAAATCATCCAACGAATGATTCAATTGCATAAATACCGATTTTTTGTAATCAATGTAAATTTTCTGGAGGTTTTGATTAAGGAGATCCAAGTCGAGTGTTCCATGTGTAATTCCATACACTTCACAAAAATGGGAAGTGCGCAAATTGTCGGGATCTTCTTCTTGTTCTCCAGAGTGCGTCAGTGCACTGAAAGGCAAACTGCTGGGCCCAGTCGGTTCAGCAACCACTCCGGTAACTGTGAATGTTTGCCCCGGGTCGTTTTTCCAGACAATGACTTTTACTTTTTTGCCGATCACTTTGGTAGTGCCAAACAATTTTTGGGCCGCGCTTTCCTTTAATACAATGGTGCCCGGATGACGTATCGCTGTTTCCGCTTCCCCTTCCAGGAAGGTGTAAGGAAATACTTTAAAAAAGAGGGAATCCACATCCCGTATGTTTTTCACTACTAAAGGAGCAGTTCCCTCCACTTTCAGGGTTACTCCATAGTCCCAATCAGGATCAACTTTTGTCACATACTTGAATTGCGGAATCTTCTCCCTGACCAGATTGCCCACTCGTGATTCATTCATCACCTGCCAGTAAGGGCGGTTGTCAGGAGTCGAGAAATCATGGTATTCTCTTAATTGATAAACCCGTTTCAGGTCCGGATGCCATTCATCGTAGCTACTTTCATGGTTAACAAACAATAAGAGCAGAATAAAAGAGGTTAAGCCCATGGCCAAACCGGCGATATTGATCCCGGCATACGCTTTATTTTTCAATAAATTCCGGAAGGCGATCTTACAATTTAATAAAAACATTTGTAAAGGGAGTTAGAGGGACGAGGATGCTTGGATAAGGGTATCTTTTCGGATAAGGCCATCATTTAATTCCAAAATGCGTTTGCCATAACGGGCATTTTGTTCAGAATGGGTCACCTGTACAATGGTGATTTTATCTTTCTCATTGAGTTCTTTAAACCATTCCATAATCTGCATCGCCTGTGTGGAATGTAAGTTGCCGGTAGGTTCATCTGCTAAAATGAGGGTTGGGTCAGTCACCAATGCCCTTGCAATTCCCACCAACTGTTGCTGCCCTCCGGACAACTGAGCCGGAAATAAATCTTTTTTCGCGACCATTTGAAAGCGATCCAATACATCCGCAATCTTACTTCTGCGAACAGAGCTGGGGATCTTTTTATAAATTAAAGGAGCCTCTATGTTTTCATACACGGTCAGTTCATCCATTAAATGATAGGCTTGAAATACAAAACCAATGTGATCCCGGTAGCGGGTGATCTGTTGCTTTTCACTTAAAGTGCTAACTTCACTCCCCATAAAATTATACTTCCCGGACGTTGCGCTGTCCAACATCCCTAACAGATGAAGTAAAGTTGATTTACCTGCGCCAGAGGGGCCCATGATCGATACAAATTCGCCAGATTCGATACGCGTGGTCACATGTCTCAAGACATAGTTTTTTACACCCCCGTTGGAATAGTACTTTTCTATATTTTCTAAATTTATCATTTGTACGATTAAGACAAAATAGTAACAATAAGATTTAATAAAATAACACAATCCATTCATTAACAATATATTATTCTCCCTTCAATACCAAAGCCGGCGGTTCATGAATGGCTTTCCAGGCTTGGTAGCTCACTGTCAGGAAGGTGATTAATACACTCAAGCCGGCAGAAAGAAAGAAAGGCACATAACTGATTTCCATGTGGTAGGCAAAACCACTTAGCCATTGTTTCGTTAGCACATAGATAAAAGGAATAGATAATATATTTGCTATTAATACTTTACGTATAAAAGCATTATTTAAAAGTTTAAATAAATCCAGTTCATTTGCTCCCAAAACTTTTCGGATGGCTATCTCTTTGGTACGCGTATAGGTGATGTATTTCGAGAATGCAAACAGCCCTAATAAGGCAATGCCAATGGTTAACATCGAGGCTGCAAGAAACAGGGTGTGTAATTGTTCCTGTTTCTTGAACAGACGGGCATAATTCACATCTAAAAACTCGTAACGAAAATGTTCTCCATCCAATTTATTGATGGAAATCCAATTGGCTTTAAGGGAGGCCAGGGCACTACTCATGTACTTCTGATCGATTTTGGCCAAAATTTCCAATTTTGGATTACCACATGGATTTTTTAAACTATACACGGTTGGTTCCACCTCTTTTTCAAATCCTGCACTCTTAAAATCTTTTACGACCCCGACCACCTGATAATCCATGTTGCATCCACGAATAATTTTCCCCACTGCACTTGTCAGTCCATATTTTGCAACTGCACTCTCGTTCATTATAAGGGCATTTACGGTATCGGCCGGCTGCTCCTTTTGAAAAAAACGCCCTTCTTTAAGCTGTATATTCAGGGTTTCAAAGTAATCAAAATCAACATCAACAAAATGAATATTTTCCTGTTTTCCATTCATGGTATAGGTGTTGACACCTGTTTTTGATCCATCGGGCACGGTGGTACTAACAGTGACCGAACGTAAGCCTTCTACCTCCATCATTTTTTCACGTACTGCTTTAAAGCTATCCGGATGATTGAAAGTAGCTATATTTCGGATATGAACCACCTGTTGAGGCCGAAAGCCGATATCCTGATTCTGCATGTAATGTAACTGTCCTTTAATCATTAACAAACCGGTAATGAAGCTGATGGCAATGGTTAGCTGAATAATTAGTAAAGAATTTCGAAGCCAATGACTTTCTTTCGCGTGCTGGTAGTTGCCTTTCAACACCAAGGAAGGTTTAAAGCCGGACAGAAGAAAAGCAGGATAAATACCTGAAATCAATACAATGGAAATCATTACCAGGGGCAATTGCCAGGCTAAGCTTCCTTTCAGGTACCCCACACTTAATTGTACCTGAAACAGTTGATTAAACTGCGGTAGCAAGAGCTCTACCAGCACTAGCGCAAAGACCGTTGCCAGCAAACATTGAAAAAAAATTTCCAATAGAAACTGACTGATCAACTCCAGCCGGTAAGCACCCAGTACTTTCTTTACTCCCACTTCCTTTGCCCTTCTTGCCGCCTGCACAATGGTTAAGTTGGTAAAATTGATACAGGCAATCACCAGTAATAAAACCCCTAATACCGATAAGACGAGTAATACTTTGTAGTTAGTGTCCCCACCGGCTTGCGAACGAAGGTGAAGATCTTTTAAAGGATCCAGGAACAGTTTCAATTCGGCCAATTGTTCGGGATTACGCTTGTCTATTTTCTGTTGTTCTCTTTTATAGATGGTTTCTATTTTAGAAGTCAGTTCCGGAATCGAGGTTCCGGGTTTTACCTGTATGTACGTGTAGTAGTTGTTAAAGCCAAATCCTTGTCCGGAACCGAGTTCATTGGTCAGCGAAATAGCATCAAACGAGATGTTGGAATGAGGGTCTGGTTCGATAACGCCACTAACGGTCCCCGTTTGACCTGCAGCTTTACTGCCTAAATTGACCAGGAATGGCTTTCTGTCATTCTTATCCGGAGAGAGAGTTTGCATGTGACTTTTATTGATAAAAAATAAAAAGTCTCCCCCCTGAGGTTCTTGCCAGCCGTCTACAGGATTTAGATGAAACATGTTGGCGGCATCCACATCTACCGATAATAAGTTTTTGATAAAAACCGTCTGTTGGTCTTTCGTTACTGAAAATTCGAAATAACCTGGTTTCATTACACCGGCTTTTACGATTTCGGGCACTTCTTCTTTTAAAATCTTCTTCAGGTTGGGCGGCGTAAAATTCGTTTTATAATCGGATGTATGCCGCCCGATCAGGTAAATGGAGGAATAATTCGGATTCTTTTTATCATACGAAGTTTCATAAGTATAATACATCATTAAGATAAGAAAGGCGGCTAGAGCCACGGCCAAGCCTCCCACGTTAATGGACGTGATATTTCTATTTTTCCACAAATTGCGCAAAGCAATCTTTACGTTTATGCGATACATGGTTTTTCAAACTAAAATGTAGGATTATTCATATTTTAAAGCCGTCATTACGGTTGCACGGGCGGCCTTCACTGTTTGTATACTAACGGTTAGCAGGGCAATCAGAAGTGAACCAATGAAACCAGCCAGGAAAGGCCAGCCATTCAAATCCATCCGTTGATCATAATTGGTTAACCATCGGGACAGCAACAGGTAGGTTAACGGAATAGCAATGAAATTCGAAAGGATTACCAATCGTATAAAATCCTTATTTAAAAGATACAAAATGTCTTTCGGGGAAGCACCCAGGACTTTACGGATACTAATTTCCTTTTTGCGTTGTTCAGCGAGGTAAAAGGAAAGTCCAAGCAGGCCTAAGCAGGAAATCAATAAAGCAAACATGGCAAAGGCATTGGAGAGTAGGCCCAACAAGCGCTCATTTTCTAATTTAGCCTGCATGTTTTCACTGATAAAGTTAACTTTCGAAGGATATGCAGGATTGATATTTTCACTCTCTGCTTTCAGAGAGGTCAATGTATGGGTTAATGATGATTGATTCGTAAGTTTGAGTAAGAGAACTGAGCTTTGTTCAACATCGTAATAAAAAACGGTCGGGCGAGCAGTTTTGCCTAATGCTTCATTTAACTGGTCATTCATCACGCCTATGATATGATATGGGCGGCCACTGTAATGAATAATCTGTCCAACTGGATCTTTTAGATTCATCCGTTTTACGGCACTTTCATTTAAGATCACCGCCTGTGAAGTATCGGAAGGATAAAGAGGGGAAAAGTCTCTGCCCTGTACCATTTTCGCCCCCAGCGTTGTCGACAAATGATACCCTACTCCCCTTTCTTCGATAAGGGCATTTTCGTCAGCGGGTTTTCCTGGCCAGGAGAAAGAGCTCGTCACGGATCCTCCCCCCGTAAAAGAATTGGGATAAGGGGTGGCCGACAAAATAAGGTCTTTTTGTATCAATTGTTGTTGAAAGTGGGCGAGTTTATTCGGGTTTTTCAATTCTCCTTCGATGTCCATTTCCACGAGATAATGCTGATCAAAACCGAGGGGCTGATTCTTAAGGTATTGGATTTGTTTATAAATAACCACTGCCGCCACCATCATTCCGATTGATAAGGTAAACTGAAAGACCACCAATACTTTTCTTAAAGAAAGATTTCCGGAGTTCCCTTTAAAGCCTTTTAACACTTTTACGGGAATAAAAGACGACAAATAGAAAGAAGGATAACTGCCCGCGAGCAGTCCTGTGAGGAATACAAGGCCTATTAATGAAGTCCAGAAAAGAGGCATTTCATAAGGAATCCGGATAGTTAAGCGGAGCCATTGATTAAAGGTTGGCAACATTAATTCCAATAAGGCAAAAGCAAGCAACATGGCCAGGGTGGCAAGCATCCATGATTCAAGCAGGAACTGTAACACTAGGTTTTGACGGGTCGAACCCATGGTTTTACGAATTCCGACTTCTTTTGCTCTTTTCTCTGAACGGGCGGTGGACAAATTCATGTAATTGATACATGCAATGACCAAAACCGCTCCGGCAAGTAGTAAAAACAAACGAATCTGATCAATTTTCCCACCTGCTGATTTCCCCTTTTCGAAACGATCATACAAATGATACTTGGTAAGAGGGTGTAAAAAGAGCTCGTACAGATAAGGCTTCAGTTCTGGCAGCTGGCGGACAATAAGATCTTTTAGAGCAGCGTTAGTGGCGTCTAAGTGAGCGGGGTCTTTCAACTCAATTAGTGTCGCACAGTTGATATTTCCCCAGCCTTTCTCTTTTTGCGCGGGGTCCAATAAATCCGAAAAAGCCCAAGGTTGCAGGACTTCAAATTGAATACTTTGGTTGCGTGGCAAATCCGCGATCACTGCCCCTACACGCAAATCACGCGAGTTATCCCACCGTATCGTTTTCCCCAAAGCTGGCGATTCACCAAACAACTTTTTTGCCGTTTGGGCTGTTAAAATGACTTGTTCAGGATGTGCCAACGAAGTTTCTGGCCCGCCCTCGACGAACTGATAGTTCATCATCCCCAGAAAAGAGGGATCTACGAAGACCGATCTTAATT
Organism: Pedobacter sp.; assembly: GCA_037190785.1. Taxonomy (GTDB): domain Bacteria; phylum Bacteroidota; class Bacteroidia; order Sphingobacteriales; family Sphingobacteriaceae; genus Pedobacter. The sequence continues at coordinate 217,113 of JBBCJN010000001.1, read as the reverse complement.
TGAATTTGTTTTGTTCGTGGGTATACAAACGACCATCTACCGGCAATGAAATCCGGCTGGAAGCCACCACCCCCGGCAAACTCTCAGTCACCTTTTGAGCGAGTAAATTAGGAGTTGCCCAAGTAGTGACCAGTCCTTCGTTAATCTTTAAGTTTAATCCGCTGAAATAGAGACGATCTTTCTTTTCAAACTGACGATCAAAGCTCCATTCATAATAAACGTATAAGGTGAGCAACAGACAACAGGCCAGGCCAACCGCCAGACCACCGATATTAATAAGGGAGAAACCTTTATGTTTTAATAAATTTCTCCAGGCCATTTTAAGATTTAACCTAAACATAGTTATACTTTTATGAGTGATCAATAACCGCGCTGAATACGCCCTAAATCAGCGTTTCACTTTTCCCTTTATTCACTTTCTCCGAGAGAATATGCCCGTCTTTCAAATTGATGATCCTATCAGAAAAACTGGCATCGTGAGGCGAGTGTGTCACCATCACGATGGTGGTTCCACTTTCATGAAGTTCACAAAGCAACTCCATCACTTCATTTCCATGCGTGCTGTCCAGATTTCCGGTAGGCTCATCCGCCAATACTAGCCGTGGTTTAGTCACCAATGCCCTGGCTACGGCTACTCTCTGCTGTTGTCCACCAGATAATTGCTGAGGAAAATGGCCGCTTCTGTTCACAATATTCATTCGCTGAATGATCTCTTCGACTCTTTTCTTCCGTTCCGAAGCCGGAATGTTATTGTAAATAAGTGGCAATTCAATATTTTCAAACACGGTGAGTTCATCAATCAGATTGAAGTTCTGAAAGATAAAACCCATGTTTTGCTTTCTAAATCTGGCTCTTTCCCTGTCTTTTAGCTGGAGGAGTTCGGTTCCGTCAAAATGGTATGTTCCTGATTCAGGGTGATCAAGTAAGCCCATTACGTTGAGGAGAGTGGATTTTCCGCATCCCGAGGGGCCCATAATAGAAACAAATTCACCTTCTTTAATTTCGAAACTGATGTTGTTTAGGGCGGTGGTTTCAATTTCTTCTGTTTTGTAAATTTTTTGTAAATGTTGAATATGTATCATAACTGCCATCTGTTTTTTAAGCTGGCCGCCATTACGCACCAATGGCGGCTGTCAGCCAGGGTTTATTCATTAATTTCAATAATGTCGTAATTTAGGTACTGATCGTAAGAGGAGGTAATGACCGATTCTCCTTTTTCCAGCCCTTCCAATACCTCGAAATAAAGATAGTTCTTACGACCGATTTTTAGTGCCCTCTTCGTCGCTTTACCGTCTTTGATTACAAAAGCCCATTGCCCACCACTGCTTTGAAAAAACTGTCCTTGTGGCAAAAGGAGCGACTTGGAGTTATCCGAAAGAGTTAGTTTGATTTGCATGGAAAGCCCTCTTCTTAAATCGCCGGGAGAAGCACCGGTAAATACCAGTTCAGTCTGAAACTGACCGGAAGTAACTTCGGGAATTACCTTTCGTACGGTGAGTTGGTACATTTTTCCATTGAATTCGCACTGAGCAGATTGCCCCTCCTTTACTCTATTCACATAATACTCATCCACGGAAGCTAATAATTTATACCCTTCCAATACGTCGATCTTTCCCAACATTTCATTACTGGAATAGGACTTGCCAATGACAGGGTCATAAGAAGAAATTCTGCCGGCAACAGGAGCTTTGATGGTCATATTCTCAATGTTCTGACGGATGCTTTGTAAACTTTCATTCATACGCGCCACCGAATGCTCTATCTGAGCTAGTTGCATGGTACGGCTTTGATTTTCCTGACGAACAGCCTGCTCCATCAATTTCTTACGTTCCAGAAAATAGGTATAATCTTGAGTGGAAACTGTAAATTCTTCCCGGTTGATGACCTTTTTAGCGAAAAGAAGGCTGTCGGTTCGGTATTTTCTGGAAGCCGTGCGCAAACTGTTATCGATTGCCATCATATCCTGTAGGAGAATCCGTTGATTTTGTTCCAGATCGAGGCGTAGTTTTCTAAGTTGGTTGATCTGTTCGGTGATGCTGGTCTCACTGGAAGTATAAGCCGATAAGGCATTTGGATTTGAAATACGCAGTAAAGGTGTTCCGGCCTTTACATAGGCTCCGTTTTCCGTAAATATTTCCGCTACTGTCCCTCCTTCCGAAGAGCTTACGATGACTGATGTTAACGGAACGACATTGGCATTTAGCAAAACCACGTCTTCAAAGTCCCCGTAGCTCACCTGATGAATACTTACACGTGCTGCATCCACCTTATAAACTTTATTTAGCGAAAGCCCGTAGGCATAAATCACCAGCCCTATGAAAATCACTGCACCGAGCAGAATTCCGAAATGCTGAATACTCCATTTTTTCTTTGGTATGACTTTATCCATGTGGTATGTGAACTTGTTTTTCACTTACGCCAAGTTAATGCCAAAGCCAATAAATTATTTTAAACAGCTCATAATCAATTAAATATAAATTAAAATTAATTTTCAACTGTCCGATATCGAACAGTTAACGTACATGTTCGAACACTTTCCCTTACCTTTAGATCAATTCATTCATCCGAAAATGTAGGAAATGGATTATTTATCAAAAAAATTGCTTATGACAGACGCCTGTATTTTAATCATTGACGATGATGAGGACATTTTGCTGAGTGCCCGCCTGTTTTTAAAGAAGCATTTCAAGCAGGTGCTCACCTCCAAAAGCCCTAAAGAAATTAATCATCTATTAGGTACGCATGAGGTAGACCTCATTCTGCTGGACATGAACTACCAAAAAGGGATGAGCGATGGACGGGAAGGCCTGTATTGGCTGGAGCACATCCTGTCTTTCGACAGGGATTACGTGGTTATTCTGATGACTGCCTATGGCAATATTGAACTGGCAGTGCAGGCCATTAAGAAAGGAGCCACTGATTTTATCCTGAAACCCTGGGAAAACGACAAACTCTTTGCCACGCTTTCTGCAGGATTAAAGTTACATCAGTCAACGCAAAAGGTAAAAAAACTGGAAAAGATTCATTCCACATTGCAACAAGATAAAGCATTGCAAATGACACCAGTGATAGGTCAGGACGCCGCTATGCAGCATCTTTACAAAATGTTGGTAAAAGTGGCTCCTACTGAAGCCAATGTCCTGATATTGGGTGAGAATGGTACCGGAAAGCAGGTGATTGCCTATGAACTCCATAAACAATCGCTTCGCAAAAAGGAAACTTTTATGCACGTGGATTTGGGATCACTTCATGAAAATCTGTTTGAGAGCGAGTTGTTTGGACATGTTAAGGGGGCTTTTACAGATGCAAAAGAAGACAAAACCGGGCGTTTTGAGATGGCAGATGGCGGAACTCTGTTTCTCGATGAAATCGGTAACCTCAGCCTCCCGCTTCAGGCTAAATTACTCAGTGTCCTTCAAAACAGAGAAGTCATTCGTCTGGGAGATACTAAAATTCGGAAGATAGATGTACGATTACTGTGTGCGACCAATATGCCTCTGGATGAAATGGTAGAGAAGGGCACTTTCAGACAGGATCTGCTGTTCCGTATAAATACGGTGGAACTCCTGCTTCCCCCTTTGCGGTCAAGGGGCAAAGATGTCCTTCAATTGGCCCATCATTTTATTGGACAGTTTGCACAAAAATACCATAAGACGCTTCAAGGCATGACTTCGGAGGCGACACAGCGACTGCAACAATACAGTTGGCCTGGAAATGTAAGAGAACTTCAACATGTGATTGAGCGGGCAGTGATTATGAGTGAAGGAACGGTCCTCGAACTGGATGATTTTCATCTTTCCTCGGATAAGTTTAAAAATAACGTCACATTTAATCCCCAGGTTCCCTTAGAAGAAATGGAAAAGCAAATGGTCAAACAAGCCATAGAAAAGCACAAAGGGAACATCACGAAAGCAGCAACTGAACTAGGACTAACCCGGGCTGCCTTGTATCGAAGAATTGAGAAATTTTCACTGTAGTTCTAAAAACGTTATATTCAGTTTGTTTATCCGCTATGCATTACCAACGATTCACTATTCGGTTACTTTTATATTTGGTTTTTATCAATATTATTGGTATATTGTTAGTTTATCTGGTGCTTCATACCAAGTTGTGGTTTTCCATCACCGGTTTATCCATTCTCTTCATCCTCGCCATTTTATCGCTCTATTTTTACATCGATCAGATCAGGGAGGATATTAAGCGATTTATTAGCGCAATTAAAAACAGGGATCATACCCTGAACTTTCACCGAAAAGTAACGAAGGGAAGTTTCCCTGAACTGTATGAATCATTCAATGACATCATCCATATTCACAAAGATATTCAGTTGGAACAGGAAGCCATGTTTCAACTTATTAAAACCATTCTTGAGCAAGTACCCGTAGGGATTATTGTAGTCAGAAAAGAGGAAAAGGAATTGAAAAAAGCGGAAATTTCATTCTTCAATCAGGCAGCAAGCCAGCTGTTACAAATTCCTACTTATAAGTACTGGCATCGTTTTGAAAGACATTTGCCTTCTTTTTCAAAAGAAATTGAGAAGATTTCGACTGGTGGCAAGCAATTTTTAGAGATCAAGCTTGATGAGAAACTGGTGCAGTTATCGATCGAGGTTATTCCTGTACATCTGAACGGGCATACTCACCTGATCATCTCTTTTCAGAACATCAAGGATGAGATTGAGCAGAAAGAAGCAGAAGCCTGGAATCGTTTAATAGGGGTAATTTCGCACGAGATACTCAATTCGATTACTCCGATCAGCTCTCTTTCTGACACCGTGGATCAGATGATTGCCTCAAAACAACAATTGGAAAAGGAAGACCTCGATGATATCCGGCCGGCCATTCAAACCATTCGCCGCCGTTCCGCAGGTCTATTGGATTTTGTAAAGGACTACCGTTTGATCGCTGAGCTGCCGAGTCCCAATACCCAGCCCCATTTATTAAGTGAATTATTAAATCATGTGGAATTGCTCATGAAATCACTGGTTAATTCAAATGCGATCCGTTTGGAGGTCAGTCATACCTCCAGTCAGCTTTCGCTCCACATTGATTTCAAATTGATTGAGCAGGCACTTATCAACTTAATCACCAATAGTATATACGCTTTAGAAGGAACCAAAGAGCCATTCATTGAAATTCAATACCGCTTGTATCAACGTAAAATTTACCTCGAGGTAAGTGACAATGGCAAAGGAATTCTTCCGGAAAATATGGATAAAATTTTTGTTCCTTTTTATACGACACGCAGAGAGGGTTCTGGAATTGGACTCACCATTACACGTAACATTCTAAAGATGCATCATGCCCATCTGGAAGTGAGTTCCATTCCGGGTGTACGTACCACCTTTTCTATGGTTTTCAACGGTTTATAGTTCATTAGATCACGGTTCCGTTAGGAATGATGATTCCTTTTTTGACAACGACAATCCCATCTTTAACGACATACATTCCATAATCTCCTTCGGCGAGATGAGTGCCCCCGTTAATACGGACATCGTTGCCAATTCGGCAATTTTTATCGACAATGGTATTGTTAATGTAACAGCGATCGCCGATCCCTAACAGAGGAATTCCCTTTTGAGCGGCGGCATCAATATCCTCCAAGGTTTCATACATGTCACTTCCCATGATATAGGAATTTACAATGGTCGTGCCCTTTCCTATTCGGGACCGTATTCCTAACAACGACCTTTCCACCCTGCTGGCCTGTACGATGCATCCTTCTGATACAATGGTTTTTTCCAGGGTGGTGCCCGAAACTTTCGAAGGCGGTAACATACGCGCCCTGGTAAAAATCGTGTGCGCACTATCAAACATATTGAAATGAGGCAGCTCATCTGTTAAGCCGAGATTGGCTTCAAAAAATGAACTGATGTTTCCAATATCCGTCCAGTAGCCTTCATACTGATAGCTTAATACCCGATGGCTCTCCAATACCCTTGGAATAATTTCTTTTCCGAAATCTTTCTCATTCGGATTTTCTTTTAACACCTGAATAAGTAAATCCCGATTAAAGATGTAAATACCCATCGAAGCAAGGTAATTGCGTCCTGCTTGTTTCATCTCTTCACTGGTTTCCGAAGACCAGTCAGGAAGCAGCTCAGCAGCAGGTTTTTCAATAAACGACGTAATGATTTGTTCTTCGTTGGTTTTTAAAATACCAAATTCCGTGGCTTCTCTGGAAGTCACCGGAATGGTTGCAATCGATAGATCGGAATCGCTTTCGATGTGAGCTCTCAGCATGGTTCTAAAATCCATTTGATACAGCTGATCTCCTGAGAGAATGATGATATACTCAAAGTCGTGATTTACAATATGGTGCATACACTGACGCACAGCATCGGCTGTTCCCTGAAACCAGGTAGGGTTTTCCGGCGTCTGTTCTGCCGCAAGAATATCCACAAAAGCCTTCGAAAAATGACTGAAATGATACGTGTTTTTAATGTGTTTATTCAGTGAGGCAGAATTAAACTGTGTCAATACGAACATCCGGTGAATACCCGAATTGATACAGTTAGAGATAGGAATATCAACAAGACGGTATTTGCCACCAATTGGAACCGCTGGCTTAGAGCGGGTTAAAGTCAGTGGCGCTAATCTGGATCCTTGGCCTCCGCCAAGAATGACCCCCAATACTTTATCAGTCATACAGGTTAAAATTACATTTGGTATACATCTATATATTTTTGTGCCGCGTCTTCCCAGGAGTGATTGATTTCCATCATACGGCGACGTACGTCAGTTAATTTCTTTTGATCGAGATAAAATTCATATGCTCTGCCAATCGCATGTCCTACATCCCATACACTGGTCTGGTCATGACAAAAGCCAATACCTCCCTCTCCAATGTCGGTAACAGTGTCTTTTAAGCCTCCTATTCGCCTCACAATCGGAATCGTCCCATATCGAAGTGCGTACATTTGATTGAGACCACAGGGTTCTACTCTTGAAGGCATCAACAGGAAGTCAGCACCCGCATAGATTAAATGAGACAACACTTCGTTATAGCCCAGATAAACAGCGTAATTCCCTGGGAATACTTCTTTTAAAGCCTCGAGGCGTTGCATCACCTCGGGGTCGCCGGATCCAAGCACAAGCACGGTCATTTCGCCTGCGCTTTGCCGAAGGGTATTGTAAAAAATATCCGGAAGTAAATCCGCTCCCTTTTCTCCTACCAGACGGCCTATAAATGCGAACAAAGGTTTTTCCATATCTAACTGAAAAGTATCGCATAGAAACTGTTTGTTTGCTTTCTTTCCACTATTGACAGTGCGCGCAGCATATTTCTTCTGCAAATGAGGATCTGTCTGCGGATTCCATACTTCCGTATCAATTCCATTTAAAATTCCTACAGATTTAGCCTTTTCACTTGCCAACAGACTCTCCAGTCCATTCGCTTTATGGCTCAGTTCTTCCAAGTAGGAAGGGGAAACAGTGGTCACTTTCCAGGCACATTTAATGGCTGCTGCCAGTGGATTGATGTCTTTGTTCCAGTCCAGTTTTCCTGCATGTCTCAGGTCAAAGGCAGGAAGATAAGCTAATTTATCCCAGGCAAACTGTCCCTGGTATTGTGCGTTATGAATGGTCAGCACCGTAGGTACCCGACTTAGACGCTGATATGCAAAAGCATGAGCTGTCAAAAATGGGATTAATCCAGTATGGTGATCGTGGCAATGAATGACCGTTGGTTGATGTTCCCACTGGGCCATCCAATCTAGTGAGGCCAGCTGAAAGGCCAAAAAACGTTCATAATCATCGTCATAGCCATACACTTTTTCACGGTCTAACAAGCCTTCTATATGAACCAGGTACAAGTCAAAACCCAGTACATTCGATTTTTCCTTTAAAATCCGAACAGGGAGGTGATGAAAGGCCATATGTACCCAACCATCGTAAACCACTTCAAATTCGTGATTTGCTAAAAAACGACCTGCGTAGGCAGGCATCACTACTTTTGCGATATGTCCGAGTCGACGTTGATATTTGGGCAATGCACCTACCACGTCACCTAGTCCACCCACTTTCGCCACCGGAAAGCATTCCGCACTAAAATGTATAATTTCCATGATGCCTATGATGAAAAACTCACTTAAAATAAACAATAGATTGAGTATTGCAAAATAATGGTGAATTATTTCAGCAAATGCAAAACACTAAAAAAAAGAAATGCCAGATATCGATGATCCGGCATTCTACAAAACAAAACAAATATAAATTAAGAAGTTTAAGACGATTCGAAAAGATCCAATTCCTGGTAAAACTCATGAATGAGATGAAATGCCGGATGAAGAGAAACCACCTTTCCAAAAACAAGGATGGAGGGCGATTTAAGTTGTTTCTCTTCAATGAGCTCGGCGATGGTATCTACAATGCCTACCACGACACTCTCCTTCTTGGAAGAGCCGTCCTGAATCACTGCAACGGGCAAATTACCTTTCCCCTCCTTTTGAAAAATGGCGGTGATGCTCCGGATTTTTTCTATTCCCATGAGGACGAGAATGGTTGCATCTGATTTAGCCGCCACCCGAAGATCCGGAGATAACTGCCCTTCTCTGTTGGTACCCGTGACTACCCAGAAGCTTTCGCTCAGGTTTTTATAGACCATTGGTATTTTTTGAAGTCCGGGAACCCCTAAAGCACTGGAAATTCCGGGGATGATGGTGGTAGGAATACTATAAGATTCAGCGACATCTATTTCTTCATAACCACGTGCAAATACAAAGGGATCTCCGCTTTTAAGTCTTACGACATGCCCATAATTCAATGCATAATCAATGAGTAATTTATTTACTTTTTCTTGCGAAAAGGATTCATCATCCGTCGTATTTCCGACATAGATCTTGATGGCTTCCTTGGGTGCATGTTGCAATAATGCTTCGTTTACATACCCGTCATAAAGCACTACATTGGCCTCTTGTAAGGCCTTTACTCCTTTAAGGGTAAGCAGGTCAGGATCACCCGGACCTGCACCCACCAAGGTAATTTTAGGTTCGGTTGTTGAATATGTAATACGATCTTTGATCATAAAAAGTAATTTAAGATAGTTTCTATTTGACAAAAGTATATAAAATCTACCTATTTAGTAGTATATTTTTTGAAATAAATTCAAAAAAAAAATTATTACCGGTAAAAAGCAGTCAAAATCAGTCCATTACATATATTTTGGACTGAGAGGTAAAAGGGAAATTTTGATGAAATTACATCCCATTCAGGGCAGATGCCATCGTTCTAAAGCACGTTTAAGTGACCTGTTTATCTTCACAGGCAGAAGATGATTTCGCTGATCCATCCTTCTCTCATTTGAATGCTGATCTTGCACAGGGCCATCATTAATAATTGCACGACAACCGGTATTTAACCCTACACCCTATTTCACTGCACAAGATTTGTTTGTTTTCCTTTGCCCATCGTCGATAGAGACAAATGGTCGACAAAATGCCCTTTGAATTTATCTCTCAGAAACCGTTGCAAAATTCTGACTTGGAATCATGCGATCTGTTACCCATGATGAAAGTTTACCTATGCAATGGAAAAGAAAACAAGAAATGAATTAAGTGTTATATCAATAATATTTTTTTGATTAAAAACATTTATTTATTGTTTATCAATAATTATTTATTACATTTATCGCATAAACATATTTAGTTAGTAGCTATGTCAAAAATAAACAACTTCGTATTTAAGGCCCTTCAACTGGTGGCTTGGTTGATCTTTGTTGGCTTGTGCATTGAAGCAGGCGGCCTAATAGTAAATTTCTTTTTCAGTCTGTATAAGACTGACTTTCTACAAAATCTTTATCAAAAGTTAGACTTAACTGAAATGTACAAAGATAGTAAGTTAGCTTTTTTCGGGATATATGGTTTTGTATTAGGCATTTCAATTTTAAAAGCTTGCCTATTTTACATCGTCATCAGGCTAATGCATAAAATGAATTTATCAAAACCGTTCGATACGTATGTTGCCAAACAAATTTCACTGATTAGTTATTGCACACTTTTAATTGGATTGTTCAGTTACATTGCTCAACAATTGGCCAAGAATTTAACTCATCATGGTTTTGCCACCTACCGTTTAAACCAGTTCTGGGCAGACAGTGAGGCATTCATCTTAATGGGGGCTGTGATTTATATCATTGCGACGATTTTCAAAAAAGGCATCGATATTCAAAAAGAAAACGATTTAACTGTATAAACCATGCCAATCATTGTAAACTTAGATGTAATGATGGCGAAACGAAAAATATCGCTTAATGAACTATCAGAAAAAGTTGAACTAACCCTTTCTAATCTTTCCATCTTAAAAACAGGAAAAGCAAAGGCCATCCGTTTCAGTACCTTAGAAGCTATTTGTAAAGCGCTTCATTGTCAGCCTGCGGATATCCTTGAATATGTGGAAGATGCCTCCGACTAATCCAATGATGAACACCATACTTGTATCCTGCGTTTTATTCGTTTTGTCCTATTGTACGAAGGCCCAAAATGACGAACGCATTTCCATAGGAAAAAAGTGGCCGTTTATTCCAATGCTTTGACCGAAAATAGAAAAAAGTAGGATGTCAAAAACTAAAAAGCTATCCAAGCAACCATTGGATGAACTATGCAAAGAAAAAAGAAACATAAGGGAATTTTATCGGTACTTGGAATGACGATGATTATTTTATGTGGAATACTGGTTTTCTTTGCTATAAAGGATAAAACCACGCACTTATCGCAGTTGCAAGTGATTGTTTTATACACTTACTCCCAAGTATTGCTCTCATGGGCCAGGTCGAAAAGGAAATAAAAAATCGAGAGCAGAAATAAAATTCGCTTAGGCAGCGGAGCAATAGGGACTGTATTGATAAAAATTGGTATGTTTAAAAAGTCCGCAACCTTTGTCGGACCTACAGCTATTTTAGCTTATTAATTACAAACGGGTAAATCCAGAACCATGAATATTATAATAAGGAAAGCCGAAGAAAAAGATAGTGAAAAACTTTGGCATTTGATGAAAGAGCTTGCCATTTTTGAAAAATATATTAACTCTTTTGCCATCACGCCCGAAATTGTCAGAAACAGCGGATTTCAGAAAATACCAGCTGACTTTTATTGCATTGTTGCAGAAAATAATGATCAAATCGCTGGAATGCTGGTATATTACTTTCTTCCATATACTGCCCAAAACAGGCCTGCTATTTATATGAAAGAATTGTATGTGGATGAAAATTACAGGGGGCAAAAAATTGGAGAGCAATTAATGAATGCGTTGAAGAAAGAGGCGAAAGAAAATAATTGCAACCAAATTAAATGGACGGTTGCTCCGTGGAATGAAGCAGGGCAACGGTTTTATGAAAGATTAGGTGCACGTGAAAATAAAGATTGGTTAAACTACGAATGGAATCTCTAATAGGGGAAATATAATCATACGAAAGACCACATTCATCGATATTCAATAATTATAAAAAATAAACAAGCAAATATTCTCGAAAGATGTTCTTCGTTCACACAGAAGAAAATCTGAGCGCATATGTCGCCGTTGACTTTTCTATTGAAAGTTAACAGAATGATCACAAACCAAATTTTACAGCTACTACAGAAGGTAAAGCCCTTATCTTCATGATAATCTGTTTTCACGTAACAGGTAAAATAACAAATTGGTGTAAATACCTACTAGTGTGAAGCCGGCCACCAGCCATGTAACTACTTTTAAAATAGATCCATCTACGGATTAGTATTTATTTTCTCGTACTGCAATACATAATGTTGATAAATTCGACTCAGGGAAAACACTCTTTCCAAGATGATCAATGCGATGGTCGGAATAAAAATCAGGCTAAACCAGCCCAGTTCATAAAAAACATACCCAAAAAGAAGAATGAGACGAAAGCATTCGAGGTAATAAATCCATCTTCGTTGCTCTATTAACGCGCCACAATTGATGAGTGTTAGCAAGACGAATAACAGTATAAAAATGCGATCAGCTGTTCCCGTCAGCTCATAAAAGCCGGTCATCAACGTGAGGAATAGAATGCATACAAAAAGCTGTACATTGATGTATACTTTGAAGCGAAAGCGGTATCCCCCCTCCTTCCCTTTCTGCAGAAAGCGTGTTTCCAACACCGGACGTATATCCTGATCGAGTCGTGAAGGATGTCCAAACACAATCTTTAATTTAGCCATCCACCCCTTCGTTCTTCTGGCTGCTTCTGCTATTTCAAGGTAATAATGAAAATGCTGCCACAAGAAGCTATAACTATTAATGGGATGTGTTAATCCATATTTTGGGGCTTCTTCTTCTTTTTGGAAGGTACCAAATAGCTTGTCCCAAAAAACAAAAATATCCCCGTAATTTTTATCCAGGTACTTGTCATCGCTAGCGTGATGCACCCCATGCAAAGAAGGGGTTATCAATACATGTTCCAACCAGCCAAGCTTCGGTAGTAATTGCGTATGCGTAAAAAAGGAATAAGCACCGTGTACCATCAAAATAGTCACAACCATTAAGGGGGGAAAACCGATGAAAGGCAACGCACACCAAAATATTCCACGTACAATGGCCTGAAAAGTAGTAATTCGGGCGGAGACAGTGAGATTAAACTCCTCACTCTGGTGATGAACAATGTGGGCTGCCCATAGGAGATTAACTTCGTGACCAAGTCGGTGATACCAATACCAAACAAAATCAGTAGCGAGAATTAATAAACCCCATACCCACCAGGTATTCGGGATTGCAAAAATGGCGTAATTCATGTATATATAGTGAAATAACGCGTAAAAACTGGCAGATATGAAAAGATTTAATAAACGTTCGGCAATCCCAATACTCAGGTTAGACACTGAACTTTCATACTTAAATAAGTGTTGCTTTTTTAATTTAACTGCAAGCAGGTATTCCAAAAAAACAAAAAGAAAAAAGGCGGGAATGGTCAATGCAAGATAGTTGATATGTTCCATGGATCGTAGGTTATGTTCGATGCATTCTTCGCAAAATTCAAAGGTATCTATTTAATCTATAAAATCTATGGTTTTAGTATATTTTAATTTAAAAAGAATGTATTCGATTAACAATCAATGACTTCTATTATTTAGAGAATGGATTCCAGATTTTCGTTTTCTATAATTTTAGCGATACTGGTTTCACTAAGTACTTTGAGACTGGCGTCTCTAACGGCGATAAATGCTTTTCGTATGCCACAGGTTACTTCATCATGGCATTCTTCACATTTTCGATAAAATTTGAGGCTCGCACAGGGAACCATCGCAATGGGACCATCGGTAATGCGCAAAATGTCTACGAGGAAAATATCCTCGGGGGCTTTATTTAAGCTATATCCGCCTCCCGCTCCTTTTTTGCTATAGAGATATCCCGCATTTCTAAGATCCAAGAGAATTTGCTCCAAAAATTTTTTAGGAATATTTTCTTCTTCAGCGATCCGCGCAATTTGCATGGGCGGTTGATCTCTGTTTTTCCCGAGAATAATCAATGCCTTAATGGCATATTTGGTTTTCTTCGATAGCATTTGTAAACAAAACTAATAAATTTTTTAGTTTTAAATCAAATTCTCCTCATCTCTTCCTTAAAGCTGCCTATTGAAAGCGATCCGGACGATAAGCTTCAATAGAGACTTGGGGGCTTTTATTTAAAGCCAGTTCAGAAACAATTTTACCACTGGCAGGCCCCAGGCTTAATCCCATCATTCCATGCCCTCCGGCGATGATCAGATTTGTCATTTTCTGGCTATATCCCAAATAAGGAAGGCCATCGGGAGAAGCAGGACGAAATCCATGCCATATTTGAGAAGGTTCAGGGTAACTGGCTTTTATTTCCGGGTAATACCGCGGAATGGAATCAACAATTCCCTCTACTCTTTTGCGGTTAATCTGATGACGAATGGGGGCGATTTCCATGGTTCCTCCAAAACGAATATGCCCGTTCATGGGGGTCACTGCCACTCTTGCCTCCAACAGCAAAGAAGGGTGCTGTACTCTGGGAGTATTATCCACCATAAACGAATAGCCTTTTCCTGGCATCACCGGAATGTTCAATCCTGCCGATGAAGCCAGTGAAGGAAGCCATGCTCCCCCCGTCATTACCACCAAATCACTGGCGAAGTGCTGATCTCCGCAATAAACTTTCTTAATTTTCCCAGCTCCCTCTTCGAAACCTGTTACACGGGTATGGGTATGAAAAGTAACTCCTTTGATTCGAAGGTATTCAATGAGTTGGTCGATGAGCGCGTTTGGATAAAGATGACTGTCACATTTATAATGAACAGCTCCTAAAACATCCAGTGAAGTATGGGGCTCCAGGGCATTCACTTCTTTTGCGTTCAGTATATCTACCTCCAATCCTAATGATTTTGCCTTTTCGGCCACATGAATTTCTTCTTCTCCTGTCCCTTCTGTTTTATACAGCATCAATATTCCTTTGTCTTCCAGTCCAAAGTTGAAAGGAGGTACTGCGGCAAGCTCACTATACAGTTGTTTGCTAAGTAAGTGAATATCTCTCAGTGGCAAGGCACTATTTTCGACATGCTTTTCAGTGGCATGTTGCATAAATTTCAATCCCCATGAGATCAGTGACCAGCTCAAACTTGGCTTCACATAAAAGGGGCTACGGCTGTTGAACATCCATTTAATCCCCTTACTTATCATTCCGGGCGCTGCCAAAGGGATAAAATGACTTGGCACGATCATTCCTGCATTTCCAGAGGAACAATTTCCTTTCAAATCACCCTGGTCCAGGATCGTTACCTGGAAACCTTCATTGACCAGGTAATAGGCACTACATAGACCAATAATTCCGCCGCCAATAACGGTCACTGTCCCCTTGTGATGTGAAGTTGTCATAAATGATATTTGTTTTACTGAATGGGGTTAAAATTAGATTACCTGAAATCCATGCGCATAAGGATCATCGTCATCAATAAAAATTGTATTGTAACCGGTTACTTTTGCCCAGCCAGCAATCCCCGGCACGATGGCTGGTTTGTCGCCAATACGTGTTTCTTCTTCGATGGTACCTATAAATTGAGACCCAATGATACTTTCATGAATAAATGGGTCTCCTTTTTTAAGTTTTCCCTTCGCATACCATTGTGCCATTCGGGCGGATGTTCCTGTTCCGCATGGAGAACGATCAATGGCTTTATCGCCATAAAACACGGCATTACGGGCAGTGGCTTCCGGAGAAATGGTTTTTCCTGTCCACAAAAAGTGACTTAATCCGTGAATATTGGGATCTTCCGGATGAACAAATTCGTATTGCTCATTCATCCGCTTCCTGCATTCCCTGCTCCAACTAATCAGCTGATCGGCGGTGTGGTGTTCAATGCCTTTAAAGTTCTCCTGCGGATCTACTATCGCGTAGAAATTGCCTCCGTATGCGACATCGACGGTCAACGTACCTAAATCTGGACAAGTAACCGTAAGATTCTCTGCAGCGAGGTAAGATTTTATATTAATCAGTTTTACAGATTTAACCTTTGGTCCCTCCTGTACATATTCCACCAATACCAAACCTGCTGGAGTTTCTAACCGCAGTTTCCCTGGTACCTTGGGAATCACCAGTCCTTCTTCGATAGCAATGGTAACTGTTCCAATGGTTCCATGTCCACACATCGGCAGACAACCGCTCGTTTCGATGTATAAAACGCCAATATCATTGGCCGGGTCTATGGGGGGATATAAGATGCTCCCACTCATCATATCATGTCCCCGAGGCTCAAACATCAGGCCTTTTCTAATCCAATCATATTCCCGCAGAAAATGTAACCGTCGTTCCATCATGCTGTTTCCATTTAATAATGGTCCCCCACCGGCCACTACTCTTACCGGATTTCCACAAGTATGGGCATCAATGCAACTAAATGTTTTTTTCATTTTTTCTATTCGATAAACACATGAAAATGAATGTGTACAACCGTCCACTTTCATTTCCTATGAGTGAAGAAAGCCTTCGTAACTATACTGTAAGTGACAGAAAATCTGGCTTCAAAATTAAAGTGCCTCACGGCTTAATTCATTATTAACAGTTCTCCATATGCCTAATGGATTTTCATTCTTAAGTTCAGCGGGAAGAAATTCATCCGGCCAGTTCTGATAACAAAGAGGCCGGGCAAAACGTTTAATACCGTCTGCACCGACAGAAGTAAAACGGCTATCGGTGGTTGAGGGGAAAGGTCCGCCGTGTTGCATGGACAACGCCACTTCGACGCCTGTAGGAACAGTATTGATAATGTATCTTCCACAAAGATCCTGTACCTGCGATACGACCTCTGGATGATTTCTTAAATCGGTAGGCGTGGCCATTAAGGTAGCCGTCAATTGTCCCCCGAGTTGCTGGATAACTGAGATCAGTTCATTTTCATCTTTACAGGAAATTATTAGGGAATAGGGGCCGAAAACTTCCTCCCGAAGTAATGAATTGGAAAGAAAAGTAGCCGCACTACAAGTAGCAATGCTAATTTCTGCTTGACTATCCCCTGCAAGAGCTGTGGAATTATTTACCAGACTTACCCCTTTCTGCGCCAATGCCTGCGCTCTCTTAGTAACATAGTTGGATACGATCCCTTTATGCAACATAGTGGCCGGCTGCATTCCGCTTATTTCCTTTCCAAGACGAACGGCAAATTGATGCAGTGCCTCTCCTTCTAAACCTATTATTAAACCCGGATTGGTACAAAACTGTCCAACACCTAGGGTAATCGAGGAAGCCAGTTGCTGAGCCAGATTTTCAGTTTCTAATTCCAATTTATTGGGAAGCAGGAAAACGGGGTTCACTGAACTCATCTCTGCAAATACAGGAATGGGAACGGCGCGTTGGTTAGCCCAATCAAACAAGGCTTTTCCACCGCTAAAAGAACCGGTAAATCCAACGGCTTTGACCGCCTCATGTTTTACCAAATACTCTCCTGCTTCATTGCTATTGCCATATACATGCGAAAAAATTCCCTTTGGCATCCCACATTTTTCGGCTGCTTTGTGAATAGCGCTGGCTACCATCGTCGATGTCTGTACATGGGCAGGGTGCGCTTTTACAATAACAGGGCATCCTGCAGCAAAGGCACCTGCCGTATCTCCACCTGCTGTCGAATATGCAAAAGGAAAATTACTGGCACCAAATACCACTACTGGTCCGAGAGGCACCAACATCTTACGCGTATCAGGTTTTGGTGGGGTTCGCTCCGCATCTGCAGTATCGATGCTGGCTTCTAACCAACTACCTTGTTCGGCCGCGGCTGCGTAACTGTTTAATTGAAAAATCGTACGCGCACGCTCTCCTGTTAAACGCGCAAGCGGCAGATTTGTTTCTGCTGCAGCGGTTTCCAACAAGACATCGCCCAAGGCTTCCATTTCTTTAGCAATGGCGCGCATAAAGTCAGCTCTTTGCTGAAGTGTGTAAGATTTATATAACTGAAAGGCTGAAGAGGCCTCCTGGAGCACTTTCTCTAATTGTTCTTTAGAAGTATTTTCAAATGGCATCATTGCAGAATTTAAATTAAATTTTATAAAGATAGATAATCAGGCAATACCGGACGACTGGCAATTCCATCATTAATAACCTTTAATACGCGTGCTCTTTCTTCCCCCTTTAATTGCAAACGTGGGGCTCTTACATATTCAGATCCGATGCCGGTGGCGGTAGCTGCCAGTTTAATGTACTGAACCAATCTTGGATGTATATCCAATTCCAACAATGGCAGAAACCAACGGTAAATTTCCAATGCTTCATCGTGACGTCTGGCTTTAATTAATTTATATATGGCAACCGTCTCTGCAGGAAAAGCATCTACAAGTCCTGCCACTATTCCATCTGCACCTGCAGCAAGACACTCAAAGGTAAGAGTATCTACTCCTCCTAAGATTTTAAAGCGGTCTCCAAAACGATTAATCATCCGGGTCACGTTGGAAATATCTCTGGTACTTTCTTTCACGGAATGTACATTCGGATATTTCGCAAGTTCTTCAAACATATCCAACGTCACAAAAATACCGTAGTCCACCGGATTATTGTAAATCATCACCGATAGAGAAGTGGCACTTGCAATGGTAGTAAAATAAGTTAGCACTTCTTCATCCGAAGCTTTGTAACGTAAAGGTGGCAATACCATCAGCCCATCTGCTCCTAATTCTTCCGCTTTCTTTGCTAATTCAACGGCCTCTTTAGTAATCTGCTCTGCAATATTTAAAATAACAGGTACCCTTCCATTCACCTGCGCTACGGAAAAGGCCAATAACTCCAATTTTTCGGAAGTGGTAAGGGTACTGGCCTCTCCAAGAGAACCACAAATAATGATTCCTTCTACCCCTGCGGCTAACTGTGCTTCTAGGTTTTTAAGAAATAAAGGATAATCAATCGTGTCATTTTCCGTAAAAGGAGTCAACAGTGCAGGATATACACCTGTCCAAGCTACATTTTTCATGAATTTATTATTTTAGGTAAAGAGTGTGTGCAATGTTTCCGCTGCCGCCACACCCTGAATTAGGATAAAACCAAAAGTAGTGTCAAATATTGACAATATTTACCGGGATTTAATGAATGATTGACGAATATTAACATCCCCTATTTTCTTCAAAAAAAGCTAAACCGGGACTTTCAAATTTTGAAAATAGTGTTGTAGATACATCTTTGGGGATTCTCCTTTTACCGATTTAAACACACGGTTAAAATTAGTGACACTGTTAAATCCACAAGTGTATACCACGGATGCGATATCTTCGTACTTTCCGCTGGTTAATTTTTTACATGCTTCATTAATACGGAGTTCATTCAGAAAAGAAATAAAGGTTTGGCGGGTATGTTTTTTAAAATACCTACAAAAAGCCTGTGGAGTCATGTGAGCTTCAGCAGCTACTTCGTCTAAGGTGATCTGCCTGGTATAATGTTGCATTAGATAATTAAAAATGTGTCCTATCCGAATGCCCTCATGTTCTGAAAACGCCCCCAGCCGTTCATTCGACAAAACCGTTAATTCATTAGCCGACTGAAAAATAGCATTTAACAGCTGCAGAAATTGAATAAGAATCTCCTGTCCTTTTGCATATTGAACACTTAACATCCGCTGAATGATCGTATCCCGCTTACTCTCTCCTATTTTGAAACCCCGGTGATGGTGTTGCAAAAAAGCCTGGAGTGGCTGCATTTCGGGCAAAGCCAATACAGGAGCCAGACGCCCATTCGGATCAAAAAATACCATGATTGCTTCAATGTTCAGGTGGCTTTCTTCTGCAAAATATTCGGGATTGCTCTTGAACAAATGAGGCTGATTTGCACCAATGTAATAGATGTCATCTTTTTTAAAAACATGCATATTATTGTCCACTACCAGTGTACCTTCACCCTCTTTTATCCATATTAGTTGAGACTCTTTATGCCGATGCAAATAGGGATAGAAATGAGGCATATCGTCTTCCTGCACAATGACGGTCCGATCGTGGGCCACCGGAAGTGTGAACTGTAAAACCTTCATAAGCCGTTCTTTTTGGTCAGAATTTAAGCAATATTAACTTAATTTATTCTATATCCTTTATATGAAGGATAAAATAACATCAATTGAATGCAAAATAGTTACAAAAGTCGATTGCAGACCGGTTGCTAGAGGGAATAAAAGAGGGGAAGACATCCGTCAAAATAAGTGCAGGTAACAGCGCTAAGAAAAACGTGTTTTTTTTAGTAAAAGAAAAAATTTGCAATTCTTCGTTCAATTTAACTATGTTTGCACTATCAATACCAAGACCATGAGAATAGTATTTATCTACGTTTAAGGCATTCGCCCTCGTAGAATCTTCCTTCCCTCAATTCTGACATCGTTGCCAAATCGGTGCATGGTTTCAATCATTTTTATATTTTATGTCTTTTTTTAGTAAGATTAGAAAGCGTCTTCACGCTTATTTCACACTTATTTTTGACGCTTTACGTGGTAAAGAAACTGATTATACCAGTGTAAATTTACGACAGGCCATTGTCCTCCTTGCCATTCCCATGATGATGGAAATGATGATGGAATCTGTTTTTGCCTTGGTAGACTTATATTTTGTCGGGCATTTACCGAATGGTAGTCACGCCATCCAGATTGTGGGACTTACGGAATCGGTACTCACCGTTGTCTACTCATTGGCCATTGGAGTGAGTATGGCCGCTACTGCGGTTGTTGCTAGACGAATTGGAGAAAAAGCGCCTGAAAAGGCTGCAATGGCAGCAGCTCAATCCATGTTGGCAGCAGGTGCCATTACACTGATCATTAGTATTTTTGGTTTTATTTATGCCAAAGAACTACTGTTGTGGATGGGTGCATCAGAAGAAACCGCCTTACAGGGCATTTCTTTTGTTCGCATCATGATGGGCGGAAGTTTGGTTATTATGTTTCTTTTCCTCATTAATGGAATATTCAGAGGAGCCGGAAACGCAGCTATTGCGATGAAAAGTTTGTGGATAGCGAATATCGCCAACATCCTTTTATGTCCCTTATTGATCCGGGGCTGGGGGCCTGTTCAGGCCTTTGGATTGACCGGGGCGGCCATGGCCACTACCATTGGGAGAAGCTTAGGGGTGGTTTATCAGTTATATCATTTGTTCAGAAGAAATAATGCGCTCCCTGTAAAGCTAATTCATTTTTATCCTGCATGGAACCAAATGAAGTCCATTATCAAAATTGCAGCTCCGGCCATTTTACAGTACGTAATCGCTTCCTGCAGTTGGATCTTCCTTACCCAACTGGTCGCTAAAACAGGAGGAGATCATGGTTCAGCTGGCTATCAGACAGCCCTGAGATTGATGATGTTTTTCATGTTACCTGCCTGGGGATTAAGCAATGCCGCCGCCACCTTGGTAGGACAAAATCTCGGCGCAAAAAAACCAGAAAGAGCAGAAAAGGCCGTATTCATGACCATTCAGTACATTTTCATCTTTATGGCATTTGTCACTGTCCTCTTTCTTACTTCCGGCAACTTCTTCATCGCTCTCTTTACCAGCGATCCCGCGGTAATTAAAGTAGCTATGGAAAGCCTCCATATCATGAGTTATGGCTTTGTCATTTACGGCGCGGGCATGGTACTGATCAGTGCCTTTAATGGAGCTGGCGATACGGTTACCCCCACTAAAATTAATTTTGTGGGGTTCTGGCTCTTCCAAATTCCCCTCGCCTATTTGTTGGCTAACACCTTTAAAATGGGTCCCACAGGTGTTTTTGTTGCCATCCCGGTCACAGAAATAGGAATCGCCATCACAGCCTTCCTTATTTTTAGAAAAGGTAAATGGAAAAATATACAGCTTTAGTGAATAAGGTACCTCTGAGACAAAATCTCAGGGGTATTTTTACAAACATTCTTCCAGAATAGCGTTGTAAAACTCGGTTAATTTCATATCAGCTGCAGCGACCTGTTGAGGGATAAAACTGGTAGCGGTTTGTCCGGGGATGGTATTAATTTCTATAAAGTAAAACTTACCACTTCCTTTTTCTAAAAAATAATCTACACGTACGATCCCTCTACAATTCAATTTTTCATACACCTTTCTAATGATTCTTTCAACCAAGGCTCTTTCGGTATCATTCATACGGCCAGGAGTAATCTCTTCCGTGGCTCCAGGGGTATATTTGGCATCAAAATCAAAAAATTCGTTCTGCGGAATCACCTCCGTTGCAGGCAATACCACCAACTGGCCTTTATTTCTATAAACACCTACTGAAAACTCTCTTCCTTCAACGAATTCCTCTACCAACACCTGCGTATCTTCTTTAAATGCTTTTTCAAGGGCCTCTTCCAATTCTTCCACTCGTTTCACTTTGGTCATGCCAATGCTACTTCCACCATTGTTGGGCTTTACAAAATAAGGAAGTTTTAGTTGCTGGGAAATCTCCTCTACCGCAGATCTGTCAGCCTGAAATAACTGCATCGATTTAGCCACATTTAATTCCGGGATTTCCTGCACAATGGCCTTCGTATATCCCTTATTCATGGTAATGGCGGAAGTAAGCGCATCACATGTGGTATAAGGTATCCCTAGCATATCAAAATATCCTTGTAGCTTTCCATCCTCTCCGGGAGAACCGTGGATGGCAATGAATACGCCGTCAAATTTAATTTTACGTCCCTGAATAGAAAGCGAAAAATCATTCTTATCGATTTCAATTTTCACTGAATCAGCAGGTTCATAAAACCAGCCGCTCTCATTCAGCATGATTTTATACACTTCATATTTCTCCTGATCAATGTGCTGAGCGATGGTAGCGGCGCTTTTCACCGAAACTACCCATTCGCCGGTGGTCCCTCCGGTTAACAGGGCGATGGTTTTTTTCATTTTGTTTTAATCTATAATATCTTATTTCAATTGTCTTTTATTGCCACATTGGCCGACCATTTATTTGGAGCAGGCATTTTGTAAAAACATACATGCCCATTTCTTCCTGCCACTTCTCAAAAATAGAAATTAGTTCATGCAGTTTTGATTTAATTTCAGATAAAATATTTTTTAAACTAAATTTGAACTGAGTTTTTCTATTTCCTAAGATGTCTAATGAATAATTTTATCGAGTACCTTAAAACAAAGTCGTTTAGAAAAAATTTATTGGCAGCAATCGCCACAGTCTTTGTGATTTTGCTGGCGGCTTTCTTCAGCTTACGTTATTATACCAAGCATGGTCAGGGTCTGAATGTTCCTTCTTTGAAAGGACTAAGTATCCACCAGGCCATTGCTCAGTTAGAATCCCTGGGTTTACGCTACGAAATCGACTCGGTTTTTATCCTGGATAAACCCGCCGGCATTGTAACGGATCAGGATCCTGATCCTCAAACTTTTGTAAAAGACAACCGCACCATTTACCTTACGATCAATGCCAGTCAGGCACCCAATGTAAAATTTCCAGACATTGAGTTTAAATCTTTACGCGAAGCACAGGCCATTTTAGAAAGTTACCGACTGAAACTGGGCGATACGACATATAAACCGGATGTTAGTCGCGATGTGGTATTGGAAATCTTCTTTGGAGGGCAACCTATCAAATCGGGAGATGACATTCCTACTGGATCTAGGGTGAATCTGACCTTGGGAGATGGTCGTGGAAGCGAAGAAGTGGAATTACCTAATCTGTTAGGATTTACCATTGATGAAGCAAAATTTTCTTTAAGAGGATCCATGTTATCTCTAGGGGCGGTTAGCTATAGCGGAACAATTACTGATAGTGCCAACGCAGTAGTGGTTGCTCAATACCCCATGGTGGCAGACAGCCTTACCAAAGTAAGAATTGGTTCCCCTATCAATATTATTTTATCCAACAAAAGACCCTAAAAAAAAGTTATATCTCCTATGAGTGTAAACAAAAAGTCCAATTCATCCCGGAATCTTAAAATTTTTCTATTGGTCAGTACCTTCTTTCTGATCCTAGCCGCTTATTTTGGCTTCCAATTTTATCAAACTTATTTTGCGCCAAACATCAGCGGAAAAGAAAAATACCTATATGTACGCAGTCATGCCAGTTATGAAGACTTTCTTAAAGAACTTCAGGAAAACGGCGCATTGCGAAATTTTGAAAGGTTTCAAAAAGCTGCGCTTCAAATGGAGCTTGCTGACCGTTTACGCCCTGGGAGATACCTGTTGACGGAAGGACTCAATAACCGCACCTTGATCAACAAGATTAAATCCGGCAATCAGGAGGCTGTCAGTTTAAAAATTCAAAATTTTCGAAAAAAAGAAAACTTGGCGGCCTACTTGGCAAAGAATTTAGAAGCTGATTCGGTGGATTTTATGTCTGTTATAGATTCTGTTCCGTTATTGGATTCAATGGGGTATACCCGAGAGAATATTTATACCCTGTTTATTCCTAACACGTACCACATTTACTGGAATACGTCCCCTATCGACTTTTTTAACCGGATGAAAAAAGAGCACGACCAGTTCTGGACAGCGGAGCGCAAAGAAAAAGCAGCTGCTTTAAAATTAAATCCCACAGAAGCGACCATTCTTGCTTCCATAGTAGATGCAGAGGCCCTGTTTGACAGAGAAATGCCGACTATTGCCGGATTGTACCTTAACAGGCTTGAGCGGGGAATTCGATTACAGGCCGATCCAACAGTTATTTATGCCAATGGGGATTTCACCGTAAAGAGGGTCATCAACAGCTTATTAAAAAAGGATTCGAAATACAATACCTATCTCTACGGAGGGCTTCCTCCCGGACCGATTATGATGCCCAGCATCCAGGCAATCGATGCTGTTTTGAACAGGGAGAAAAACAATTATATTTATATGTGCGCTAAAGAAGATTTTTCAGGATACCATAATTTTGCCGAAACCCAGGCACAACATGAAGTGAATGCAAAAAAATACAGGGAAGCACTAAATAAACGAAATATTTACCGCTGATGTTTGTATACGAAAGTAAAGTCCGAGTCAGGTATGCCGAGACCGATCAGATGGGGGTTGTTTATCATGGAAATTATGCTCAGTATTATGAGATCGCCCGTACAGAATGTTTTGAAGCCTGCTCTGGAATGACCTATGCCACGATGGAAAAGGAAGGAGTAATGTTGCCTGTTCTGGAACTTCAAACCAAATATCTGAAACCGGCGTTTTACAATGAAGTGTTAACGATTAAAGCCATTGTAAAAGAACTTCCCAGCATTAAATTAAAGGTAGAATATGAAATTTACAACGGAGAGAACGAACTGATAAATGTGGGAAAAACAACCTTGGTATTCGTAAATATCAAAACCAGAAGGCCTTGCCAGCCTCCTGAGAATTTCATGAAAAATGTGCGCACTTTTTTTGAATAAACATGAATTGGATTCACCAGCAATTGTTACGTTTTCGGCCGTATGCCCTCTTCATAGAGTGGACGAAAGTATGTGTATTGCCCGGTTTCAGTCCTCTTCCTTTATATACTGTAGCCAGTTTTTTCTTTCGGGAAATTAGTAAGGATACACTCATTAATAAAGCCTCTTCGTTAGCCTACAACTTTATGCTGGCTATCTTCCCGGCAATTATATTTCTGTTTACACTGATTCCCTATATCCCTAAAAGAATTGGTTTCCAAGACCAATTAATGTCATTATTGGCACTCATCCTGCCAAATAATGCTTACCTAGCCATGGAAACCACCATTAATGACATTGTGAATATCCAGAATGGTAGTTTACTGTCTCTAGGTTTTGTGCTCTCCCTTTTTTTTGCCACCAATGGAGTGCATAATTTAATGGGTGCCTTTAATAAATCTTCCCTCATTGTAGAAACCAGGTCCTGGTTAAAACTGAGACTGGTGTCACTTATTTTGACATTAATCATTTGTTTCTCAGTGATTATTTGCATAGCGGCGATGGCATTGGGAGAAATTTTGCTGAATTACCTGAAGGAGGAAATCCAGTACCAGGGTAATCTAACCTTGTATCTCATTCAGTTTACCCGATGGGCAATCTTAGGGATTTTGTATTTTATCACCGTCTCGATCTTATACCGATACGGGCCGGCACATACCAAAAAGTGGAAGTTTTTTAGCCCGGGCTCCTGGCTGGCCTCTTTTTTAGCATTTCTCACGATCTGGGGATTTTCTTTTTACATTAATCATTTTGGAGCCTACAACAAGATTTATGGATCGATAGGAACACTTATCGTGATTATGATCTGGCTGTATCTCAATTCGCTTATTTTATTGGTAGGGTTTGAGTTAAATGCAAGTATTGACCTTTCTAAACGGAGTGTAAAGATTATCCGGCCTAATTTTAACCTATTTAAAAAGCGGGAAGAACCGGTCGAAAAGCTAGAAAAGAGTTGATTATCAGATCTTTTAAAAATCTTTATTTTTATCACAAAAAGAGTTGTCGGATTACATCTGAGTTTGTACTTTTGCGGCGGAGAGTTGGCAGAGTGGTCGAATGCGGCAGTCTTGAAAACTGTTGACTGTAACAGGTCCGGGGGTTCGAATCCCTCACTCTCCGCCATATCAAAAGCTGCCTTAGGGGTGGCTTTTTTGTTTATAGTAGAAAAATCATTTCTACAACGATCGTTCCGAACAGTCCCTGTACTTTATCTATTTCGAAATACAGACAGCTATCTCAGAAATGTTCTTCAGTCAGTTCTTTATTCACCATGGCCCCAGCTAAACTTCCCGTAGCTACGGCATTGACCACTGATCTCATCATGCTACAATTGTCGCCACATGCAAAAATACCCGGCACACTTGTTTGCTGAAAGTGGTTTACCTTTAAATAACCCTGTTCGGTCAACTCGCAGCCCAATTCCTCCGGAATAGTGGAATGTTGCCGAAAAGGAACTGCCGCATAAATAGCGTCAAAATCCATCTCGGAATAATCATTAAAAATAACTTTGGTCAGCTTTCCTTTCTCATGAACCAGCTCGATTACCTCTTTATCCATAAGTTGAATATTCTTTTCCTTAAGCTTCTGTAACTGAAATGAAGTAAGTGCTGTTTTTGCACTTTCCAGTAGGGTAAGGTCGTTTGTCAGGTTCTTTACCAGGGAGGCGAGGTGAAAGGCTCTTTCTCCTCGGGCGAGAATTCCCGTTTTTCGCTTTCGGAATTCATAACCGTGACAATAAGGACAATGAATAACTGAAATGCCCCAGCATTCAGCAAAACCCTTCCTATCAGGAAGCAGATCCTCTATTCCGGTCGCAAAAATCAGCTTCAGTGCAGAAAAGGATTCCCCTTTTGAAGTTTCCACTTTGAAACCGGTAGTGGCTTTCTGCCCTTTTACCACTTTGCCTTGATGAAACTTCACGGTATCGTAGGTCAATACTTGGTTCATTCCCTTTGCTGCAATGGCTGACGGAGTTTCTCCGTCTTGAGTAAGGAAATTATGTGAATGGGGAGTTTGACGATTGCAAGGCATTCCACTGTCTATGATGAGTACATTTTTCAACGAACGCCCTAAACTCATCGCAGCCGAAAGACCCGCATAGCTTCCGCCTATGATGATAACGTCATAAGTGTGGTGATTTGACATAACATTCATTTTTTTTATTATTTTAAAAGGAGAGGGCAAAACCAATGCTGCCATTGCAAAACTACTTTGTTTAATCATGCGGCGCCGGCCGGGATATTTCACGATTGATGTCATTTTGAGCTACATAGATGAGCGAACGCTTCCTCTCTCTGTTTCGGATTGATTTTTTGTAAAGGTATAAAAGAAATTTATTATTGCAACTATGTCGCAATAATAAATTCAGTTTTTTGATTAAATTTGTCATTGAAAGTAACGTTATGAAGCGCAGAAATACGCCATCCAAAGAGGCGATCTTGAAAATCCTTCAGCAGACAGGAAAAGCCATGAGTCAGGATGCCATCGAACAGAAAATAGCCATTGAAATAGATCGCGCAACGATTTACAGAGTCTTAAACCGATTTTGCGAAGATGGACTTGTTCATAAAATTGTAGCGGAAGACGGCAAACAATACTTTGCAGTATGCATGCGCTGTGAGGAGAAGCCACTAGACAATCATCATTTTCATTTTCGCTGTATTACCTGTCAGACTATTGAATGTCTCCCAAGCCCTGTCCATTTTTCTTTACCTTCCGGCTATGAGGTAGAAGGCGTTAACTGTGTCTTAACAGGAACCTGCAAAGAATGTTGTTCAAGATAACTGTTAGGACATGACCACCTCATTTATGTCTTTTATTTGCCTCTTTTTTGGTTATTTTGCTAATTGAATTTTTCCATTAGATAAGTCAGGGCTTCTTTTACCGCTACGAGGCTATCTTTTGGATGGAAGCCCAATTCTTTTCTGGCTTTTGAAATATCAAAATTTTGTTGTAAACCGGAGAACATGGCAATTTCTTTCGTCGTGAGGACCGGTGCTTTTCCACTTACTTTAGCACCTATCTCCATGAACCAGGCTACAGTAAATAAGAGGGGTTTGGGAACAACAACCGGTAATTTTAACTGTAGTTCAGGAAATAAATCTTTGGCAATCTGTGTCGTTTCTTTAATCGACGTGCATTTTTCATTGGCGAGGATATACCTTTCTCCATTTTTCCCTTTTGTAGCCGCCAGGTAACACCCTTCCGCTACATCTTTCACATCGATCCAGTTTAACGTAATATTTGTTTCTACAGGAATTTTCTTCTGAAGAATTAATTCAAGAATATGATAAGATACATTGAGTGGCAAAAATGCCTCACTTCCAATCATCGCCGCAGGTAATACAGCCACCAATTCAATCTGATGTTTCTTTGCCAATTCAAAAGCAAGTTTTTCTCCATCATTTTTAGAGTTGTAATACATATCCCTCCGATCGGGGTTGTATCCATTGCTTTCTTTCGTAGGAAGATTGGTGTAATCAAGTGCAGCTATGGAGCTCACATACACAATCCGCTTAACACCGGCCTCTACAGCAGCTTCTATGGTATTTTTAGTTCCCTCGATATTTACATCGTAAATCTCTCTTTTAGGATCTTTGGCCCATAATTTAAAAGAAGCCCCCACCGCATAAAAAGTGTGTACGCCTCTCAACGCCTTCACAAAAGAGGCTTTATCAGTAATGTCTGCCTGCACCACTTCACAATCTAAACCATCGAAAGGTGTCCTGTTTTTCAAGTTTCTGACAGAAGCTCTCACAGGAATGCCTTTACTTAGCAGCAACCTTACCAAATTATTTCCGAGATGTCCGTTTGCGCCCGAAACAAGGGCTAAATTTTTCTGTGTCATTGAATGTTTTTTAATTAGTAAGACAAAATTCAGTCTTAAAAACTCAAAAACACTTCACAAATGTTACTTAATCAACTGCTTACGGATCCTGCTGAGGCTCTTCGGATTCATCCCCAGGAAAGATGCGATGTATTGAACAGGTACATAATGCAGTATTTCAGGAAATTCTTTTATCAATTTAATGTAACGCTGTTCAGCACTGAGGGTGGCTAATTCTCTAGCTCGTTTTTCGTTATATGACAATGATTGTTGAAACACCAGGATACTAAAATCTTTAAAGGTAGCACTCTCAGCAATCAACTTTTCCAGGTTTAACTTGGAGATTCTCAACAACGTACAATCCGTAATGCATTCCAAATTCTCCGTGGCTTTTGTTCGATTAATGAAATTAAGATAAGAAGTGATAAATCCAGGTGGACAATTGATATGCGTGGTCACCTCCTCCCCTTTCTCATTGTAATGAAAAAGTCTTAAAAAACCAGACACAACAAAATACAGATAAGCAGGAATTTTATTTTCTTCCTCAATAATGCGATTTTTGGGAAAAAGAACAGGTTCAAAAGAATGGATGCATAAGGCTTTATCCTTTTCCGAAAAAGGAAGGTGCTGTGAAATGAGCTGAAATAGCGACTGGTGCATGCGAAAGGTTAAATTCAAATAAGCGGTAATCACACAACTTCTGAAGAGCAAAAATACTTAAAAATTATCAATTGGGAATGTGCTGACTATGAACATATGTTTAAGAAACTGACTTCATTTAGCCCTTATTCAATGTTTTTGGCTTAGCTTTTAATAAAAAAAGCGACCGTAAGTGACTACCTATCAGTCATTAAAAATTTGCAATAAACTATTTGTTTACATTTTTTTAATCAAAGTTGGCAGAATTGATTAGAGTTTGTACTTTTGCGGCGGAGAGTTGGCAGAGTGGTCGAATGCGGCAGTCTTGAAAACTGTTGACTGTAACAGGTCCGGGGGTTCGAATCCCTCACTCTCCGCAAAGTCTCCAATCTTACGATTGGAGACTTTTTTTATTAGCATACATTTTCTTTTCCTTTGTCCATCTTTCAAAAGCAGAAACAGATTCGAACAAGAAGAATTGAACGAGTTCGATTCGAAAAGGTATATGGTTAGAAAAAATAATATATTTTCATATGTGGACATTCTAACTAAATTTTGTACAAAATGCAAAACAGAGAAACCCATTCACGATTTTGCTATTAGCAAAGTAGCTAAAAGCGGTCGTAGACATCGTTGCACCAGTTGTAGAAATGCGAGAAGAAGGGAAATTTACAAAAATCCTGAACTGAAAAATTCGAATAAAATATGGACATTCGATAAGTGCAAAAATGAAGCTCTTAAATATAGCAATAGAAGTGATTTTGTCCGTTATTCCTGTTCTGCTTATCACCGGGCTCTAATAGAAGGCTTTTTAGATCAAATTTGTACCCATATGATTTCTCG
Organism: Pedobacter sp.; assembly: GCA_037190785.1. Classification (GTDB taxonomy): domain Bacteria; phylum Bacteroidota; class Bacteroidia; order Sphingobacteriales; family Sphingobacteriaceae; genus Pedobacter. The sequence goes on along the minus strand of JBBCJN010000001.1, from coordinate 187,018 downwards.
ATGGAAGCCTTATAGATTTTGGAGTTTTGATCAATGTCAAAAAGAGGCATTGAAGTATAGAACGAAAGTGGAATTCAAAACAAGTAATTCATCAGCTTATAGCTTATGCCAAAAAAGAGGCTGGATTCCACATGTTTGCTCACACATGGATGCAATTGGCAATACGCATAAAAGATTCGTATACGCTTATGAATTTCCAGACAAGGTGGTGTATGTTGGTTTAACCTGTGACAAGAAACGCAGGCAATTGCAACATTTGCAGTATAGAAAATCACCTGTGTATAAGCATTCACAGAAAAGCAAACTAACCCCTATATATAAATCAATATCAAAAACATACATCACTACCGAGAGAGCCCAGGAATTAGAAGATAAAACAATCGAAGTCTACAAGAATAACGGTTGGCAAATTTTAAACAGTGCAAAAGCAGGTGGACTGGGGTGGAGTAATAGAAAATGGACATTTGAAAAATGTCAAGCAGAAGCATTAAAATATAAAACCAGAGGCGACTTTCAAAATAATAGTCTCGGTGCCTATGCCGCAGCTCACAAAAATAATTGGATGCAAATATGTGATCATATGGAATATAGAAGACTACCCAAAGGTACTTGGACGTATGAAAGTTGCAAACAAGCCGCATTACAATTTAAAACAAGAAGTGAATTTCGCCTAAAAGTGCCTGGGGCAGTGAAAAAAGCACATGAAGAAAGATTTTATGAAGAAATTGTTTCGCATTTGAAAAAGTGGGCGAACAGAACAAAATCAATCTGAAGCTTATTCGTAGTTTATGCACTGTCTAAACTATCCAAAATGGTGAGCAGCGAAATAAGGTGTTCGATTGTAATCCCTTTTAACCCGCCAGCTTATAAATAAGCCCTGATATAAAAATTAGTTTTTTTTTATAGTATAGGTTTAATGCGTATACTAAATCGTTTTATTAATTCAAAGTCAGCAATCATCGGCGTTTCAAGAGTTGTCCAGGTGTCTTTCCTTTGTATTTTTTCATGGCGGCATAAAAAGTTGTTTTTGAGTTGAAACCCGCCTCTACTCCAACATTTCCCATTTCTCTCTTTCCAAATTTACCTGAATGCAATAAGCGAACAGCTTCTTCGATTCTTAACTCATTGATAAGTTGGTAAAAATTCTTTCCGAAACCCTCATTAATTACATACGAAAGTTCATGCATATTTATGCCCGTTCTCAAAGACAGGTCATTCAGGTTGAGGGAAGGTTGCAGATACAATCTTTCAGAGAGGAGAATGCTTTCCACTTTTTGCTTGAGCAAGTCTACCTGCATGGAAGTTAAGCGTGCTGTTCCCTTTTTATCTGGAAGTAAATTTTTCAATGATCTTTCTAGGAAATCCTCATTCTCAGGGTAGATGTCTTTTTGTAGAAAAGCGTACTTCACGAGTAACAATGTCAGAAAAAAGTAAACCAGGCTTACAAAAAATTCCGTTCCATCGATGGCAAGTGTAAGCAAACGAAAAACACTCATTCCTACCAGCGCGTAATACACCCATTTCATCCAGATTAAGTTCACTCCCTCACCAGAAGCTGAAAAATGAACCACACGCCGAAGGTGTTCTTTTAAACGAAACTCAACAAGAAAAGCGTAAAGAAACGCTTGTATGAGTAAAAAATATTTCACCGACCAGGCAACTGCCGGTATAGGTTTCAAAGAATGGATCCAGGGTAAAAAAAGAAAAATCAGAAAGGGAATAAAATGTGGCCAGTGCCTCTTCATTTTTCTTGACGGATAAATGTAACTCACCAACGAGATATAAAAAAAAGGAAAAATCAACCAGCGGCTGCTTTCTAAAAACACAATTAGCAAGGGTTCCTGCTGTTCGGAAATTTCCAATATTAGTTGAAGAAAAAGAAAAGATAAAGACAATAAAAATAATGAAATACAGGCATTTGTATATAGATTACTTTGCTTTGGCTTATTCCATACCATCAGTGCACCCAAAAATAAGATGCCTGCGGTGAGCGAGTTCAGAATGAGAATAGATCCTTTCAATAACTAATAATTTAAGAAATATAAAGATACAGATTGGATCCATTTTAACAGTTTCGTTGGATCCAAACGAACTCATTTTATGGGTTTCCTCCTTTCATTTGTCTAAAAATAAAACATGAATCTCTTTTCCTTCAAAAGCAAGTTTAGCTTAAGTCTGGTGTGTGGTTTAGTGACTGCCGCAAGTTTTAGAAGATTAAGCGCAAAATATTTTAACGACTTATTTTCTGCCGATATATGGTATATGCTGTCTTACCTGATACTCATAATCGCAATTCTTTTTCCTTTCTTTTGGCAACGGAAAGAAAAACAGCAGCAATTTCAAGGGAAGACCATTCAAATGGTACTGGAATACCTGCTACTTTTTTCTATTGCATTGGACCTCAGCATGTTTGGGCTACAGAAACTACAGAAATTACAAATGATCGTTCCTCTTGGCATGCTCGACAGTCCACTAAGTGATTTTTCAGGGGAATACCTGGTTTGGGCTTTTTTCAGACATTCGTACGGCTTTACGGCGGTAATTGCTCTTGTTCAACTATTGACGGCCTGGTTGTTGCTGTTTGCCCGAACACGGCTGTTAGGCGCATTCCTAGCCATTCCGCTACTGGGCTTTATCATTTTGATGGACTTTTTCTACAAACTCCCTTGGGGTGTACTTTTACATGGACTTATTCTGATGACTGGCGTGTTATATATCCTGGTCAGGGATCAGAAATTCATCGTTCAAAGGCTATTCAGTATCCTTCCTTATCCGCTGGAAATCAGTTCGAAAGCACTGGAGGTTTTCCTACGTATCCTGCTGATCGCTCTACCGGGTTTTCTTTGCTTACGCTTAGTTTCCCCAGACCGTCATCCGGAGCTCACCGGAAAATACCATGTAGATCAGTTGTTCATTGATGGGAAATCCTTTATGATTGAAAGTTCACGCGACAGCCTGCTTAGCCATGTCTATTTCGATCTAGACAATGAACTGGTATTTCGTTTCAACGATTATCGCCGCCAATGGATCGGAACATATGAGTATCAAAATGGTCATTTTCGCATCCACTGGCGGTATCCGGATAAAACATACCCTTCTTTCGAAGGCAATTTAAAGCAGTTACATGATACCTGTTACATAGAAGGCTCTCTGGGGCAAGAACAGTATCAGCTCAAACTGCGCCGTGTCAGATAAGTTTGGTGTAGCGTATAGGGCTGATTTTTCGTTCTACAAAGAAAAACACATATGAAAAGGATTTTTTATCTGTTCGTCCTCGTCAGCATATTCTTCTCCTGCAAAAAGGAGCAGACTCCTCCATACACAGAAGTCATTAAGAAGGGCGCTAAATGGGGTATTCAGATTGGCAGCTCGCCTGCTGAAGTATATGTTCAGTTACAAAAATTGAGTAAAGAACAGTCTTTGTATAACGTAGCAGTTGTGGGACGAAAAGCCTTTACTTCCCCCACACAGCTTGAAGCTCTCTTACCCTACTATCATTTCATTACGCTTAGTCGTTTCGATAACGGCCTTCTTGACCGGGTTGTAATCAGTTTCAAAGACCAGGCTGTCGAATACATCATTGCAGGCAACAGTTTACCACAAAGCACAGAAAAATGGCCGTCACATTTACCGGATGAAGAAGCATTTCTCATCAATGATTCAAAACAGCAGATGTATCAAAAGCTTAAATCTCTTTATCAGCGACCAGAGTTCCACACCTATGAGCTCATTCTTTCGGATAAGCCACTCGATTTACCTTTTGATCCGGACATGTCTCACTACAATGAATGGGCATTTACGTTTATTTCAATAGTCAGCTATCCTACAGCGGGACAATCTCAGGTAAGGCTCATATTCAAATCAGGTAAATTGAATCAGATTATTCATCATTACAGCGAACATCCCTTGATGGATCAGAGTGGAAAATAATCAACGATAATGCTTCATCGTTTGGATGCTTCCGCCATTCCTAAATAGAGCTCTATTCTTCACCAGACGTATTTTGATGCATTTTAGTAGGATCTTTATCCGGAAATCACGGAGTGTTCATTTTTCATACGCTTCCGTACATTTAATTAAGGATAAAACGCTGCTTACGCGCTCCCTCTTCGAATAAAGGAATTAGGTTGTTAATAGTGTGGCGTACAGTATTTTTCTTATTCTCCTCTAAAACAGAGGTCCGAACGGCTTCCAGGGGGACAAGGATTACTCTTTTAGACTTGCCATATCAATGACAAAACGATACTTCACATCGCCTTTTAACAAACGTTCATAACAATCATTGATCTCCTGGATACGGATCAACTCAATATCGGCAGTAATGCCATGTTTACCGCAAAAATCGAGCATTTCCTGCGTTTCGGCAATTCCGCCGATCGTGGAACCGGCAAAGTTTTTACGGCCAGGGATCAGACTAAAGGCCGCCACCGACATGGGGTGCTCTGGGGCTCCTACCAAAGCAAGAGTTCCATCTACCTTAAGTAACTTTAAGTATGCATTGATGTCATGGGTGGCCGACACGCAATCCAGGATAAAATGGAGGCTGTTTCTGGCTGCATACATTTGCTGTTTATCTGTCGACAGAATAACTTCATCTGCCCCTAAACGCTGTGCATCGGCGATTTTATCAGGCGAAGTAGTCATCACCACAACATGAGCTCCCATGGCTTTAGCCAACTTCACTCCCATGTGTCCTAATCCGCCAATTCCGACCACGCCAACCTTTTTTCCCGGCCCCACCTGCCAGTGCTTCAGCGGAGAATAAGTGGTAATTCCGGCACATAACAAGGGAGCAGTGGCAGCAAGCTCCAAATTCTCGGGAACATGAAGTACAAAGGATTCATCCACTACCACACTTTCCGCATATCCGCCAAATGTCTGTTGTCCGAGGTGCTTATCTGGCGCATTGTAGGTTTGAATATTTCCTTCTTCACAATATTGTTCCAAACCTGCTCTACAATGCTCACATACCCGACAGCTATCCACCATACATCCTACGGCAGCCAAATCACCTACTTTAAATTTTTGGACTTCTTTTCCTACATGAATGACCCTACCGACAATTTCATGTCCGGGGACAACCGGAAAGACGGTTCCATGCCACTCATTACGGGCTGTGTGTAAATCAGAATGACAGACTCCGCAAAATAAAATAGCGATTTGAACATCATTGGAAAGCACTTCTCTACGGGAAATGGCCATCTCTTTTAGAGGAACATCTGCAGCGGATGTGCCAAATGCGCGAATGGTTGTTGTTTGCATAGGTATTTCTTTTCTAAAATTCCTAAATATCGAAAAAAAGCCAACAAACCGCAAATACCCGTTTCGAAAGGGAGTTTTCAGAGGAACAAATGTCCATTTCGGAAATGACTAAACGGTTAAATTTCATTTTTGATTAGTTCATTCAGCACTCATATACTGAACAAATAGAGGAATGTAGTTCAGGAATACCCTGAACAATTCTATCGGCTCCGGCCAACTCCAATTCTTCTCTGGAACCAAAACCGCAAAGTACACCAATGGTGTCTATTTGAAGGTTTCTAGCTGCATGAATGTCATGTTCTCTGTCTCCGATCATTACTGCATTCCTAATAGAAAAAGATTTTTTGGTTAATATATGCTGTAAAACGTGTGTTTTAGTAGGGCGCGTGTCATCTAAAAGGCTGCCTGCTACCAAATCGAAGAAAGAGAAAATATGAAAGTGTTGCAGTATCCGAAGTGCAAAAACCTCCGGTTTAGAAGTAGCAAGATAAATCCTCCCGCCTTTTGATTTAATCATTTCCAACAGTTCTGGAACTCCTGCCAGCAACTTGTTTTCATAAAGCCCTACAGACGTAAATCGCTCTCTGTACCGCAAAATACAGGCCTGACTTTGTGCTTCATCTAATTGAAAATGATGCATAAATGTGTCTTTTAAGGGAGGACCGATGAAAGGCTTCCAGTCGTCTAACTGCCTGGTCGGAATATTTGCCCCATCTAAGGCATAGGCAATGCATTTGGTAATTCCCTCTGAGGGATCCGTCAGTGTGCCATCTAAATCGAATAAAAAATCGGTGTAGGTTTTCATTGTATGCACGGAACTGGTTAACGACTAATAATTGCGAATGTAGAACATAATTACCAAATCATCTTGTTTAAATAACAAAGAGTGGGTCCAAAGTAAAACCAACCCTCTGAGAATTGGATATTTAAAAACGCTCCTCTGGGGGGCACGAATAAAACCGACAAAAAAGAGGGTAGTCCGACCTTTTCGGACACCCTCTTTATACACACAACTAAAATTGAATTCCGAAAGTGAAACAGGCTTTGACAGCCTGTGTTTACTTTTTCAAGAAGGGAATGTTCAATGCTCTTGGCACACTGATGTTCAGTGCGGAACTATTTAACTTAAAATCCAACATCACTGCGATACCATTATCCAATCCATTGAAACCTACAATTTCCCCATCCTGATAGGAAGGTGTTAGATAAATATACTTATGACCATTGCGCGTATAACGCAGGCTCCCTTTATAAGGACTTACTGTGAGCTGCGTAGCGGCATCTTGACTATCATATATCCCGGATAACTGTTGAAGCAAGCCTTCATCCGGCTTAAAAAAGCTCACTTTCTTGTACAATACCAGTGCTTCTTCATCCGGCATTAACAGATCAGCCCCCTGAAACTGGTAACGATCATCTCCCGTCACCAGTGTATTTTTTGATAACGCTTTCAGTTCTCCTCCGTTCTTTACTTTCAATTTACCATCTGCATAAACCAATTCAATGGTTCTAACGCCTAAACTATGTTTATACAATCCCGCTTTCTGTTCCAGTTCTTTGGGGCTTAATTTCACGTATTTTAGCTTCGTGCTATCTACCACTACCGGGTTTACACCACTATAGATTTCAAGTAATCGATCTGCTATTTTCGGAATAATGATCTCCCTCGTATTACTTAGAAAAGTAATGGATAAATCGATGTCGGGATAATAAGAAGAAATGGCTCTGTATCCGGCCAACAGTCCTCCATGCGTAATTAATCGGGAGCCTGGTTTTTCATAAACGTGTACCCCGCCAAGTGCGTAACTGGTTTTTGTCCCATTTTCTAAAGTAAAAGGCTGTAGTCTCAATTTTTCGAGAGATTTACTGTATTTTCCATCCCTCCACCAGGCCATCCATTTCTGAAGATCTTCAGTGGTAGTTAACAATCCTGCAGCTCCATTGGTGTTATCCAGAGGCATCTGGGAAATAAAATTCCCCTTTACTCCTAGGTAACTTTTTGCTCTATTTTTAATAATTCTCCGGTAATCATTTCTCCAGGTAGAATTGGTCATTCCAATGGGGATAAGCATTCTTTTAGTAGAAAATTCAACGAACTTCTGCCCGGATACTCTTTCTACTATTAAGGCCAGCAAATCATAATTAGAGTTGCTGTAGGAATATTTGGTTCCACTTGGAAAGTTTAGTCCACGTTGGCGAAAAATCACATTTAACGCATCCCCGTCACCATAAACAAAGTGCTGATTAACGACATCGGTTACATAACCTACATTGCGCCAGTCGCGCAAACCACTGGTATGCGTAAGTAATTGAGCAATGGTGATTGTTTTTCCGTAATCCGGTAGCTCAGGGATGTACTTTCTCACATCATCCTCTAAACCTAATTTCCCTTCTTCTACCAACATCAAAACAGCAGTAGCGGTAAATTGCTTGGAAACAGAGGCCGCTTCGAAAACACTGGTTGGGGTGAGTTTCACGCCTAGTTCGAGGTCTGCCAACCCATACGCTTTGTGATACACTTTATTTCCTTTATGAACCACGTGAACAATGGCTCCGGGAACGGTATCATTAAATCTGGATAAAGCACTGTCAATATAGGCAACAGCCTTTTCGTCCAACTGCTGCTGGGCAAATAATGAGCTGCCTAAAGTACTTAAAAGCAAAAATGTTAAACTTTTTTTCATGATGTAATTTGAGTAACTTTTGATTTATCTTTTGAAATGGCGAACCGGTATACTATTACACAAAGCAACAGAAATATCCCTGCGGCAATCAGATCTCCTGTAGTCCCCATTTGTTCTCCGATATTGAAATTTAGTTGATCGGCAATAGAAACTCCAGGCACCCCGGAATTGGTTCCCACCAAAATAGCCACAATGATTCCAGTGATCGCTCCACCTGCAATTAAACCTGAACTAAATAATGTACCGGCACCTGCTTCTGATTCAGCTTCTTTTTTAGACTGCTTACGTTCAGCAAATTTTCTTACCATCCCCCCTACGAAAATAGCGGACGTGGTAGAAAGCGGCAGGTAGGTTCCCAGCGCAAACAATAACGCATTTACTCCGCAAAGTTCCATGATCAACGAAATTCCCATTCCTGCGATTACTAATCCCCAGGGTAAGTCCTGGCTCAACAGCCCTTTGATCACCGTGGCCATTAATACCGATTGAGGGCCAGGAAGCGGATTGGGATGTGATTCTGTAACCACCGCTATCCCCAGATTTTTTTGCAAAAGTAAAATGGTAAAGCCCACGGTGATGACAGCTACTATCACTCCCAAAATAAGGCCTATCTGCTGTTTAAACGGAGTTGCTCCAACCAGATACCCCGTCTTTAAATCTTGAGAGGTCGCTCCAGCGTTCGCTGCTGCAATACATACAATCGATCCGACCACCAATACGATGGGCTGGTAATAATCTCCCGTCCAGCCTAAACCAATAAAGATGAGACAGGTCGCCATCAGAGTCGCAATGGTCATGCCCGAAACCGGATTGGCCGAAGAGCCAATGAGTCCTACAATCCGGGACGAAACGGTCACAAAGAAGAAACCAAAAATAACAATCATTACGGCAGATAGTAAGGTGGTAGGAATATTGGGAATGATCACCATAAAAGCTACCAGACCCACACTCCCCAAAATCACCCAGCTCAGAGGAATTTCTCTTTCTGTACGGATAATTTCAGCTCCGTCCTTACTTTTTGTCTTACGAAGGTCTCCGACAGCATCTTTAAAGGCACTCACAATGGTGGGAAGTGATTTAATTAAGGTGATTAGTCCTCCAAAAGCCACTGCGCCAGCTCCGATGTAGCGTATGTATTTGTTCCAGATTTCATCTGCGCTCATATTCGCAATCAGTTTGGTTTTCTCAGGCAAAAATGGCACCGACAAATGATCTCCTAGCATGGTGATCAAAGGGATAAGCACGATCCAGGAAAACAGTCCCCCTCCCAACATGACACTTCCTACACGTGGACCGATAATGTATCCAACGCCTAATAATTCCGGACCTACTTCAGTCTTAATCGTTGCGTTGGGTAGAGCGGATACTTTAGAAAAGATATAAGAAGGAACTTCTTTCCAAAAGCCAAATACCGACATCAACACTTTGTATAACACGGCTATCCCCAATCCGTAATAGACTTTTTGAGCCAGGTTCCCTCCTTTTTCTCCCGCAATTAGCACATCTGCACAAGCCGTTCCTTCAGGATATGGAAGATTTTTGTGTTCTTTTACAATCAGGGATCTACGGAGAGGAACCATGAACAGAATTCCTAACATTCCCCCTGTAAAGGCCAGTACAAAAATTTGGAAATACTTGAAATAATCTTCTCCACCAGGCAAGAATAACAAAGCGGGAATGGTGGTGATCACGCCTGCTGCCACCGACTCTCCTGCCGATCCGATGGTCTGCACCATATTGGATTCAAGAATGGTGGCCTTCCCTAATTTCTTAAAAATAGAGATGGCAAGTACAGAAATAGGGATGGACGCGCTCACTGTTAAACCGATTTTCAGTCCCAGATAACAGGATACAGCACCGAAAATAACACTAAAAATAGCGCCCATAATGACCGCCCTGAGAGTGAATTCAGGGATAAAGTCCTTGGCGGAGATATAAGGTTTAAATTCTTTTTCAGACATATTATTTTTTATCTAATTGAACAGGCTTTAATAACAGGTTATGAAAATCATAACTCGGGTCGGTAACAGGTGAAAAGGCTTTCATTTTTGCCTGTTCTATCTTTCCATCCGGATTTAGCGAGAACGTCACAAACGCGTCTGCTTTTAGCTCGCGGTTATCCCAACGAACAACGAAAGTATCGTACTGCCAATGCTCCAATGTTCCTTCCATGCCACGGCTGTGCGTAAAATTCATGCGCAAACGTCCGTTGGTTTCTTTGATCGTGATCCTGCCATACCATGCGTCCTGATAGGTATTCGCATAGTCCTTTAGCGGAAGGGATGGCCTGGAATTTACATTTCGCTCAGCAGTGGTGGTGTTTTCAGAAACTTTTACACTTTCTAAACGTGCCATTAACAACTGCTTATAACCTCCTATCCAATCGAAAGATGGAACACCCAATAAATGATCCACTACGTGATGGATGATTGATAAGATAGCTCCCCCCTCTTCCTGGTTTGTCAGAATACTAATTCCGAAATTTTTTCCTGGGATCATAAAGACCCGGGACACAAATCCATCTAGCTTTCCGCCATGAGCAATCACCCTTTCTGAACGATAGTTATAGGTATAAAAGCCTAAAGCATACTGCTGATATTCCATTTGAGCAGGCTTAACGGCAGCCGGAAGATTAGCCACAGGCATGGGGGTAACTCCTTTCCAAAGCATTGCGGCTGTCTGAGGCTTAAATAAACGATCCCCGTTGTTGATCTTTCCCGAGTCGAGCTGAATAGTCATCCATTTCGCCATATCTGTGGCATTGGAAGCGATCCCCCCGGCGGGATTGGTAATATCCCCTATCCCTGCTTCAAGGAAATTTGTCACTTCTTTTACCACTCCATTGAAACGTGCATGGGAAGCCGATCGATTTTGCTGATCTTTAAATGAAGATGCACGCGGAATGCTTTTCTCCATTTTTGCCCTGTTCAAAATACGTTCTTTAATGAAGTCTTCCCACTCCAGACCTGACACCGATTTAATCACTTCTCCGGCAAGAAGGTAGAAAATATTGTCATAAGCGTAACTGTTTCTGAAACTCGTTACAATGGGCAGGTATTGAATTTTACTGACAATCTCCGCCCGGCTGTAATTGGATGGGGGAAATTGCAATAAATCACCTGCATAAGGACCAATACCACTCCGATGAACCAGCAAATCCTTTACAGTCAATTGACTGGTGATATAAGGATCACCCATGCGAAAGGTAGGCACATAGTTGATTACGGGTGCATCCCATTGAATTTTACCTTCTTCAACGAGTAAGGCTAGAGCGGTTGCCGTAAAGGCTTTCGAATTCGATGCGATAGGAAATAACGTTTGTTCATCGACCAGTTCCTGCGCTCCCAACTGCTTTACTCCATAGCCTTTGGCCAACAGGGTCTGGCCATCCTTTACAATGGCAATACTGACTCCTGGAACTTCAAATGTCTCCAGTACCTTCCGTACATATTTATCAAAATCCTTAGGCAATGCAGACGTCGTTTTCTGCGCAAAAACCGGCGCAGCAAAAACGGAGACTAACGATAAAAAGAGAACTTTTTTTGTTAGTCTATTACTTTTGTTCTTGAATGTCATTTTATAGTTCGTTTGCTTTCAATACCCGGAGGAGGTTTTCACCGAGTATTTTTTTGATATCTTTTGTTCGATAACCTCTTTTCATTAACTCTTCCGTTATCAAGGGATAATCTCTCACATCGTCCAGTCCAAACACAAAGGATTCTGCTCCGTCGAAATCTCCACCAATACCTACATGATCAATTCCTGCCAGTTTTACCATGCGGTCAATATGATCGATCATTAATGAGAGCGGAGGTCTAATCCCATCTACCTCAGATTTTGGAATTTTCTGAAACAAGGCCCTTGCCACATATCCTTTACTGCTGTATTGCTTACTCAGTTCGGCAACCAGTTCAGGATATCTTCCCAACAGCTCATCGATTTTTTGCTGGTATTCCTTATCGATAAAACCGGAATAAAAATTAATTCCGATCACTCCTCCATTCTTTGCGATGGCTTTTATTTGTTCGTCTTTTAAATTTCTGGCATGAGGAGCAATTTCATGGCAGTTACTATGGGATACAATTACCGGTTTAGTAGTAACTTTCAACACATCATAAAAAGTCTGCTCTCCTACATGTGAAAGATCAGGAATAATTCCGTACGCATTTAGACGCTTTACGATCTGTTCTCCCCGTTCCGTCAACCCTTTATGCGAAAGTTCCCCCGCTGTTTCATCTGCAGCAGAGGTTGCCCACTCAGTACTGTTGTTCCAGGTTAAGGTCAGGTATTTGATTCCCCGACGGGCAAACTCATCCAGGTAGTCGAGGTTATTTTCTATCATATGTCCCCCCTCCACACCCATTAGACCTGCAATACGATCACTCTTAATGATTTTTTTGATATCCTTCACATCCTTTGCCAGTACCAGTTTTGTGGAATTACGTTCGGCTATTTGCTGGAGCGAATCCATCATGGCAATGGCAAACGAATACGCTTTTCCCTTCCCATAAGTTTCATTGCAGAAAATCGAGAAAATCTGTAAGTTGACACCTCCTTCTTTCAACCGATCCAGATCGGTATTTCCAATGGTTGTTTTATGAGAAATGTCTCTACCTTTCATGGTTTGTGCCCACAAGACATCGTTATGAGCATCCGCAACAATACTTTTTCTGTGCAATCGTTGGTAGGCCTGCCCAAACAAGGCACCCGAAAGGAAACATGTTATTCCTATAATGAGACTCAATTTCTTTAACATCCTGTATATGTTCTTTTAAAACAAATCATGGGAAGGCCAAGGAGTAGAAGCATTGTTTACTGCCGGCCAGATTAATTTATCCAAATCCTGGTTCAGATTCCCGGAGGCGCTGGTATTGATCAGAACCGCCCAACTGAAACCTGTCGTAGTTTTAACCATCCACGCTCTGGTACCGGTAAGAGTACCCCCATGGTACCAGTTTCCGTTACTGCTAACCAAAAATCCACAGGCGTAATTCCCGCTATTGGCTCCTTTGGTGGCCATCAAACTTAGAGTCTGAGGATTAAGAATGTCGGCTTTTGTTTCAAACCCATCCACTCTTACCATAAACCGCATTAAATCGATCGGGCTTGCAATCCAGCCCCCAACCCCGCCTAAGCGTGTAATTGTATTTACGTGATATCCATAAGGATTAGAAGTACCAAGCCCGTAATATTTTACTTCATTGGTTTTTCTTCCTGACAAAGAAGAATGACCAATCTGCATATTTTTGATACCTGCGGGTTTGAAAATTTGTTCTTGCACATATTGCTCGTAGGATTTCCCTGAGAGTTTTTCAATGATACGGCAAAGAATGCTGTATCCAACGTTCGAGTAATCAAGGGTTGTTCCTGGCACATTGATGAGCGGCACGTTGTTTAACACCCAGCTCAGGTGGTCATCTGCATTCAATTCATTACTCAGAAACATCGGGTCGTTGGATGAATTTCCCCATCCTCCGGCAGTATGGTGCAACAGGTCGCTTACCGTGATATTCGTGATATTCTGACCATAAGGCTGTGCTCCAAAACTATTTCCCAAGACGGCTCCTTGTCCGAAAACTTTATCATTTACACCCAGCTTTCCATCCTGAATAAGCTTCATAATGGCAGTAGATGTAATCCATTTACTTAAACTGGCAATCCGGAAAAGACTACTGGTATCCACGTTCACCGAAGCCTCTTTATCGGCGTAACCATAGCCTTTGGCATATATCAAACGTCCGTCCTTTACAATTGCAATGGACACACCAGGAAGTTGATATTTCGCTACGAAAGCGTTAACATCATCATCTACCTGAGCTAAGGATATGCCTGTGCCTGGCGGATTGGTAGGTGGTACAACCACCGGTGGCGGAGTTGGCTTGGGGGTTTCTTCCTTCTTACAGGCGAACAGGAAGACCACTAAAAACAATAAAAGGTAAGATGTAATTCTCATATTCATCAATTCAATAATGGAAAATCAATCTTAACCCCGAAGCGTTCATCAGCCTCCAAAGGGTTAAGATTGGACAAGGTATTGTTTAAGATCAGGATCGATTATTCAAAAATTACTCTCTACTAATCAAAAATTACTCATGCGATTTCATTCGTTACTCACTTATTGTACCCATCCAGGATTTTGAATAACATTTTTATTAGCAGTCGTTTCTGCAAAAGGAATTGGATAAACAAATTTCTGATTTGGATAAGTGAACACCTCTTGGCTTGTAGAACGGATATGGGTTACATTCTTTTTTCTTCTGGTAAGATCAAAGAAACGATTTCCTTCGAAAGCAAGTTCTTTTCTTCTTTCCAACAGAATGCGTTCTATCAACGCATCGCCACTAAGCGTAATGGCACTTGCAGAAGCATCCGCACGTTGGGCAATGGTGTTTAAATCTGCTTGAGCACCTGCATTTTTTGAAGCATCTGTTTTACCTAATTCTGCCCTGGCTTCTGCTCTGATCAGATATACTTCAGAAAGACGTAATACTTTCAGGTTGTCATCTCTGGTAGAAGTTCCCTTTGGATATTTTTTAACAAAGTAAGCCGGATTTTCAAAGGTGACGTTTCTTACACCCACCTGGATCAATTGTCTGCGCACGTCTGTAGCAGTATATTGATTGTATAAATCTGCGGTGGCCAACCCCTCTCCATATCCGGCCTGTTCATAAAAATAACCGATGGAATTTGCTCCCAAGTTATCGGTTGTTAGAGTCCCCACTTCAAAAAGCGATTCGACGGAAAATTTGTTGGCCCAACTCGCGACATAAGCCGTTCTTGCCAATAACGAATACGGTCCGGCAATTGCGTCTGTGGCATGCTTTTCGGCATTTACCCAGTCGCCCATATACAGATATACTTTAGCTAATAATGCATTTGCCGCAGTAGGTGTAAATTTTGCCTGTTTCTGTGCAGTCGTCATCAGGGTCAATGATTTTTTCAGATCAAGGATAATTTGAGCATAAACTTCGCTTACGGTATTCCGTGCAGGCTTTATAAGTTCATCTTTCCGTTCCACCACCAACGGTACGCCCATGTGCGATGCATCCGGTGTAAAGTTATAGGGCTGTGCAAACAAACGAACCAGATCAAAATAAGCCAATGCGCGTAGGGCATACATTTCTCCAATCACCTGATTTTGTGCCGCAGCAGGGACTAATTTTTCTCCCTCAGTAATGGTAATATTCGCATTTACCACTGTACGGTACATGGCAGCCCAGGCACTAAGTCCGATCCCGCTTTCTCTAGTAATGGAAAGAAGATCCTCTTCCTGATAACGACCTCCGTTAGAACGACTAACGAACGCATTATCGCCAAATAATTCAGGGATTACTAAAAAGGAACGACCGTAATAATTGAGGTCTTTTAATTGTGCATAAGCCCCATTTCCTGCCGTGGTAAGCGTAGCGAGGTCTTTAATTGTTCCCTGTAAGGGAAGGGATTGAGGATTCTTCAAATCCAGGAAACTATCCTTGCATCCACTCATTCCTAAAATGAGGGCAATCAAAAGAAGCTGTATATATTTAACTGATGATTTCATAAATCTCTAAATTTAAACGATGGATTAAAATGTGATGTTTAAACCTACCAATACCTGTCTTGCATTCGGCAGGTGTTGATCTAATAAACCGCCGATGAATGTCTCCGGATCTGCTCTCAACATATCGTCTTTGGTATAGGTAAAGACGTTGTTTCCTCTTAAGTAGATTTGTGCTTTATTCATGTACTTTTTATTCAGAGGAAGATCATAAGATAAAGTAACGTCTCTTAATCTTACGTAAGTTCCATCGTATAAAAAGCGGCTGGAATGCTGACCTGAAAGACCGCTTTGAGATCCTCTGAAAACCATTTTCGGAGATTTTGCTTCATCTCCTGGTTTTTGCCAGCGGTTATCGTAATCCACTCGGGCAATAACTCCATAATCAGTGACACCGGCACTCCCGTCATTTGATGTAAAGGTACCCCAGGTATCGTAAATTTTTCCACCTACATTAAAGTATAGCATGAAGGACAAAGAGAAACGTTTATAGTCAAATGTGTTCGTAAATCCGCCAAAGAATTTAGGTAAAGCACTTCCCTGCGCGTACGATTTAGCCAGACTGTAATTGTTTGTGGTGGTAGTTTTCGTATCATCTGTATACCACAGTCCTTCTCCATTCGCCGGATTTACGCCGGCCCATCCAGGCATGTAAAACTCATAAAAATCACCTCCAAGGTTTCTCACGTATCGACCGGAAATAATCTGATCAGTACCGCTTAAAGCGATGATTTTGTTTTTTGTTGTTGAGATGTTGAAATTGGTTCTCCAATTAAATCCATGGGTTCCCGAAGCTTTCACATTATGCGTATTGATGGCAAACTCCACCCCGCTGTTTCTGAAAGATCCGATATTTTGATCTTGGCTGCCCAATCCATTGGTGTAAGAAATAGGAGCATTCATTAAAAGGTTTCCTGTAACCCGGTTAAAATAATCAAGCGTAAATGTCACACGTTGATTGAATAAAGAAACATCTACCCCAATATCAAAGGGTTTATTGGTTTCCCATGTTAAGTTATCATTCTGGATTTGCGCCATCACATAGGCCGGACTTCCATTGTAAACTGCACCGGTAGAGTAAATTCCGGGAACCGCATACCAATCCGCGTGCTGATTTCCGTTCACCCCATAACTGGTTCTGAACTTCAACTCATCAATAAATTTGACATTGGCCATGAAGTCTTCTTTATGGACATTCCATGCAAAACCCACTGATCCAAAGTTACCGTAACGCACGTTTCTTCCAAAGCGAGAGGAACCGTCTGTTCTTCCGGTTAAATTAAGATAGTACTTTTGTTTATAGTTAAAACTGGTATTCAGGAAATAGGATGCGAGCGTAGATTCTCCACTGCTGCTCCAGGCCACAAAAGGAGTGGAAGTACTCGACAAATTATACAGGTACTGTCCGGCAAAATTTTGGCCCTGCGTACTAATGAACTTTCTCGTAATCTTTTGCGCTTCCTGACCTAAGGTCGCTTCGATTCCAAATTCCTTTACCTGCTTGCGGTATTTTAATAAATTAGTAAGATTCCAGTTTATATAGATGGATGTATAGTGCATTCCACGACCATTGACAGAGGCCCCATCTGGCCATAGAGGGCTCCAATAACGGTAATCGTCTCCATAATTCATATCGATACCCACTTTACTTTCGGCAGAAAAACCTTCAAAGAATTTATATTCTGCACTTGCATCTCCTAAAAGCGCATATGTACGGGTATCATTGACATTCTCACGACGGTGTAATTCCGGATTGTAAAGAATATTGGAGTAAGATCCATCGGCATTGTATGGAGCCACCCATGGCACTAAGCGGTTCAGCGATCTGACCGGGTTAATTCCTGTTCCGGATCCAGGTACTGTGCTTATTTTCTGAAAATTAGGAGCAAAACCTAAATTAAAACTTAAGCGGTCTGTAGCCTGATTTTTAACCCTCAAACGGGCAGTAATTTTTTCATAATTCTGACCTTTAGTTACCGCATCTTGCTTGTAATAACCGCCCGAAGCAAAGAAAGTTGTCTTATCCGTTCCTCCTGAGGCATTCAAATCGTATTGCGAATATTTTCCAGTCTGTGTAATGACATCCAGCCAATCAGTATTCACGTCTGCTTTAAATCCTTGTCCCACCAGATACGTATATGCATCTGTGGGATTATTTATAGATGCCATTGCGCCCGCCGTGCTGTTAATAATTCCTTCGACCAGGAGCTCTGCCATTTCCTCGGTATTTAATGGCCTGTTTCTCTCTTTATTTGCAATCTGATTGAATCCCTGTTGAGCAGAAGCACTGATTTTTGTTTTCCCTGCGGCTCCATTTTTAGTAGTAATCAACACGACGCCATTGGCAGCTCTTGAACCATAAATAGAGGTAGCCGAGGCATCTTTTAACACCGTTACGTTGTCAATGTCATTTGTATTAATCCCTGCCAGTGTATTGGAAGTCTGGGCCAAAACTGTAATGGCTCCATCGACCACTGGTACCCCATCGATCACATAGAGCGGAGAGCTTCCAGCTCCATAAGAACCGATACCCCTGATCCGTACATTCAATCCTCCTCCAGGCTGACCTGATCCCTGACTGGCTTGTAAACCAGCTACATTTCCCTGTAATGTTTCCTGAAAAGAAGCCCGAGGTTTACCTTCCAGGTCTTTGGAACGTAGTGTCGTCGCTGATCCTGTAAAAGAAGCCCTTGTTTGACTTCCATAAGGAACCGATACGACTACTTCCGCCAGTGAAGAAATATCTTCTTGTAAACGGATGGTTAACTGGGGGGCAGCCGTTACCTCGGCCTGCACAAAACCAATATAAGTAAACAGCAAAGTGGACTTTGCGTCTACCACTATCACAAAATCACCGTTGCTATCTGAAAGTGTACTGGTCGGTTTATTCTTTTCCCGAATTCCTACCCCTCCTAAAGGCGTATTTTCCTTTGCACTGAGTACCTTTCCCTTCACGGTTATTTGTTGTGCATGTGCATGAATGCTTATGAGAACGAACAACAGCAGCCATGTACATGGCAAAATAAGTTGTTTACTGGGAGTCCAGTACTTTCGAAATAGATAAAAATTTAGCATGGGTTGTAATTTGTTAAGTTTGTTGATAGCTTGAAAAAAGTGATTGCTTTTATTTCAATGGATTTATACGGTTTAGTTTTTCAAAAATAGGTGCTCATTTAGCTTAGGAAGGATGTAAATTGTTCTGTTTGTATCAAAAATTGTCCAGGTGAAAATGAAGCACCAGACGACCCGGACAATTTCTATAGGAATGCCTGGAAAACTAGATCGTCCAGCTTTCACATTTTTCAAGAAAGTCTGTATCGATACCCGCCCCAATTCCCGGTTCTTCACTCACTTCCACAAAGAACCCATTGTAATTAGCGCCACCAATCACCGGGTTTTCAAGGTGCCCTACCAGACAGGTATCCAGGTCATGAAAGACCACATTTGAAGCTGCATACGCAAAATGTACCTTTGCTGCAAGTGCCAGTCGCGTTTCTAACATCCCTCCGATCATGCACTTCACCCCCGCTTCTTTTGCTACCTGGTTAATGCGTAATGCTTCCAAAATCCCTCCAGATTTGGAGAATTTAATATTCAGGTAATCGGTAGCTTTTGTTTTAATTAAGCGAATCGCATCGTAATGGTGATATATACTTTCATCGGCCATGATTTTCACGGGCGATTGCTCTACGAGAGAGGGCAATAAATGATCATTCCATGACCGCAATGGCTGTTCGCAAAATTGGATATCCAATTCGCCCATCGCATTCAGTACATACAAAGCCTCTTCATATAAATAGCCCTGATTGGCATCAATCTTTATTTTCACTTCATTCCCTACCGCTTCTCTAATTTTTTGAATGCGTATTACATCTTCTTTGGCATTTTTCCCCAATTTCACCTTCAACATAGTGGCTCCCTGTGAAATGTATCCCGCTGCTTTTTCCTGCATTTTATCCGGACGATCTATGCCAATGGTAATGTCTGTTTCAATGCTTTTTTTCTCTCCGCCAAGAAAGCGATAAAGCGGGAGTTGGGCATGTTTCGACGCCAAATCATACAAGGCCATGTCGAACGCACTTTTAGCGGTACTGTTTCCGGCAATAACGCTATTCAGCAATGCCATGTTTCCTTCGATATCCAACGCGTCTCTCCCTTTCAACAATTGCGAAAAATGCTTTGCGACGGCGATGCACGTATCTTGTGATTCTCCTGTAATGACTGGAAAAGGGGAACATTCTCCCCAGCCACTAAGTCCGTGATCGGTCACAATTTGTACAAGGACATTCGGAGCAACGGTCATTGTTCCGGTTGCGATGGAAAAGGGTTCCATCTGAATGCTGAATCGATAGATTTCTATGTGTTTAATAGTCATCTTATAGTATGGTTTAATGAAAAAATGATCAAATTAATTAAAGCAGTGCGATGCTTTTTTTCTCCTGATGGCGAGAAATGGCTTGTTCGAGCTGTAAACTGTACACTTCTGTAATGTCCAGTGCAGCAGAACGAATCTGTTTCGGAATAAAGCTGTGATCCGTCTGGCCGGGTATTGTATTTATTTCAAGAAAAAAGAACTTTCCAGTTTCTGCTTCGATAAAGAAATCAACACGAACAATACCGAAGCAGTTCAATTGTTGATAGATTCGCCTCACAATGCCCTCCATCAGACTTATTTCGCTTGCTGACAAGCGACCGGGGGTGATTTCCTGCAACTTATTATTAAAATATTTTGTCTCAAAATCAAAAAGATCCCCATCAATCACAATTTCTGTGGCAGGTAAAACACGAATCTCATTTCCTTCTTTATACACCCCTACTGAAAACTCTCGTCCTACAATCTGTTCTTCGATCAATACTTCGTTACATTCCAAGAAGGCTTTCTCCAGGGCATGAGCCAATTGACTGTGGTCGTTAATTTTACTGATTCCTATACTACTTCCGCCACTATTGGTCTTGACGATCAATGGGAGAGACAAGTCAATTGTATCTTCCTGAATTTTATCTACTTCTGCAGCATTTACCTGAATCCCTCGGGCCAGATACAATCCGGGAATATCGGCTACTATTTTCTTGGTGAAGGCTTTATTCATGGTGAGTGCTGAACTCAACTGATCGCAACTGGTATAAGGGATCTGAAGCATTTCCAGATAACCTTGTAATTTTCCATCTTCTCCAGGAGATCCATGAAGCACAATGAAAACCACATCAAAAGTGATTTTAGTTTCGTCCAGACTTAAAGAAAAATCATTGAGATCCACCAGATAAGTGATCCCGTCGCTATGAACATAGCTGCAAGATTCCCGTGTAAGTGAAATGAGATATACCTCAAACTTCTCTTTATCAATCTTCTGATAAACGTTCTTTGCACTTTTTAAAGAAATTTCCAGTTCTCCTGTATATCCTCCGGTTACAAGTGCGACTCTTTTTCTCATTGGTAACGAATTAAGAATTAATAATTATTAGTTATTCAAACATAACTTAGTATTCACTCTTATCTACTTTACCAATTAGTCGGTTCTTATCAAAAATTAACTTAATTAAAGATTTGTTAGGCGTAACGCCTTTGTTCACGAATAGCCATCAGGCTTTCTCTTTTCCGAAATTCTTCTTTGTACTCGGTCGGAGTTACCCCCATTGCTTTCTTAAATACACGGTTAAAAGTAATGATGCTACTAAACCCCGTCTGGTAAGCAACTGCCGAGATACAATCATATTTTCCGGAAAGGATTTTCTTACACGCTTCTCCAATACGGTATTCATTCAAAAAGTTGAGGTAGGTTTTACGCGTATACTTTTTAAAATATTTACAAAAAGCATGAGGGGTCATACAGGCATGCGACGCAATATCTTGCAAGGTGATGTTATCGTGATAACGATCCATCGTATACTTATAAATGCTATCCAGACGATCGGTACCATCAAAAGAATAATTGTAAAGGCCTGTAGATAGTGGCTTCCAACCGTCAATCTGGACCAAACGTTTAAATAAATGAACGGTTTCCATCAGCCGGTCCAAACCGGAAAGGGAAGCTATTTTTCTAATGGCCGCAATGGCTTCGGTATTGCATTCGCTGGGAATCTTAAACCCATAATCTGCATTCTCCAAGAAACGTTTGATCTGGTTCATTTCAGGAACGGAAAAAAGGCTGGCGAGATTTCCCCGGTGACTTAAATAAACATTAATGGCGCGGATATGTTCCTGATTGGAATCGGCTGACTTAAAAAGGTGTGGTTGATTTTCACCGATAATATATACGTCCCCTTCTTCAAATTGGGTAATGTAATTCCCCACAATCAGTGTTCCGCTGCCTTGGTAGACATACGCAATCTGCAATTCCTTATGACAATGCAAATAATCCACGAAGGTGATATCCTGTACAATCACTGACTGCTCATCGGCCTCGGACATCGTAATCTGACTTAAAACTTTCATACTAATAAATGTTTAACTCGTAACTTCCTGCTAATTATAAGAGCCATAAATTACCCAAAAAGGTAGCCCAAGCTACTTATATTATCCAAATGAGAGCGGTAAAATGATAATTTTTGATTATTAAAGACTAATAATCTACAATCCATACGACGAAAGGCCGATTGCCTGGATGTTTTTTACAGAATGGACGATTTCAGTAATGATACTCCCTTTTTGGAACATCCTGAGGGGTGTCATCTTAAATTTACACAAGCATTTCCCTTTGGCAAACCAAGAAACAAGCAAACTAACTGATAATGAATAGATTAAAATAAATCATCTTCTTAAACAAATTAGGAATATTTTGGAAAACTTACTGCAGGTTGGGAGAACCACCAAATGAATGCATCTAAGCAGATATAAATCTCCACTTAAATTTAATCATTTTATATGCATTAACCTACATTTTTTATATCATCCCCTTAAAATATTATATGAAGACCTGAATTTAGTTCATTAACTTTACAGGGATTTCGGAAAATACTCCTCTTTTTACTGTTTTACAATGACATTTCCTATGGGTGGAATTTAGAGGTTAATTTACGCACTTTAATTATTTAAAACGAAATCAAGCATTATCGCTCACGTAGTATGGAGGTATTGAGTATTATTATTGATGACGAACCACACGCCGTTGAAGAACTATCAGAGATAGTGGAACGGATTCCGGGGATGGTTGTAAGCGGCCGGTTTGAAGGAGTAAAACCTGCGCTCGATTTTTTGACCAGAACAGGTCGTGTAGATATTATTTTCTGTGACATCAATATGCCGATGCTCAATGGCATTGCGGCTGCGCGTTTACTAAAGGAACACACTGACCACCTGATTTATGTGACTGCCTATCGGGAGTATGCCCTGGATGCTTTTGGAGTAAAGGCCTCTGGTTACCTGGTGAAGCCCGTCGATGACAAAGCCGTGATACACAGTGTGGCGGACATTATTAAACAAAAAAACCGGCGACAGGATAAATCACTTGAAGAGGTTCTTTTCATAAAAGGGAACCATAAAAACAGCTTTACCAAACTAGCACTCAAAGAGATTGTTTCTATCGAAGCCATGCTAAACTATGTCACTATCCGTTGTTTAGACAGTGAAGAAATAACTTATCTCAGCCTCAAATCCGTCGCAGAAATGCTAGGGAAACATGAGAATTTCTATCGGGTTTCCAAATCAGTAATTATCAATATCGATCACATGAAGACGGTAGATGGGAATGTGATCCGCCTGAAAAATGGGCTTACCTATTCAGTTGGTGAAACTTATAAAAGTGCGTTTCACGATTTTCTGAGAAGACGCACTTTAAAATGATTCAGATGACTACTTTCTAAGACCAGCTATTCCACTCAAACCCGTTGTGGTGCCTGTAATAGTAGTGGTGGTGGTGGGATCAGTTGTAGAAGGCAAATTGGCGCTCATACTTTTGAAAATAAATAGAGACGTCTTTTTAATTTTTTTGAATTTAATTTTATTACTCATAACACAATATTTCTTCAAGATTATTTCGGAATGTCTCTAATTGCATTTTTATTATATTAACCCTAAAAATTATTATATGAATCCTTCAAAGACACGGTCAGACCATTTAAAAATTCATGTAATTTGTTGGGCAATCTTTATTGTTTACGAATCATTAGTTGCCGGAATGATGATCGGCCAATTCAGTCCTCTCCTTCATTATGTATTTTTTTATTCACTTAACATTAGTGTGTTTTATTTCCATGCTTATGTCGTAATGAGGTGGTCCTTTTCAGGAAAAAACAGAGCTTGGTGGAAACTCCCTTTTTTTGTTGTCTTGGAGGTGCTGGCATATATAGGGATTACTATTCTTCTCACCTATCTATTGGAAATGCTGAATATGAGAAAAACACCGATTGATTTTAATAATCGATACTTCTTTTCAACCATCTGGAGAGGCACCTGGTTTATTTTATATGCTTCAGGATACTATTTTCTGATTTCTTTCATTCTACGTTCCAAAGAAGAATTAAAAAAGGCAATAGAAATAGAACAATTGAATGGAAAACTCATCCGGGCCGAAATCGATTTTTTAAGATCGCAGATCAATCCACATTTATTGTTCAACACTTTGAACTTTGTAAAATATGCAGCAAAGCGCAATCCAGAGCAATCGGATGAAGCCATTGTACGTTTGTCTCAGATCATGAGTTTTGCCATGGGAAATACAGCAGATGGATTGGTTCTGGTAAAAGATGAATTGGAACAGATAGAAAACATTATTCAATTGAATCGGTTACGATTTGGAGGAAAATTACAAGTTCATTTTCACCAGAATTTAAAAAATAAAGACCTTCAAATCATCCCCATCATTTTGCTCACACTAACGGAAAACGTTTTCAAACACGGGTACTTGTTGGACCCAAATTTTCCTGCGGAGATTTCTTTTCAGGAAACCGAAGAAGGAATAGAATTTAAGACCAGAAATTTAATTCAGGAAGGCGTATTCACCGAAGCAAGTTCGCATAAAGGATTAAGTAACATCCTTTCTCGGTTGGAAAGCACCTACGGTGACAAATTCACTTTTGATCATGGAAAAGAGGATCGGCATTATACAACATCCCTCTTTATCCTGTTTTAATGTGCCTTTTTAATCGGAAATAGCCCTTTCTTTGTAAACAAGAAGGCATTGTTAGTTGTTTCTGCCCTATAAATCCACTGGCCGGGGTTAGAAACCATAGATGATAACATCAGCCTCCCCTCGTTAAATCGCTTCTAAGGTAGGTTCTTTCTCAATTAAGCTCCTTACCAGGAGCATTCATTGTGCTTATCCCCATCCTGAATTATAAAGGCAATCTTAAGCTGGCTCTTCATCGTTATCCACGCAAAAAAAATCATATTATGAAAGCTAATCTTAAAACAAAGATCGAGGGAACTTCGCATGCATTGTGCAGAACTCCCCATTTTAGCCCGAAAACTTCCTTAGAAGAGGCATGGCCGGAACTGAAAAAATTAATCCGCGAAAGTTCACCCGAATTTTACCCATTTATTGCACCCTTGAGTGTGGAAGAGTTAGCCCAACAATCCGAAAAAATCCAATTCACCGTATGGAAATACTTCAACCGCAGTCGTTACCGATCCACCCCCTTCGGGAAATTTGCGGCAGTCTCACTGGTTCCCTGGCAAAATGATCCGGCTACCAACGCAATTGTGTTGGAACAATCCATGCAAGTTCAGGAATGGCCCGCATGGTCCAATGAGACCCGTACCCATTTTGATCGTACGATCCTTTATAAAGCTATTTTCCGAACTAGCCCGATGTGTTATCAGATGGGAGAAGAGTACCGCTATTTATACAAAGAAACCGGCTTTTTTGCTCTAAATGTGATCGCACAAAGGAGCGATATCAATTATTTGCTTACCTTTTGTGAAAAGCCCAGAACCTATTTCGACATTGCCGATCATCTTTTCGAACAATTAAAAATGGGTGAAAAGCAAATTTATGAATTGGTAGACCAATTACTGGATTTACAGGTACTGGAATGCGATCAACAGCCCAATATTACGGGCACGGATTTTTACACCCGGCTCAACTTGATTTCGAAGAACACCGACAAGTACAAAATTGCGGGGAGAAAAATACTCCATGGAGGACTTTCTTCCAATCTGACCACACAATTGTCTTCCTACATCCATTTTATGAAACAGTGTCTTCCTGACCTACACAATCCCCTACTCGAAAAGTTCAAAGATCGTTTTCTTGAAACCTGGGAACATCAGTCAGTGCCGCTCTCATTGGCTCTGGATCCCTTATTGGGCATTGGTTATGGACTACAGAAAGAACTGGCGCAACCCTCTCTAATTGGAGAACTGCAATACAGACCCCGGACAGAAACCCCATCGAAAATTACCTTTCGCACATTTGAACAATTTCTGATGAATTCAATGATGCAGGCGAAACCGGTCCAATTAGCTCAGTATCGAATGAAAAAGAAAGAGAAATCGAAGTCGTTGCCAAACACGTTCAGCGTCCTGTTCCATTTATACAATGGTACACCGGTGATTGGGCAGGCGGGCGGGGCCAGTGCTTCTTCCCTGGTGGGTCGTTTTACCGGCATGAACCACATTTATGCATATGCATTGGAAGTAACGGACATTGAAAAAAGGGCCAATCCGGAAGCCCTTTTTTTTGATGTGGCCTATCAATGTGAGGGGCATACCGATAATGTTAACCGACGCCAGCATTTATACGAAACGGAGCTGGCCATTGGAAGCTGGTCTACCCTGCCAACCCCCCTCAAATTAAAAGATATTCTCCTCAGTGTCAGAGAAAATCAACTGGTTCTGCATCACAAAGAAAGTGGTAAACGATTAGTACCGCGAATGGCTTCCGCCTATAATTACCAGCGTTCGGATCTTGACCTCTTTCGTTTCTTATGCGATCTTCAGCATCAGGGCCTTCAAAGTGACCTGAGTTTTCACCTGGCAGCCATCTTTCCGGGCCTGGACATTTATCCAAGGGTTTATTATGAAGACCTCATCGTTAGCCCCGCCCAATGGAGGCTTCCCGCTTTTAAAAAAATCAAAGAGTTAAAAGAATGGATTTCGCAGCAGGAAATACAGGCACCTTTTCTAATAGGTCAACTTGATCAGACCCTCACCATCGATCCTCAATCTGACCAAGATCTTTCTTTTTTACTCCTCTATCAAAGGCAACAGGCGAATGAAATTTATCTCACAGAAGCATTGATTGGAGAAAACAATAGTGTAATGAATGAAAAAGGACTCCCCTATCATGCACAATTCATTGCTCATCTTGCCCATCGAGATAATTGTTATAAACGCTATCCTCTACGAAATGGCACATCTGCCTTCCGTGATTTACGAATGCCAGGAAGTGAATGGCTTTACTTCGAATTCTATATGCAACAGGAACTCATGGATCATTTTTTGGACAAAGAAATTCGACAGCTTTTAAACGAACATCGCCGCCACATCTGCGAATGGTTTTTTATACGGTACAACCAACCGGAACCCCACCTGCGCCTCCGGATCAAACTAAAGAATCCCGACTACCTGGCAATCCTTCTAAAAGCCATCCCCCAATTAATGAATATTGGCAATCATTACGGACATCTTCGAAAATTAGAGATCAAAGGATATGAACGGGAAATAGCCCGTTATGGAAGTCGACAGATGGACATGGTGGAACATTTCTTTTACCTTGATAGTGTATCGGCGATGAAACAGTTAAAAGCAGATTTACCCATTCGTTACGCCTCCATTTTGGATTTTGCCCGACATCTTTGCGAAACACTTTTAAAAGATTCTTCTCAGCAGGTACTGTTTTACAAAAAGATGGCGGAGAGTTTTGCCGAAGAAATGGCTTTCAATCATGCGGACTTTAAAAGAATTAATCAGGCCTATCAGCAAACAGGCATGGGAAAACGAAATCCATTGAATAAACGTATACAAAAAGTTTTCCTACAGTTAGCAGAACGCTACCATGCTGCAAGGCAGCTTGAATTGCTAGCCGACCTTATTCATCTCCATGTCAACCGTCGTTTTAGTGGTGCTGCCCGCTTACATGAAGCAGTACTCTATCAATATTTATACAAATACACTCATTCTCAATTGCGCATAAAAAGCTAAATCCTTCCAGGCCGCTTCTTCACACCATTCCGTAGGGCGGCCTGCTATTGGAATGCCTGTTAAAAAACTAAAATAGTTTAGGCTTCTTCTTTTCAGCCGCACAGCTCACTATTTCTAAAATACGTTTTTCCCTCGTATGCTTCTGCCTGGCCAATACCAGCCAATGCAATATGGCTTTTCTAGATGATTTACTTAAACTCAAAAAATAGGATTCGGTGCCAGAGACTAATTTAAAAGCTGTTTCCAGGTCCTTGGGAATAACAAGTGCATCCACTTCATCCAGTAAGTTCCATGAACCATTCAGTTGAGCCACCTCGATTGCCTCATATCCTGCCTTTTCTATCAGATTCGATACTTTTAAACGCGCAATTTTTTGCTTATTGATAGCTGACCAGGTGCTACGCGGCCTACGTTTACTAAAAAACTGATGAAAAGTGTGTACATCAATCTTCACTTTTTTACTGTCTATCCAGCCAAAACACAATGCCACATCCACGGCGTCACTCCAACTGAGTGATTTCCTGCCTGAGGCTTTCCTATAAAAAACCAACCATACTGAATTGGTCAAAAGATGATTTTCCTGTAACCAGTTCCTCCAGTGGGCCGTTGATTCTGGATAAAAAATGGTTGGTTCCATATGTTTAACCACCGAAGATACACATTTCAAGCAAGTGTATTCCATCAGGTTGTAATTATAAAAGGACTTTCATATTTTTGTGAAAGCCCTTTCATATCATTAAACATGTCGGATGAAATTTTAAAATCAGGTTACCTGGCCATTGGCAGCCGGCTTAGACAGCTTCTTGAAAAACTGTATGCCGACGGCGACCGGGTCTATGCAAATCAGGGCATTGAATTCAAAACCAGCTGGTTTTCTGTTTTCTACCGACTAAGTTTCTCCAAGACCCCTAAAACAGTGGTCGCGCTGGCCAACGAAATAGGATTTAGTCATATCACCATTAAAAATGTGCTTCGGGAATTGCAATCTGCCCAACTGGTGGAGATAAGCATGAATCCCCTGGATAAACGGTCCAAACACGTGGTTTTATCTGTACAGGGTAGACAACTGCTTGGCGATCTTCAAAAAATATGGGGATCCTATGCACAGGTATTAAAAAGGGTGCTAGATACAGGTCACCCCGACTTCATCAATATCATTAAACGGATAGAGGATGAGATTGCTGAAAAACCCATTCATACACAGTTAAACGAAGTAGTTTCTCCTTCATTGCAATTGCTGGATTATCATCCACTCATGAAAGAGAAATATACCCTTTTGTTAAATAAACACATCCGGCATTTGGCGGAGTGCCTGCCACCCCCCCCTTCCCCTTTTCAAATTATACAAAATGGCGGTTTTGTCTGGTTAGCCTTGCTCGAATCTAAACCTGTTGGCGCACTTTTACTCGAAAGAAACAGCCATAATTCTTTTGAAATCAACTCATTGATCCTTGACCCTCAAGCAAATGAGCGTATCATTGCGACAAAACTATTAGGCAGATGCCTAACACGATGCCACGAAAACAATGCCCTTATTTTCGCTGGCAACCAGACAACGCCCCCCCTTATTACTCAATTATATATGGAATTAGGCATCCGGCGATACTAAACGCAGGCGGCAGACAAAATTAATAGAAATGAAGTACAATTTTAAAAATGATTATGCCACAGGAGCTCATCCTCATATACTGAAACGACTCACTGAGACCAATGATCAGCAGGAAGCCGGTTATGGGGAGGATTCGTTTTCAGCACAAGCACGTGAACTCATAAAGCAACAACTGAATAATCCGAAAGCCGTTATTTATTTTCTTTCCGGAGGTACCCAGACCAACCTGATCGTGATCGCGGCCCAGCTTCGTGCACATGAAGCAGTGATCAGTGCAAAAACCGGGCACATCTATGCGAACGAAACGGGAGCCATCGAGGCAACGGGACACCGCATTATTACGGTAGAAAGTCCTGATGGAAAATTAACCCCTGATGCTGTTTCTACTGTCCTTAAAGAATATGCCCTTCGACCGCACGTGGTAAAACCAAAGATGGTCTATATTTCCAATTCCACAGAGGTAGGCACTCATTATCAGCTTCAGGAATTGCAGCATTTATATGCGTTTTGCAGAGCGAATAAATTATTGCTTTTTATGGATGGTGCCCGATTAGGACATGCCCTGACAGCCAAAAACAACGATTTAACATTGAAAAGTATCGGCATTCTTACAGATATTTTTTACATTGGAGGAACGAAAAACGGGGCTCTATTGGGAGAAGCAGTGGTATTTAACCGTCCTGAACTCGCCTCTGAATTTGATTATGTCCTGAAACAACGCGGGGCCTTGTTAGCAAAAGGCCGTATTCTCGGGATACAGTTCCTGGAATTATTTAACGATGACCTCTACTTTAAACTGGCCACACATGCCAACAAAATGGCCGAGAAAATAGTACAGGCCATGAAAAGGAAAGGGTTCCGTTTTTTATCCGAATCAGACACGAACCAAATCTTCCCGATCCTTCCGATCAAACTTATTGATCGGCTAAAAGAAAAATACCTCTTTTATGTTTGGCAAACGATAGATAAACAACATTCAGCTGTGCGGCTGATTACCTCCTGGGCTACAGAGGAAAAAAAAGTAGATGAATTTATTAAAGATCTGGAAAGTAGCGAATGAACTTTGTCCAAGATGTAAAAACCAATCCATCATTCCCTGATGAACATACCTGCCGGTGTGGAGGTATCCTGCAAGTATTGTCCATTCATTTGAGCAAAAATGGATACGCTACTTGGCAAATAGGCTTCTTACAGGATGTCTATCCTTTAAAAGAACAATGGCTTTGCTATTTTTTCAATAAATTAACGAGAACAGCTTCGATTTCTTCCGTATATCCCACGCTAAAAAAGGCTATTTTTCCTGTCTGGTCGATCAGCATATAAAGGGGAATGGAATGGATTCTGAGCGCTTCTCTTAACTGATCATTGCCCAGAAGCATCGGCAGCTGAATTTTCTTTTTGTTCACCAATGCTTTCGAATCGTTCACGTTCTCGTGGTCATTCACAATGCCATAGACCAATAGTCCCTGCGCTTTGTATTTTTGATAAAGGGCTTCCACTTTAGGCATTGATTCGACACAAGGAAGGCACCACACTTCCCAAAAATCCAACAAGAGCACTTTTCCTTGAAATTCAGAAAGGGAAACCTGACCGGAACCATTCACAAATACCGGCAATTTCATGTCGGGCAGCTTTGTCCCAATCAGTTGGGCCACAGGCGAAACACTTGTTTCTCTGGGTTTGTGTTTAAATGTTTTCAAAAATGGCAACTCCTCAAACCGATACTTGTCTTCTGTAGTAAGGACATTCAGTTGGGTAATCTCAAAATAGAGATCCTGTATTCTTCCTAATGATTCCTGGTGATGACGAACTGAAAGCGGCAACATGGTTTCTTTGTTAATCTGAACTTCCTTAAATCGGTTCGTGACGTCGTATTTCTCCAAATCAGGATAGGTAAATTTTATTTTATAAAAATTGGGGCTATTCGATAAAGTCATCCTCAACACACCGGCTGTATCCAGCTTCATCAGATCATTGAATACCAGATGCCCTCCTCCTCCATTTAGCAGATTGGTCAGGCCAATGGCACTGGTTGTCATTTCGTAAGAGTTTGTTTCTATATTTACTTCATAGCCCGCATGTCCGTCATATATCTTCTCGAGAGGATCATTTATTTTTTTTGACCAAAATTTAAACCCAAATACCTGATCGGACGCGTATCGTTCCATAATGACCTTTCCTTTCATCTGCCTTATGTGGGGTCCGATGGTATCCGTTCGCTGAAGTACATACGATACCTGCGAAAGCGTTTGTTGCTTTGCCATTACCTGATCAATTACCGTTTTGACCTCCTGAGCAAGACAAGTAGTATTCAATAGGACCGTCATCGACAGGATTTTGATTGCGTGTTTCATGTGATTAAATTCATTTTCCGGGAACAAACATAGCCCAATAAAGCGGAATGATCGTGACTAATTAGATCAGGGGCAGGAATGTTTAGACAAACGGCAAAAAGTGACGTTAGTCTAAAAATAACTTCCTTTTGTCGAAAAAAAAAACCAATTTTCCTTCACCTGAGGTATTTGGATTAACATTGTAAATGATTAAAGTGAAGCAACCCATTAGAAATAAGTATCGTCAGCTGGAAATTGCCTTTTTTTTCATTTATTACATTCTCTTTTCCATCCTAAGCGATATAGAATACCATCTAATGGAGAAGGGAAAAATGGCCTTCACTCTTTCGGAATTGCCTGATCGCTTGTTTTATGGATTTCTGTCCATGCTTTCGGGGA
Source organism: Pedobacter sp. (assembly GCA_037190785.1). GTDB lineage: Bacteria > Bacteroidota > Bacteroidia > Sphingobacteriales > Sphingobacteriaceae > Pedobacter. The sequence goes on along the minus strand of JBBCJN010000001.1, from coordinate 155,115 downwards.
TCGTTTTTTATAAATGGCTGATCCAGCGCTTTCTGTTTGAGAAAAAATACCTGCGCTTTATAGGTGGACTTCTTGTCTACCTTTTTGCCTTGAATAGCTATCTGGGCTACAGTTATCTACTCGTTTCTAACCTAGGGTTTCTGCCTGAAGAGATGACCGCACGTGCCATGAGATGGCTTCAGAATGATTCGACAATGAGATTTAGCCTCATTTACATGTGCAGGGAATTTTTAGTACTTACCGGGCTGGCCTATTTCATCAGATCGGCTCAACAAGACCAGCGCATCGCTCAATTAGGCAAGCAGCAACTTAAAGCGGAACTCAACTATCTCAAAGCTCAGATCCAACCTCACTTCTATTTCAACACGCTTAATAACATTTATTCACTAACTTTACAACGCTCCGAAAAGGCGGCTCCACTGGTAGCAAAGCATGCAGACATGATGCGATACATGCTCTATACGGCAGAAAAACCCTGGATATCCCTGTGGGATGAAATTCAATTTCTAAAAAATTACGTGGCCGTAGAAGCTGTGAGATACCCTGACCGAATCACAATCGACTTTGAAGTACAGGGGATTCAAAAAAGTACCCAGATCCCTCCCTTATTGTTATTGCCTTTCATTGAAAATCCTTTTAAACACGGTATCCGAGAAGAGTTGAACGAGGGTTTTGTATTGATTGTATTAAGTCAGATGGGAAATGAGCTCTCTTTAGAGGTAAGCAACAGCAAATCCAGCCATAACCATCACAGTCTCCCGGGAATTGGCCTCAAAAATGCAGGCAAAAGACTGGAACTTTTATACCCTGGCCGCCATCTCCTGCAAATCAGGGATGAAACGGCTACCTACAGCCTATTACTCACTTTACAATTAAATACCTATGATTAAATGTGTAATTGTAGATGACGAACCTTTAGCCCAACAGATTATCGCTGGCCACATCCAACTTACTCCTAACCTGCAACTAGTGGGCATTTGCGCTAACGCCATGGAAGCATTTGAACTTATTCATCAGCAGCAGATCGACCTGTTATTCCTTGATATTCAAATGCCGGTAATTAACGGAATGGATTTCATTCAATCACTTCATAAGGCACCAGCGGTGATTTTCACCACGGCTTTCGCAGAATATGCCGTCGACAGTTACGAAGTCAATGCGGTAGATTACCTTTTAAAACCCATTACTTACGAGCGTTTTGCGAATAGTATACGTAAGTTCTTAACGATCCATATTCCTCCAGAACCTGAAAAGAACTATGCTTTCTTTAAAGTGAATGGCAAATTCATGAAATTGACGCACGCTGAAATCCGCTATGCGCAATCGATCAAAGACTACGTCATTCTCCACACATCCGGGGGAAATTACATTACACACATGACAATGAAGTACCTGGAAAGTCTTTTACCTACCCAGTTGTTTGTAAGAATACATCGGTCATACCTGGTAAATAAGCAACTGATTACATCAATGGACAAAAAAGAGGTCCATCTTGAAGCAGAAAAACTACCCGTTGGAAGAAGTTACAAACAGGCCATCAATTCCATTCAAGAGGAGAAATAAATTTCTACTACTGATACACCCTTTTTACAAAGGGGAAGAGGAGTTCATTTGCTCCTTTAATTTTTGAAGCAATTCCTCCGGCTTGAAAGGTTTACTGATGTAATCATTCATTCCTACTTTAAAAACGTCTTTCTTCATCTCTTCAGAAACAGAAGCGGTTAATGCGATGATCTTTACATTTGATTTTCGAACATCGTCCAATTTTCTGATAACAGCGCTGGTTTCCAAGCCATCCATCACCGGCATATGGATATCCATTAATACCACGTCAAAATCTTCTTTTAGTAATAGAGCAATTGCCTCTTCTCCATTCTCAGCCACTTTTAGTGAGATGCCCCACAGAGCAAACAGTTTACGAACAATCAGTACATTCACCTTATTGTCTTCTGCCAAAAGTATTTTCCATGCTTTTTGAACATCCTTTTTTTCCTGAAGAGCCTCTTTTTGGGGTGGATATACCGACGAATCCGTTACGCGATAAGTAATATCAAACCAGAAAGTAGTGCCCTGTTCCACCCTGCTCGAAATATGTATTTCACTACCCGAAAGATGTAGTAAATGTTTCACGATTGGGAGACCTAAACCTGTTCCTCCATACATCCGCGTCACATTCCTTGCAGCTTGCTTAAATGGCTCAAAAATAAGCTGTTGCTTTTCCTCACTAATCCCAATACCCGTATCCTCTATTTGAAACCGTATAGTGAGCCTATCATCGTAAAAACTCAGGGTTTCTGCACTTAAACTCACATACCCTTTATGAGTGAATTTCAGCGCATTATCAACGATATTGATCAATACTTGACTCAGCCTCGTTGGATCGCCAATGACCCGATATAGGGTAATTTCTTCATCCACCCTCATTCGCAAATCCACCCCTTTTTCATCCGCCTTTGACCGCAAAGCGTTCTGTATGTTTTTAAATAACTCAGCAACATTAAAAGGAATTTCCTCTAAGACTATATTTTCGGACTCTATCTTATTAAAATCAAGAATATTATTAATCAGTGAAAGGAGATTCTCAGCAGAAAACTTCAGCACCTTCAGATTCTCCATTTGTTGGTCATTCGGATCGTCCTGTATAAGAATGTTGGTCATTCCAATAACCGAATTTAGCGGAGTTCTTAACTCATGAGACATGGTGGACAGGAAATTGGTTTTGTCTTTCGCAGTTTTGGCCAGATCTTGACTCATTTTTCTCTTTGCCCGAATCGTTCCATACAGTGCCCCGTGAAAATAATAATGCGTAAACACAATTACCAAAAAGTTAATTATAGTAATAAAAATGTAAGTTATATGGCTATATTGTGTAGCCACAAATGAATATACACCAGTTTCATTTTGATAAAGGCAATAGATTACTGAGAAAATATTAATGAAAGAATAAATAAACCCCCACTTCCTACCTAATCCGTAAAAACTGAAAGCCACCAACATATAGACATGCTGAGTAACTAAAATCTCTAAATGATGAGAATGAACGTTTAAGGCGGTAAAGACAGAAATGGAAGAAGTGATAAGTGCTAAATGAACTAAACTTTTAAAATACACAGGTCTTGACAAAATAACCTTCAGGAAAAAAGTGGTGAGTAATAATGCAATAACATTCCATTTAATCTGGTCGGTTCGATTAAAAGCAATATCATCATACAATCCTGCAAGCTGTTTGGGATAATTTAGAAGAAAAATAAGCACAAACACCTTTATTTTCGCCTTATCTAGAGCTTCGGGCAACACACTCAACGTCTTTTTTAAAGAAAAATTAAAAAGGGATAAATCGTTCATTGATGCGACAATAGGATGACAAAATGCGTCTTAAGAGACGAAGGGGATTTAAAAATCAATTATAAAAATCTTCCACAATCAACCACAAATGTATGAATCAAACTTTCATAGCAGTTTCATTCCAGACAAGTACAGGCTAACGGAGTCAAAATAAGAAAAATTAATAACCGAAAGCAAATATTTAAAAGCAACAGGGGGCTTTAGAGATAGAGTTCGATTGATTAAATAAGAAGAGATTTTGAGAATGAATGCATCCACCAGAGGGGATTGATCGGTTTAGCTAAAGGCTAAGTCATTTTTAAAGCCTACCCGTATTTGCTATTCAAAGAAAATGCCATTCACAATTCTATACAGGTAAAGAAAGTGCTCATTTTGGAAAAGAGGATTACCTCCAACATTCAAGGTCATAGCCGCTTAATTTTCAGTGCAATGCTTTAAATAAAAAGTATTGGCGATTCTCCAAAGGTAGGCTTTCCACAAAGAACAAACGTGGAAACTTTACCCACACTCTTGTAAGAGAGACCCAAAACACCGAAAATGAGCTCGTTGACAAAAACTGGGGCTATTAAAAATATCAAAAAAATGTACAAAAGAACAAAAGCAAAACGAAGGGGAACAACGTGTCTTCTGAAGGCCATTTCCTGAGTTGTGTCAATGAGGTAAATCAACTTATTATCAGTATTAGGAATAGCAATCCGAAAATTGATCGGTTCTTTTCATTTCTGAAACAATTTCTAAGAAAAATGCCCTGCATAACCTGAATCCAACTTCTGTTTTAATTATAGGTTTCAATTATCCTTAGAAATGCAATATTGCCCGAATAGAATATAGAAGTGAGCGTTTTGTAGGTCCGTTCAACAGAAGGGAGTATAGAGAAAATACCTCTGACCTATTTGCAACTGCCGCTTCAACTCACTACCTTTAGAAAAAATCAAGTACCCTGGTTGGCCATCGTGATCCCAGAAAACAACAACTCGCAAGCTGATATAGATGAAAAGCAACTGCTCATAGATCTGCAGAACGGAGATTCTGTGGCATTTGAACAGCTGTATGTTGCTTATTCAGAGAGGTTAACCGCCAAGCTTTTCAGATTGTTTAAATCGTGGGAAGAGACCGAAGAAGCATTGCAGCAACTCTTCGTAAAAGTCTGGGAAAACAGAAAAAAAATCGATATCAGCCAATCATTCCAGGCTTACCTCCATACGATTGCCAGTAACATAGCGATTGACTATTACAGAAGAATATCCCGCGACAAAGCCTTATCGGATCGGTTATTGCGACAAATCAACCAACTTCATTATCCGGAAACCCTAAGCGCGCAGATCATGGCCGATGCGGAGCTGATGCGCACCATCGAGCGGCTCCCTCCTCAACGCAAGACCGTATTCAGACTTTGTAAACTGGAAGGAAAGACGTACGCAGAAGTGAGTCGATTGCTTTCTATCTCTGAGGCAACCGTGGGCGATCACATTGCGAAGGCTCATAAATTCATCTACAAAAATTACGACAAATCCATTTTTCTGTTCTGTCTTGTATACGTCACAAAGCTATTGGAGTAATTTTTTTTGTCTGAAAATCAGTCATTTAATAAAAAAAATCATTTTTCTTAAAAATGGCAGCAATAGGTTTTACCTATTGCAACGTATTACCTATAAAAACAAACTGTGGAAAAGAAACCTTCGATCCATCAACTCTATCATAAATTCCTCGATCATTCAATTAACGAAGAGGAATACCATGAACTCCTGCATCATTTTGGTGCGGATCTTCGATCAGAAGAATTAAGAGAAATGATTTTGAGCGCCCTGAAGGATCAGGGAGAAGAAGAAATCATGGCACTTTACAGGTCACAGATCATGCAAACGGTGAAGAATGTCAAAACAAAATTGCTTTCTGGACATCATCGCACCCCGATGAAACGAAGAATTATTTGGAAGCCATTCTTCCCTTATGCCGCGGCCATGCTCATTTTAATGGCAGGCATATTTTCTTATCGTTTCTTTGCTGTGCCTGTTTCTAAGTCGATTGCTGGCTTGAATGTAGGACCGGGAAGCAATAAAGCAGTCCTTAAACTACAGAATGGCGAGGAAATTATTCTGAGCGGTCAGCAAGAAGGAATCGTTACCCATGCTGGTCAAATTGACTATGCAGATGGCACACTGATTAAAGCAGGAGCGGGTGTACAAATGATTTCAATTTCCACCCCCCTATCCGGTCAGTATCAGGTACAGTTGCCCGATGGAACAAAAGCGTGGCTCAATGCTTCATCCTCCATCCATTACCCCACCCATTTTACGGATAACGAACGGAAAATAACCGTTACAGGTGAGGTATATCTGGAAGTCGCTAAGGATGTAATGAAGAAATTCATCGTTGTTGTTAAGCATCAGAAGATTGAAGTATTGGGTACGCATTTCAACATCAATGCCTATGAAGACGACGGGAGGTTGTACACCACTCTGGCAGAAGGGAGTTTGCAGGTTACCGGAGTCCTGAAAGGGAATAAAGTAATGCTCCACCCGGGAGAGCAGGCGATACTGACGCAGGGAGAACAGCTAGCAGTAAAACGGATTGATGTAAACGAGGTGATTTCCTGGAAAGACGGTTTTTACCTTATCAAGAATCAGCCCCTCTCTGTGTTTAGTAAACAACTTGAAAGATGGTATAATGTAGAGATAGACATGGGTGATAAAGGTGATTTGCGTTTATCAGCGATGATCCCGAGAGATGTCCCCCTGTTTGAGGTCTTACAGGCTATCGAACTAAAAACAGGAATACAATTTACAATGGAAGAAAGGAGGATAATGGTGAAATAAGGCCTTCTATACCCTATCACACTTATCTGAACATAAAAACTGCCGTAGTGCGGCTAACACTAACGGCAGCATGTCAGATCACAACTTAAGCAACTAACTTAATTCTTAACCAGACAATGCAAACTTACTGATTCTGCGGTATTGTGGCAAATTCGCCCTTTCCGCTCTGGAATTGATAAGAATGGATTGTTCATTTATGAACAATGAATGAAACTTAACAAACTATTTTTAATGGACGGGAGCATGCGATTTCCCCATGTCTTATTAGCAATGAAACTCACAATAACGATATTCTTTCTCTCTATTTTAGGGGCAATGGGTAGTGTCAATGGCCAGCACATCAGCCTAAAAGTAGAAAACACGACCTTACGAAAAGTGTTGATAGAGATTGGGAAACAATCCAAACATGTCCTCCTTTATAACGAGGAAGACCTGAATGATACCCGAAATATTTCCCTGAATTTTAACAAGGTAGCGCTTAGGGAAGCACTGGAAGAAGTGTGCAAAGGACAACCTGTTCAATATACGATCAAGGGTCAATCGATCGTGATTTCAAGAATTCAATCCTTACCAAAATCCGTTTTGTCAGTTATTCCTTTCACATCGGTTCAGGATCCTGTAAAAGGAAAGGTGATCAATGAAAAAGGAGAACCTTTGGCAGGAGCTTCTGTGTATGTATTGGATGCGAAGGGCAGGCGTACTTCCACTCACACAAAAACAGATGAAATGGGTGCATATGTGGTCCCAGCGCAAGAATCTGGTTTTATGCTGGAAATCAGCTACTTAGGATACCATACAGAAAAAATAAGTATCCGTACTGAAATGGGTGTAGTGTCTTTAAAACCCTCTCCGGCCGAATTGACGGAGGTGGTCATTGTGAACACGGGGTATCAGGCCTTAAAGGCAAACGAGGTTACAGGTGCGATCGAGGTCGTTACTCAGGAGATGTTGAACCAACAGACCGGAGTATCCATTCTGGATCGGTTAAACAATGTTATTCCCGCCATCCGATTTGACAATCAGCCTATACAATCCCCTATGAGGCAAAAACTGAATGTATCCATCCGGGGTTTGAGTACCATAAATGGTCAGCTCGATCCGCTGATCGTATTAGATGGTTTCATCTATGAAGGTGACATCGCCAACATTGATCCCAATAGCATTGAATCGGTTTCTATTTTAAAAGATGCTTCAGCGGCAGCCATTTGGGGTTCTCGCGCTGGAAATGGTGTGATCGTGATGACCTCTAAAAGAGCGAGTTTCCAAGCGGCACAGCGAACTAAAATTTCATTCAACAGCACATTTCTTTTTAAAAATAAATCTGACCTGAACCAATTGTACCAACCCTCCAACAAAGATTTTTATGAAGTTGAAAAGATGTTGTTTAACAATGGGTATTACGATGTTTACCTAAATAGCATTGCCTACGCCGCGATGACTCCCGTCATTGATGTATTGGATAAACGCAAAAAGGGATTGATCAGTTCGCTCGACTCGGCGCGCATAGTCAACAATTTATTAGAACAAAACGGCCTGCAAAATTATGCCGATGCTTTTTACGAAAGTCCTTTTACACAACAATACAGTTTAAGCCTATCTGGGAGTAGCGATAAACACAGTTATGGCTTTGTGGCGGGATATACAAAGGATAAATCTCAGCTGGATGCTCATAACGGGAAATTGAACATATTGTTTTCAAACAGTTTCCGGCCGCTCAAAAACCTGCAAATCGATGTAAGTTTGAACTATACCAATGCAATTTCGAAGTCCGGCAAGCCAGAGCTTAACACCTTGAGCTATAGTGGGAAATCAGTCCCTTATTTACAGTTTTTAAATGAGGTGGGAGGGGAAATTCCTTTTGAACGCGATTACAGAAAATTGTATCTTGATCAAAACTATCGGAACGGTTATCTGGACTGGTCTTATTATCCATTGTCTGAATATCATTCGAGCAATACGGTCTCTAAATTAGCCGAGTTGTATTCCACTTTCGGGATGGCTTATCAGTTCACCTCTTTCCTAAAGCTAAACATTTCTGGTCAGTATCAGCTTGAGTCGATACATGGAGAGAACCTGAGTACTTTAACCAGTTACTTTGCAAGATCTACGATTAATAAATATACGCAAATTGATGCGAACGGTAAAGTCACCTATCCCGTACCTCAAGGTGGAATATTAAAAGCTTCGCAAACAGATGGCCAGTCTTATACCTTAAGGGGCCAGGCGAATTTTGATAAGCGTTTTGGTTCCCACCATTTGGTTGGTGTTGTAGGTGCCGAAATGCGCGAAAAAATGCAAAAGGGAAATTCTTTTACCGCATATGGTTACAATGAAATTCCCCTTACCTATGCCGCAGTAGATTTTGTGACCTCCTACCCAACAAGCCCTGACAATCTCAGACAAAACATTATCGGGGTTCCTGACTTTTCCAAAACCATTAACCGATTTATTTCTTCCTACATTAACGTTTCAAACATTTGGAAAGAAAAATATGCCTTATCCGCATCTTTTAGAAAAGATGGGGCCAATATTTTCGGAGCAACCACCAATGATAAATGGGCTCCATTGTGGTCGGTCGGTGCTTTTTGGACAATAAGTAAGGAAAAGTTTATGACGGTCAATTGGGTCGATGAATTGAAATTGAGATTAACCTACGGATACAGTGGAAATGTGGATGTAGCTAAAACGCCTGAACCTATTGCCACCGTATTGGCAGATACCTATACCAGATACCCTGTACTGAACATTTCCACGCTGAATGACCCCTCCTTGCGATGGGAAAAAGTGGGTACATTGAACATAGGTTTGGATTTTACGCTATTACATGCCCGAATTTTAGGTAGCGCAGATTATTATTTTAAAAAAGGCGAAGATTTATACGGCTCGACAGAATACGACTATACCGGCTGGGGGGTGAGAAATTCCATCACAAAAAACGTAGCCGGGATGAAAGGACGTGGACTGGATTTCAGTATTTCCTCTAAAAATTTGACCGGTGCTCTTAGCTGGGGTACCCGATTGAATTTAAGCACGCATGTAAATAATACCACCGCTTACTACCAATCGGGCAGTCAGGGGGTATTGGAATTTCTGGGAAGTGGAAATCGAATAACCCCTATTGTGGGTATGCCCCTTAACGCCATTGCGGCTTATCGATGGGCCGGCCTGAACAATCAGGGTGCGCCCCAAGGTTATATAAATGGCGTAAAAACGATCGAATACTCCAAGATAAAAAGCGCTTCTATTGACCAGGCGACTAGTGCAGGCAGTATTCGTTTTTTCGGATCATCCAAACCACAGGTTTTCGGTAATCTAACCAACACCTTTTCTTTTAGAAATATTTCACTTGAATTTAACTTAAGCTTTAAAGGCGATTATTATTTCTTAAAACCAGCGACCAACTACTACAATTTGTTCCAAAATGGAGCGGCTTATCCCGATTTTGAACTCAGATGGCAAAAAGCGGGCGATGAGCAATTTACCAATACGCCTAAAATGGACTATTCAATGTCGTCTGCTGCCGACTCTTTTTACACCCAATCGGAAATACATGTAAGGAAAGGCGATCATGTGCGCCTGGAATACATCAATCTTTCCTGGTTAAAGCCTTTGGAACTGAATGGGTCTAAATCGAGTTTAAGGATCTATAGTAACCTGGCCAACCTAGGTATATTGTGGGCAAGAAACAAAGAAAACATGGATCCTGAGTTTGCTTATCGTTTACGTCCGTCAAAGGTATTTTCAGTAGGAATGCAATTAAATTATTAATGTATGAAGAAGTATTTTTTAATCATATTATTTTGTCCAATGTTATTTTTATCCTGTAAAAAGTATTTGGACATACAATCAAACAACAGACTGGTTGTGCCTAATACCCTCGAAGATCTGCAAGGCTTATTGGATTACTCAAGGACCATGAATTTAAATTTTGGCGTACTTGGAGAAAGGGCTTCCGATAATTCGTTCATTCCGGAAGCTAATTTTAAAACTATTCCTACAGATGAGAAAGCGCAGTACTTGTGGCAAGAGGCTTTGTATACTTTCCCCAATGATTGGTCTACCCTATATACGGTCGTATACAATTCAAATTTAGCACTGGAAAAGCTACAGAAAATTGAACGCCATAAGGACAATAGCGTTTCTTGGGATCAGGTGAAAGGTTCCGCATTGCTCTTCCGGGCTTCTGCCTACCTTAATCTTTTGTGGACCCACTCCAACGTATTTAATACGAATACAGCCGGTACAGATTTAGGGATTGTATTGCGGGAATCCTCAGATTTTAATGTGCCTTCTTTCCGTTCATCGGTGAAAGATGGCTATGGGCTTGTCTTGACCGACCTGAAAGCAGCCATTTCACTGCTCCCCACCGAAGCCAGCCATGTGATGCGCCCCAGTAAAATTGCGGCATATGGTTTATTGGCACGTGCCTATCTCTCAATGCGGGACTACAAACAAGCCCTCACCTATGCCAATTTGTATCTGGAAATTAAAAATGGCTTAATGAACTATAATGATCAGACCATTGTGAAAATAACTGCAAATTATCCATTTGCCATGTTCAATGAAGAGACGGCATTTTATATGCAACTAAGGAACTCCAATTTAACGGCGGCTTATACAAATGTAGATTCAACGCTTTATAAATCATATGAAGAAGACGATCTGAGAAAAACGGCATTTTTTAAGAAAACCAATGCGGTTATTAATTTCAAAGGCCAGTATACCGGTACATCCAGCTTGTTTGGGGGGATAGCAACCGATGAAATGTATTTGGTAAGAGCCGAATGTCTGGCTCGTGAAACCCGATTGGAAGAAGCTCTAAGCGATCTTAATCGGTTACTGATCACTCGATATAAAACAGGTACATTCACTCCGTTCCAAAACATGAGTGCATCTCAAGTGCTGGAACGCGTCTTAATAGAAAGGAGGAAAGAACTCTTGTATCGCGGACTTCGATGGATTGATATTAAGAGACTTAACCTTGAAGGAAAAGGGATTTCTCTAGTTAGAGAAGGGGATGGCGTTAGAGAAGAATTAAAGCCAAATGACAACCGATATGCCATTCCCTTGCCGGCAGATATCATTCGTTTAACCGGTATGCCTCAAAATCCAAGATAAAAACACATGAAAGAAATTTTCAAATTGCAAATGAACAGATTTTTCTATTTGGTTTTCCTTCCATGCTTTATGCTCTTGTATGCGCTTAATTTATCAGCCCAAACATCGAAAAATACCCCCGGAGGGAATGCACTTTCCGATATCAGAACACTGGAAGCCGGGAATCCCATTCCTGATGCCGTGTGGAACATGCCGCTGGTATTGCACTATTTTAATGGTAAAAGTAAAACCGTCCAACTATCCGATTATAAAGGAAAGGTCATTGTGTTTGACTTTTGGTCAACCACCTGTGTGTCCTGCATTGAAGGAATTCCCAAATTGGAGTTAATCCAGGATAAATTTAAGGAAGACATGGTTGTCCTCATGGTAAATAGCAAAAGAAATAAAGATACCCCCAAAGGAATTAAAGCCAGATTTAAAAAATACAAAGATGATTTTAATTATACACCTGTCTTAGCCACCGTATTGGACGACACCATTTTTACAAAATTATTTCAGCATAATGTGTTGCCTACCATAGCCGTGGTGAATGCAAAAGGAACATTCGTAGCGACTACCAGCGCCAGTGATTTATCCGACGAAAATCTGAACAAGTGGATCAAAGGCGCGCAAACAGACATTCAAAATAGCGGTTTTTACAAGAATGTAGACAAAGAGGGAAGAGGTGGCGGGGGATCCTTATTTGATACCACCAGTACCTATTATTATTCTGTGTTTGCTCAAAAAAGAGATGGTTTTCTAGACAGCTACCCGAATTACATCTATAGGAATGGGACAACCTATTTAAGAATGGGGAATCAAAAGCTTAGTTTTCTATTAATGCAGGCCTATCCTAAGGAGATGCGTGGATTTGATGTAATGACAGCTTATTATTCTCCGGAGATAGGCTTGGATCTCAAATCCCGAATTAAGGGGAACAATCATGGGGAAAATCGGTATTGGTATGAATTTTTCTCCAGAGATTCGGTGTCCAGAACAGCTTTTCAGGAAATCTACAGAAGAGATTTTGCCCAGTATTTTAAACTGGCTGTAGAGCGACGAAAAGATACAGCAACATTCTACGAGGTGAGCTTCTCCCCTGAATTTGAACATGTGAAGACTAAATATACGATGTTTATTGCAAAAACAGGTTCGATATCAGAAGAAATCTATTATCAAAAAGCACCCATTTACAATGTGCTGAGTAATCTATCTTATGCATTCGAGATTCCAATTTTCATGGATCGTGAGGAAAGAACATTGGTAGACATCCTGATACCCGCAGGATTTGCCTACCAGAAGGAACAGGAAAAACTGGATTTTCTGAGAAAAAAAGGAATTATCTTAACCAAGGTTCGACAGTACCGGGAATATCCGTATATCTTTACTTTAAAGTAACTTTTTTGGATCCATCCAAAATCAAAAAAGGCGGCAAAATCACGATTTTGACGCCTTTTTGTTTTTTTAAATGATGTGATTTTCATTAAGTAGACAGCAAGAGAGAAAACTCGAAGCGATTTATGGATGATTTAAGGATTTTTAATCGATTTAAGGAGGAATCACTGTGACGATACTGGGTAAAGTTTGAACCGTTTTGGTTGATAAAAATTACCATATACAGTGTCAACAGCAAGCTGTTTAAATGGAAAAGTATAGGCGATTTTTTTAATCATCTTTTGTTCTTGCAGAATTTTATTCGTTCCATAGTGGATAATCAATATAACCCTGTTTCCCGCCCCCAAACATCGTTGCCCTATCTGGCTTGTTAAGAGAGGCATTTTTTTCAAACCGTTTAGGCAGGTCAGGGTTTGCGATGTATAAGGTACCAAAGGAAATTAGCTTTGCAATACCTTTTTCAAGTTCCGCTTCGGCAGAAGTCTTGTCATACCCTCCATTGGCGATCACTGTCTGACGAATCTTCCTGCCAAAGCATTCGATCTCGTCATCGGTGGTATAATGTGCCGGTGAAGGGAAATGGGAGCTGCGCCTCATGAGTTCCACATGAGCAAAGTCCAGTTTGCTCAGTTCTTCAAGAAGGTAAGTATAGGTAACAGCAGGATCATCCAGTATCACATCTCCATAGGGATGGAAAGGAGATAGTTTAATCCCCACCTTTTCACCGCCTACCGCACTGATCAATTCCTGCATCCCCTCCAGTATGAAGCGGGCATTGTTAGCGACACTACCGCCGTAAGCATCCCTCCTTTGGTTGGCACTTTCAGCTAAGAACTGGCTGGGCAGATAGCCATTGGCAGCGTGAAGCTGAACCCCGTCAAAGCCTGCCGATATGGCATTTTTTGCGGCCTGGCCAAAGTCCTTTATAGTATGCTTGATCTCGGGAATAGTCATTTCATGGGGTACCTCGTAATCCTTCATGCCCTGAGAGGTATAATGCCGCATTCCGCGGATAGGCAAGGGTGATGGCGCTAAAGGGAGCTTACCATTTCTGTCCACAGAATGACCTATTCGACCGGTGTGCCAAAGCTGGGCGATGATCACACCACCTTTATCGTGTACCGCGGCTGTAACTTTCTTCCATGCTGCTATTTGTTGCTTCGTGAAAATACCTGGAGTAAGCGGACTGCCAGTAGCTTCTTCACTGATCCTGATGGATTCGGTAAACAGCAGACCTGCACTAGCCCTTTGGGCATAGTATGCCACTGTTATATCACCCACTAAGCCATTGCTATCAGTTCGGCCCCTGGTCATCGCTGCCATGGCCATTCTATTTTTAAGGCTGACGCCGCCCAACTGTGTTTTTTCTAAAAGTTTCATAGTCCATAAATAAAGATCATGCTTCTTTTCTTCGGGCCATCCCCTGGGCGATGATGCTGGCGGCAATCAATTGCAGCGCGTGGTAAAGCATGAGTGGCAACAATACGATGCCAGTGATGGTACTGTGCTGAAAAAGTACTTTTGACATGACCGTTCCGTGTACCAATGACTTTTTAGATCCACAGAATAAGACGGTAATACGATCCTCCTCTGAAAAACCAAACCAGCGACTGAGCAGTCCAACGCAAAGGAATACCACGAAAAACAAGACCATCATCCCTGCGGCGAGCCCAGCAAGTTCAAGGGCGGTGAAGCCCTCAAAAAGATGTTCGGAAAATGACTTACAGAACGACGTGTAAATGATGGTCAGAATAATTGCCTGATCAAAATATTTGAGGTGTTTTTTATACTTTTCGGCAATGGCACCAAACCGCGAGTTGAGGCTGATGCCGATGATAACAGGCAACAAAACCTGAAGAATCAACTTGATCACGATATCAGAGACATCAAAATTGCCTGCTGCAGAAGCGATGAACAGACCAACCCAGAGTGGCGTAACCACCACCCCGATCAAACTTGAAATGCTCGCATTGAAAATGGCTGCCGGGATGTTGCCCTTAGCGATGGAAACCATGACTACCGAAGAGGAAACGGTGGATGGTAAAGCTGCCAAAAAAAACACACCCAACCAAAGCAGCTCAAAGTCAGTACCAGTGAACAGGGGGCGTGACGCTAAAACGATGAGAGGAAAAAATAAAAATGTTGTCAATTGCACAATGATGTGCATTTTCCAGTTGACAAGTCCGGCTTTTAGTTTCTCAACACTCAAGCGAAGGCCATAAAAAAAGAAAATCAACGAGACGCCTACCCCCGCAATCTCCTCCAACGACACAGGCTTTTTGAGCAGCCCCGGTTGAGGCAAAAAATAGGCCAATAGGATCATGACACCTATCATTAACAGGAAACCATCGAAACCTGCTTTTTTTAATAATGCTAATAATTTCTTCAATGTGATCTTAATATATTCCTAGGGTACATTGGAACTACATCCCAAATTCTTTACGTATCATTTCTGCTCCTGCGCTTAATGCACTTAATTTCCCGCTTGCCACGTTTCGGGACAAAGGCGCCATACCACAGTTTGTCGAAGGGTAAAGATTTTCGATGTCTACAAATTCCAGTGTCTTACGCAAGGTATCAGCTACTTCTTCTGGTGTTTCGATGGTATTGGTTGCTACATCAATTGCACCGACCATTACTTTTTTGCCACGAACCAATTCAATTAAGTTCAAGGGCACCTTTGAGTTATGGCATTCCAAAGAAACAATATCGATATTGGATTTTTGGATTTTTGGAAAAATATCTTGGTACTGACGCCACTCTGATCCCAATGTCTTTTTCCAATCATTATTGGCTTTTATTCCATAACCGTAGCAAACATGCACTGCCGTTTCGCAAGTCAGACCTTCAATGGCCCTTTCCAGTGCAGCCATTCCCCAATCGTTTACTTCATCAAAGAACACATTGAATGCAGGTTCATCAAACTGGATAATATCTATCCCTGCGTCTTGTAGTTCCCTTGCTTCTTCATTGAGCAGTTTCGCAAATTCCCAGGCCAATTTTTCCCGGCTTTTGTAATGGTCATCGTACAGCGTATCTACCATGGTCATCGGTCCTGGCAATGCCCATTTGATCGGTTGATCGGTCAGTTTACGTAAAAATTTAGCGTCTTCCACAAAAACTGCTTTTTGGCGTGCAACCTCGCCCACCACAACCGGGACACTGGCATCGTAACGGTCACGGATCTTTACGATCTTACGGTTCTCAAAATCTACCCCACTTAAATGCTCGATAAAAGTAGTCACGAAATGCTGGCGTGTCTGCTCACCATCGCTGATGATATCTACCCCTGCCAACTGCTGTTCCTGTAAAGCAATGCGCAAAGCATCCTGTTTACCCTCCAGCAGCTGATCCCCTTCCAATTTCCAGGGTGACCACAATTTTTCGGGTGGTGCAAGCCAGGCAGGTTTCGGTAAACTTCCCACAATTGAGGTTGGTAATAATAACTTCTTCGACATAGAATTTAATGATGTGTTTTACTAAATAATTTTTATGATGTGCTGTTTTAATTAAAGAGCAAAATTGGCAGACCACTGTTCCAATATGCTTTGGTAAGGTTTAATGAAATACTCTTCACAATATTTACCCTGTTCAATAGCCAACCGGCTGCGTTCAACACGGTCGTACTCTACACGTGTCAGTGAGTAATCTTCGTGTTTAAGACTAGGTGTAAAGATTTTCCCGGCCGCTGCATTTGCATTGTAGATTTCTGGGCGGTAGATCTTCTGGAAAGTCTCCATCGTGCTGATCGAGCTGATCAGTCCAAGATCGGAATAATCGGCGAGTAGATCTCCAGAGTGGTAAAAAGCCATCGGTGCCACACTGTTCGGGGGCATGAAAAAGCGAACTTTCAGACCCATTTTAGAGAAATATTCATCGGTGAGAGAATACTCATTCTGCACATACTCAAACCCCAGAACGGGATGCTGAAACTCGGTGCGGGTATATGTTCTGTTGCCCGATACACTTAGACAAATGATCGGTGACTGCTTAAAGTGTTCTTTATACGTGTCTGAATTCACAAAGCACTTATAAAGTTTTCCGTGCAGATCACCATAACCTTTAGGGACACTAAAATCAGGTTTATCTTTATTATACTCGATCAATAGAACACTGAAATCATAATCACGGACATAGGAAGAGAAATTATTTCCGGCAACACCTTCGATCTGTTGACCGGTCTTATGGTCGAAAATATTTGTTTTCAGAACTTCCATCATCGGCAGATTATCAATACTAGTATTAGTATCAATACTCATCGTGACTGTCATGATTTCAAGTTCTACGTGGTAACGATCACCTTTATCATTATCCTCATGAGCCAATGCATTGAACCGGTTGTTGATCATATTCAAGGCATTACGCAGGTTTTGCTGACGGTTATCTCCTCTTGCCAGATTTGCGAAGTTGGTTGTTAGACGTGTGTTACTTGCGGGATGATAGTTTTCATCTAGACAAGTGCTCTTTAGCATGAACGTAAAATCTTTCTTGATAACATGCTGGATATTTTCCATGTTGTTAACTTTTTAAATGGTTAATGATCATTAAAAAGTTCCTTGATAGTTCAGGATGCTTACACAAAGAGGCGGAAAGAAAGGCGTACGGCAGCCCAGGGCACACCTAACAGGTAAGGGCACCTTGGAAGATACGTTGATCTGTCCGATAACCTTTTTCGCGAAAGTATCGACCAATTCAGCAAAGGCAGGTATCCTGACTTGTAACCGCATTTACCGGCCTTCCCGCTTGCGCAGTGACCATTTGTTGGTAAAGCATTGATGTTACTTACAGTTGCGCGACAGCTCGTGATTTGCACACGATTCCCTATTAATTCACCGCTAAGTAAAACCTCTCCTGATCGTTGAAATATGTAAAGAACCAGAGTATTTAACTCGATTCAAAGTTATAAAAACAGTCATTAAAGCTGCAATACCTTTATATTTTTAACCAAAATTACTTTAATTGGCAATTTTATAAAACTTTTATGCTGTTTAGCGTTATCTTTATACCTTCTAAAAGTAAATTATGCTATGGAGCAATTGGACGAGATCGATCTAAAGCTGTTAAAAATGCTGGCAAATGACTCCAGTCGTACGATCAAGGAACTGGCCGCACAGGTCAGCCTGTCGCCTTCACCGGTAGTACAGCGCGTCAAGCGTCTGGAAACCAAGGGCTATATCAAAAAGTATATCGCGCTATTGGACCCTGAAAAGTTCAATCAGGGATTTATCGTATTGTGCAATATCAAACTTAAGCAACATGACCGTAAAATCGGCCATCGCTTCGTAGAAGATATTTTAAAGATCGATGAGGTGGTGGAGTGCTATAACATATCAGGCGATTATGATTTCTTTTTAAAAGTGTTTGCCAAGGATATGAAACATTACCAGGATTTCGTATTCAATAAATTGGGATCCGTGGAAAGCATCGGAAGTACGCATAGTACCTTTGTGATGGCCGAGATCAAGAATACACATAATATCAGCATATAACAGGGACAGGCCTTCCATCATTACCGATGGCGACCAGTGTAAAGGTGCCGGCCGGAATGGGTTTGGCAAAGTCGATCTTGCCACTGCTGACCAACACAAAGTTCTTTCTGCTGAACCGGGTAGCGGTGATGAAAGCAGTCTCGATCATCATTAGTATCCTGCCACCGAATAGCGTATTATGGTGGTTGGTGGTATCCGGAAAGACAACCTTGAATACATCTGTTTCCGATTTGTCTATTTTTCTTCAATGGTCATCTGCTGTTTTGTTAAGAGTAAATTATCTGTTATGGCGCATCCTGAATTTTTGGACGTCCATACTATGTCTCTTTCTGGCCAATTGTTCAAATGCCCCGTGAAGCACGAACATTCCATTTGGCAGTTCAAGATATTGGCACTCAGTTAGATAACCATTTCATTCAGTTCCCCTATCGGTATCTTCGGGAGTATCTCTCCACCAAAGAGCCATCTGGCCCCTTTTTTTGAGAAGAACAGGTCGTTCAGATAAGGATGGTCCGCCTCGATGTTGCCCACCCCAATGGCCCCTAATAGGGATAGGTAAGTGAATCTGATGGATTTTCTGGCCCTGATCCATTCGTTCATTGATCGGTACAGGTAATCGAAAACAGCGGCAGGGTCTCCATTGCCCATGATCAGGCTGTTACCAATCAATTGGTCGGGGTCGACATGCGAACCAACCCATGCGACGTAGCTCCCGATGTCTTTGGCCAAACCTGCTCCTCGGTGATCATCAAGGGAGACATATTTATGCGCCCCTCCCATGCTGCCCCTTTTTCCAAGTTTGATATAATGATCCAGCAGCCAGTCCTCAAAGGCTTTATACTATTACCGCTTACTTTTTCCCATGTCCAGACCTCTCCTCCATCCGGGCCACTATATATGGCATTTACCAGATTCCAGCCATGTTTGGGATGTTTGCCCACATGACATGACAGAAAAATCAGCCAACAGGCTTCATCGGTTTCCTGCCTCATATGATGCCGAACAGCGGTTTTTAAGGGATTAAACACCGTTTCCCCTAACTGTACCAAACTCCAATCGGCTTCAGCTAACGCAGTCAGCTCATTTGCCACATTGGCGATGAGCGCTGAGATATAGCTAAGGTCATCGGGATTGCTAATCCCCAACAGGGGATGTCCAGACTGTCGGAAGGTGATGATTCTGTACTAATAAGGGAAAGCTGTAGCCTAGCTTCCATAATACTTTTCTCCCAGCTTTATCTTTTCCCTGCCGTTTTCCATCCGCCATTTATTGGTATCCCTTAACGAATAGGCACAGCCGCAGTATTCCTGCATATAGAACTCTTCCTGTTTGCTGATGTCGAGCATACGTGACGAACCGCCTTTTTTGCGCCAATTATAGGTCCAATAGGTAATTCCCTCATAATGGCCCGCGGCCCTGATGCCAGAATCATTGATCTGCTCCATGTTTTTCCATCGAGAGATACCCAAGGAACTTGAAATGATATCAAAACCGTTCTCAAAGGCATATAGGGCAGTCCTTTCAAAGCGCATGTCAAAGCACATGGTGCAACGTATGCCACGTTCGGGTTCCATTTCCATGCCCTTGGCGCGTTCAAACCAGTTGTCTACATCGTAATCCGCATCGATAAACGGGATATTGTGCTTCTGTGCAAATCGGATGTTTTCCTCTTTACGGAGCTCATATTCCTTTTTTGGATGGATGTTGGGATTGTGGAAAAAGATGCTAAAATCGATATCCGATGCGATGATCGCTTCCATAACCTCTCCCGAACATGGGGCACAGCAGGAATGGAGCAGCAGTTTTTTTCCACCGTTTGGCAGTTCCAATTTTTCTCTTGTAAAGCTCATTTTCAAAATATTTTTATTTAAACGCCCCATACGTCTACAAACTCATCTACTGATGTATTTGCTTCCCGACAATCATCCAATGAAGTGTCCGGCATTACCTGCTGTTTTTTCAGGTAATTTTCTACCAGGTTTGCCTTGAATTTCCATACGGATGATTTAAGGTCATTTGGTTGCATCGTCAGTGTTTTATAGACATGTACTGGTTAAAATTTCTTTGGATTTAACACGATGCTATTGGCGGGAAAATTTAGGGTAGAAAAATGTTGAAGGGCAGGGGCACACAGCTCCTATATAGGAAATGTATCTCCATGTGAAACAAACACCTGTCAGACCAAAAGCTCCAAAGCGCGAAAGCGTCGTCCATTCGGAACAGGCAGGTCTCCTGACTTGTAACAGTTCCCATCGTCCTTCCCATTCTATAGAACAGTGGATATTGAGTGATGAAAACCTTCATTGTTACTTACAGTTGCGCGACAGCTCGTGATTTGCACACGATTCCCTATTAATCTACAATTAAGTAAAACCTTTCCGATTGATGTAATATGCAAAGAACACTTTATCGTAAACAAATGTAGTTATTTGCCGTGAGAAAATGTTAAAGCAAGATTCTGGATGAATAGTAGAATATTCAGCGATCCCCAAAAATTCATTTTTGAAACCCCAAAAGCTCGAACCGCTAAGTTGGGTGAAATCTCTGAAGATATTTGTCTGACAAACACATAAATATGAGGGTAAAAAAATGGATAAATGAAACTAAATTTCAATTATCCCGTATGGTCGCCCCAACAAGGCTCGAACCAAAATCTGCCTCTATCTGCTTTAATCGAGGGAATAAAAAATGGGGTAAAAAGAAAAACGTCCTTCAAGACATGATGAAGGACGTTGGTGGGCGATAAGAGAGAAAACTTGAACCGTTTTATGGACGATTTAAGGCGTTTGATTCATTTAAGAAAGAATCCGAACGACGATACTGGGTAAAATCTGAACCAAATTACCTGCCCAGTTTGTAGACCCCGACTTAAATTTTTTCGGTTTCCCGGACTAGTGTAACGGTTTGCTTATTAGTCTACTTATTCCTTTGTTTTAAAAAGCTATGTTTCAACTTCTTGTCTACTGTTTTTTGGTAACCTAATTTTAGAATCACCACACTAGTTTCTGATCAGCGCTTCGTAGACAAGATCATCGAATATGGCCTTACATTTATTCGAAAAGATGCTTGGCCAAGATCAACAGGCTGCATCGAGCTGTTCAGATGGAAGTTTACTCTCGAAGTCTTATTCATTTAAATCTTCATATTTCAGATCATGTAACATCTACTGAAATTTAATCCCCGACAGTATCCCCGTCCCAGTTCTGCTACTTCCGCTAATAAGGCTTACCCTATTTTCGACACCAGCGGAAACTGAAGAGCCGTCTAGTTTGCCTATTTGTTCATTAACCTTTCCGATACCTTTGTTGATCGTTTCCGTAGTACTTCCTTTGCCTTCAAGTCCTGGTACCTTAATGCCAACATTTACTTCAGCTTTATCAATGAAGATGAAATCCTTAAATCCGTTTTGATCTACCTCCATCTCTATGGCGGTACTGACCTTAGCCTCGGCACTGACAGGTCCCACGCTATGTCCCACGCCCAGCTCTGCCTCGGCCTTTATTACAGCATTCCAATCTTTTACGCCTTTTGGATCCATATTTACCGTGACCTCTGCACCAAAAGCCGCTCCTGCCTTTAATGGGCCAATTGGCGCACTTCCTTTTATTTCGGGTTTTATAACCACGCTACTTCGTTCGTACACGTCATTTGCACCCAATACACGTGTATAGTCCAAAAACTTGCTTTTAAATTCCCAGGTGGTGTGCGTGCAATTGATCTTCATGGTAATTGGGCCACCCATACTAATCTCTTTTTTATAATTACAGGCATCCGTATAGTCAAAATCCTGCAACTTTCCGTACGATGAGCTTTCGACCTCCTTGTCACACAAAGTGGAAGTTTCTTTGACGCCTTCAAATTCGGGCTTCAAATCAACATTTTTTTCCAGCCAAGCGATTTGATACTGAATAGAAATGATCTTAAGCATATTTTCATCTGTGCTGGTAAACAATGCAAAATAGCCCATGTCACTTAGAAAATGTCGATATTCTTCCAGAAATTCATCATCATAGCGCTTCCTAAAGGTATTCAGTTTTTTAATCAATTCGCTTTTGGAGGCTTGGTGAGCGGAGCAAGGAGCATCTGCACTCGGGTTTTTATGGGCTTGCCGAATGTCTTGAAGACCATGACTCATTTTAATCCCGTTGGGAATAAGTGTTGTCCTTTGTCTTTCCTCAAAATACTCAACCACTCTCTTAGCATCTAAACTTGCTTTGACGGCGAATTGAGGTACGATTTTCGTTGGCAAGATGCCTGCCTGAAAATTTTTCATCATCCCATTGGCGGTACTTTGTACATGGTTTATCATACCAGCGGTTGCATCAGGCAGCTCTGCGGAGAGTTTTTCAATGCGCATCTTACATTCGCTGATAAACTCATTCCACTGTGGATACAACCTTATAGCTTCTTCTACTGAAGTTGGGTAGTCGGGACGATGGATTTTCCCCAGTTCCAGCGGATCGCCACTCCGTACAAATGGAACATACAGGTCACTACGTTTGAGCTTATAGCCAAGACCTTTCAACTTACCTTCTTTTTCTGGCGTGTAAGCATGCTTAATGGATTTTTTTACATTGGCTATGGCAGTCGCGGTATTTCCTTTGCTTTCTTCGATTGCCGCCTTGGTGAGGGTGGCTTGTGGATGGTAGGGGTATAGCGTAATGGCACTATCCAGGTAGAGGGTGGCTCTGTTCAAATCGCCCAAGCCAAACCAGGCCTGTCCCAAATTATTGAGCAAGGTGCTATTCCATTTAAATTTTTTATTCAGGTTCTCGAGCAAAGGTATAGCCACATGCTGACCGCCCTGCATGGTAAGCATTGCTGCATAATTGCTCAGGTTATCCATGTTTGAAATATCTGACATACAGATTTTTCCCATCATGCAAAGCGCAACTTCAGGTTTGCCGTAAAGCCAAAGGCCCATGGCAATATTTCCAGCTTGCTGACTGTTGTAATGGGAGGATTGTATATAGTTGTATATTTTTTCGGCATTGGCGTTGTTCTCTTTACTGATCTGCAAAGTACTTTTAACATGTACCGCTGCAATGTAAGTAGCTAAACCCGCATCGTTCACAGGTTTAGGTATGGCAGCAATACGAGCTGCGTCTTTCTTTGGAACAATGCGACTTTCGTCTTCCCAAGCTTCAGCTAGCTGCTTATCTGATACGGTGGGCATTTTTTTCACAGCTTTGTCTATATCAGTGATTTTAACGCCTAAGCTTTCCATCATTTTTTTGTCTTCGTCACTCATTTCCTCCATCATCTCCTTCATCATTCCCCGCGCCTTTTTCATCTCTTCCGGCATTTCTTTTTGGGTTGGTGGCTTTTCTTTTTTTACTGGCTTTTTTTGCGCAAAAATTACTGAAACAGGCAGCAACAATATCATTATAAAAATCAATTTTCTCATGTCTATAAAATTTGTATTATTGATAGTCATTTATGTTTTCAATGGCATCAATGGCATCAATGAGCTCGCAAGCTCGGTTCAATGGTGATGAAGCGATCATGATTTTTCACAGCTTTTTTATTTTCATTGGTGTTCAAGAGCTCGGCAAGCCTCGGTTTTATTCAGTATTTACTCCCGATGTAAAATCGGGACTAGGGTAATTTTTGAAAAATCATGATGGTTTCATCTTCTATTTTTTTGACTTGGTGGATTATCTATTATCGATTTTTGGGGAATGTTCTCGCCGTAATTGAACTCGTGTACAACATCAGCTTTGCTTGAACGACTACCATCGCGAGCGGTCGGTCTATCGCTTTTTAATATCAAATAGTTTTTGCCCATCCCAGAGAGATACCGACGCTCAAAAGTGTAAGTTACTTTTTCAAGCGGATATTTCAACGTATTTTGATAGCTGCCCCAACCTTCTGATGCTCCATTACCTGTCTTGCTCCACGCTTCACTATTTCCCTTAACTGGGGAAAGCGTGACTTGGTCTCCGTTGATCACATAAGTTCCGGTTTCCTGAATATACTCGATGTTTTTGACAAGGTTAAACCAAAGTTTAGCCCTGAAATGGTATGTTCCATCAATATTAAAGGAATACTCTCTTCTTTGAGCGCTTACACTCATATAACCGTAAGTATCGTTTACCACGCTTGACCATAGTCCGGTTAAGCTGTTGTTTGATGAGGTATTCTTCGTCTCCTCATTTTGGCTGGCAGCTGTCAATTGAACAGAAGAGATAAGCTTTTGAAAATCGTCCAGATAAGGTTTTGCCGTGGCATTGCACAAAATACTGATACAGATTTTGCCGTTGCTGTATGTGGTAAGGATGGTGCCTACGTTGGTGTCCTTGTATTTCCATACACCGCTGCGGCTTACCACGCTCCAGCCTTCAGCGGTTGCCGGCTGGCCTTTTTCTTCCTTTTCTGTTGCATGCAATGCCAGTACCACGGCATTCCATTCATTTTGGCTGTCTTCTTCGATGCTGCCTTTACTGGCGGTGCTTTTGTAGATTGCCATTTGCGCCCAGCTACCTCCATCTTTTTTTGAATAGGAAATATAGCTGTCGCTTGTTTCCTCCTGCCAGTTTTGGGGCGGGGTATAGCTTACAATGTCGTAGCTTTTTTTCTGTGCAGATGTGGTGTGGATACCTAAACTCAGGATTGCCAGCAATAATAAAAAAGATTTCATCTGTATAATTATTTGGGTTGATACGGTTGGGTTACTTTTTCTTTTCCAAAGAAATAATCGTACACATAATCGTAATTAAAACGGCTCACGAAGTTTTTCATCATATCTTCTGCTCCTGCGTGGTCGGTAAATTTTCCTTTGTACAGTTTAAAGACCAGCCACTGCGGACCGCTGTTGGCACAGGCTTCTTTTACGCCTTTTTTTAACCGCAGAAGCGGAAAGCCAACATTGGTATTGCCATAGTTGTCGTTGGTTTGCGGCTTGGTCTGCATCCAATAAAAAATGCTCTTGTTATTTTCATCTGCGTTGGCGAGTTCTATGATGTTGATGTCATGACCTGCTTTCAGGTACACATAGTCGTTGTAATTATCCTTAAACTTTTTTCTCATAAGGCTTAAACCATTTTTTGCCTTTTCCAACATATTGTCCATTCTTCCGCCGCTGTTTCTATCGATTTTTTCCATCAAGGGCAATTGTTTTTCAAGCCGGGCAATCAGCTCAGCTACCGTTACCTGCTCAAAAGGAAGCGGCTGCCGGTCTTTGGTCATCACGACCACATAGAAAGGCTCATTGTTGTTCAGCGCATCCGATGGTATCCAATAATGGGTATAGTTCTTTAGATTGGGACTGGTCATAAAATTTTGATAGTTGGCATTTTTATCGGAACCTTCATATTCGCCCTTCATCCCCATACTGTATTGGGGCATCGTACAGTAATATTCGTCAGTAGAAGAAATCCCTATCATCTGCCTACTGATGAGCTCGATGTTATTCGCCATGATCTGCCATACATAATAACCCGCCAGTCCGTCAATAGGCCAGAATTTTTTGGTGCTTGTTTTTTGCAGGTTATTATACATTTTACCCATTGCTCCGTAGGTATTTGGCAAGGCGTTTTTGTTGTTTGCTTCCGCTTCATTGTAGTTGTAATTGTAGTGCGTGCCGGGAGCCGGTTTCCCCGCAGATTGTGCATAAACAGACTGAACCATTTCTCCCAACAATCCTCTGGGACTGTACGTCTGCTGTATCCAGGTTGCCAATTGCTGCGAAACAGCCATCTGCGAAGCCGTATATTTCCAGCCGTTTTGCGCAAAAGGTTTTGCCGGTTCTTTAAAGGCCAGCATTTTCATCCAGCCAATTTCCGCGTATTGTATGGACTTTCCCTGATACCAACCTCTGCTATCGGTAACGAGTGGTCCAACTTTCTCCTGACTAGTATCCGTAGCATTTCCAGTCGGACCTGTCTTATCTTCTTGCTCGCTATTTTTAGTTTTTTGCTCCGCCCCTTCTTTTTCCTTTTTGATGGTAGAGCTAGTCAGTATTTTGTCAGCAGCCTTGTCCATAGGCTTTTTTACTGTTTTATCTACCACTTTATCGGTAGTTTGATCTATCGTTTTGTTAACGGTCTTCTCTACCTTATCTTTCAGCTTTTTTAATAGCTGTGCCCGCATGGTAATTGTAGAGAACATCATTACAGTGAGTATGATGATAAACTTTTTCATGGTTCTTAGCTTAAGTTTAATACCACAAAGTTGAGGCTTATAACAAAGCAAATCAATCGTCCAAAAGGATGGTTTTAGCCTAAAAATGAAAAATCATCCTTTTGGATGATAGGTACATGGCAGTATATTCTCCTATATTTATAAATGGAAATTAACGGCAACATCGTGAAAAAAAAACCAACAAGACTATCTAAGTGGACTAAGTTGTTACTGGTATTATCGCTTTTGTTAAGCTTTGGCTTTTGTGATGCACAGACAAAGAAGCTGGATAGTTTACGCCGGGTGATTGACCGATATCAAAAACGGGATACGGTACGGCTCGAAAAGATTATGAATTACGTGATAGCATCAGCTAATGAAAATACAAGCCAGTTGCTTCCTTATTTGAAGGAGATGATTAATCTTAGCAAGGAGTTGCGTTTTAAAAAAGGGCTTCAATCGGGGTATCTTACGGCTCAGTTATATTATTCTGACAGAGGCGAGTTCGAACTGGCTATGCGGTATGCGGATTCCACTTTTGTATCGCTCAAAAGTGATACAGGAAAGATTGAACGCATTAAGATGGCCCACCTGCATAACAATGTGGGAGGAGATTATTTAAAGATGAGAGATTATGCTCAGGCCCTGTACCATTATACACAGTGTGCAATGCTATTGGAACGTTACCAGCCTGAAAATTTATCGTCCGCTTATGCAGGTATGTCGTCGATATATGAGGGGATGCTTCAACCACAAAAAGCCATAGAGTACGATGAAAAAGCCATAGCCGCTGCCGAAAAGTACGGCAGCAAAAATGCAGTGGCCAAACGGCGACTTAATTATATCGTGAAGTTGATTAATATGAAGCGATTTGGCCAAGTAGAAGCTCAGCTTAATATGGTAGAACCCTTGGTAAAAGAAGTGGATGCTTCATTTACCTGGTTTTTGTTCCATCAAAATAAAGGATACTTATTGCAGTACCAGAAAAAATATGATGCGGCAATAGCCAGTTTTATCAAAGCAAAGAACTATGCCGAAGCTAGCGATGATCCATACCAATATTTGTCTATTCTCGACCCTTTGTGCAAAACCTTGATGGAAGTCGGACGTTTGAATGAGGCAAAACTTTATATCGATACCCAGCTGGAAAAAGGAGCCGCATATCAAATGAAATTCGCACGATTACTCGGCTATTCCAATGGTGCACAATGGCATACCAAAAAGGGCAACTATAAAATAGCTTACGAGTATCTCGAACGTAAAATGGAGCTATCAGATAACATGTCATCAGAAGAAACAAAGAACAAGATCGCAATGATGGAGGCTCGCTTTAAAGTGCAGGAAAAAGATATAGAAATCAAATTGCTAGAGGATGAGCGGAAAATCCAACAGCTTTCCATCCGCCAGAAAAATACACTCAATTCTATTCTAATAGGTGGTTCTATCGCTCTGCTGAGCATACTGTTACTTTCTTACCGAAACTACCGCAACCGACAAAAATTGCAACAACAACGCATTGTGGAACTCGAAACCGAAAAGCAGCTTGCCGCCACCGAAGCCGTATTAAAAGGTGAGGAACAGGAACGTGCACGCTTGGCCAAAGACCTACACGATGGTTTGGGTGGCATGTTGAGCGGGATTAAACATTCATTTGCGAATATGAAGGAAAATTTAATCATGACACCTGAAAATGCCCGGGTATTTGAACGCAGTATTGACCTACTTGACGGCAGCATCACGGAAATGAGAAGGGTAGCACACAACATGATGCCCGAAATCCTGATGCAATTTGGACTGGATACCGCATTAAGGGAATTCTGCATAGCGATTGATCGCAGCGGATCCTTGGAAGTGACCTACCAATCGATGGATATGGAAACGGTTACATTAGCACAAAATATCTCTGTAACCGCCTATCGCGTTGTGCAAGAACTGGCCAATAATGCCTTAAAACATGCTGAGGCCAAAAAACTATTGGTGCAGGTAAATGCTTCAGCAGAAGAAAATCTACTACACCTCACTGTAGAAGACGATGGTAAAGGGTTTGAGCCTATAGCACTTGAGCAATCAACAGGCATGGGCTGGAAAAGCATCCATAACCGTATAGAACTAATCAAAGGTCGATTAGATATCCATTCAGCTCCTGAAAAAGGCACTTCTGTTTTAATTGAAATACCGCTCACCTCATGAAAAAAGTTTTTATTGTGGATGATCACCTGATGGTGATTGAAGGCATTAGATCGCTATTGCAAAATGAAGAAAGCATACAATGGATGGGACACGCCATGACCGCGGCAGATTGCATTGTTTTTTTAGAAGCTCAACAGCCCGATGTGTTGCTGATGGACATCAACCTCCCCGATCAAAAAGGAACTGTACTTTGCAAATTGGTGAAGGAAAAATATCCCGAGATAAAAGTGCTTGGATTGAGTACCTACGACCAACAATCGGTGATCAGAAGTATGCTCAGCAATGGTGCTTCTGGTTATCTGTTAAAGAACGCTTCGAAGGAAGAATTGATGGAGGCGATCACAACGGTCACTTCTGGTGGCGAATACCTTTGCATGGAAGCAGCCAGTTCACTCACCTACCCACGAACAGAAAAGCCTGTCATTACCAAACGCGAACTGGAGATATTACACCTCATTTGCGAAGGGCTTACCAACCCAGAAATCGCCGAAAAGCTATTTATTAGCCTACCCACCGCAAATACACATCGTAAAAGCTTACTGAAGAAATTCGAAGCCAAAAATGTGGCCACATTGGTGAAGATGGCTATAGAAAATGGACTGGTATGAGAATAATGCCAGTAAAAATCCTAAGAGGGATGATTTATAATAAATAAAAGCATTAGCCTTCAAATTGTAAATGCGATTTAAGTACCCCCAACAAGGCTCAAACCAAAATCTGCCTCTATCTGCTTTAATCGAGGGATAAAAAACGGGGCAAAAATAAAAACGTCCTTCAAGACATGATGAAGGACGTTGGTGGGCCATGATGGGCTCGAACCATCGACCAAAAGATTATGAGTCTTCTACTCTAACCAACTGAGCTAATGGCCCCGAAAAACCAATTAGGTTTTGCGAGTGCAATGTTACATATTTGCATTGAATTTTGGAAAGCTTTCATGCAAAAAATAAAAAATATTATCTTCGATTACGGCAATGTGATCTTTGAAATTAACTTCAAAATGGCACAAAGTGCGTTTGTGGAATTAGGTATTTCAGATGTTGAATCCTTTTTTGCACATAAAGGTCACCATCGTCTTTTTGATGATTTTGAAACAGGAAGCATCAGTGCAGACATGTTCCGGGAAGGCATTCGTGAGGCAGCAGGAAATTCAACACTCAGTGCCCAGCTGATCGACGATGCATGGAACAGTCTCCTGATCGGTATTCCTCCGGCAAACCATGAAGTCCTGCTCGAAGTCAGGGACCGCTACCGCAGTTTTCTGTTAAGCAACAACAATGAAATCCATTATCAATGGATTGTGGAATATCTCAAGCGTCATTTTCACCTCGACAGTTATGAAGCTCATTTTGAAAAGGCCTATTTCTCTCAACAAATGCGCTTAAGAAAACCCCATAAAGAAATTTTTGAACAAGTACTTCTGGAAAACCAGCTTCTTCCGGAAGAAACCCTATTTATTGATGATAGTCCGCAACACATTGACGGTGCGCGTTTAGCCGGTTTGAATACTTTACTGATGGATCAGCCTCCCCAAAAGCTCAGAGAATTTTTGATTACACAGCGAATTTTATAAAAATTTCCTCAAGCAAGACGTGTTCGAATAGATTTGGATAAATCATTTTTTTTTAGTATATTTAATAGATGGAACAAAAACGCTTTACCTCCCTTAAAGAATTTTATCCTTTTTATTTATCAGAACATCAGGACACGGTGAGTCGTGTATTGCATTTTATTGGAACAGCCCTGGTCGTTTTGAGTTTAATTGCAGGCGTTTTATTTCATGACTGGCGATTTTTGGCGGCTATTCCCTTGTTAGGATATGGGTTTGCCTGGGTAGGTCATTTTTTCTTTGAAAAGAATAAACCGGCCACTTTCCAATACCCTGCTTACAGTCTGGCAAGTGATTTTATGCTTTTCTGGGATCTTCTAAACGGGCGTCAGCCATTTAGAGTAAAATAATTCCCGCCGCTTTATCCCTCCTTTCGGCTTCCTTAGGCCCCTAAAGGCCTGTCATAGACATTATCGATAAGGATATAGAAAAAAGCACTTTGACAGTCTTCGCCTTGTCCCTTAACTTTATATGTATTACTACTCAGCAAAACAAAACAACTCCACTTAACCGTGATTGAGGAAAGGATCTTCCAATGGATTCGTCTCTCTTGATCGTTTCGGGGTTGATTACTAAACAAAACGAATTTCAAAAAATGGAAAACAACTCGAACGACATCAGCAAATGCCCCTTCCACGGCGGAATGAAAAAACAAAACGTCGGTGGAGGCGGAACGAGAAACCGCGACTGGTGGCCCAACCAATTAAAACTTAACATTCTTCGGCAGCACTCCGCGCTATCTAATCCCATGGGGGAGACTTTTAATTATGCCGAAGCTTTTAAGAGCCTGGATTTAAAAGCACTCAAAAAAGATCTTGAAATTTTAATGACCGATTCGCAGGATTGGTGGCCTGCCGATTTCGGACATTACGGTGGGTTATTTGTGCGTATGGCCTGGCACAGTGCCGGCACCTATCGGGTAGGCGATGGCCGTGGAGGAGCGGGTCAGGGACAGCAACGTTTTGCTCCTCTTAACAGTTGGCCGGATAACGTCAGTCTGGATAAAGCACGCCGTTTGTTATGGCCGGTTAAACAGAAATATGGAAATAAAATTTCCTGGGCAGATTTATTGATTCTGGCAGGAAATGTAGCGCTTGAATCAATGGGTTTTAAAACCTTTGGATTTGCCGGTGGACGTGAAGATGTATGGGAGGCCAGTGAAGAGGTGTATTGGGGAGCAGAAAAGACCTGGTTGGGAAATGATGAACGTTATTCAAAAGGTTCAGCGGGAGTAGCCGCTCATGGCGTACTCGTTTCGGATGAAGATGCCGACGGCGTCACACATTCACGTGACCTGGAAAACCCACTGGCAGCCGCACATATGGGACTTATTTATGTCAATCCCGAAGGACCGGATGGAAACCCGGATCCCATTGCTGCTGCGAAAGACATCCGGGATACTTTTGGGCGGATGGCGATGGATGATGAGGAAACTGTTGCCCTGATTGCCGGAGGACATACTTTTGGTAAAACGCATGGTGCCGGTTCGTCTGACCATGTTGGTAAGGAACCTGAGGCTGCTGGAATGGAAGAACAGGGATTAGGTTGGAGTAGTACCTATGGCAGCGGAAAAGGAGCGGATACCATTACCAGTGGCCTGGAAGTTACCTGGACCACCACCCCCACCCAATGGAGTAATAATTTCTTTGAGAACTTATTTGCATACGAATGGGAATTAACCAAAAGTCCGGCAGGAGCCCATCAATGGGTAGCAAAAAACGCCGAAGACATTATTCCTGATGCATTTGACCCACTAAAGAAGCATAAACCGACCATGTTGACCACCGATTTATCGCTACGTTTTGACCCTGCCTATCATCGAATTTCCAAACACTTTCTGGAAAATCCAGACGCTTTCGCAGAGGCGTTTGGTCGCGCATGGTTTAAGCTCACGCACCGGGATATGGGGCCTCGTTCAAGGTATCTGGGAGCGGAAGTTCCTTCCGAAGTGATGATCTGGCAAGACCCTATTCCGGAAGTAGATCATCCATTGGTGAACGAGGAAGACATCGACCTCCTAAAAGGAAAAATCTCCAATAGCGGTTTAAGCATTCGCGAATTAGTGAGCGTTTCCTGGGCATCGGCCTCCACTTTTCGGGGGGGAGATAAACGCGGAGGTGCCAATGGTGCCCGCATCCGCCTTGCCCCTCAAAGATACTGGCAGGTAAATCAGCCAGCACAGCTGGATAAAGTCCTGAATGTACTTGAAGGTATCCAAAAGGAATTTAACGACACCCGTGGAGGTGGGAAGAAAATCGCGTTGGCCGACCTGATTGTATTAGCGGGAAGCACGGCCATTGAAAATGCGGCTAAGGAAGCCGGTTACGCGCTAAAAGTACCATTTACTCCAGGGCGGATGGATGCCAGTGCAGAACAGACTGATATAGAATCTTTTGGCCATCTGGAGCCGATCGCAGATGGCTTCCGGAATTATAAAAAAGCGAGAACCGCTGCTTCGACAGAAGAGCTGCTAATTGACAAAGCGCAGTTATTAACTTTAACAGCTCCGGAATTGACTGTATTGGTGGGTGGTATGCGAGCGCTCAACGCTAATTTTGACGGATCCGCAACAGGGATACTGACACACCGACCGGAACAATTGACCAACGATTTCTTTGTGAATCTTCTCGACATGAATACTTCGTGGAAAGCAGCTGGACAAGACCGGGAAATTTACGAAGGGTCAGATCGATCCACAGGGGCGGTCAAATGGACTGCAAGCCGTGCGGACCTGGTATTTGGTTCGAATGCAGAGTTAAGAGCCCTTGCCGAAGTATATGCCAGTGCAGACGCACAACATAAGTTTGTCCATGACTTTGTCGCCGCTTGGGTCAAAGTGATGAATCTAGATCGTTTCGATCTGGTAAAATAACCATTTCAACGAAACCTCAGAGGCTGTCAGAAAGAACAGCCTCTGGTTTTCATCCACGCCCTTCCTACAGAAAAATGGGCAAGAGATGCGTCACATCTGTTTTTTAAACAAGGCCCTTCCCTGATCTTTCTACTATTCCGAAGACATTTTGTGACATTTTCTTTCTTAATTTTGTAAAAAAACGATTCCTTTTTGTTTTTACGGAATAACTAAAGCATCTTTGTATACATGTATTTCCAGCTCATTGATATTTCAGCCACTGCTTCTCTCCTTCGAGCGAACAGGGGAGCGATTCCTTCTTCTAAAGGGATCTGCAAGGCCATGAGCTGTCCTGTTTTAAATCCTCGATCTGCTAACCAGCGCAAGGATTTCCTTTAATTAACCCCGACTTCCATTTTTTTGTACGATTTCGGGGGATAACCACCTCTGATTTATCTTTTTTATGGCTTTTTAATCCAAAGCCTGTTAACTTAATTTTATATCCAATGGAAACTAAATCAATTTTATTATCTAAGAGCGATCACAAATTCCTTTCCGAACATCTCGAAAAAGCCGTGATGAGCGACTATAATAAATCGCGGTTAAAAGCCGAAATAAAAGAAGCAAAAGTTTACAATGATGATGAGCTTCCCGAAGATGTTGTCTCGCTTTATTCAGAAGCGACCATTCAAAGTACAGAGAATGCGCAGACTTTTGTATTTAAACTGGTGTTACCCAAAGACGCCAATATAAAAGTGCAAAAAGTATCTATTTTTGCCCCTATCAGCATCGCACTGTTAGGGTACCGCACTGGCGATCTCATTAAATGGGAAATGCCCGATGGAATTAAAGAATTCAAAATACTTTCTGTCAGAAAATTAGCAGAAGAAGAACGATAGAAATTACGCGGAGAAATCCCCTTTTAAATGGAAAATGTAAAAAAAGAAAAAATCACCAGGTGGCTTAAAAAAATTGGCTTTTGGGGTTTTCTGTTTTTTCTCCTGAAAGGATTGCTATGGCTGGTACTTGGTTATTTTATGATTAAATAAACAATGTATGTATGCGACAATGGACAAAGGGCTTGTTGAGATTTTACCTTCAACAAGCCCTTTTTTAATTAAGAATACGGTAAAGTAATCGTTTAACCAATTTTCCTTCTTTTCATTTCTTTTTGAATAAGTGAAAGCTCCCGCCCTGTCTGGCCAGCCACCGAGGTATTTTCCTGTGCCCTGCGGAAGAGGTAGGGCATCACTGCTTTTACAGGACCATAAGGAACGTATTTTGCGACATGGTAATTGGCATCTGACAAATTAAAACTCAGGTGGTCACTCATCCCTAATAGTTGTGCAAAATATACGTGGGGATGATGAGGAGGAATTTGTTTTTCATCCATTAACTGAGTAAGCAAACGACAGCTCTCTTCATTATGCGTCCCGCAAACAAAACCAATCTGGGAAAGATTCTCAATACAAAATTTAACCGATTCATTAAAATCGCGGTCTGCCGACTGTTTATCCGGCTGAATAGGAGAAGGATACCCCATTTCCTCTGCCCGTTTGCGTTCTTTCTCCATGTACGCTCCTCTTACCATTTTAACTCCAAGGATAAAACCATGTTCTTTAGCGATTAAATAATCGGCTTTTAAATCAGCCAGTTTATCGTGACGATAAAATTGATACGTATTATATACCAGTAGTTTTTCTTTATTAAACAGCAGCATCATCTCCATTGCCAGCGAATCGATGGTATCCTGAATCCAGGTTTCCTCTGCATCAATCATAATGGGGACCTGCTTTTCGTAAGCGGTGCGACAGATTTTTTCACAGCGTGCTTTCACTTTCTTAAACTCTTCCTCTTCGACCGCACTTAGCGCCTGTCCGGCATCTATCTTTTCTAGCAAAGCAAAGCGACCAATGCCGGTTACTTTAAACACAGTGATGGGAATGCGCGAATCTCCGTCGGCACGAAGGATAGTACGAATAATTTCTTCACAGGTAAAATCGAAAACGGACTCCTGCTCCTCTCCTTCCACCGAATAATCGAGAATGGTGCCGACGTTCCCTGCGGTTAGCTGAGCAATGGTTGCATCACACTCGGCAATGGTTTCACCGCCACAGAACTGTCTAAAAATGGTTGATTTGATCAATCCCTGGACAGGAAAACCAGCATTCAACATGAAATTTGCTACGGGAGGACCTACCTTTGTCAGAAAATTACTTCCAATCATCTTAAATAGCCAGTAAGCCTGGCGTAGTGCTTTATCCGATTTATGACGAAAGGCAATTTCCGTATCATTAAAATCAATCTTCTTTCCGGGGTGAGTATCCATACAGTATTTATATTTAGTCAGCAGAGTGCAAAAATAAAAATTCAAATCATTGTAATGGCATTCCCACTATAAAATATTGTAATTTTGCGCCATCATGATACAATTTAAACTGGAAGGCGAATTTATTGCACTAAGCGCCCTGTTAAAGGTCACAGGTTTGGTACAAAGTGGTGGCGAAGCGCATTATGTCATTGAAGAAGGCCTCGTCAGGTACAATGGGGAAACTGACTTTCGAAAACGTCTAAAAGTTCGTCAGGGAGACCGCATTGATTTTATGGGACATCAAATCGAAGTGGTCTAATGAAAGCGATTCAAAGTGACGGACATTTAATCTATTTCGAACAGCAATTAGCCAATCTGCCTGCTTTGATCGAAACAGCGGGATACAGCAAGGTATTTGTATTTGCTGATACCAATACTTCCGCTCAGTGTCTTCCTGTTTTACAGGAATTTCTACCTGATTTAGACAGTTTCGATATTATTGAGACAGACCCCGGAGAAGAGAACAAAAATATAGATTTTTGCATCGGAATATGGAAAACCTTATTGGATTTTGGAGCAGATCGTAAATGCCTGATGATTAATCTGGGGGGCGGTGTAATCACCGATATGGGAGGATTTATCGCCTCTACCTATAAACGTGGGGTTGATTTCATCAATATTCCAACCACGTTGCTTGCGCAGGTGGATGCTTCCGTAGGAGGGAAAACAGGAATTGACATGGATCATGTCAAGAATATGATTGGTACCTTCAGCATGCCTAAAGCCGTGTTTATCGAAAGTGCTTTTTTAGCTACTGTCCCTCCAAGAGAATTGTTATCTGGTTTTGCCGAAATGATTAAACACGGATTAATTGCTGATTCGTCTTATTACGACAAATTGAAACAAAGCGATTACCTTCAGCCTGACCCTTCCCTTATTTACCGGTCTGTAGAGATCAAACAATCGGTGGTGAATGAGGATCCTACAGAAAAAGGTCGCCGCAAAATTCTAAATTTTGGCCATACCATCGGACATGCCGTGGAAAGTTATGCATTAAGCCACGGCAACTCTCCTCTTAGCCATGGGGAGGCCATTGCCATTGGAATGCTTTGTGAAGCTTACCTCTCTACCATTTATGGTCATCTCAGCATCCAAGAGCTCCAGGACATACAGGAATGTATTGAACATAACTATCCACCCTATGTCATTCATCCGGAAAGTTTTGAGACCCTGTTAACGCTAATGCAAAGTGATAAAAAGAACGAAGATGGCTTTATCCAGTTTTCATTGCTGGAGCATATCGGCACCTGCCTTTACAATTGCAAAGTAACGGATAAGGACCTGTTGGAAAGTTTACACTATTACAACCGCTGTTATGGAAGAATTGCTTGATACCAAAAATTTAACCGTTGTGGCGCTCTTTTCGATCGTGATCCTCATGTCATTGGTAGAAATGTATTTTAGCTATACACACGATCGCAAATTATACACCAAAAAAGACACCCTGAATAATATCTACCTGATGCTGGCGGCTATTGTGATCAACGCATCCATGAAAGTAGCCACCTTCTTTTTGCTGGATTATTGTTATCAATTTCGCCTGTTTGAAATCAAACAGCTTTGGTTATACTGGCTGGTTCTGGTTTTGGCACAAGACTTTTTATACTGGTTTCTACACACCGTAGGTCATTATGTGCGTTTTTTTTGGGCCATGCATGTAACCCATCATTCCTCTTCCTATTTTAACCTAAGTACTGGCTTCAGAAGTACCGTTTTCGAACCACTTTATCGTGTGTTTTTCTATCTTCCATTAGCTTTTATGGGTTTTTCTGCGTTGGATATCCTGTTTGCTTACCTCATTACCCAGATATATGGCAATTTAGTACATACCCAAACGGTAGGTAAGCTCCATCCTTTCATCGAATACCTCTTTGTTACTCCTTCTCATCACCGGGTTCATCATGCCAGTAATGTCCGTTACCTGGACAAAAACATGGGCATGGTGCTCATTATATGGGATCGGCTCTTCGGCACTTTTCAGGAAGAAATCGCAGAAGAAGAAATCCATTACGGGCTAACCAAACAACCGGATGACAGCAAATTCAGCCACCTGGTTTTTCATGAATTTATAGCCATGAAGGAAGATCTACGTAAAGCCCCTGGCTTTTGGGATAAAATAAAATACATTTTGTATCCTCCTGGATGGAGTCATGATGGAAGCAGTAAAGTTGCCCGCGAATTACAGAAGGAACTTCGCGAATCAGAGCAAAAACACCCTGTTAGTTAATCTTCGCCACCGCACCGTTTTTCCTCTTCTTTTTCCCTCCCTCCTGATTAAAGAGAAGACAGGGTTGTCTTTTTTAACGAAAATGCCTTATACAAAACAAAAACGTTGGCTGCTTTAGCAGGTTGATACCTCACGTTTCCTGTTTCCGTACAGAGAAATCTGAAAATAGCGAATGGGTATTCTAAGAAATGAAACCTCGTTGTGGAGAACAACTAAAAATAGCAGTGCATAAAAAAAGGGGCACCAGGCCCCTTTCATTACAGTATATCAATATTATTTTACTGCGTCAACAATTGCTTTAAAAGCATCTTTGTTATTCATCGCTAAGTCCGCTAATACTTTACGGTTCAAACCAATGTTTTTAGCAGCTAATTTACCGATTAATTGAGAATAAGAAATTCCATGTTCACGGGCTCCAGCGTTGATACGTTGAATCCATAGTGCACGAAATTCTCTTTTCTTCACTTTACGGTCACGGTAAGCATATTGCAAACCTTTTTCTACCGTATTTTTTGCAATGGTGAAAACCTTGCTTCTTGCGCCCCAATAGCCTTTAGCTAATTTGAGGACTTTTTTTCTTCTGCGTCTAGCAGCTACTGCGTTTACCGAACGTGGCATAAATGTGTAATTTTGATAAACGGTGTTGTCTATGCCTCATAGGCTCGACAAACTTAGAACCGGTTACCTGGTTAAAAAATAGTTACTTACCGATGCAAAGCATACGTTTAACGTTGCCCATGTCTGCATCACTTACCAGACTAGTCTGGCCTAAGTTACGCTTGCGTTTCGTGCTCATTTTGGTTAAAATGTGGCTTTTGTAAGCGTTCTTTCTTGAAATTTTACCTGTTCCAGTAAGCGAAAAACGCTTTTTGGCACTGGAATTGGTCTTCATTTTTGGCATAACCTGTTGTTTTTATAATTGTTTTTACTTCTTTGCGTTTTTTGGAGCAAGGGTGAGAAACATTCTTTTTCCTTCTAATTTAGGAAGCAATTCAACTTTCCCGATATCCTCTAAAGCCTGAGCGAATTTAAGTAACAGAATTTCACCTTGTTCTTTGTAAACAATCGCTCTTCCCTTAAAATGCACATACGCCCTCACTTTTTCACCGTTTTCAAGAAAGCCAATGGCATGTTTCAATTTAAACTGAAAATCATGATCATTGGTATTAGGTCCGAAACGGATTTCTTTGATCACCGTTTGTTTGGCGTTGGCCTTGATTTCTTTTTGCTTTTTCTTTTGTTCGTAAACAAATTTGCTGTAATCAATGATCCGACAAACAGGAGGCACTGCATTTGGAGAAATCTCTACAAGGTCAAGCTCCAGTTCATCCGCCATTGCCAAAGCTTTTGACAAGGGATAAATACCCGGCTCCACATTATCCCCAGCCAGTCTCACTTCCTGAGCTCTGATATGCTGATTGATATTGTGTTCAGCTTCTTTTTTCTTAAATGGAGGACGCGGTCCCCTATTAAATCCTTTAGGTCTTGATAATGCCAAATGACGTGTTCTTTTTAAACGGTTATTTCTTTAGTTATTAATGCACCAAATGCTGCAATGGTCATTTCACCAAGGTCTCCAACGCCTCTTTTTCGCACCGAAACCTTCCCCTCTGCTGCCTCTTTTTCGCCGATAATCAGCATATAAGGCATCTTTTTAACCTCTGCATCTCTGATTTTTCTTCCGATTTTTTCATCCCGAAAGTCTATTAGACCGCGAATATCGGAAATATTTAATTCATCTGAAACTTTTTTTGCATATTCTTCGTATTTTTCAGAGATGGGAAGAATAATGTATTGCTCCGGTGAAAGCCATAGCGGAAAGTTCCCTGCACAATGTTCAATCAACACGGCCACAAAGCGTTCCAGCGATCCGAATGGTGCCCGATGAATCATCACCGGACGGTGTTTCTGGTTATCACTGCCGGTATATTCCAGCTCAAACCGTTCGGGCAAATTGTAATCCACCTGAATGGTCCCTAACTGCCATTTTCGACCCAGTGCGTCCTTCACCATAAAGTCCAACTTAGGCCCATAAAAAGCGGCTTCTCCATAGGCTACCACCGTGGGTAAACCCCGCTCTTCTGCCGCTTCTACAATGGCTGCCTCAGCCTGTCTCCAATTCTCATCCGAACCGATGTATTTCGTCTTGTTTTCCGGATCACGCAGCGACACCTGCGCTACATAATCATCAAAACCAAGCGATTTGAAAACATACAATACCAGATCAATGACCTTCTTAAACTCCTCCTTTACCTGATCCGGACGACAAAACAAGTGGGCATCATCCTGGGTAAATCCCCGTACACGGGTTAATCCATGTAATTCACCACTTTGCTCATAACGGTAAACTGTCCCAAATTCAGCGAAACGAACAGGCAGGTCTTTATAGGAACGAGGTTTAAATTTATATAACTCACAATGATGCGGGCAATTCATCGGTTTCAGGAAAAACTCCT
This sequence comes from Pedobacter sp., assembly GCA_037190785.1. GTDB lineage: Bacteria > Bacteroidota > Bacteroidia > Sphingobacteriales > Sphingobacteriaceae > Pedobacter. Next base: position 115,148 of record JBBCJN010000001.1, on the reverse strand, counting down.
CTCCTTCCTGTGGTGTTTTGATAGGCTGGAAACTATCCTTGCCATATTTCTCATAGTGACCGGAAGTCACATATAGATTTTTGTGCCCGATATGCGGAGTGATCACCTGTTCATAACCTGATTTTACCTGCGCCTTTGTCAGAAATTGCACCAGACGTTCGCGCAAAGCAGTGCCTTTCGGCAACCACATGGGCAAGCCCATCCCTACTTTTTCTGAAAAAGTAAATAACTCCAGTTCTTTTCCGAGTTTCCGGTGATCCCGCTTTTTTGCTTCCTCAATCTTCTGAAGATAGTCGGTTAGCTCGCTTGCTTTCGGAAAGGTCACACCATAAATACGGGTAAGCTGTTTTCTGGTTTCATCTCCCCTCCAGTAAGCTCCGGCCACATTCATCAATTTTACAGCTTTAATAAAGCCGGTATGAGGAATATGTGGTCCGCGGCAAAGATCAGTAAATTTACCTTGCGTATAGAAAGTGATTTTTCCATCCTCCAGGCCCTCTAGCAAATCAAGTTTATACTCATCTCCCTTCTCCTCAAAATAAGCCACCGCATCCTTCTTGGAAACAGCTTGGCGGCTAAATACCTCTTTTTGCTTGGCAAGCGCTAAAATTTTAGCCTCGATGGCGGCAAAATCATCCGAAGAAAAATCGCGATCACCGAAATCTACATCATAATAAAAACCGGTTTCAATAGCCGGTCCGATTCCAAACTTGGTTCCCGGGTACAAGGCCTCTAACGCTTCTGCCATTAAGTGGGCGGAAGAATGCCAAAATGTAGCTTTCCCGGAATCATCATTCCAGGTTAATAATCTTACATGTGAATCGTTTTCAATAGGTCTGGAAGAATCCCAGATTTCTCCGTTCACTTCGGCGGCCAGCACATTTCTGGCCAACCCTTCGGAGATAGAAAGTGCTATCTCATGGGCATTCACCCCTTTTTGATACGGACGTACACTGCCGTCAGGTAACGTGATATGAATCATCTACAACTATGATTGAATGGTTATTAAAAAAAACGCCAAATCACCTACTACGTGATTTATCTTTCTACAAAGATAATCAGATGGAATGAAATTTGGTAGTCTGAAGAGCTTTTCGTACCCATAAAGCATAAAAAAACCGGTTAAACGATTAACCGGTTAGTAGCTGAGCGAATACGTTTAGTTAAAAACCACGTTCCGGTTATTTCCTCCACCCTGACGGCCTCCGCTCCCAAACCTTCTCATCATTGATTCCATTTTCTCTTTGTATTGTTCGGCAGTGATGCTGATCGCTTTTTTAGGCACAGTGACATCCCGTGTACTCACCCCTCGGTATTCAATGCTTTTCGCAATTGTCGTATTGGCTTTATTTTCAAGCGCCAACACGGCACCTTCCACCCATAAATTAGGGTTAGGCGAAAAATTAAATCCTAACTCGGTTGTATACCACACGGCTGTTTCATCTACCACATCGGTTTCCATATCCAAGACTTTCGCTTTACGAATGGATTTTACGATGGCTTTCTGGCAATTAAATCCCAGAATTTTTCTGGTTTCCTCTGTTTTGGTCACTTCCATTACGGGGGGACCAGGAAGAAACTGAACACCACCAGAGGCCGGTTGTGTTGCACTTTGATTATTTCCCCCCGGACGAGGTCCCATTGGAAAATTCATTTGCTGGCCGGGAGCCACCGTAAGTTTACCTGTCATGACGTACGCTGTGTCATTGATTTCAAAAACTTCCACTAACTTTTGATCTGCAAAGGTATAGTAATATTCCCTGGCTCCTCCGCTTCCCCCAAAACGCATCATCCGTCCCATTCCACCACTACCGCCTCCAAAACCCTGACCCTGGCTGTTACTATCTTCCGTTTCCTCTACCGGCATGTAACTTGCCTGTGTGGCGGTAAACAATAGTTCAAAATTATTTTTAATCGATTTAGGCATCCTTGCCCGCATTTCTTCACTTAACTGAGCTCCGTTAGCCGACGCCATAGCTACCGGATCAATGGTGGTTTCAAATTGTATTGCGCCTGATTTCTTCTGAGCGTACACTCCCACACTCAGGGTAAATAATCCAAAAAAGGCTAACCAAGTTTTTCTCATCTGTTTTGTTTTTAAGAATGTTCACTACAGAAATCGCGTATCCCATGTCATCATTTTCATTTGGATAAAAACAGCCAACATGCACGTTTCAACCTTCAAAGGTAAAGGAGTTTAAAGATTTTTTTTGTTAAAAAGAGTTAATTTTCGCTAACCTATCTATTCTTTTACAATCGATTAATAGGCGGTGCTTTCCAGCCAGCCATTTGCCAAGACGTCTGCCAGATGCATTGTTTTAAGCGGCAAACCCTTTTTGCGGATATAACCGTCCAGGTGCATTAAACACGAAGCATCCGTCGAAATAATGTAATCGGCCTCGGCCGCCAGCGCATGGTTGACTTTCTGTTCTGCCATGGCCGACGAGATGGCATCGAACTTAACAGCAAATGTCCCTCCAAATCCACAACACACGGTCTCCTCCATTAAAGGAACCATTTCAAGACCAATGACTTTGGAAAGCAATTGACGAGGTTCTTCTTTTATCTTGCATTCCCTGAGCGCGCTGCACGAGTCATGATAAACAGCCTTTCCTTCCAGTTCAGCTCCAAAATAATCTTTCTGAATCACATGGATCAAAAAATCTGATAATTCGTAAATGTTTGATTGAATATTCCGGCATCTATTATGAACAATGGTATTGGTAAACAAATCGTTAAAACCGTTCTTTACCATGCCCACACAGGAAGCAGAAGGAGCCACCACATACGTATTCTCCGAAAAATCCTGTAAAAATTTATTGCCAACTACTTTTGCTTCTTCCCAGTAGCCTCCGTTGTAGGCCGGTTGTCCGCAACAGGTTTGCTTAGGCTGGTAACTTACCTCACAACCCGCCTTTTCGAGAATTTTTAATGTATTAAAGGCCGTCTCCGGATAAATCTGATCAATAAAACAGGGAATAAACAACTCAACTTTCATAGGCACACAACGCGTTTAAGCTCAGGCAATGGCTTCGATTGATTTTGGCTGAACTTTCTTAAGCAGCAGCAAAAATAACAATCCAAACATAAAAAACACGGCTAATGCAATGACAGAATTTCGCATACTTCCCGTAAATTCCTCTATGTAGCCAAAAGAAAACATGCCAAATACCAGTGCAATTTTCTCCGTGACATCGTAAAAACTAAAAAAAGAAGTATGATCCGGGCTGTTTTGAGGTAAGAATTTAGAGTAGGTAGAGCGCGACAAGGATTGTACCCCCCCCATGATAAGACCCACCACAGCAGCCAGTATATAAAACTGTATTTCCGTATGTACATGGTATGCTCCAAAACAAACCCCGATCCAGATCACCACTACGCCAATCAGGACATTGACATTTCCAAATTTACGGGTAGACAAATAAGACATCAGCATGGCACCCGGAATGGCCACGATCTGCAATAAAAGGATCGTTCCAATCAATTTTTCAGTGGGCAGTGTCAATTCTTTTTCTCCAAAGATGGTCGCCACAAGCATAACCGTTTGCACTCCCATGGAGTAGAAGAAGAAAGCGAATAGAAATCTTTTCAGGTATTTCATGTGCTTTACCTGTTGCCACACTTTCTGCAATTCCTTAAAACCACTGGTTACCAAAGACTTATTTGTCGTTTTATAGTTAGCACTGCCTCTGGGAAGATTTCGGAAAGGAATTTGTGCAAATAACATCCACCAAACGCCCACCATTAAAAAGGATAACCTCGCCGGAATACTGGCGTCGGTAATGCCAAACCATTCCGGTTTAAAAACAAACACAAAACAGACAATTTGAAGAAGAATGCTTCCAATATACCCATAGGCAAAACCCTTGGCGCTCACCCGGTCCTGTTCCTCTACCGTGGCAATTTCAGGAAGGTAAGAATTATAGAAAACCAGGCTTCCCCAAAAACCAATGGCAGCCAAAATGAACATACATACACTAAAAGTGAGGGTGTTCACCCCTTTCGTTTCATTTATCTCAAAAAAGAAAAGCGCACAACAGGCCAGGGCTCCCATATAGGTAAAAAGCTTCATAAAAATCTTCTTATTCCCACGACTGTCTGCGATGGAGGAAAGTACCGGGGATAAAATAGCAATCACCAGGAAAGCAAAAGCCATGGCATAACTGTAAAGCGCAGAGTTTACAAATTTCATCCCCAAAAAATAAACATAGTCGACTGTCGAGGGATCTTTATCTGAAGTAACAATGGTATAATAAGCCGGGAAAATGGTAGAAGTTATGACCAGGTTATACGCTGAATTAGCCCAATCAAAGAAAGCCCAGGAGCGAATAACTTTTTTGTCGTTCTTTAGTTGCATACGTTCATTTGAGACCATTAAAGTAACTAAATATCTTTTATTTAAAAGTGAAATTTATCATTTTCATTCTTCGGACGGAAGGTAGTAGCGTTTTCCGTCGGTATAAATTCTGCCTGAATCCAACAGCAGCCGAATTCGTTCCAACTGCTGAGCACTTGTTCCGGTTCTCAACCGGCTCATCAATTCATCCATCAATGGGGGCTGGCTTTGAAGTGCGGTCATGATTTCAAACTCTATCTGATCGGTCAGGTCGTCTTTTTGTGCCGCTTTCAGTTCTTCGAGACATACATCACAAGTGCCACATCGTTCGGCATGAATTTCTCCGAAATATGCCAGCAACTGTCTGCTTCGACATTTTTTTTCCTCACTATAAGCCAAAACCGCTTCTATTTGCTGTTCCTGAACTTCTTTTCTCAAACGAATAAATTTAACATCCAGGTCCAGGTGCAGACGATCTGCTCTTGGCACAAGAAACTGCAATTGAGGTTGGTCCGTTTGAGGCAAATAAGACAAGAGCTGGAGCTGTTGCAACCGATTCAGCGCTATTACCACCTCCTTAAAACTCATTTTACAACGATGAGCCAGATCGCTTTCCCGAACAGGCACATATTGATCAAACACGCCGCCATAACTACGAAGAATGGTTTTAATGAAAAGATCGTAAGCAATATTTTCAATTTGAAAGCGATACACATCCTCATGAGAAGCTATAAACATCACTCTGGAAGAAAGAAAAACACTCTCAGATACCGCGAGGTACCCGTCTCTTTCCAGAAATTCAAGCGCTGCCATTGTTTTCAGCACTGACAACTGATATTGTTTACAAAAAGCAGCTAAATCGAATGCAAAACTCAATCCTTCTCCAGCTCCATAGGCCAGCTGAAAATAGCTACCCACCTGATGGTACACGGTTTTAATTTCATCGACCGTTGGAAAAGCATCCTGGTAACGTGCCTTTAGTTGTAGGCGATCGGCAGAATTGGCTAATAAAACGGCATAAGCCCGGTGCTCATCTCGACCAGCTCTTCCTGCTTCCTGGTAATATGCTTCCAGGCTTTCAGGTAAATCGAGATGTACCACAAAGCGCACGTCCGGTTTATCTATTCCCATGCCAAAGGCATTGGTGGCGACCATGATCCGCGTAATGTTTTTCTTCCAGTTTTCCTGCCGGGCAAAACGGACATCTTTTTCCAGTCCAGCGTGGTAAAAGTCGGCACTGATCCCATTCCGTTGTAAAAACAGGGCAACCTCCGTCGTTTCGCGTCGATTGCGTACATACACCAAGCCACATCCCTTCACGTTTCTACAGATATCCATCAGTTTCTTATACTTATCTTCTTGGGCTAAAACAACATAGCTAAGGTTTTTTCGAGCAAAACTTTTAATAAAAACCAGCGGCTCTTTCATGGCTAGCTGTTCAAGAATATCCGTTCTCACCTGCGTCGTCGCAGTGGCGGTTAAAGCTACCACAGGCACCTGCGGATGAATTTCTCTTAAGGCACTGAGCTGAAGATACGGAGGCCTGAAGTCATATCCCCATTGAGAAATGCAATGCGCTTCATCCACAGCAATCAGGTTGACGTTCATGTAGCTGATACGGGTACGCACCAGCTCACTTAACAACCTTTCCGGCGACAGGTAAAGAAACTTAACGGGGCCAAACACACAGTTGTCCAATAAAATATCTATTTCCCTTTTCCCCATTCCGGCATAAATCGCAATGGCCGAAATGCCCTTTTGCTGAAGATGTTCTACCTGGTCTTTCATCAAGGCAATGAGCGGCGAAACGACAATACATATCCCTTCCATCTGTAAGGCCGGCACCTGAAAACAGATGGATTTCCCCCCTCCTGTTGGCATCAGGGCGAGCGTATCCCTTCCCTGCAAAACAGATTGAATGATCTCCTCCTGCAGTGGACGGAAAGCTTCATAGCCCCAATATTTCTTCAGAATAGCCCTAGAATTCATCATCGAAACTCCAAAACTATCAATTTAATGCGAAAGTGTCCGCAGGAAAGACCGAAAGAAAATAGATTTGAAAAAGATTATTAACTTTGTTTGTAGCAAAAAGTCTGAAGAGTGAAGATCCAACCACAACAATTAATCATCACCATTTCCTTCAGACTTCTGTCTAAAACACCTTATGATTCGCATCTAAAATTATGAAATTGATCCGTTATTCTCTTTTTGCGGGCCTTTTTTTAGCAGGCCTGCCTCTTTTTGCCCAGGAAAAATCCGATAAATGGGAAGTCGAAAAATTCAGGGGAACTACTAAAAACTTTTCGATTACCAGTACAGAAGGTACCTGGATGAACTTAGACGTTAGTCCGGATGGAAAGGAGATTGTATTTGACCTGTTAGGAGACATTTATGTCATGCCTGTGAACGGGGGGAAAGCCCAACTATTAAGCGGAGGGGTTTCTTGGGAAGTGCAGCCCCGTTTTAGCCCCAACGGGAAATACATTTCTTATACCAGTGATAAAAGTGGAGCAGATAATATCTGGATCATGGATAGAAACGGGGATAATAAACGTCAGATTACGAAAGAAACCTTCCGCTTGCTAAACAATGCTACTTGGATGCCCAATAGTGAGTACTTAATTGCGCGGAAGCACTTTACGGCTTCTCGTTCACTGGGGGCAGGCGAAATGTGGATGTATCACATTCATGGAGGAGACGGCGTCCAGCTAACTAAACGTAAAAATGACCAGCAGGACGCCGGCGAACCGAATGTTTCTCCAGACGGCAAAAGCCTTTATTTCAGTGAAGATGTTTCTCCGGGTCCTATCTTCCAGTACAGTAAGGACCCTAATGGATTGATTTATGCCATACGCGAACTCGATTTAAAAACCGGTCGCTTAAAGAACCTCATTGCCACACAAGGCGGAGCGGTAAGACCGCAGATATCTCCAGATGGAAAATTAATGGCCTATGTAAAACGTGTTCGTTTAAAGTCCGTATTGTTTATTCAGAATCTCAAAACAGGTGAAGAATGGCCCCTCTACGAAGACCTTTCGCGTGACCAACAGGAAACATGGGCTATTTTTGGTGTCTATCCTAACTTTTCCTGGACACCCGATAGTAAAAAAATCATCTTTTATGCCAGAGGAAAGATCCGGGAAATCGAATTGGAAAATTTTTATGTGAGCGAAATTCCTTTTGAGGTAAATGGCAATTATACGGTACAAGAAGCATTGAAGTTTGAGCAGAAAGTATTTTCTCCCACTTTTGATTCGAAAATGATCCGTCAATTAACCACCTCTCCGGACGGAAAAACAGTCGTATTTAATGCCGCTGGTTACCTCTATAAGAAAGAATTACCGAATGGGCAACCTGAGCGGTTGACCAATGCCCTTGATTTTGAATTTGAACCAAAATTTAGTCCGGATGGAAAATTTGTAGTATACACTACCTGGAGTGATGAATTTAAAGGCGCCGTTAAAAAAACGGATCTAAAAAGTGGAAAAACAACCACGCTGACGGATGAAAAAGGCTTCTATTATACGCCTTCTTTTTCTAACAAGGGGGACAGGGTGGTGTTTCGCAAGGGAGTCGGAAATGAAACCCTTGGTTTAACGTATGGAAGAAACACCGGTATCTTTCTGGTTTCCGCAAACGGCGGAGCCAAGACCCTTATCAGTGAGAATGGCATTCGGCCCCTTTTTAGTCCGGATGATACCCGTATCTATTTCCAGGGTTATGATTCAGGAAAAAAAGCATTCAAAAGCATGGATCTAAATGGAGCAAATGAATTAACTCATTACACCTCTACCTATGCCACCCAGTTTCAACCTAGCCCCGACGGAAAATGGATGGCCTTTACCGAACTTTTCAATGTATATATTACCCCCATGATACAAACGGGGTCGGCCCTGGATTTATCTGCAGGAAACAAGAGCATTCCCTTAACTAAAGTGAGTAAGGATGCCGGCACGTATATCCACTGGAGCAACGACAGTAAAAAACTGATCTGGACATTGGGAGATGAATATTTTCAAAGGGAGATCAAAAACAGTTTCCTTTTTGTGGAGGGTGCTCCAGCCAGTTTACCTGTTCCCGACACGACTGGCATTCAGATTGGCTTAAAATTACAAAGTGACGTTCCTGAGGGACTGATTGCCCTGAAAGGAGCACGCATCATCACCATGAAGGGAGATGAAGTCATTGAAGAAGGCACGATCCTTATTGAGAACAATAAGATCAAGGCCATCGGAAAAATGGATCAGGTGCTTATTCCGTCAGAAGCGAAAGTGATTGAGCTGGGAGGAAAAACCGTGATGCCAGGAATCGTCGATGTACACGCCCATTTAAGAACCAGTCCTGATGGCATTACCCCCCAACAAGATTGGTCGTACCTTGCGAATTTGGCTTTTGGCGTAACCACCGCACATGACCCTTCCAGTAATACTGAAATGGTGTTTAGCCAAAGCGAGATGATTAAAGCCGGGCGCCTACTTGGACCTCGTCTTTATTCCACAGGCAGTATTTTATATGGGGCAGATGGCGATTTTAAAGTAGTTATCAACAGCTTACAGGACGCACTTTCCCATTTAAAGAGATTGAAAGCGGTGGGTGCCTTTTCTGTTAAATCGTATAACCAACCTCGCCGTGATCAGCGTCAACAGGTTTTGGAAGCGGCACGGCAGCTCCGTATGTTGGTGGTGCCTGAAGGAGGTTCCACATTTTACCATAACATGAATATGGTGGCCGATGGCCATACCGGCATCGAACACAGCATCCCCATTGCCCCGGCTTATAAAGATGTGATCCAGTTTTGGAATCAAACACAGGTAGCCTATACACCTACCCTGATTGTATCTTATGGAGGTCAGTGGGGGGAAAACTACTGGTATGATCGGACCAACGTATGGGAAAACGAACGGTTGCTTAATTTCACACCCCGTTCCATTATCGATTCACGTTCACGTCGCAGAATGACTTCCGAATATGGAGATTATGGACACATCGAAGTAGCCAAGGCAACCAAACAGCTGGCCGATGGAGGCACCAAAGTGAACTTAGGGGCCCATGGACAGATTCAGGGCCTGGGTGCACATTGGGAATTATGGATGTTTGTGCAGGGAGGGGCCACTCCTTTGGAGGCCATTCGCAATGCCACACTCAACGGAGCCGCGTACCTGGGTATGCAAAAGGAAATCGGCTCTCTGGAAAAGGATAAACTTGCGGACCTCATTGTACTCGATCAAAATCCACTCGAAGACATCCGCAATTCGGAAAAAATCAAATATGTCATGATCAACGGACGTTTGTACGATAGCATGACCATGAACGAGACAGGATCCAGAGAAAAGATACGTTCCAAGCTTTGGTTTGAGCTCGACAAAGGAGTGGCTTTCTCTATTCCGTTCCGGGGTTCTGAAACATGGACCTTTACAGTGCCTAATTGCGATTAATCAATCCGGCTTGTATAACACATTAAATCCCCCTGAAACGTTTCAGGGGGATTTAGTATGTATTTTCATTCCTTAAAGAAAGGATCCGGCTTTTTCCTCTACTAAAGAAAATTACTTCGTTAGCACTGGATTTTTAACCGCTCCGGTAAATAAAAGCAAACCGGTTTCCATTTCACGAATGGCAAAAACGAATGGGCGGTCGATGCGCACAGGACTTGGGGTAGCAGTGTAAGTCATTCCCACAGAGGTCACCGCAGCCGCCTCTGTCCCCTTTTCGTCCACTTCCAGGAAGGTTTTATGTTTTATAGTACTGATCATCAAATTTAACTGAGTACTCATTCGGCTAAAATCAGCCCCCGGTTTAAAAGGCAAATCCATTCCCATAAGCTGAAAAAGTGGCTTAAAATCCAACTCGTAAGAAAATTTCAATTTCGGTAGCTGAAAATACAGGTTGGCTTCCTTCAAGGCGGACATCCATTCTGACCATTTCTGGCCATCCAGGCTATTGATAAAAGAAAACAAATCCTGATTTTGAGAAGGCAATACGATCACCATGCTATATTTTTGATGCGCATAAGGCAATTCATACACGGTTACCTCCCCATCGGACATTGCTTTTAGAGGCATGTGATTACTACCCATGAAAGGGACCTTCACAACTTGACTATTCGAAACTTTAAAATCGAGTTCGCTTGTTAGAGCAGGATCAAATTTATTTTTCCACGGAGCATTAAAATAAAGGGCATTGATCAGATACGCAACCGCATTCGGATCCCTCTCTTCCACTATCTTATCAATTTTTCCATTCGTACTTTCGTTTACCCAGGTATTTATCTGTTGAACGGATTCCGGAGTGTTGAAATCAAGAGCAGCGATCCGGGCATGGTAGGCCTGCTGATTCTGATTTAAAAAAGAAGTTTGGAAAGAATATTGCTTGGCATACCAGATCGAATTGGCAATGGAAAAATTCACCTTTGGGTCCAGCCGTGGTAATTCCTCAATTAACTTTTTATAATACGCGTCTAACTCATTTTCTGTTAACGAATTCATACGCATCATTTCCCGAATTTGTGTCAGCGTCGACCCATTTGCACCGTTACTCGTCATCGCCATAGCCATCCCCACACTTAAAGGAGAAATGAATAAATTTCCATCCGTTGGTCTGGCGGCATGGACCTGTTTCAATAGATACAAGGAGAAAGCATTTTCATCTTGTACCTTCTTTTTTTCCTTTTCAGTAAGTACCAGATCGCGTGTTTGCACTGTCTCCTTTTCTTTTTTACACGCCGTCAAAAAAAGCGCCATTGAAAAAGCGGCGATAAGCGCCATTTTTTTCATAAAATTTGCCTGTATCATTTTTTTTTCATATATTTAATAATCACCCGATCGTTTTTTATTGCTGACCGCCTGTCGGTTTATTAAATAAAAACGGAAATGAGCCGCTATCTGCTACAGCTGAAAAAAAACCTATAAGTGTTGTGCAATCACATAGCCACTTGACCAGGCCCACTGGAAATTATATCCTCCCAACCAGCCAGTTACATCGACGCATTCTCCCCCGAAATAAAGACCGGGAATCTTTTTGCATTCCAGTGTCTTGGAAGACAGTTCGTCTGTAGATATTCCCCCTCTCATCACTTCCGCTTTGTCGTACCCTTTATCGCCCGCTGGCTTTACTTTAAAAGCGTGAATGGTTTGACTAATTACAAGTTTATCTGCTTTAGATAGCTCAGCCACTTTCTTTTCCAGCGGTAAAAAATGGATCAACGATTCCGTGAATCTCTTTGAAAAAAAACGATTTAACAAACTCGATAACTGGATACGGCCATTCAGTATACGGCTTTCTTCAATAAGGGTTTCGATAGACGAATGAGGTAAGAGATCGATCTGTATCCATTCCCCCTTCCGCCAATAAGACGATAACTGAAGAATAGCGGGGCCACTGAGCCCCCAATGGGTAAACAAAATTTGCTCCTCAAAGGCAATCCTCTCATTACTTACCCGGCAAAAAATGCTATTTCCGGACAGACTTGCAAACCAATTTTCATCCTTTCCTGTAATGGTTAAAGGGACCAGGGCGGGCGCTGTTTCGGTGAGCTTCAGCGCATACTTACGCGCCAGCTTCAAAGCAAAATCGCTCGCTCCCATCTTTGGAATAGGCAATCCACCAGTGGCAATCACTAACTTGGGAGCGTTGAGGGCTTGCTTTTGCCCGTTCCTGCTGAACTGCACCCGATACTGCCCCTCTTTGATTTCCACTTCCTGGATTTCTACTCCACATAAAATAGGCTGTTGCATTTCTTCGCACAATGAGGTAAACACCCGGACCACATCTCGTGCATTTTTTCCTTCAGGGAATAGCTGTCCCAATGTCTTTTCTTTCCCCTCGATTCCATTCATTTCAAAAAAAGAAATGGTATCTGCGACCGTCCATTGATGAAAAGCGGATTTCATGAAATGGGGGTTTTCAGAAATAAACTGCTCAGGTCCGGCATAGAGATTGGTAAAGTTGCAACGTCCGCCCCCTGAAATCAATATTTTAGCTCCTGGTTTGCTATTTCTCTCGAGCAAAACCACCCGCTTTCCCAGGTAGCCGGCTTGCACCGCACACATCAATCCACAGGCACCTGCTCCGATAATTATAGCATCTGCTTCCATTAAATTGCTGAATATTGTTAAATTTGCACAAAAATAGCATAAATTACCTTCAATCATGGCAAAACAAATCAGTGATCTCAAATTAGGGATACTTGGCGGAGGACAACTGGGCAGAATGCTCATTCAAGAAGCCGTCAATTACAATGTGACCACGCATGTGCTCGATCCTGACGCGGATGCTCCCTGTAAAAACCTGGCCCATGTATTTGAGTGCGGTTCCATTACCGATTTCGACACGGTTTATCGATTTGGAAAAAAGGCAGATATCCTGACCATTGAAATCGAAAAAGTAAATGTTGAAGCCCTTGAGCAATTGGAAAAAGAAGGTAAAATGGTTTATCCTCAATCCCGGGTAATTCGTTTAATTCAGGACAAGGGTGTGCAGAAACATTTTTTTAAGGAGAACAACATCCCTACTGCCCCTTTCCAGCTGATCAATGGGAAAAATGACCTTCACCAAAGTCCTTTCCCTTTCCCTTTCATTTTGAAACAACGAAAAGACGGATACGATGGCCGGGGAGTTATGCGGATCAATCATGCTGCAGACATTGATCAAGCCTTTGAACAGCCTTCCCTCGTGGAAGAGCTCATTGATTTCGATAAAGAAATTGCGGTCATTGTTGCGCGCAACGCCAATGGCGATATGAGTACTTTCCCAGTGGTGGAAATGGAGTTCAATGCAGAAGCGAATCTGGTGGAATTTTTGATTTCTCCATCCACTTTTCCGGAAGAAATTCAGCAGAAAGCAGAGAAAATTGCCCTTGAAATTGCGGCTGCCCTGAACCTCACAGGTATTTTAGCTGTAGAGATGTTCGTCACTAAAGAAGGGAATATCTTAGTAAATGAGCTGGCACCACGCCCGCACAACAGTGGACATCATTCCATTGAAGGCAATTATGTGTCTCAGTTTGATCAACTTTTAAGGGCGATCTATAACCTTCCGTTAGGTGACACACGAGCCATTACCAATGCTGTGATGATTAATCTCTTAGGAGAAAAAGGACACGATGGTGTAGCCAGGTATGCAGGACTTGAGAAAATCCTGCGCTTGGACGGTGTTTATGTCCATTTGTATGGGAAGAAATACACCAAACCATTTCGCAAAATGGGGCATGTCACCATTGTGGATCAAAACAGGGAGAAAGCCATTGAAAAGGCAAGATTTGTACAACAAACACTTAAAGTCATCAGCTAACTATGAAAGTAGGCATTATCATGGGCAGCAAATCGGATCTACCAATTATGAACGATGCGGCCGAAATTTTAACGTTTTTTGGAGTGCCGTATGAGATGACGGTGGTATCAGCCCACCGCACACCGGAAAGAATGTTTACCTATGCCAAGGAAGCTGCTTCACGTGGGTTACGGGTCATCATTGCCGGAGCGGGCGGCGCAGCCCATTTGCCGGGGATGGTCGCTTCCATTACCAGTTTACCGGTAATCGGGGTGCCTGTAAAGTCTTCCAATTCCATAGATGGCTGGGATTCTCTTCTTTCGATTTTACAAATGCCCAATGGTATCCCGGTCGCCACGGTTGCTCTGAACGCTGCTAAAAATGCGGGATTACTCGCAGTGCAAATTCTTTCTACGGCGAATGAGCAGTTACGTACACAAATGGAAGCCTACAAAGACGATCTGCGCAAAGCGGTCGAAAAAACCGCTACAGAAATGGAAGCGGAAAACGATTAATTTAAATTAGGGTCTGAAGGGAACCGGCTGATATGTGCGTAACGAGGGCCTAAATTAATAATAACCTCCCTCCAAAGAGCTTCTTCGTCTGCACCGAAAATCACCTTCGGATGGTACTGATCAGAAACAATCCACGTATTTCCATGGATTTCTTCCTGGAGCTGTTGTTTTCCCCAACCAGAATAACCAAGAAAGAATTTGATTTCTTCCTTCTCAATCGCATGGTTATTAACCAGAATTTTGAGCGTTTCAAAATTTCCCCCCCAATAAATGCCTTTTCCTATAGGCTCCCCACTCTGGAGTCTGTCGTAACACCGATGTACAAAATGCAAGGTGTCTACTTGAACAGGCCCGCCGATAAACACCTGATAATCTGCCTCCCATAAATCCGGCACCAAGTCCTTTAACACCAATGCACTGGGTTGATTGATGATAAACCCTACAGATCCTTCTTCCTCGTGTTCCACCATATACACCACCGCCCGCTTGAAATTTGGGTCACTTAAGAAGGGCTCTGAAATGAGCAACTTACCGGCAGAAGGTTCTGTTCTACTTAACATTTGCGAAATTTAAGAAATTTTAGGCAACTAAAACCTATTTTTGTAGCATGGCATTCACGAAAGAGTTTATTCAAAACCTAAGACAAGAATACAAAACCGCAAGTTTATACGAAGAAACCGTAGCTACCGACCCAATTTCTCAATTTGGAAGCTGGTTTAAAGAAGCCGTGGATGCACAACTATACGAACCAAATGTCATGACTCTGGCCACGGCCGACGCCGAAGGCAATCCCAATGCGCGGATTGTTCTTTTAAAGGATTTCTCCAACGCCGGATTTAGCTTTTATTCGAATTATTTAAGTCAGAAAGCAAGAGAAATGGATACCAATCCAAAAGCATGCCTCGTCTTTTTCTGGGCAGAGCTCGAACGCCAGGTAAGAATTGAAGGTACGATTGAAAAGCTGGAAGAGGCGATCTCAAACGCATATTTTATTTCCCGACCTGTAGGTAGTCAGATAGGTGCCATTGCTTCTCCTCAAAGCCAGGAAATCCCAAACAAAGATTTTTTGGAAAAACGCGTACAACAACTCACGGAAGAATTTCAGTCCAAACCACTTGAGCGACCCGCACATTGGGGGGGCTATCTTGTAAAACCAACAGCCATCGAATTTTGGCAAGGACGTCCCAGTCGGCTGCACGACCGGTTAAAGTATCTGAAAGAAGGAGATATATGGCATTTAAAACGGCTGGCTCCTTAAAGCTTTGCCGGGCAAAATAGCCCTGTATTTTCAACGCGGGGAGCATTTAGAGCCTCCTTCTTGCCTGCGGATATCCCACTGAAGAAATAGCTGACATTTTTTATCTTTGCAAAACGAATGCATCGGAGGATCTCCTCCAAAACCTAGATATAAATTACTATTCCAATGAAAAAAATTGCCGTTATCGGTTCCGGAACAATGGGAAATGGAATCGCTCATACCTTTTCTCAGTTTGGATACCAAGTCAATTTAATTGACATTCATCCGGCTGCTTTAGAAAAGGCTTTTCAAACCATCTCCAAAAACCTGGACAGACAAGTCAGTAAAGGCCTCCTGGATGAAGCGCAAAAACAAGCTACGCTTGAGCGCATTACCCTCTTTTCAGAGATCAGAGAAGGCGTTAAAGAGGTAGATCTGGTAGTGGAAGCAGCGACTGAAAATAGCGAGTTAAAGCTCAATATTTTTCGTTCACTCGACGAGTTAACAGGTCCTGATACGTTATTGGCAAGCAATACTTCTTCGATTTCCATCACCGAAATTGCTTCGGTTACCAAGCGTGGCGACAAAGTGATCGGCATGCACTTCATGAATCCGGTTCCGGTCATGAAACTGGTAGAGGTGATCCGTGGTTACAGTACCTCTGATGAAACGTGTGAGACCATCATGGAGCTTTCCAGAAAATTGGCTAAAGTTCCGGTAGAAGTCAATGATTATCCGGGATTTGTGGCTAATAGAATTCTAATGCCCATGATCAATGAAGCAATTTATACCTTGTATGAAGGCGTTGCCGGAGTAGAAGAAATTGATACAGTTATGAAATTAGGAATGGCGCATCCGATGGGTCCCCTGCAACTGGCCGATTTCATTGGGCTCGACGTCTGCCTCGCTATTTTAAACGTATTGTACAAAGGGTTTGGAAATCAAAAATATGCCCCTTGTCCGCTCTTGGTAAACATGGTTACCGCTGGAAAAAAAGGAATAAAAAGTGGAGAAGGGTTCTATGCCTATAGCTCCGGCATCAAAGAATTAAAAGTAGCACCAAAATTTAGTCGTTAGGTTCCTCTCTCCGAGCAGGCTTTTTAAGTCTCCTTTCGCTAATTTCTATTAAAAATTGTATTTTTGAACGACCTTCTCTACCTGGGGGAGGTCGTTATTGGCTCATGAACAAACACCTGGATCCAAATGCCGATCAGTTGAATGCTGCGGAACGCGACATTGAAAAAGTGTTGCGCCCACAGGAATTTGAAGATTTCACCGGGCAGGAAAAGGTGCTTGAAAACCTTCGTATTTTTGTAAAAGCGGCAAAATTACGAGGTGAATCGTTAGATCACGTACTTCTGCATGGCCCCCCGGGATTGGGAAAAACAACTTTGTCGCACATCATTGCCAATGAGATGGGGGTGAATATCAAAGTGACCTCCGGCCCGGTATTGGACAAACCTGGCGATCTGGCAGGCTTGCTTACGAACCTCGAAAGCGGTGACATATTGTTCATCGATGAAATTCATCGCCTCAGTCCTTTAGTCGAAGAATACCTTTATTCTGCGATGGAGGATTTTAAGATTGATATCATGCTGGAAAGTGGACCGAATGCCCGTTCAGTTCAAATCGGTTTAAATCCTTTTACTTTAATTGGAGCTACCACCCGCTCCGGTTTACTAACAGCTCCCCTGCGCGCGCGCTTTGGAATCAATTCCCGACTTACTTATTACGATGCCAAGTTACTGACCACCATTGTGCTGCGGTCTTCAGAAATTTTAAAAACTCCCATCAGCGATGAAGGAGCTTACGAGATTGCCCGCAGAAGTCGGGGTACCCCCCGAATTGCCAATGCGCTTCTAAGAAGAACCAGAGACTTTGCACAAATTAAAGGGAATGGACATATTGACACAGAAATAGCCCGATATGCGCTCACTGCTTTAAATGTGGATGAACATGGCCTGGATGAAATGGACAACAAAATTTTGTCGGCAATCATTGATAAATTTAAAGGAGGTCCCGTAGGATTAAAGACCATCGCCACAGCCGTTGGAGAGGATGATGGAACCATTGAAGAAGTTTACGAACCTTTTCTTATTCAGGAAGGTTATTTAATGCGTACAGCCAGGGGGCGCGAAGTGACTGAAGCTGCCTATCTGCACCTCAAAAAACAAAAGCCAGGTACCACCGGTCGTTTATTCTAAATTTCTCATTTCTCCTTTCGCTTTAGCCCGTATTGGGGGTATTTTAAATGAACAACCGAACATTCTGCCCCCTTCGGATGTTCATAAGGTATGAATATTACTTTACGAACACTAAGTATGGATGATTACAATGACCTTCGGGAATCGATGAGTCATGCTTATTCCGAAAGTGGAAACGCGTTGTGGAGCAAAGCCAAAATTCAAAATCTGATTACCATCTTCCCTGAAGGGCAACTTTGCGTCAGTGTAGATGATAAAGTCGTGGCCTGCGCTCTTTCCATTATCGTAGACTACGATCTATTTGGTGACAATCACACCTATGAACAGATCACAGGGAAATATAGTTTCTCTACCCACACTCCGCAGGGAAATGTGCTTTATGGCATTGAAGTCTTCGTACATCCAGATTATCGAGGATTACGGTTGGCCCGAAGATTATATGAAATGCGTAAAGAGCTGTGTGAATCGCTCAATCTTGAAAGCATCATTGCCGGAGGACGTATTCCGGGATACCATCAATACGCAAAAAAATGGAGCCCCAGAATATACATTGACAAAGTCAAATCCAAAGAAATATATGACCCTACCTTAAGCTTTCAGATTTCCAATGACTTTCATGTGCGGAAAGTGTTAAAAAATTACCTTCCAGGAGACATTGAATCCCAGGAATATGCCACGCTTATCGAATGGAACAACATTTATTACCAAGACAATATATCTGCCAGGTCGGCAAAAACCATCCGTTTGGGCTTGGTTCAGTGGCAAATGCGCCTTTTTAAAGATCTGGATGCTTTTTATGAACAGGTGGAATTTTTTGTAGATGCCGTGAGTGGATACCAGTCGGATTTTCTTCTCTTCCCTGAATTCTTCAGTACGCCGTTGTTACAGCCCTACAACCACTTACCGGAAATTGAAGCGATGCGAAAGCTCGCTGAAAAAACAGATGAAATTGTGGAACGCATCCAACGCTATGCGGTTTCGTATAATGTAAATATTATTTCCGGTACCCTGCCTGTTGTGGAAAATAACAAACTTTACAATGTCAGTTACCTGTGTCATCGTAACGGCTTAACGGAATCTTACCGTAAAATACACATAACCCCGAACGAATTAAAATACTATGGAATGACCGGTGGAAATGAGATGGGGGTATTTGACACTGATTGTGGAAAAATAGGCATTTTAATCTGTTACGACGTAGAGTTTCCAGAATTAAGTCGCATTTATGCCGATCAGGGAATACAGCTTTTATTTGTCCCTTTTCTTACCGATACCCAAAATGGATATACGCGTGTTCGGCATTGTGCTCAAGCCAGAGCCATCGAAAATGAGTGTTATGTTGCCATAGCCGGGTGCGTAGGCAATCTACCCAAAGTAAACAACATGGATATTCAATTTGCCCAATCTGCGGTATTCACGCCTTCCGATTTTGCATTTCCGACCAATGCCATTAAGGCCGAAAGCACGCCGAATACAGAAATGATGCTTGTGGTCGATGTAGACCTTCATTTACTCGATGAATTACATCATTTCGGAACGGTTAAAATCCTGAAAGACCGTCGAAAAGATCTTTACGAAGTAAAATTGCTGTAGTAGCCTTCAGTTATTCAGTGACGTTATTTCTAAAGTAAATAAACCACACAATAAGGAGGATAATCAAGGCTATGGGAATGATCCATTTCATTGCCTGCCCGGCCCCCTTATTATCCGGCTCATTCACTGTGGGTGCAGGTCCGGGATTTTCCTGATGTGCTTCGTAGTCCGTTTCGACAGGTAATTTAGGCTTATTAGGGTCCTCAATATGTTCTTTTAAATCCATGGCTATCCAATTTAGATTCATGTTTAATGTCTAGTAGAATAACAGCTGGAAGAATAAAAAGGTTTTTCTTAAACTTGTATCTTTGTATGCGATGATTAACCAGAAGGAGAAATACAGCCATCTTATCAAGGCCGAAGCGCTACGTTTGGGTTTCATGGCTTGTGGTATTTCCAAAGCCACCTTTCTGGAGGAAGAAGCTCCCCGACTGGAAAAATGGCTAAATGACCATCACCACGGTGAAATGGCCTACATGGCGAACCATTTTGACAAAAGATTGGATCCACGAAAGCTGGTGGAAGGAGCCAAATCGGTGGTTTCTCTTACACTTAATTATTATACAGACCAAAAACAGACAGATCCGAATAGTCCTAAAATCTCCAAATATGCCTATGGAACAGATTATCATACGGTCATTAAGGAGAAACTCTCCCATTTAATGGATTTTATCCGGGAAGAAATCGGTGAAGTGGCTGGCCGCTGTTTTGTAGATTCGGCTCCCGTCATGGATAAAGTGTGGGCTCAAAAATCGGGACTAGGCTGGCGAGGCAAAAACTCAAACCTCATCAGTAAAAAGGCTGGTTCATTTTTTTTTCTGGCAGAGCTTATCATTGACCTGGAGCTGAGTTACGATTCCCCTTTTTCCACAGATCATTGCGGCTCCTGCACCCGTTGCATCGATGCATGTCCAACTGACGCCATTGTTGCCCCTTACATTGTGGACGGCAGCAGGTGCATTTCTTACCTCACGATAGAGCTAAAAGACGAAATTCCTATGGAATTTAAAGGAAAAATGGAGAATTGGATGTTTGGCTGCGACATTTGTCAGGATGTTTGCCCCTGGAACAAATTTTCCAGTGCGCACCAGGAACCCGCTTTTCAACCCGGCCATGAGCTTCTGCAACTCGATCAGCAGGAATTGATTGAAATGACTGACGATGTTTTTAAACGTGTCTTCAAAAATTCGGCCGTTAAACGAACCAAGTTTTCTGGTCTTAAAAGAAATATATCCTTTTTACAAGCCCTCCCTGTTGAAAACCCCCATCCCTTATGCTAATCCGAAGATTACTTTTTCTTGCTTTCTTTTCCCTGAATTCGCTAAGTCAGGCACAAAAATTAAACGTTTCTGTCGGGAAAAAACCGTCCGGTGCCAGCTCACTTTTCGGTCGGCTGACCCTCGACTCCCTCTCCAATGAGGGGAGAGATCAGCAAATCAGAAAATGGTGGAAATCAGGACAAATCCCTTCTTTTGCGAAAGAAATGGTTCCGGTAACCTATACAGAAGAAATTGCCGGAAAAGTGTACAAGGTAACTTTATTTGTAAGTGCAGATTATTTTTGTGTAGGAAATGAGGACGATTATGCTTACCTCCCCCTCACAGCAACACTTGCACAAGAATTTGCCACGGAGGGACAAGCCCTCCTCCCCACCCGCAAAATGGTCAACCACATTTATGAACAGGCAGCACAGGTCTTTATCCCCCAACCCATCCCCCCTTCTCCACAAATGACGACCCCTGCGCAATTTCTCCGGCACGACCGAATGATTAAGGAACAGCTTGCGGAAAAAAAACAAACGTATCGACCCGGACAATTAACCGCAGGACATAAAAAAGACGTCGTCATTAGTCCGCAGATTTACCGAGATGGCAAAGCCTTCGTAGTCATCTATGGTTGGCATCAACTGAATGGGAAGCCAATTCAGCCGCTGTATGGCAAACACCTGCTCGACTGGGTAGATTACAGTCACGGCATTCGCTTTATTCACTCCCGTATCCAGATCAATGGAAAGTGGCATCTTTTAAAGAACATCTTGAAAGATCCAGTTTTGCATGTGCTTGTATCAGATGAAGGACCTTTTTCCATCGTTCATTACCCCTCCTCCTAATATTATTACATAGATCTTATAAATAGTTATTTATAATTAGTCTAAATAGTTTACTTTTGCAGAATGAAACTAGTTAGACTTACCCTCGCATGCCTATTGCTATCGATAGGCACATTCGCTCAGCAGGTTGTTGTGAAGGATGTGATCGGAAGAACGGTGACACTAAAGGCTCCGGCAAAAAAAGTACTATTGGGAGAAGGACGTGACCTGATCACCCTTAACATACTGGATCCCAATCCAGTACAATTAATTGCAGCCTGGTCTGGCGATTTCAAAAAAGGCACAGAATACCTGGATTATAAAACCGCTTTTCCGGCCATTGATAAAGTACCGGTGGTAGGAACAAATGGAGAGACCTTTTCTGTTGAAAAAGCCATCGCATCCAAACCTGACGTGGCCATTTTCAGTGTAAAAGGACATGGTCCAGGCCAGACACATAAAGAAATTATTTCACAGTTACAGGCTGCGGGCATTCCGGTAGTTTTCCTTGATTTCCGTATTGATCCTTATAAAAACACGGTTCCAAGCATGCGGATATTGGGAAAAATTCTCAATAGAGAAAAAAGATCCAATGAATTTATTGCTTTTTACGAAAGTCGCAGGAAAAGAATTGCGGACAGGATTGCACAAGCAAAACCCGCGCGTCCATCCATTTTCCTGGATATGAAGGCAGGAACCAGTGAGAATCAGTTCTCTACTGCCGGCAAAGGGAATTTAACCCCTTTTGTGAATTTAGCGGGTGCCCGTAACATTGGAGAAGCCGTTATTCCGGCGCCACTGGGTCAGTTGAATTTGGAATACATTATTTCCAGTAATCCTCACCTCTACATTGCCACTGGAGTCGATGCTTTCCGTGGACGCGGAGTAGTTTTGGGAAAAGACATTAGCGCTACAGAGGCAAAAGCCAGCATCGAAAAACGACTGAGTGACCCTGTTTTAAAGGAATTAAGTGCTGTGAAAGCAGGAAGAGTTTACGGGTTATGGCATTTATTTTACGCTTCACCGTTCAATATTCTGGCAGCCGAAGCCATTGCAAAATGGACACACCCCACTCTTTTTAAAGACGTGAACCCGGAAGTTTCGTTAAAAGAGCTCAATGATAAATTTCTCTCTGTTCCTATGACCGGAACCTATTTTGTAAGTTTAAAATAAATCCGGATGGAAAGCAATTTATCGGTTTCATCCCTGGTTTCCAGTCGTAGAAAAACGATTGAGCAACAGTACCAACAAAAAATAGGTAAGAAATGGCTCCTGATTTTTCTATTGACGGCTGCCTGTTTCCTTTCTTTTTGCGTGGATGTCTCTGTGGGTCCATCCATGTTAAAAGTGGGCGAGGTATTCAAGGCAATATTTGGCATTGGCGAAGTCAATGCTGCTACAGATGTCATCATTTGGAAAGTGCGCATGCCATATGCGGTCATTGCCCTTTTGGTGGGCATGGCTTTGTCATTGGCAGGTGCTGAGATGCAAACTATCCTAAATAACCCTCTGGCAAGTCCATTTACACTGGGCGTTTCAGCAGCTGCTTCTTTAGGAGCCGGAATGGCGATTATCCTTGGGGTGGGCATTCCTTTTTTTTCTGAAAACTGGATCGTTTCTGCCAATGCTTTCGTTTTTGCTTTTGGCTCAGTATTGCTCCTTCAGGCACTTTCCCGTTGGGCCGGTGCGGGAATGGATGTATTGGTTCTATTTGGAATTGCGCTCGTATTTACGTTCAACGCCCTCTCAGCACTATTGCATTTCATTGCTTCACCGGAGGCGCTTCAACAGTTGGTATTCTGGAATATGGGGAGCCTTGCTCGCGCCAATTGGGAGAAAGTCCAGATACTTGCGATCGTCACAGCGGCAGTCATTCCATTTTCGATGAACGCTTCGTGGAAAATGACTGCTCTTCGTTTTGGAGAAGAGAGGGCGCAAAGTTTCGGCATCCATACCCGTCGTTTACGTTTTTATGCGATGCTACGAATTAGCTTCCTGAGTGCTACGGCAGTCGCTTTTGTCGGAACAATTGGATTTATTGGATTAGTAGGGCCACACATTGCCCGAATGTTGGTTGGTGAAGATCATCGTTTTTGGTTCCCTACCAGTCTTCTTTGCGGCGCTCTCGTCATGTCACTCTCTTCCATTGCCAGTAAAATGATTGTACCAGGCTCCATTGTACCGGTAGGTGTCGTTACTGCTTTAGTGGGCATTCCTGTCTTCATATCCCTGATCATCAGAAAAGGAAGGAGGCATGGATGAAATTATTGAGTCTACATTCTTTAACCGCAGGATATACCGCAAAAAAAGTTTTACGTAATCTTCAGATTGACGCCATCCCTTCCGGCAAAATCACGGCCCTTATTGGCCCCAATGCGGCCGGAAAATCGACACTAATTAAAGCCATTGCGGCGCTATTGCCTGTTTCGGGACAAATTCAATACGAAGGAAGCGATTTATTAAGCATAACGGCCACTCAGCGAGCTAAATGGATTGGTTACATGCCACAACACCAAAAAACAGAGGTGGCACTGACTGTCTTGGAAAGTTTGATGACCGCCTTAAAGGTCTCTCCTCTACACCCTTCAGATTCGTTGAACATTATTCGGGATAAGTCTTTCCAGTTACTGGAAGAAATGAATTTGTTAGAGATCGCATTACGTCCGTTGAGCAATCTATCCGGTGGACAAAGGCAAATGGCCAGTCTGGCGCAGGCTCTAGTCAGGCAACCGGAAATACTGTTATTGGATGAACCTACCAGTGCATTGGACCTGAATTACCAGGTAAAAGTCATGAAACTGGTACAACAATATGCGAAAGATGAAAAAACCGTGATCATGGTACTTCATGACCTAAACCTTGCGGCTCGCTGGGCAGATGAAGTCATTATTCTCCAAAAGGGCACCGTCTATCAGCACGGACCCTCCACAGAGGTAATTAATGCACACATGCTGAAGGAAGTGTATCAAGTAAATGCACGAGTGGAAAAATGTTCGCAGGGATATTTACAAATAATGGTGGATCGCTAATGAAAGAGTCTTTGTTCAGTTTTTCGTTCAAATGGAAAAGCTTCCTACTGCTAGCGGTGTTTGGCATGACGGTTTTTTCTGCAGGCGCTCAGATTTCTCTACGCGGGCAAATCAATGATTCTTATGGCAATCCACTGCCTCAGGTGTCTGTAACGGTGCAATCTGATCAACTGCAGAGCCTAAGTGATGATTCAGGGATGTTTCAACTTTCATTTGCCCGGGAGAAAACGTATGTACTCACTTTCAGGCTTACGGGCTATGAAGCCCAAAATATTTCCATCGAAGTTAAAAAGGAACAGCCGCTTCTTCGGTTCATTCTGAAAGAATCAATAGAAACACTACAGCAGGTACAAATCACAGCGAAGACAGAAACAAAAAAAATACAGGATCAGGCCATTAGGGCAACCGTCATTGACCTTCGTCCCAGTTATGAGCAGGCTGCCACACTGAATGAGCTGATGAACCGAACCAGTGGCATTCGTATCCGTCAATCGGGCGGACTGGGGGCAAATACCGACGTTTCATTAAATGGATTTCAAGGGAAAGCCATTAAATATTTTAAAGACGGCGTGCCACTGGATTACCTGGGTGATGGCTTCAGCGTGGCCGTTGTTCCGCCAAACATGCTGCAACGGATAGAAGTCTATAAAGGGGTGCTTCCTACGGCTTTAGGGGCCGATGCATTGGGAGGGGCGGTGAATCTAGTGAGCCGTAAAACAGAGGGTAAAAGTTTGGAAACGGGCTATGAAATGGCCTCCTTCAATACGCACCGGTTAAGTCTCAATACAGTATTTAATCGTAAAGATCAGGGAGCATTTATTGGGATGGACGGTTTTTTTAACTATTCGGACAATAATTACAAAGCCCGTGTTAGAGCAACAGATCCGGAGACACGAAATCAATACGAAACCGATGTTCGTTTATTTCACAATGCCTACAAAGGACATTTTGTAAGCTTATTTGGTGGATTACGTCATTTAGGTTGGGCAGACGAGGTCAAAATCAGCCTTAATCATTACCAAAACAGCCGTGAACAACAACACCCGGCTTTGATGACAGATCCCTATGGAGCCATTTTATCCAGACAGGCGGCCTTTGTTCCAGAACTCAATTATGTGAAACAATGGAAAGAGCAACGCATCCGATTACAACAGTTTCTTACCTATAGTGATTTAACGATTCAGCGTATAGACACCCTTCGCGGGCAATATGACTGGTTCGGGCAATTTACCCCTAATCCATTAAAAAAAGGAGAAAGTCGGCAACCCTCTAACTCCTCCATTCGCAATGGGGTCTTTACTTCTCGTACACATGTTTCGGTAACCTTAGGAGATATGCATCAGTTATCCTTCAATCAGGTATATACCGATGCCAGTCGATCTGGATCAGATCCACTCGGGCCGCGTTTTTCCGGTAGCGACATCGATATTCTGAGTATCCCTAATCATTACCGAAAATCAGTGACCGCGGTCGGCCTGTCTTCCGATTATATGGACAGGAAATTAAATCATCAGCTAACTTTTAAATATTTCAACTTTTCGGCGGAGGGAGTCGAAGCCTATGAGGCTCGCCCGATCCAAAGCAGTGAATTAAAGAAAGTAAACGATGGCACTTTTGGAATAGCTACTGCACTCAAATATGAGTGGAGTCCGCGTCACCTGATCAGAGCATCGGCAGAATACGCTACACGTTTACCCGATCACACAGAATTATTTGGAGATGCCATCTTTGTGGTTCCCAATTTCGAACTTCGTCCGGAAAGAAGTCTGAATGTGAGTTTGGGCTATCGGTTTCAACCACGCCCGCAACAACATTTGGAGATTAATTCCTTCTATCGTCGCACCAAAGACCTTATTTTGTTAGTCCCTATTCAGGCGCCCTACGCCCATTATGAAAACCAGGAGAATGTACAGGGCTATGGCATTGAAGCGGAAGCACTCCTGCCACTTACAGGCCGGTTAAGTCTTCATCTTAACATGACATGGCAAAATCTTCGCTTGTTTGGAATGAGTGAGGCGCCGGGTGCTGCAGATAAAGAAAATGCGCGATTGAGAAATACCCCTTACCTGTTTGCCAATGCCGGTCTGAACCACCAGTATAAAAAGTGGCGGTCATATGCCTATTATAGTTTTGTCAGGGAATATTACCTGGAGACTATTCCAAAGCATTTGGAACCTTCAGGATTCTTGGGCTTCGGAAAATCAACGATCAATAGCTTACTGGTCATTCCTGATCAGCACCTGCTCAGTGTGGGAAGCAGTTACCAGTTAATTCCGCAAAAATTAACGCTTGCCCTGGAAGCTAAAAATGTATTTAACAGCCGTCTTTACGACAATTACAGGGTCCAAAAGGCCGGCCAGAGTTTTCACCTTAAATTAAATTATAAGCTATACTAACACCGGCTGCGGGCTTTGTGGCCCCTATGTAGCCAATAAAATCAATTTATTATGAAAAAAACCTATTTGAACGGAGTCCTTTTGGGATTAGCAGCCTTAGCCATGCTGAGTTCCTGTAAGAAAAAGAAAGATCCCATTGAAGATCAGAAAACCGCCAAATACGTGGTGATCACCATGAGTGAAAATGTCCTTACCAAACCTGGCTATGTCAGTGTGTTCGATGAATTCCCAAGCGGGGATATTTCCAACATTAACAGTACTTCTCTACAGGGAATGGGCATGGGTGGCTGGAGACCTTACGGAAACTGGCTGTTAAAAATGTTTAATTCCAGCGCCAACGAGTTGGGCATTGAACGTCTTAAGATTGAAAACAATAAAATTCAGACAGACAATTTCTTAAAGACAGATAATACAACCAATGGTTCAGGTAACTTTGTCATTGTGAATGATGCAAGCGGTTTCTATTGGGACGGTGCTTCACCGTTGAAGATACAGAAATTCAATCCAACGACCCTTTCCCGTACCGGTGAAATAGATTTGACAACAGCGGTCAATGCGCGTGGCAGTTCAGAAGCCGGCATCAAATACCGTTCTGTAGGCCAAAAGTTGCTTGCTGTGAAAGGCGGTAAGTTATATGCAAACATCACCTATGCCACTACAGATGGTACGCAGAAAGGATTTTGGGATGATTTCTATGCGGATGTATACATTGCGGTAATTGACATCGCTACAGGCAATTATGAGAAAACCATTACGATTGAAGACACAGGCAGTATTGCGTATATCAATGATAATACCATGTATCACATCGATGATAAAGGAGATTTATACATCGTTACCCAAGGCCGCAGCGCCATTGGCGGAAAATCGAAAATTGTTCGCATCAAATCTGCGGAGACCGATATTGATAAAACCTGGGAGTTAAAGATGGACGATATCGTCACAGGGGGCAAATTCGTGAACGTATATGCCGCGAACGGTAAAATTATTACGGTTATTCCTTCGGTGGCTTTAACGGGAGGTCCGAATGGAAATATTAATTTTTCTGAAATCTGGGAGTATTACACCATTGATATAGCGACCAAAGCAAGAGTGAAGATTAACGGTTTGCCCAAGGTGACCAATCCCGGGGCGGCATTTGCCACGATCAAAGTAGATGATAAAATCCTTTTAAGGGTCAATGCGCCATCCGCCAATCTGAACGGCTATTTTCAATTAAGTAGCGATTTTACAAGTGCAACATCTGCCTTCAATGTAACTGCAGGTGGTTCAATTTCAGGATTTCACAGAATTAATCTTTAATGAATAAGTACATCTTCTTTTTAGGGTGCTTACTGGTGGGCTCCTCCGCAAAAGCGCAATTCAAAGTACTGATTGAGCTGACTGGAAAACCCAAAAGTCATGCATCGGACCAGGTATACCTCACCGGGGCATTTAATCGCTGGGAACCCGGCCATGCGGCGTACAAAATGCCCGCGTCATCGGATGGAAAAAGTCGTTTTCTTCTACAGGATATAAAACCTGGCTTGCTTGAATTTAAATTTACACGTGGCAACTGGCAAAGCCTGGAAAGCACCCCTGAAGGACGTCTTGAAGCACCGAGAAGAGCCATCATTCATGGGGACACCACGATCCGCGTAAAGATTGAAGGATGGAGGGATGATTTTCCTGCCTCTACCGCTTCTCCGCAAGTGCATCTCCTGTCGAAGGATTTTTATGTTCCTCAGTTGGAACTTCATCGGAAAATATGGATTTATCTTCCTGCAGATTATCAGCATTCAGGCAAGAAATATCCGGTGATTTACATGCATGACGGGCAAGACCTGTTCGATGAAGCGACTTCTCAGGGAAGAATTGGTCCTTTGGAGTGGGGGGTAGATGAAACGATCGATGCTGCCGCCCGTAAATGCATTGTGGTGGCCATTGAACACGATGAAGATAAGCAAAAGCGGGTACAGGAGTATTTTTACCACAACAACCCGGATCAGGGAGATGCGCAAGGCAAACTGCACCTGGATTTTATTGTCCAAACGCTAAAACCATACATCGATCAGCATTACCGAACCCTTACAGACAAAAAAAACACCTATATGGCCGGCAGTTCCATGGGAGGACTGATCACTTTTTATGCGGGGCTCAATTATCCTGACGTCTTCGGCACTCTGGGTGTCCTCTCCCCTTCTATTTGGCTGGATCATGGGAACATCAACAAAGAAATCGCCGAAAGGCTAAAAGAAAAGGGCATCAGCGAGCAACGTTACTTCTTTTATGGAGGCAGTAACGAAAACCGGACAAAGCCGGATGGCTCTTTCGTTAAAATGAACGATGACATTGAACGGGCTGTTGCAGAATTCAAAGCTTCCGGGGCGGAGATCAAAGTGAGCATTCATCCAGAAGGTCGGCATGGTGCTTGGTATTGGCGAAGCGCTTTTAAAGAGTTTTACCAATGGTTAACTAGTAAATAATTTTTTATATATACCTAAATTTTACACTAATGATTAAAATAAATCATCTTTCAAAAGTAGCGGCATTCGCGCTTTTTGGCAGCTTCCTTTCCTTAAATGTACAGGCACAGTCGGTAAAAAAGACCGTAAAAGTGGGAAAAGGCATTTATGAGATTGTGTACAGTGAGAAAAACAATGCCATTTATGTGGCTTCCGTAGGAACAAAATCCATTTATAAACTGGATGCCAACACATTAAAAATCACTGACAGCATTGCCGTTACGGATGCACCTGCGTTTGGTTTAGGCTTAAATGACAAAACCCAAACCCTGTATACCACCAATACAAGAGCGAATTCGGTCAGCGCGATCGATCTTAAAACGGGAAAGATCTTGAACACCATCCAGGCACCTGGAGGCAAAGCACATACACGCGAAGTATGGGTAGATGAAGAGCAGAATAAAATTTACATTACAGACGTAGGTGCAGGTAGCAAAATCTGGGTAATTGATGGAAAAACCAATCAACTGGACCACCTCATTGAAAATACAGGAAAAACCACTACCGGCATTGCGTTGGATAAGAAAGCACAAAAAATCTACATTACCAATATGGGTTCTAACCATGTTGGGATCGTGGATATCAAAAGCAGGAAACTGATTGACTCCATTCCTGCGGGTGGCGAAAGTCCCACCAACCTCATTTTTGATCCGGCAACCGATCGTTTATTCATTGCGAATCAAAAAACCGCAGACATGAGTGTGGTAGATTTAAAAACGAAAAAGGTGATCACCACCGTAAAAACAGGAGCAGGAGCTTTAGGAATTAATTTCGATGCACAGAAAAACAAGATATACGTAGCTAACAGACAATCCGGCACCGTAACGGTCATCGACTCTAAAACCTACCAAGTAATTGCCGATCTTAAAACGGGTACGTATCCAAACACGGTTGCCCTGAATAAGAAAACCGGAAACGCTTACGTAACGAACAAGGCGATTACCAAGCGTGACGATCCGTCTTTCGTAGATGAGAATGGCGATACCGTCAGTTTAATTGGATTATAGCTTACATCCAAGAATCAGAAAGGGAACGCGTATAAATGTGTTCCCTTTTTGATTCTTCTTGGATTGGACCTACTTTCCAAATTTCATTTTCAGCTGTTCGAGCATGTCATCGGTCACAGGTCGTTCTTTTTTCTCTCTGGGCACCATTTTCACTGGTTGAGAACGGCGGTGTTCCTGTGGCTGCACCTGCTGCTGCCTTTGCAAACGGTTTTCTTCCTTCTTCTTTGACCAACGATTCCAGATTTCATCCAGTTTCTTTTTGGTATATAAAGGAAAATCACCTTGTTTCATCCAGGCATAATAACTGGGTTCTGCATCAAATACCTGCTCTACGGTTTTTCCTTTATGTTTGCCGAAATTAATGGTTTCTTTACCGTCTTCATTGTAAACAATGCGTCCTGCGAAATCCACGGTTTTATGTAAATTGGTAAAAGCATGCAATGCATCCACGTCATTTACAACGGGTACAGAGATATTTCCCTGTTTATCTTCAAATGGTTGTTCCTGATACCGTTCTAACTGCGCTAACAACACCTCATACGTGGCTCTGATATCAGCTTCAGCCGAGTGAGCGTTGACGATTTCCGCGTCACAGTAAAACTTGTAGGCTGCTTTTAACGTTCGTTGTTCCATTTGGTGGAAGATATTCTGCACATCGACGAACTTACGATCACTGAGATCAAAATCAATACCTGCCCGTAGAAATTCTTCCACCAGCATTGGAATATCAAATTTATTAGAATTGTAACCGGCTAAATCCGAGTTTTCCAGAAAATCGGCAATTTCGGCAGCCACCTGCTTAAAAGTAGGGGCTTCTTTGACATCTTCATCGTAAATCCCATGAATTAACGAAGAAGCCAGTGGGATGGGCATTTCGGGATGAATGCGGAGCGTTTTCATCAATTCAGAGCCGTCAGGCATTGCTTTCAAAATAGCAATTTCCACAATTCTGTCTGAACCAACATTCACGCCTGTGGCTTCCAAATCAAAAAAAGCTAAAGGACGTTTTAAATTTAATTTCATTCTATCTGTTTCGAACTGGTATACAGCTAATAATAACTATAAAAACCTATATATATTGTTTTTTATTCTTAATTTAGTTTAGTTCATTTTATTTGGGAGAACAATACTATCAATTTATATTTTAGTTTTCAATTATTTTATAAATTTTACAATGGGCTTTGATTGACTAAACGACTTATTTTCGCCTATTTTAAGCCATTTAAAAGAACAATAAACTGAGATACAAGAATTTACGATTCATAAAAAAACTGTAAAAAATTACGGAACCGGACACCTGATAATGCTCTCTTCTTTGTGTTAAATGCCGACAATAAAGATTCTTGCTTTTTCTCCATCCTATGGTTGCCTTTACCCTGGATCGATTGGTTGAATTAAATGCTATTTTATATTAATGATGTGTAATCTATGAAAAAATGCCTATTAACGTTTCTCTTCTTTCTAAGTTGTCATGCTGCAATTGCACAGGATTTTGAATTTGGAAAACATTCCCCACAAGAGTTATCTTTTCAAGCAAAAGAAATTGACAGTAACTCCAATGCCGTCGTGCTAAAAGAATTCGGAAAAACACAGGTCCGCCTGGATGAGCGTAGCGGAAAACCAATTCTTTTTTTTGAATACCATGTCAAAATAAAAATTTTCAATAAGGAGGGGTATCGTCATGCCAATGTGGTTATACCAGCGTATAAAGATGATCAAAATGAGGAAACGGTAAAGATCGTGAAAGCCTCCACCTTTCAGTTGGATAACCGCGTTATCCGGGAAATTCCGATGGATAAAAAAGCGATTTTTAAAGAAAACCGGAGCAAGTATCAGTTTCTGACCAAATTTACCCTTCCGGATATCCGGGATGGAAGCATTATCGAATATGTCTATACCCTGGAGAGCCCCCTCCTTTTTAATTTTAAGAATTGGGATTTTCAGTCAGAAATCCCTAAAGTCTCCAGCGAATACGAAGTACAGATCCCTCCCATTTACAACTACAATGTCACTTTAAGAGGCTTTTTGAAATTAAGTGATCAAAAGAGCAGTGTGCTATCCAATTGTCTACAAATCCAGGGGCTAGACATTGACTGTTCCAAGATTTCCTATATCATGCGAAATATCCCTGCTTTTGTAGCGGAGGATCACATGACTTCTCCAAAGAATTTTATGTCAGCCATCTACTTTCAACTATCCGACATTCAACAACTAGATGGCAGAAAAATCAATGTCACCAAAAACTGGAAGGATGTTGATTTTGAATTAACAAACCATAAACTGTTTGGGGATCAGGTGAAGCGAAAAGACCTATTCAAAAATATAACTCCGGAAGTTACACGAAATTTGACGACTGATTTAGAAAAGGCCAAAGCCCTGTATGGCTTTATAAAAAATCAGTTGAAATGGAACCGTTATTTAGGAAAATACAGTGATGACGGAATTAAATCCGCGCTGGAAAAAAAATCCGGAAATGTAGGAGACATTAATCTGGCACTTGTTGCCGCGCTTTCTTCGGCCAATCTCGATGCCGAAGCGGTTATATTATCGACCAGGGATAACGGTTTATTAAATACACTTCATCCGGTATTGAGTGATTTTGATTACGTCATTGCAAAAGTGACCATCGGAAATGAAAGCTATCTACTGGATGCAACCGAACCCCTGCTCCCTTTTGGCATGCTTCCGCTTCGCTGCATCAACGACAAAGGAAGGGCCGTTCCGCTCAAAAAACCTTCGTATTGGGTAGAGCTCAAAGCCGGAAGAAAAACAACGGTTAATCATAGTTTTAAGGGCAAACTAAGTACCAATGGAAAATTGGAGGGTGAATTGTTAATCATTTCCCATGGTTACGCAGCGCTGAACAAAAGAATGGAAATAAAAAATCACAATTCTACGGAGGAATATGTGGAAAAACTGGATGAAAAAAATATACAGTTGAACTTTCTTCACTCCGATATTCAGCATTTAGACAGTATTGATAACCCCTTAGTGGAAAAATACACCGTCGCGCTTCAACTCGTTGAGGAGGAACTGGGCGACTCTTTCCGCTTTAATCCTTTCTTTATTAACCGAATCAGTAAAAATCCGTATAACCTCAGCCAGCGAAGTTATCCGGTGGATTTAGGTTCAGAATCGGACGGACGGATTGCTATACAAATAGAACTTCCTACCGATTATTCGCTGGCTGATCAGCCGAGAGATGTGTCCATTGCACTTCCCAACAGCGGAGGAAAATTTTTGTCCCAAACACAATTAAACGGTCGCCAGTTAACTGTCAATCAGCAAATACAGTTTAGTAAATCGATTTATGACGCGTATGAGTACCCCGCTTTAAAAGCATTTTACAGCCAGCTTATTCAAAATCAACGTCAGGATGTGTTATTCACGAAAGAAAAATAATGAATCAGTCCTCTATCTTACACTATTTGTTTCGTTTCTTTTCAACTCTCTGCTTACTCATTACCAGCTGTATCAGCTTTAGCCACGGACAAAACTCCTTTCATTTGGCACATATTCCGGCTGAATTGAAAAACCGCGCTTCAGCCGTCATCAGGAATGAAGATCGTCAATTAGAGATGCGTTCTTCCAATCAGCTGATCTTAAGAATAAATAAGACCATCACTGTGCTAAATGAAAATGGAGACGAATATGCCCGTATCGTTTTATTTTATAATAAAAACACGCAGATCAGAAGTGCGAAAGGCGAAATATACAATGCGGACGGAAAGTTAACGGCAAAATTCGGGCTTTCCCAATTCAGAGATGAAAGCGCGGTGAATGATTTTTCCATTTTTGAAGATACCCGTTTAAAGCATTATCTTCCCATTGTGAACAGCTATCCTTATACGCTGGTCTACTCTATAGAAATGGTTTTTCGTCAAAACCTGATGATCCCTGACTGGCGCCCGCAACCTTCTCCTGAAGTTTCGGTAGAGAACAGTCATTACACGTTTATTTCCCCGGCAGGCAGCGATTTTTTAATTCAGGCCAACCACCTGAGTGAACCGGGTTCGGGAGAAATAATTGATAAAATTCAATACCGTTACTGGCATGAGAAACAGCTTCTCGCTCAAAAACCTGCCCCTTATAGCCCTCCTGCTCATCTCAGCCAAAAGTCTGTTAGGATTGCCGCCAAAAAATTCACTTATTACCAGCATGAGGGGGCCTACGAAAATTGGGAAGACCTGGGAAAATGGTATTATGAACGGCTGCTGAAAAATAAACAGGAATTGCCTGCCTCCACCCGAAATCAGATGGAAAGGTTGGTACAGGGGCTTGATTCTGACAAAGAGAAGGCAAAAGTCATTTACGAATACCTCCAAAAAAAGGTAAGGTATGTCAGTATTCAGATTGGTATTGGAGGCTTGGAACCTTTTCCGGCATCGGAAGTTGACCGCCTTAGCTATGGAGACTGCAAGGGGCTGGTCAATTACATGCAGAGCCTGCTGGCCGTTGTCGGAATTGAATCGTATTATTGCGTGGTGGAAGCAGGAAGGCAGAAAATAAGTCTCGATCCTAGCTATCCAAGTATGGCGCAGGGCAATCACATCATTTTATGCCTTCCTTTAAAAGGCGATACCACCTGGTTGGAGTGTACCAGTCAAACGAGTCCTTTTGGCTACCTGGGCGACTTCACGGACGACCGGTACGTACTGGCGTGCACGCCCGAGGGAGGAAAACTATTGAAGACCCCCAAATTAAGTACGGCAGATAACCTTCAGTTACGTAACGCACAGTTTTCCATTGATGAAGAAGGCCATCTTTTTGGCGGCCTAAAAACGGTGTTTAGTGGTGCCCAATACGATAATCACCAATTATTGGTTAACCAGACTCTGGCAGCACAGCGAAAATACCTGAATGAAATTTATGCTGCCGACCATATTTTTTTCGATAAAGTCGCTTACCAGGAAGAGAAAGGCGATTCGCCGCATATCGTCGAAAATTTGGAGTTAACAATTCCGCAGTTTGCCGCATTTACAAAAACCAGTCTCCAATTTCCGATCTACCCCTTCAGTTTAGGGCGACCGGTAGCCATTATGAGAAACCGAACGGTCCCTTTTTACATTAATCGGGGATACACCGATGTGGATGTCTTCACGTATGCTTTGCCTAAAAATGTAGTCCCTCTTATGGAGCCGGTAACAAAATCCTTGTCCACCCCTTTTGGAGATTATCAGATGAACGTAGTGATTAAAGATGGACAACTCGTTGCCTCCAGAGAATTACGTCTTTACGAAGGAACCTATGATCCTGAAGTGTATACGGCATTTGAAAAATTCATGAACGAAATTTACCGGAATGACCGGATACGGGTCTATCTCAGCTTAAGAGAATAATACCTAAGGCAATACCAATAATCATAATCAGATACATCAGCACCTCGGTGGTCGCAAATTTCTTGTATTTTGTCCAGAAGGAATATTCTCTTTTTTGTTCAGGCATAAAAAATCCCGGAAGGTAAATTCCGGGATAAATTTAGCATTTATTTATTTGGTTGCGCGCTCTTTTTTCCATTTGATGCTACATCCAAAGGCTTTTGTAAAATTAACAGATGGTTTTTTACCCTCTAAAAGCTCATTCACGGCATTCTGAACAAAGGTACTTCGTTGCGGATTGCTATTTTCCTGGTCATTGTCAATGGCACCAATGTAGGCAACTTCATTGCCTTTGGCCGTTTTGCTTAATACAAATACGTGGGGCGTTTTAGTAGCTCCATATTTTTTAGTATTTACATGATCCGGATCCAGCAAGTAAGCAAAAGTAAACTTCTTATCGCTGGCACGTTCCTGCATTTTTTCAAAACTATCGCCTGGAGAAGCAACAGGATCATTTGTATTAATGGCGACTACCGGGTATCCTTTGGCTGCAAATTGCTGATGTAGGGCTTCTATTCGACCTTCGTAGGCTTTGGAAACGGGACAGGTATTACAGGTAAATACCACAATGTATCCTTTGGCATCCTTATAGTTTGCCAGTGATACCTGTTTACCGTCTACATTTTTTAAATTGAAATCTGCAGCGATATCCCCTACCTGGTAGCCCTGCTGCGCTTTTACCATCATGCTTAGCATGAGAAAACAGAGAAAAAAGATCTTTTTCATCACGAAAAACTTTATATTTAAAAAAAGGAGTGAGCTTCCTTCACTCGGTTAATTGCAACATCCGCTACCCTTTTGAGGGCCATTCCCTACATCGTGGGCTACTTAAAATTAAGTATTATATTTGATAATTCACTAAAAGTCAATTGCTTTTCCTCAAAAACACGTGTATTTGTTTTGTTACTTATAAACAGGGTAGCCGGTAAGGCGCCGGACCAGTTAGGATGCGTACGTTCAATAAATTCCTGTTGATCGGGTTCATTTATTACAAACACTTCGGATTGTAACTGATTTTTCTTTACAAATGGGATTACGTCACTTTGCATCCGGGATTTAAAATCCAGACTCACCAAAATTACTTTCAGAGGTCTTTCCCATGAAGAAGAAGTTACTTTTTCAAAGGCAGGAAGTTCTTCCACGCAGGGAGCACACCAGGTAGCCCAGAAATTGATCACATACAGTGTATCATTTCCTTTGGCCACCCGTTTTTCAATTTCATGGAGGCTGATCAGTTTTACGGGCGACTGCGCACGGGTAAGGGCGCCGAAAAATACCAAAAAGAAAGCAAGAATTACAGGTGTTTTCATTGAATGCGGGTTTTTAGTGATTCACTTCCATCTGTTTCTCCCGACGGAAGTCCGTGCTTATAGATCGTCAAATGGCAGGATTAACCAATAGGATTAAAGCATCCCATCTACTATTTTCTCTACATGCTTATGCTTGGGCACCAATTTAGGGTCTGGTTGATCATCAATCTTACCAATGTAACGAATGAAGAAGCCCTGATTTTTTTTCTCAAGGATCACCGCGGTGGGGGTAAGCTGAATACCGAGCAACCAGGTATATTTAAATTTCTGATCTGACAGGTAGGGAAAGGTAAATCCATTTTTTTGAGCCAGCTTTTTCATTTCCGGCATCGCATCCAAGGGATACTTTTGGGGATCATCCCCATATGGACCAATAGCCACTACCGGAAAGCCTTTGGGTTTATACTTTTTATCAAGTGCCATTACCCTT
The DNA here is from genome assembly GCA_037190785.1 of Pedobacter sp. Lineage (GTDB taxonomy): Bacteria > Bacteroidota > Bacteroidia > Sphingobacteriales > Sphingobacteriaceae > Pedobacter. The sequence goes on along the minus strand of JBBCJN010000001.1, from coordinate 77,853 downwards.
TTTTCGTACATGATACAGTGATCGCAGGTAGGAGTCATGAACACCACGATAAATCCTTTCGCCTGCTTCTGGGCTTTCAGATCATAGGTAGTTCCATTCGTTGCCGGCAAAACAATGTTAGAAAGCATATCTCCCGGTTTAAGGGCCACTGATTGTCCAAATCCGGTATAAGCGGAAAAGAGCATACCTATAGTGAGCAAGATTATTTTTCGAATCATATCTTTTATTTTAAACTGCCTGCTTTGACCATTGCTTTCTGATAAACAGGTAGGTCGAGATCGTCCACAATCACTCCCCTGTTGGTCGAAGCGTGTACAAAAAAACGATTATTTAAATAAACGCCCACGTGGTCCACTTCATTGCCTCCAAAGGAGAAGAAAATCAGGTCGCCTTCCACTAAATTATGAATATTTTTGCTTTTAATGGCGTTTGCCTGATCTTTTGACCGGCGGGGAAGTGTTTTTCCGTAAATTTCTTTATGAAGCAATAAGGCAAAACCTGAACAGTCAATTCCTCGTTTGTCAAGGCCTCCTAAACGGTACGGCACCCCTGTCCAGGAAATGATAAATCGGTATAATTCCTTATTTTTCACTGCAGCGAGCGTTTCTGCTGCCTTTGCCGCAGTACTCGGAGGACTCTTGACCACGCGCCTGCTACTACAAGCACTCCATAGCAATAAAACGCAAATCCCCAAAAGGATGGTTCTTTGACCAGACAGAAAAGCGGTTTTCCTCAGCTTCATAAAGCTTCCATTGTGAGAAGGGTGATCAATTTCAATTTTTTACAAGGCGTTGAATCTCATCTAAACGAAGAAGTGCCTCTACCGGAGTTAACGCATTTACATCCAGATTATTTAAAGTGTCTCTTATTTTAAGCAAGACGGGGTCTTCCACGGCAAACATTTGCAACTGATAGGCCTGATTTTGCACCTTTTTAATGCTGTCCTTAATGCTTTGGCCTTCGGTACGATCAATTTCCAATCGCTTAAGAATTTCATTTGCGCGACCAATTAATTTCGCAGGCATGCCAGCTAATTTTGCTACGTGAATACCAAAACTATGCTCACTACCCCCAGGGACCAATTTACGCAGGAAAATAATTTTATTTCCACTTTCCTTAATGCTGACATTAAAGTTTTTAATGCGACTCAGGGTATTTTCCAGTTCGTTCAATTCATGATAGTGTGTAGCGAACAGTGTCTTTGGCCGGGCAGAAGGATGCTCGTGCAAGTATTCGGCAATGGCCCAGGCGATGGAAATTCCATCGTAGGTGCTTGTTCCGCGACCAATTTCATCGAGCAGCACAAGGCTACGATCCGATACATTATTGAGGATACTGGCCGTTTCATTCATTTCGACCATGAAAGTACTTTCACCCGCAGACAGGTTATCTGAAGCCCCTACCCGGGTAAAAATCTTATCCGTAAGGGGTACCAATGCCTCTTTAGCAGGTACAAAACAACCCATGTGTGTCATCAGAACGATCAATGCCGTCTGGCGTAATATAGCCGATTTTCCCGACATATTTGGGCCTGTGATGATGATGATCTGCTGACTTTCATTGTCCAGATAAACGTCATTGGTAATGTATTCCTCTCCTACCGGCAGCCGCTTTTCAATAACCGGATGGCGACCTCCTTTAATGTCAAGTACTTTGCCATCCGACAAACGAGGCTTAGTGTAATGATTTGCTGCCGCCAGGGTTTGGAAGCATAGCAGGACGTCGAGCTGCGCAACCAGATAAGCATTGTGCTGGATCGGCTTGATGTATTGAGCCGCTTTTACAAGAAGTTCCGCATATAACCGGTTTTCAATCTGCTGGATTTTTTCTTCCGCTCCGAGAATTTGCTCCTCGTATTCTTTAAGTTCCGGCGTAATGTAACGTTCGGCATTCACCAAGGTTTGCTTCCGGATCCAACTGTCCGGCACTTTGTCTTTGTGTGTGTGGGTAACTTCCAAGTAATAGCCAAACACATTATTGAATGAAACTTTCAAGGAGGGAATGCCTGTACTTTCGACTTCACGACGCTGAATTTCAACCAGGTACTCTTTTCCGCCAAAGGCAATTTTTCGGAGACGGTCCAATTCTTCATCCACTCCATCTGCAATGACGTTTCCTTTGGCAAGAAGTGCCGGAGGATCTGGCTGAAGCATTTGTTCCAATGCTTCCCTGATAGGCTGACATGGATCTAACTGCAGGGCCATTTGCTGTAAGAAGGGATTGGCTTCCGGAGCAGCCAGCTGCTTGATTTGTTCTATATGCTTTAAAGCTGCTTTCAGCTGCGACAGCTCTCTCGGTCCGGCTTTTTGTAACCCTACTTTTGAAATGAGCCGTTCCAGATCCCCTACGGGCTGGAGCTCACCCTGTAATTGACTGGCGAGCAGATCGTTTTTCAGGAGATGATCTACCATTTCTAAGCGTTCTCTGATGATTTTCGCATTTTTGAGTGGCATGACAATCCATTTTTGAAGCATTCGTGCGCCCATGGGGGTACTGGTTTTATCCAATACCTGAAATAAAGTAACCGCCTGTTCGTTAACGGAATGTACGAGTTCCAGGTTACGAATGGTAAAACGATCCAACCACAAATAACGATCCTCCTCAATTCGCGAAATGGCCGAGACATGCTGCAAATGACGATGCTCGGTTTCACCAAGGTAATAAAGAATGACTCCTGCGGCCACCACCCCCGAACTGAGTTTATCAACTCCAAACCCCTTTAAAGAATTCACCTGAAAATGACGATAGAGGCTTTCCTCGGCATAATCGAGACTGAAAGCCCACTCATCTAAAGGAAACGTATAAAAACGATCTCCAAAATGCTGTTGAAACTCCTGTTTTTTGCTTTTTTGAAAAACCACTTCGGTAGGCCGGAAACCCTGCAACAACTTGTCAATGTATTCCACATTCCCCTGCGCGACCAGAAATTCGCCGGTAGAAATATCACAAAAAGAAACCCCTATTTGCTGCTTATCGAAATACACCGCTGCCAGGTAATTGTTCGCTTTTTGCTGGAGAATGTTATCACTATAAGCAATACCGGGAGTGACGAGTTCCGTTACTCCCCTTTTCACAATGGTTTTGGTTAATTTAGGGTCCTCCAACTGATCACAGATGGCCACCCTCTGTCCGGCCCGTACCAGTTTAGACAAATAATTATCCAAAGAATGATGTGGAAATCCTGCTAACTCCAACGCTCCATTCGGTCCAGTACCCCGACGCGTCAGGACAATGCCCAAGATTTGCGCTGTTTTAATGGCGTCTTCCCCGAATGTCTCATAAAAATCGCCCACTCTAAACAATAACAATGCTCCCGGATATTTCGCCTTGATCGTATTGTATTGCTGCATTAAAGGAGTTTCCTTTGCTTTTGCTTTAGCCAAAATATGTCTATATTACTTAAGATGTAAATATACAATCCTCTCTTAAAGGGTTAAAGCTTTGTTGAAAATTCACCACTTATTCTAACTTATCCACATTTCAATGGCTTAAGCACTGCTTATAAAAGACTTCGGAAAAGTTTTAAAAAAAAGCCAAACAAAAAATCGATATTTATGTTGATTTGTAAATTATCTGCACATGACTTCAACCCTACCCCTCACTGTTAAACGTTCCATCGAGTTGCTTGGTTTGTCACTGGTGGTCGCAATTATTGCCATTGGCAAAGACATCATCATGCCGGTGATCATGGCTTTTTTTGTCAGCATTTTATTGTTGCCTGTCTTCCGTTTTCTACGGAAATACAAAGTTCCGGAATCCATTGCCATCATCTTGCCGATATTACTGGTGTTCATCTTCATCGCAGGCATAGTGTGGTTTTTCTCTGCTCAGGTAGGCATCCTCGTCAATGATTTCCCTCAGATCAAGGAAAATCTGGCCAATCATCTGAAATCCCTCCAGGAGTGGATTAGCAGCTTCACCAATTTCAGCATCTCAAAACAAGAAAAATTCATTAATGAGAAAGGAGATGACCTGCTTAATATGGCCGGAAAAGCGGCCGGTGGGGCGGCTGTCACCCTCAGTGGTATTTTTGTATTTGTGGGCCTCCTTCCCATCTATACTTACCTCATTATGTTTTATAAAGACATTCTGCTTCGTTTTGTCTTTATGTGGTTTCAACCGGATCACCATCCAAAGGTAAAAGAGGCGGTTTACGAATCGGAAGCCATCATTAAAAATTACCTGATCGGATTATTGATACAGATTACTTACATGACTATTTTGTTGGGAGGTATCCTGATGATTATCGGGATTAAACATGCCCTCCTGATCGGGGTTATATTTGCCATTCTTAACCTGATTCCTTACGTAGGAGCGCTTATTGGGAACATCATTGGAGTATTGCTTACCTTGACCTCATCTACCGAAATGTGGCCTGTGGTTACTGTCCTCGCTGTGATTGCTTTTGTACAATTTCTAGATAACAACATTCTGATGCCGCGTATTGTAGGCTCTAAAGTAAAGATCAACGCCCTCTTTGCCATCCTCGGCGTTGTAGTGGGAGGCAGTATCGCAGGTGTTTCGGGCATGTTTCTATCCATGCCAATTATTGCGGTCCTCAAAGTGATCTTTGACAGAAGCGAGCAATTTAAACAATGGGGTGTCCTTTTCGGTGATGAGCGTCCGGCAAAAAGCCCGATGACCTTCCCCACTTTCCGGAAAAAGCAAAAGGTACAGCAAAAAGACGGAACACTTAAATCAAAATAATTGCAGCGGAATATTTGTGCTGTGGCAAAATTTTGGTTAATTTGTTTTCTTGTAACCAATTATTTCCCTGATGAAGTTTGCGCATTCCATTAAACAGAAAAGCAAAATTGCCATCTTTCTCTTCGGTATTATGGTTTGTACCATTCTTATCCGTTTTTTGGAAGATAAGATTGTAAAAGACATGAATGCCGCTTTCATTTCCATGTACAATGACCGGCTCATTCCTGCCACGGATTTATTTTATCTGGCAGAAAATCTGTATGCCAAACGCTATATTCTAGAGTCAATTATCGAAGACGGACCCGAGGCAGGCCGGCATAAAGCATTGCTCCAGCGTCTCAGACACCACGAAGACAATATCAATTCTTTATTGTTAAAATACGAAAAAACCTTTTTAACTCCCCTTGAGAAAAAGCATTTTGAGGAATTGAAAGTGCAGCTAAAAGCCAATCATTTCCTCGAAGAACAGTTCATCAAGAATCAATCGACGCTGACTTCCAAAGAATTAAAAACGCAATTTGAGACCATCGGGAATGCCTCCTTTGATGAAATTGCCAAAACACTCACCAATCTTACCAATATCCAAACGAGCGTGGGGGAAGAACTCATTAAAGATTCGAATTACCTTGTATCAGGCAGTAACCTCTATTCCAATATTCAGATTTTTCTGGCTGTACTGATTGGCGTTTTAATTGTCGGGATCGTATTTACTTCCAACGCCGTTAAAGTGGTTCAGAAAAAATACGATTTAAACTAAGGGCAAGAAGCTCAAGCCCTTCGTTTTTTATTTATCCTGATGAAAAAATAATTTGTGAATATGGAGCAGAATTAATAGATTTGCATCCCGTTCAATTAAGCCCAGGTGGCGGAATTGGTAGACGCGCTGGTCTCAAACACCAGTGGGAAACCGTGCCGGTTCGATCCCGGCCCTGGGTACATTACCGGAGTTCAAGTTTTTAAGAAACTTAGCTCCGGTTTTTTCTTTCTGTAACTTATTGTTTTTCTTTGGCATAAGTGATTGGGGATCAAGCTTAAAAGTTGGGGATTCGATTTAGGCATATATTTTAGTTAATCTGAACAGAAAGAATTTTACATTTCTCACTCCTCTGAATTGACTTCTAAAGGCAGACTCCAAAAGTATTACTTTATTGAATGACGTCCGCCCCCCCATTGGTGATTATTACCGATCCAGTTTCCGAATTAAAATCAAAAATCGCCTACGCAAACTATCAAGCCCTTAAGATGTAATCTCAAGAACAAATCCCAATCTGGTTCATGCCGCCAACTAAATGCAGCAAATGGCGGGTATCTAATGGCAACTTATTTGGTCAACACCAAGTTAACAATCTAAAGTATACATATAAAAAAGTACTCTTGTAGTGGTGAACTGTTTTCTTGTATAGTCGAACGGAGCATTGGGATAATATTTTTTTATCCCTTCAAGCATTAAACTAAATTGTAAAGCAATTAAATAATAGTTAAGCTATCGAATGGAAATAGGAACAAAAATTAAAAGATTGAGACAACAAGCAAGACTCTCCCAGCCCGAGTTAGCTGAACACCTAAATATATCGCAAACCACGTTATGTAAAATTGAAAGCTCTTCGACAAAAAAAATCGACTTTATCGTTATACAAAAAATTTGTGAAAAATTCAGTGTTGGATTTGAGTATTTCACCAACGTCAACCAAGATGTAAAAGCCCTACCAGATTTTAACGAATGGCTCAAGGTCACCGACCACATCTCAGACTTAGTAGTTGAAAAAATGGAAAGAAATGCGAATGAAAATTATCGCGTCTAAATTAGATCTAAAAAATATGCGATTAAAAATTATAATTATTTGTTTATTAATAGGTTAAAAAGTTTTTATATATGAATTTAGAGATATTAATTTAAATGAAACAAAATGAAAAAAACAAACAAAGCGTTGCTTTTAGGTTTTGCAATTGCAGTCCTAGGCACTTTAACCATCCGCTCCAAAGCTGATGTAGCTGAACCAGAAGTAAAAGACTGTTCAACGGTATCTCCAGAACACTGTCATTCGATAGAACTGCCTGGCGGAAATATCATGAGCTTTACAGGCAAACCGAGAACACCAATAGGTCCAGTAGAATAATTATTTACCAACTAGAATTAAACTCATGAAAAGAAGTACAAAATTATTATTATTCGTTGTAGGGTTGGCCATTTTTGGCAGCATCTATATGAACGCAAATGCTTCGGCTGCAGCACCAACGGATTGTTCAGTTGTCGACCCAGCGGTTTGTGACAACATAGAAGTTACCCCAGGTACGGTTGTGGTTATTCGCGGCAAAGCAAAACCGCCGAAGCCCGTTGATCCACCTGAATAACTGAAATAGACTGAAAATTAAGATCAAAAAATTGAACTTTAAATAAATAAGCTGGTTATGTGTAACTTAGCTTATTTTTTTTACAATCGTAATACAATATCCTGGCACGACATGAAAATACGCTTATTTACTTCTTCGTTACTCATTTCCGTCGTATTTATCTGTACGTATTTTGGTCTTGGACTCACCGAAAATCGAGCAGAGCCTTACGATTTTGGTCGAAAAGTAAATGAATCGATCAAATTAGTAGATGTACTCCAAAATGATGGCTATGGGAAAATTATTGGAATTTCCCTCGATAGCATTATCTTTCTTGACAATCTCTACAATCGTGTGGTAGTTAGCAAAATAGCTGGCGGGCATCGTACACTTGATTTGCGGAAAAACGAACGCAATGGCAAGTATTTCTTTCTGGGAGGAGGAGCTTTGACCAGTCAAGGTGTATTCAGCTTTTGCGGCAATTGCTCGGAGGTTTATTTTAACGGGAAAAAATCAGATCGCCTGATTACGTTGACTACGAGCTTTACCCATGGCGTATTTATTGATGATGAATCGATGATTTTACGGACCGGCAATTTAAAATACGAATTCGTACTTGGGAAATATAATCTAAAAAACCACCATGTGAATTGGAGCAATATGAACACTAGCATGAAAAATAATGGGGGACTCGCTACTGATGGCAGTTTGGTGTATGATGGCAAAAGGTTCCTGTATTTTGTGAATAGGTACAACAGCTCAATTTTAAAATTTGATAGCAACTTACAAGTTAAATCCGTCTTCCATACATTAGATGGAGTGAAAGCTCTTCCCAAGGTAGTTTATTTACAAAAATCTAAAAGCTTTCATTTTGCAGGTATTAGGAATGCAATTAATGAAAGGGCGGCCGCATTTGGTGATAGTTTATTTGTCGTTTCAGCGGCTAAGGGAAAACGGGATCCATTTTCCTTCACAAATTATATTGATATCTATAACGGTGAGACAGGAAAGTATCTCTTTTCGTATTCAATTCCCAGAAAATTCGGTGAAATTTTAGATATATATGCTGATTCAACAGGCTCCGTTTATCTCCTTACTCCGAAACATCTAAAGCGAATTCAATTGATATGAACGTAGCGACTGCCCCATTAAAGAAATACATACCCTTAATTGCGGCCATGGCCCTAATTATGTTATTCATTTATTCGGGAATAACCAAATTCCTTGACTTTGACAAATTCACCCAAGAAATGAGTCTCTCGCCCTTTTTTAGTAAATCGTTAATCCCCTACATCGCATTTTCAGTGTTGGCCATGGAATGTATAATTTCGGGCCTATTTGTATTCGAAAGAACCCGTGACTATGCTTTTATTTTGAGCATCACCTTATTAACCCTTTTTACCACCTATATTCATCTGCTTCTAAAAGCAGAATTTATACCCTGCTCTTGTGGTGGCATCTTAAACAATATGGATTGGAATACACATATTATTTTCAATGTCGCTTTTATACTGTTAGCCACCCTAGGCTATATATTCAATTATGATAAAAAACTATAGATTGTGTTTTTTACTTCTCTTGTTCCTACTCGCTGGATCAAGGATCTGTCTAGCTCAAAACAGTGAAACCGATTCGCTCAAGAAAATAAAGATCAATGTAGTAGATAGTCTTTCACTTGTCCCCATCGAGGGCTGTTGGCTAGTGGTGACCGATTCGACTCAAAAACAGTTATTCTCTGGACTAAGTGATAAAAATGGAGTTATTAATCTCGCCATTTCAATGAAAAGGTCAAATATTTTCATCTTTCAAGCGAACTCCTTCAAGAGTAAAACACGTAAGTTGGATTTTAGCAAAAGGGAAATGGCTACCATTGGTCTTTCCAGTTCAACGAACCAGCTTAAAGAAGTAACCATTTTAGGTTCAACGGTCTCAAGGGATGCAGATAAATTACGGTACCAGGTCAATTCTTCCAAATTCGAGAAGGGCTCAGATGCACTTGTCGTGTTGCAAGATGTCCCCTTAGTGCAAGTAAGCGGCAACGATGAGGTGTCTATTAAAAATGGTGTCGCAACGGTTTTAGTGAACGGTAGACCGATGCCAAACCAGCTACTACGGACAATTAAGGCAGAAAATATTTCAAGTATTGACGTGCTTACCAATCCTTCTTCATCGACAAGTGCGGAAGGAAATTCCGCTGGGATAGTTAATATAAGACTAAAGGAGAAAGATATTCCACAACTGAACGGAAATGTGCTATTCGTCGGTGGGTTAATCCGGCACATGTTCTTTCCGGGTTTTGCGCTAAACGCAAATTCAAAAAAAGTGTACACATCTATAAACCTAAGTTATCAATCTATTTCCCAAGAAAGCTTTGCGAACACAAAAATCACCAGCAGTTCTGGTGATGCCCTGAGTACCCAGTCCAATCAGAGCGAAAACACGTACAATGCAGCAAATTATTCTTGGGATATTTATTATAACCCCACAAAGTCAACTCAGATTAGTCTAAGTGCTAACCATTCCCGAACAGATATAGAGAGTCTCTCGATCGGTAATGATATATTTATTAATACGAATACACGATTTGATAATCACAATCTTTACCATCATCCTGCAAATTCGACAGGGATTAACCTAGAATACAACAGAAAAAACCTAAACGGGGGAAGCTTAATCTTTAGTTATGGATTTCAAAACCGAAATAATAAGATTGTTTCTGATTTTTTCACGAGTTCTCCTTCTTCTGGGGCTTCGAAAGCTTTATTCGATTCAAATCTTGAAAAGCGTTTGAATTCAATCCAAGTGGTTTGGAAAACCTCCCTTTTCAAAAACAAAGTTACCACTGAATCTGGTGTCCTTGTTTCCAATTCAAAAAGTACAAATATTAATCGATCTTTGACAATCGCTTCGCCCGATCCGGTTTTTGATGATATCAAACTTACTCAAAATACAATTTCTCTATTCACAACTTTACGCTACGGCCTCGGTAAATTTGATTTCAGGGCCGGGGGCAGGTTGGAAAACCTTGAACAGACGTATAGGAGCAGCGTAGTCGGCTACAAGCAAGCTTATCATAATTTTTTCCCTAATGCGGTGATAAAAACAAACATAAGCAAGTCGTTTGATCTCTTGTTCAATTATCAGCGCAGGGTAAGTCGACCTGATATTTCCCTACTCAATCCGGCAATATTACAATTCAGCAACATCGAAACTTACAGGGGCAATACAGAATTGGTCCCCGAATTTCAAAATAGATACGATCTTAATTTGGATTATAAGCGAAAAAATAGCTTTTACGAATTTACACTTTATGTAAATCACACCAAAGATCAGTTGCTTTATCTGCTTAACAGAAATGGAAACACCTTAGAATACAATTATTTAAATGTCAATGATTTGTTTCAATTTGGGCTGAGCCTGTCTTCAAAGTTCAACCTTACCAAAACACTGACCATAAACTCTACACTCTTTACAGAGAGTTACGCTTATGAAGATCAGCTTGATCGTAGTACAAGGCCAAATGGCCATGATTATGGTGGAAAAGTCAACCTATACTGGCACTTACCTAAATGGTTCTCGATTAGTAACGCGATTTCATACCGTCATTTGTTAAATTTTGGTTATCAGAACTACCAAGTCGGCTATCCAATTTATAGCTTTAGCCTGAGCAAAATATTTCTAAAAAATAAATTGTTTACTGGGCTAACTATTAAAGATATCTTTGAGACCCAATCACGCAGCAGAACCTACATTCATGATTTAAACTTCAAGCAATATAGATTTGCAAATTCGGGCACTAGAGACATATCCATTCAGCTTTCTTATAGCTTTGGCAAAACATTTTATAGTGGTAAAAGTCAAACCAACTTGCAATCCTCAGAGGAAAAAACATTCAAAAAACAATAGGATAACTAGAACAATAATTGGACTGTATAGGGCGAACTGGTAAAAGGGACGCAAATCCGTCCTGACCTTCTCGAAGTCTGTGATCAGACACACCATTAAATTCTAAATCCTCGTACAAATATCAATTTCCCTTTGCCTAAAATATTCCATGGTAGTTATCCATTTAAATTCTCTTAATGCTATATTTACCGTTGAGAAAGAGCAGTCAAAAAAGAATGCACGCAAAGTTCTCGAAATGATATCCTACCTAGTAAATAGAGGCAATTAGATTTTGGTAAAAGCATATGGGTAACAAACTTGTTGATGAGAGAAAGTATAGCTGTGTGGTGGTTGATGACGATAATTTTTCAATCGACTATTTGGTGGATTATATTCAACGGGTTCCGGATCTTGAGCTCGAAGCGGCATATAGAGATCCAGTTTTAGCTCTTTATGAACTAAAAAATCGTCCAGTAGTAGACTTTATTTTTCTTGACGTTAATATGCCAGGCTTATCAGGTTTGGAATTAGCCGAGGAACTTAGGGACAAAACCCGTTTCTTAATATTTGCGACCGGTGAATCGGCTCACGCACTAAGGGCCTACCAACTCAAAGTCGATCAATTCCTATTGAAGCCTTTCTCCTTTGCCACCTTTCTCAGCAATATAAATTTCTTGATCAGTAAAAATCGACCAAAACCGGACTCGAATGACCTTGCAACGAATACAATTACGAATAATTCCCTATTTATCCGAGGTGATCAAAAACACTCCTACCGTCAACTGGACCCGAATGAAATCGTCTATATCGAAGCTGCTAAGAATTACGTAATTATTTGTACTGGATCGGAACAGATTGTAACCTACATTGGTTTATCCCATATGGAAAATGCGTTAGAATCACATAAATTTTTTCGGATTTCCAAATCTTTCATCGTTGCAACGACAGCAATTGTAAAAGTTGAGGGGCATACGATTACCTTAACAAATGGGAAATCGCTACAGCTGGGCGATAAATACAAAGCTGAGTTTTTGGTTTTTTTACAGAATCGCTTAATAAAAAAACCCTAAAGGGATTTTTAAAGGTCAAGTCCGGTGTAAAATTTATTTGATTCTGATTTTATATTAACATTGAGCTTCTCTGACCTCTTCCTTCCCACCAAGCTTTTTTTTTCGCTTTATAGTTCTTCACACCCGGTCAAATTTGTTTACACTTAGAGTCCAGTTACAAATCTACACACCCAAAATCTTGAGATTTAACTAAATTTAATGGAGTGATTTAAAGATATACGGGATGGGAGTTGTAACTTGCACCTATACTCAACTGGTCAGCGATCATTGCATGAATAGAAAAATGATTGTTTACCATATACACGATTATTAATGATTCAGGAAATTAGCAAATTAGAAGAAAGACTCAATCAAGCGATCCTAAACAGCGATGTGCAAACGCTGGATCAATTGATGCACGACGATTTGGTATTTGTAAATCACCTCGGTATGAAGCTATCCAAAATGGAGGACCTCGCTCCACACATCCATGGAGATTTAAAGATTACACGTCTAGAGCTGTCAGCTCAACATATTCACTCTTTTGGGAAGGATACGTTCATCGTCGTTGTGTCCAAACAAATTGAGGGAAACTATTTGGAAAAGTCTTTTGAAGGGAAATTTCGCTTCATGAGAATTTGGAAATTATCCGACAAACAGTGGAAAGTCATTGCAGTGAGTAGTTCTACGATGATGGAATAAATATACCCTTTAATTACGTAAAATGATCCATGTAATCGCATCGCTACTCTTTTCTATTTTCATGATACTTTCAGGCATCCATGTTTATTGGGCCTTCGGTGGAAAGTGGGGAAGCTCTTCAGTAATACCCACCACGGAAGATACTGTTAAAATTGCCATGCCCGGGCCTTTTTCTACCCTATTCGTAACGGGTGGTCTGTCGGGTTTTGGTTTTTTAATCCTGATCAGATCTGGACTGCTCGCCATCGACTTGTCCGCCGGTCTGCTTAAATATGGGGTATGGACGGTTGCAGCGATTTTTTTGATTCGTGCCTTAGGCGATTTCAGATATGTTGGTTTTTTTAAGCGCCACAAGAAAACCCTTTTTGGTCGAAACGATACACGCTACTATTCCCCACTTTGCCTCGCCATTGGGCTAATGATTTTGGTGATGGAATGGCTCATTTAAGGACTTAAATTCCCAATCCCTCCCATTTCGCCTTTCGATGACTAAATAGGTGCTCAAACAAAAAAGCAGGTCCTTAAGACCTGCTTTTACATATATTACAAAGAAACTTTAATCATTTGTAGTAGAAGTTTCCGGTGCCTTGCCGATCAACTCCATAAATTGATCTAACTTAGGAGTGATAATGATCTGGGTACGGCGATTTTTCGTTTTTCCTGCTTCGGTATCATTCGAAGCCAATGGATTAAACTCTCCACGGCCACCAGCTGTTAAGCGTTTAGGGTCAACTCCGTAATTGCGCTGTAGCAATTGCACCACCGATGAAGCTCGCAATGCACTCAGATCCCAGTTATTGCGGATATTAGGCAAGCTGATTGGCACATTATCCGTATTCCCCTCAATAAGTACATCGTAATCACGGTAATCCTTAATGATTTTAGCAATCTTAGAAAGAACTGCCCCAGCTTGATCTGATACTTCATAACTTCCTGATTTATAAAGCATATTGTCAGATAAGGATATATAAACTACTCCTTTTAACACCTGAACATCTACATCCCTCATTTCCTCTCGACTTAGCGAACGGGTCAGATTATTGGTCAACACCATATTTAAGGAATCGCTCTTATTCTTCGTATTTACCAAGTGTTGAATGTATTTATTTGAAGAATTGATCTCATCTACCAACTTGGAAATATTGACATTACCCTGATTACTTGAACTCAGACATTTATCCAGTGCCTGTTGGAGAGCAGCGAGGTTGGCTCTTTCATTCGCGATCTGTTCTTCCAGACTTTTGATACGTACTTTTGAACCGGTTACATCCTGTTCACTCGACTGCAGGCGTTGATTCAATTCCCGATTGCTTTCCTGAAGTAAATTATTCCGCTGCTCTAATTCAGCGTATTTTTTGTTGCTGACACAGCCTTGAGTCAAGGCAGCCACCAGTAAACAGGAGGCGATGATTGGATATTTCATAATTTTCATTTTCTTCATTTGTATAACCCTAACAATGATAAACAAATTTTGTTTAAACTTCTAACCAAATTCTTCACATTTAGGAACTATCGCTTTCCTAAAATCGCGCGTTTGAAGGTTAAAACGTTATTTTATCTATTAAAGTATTTAAGCGTTCAAGTGAACGAACATCCTCGTAAGACAAATTAACTTCTCTCCCCGCGTTTTCGTTCATTATCCTTATTAGATGTTTGATCAGAGCGCTGGCCACCGGCATTGGTAATTCCTTGTATTTTTTTGTCTTGTTTTACATCCTGAGTGGCGCGATCGGCAGTGGGATTTCCCTGCACCGCCTGATTATTTTTCGGCAAGTGGATCTTTTTCATCATTTTTACTTTTATTTTATTTCAATAGTGAAACAACTTTTATATTTAAAACAACCCCTTTTCTTTATTTTTTGTTTTAATTTAAATCCTTAGTCTGTAATGCGCTAGATAATTTCCAATTTAGATGAATAAAAATTTATCTAAAATTAATGGTTTAAACAAAATATATTTCTATATTTGCCCCTCCTTAATGAAAAGGATGATTCCGTAGCTCAGCTGGTAGAGCATTACACTTTTAATGTAGTGGTCCTGGGTTCGAATCCCAGCGGGATCACACTAATTCAAAAACCATTCTTATTTAACGTAAGAATGGTTTTTTGTTTCTACATTATTTTGCAATCTTGCTTATTTAGGATCAGAACCAAAAGTTGTGGACTCGTGAATAAATTTTAGATATTTAAAAATAAATGCCACTTTCGTGTTCGGTAACCATAAGGGCATCCTAATGGGACAAAACCAGACCGCCACACGAAAATGATTGTTGATTGTATTAATGATCGTGAATATTGAACATTTTAGGTGTTCGGTAAATTCTATTATTTGACATAATGCTCAATGGCTAAAGTCGCCAATCTATTCATAAACTCTAACATTTTTTGTGCTTGTGCCATAGTCACAATTACATTAGGTTCTTTTTTAATAGTTTAATTGCTGTAACCTGTTACCCTCCCGGATTTCGAACCTGTCAATGCTTATGTTGTCCTATTTTGGGGTAAAGAATAAATAATGGATGGCCGTTCAGCTATCATTGGTATCGTGTCGTTTAAAATTACCGCTCACTTATATAGGTGCATAACAAAACTACATAAAAAGGACTAAAAGAGATTTCGCCTTTTCCGTTTAAAAGACTTCTTAAAGCACAATTCCCAAAAAACAAGAATCAAGAATCAAAAGGAGCTTGAAAACGAAAATAAACGAGTGTTTTCAAAGGAAGCCTGTACCAAGCTTAGTCAATAGATTACTTTGCTGTTTTCAACCCATTAATTATCCCAAAATAACACTCATGCCGGGTATCCCGATACAGATATTTATAAATAGCCATAAAGAAATATTCGTTTTTCATTTGAAAAAAAGGATCGAGATCAGTGCTAATCTTATAATGATTTTTATCTAAAACAATCAATGGTTGGCTACCCGTAGTAAAATCAATCCAGGATTCTTCGTCTATACCTAAAAATCCACAGATTTCAGCAACACTCAGCATACGCTTTGGGTAATTTGTCTTATATTTTTTCGTATTCAACAGTTTGATTGCATAGTAAATTTTCACCTTATCCCTACCTTCACCGTACGTCTCCAAATCTTTAAGTGCGAATTGATTTTCGGTGGTTAGATAATCAACAAATGAGGACGATCCCCTTTTGATAACCAGGTCTATAGAGCGTTTAGAAAAGGATGGCCCTTCCCAATTCCTTTCTTTCCAAGAATCCATAAAATCTGAAACTGTCGTTTCGGTAGATGGAAACTGCTGCCCAAGACGATAAATCATCTTCCTGAATTTATTTAAAATAGCATGTCTTTGATAGTACGCCGCAACAATCATTTCTTTTCTTTTTCCAAAATCATTTTTTATCCGGTATACCTCCATCTGCTTTTCTTCACTAAGCTCCTTCAGTCCAGAAGTCTGATCGTAAAGTTGCAATGCCTTTTCTAATTGATCTAACGCTTCAATTGCTTCATCCTTATCCTGAACAGATAGAACAAGTTGATCCGTAATGATTACCCTAAGGTAAGCGATGGGTGGATTTATTCTTCCAAAAGCAAGCTCGGATTTCTGCAAAAGGTTTAAGGCTTCGTTATACTTTTTTTCAACAAACTTTTCTTCTGCCAATTGAAATGCCATTTTAGCCTCATTTGGATTTTGGGCATACAATAAGTTCGTAAAAAATAAAAAAATACCCAGCGCGATGTTTCTTTTCATGCAATCTATCTTTACAAATCTATAATACAGTAAAATCAATATTCATTGGAATTGAATACCCCACACGCGTAGCTCTCCCCTGCCTATGACCTGGGCGCCAGGGGGGAGAATTTTTGAGTAAATCAGCCAAAGCAGCCCCGGTCCCAAAGCCAAGATCATCAACCACTTTAAAATCAACCAATCCACCGGTGTAATCTACCATAAAACTAACCGAAATCCTCCCTTTGACTCTGGCTTTGATGGCCTCTTTTGGAGCTTCATAATTATCTGACAACCATTTCATGAATGATTTAAATCCACCGGGGGGAACAGGGTCTGTATCTGGCACATGTTGCATTTCGACAGATTCTGCTGTTTTAGCAAGTGCAGGATTGTTTCCATTGCTTATTTGCTCCGCTTGCGCATCGGCGGATTTTTTGTCCCAAAAGTCAGCACCGCTTTTTACAGATTTGATGCCCCAAAAATCAGAAGCTGAACTTGATTCCTGCATTTTAGAAAATGGACTGCTTTTTTGTGGATCTATCTCTACTTCGCTAATGACAAACCGGGCATTGGGGGCCAATTCCAGCAGTGCCTTACGGTAACTATCCGCCTCATTTTTATCCGTGAAATAACCAACAATAGTTGGATGAATCATACCTGCACGTTCAAACAGCTGATTGACTTGAGTGACGTAAGGATATCCACCGTCACTTTGACGGTGAAATGGCACCACATTACTAATCTTCAATGGCAACTGGGCATTTTTTTTCCAATCGTCGTTGTTGCTACTATAAGCAAAAAGATAAACCACCGGAGTGTTCACACGGTGCGAGCTTAAGGGCATCCCCCCCTGGCTAAAGGTTTTACTGATCGTGTTACGAAGGCTTACCAACGCTTTAAATTCCCGTTCTTTAATAAGTGCCTCCTGTTCCGATCTTTGTCTGTACAACTCTTCACGTGCTTTTCGCTCCGCATTACCTGATGATAACACGGCTACTGCAGAACCTACAGCACTAGCCACACCTGAATAGGTAGCGTTATTACCTGTAGTCATTAAGGTGGTATAAGACTGCATATTCTTAACTGTGGTATTTTGCAGCTCTGCCGCCTGTTGCCTTATGGCAGCTAATTGCTGATTGAAAGCCTCATTCAAATCGTCTATGTTTTTATAATCACCATTAAGTTTACCCGCTTCCCGAAGATTATTCGCGAGCCCCTGGGCGTAAAAATTAGAAACAAAAAGCTCCTGCGCTTGATTTACGATGTTTTTCGCCTCAGCCACTTGAGCATTCCGTTGGTCTATAGCCTCTTGTCTTTCTTGCGCAATCGCTCGATCATACATCGCTTTGGACACAGGATGTACCATGCCATTTTCTTTTCGATAAAAATTCCCCGAACTATCCTTAAAAAACTCCCCTTCCTTTACATGGCGCAATCCCCCTTCAAATTGTTCGGCAGTCAATACCCCATTTGTCCCCTGCGCAGGTTGATCAGTCGATTTTGCCGGTGAGCTAAGATTATTTACATCTGCTCTATCACTTCCTACATTACGGGTATTTTCCGTTTTTTTATCAATTACCGCTTGCTGATCTTGTCCTTTCTCTATCGTTTTAGGTGCCTTATCCTGTGGCTTTTTAGCGGCATCCGCTATCTGTTCCTCCGCTGCCTGCTGCTTTTCTGCTGCAGCTAATTTCTGCTGTTCCTCTTCTTTCTTTTTTTGCTCCGCAGCTTTACGTTCCGTTTCAGCCTTGTGTTGCTCTAGTGCCTGCTGCTTTTCTGCTGCTTTGCGCTCGGCCTCGGCTTTTCGTTCTTCTTCCAGCTTCTTACGCTCTACTTCTTTTGCGCGCTCGCTCTCGGATAAATTCTCAATCTTGATAATGCGATACCCCAATTTGCTAATCACATTATATAGGTCCGAATTATGTCGATCCTTCCCTACTTTTTTCCACGTTTCCCTTGGACAGTATTTATCTGCATGAATACGCATATAGCCAAAATCCTTATGTGTCCATGTGGGGTTTACCAATTCACCTGGTGCCATGGTATACCCCTGATTCTTTAGCCAATCATTGCCCACTCGCTGACCACAAACTAAATCAGCATAAAACTCAATATAGACACGCAGCTTATCCTTTGTGTTATTACGGAATACCATTCGAAAATCCTGCGAAAACCCACCAAAAACAACATCTGACTTTTCATAATATAATTCAACATGTAAACGTGGATCCAATTGGGTCACCGGATAAGCTGTAGATGCGGCAGGCTGAGCGACCACCGTACCCATGGTCAAACCTGAGAGCAAAAGCAACCAAATAAAAAACAACTTGTTTTTCATAACTAAGATGCAATTTAACCTTTAGTTTTAGCAGCAAACTTATTGTTAAAAAACAGGAAACGAAATACCTAACCGAGGGTATTTTCCTACTCCACCACTTCGGAAAATGCCCCAAACAGTTCATATATGCCATTTCATACGGACGTACATGGTAGGATATAAAGGTAATTTTATATATGTTTGATTGTTGAATAGTGATTTCCCTATGGATATACTCAAATTCGAGAAAGCCGAAAAAGCTTGGAGAAACATTTCCAAGCACGCGAAAGACGTCGTATTCCCTTCCGATCTACAACTCGAGATACCTAAAGGAATCTTGAACAGATTTCATCCCGGCCCTTACTATTATTATGTTTTCAATGTCGCAGAAATACAGATGGAATTTGTCAGTAAAGACATAAGTACGATCCTAGGTTATGAACCATCTGATTTTTCAGCAGAATTGGTTTTAGCACAGATCCATCCCAATGATACAGCACGATTCTTACAATATGAAGAGGAGGTCACCCGTTTTTTTTCACAATTAGCACCCGAGAATGTACTAAAGTATAAAGTGTGTTATGACTATCGACTGCGCTGCGCAAACGGCAGGTACAAGTGGATTCTACAACAGGTATCCACCATCCAAAGCCTTCCAGATGGAGCTGTTGTCCGTGTGTTAGGCATACATACCGACATCACCAATCTCAAACGGGATGGTCGCCCGATGGGATTATCATTCATAGGCTACGACGGCATGAAATCGTACTATGATGTGCGATTGCCCAACCACAAAATTGCTCGATCGCAACCCATATTTTCCGACCGCGAAAAGCAAATTTTACAGTTGGTACTGCAAGGAAAAAACTCACACAAAATAGCTGAGGAGCTATTCATATCTCCCCACACTGTTAGTGTGCATCGTAAGAATCTTTTACGAAAAACAAACTGTTCTTCTTTCTTGGATATTGCATGGAAAATAATTCAAGAAGGGTGGTCAGTGTATTGACCTTCTATTCGTTCGTACTCGGTAGCCTCATCAAAAGGGATAGGAAACAAGGAAGAAAGTCTACAGACCCCATCGAAGTAAATTCACGATGAACTGATAGAATGAAGCAATCATTATCGAACAATAAGCGCAATTTCAAATTTTCATGACAGTGGGCTTGCTAAAGGTAGTCTTTTCCCCCGGTACCATTCATTGCTTCTTTTTTTTAACCGACTTCAGGAACCGGATAAGTACGGCTTCGTCATTTTTTAAAGCTTTCTTTTCATCCTTCTCTGGGAGGGCCACCTGCTTTAAGTAGCGTTGAAGGTTTCCAGCTTCGAAAGCCTCCAGCAAAACGGGGTCGACATAGGCGCTTTTACAAACTGCACGGGTGTTGCCTAATTTAGAAGCCACACCATCCAGAGCTACAATGATCTGTTTCTTTAAGGGCAGCTCTGGATTTTCCTTCATACAGATGGCCAGTTGACGCATCGCTTCCAAGGTGCCTCCCCAGGTACGGAAATCTTTGGCAGAGAAAAAATTACCTGTAATTTCACGGATGTAATCGTTAATCATCCCCGATTCCACCGCTTTCCGCTCCTTTTCAGCCGTATAAAACTGAAACAATTCCTGGCCGGGGATGGCTTTACATTTTTTGATAAGCGCTTTCACCCTTCTATCGGTCAATTTAATTTCTTGCTTCACCCCCTTTTTTCCTACAAAACACAGATACGAGCCCCCCTTCTTTTCTTTAAAATGTTTATCTTTCAATGTACTTAGGCCATAGCTACGGTAATTCTTTTCGTACGCTGAATGACCTATTCTAATCAGCGTTTCGTCCAATACCCTGATACAAAGCGCAAGTACTTTTCGCTCGTCAAGTGAGCGTCGTCTAAGATCCTTCTCGAGCTGTTTTCTGGCTTTTGGGAGGGTTTTTCCAAATTCCAGAAGTTTAAAATATTTTTCATGTGAACGTCTCTTTACCCAATCCGGGTGATAGCGGTATTGCTTTCTCCCGGCAAGGTCTACTCCAACCGCCTGGAGATAGCCATTTTTGAGAGAAGAAATCCATACATTTTCCCAGGCGGGAGGCAACACCAATTTCTCAATCCGTTCAAGGATAGCACGATCACTGACAGCGTTCCCCTTTTCATCTTCATACCTAAATTTTCCGGTTGATCCCTTCCGATAAACCCCTCCTTTTCCAGGTTTTACAAAGACTAAATGACTATCGTTAATAATTTCTTTTGTATGGAGCATGCGTATTCTTTTGGTCCGTCAATTACCTGCACAATTAGGCCAGATGGGTGTTGACTGTCTTTTTTTAAAGGTGTATCAAGCGTTTACATTTCATAAAATGATTCTGGGGCATGCTTTTCAGGAACCTGGGCAGCGCCAATCATCTGCAAAATATTTATTTCAATGGTTTGTGCTAAGGAGGTCATCGGCGTATCTACCGGGCTGTTTTCAAAAGGGTCCTGCATCAGAATGGCTGTCTTTTCGATGGCGATGAACATCACAGGGAGCAAGATAGTCGTTGTAATCTCCAATCTGATTTTTGAGTCGTCCAGGCTAAAAGGAAGTATAATAGCGAATAAATAGATAAGGGTGTGTACCAGCAAACTATAGGATTTAGGAAATACCGTATGCTTGATCCGTTCACATCTTCCCATACTGTCGCACAATTTTGCCAGGGTCTCATTCAATTGTACCTGTCTAAATTCTGACAACAGTCCAGCCGTAGCCAGGTGTTTAATGGACCTCGCATGTTCATCGAGCATCGCATTCGGTACATTGACTGCTTCAATCTGATGTTGCCGGAGGTAAGCTTTTACCCTTTTAGAGTAAGGAAGTCTTCTCAACGATTCACCGAGTGCATAATTCCATACAATTTGACGTTCTGCGAACTCATTCACCAATTTAGATTCCTTCTCTGGAATAAACTGCATGAGTTGCCGGATGAAATTTCTGGAATCATTCACAATCGCTCCCCAGATTATTCGTGCTTCCCACCATCGTTCATAAGATTGGGCAATCCTGAAAGCCAATAACAAAGAGACGGCCGTTCCAACAATGGTAGGAATTCCAAGTGGAATGTAAATGACACTGAAGAAAGCTCTTTGATCAAAATAGCCGATAATCCCTGCAAAGGCACAAATCAATAAAATCTGCCATTTAATGGCGTTGATAAAATACCAGATGGATATTCTTTTGTTTAATAACATATAGACCGTTTGTTTACTATCTTCAGAAAGTTCCCTGATGCTTTTAAGCCCTCATTTCATGTGTATCCAAAAGTGACTGTTTCGTCTCACGTTTCTAAAAATGCTAACACATAACAGATCAGCAAAGCATAAGTTTTGACTTTCATTCATTTATACCATTTTTTTAGATTGAATGACCTGCTCAACAGCGTAGTCTTTCCGCGATGCATTTTCCCCTTTCTTGAAAACGCTGGTTATTTTTGTATGTTTACAAGACAAATTTTCAACTGCGACCGGCCATTGAATGAAAAGAAATCAACCCGCTGAGCCAAATAGAAAACGAGGGAAAAGAAAATGAAAAAACACTTGATTTACCTGGCATTGACTGCGTTTTCGGTCACAGGAGTGTATGCACAAAAGCCCGAGGAACCATACAAGTTTAGCAAAGCGATCGAGGCAGCTATTGCCAATGATACCGTTAGCTGGAAGTACCAGACCGGCGCAGTGAATTTCACTTTTACGGGAGAGTACAAGCGTACATTACTTACCTGGGACAAAGCGGTACCCCCAAGAGTATACACCCCTACCCGCACGGATTCGACTATTCTGGCTACCTTCCGTATTAAAAATGCGAAGGAATACATACTCGATCGCTCTCGTGAAGAGCAGCTTATCCTAATTAACGAAGCACATCATGATCCTAAACACCGGACATTTACAAGAAGTTTGCTCGAGGGGCTGTACAAAAATGGGTATCGTTACCTCGGTCTGGAAGCACTTTTTGATACAACTATCAACCAACGGAAGTATGCGACCCTCGAAAGTGGCTACTATACAGCGGAACCCGAATTCGGGAATTTAATTCATGAAGCGCTCCGGATCGGTTTTGTGTTGTTTGGTTATGAAGCAACCGGTGGCAAAAACGGGAAAGAAAGGGAAATCGAACAGGCAAAAAATATTCAGGCATTTATGAGTCAAAACACCGCGGGAAAATACCTTATTCATTGCGGCTTCGACCATGTATTTGAGAAAGAGGTCCGAAACTGGGAAAAGGCAATGGCCGGAAGACTGAAAGAGTATACGAAAATCGACCCTTTTACCATAGATCAGGTAAAATTTTCTGAAAAAAGCCAGCCCGCATTTGGACATTATTTTTTATATGCAACCACGGAGAAACAGCCCTTTGTACTCATTAGTCCCCAAGGGGAAGCGTTTAATGGGCTCTCTGAACCTAAACAAACCGACCTGGCTATTATTCATCCTATAAGCGATTACCTGCATGACCGCCCGCATTGGACTTCCTTCGACAAAACACCCTTTGTTCTTCCGCCTACCCAGTTAAGGAATTTTCCATATCCTCTACAGGCTTTAGCGTATCGGACTGGAGAGTATGAAAACAATGGCATCCCGGCAGATGTGATTGAGTTAGCCAATCCCTCCGTTAATAAATTCCTTTACCTGAAAAAGGGCAAATACACCATTGTGATACGAAACCAGGAATACGTGGTACAAACCACACTGGATGTTGAAATCACCAGGTAAGCCTGCGCAAACAATTCATTTTTATGCACCCTTAATTAAAAATCCCATGAAAAACAGAATCGATATCCCTACACTCGAACCCGAAGCATACAAAGCCATGTTTGCCTTAGAAGATTATCTACAGCGTTCAAATCTTTCTAAAACCCATTTGGAACTCATCAAAATCCGGGCATCACAACTCAATGGATGCGCTTTCTGTATCGACATGCATACCTCTGACGCCTTAAATCAGGGTGAAAGTCCCCGGCGGATTTTTCTTTTGAATGCCTGGAAGGAAACGGAATTATTTTCAGAGGAAGAGAAAATCGTTTTGGCGATCACTGAAGAGGTGACACTCATCCACCAAAACGGATTAAGTGAACAAACTTATGAACAGGCAGAAAAATTCTTTGACAAACATTACCTGGCTCAACTCCTTATGGCGGTAGTCACCATCAATGCCTGGAACAGAATAGCCATCAGCACTTTGAAAACTGTCAAGTAGCTTTCTCCGCTATTCAGAGAGAAAAACAGGAAGTACAAAGGTTTATCTCTTCTCAAAAGAGAAATGGATGGAAGCAACTTCTTTGAAAATAAAGTGTCTTTTTACATATGAAGCACCCTTATTCTTTCCTATCAGGCCTCGTTGCGCTATTTTTTCTTTTGATGAGTACAAAGGTTTCCTGCCAGAGAATGTCCGAAGCAGCTTACATTGAGGACCTGGAATTTTTAAAGAAACACCTTCCCGAAAGACATAAAAATCTTTTTGCAAAGATACGTCCTGCAGATTTTGATTCGAAAGTCGATAAGCTGATTGGCCAATCGGCCAGTTTTGATTCCGAAAGCTTTCTGGCAGCGCTTTTCAAACTGATGGTCAGTATCAGGGATGAACACACCTTTGTAGAGGCGAAATTTAATCACGTTCTTCCGATCCGCTTCGGTCTCTTTAAGGAAGGGATTTTCGTGACAGGAATAGCTTCTCCCCATGCCTCTATCCTGGGCTCCCGACTGGTAGCGATCAACGGCCATTCTGCTGCAGATCTGGTACGCATATTTAAGGAAGCCATTCAGCATGAAAATCTTTCGTACTTCCATGTTCGTTTTCTTCACTACATCAACTACCCTGCGCTTCTGAAAGGGCTTGGAATAATCGATTCGGACAAGGAAGCGGTGTTTACCTTTGCAGATCAGCAGGAAAAACAGTTTCGCGTGACCCTGCGCCCGGTAGAAGGAGACGATGTCACCAAAATTGAGCTCCTTTCTTCGGGCAAATCCCTGCTTTCACAGCAGAAAAAAAACTTCTATTGGTATGATTACGACAGGCATAAGAAGATTCTCTACCTGAACTATAGCAAATGTGCAAACGACGAATCACTGCCATTTCCCACCTTCAACGAAGCCTTATTTAAGGTCGTCGACGAACAACGCCCGGAAAAGATTGTACTCGATCTCCGTTACAATGGCGGCGGAAATTCGGCCATATTAGCGCCCTTCATGGAAAGAATTAAAGGCAGTTATCTCGACAAAAAAGACAGTTTTTATGTGTTGATTGGGAAACAAACATTTTCCTCTGCGCTGATGAATGCAGTGGACCTTAAAAAGAATTCAAACGCCACTTTTATTGGCGAAAGCACCGCCGGCACCATCAATCATTACGGAGAGGTTCGTGGCTTCAGTTTGCCCAATTCAAAAATCGTCATTGCTTATTCCACCAAATATTGGGAAATCTGGAAAGGGAAGAAAGGCCCACTCCTTCCAGATATAAAAATCGAATACTCCGTCAAGAATTACTTGCAAGGAAAAGATGAAGCCTTGTTAAAAGTAAATTCAATGCCGAGGTAAGACGCTTCAAAAAGACCCCTGCCATTTGTTGTGTCCTCCTCCACTCAGCCGATTGGCCCATCAGGCTAACCAATCAGTACAGTAGGATCCCCCTGGATAATGGTTCCTCCATGAGCGGTGCGATCACCTACCCTTGCGGCAGGCATACCGCCGATCAATACAGTGGCTGACCCACTCACAATGACATCTGTAGCAGCATCGCATTTCAAATTCATTCCGAGCGTAGCCGCAGGTTGTCCGCCTATAAATACCTGGGACGTTCCTTCCGTAAGGATAGCTCCTCCATTCTGATTTACGCTTCCTGTCACCATTGGACAGAGGTGCATATCCCCTTTTCTTGCTGCTGCCGGCATATTGTTCTCTATAAATGGAAAATTTGTATTTATTCGGTCTAAAAGCGGGTGATCATCTTAATTGATCTGGACCAGTGCTCCTTTCACTATGGTAAGTCCATACGAACTCAATTCTGCGGCTGCCATGCCCTTAATCGCTACATTCATCCTGGCATCCTGATGAATGTTGATCGCATTGGTAATGACATTATTCTGGGCAGTAATCCGAACATCGCTTTGACTGATCAGCTCAATACCCGAAGAGCTGAGACGGATGGCATTTCCATACTCATCTTTCATTTCTATCAAACCAGGCACCTCACTCAGCACGACCGATTTACCCGCGGGAGTTCGCAGGTGGTAGCTTCTGTTTTCATCATCAAAAAGCATTTTTATCCCGCTCTTCGTAACGATACCTTTCAGTGGATTCTCATTGGAAGCCTCTAAAGGAGCGGGTTGTTGACTGCTATGCAGCATTCCAAGAACCACCGCGTTTCGGGGGTCATCATTTATAAAACCAATAATCACTTCATCCCCTATTTCAGGAAGAAAAAAACTTCCCGTTCCATGGCCCGCGAAAAAGGAAGCTAAACGCACCCACAACTCATTATTCCAGGTATTAAGCGAGGGAATGGCAATCTTTATCCGGTGCTCCCCTTCAGGGTCTGTAGCCAATTGCTTGACAATACCCATCTGCAAGCCATTCATTTGCGGCAACAGTCCGGATGCCGGCTTAGAAGACATCCCTTCCTGCCTTTCGAACCAGTGAGGGTTTAAGCCTAATTGTGCGGTGATTTTCCATTGACCTTCTTCTAACTGATGGCACAAACCACTTACAAAATAAGCACCATTAAACGCACTTCCCACCCCTGCCAATTCAATGGTATCACCTGTACGAATGCCTGGGACACCCTCAAATGTAATGGTACCCCTGATCTTCGCCAGTTGCCTTTTCCGCCAGAAAGAGTCACCCCATGCCTTCATTTCCTGATCGGAAGAAGGGCCATTATTGTTTAAGTTATAAAAATAGGTTCCAAGGGATTCAGCCAGTTCTTTGCTCCCCAGATGACCCGCTGTTTTTAATACCGGAGAGATAACAGACTCAGATCGTTTACTCAAATCTGTCTGTTTCCAGTAGTGCATGTCTACTCCTATATACTGAAGGCGGGCATCGGTTTCCAACTCCATAGCGAGCAGTGTTTGTCCATAGGCCAATTGCAGGGCCGGTGTTTCAGCCAATACCGGTTCCAAAATACGAATCTTTTCACCTTCTGTCAGGCATATTTTATTATTCACATCTAATCTGTTCAACATAAAATCCCAATCCGTACAATCATTTTGTGGCAGATGAGCATGCCGCACCTGTGTCGATTCGATCTCTGCAGGAATGCCGTAGCTGCTAAGTAATTCCTCCATTACCTCTGCGTCGGTAACTTCCGCAAAGAGCTGGCTATTTCGTGTGGCGTTCATTTTAAAAGCCGGGCTATTGCCTTCCACGAGAAAGGTGATTTCTCCACCCTGCCCCATCCGAATGCCCACCTGCACGACTATGCCACTAAACAACGCATGCATTTCCGAAGTACCATTGCCCACCGCGATCGAAATTGACCTTCCTGGTCTGAAGGGATCGTCATCGCTTGCTGCGAAAAGGCCTTCGGACGGATTCTTTCCTACCAAAACCAGATGGGCAGAGGAAATTTGATTCACTTCATTTTTGACAGTGATTGATTGGAGATGGTATTGGGAAGCTAGCAGCGTTCCTTCAGATCTGACTTCGGTAATGATTTTTTGGTTTGGCATGTCTGAAATTTTATCTTTTAATCATTCATTTTGTTCTTTTTCGGTATTACCGGCCATCCCATAAGTTAAACGTAATGAGAGAAATTCGGCCGGACGCATGAGGGCCAGTCCGATTTCTACGATCAGTTTACCAGCGCGTATATCTGCTGTGTTCATACTTTTATCCAAACCAACTGAAACATAGAATGCATGCTTTTTCTGCTGTCCATGTAAAGCGCCTAAACGCCATAGTTGCAAAAGGAAGTACTCAATCATGGCTTGTACATTGATCCAGTTATTGCTATCATTGGGGTGGAACAAAAAAGGCTGTATCGATCTTTTAAGAGTCTTTTCCAGCATATTGCAAAAGCGGCGGATATGAATGTAACGCCATTCAGGATCATTTCCCGCCAAGGAACGTGCGCCCCACACCAATGTCCCCTTACCCGCAAAATGACGAATCGGGTTCACGGATTTTCCTGATTCCGTTCGGATCATTTGCTGCTGTTCTTCGTCCGTTATTCTTTGCAATGGTCCTATTACGGCTTTAAGCGGAACATTTGCTGGTGCTTTCCACACCCCTCGTAGGCTATCTATCTGACAACAGACTGCTGCAATAGCAGCAGAAGGAGCTAAAATGACCTCATTTTCCGAATGGATCAACCCCTGCTGAATGGCCAGATACAAGTCAGGATGACGGTGAAACAGGGAGTACTCCAACTGACGGGGATCGGAATCTTCGGGCAGCCGTAAAAAAAAAGTATTCTCTCCTATGTTCAGGTAACAAGTCGACTCATTCATCAACCGGCGATGCGTACTACGAATGTAAGGAGCATAAGCAGCTCCATAATTCAGAAAATCATGCCCTATGTGCTCCCTAAACGACCGTATCCTATGCTCAACATTCTCTGTGTGGTCCAGGCAATACACGTCCAACAATGTCACCCTATCCTTTAATAGCCCACATTGTTGAAGGGCATTTCGGTACAAGCGATACCCCATGTGCTCGCCAGCCACATAAGCATCGGGGATGACAATGATGGTAGGATCTTCTTCACTTTCCAACCTATTCAGGGCGTGATTCAAGTCGGTATACATCTGTTTAGGAGAAGTAGCGGATGCCTCGTAGCTCCCTGCAGACGAAATATAGCAGGGGCCACCATCATTGGCAAAATACCATCGTAGAGCCTCAAACATCTGGTATTTTTGCGGCGAAGGGGAAATAGCTCCCGTTAATTTACCATCCCTAATCGAAGCAAAAAGTTGCATGGATTCCGGCCCTCCAAAGATAGTGGCATACTCTTCCATCGAGTGAACCTTTAGGGGTTTGTTTTCAAAAGGAATCTTTTCCGTGAAGCCAATGAATACAGGCACTGCAGTTTCTGCCTGCTTTATCGAGAAAGGAAGACCGGGCACTTCTTCTTCATACATCCCCGGAGTTTTATATTTCGACATAGGATGAAATGGCTGAACGGTAAATAGGATACTTCCAATATATCAAAAAAAATTAAAAAAAGAATGGACCTACCCTTCAGAACAACAAGTTGCATGCGTTAAGAAAGAAAAGCCCCTACTCCTCCTGTGGCCATTTTCCAGAAACCGACCCACTAAAAACCCTTATTTTTAGCTGCTTCAACAATGAGAGAATAAATTCGTCATTCATTTAAAAGGGGGCTAACCAACTAACTCTACTTTAACATAAATAGCTGATATTCATCTCTTCAGGCCCATAAAAAAGGCATCAAACCTATAAAAAAGCAGGGAGATTCGCGAAAAGAAACACCTCTACGAAAAGGCAGGCACAAGGTTTCCCACAATACCTCTCCCTTGACGCTCAAAGGAGCAGTATCTAACCGCAGCATTGCATTTGGTGAATTAAAATAGAAAAGAATTATTTGGTCAAATTATTGGTTTTTTTCTTCTTGTTCATTTCCAAGAAATTCTGCTGATTTGCTTTTTAACCGATCCAGTTTTTGATTCGTCGCCGCACTTTTTTTCCTTAGCGCTGCAGCACGTTTAAACAAATCGTCCAATTTCTGCTGGTCCTTTTTATTGCGCCCCGGTATTTCCATTTACTTAAAGATGATTCATCTCAATTTAAACATTTTCAGTTGTTTAAAGTGTGTATGACTAAAATTTTACACTAGGCCATTGTGCGATCCTTTTGGCAATCGGCCTACCCTACGGGGAAGTTTTACTAAATACTCAATAAAGGAAAATAGAGCTCCTACTAAGGATGATGGCACCTTCTGATGCATTTAGAAGCATTATTAAAAAAGGGGCATCTTTCAGGACACCCCTTTTCGGCAAAATCGATTGTGTATTCGTACTGTGAAGGAACAGCATTAGTGACCTAAAATTTTGCCAGCCATTTCATGCATTCTCTTTTTTATCAAATTCGATGAATTCTTTCTATCCGGCTTTATACAATGCGAACATTGATCGCATTTAAGCCTTTTTTACCTTGTTCAACTTCAAAATTCACCTGATCATTCTCTCTAATTTCCTCCTGAAGTCCGGTAGAATGTACAAAAATATCATTCCCACCATCGGCAGGTGTGATGAAACCAAAACCTTTGGTCTCATTAAAAAACTTTACTGTTCCTTGTTGCATTGTTATTTATATTAATTTATTTATTATTTCTTTCTTACCTGAACGGCACTGTATCCTCTTGGTCCTTTTTCTTGCTCAAATACAAGCAGATCATTTTCTTTAATGGGGTCCAAAAAGCTGCTGCGATGTACAAATATTTTGTTACCGGAAACCGATTCGGTGATAAATCCATATCCTTTTAATGGGTCATAAGAAGCCAGAACTCCTTCGTATTCCCTCACCTCTACTTCCAACTTTGCAGCGCCTAGTTGTATATCCTCTAACTTAATTTCAGTTCTGACGGCATTCACCGGCTGATCTGTCAGATTTCCATACTCATCGACATAGGCAATCATGTCCTCAAAGGATGATTTCGTACCTGATTGCTTCCGGTCCATTAATTTTTGGGCCTTTTGTTCTTTTTTCTTGGCCTTATTTTTATTTCTTTCTTTTTTGGCGAACGATTCACCCATATTTCTCCTGTTCTTTAACTATGTATTTTATTTATCTGTTTTTAAGTATAAGCTCTGCTTTCTTAGCAAAGAAACTTGTGTATTAAGCCTGCTATACCTTATTCGCTAATCTATTCCATCAGAACAAAATCAACCGATAATGAAACATTACGCCCTCTAAAGCGGCTGATAACGGAGAGCGAAAAAATTGACAGTCACCTTGCACACAAATAGCCTTTCCCCCTTGAATGGCCTTTTATAAATGGGGGCTGGAAAAGCGAAGACTGAAATGACGATGATGAAATTTAATTATTTCAACAATATCAGAAAAGGCAAAGACAGAACCTTATATAAAACAAATGTACTTATTTTTATTCACATTAACTAATTATAATGGAGATTTAATTCATAAGATTTTAGAAACATTGCTTATAGAAAGGACAGCACACATAACCAAAATACCCTCGTTCATTCAAAAAACCCTCCATTATACACCCCATTTCCCAACGTTAAATGGTTCAAGAATTTCCCACGAATCAACATTCTAAGAAGAATTTAGTAGACAATAGGTGTATATACCCGGGAGACTTCCCCTCTTCCTCGCTCCTCTTTTCACCATTCTTTTGTGACAACTGGTGCCGGGTACTGCCTAAGCAGACAGAAACGAAAATAATTTTATGTATTTTGCAGAAAATCGAAAATATGAAAAGAACCGCGTCTGTCTCCTTGCTCAGTGGTGTGATGTGCCTCGCATTCAGCGCACTTTATGCTCAATCTCTTTCTACAGTCGAGGTAGCTTTTAAAGAACTCAATGGATTGATCAATGTCCGGGATGTGGCACTTACCGCGGATCACCAAGAAGTCTATTTCACCATTCAAAGTGCTTTTGGTGAACTATCACAGATTGCTTACATGAAAAAAACGGGCGAAAAATGGTCTGAACCACAATTAATGCATTTCTCTGATCGTTTCTCCGATCTGGAACCCTTTCTCTCACCCGATCAAAAAACGCTCTATTTTGCCTCAAACCGCCCGCTGACCGATACCGCAGTGACACCAAAAGATTATGACATCTGGTGTGTCAAAAGAGCCGGAAAAAATACACCCTGGGGCAAACCAATAAACCTAGGCGCACCCGTAAATTCTTCACACGACGAGTTTTACCCTTCTGTAGCTCTCAACAACAATCTCTATTTCACCATGGATGCTCCTACGGGGATGGGTAAAGATGATATCTACGTTGCCCGATACAAGAACGGGCGATATGAAGAGCCTGTCTTATTGGATTCAGCGATCAATAGCAACGGCTACGAGTTCAACGCGTTCATCTCTCCGAACGAAGATTTTCTGATATACACCAAATACAATTCGAAAGGAGGCTTAGGGAGCGGCGATTTGTATATCTCCCGTAAGGATTCTGACAATCGATGGACTCCGGCCGAAAACATGGGGAATATCATCAACACCAAACTTATGGAGTATTGTCCATTCTACGATCAGGAAAACGAAACATTGTATTTTACCAGCAGAAGAAAGACCATTGAAACGAGAAAATTTGAAACATTTGCTGATTTCCAACAACACCTCATGGATGGAGAAAACGGATTAAGCAAGCTCTACAAAATCAAAATCCGCTTGCATCCATAAAATGAAACCAATCGTGGTTCTTCTCTCCCGGAAAAAACATCTTATGAAAGGCAGTAGATGACCACCAGCCTCCAGGTAAGCAAATGATCTTTGTTTCCAGCCGGATCAGATCCCTTTCGCTACATCGTTCCTACCTGATAAAAATATCTAAAAAATAAAAAAGGTGTCCAGCTTAATGACTGAACACCTCTTTGGCTGTGGTGATTTACTTCAAAGTCACCTTCGCTAAAATGGGAAAGTGATCTGAGGGATACTTACCAAAGTACGTGTCGGTCAATATTCCCCACTTTAATGCAGTGAAATGTCTGCTCATGAAAATATGATCGATCACGGCGTTATTGCGTGGGATCCGAAATCCGTTCATGGAAGAATTATTCGCATACGGATGTTTTACCATGCCATGAACATCTGCCACAACTTCTGATTGTGCAATGGTCTTGTACCATTCACTGTTGCGGTCCCCGTTAAAATCACCTGTTAACAAAACCGGTTCACTACCGGCAATTTTCCTGATTTGTTTCACCATCAATGTACCGCTTTCTTTGCGTGCCACTACTCCCTGGTGATCAAAATGAACATTAAAAACATAAAATTTCTTATTGGTTTTCACCTCCTGAAGATATATCCACGAACAGATGCGGTTGCAGCAAGTGGCATCCCATCCCAAACCCGGTTTATCCAGTGTTTCTGATAACCAGAAGTCCCCACTATTTATTAATTTAAAACGATCTTTGCGATAGTAAATCACGGAATGTTCTCCAGCTTCTTTTCCATCATTTCTACCTTTGCCGTATCTTGCGTATTCGGGCAATGCTTTACTAAGATCGTCTAACTGATTTTTTAACCCTTCCTGAATACCCAATACATCAAAATCATGAAAACGGATCAATTCAGCAACCACCGGTCCGCGGTCTACCCATAAATTTCCCGTATCTCCCTTATTGTCGAAACGAATATTGTAACTACCAACGGTAATTTCCTGTGCCTTTACTCCCCAGCCAAGTAAACACAAAGCCAAGGCGGCGATAACTGTATTTAATTTCATCTTTGTTTAATTTTTTATCAAATTAAAAATAGTATTTATTAATCCCAACCCGGATTTTGCTTCAAATTAGGATTTCTTTGTAAGTCATTCAAAGGGATTGGATATACATACATCCGTTCATCCCATTTTCTCGGAATCTCTTTCATCCAGATCAACTCGCCAGAAGTACCGTTTTTAAGCAGCTGAGAGTTCACTGCAGAGCCAATATTTGCGGATACATTCACATAAGTTACTCCGTTTACGCCTGGTGTTGGACGTGTGCCTTGGTAGAAAGCAACGTCCAATACGCCATCTTCATTCAGATCCATTGGAGTAATCAGCTCCGGCACGTAAAATCCGTTCCACTCCTGCTCCATTAAGGGGCCTCTTTTCCATCTCAGGATATCGGCAAAACGCAACCCTTCTAAACTTAACTCAATTCCTCTTTCTCTTCTGATTTCAAGGAGGGAAGGATCACTGATGGAAGGAAAATAATTGGCGATCAGGTAGGAATCGGCCACGACAGGTTTAGTAGACAGCCCTCCTGTAATTCCTGCTCTTGCCCGCAAAGCGCCAATGGTTCTGGCCCAGTCACTATCAGTTAATAAGCCCAACTCGGCACGTGCCTCTGCATAATTCAGCAGAACTTCCGCATAGCGAAACAATGAAACCGCATTGATATTTAAAGCTCCTGCATCGTAATACATATCGTCCAGTGTCCACTTAATGGGTTGATACCCGGTAAAAGTATAAGAAAAAACCGGCGGTGCGGCTACCTGTTGTCCATTGCTGATGCGTTTATAATCTCCAAGACGAATGGTTTGTTTCAACCTCAAATCACGATTTTTTACTTCATCTTTGAACAACATGGTCTGATAGCCGGGTTCATTGGTAAAGGGGGTGCCATCCAATTTAAGGTAAGTGTTGATAAATGTGCGGGTAAAACTGGCTTTCGCTCCATAAGTTCCACTTGTCCACCACCAATTCGCTTCGTTCAATACACCAAGGTTCACATCAGCTACCGCTGCCTGTATGACTTCAGTAGCCACCGGCGAGGCACTTGTAAACACCTGACGGTAAGATACACCGGGTCCGCCAGCTGTATGAATGCTGAAGCCTCCATTGTTCATGATTTCGGAGGCAGCCGACACGGATTCCTGCAACCATTTTTCGGCTGTGCCGGTCAGACCTAACTGCGTATGGTACTTCCTAAAAGTTCCTTCAAAAAGACATAATCTCGATTTATAAGCGTAAGCCACCCATTTCGTGATGGTGGTTCTGCTCGCATCAGTGGTGGTTTTGATATTGGCGCAGGCAAAGTTAATGTCTGCCAACACTGAATCCATGACCAATTCGCGCTTATCTCTTCCCGCATTTAACATGGGATCATCAATGTCGAGAGGTTTCCCAATCCAGGGTACATCTCCGAAACGTTTCACCTTTTCCATATAGAAATAAGCTCTGAAATAACGTGCAATTCCCAAATAATTGTTTCGCACATCGGCCGGAACCGCCGGATCATTGCAATTAGCGATGAAATAATTGATATTTCGTAAATCGTCCCAACCCCATCCGGAACTATTATTCGCAGAAAAGGCCCCCGGACGTAAAAAATTCTGTACGTCACGAACCGCAAGGTAGTCAGACATGGCGTCCTGACTGGTCGAGTTTTTGGGCAAAAAACCCATTCCGTAAAAGGAATTCGTGTAGAGTTTCAAACCGCTTTCATTCCCAAAAATGGCTTTCTTGGAGGCCGTTGCCTGAGGTTCCTGATCCAGCTTTTTACAAGCGGTGATGCCCAGACAGGCCAACAGGATCCAGATATAGTGTTTTTTCATTTTAATCCTTATAATTTTATTGCTGTGGCTCATTTTTTTCAGCGTTTAAGCAAATGCATAGTTAAAATCCAATATTTAATCCAAAAGAGAAACTTTTCATCAATGGATAATTGTAACCATCGCCATTGGTACTATTTGGATTTAAATCCTGATCAGATGGGACCGCATTTTCCACATCGATGGTTTTTACTATTTTATACATCGGCGAATAAGTAAACAGATTTTCACCAGAGAAGAATACTTTAGCGGTCCGTACTCCGACGCGGTTCACCCATTTTGCGGGAAGGGTATAGCCTAACTGGATATTTTTCATCCGCAGGTAGGCCACATTTTGTAAATACCGGGTCTGTGCAATTCCAAGCGTTCTATTTGTGTTACTCGAAGCCGCTCTGGACATGGTTCTCGGAAAATAGGCATCGGGATTTTCCGGTGTCCACATGTTGCCCACATGAAATGTGGGGATATTGTTGTAAGGTCTGTTATACTGGCCCCAGAACATTTCTGTTTCAGTGCTTGGGTACCATTGCTGTTTTCCCACCCCTTGAAAGAACACAGAAAAAGAAAAATCATGCCAGTTGGCGCCCAAATTGATGCCATACATATACCTTGGTGCTGCATTTCCAATGATTTTTCGATCGCCCGAGTCATCCACCCGGTTTCTACCTACATTGATCAATCCATCGCCGTTAAGGTCACGCAATTTGATATCTCCAGGCGCCCAGATATTGGTAGGGGAAGCTCTCATTTGCGGACTTTGTTTTGCATGTGAATCGATGTCTGCCTGATCGATAAAGAAACCTTCTGTTTCATATCCCCATATCTCTCCCAAAATCTGCCCTTCATAATAATCACTCAACAATTTATCGGGATTGTTGTATTTATCTATACGCGTTTTGTTGTCTGAAAGAGTTAAACGAATGTTATACCTAAACGGCTTATCTGAATGACCGATTTTATCATTCCAGGTTAAACTCGCTTCCCAACCACGCGTGGTTAAATCAGCATAGTTTCCTTTCGGCACAGCGGCACCAAATATGGCCGGCGGTGTTAATCCAGTGGTAAACATATCTGTTGTTTTACGGATATATGCATCTCCGCTAAAATTCAAGCGCCCTGAAAGCATGGTCAAATCAAGCCCTACGTTAGAAGTTGTTGAAGTTTCCCAGGTAAGCCCTTCCGGTAATACGGCCGGAAGTTTCGTGGTTTGCGGCCGTTGACCATTCAGTATCACGCCTGACTGGGCAATGTTAAACACTTCCTGAAAAGCATAGGAAGCGATGTTTCCATTTCCTAAAGACCCATAGGAAGCACGTATTTTAAAGTCCGAAATCAGCTTATCCGACACGCCCCAGAAAGCCTCTTTATTGATTCGCCAACCGGCAGAAACCGACGGAAAAAATCCATACCGCTGATTTGACGGAAATTTAGAAGAACCGTCATATCTCGCATTCACTTCTAAGAGATACCGGTCTTTAAATGAATAGTTTAGACGTGAAAAGCCTCCTAAAATAGCCCACTGATCATAATCCCCGGGTGTATTGATGGATTGTCCTAAAGCCAGATTGATGTTGTTGGCATCCTCAAAAATGATCCCGTTACGCTGCACTACCACTTTATTGTAAGTGGACTCCTCGTAATTGTAACCGACCATGGCTTTTAAATAGTGGCCATTTCCAAAGCGCTCTTCAAAATCAGCATAGACGTTGGTGGCCAGGTATTGTGTTTCGCGAATATCGAACATCAGATCGTTGGTGGTTGTTCCGATGTAAGAAATGATTCCTACAGAGTTGCTGTAAGGAATTTGCACTCTTTTCTGTGTGATATCCTGGTTGGTGTTACGGAAGGTAAAATCCGCATTCACATGAAATTTATTATCAAAGAAATTGGTTCGGAGTCCGGTAATGTTTCTAAATACCTGCTTACGAGTGTCTCGGCCATTTTTCCCATAAATAAAGTCGCCAACAGTATAAGCGGCCGAAAACGTAAGAGTCCCATCAGGGTTAAACATAGGCATGGTAGGGTGTCCCTCATCGGCGATGTTTCGCCATATTCCTCCGCCCTCACCCACATTGATTGGGTTATGGTAGTTCATTACGGAATAATCCGCATTATTTTCAACAGCCAGCCATGGAAATACCTGCACGGAACCTCTCGCGCGGATATTTTTCATATCGTAGTCGTCCGTATTGTGTCTGAACAACCCATTCTGACCTAAGAAACGTCCGGAAACATAGTAGGAGACCTTGTCGGTCCCCCCTGAAACAGAGAGATTATTTTCGCTAGAGGCTGTGTTTTTTTTATACAATTCTTTGTAATAATCCACACTTCCGTAATAGGTATATTCTCCTGTAGCGGCATTGATTTCTATCTCATTATAAGGCTGTCCGGATTCTGCGCGCCGTTTAAATTCGTCAAGATAGGCCTGAGAAAATTTTTGTGTCTTATTGGCATTCTGAGGAAAGGCTCCGTCTCCGTTTACAAAGGCCTCTGCGAACATTTTTGACCAGAGATAGCCGTCTGTGACAAAGTCGGGAACCTGTAGCGGACTTTTAATGCCGTAATTGGTAGAGTAATTCACGTGAATGCGCCCTTTATCCGCTTTTTTAGTCGTGATTAATACCACTCCAAAAACTCCTCTTGCACCATAGATCGCCGCCGAGGCCGCATCTTTAAGAATCGACACACTTTCAATATCATTGGGATTTAATAAACTCGGATCTCCTTCAAACCCGTCGATCAGGATCAATGCACTCCCCCCCTGCCCAATTGAAGTAGTTCCTCTGATATTATAAGCCGGTGACTGAGTCGGCTTTCCATCGGCCATCTTTAAATTCAGGTTGGGAAGCAAGCCCTGAAGGCCTTGCGTAAGATTGGTGATTGGCCTGTTTTCCAACACCTTAGAAGTGATCTGGTCGACTGCCCCTGTCGCATTTTCCCTCTTCTGCGTACCATAGCCGATCACCAATACCTCATTCAATGTGCCGGCCTCTCCTTTTAATGTTACATTGAGCACGGTATTTTCTCCGGGGCGCACAACGACTTTATCCAACGTGGTAGTGGCATAAGAAATGAAGCTTACCATCACCGTATACGTTCCCTCTGCTACGTTGATGCGAAAGCTTCCTTGTTCGTTGGTTTGGATTCCTTGGTTGAGCTCCCTGATGAGAATAGTCGCACCAGGCAATGTCTCACCTTTTTCATTCACCACTTTCCCACTCAATACCCCGCTGAGTTTTCGGGTACCGGTTGCAAAGGGATCATTCAGATTTCCCGCCATTAAAGGCATGGAAGTCCCTGTGATCAGAAGACAGGCTAATGAGGAACATAACACCATCCGCTGACTGAGGAGTAATTTTTTTTTCATTGGTCAGTTTAATAATTAAGAATGCGAAGTTATTTTGTGTATATCCGTGGCCTTTGGATAATACAAAGCTATCCCCATCATGTGAACTCTGTATTAATATTCCATTTACAAATCACCTGATTTACATCCGCGTCAGAAATTAATAGCGCTATTGATTTATAGAACCGAAATAGATGGTCAGCCCTATTTTTCACCCCGTTTCATCCCAATGAGTGGGAAATCTTTTGACCTCCATATTCAGAAAAAGTAATGCAATTATTCGATCCAATGTGCCCATTTATGGCTCAGCGAGTTTGTATGAAGCATTTCGAATGCGTCTCACATGCTTATTCATGATATGCCTTACCAGGTAGCGGAAAATAACTTTTTGAATGCCCTCAGCTTTTGTTGATGACTGGCATACATTCGTCGGAGCTGTCAAACACGTCGAAATCCTGATTAATCCCTTTGTCTTGAATAAAGGGAGTGGTTGAGATTCCAATCAAGGGGTGGATACTGTAAACGTTCAGTATAGACTCCATAACCACCAAAGGTTGTTTGACAATCTCTCCTTTTTGTCTGTAATTGATGGAGCTAGGGTTTATCCAAAATCACTCCTTCTAAGAAATACCATTGTTCGTTTACCTAAACTTCAACCCGGCTATGTAAAATATTACGAGGCTCAATGGCAAAGCCCTGAATGCGGTTGACCACTCCAACGGCCATCAATAAATCAGTAGAGTCGTCCTGGTATTGCACTGCCCATAGCCTTCTTTGAGTACCTGTGATGCCGGGATATCGTCAGACAGATTGCCAAACTTAATTTCATCTCTCACATACGCATAAATCTCCCTGATCTGTGCTTCTATTTCCTTGCTTTTCCAGTGGTTTTCTCTCACTAATTGCAGTATAGAAGGGTGCGTATAATCAATTAAGTTTGTTTCTTTCAGGTAATGATTCATGAGACTTTTAGCTTATTTTTTTCTTCAAAAGCAGATAGTACCTACATGCAATGGTAGTGCAAAATCACATCGTAGCGAAAGAGAAATTTCGTTTCGCCATCTCCCTGCTAAACAAAAGGCATTAGCGGGTGGCTTATTCGTTTAATTCTTAAAATATGCTTATTTTAAGGTCAAATTTGACCTGTATTTCTACTCACATGCGAATCAAACCTTCTTCCTTATTATATGTAGTTGCCTCATTTATTTTTCTATTTTCTGCTTTTCACGGTCACGCCCAGCAGTCACTATTGGAAAAGCTAAGCGCCTATAAGAATTTTTCTCAGGATCATCCCTTTGAGAAAATCCATGTACATACCAATCAACCGCATTACCTCAATCACGATACCCTTTGGTTAAAAGCTTACATTCTCCATTCCAACCTCAATCGTCCTTCCGCCATTTCTCACACATTGAATGTTGAACTCATTGATCCGGAAGGGAAACGCATCCGGGAGGCCAAACTGAAGGTAACAATGGGATTGGCCGATGGTTATCTGAATTTGTCCGACACGCTCAAAACAGGAAACTATCTCCTGAATGTTTATACAAACCATATGGAAAAATTGGGAGAGGAATTTTATTACCGTAAATCCATCTACATTCACGATGGGAGTATTCAAAAAGAAGTCAATGTACCTGCGGGTCTTGCGGTTACTTTCTTCCCGGAAGGAGGAGAATTGGTACAAAATATACCTTCTGTGGTGGGCTTTAAAGCGATTGACCAACGAGGGTTGGGCATGGGGATAAAAGGGGTTATCAAAGACGATCAGGGGCAAGTGATCACGCGCTTATCTTCCGAACATCTCGGCATGGGAAAATTTCATTTACATCCTCAAACAGGCAGAAAATACCTGGCCGAAGTGCAGGACGAGAAAGGAAATACCGCTCAGTTTTCCTTACCGGAAGCGCAACATTCGGGATATGTTCTTCGAGCCCAGTCTACCCCAGACAGCATCATTCTTCACATAATTTACGGTCCTGAATTAAGCGGACAGCCATTTACTATAGTCGCTATGCAGGATGGCATTACCCGGTATATTTCCCAACCCAAAACGACCCCTTTCGGATCAAGGCTTTTCATTCATAAGTCGCAGTTCTACACCGGTATTGTTCAATGGACCCTTTTTGATGCCCTTGGTCATCCACGCGCGGAGCGATTAACTTTTTGTGATCATCAGGACTTTTTGAAAATTCAAGCGAATTTGAAAGGCAATTACGCCAAAAGAGACCCTGTGAAGGCAAGCATCGAGTTAAAAAACGTTGATCAGGAGGGTGAAATTGCCAGTTTGTCGATTGCCGTATTCAGTGAAACTGCTTATCCCTACGACGATGATCAGGAAACGTCGATCTATACGGATCTATTATTGACTTCAGACTTGAAAGGCTATATTGAAAAACCCAATGCGTATTTTACAGGAAAAGACACGTTAAAATCCCGGCAAAACCTGGATTTGCTGCTCCTGACACAGGGTTGGCGAAAGTTTTCATGGAAGGAAAAACTTTTCAAGGCGCTACCCGCTGTTCATGACATTCCGCAAACAGACAAACAGGTATCCGGCCGGGTACTTCTGTCTTCCGGAAAGCCTTATGTAGGTGGGACGATCAGTCTCTTTCAATCGGGTCAGAAACAGGAGATCTTTCAAACCTCCAGCGATCAGGAAGGACGGTTTACATTTGACGACTTAACGATCGTCGATACGGTCTCTTTTGTCATCTCTACCAATACCGACCAAAGCAAAAAAAATCATCGGATTGAGGTCTTTAACCTTGGAAAACCGGCTCGTCAAATCACTTCTGCAAATCAGTTTCCATTTCCAATTTTAAAACCGGACTCATCTCCTTCCGAAAACCTGGCACTGGATCAGCTGGACATTCAATTAAAAGGGATTAACCTGAATGAAGTAAAAATTGTCGGAAAAAAGTCTAATGGTGTCATTGAATCAAGCAATTTAAATGGTCCGGGAAAAGCAGATGCCGTGATTTTGGCAAAAGACTTACTTACCACACATGACCTCACTACCTATTTGACTAATCACATTACAGGCCTGAAGATATGGGATGGTAAAATTTATTCGAGAGAAATTCCTGACAGGAACAAGGGAGCTGAATTCGATCTTCCTAACCCCAACAACAGCTTTCTTCCTGGACCAAAACCGATGTTGGTGGTGATGGACGGAACTTACCTTGACCAGGAAACATTTAACATTTCAAACCTCGATCCCAACGATGTAGCCAGCATTGAAGTATTGAAAGGAACATCAGCAGCTTTATATGGCATAGAGGGTGCCTACGGCGTATTGATCATTTCATTAAAAAGAGGAAAAGCCCCTTCGCCAGAAGATTACTTAAAAAGAGCCTCCTTTGGAGTGCTGCCATTCCGTCTGCTTGGATACCAATCTCTAAGAGAGTTTTATCACCCTCAATATCCGGTGCAACAAGAAAAAGATGTGCGAAAAGTGCTGTATTGGAATCCAGCAGCGATGACTTCACCGGAAGGAAAAACCACTATTGAGTTCCTTAATTCGGATTACATTGGAAAATTCAGCATCGTTATCCAGGCAATGAATGCAGACGGACAAATCGGAAGAGCAGTGTATCAGTACGAGGTGAAATAAGTGGATTTCTAGCTACGCGGACGGCAGTTAATACAATGATTTTTATTATGAATGCACCAAGCAAGTTTTCCAGTTTTTACGCGTCACAGGTCCTATGAGGAGTATATTGGTTCTTTTGTTCCCCTATTTTCCTTCTTACCCCATTCATTACTACCCTACTAAATTTGGATAACATCATCTTAACTATGATCTAAACGATCCCCATAAACTTAACCTCCTACTAACCATATTCCTTTTTTCATAGTTAAGGCTTCTGAGCAGCTCTTTACTACGATACCCCTACGCTAATTGAAGGAAAAACAAATGGTGCTGAAAATAAAAACGTGTTCCTGATCGATGACTATTTTCACCAAGACAAGAAAAAGAAAGATTTTTTTTACAGCAATTGATCTCAAGTGTATCTAATCATCGCTACATCTACCTATCCGTAGTCAGTAAACGTACTCAAAAATCGTGAAAAGTCAATTTCCGTCTACAACTTTCCTGATGCAGACGAAGAGCACCCTACAGATACAAGAAAACAGAAGACGATTTCAACAATAAAAAATATTGCAACATAGTTGCATTTAATAATTTTATATTTATGTTTGCAACAATGTTGCATTAAATTTATTACATCCACATGATTGCAATCGAAAACACCAGCAAATCTTACAAAGGGAAAGAAGCGGTAAGCCAGCTTTCCCTAACTGTAGCTCAAGGCGAAATCTACGGACTACTTGGCCCCAATGGTGCCGGTAAATCAACCACTATGCACATGCTCCTTGGTTTTTTGAAGCCAGATTTGGGAGTGAC
The DNA here is from genome assembly GCA_037190785.1 of Pedobacter sp. Lineage (GTDB taxonomy): Bacteria > Bacteroidota > Bacteroidia > Sphingobacteriales > Sphingobacteriaceae > Pedobacter. The sequence continues at coordinate 35,197 of JBBCJN010000001.1, read as the reverse complement.
CCGGATCAATGGTGCTGATCCGGCATTGCATCCAAGCATTGCACGTAGATGGACTGGTTATATCCCTGAAAATGTGAGCCTCTACCCTTACCTTAGTGGCTTAGAAAACCTGGATTACTTCTGTCGCTTAGCCGGGATAAACTATACACCCCTAGCACTCTCCGATCTGCTATCCACCTGTGGTCTGCCTCTTTCAGCGCAAGGGCAGAAAACGGAAAACTATTCAAAAGGCATGCGACAAAAAGTAGGTATTGCGATTGCCTATGCAAAAAAGGCGAAAGTTTACCTCTTGGACGAACCCGCAAGTGGCCTGGATCCCTTGGCCAGCAATGAACTTTCCGTTCTCCTAAAAAAGCTTGCTTCGGAAGGAGCGGCAATTCTGATGGCTTCCCATGACATCTTTAGGGTAAGGGAAACGTGCCATCGGATAGGGATCCTCAAACACGGAGTACTGGTCAAAGAAATGAACGCATCGGAAGTAAGTGCACCTGAACTCGAAAAAATTTACCTCAATTACATGCAAGATTAATTCTATGGATTTATGATGAAACAACTTCTATTAAACGAATGGAAAAGATGGCTACAAACACGGGTACTGATCTTTTTAAGTGTGCTATTTTTAGCGGGGTTGGTTACTGTAACCTGGCTAAGCGTTTTACAAAACAAACAGCAGCAAAAAGCGCAACAGGAGGCAAAACAGCATGTCCGTGAACAGTGGGAAAGCATTGAGGCAATGAATCCCCATAGTGCCGCTCATTTTGGTTCGTATGCTTTTAAACCCAGCGGCTCTCTCCACAGTATCGACGAAGGAGTGCAAGCCATTACTGGAAATGTTCTACGACTGGAGGGACATGTGCAAAATGAACTGGCGTATTCAGAAGTTTCCCAGTCTTTATCCGTTTCCAGGTTTGGTAAACTAAAGCCCTCGCTGCTATTGCAATATGTGATCCCGCTCTTTCTGATTTTTCTTGCCTTTAGTTCACTCAGCGCTGAAAAGGAAAGTGGCCGTTTAAAACTACTGGTATTTCAGGGAGCTTCTCTTTCCACGCTTATTTATGGGAAAGCATTCAGCGTTTGGTTCTATGGTCTCTTATTGTTATTATTCACCATAGGCTTACAATTGCTATTGTATTCCGGGGAGATCACCGTTGATCAGCTTTTTCGTTTAGCCGGCCTATTTATTACCTATGGTCTTTACTACTACATCATTTCCCTGCTTACCTGCTGGCTCTCTGCGCAGTTAAAAAATGGCACGGCCACTTTGTCGAGCATTTTGGCTATATGGATTCTATGGACCATTTTTCTCCCGGGAATATGGGCCTATACGGGTTCGAAGCTACATCCTTTACCCAACCGGAAAGAATTTAAAGCGGGCATGCAGGAAGATCGGTCGAAAGGACTGGATGGACATCAGCCTTCCGACCAGCGAGCAGAAGCCTTTAAGCAGAAAATCCTGCAGCGCTACAAAGTAGAAAAAGTGGAAGACCTGCCTATAAATTACGATGGTTTACGAATGCAGGAAGATGAAAGCTATGGCAACCGGGTTTGGGATAAACATTTCGGAAATAACGACCGTCTTCTTCAGCAACAAAAGCGTTTTTATCAGCTTTCCGGCAGTTTTAATCCCTTTGCCTCACTGCAAAGTACCAGCATGGGACTTAGTGGCAGCGATATGTATCATCACCTCGACTTTCTTCATCAGGCGGAACAGTACCGGCGGACGCTTATCCGTACACTGAATGAAAAACAGGCCTATGGAGGGTCGAAAACGGGGGATTGGGAATGGAAAGAACAGAATGCCTTTTATAAATCCATCCCCGACTTTGAATATGTGACACCTCCCTTGTCTCAGATGATTTACCGCTATCTCCCCGATCTTGTATGGTTGATGTTGTGGGCCTCCGTCCTTAGTGTAACGGTACTGATCACTTCAAAAAAAATCTCTTTGCTATGAAACACTGGATTTCCCTTTTTCAATTAGAGGCCCGTCATTTGATCGGTCATCCTTTTAAACTAATTTCGCTCCTCTTATTTATTGGGGCCGCTCTCTACGGCTTACAAAATGGGTACGCCCTTTTTCAGCGGCAACAGGTCGTTATTCAGGGAATAGAAAACCGACATAAAGAAAGTATTGCCGAACTAAATGCCTGGTACGATGCCGGAAAGAAAGGACCCGAAGATAAACCCTGGATCGATATTACCACCCCTTCCAGGGCCATTGCTTATGCCCCTGCGTTTGCCGCTAAGCGTCCATCTCCGCTCCTGCCTTTCAGCATCGGACAGGCCGATCAGTTTGGTTATTACAAAGAAGTGACACCGCGGAGTACCCTCTATGACACCGACCTTGCTGAAGAAATCGCGAACCCTGAATTACTGACTTCAGCTACGGTCGATTTCAGTTTTGTCCTGCTTTATCTTCTTCCTGTTTTATCCATCCTTCTGCTATTCAATGTGGGGGGATTAGAGAAAGATCTCGGTTTCGAGGAACTCATTGAAGTAAACTATCCTCATGTCAGACAATGGCTGCTGATCCGATTCAGTTTTTATTTCTTTCTCTTACAGCTTCTCATACTGTTGTTAATGTTGGCGTATGCACTTCCCTCCGGCGCACTCGTTCATGCTCCTTCCGGTTTCTTCTTATTTTATATGCACGCTGCCTTTTATACACTCTTGTGGTTTGGCACATTTTATTTTATCAACCTTTATGGAAGGGGAAGTGCAGCTCAGGCCATCCAAATGGCTGCTGTATGGCTTGTTTTCTGCATTATCCTTCCAGGGACTATGCATCAGCTATCTTCGTTAAAACATCCTACCAATTACATGACCAGCTATTTAGATGCCAGCCGAAAAGAGACCTATCGATTGTACGAACTCCCGATAGATACCCTTCGAAAAAAACTGATCGACACCTATCCGCACCTTTCTTCTACCCTGCACGCCAAAGACACTTTGCCAGATCAAGGGTTGATTTATACAGCCCTTCCCGGTTTAAGCAATTTATTGCTAAAAGATGCCACCCGCTCTTTAGAGACTGCCAGCGAAGCAAAAAATGATTTTATCAAAAAAAGCGCCTGGCTAAATCCTGTAAGTTGGTTTCAAAATAAAATGAATGCTTTAGCCGAAACCGATTATTATGCCTATCAGCGCTACAGATCTGCTATTCAGCTCATGATTGATCGTAAAATTGCCTTTCTGATGAAAGATAGCTGGAATAAAGAAGTGGTCGATAAACAACGGTACAGGCAATATATAGAAACATTTTTGGGTAACGATGGCCAGTAATGTCACTATGGCCTCGGCCAGAAACACCGATGAAGCCGGTACCGGTACTTAAATAGCATGTACAGGGTCTCTTTACTTCAAAAGTATACTGACATTTAATCTATGATTAACGTTTTCTTAAACCATAGCAGGTATCATTGCCTGTTGTCATCCAACATCCTGAAGTTTATGAAAAATAGTGGTATCGTTTTCCTCCTTTTAACTGTGTTAACAGTACTTTCGTGTCGTCAAAAATCCAAAGAGGATGAAAAAGATCCTTCTCTTAATGCCTCACCAAAACAGTCTGCAAAGGTGAAAGAAGCCAGCGGTGCTCAGCTCCAACCATTGGACTGGGCAGACGTTCCGGAATTAACTGGCATTGGTAATTTCCCTTTTTTCAAGGCTCCCGATGGAATAGACGTTTACGATTTTTCTCCAAACGGGGAGAGAGATGGGATCAGTGAGTTGTTTCCTTTGAAAAAATGGGAAGTGTATCATGGAGGCGGGATCACTACGGTGGAAGGTAAACTGGCATTTCTCTTATTTATGGAAGACCGAAACAATGGCTTAAAATACGATCAATACCTCTTTGACCGCTATGCAAAAAAGTACATTGCTCAAATAGGAGCTAAAAAACTATACGAGGGGCCCTTCCCTGAGGAAGAGTCCACGCGCTCGAAGTTAAATGAAAATAAATACACGGGTCATTACAGTACAGCCGGTTTATCAGAAGAGAGCCCCCTACAGGTCTATGCGTTTAAAAACAGTAAAAAGAAATACATTGTCAACATCCAGTCCAACGGTGCCTCCGGCAACATCTTTATTATCGAACTGGAAGATTTTGAATAAAACAACAATTACGCTCCCAACAACTACAGAGAGCGATTGTTGGCGGTGCAGAACAAGGCCAGGTGCCCCCTTTGTAGGATAACAAAGCACACAGCCTTAGAAAGAGACACCTACATCCAGTTTTCACGGATCGAACAGATTTTGAAAAAACCTGATGAATGCATTTCGTAGTAGAAGCTAGCCATTCGTGAAAATGGCAAAAAATAAAGATTGGTCGACGGTGCAGACCCGAATGGTTAAAAATGAAGCTGTTCTGTTCCGAAATTTCCACTTCACGCTTACCCCTGAAATTTAAACCCGGAAGACCGTTGGCAAGTCTACCACCGAATGAAAATAACGCCCACAATGTGGACAATGCTACTTTAACAGTGTTCTTAAACCTCTTAGGCTTTCCAAAAAGGATCTGCCCCAGGAAAGGGACAGATCCGCTTATTGGAAATATTAACTAGAAATGAAAAACGATTAGGGTCTTCCTCCACCAGGGCCACCGCTTCCTCCTATCCTGGTAACAAGAGCGGATTGGGTAAACGAATAAAGGACATTTGACTGAGTAAATGAACCTGACTGAAACACCCCATTAAAATGAACCGACTGATTCATGGAAGGTACACTTACCAGCTGATAGCTGTTTCCTTGCGTTAACAAATTGCTGGAGAGTAAAAGTGTGGTGAAAGCAACCGGAGATTGAAAGGTGACGATCTCTTTCAAATCTTTGTCGAGCAGGCTGTAAATAGTAGAGGCATTTCCGCCATTCAGAACCACTGAAGCTTGCGTAGAGACTCCGGAAGTAGGAATACTGGTACTTCCACCTACGCCAACTACAAGTCCTCCGGTAATTTTAAAAGTAGAATTATCACAATCAAAGCCTGCCTCGGGGCTTCTTGCGCCGATGGCAAACGTTCGGCCTCCGGTGATCGTCAGGGTGCCATTGGAATCGATCCCATCATTACTACGGCTATAAGAAACAATTAAACCTCCGTTGATGTAAATTGCTTTGCCCGCATTGATGCCATCGTCATAGGCGTCAATATAAATTTCTCCATTATTGATGGTTAGCACACTTTTGCTTTCAATGCCTTCCCCTTCAGTGGTCTGGATATGGAAAGTTCCGCCATTGATCACCACATAGGGATCTATGGTATTATCGGTGGTATAAGAGGCTGCAATCCCATCATCCCCTACTTTAATTGTGAATTCCCCTCCATTAATAATGACAGGTCCCTTTTCGGCCTCTATTCCGTCACTGGCAGCCGTAATATGAAAGGTTCCCCCATCAATGAAGATACCATCGTTACTGTGAATGCCATCGGTCGCCGCTTTACTAACACTGATTTTTCCACTTCTCACGCGGATATAATCATCACTGACAATGCCGTGCTTGTTGTTCCCTTTTACATTCAACTCACCGGTTCCAGAGAAAAGGAGTTGACCTTCACTAAAAAAAGTTCCTTTCTGATCTTCGGAAGAAGAGGCGTAGGTAGCTCCATCCTCGAGCGAGTTATTACTTTGATCGGCCAATACGACGAATGCTCTCTTCTTAGATTGAATGTTGATAGCCGGTCCAGTCGGATTAACAATGGTGACCCCCTGGAGAGCCAGTTTGAACTTCTTATCGCTGTAAATCTTAAGCGATCCCTGAGTGGTTGTTCCTGAAATTTCATACGCCACGCCGGTCGCTGTTGCGGTGATAACCACATGTCCGCCGTTCTGGGCAATGCTTACTCCATTATCCTGCAATGGATTATCGATGGTGACAGTGGTTCCAAACTGGATCTTTACAACCGATGGAAAAGAAGAATTTTCAATCAGGTCGTCCGCATTGGCCCCATCTAGTGTCATTCCCTCGGCGGCCGCCTTTGTCACAGCTGTATAACGCACATTGATCCCATCACTTACCAGAATTTGATCACCCTCACTTCCGGGTTCATTCTTTTTGGAACAGGAGAACAAGAGACCCACACATAAGGTCAGCATACTTAGTTTAATAGATCGTTTCATATAGTCAGGATTAATAACGGATCAAATGTAGGCTGATGCAATGTTAAATTATTTTAAAAAGTGTTAAAAAAACTTAAATATGAGTTCCTGCTGCCCGGTTATAATAAAAGCACCGTTTTCGGTGCTTTTATTATGAAGGGTGACGATCAGATCACCAGCATATCGACAAATGTATTTACATTGAGTGCTAAAAGACGTTCATAATCGAGTGTGTTTTCCAACACATGTTTTTGTTGCTTTTCCGGGAACATACGTGCCAGATTTACTTTGTACTTTTTGACAAGTTCCGGAATGCCTTCTTCTCTTCTGCGCTTATGGCCAATGGGATATTGCACTTCGATTTCTTCCAATACGGTTCCATCTGTTAAATGAACCGTTAATGCATTTGCAATCGAACGTTTTTCAGGATCATGGTAATCGAGCGTAAACTGAGGGTCTTCCACACATTCCATTTTATCTCTAAGGACATCAATTTGCGGATCAGCCGCAATACTGTCTTCATAATCCGCAGCGGTTAGTCGACCATATAGTAATGGAACGGCAATCATGTACTGAATGCAATGATCACGGTCTGCCGGATTGTTCAGGGGTCCTTTCTTATCAATGATACGAATGGCCGCTTCGTGGGTACGGATGGTAATTTTCGCAATATCTGCAGCAGTTTTTCCGATAGCTTTCAATTGGTGATGTAGCGTCATGGCTGCTTCGACAGCAGTTTGAGAGTGAAACTCTGCGGGGAATGAGATTTTAAACAAGACATTTTCCATCACATAGCTTCCATAGTCTCTCTGAAATTTAAATGCATTTCCTTTAAAGGACACATCATAAAAACCCCAGGTGGGTGCACTTAATACAGAAGGATAGCCCATTTCTCCCGTCTGAGCAATCAAAGCCAAACGTACCGCTCTTGAAGTGGCATCTCCTGCAGCCCACGATTTACGGCTTCCGGTATTTGGGGCATGGCGGTATGTTCTCAATGCCTGTCCGTCTACGAAAGCCAGAGAAACCGCGTTGATTAATTCTTCACGGTTAAGACCAATTAATTTTCCGACGACGGCAGTTGAAGCAACTTTTACCAGGATCACGTGATCCAATCCCACTTTATTGAATGAATTCTCCAATGCAAGTACTCCTTGAATTTCGTGGGCCATGATCATTGCCTCGAGCACCTGCTTCATTTTTAAAGGAGCTTTCCCTTCTGCAATTTGAGTTCTGGATAACCAGTCGGCCGTAGCTAGGATACCGCCCAGATTATCAGATGGATGTCCCCATTCAGCGGCTAACCAGGTATCGTTGAAGTCGAGCCATCGAATGATTGCGCCAATGTTGAACGCGGCATGAATGGGGTCTAATTGGTAAGAAGTTCCGGGCACTTTTGCACCGTTGGGGACGATGGTTCCTTTGACAACCGGTCCTAACATTTTTGTACAAGCCGGATAAGTCAAGGCTTCCAATCCGCAACCAAGGGTATCTAAAAGGCAATAGTGAGCTGTTTTCCAAGCTAAATCACTCTTAATTTCGTAATTTAATACATAGTCCGCAATATCGACTAAAACTTTATCCGGTTGCGGTCTTTCATTTGAGATGTGTGATGACATTATGCTTATTTTATGTGGGTATGGTAATGATTAACGTGAGTGAATAGGGGTAAAATCTTTATTTTCAGGGCCGGTATAATTAGCGCTTGGCCGGATGATTTTTCCATCCTGACGTTGTTCCATCACATGCGCACTCCATCCGGTAATTCTTGAAACAACAAACAGTGGTGTAAACATGGCGGTCGGAACACCCATCAAATGGTAGGAAACCGCAGAAAACCAATCCAAGTTGGGGAACATTTTTTTCTCTTCCCACATTAAGGTTTCCAAACGCTCTGCGATATCAAACAAAAGCATATCTCCAGCTTCTTCCGACAGCGCTTTCGCTACTTTCTTAATCACCACATTTCTCGGGTCAGAGAGGGTATACACCGGGTGTCCGAAGCCAATGATCACTTCTTTGGCGGCCAGACGGCGACGGATATCTTCTTCGGCTTCCTGCGGAGAGGTATAGCGGCTTTGAATATCAAAAGCAACTTCATTCGCTCCCCCATGTTTAGGTCCTCTCAGCGCCCCGATTGCTCCGGTAATGGACGAGTAGATATCTGATCCGGTTCCCGCTATGACCCTTCCGGTAAAAGTAGAGGCGTTAAACTCATGCTCCGCATAAAGATTTAAAGAAACCTGCATGGCTTTAATCCAGGATTCGGAAGGTTTCTTTCCATGGAGCAGATGGAGGAAATGCCCTCCTATGGTTTCATCATCGGTCTCTACGTCAATTTCTCTTCCGTTATGCGTGTAATGATACCAATAGAGCAAACCGGAACTAAAGGAAGCCAGTAACTTATCTGCAATGTCTCTGGCTCCGGCTGCCGGATGCTCCTCTTTTTCAGGCTGAATGGTTCCGAGTACAGAAACCATTGTTCTCAATACATCCATCGGATGTGCGGCTGCAGGAATCTGCTGAAGCGTACTCTTAAGTGCCTGAGGAAGTCCCCGTAGAGATTTCAACTTATTTTTGTAGTTCTTTAATTGCGCCAATGTAGGCAAATGCCCATAAATTAACAGATAGGCGACTTCTTCAAATTCAGCATTTTCGGCCAGATCGAGGATGTTATATCCCCGGTAATGTAAATCATTTCCGCTTTTCCCAACGCTGCAAAGCGCCGTATTTCCTGCTGCCACTCCGGAGAGGGCGACACTCTTTTTAGGCTTAAAAGGCTGTTCGTTCCTATTTGTCATTTTTATTCTTATTAAATAGTTGATCTAATTTCTGTTCATAATCATGGTAACCGATACTTCTGTACAGCTCGTCCCTGGTTTGCATTGTGTCCAGCACGGCCTGCTGTGTACCGTCCTGACGAATGTGATGAAACACGTTCTGAGCGGCTTTATTGGCAGCCCGAAAGGCAGAAAGCGGATAAAGCACCAAGCCTACCCCCGCTGCTTTCAATTCTTCCACAGTATACATTTTAATCATTCCAAATTCAGTGATATTCGCAAGTACAGGAAGACCGGTGGCCTCCACGAAACGACGATAGAACCCTAGGTCGGGCACCGCTTCGGCAAAAATAAAATCCGCTCCGGCCTCTTTGTATGCGATGGCTCTTTCGAGTGTACGTTCCAATCCTTCCATGGCAAACGCATCGGTTCTTGCTCCGATCACAAAATGGGAATCCGTACGGGCATCTACCGCAGCTTTTACCCGATCCATCATCTCTTCTTTACTCACAATTTCCTTTCCAGGACGGTGTCCGCAACGCTTTGCTCCCACCTGATCTTCTATGTGCAATGCCGCAGCTCCTGCCTTAATCAATGATTTCACCGTCCTGGCCACATTAAATGCCGAAGGGCCGAAACCAGTATCCACATCTACCAATAAGGGCAGTTCACATACATTTGTGATTCGCTGAATGTCGATCAGTACGTCTTCCAGAGTGGTAATTCCCAAGTCAGGAATCCCTAAAGAACCTGCGGCCACTCCTCCACCCGAAAGATAGATGGCATTAAATCCTTCCTGTTGCGCAAGAAGGGCATGATTCGCATTCATGGTTCCTACAATTTGTAAGGGACTTTCTTTCTGCATGGCTTCCCTAAAACGAAGTCCAGGGGAAAAAGGGGTATTTTCTTTACTCATCAAGTATGTTTTTATTAAGACTGACAAAAGCGGTGCTGAACCGGAGAATACTTCCTGTATAAACCGGGCGGTCCGCTTATCAATTAAGTATGCATTTTAAAGAACGTCGATTTAGTAGTCCGGAGGTGGACAGCAATCAAATGAGCTTCAGGCGGTTTATCTTCCGTAGAAGAAAGAAGCATTTCGGCTTCCTGTAGCATGGGCAAATATAAGGAGTTTAGTGCAAAAAACGGCTTCTCATGAATTTTGTTACTTAAATAAATGACTTGGTAAATATTTTTCAGAATACACCTATCACCATTTTTTCTTTTACCCATCCGAAAAAGCGGAAAATCAACCGGGAAGTCGTTTCCATTTCCAGAAAGAAAACGTTTCTTATCAGGATGGATAAAAAACAGACCTTTCTTGATTCGTCCCTTAATGAAAAGGTGTAGAAAAATATCTTCTCTGAAATTATTTTTTTTTATTTTTAAGAATTACATTTATAGATAAAACTGAGCTAAATTAATCATCTTTAAATATGTCTTCCATTTGCGTGCTGCGAAAATATTTTTTCCTTGCTATTTTGTTAGCTGCAGGAGTTTTTTCAGTACAGGCCCAGACCACCCGGGTGGAAGAATTGCTTCAGCAACTTAAAAAAGTTCAGACAGACACGGGCAGGATCAGCGTCATGAAGCGTCTGTCTTTGGCCTATTCGTCGGTTGATCCCCTCAAAAAACACTATTACGCTGATCAATACCGTCAATTAGCGGAGAAAAATGGAATTGATACACTGGTTGCAGACGGCTATCTGGACATCGGAATTGCCTATGGCATTCGCGGAAATGCCGACAGTGCGCTGTATTATTTTAAGCTGGGTTTTGAAAAATCCAAAGAGGTCAACTACATTTCCGGCATTGCGCGGAGCCATGCGAACATTGGATATGCCTACGATCGTTCCGACCGGAAGCGCGAAGCTGTTCCTCACTACGAAGAGGCACTGCGGATTTTCAAAAAACTCGGGATCAGACGATCTATCAACCAAAACATCACCAATCTTGGCTCCTTGTATTTCGATCTGCAGCAATTCAAAATGGCCGACGATTACTTTCATCAGGTACTTGAAAGTGTGAAAGAAACACCCAATGATCAGGTAGGACTTGCCAACGCCCTTTTTTCCCTGGGTAACTCCAAGCGAAAGCTCGGCAACCTGAAACAGTCAATGGCCTACTATGAAGAAAGTCTACTGATACGTGAAAAGGTCGGAGACCTTAATGGCATCGCGCTTAGCACATGGGGGATTGCCCTGGTACATATCGAAAGAAAAGAATACGAAAAAGCCTTTCCTTTTCTGAAAAGAGCCCTTGAAATTAATCGGTCTGTTAAAAACCGCTATCAGGAAACCGTCGTAATGGTTACCTACACCGAGACCTACCTTGCCATGGAGGACTACAAAAAGGCAGAAGAAAGTGCGAAGCTTGCTTTGGCAGGAGCCAATGAAGTTAACTCTAAAGCCCTCACGTCCCACATCTTTTCGTTGCTAGTAAAAATAAAAAAAGGACAAAAGAAATTTGATGATGCCCTGCAATACCAGTCAGACTTCATGAAACTGAACGACAGTCTTGATCATGTGGGTACCACGAAAGGCGTGATCATGGATGACCTGAAGCGAGTGACTTCTGAGAATAAAACCCTCGAGCACGACAAGAAAACCATCTTATCCAAAAACAAAGATTACATCATGGTGATTTTAATCATCACCATTCTATTAGTGATCGTAGCGGTTTTGTTGTTGCTGTTTTACAAAAGAAATCAGGAGAAGAAATTGACCAATCAACTTCTGCAACAGCAAAAAGAAGAAATTGCTACGATCAATGAAGAATTGTTGAGCCAGATGGAGCTGATTTCTCACCAGAATCAGGAGCTTGAAAAACTCAATAAAGTAAAGAATAAATTTTTCTCGATCGTGTCTCATGATCTCCGCAGTCCGCTCATTACCCTAAAAACCTTATTTGGGTTATACCGTAAAGGAGATCTGGAAGAAACGGAAATGAAAACATTGCTGGCACGACTGGAAAACACCATTGCGACGACAGCTGCTTTTCTGGACAATTTGTTGGAATGGTCAAGAAGTCAGTTGGAGGGCATGACCGTTAATCCCGCTCTTATTGACATTTCACTCATTGTGGATGACAATATTCAATTGATGACCATCCAGACACAATTTAAGTCCCTACGGGTAGAAAATCGCATTCCTCCAGGCACCGTGCTTTATTGTGACCCTAACATGATCAATATTGTTGTGCGCAACTTATTATCCAACGCTATTAAGTTCTGCCATGAGGGCGATCTCGTGTATTTTGATTCGAAAACAGTCGGTGCAAACAGAATTTTCAGCATTCGGGACAATGGCCCCGGAATCCAGGAAAAGGACATCGCAAACCTGTTTAATCTTAGTAACACGACCAGCAAAGGTTCTTCAGGTGAAAAGGGCTATCACATTGGTTTAGTGCTATGTAAAGAAATGATTATTCAAAATCATGGAAGTATCGAAGTGGAGAGCAACTTTGGGGAAGGTACCTCTTTCCACATTTCACTTCCGCTAAATGCTCCTGATAAACAAGTGAAGGAAAGTTCCGACCGGGACTCCGCTCAGTCTGCAACCTTAGATCAGCTTCAATAGATCGTCTTTGGTGAGTGATTTAAAAAAGTCGCCTTCTTCCTGGATAAGCTCATTGACGAGGTCTTTTTTCGTTTCCTGAATTTGTCTCATTTTATCTTCAATGGTATCTGGACAAATAAGGCGAACAGCCATTACTTTTTTCTGCTGCCCCATCCGGTAAGCTCTGTCAATGGCCTGTCTTTCAACCGAGGGGTTCCACCAGGGATCGATGAGAAACACATAGTCGGCAGCAGTGAGATTAATTCCCACCCCTCCTGCTTTAAGGCTAATGAGAAACACCCGAATCGAGGGGTCTTCCTGGAAAGTATGCACTACCGTTTCCCGCTTTTTAGTTTGCCCTGTCAATTGCACGTAAGGGATTCCTTTTTTCTGCAATTCAGGTGCGATAAGATCCAGCATTGTCACAAATTGCGAAAAAACCAATAGTTTATGATTTGCAGATTTCATTTCAATTTGTTCCAGCAATACCGCTATTTTAGCGGATTCTTCTTGGTTGGCGGGGTTCTTTTCCAGAAGAGAAGGTGAATTACAAATCTGTCGCAAACGGGTAATTCCCTGCAATACCTGCATCTGACTATGAATAAGCTCATGCCCTGCCTGTTTCAGGAGATAGGCCCTGATCTCCTCCCTGCATCGGTCATATACTTCTCTTTGATACACACCCATCTCACAATAAAGAACTGTTTCCTGTTGTTCCGGTAATTCAGCCATGACCTGTTCTTTGGTTCGCCGAAGGATAAAAGGACGTATTCGCTCACGAAGTTCGGCAGCCCGGCGACTGTCTTTGAATTGATCAATGGGGATAGCATACAACCGTTTAAATTCATCCTTTGTCCCGAGAAGTCCTGGACAGGCAAATGATAGTTGTCCATACAGATCGTGTGTATTGTTTTCGACTGGTGTCCCGGTGAGTACCAATCTGTTTCGTGCCTGCAAGAGCCTGGCCGCTTTGTATCGCTGTGATTCCGGATTTTTAATGTGTTGTGATTCATCCAGGACGAGGTAATTGAAGCGATAGGTTTTGAGAAAGCCAATGTCACTCAAAAGCGTTCCATAGGAAGTAAGCACCACTTCGTAGTCGTCGAAAATCCGTGCGTCCTTTCCCCGTTCTGCGCCATAGAAAGAATGAATTTTTAGGTCGGGGGCAAACTTTGTTACTTCTTGTTGCCAGTTAAACACGAGCGATGCCGGCACGACAATGAGATTGACATTTTTTTCTACTTTTGATCGCTGAGAAAGGAGAAAAGCGATCACTTGAAGGGTTTTTCCAAGACCCATATCGTCTGCCAGGCAAGCTCCAAAATGAAGCTCATCCAAAAAATTAAGCCAGTATAGCCCCTCTTTCTGATAATCTCTAAGCGTAGCCTGTAGCGCTGCTGGGATGGGAATGGGTTCAATCTGCTGCATTCCTGAAAGTCGGGTTTGCAAAAAGCGGATCTTTTCTTTAGCACTTTCCTCCAAGTGGTCCTCCTCGTACAATTGCTGTACCTTCGAAAAGCTAATGGCAGGTGTTTTCAGTATTTCACCTTCCAGAAAGGCAGCTCCAAAATAGGATTCCATTTTCTGCAGCCACTCGAGGGGAAGAATCCCAAGCGTACCATCATCGAGTAACACAAAACGGTTCTTTTGCCGGATGGAACGGTGCAAATGTTTTAATGAAACGGTTTGCTGATTGAACCGTAGCTTGAGCGCCGTTTCAAACCAATCCATTCCACTGGCCACTTTAATATCCAACTGTGCCCGATAAGGGCTTAAACGATTATTTTTTAGCTGATGAAATCCCATCAATAAGATTCCCTTTTCTCGCCAGTTTTCGAAGGCTTCTAAAAACCATTCTGGATTCAAAAAATGAGTGCGATGGAGGTAAAAACAATCGCTGCTCAGCTCCCGTTCAAAACCGTCAACCTGTTCCATTAACCGCGGATGGGCCTTCACAATTGCGGTGATGAACTGTATTTCTTTCTCCTCATCCCTTCGTAGCGTCACGTACTGTTCCCGCTTGTTCCTGACTTTGATTTGCTTCCTGGAAAGGACGGGGATTTCCACTGAACCATACTTCATGACAGGGGTGATCAATACAAAATCGCCGGATTCGGTTAAGTAAATCCATTGCTCATTGGCAAGATCAAATCCCAATTCGCGTTGTTGCGCGGGACTGGCTAACTTTAAATAAGAGTAATGAATTTTTGTCTTTTTTTCCAGCAAATCAAGGACATTCTCCTGAAACTGTTCGTAAAGTGCTCGGCCCATGACCAGGTCATTCTGATTCTGTCTGAAAAAATCAATCAGGGCCAGCTGATTCCAGTGCGCAATAAGCCACAACCGGTCACCTCGTTGAATAAAGTACTGAAAACGTACAGGCAAATCCTGTAAAAGATGTTTCTTCCCCTTAATGCGCCAGATAGCAGAAATTTCCATTGTCTCCGGTCTTTCGTCCACATAGATTTCAATATCCGGAGCTTCTGTAGAGATGGAAACCTTCCGGAGAGAAGCGGCATTCACGGTTGCAGAACGTTCTTCCTCGTGCAGGTAAATGGGCAGCGAAAAGGGATTTTGCAAAATCGCTTTCAATGCTTCCAGGTCCTTCTCGCTTCGTTGATCCTGATAACTGTTCTTATATTGGGTAAGACCTGCAAAAAATTTTAGCTCCCTTTCTTCCCGGGCCTTCCATATAAAGTTGATGGGGTCGAGTACCCGGAGAGGGTTTTTGAGTTGACCTGTTTTATTTCGTGCTGCCTGAACCAGCTCAATGACCAGGTGCCGGTAATGTCGATGGCGACTAAATACCAAAATCATCTCTGTCGCAGCAACTTCCGTCACTGCGACAGGGGGCTCCTTTTTTTCATGCAAAAGAGCATTCAGTGCGTTTAAACCTGGCAAAGATGGTTCTTTCAAGGCAATGACAGAATAAGCGGTGAACGGAACAAACAGCCGAAGGCCACTTATCCCTGACAATTAATTAGTTAAATGATAAATATATTGGATATCTCCCGATTATTAATTATATTTATGAATAGGCTTTCCTCTTTTTTAAAGGCCTCAATTTCCTCCCTCCATCTATTATTGAACGCTGTAGGAGCATCTTGTTGAGGGTCAAATCAGCCGTCAAAAATCAGAGCAATGCCTGTAGTTTTTCCCATACATTGTCAGCTAGTATCTTAGCTCCTGCTGCATTCGGATGAATGCCGTCCTTCTG
Source organism: Pedobacter sp. (assembly GCA_037190785.1). GTDB lineage: Bacteria > Bacteroidota > Bacteroidia > Sphingobacteriales > Sphingobacteriaceae > Pedobacter. The sequence goes on along the minus strand of JBBCJN010000001.1, from coordinate 19,556 downwards.
ATTGTAATCGGCTACGCCTCCTACTTTATCCAACAGGAAAGGAATCAGGGTCATGCCATTTTTCTGAGCAAGTAGGGGAAACATATTTTTAAAAGCCGCTGCATAGGTATTTCCCATGCTTGGCGGCATCTGCATACCGGCAAGTACTAAGCGCGCATTGGGGTATTTTTCCTTTACCTGATCGATGATATATTGCAAATTTTTGGTGGTTTCGGTCACAGGTATCCCTCTTAATCCATCGTTAGAACCTAACTCGAGAACGAAAATGTCTACCGGTTGTTTAAGCAGCCATCCGATCCTTTCTTTTCCCGCGGCAGATGTTTCGCCACTCAAACCTCCATTGATTACTTTATACGCCATTTGTGCCGAGTCTATCTTTTGCTGAATAAGTGAGGGATAAGCCTCTGAAGGGTCCAGTCCCAGTCCTGCAGTTAAACTGGTCCCAAAGAAAAGGATATTTTTGGTCTCTACTGGCGGGGGGGCATCCTGAAGGAGACCTTCTTTTGAATCGGCATCGCCAGCCTTCTGATCTCCACTACAGGCCACCAGCAGGCAAGGCACTAGCATCAGGTAAAACACATATTTTCGTAACATATCTAAGAATCTACACTCTAACTATCAAAATCGTTTATCTTTAAAGCAGGGCGTAAATCTGCCTTTTAAAGATTTCAAATATAACTAAAACATCAATAAAAAGCTTTTGGAAACCATACTCGAACTTCAGCAAGTCAGCAAAACCTATTCAACCGCCAGCCAAACACTTACCGTACTGCATGATATCCATTTAAAAGTGCAAAAAGGAGAAACGCTGGCCATCATTGGTCCCTCGGGCAGTGGCAAAACCACCCTTTTAGGGTTGTGTGCAGGACTGGATCAAGCGGGAAGTGGCACAGTGATGCTCAACGGGGTAGCCCTGGAGAAATTAAATGAAGACGAGAGAGCGGCCTTAAGGAACGCACATGTTGGTTTCATTTTTCAAAATTTTCAGCTCCTTCCTACCCTGACCGCGCTAGAGAATGTCATGGTACCTCTGGAACTACAGGGCGTAAAAAATAGCCAGACGGTGGCACTCGACTTGCTAACCAAGGTTGGCTTACAAGACCGCATCCATCATTATCCGGTTCAGCTTTCCGGAGGCGAACAACAAAGGGTTTCCCTAGCCAGGGCCTTTTCCAATCGTCCGGCTATTCTTTTTGCGGATGAGCCCACTGGCAATCTGGATGCAGAAACAAGTGAAAAAATCATTCAGCTTCTTTTCAATCTCAATCGCGAAGCAGGCACCACCCTGATCATTGTAACACACGACAATGATCTTGCAGCACGCACCCAACGCATCGTTAAAATTAAAGGAGGAAAGCTCATTTCTGATGAAAGGCAATCGCATGCATAATTCCGGGACGTCTATTTCACTTAGCTGGTTAGTTAAAATGGCGTGGAGAGATAGCCGGAAGAACCGTTCCAGGCTGTTGTTGTTTATGTCTTCCATTCTTTTAGGGATCGCCGCGTTGGTAGCAATTTATTCGTTTAAAGACAACGTTACCAAAGATATTGAACAGCAGGCCAAAGAATTGACAGGCGCAGACCTGGTCATTGGCAGTCGAAGAGCTGTTGCTGATAGTGTACAGCAGCAACTTGATCGTTTAGGTGACGACAGGGCTGAAGAACGCAGCTTTGCGTCCATGATTTACTTTGTGAAGGATGGGAACAGCCGGTTGGTCCAGGTAAAAGCTCTCCGGGGAAATTATCCTTTTTATGGTTCCATAGAGACTTTGCCTGCAGAAGCCTCCGTTCAATTCCAACAGGGAAGAAATGCCCTGGTTGACGAAACTTTGTTACTGCAGTTCAACGCTCAACCGGGCGACTCCATCCGTATTGGGGAACTTCGTTTCAAAGTAAGTGGTTCCCTTCAGAAGGCTCCCGGACAAACAGGACTTTCCAGTACGGTTGCGCCCATCGTGTACATACCTTTAGCCTACTTGGAAGAAACTGGCCTCAATCAAACAGGCAGTCGGTTTCAATACCGCTATTATTACCAGTTTCGAAATGCTTCGGAAGTAGAAAAAGTCGTGAAAAATCTCGAAAGCGTCGCAGAAAAAGAAGGCCTGGACGTGGAGACCGTAGAATCTCGAAAAGCGCAAACCGGCCGTTCTTTTGCAGATCTTAACCGTTTTCTTGCGCTTACAGGATTTATTGCCCTATTGCTCGGATGTATAGGAGTAGGCAGTGCCACACACGTATACATGGGAGAAAAACTTGGAGCCATTGCCACATTGCGATGCCTGGGATTAAAAGCCCGACATGCCTTTCTGATTTACTTTATACAGATTTCGTTTCTGGGGCTCATGGGGGGTGTTTTCGGAGCAGCGCTGGGAAGTATTCTTCAACTCGGGCTGCCTTGGGTACTCCGTGACTTCCTGCCCGTCACTATTCAGCTTCAGTTGTCGTGGACAGCCATTCTTCAGGGCGTTGGATTAGGTCTGGTGATTTCTATTCTTTTTTCTTTACCTTCCTTATTGGGTATTCGAAGGGTATCTCCGCTCAATGCGATTCGTGCTTCTTTTGAACAGAAGGATGTGAAAAGAGACCCTCTCCTGTGGCTCGTTTACACGGGAATATTGGTTTTCATCCTTGGTTTTACGTATCTGCAAATGCGTTCCGGCACTCAAAGCCTCGCTTTTACGCTTTTCATAGCGATCGCTTTCCTGTTATTGGCCGGATTTTCCAAATTATTGATGTGGCTGCTGCGCAGATTTTTACCTGCTTCGGTTCCCTACCTTTGGCGACAAGGCTTTGTAAATCTATATCGTCCCAATAATCAAACCCTGATGTTGACGGTGGCTATTGGTCTGGCGACCACTTTTATTACCACCCTTTTTCTCATTCAGGACGTATTGATTAACCGTGTAAAAGGGTCTTCGGGAGAAAACCAAGCCAACATGGTCCTATTTGACATCCAGAGCCCGCAGAAACAGGAGTTGGCTGAATTAACCCGCTCCTATCAGCTACCTTTGTTGATGCAGGTTCCCATTATTACGATGCGCATTGAGGAGATTAATGGAAAAAAAGCAGGTCAGGACAGTTTGCAAAACAGGGCCTTCCGAGGAGAAATTCGGGCTACCTATCAGGATAGCTTAACCAATGCCGAAAAAATTGTGGCAGGAAAGTGGACCGGCCGTGTAAGCAGTGATCGGGAGCCAGTATACATCTCTCTGGAAAAACGCTACGCCGAAAATATCAAGGTAAATCTGAATGATGAAATTCTTTTTAATGTGCAGGGAATGCTCATTCCTACGAAAGTTGGAAGCTTCAGAGAAGTGGACTGGAACCGTATGCAAACAAACTTCAGAGTGGTTTTCCCTGAAGGAGTATTGGAAGCAGCCCCTCAGTTTCATGTATTAATGACGCGCGTCCCCTCCAAAGAAGTATCTGCCAACTATCAACGGGCTGTCGTCAGTGCTTTTCCCAATATTTCGGTCATTGATCTGGAACTGGTGTTGAAATTGTTAGATGAGCTAATCCAAAAAATTGCTTTTGTGATTCGTTTCATGGCAGGTTTCAGTATGTTAACGGGCTGGGTAGTCTTGATCTCCGCTGTTCGGACAAGTAAAAATCAACGGATTAGAGAAAGTATCCTTTTAAGAACCTTAGGAGCGGGAAGAAAACAAATAATGGTCATTCAGCTGGCAGAATATTTCTTTTTAGGAACACTCGCCGCATTGGCGGGGATTCTGCTGGCATTTGGTGCCAGTTGGGCCCTTTCAAGTTTCAGCTTCGAAGCCGTTTTCCAACCTCCGCTCCTTCCCATAGTCCTTCTTTTCGCAGGCATTGTTTTTCTGGTAGTGCTAACTGGTTGCTGGGGTACCCGTAAAATTTTAGCACAATCTCCATTAAAAATTTTAAGAAGTGAAAATTGAAACAGGTACAGCAGCACATCTCCTCTTCGGGCGTAAGGAAGCGGAAATAACAATTGCCCCATCTGGATAAAATGCGTCTGAGGAAGACGAACAATAGTCGTCTTCCCACTTTACAAAAAGACCAACTTACCATAGGTTGAGTAGAAATTTGGAAGAACCCAAGGCCTTATTACGTATCAGTAGCGATGAGCGAACCGCGAAATAGAGTACTGTAGCATACTTTCATTGATTGAAGCAAGTGCAACAAACTGCATTTGAGGTTCATTCATATGCCCATACATCCTGAAAGCAAGGCTAGGCTTTACCCTTTCTGCATCTGTTGTTGAAAATTGATCTCAATGAATTCTGCCGGTCTCACTACAGAGACCAACACGGTGATTCGCATCATCCCATCCAGAATATCGTGGGGTGTCATCGTCGTACCTAACCCCACATGCACATGAAAGGCATCTTCCGCCCGCGCTCCGGCCAATCCACCCCTTTTCCAAATACCCTCTAGAAAATGAGAGATCATCGTACGTACACTTAACCAAGTCTGTGCGTTATTGGGTTCGAATATGTATGGTTTCATCGCCGTTCGGATACTTTCCTCTAACATGATCATGGTTCTTCGAACATGGATGTACTTCCAGTCCAATGAATGGCCGTCCAGTGTTCTGGCCCCCCATACCCTCACCCCTTCTCCCGTTAAATTACGAATAGCGTTCACCGCTTTTCCATCCAATGGCACATTCAGGTCTTCCTGATCTTTTTGAGAAATAGCTACCGCCGGACCGGTGATTCCCGTAATTCCAATGTTGGCCGGCGCATACCAGACATCTCTCATATGATCTAACATTGAGTAGATTCCGGCCATTGCCGATGCCACGGGCATTAGATTTAGTTGTCGCAACATCTCTTTGACGATCATAGAATAGACCAAATGATCGCGGCATAGCAGCTGATGTATCGATTCCAACTCCGCAGGTTCGGTTACCGTGCCGATCTTGTCGATGAGCTCATGGAGTGAAGGATGAGCAGACAGCTTCAGGATCGCTTTAAGCAAAGCTATTTGCCGTTCAACGATGAGCGGCCTGTGGATATCCTTATCGGAAACAAGAGAAGTGTGGAGCCAGGGATAATAAGCGGTGGCATAGTTAAGAAAAGGAGTATTGATCTTTTCTCTGAAAGTCTGGATGACGTCGCCCGAAGAATCCTTTCTGTCCTTGTATCCACCGTAAATATCCATAATCGTCACCCGGTTTCTCATTAACGCGCAATGTGCAGCTACTGCATTTTGTAGGTCATAGCATTCCTGCTGCTGAAGATTTACTGCTTCCGGAACAATGACCATCGTGGGTTCGCGTTCAATTAACAGTGTGTCTACGGCTCTGATCATTTGTTCTTTATTCAACGCAGCCTCATAGTTTCCTACCGATACAATGTAACAGGTGCCGCCTCCATTCGCATAAAAAAACTGCATGTGCTGGTAAAAGCTAAATTGGTCTATGCGTTTTAGCTGATAGTATTTGGTAAGAGTTCCCTGAGGAAGACTGAAGGCTTTTATCGTTCTGATTAAATCATCCGCATTCTTTTTAAGAAGAGCTGCCTCTACGAACGAATCTTTCTCCTGCATGCTCCTGATTTTCTTTTGGAAGCTATCGAACGCCTCTGTTATTTCCTTGTAAGTGGCTACCTCTGCCTGGGTCATTTCAAGTGCCTTCAGCAAATGCTCTACTAAACCTAGGTATTCAGTCCCTATCCTGATTAGGGTGGCGGTTGCCTTTTCATGCGTAGCCAGGGCTTCCTTTTTTTTTGCCTCCTCAGTTCCCTTTTTCAATGCGGTTTCTGCAACCGAATAGGCAGTAACAGTCGCGGTCAGATTCGTCAGTGGACTCCCCTGGGTAACTGCTTCATACGTTTTCTTGGGGTCGACCTCGATGAATGATTTGCTGTTTTTTGGAGTCGGCTCCAGTTCAAATTGATGGAGTGGGGCTTTCCCGAAATACAGTTCAAATTCATTCATTGAATGGATCTTCCAGGGAACAGAAATGAGCGATTTGGTTCCATTAATTGCCTTTTCTGTATAACCGATAAATGCCGGTATAGCAGTAGCTACTTCGACAATGGAATTGGGGAATGCTTCTTTTTCAACGATGTACACTCCGGGTGTTTTCACTGAGCACATAATGAGATTAGCTAAAGTTAGTATTAGGTATATTGAAAATAGTTGATGGCATTTTGGACAACGCAGATTGCTTTGCAGAACGTATACCGGATTGATCTAGGGATTAAATTGAATTCTGAATAACTCATGTTCTCAACTCTTAACCAATGCGTAGCTAATTTAGCGAACACAATTCGTTTAAAATCACGTAATTTTACCCGATTTAGCTATTGCGGGTAAACGATATCTTCTTGGGAAGAACTTGTCACCTTTGCAAGGGCTCCTCTTCACCATCGTCCTATTTCTTCGCTTAACAGCGAAATTTTGCGCATAAAATTTTCTAAACATCTGCCTATGCCCCGCTCTTTTTCAGTTGGCGCATAATACTAAAACGTTTTAGTATATGATTACCCAAATCCATTTCACATTCATTGAGATACTAAAACGTTTTAGTATCGAATTTACGTCGCTCATGAACTACTCAGAAGCAAAGCATCGAACTCGGCTATTTTGTCTATAGAAACTACTCCCTAATCGAAGGATAGCCATTTAAAGAGCATGCTCATGCTCCAAGCATTAAATACAACAAAAATAACCGCTGCCACCTGCTGAATAAAAGTTAACCGGATATGCGGTCTAAAAAGAATTAATACCGACAACAAAGCGGTCAGATTCATTAATAAGGAGGCAAAAAACAGAATGTGCCTGAACGTCCCACTCAGTATAAGAAAGCTGACGACCAAAAATTGAAATACACTCGCGTTAAAGGGGACATTTCCTTTTTCCATCTTTTCCAATAAAGGCAGTTTCCAATCCATGGCTAAACGTGCGATGATTCTGGGTCCAATCCAAACCATGGCGCTTATGGTGGCCAGTAGGAGAAAAGCCATTAACATACCTACCCATTCACCGAGAGCCGGACCAAAAACCTCTTTTGCCGCGAACATTCCTATTTCCACGGTCCCTTCCAGGCGAGGAAAAGATAATAAACGCAAAAAGACATAGTTCAGTAACAGATACAGCACCGATACGAATACACTACCCAGAAGGATGCTTCTTTTGATCGTTCTTTTAGCGTCTGCGACTTCAGGAAAGATATAAATACAGGCATTCCAACCCGAGTAGGCAAAAGAAACATACACCAGGGAGATGGCGAAATTTTCAGAAAAAAGCAAAGGAACATCGTTCTCTGAGAAGGTAAGCGCTGGAATCACAGAAGGAATCTTTAGTCCGAAAATAATCAGCAACCCCATTAAAAGCACTTTAATCAATGTAATTCCCACCTGAAAGCGGCTCCCCCATTTAAGGTTAAAAAGATGCGCCAGAACAGCAATGGATAATACCCCTATGGCCATGAATTGTTCCGGCACCTCTGGAAAAACGACGTTCATATAGGCCGCAAAGGTCATACAAGCCAGGGCGATCGGGGCCGCAAAACCTGCCCATACAGAAATCAGTCCCGTCAGAACAGCTAACCAGGATGGGTAATGCTGTTGAATATAGTGGTACTCGCCCCCACCCCCCGGCATGAGTTCGGCCAGTCGGAGGTAGCTGATCGCGCCACAAAAAGCAATCAATCCCCCCATCAACCACAACAACAACAGAATGGGTACAGAGGGTAGCCCAGCCACCTGAAACCCCAAACTGGTAAATACCCCCGTACCAATCATACTTGCAACAACCAATGCCGTAGCAGGCCACCATCCGATCTTACCTGATTCCGTCATTCTGTTCAAGCAACCGTATAAATAACTGATAATAAGCAACTTTACCTTCGTGGTCTGTATATTTTTCCCGAAGTAGTTTATAGCGCTTTAACGCATGAACTGAACGTTCTCTAATGACTAAATCGGCAGTTTTGGGCAAACTATCTTTTGGAATCGCATACACAAAACGACCGGTTTCCCTGGAAAATACTGGTATCTGAAAGAAGTCACGCTGGACAAATTCCCGGGTATCCTCCTGATGAATAGCTGCTTTTACGAAGAAATTCACGGCGTGAAGGGGATAGCCGAAAAGATGTCCATACGAGCGGAACCGGTCATCGCTCTTTTCATATTCAGTCAGACCGATGACAAGCGGAACCGGTGTACCTGGTGTGATGGCAAACTGTCCGTAGAAAGAAGCATTCACACTGAGCATGGAATCAACCAGGCTTTTCCGATACACATTAATGGAGGCATTTCTCCTCCCCTTTTGATGGATACGAAAAGGATAAAGAATGAATTGGACATCTCCAAACTGTAAGGCATTGACTACTCTCTGGTAACCCAACAAGCGTTGATAATCTTTGCTCAACACATCGCTTACTTCAGCGCTCCCCCTGACGGCACTGTCTGTTTGAGCCAGAGAGAAACTCAAATCATAGACCGTACTCATCGGCTTCAAACCGCCAATAAGCGTATACAAACCCTCATTTTCCATGGCATACTTTAATAATGTATCGGCCATTTTTTTATCTTCATCACTCAACTTTTCATAGGTATCCGCTTCAAAGGGAAACGGGTTCGCCTGCCGGATCACCCCGCAGCCACTGAGGAGGAGGAAGCTAAAAAGACCTATTCCTATACATATTTTCTGGTAATCATTCATCTTCTTTGAATAATGTGAATGAATTCATTCACTTTTGATTTAAAAAACTAATTGAATGGCGAAATCAACCTTTTGCCTGTGCAGTCTTTGAACATTCGTATGCGACTGGTAACCAACAACTATCCGATACCTTTGTCCGCTTACAGGAAATGAAATGGATGCTTCCAGGCCTGCCAAAACAAAGGAATTGGAAATGAAGGCAAAATCGGGAAAGGTCAATAGGTGAGAGATGACCGTTGGACGCTCGACAAATAGGTTCTTTTCCAGTGGGAAATGATACCCCATAAGGGGGGAAAACGAGAGTACTTTAGCTTTTCTCATAAAGAAATCCCAGCTGCCACGGAGGTGTTGTACAAAAGACAACACGTGCCAATCCGTACCGGACATAAATTCATAGTGATTTAGATAAGAAATCTGGGGCTGATACGTAACGCGCCACCTTCTGTTTTCTTTGCCTTGCTGCCAATAGCTTGCTTCGGCTCTCCCTTCCCACAGTAACCGTTCTGCATTCACCCCATTAAATCTTGGATCAAAGCCCTGTCCTTTTCTATACTCCGCGTTTCCTCTCAACGACCAGCCACCTTTCTTTGTTAACCGCTGATAGGCGACATAAAAATCCGCCATCATTTCATCGTATCTGCCTACCAGAAGCGCTTTCGGATAATTGGAAAGAGGATCAATCGCTGTTCCTTCTTCCACCTCTTGAGAGAGAGAAGTTAGGCCTGCCCCCGCTAACCAAAGTGATCTTTTCTGACGATTTATGAAGAGAACATTCCCCTTCCACTCTTTTCCATTTACATAGCGTTCCGCACTCACCACCGGAACGTAGTCATAAGTTCCATACCCGCGCAGACTGAATAATTTGCTATTGGAACCTGCCCCATACCCTGTCTCAATGGTTTCCGTAAGGCGACGGAAAGTTCCTTTCAAACTTAATCGGGTAGAGCGATCTAAACGATAACCAATCGATTGTCCCACATGGGCATCTAAATAGCGGTACAGGGGTCGCGGATCATTTCCTCTACTTCCTGTTTCTGTGAGGTAATCAATGAAGGTGGAGGTAAACCAAGGACCAGCTGCCGGATAACCAATCTGCAGCATTCCTTTCAATTGATCCGCTCTCCAGTTTCCACCGATCGAATCGGCCGTAATGAATGGATTACCCAGATACGGACGTGCTACATTCGCGTACTGCAGCCCATCTCTTTGCAATGGATGATACCCGAATTCCCCATAAAAGTGCCAGTTGCGCAGTTGATGATACCCTTTTGCATCCAGGCCATAGCGTCTAACCGCTTGCGGTTCCTGAGGGCGTTTCAGGGAACCATTGGAAAGGTGATAATTCAATCCTACTTCCCCATAATTGGATAAACCTGCATCCGTAAGCGTAATCAGGTCTTTAGCGACGATCCATGGAAAAGTAGTCAGCCTTTGCTCAAATGTAAGCAGGCTATCTCCCTGACCCACACGCTGGACCAATGTACTGTCGGGATTTGTCATGCACTGGGCAAATGCAGATACCTTCATGAGTCCTAAGAGGAACGTCCATGAAACAATTAAAAAAAGAAAACTACTTTCCCTCAACTTTAAAAAAAATACCTTCATTCATTTTTTCATTTAAGCGCTTAAAAGCCGGCCTACTTACCGATATCTGTCCAGAAATCTGAAAGATCAGACCGGCACAATACAATTCCTATTGGGAAAAGACCATCGGCTGGCACAAAACCAGGTTTAATTTAATTTCCTTGGAGTGGGGCTATTAAGTTTTATAAAATCATTTCCACTATTGTTGGTGTCTTGCAAAATGATCCTGCCTCCTGCCGTTGTTGAAATTTTTCTTCTGAAGCTTTCCGAGGTGTAGGTATCTGAAGCATATACAAAACCGGCATCCAACGCAACGGGTATTCTTTTGTAGCCCACACTGGTAGCATCTTTTAATGCTTCAAATGCATCTATCACCAAACTATTCGGTATTTTGATCCTTTCGGCCACGGTACTATTTGGAATGGCGGTTTTTTCCAGCTGATCGAAATTGTCTGTTCTAAAGAGAACAATCCCGGGGCCAAAAACGGTTAATAACCAGTCAAAACCTCCAGTAAAATAGAGTTTTTCCAGATTAGGCACATTCGGCGCATCCGCATCGCGGTTATCGGGCCGTTCATTATACGTCTCCCAGTCCGCATCTGAAAGATCCACGGGACTGCTGGGATTTAGCGTGGCTTCCTTATGATTTACCCCGTCCTGTGCAATTACAATGCTTTTTCCTGGTTCCAGGGGATGTTGTTTACCTGAACCCGGAATTCGCCAAACGTTACTGACATAGACATGATCTTTATCATTGCGGAAAGGAGTTGCTTCAGAGGTAGGATTGATCAGTCCTGAATTGCCGTATAAATCGGCAATACATAAGCCATCGAGGTAAATAATTTCGGAAGAATTATTGTAAATTTCCACAAACTGATCGGAGAAATAAGTACTTCCGGATGGGGTTTTAGAACCCGTATAATACACTTCTTTAATGAGCAAGTTTCCTGCCGCAGAACCATTTAATCGTAAAGTCAGGGATGCTTGCGTTCCACTCACCTGAAAATCATTTTCAGAGGCATTTAACTGCAATCCCTGAGCCACGCCTGTTAATTGCTCCATCTGATGAGCAGTCAGTGATTTACTCGACGAAACCTGGTACACTCCCGGCACCAAATTATTCAGAATAGCAAGTCCTTGTGCATTCGTGGTTGCCGTAAACGTACTTCCATCCGTTTTACAGACAAATTTAACTTCGGCATCAGCCGCTACAGCCAGTTGATACCCTGTCGGATACTGCACAAGCACTTCCACTACTGCGGTTTGGATATTCCTATCCCCTTTCTTACATGCCAGCAATACTGCTGTTCCCAGCAGCAGCGCCAGGATGATTTTTGTTGTTCTCATTGTTAATTAATTAAGTGGTGTTGGTTAAAGACGAAGCGTAAATTCCGCTCCGAAAAAAAGGTGTTGGTTTCTCCTGACTAACTGATTAGAAACCGTTTGATGATACATTCCACGATCAGCGATGACGTTGTCTACATAAAAAGCCAGACGACTGTTGTTCCGGAATTCTTTGCTGAGGCGTAGATTGAACAGCCACAAAGGAGGCGCCTGATCTATTCCGGAAAGACCCGTACTCAAATTCCTTCTAAGATCTGCGAACTGCTCACTACTGACTTCCGATGGAGAGATGTAAACTATCTCCCCTGCACGATCTATATAGCCAATGGCATAAGGGCTTAGATTCATGCTTCGATTACTTGAAGACCAAATGGTTTGCACCAATCCTGTAAGCAGGAAACGCAATTCTGAAAAATGTGTCTCGAAGGCCAGCTTTGTACTTATCCGTTTCCCCATGTTCCCAAAACCGGAAGGATAAATCGCTATACGTGATGGAATAACATGGCTAAAAATGGCTTTTTGGTAATCGGCTGCAGCTCCATTATCATCACTGATGGTTTGTGCCCAAGCTCCATTTAACTCAAAGCGGGTATGAATTTTATCCAGTCGAGGACTCACTAATTGGAATTCCACCCCTCTGTTAATGACCCTTCGGTTATTTACCGTTCGATCATAACCCGCATAAAATGGCTGGTAACTTTCCGGTTCTGCCGCCAGCACCGGTACTTGTCCCGGAGGGAAACTTTCTGCCTTTAACCGGGCCACCTGTAGTACGACGACTTCCCGATTGGTTCCGAACGCATTATGAGTGGCGTCTCTATAAATGGTAAAATACCCACGAAAATCCCCTAACTCATAGTCTAATCCAACTTCTCCTTTCTTGGAAACATAACTTTTGAGTTGCGTATTATCTGTTTCGAAAACCCTGGTGGTCATTACGACCAGGCGCTCTGCGGGGTTTTGAGCATAATAATTGTAATTGACAAGATCTACATAACGCTTACCAGGATACATAAAAGAAAGCGTCGGTGACTTTGAAGTCATCCCATAGCCTGCTTTAATTCTTATTCCCTTCATCAGTTCCGTTGCAAGGTTTAATCTGGGCAATACCTGATTTCCAAATTTCCCCTTCAATGGCCCTTTTGGCTGAATATTATCGTAACGAAATCCAAAATGAAAAGCGAACATCCGCGCTCCGAATCTAAATTCTGTTTGATCTTCGAGGTAATACCCTAATTGTTGCATGGAAGGAACATCTGCAAAAGATCTTGGCCTGTCCCCTACCGCATAATTCTGTCTCGGTGGACGACTGGGATCAAAAACGCGTCCAGCCCCTTTATTCCCATCAAACCGGTATTCCATTCCCGCTATTACCTTATGTCGCCAGGAGCCTATTGATTTCCCTGCCAAAAAGACACCTTCCAGTCGATTGTAGATCGATACAGGTCGGCCGGATACCCTCACTTTTGACAGGTACTCGCTTTCTCCATACCGCGCAACATGCATGCCTTCCTCCATCGAATCACTCACAGGAAAAAGATCCCTGGTCACTACTTCTTGTAAATAGCTGTCCTGTTGGCCCATGTTTATTCCAACATCCATGCTTACTGAGGACAGCCATGGACTTTTGGTATTTAAATGCCAGTTACTTCCGACCTGGAATGCTCTTTCCCGGCTATAAATGCGTCTCTGGTAGCGCAATTCGTCGGGATCCTGCTTTTGATTATCCAGAGTACTACTCCATCCCATTCTCGTGGTGGTAAAAAGTAGATTGTCTGAAAAGCCTTTACTCCAGGCCAGCTGACTACTCAATCGGGTATACTGACTGAGGGTATTTCTGGGGTCTTCCACAGAATGGGAATAATCATGATCCATGCTTAAAACGCCCCCCTTCCTTCCCAATCTGAAACCCATTCCTGCTGCCTGTTGGAATAGTAAAGGATTTATTCGGGTAGTAAACTGTGGGCTGAAAACCCCTGCACGTCGCTTTACCATTACTCCGCCTGCAGTGAGGTCTCCATATCTTACCGAAGGAACTCCTGTAATTACTTCCACGCTTTCAATCTGGTCCGCAGGAATTTGCCGAAGGTCTACCCCTCTTCCTGCAACCGAAGAAAAAGCGGGTAAAGTACCAGGAGCACTATTTAAGATATTTACATTGTATTGCATATTGGCATTGTTGCTCGCCGGAATTCCGTCCAGGATAATGGCCGTCCCCAAGGCGTTTATTCTGCCCGCATCGGCGCCTGCAGGTACCTGACGTAAATTAATTTGCTGGGCATCGGCCATATTTGGACTGCGTACGAGCTGTCCGGGCAACAGTTGTAAGATGTCTCCCAGGGTACTGGGTTGTAAATGCCGAATTGCGGTCTGATCAATCATTACGGACGAACCGATCCGACGCTGACGAGTGGCAATCGATACTTCCTCCAGGGCTAAAGATTGAATTTTCATCCGAATTTCCACTACTGTATCGCGGGATAGCACGTACCTCTGTTCCTGTGCTTGCATACCCAATAGCTTAAAAGAAAGTCTAATTTCTCCAGTTTTTTGTGGAGATAAGGAAAAGTATCCCTGTTGATTGCTTTGTACGTAGTTACCTGAACCAACTACCTGCACAACCACATCTGTTAATGGCCGTTGATCATCTTTATTAATGACACGCCCACTGATGATGGCTGTTTGTTGTTGTGCACGAAGCACCTCACTACCAAGGCAAACCAACAGACCTATTCCGAAAGGAATAATCCTGTTCAAATGCATAAAATAAACGAAGGAATAAAAAATGACAGCACCCGGGAGGTGCTAAATAGTTAACTCAGCTTCAGTGACTGAGGAGGCCCCTTGTTCGTGGTGCTGGTCAATAAGGCCGACAAAGGGGACGGATTTAAAGGAGAATAGTTCATCCATTGCTCAGGGAGCAGTAATGCACAAAAAGTAACACTATTGGGCAAGCTCCATTGAAGAGAATGAACAAAGTCGTAAAAGTGACATATTTCACAATGTTCCTCCTTTGCGAGTTTCTCCTTTTCTTTAGAAATGAGAGGTATCGAATGATGCGTATCCCTGTAATGATGGAGTAATTCCACTCCCTGCACAAAAACAACAGCGACCAGCCATGTAAACGAGATCAATCTCGCCCAACACCTTTTTTTAAATGGTCCATTGTTTTTCATTGCAACAAAGTTGCATTTATTTATTGAACTTGCAAATAAAAATTCAAAATTAATTAGGTAATTTTTGAATTTAGTTTCCATTAAAAAAAACTCAGTTTTATTCTCTTTAACGACAGTGCCTCGTCTTATGAATAAGACGAGGCACTGCTTAGCGAAATCAGGTAAGACTTATTGTTTATCAAACAAATTCATTTTCAGATTTAGTTCAAAACTACCATTGGCATGTCTGGCGAGTGCCGCGGTGTTGGTGGTATAAAAGCCCATGAGATGAAAAGCTCTGGATAGACGGGTACTAAAGCCAAACGAGGCACTTTCACTCGAATGGTACATCGCCATTAATCCAATTTTACCTTCGGCAAACGTAAAATTACTTCCGAAATCCACGATATTAGTAAAACCCCTTATTCCCCGAAATGCCAGCTTTGGTTCTACCTCAATCCCTGAACCCTCAGAAAGTTGCCATTTGTAACTTGCCCCCACATAAAATCTTGCATCATCCACTACCTGTCTTTCTTCTTTATTAAAACCGAGGCTGTTCCGAAGATTCGGCAAGGATGCCTGTAACTGAAGTTTTCCCGTTGAATAAGCCACTCCAAAATCGCCATCGAGGTATTGCTTACGCTGGTTAAAATTTCCTACCGAAATATCGTCAATATCTCCGTCCATGCGATTGTAATCCACCGTCTCATCCATAAAACCAAAGGAGATTCCAAAGCTTAATTTATGGTCATTGGCATTTAGCGGAAGATGGTAGGCATAGCTTCCTACCAGACGGGTGCGTTGAAACAGTCCGGCCTGATCATTGAAAAGATTAAGTCCTAGGCCTGCTTTAGATGTCATCGCATAAGAAGCGGTTAATGCTTGTATTTTAGGAGATCCCGGTAAAGAGCTCCATTGTTGTCGATAACTTAAATCAAGTTCTAAGCCTGATTCTTTTCCTGCAAAGGCAGGATTGTTCAGGTACTGATTCTGGAAGTACATGGCTCCCAACGGGGCTAATTGCGCATTTGCGGTACCACTTATCACCCCTGATAACAGTAGTACCATTGCATATATTTTTAGCTTCATAAGTTTATTTCCTGTTGTCTTCATCACTAATCTCTTACAATTGATACAAAACCTTTTTTCATCCCTCTACCATCCCCAAAATCGATGATGTAGTAATAGGTACCTTTGCTTAGAGGAGAGCCATTCAAAGTTCCTGCCCAACTGTTATCATAGCCTTTCTTTTTGTAGATAAGTCTTCCTGCAATATCAAATATCCGGATCTCATTATTTGGATACATATCAATATTTTTAATTACCAGGAAGTCATTTTTTCCATCCCCATTTGGTGTCAAAATATTGGTTCCTGCAACGAGTTGCATGTCGTCTTCCACCAGGATAGTGATGCTCGCTGTCTGACTACATCCGTTGGCATTGGTCGCCGTTACCGTATAAGTCGTATTCTGCGAAGGGCGTACAGTCAATACAGCCGTATTCTGTCCGTCAATGATTCCATTGGCATTTGCCCAGCTATAACTCACTCCTCCAGCGGCCGTTAGTTTCACTGTGGCCCCTTTAGAAACAGCAGGGCCACTGTCTGAAGCAATTGTGACCACCGGAGCCGCCTGAATACTGAGTTGACCGTTGGCATAGACAAACGTATAATTTGCAGAAACAGCGCCGGCCGGTACGAGTACATAGTTACCCACGGGACTATTCCTGTTTGCCGTAGTAGAAACGACAGGTCGTGTAGAAAGGCTGCTTTCATTATCGGCAAATTTGAAACCACTATAACTAAAGGTAAATAGCGGGAGCTCACTTCCCTGACACATCCCGGCATTATTCGCCGTTATTGTCAGTACTGCCTTGCTGATCGTCAGATTTGCCCCCTCATACACAATCGAATAATTGCTTCCTAAGGTAAGGGTACCTAAATGGATGGCATAATCATTTACATTTTCTCCAGCAGCGCGTGCCAGCTCACCACTAAAGCGATCTGTTCCTATCAAACTACCCGAATAAGTGTAGGTAAATGCTGGGTCGGCCTCTCCATATACCTTGTTTTGGGGAGCTACCATCACAGTAATCGCTTTTGGGGTAATAGCAGCCGTGGCAGAGGCAGCAGACATACTGAACAGGTAGTTACCTGAAGAAGTGCCTCCAGAGAGAGCAATGCCTGTCACATTGACTAATTTATTTGTCCCCACCTCAGGTGTTATAAACGTGGCAGCAGCATAAGTAACATTTAAATCGTCTCCAGGCACGCGATTATCACTCAGTTGAACCCTTGCCTCTGTATTCCCATCGTATACTTTATCTATTCCTCCAGCTGTGACGATGAGTAGTTTCGGTTCTACTATGATGTCTGCGGAATGATAAGTAATGACATAATTTGATGCGTTAAAGTTCCGACCTACAGCGGCGACAGGAACTACCTGTCCGGAATAAGTTCCTATGCCGGATGAAATCGCAGCTCCGTTTCCATAGTTCATGGTCACACTTTCAATCGTTTCTCCTTCTTCCAAACCTACTGTAGTAAAGGAAGTGGAAGCCCCCTGTGTTAAAGCATTCCCATAGGTTTTTCTTACCGAATGAGCAGTAATACTCAGTGTTTTTCCACCCACAATCAGATCACCGGAGCGGTAGGCAATGGTGTAGTTTGAAGGAATAAATGTACCACCAACAGCTTCACTTGGAGTTACCGAACCTGTATACGTTCCTGCACTCGCTGTTGCTGCGGCACCCGGGCCGTAGGATAATGTGACACTGCCAATCGTCTCTCCATTCTCTAATCCGGAAGAAATAAAAGCAGTCGCCCCTGTTTGGTCTGTCAGTAACTGACCATAAGTCTTATTTACCGAATTGGCCGTTACCGTTAAAGCTTTTGCACCCACCATAATGTCTCCGGCAACATAGCTAATCGCATAATTAGAAGCCATAAACGTACCACCGGTAGCACCACTGATCGTCACCGAGCCAGCATATGTCCCTACAGCTGCATTGGCCGCTGCACCGGTGCCATAAGCCACCGTCACGCTGCCAATCGTTTCTCCGTTCTCCAAGCCTGAAGATGTAAAGGCGGTGAAACCTGCCCCACCATTCAATACCTCTCCGTACGTTTTGTTCACCGGATTGGCCGTCAGCGTCAAGGCTTTGGCACCTACAATGATATCTCCTCCAACATAGCTAATGGCGTAGTTAGAGGCCGTAAACGTACCACCGACAGCTCCACTTGGCACCACCTCGCCGGCATAAGTTCCTACAGGCGAAGTGGCAATACCACCGTTTCCATAAGTAATCGTTACACTGCCAATCGTTTCCCCATTCTCTAAGCCTGAAGATGTAAAGGCAATAGAGCCTGTAAGGTTACTTAAGCCCTCTCCATACGTTTTATTCACAGGGTTGGCCGTCACTGTCAACGCTTTTGTACCCACCACCATGTCTGCGGCAACATAGCTAATCGCATAATTAGAAGCCGTAAACGTACCACCAGTAGCACCGCTGATCGTCACCGAGCCAGCATATGTCCCTACAGCCGCAGTTCCGGCAGAACCCGTACCATAGGCCACCGTCACACTGCCAATCGTTTCGCCGTTCTCCAAGCCCGAAGATGTAAAGCCACTGAAACCTACCCCACCCGTCAATACCTCTCCATAAGTCTTACTCGAATTATTTGCCGTCAGCGTCAAGGCTTTCGCACCCACCACAATATCTGCGGCAACATAGCTAATCGCATAGTTGGAAGCCGTAAACGTACCACCGCTAGCACCGCTGATCGTCACCGAGCCGCTATAGGTCCCTACAGCCGCAGTCGCTGAAGAACCATCACCATAGGCCACCGTCACACTGCCTATCGTCTCTCCATTCTCTAATCCCGAAGATGTAAAGCCACTGAAACCTGCCCCTCCATTCAATACCTCTCCGTACGTTTTACTTACTAGATCGGCCGTCACTGTCAACGCTTTCGTGCCCACCACCATGTCTGCAGCAATATAGCTAATCGCATAATTGGAAGCCGTAAAGGTACCACCGGTAGCACCGCTGATCGTCACCGAGCCGCTATAGGTTCCTACAGCTGCAGTCCCGGCAGAACCCGAACCATAAGCCACCGTCACACTGCCAATCGTTTCGCCGTTCTCCAAGCCTGAATCGGTAAAGGCGGTGGAACCTGTTCCACCCGTCAATACCTCTCCGTACGTTTTATTGACAAGATCGGCCGTCACTGTCAACGCTTTCGCGCCCACCAAAATATCTGCGGCAACATAGCTAATCGCATAATTAGAAGCCGTAAACGTACCACCGGTAGCACCGCTGATCGTCACCGAGCCACTATAGGTTCCTACAGCTGCATTGGCCGCTGCACCGGTGCCATAAGCCACCGTCACGCTGCCAATCGTTTCGCCATTCTCTAAACTTGAAGATGTAAAGGCGGTGGAACCTGCTCCACCTGTCAATACCTCTCCATAAGTCTTACTCGCATTATTTGCCGTCAGCGTCAAGGCTTTCGCGCCCACCACCATGTCTGCAGCAATATAGCTAATCGCATAATTGGAAGCCGTAAACGTACCACCGCTAGCACCGCTGATCGTCACCGAGCCGCTATACGTCCCTACAGCCGCAGTCGCTGAAGAACCATCACCATAGGCCACCGTCACACTGCCTATCGTCTCTCCATTCTCTAATCCCGAAGATGTAAAGCCACTGAAACCTGCCCCACCCGTCAATACCTCTCCGTACGTTTTATTGACAAGATCGGCCGTCAATGTCAAGGCTTTCGCACCCACCACAATGTCTGCGGCAACGTAGCTAATCGCA